>JACKNG010000004.1 GCA_024235015.1 Gammaproteobacteria bacterium
GGCAGCGGCGTGCTGACCGCAACGGGTTCCGCATTCGCCGGCGCGGCAGGTGGCAGGTCCGTCGCCGGGGTGCCGGCCACGTCGGCCGCGGACGGTGCGCTTGCCGCTGGCCCGGCGTCCATCGCGGCGACCGCGGCGGCGGTGCCCGGCCCGGTGGTGGTATCGATGCGCGGCACTTCGAGCGGCGTGGGCGACGGCGCCTCGTCCAGCGGGACCACGGGCAGCTCGCGCACCCGCGGGCGCTCGACGCCATCGGCCACCATCGGCGACGGCAGCGGGCGGGGGCCCGGGCTCTGCTGGGCGTAGAACAGCGCTACGCCGCCGATGCAGAGCACGATCAGTACGGCGATCGCGCCGACGACGATGAACAGGCGGTTGCTGCGCGGGCGACGGCTGGCCTCGAACACGGTCTGCGCGCTGACCACGGTGTGCGCAGCGACGTCCTCGAGGGTGAAATCGTTGTTGACCCGGCCGCGCGGGACTTCCATCGACTGCGATTGATCGAAGTAGGCGTCGATCTCACGCTCGACGGCGCGCGCCGAGGGCATCGTGGCGGTCTGGTCGACACGCGGTCGCCCGCCCGTGGTGGTGCTGCCGCCGAAGGTGTGGGTGTTGCCGGGCACCGCGGCCTCGCTGGTCTCGTCGGTCACCAGGCTGCCGTCGTCCTCGTCGCCATCGTCCTCGAACGCCTCGATGCCCTCGATGGGTTCGAGGGCGAGATCGTCGAGCGACATCGAGCGGCTGAGATCGCCGTCGCGCACGGCGGGGCCGCTGTCGGTACCGTCGTCGGCGAGGTCGAAGGCGCTGGAGTCGTCGCCGCTCAGCTTGCGCGTGACGGTGATGCCGTCGTCGTCGCCAGCAAGGTCGAGGGCGAGATCCTCGGGTTCGCCGCGGGTCGCCGCGGCCACTGCCGCCGGCTCGATCTGCATGGTGGCATCGTCGGGCCCGGCGATCGGCGTGCGGCGGGCAGTGACGTCGGCGTCGACATTGCCGCCTGCTTCGGTGCGCGTGTCGTCACCGTCGCGGGCGGCGTCACCGCCCTGCGCCTCGCGTGCCTTCTTCTCCTGCTCGGCGCGGCGCAACGCATCCATCAACAGGCTCATGAAGCGATTCTCCGCGCGCCTGCAATCAAGGCGTGTCGCCGGCCTGTGCACCGAGGCGCGGCGGGCGGTTGCGCGAGCCGAGGTATTCGCGGTAGCCGGCGAGATCGGTCTCGACGTTGGGATCGTGGACCACCACCGGGCGCAGGAAGATCACCAGCTCGGTCTTGGTGTTGGTCAACTCCTCGGTGTTGAACAGCATGTCACCCAGTAGCGGCAGCTTCGACAGGCCCGGGATCTGGCGGTTGCCGGTGCGGATGTCGTCCTGCATCAGGCCGCCGAGCACGCCGATCTGGCCGTCGACCAGCTTGAGCACCGATTCCATCTCGCGCACGCGGATGATCGGCACCGTGTTGGTGATGTTGGCGCCGTTGGCGCCGTTGAACTGCGCCGCCAGCTGCACCCCGGGGTCGACCGCGTCGCCGACCTTCTGCGAGATGGTCGGGCGTACCGTCAGGGTGACTTCGTCGGAGGCGGATACCTGCGGCGTCACCGCCATGACCAGGCCCACCGGTACCGAGTTGACCTCGGACTCGACGATCGTGCGGCCCTGGGTATTGAAGCCGCCGTCGCGGTTGGTCACGTCGACGGTGAAATAGACCAGTTCCTCGACCACCTTGAGGATCGCGGTCTGGTTGTTCAGCACCATCAGCCGCGGGCTGGACAGCACCTTGGCATCGCCGAACTCGCGCAGCAGGCGGACACTGGCGGAAACGGCATTGTCGCCGACGCTGGGATCGATGTAACCGAGCGTGGCCGAGGAGATGGCGTTGTCGATGACGCCGTCGGAGACCGCGCCGAGCAGGTTCTGATCGAAGTTGAAGCCGGTCCCGCCCTGTTCGAGGAACAGTGTCCAGTCGACCCCGGCCTGGTACTGGTCGTTGAGGGTGACCTCGACGATGGTCGCCTCGATCATCACCTGGCGCCGCGCGCTGACCAGGACCTTGTCGATGAAATCCGCGATGCGCTCGTGCTCCTGCGCCGTCGCGCGGACCGAAATCATGCCGGCAGCGGCATTGATGATCACCCGGTCGGAGATGTCGCCGCCGCTGCGACGTCCGGTTTCGCCGAGCAGGGCGAGGATGTTGTTCTCGAGCGTCTCCCAGAAGCGGTTGGAGGAGCGCGAAGTGAGGCGCGTCGACGACGAGTTGTTGCCGCCGCCGGAACCGCCGCCGCTGCTGCTGCCGCTGCCCGAGCCGCCCGAACCCTCGATGCTGCTCTCGCCCGTCGTCGCCACCCGCGTGGCGACGTTGACGGTGGTGTCGGTATCGCGCGAGAGATTGACGTAACCGACGTCGTAGGTGCGGTAATAGGGCTCGTCGGGCGAGATGACCACGGTGCCGTTGGCGATCTCGTAGCGCAGGTCCACCTGGCGCGCGACGCGCTCGAGGATCTGCGGCAGGGTCTGGTCGATCGCGTTGAGGGTGACACGGCCGTCGACGTCGCCGGCGATGTCGATGTTGAGCTCGGCGTCGCGGGCGAGCGCGAACAGCAGTTCGCGCACGGGAACGTCGTTGACCACCACGGTGTAACGCTCCGATTCCGGCACGGCCTGCGGCGGCGGCACGAAGGGCACCTGCTGGACGATGTCCGGGATATTTTGCGCCGGCGCGGCGGCGGGCTCCTCGAGGTGCCCGGTGGGTTGCGGCACGGCCTGCGGGCGCAGTTCGCTGCAACTGGTGGCAACGACGAGCAGAAGCAGGCTCGTAAGGACTCGTCTGATCATTTGAATACGCCCGTGCGTGCGGCCGGCAGGCCCCCCAGCGTCTCAAGATACCACATGATATTTTAAATACAACTATCTAAAATTTCGAAGATTATTCGGTTCATTCACCGCCCTCGGAAGGACTCTCGCCGGTCGCCTCGGGCAGCGGCGCCAGGCGCGGCGCGAGATGCTCGAGCGTGACCAGTCCGGTGGCCGGGTCGACCGTCGGCAACGGTGCCGGCGCCACCGCGACGGCCGGCGGCGGCGGCGCCGCTGCCGGCACAACCGCTTCCAGCTTAGCCGGCGCAGCGGCGGACGGCGCGACGGCCGGCGCAGCAGCGCTGGCAGGGGGGAGATTTTCCCGCGTCGCACTCAGCCACGCGACGACGGCGACCGCGGCGAGTGACGCCGCGGCCAGCACCGCCAGTACCCGCCGCCCGCGCCGCGGCCGCGCGCCCGGGCCGAACGCGCTGTCGCGCGCGGCGAGGCGGACGTGGGCCGGGGTCACGGTCGCCGCGTTGGCGGCAAAGGCGGCCAGCAAGGCCTTGTCGGCGAGCACGTTGATGCGTCGCAACAGGCCTTCCGAGTGGCGTGCCAGCTCGGCCACCGCGGCGGGCGAGAAGAGATCGTTGCCGCGGTAACCGCTGGCCCGCACGCGGGTCACGAGGTAGTCCCGGATCTGGCCGCGGTCGAGCGGGGCGAGCTCGAAGCTGTGCGTGATCCGTTCACGCAACTGCCTGATTTCATGGGTGTTCAGCTTGTCGTCGAGCTCCGGCTGACCGAACAGCACGATCTGCAGCAGCTTGTCGCGGGTGGTCTCGAGGTTGCTCAGCATGCGCATCTCCTCGAGCGAGTCGAGCGGCATGCCCTGGGCTTCCTCGACGAACATGATGACGCGGCGACCCTCGGCATGGGCGGCGAGCAGGTAATCCTGCAGGGCGTGCATCACCTTCAGGCGCGGGTCGCCCGGGGCGACTGCCAGCTTCAGCTCGAAGGCGATGGCGTGAAGGATCTCACCCGGACCGAGTCGTGGGTTGGCGAGGTAGACGATCTCGCAGCTGGGGGGCAGCTCGCGCTCGAGCATGCGGCACAGCATGGTCTTGCCGCTGCCGACCTCGCCGACCACCTTGACGATGCCCTCGCCGCGACTGACGGCGTAGCACAGGGCCTCCAGCACCGCGCCGCGGTTGCCACCGGGAAAGAAGAACTCGGGATCCGGGGTGATGCGGAACGGCGGCTTGGCGAGACCGAAATGCTGCTCGTACACGATGACTGCTCCGCTGGTGTGCCGCGCTCAGGCGCCGTCAGCGGCCGGGCCGAGGCCGAGGCGCGCGAGTCGGCTGTACAGGGTGGTGCGGTTGACGCCGAGCAGCCGCGCGGCCTTGCTCAGGTTGCCCTCGCCCAGGGCCAGCGCGGTTTCGATGTAGGCCCGCTCCAGGGCCTCGAGCTCGCGGTCGAGACGGAAACCCGGACTGCGGATGCGCAGCGCGAGGTCGCCACCCGTCGCCATCGCCGGCGCGGCCTCGGCATAGTCGAACTCGAGCTCGGCGGCGAGCTGCGACGCGCTCACCGTCTGCCCCGGGTACTTGGCGCCGAGGCGGATCACGATATTGCGCAACTCGCGCACGTTGCCGGGAAAACTGTACCTGGCGAGCTGTGCCTCGGCGTCCGGCGCGAGCACGAAGGGCTTGATCGAATCGGCGTACTGGCGCTGGAAGCGCTCGAGCAGCAGCCGCCAGTCGTCGCCGCGGCTGCGCAACGGCGGCACGTTGAGGGTGAGCACCGTGAGGCGGTGGAAGAGATCGGCGCGGAATTCGCCGGCGCGGACGCGCTCGCGCAGGTCGCGGTTGGTCGCCGCGACGACGCGTGCATCGGTGCGCCGGCTGCTGGTCTCGCCCAGCCGGTAGTACTCGCCGTTCTCCAGCACGCGCAGGAACTTGGCCTGCAGGTCGAGCGGCATCTCGCCGACCTCGTCGAGGAACAGGGTGCCGCCGGCGGCTTCCTCGAAGAAACCGGCGCGGGCCTTGTCGGCGCCGGTGAAGGCACCGCGGGCATGGCCGAAGAGCTGCGCTTCGAGCAGCTCGGGGCGGAAGGCGGCGCAGTTGAGGGTCAGCATGCGCTGATCGCGGCGGCCACTCGCGGCGTGCAGGCATTGCGCGACGAGTTCCTTGCCGCTGCCCGATTCGCCCTCCACCAGCACCGGGAACGGGGTGTCGGCGAACTGCTCGACCAGCGCGCGCAGGGTTGCCATGGCACTGCTGGTGCCGGCGAGCAGCTCGTCGTCGTGGTCGCCGGGGCGGCCCGGCCCCTCCGCTTCGAGCAGCATGAGCTGGTGGCGCAGGCGGGCACGCAGGAGTTCGGCATCGCACGGCTTGGCGACGAAATCGACCGCGCCCAGGGTCAGTGCATGCTGGATGTTGCCGCGCTCGTTCTGGCCCGACAGCACCAGCACCTTCATGTGGGGGTTGAACGCGAACAGCTCGCCGATCAGCGCGAAGCCCTCGTCGGGATGGTGCGGCAGCGGCGGCAGGCCGAGATCGACCAGCGCCAGGGCCGGCTGGCGCGGCGCCGCACGCAGGGTCTCGACGGCCGCCTGGCGGGAACCGGCCGTGAGGAGATCGAACTCGTCGCCCAGCGCGAAACCGAGGGCGTCGACGATGAGCTCGTCATCGTCGACCAGGAGCAGCAAGGGGCGCTCGCCGGTGCCCGTCACCCGGTCGATCCGCTGTCCAGGCCGAGATTGGCGCAGATCGCCCGCGGCGCGTCGTGCTGGTTCATGGTGTAGAAGTGCAGCCCGGGCGCGCCGCCGGCCAGCAGCTGTTCGCACAGCCGCGTCGTGACCTCGACGCCGAAGGCCTGGATGGCGCTGCGATCGTCGCCGTAGTCCTGCAGGCGCTTGAGCATCCAGCGCGGGATCTCCGCGCCGCACATGTCGGAGAAGCGTTTCAGGCCGGAGAAGCTGGTGATCGGCATGATGCCGGGAATGATGTCGATGCCGATGCCGGCGGCCCGCGCCGCCTCGACGAAACGGAAGTAGGCATCGGCGTTGTAGAAATACTGCGTGATGGCGTCGTTCGCGCCGGCGTCGACCTTGCGCTTGAAGTTGGCCAGGTCGGCGGCCGCGCCGGGGGCCTGCGGGTGAACCTCGGGATAGGCGGCGACGCTGATGTGGAAATGGTCGCCGCTCTCGCGGCGGATGAACTCGACCAGCTCGTTGGCGTAGCGCAGTTCGCCGAAGCCGGTCGAACCGGAAGGCATGTCGCCGCGCAGGGTCACCAGGCGGCGAATGCCGGCGGCGCGGAACTGCTCGAGGATCTCGGCGATGGCCCGGGCCGCGAAGCCGATGCAGGAGACGTGGGGCGCGCTGTCGACACCGGTCGCGGCGCGCAGCTCGAGCACGGTCTCGAACGTCAGCTCGCGGGTGCTGCCGCCGGCGCCGAAGGTCACCGAGAAGAACTCGGGCGCGAGCGCGGCGAGGCGATCGCGGGTCACCGCCAGGCGCGCCTGGGCCTCGGCCGTACGCGGCGGGAAGAATTCGAAACTGAGATGCGCACGGGCATCGGCGCGGCCGCGGGCGGACGTGGTCATGGGCTGGTCGGAGGCCTCGGTCGGGGGAGCCCGCCGATTATCCCCGAGCCGGCGACGTTGTGCTAACCGGCAGGCGTCGTACCAGGCCCGTGGCAGCGCAGCCGTCGCGGCAGCAGGCGCGCCGCGGCACGCGTTCCGCGCGGCACGTGCTCGTGCGCAATCCGACGCCCGCGCAACGGACACACCGGGGGAATCCGGGCTAAAATGCCGGCGCTCCCGGCGCCTTCGCCGAGCTGTCGCGCCCCGGTGCTCGGTCGCCCGGGCGCAACGGCCGGCCCGCCCGGCAAGCAGACTCGAAACAAGCAAAGAACGATGGCCGCCGTGCCCGCCGACCCGGCGCGTGCCGTGGCCCACGCTGGACCACCACCCGTCGAGGTACCACGAACATGAGCGACCCGCAGACCGTGCGGCGCGAGACGGCCACCGCACCGTCGCGCCGCGAGCTGGCCAATGCCATCCGCGCCCTGGCCATGGACGCCGTGCAGGCCGCCAACTCGGGCCATCCGGGCGCCCCCATGGGCATGGCCGACATCGCCGAGGTGCTGTGGCGCGACCTGCTGCGCCACAACCCGGCCAACCCGCACTGGGCCAACCGCGACCGCTTCGTGCTGTCCAACGGGCACGGCTCGATGCTGCTCTACGCCCTGCTCCACCTGAGCGGCTACGACCTGCCGCTGGAGGAGATCAAGAACTTCCGCCAGCTCGGCTCGAAGACCCCCGGCCACCCCGAGTACCACGATACGCCCGGGGTCGAGACCACCACCGGACCGCTCGGCCAGGGCCTGACCAATGCCGTCGGCATGGCGCTGGCCGAGGCCCACCTCGCGGCACGCTTCAACAAGCCGGGACTGAACCTCGTCGACCACCACACCTACGTCTTCGCCGGCGACGGCTGCCTGATGGAAGGCATCTCCCACGAGGCCTGCTCGCTGGCCGGCACGCTGGGGCTCGGCAAGCTCATCGTGGTCTACGACGACAACGGCATTTCCATCGACGGCGAGGTCGAGGGCTGGTTCGGCGACGACACCCCGGCGCGCTTCGAGGCCTACGGCTGGCAGGTCATTCCGGCGGTCGACGGCCACGACGCCGACGCCGTGCGGGTGGCGCTGGAGACGGCCCGCGCCAACACCACCCAGCCGACCCTGATCTGCTGCGAGACGACCATCGGCTGGGGTTCGCCGAACAAGGCCGGCACGGAGTCCTGCCACGGCGCCGCGCTGGGCGCCGACGAGGTTGCCGCCACGCGCGAGAATCTCGGCTGGCGCTACCCGCCGTTCGAGATCCCCGACGCGCTCTACGCGGCCTGGGACGCACGCGCCGCCGGCGCCGCCGCCGAGCGCTCATGGACCGAGGTGCTCGCCGCCTACCGCGACAAGTACCCGGCCGAGGCCGCCGAGTTCGAGCGCGTCATGGCCGGCCGGCTGCCGGCCGACTGGGCCGACAGCGCGCGCGCCATCGTCGCCGACATCGCCGCCGCCGGCGGCAAGGACGCCACGCGCAAGTCCTCCGAGCGCGTGCTCGACCGCCTCGGCGCGGCGTTGCCGGAACTGGTCGGTGGTTCGGCCGATCTCACCGGCTCCAACCTCACCTGGCACAAGGCCAGCCGCGGCATCACCGCCGCCGACAAGTCGGGCAACTACGTGTGGTACGGCGTGCGCGAGTTCGCCATGAGCGCGATGATGAACGGCATGGCGCTGCACGGCGGGGTCATTCCCTACGGCGGCACCTTCCTGGTCTTCTCCGACTACGCGCGCAACGCCGTGCGCATGGCGGCGCTGATGGGCCAGGGCAGCCTGTTCGTCTACACCCACGATTCCATCGGGCTCGGCGAGGACGGCCCCACCCACCAGCCGATCGAGCACGCCGCCTCGCTGCGCCTCATTCCCAAGCTCGACGTGTGGCGCCCGGCCGACGCCGCCGAGACCGCCGCCGCCTGGGTTGCCGCCATCGAGCGCCGCGACGGCCCGAGCTGCTTCCTGCTCTCGCGCCAGGGCCTGCCGGCGCAGGCGCGCGACGACGCCCAACTCGCCGCCATGGCGCGCGGCGGCTACGTCCTCCTCGAGCCCGCGCGCGTGGCCGAGGCAGTGATCATCGCCACCGGTTCCGAGGTCGAGCTCGCCCGCCAGGCGGCGTTGGCCATGAACGGCGCCGGCGCTGCGCTGCGTGTGGTCTCCATGCCCTGCGTGGAAGTCTTCGAACGCCAGGACGCGGCATGGCGCGAGGCGGTGCTGCCGCGTGCGCTCACCCGCCGTATTGCCATCGAGGCCGGCAGCACCCAGGGCTGGTATCGCTACGTCGGCCTCGACGGCCTCGTCATCGGCCTCGACGACTTCGGCGCCTCGGCCCCGGCCGGCGACCTGTCGAAGCACTTCGGCCTCGACCAGGCGAGCGTCACGGAGAAAGTGCGTACTTACCTCGCGGGTGCCTGAACGCGCCCGCTCCCGAACGAGACAACGACAACCGACCCAGGAGACATCCCATGACCATCCGTATTGGCATCAATGGCTATGGCCGCATCGGCCGCAACGTGCTGCGCGCCCTGTTCGAGGCCGAGCGCACCGGCGAGTTGGAGATCGTCGCGGTCAACGACCTCGGCGATGCCAATACCAATGCCCACCTCACGCGCTACGACAGCGCCCACGGCCGTTTCCCCGGCAAGGTCGAGGTCAAGGACGACACCATGATCGTCAACGGCCGCGCCATCAAGGTGTTCGCCGAGCGCGACCCGGCCAAGCTGCCCTGGGGTGACCTCGGCGTCGACGTCGTGCACGAGTGCACCGGGCTCTTCACCTCCAAGGCCAAGGCCTCGGCCCACCTCCAGGGCGGGGCCAAGAAGGTCCTGATCTCGGCCCCGGCCGGCAACGATGTCGACGCCACCATCGTCTACGGCGTCAACCACCACGTCCTCAAGGCCAGTGACACCGTGGTCTCCAACGCGTCCTGCACGACCAACTGCCTGGCCCCGCTGGTCAAGCCGCTGCACGAGAAGATCGGTGTCATCAACGGCATCATGACCACCATCCATGCCTACACCAACGACCAGGTCCTGACCGACGTCTACCACTCGGATCTGCGCCGCGCGCGCTCGGCCACGCAGTCGATGATCCCGACCAAGACCGGCGCCGCCGCCGCCGTCGGCCTGGTCCTGCCGGAACTCAACGGCAAGCTCGACGGCTACGCCGTGCGCGTGCCGACCATCAACGTCTCGCTGGTCGACCTCACCTTCAACGCCGCGCGGGCGACTGACGCCAAGGAAATCGCCGCCATCCTGCGCGAGGCCGCCGACGGTGAACTGAAGGGCGTGCTGGCCTTCAACGAGGAGCCGCTGGTCTCGATCGACTTCAACCACAACCCGCACTCCTCGATCTTCGAATCGAGCCAGACCAAGGTCATCGACGGCACCATGGTCAAGGTGCTGTCGTGGTACGACAACGAGTGGGGCTTCTCCAACCGCATGCTCGACACCACCATCGCCATGATGAAGGCCTGATCGATGCTGCGCATGACCGACCTCGACCTCGCGGGCAAGCGCGTGCTGATCCGCGAGGATTTCAACGTGCCGATGAAGAACGGCGCGATCAGCGACGACACGCGCCTGCGCGCCGCGCTGCCGACCCTGCGCGCGGCGCTCAAGGCCGGTGCGGCGGTGCTGGTGATGTCCCACCTCGGCCGGCCCAAGGAAGGCGTGGTCGACCCGGCGCAGTCGCTGGCGCCGGTGGCCGAGGCACTGGCGAAGCTGCTCGAACGCCCGGTGGGCTTCGCCGCCGAGTGGATCGACGGCGTCGCGGTCGCACCGGGCAGCATCACGCTGTGCGAGAACACCCGCTTCCTGGTCGGCGAAGGCAAGGACGACGAGGCGCTGGCGAGGCGCATGGCGGCGCTCTGCGACGTCTTCGTCAACGACGCTTTCGCCACCGCCCACCGCGCCCAGGCCTCGACCCACGGCGTGGCCAAGTTCGCGCCCGTGGCCTGCGCCGGACCCTTGCTCATGGCCGAGGTCGATGCCCTGCGCCAGGCGCTCGACGAACCGCGGCGACCGCTGGTCGCCATCGTCGGCGGCTCCAAGGTCTCGACCAAGCTCGATCTCCTCGAGACCCTGGTGACCAGGGTCGACCAGCTGGTCGTCGGCGGCGGCATCGCCAACACCTTTCTCAAGGCCGCCGGCCACGAGATCGGTAAATCGCTGTGCGAGGACGACATGCTCGACATCGCGCGGCGCCTCATCGACGGCGACGCGCACATCCCGATCCCGAGCGACGTCGTCGTCGGCAAGCGCTTCGACGAGGGCGAGCCGGGCACGGTCAAGGCCATCGCCGAGGTCGCCGCCGACGACATGATCATGGATCTCGGCCCGGACTCGGTGCAGGCGCTGTGCGACATCATCGCCAGCGCCGGCACGGTGGTGTGGAACGGCCCGCTCGGGGTGTTCGAGTTCCCCGGCTTCGCCGCCGGCACCGAGAAGCTGGCCCGCGCGATTGCCAGCGCGGAGGTCTTCTCCATCGCCGGCGGCGGCGACACCCTCGCCGCCATCGCCCAGTTCGGCGTCGCCAACGGCATCTCCTACATCTCCACCGCCGGCGGCGCCTTCCTCGAGTTCCTCGAAGGCAAGACCCTGCCCGCCATCGCCGTGCTGGACGCACGCGCGGGGGCGTGAGGCGGACCAAGATTGTCGCCACCCTCGGGCCGGCCACCGACCGGCCCGGGATGCTCGACCGCCTCGTTGCCGCCGGCCTCGACGCCGCTCGCCTCAACTACTCCCACGGCAAGGCCCAGGACCATGCCGCGCGCGCCGCGGCGGTGCGCGCCGCGGCCATCACGGCCGGGCGTGAGATCGGCCTCATCGCCGACCTCCAGGGCCCCAAGATCCGCCTCGAGTGCTTCGCCGGCGGCGCGGTCGAACTCGTCGAGGGCGCGCGCTTCGACATCGACGCCGATCTCGCGCCCGAGGCCGGCAGCGTCGAGCGCGTCGGTGTCACCTACAAGGAACTGCCGGGCGACGTCGCCGCCGGCGACACCCTGCTGGTCGACGACGGCCGCCTCGTGCTCGGCGTCGAACGCGTACGCGGCCGGGTCATCGAGACCACGGTCGTCAGCGGCGGCACGCTGTCCGATCACAAGGGCATCAACCGCCAGGGCGGCGGGCTGTCGGCGCCGGCCTTGACCGACAAGGACCGCGCGGATCTGCGCCACGCGCTCGCCCACGGCGCCGACTACATCGCGGTGTCCTTTCCGCGCAGCAGCGCCGACATCGAGACGGCGCGCCGCCTCATCCACGACGCCGGCGGCAGCGCCGGCATCATCGCCAAGATGGAACGCGCCGAGGCGCTGGACCACGCCGACGACATCATTGCCGCGGCCGACTGCATCATGATCGCGCGCGGCGATCTCGGCGTGGAGATCGGCGACGCGCGCCTGCCGCCCGCGCAGAAGATGCTGGTGGCACGCGCACGGCGACATTACAAGACGGTGATCACGGCGACCCAGATGATGGAGTCGATGATCGAGAATCCCCTGCCGACCCGCGCCGAGGTCTTCGACGTCGCCAATGCCGTGCTCGACGGCACCGACGCGGTGATGCTCTCGGGCGAGACCAGCGTCGGCGCCTACCCCGACCGCGCGGTGGCCGCGATGTCACGCGTGTGCGAAGGCGCCGAGGCGGAATGGAGCGACCCGGCCGGCTCGACCCTGCCCGACGCGCGCTTCGAGCGCGTCGACGAGGCCATCGCGATGTCGGCCATCTACTGCGCCAACCGCATCGGCGTGAAGGCCATTGCCGCGTTGACCGAATCGGGACGGACGACGCTGTGGATGTCGCGCATGAACACCGCCATCCCGGTCTTCGCGCTGAGCCCACACCCCGCGACGCTGCGCAAGGTCACCCTCTACCGCGACGTCTACCCGGTCGCCTTCGACGTCAGCACCATTCCCTACAACGAGGCCACGCGCGAAGTCCTGGCCGTGTTGAAATCACGCGGCGTGGTCGGTGACGGCGACCAGGTCATCATCACCAAGGGCGACCTGCACGGTCATACCGGCGGCACCAACGGCATGAAGATCGTGACCGTGGGGGATTTCGTCGAGCACGTCGGCTGAGATGCGCCAAACGCTCGGCGCGGGCGAACTGCGACTTGCCATCAACCAGATGATTAATCAGAATCATCAATTGGTTATGGAGCGGTTTTAATAATTGACATGAAATTTTACGCAGGATACAGGCGCGGCCTGCTCGCGACCCTGCTCGTCGCCCTGTTCAGCGGTTGTGCGAGCACCGTGATCGGTGGCGCGACCGATGCCGCTATCGCGGTCGCCAAGGTGCCGTTCAAGGTCGGCGGCGCGGTCGTCGACGTGGTCAGCGACGACAACTGAACGCGGCCAGGACGGCCCGGCGCGGCATCGTGGTACCCGGCAGCGGACACCGGTTTTCAGCAAATCAAGAAGTCAGGTCGCGGTGTCAGACACCACCGCTCACTACCTGTGACATGGCATGTCGTACGGCGATTCACCGGGCCTACGCGGGGCTCGCCGTCTGGCAACGCCTGCGACGGCGGCCCGCCGCCAGGACGCTGCAGAGTCCACCGCCGAGAAGCAACGCGGCGGGCGGCAGCGGCACAGGGGTTCCCGAGATCGAGAGTACCGCGAAATCGAGCGCAAACTGATCGACCGGATTCACCAGGGCCGTGCCATCGACGCGAACAGTGAGCGAACCGTGCGCGGCCGGTGCGATGAACGTCGACACGTCGAACACATGCGCCTTCACGTTTTCCTCGGCAGCGCTGGCCGCCGCACCGGTGCCCTGGCTCCAGAAGTCTCCCAGGCCCACGCCGCTCGCCGACACCTGTGCGAATCCGTAACCCGATCCATCGCCTCGTCGCGCGACCGATCCGCTCTGCACCGTCACCCGCGCGTCGGCAACACTCGCGAGCGCCGTCGTATCCCAATCGAATGTGAACTCGAACGCGTAGGGCGTCCAGGGCGCCGCGGTGGAGGCATCGAGACCCGCCGTCCCGACATAGGCAGCGCCGCTCGGCGCGATGACCGGTCCGGCGAAGTTCGTGTACGGATCTCCGGCGTCGCTGTTCAGCCCCTGCGTACCGCCGAATCCGTCGTCGTCGCCGACCATCACGCTCAAGGTCAGCGCGGGCGCGCGCGAGGTCAGGAGCAGCAGCGCCAGGGCCGCGACGATCCGGCCGCGGCGGGTGGACAGGAAAGTCGTTTCAAGCATGGGGTTCGTCCCTCCTCGGGTCATCATGAACACGCGCAGCCGCGTACATTGCTGTCGGCCGCGTGGCCCTTCTGCCGACGGATCGATCTCCAATCGCGCGGCGGCGCCTTCAAGTCGAACCGTGTTGCGCAGCCGGCACCTTACGCCGGGGGATAACCGGATCGAGACGCCCGGAGCCGCGCTTGCCGTGACGGCCGGACTGGAATCCGCCCCCGCCCCGGCAACCCGTCGGCCGCCCTGCTCGCCGTGCCCGGCTCAGCGCACCGAACGACGCCGGGGTTTACCCCTGCCGAGCAGCGCCAACACGGCCGGGCCTGCCAGCGTGAGCGCGCCCGGTAACGGCACAGCCTGCGGCAGGGGTTCGTCCGCGAGCGCGATACCGAATCCGGAGAAGCTGATCGAGTCACCCGGCGACAGGCTGAACACGCGCAGCACGATGGCCAGCGCGTCGTTGCCGAGCGCCGCCGGGCCGACCTGCAGCTCGCTGTGGTAGGCCCCCGGTGGATTGATACCCTCCGACAACACCGTGGAACTGTACAGATCGATCAGACCGGTCGCGGGATTGACGAAACCGGCCTGGAATCCGACCACGCCGGTGATCGCCGTCACATCCAAGCGAAACTTCGCGAACAACTCGCCCTGCAGCACGTCCACGCCGCCGAGACCCGGCCCTTGCGGTGGCCACTCGAGCACACCGTTCGCCCGACCATCGTAGAAAACATAGGCGTCGGAGTTGGACGCGCCGGCCGAACTACTGAACGTAGCGATGCCCCCCGCGGCAGTGAAGCTCTGGCTGTCGCCATCCACCTGGGACAAGCGCACCTCGCGTGCGCCGCCGAGAATGCCCGGACCGCTGACCGCGGCAACGCCCCCGGTCGCTGAAGTGACCGTTTGAGCCGTGTTGAAGTCGTCGACGAGCACGGCCGCCGTGGCCGCGCCCGGGCCCAGCCACAGACATGCCAGCCAGAGCGCAGCCGAAAACGAGGTCTTTCGCACAGTCCCATCCTCCCTGATGCAGCGAACGTCGTTCGCGGATGCGCCCGATTGTCGACGATGCAGTCCCGACGGGCAATCCGGGCCACGACAGGGCGGTCCGCGTCAACGCTCGCCGCCACCTGCGTTTCAGGTCGTCAGTCGTGCCAGCGCCTCGCGGTACTTGGCCGCGGTGCGCTCGATGATCGCCGCCGGCAGGTGCGGCCCGGGGGCGCGCTTGTCCCAGTCCAGGGTCTCGAGGTAATCGCGTACGAACTGCTTGTCGAAGCTCGGCGGACTGCTGCCGGCGGCGTAGTCCTCGGCCGGCCAGAAGCGCGACGAGTCAGGGGTGAGGATCTCGTCGATCAACACCAGTTCGTCGTTGGCATCGAGACCGAACTCGAACTTGGTGTCGGCGATGATGATGCCGCGCTCGTGGGCATACGTGGCCGCCTCGCCGTAGATGCGCAGGGTCAGTGCGCGCACGCGGTCGGCATGACGAGCGCCGACCAGCTCGACCGCGCGCGCGAAATCGATGTTCTCGTCGTGGTCGCCGACCGCGGCCTTGGTCGCCGGGGTGAAAATCGGCTCCGGCAACGCCGCCGCCTGGACCAGGCCCGCCGGCAGTTCGATACCGCACACCGCGCCGCTCGCCTGGTAGTCCTTCCAGCCCGAACCGATGAGGTAGCCGCGCGCCACGGCCTCGATCGGCAAGGGTTTCAAGCGCCGCACGACGATGGCGCGGCCGCGTACCAGCTCGCGTTCCGCGGGGTCACCGATGATCTCTTCCAGCGGCAGGTCGACGAGATGATTGGGCACGACGTGGCGCAGGCGCGCGAACCAGAAGTTCGACATCGCCGTCAGCACCGCGCCCTTACCCGGGATCGGGTCGGGCAGGATGACGTCGAAGGCCGACAGGCGATCGGTGGTCACGATCAGCAGGTGCTCGTCGCCGACGGCATAGATGTCACGAACCTTGCCGCGCTGGATCAGCGGCAGGGAGGACAGGTCGGTCTGGTAGACGGCGGGCGGCGCTTGGGTCATCGTCGGGCTTCCTGCGGGAGGCGCGTATTCTGCCCAAGCCGGGGCGTGGCCACCACCGGCGCGGCCGGGTCAGGCCGCTGGCGGCGAGGCTGCCTGTGGCCGCGCCAGGCGCGGCACGTCGCCGGCTTCGCCCATGGCATGCGCGACCAGTGCCCGCTTGAGCGGCCCGCTGCGATTGGCGAGATCGAGGCCGCAGCCGCGCAACCAGCGCAGGGGCGAGTCGGTGCGCGCGAACAGGCGCTCGAGGCCATCGGTGACCAGGGTCATGTCGAGCGCGGCGCTGCGGCGCCAGCGCGCGTAACGGCCGAGCGCGCTCGCCCGCGGCCAACCCTCGCGGACCGGCGGACCGAGGCACTCGAGCAGCGCGGCGACGTCGAGCAGGCCGAGGTTGAGGCCCTGGCCGGCCAGCGGGTGGACGAGGTGGGCGGCATCACCGACCAGCGCCACGGCGCCCTGCGCGAAGCGCTCGGCGCGCGCCCGCGCGAGCGGGAAGCAGGCCCGCGCAGAGCTCGTCTCGATGGCGCCGAGGCGGTGTTCGAAGGCTTCGCCCAGGGCCTGGCGGAAGGCCGCGTCGTCGAGCGTCGCGAGGCGCGCGGCGAGACTCTCCTCGCACGACCACACCACCGAGCAGGCGTGCGGGTCGGGCAACGGCAGAAAGGCCAGCGGGCCACTGGCCAGGAAGCGCTGGCGCGCGACGCGGCCATGCGGGATCCCGGTGGTGACGTTGGCAATGAGCGCGCGCGCACCATAGGGCGTTTCATGCCAGGGGATGCCGAGCAGGGCGCGCAGCGGCGAGCCACGCCCATCCGCGGCCACCACCAGGCGCGCCGCGAGGCGCCCGCCGCCGGCCAGGCGCAGGTTCACCGGCGCCTGGCCTTCGATGTCCTCGACGCGATCGGCAAGCACGCTCGCCGTACTCGCTTCCAGTACCCGGCTCAGCGCCGCGACCAGCTGGCGGCTCTCCACGATCCAGCCCAGTGGCCCGTCGTGCTGCGGACCCGGGGTGAATTCGAGCCGCCCGCGCGACCCCGCGTCCCACACCTCCATGGCCTCGAACGGCTGTATGCGCGCGGGGTCGAGCAGCGCCCAGGCGCCGGCCGCGCCGAGCACGCGCGCCGCGGCCGGGATGATGGCCAGGGTCCGCAGATCGATCGGCCCGCTCGGCGCGCTAGGGTCGAGCTCGGGCTCGACCACGCTCACGCGGGCGCCGGCGCGTGCGAACAACGCGGCGCAGCACAGCCCGGCCACGCCACCGCCCACCACCGCGACGTCGACGCTCGCGCTCACGGCGTCGCAGCGGCGCCGCCGTCGCCGAACGGCGGCAGGCGCTCGACGCCGCCGAGGCCCTCGACCAGCCGCCGGCGCAGCGGTGCGGCCAGCGCGAGCACACCCAGCGCGCCGCGCCGCACGCAGCGCACGCTGGCGAGTGGCGAGGCATAAGCGGCCGCGAGCAGGTGGGTGAAACCGCCGACCAGGCGGTGGTCGCGGGCGCGCCCCGCGACGTAGGCCTCGAGCAGCGTGGCCTCGCCCGGGTCGGGCGCGGGCCCGAGCAGCGCGGCCAGGGTGGCGACGTCGCGCAGGCCGAGGTTGAGACCCTGTGCGCCGTTGGGGTGGACGGTGTTGGCGGCATTGCCGACGAGCACGGTGCGCGCGGCGACGAGGCGTTCGGCGCGCTGCCTGCGCAGGGGATGGGCGCGGCGCGGACCGACCGCCACCACGGCACCCAGGCGGCGCCCGAAGCGCTGCTCGAGCAGGGCCGCGTAGCCGCCATCGTCGAGCGCCAGGGCGGCCTCGGCGCGCGTCTCGCGCAGGCATTGCACGCTGACGTAGCGCGCGCCGCCGCGCGGGATCATCGCCAGCGGCCCCTCGGGCGTGAAGTACTCGTAGGCCAGCCCGGCCTCGGGTCGCGCGACCTCGATGTTGGCGACGATGGCCTGCTGGCCGTAATCGTGACTGGCCAGCGTGATGCCGGCCAGCGTGCGCACGGCCGACTCGGCGCCGTCTGCGCCGACCAGCAGCGCGGCCTCGACGGTGCCGGCCAGGTCACCCTCACGGATTGCCACCTCGATGCCGTGCTCGCCCGCACGGGCACCGACGAATTCCGTTCCCCAGTGCACCGTCACGCCGTCCGCGGCAAGGAGGGCGGCATGGAATTCACGCAGCATCAGGTCCGCCGGGCAGGCCCAGCCGAGGGCGTCGCGACCGAGCTCGGCGGCATCGAGCTGGACGCTGCCGAAGCGGCCCTGTTCGGCGACGTGGATTCGGCTGATGGGCGTGGCCGACGGCGCCAGGCGCGACCACAGGCCGCTGTCCTCGAGTACCGCGCGCGACGCCGCCGACAGCACCAGGCCGCGCACGTCGGGCAGCGGTTCGAGCAGCGGCTTGCGGCGCTCGACCACCGTCACGGCGAGGCCCCGGGCGGCCAGCGCGACGGCCAGTGCGCTGCCGGCCAGCCCGGCACCAATGACGATGACCCGCCGCTCAGGCGGCACGGTGCTGCTGCATGGTGGTCTCGACGTCCTCGACGGACTTGGGCGCCTCGATCGACAGCACTTCGTGTCCGGTCTCGGTGACCAGGACGTCGTCCTCGATACGGACACCGATGTTCCACCACTGCTTGGGCAGGTCCTTCAACCCGGCGGGGAAGTACAGGCCCGGCTCGACGGTCGTGACCATGCCCGGCTCGAAGATGCGCCATTCGTCGTGCAGCTTGTAGTCGCCGACATCGTGCACGTCCATGCCCAGCCAGTGCCCGGTCTTGTGCATGTAGTAGGGACGGTAAGCCTCGGCGTCGATGAGCTTGCGCAGCCGCCCCTTGAGGATGCCGAGGTCGACCAGCCCACGCGTGATCTCCTCGACCGCGGCCTCGTGCGGCTCGTTCCAGCCATTGCCCGGGCGCACCTCGGCGATTGCCGCCGCCTGCGCCGCGAGCACCACTTCGTAGACCTGGCGCTGGGTTTCGCTGAACTCGCCGGACACCGGGAAGGTGCGGGTGACGTCGCTGGCGTAGTAGTCGTACTCGGCGCCGGCGTCGATCAGCAGCAGGTCACCCTCCTTCATCGTCGCGCCGTTCTCGGTGTAGTGCAGGATGCAGGAGTTCGGCCCGCTGCCGACGATCGACGGGTAGGCCGGTGCGCGCGCGCCGTGCTGCATGAAGCAATGCAGCAGCTCGGCCTCGATCTGGTACTCGCGCATGCCCGGGCGGCACACCGCCATCGCGCGCGCATGCGCGGCCGCCGCGATGCTCGCTGCGCGGCGCATGGCCTTGAGTTCCTGGCTGCTCTTGAACAGCCGCATCTCGTGCACGACGTGGCCGAGCGAGACGAACTGGTCAGGCGCGTGGACGCCGGCGCGCCCTTTCGAGGTGACGCGGTTGAGCCAGCTCACCAGCCGCTGGTCGAAATCCGCGTAACGCCCCATCGTGTAATAGATGCGCTCCTTGTTCTCGAGCAGGCCCGGCAGGATGTCGTCGAGATCGGTGATCGGAAAGGCATCGTCGGCGCCGTACTCCTCGCACGCGCCTTCGAGGCCGGCCCGGCGGCCGTGCCAGGTTTCCTGTTCTTCGTCCTTCTCGCGACAGAACAGCAGGAACTCGCCCTGGGCGCGATCCGGCACCAGCACCATCAACGACTCCGGCTCCGGGAAGCCGCTCAGGTAGTAGAAGTCGCTGTCCGCGCGGTAGGGGTAGAACACGTCACGGTTGCGCACCCGCTCGGGCGCGTTGGGCTGGATGATGATGGAACCCGGTTCGACCAGGTCCATGAGGCGCTTGCGCCGTCGTGCGAATTCTCTCTTCTCCATGGCTCCCGTCCCGCTCGCCAGACCCTGCGTCAGTGCAGTACGGCCGGTGCGCCCTCGTCGGCGGGCGGCGCGCCCAGCTCCGCGTACAGTACCAGCACACCCATACGGGTGAACTCGACCAGCTCGGCGAACGCGTGCTCGTCCGCCTCGCCGGCGGCATCGGCGAAGGCGAGCCGGCAGAAGCGGTCGAGATCGCCGATGAAAC
Organism: Gammaproteobacteria bacterium; assembly: GCA_024235015.1. Lineage (GTDB taxonomy): Bacteria > Pseudomonadota > Gammaproteobacteria > JACKNG01. The sequence continues at coordinate 19,638 of JACKNG010000004.1, forward strand.
CGCGCGCGTCCTCGCCGAGCGTGGCCGGATCGCCGAGGCCGGCCAGGCCGAGACCGGAGAGGAATCCACGGCACCAGGCGGCGAAGGCCGCGGCACGCGCGGCAAGGCCCTCGTCATCGCCCGGTAGCAACGGGGCGAAATCGTACTCGTCGCCGTCGAGCGCGCTGCGCGCGGCGTCGATCAAGCCCTCGAAAACCGCGACGGCATCGGCGCCCGACCATCCCGCGACATCGTCTTCGCCGCGCAGGTAATCGAGCCAGTGCGCGGATTCGAACGGCTGCGGCCCGCACAGCATCCCGCACAGGACGCCGTGGCATTCGGCGGCGTCGAGGTCGCAGTGCAGGCGTGTCAGCAAGGCCTGGACACGGGCGTGCGAAACCTCTCTCACGGCGCACTCGCGCGAGCGTTTCTGGCGGGGATTTCCATGCCCGGATTATCCCATGGTGGGCGCGCCCACAGAAGCGAACGCGTGCCGGGTTCGCCGCCCGGTGGTCGTGTTGACCGTCCGCGGCCCGGCACTCTATATTGGCCCGGCATCCCCGCTACCCGCCAGTGAGCACTTTCGGCGTCATGAGTACAGGCAGTAACGACCGCTTGGATCTGGCCGCGCTCGAATCGCGCGTGGACGAGCTGATCAAGACGATCGACAGCCTGGCCAGCGAGAACGAAGCGCTGCGCAACCAGCAGGCAGCACTGACTGCCGAGCGCGCCACGCTCATCGAGAAGACCGAACAGGCGCGCAGCCGCGTCGAGGCCATGATCGCCCGCCTGAAAGCGATGGAGACCCGCTAGTTTCGGTGGAGATCAGGACGGCGCTGGCGCCGTGCGTCGTGGACGACGTGGCGACGGCCCCGGGCGGTCGTTCAGTGCGCGTCCACCGGGGCGGCACCGGGCACCCGTCGCGAGACCATTCGCGCGCCGGGAGACGCAGGGTGCGCGAAGCGGTAGATTGGCGACCCGGGCGGGGCGTCGACCAGGACAGCGACAGAGGCGATATCATCCCGCACAGCGATCCCACCGAGCGGCGGGGCGCGCACACGCATTCACTCTCGTCACCGGGAGCGGACGGCGCGGCAGCTTATTCATGAGGTTCTCCAGATGAGCGACGAAGTGAAGCCCATCACCGTCACCATTTTCGACAAGGACTACGTCGTCGGCTGCAAGGAAGACGAACGCGAGGCGTTGTTCGCCTCGGTGCAGTTCCTGAATCGCAAGATGGTCGAACAGCGCGACAACGGCAAAGTCATCGGCAGTGAGCGCATCGCGGTCATGGCTGCACTCAACATCGCCCACGAATACCTCGAATTCCGCCGTAACAACGAGTCCCTGACCAGCGACATCGGCGCCGGCATCTCGCGCATGCAGAACAAGATCGCCGATGCCCTGCGCCGCGGCGAGAACCTCGGCACCGGGCACTGAGCCGGTCGCCGGCGCAGGCTTCGCGACGCTTACATGCCGCGGTGCCCCAGCGATGGCTGCGCGGCACGCGCCGCGCCGACCACCGCTCGCACAGGCAGACAAGTACTCAGAAGCTGCGCGAGGTCACGTTCGGACCGCGCCTACCCCGTGACGGCGTTGCCTAAAGTTCGCGGAAAACTGTACGATGACCAGTACGGTGTTCTCTGCTTTGTGCGACCACTGACCCGCGATCTTTGAGCCTATAAGACATACCCGCAGGGACCGATCGTCAGGTGATGTTGTGCAGGTCTGCAACTCGGCAGAAAGCCTGATTCGCCCCGAGAAGTCCCATCTTGAACCTCTGGTTCAAGATTACGGTCAGCGCCGGCATTGCGGAGAACACCTTTTCTTTTCCTTCGCCCGGCCGGGCGGGGGCACTCACACGTTGAAGCGGAAATGCATGACGTCGCCGTCGGCGACGCAGTAGTCCTTGCCCTCGACCCTGAGCTTGCCCGCTTCGCGCGCCTTGACCTCGCCCCCACAGGCGACGAAATCCTCGTAGCCGATGACCTCGGCGCGGATGAATCCGCGTTCGAAATCGGTGTGGATGACGGCCGCCGCCTGCGGCGCCAAGGCGCCGCGGCGCACGGTCCAGGCACGGCATTCCTTGGGCCCCGCGGTGAAGTAGCTCTGCAGGCCGAGCAGGCGGTAACCGGCGCGGATGACCCGGTCCAGGCCGGCCTCCTCGAGACCGAGGTCGTGCAGGAACTCGGCCCGTTCGTCGACCGGCAGGGCCGCGATCTCGGCTTCCAGCGCGGCGCACAGCACCACGCACTCGGCGCCGTTGGCCGCGGCGAAACGCTCGACCTCGGCGGTGCGCGCATTGCCGGCGAGCTCGGCCTCGCCGACGTTGGCGATGTAGAGCACCGGTTTGGCGGTGAGCAGGGCGGTTTCGCGCACCAGCGCACGGGCATGGTCGTCGAGCTCGAGGGTGCGCACGGCGGTGCCCTGTTCGAGCGCCGCCAGCAGTACGCGGTAGGACTCGACCCGCTGGCGCTGTTCCTTGTCACCCGACTTGGCCTGCTTCTCGGCGCGTTCGAGCCCGCGCGTGCAGGTCTCGAGATCGGCCAGTGCGAGCTCCGTCTCGATGACCTCGATGTCCGACAGCGGGTCGACCCGCCCGGCGACATGGGTGACGTTGTCGTCGTCGAAGCAGCGCACCACGTGCGCGATGGCCTGGGTTTCGCGGATGTGGGCGAGGAACTTGTTGCCCAATCCCTCGCCCTGCGCCGCACCGGCGACGAGACCGGCGATGTCGACGAACTCCATCGTCGAATGGATGACTTTCTCCGGCTTGACGATGGCAGCGATGCGTTCGAGCCGCGGATCGGGCACGGGCACGATGCCGACGTTCGGCTCGATGGTACAGAAGGGATAGTTCTCGGCTGCGATGCCGGCGCTGGTGAGCGCGTTGAACAGGGACGACTTGCCGACGTTGGGCAGGCCGACGATGCCACATTTGAAACCCATTCAGGTGGTGTCCTTGTGCTTGGCCGCGCGGCGGTTGAGCGAATTCATGGCGCGGTCGACCTGGCCGCGCAGGATGGTGTCGAAGACGCCGAGCACGGCGTCGATGGCGCCCTCGATGGCCTCGCGCTCGCTCGCCGGCGGCTTGCCGAGGACGTGCGCGGTGACCTCGGCGGCGTGACCGGGATGGCCGATGCCGAGCCGCACCCGCAGATAGTCGTTGGTACCGAGCTGGCTGTCGATGCTGCGCAGACCGTTGTGGCCACCGTGGCCGCCGCCACGCTTTAGACGCACCGTGCCGGCGGGCAGATCGAGCTCGTCGTGGACCACCAGCACCTGGGCCGGGGCAATGCGGAAATAATGGGCGCAGGCCGCCACCGCTTCGCCGGACAGGTTCATGAAGGTGAGCGGCTTGAGCAGGCGCAGACCGCTCGTGGCGCGGCCGAGCTCGCCCTTGAAGCGCGCTTCCTCGCGCAGCGTCACCGCGAGCTTCGCGGCGAGCGCATCGACGAACCAGAAACCGGCGTTGTGGCGATCGTGGGCGTGGCCGGGCCCGGGGTTGCCGAGCCCGACCACGAGTTGCACGGTGGCATCGTCGCTCACGTTCGCCTGACCGGCCGATGCCACGTGCGCGGCGATGTCGGGCTCAGCCCTCGGCGCCCTCCTCGCCGCCTTCCTCTTCACCCTCGGCGTCGCTCGCACCGCCACGCGGCGCGTGCACCGAGACCACCGCCTGGTCGGCATCGCCGCCGTGCGCCACCGAGGTGATCTCGACGCCCTTGGGCAGCTCGAGCTCGCTCAGGTGGATGGACTCGCCGAGGTTGATGTTCTGCAGGTCGACCTCGATGTACTCGGGCAGATCCCTGGGCAGGCAGGTGACCTCGAGATCGGCCATCAGGTGGGAGATGACGCCACCGCCCTGCTTGACCCCGACGCAGCGATCTTCGTTGACGAAGTGCAGCGGGACGCGAATGGTGATGGCCTCGGACTCGCTCACGCGCAGGAAGTCCATGTGCATGATGAACGGCTTGTAGGGATGCCGTTGCATGTCCTTGAGCACGACCCGCTCGGTCTTGCCGTCGATCTTGAGGTTGAGGATGTGCGAGTAGAACGCCTCGTGCTCGGTATGCAGCAGCATCTCGGTGTGCGTTACCTGGATCGCCGTCGGGTCCTTGTGCCCGCCGTAGACGATCGCAGGCAGCTTGCCGGCACGACGCAGGCGGCGGCTCGCACCCTTACCCCTGTCGTGGCGCAACTCGCCTTCGATTTCGAAAATATCCATCGTTGGTTGATCTCCAGTAGTGGTTTACAGCCGCCGTCACGCCCCCGCGACCAGGTGACGTGGGACGGTTCCAGTTGCGGCAGCGCCTATGCGCCGCCGCCACATCGGGTGCCCCGGGCCGGTTTCAGTCGACGAACATCGAGCTCAGCGACTGCCCCGAGATGATGCGATTGATGCTCTCGCCGAGCAGGCCCGCGACCGACAGTTGGCGGATCTTGGTGCAGGTCTCGGCCACCTCGGACAGCGGGATGGTGTCGGTGACGACCAGCTCGTCCAGGGTCGAGGCATTCAGGTTGTCGATGGCCGGGCCGGACAGCACCGGGTGGGTGCAGTAGGCCACGACCTTGCGCGCGCCGTGGTCCTTGAGCGCCTCGGCGGCGCGGCACAGGGTGCCGGCGGTGTCGACCATGTCGTCGACCATCACGCAGGTGCGATCCTCGACGTCGCCGATGATGTTCATCACGCGCGACTCGTTGGCGCGCGGGCGACGCTTGTCGATGATGGCGAGATCGGCGTTGTCGAGACGCCGCGCGATGGCACGCGCGCGGACCACGCCACCGACATCGGGCGACACCACCATGAGGTTGTCGTACTCGTGCTTCCAGATGTCGCCGAGCAGCACCGGCGAGGCGTAGACGTTGTCCATGGGGATGTCGAAGAAACCCTGGATCTGCTCGGCGTGGAGGTCGACCGTCAACACCCGCGAGGTGCCGACGGAGGTGATCATGTTGGCCACCACCTTGGCCGTGATGGGTACGCGCGCCGAGCGCGGACGGCGATCCTGGCGGGCGTAGCCGAGGTAGGGGATGACCGCGGTGATGCTCAGGGCCGAGGCGCGCCTGAGGGCGTCGATCAGGACCAGCAGTTCCATGAAATTGTCGTTGGTCGGGGCGCAGGTCGGCTGGATGACGATGGTGTGGCGACCGCGTACGTTCTCCGCGATCTCGACCATGATCTCGCCGTCCGAGAAACGACCCACCGTGGCCTTGCCCAGCGGCATGTGCAACTGGCGCGCGACCGCCCGCGCCAGCGGCCGGTTGGCGTTGCCAGTGAACAGCATCATCGATTCTTCCATCATGTCCCCGATGACTCCGCGCTTTGTGTCGGCCCGGCAACGCGCCCCGGGCCGGATACCGGGGCGCTCGGCGTTTGGCTGGGGTGCCAGGATTCGAACCTGGGAATGCCGGGATCAAAACCCGGTGCCTTACCGCTTGGCGACACCCCAAGAATTCTTTCGCGCCGCCGTGGCCGCCGGCCCCCGCGGGGCGGCCCGACTGCGTGCGCTCAACCCGCCCCGCGCTGGCGGGCGAGGCGGTCAAGCAGCGGCGACCGGTTACAGCGCCGTCCGGCGTGGGCGCGCCACGCGTGCGGGACGCGGGCTTGCACGGCACGGGCCTGGTCGAGGTCGTCGAAGAACGCGAACACGCTGGCACCCGTTCCGCTCATCCGTGCCGGCGCGAATGCGGCGAGCCAGTCGAGCGCCGCGCCCACCTCGGGGTAGAGGCGACGGGTGACGGGTTCACAGTCGTTGCGCGAGCGGGCGAGCGAAAAGGCGTGCATTTTGATGGCGGGGGTATCGCGTGTCAAATCAGGATCGGTGAACACGCGTACCGTGGAAACGGCGCAATCCGGGGTCACGACGAGCACCGCGCCTTCGGCTGCCGGACACGGTTCGAGGACCTCGCCCACCCCTTCCGCCCAGGCCGCCTCGCCACGCACGAAGACCGGCACGTCGGCGCCGAGGCCGAGACCCAGCGCGGCCAGGCGGTCGACGTCGAGGCCGAGCCCCCACAAGGCGTTCAGGGCGACCAGCACGGTGGCGGCGTTGGAGCTGCCGCCGCCCAGGCCGCCGCCCATCGGCAGGCGCTTGTCGACGCCGATCACGGCGCCGTCGCCGCAGCCCGTCTCCTGCTGCAACAAACGCGCCGCGCGCACCACGAGGTCGTCGTCCTCGGCCACCCCGGGTAGCGCGGTGGCGCGTCGCACCCGGCCGTCACTGGTCGCCCGGATGTCCAGCCAGTCGCAGTCGTCGACGAACTGGAACCACGTCTGCAACAGGTGGTAGCCGTCGGCGCGGCGCCCGGTGACGTGGAGGAAGAGATTGATCTTGGCCGGGGCGGGCCAGGCGTCGGCGTCCGTCATCGCTATTCCCAGGACTTGATCACGACGCGGACCTGGAGGCCGGCCTGACTGAGGTAGAGCTTGCGCGGCAGGCTGAGCTCGCCGGCCGTCACGTAATCGAGGACGCTGATGCGCCAGCCGGACTGTTCGAAGTCGGTCCAGCGGCCGTGCGCGTCGAAGTATTCCTGGCTCACCGGCGCGGCGGGTGCCGGCACCCCGCGCACCCACCAGCGCGCACCGCTGACCGGCAGCATCCAGCCCAGGTGGGCCTCCATCAGGGCTTCCGCGCTGACCGCGGCGAAACGTTCGCCCTTGGGCGTGACCAGGGTGACGCCGCGGTCGTCGCCGGCCAGGGCGAAAGTGCCACCATTGAGCGGCGCGACCACCCGGAGGTCGAAGCGCGCGCCGTCCTGCTGCCAGTCGAGCCCCGCGTTCACGCCCTGGTCGTCGCGCTGCACGGCGATGCGCCCGGCCAGGCGCCAGGCCTTCACCGCGCGCACGCGTGCGGCGTGTTCGGCGGTCGCGTTCGCCGCAACGGCTTGTTCGGGGGTCGCGCGGAACGGCCAGCCCGACGGCAGGCTCGCGCAGCCGCCGAGCACGATGAGCAGCAGCGCCGCAGGCCAGGCTCTCACGGGGTCAGGCGCTGGATGACGTCGAGCAGCTTCTTGTCGTTGGGCGTGTCCTTCAGCGCCGTTTCCCACACCTCGCGCGCTTCCTCGCGCTGGCCCTTGACCCACAACACCTCGCCGAGGTGGGCGGCCACTTCCGGATCGTTACGCAGTTCGCGGGCGCGTTCGAGATAGGGGATGGCGTCGTCGAGGCGGCCCAGGCGGTAGAGCACCCAGCCCATCGAGTCGAGGATGTAGAAGTCCTCCGGACTGAGTTCGAGCGCGCGTTCGATGAGCGCATGGGCCTCCTCGAAGCGCTCGGTGCGATCGGCGAGGGTATAGCCGAGCGCGTTGAGGGCCTGGGCGTTGTCCGGCTCGGCCTCGATGATGGCGCGCAGGTCGCGTTCGAGGACGTCGATGCGGCCCATCTTCTCGGCCAGCATGGCGCGCGTGTAGAGCAACTCGGTGTCGTAGTGGCCGCCGGCCAGCGCGGCATCGTAGATCGCCATCGCCTCGTCCAGGCGTCCGTGTTCGACGAGAATCTCGCCCTTGGCGCGGGCGAGATCGAAACGCTGCTGGTCGTCTTCCGGCTGGACCTGGTCGAGGAAGGCGACGGCCTCGTCGACACGGCCGAGCAGTGCCAGCACCAGCGCCTTGCGCAGCTGCGCGGCGAAGTAGTTGCTGCCACCCTCGATCGCCTGGTAGTGCTCGATGGCCGCCTGGCGTTCGCCGCGCGCCTCGGCGATCTGGCCGAGGTAGAAGTGGGCTTCGTCCTCGCGCGTCTCGAGCTTGAGCAATTGCTCGAAATTGGCCGCGGCATCGTCGTTGCGCCCGGCCTGCAGGTTGAGCAGGCCGAGAGCGAAGGTGATGTCGGTGTTGTCCGGTGACTGCTCGGCCAGCACGCCGAACTGGACGCGGGCCTCCTCGTAGCGGTTGGCCTCGGCCAGCATGCGCGCGTAGATCAGGCGCAGGCCGAACTGGTCGGGGTTGAGGCTCAGCAATTCGTCGAGCCAGTCGATGGCCTCGGGCAGCTTGTCCTGCTTCTGCAGCACGGCGAGGTAGGCCATGGCGACGTTGGACGGCAGCTCGGTGCGCTCGACCACGCGGCGGATGGCACGCCGCGCATCGTCCAGCCGCTCGGCGCGCACGGCGAGCAGGGCGTAGGCAAGCAGGGCGTCGGTGTCGTCCTTGAAGTGATCGACCAGCTCGCCCATGACCTCCAGCGCGGTGTCGCGATCGTCCTCGCGGCCGAGCAGGTTGGCGATCATGCGCAGGCGGTTGCCCGATTCCACCGCGTCGTCATGGGTCAACACGTACTCGAGGTTTTCCATCGCCGGCTGCGCCTGGCCGTGGCGGATGTACATCGCTGCCAGGATTTGCCGCGCGTCCATGTCCTCCGGCGCCAGCTCGACCCAGACCTTGGCCGCCGCCAGCGCGGCGTCGTCATCCCGCGAGAAGACCGCGATGCGGGTAGCGCGTTCGGCGAGCCTGGCGTCCCGTTCGCTGCGGGCGAGCTCGAGGTACTGCTCGGTGGCGACGTCGAGGTAGCCGCGCTGGCCGGCGAACTCGGCGACGAGCAGGCGGTAGAGCGGGTCGTCCTCGTATTCGAACGGCACGAGCGGCGCCGCGACCGGGGCCGGCGCCGCGACCGCGGGCGAGCTGGCGGCCGGCGCGGCCGGGCGCGGCGGTGGGGTCGCGCAGGCGGCGAGGGCGATGCCGAGCAGGAAGGTGCTGAGGGCGCGCGGGCAGTGGGCGAAGTGACGCATCGGGGTCGGCGCGGTATCCGGCGGACCGGGCGGCGCTGCGGCGGATTCAAGCCGCGCGGCGGACGGTCGTTAGTGGTTTTGCAGATCTCTGATTAAACTATATCGCAGTTGGCTTTCGAGCTTAATTTTGATAGCGAGGCCCGGCCTGCGTTCCCCGCCCGATCTCACCGATCTCACGCTGGGGTTTAGCGGACGCCGTGGCGGATAGCTTGACCTGCCGCCAGCCATGGCCCTGAACATCCTCGGACTCAGTCACAAGACCGCGCCGCTCGCCGTGCGCGAGAAGGTCGCGTTCGACGCCGGCCAGCTCGCCGACGCCCTCGACGCGCTGAACGCCAGCCGCGGCGTGTCCGAGGCGATGATCCTCTCGACCTGCAACCGCACCGAACTGTATTGCAACCTCGACGTCGGCGCTGCGCGCGAACCGCTGTCGTGGCTGACCCGCTACCGCGGGCTCGGCGACCACGACATCGAACCCCATATCTACCAGCTGCAGGACGAACATGCCGTGCGCCACGTGCTGCGCGTGGCCAGCGGCCTCGACTCCCTGGTCGTGGGTGAGCCGCAGATCCTGGGCCAGCTCAAGGACGCCTACCGCAGCGCAGTAGACGCCGGCACCGTGGGCAAGTTCCTCAACCGGCTGATGCAGTTCTCGTTCTCGACCGCCAAGATGATCCGCTCGAGCACCGATATCGGCAACACGCCGGTGTCGGTCGCCTATGCCGCGGTCAAGCTCGCCCAGCAGATCCACGGTGACCTGTCACGCCGCCGCGCGCTGCTGGTCGGCGCCGGGGAAACCATCGCGCTGGTCGCCAACCACCTCAAGGGCGCCGGCATCGGGCGGCTGGTCATCGCCAACCGCTCGCACGAAAACGCCGTCGCCCTGGCCGAGCGCCACGGCGGCGAAGCGATTGCCCTAACCAGCCTCCCCGAGCGTCTGCCGCAGGTCGACATCGTGGTGGCCTCGACCGCGAGCCGCCTGCCCATCATCACCCGCGGCATCGTCGAGGTGGCGCTCGAACGGCGGCGATTCGAGCCGATGTTCTTCGTCGACCTCGCCGTGCCGCGCGACATCGAGCCCGCGGTCGGCGACATCGACGACGCCTACCTCTACACCGTCGACGACCTCGAGAGCGTGGTCAGCGCCAACCTGCGGGTGCGCCACGAGGCGGCGGCACAGGCCGAGGAAATGGTTCACCTGCAGGTCCAGGACTACATGGACTGGTTGCAGGTCCAGTCGAGCGGCGCCACCATCGCGAGCTTCCGCGCCCGCGGCGAGGGCATTCGCGACGAACTGCTGGAGCGCGCCCATGCCCGGCTCGAGCGCGGTGACGACGCGCGCGCGGTGCTCGACCAGCTCGCCAATACCCTGACCAACAAGCTGATGCATCATCCGACCGCCAGCCTGCGCCAGGCCAGCGGCCGCGAGGACTTCCTGCGCGTGGCCCGCGAACTGCTGGGTCTCGAAGACTCGACCTCGCCGAAACCGTGAAGGCCTCGCTGCTCGCCAAGCTCGAGAGCCTGGTCGACCGCCGGCGTGAACTCGATGGCATGCTCGCCCTGCCCGAGATCATCGCCGACCATGCCCGCTTTCGCGCCCTGTCACGCGAGCATGCCGAACTCAGCCCCGTGACGGAGTGTTTCGCGCGCTACCGCGCAACCGAGGCGGCCATTGCCAGTGCGCGCGAACTCGCCGGCGAGGACGACGCCGAGCTGCGCGCGCTCGCCGAGGACGAGGTCGCGAGCGGGCGCAAGCAGCTCGAACAGCTCGAAGCGGACCTGCACAAGCTGCTCATTCCGCGCGATCCCGACGACGACGCCGATGTCTTCCTCGAAATCCGTGCCGGCACCGGCGGCGACGAAGCCGGACTGTTCGCCGGCGACCTGCTGCGCATGTACCTGCGCTACGCCGAGCAGCGCGGCTGGCGCACCGAGATCATGAGCGCGAACGAGGCCGAACACGGCGGCTACAAGGAGGTCATCGTCCGCATCAGCGGCGCCGGCGTGTACGCCGCGCTGAAGTTCGAATCCGGCGCGCACCGCGTGCAGCGCGTGCCGGAAACGGAATCGCAGGGGCGCATCCACACCTCGGCCTGCACCGTGGCCGTACTGCCCGAGGTCGACGAGGTGGAGGACATCGAGCTCAATCCCGCCGACCTGCGCATCGACACCTACCGTGCATCGGGCGCCGGCGGCCAGCACGTCAACAAGACCGATTCGGCCATCCGCATCACCCACCTGCCGACCGGGGTGGTGGTGGAGTGCCAGGACGAGCGTTCGCAGCACAAGAACCGCGCCCGCGCGATGAGCCTGCTGAAGGCACGGCTGCTGCGCGCCGAACGCGACCGGCGCGAAGCCGAACAGGCCTCGACGCGGCGCAACCTGGTCGGCTCGGGCGACCGCTCGGAGCGCATCCGTACCTACAATTTTCCGCAGGGCCGGCTGACCGACCACCGTATCAATCTCACGCTCTACCGGCTCGACGACATTCTCGAGGGCGATCTCGACGCGGTCGTCGGCCCGCTGGTCAGCGAACACCAGGCCGACCTCATGGCGCAGCTCGCCGACGCCTGAAAGGGTGGCGGACGAATCCACCATTGCCGCCCTGCTGGCGGCGGCGGCGCCCCGCCTCGCCGCCGGCGGCAGCGGCCGCCTCGATGCCGAGCTGCTTCTCGCCGAGCTGCTCGGTGGCGGCCGCACGACGCTCTACCTGGCGCCGGAGCGGGTTGTCGGGGCGGTCGAGGTCGCGGCCTTCGAGGCGCTGGTGCAGCGCCGCGCGGCTGGCTGCCCGCTCGCCTACCTGCTCGGACGGGCCGAGTTCTGGTCGCTCGAGCTGGTCGTCGACGAGCGCGTGCTGGTGCCCCGGCCGGAGACCGAACTGCTGGTCGAATGCGCGCTCGAAGTCGCGGCGCGCGGAAGCACGGCCCGACTCGCCGACCTCGGCACCGGCAGCGGCGCCATCGCCTGTGCGCTGGCGTGCGAACTGCGTGCCGCGACGATCATCGCAAGTGACCGCTCACTTTCGGCACTTGCATTGGCACGCCTCAACTTCGCCCGGCATGCCGGGGAGCGCATCCGGGCCGTGGCCGGCGACTGGCTGGCCCCGATCGCGCCCGCCAGCCTCGATGTCGTGGTCGCCAATCCACCTTACGTCGCGACTGCCGAACACAGCCTGATGAATGCGGCGACGGCCTTCGAACCAGGCACCGCCCTGTTCGCCGCCGACGACGGGCTGGCCGACCTCGCCCGCATCATCGGCGAGGGCCGTCGCGTGCTGCGCCCGGGCGGCTGGCTGCTGGTCGAACATGGCCTCGCCCAGGGTGCCGCGGTACGCGGCCTATTCGGCGCCCATGGCTACCAGGCCATCGCGACCCGACGCGATTTGGCCGGCCACGAGCGGGTCACCAGCGGCCGCGGGTGACAGCCTGGCACGGCGACGGCACACTGGTTGGAGGTCGGTGCGGCCGACTTACCCGTAGTTCCCGGAGAGCCCGCCATCCATGGACGACCAGTTGCTGCTGCGTTACAGCCGCCAGATCCTGCTGCCCGAAATCGACATCGACGGCCAGGCCCGGCTGGCCGATGCGAGCGTGCTGCTGGTCGGCCTCGGCGGCCTCGGCTCACCGGTGTCCATGTACCTCGCCGCGGCCGGCGTCGGGCGCCTGGTGCTGGTCGATGACGACACCGTCGAGCTGTCCAACCTGCAGCGTCAGATCGTGCACGGTACGGCGGATCTCGGTCGGCCCAAGGTCGAATCGGCGCGCGACCGTCTCGCCGCGCTCAATCCGAGCGTGACCATCGAGCCCATCGCAACGCGCCTGGAAGACGCCGATTTCGAGCGCCTGCTGCCGGGAGTGGACGCGGTGGTCGACGCGACGGACAACTTCCAGACCCGGTTCCGCATCAACCATCACTGCGTGCGGCAGCGTAAGCCTCTGATTTCCGGGGCCGCGATCCGTTTCGAGGGGCAGGTCAGCGTGTTTCACGCCGGCACCGGGGACAGTCCCTGCTACCGCTGCTTGTACGGCTCGGAGGCCGCGGTCGACGCGACCTGCAGCACCAACGGCGTGGTCGCGCCGTTACTCGGCATCATCGGCAGCGTACAGGCAATGGAGACACTCAAAGTGCTGCTCGGCATCGGCGAGGATCTCGCCGGCCGCCTGCTGCTGCTCGACGCCTTGTTGATGGAGTGGCAGACCATGCGGCTGCGCAAGAACCCGCGCTGCCCGGAATGCGGCACGCCGGCGGCCTGAGCCGGGCGGGGACGCGGTCGCGGGGCGCGTATCGCCCCGGGATCTTGGGGTTCAGCCGGCGAGCTGGAGGAGTGGTTCGACGCCGCCGTCGACGCTGTTCAGGGCATTGCCGAGGCACTCCTCGGCGAAGCAGCGGCACTGGCCGCAACAGGTAGACACGGCCAGGCGCTCGGCCAGGCAATCGAGGGTTCGCGCACCGGCGCTTACGGCATCTTCGATATCGCGCTCGGTGACGTTGTTACACAGGCAGACGTACACGGGCAGTAGTCCTTCGGGCTCGGGTTCTGGTTATCGGCACGAAGAATCGTAGTCTTAATGAGAACTATTTGCAACGCTTGCTTGGCGTCATGTCCAGGCCGCGCGTCGGCCCGGCCTCAGAGGTGGGACTGCTGGTAGTTTTCGAGCCCGATGCGGTCGATCAGGTCGAGCTGGGTTTCGAGCCAGTCGACATGCTCCTCCTCGCTGCAGAGGATGCTCTCGAACAGCTCGCGGCTGACGTAGTCGTGCACGCTCTCGCAGTACTCGATGGCCTCGCGCAGGACCGGGAGCGCCTCGTGCTCGACGGCGAGATCGGCCTCGAGGATTTCGCGGGTGTTCTCGCCGACGCGCAGGCGACCGAGATCCTGCAGGTTCGGCAGACCCTCGAGAAACAGGATGCGCTCGATGATCTGGTCGGCATGGCGCATTTCGTCGACCGACTCGTGGTACTCCTTTTCGTCGAGCTTGGTCAGGCCCCAGTTCTTGAACATGCGGGCATGGAGGAAATACTGGTTGATGGCCGTCAGCTCGTTCTTGAGCACGCGGTTCAGGTACTCGATGACTTTGGCGTCGCCTTTCATGCGGCAGCTCCTCGGCGCGGGATTCGGTTCGGCCGCGCCGCGGCGCTCAAGACGCCCCGGCTTATGGCCGATGAAGGCCTCATAATACACTGACTCAGGGACAGCACCGGGGGACGGCGGACATGGATCTCGGCACCATCATCTTTCTCGTCGTGGTCGCGATCGTGCTCGGCTACGGCATCCTGCTCTACAACGCCCTGGTCACGCTCAAGCACAACGTGTCAAAGGCGTGGTCGAACATCGACGTGCTGCTCAAGCAACGCCATGACGAGATCCCCAAGCTGGTCGAGATCTGCAAGCAGTACATGGCCTACGAGAAGGACACCCTGGAGCGCGTGATCGCCGCCCGCGCCGCGGTATCGGCCGCCCGCGAGCGCGGCGACGTCGGCCGCCTGGGCGCGGCCGAGACCCAGCTGCGCAGCGGGCTCGGCAATCTGTTCGCCGTCGCCGAAGCCTACCCGGACCTCAAGGCGGACAAGAATTTCAAACACCTGCAGGATCGCATCTCGGCGCTCGAGGATGCCATCGCCGATCGCCGCGAGTACTACAACGACAGCGTCAATCTCAACAACACCCGCATCGAACAGTTCCCGGACGTGCTCATTGCGCGCTGGTTCAATTTCGGCGCGCGCGATCTGCTCGAGTTTTCCGCCGAAGAGAAGAAGGACGTCGACCTGAAGGCGCTGTTCAACTGAGCGGCGTCCGGCCGCGTTCCGCACGTGTCCCTGCTGTCCGATTTCGCCCTCACCGTGCGCCACGCCGAACTGCCGGCGCTGGCCTTCGGCATCGGCATCGCCCTGCTCCTGGGTGGCGCCGCGCTGTGGGGCGCATTCACCTTCCTCAAGCGCAAGCGCATCATCGAGGACACGCCGACGGCCCTGGTGCGCTCGGCACCACAGGGCTACGTCGAACTGCAGGGCCAGGCCGAACTGATGGACGGCGACCCGGTCTTCGCGCCGCTCTCCCTGCGCCACTGCGCGTGGTACCGCTACAAGGTCGAGAAGCGCGAAAAGCGCGCCACGAGTTCCGACCGCAACGACTCGACCTGGCGCACCATCGAACAGGGCGTGAGCGACAACCTGTTCTACCTCGTCGATACCACCGGGCGCTGTGCGGTCGATCCCGACGGCGCCGCCGTGACGGCGGCGCACCGCAACGTGTGGTACGGCCAGAGCCGTATCCCGGGCCGCTACCACGACGACGACGGCCGCTGGTGGGCGCGCGCGCTGGGCCAGCTCGGCCAGCCCTACCGCTATACCGAACAACGCATCGAGCCGGGCGACGCCATCTATGCGCTCGGTCACTTCACCACCCATGGTGGTGGCGCCACGCGCTTCGACAAGGACGGTGCGGTGGGCGATCGCCTGCGCGAATGGAAGCGTGACCAGGCCTTCATGCTCGACAACTTCGACGCCAACGGCGATGGCCAGATCGACATGCAGGAGTGGGAGGCGGCGCGGGCGCGCGCCGAGGCCGAGGTCGTCGCCGAACAGCGCCAGGACGCCGGTCCGCCACCGGTCGACCTCCTCGCGCGCGGCCATGACCGTCGCCAACCCTTCGTCATCGCCGCCGGCACGGAGGAGGAGATCGTGCGCCGCTGCCGCCTGGCCGCCAGCGGCCTGCTGGTCGTCGCCGTGCCCTTGATGGTCGGCGCGCTGTGGGCGATCGCGCTGCGCCTGGCCGCCTGAACTGCCGGCAGGTAGAGGCTGCCATGCCGCGGACGGCATAATGCGCGGCATGAAATCCACCGCTGCTTCCCGTTACACCCTGGACCGCCTGCCCCGCTTCGCCGACATCGAACCAGCCTCCCTGGTCGAATCTCTCGGCGCCATGCTCGACGACCACCGGGCGCGTATCGAAGCGCTCACCGGCGATCCGGCGAGCGCGACCTGGGACAGCGTCATCGCGCCGATGGAAGCGCTGTCGGACGAGTTGCAGCGTTTCTTCGGACCGGTTTCCCACCTGCACAACGTGGCCGATTCGGATGCCCTGCGCGCGCCCTACAACGAGTGCATCGGCCTGATCTCGGCTTATTCCAGCGAACTCGCCCAGCACGCCGGGTTGTACGCCTGTTACCGCCACATCCGCGATTCCGCCGCGTTCGCCGACTTCGGCCCGGCGCGCCAGCGGGTCATCGACAACGCGCTGCGCGACTTCCACCTCGGCGGGGTCGATCTGCCACCCGCCCGCCAGGCCGAGGTGCGCGCACTCAAGGTCGAGTTGTCGCAGTTGCACACCCGCTTCGAGGAACACGTGCTGGATGCCACCCAGGCCTTCCGCCTGCACGTCGACGACGAGGCCGCGCTGGCCGGCCTGCCACCCTCGGTCCTGGGCCTGGCGCGACAGAACGCCGCTGCCGAGGACCGCGCGGGCTGGACGCTGACCCTGGACTTCCCCTGCTACCAGCCCGCCATCACCCGTCTGGAGGATCGCGCGCTGCGGCGCACACTCTACGAAGCCTACGTCACCCGCGCCTCGGAACGCGGCCCGCAGGCGGGCCAGTTCGACAACGGCCCGGTCATGAACGCCATCCTCGACAAGCGCCAGGCATTGGCCGGGGCACTCGGCTTCGCCAATTACGCCGAGCTGTCACTGGCGACCAAGATGGCGCCCTCGACCGCGGCGGTGGTCGACTTCCTCCGCGAACTGGCGGCCAAGGCCCGCCCGGCCGCGTTGCGCGAACTCCAAGAACTCGGTGAGTTCGCGCGCAGCGAACTCGGTCTCGACACGCTGGAAGCCTGGGACATGGGCTACGCCGCGGAGAAGTACCGCGAACACCGCTTCCAGCTCAGCCAGGAAGAGCTCAAGCCCTACTTCCCGATCGCCCGCGTGCTGCCGGGCATGCTGGAAGTCGCCGCACGCCTGTTCGGCGTGCGTTTCGAGCGCGTCGAAGGAATCGAGAGCTGGCACGAGGATGTCGTCTTCCACGCCATCGTCGATGCCGACGACACCCCGGTCGGCTTCTTCTTCCTCGACCTCTACGCCCGCGCACGCAAGCGCCCCGGCGCCTGGATGGACGAATGCCTGGTGAGCTGGCAGCACGCCGAGCAGTGCCAGCTGCCCGTGGCCTACCTGACCTGCAATTTCACCCCACCAGTGGCCGGCCAGCCGACGCTGCTCACCCACGACGAGGTCAGCACCCTGTTCCACGAGTTCGGTCATGGCCTGCACCACATGCTGACGCGGGTGCGCCGCCCGGCCGTGGCCGGCATCAACGGCGTGCCGTGGGACGCCGTCGAGCTGCCCAGCCAGTTCCTCGAGAACTGGTGCTGGGAGCGCGAGGCGCTCGACCTGTTCAGCGGCCACCACGCGACCGGCGAAGTCCTGCCGCCGGAGCTGTTCGAACGCCTCGAAGCCTCGCGTCACTACCACGCCGCGCTGCAGATGCTGCGCCAGGTCGAATTCGCCCTGTTCGATTTCCGCCTGCACATGGACTACGTGCCGGGCTTCGACATCCAGGGCTTGCTCGACGCGGTCCGCGCCGAGGTCGCGGTGGTCACGCCACCGCCGTGGAACCGCTTCCAGCACAGCTTCGCGCACATCTTCGCCGGTGGTTACGCCGCCGGTTATTACAGCTACAAGTGGGCCGAGGTGCTGGCCGCCGACGCCTACGCGCGTTTCGAGGAGGAAGGGGTGTTCAACCCCGAGACCGGCCGCGCCTTCCGCCAGAGCATCCTCGAGAACGGCGGCGCGGAAGACGCGATGGCATTGTTCAAGCGTTTCCGGGGCCGCGAGCCCAGCGTCGAGCCGCTGCTGCGACACGCTGGACTGCATGCCTGACCAGCCCCGATAATCCGTGCCCGTGAATTCCCTCCCGCGTCTCCTCCCGGCCCTGCTCGGGCTATTGCTCCTGCCGTCTGCCGTGGCGGCGGAAGAGGTTTACGTCATCGACGAGCTGCTGGTCGGCGTACACGCCGAGAAGAACCTCGACAGTGCCATCGTCAAGGTCTTCCCGACCGGCACCAAGCTCGAGGTCGTCGAGCGCGACGGCGAGCTGGCACGTATCGAAGGGCCGGAAGACGTCAGCGGCTGGGTCGACGGTGCCTACCTGACGCAGACGCCGCCGGCCAAGGTCCGCCTGGCTGCGCTCGAGGCCGAGAAGGCGGCGCTCGAGCAGCGCCTCGCCGCCGCCGAGAGCGCCGCCAACGGCGAGGCCGCGGCGAGCGGTGCGGCGGCGCCCGAGGCCGCCGCCCAGCTCGAGGCAGTGACGCGCGAGAACACCGAGCTCAAGGGCAAGCTGTCCGACGAGCGCCTGCGCGCGGGTCAGCTGCAGTCCGAGGTCGCCAGCCTGCGCGCCGAGCTGCGCGAGAACACCACCCCGCCCGATGCGCGCATCGTCGAGATCGAACGCGAACGCGAAAACCTGGCCGCGGAACTCGAGGACGCCCGCGACCGGATCAGCGAGCTGGAAACGCGTGGTTCGCTCGCCTCCACCTCGGCGATGGTACCGCTGGTGGTCGACGCCTACGCCTGGCCGATCGCCATCGCCCTCCTGGCCCTGCTCGCGCTCGCCTTCGGTGGCGGCATCTACGTCGTCGACATTCTCAACCGGCGCCGGCACGGCGGCTTCCGTATCTGAACCGCAGGCGACGCGATGCCGACCATCGCGACCTGGAACGTCAACTCCATCCGCGCGCGCCTCGACCACGTCAGCGACTGGTTGCAGGCCAACCCGGTCGATCTCCTGGCGCTGCAGGAGACCAAGGTGCAGGACGGCGATTTCCCCCACCAACGCTTCGCCGCCCTTGGCTACCAACTCGCCTGCGTCGGCCAGAAGTCCTACAACGGCGTCGCCGTCCTCGCCCGCAGGCCGCTCACCGTGCTTGCCCGCCAGCTGCCCGGGTTCGACGACGACCAGGCCCGCCTGCTGGCCGTCGAACATGCAGGCATGCTCGTCGTCGACGTCTACGTGCCCAACGGCGCCAGCGTCGGCTCGGACAAGTACGCCTACAAGCTGGCCTGGCTGGACGCGCTGGCCGCATGGCTCGAGACCCTGCTCGCGCAGTACGACGAAGTTCTCGTCGCCGGTGACTTCAACATCGCGCCCGGCGATGCCGACGTCCACGACCCGCAGGCCTGGGACGAGAAGATCCTGTGCAGCACGCCCGAACGCGAGCGGCTCGCGCGGCTGCAGGCGCTCGGCTTGAGCGATGCCTTCCGCGCCTTCGCGCAGGCCCCGGCGAGCTTCTCGTGGTGGGACTACCGCGCCGCGGGTTTCCGCCGCAACCGCGGCCTGCGCATCGACCTCATCCTGGTCTCCGCCGCCCTGGCCGCGCGCCTGCGCGCGTGTCACATCGACGTGGGCCCGCGCGGACTCGACAAGCCCTCCGACCACGCCCCGGTCATCGCCGAATTCGCATCGTGAAACTTTGCCAAGCGTTACAATTTTTTGCGCTCGCGGGCTAAAGTTCCGCCCCGGAGCCGTTCACACTGTTCCCGTGACTCCGCGACGAGACAGGTCCCGCGCCATGAACAACCACGATGACGATTTCGAGTTCGACTACTGGGCGGCGCTCGCCGACAACGACCCGGCGGCCTTCGAGGATGCGCGGCGCGCGGTCATCTCGAGTCTCATCGAGTCCGCGCCGAGTGACAGCCGGCGCCGCCTCACCGGCCTGCAGTGGCAGGTCGACCGGGTGCGCGAACGTGCCGACAACCCGCTCAAGGCGTGCATCGACATCTCCGGCATGATGTGGGACAAGGTGCTCGGCGAAGATGGCCTGGTCGAACGCCTCGAGGAGCTCGCCGGCCAGCGCGCGCCGCGCGAACGCGCGGTGCGCTCGGCCACGGTCCTGCCGCTGCGCCGGGACATTCCGCGCAACTGAGGCCGGCCGGCTTGCAAAGGCCGCTGACCGGCCCTAGAATCCCGGCCCCTTTCGAGCCCTATCCAGGCCAGCGGCGCATGAAACCCGAAACCCATCCCGATTATCACGACATCACCGTCACCTGCAGCTGTGGCAACACGTTCCAGACGCGCTCGGCGCTGGGTGACGAACAGCTCCACCTCGACGTGTGCTCGGCCTGCCATCCGTTCTACACGGGGCAGCAGAAGATCGTCGACACCGCCGGCCGTGTCGACAAGTTCCGCCGCAAGTACGGGATGTCCTGAGCGCCGTCGCGCGCTCTTCGCCCTGCATCCGCGTTCCCTAGTCCGCTCGCGCGGCAGCATGATCGCCGCGCTCTGACCTGCCCCCGGTCGCCAGGCCGCCGCTAGCGACACCCACCGCGTCGAACCCGTCCGAGGACCGGCGGCACACCCGGCGCGGGACGCCAGCGGGTGCGCCGCTGGCCGCCGCAGCGCAGCGCCCGTCGCGAGGCGCCCCGCCACCGCGCCGCTGGCGAGCACCCGGCGCGGTGCCGTAGCCGAGGCTTCGCGGGCCGGGCGCTGCCCACACGATGCGGGTCGGCTCGAAACCGTTGCCTCCACGTTGCACACGAAAGCCGGCGGACAGGTTCTGCACGACCGGCGCCGGGACGGCCCGGCAGGCGCGCCGCCGGGCGGCTGGAGTGGCAAGCCGATACCGGCCCGAACCGACATCGGGGTCACCTGCCGCGGCGGAATGTGCCGCTCGCATTGGTCGCGACCGGCGTGGGAACTTCTGCGCAACCGTGCAGTCTCAATCAGCACGTTCGCCAGGACGTGCCCACCACTCCTCCCAAGGTGGGCAGCCCGCCCTCCCCAAGCGGGCAAAGTGGCCCCGGTTCCGTAAATCCCCCTACTTTCGACCGGGGCCTTTTTTTGCCTGGCGTTCGGCCTCAGCCCGGCGTTGCACCGGCTTCCAGCCAGTCCGCCAGTACCGTGAAGGCCTCCTCCACCCCCTGCTGCTTGAGGGCCGAGAACAACTGCACGCTGCTGGCCTCGCCACCGTGCGCGGCGAGGTGGCGTTCGACCGCGCGCAGGGTGTCGAGGGCGGCGCCGCGCGACAACTTGTCGGCCTTGTTCAACAGGACGTGCAGGGGCACGCCGGCAGCAGCGCACCAGGCGATGATGATCTCGTCCTGGGGCTTGATCGGATGCCGGATGTCCATCAGCAGGACCAGTCCGGCGAGCGACTGGCGCCGCTCGAGATACTGTGGCAGCGCCCGGTCCCAGTGCGCGCGGACGCTCTTGGCCACCTTGGCATAGCCGAACCCCGGCAGGTCGACGAGGCGACGGGTCTCGTCGAGGGCAAAGACGACGAAATGCTGCGTGCGCCCGGGCGTGCGGCTGGTGCGGGCCAGGTTGCGCTGGTTGCACAGCACGTTGATGGCGCTCGATTTGCCGCTGTTCGAGCGCCCGGCGAAGGCCACTTCGATGCCGTGATCGCCGGGCAACTGGCGCAGCTCGGGCGAACTGAGGAGAAAGTGCGCGTTCTGGAGCAGCTTGCGCGCGGCGGCGCCGTCGTCGTTCATTGCATCGCATCTCACCACCCGGCGCGCCTGGCGCCGGGTGCACATGACCGGGAGAGTTTCGTGATGAAGCCTCCGCATAAGAGCCTGCGCTACCCGTTGGAGGCATCGCACGGGCGCCCCGGTGCACATTTACTCCGCGTAAACGGCACTCCGCGATGCTCGCGCGCCCGGCCGTCGGGCCTGCTCGACTACTTTTGCAGAGGTTCCTTATATAATCCGCCCCGTTCCCAGTAACCGAGAGCGATACGATGTACCAGAGGAACCTGTTCCTTTTCGTGGCCCTGCTGTGCCTAGGCAGCGTGATGGCGACGGCGCAGGCCGAGGGCCAGGCCAAGACCGCGGTGTGCGTTGCGTGCCACGGTGCCGACGGCAACAGCATGAATCCGATCTGGCCCAATCTCGCCGGCCAGCACGCCGAGTACATCGTAGCGCAACTCAAGGCCTTCAAGTCCGGCGCCCGCGAGAACCCTTCGATGTCACCGATGGCTGCGACCGTGGCCGACGAGGACATGGCCGAAATCGGCGCCTGGTACCAGGCGCAGGCGCTCAAGATCGCGCCGCTCGGCGATGCCGACGTCAGCAAGGGCCAGGAACTCTACCGCGGCGGTGACGCCGAGCGCGGCATCCCGGCCTGCATGGCCTGCCACGGGCCGACCGGCGCCGGCAACGGCGCGGCGCGCTTCCCCGCCCTGCGCGGCCAGCACGCCGAATACACGGCCCTCCAGCTCAAGGCCTACCGCGACGGTTCGCGCAGTACCGATCCGCAGAGCATGATGCGAACCATCGCCGGGCGCCTGACCGACGACGACATCGAGCAGCTCTCGCGCTACGTTTCCGCGCTGCACTGAGATCGCGGCCACGGTTCCCGTGCATCGCCACGGGAACCCGGCGCCGACACCAGGCACTAAACCCTTCCTGCTCTCTCACGGACCCGGTTCCATGCTCAGAATCCTGCTCCTGACCCTGCTCGTCGGTACCAGCATGGCTGCCACCGCCGAAGACGAGTTCCGCCTCGGCCGCCACTACGAGAAGATCACGCCCCCGGTCGAGACCTCGGTCGCGGACGGCAAGGTCGAAGTGGTGGAGATGTTCTGGTACGGCTGCCCGCACTGCTACGAGTTCGAGCCGACCCTGGAGAAATGGCTGGAGCACAAGCCCGACAACATCGAGTTCGTGCGTGTCCCGGCGGTTTTCGCGCACAACTGGGAGATTCACGCCCGCGCCTATTACGCCGCCCAGCAGCTCGGCATCCTGGACAAGACCCATCGCGCCCTGTTCGACGCCCTGCACAAGGAACGCCGGCGGCTGTTCGACGAGGACTCCCTGGCCGCCTTCTACGCCGATTTCGGCGTCACCGAACAGCAGTTCCGCGACGCCTACGAGTCCTTCGACGTCGACTCCAAGGTCCGCCACGCCATCGCCCTGACCCGCAAATACGGCATCAGCGGCGTGCCGTCGATCATCGTCAATGGGACCTATCGCACCGGCACCCAGCAGGCCGGCGACTACGACACGGTGCTAAAGGTTGCCGAATTCCTCGCCGCTAAGGAGAGCAACCGGTAACTGCGCGGGATCGCTGATACCCGGGCAGGCGCCATCACGGTCGCCTGCCACGCTCGACCTGCACCGCGTGCCCGGCCCGGTACCCGCCGCCGGCGGATACCGTCGACATCGACGACGGCGGTCAGGAACTTGGATAACGTGGCACGCAACCTGAGAACCTTGGGCGACAAGCGCGAGACATCACCCGAGCGTGTCGCGGCGGAGACCATCAGCCGCCTGCAGCGAGGCATCCTGCGACTCGCCCTCGCCTACCACGGGCGCAATGCCGAGCTCGACACCAAGCTCAAGGAATTCGGCCACCTCATTCGCAGCGGCCAGCGCAACGGCAACCGCCAGAAGCTGATCGATGAGATCGTCGAGACCATCGTCTCGCTCGACCTCGATCCCGAGGAAGCGACCAGGCCGACACGCGGCGAGCCGCGCCCGGGCACGGAACTCGGCGACTTTCTCGCCGCCCTGGATGTGCCCGAGACCCTGCAACCCGACCTCGACCGCACCCAGCGCCTGCTGTCCCAGGCCTCCGATCGCGCCGCACTGCTCAGCGAAGTGCACCACCTCGCCGCGGTGTTGTCACAGAACCTGATGCGCTCGGTCGACAGCTGCGCCGACAGCCCGACCATCCGCATGCTGCTCGGCGACCTGCTCGAGCGCATCCCGGTCTCGACCAGGCACGTCGCGCGGCTGGCCCCCATCCGCCGCAGCATCGAGGATGCCGATCACGTCGATGCCTTCGTCGCCGCCGGCTCGGCCATCGCCGAGCTCGTCACCGACCTCCAGCAGGAGCTGCAACAGGAGCTCGAAACGCTCACCCGCTTCCTGCGCGAAGCGGGGCAGCGCCTGCGCGAGTTCGATCAATTCGTGCACCAGTCGCGCGACATGCACGTCGACGCGACCAACGATGCCTTGCAACTCAGCGACGCCGTCAACGGCGAAATCCTCCAGCTGCGCACCAGCGCCGCCGAGGCGACCAGCCTCGAAGTCCTCAAGGACCAGATCAGCGGCCATCTCGACAGCATCGGCAGCGGCCTCAACTCGTTCGTCGCTGCCCAGAAGCTGCGCGCGGTTGAGGCCAACGACAGCATCGACCGCATGAAACGCCGCCTGCACGAACTCGAGGCCCAGGCCGAACACCTGCGCGAGGATCTCGAGGAACAGCATGCCCGGGTGCTGATCGACCCGCTCACGGGCGTGCTGAACCGCACCGGCTACATCGAGACGGCGACCAAGCAGGTCGCGCGCTGGAAACGTCACGGCGGGGCACTCTCGCTGGCCGTCATCGATCTCGACCTGTTCAAGCGCATCAACGACGAATACGGCCACAGCGCCGGCGACCGCGTGTTGTCGACCGTGGCCAACAAGCTCAACGAACTGATCCGCAAGAGCGACATCCTGTGCCGCTTCGGTGGCGAGGAGTTCGTCCTGCTGCTGCCCGAGACGACGGCGGAGCAGGCCACGCTGCTCGTCGAGAAACTGCGCGCCCACGTCGAGGATTGCGCGTTCCGCTACAAGGACACTCCCGTCCGGGTGACGATTTCCTGCGGCGTCGCGGAGTTCGCGCCTGGCGATACGCTCGAAGCGGTCTTCGAACGCGCCGATCTCGCCATGTACGAGGCCAAGCAGGGCGGCCGCAACTGCGTGTGCACCGCCGGCGGCATTACCTGCACCGGCCAGGCGCAGGACCCCGCGCCTACCGCTCGGGCGGCAGGAAATTGATCACGGTATCCCCCGCGGCGCCCTTGTAGCGCTCGAGATTCAGGATCAGCCCGCCCGACTGGCGCACCACCAGGGCGGCGAACAGGGAATCGCCGACGCGCTTGCGGTAGGTGGCGAAGTCGAACTCCTCGGTCAGGCGGGTCTTCTGGAACCGCCAGCCTTCGAAGTAGCGCTGCAGCAGTACCTCGTAGAGGGCGTCGTCGGCGAACACGTGCTGGCCACGCAGGCTCATCGCCAGGCCCTTGCGCTCGTCGGCGTCCGCCGCCGGCAGGGGCAACTGGAACACCGCACTGCGGTTGAACTCGGCCGAGAAGCGCGTACACACCAGCGCGTTGTAGGCATCGTTGTCGGTCGCGGCGAGGACGTAACCCATCGCCGAGAGATCGAGATGGGCATCGGCCGACTCCGACACCACCTGGCCGAAATGGATCGGCACCCCGGCCAGGCGTGCCGGGCGCAGGCGGTGCCAGGAAGCATCGACCACCAGCACCGGGATCTCGAGATCGCGCAGGCGCTCGGCAAGATTGATTGCCCACGGCGAAGCGCCGACGATGACCAGTCCATCCGCGCGCGGCGAAGCCTGGCCCAGGCGACGGGCAACCCAGGGCAGCGAAAAGCCGTGCAGCACCACGGTGGTGACGATGAGGACGAAAACCAGCGGCAGGAGCTTGGCGGCATCGGGATAGCCGGCCTCGAGCATGCGCGTGGTGAAAGCACCGGCAACGGCCGCGGCAACGATCCCGCGCGGCGCGATCCAACCGACCAGCAGGCGTTCCTGCCAGGTGAGATCCGTGCCCAGGGTGGCGAGGAATACCGCCACCGGGCGCACCACCAGCACGACCAGCGCGATCAGGAACGCGCCGTGCCAGTCGAGCTCGCGCACCAGGCCGAGGTCGAGATTCGCCGTCAGCACGATGAACAGGCCCGATACCAGGACGATGGAGATGTTCTCCTTGAAGCGACGCAACTCCTCGATGCTCGGCAGGTTGGCGTTGCCGAGCGCTAGGCCGAGCGCGGTGACGGTCAACAGCCCGGCCTCGTCGAGCAGCGCGTTACCGAGCGCATAGGTCACCAGCACCATGGCCAGCATGGCCGGGCCCTTGAGATATTCCGGGAACCAGCCACGGCGGTAGCAGGTGCCCAGCGCGCCGCCGGCGAACCAGCCGAGCGCCGCTGCCGCGCCGAGCGTGCCGAGGACCGTGCCGACCAGGGCAAGCCCGCCGTGATCCTCGCCGTGGGTGACCAGGAACTCGAACACCACCACCGCCAGGACCGCGCCGAGCGGGTCGTTGACGATGCCCTCCCACTTGAGCAGCGAAGCCGGGCGCGCACGCAGCCGTGCCTGGCGCAGGAGCGGCAGGATGACGGTAGGCCCGGTGACCACGATGATGGCACCGAACACGCTGGCCACCGGCAATGACAGCAGCCCGATCAGGTGCGCGGACGCCGTGCCGAGGACGAACGAGAACACCAGGCCCAGGGTGACCAGGCGACGTACGCCGCCACCGGCGCGGACCAGCTCGTGGAAATGCAGGTTGAGTCCGCCCTCGAACAGGATTACGGCCACGGCGAGCTGCACGAAGGGTTCGAGCAGGCTGCCGAACTCGATCTGCGGCCGCACCTGGCCGGTGAGGGGACCGAGCAGGAAACCGGTCGCCGTGAGCAGGACGATAGCCGGGATGCGGAACCGCCACGCCAACCATTGCGCAGCCGTTCCGGCGAACAGGATCAACGCGACGACATTCGCCAGGTGGGCGTGCATGGTGGCGTGACGTGCCTAGGACAATTCCGAATGCGCCGGCGTACCTACCACTACCACCGGGAAACCCGGGGCGCAGGCGGCCGTCATGCCGGTTTTTGTCACATGACTGTCACAATACTTAAACATTATGCGCCCCAGCCACGGTTCGATGGCTCCTCCCCTATCCAATTGTTCAGGAGACTGCCTTGATTCACAAACACCTGCTCGCCCTGCCCCTCGCCGGCCTGCTGGCCACGGGCGTCGCCGCCGCCGTCGAGGTCGATGCCGACCTGCCCGACTACGAGAAGGTCAGCGGCATTTCCGGCAACCTGTCCAGCGTTGGCTCCGACACCCTGGCCAATCTCATGACCTTGTGGGCCGAGGCCTTCAAGAAGGCCCATCCCAGCGTCAACATCCAGATCCAGGCCGCCGGCTCCTCGACTGCGCCGCCGGCCCTGACCGAGGGCACCTCGAACCTCGGGCCGATGAGCCGCAAGATGAAATCGAACGAGATCGAGGCCTTCGAAGCCAAGCACGGCTACAAGCCGACCGCGATTCCGGTCGCCATCGACGCCCTCGCCGTCTACGTGAACAAGGACAACCCCATCGAGGGCCTGACGATTCCGCAGGTCGATGCCATCTTCTCCGCCACGCGCACCTGCGGCTACCCCTCGGACATCACAACCTGGGGCCAGGCCGGCATGAGCGGCGAGTGGGCGGCCCGCGCCATCCAGCTCTACGGCCGCAACTCCGTCTCCGGCACCTACGGTTTCTTCAAGGACGAGGCCCTGTGCAAGGGTGATTACAAGAACACCGTCAACGAGCAGCCGGGTTCGGCCTCGGTCGTGCAGGGCGTGACCAAGTCGCTCAACGGTATCGGTTATTCCGGCATCGGCTACCGCACGTCAGGCGTGCGCGCCGTACCGCTGGCGCCGAAGGCAGGTGCAGACTTCGTCGAGGCCTCGGCCGAGAACGCCATTTCCGGCAAGTACCCGCTTGGACGCTTCCTCTACATCTACGTCAACAAGCACCCCAACCAGCCGCTGCCGCCGCTCGAGCGCGCCTTCATGAAGATGGTGCTGTCGAAGGCCGGCCAGCAGATTGTGATCAAGGACGGCTACATCCCGCTGCCGGCCAAGGTGGTCGCCAAGCAGCTCGAATCGGTGCTGGCCGAGTAAGCGCATCCCACTTACGCCGCTGCGTCGCGCCGCCGGCGCGGCGGCGTTGCCCTTCGCGCAACCTGGCACGGCGGGATGATGGCGCACCTCAACGGAGCAAAAGCGTCTGGAGGACAAACAAGCGGTGCTCAAACTCGCTCTCGAAGACCGTTTGGCTTAATCAGCGCGAAACCGGACTTCGAACCGCAAATTTGGCAATACCCTTCAGGGTGTTAGCTGGAATTTCAGCGGGTGATTTAGGCGGGTGATTTAGAGATGGCGCGCCCGACAGGATTCGAACCTGTGACCTCTGCCTTCGGAGGGCAGCACTCTATCCAGCTGAGCTACGGGCGCGGCGGGGAACGTAGGCTAACGCGTCGGGCGACGCAGGGAAAGCGTGGCGGGAACCCTGACTCGACCCGGCAGGCCTGGATGACCGTGACCGGCGTCGTCCAATCTCGCTCACGCCAGATTGTGAAGCTCCGAACACTGCCCTCGGAGGGCAGTACTTGGTCCGGCGGTCCTGCGGGCGCGGTGGGGCGCGCCGGCTGACGCGTCGGGCGACGGGCGGAAAGCCCGGCGGGCAGGCTGCATCGCCCCGACGGGTCTGCACGGCCGACCATACCGGCGGCGCCGGCGGCCGCCTCCGATCGTTTCGCCGTGACCTTGCGCCATCAGCACAATCACCGCAGCACCACCCTCCCCGTAGCCCGGGCGACGCACGTAAGCGCCCGTTCAGGCTAGAGAATCAGGGTGTTTTCGCTATAATGCGCGCGGCCTCGCCGGGCTCTCCCGTGCGCCTTGGCCATCGATCATTCCTCTAAATTCGTTCGAGAGCAGATCATGAGCAACCAAGACGACGCGGTCTTCGTCCGCAACTTTTCCATGGTTCTGGTGGGGCTTGTCGTGGTCGGGATCATGGCCTTCATCCTGGCCAAGATCGTCAACCGCAGCTTCCAGGACACGCTCGACTCGAGCCCCTCGGCGGCGGCCCGCGTTGCGCCCATGGGCCAGTTGAACACCGGCGACGCGCCGCTCGAGATGCAAGCCGCCGCGGCGCCCGCCGCACCGGCGCACGGCGAAGCGCCGGCCGCCGCTGCAGCCCCGGCCGCTGCCGAGGCCAGCGGCGACGTCGGCAAGGCCACCTACGACAAGGTCTGCTTCGCCTGTCACGCCCAGGGCATCGCCGGTGCGCCGAAGTACGGCGACATGGCGGCCTGGGAGGCGCGTCTCGAAAAGGGTGCGGATGCACTCCACCACAATGCCATCGCGGGCTTCACCGGCTCCGCCGGCATGATGCCGCCCAAGGGCGGCAACCCGGCGTTGAGCGACGACGAGGTCAAGGCCGCCGTCGATTACATGCTCGCAGCCGTCGGTGGCGGCGCTGCAGCAGCGACCGAGCCAGCCGCCAGCGAGGGCGCCCCTGCCACCGAGGCTGCACCGGCGGCGACCGACGAGGCACCCGCCGCCGCGGCCGCAGAACCCGCCGCCGAGACGGCCAGCGCCGACAACGCGCGCGGCAAGGAAGTCTACGACGCCGCCTGCTTCGTTTGTCATACCCCGGGCGCGGCCGGCGCACCGAAGTTCGGCGATGCAACCGCCTGGGCGCCGCGCATCGAGAAGGGCAAGGACACCCTCTACCACAGCGCCATCAACGGCTTCATGGGTAACGCCGGGATGATGCCGCCGAAGGGCGGTCGCCCGGACTTCTCCGACGACGACGTCAAGGCCGCGGTCGACTACATGGTTGCCAACGGCCAGTAAGCCCGCCGCCCGCGGCCGCGGCGCAAGGCCGTGGCCGCCGACGACTGCGCCGGTCCGGCGCGGTCGTCACCCCCACCCTGTCACATCGCTTCGAGCCCGGCGTAGGCCGCCACCAGCCACTTGGTGCCGGCGCCCTCGAAATTGACCTGCACGCGCGAATGCTCGCCGTGCCCCTCGAAATTCAGCACCACGCCTTCGCCGAACATGCGGTGGACGACGCGCTGCCCGAGTTGCAGGCCGCCGACTTCCTGCCCGCCGAGACCACCGCCGCGGGCCTGGTAGGACGAACGCGGCGTCGCCACCCGCCCGCCGAGGCGAACTTCCTCGATCGCTTCGCGCGGCAGTTCGCGGATGAAGCGGGACGGCTGCGGGTAATACTCGGTACCGTGCAGGCGGCGCGATTCGGCATGGGTCATGACGAGCTTGCGCATCGCACGCGTGATGCCGACGTAGCACAGCCGACGCTCCTCCTCGAGCTGGACCGGGTCCTCGCTCGAGCGCTGGTGCGGAAAGAGGCCTTCCTCGACCCCGACCATGAACACCTGCGGGAACTCCAGGCCCTTGGCCGAGTGCAGGGTCATGAGCTGGACGCAGTCGGTGTGGGCGTCGGCCTGGCCCTCGCCGGATTCGAGCGCGGCATGGGACAGGAAGGCCGCCAGTAGCGGCATCTCCTCGTCCTCGGGGGCCGGGGTGAAATCGCGCGCGGCGGTGACCAGTTCCTCCAGGTTCTCGATGCGATCGAGGCCGCGCTCGCCCTTCTCCTTGCGGTAGTGCTCGACGAGGCCACTGGCTTCGATGACCGATTCGAGCAGTTCCGGCAGGCCGAGATCGCCGACCGCGACGCTCATGCGATCGATGAGGTCCATGAACCGTTGCAGGGCGCCGACCGCACGCGCGCCGAGTTCGCGTGTCTCGACCAGCTGGCGCGTCGCCTCCCACAGGGTAATGCGCTCGCGCCGCGCCACCGCGCGCAGCTCCTCGATGCTGCGCTGGCCGATACCACGGGTTGGTACGTTGACGATGCGCTCGAAGGCGGCATCGTCACCACGCCAGGCGGCGAGACGCACGTAGGCCAGGGCATCCTTGATCTCGGCGCGCTCGTAGAAACGGAAACCGCCGTAGACCCGGTAGGGCAGGTCGGCCTGGCGCAGGGCGTCTTCGAGCACGCGCGACTGCGCGCTGACCCGGTAGAGCACCGCGCACTCGCTGAGCCCGCCGCCGTAGTCACGCCATTGCATCACGCGGTCGACGACGAAACGCGCCTCGTCGAGATCGTTGTAGGCGGCGTAGAGCGTGATCGGCTCACCCGCGCTGCCATCCGTCCACAACTCCTTGCCGAGGCGAGTCGGGTTGTTGGCGATGAGGGTATTGGCAGCGTTGAGAATGTTGCCGGTCGAGCGGTAGTTCTGCTCGAGGCGAATCAGCGCGTGGGCAGGAAAATCGCTGCGGAAGCGCTGCATGTTC
The DNA here is from genome assembly GCA_024235015.1 of Gammaproteobacteria bacterium. Taxonomy (GTDB): domain Bacteria; phylum Pseudomonadota; class Gammaproteobacteria; genus JACKNG01. Next base: position 50,226 of record JACKNG010000004.1, read on the forward strand.
TCGACCCGCGCGCCGCGCCAGCTGTAGATCGACTGGTCGTCGTCGCCGACCACGAAGATGCTGCCGTCGTCGCCGACGAGCTGGCGCAGCCAGGCGTACTGGATGGCATTGGTGTCCTGGAACTCGTCGACCAGCACGTGCCAGAAGCGCTCCTGGTAGTGGCGCAACAGGCCCGGGTGATTGCTCCACAGCTCGTGGGCGCGCAGCAGCAGTTCGGCGAAATCGACCAGCCCCGAGCGCGCGCAGGCCTCTTCGTAGGCCGCGTAGATGTCGATCAGGGTGTGCAGGGCGCTGTCGCCGTAATCGTCGATGTGCTGGGGCCGCTGGCCGTCGTCCTTGCGCGCGTTGATGAACCACTGCGCCTCTTTCGGCGGCCACTCGCTGTCGTCGAGATTGAGACCGCGGATGACCCGGCGCAGCACGCGTTGCTGATCGTCGGCGTCGATGATCTGGAAGTTCTCGGGCAAGCCGGCGTCGCGCGCGTGGGCGCGCAGCAGGCGGTGGGCGATGTTGTGAAAGGTGCCCACCCACATGCCGCCGAGCGGTCGGCCGGTGAGCTGCTCGATGCGCCCGCGCATCTCGGCCGCGGCCTTGTTGGTGAAGGTCACGGCGAGAATGCCGTGCGGGGAGGCCTGGCCGGTCTCCAGGTACCAGGCGATACGGTGCACCAGTACGCGGGTCTTGCCGCTGCCGGCGCCGGCCAGGACCAGCACCTGCGGGGCGTCGCTGGACACGGCCTCGCGCTGGCGGGCGTTGAGCGGGGCGAGGATGGGGGAATCGGCTATGGCTGACATCGGGCGCGGCGTCCGCAACGGCCGCGAGCGGACCATTCGCCGCGCGCCGTAGAGGTGGTTGAATGGCCCGCTAGTGTACCCGCGCCGGCGTGGCGCGCTCAAAGCGCGGGCATACATCGCCGGGCGGGCGTCGCTGCGGGTAGCATAGGCGGATGAACAAGCCTGCTGCCGTCGACTACAACGCCCCCGACGTCCTCGACACCCTGGCCTGCGATGCGCTCGAGATAGCCACCGCGAGCGGTGTGGGCGAGGCCGAGATCGCGGTCTCGGCCGGCGAGGGGCTCAGCGTCACCGTGCGCGACGGTGCCTGCGAGACCCTGGAATACGAACGCGACAAGTCGCTCGCCGTGACCGTCTACCTGGACGGGCGCAAGGGCAGCGCCACCACCACCGACTTCTCGCGCGCCGCGCTCGAGGACACCATCGCCGCGGCCCGGCGCATCGCCGAGCATGGCGAGGCCGATCCCTATGCCGGGCTCGCCGAGGCCCGCTACCTGGCGACGAACGTGCCGGATCTCGACCTCGATCACCCCTGGGAACTCAGCGCCGAGGAAGCCATCGCGCTGGCCCTCGACTGCGAGCGCGTCGCGCTGGGCGAGGACAAGCGCATCCGCCAATCCGACGGCGCCAGCGTCAACCGCTACCGCGGCACCCGCGCCTATGCCAACAGCCACGGTTTCCACGGCGCCTACCGCGGCACCCGCCACGCCGTCAGCGCGGTCATGATCGGTGCCGACGACGGCGGCATGCAGCGCGGTTACTGGTATTCGAGCGCGCGCGACCCGGCACGCCTCGAAGACCCCGCGGCGGTCGGCCGGCGCGCCGCCGAACGCACGGTGGCCAAGCTCGGCGCGCGCCGCATCGCCACCACCACGCTGCCGGTGATCTTCGAGCACCGCGCCGCGGCCGGGCTCATCGGTCACCTGGTCAGCGCCATCTCGGGCGGCGCGCAGTATCGCCGGGCGTCGTTCCTGCTCGATGCGCTGGGCGAGGCCGTGCTCGCGCCGGCGCTGTCGCTGGACGAGCGGCCGCACCTGCCCGGCGCGCTCGGCAGTGCGCCCTTCGACGGCGACGGCATCGCCACCCGCGAGCAGACCATCGTGCACGCCGGTCGGCTCGAAACCTACCTGCTCGGCGCCTATGCCGCACGCCGCCTCCGCCGCGAACCGACCGGCAATGCCGGCGGCACCCATAACCTCGTGCTGGTCGGCGCTACGCAACCGCTCGAAGCGATCGTCGGCAGGCTGGAGCGCGGCCTGCTGGTGACCGACCTGATGGGCTTCGGCGTCAACGGCGTGACCGGCGATTACTCGCGCGGCGCCAGCGGCTTCTACATCGAGAATGGTGAAATCGCCTACCCGGTCGAGGAGATCACCATCGCCGGCAAGCTGCGCGAGATGTTGTGTGGCATCACGGCGGTCGCCGACGACGCGTTGGAAGACATGAGCATCCACACCGGCTCGCTACTCGTCGAGCGCATGGCGGTGGCCGGGAGTTGATGCACCTGCCGGAGGGATTGGGGAAAATTGGTGACAGTATACTTTTGAAAAGCGCCCGGCCGGGTGCAAGCGGCAGTCAAAAGTATACTGTCACCAATTGTTCCAATTATTCCTCGCCGGATTCTCCCCCGGCTGCTCACGCGCGCAGCTTGTTCCAGCAATCGAGCGCCGCGATCTTGTAGGTCTCGGCCAGGGTCGGGTAGTTGAACACCGCGTCGACGAAGAAATCGAGCGAGCCGCCGTGGGCGAGCACCGCCTGGCCGATGTGGATGAGTTCGGTCGCGCCCTCGCCGACGATGTGCACGCCGAGCAGCCGGCGATCGTCGAGATCGACGAGGAGTTTCAGCAGGCCTTCACGCAGGCCCAGGATCTGGCCACGCGAGGTCTCGCGGAAGCGCGCGATGCCGGTTTCGTAGCGTGCGCCGACCGCGCGCAGTTCTTCCTCGGTCTGACCGATCACGCTCATCTCGGGCACCGAGTAGATGCCGAAGGGAAACACGTTGCCGGCCTGGGTGATGGCGTTGTCGAAGGCATGCGCGCCGGCCTGCCGGCCCTGCTCCATCGAGGTCGAGGCCAGGGCCGGGAAGCCGATGCAGTCGCCCGCGGCATAGATGTGCGGCACCTGGGTGCGGAAATGGCCGTCGACCACCAGGCGGCCGCGCTCGTCGGTGTCGAGCCCGGCGTTCTCCAGGCGCAGGGTATCGGTGTTGCTCTCGCGCCCCGAGGCGAACAACACCATGTTGGCGCGGATGCGCTTGCCGCTCGCCAGGCAGACCGTGAGTTGCTTGTCGTTGATCACCTCGACCGTCTCGACGGTCTCGCCGAGGCGCAGCGATACGCCGCGATCACGCAGGTGATGGGCGAACTCGTCGACGATTTCCCGGTCGAGGAAACCGAGCATGTCGTCGCGGCCGTCGACCAGGGTGACGTCGATGTCGAGCGCGCTGAAGATCGAGGCGTACTCGACGCCGATCACCCCTGCGCCGACCACCACCAGGGTGCGCGGCAGCTCGGTCATGGTGAGGATGTTGTCGCTGTCGACCACGCTCGGGCAGTCGAACGGCACGTTGGGTGGATGGTAGGGCCGCGAGCCGCTGGCGATGAGGATGCGCTCGGCCTCGATCACCCGCGAGTCCTCGTCGTTGATCGCGATGCGCAGGCGGTGCGGGGTCTCGAAGCTGGCGGTGCCGGCGATGGTGTCGACGAAGTTGCGATGCAGCTTGTGCATCAGCACCTCGATCTCGTGGCGGATGGTGATGTCGAGGCGCTGCATCAGGTCCTCGGCGGTGATGCGCTCCTTGACCCGGTAGCTGCGGCCGTAGAAGCCGCGCTGGCGCCAGCCGGACAGGTACAGCACCGCCTCGCGCAGCGTCTTGCTCGGGATCGTGCCGGTGTGCACGCAGGCGCCACCGATACTGAACGAGCGCTCGACGACCGCGACCGAGCGGCCGAGCTTGGCGGCCTGGATGGCCGCGCGCTGGCCGGCCGGCCCGCTGCCGATGACCACGAAATCGTACTTGTGCATGGCTTTCCCCGCTCTCCCCGCCTACGCCGGTACCAACTCCGCGGCGAACTGCGCCTCACCGGGCCGCCCGACCGTGCGGAATCGGTTCGAGCCGGACCGCTCGTCCGCCGCCTGCCGCGACCGCCGGTCCGCCACCGACCCGGGCGATGCTCGCAACCGCCGTCACGACGGACAGGCGTGAGAATTCCGGGTTAAGCTTTTCGCCGCACGCGCCGAGTCAGTGTACAGGCGCGGCCGTCGCGCGGCACCGGCGCACACGCGCATCGCGCACAGGATAGCGGCGCCGGTCGGCGACGTCTGAAGGCGCTCACCACCCCGACAACACCGAGAGGACGCGATGCAACTCCGCGAACGTGCCGTCAGCGCGACCGCCACCACGCACAGCCAGGCGCAGGCCGTGATCAGTGCCGCCAACCGCGTGATCCTGGGCAAGAACCACGAGATCAAGCTGGCGCTCACCTGCCTGCTCGCGCGCGGTCACCTGCTCATCGAGGATCTGCCCGGGGTCGGCAAGACCACCCTCGCCCACCTCCTCGCACGCCTGCTCGGGCTCGGCTTCCAGCGCATCCAGTTCACCAGCGACCTGCTGCCGGCGGACGTCACCGGCGTCTACGTCTACGATCGCGATGGCGGCGAGTTCCGCTTCCACCCGGGGCCGATCTTCAGCAACGTGGTCCTCGCCGACGAGATCAACCGCGCCACGCCGCGGGCGCAGAGCGCGTTGCTGGAGGCGATGGAAGAGCGCCAGGTCACGATCGAGAACCACACCCACGCCCTGCCGCAGCCCTTTTTCGTCATCGCCACGCAGAACCCGGTCGAGCAGATCGGCACCTTCCCGCTGCCCGAGTCCCAGCTCGATCGCTTCCTCATGTGCATCTCTCTCGGCTACCCCGACCGCGGCGCCGAGCGCGCCCTGCTGGCGGGCGAGGACCGGCGCGACCTGCTCGCCGCCCAGGAGCCCGTGCTCGATGCCGCGACCCTGGCCGGCCTGCAGGCCGCGGTCGGCGAGGTCCACGCCAGCGAAGCGCTGCTCGACTACGTGCAGAATCTCATCGCCCACAGCCGCAGCGCCCCGGCCTTCGCCGGCGGCCTGTCACCGCGCGCCGGGCTCGCCCTGCTGCGCGCGGCGCGCGCCTGGGCCCTGGTCGACGGGCGTAATCACGTTCTGCCCGACGACGTGCAGGCGGTGCTGCCGGCGGTCGCCGTGCATCGCCTGCGCCCCGCCGCGGACGACGGCAGCCGCACGGCCGGCTTCATCCGCGAAGCCCTGGTCGAGGCCGTGCCGATCCCGTGAGCGCGTCGGCAGCCGCGCTGCAGACGCTCGACCGGCACCGCGTCTACATCTTCCTCTCGCGCCCGGGACTGATCCTGGGCGCGATGCTGCTGATCATCCTGCTCGGCGCCATCAACTACGACAACGCGCTCGGCTACCTGCTCGCCTTCCTGCTCGGCGGGCTGGTGATGGTGGCGATGCTGCACACCTACCACAACCTCGCCGGCCTCGGCTTCCGCGGCGCCCGCGCACGGCCGGTCTTCGCCGGCGAACGCGCCGAGTTCGAATGCCTCGTCGACAACCCCACTGCACGGCCGCGCCTGCGCCTGTTCCTGAAGTACTGGCCACGCGGACGTGCGCGCGCCGCGCGGCGCTACCTGGCGCGCTTCGAGACCGAGTTCGATCTCGAGCCCGGGGTGAGTACCTATGTCGCCGTCGCGGTCGATGCCGATCGCCGCGGCTGGCTCGAACTCGGCCGCGTGGTGCTGCACAGCCACTACCCGCTCGGCATCCTGCGCGCCTGGGCCTACTTCGAATCCGATGCCCGCTGCCTGGTATACCCGGCGCCGCGCGGCAGCCTGCCGCTGCCGCTCGCCGATACCCCCGCGCAGGGCGCGCAGCTCAGCCAGCAGCCCGGCGCCGACGATTTCGCCGGCCTGCGCCGCTACGCGCCGGGTGACGCGGTGCGTGCCATCGCCTGGAAGACCCTGGCCAAGGAACAGGAACTGATGGTCAAGCGCTTCCACGGCCAGCATGCCGCGCAGGTCTCGCTGAGCTGGGCCGCGACCGCCCGCCTCGGCGACCTCGAAGCGCGGCTGTCGCAGCTTGCCGCCTGGGCACTCGAGGCCCACCGGCGCGGCGCCAGCTTCGCCCTCGACCTGCCCGGCGCCAGCGTGCCGCAGGGCGAGGGTCCACGCCATCTCGAAGCCTGCCTGCGCATGCTCGCGCTCTACGAGCCGCGCGCGTGAGCAGCCCGCCGCTCAGCACCCGCGAAGTCATCTGGGTGGCGGGTGCGCTGCTCGCCGGCCTGGTGCCGCACATGCAGCGCTTCCCGGCCTTCCTCAGCCTGGCCTTCGTCGGCGCCGCGCTGTGGCGGGTGCTCGGCGCCGCCGGCCGCCTGCCGCTGCCCGATCGCAGCCACCCGGTGCTGTGGGCCGGCAAGCAGTTCGTCGCCGTGCTCGCCTTCGTCACCATCTACGTCGCCTACCGCGGCCAGCTCGGCCGCGAGGCCGGGGTCGAGCTGCTCGCCGCCCTGCTCGGGCTCAAGCTGCTCGAGATGCGCAACCCGCGCGACTACTACGTGGTGACCTTCCTCTGCTACTTCCTGGTCGTCACCAATTTCTTCTATTCGCAGACCCTGGCGACCGCGGTCTACATGCTCGGCCTGGTGGTGTTCGTGACCACCGTGCTGATCCAGTTCAACACGCCGCCGCCACGGCGCGACAGCGCGCGCATGCTGCGCCTCTCGGCGACCATGACGATGCAGGCGATGCCGCTGATGATCGTCGCCTTCCTGCTCTTCCCGCGCCTGCCCGGACCGCTGTGGGGCCTGCCCCAGGATGCCTACGACGGCGTCACCGGGCTGTCCGACGAGCTGCGCCTGGGCGAGGTCGCCCGCCTCGGCGTGTCGGACGAAATCGCCTTCCGCGTCGAGTTCCACAACGACCAGCCCGACGACCGCGATCTCTACTGGCGCGGCCCGGTGCTCGACAAGACCGACGGCGTGACCTGGCGCGCGGCGCGCCTGCCGAGCGAAGCGCAGCAGGTCGAACGGCTCGGCCCAAGCTACCGTTACACGGTCATGCTCGAACCGCACAACGAACGCTTCCTGCTCGGCCTCGACACTGTGCTGGTAGCCAAGCCGCCGGCGATCAAGACCGTCGACAACCACCTCATCGCGGCCAAGCCGGTGCGCCGGCGCATCGCCTACGAGCTGACCTCGGTGGTCGACTACCGCCTGCGCCCGCTCGGCACGAGCGCGCGCGAAGCGCTGCTCGCGCTACCGGTGCGCTCGCACCCGCGGGCGAAAGCGCTCGCGGCCGAGTGGGTCGCCGACGATCCGCGCCCGCTGGCGGTCGCCGAGCGCGCGCTGACTTATTACCGCGAACACGACTTCTACTACTCGCTGACCCCGCCGGCGCTGCGCGGCGACAACGTCGATGCCTTCCTGTTCGAGACCCGCGAAGGTTTCTGCGAGCACTTCGCCGCCTCCTTCGTGGTACTCATGCGCGCCGCCGGCATCCCCGCGCGCATCGTCACCGGCTACCAGGGCGGTGAGTACAACGCGCTCGGCGACTACTTCGTGGTACGCCAGCGCGATGCCCATGCCTGGGCCGAGATCTACGATGAGGATCGCGGCTGGACGCGCGTCGACCCGACCGGCGCGGTAGCTCCCGAGCGGGTCTCCTCCGGTCTCGACGACGCCCTGCCGCGCAGCGCGATGCGCCGCGCCCGCGAGGGCGCCATGCATTCCGCCCTGCTGGCGCGCCTGCGCGACAGCGTCGACGCCGTGACCTACGGTTGGAACCAGTGGGTGCTGGGCTATTCGACGGCGGCGCAAAAGCGTTTACTGGGTGAGTTCGGCGTCGAGGACGCCGATTACGGCACCCTGGTCATCGCGCTGACCGTGGCGCTGGCCGCGGCGATGCTGGTCCTCGCCGTGCTGGTGCTGCGCGTCGCAAGGCCGCGCGGCGACCCGGCGCAGGCCGCCTGGCTCGAGTTCGGCGCACGGCTCGCCCGCATCGGCCTCGCCCGCCTGCCCAGCGAGGCACCGCGCGCCTACGCGCTACGTGTCGCCAAGCGGCGCGCCGACCTCGCCGCCGAGGCGCTGGCCATCACCCGGCTCTACACCCAGGCGCGCTACGGCCGTGGCCGTGCCGACCTGCAGGCCTTGCAACGGCGCGTGCGCGCATTCCACCCACGCCGCGCCTGAGACGCCGAATCAGGCCGCGCTGAAAGCAGCCACGGCTACCGCGGTGTTCATGAAATCGCGAAAGCGCGTCCACTTGCCGTCGGCCAGGGTGATGATGTGGACGAAGTCCGAATCGATGGTGCCGCCGGTGCTGAGCGCATTCAGGTTGAGATGCCCGGTGACGATCACCTTGTCGGCGTCGGCAAGGAACTCCTCCGGCTCGAACTGGTTGATGCGGACCGAGGACAGCACGGTCTCGAAGAAACGCCGGGCCTCGGCGCGGCCGCGGTAGGTACCGGCATAGGGAATGACGGCCGGGCCATAGAACTCGATGACGACGTCCTCGGCGAGGTGTTCGAGGATGGCGGGGATGTCGCCGGCGCCGAAGGCGGCGAAGATCGCCTGGGTGGTTTCGATGTTGGTCATGGTGGATAGCTCCGGGTTCAGTCCGCGCGCGGGGTAAAGACGAGGTGCAGGCTGTCGAGCCCGCAGGTCAGCAGGCTGGCCTGCTGGCGGCGTGGCGGTGTCGTACCGAGCGCGACCCCGGCGTAGCGATCGAGCACGGCGTTCAGCGTCGCGCGCGCTTCGAGCCGAGCCAGCGCGAAGCCGAGGCAATGATGCAGGCCGTAACCGAAACTCAGTTGCTGACGCAGGTTGGGGCGCTCGGGATCGAAGCGCGCCGGGTCGGGAAACACCTCGGGGTCGTGGTTGGCAGCACCGAAGAAGAGCGCCACCCAGTCGCCCGCGGCGATGCGCTTGTCACCGACCTCGACGTCGCGCGTCGCGATGCGGAACAGGCGCTGCGGCGGCCCGCCGTGGCGCAGGGCCTCGTCGATGAAGCGTTCGAGCCGCTCGCGGTCGGCCGCGAGCCGTTCGAACATACCCGGCAGGGTGGCGAGGTAGTACAGCAGGTTGGCGAGCAGGAAGGTGGTGGTCTCGGCACCGGCGACGATCAGGGTCACGCAGAAGCGGATGACCTCCTCGGTGCTGAGGCGTTCGCCCTCGTTGTCGGCGACGAGCAGCGCCGCAATCAGTCCGTCGGCGACCGGCTCGCCGGCTTCACGCGCGGCCGCGGCGGCGCCCACCTTGTCGACGAAGTAGGCGAACAACTCGCGGTTGCTGGCCTCGCGCTCGGCCGGGGCGAGGTCGGCGGAGAGCATGAAGGCGGTGGCCCAGCGCCGGCAGTGCTCGGCATCGGCGTCGGGCAGGCCGAACAGGCGCAGCATGGCGCGGGCCGGGATGACCGAGGTGATCGCGCCGACCGCCTCGATCTCCGTATCCGGCAGGGCGGCGAGCATGTCGCCGACGATGTCGTTCAGCCAACCCTCCAGCGCCTGGATACGCTTGCGCGAGAAGGCCAGCGCAACGATGCCGCGCAGACGGTCGTGCTCGGGATTGTCGTGGTTGACCAGCATCAACGTCGGCGCCGACGAACTCTCCTGCAGCGGATCGCGCGAGGAGAAGGTCTCGTGGTCGCGGGCCGCGGCGACCACCTCGGCGTACTTCATCAGCACCCAGGCCGTGACCGGTTCGTCGGCGTCCGGGATGGTGCCGGGCGGGTAATCGCGGTAACCCCAGGCCGGGGTCTGCGGCCGCAGGCGGGCGTAGAGGGGGTAGGGATCGGCGATGGTCTCGGGACGCGGCAGTGCGGCCACGAGTTGCTCGGTCGCGGTCATGCTCCGGCACCTTTCGTTAACTCACCGCACGATCAATATCGTGAATTATTCACCATGTAAAGTTTTAACCGGGCACAGGGGGCGGCGGGTAAACTGCCGGGCAAAGTTCATGACGGTGCCGCCCGCGTGCCCAAGACTCCGCCCAAGACCCCACCCGGGAAACCGGCCCGGCCGCCCGCCGACGCCGCCCGGCTGTTCCTCGAGCTCTACTACCCCATCCACTACAAGGCCGGCATCGGCGTCGAGGACGCGCTGCGCGGCGGCGAGCTCGGCCGTCACCAGGTCGCCATCCTGTGGCTGATCCATTCCGAGGGCGAAGGCGGCCGGGCGATGAATCGCAAGGCCATCGAGCGCTCGCTCAGGCAGTGGTTCGAGGTTTCGGGTGCGGCCATCACCAAGGCCATCCGCAGCATGTCCGCACCGCCGCTCAAGCTCGTGCGACTGGAGGAGGACCCGCGCTCGGGGCGCGAGAAGATCGTGCGCCTGACGCCGCGCGGCGAGGCCCACATCGAGGCCATGATCGCCCGCGGCACGGCCTACGTGCAGCGCATCATCGACCACATGGACGACGCCGAGATCGTCGACGGCCTCGCCTTCTTCCGCAGCATCGAACGCATCGTCGACGGCTTCGAAGACTGAGCAGCGGCGGCGCCGGGAGTGCCGCGCAAGCGGCACGCCAGGCAACCGTCGTGCGCGCTGGCTACCCGCGGCGGAGTGGCCTTCATCACTGTCCGGCGCCCGGCGATGCGGGCACAATCGAGCGACGCGCGCGGAACGGGGCCGGGCGCCTTGCCTCGCGGGGAGAATGCAGTCCATGACCAAGCCCACGCCCGAGTCCGTGGCCGCGCTCGAACGTGAACTCGCCGCCGCGCGCGCCGCCCAGGCCGCCACGGCCGAGATCCTGGCTGCCATGAACGCTTCCCCGGGCGATCCGCAGCCGGTGTTCGAGGCCGTCGCCGACCATGCCCGTCTGCTCGCCGGCGCCGTCGGCGCCGTCGCCACCCGCCTCGATGGCGACACGCTGCACCTGGTGGCCTGGAGCGCAGCGCGCGGTTACAAGCAACGCGCCAAGAAGACTTTCGCCAACTTCCCGCGGCCACTCGACGAGAGCGCGCTGAACGCCCGCGCCATTGTCCACCGCGCGCCGGCCCAGGTACCGGACCTGAAGAAGGCCAAGGGCTTCGATCGCAAGTTGAAGCAAGCCATCCTCGAAGGCGGCGCGCACAGCCTGCTGGCCATCCCCATCCTGCACGGCGAGGACGCGCTGGGCAGCCTCATGGTGGTGCGCACCGAGCCCGGGGCCTTCGACGACGAACTGGTCGGGCTGCTGCAGGGCTTCGCCGGCCAGGCGGCGCAAGCGCTCGTCAACGCGCGCCTGATACGGGAGACACGTGAACTACTCGAACGCCAGACCGCGACCGGCGAAGTCCTCGCCGCCATCGGCAGCTCGGTCGCCGACACCGCGCCGGTGTTCGAGAAGATCCTCGACGGCATCGAGGCCCTGATCCCGGGCGGCATCCCGGCCGTGCTGCTCATCGACGAGCACGAGCAGATCGACCTGGCCGCCTGCCGCGGCATGCCGGAAGCGGTCGCCCGCGCGCCCTTCCCCTGCCCGGTGAGCGGGACGCCGACCGCGCTCGCCATCGCCGAACAACGCGTGCTGCATTACCCGGACGTCGCCGCCGCGGCGCCGTCGCAGATGCGCTCACGGGTGAAGGCCATCGGCAACCATGCCATCGCGCTGGCGCCGATGATCTTCGAAGGCCGCGGCATCGGCTCGATCGGCGTGGTGCGCGTGCCGCCGCGCCCCTTCTCGGACAAGGAACTGGCGCTGCTCAAGACCTTCAGCGACCAGGCTGCGATCGCGGTCGAGAACGCGCGCCTGTTCAACGACACCCGCGAGGCGCTGGAATACCAGACCGCCACCGCCGACGTGCTGCGCGTGCTCGGCAACTCGATGACCGACAGCCAGCCGGTGTTCGAGACCATCCTATCCAGTGCGCAGAAGCTGCTCGATGCCAACGACGTCGGCATCGTCCTGCTCAAGGCGGATGGCACCGCGCGCATCGTCGCCGCCTGCAGCGACCGACCGGACGAACGCAGCGTTCCGCAATCGCCGCCCGATCCGAACTCACGCACCGTGCAGCTCATCCGCGCCTGCGAGGTGTGGCACGTGCCCGATGCCGCCGCGGCGAGCGACCTGACGGCCGTACAGCGTGAGCAACTGGAACGCTACGGCAATCACTCGGGCCTGCTGGTGCCGCTCGTGTGGGAAGACCGCGGGGTCGGCGCCATCGCCGCCTTGCGTTTCCCGGTGCGGCCGTTCTCGAACAAGGAGATCCGCCTGCTGCAGACCTTCGCCGACCAGGCCGTGATCGCCATCGAGAACGCGCACCTGTTCCGCGAGACCAATGAAGCCCTGGAACGGCAGACCGCGACAGCCGAGGTGCTCGAGACCATCAGCAACTCGATTGACGACACGGCACCCGTCTTCGAACGCATCCTCGACAGCTGCGAGCGACTGGTCAGCGCCGACCAGCTCTCCGTGCTGCTGTTCGAGGATGGCCTGATCCACCTGGCGCACACACGCGGGCCGCTGACGGCACGCGCCAGTGAGCTCTATCCCTACCCGGTGCAGGACTCGCCCTGGGCCGATGGGTTCACCGGTGAGCGGGTTCTCTACGTACCGGACTCGGCAGCCCTGGACCCCGCGCCGGCAATCATGAAAAAGGTGCGCGCACTCATCGGCGATGCTTCCTTTGTCTCGGCGCTCATGGTGCGCGGCAACCAGGTCATCGGCCTCATCAACGCCATGCGCCAACCGCCGCGGCCCTTCGCCGAAAAGGAGATCGGTCTGCTGCGCACCTTCGCCGACCAGGCCGTCATCGCCATCGAGAACGCACGACTGTTCCGCGAGATTAACGAGGCCCTGGAGCAGCAGACCGCGACGGCGGACGTGCTCAAGGTAATCGGCACCTCGGTCGAGGACGCGGCACCGGTTTTCGAGGCCATCCTCGACAGCTGCCGGCACCTGTTCAGCACTCACCAGATCGGCCTGTTCATGGTCAACGAGCGCGACGAGATCTACCTGCCCGCGATCCACGGCGAAGCCAGCGCCGGTGTGGCTTCCGCCTACCCCATGCCCGTTGCGGATTCGCTGTTCAACGTCCCTGCCACGTCGCTCGGCATCGAGTACTTCCCCTCCATCGCAGCGATCGAAGACAAGGCACGCGACTCCGAAATCATCCTGGAAGCCATCGGCGACCATTCGCTGCTCGTCGCGCCGATGGTCAGGGGCAGCCGAGCCATCGGCTTCATCGGTGTCGCCAACCTGCCGCCGCGGTCGTTCTCGGACAAGGAACGGTCCCTCCTCCAGACCTTCGCCGACCAGGCCGTGATCGCCATCCAGAACGCGCGGATGTTCCGCGAGACCAACGAAGCGCTGGAACAGCAGACGGCGACGGCCGGGATCCTCAAGGTCATCGGCAACTCGGTGGCCGACACTGCACCCGTGTTCGAGGAAATCCTCACCCGCTCGGAGCACCTGTTCTCGAGCGAGGAGATCGGCATCTTCATCCTGCGCGAGGACGGCCTGCTCGATATCGCCGGCTACCGCGGCTCGGCAGCCGCGGCGGTGCGGGGCGCGAACCCGCGACCGCTCGCCGGCACCGCGACCGAGCGCGCCATGGCGGCCGGGCACGCGCTCTACTACCCGGACGTCGAGGCCGAGCCGGATCTCCCCGAGGGTGTGCGGGTGATGGCCGACCTCATCGGTAACTTCTCCATCGTGATCGCGCCGCTGATGTGGGAAGGGCGCGGCATCGGCTCCATCGTCGCCGTGCACACCCCGCCGCGCCCGTTCAGCACCAAGGACATATCGCTGCTGCAGACCTTCGCCGACCAGGCCGGGATTGCCATTGAGAATGCCCGACTGTTCCGCGAGACCAACGAGGCGCTGGAGCGGCAGACCGCGACCGCCGAGGTGCTCAAGGTCATCAGCAGTTCGGTCGAAGACACCGGCCCGGTGTTCGAGAAGATCATCGATTCCTGCCGGCACCTGTTCGGTACCGACCAGATCGTGGTGTTCAGCGAACACGACGGTATGACCGAGATCGAGGGCTTCAGCATCAGTATCAGCGAGGTTGCCCGAGGCATCCGCGGCAGCTACCCGCGACCGAGCGCCGGAACGGTACACGGGGCTGCGATCCGTGCCGGCACCACGCAGCATTACCCGCTCGTCGCCGCCGGCAATGCCGAGTTGCCCGAAGAGATGCGGACGCACGCTGCTGCTTACGGCCCGCACTCGCTGCTGGCCGCGCCGATGATGTGGGAAGGCCGTGGCATCGGCACGATTGTCGTCGCGCGCTTCCCACCGCAGCCGTTCACCGACAAAGAAGCGGCACTGCTGACGACCTTCGCCGACCAGGCCGTCATCGCCGTGCAGAATTCACGCCTCTTCCGCGAGACCAACGAAGCCCTGGAACAGCAGACGGCCACGGCCGAGGTCCTGAGCGTCATCAGTCGTTCGGTCGAGGACACCGGTCCGGTGTTCGAATCGATCCTGGCAGCCTGCGGCGGGCTGTTCGGTGGCAAGCAGATTGCCCTGTGCCGATTCACGGCGGATAGGATGGTAGAGCTCGCAGCTTTCAAGGGTCCGAGACCCGATCAGGTCGGGATGGCGTACCCCCGGTCGCTGGACGATTCTCTGATGAGGGTCGCGGCGCAGACTCGCCGGGTCGCGCACTTCCCTTCGATCAAGGCCATCGACGCCCCACCTGGCGATGTCACGGCAATCTGCGCCGCGCTGGATGGGGACCTGTCGATAATCCTCGCGCCCCTGCTGCGCGAAGACCAATGCATCGGCACCATCAACGTCGCGCGGATGCCACCCAGGCCCTTCACCACCAAGGAAATGCGTCTGCTACAGACCTTCGCCGACCAGGCCGTCATCGCGATCCAGAATTCGCGGATGTTCCACGAGACCCGCGAGGCTCTGGAGCAGCAGATCGCGACGGCTGATGTACTCAAGGTCATCGGTAGCTCGGTCGAAGATGCCGCACCCGCCTTCCAGCGCATCGTCGACAGCTGTAGCCGCCTGTTCGGCAGCGAGGACATCGTCATTGCGCTGGAGCGGGACAACGGCATGGTCGAGGTCGCCGCGTTGCGCTCGGAACTGCTCACCGAAGCCGACGCGAGCCTGTACCCGATGCCGATCGATCGCTCGGTGTGTGGCGTGGCCCGGGAGATGGGCCAGCCGCTGCATTTTCCGCACGTGGCGGGACGCACGGACCTGACCGAGGACGTCGAACACATCCTTGCTCGGCACGGCGACCACTCGTTGCTGGTCGCACCGATGATGAAGGACGGGCGTAGTATCGGGTCGATCGTCGTGTCCAGATTCCCGGCGCGGCCGTTCTCCGACAAGGACACCAGCCTGCTCAGCACCTTTGCCGACCAGGCCGTGATCGCCATCGAGAACGCGCGCCTGTTCCGAGAGACAAATGAAGCCCTGGAGCGCCAGACCGCACTGTCCGAAGTCCTCGAGGTCATAGGCAGCTCGGTCGAAGACCCGGCACCGGTGTTCGACAAGGTCCTGGACAGCTGCCACGCGCTCATCGACTGCGAGGAACTGGGCCTGTTCGTGGTGCGCGAAGACGGCCTGGTCGACCTCGGCGCGCCCTGGCGGGGCTATGCCCGCGAGGGTACGCGCGAGTTCCTCGCCGCCTCCTTCCCGCGCCCGATCGAGGGCACCCTGGTCGAGATTGCGACCCGCGAGCGGCGTACCCTGCACTACCCGCACGTGAGCGTGGCCAACGACCCTTCCGGCCTGCTCGGCGAAGTGGCAGAGCATTTCGGCGATTTCTCCATCGTCATCGCGCCGATGCTGTGGAAGAACCGCGGGGTGGGCACCATCACGGCGGTGCGCACGCCGCCCAGGCCGTTCGCCCAGGCCGACATCGATTTGATATCGACATTTGCCGGGCAGGCGGTGATCGCGATCGAGAACGCACGCCTCTTCCGCGAAACCAACGAGGCCCTGCAGCGGCAGACCGCGACCGCCGACGTCCTCAAGGTCATCGGACAGTCCGTCGCCGATACCCAGCCGGTGTTCGAGAAGATCATCGAGAGCGGCAGGAAGCTGTTCGAGACGGACGGGGTCTCGATCTACCTTGTCCGTGGCGATTCCATCGAGGTCGCCGCGATCGAAGGAACCATGGCCGGCGAGATTGCCACGCTGTATCCGCGCCCGCTGGACGATTCCGTGCAGGGCCTGGCGGTGCGATCGGCGCAGACCGTGAACATCGCCGCGGCGGAAGCGCTAGAACACCGGCCGGGCGACATGCAGAGTGTCTACGAGTTCGCCGGCAACCATTCCGTGATGGTGGCGCCGATGTTGTGGGAGGGCCGGGCGATCGGCGCCATCCTGGTCGGCCGCGTGCCGCCCCGCCCTTTCATGGACGATGAGGTCGCCCTGCTCTCGACCTTCGCCGACCAGGCGGTCATCGCCATCCAGAATGCGCGCCTGTTCAACGAAACCAAGGAGGCCCTGGAACAGAAGAGCGCCACGGCCGAGGTGCTGCGCGTGATCAGCGACTCGGTCGAGGACACTTCGCCAGTGTTCGAGAAGATCATCGAGAGCTGCAGCGAAATCTTCCATTCCCCGAACGTGGCCGTATTCCTGTTGAACGATTCGGGCCAGGTCGAACAGGCGGCGTCGATGTCGCCGGCGAGCAAGATCGATCCGGGCGTCTTCCCGCGCCCCGCCACGGACTCGGTGCACGGGCTCGTGGCGCGTTCGCGCAAGACCCTCATGATCCCGTCGGTGGCCGCCGTCGAAGCCAGGCCCGGAGACATGCAGCGCTATTACGAGGCGGCCGGCGATCATTCACTGATGATTGCGCCGATGACCTGGGAAGGACAGGTGATCGGGACCATCGTCGTCGCAGCGCTCCCGCCTCGCCCGTTCAGCGACAGCGAAACCTCGCTCCTCACCACCTTCGCCGGCCAGGCCGTGATCGCCATCCAGAACGCGCGCCTGTTCCGCGAGACCAACGAGGCGCTGCAGCGCCAGACCGCGACCGCCGAGGTGCTGCGCGTGATCAGCCAGTCGGTCGAGGACACCAATCCGGTGTTCGAGAAGATCCTCGACAGCTGTCAGACCCTGTTCGAGAGCGAGGAAGTGGGCGCGTTCGTGATCCGCGACGACCAGTTGCATTCGGTCGGCTTTCGCGGATCGTCAAGAGAAGCAGTCGAGGCGACCCACCCACGACCGAAGGAAGACACCGCGTCGTGGCTCGCAATCCAACGCGGCGAAGCCTTGTACTACCCGGACACGGCCATGGAACCTGGTTTGCCACTGGGCCTGCGCGCCATCGAGAACCTCGTGGGACGCTTCTCCATCGTCATCGCACCCATGTTGCTCGAAGGCCGTGGCGTCGGATCCGTCGTCGCCGCACACGTGCCGCCTAGGCCGTTCGACCCGCAGGACATCGCACTGCTGCAGACCTTCGCCGACCAGGCCGTAATCGCCATCGAGAATTCCCGCCTGTTCCACGAGACCAACGAGGCACTGGAGCAGCAGACCGCGACCGCCGAAGTCCTCAGGGCGATCAGCGAATCCGTCGCCGACACAGCGCCCGTGTTCGAGATCATTCTGAATAGCTGCCAACGGTTGTTCGGCACCGAAAAGGTACTCATCGCCGTCCTTGAAGGCGACGATCACGTGCGCGTCATGCTCGGGCGCGGCGCCTTTGCGGAAAAGCTTCACGGCGCCTACCCGGATTTGCGCGTGCCGATCGGGGACACCCTGCTGCCCCAGATGTTCCGGGACCGCGCCACGGTGTCCGTGGCGCGCGTCAGCGACACCGCGGACATGCCCGAGTCGGCGCTGCGGATCCACGAGCAGATTGGGGACTTCTCGATGATGGGCGCGCCGATGATGCGCGAAGGGCGCGGAGTCGGGGCGATATGGGTATTCAGCAGTCCGCCGCGCGCCTTCACCGCGAAGGAGGTCGATCTCTGCGCCACCTTCGCCGACCAAGCGGTGATCGCCATTGAGAACTCGCGGTTGTTCCGCGAGACCAATGAAGCGCTCGAACAGCAGACGGCGACGGCCGAGGTGTTACGCGAGATCAGCAGCTCGGTGTCCGATACCGCGCCGGTATTCGGCAAGATCCTCGACAGCTGCCTGCGCCTGTTCACGACTGACCAGGCGGGCGTCTACCTGGTCCGCGACGGCATGATTCATCTCGAGGCGAGTCGCGGCACCGGCTTCGAACGCATTCGTCACCTGTGGCCGCGGCCGCTGACTGAGCAGAACGTCACGATGGAACGACCGATTCATTTCGTGAGTGCGCGCGCGCTGCCCCATCCACCCGCGATCGTGAACGAGGCCCTTGCCATCATCGGCGACTGGTCGCAGATGTCCGCGCCGATGATCTGGGAGGGCCGCCTCGTCGGCGTCATCATGGTCACGCGCCAGCCGCCCCGGCCGTTCTCCGAGCGGGAGCGTGCGCTGCTGACGACCTTCGCCGACCAGGCCGTGATCGCCATCGAGAACGCACGCCTGTTCCATGAGATCGAGGACAAGAGCCGCCAGCTCGAAGCGGCCAACCAGCACAAGTCGGAATTCCTCGCCAACATGTCGCACGAGCTGCGCACCCCGCTGAACGCCGTGATCGGTTTCTCCGAGGTGTTGATCGAGCGCATGTTCGGTGACCTGAACGAAAAGCAGGAGGACTACCTCAAGGACATCCATGCCTCCGGCAAGCATCTCCTCTCGCTCATCAACGACATCCTCGATCTGTCCAAGATCGAGGCCGGGCGCATGGAACTCGAGGTCGAGGATTTCGATCTGCGTGCCGCGCTCGACAACGCCCTCACCCTCATCCGCGAACGCGCCGAGCGCCACGGCATCGCGCTCGCCCTGGAAACCGCCGAAGACCTCGACGGCTTCCGCGCCGACCAGCGCAAGTTCAAGCAGGTCATGCTGAACCTGCTCTCCAACGCGGTGAAGTTCACCCCGGACGGCGGCCGTATCACGGTGCGCGCGCGGCTGGCCGAAGCCGACCTGCTCGAAGTGGCCGTTGCCGACACCGGCATCGGCATCGCGCCGGAATACCTGGAGACCATCTTCGAGGAGTTCCGCCAGGCCGGCGGGAGTTACACCAACAAGCAGGAAGGTACCGGGCTCGGGCTCTCGCTGACGCGGCGCATCGTCGAACTGCACGGCGGCAGCATCGGCGTGGAGAGCGAACCCGGCGCCGGCGCCACCTTCACCTTCACCTTGCCGAGGCAGCCATGAGCGACAAGCGCACCATCCTCATCGTCGAGGACAACCCCATGAACCTGAAGCTCGCCCGCGACGTGCTCGAAGCCAAGGGCTACCGGGTGGTCGCGGCGGAGAACGGCGAGGACGGCGTGGCGCTGGCCGGCACCGAGCAACCCGACCTCGTGCTGATGGACATCCAGCTGCCGGGTATCGACGGCGTCGAGGCCCTGCAACGATTGCGCAACGATCCCGCCACGGCGAACATCCCCATCGTCGCCTTCACCGCCTCGGTGATGGCGGGCGACCGCTCGCGTGTGACCGCGGCCGGCTTCGATGCCTTCCTCAGCAAGCCCATCGATCTCAAGCCCTTTCTCGCCACCGTCACCCGGCTGCTCGACGGAGGCCCGGCATGAACGCGAACAGCGGTGCCCGCATCCTCGTCGTCGACGACACGCCGGCCAACCTCAAGTTGCTGGTCGACGTGCTCGAAGCTTCGGGCTACGCCGCGAGCGGGGCCAGCAACGGCACCGACGCGCTGGCCATGATCGCGGCCCAGCCGCCCGACCTCGTGCTGCTCGACATCATGATGCCGGGCATGTCGGGCTACGAGGTGTGCGAGCGCATCCGCGCCAACGCGGACACGGCCCTCCTGCCGGTGGTGCTGTGCACCTCGCTCGACCCGCAGGCGGAACGCGTTAAGGGCATCGAGGCCGGCGCCGACGACTTCCTGACCAAGCCCATCAACCGCCCCGAGCTGATGGCACGGGTGAAGTCGCTGCTGCGCATCAAGGCGCTGCAGGACGAGGTCAAGGCGCAGACTGCGGAACTCGCGCGCTGGAACCACACGCTGGAGGCGCGCGTCGCCGAGCAGGTCGAACAACTGGAGAAGCTCGGGCGGCTGAAAGGTTTCTTCGCCGCCCAGATCGCCGACCTCATCCTCGACGACGGCGCGAAGCTGCTGGAGACCCACCGCCGCGAAATCGCGGTCGTCTTCCTCGACATCCGCGGTTTCACCGCCTTCACCGACGAGGCCGAACCCGAGGAGGTGATGGACTTCCTCGCCCAATACCACGAGCGCATGGGCCGCACCGTGCTCGAACACGGCGGCACGCTGGAACGCTTCGCCGGCGACGCCATCATGGTGTTCTTCAACGACCCGGTGCCGATCGAGGAACCCGCCGCGCAGGCGGTGCAGATGGCGCTCGCCGTGCAGGCGGCCTTTCCTGCACTGCAGGCGCCGTGGCGCAAGCGCGGCTACGCGCTCGACCTCGGCTGCGGCATCGCCCAGGGCTACGCCACGCTCGGCATGATCGGCTTCGAAGGCCGGCGCGACTACGCCGCCATCGGCAACGTCACCAACCTCGCCGCGCGCCTGTGCGGCGAGGCCGCCGGCGGCCAGGTGCTGGTCGATCGCAAGGTGCTGGCCTGCGTCGAGGACGCCGTCGAGGCCGAGGCGGTGGGACCGCTCGATCTCAAGGGCTATTCGCAGCCGGTGCCGGCGTTCGTGGTCAACGCCTGGCGCGACTAGGGCATCTCTGAGCAAGTGCGCGAGCATGCCCGGGGGCAAGGCGCGCGTTGCCCGAGAAGCGCAGTTCATGGCCGATAAATGAGCATCGCAGGGCGACGCGCAACGCAGCCAGCGCGCGGCGCAGCCACTTAATCAGAGATTGTCCAGGTCTCGTCAACCGGTCAGCGCTGCGGCCAGGCGTTGCAGTTCGGCGCCACCGTCACCACGGAAGGCACTGCCGTGCATGCAGGCCAGGGTCTGCGGCGCGAGTGCCGCCAGGCGTTCGAGCAGCGGCCGGGTGTTGGCGCCGTGGGCGTAGTAGTCCATGGCGGCGCGCATGGCCTCGCTGGCTTCGAAGATCCCGCCCTCCACCAGCGGCGGATGCTCGGCGCCCGGCTGGGTGAAGAGATCGCCGCAGAACAAGGTGCGGGTGGTCTGTTCGAACAGGAAGCCGTTCTCCCAGCCGTGCGGCACGTGCGGCGCATCCAGCCATTGCACCCGGTGGGCGCCGAGCTCGAGGACCTCGCCGTCGGCGAGCGCGCGCGGCGGGCGATCGGCGAGATCGTTCATGCTGGTCATCGCCGCCACCTGGCTGCACAGCGCCTGCGCCTCGGGCGCGGCGGCGAGGAAGTCGTTCAGCGCGCCGCACTCGTCCGCCTCGACGTGGCAGAAGGCCACGTAGCGCAATTTTTCGAGCGGCATGACCGTGGCGATGGCCGCGGCGACCGCCTCGAACAGGCCGCGCGGGCCGGCGTGGAACAGCAGCGGTGAGTCGTCGACCAGCAGGTACTGGTTGAAACTGAAACCGCCGGGCAGGACCGCGGGCGGCAGGGGGGTGTGGATGCGATAGAGGCTACCGCCGATGTTGTCGATGCGCGTGGCCGGGGCGGACATGGGCGGTTCCTCGGGCGGAGAAGGTGGCCCACGGTACGCTGCCGGGCGGATCAAGCCCAGCGGCGCGTCGTCCTATATCGACGGTGCGCGGCGGTCGCAGGCCCGGCCTCAGCCGCGCCCGCGGAACGGGCCGGTGACCTCGAAGGTCATGCCCGGCGCCTCGTAATCGCCCCCGGTGCCGCGCTGCGAACTGAAATAGAGGCGGGCGCCATCGGGGCTGAACGCGGGCCCCGTGATCTCCGAGCCGTCGTGGCCGACGAGCTGCAGGAAGGGCGCGACGACCCGTTGGCCGCCGTGCTCGGCGAGCAGCACGAGCTGCAGGTCATCCGGGTCCTCGGCGACGTAGAGATCGCCCGAGGGCAGGTGGACGGTGAGGTTGTCGGGGTCGCGCAACGGCGCCGCGCGACCGAGTTGCTCGGCGTCGTAGACGACCTCGAGCCGATCGCTGGCCGTATCGAGCGCCCACACGCGGTCGTCGGCGGTGGTGCAGAAGTACAGCACGCCGCGGTGGAAGCAGGCGCCTTCGCCACGCGCGAACTCGGTCGTGCCGCGCTCGCGGCACGGCCCGGTGGGCGCGATCGCCAGCCAGCTCACCCGCCCGGTTTCGTCGGCCCTCGCCGCTTCCAGCACACCGTCGGCGAGTTGCCCCGCGACCGTCGGGCGGAAGCGGTAGAGCCGGCTGTCACCGGTGTCCTCGGTCAGGTAGACGTAGCCGGTGGCGGGATCGACGGCGGCGGCCTCGTGGGTGAACGCGCCGAGCGCCGGGCGCGCGATGCCCTGGCCGGGACGCAGGGGATCGCACTCCCAGACCAGGCCGCGCGGGTGTTCCTCGCACGACAGCCAGCTGCCCCACGGCGTGGCGCCGCCGGCGCAGTTGATGTCGGTACCGGCGAGGATGCGGTAGGCGGCGGCGATGGCGCCCGCGGCATCGAAGCGCAGCGCGCCGGCGCCGCCGCGGCGATCGGGCACCTCGCTGTTGGAGACGTAGACCCAGCCGCCGTCATCGACTGCGAAGGTCGCGCCGCCGTCCGGGGCGGCGTGCCAGGCGTAATCGGTGCCGGCGACGACCTCGCCGCTCGTCGCGAGCAGCCGCGCCGCGAAGCCGGCTGGCAGGCACACACCGTGACGATCCGGTGCGCCGAGCGCGCCGTACGGCCCGGGCGCCGCTACGCTGGCCGCGAACGTGCCCGGCCACCCCGGCAGGCCCAAGCCCAGGGCGGCCGATCCAACCAGGGTCTGGCGCAGGAAGCGGCGGCGATCGTTGATCATGATGGCAGGCATCTCCGCGGCGATGGCACGGGCACGGCGTGTGCGGATTGTACGCGCGCCGCCGCGCTGCCCGGCACCCAAGCAGCGGGCCTGGTCACCGCGGCGACCGCTATCCTGATTGCAGTCAGGTTCCCGCGAACACGGCGATCGCGCGCCGCGGCCGCCGGGCCCGCGCGCTCAGGCCACCTCGCCCTCGAAACCGGCGGCGTAGAGCCGCGCGTAGGCGCCGCCGGCGGCGAGAAGTTCGGCATGGGTGCCGCTCTCGACGACCTGGCCGGTCTCGACCACGACGATGCGGTCGGCCTGCTCGATGGTCGACAGGCGATGCGCCACGACCAGGCTGGTGCGCCCGCGGCGCAGGGTGTTGACGGCTTCCTGCACCAGGCGTTCGGCCTCGTTGTCGAGCGCCGCGGTGGCCTCGTCCAGGATCAGGATGGGCGCGTCCTTGAGCAGGGCGCGGGCGATGGCGACGCGCTGGCGCTGGCCGCCGGACAGGCGCATGCCGTTGTCGCCGACGCGGGTGTCGAGACCCTCGGGCAGCTGGCCGGCGAAAGCCATGACCTGGGCGCGCTCGGCGGCATCGAGCACGGCCTCGCGCGGCGCCCCGCGCAGGCCGCCGTAGGCGATGTTGTCGTAGATGCTGGCGTTGAACAGCACCACGTTCTGGCCGACGTAGGCGATGGCGCCGCGCAAGGCAGCGAGCGTGTAATCCTCGACCGGCTTGCCGTCGACCAGCACGCGCCCGCTCGCCGCGGCGTAGAAGCGCGGCACGAGATTGACGAGCGTGGTCTTGCCACCACCCGAGCGGCCGACCAGCGCCACCGTCTCGCCGGCGCGGATGTCCAACGACACGCCGTCCAGCGCCACGGCCTGGCCGTAACGCACGCTGACGTCCTCGAAGCGGATGTCGCCGCGGATGGGCGCAGTGACGCCGCCGTGGTCGTCCTCGCGTGCCGAGTCGATGAGGGCGAAGACGGATTCCGACGCCGCCAGCCCGCGCTGCACGAATTCGTTGGCGCCGGCCAGGCGCTTGACCGGCGGCAGCAACAGCGCGGTGGCGGTGACGAAGGCGATGAAGTCACCGCGCGTCATGCCGCCGCCGCCGGCCTGCTCGAGCGCGAAGACGATCATGACGGCGATGCCGACGGCGACGATGAGCTGGATCACCGGCACCAGCATGGCGCTGGTGCGCACCACCTTCATGTGGAACTTGCGCGCATCGTGGTTGGCGCGATCGAAGCGCTCGATCTCCCAGGCATAGCCGTCGAAGACCTTGATCTCGCGCTGCCCGCGCACCGCCTCCTCGGCGACCTGGTTGATGTCGCCGACCGATTCCTGCAGGCGCCGGCTCATGCGCCGCATGCGTTGCGACACCCGCCGCACCACCCAGGCGATGGGGGGACCGAACAGCAGCAGGAAGGCGGCCAGGCGCCAGTTCAGCCACAGCAGGTAGACCAGCAGCACCACGACCACGGCGGAGTCCTTGACCAGTACCGAGATGACCCGCGTGGTGGCCTGCGAGACCTGGGTGACGTCGAAGGTGAACTTGGAGATCAGCTCGCCCGCACTGCGCAGGTCGAAGAACGACGCCGGCAGCCGCGCCAGGGTGCCGAACATGGCGCTGCGCAGGTCCGCCATGGTGCGCTGGGAGACCCAGGCCAGGGCAACGGTGCCGACGTAGCTCAGCGCCCCGCGCAGCAGGAACAGCCCCACCAGCAGCACCGGCGTGAGATGGGCCTGGCGACTCGCGGCGAGGTCGAAGTCCTCGTCGATGAGGGGTTTCAACAGCGCCGGCAGCATCCATTCCGTCGCCGCCAGCGCGACCATCGCCAGCACCGACAGCGCGAAGATGCGCCAGTACGGCCGGAGGTAGCTCAACAGGCGCTGGTAGAGGTCCCGGGTATGGGGATCGACGAGTGGCATGAGAGCTGGAACCGGTTGGAATGACTCGTGGCTGCGCGGGCGCCGGCGCAGTCTGGCCACCCGGGCGGCGACGCGCAAGCGCGGGACCGGTTCTACTATGCCGCCTGCCCCGCCCGCGCACCAGCACCCACCGGGCGTGTGCGAGCGCCTACAATGGGCGTCCCGCGCCATCCGCCCGAGCCCCTGCCTGCCGCATGTCCGCCCTGCATCCCATCGTCGCCGTGACCGGTTCCTCGGGCGCGGGCAGCGCCAGCGTCAAGCGCGCCTTCGAGCACATCTTCACCGCCGCCGGCGTGAACGCGGCGGCGGTCGAGGGCGATTCCTTCCACCGCTTCGACCGCGAGGACATGCACATCGAGGTCGGCCGCGCCGCCGGACGCGGCGAGACCCTGACCCACTTCGGCCCGGCCGGCAACCTGCTGCCCGAACTCGAAGCGCTGTTCGCCGGCTACGCCGAGCATGGTCGCGGGCGCCAGCGCACCTACGTCCACACCGAGGACGAGGCCGTGCTGCACGGCGTCGCCCCGGGGCGCTTCACCGACTGGCGCGACCTGCCCGAGCCGACCGACCTCTTGTTCTACGAGGGCCTGCATGGCGGTTTCGTCGGCGACGAGGCCGAC
The DNA here is from genome assembly GCA_024235015.1 of Gammaproteobacteria bacterium. Taxonomy (GTDB): domain Bacteria; phylum Pseudomonadota; class Gammaproteobacteria; genus JACKNG01. Next base: position 75,388 of record JACKNG010000004.1, read on the forward strand.
ATCGCCCGCCACGTCGACCTGCTCATCGGCATGGTGCCGATCGTGAACTTCGAGTGGGCGCAGAAGATCCACCGCGATCGCGCCGTGCGCGGCTATTCCACCGAGGCCGCGACAGCGATGATCCTGCGCCGCATGCCCGACTACGTGCACTACATCTGCCCGCAGTTCTCGCGTACCGACATCAACTTCCAACCGGTACCGACCATCGACACCTCGAATCCCTTCATCCTCGAGGAACTGCCCTCCTACGACGAGAGCATGGTCGTCATCCACGTGCAGAACCGGGCCAAGCTGAACCCCGACTACCCCTACCTGCTGGGCATGCTCGACGGCGCCTTCGTCTCGAAGATGGACACCCTGGTGGTGCCGGCGAGCCGGCTCAGCTTCGCCATGGAGTTGTTACTGCTGCCGGTCATCGAGCGCCTGGTCGCAACGCGCACGGCGGCGCTCGACCAGAGCGCGGCGTGAGCACCGACATCGCACCGGGGCAGTTTCGACGGTTGTGCTAGGATTCGGGCGGCGGGCCCGGCGGCCCCGCCAGCAGGCGTCGAAGGGGAGGCCTTCCATGCGGACCATACTGGTTGTCAACGCCAAGGGCGGCAGCGGCAAGACGACGCTGGCGACCACTCTCGCCGGCTACTACGCGGCCGAGGGTGCGCGCGTCGCACTGGCCGACTTCGACCCGCAGGGCAGCAGCATCGACTGGCTGCGCGTGCGCCCGGACAGCGCACCGAAGATCCACGGGGTCGAGGCCCACGCCCGCGGGCTGCGCGTACCGCGTTCGACCGAGATCGTGGTCATGGATGCGCCGGCCAGCAGCCACGGCGATGCCCTCGCGGCCCTGCTGCGGCGGGCGCAGACCGCCATCGTGCCGGTGGTGCCCTCGGCGCTCGACATCCGCGCCGCCCAGCGCCTGTTCGCCGAGATGCGCGAACTGCGCCCGCTGGTGCGCAACGACGTGCGCATCGCGACGATCGCCAACCGCGTACGCGAATCGGCCCGGCAGACCGAGGATCTCGAGGATTTCCTCATGGACCTCAAGCTGCCCTCGGGCCGGCGTTTCCCCTTCCTGACCTGGATCCGCCAGAGCAACCACTACCTGAAGGCAGCCGAGAAAGGCCTGTCGATCTTCGAGTTCTCGCCGCTCGCCACCACCGCCGATCGCGAGTACTGGCAGCCCCTGCTGCGCTGGCTGGCGAGCCCGCGCAGCGTGCCGGGCGACGCTGCCTGACGGCACGGAAACACGGCGCGAACGCGCGCCGAACCGATCGCCGGCGGCGCCGGCCTGCTTGCAGAAACTGCTCGACGTGGCGCCGGACCCGGCGCCCGCTTCAATGATCGTCGTCGCTGGTGGCCGGCGCCGGCAGGGCGACGTGGCCGACGGGGCCGCGCCCGAGCGCGAGATCGAGCCCGGCCTTGCGCTGGCGCGCAGCCGTGGCCTCGTCGCCCATGCCCTCGGCAATCTCGGCGCCGAGTTCCAACAGCAGCGGCGAGGGCGCACGCTGCACCAGGTGTTCGAGCTGTTCGCGCGCCTGGCCCCACAGGCCGGCGCGGATGGCCTGGCGTACGCGCGCGAGGCGCAAGCCGGGATCGTCGCCGCGGGTCACCGACCAGGCTTCCAGCTTGCGCAACTGCTTGGCCGGCGGTTCGCAGGCGATCTCGCCGTAGAGCGCCGCCAGCGCGGTGTCCCACTGGCGCTCGATGCGTTTGCGCACCAGCGCCTCGGCCCGATCGTCGGCGTGGTGGCGACACAAGCCACGCACGTAGGCACTGAGGACGTCCGGATCCGCGTGCAGGTTCTTCGCCAGCGAACGCCAGCGTTCGTCGAGTGCTTCGAGGGTGAGATCGGCGCGGCTCAGCAGGGCGACGGCGGTCTCGCGCTCGAGCGCGTTGATGGCGTCGTGGTTGATGACGCGGTCGCGGCGGAGCGCCGGCACCAGCGCCATCAGGCCCTCGTGATCGAAGCTCGTGCGGGCGAGTTCCATGCGCAGGCGCAGCACCTCGGGATGGTGCGGCTCGGCCACGGCGAGGCGTTCGATGAGCGGCCGCGCCTCGCTCACCTGGCCGTTGTCGAGCAGCCACACCGCGCGCTGCAGGTGGAAGGCGTTGCGGATCTCGGGGCGCGCGCTCGCCGCCAGCGAGAGGTAGTTGTCGCGGCGCGCCGGCGCGCCGGCCGCCTGGGCGGCCGCGGCGGCGGCGAGGAAATGCGCTTCGGGCTGGCTGTCGTCGTCGACGCCGCCGCGGAAGAGCTTCTCGGCGCGGGCAAAGTCGCCCGCCGCCATCGCCAGCAGGCCGTCGGCCAGCGAGCTGTGCGCACGGCGGCGGCGATGATCGTCGGTCCAGTGGCGCCAGCGCGTGCGCATGCGGCCGAGGCGGGCAAGCAGATTGATCAGGCCGTGCCCGGCGAGGAAACCGACCAGGCCGAGCACCAGAAAGAAGGCGAAGGTGGTACGGATGACCTTGCCGCCGTAGCCGATGACGACGAAGCCGGGATCCTCGGCCACGTAATGGCCGGCGACGACCGCCGCGACCAGGGCGACCAGGGCGACGAGCAGGACCTTCATGGCTGACCCTGGGCGACGGCGTTGTCGCCGAGGCGTTCGCGTTCGCGGCGCACGGCGTCGAGGCTGCCGCTGATGTCCGGCAGGGCCGGCGCGAGCTCGAGGCCAGCGACGCCCTGGAGATGCTTGAGCATGCCCTGCACCGCGCCGTCGTCGGTGTCGTAGTAGGTTTCGAGCAGGTGCACGACCTGGGCGGTCGAGGCGCGGAAATTGTCGTCGTCACGGCGCAGCGCGGCATGCCGGGCGCTGGCGAGTTCCAGGCGCAGGTTCTGCCGCAGCAGGAATCGCAGCTTGGGATCGAACAGCACGCTGTCGGACATCTCGCCGTCCTCGACCTGCACCAGGCTGACGAGATCCGACCACAGGGCCCGTGCCATGCCGCCCCAGCCGGCCTCGTCGACCGCCTGCCCGGTGCTCGCGCGAAAGCCCGTGTCGAGCGCCGCGATCGGCCGCGTCGGCAGGTCGTCGGCGCGCCGCTGCGCTTCGGCCAACCACAGCGCGAGGCCCTCGATGTCGGGTTGCGCCACCGCTTCGAGCGCGGCGATGTCGCTGGTCAGCTGCTTGCGCAGCGCGGTGAGGTCGGGATGCTTGGCCGCGGCCAGGCGTTCGTCGGCGGCGCGCAGCGCCGCGGTCGCCGTGGCGACGTCCTGCTCGAGGGCGAGGCGCTGGGTCGCGGCGAACACCAGGTACTCCGCCTCGGCCAGGACCCAGTCGAGAGAGACCTCGGCATCGCGGGTGAACAGGGCCTTGATCGACTCGGCGAGCTCGTCCTGGCGGCCATCGAGTTCGCCCAGGCGACCGTCGACCGCCGCGGCATCGGCGGAGGCCGCCGCCGCCGCAGCGTCGGCGGCGTCGACACGCGCGGCCAGTGCGGTCTGCGCCGCGGCGAGGTCGGCGAGCCGCGTGTCCTGGCCGCGTTCGCTGGCGGGGAAAATCTGCGTCACCCAGTAATAGCCGGCGCCGGCGACCAGCAACAGCGCCAGCAGCAGGACGAACAGGGGCGCGCGTGACTGGCGCGGCGGGGCCGCGGGTGCGGTCGTGTCGACAACGTCCTCGGCCGCGGCCTCGGCCGCCGGCTGGTCCGTCGCGGGGGTTGTATCGTTCATGCTTCGTCTTCTGCCCATTTCACGAGGCGGCGCAGGATGCTCTCGTCGGAGGGGTTCTCGACCACCATCGGCCGATGGGTGAAGCCGAGCGACTCGACTTCCTGCGCGACGCGCGAACCCACCACCAGCATCTGCATGTCGAACAGCTGGTCGACACCTTCCTCTTCGATCTTCTCGACCAGGTTGTCGAGCGCTTCCATGCTCGTCGCGAGCCCGATGTCGGGCATCTTGACGGCGTTCTTCTTCAATTCCGCGGCAATCGCGACGTCCGGCTTGCGCCGCTCGTAGCACTCACAATAGACCACGTCGGCGCCGCGTCGCTCGAGCGTCTTGGCCAGGTGCTCGCGCCCGCCCACGCCGCGAAAGATCACGATGCGCTTGCCCTTGACCTGCTGCTCGCCGAGACCCTCGAGACGCAGCAGGCCCTCGGAACTGAATTCGCTGGTCGGCGCCTGGACGTCGTCGATGCCGAGACGCCCGAGCTGGCCGGCGGTACCGAGGCCGACGGCGAACACCGCCTTGCCTTTCAGCGAGACGCCCTCGCGCGCGATCAGCTCGAGGCCGAACTCGGCGGCGTTCTTGCTGACGAAGATGACGATGTCGGTCTTCTTGAGGCTGGCCACGGCCTTGCGCGCGGCGCTGTCGTCGGCGAGACCCGCGATCACGATCATCGGTGTCCGGATCGCCACCCCGCCTTGATCCTCGATGGCACGCGCGAGGGATTCGTTCTGATCCATCGGCCGGGTGACGAGAACGGAGATTCCATCGAGTGGCTGCATGCGGCGCTATTTTCTCAAGTGTCGTTCAGTTGGGCGAGGATGCGGGCGGCGCCCGCGGCGAGCAAGGACTCGGCCAGATCGCGGCCGATGCGCTCCGCCTCGGCGGCCGGCCCGGTGGCAGTTTGCCGGATGAGATCCCGGCCGTCGACTCCGGCAACCAGGCCGTCGAGGCTCAGCCGGTCGCCGTCCAGGCAGGCGTGTCCGGCCACCGGCACGTGGCAGCTGCCGCCCAGGCGCGCGTTCATCGCGCGCTCGGCACGCACGCGGCAGGCGGTGTCGGGGTCGTCGAGCACCGCGCACAGCGCCGCCACGTCGGCATCGCCGGCGCGACACTCGATGCCGATCGCGCCCTGGCCCACCGCCGGCAGCATGTCGGCCACGGCCAGCGCGGTACAGGCGTCGTCGACCAGTTCGAGGCGGCGCAGCCCCGCCGCGGCCAGCACGATGGCGGCGAATTCGCCGTCGCGCAGGCGCTTGAGGCGGGTCGGCACGTTGCCACGCAGGCTGTCGATGACCAGGTCGGGGCGCCGCCACAGGAGCTGGCTCTGGCGCCGCAGGCTGGAGGTACCGACCCGCGCCCCGCGCGGCAGGCCGTCGAGGCCACCGGCGCTGGCGCTGACCAGCATGTCGCGCGGGTCCTCGCGGGCGAGGATGGCGACCAGCGCGAAGCCGTCGGGCATTTCGGCCGGCACGTCCTTCATGGAATGGACGGCGAGATCGGCCCGCCCCTCGGCCATGGCCACCTCGAGCTCCTTGATGAACAGGCCCTTGCCGCCGATCGCGGCGAGCGGCCGGTCGAGGATGCGATCACCCTCCGTGGTGATGGGCACGAGGTCGACTTCGAGCCCGGGGTGTGCCGCGCGCAGCCGCGCGGCGACATGCTCGCTCTGCCACATTGCCAGGGCGCTTGCGCGCGTCGCGATCCGCAGGCCCTGCACGCGTGCCATCGGCGTCCGGCCTCAGGCGCGGTCCACGGCGGCCGCCGCGACGAACGGCAGGCGCGAGCGGGCATGCGGGACGCGGGGCGCAGCGGACCCGGATGGGCGAGCGGGGGGGTTGGCCATGGCGGGGCAATGCTAGCAGTTTTTTTCCACGGCAAGGCGTGCCCGGATTTCTCGCACGACTCCACCACGAGGCGGCCGCAACGGGCCGTGCGGAGCGCCGTCGCGCAGCGTCGGGAGGCGGCCGGCCCGCGCTGCATCGACGGCTGCAGGTCCTCAGGCCGGGGCCGCGTTCGCGCCGCGCGGCGTTGTCCCTCGCTCGTGCAGCTGGGCTACACTACCGGCGCATCGCCCCGTCGCGTCGCAGCTGCCGTCTCGCGGGCGGCGCTCGTGCACGGTCGACCGGCGCCTGGCGCCGGTTGCAGCCGGGTCGGCGAGGCGAGCGTAGAGAGCGAGAGCAGATGAGCGCGCATTCGAGGCGAACCTTGGATCTGTTGCACGCGCAGCCGCGCGCGCATGGGAATCGCCATCGCACCACCGCGGTCGACGCGGGCCCAGCCCGCCAGACTGCCAGCCCCGGAACCCCCGTCACATGACTCGACGCCTCGGCGTAATCATGGATCCCATCGCCGGGATCAATCCCAAGAAGGACACCACGCTGGCACTGCTGCTGGCCGCGACCCGCGCCGGTTTTGCGCTCGAGTACATCGAGATGGGTGACCTCGTGCTCGTCGACGGCCGCGCGCTTGCCCACACCCGCCCGCTCGTCGTACACGACTCGCTCGAGCACTGGTTCGATTTCGGCGGGCCGCGCAGCGAGCAGCCGCGGCCGCTCGGCGAACTCGACTGCATCCTCATGCGCAAGGATCCGCCGTTCGACATGGAGTTCGTGTTCGCCACCTACATGCTCGAACGCGCCCAGGCCGACGGCGCGCTGGTGGTCAACGATCCGCGCTCGATCCGCGACGCCAGCGAGAAGCTCTTCACCGCCTGGTTCGCCGAGCTGTGCCCGCCGACCCTGGTCACGCGCAACAAGGCCAACCTGCGCTCCTTCCTGGCCGAGCACGGCGACATCGTGGTCAAACCGCTCGACGGCATGGGCGGCGCCTCGGTGTTCCGGGTGCAGGCCGGCGATGGCAACACCAGCGTCATCTTCGAAACCCTGACCGAGCTCGAGAGCCGCTACTGCATGGCCCAGCGCTACCTGCCGGCGATCCTGGATGGCGACAAGCGCGTGCTGGTGGTCGACGGTGAGCCGGTGCCCTACGCCCTGGCGCGCATCCCGGGACAGGGCGAGCTGCGCGGCAACCTCGCCGCCGGCGGGCGCGGCGTGGCCCAGCCGTTGTCCGCGGCCGACCGCGCCATCTGTGCACGGGTCGCGCCCGAACTGCGGCGCCGCGGGCTGCTCTTCGTCGGCCTCGACGTCATCGGCGACCGCCTTACCGAGATCAACGTCACCAGCCCGACCTGCGTGCGCGAGATCGAGGCCGCCTACGACATCGACATCGGCGGCCTGCTGATGGCCGCCATCGAACGCCGGCTGGCCACGCGGAGCGCATGACCCCGGCCTGCCAGGCGCCCGCACGGAGGCCCACGTCATGGCGGCCGTGATGGCCGCACCTCCGCGCGCCGGGGTCACCAGCGACGACCGCCTGGCGCTGACCCTGTGCGTCGCGGTAATCGTCCATGCCATGCTCATCCTCGGCGTGAGCTTCGCGCCGGAGCCCGCGCCCGAAGCGCGTTTCGAGGCGCTCGAGATCATCCTCGTGCCGGAGAAATCGAAGCAGGCGCCCGACCAGGCCGACCTCCTCGCGCAGGCCAACCTGACCGGCGGCGGCGACGCGCCGGAGAGCGATCCGCCCGCCGCACCGGTGCGCGCGCCGCTGCCGGCACAGACCGCCGACATGGCAGCCTCCCCGGCACCGCCCGTCGAGGCGGTACCGACCCCGGCGGAAGTCGCCCAGCCGGCGCCCCCGGCCACGCCCTCGCCGGCCGCACCGGCCGAGGCCACCGCCGCGGTCGAGGAGCGCCTGGTCAGCGAGGCACCGCAGGCCGAGCTGCCGTTACCCGACACCGAACCCGAGGCGGCGCCGGAGGCGAGCGTGGTCGAGGCGGCCGTCGCCGAGCCGAGCCCGCCGCAGCCCGAGGTCAAGACCCCGCCGCTGCCGACCGCGGCCCAGCTGCTGACGCGCTCCTTCGCGCTCGCCAGCCTCAATGCCGAGCTGCAGCAGCGCCTCGACTCGCGCGCCAAGCGTCCGCGCCAGAAGTACATCTCGGCCAACACCCGCGAGTACCGCTACGCCGCCTACATGGAAGCCTGGCGGGCCAAGGTCGAGCGCATCGGCAACCTCAACTACCCGGAGGAGGCACGCAAGCGGAATCTCTCCGGCAGCCTGCTGCTCGACGTCGCCCTGAATCCCGACGGCAGCGTCGAGGAGATCACGGTGCGCCGCTCGTCCGGCCACCAGGTGCTGGACGACGCCGCGGTCCGCATCGTCGAGCTGGCCGCGCCCTTCGCCCCCTTCCCCGACGACGTGCGCGAGGAGGTCGACATCCTGCACGTCACGCGGACCTGGAATTTCCTCGACACCCAGGAGTTCTCGACGCGCTGAGCGGGTCCGCCCGCCGTCCGCGCCGCTTCCCGCATCGACGCCGCGTCCGTCGTCGCTTGCCGGCGCCGCGCGCGGCAGGAATACTGTCGGCACACCGTTCCCCCGCACCGCCCGCCGCTCGCGGCCGCGCCGCTCCCCGACCCACCCATGAATGATTTCAACCTGACCAATCACTTCCTGATCGCCATGCCGACGCTCGAGGATCCGAATTTCTCCCGCACCGTCACCTACATCTGCGCGCACAACGCCGAAGGCGCGATGGGCATCGTGATCAACCGCCCGCTGGATCTCGCCCTGGGCGACGTCCTGGAGCAGATGGACCTCGCGGCCAAGGATGACGCGGTCGCCGCCAGCCCGGTGTTCCAGGGCGGCCCGGTGCACACCGACCGCGGCTTCATCCTGCATCGCCCGGCGCAGGCCTGGAACTCGAACGTCAGCGTGACCGACGACGTCGGGCTGGCTACTTCGCGCGACATCCTCGAGGCCATCGCCGGCGGCAGCGGCCCGGCCGACTACCTCGTCGCGCTCGGCTACGCCGGCTGGGGCGCCGGCCAGCTCGAGCAGGAGATGGCGGACAATGCCTGGCTGAGCGGCCCGGCCGATCCCGAACTGATCTTCGCCACCCCGGTCGAGCGACGCTGGGCGGCCGCCGCGCAACGCATCGGGGTCGACATCGGCGCCTTGTCGCGCGACGTCGGCCACGGTTGATCCGCGCCATGCGCGAGCGGGCACGCCGGCGCGTGCCGACCATGCCAGCGTGACCGGCGGCTCGCGCACCATCCTCGCCTTCGACTACGGCGAGCGCCGCATCGGCGTCGCCGTCGGCCAGGAGGTCAGTGCGACCGCCGAGCCGCTCGCGACCCTGCCGGTGCGCAACGGCCGCATCGACTGGGAGGCCATCGCGCGCCTGGTCGAGACCTGGCAACCGGCGCTGTTCGTGGTCGGCCGGCCGACCACCCGCGACGGCCGGCCGCACCGCCTCGCCGCGGCCATCGAGCGCTTCGCGCGACGCCTGCAGGGGCGCTACCGGCGGCCCGTTTCGTTAATCGACGAACGCCTGTCATCATATGCGGCCGAACACGACCCGGCGGCGGCACGGCACGGACTCGATGCGGTCGCCGCGCGCGTCATCCTCGAGACCTGGTTCGCCGCCCCGGCAGCCCGTGACGGCGGCGCCAGCGAGACCCGAAACGATGCCCAAGACAACTGACGACCTCGACGTCGAGGCCCTCATCGCGACCATGGCCGAGCGCCTGGCGCAACGCATTGCCGCGCGCGAACTCGCCGACCCGGCCCTGGTCGGCATCCGCACCGGCGGCGTGTGGATCGCCGAACGCCTGCGCCGCCTGCTCGACCTCGACGCCCCGCTCGGCGAACTCGACATCGCCTTCTACCGCGACGACTTCAGCCGCATCGGCATGCACCCGACGGTGGCACCGTCGACGCTGCCGTTCGAGGTCGAGGATCGCAACCTCGTCCTCGTCGACGACATTCTCTATACCGGCCGCACCATCCGCGCGGCGATGAACGAGATCTTCGATTACGGCCGGCCGCGCACCATCACGCTGGCCGTGCTCATCGATCGCAGCGGGCGTGAACTGCCGATCGACGCCAACGTCTACGGCACGCGGCTGCGGCTCGGCGCCGACGACCATGTTAAACTCCTCGGGCCCGATCCCCTGCGACTCGAGTTTTGCGCACGACGGTCCTGACAGCTTCCGCGCACGCGGCAGAGCGGTCCCGCGCGGCCCGCAGGGCCTGCTTTTCTTCCGCGTCACGAGGGTTGCGTGACTGATGGCCGCAACCCCGATCCAGCTCGACGAACACGGCCGCCTGCGCCACTTCCTCACCATCGAGAACCTGCCGCGCGAGCTGCTGGTCGAGATCCTCGACCACGCCGAGCGTTTCACCGTGGTCGGCGACCGCGCGGTCAAGAAGGTGCCGCTGCTGCGCGGCCGCACCGTGGTCAACCTGTTCTTCGAGCCCAGTACGCGGACGCGCACGACGTTCGAACTGGCGGCGAAGCGCCTCTCCGCCGACGTCATGAACCTCAACATCGAGGCCAGCGCGACGCGCAAGGGCGAGTCGCTGTCCGACACCCTGCGTACGCTCGAGGCGATGGACACCGACATGTTCGTGGTGCGTCACCAGGACAGCGGCGCGCCGGAGTTCATCGCGCGCCAGGTCGCGCCCGGGGTCAGCGTGATCAACGCCGGCGACGGCCGTCACGCCCATCCCACCCAGGCCATGCTCGACGTCTTCACCATCCGCCGCCACAAGCCGGCGTTCGAAGACCTGCGCGTGGCCATCGTCGGCGACATCACCCACTCGCGGGTGGCGCGCTCGGAGATCCACGCGTTGAAGATCCTCGGCGTACCCGACATCCGCGTGGTCGGGCCCAAGACCCTGCTGCCGACGGCCATCGAATCGCTCGGCGTCGGCGTGTTCCACGATCTCGACGAGGGCATCGCCGGGGTCGACGTCGTCATCATGCTCAGGCTGCAGCAGGAACGCATGCAGAGCGCGCTCCTGCCGAGCGGGCACGAGTACTTCCACACCTACGGCCTGACCCCGGCGCGGCTCAAGCGCGCCGCGCGCGACGCCATCGTCATGCATCCCGGCCCCATCAACCGCGGGGTCGAAATCGACTCGGCCGTCGCCGACGGTCACCAGTCGGTGATCCTGCAGCAGGTCACCCACGGCATCGCCGTGCGCATGGCGGTGATGTCGATGGTGCTCGGCTCGCACGCCCAGGCCGCCTGAAGCGATGAAGATCCGGATTCGCGGCGGACGCGTGATCGACCCGGCCAACGGGGTCGATGCCGAAACCGACGTCTACATCGACGGCGAACGCATCGTCGCGCTCGGCCGCAAGCCGCCGCGCTTCACCGCCGCGCGCGACATCGATGCCGGCGGCCGCATCGTCTGCCCCGGTTTCGTCGATCTCGCCGCCCACCTGCGCGAACCCGGCTACGAACACAAGGCGACCATCGCCAGCGAACTCGGCGCGGCAGCCGCCGGCGGCTTCACCACGGTCTGCTGCACGCCGGACACCGCGCCGGTGGTCGACACCCCGGCCGTGGTCGAACTCATCCACCAGCGCGCGCGCGGCGTGCGCGGTGCGCGGGTGCGCTGCATCGGCGCCCTGACCCACGGCCTCGGCGGCGAGGTGCTGGCCGAGATGCAGGCGCTGAAGAACATCGGCTGCGTGGCGGTGAGCAACGTCGGCCGCCCGATCCGCGACACCAACGTGCTGCGCAACGCGCTGGCCTACGCCTCGACGCTCGGCCTGACCGTGCTGCTCGAAGCCGAGGACCCGTGGCTCGGCGCGCGCGGCGTGATGCACGAGGGCGCCACCAGCACGCGCATCGGCCTGGCCGGCATCCCCGCCGCGGCCGAAACCATCGGCCTGGCCCGCGACCTCGTGCTGCTCGGCGAGACCGGCGCGCGCGCCCACTTCCGTACCCTGTCCTGTGCGCAGGCGGTCAGCTACCTGCGCGACGCGCGCAAGCGCGGGCTGCACGTCAGTGCCGACGTCGGCATCGCCCACCTGCACCTGGTCGACGAGGACATCGCCAACCACGACGCCCACTACCACGTGCGCCCGCCGCTGCGCAGCACGCGCGATCGGGACGCCCTGCGGCGCGCCCTGGCGCGGCGCCAGCTCGACGCCCTGACCGCCCATCACCAGCCGCACGACGCCGATGCCAAGGCCGGGCCGTTCGGCGCCAGCGCACCGGGCATCTCGGGCTTCGACACCTTCCTGCCGCTGGCGCTGGAACTGGTCGAGGCCGGCGCGATCGAGCTGGCCGCGCTCGTCGACGCCTGCGCGGTGGCCCCGGCACGCATCCTCGACCTGCCGGCCGGCACCCTCGGCCTGGGCGCGGTGGCCGACGTCTGCGTGTTCGACCCGGCCGCCTGCTGGACGGCAAGCCCGGCAACCCTGCTGAGCCAGGGCCACAACACGCCCTTCATGGGCCGCGAACTGCGCGGCCGCGTCACCCACACCATCGTCGGCGGCCGCCTGGTGCACGCGCTCGATGACTGAGTCGACCAGCGCCCCGCAGCACGCCACGCGACCGCATCGCGCGAGCATTGGGCTGGCCGACGGCGAGGTGATCAGCGTCGCGCACCTGGCCGGCGACCAGGTGGTGATGCGCATCGCCTGCCCGGTGGTCGCCGCACAGGCCCGGCCCGGCAGCTTCGTTCACCTGCGCTGCGCCCCGGAACTCGCCATGCGCCGGCCGATGTCCATCATGCGCGCGGCGCCGGCCGAGGGCTGGTTCGACATGCTGTTCAAGGTGCACGGCCACGGCAGCGCCCTGCTCGCCGCGCGCCGGCCGGGCGAGGCGGTGAGCGTACTCGGCCCGATCGGGCGGCCGTTCCGCCTCGCCGGCTATCGCCGGCGGCCGCTGCTGATCGGCGGCGGCGTCGGCATCCCGCCCATGATCTTCCTCGCCGAGCACCTGCGTGCGCAGGCGCGCGATGCGCAGCCGCTGGTCTTGATGGGCTCGGAAGTACCGTTCCCGTTCACCGCGCGGCCGTCCGCCATCATGGTCGCCGGGCTCGACCCGGCCGCCATCGCCGCCATGCCGCTGCTCGACGACTGGGGCATCGCCTCGCGCCTGGCCAGCACGCAGGGCTATGCCGGCTGCTTCGACGGCTTCGTCACCGAACTCGCGCGCGCCTGGATCACGGCCAGCGGCACGCCGCGCGAGGACATCGAGATTTTCGCCTGCGGGCCGACGCCGATGCTGCGCGCGGTGCAGGCGCTGGCCGCCGAGTACGCGCTGCCGTGCGAGATCTCGCTGGAGGAATACATGGCGTGCGCGGTCGGTGGTTGCGCCGGCTGCGTGGTGCGCATCGAGACCGAGACCGGGCCGGCCATGAAGCGCGTGTGCGTCGACGGCCCGGTGTTCGATGCCGCCCGTGTCGTCTTCGACGCCTGAGTCCCCCGGCCGCTCGCGGCCCGTCGTCAGCAACCAGAGCGGCCCCCATCCCGGCCTCGCGGCACGCATCGCGCGCTGCCGCGCCCATGTCCATCGCCGCCCCCTGCCGGCGCACGCCCGGGCACCGCTGGCCATCCTCGACGCGGCCATCGCCGCGCACGCCGGACCGGTCGTACTCGACAGCGGCTGCGGCACCGGCGAGAGCAGCCTGGCGCTGGCCGCGCAGCACCCCGCGGCGCTCGTCATCGGCATCGACAAGAGCGCCGCGCGCCTCGCCCGGGCGGCGCGCCTGCCGCCGCACCCGCGGGTCCGCTTCGTGCGCACCCGCCTGGAAGATGCCTGGCGCCATGCCCGCGCCGAGGCCTGGCCGGTCGCCGCCCACTACCTGCTCTATCCCAACCCGTGGCCGAAGCAGCACCAGCTCGCCCGCCGCTGGCATGCCCAGGCGGCCTTCGCCGATCTCATCGCGCTCGGCGGGCGGCTCGAGATGCGCACCAACTGGGCCGTCTACGCGGCGGAATTCGCGCTCGCGCTCGGTTACTGGGGCGGGCCGGAAGCGACCGTCGAGACACTGCCGCCGGGCGCGCCGCTCAGCGCCTTCGAACGCAAGTACCGGGCAAGCGGGCATGCGCTGTACCGGGTAGCCGCGGTGATACCGCGCTCATTCGCCGAATTCGGCTAACCCGTGCGCGATCAGCGTCTGCTCGATCTCGGTACGGTTGAAGCCGAACAGGGTATCCGAGCGGATTTCGAACACCGGCACCACGCGGTGCGGCAGGGCGGCGAAACGGCGCTGGCCCTCGCGCGTGGTCTCGACGTCGTACTCGCAGTGGGCGATGCCTTCGGCCTGCAGCCAACGGCGCGCGGCGCGGCAGTAGCCGCACCACGAGGCGCTCAGCATGATGACGGTATCGGCGTCGGGGGCGACGTCCTCGCCGCAGGCGAGCGGGGCCGGGCCGCGCGAACCCAGCCACGGCCGCGCGGCCAGCGCGGCGAGCAGGGCGAGCGCGACCAGCCACGGCCAGGGCGCGCGGCGGCGCGGCGGGGCAGCCGGCTCGGGCGGCTCACTCGATGCCATAGTTCCACTCGTAGCGTGCGAGATCGATGCGCCCGCCGGCGTCGTAGGCCACGCCTTCGGCGGCGAGGCGGTCGTACTGCTCGTCCTCGCGTCCGCCGATCCCGCGCGGGCTGACCGTGCCACGGACGTTGACCACGCGGTGCCAGGGCACGCCGCTGTCGGGCGCGAGCGCGGCCAGCGCGTAACCGACCTGGCGCGCACCGCTCGGCCCCTCGAGTCCGGCCAGCGCGGCGACCTGGCGATAGGTCGCCACGCGACCGCGCGGGATGGCCTGGACGACGTCCCACACCCGCTGGTTGCGCCCGCGGCCGGCGCTCATGCCAGCCCGGCGAGGAACTCGAGGAGCGCGGCGTTGAACGCCGCCGCCTGCTCGATGTTGGCGAGGTGGGCGGCATCTGGCAGCACCACCAGGCGGCTGCCGGCGATGCGCGCGTGGATCAGTTCGGCGGCAGCCACCGGCGTGCTCGGGTCCTCGGCGCCGACCACGACCAGGGTCGGCAGGGTGATGGCGGCGATGTCTGCGCGCTGATCCATGTCGCGGATCGCGGCCGAGCAGGCGCAGAAGCCGGCCGGGCTGGTGGCGAGGATGGCGGCGCGCACGGCGGCGATCGCGGCCGCATGCGTGGTGCCGGCCCGCGCCGCGGCGGTGAACCAGCGTCCCAGCGTGGCCTCGACGACGGCGGCCATGCCGCCGGCCTCGACGGCCGCGATGCGATCGTTCCACAGCGCTGGCGGCCCCATGTGCGCGGCGGTGTCGGCGAGCACCAGTGAACGCAGGCGCCCTGGATGGCGGCGCGCAGTCATCTGCCCGATCATGCCGCCGAGCGACAGGCCACAGTAATCGACGGCGTCCCAGCCGAGGTGGTCGAGCAGCGCGGCGACGTCGTCGGCGAGCTGTTCGATCGACAGCGGTCCCGGCGGCGGCGCGCTCCGGCCGTGGCCGCGGTTGTCGTAGCGCAGCACGCGGAAACCGGCCGCGTGCAGGGCGTCGACCTGGGCATCCCACATGTGCAGATCCGAGGCCAGCGAATTCGACAGCAGCAGCGCGCGGCCGTCGTCCGGACCGGACACCTCGTAGTGCAGCGCGAGCCCGTTGATCAGTGCGTTCGGCATGCACCCGCACTCAGCACTTGTCGACGGCCACGGCGCGCGGCGCGTCACCCGTCTCGATCCGCCAGCCCCGATCGGGGCGATCGGTGGCGCGCAGGCACAGCAAGGCTGCGCGGGCATCGGTCCAGCGCACGGCGAGGTTGGTGCGGGTGAAGGGCACGCCGTCGTTGGCGAGCGTGGTGTCGAGGAGCCGGGTGGCCCGCGCCGGATCGTCCCCGGCGTAGAGGTAGGCGCGCACGTGGAAGGGCCCCTGCGGCATGCGCGACTCGGCCACGGTCAGGCGCAGGGTCCAGGCGCCGTCCGGCGACGGCGTGTCGCTGAACACCACTTCCTCGCGCGTGCCGCAGGCGGTCAGCGTGCACAGCAGACCGGCGAGGATGACGGCCACCCGCGCGGTCATGGCTTCGCCCCGGCCGTGGCGCGCGCGTCGCGGTAGTCCTCGTAGCGCGTACGCCCCGCGCCGGCGGGGTTCAGGCAGTCGGCATCGCGCCCGGTGCGGTCGATGCGGCCGTTGTTGTGCTCGGTACAGGCGTACTGGTCACCAAGGCCGTATAGGAAACGGTTCCAGCCGTCGGTCGAGCAGGCGCTGACGAGCACGGCGAGCGCGATCCAGGCGAGGTGTCGGTGCATGCGCACGGTGCCCGTTTCAATGGCCGGCATCGGGCGGGAAGCCGGCGTACTGCGGCAGGTCGTCGCTGATGTCGTACCACGGCGCCTTGTCGGCGACGAAGATGTGGAAAGCCGGGCGCACGCCGGGATCACCGTCGAGTGCGCCGGCGGCAACCCAGACGTAGTCCGGCTGGGCGTGCGCACGGTAGAAGAGCTTGGCGCCGCAGTGGCGGCAGAACTCGCGGGTTGCCCCGGCCGAGGAAGCATAGGCCGCCACGGCCTCGGCGCCGCGCGTCACCTCGAGCGCGGCGGCCGGCAACTGGCAATAGGTCGAAAACGCGGTGCCGTGGCCGTGCCGGCACATCGAGCAATGGCAGTGACCCATCGAGAGTACCGGCGCGGTGAGGGTGAAAGCGACCGCGCCGCACAGGCAGCTGCCGTTCAGCGGCTCAGCGCAGGCGCTCATGGTCGGCATCGAACAGCGCCTGCCAGGCGGCGAAGCGCGCGGCATCGGACGGGAACTTCGGATGGTCGAAACGCGCCAGCAGGATGTGATCATCACCTGCGCGGTAGGCCGCGGCGGCAACGAACTCGAGGCCGTCCTTGTAGGCCTGGCGCTGCTCGTCGGGCACGGATTTCTCCGGTTCGCTCGACCACAGGCCGGCGGCGCGCAGTGCGGCGAGCGCGGCGGCGGGCGCCGGCGCGCCGCGCGGCGTGCACAGGTACAGGCTGCCGTTCGCCTTGTCGGCGGGATCGAAACGCAGGTCGTAGTGGTCGACGATGCTGTGGGCGTCGAGGGTGGCGGGGATGGCGGCGGGCGGACTCATGCGATGGACCTCGATGGTGCGGAGCAGGCGACGCTAGCGCAGGACCAGGCCGCGATCAACGCGGTCGCTTCACGCCTTGAGCTCGATCTCGACGAAGGCGAGGTCGAAGGCGTTGGCGTTGATCACGTTGTGCTCGGTACCCGCGGTTCGCGTGTAGGACTGGCCGAGCTTGAGCTCGGCGGTGCGTTCTCCCTCCGGCGTCTCCAGCATCAGCGTGCCGGTGGTCAGCGGCACCACCACGTAGTCGTACTCGTGACGATGCCAGCCGGTCTCGGCGCCCGGCGCGAAGCGCCATTCGGTGACGACCACGCGGTCGTTGTCGAGCTGGCGTACGGGCTCGGCACTGGGGCGATCGGTATTCATGCGTTCCTCCGGTGTGGATTGCGGCGGCCAGGCGATTATCGCGTCTGCGCCGCCATGCCGCGAGTCGGCGCCTCAGCCGAGCCCGGGCGGCGTGGTGAGCCAGGCGGTGTAGTCGGCCGCGCGCGCGGCGGCGAAGACGTCGAAGACCAGCAGCAGCGCGGCCTCGAGTACGAGGCCGAGACCGATCCCGGTCAGCGCGGCACGGCCGCCGAGCAGGACGAGGCCGGCGCCGAGTGCGAGCAATGCGAGCTCGACGACTTTCACGATGCGGAAATTGCGCTCGACCGTCGCCATGCGCGTGCGTTCGGCGGCGAGGGTGACGGCAGGCGTCCTGTCCAACCCCTCGACCAGCGCCGCGGCCTGGCCCGGCGTGCGCCACGCCAGGCCGCAGCCGATACCGAGTTCGAGCAGGGCGAACAGCAGCAGGGGCCAGGCCATGGCCTGGTAGACGTGACGGGCATGCCACAGCCATCCGGCGAAGGCGAGGCCGCCGGCACCCATGAGCACGAGCAACCAGGCGCCACCGCGCTCGGCGGAAAAGTAGCTCAGCAGCTCGTTCGATGGCATGACGGGACCTCGCTCAGGGCGCCGGGCGATTGAACTCGATGCGCGTGCGGTAGCCGGCCGCAGCCCAGTCCGGTGGCGGCACGGTGAGGGCGATGTTGGGGTACTTGTAGTAGTCGCGATCCCACAGGAAATCGTCGATGGCGGTGTCCATGAACAGCACCCCGCGGCGGCCCTCGTAGCGCTCGTAGCCGTCCAGCTGCGCCGCGTACCAGGCCGCGACCTCGGCCGGCGAGGCGCGCGAAAGCAGGGTCACGCCACCGAGGTCGGCCCAGCCGTCGCGCGCGACGCAAGCCGGCTTAACCCGGCCCCAGGCGACGCCGGCGAGAACCGCCCCCGGGTAGACCGGCCAGGCGACTTCCTTGGCCTGCGGCACGCAACGCGAACGCACGAGGTGCTCGAGGCGCAGTTGCATCAGCTCCGGCAGGCCTTCGGGCGAGGCCCAGGGCGCGACCGGCCGGGCCGGGCAGGCCGTGGCGACGAGCACGCCCGCGAGGAGCGCGGCGCCGCGCCGGCAGGCGGCAGCGAAGCGACCGGCGCGCGGCACTAGGGCACGTCCGCGCTGCCGGCCTGCAAGCCGGCGTACAGGGTCTCGCAGGATGCGCGGCGCCCCTCGCACAGGAACCAGGTGACCAGGGTCGGCACGCCGTCGCGGCTGACGACGTCGCGACGCACCAGCGCCGGGTAGGCGGGATGCGCGCGCGGCGCGAACGACCAGCGGGTGTGGGCCGGGCCGCCGGCGTCGACCACCGTCCAGCCACGCACGGCCTCGACGCGCGCACCGGCCCGGTCGAGCAGGGCGCTGCGCGCGCTGCTCACGCTGGCATAACCGATGCCGGCAGCCGCCCCGGTCGCCGGCAGGGTGAACACGGCGGCGAGCAGCCACAGCGCGCGGCCGGCACCGCGCCGGGGCGACGTGACGACCTCAGTGCAGGGCATGCAGGTTGGGGCCGATGAAAGCCTCGATGCCTTCTTCCTCGATCGCGCGCAGCCCGGTTTCGAGGGCGTCCTGGGCATCGGGAAAGCTGCCGTTCCACACCGTGGCGTTGTCGAAGTCGTCGATGATCTCGAGCAGCCAGCCGCCTTCGCCGTCATCGACGATCTCGATGCACACCGACAGCGCGCCATGGGTCACGCGCTGGCTGAGCACCGACAATCTGGAGTCCTGTTCGTCGTACATGGACACGAGCGTCCCGGGTTGGTTGCCGATCGCGCCGCGCGCGCGGCGGCGCACCTAGTGTACCTGCGCCGGCCACGCAGCCGCCAAGCCGCCACCCGAGGCGCGCTTGGCACGGCATGGCCCGCTGCTCGTTTGGCCATGCCGACGCGGCCGGGTTCCATGGCCCGCCGGCGTACGCTCAGCGTGGCAGCTCGGCCCAGAACACCCCGCGCAGATCGCCAACCGCGTAACCGGTGGCGCGGTCGGCCGGGTAGCGGGTGCGCACTGCCTCGGCCACGGCCTTGCCCAGCGCCACGCCGTGGCAGGCCAGGCACATCGGCTTGACCAGGATGGGCTCGACGTAGCCCCAATGCGCGTCGTCGATCGCCACCACCAGCGGCTGCGGCTCGGCGCTGCCATCGAGGTAGGCGGCGAGCAGCGGCGCAGCCCAGGGCGGCGCGACATTGTCCGGGTTGCGCAGGCGATTGCTGGCGCGCCCGACCCGGATGCCCGGCGCGGCAACCGCCGCGGGGATGGCGGGCGCCTCCAGGCGGCAACGTTCGACCGCCGCCGGTGCGCCCGCGGCCAGGGCTGCGCCCAGGGTTGCCATGAGGCGCTGCTTGAACGGCGCCAGCGCGGCGGCACCGGCGGCGCGCGCGGCCGCTTCCGGGCCCTCCGCCGCGGCGCCGTCCAGGCCTGCACCGCCATGCCGGCCGTGGCCGCAGCCCGGCCCGCCGCCGTGGGCGTGGCGGCCAGCGCCCTGGCCATCCGGCGCGGCGCTGCCGTCACCCTGTCCGGCACAGTCGTGGCCACCGCCATCACCCCGACCCTGGCCGCGACCGCCATCGGCGCCGCCGCAGAGCGGGCCGCCGGCACCACCGGGGCCAGCATGGTTGTCGGCCTGCCCGCAAGCCGTGCCGCCGCCCGGGCCCGGCGGGGGCAATTCCGCTTCGTAGAGGTAATCCGCGACGAGGCGACGCTCGGCCGCACCGAGCGCCTGCGCGGGCATCAGCCCGAAACGCTCGACGGCGTGGTGCATCAGCGCGCGCCCGGCGTCGGGCGCCGCGATCCAGGCCGCGACCGCCTCGACGAAGGCCTCGCGCTGCGGGTAGGCGCGCCGGTAACGGCGTTGCACGGCATGGGCGGGCGGTGCGACACGGGGCGCGGTCGCGGCGAGGTGACAGCTCCCGCAGCGGGCCTGGTAGAGCGCGGCAGCGTCGTGCTCGGCGGTGAACGCAGGGTCGGCCTTGGCGGCGGCCAGGGCAAGCACGAGCGCCGGCAGTCCCCACGTCGGGCGAAAGGTCGGCATGGCCAGGTCTCCGATGTTGATCGAAGCCAGCTTAGATGGTTCCCCGGGCCGGGGCGGCGACCCGGATCAAGCGGCGGCCGCAGCCTCAACCGAAATTGATCTTGGCCTCGAGGTTGGTCCGCGAATCGGCATTGGCCAGCGCTTCCTCGAGCGTGATGCGCTCTTCCTTGAACAGCTGGTGCAGGGCCATGTCGAAGGTCTGCATGCCGCGCGTGCCGCTGCTTTCCATGGCCTCCTTGAGATCGTGCAGTTCGCCCTTGAGGATGAGGTCGGCGATGTGCGGCGAGTTGATCAGGATCTCGATGGCGGCGACGCGCATGCCGTCGACGCCCTTGACCAGGCGCTGCGAGACCACCGCGCGCAGGTTCAGCGACAGGTCCATGAGGAGCTGCTTGTGCAGGTCCTGGGGAAACAGGTTGATGACGCGCTCCATGGCCTGGTTGGCGTTGTTGGCGTGCAGGGTCGAAATGGCGAGATGCCCGGTGTTGCAGAGTTCGAGCGCCGCTTCCATGGTCTCGCGATCGCGGATCTCGCCGATCAGGATGACATCGGGCGCTTCGCGCAACGAGGCCTTCAGCGCGTTGCGGTAGTTCAGGGTGTCGACGCCCACTTCGCGCTGGTTGATGATGGACTTGAGATTCGGGTGCGAGAATTCGACCGGGTCCTCGATGGTCAGGATGTGGCCGGTCATCTGCTGGTTGCGCTCGTTGATCATCGCGGCCAGCGTGGTCGACTTGCCCGAACCGGTGGAGCCGACCATCAGGATCAGCCCGCGCTTGTGCATGATCAACTCGGAGAGGATTTCCGGCAGGCCGAGCTGCTCGATGGTCGGGATCTCGGCCGGGATGCGCCGCAGGACCATGGCGACCTCGCCGCGCTGGCGCAGGATGTTGACGCGGAAACGCGCCGACTTGTCCGGCAGGGCAATGGCGAAATCGCACTCCATGGTGTCTTCGAAGTGCTGCACCTGCTTGTCGTTCATGATGCCGTAGGCGGCCGCCTTGACGACCTCGCCGGTGAGCAGGGTCTTGCCGACCGAGTTCATGCTGCCCTCGATCTTGATCTTCACCGGCGCGCCTACCGTGAAGAAGAGGTCCGAGCCGTTCTTGTCGCGCAGCAGCTGCAGGTAGGGCGTGATGTCCATAGGGGCTCCGGGTCGGGCAGGGCCGCGCCTCAGCGCAGCATGCCACTCTCTTCGTCGCTGTCCTCGAGGGCCAGGCCGCCGGCCTCGTCGAGGATGTTGCGGCCCTTGGCCGCCTTGCCCTCGAGCTTGATGCGCAGGCGCAGCTCGTTCTGCGAATCGGCATTACGCAGCGCGTCGTCGAGCGTGATCATGTCGGCCTCGTAGAGATCGAACAGGGCCTGGTCGAAGGTCTTCATGCCGGCCTCGTTGGACTTCGACATGATCTCCTTGATGCCGTGCACCTCACCCTTGTAGATGAGATCGGAAATGAGCGGCGAGTTGATCAGGATCTCGATGGCCGCGGCGCGGCCCTTGCCGTCGGCCTTCTTGAGCAGGCGCTGCGAGATCACCGCCTTGAGATTCAGCGAGAGATCCATCAGCAGCTGCTGCCGGCGCTCCTCGGGGAAGAAGTTGATGATGCGATCGAGTGCCTGGTTGGAGCTGTTGGCATGCAGGGTGGCGACGGCGAGATGACCGGTCTCGGCAAACGCGATGCCGAACTCCATCGTCTCGCGGTCGCGGATCTCGCCGAGCAGGATGACGTCGGGGGCCTGGCGCAGGGTGTTCTTCAACGCGATGTCCCAGTCGTCGGTGTCGACCCCCACCTCGCGCTGCATGATGATGCAGTTCTTGTGCGGATGGACGTACTCGATCGGATCCTCGATGGTGATGATGTGGCCGTAGGAGTTGGCATTGCGGTAGTCGATCATCGCCGCCAGCGAGGTCGATTTGCCCGAGCCCGTGCCGCCGACCATGATCACCAGGCCGCGCTTGGTCATGATGATTTCCTTCATGACCTCGGGCAGACCGAGCTTGTCGAGGTTGGGCACCTCGGTCTCGATCGTACGCAGCACCAGGCCGCAGGCGCCCTGCTGGATGAAGGCATTGGCGCGGAAGCGGCCGATGCCGGGCGGCGCGATGGCGAAGTTGCACTCCTTGGTCGCCTCGTATTCCTTGATCTGGCGGTCGTTCATCACCGCGTAGGCGAGCGCCTTGGTGTTGTCCTGCGAGAGCTTGGTCTTTGACACCGGGGTGATCTTGCCGTCGATCTTGATGGCGGGCGGGAAATCCCGGGTGATGAACAGGTCCGAGCCTTTCTTTTCGACCATGAGCGTGAGCAGGTCACGCATGTACTTGATGGCTTGATCGCGTTCCATGTTGCACCTCCCGGATGGATGGAGCGGGCGCCCGGACCGGGCGGCCGGCAGCGCCGCTCACGGCGCACCGGCGCGCGAGGTCAGAATGCGTCCTTGTTAGCGGCCTTGATGCGCGCTTCCTGACGCGTGACCAGGTTCTTCTCGACCAGGCCCTTGAGGTTCTGGTCGAGCGTCTGCATGCCGAACTGCTGGCCGGTCTGGATGGCCGAGTACATCTGCGCGATCTTGTTCTCGCGGATGAGGTTACGGATGGCCGGCGTGCCGATCATGATCTCGTGGGCCGCGACGCGCCCGCCGCCGACCTTCTTCAGCAGCGTCTGCGAGATGACCGCGCGCAGCGATTCCGACAGCATCGCGCGCACCATGTCCTTCTCTTCGGCCGGGAAGACGTCGACGATACGGTCGATGGTCTTGGCCGCCGAACTGGTGTGCAGGGTGCCGAACACGAGATGGCCGGTCTCGGCCGCGGACAGCGCCAGGCGGATGGTCTCGAGATCGCGCATCTCGCCGACCAGGATGACGTCCGGGTCCTCGCGCAGCGCCGAGCGCAGGGCCTCGTTGAAGCCGAGGGTGTCGCGGTGCACCTCGCGCTGGTTGACCAGGCACTTCTTCGACTGGTGCACGAATTCGATCGGGTCCTCGATGGTGAGGATGTGGCCGTACTCGGTCTCGTTCTTGTGGTTGACCATCGCGGCGAGCGTGGTCGACTTGCCCGAGCCGGTCGGTCCGGTGACCAGGACCACCCCGCGTGGGTAGTCCGAGATGTCCTTGAAGATCGCCGGCGCCTTGAGGTCTTCGAGGCTGAGAATCTCCGAGGGAATCGTGCGGAACACGGCGCCGGCGCCGCGGTTCTGGTTGAAGGCGTTGACGCGGAAACGGGCCAGACCCGGGATCTCGAAGGAGAAGTCACATTCGAGGAATTCCTCGAAGTCCTTCTGCTGCTTGTCGTTCATGATGTCGTAGACGAGATCGTGAACGGTGGTGTGATCGAGCGGCGGCACGTTGATACGGCGCACGTCGCCGTCGACCCGGATCATGGGCGGCAAGCCCGCCGACAAGTGCAGGTCCGACGCGCGATTCTTGACGCCGAACGCGAGAAGCTCACCAATATCCATAGCCTTTCCTCAACACAAACGGGACGGGCGCGCGGACCGCGCGCCGCGTCGGCACGACTGGCGCCGTGCAACCACCCCGGCCCGCCGGGCTTGCCTGGAATCGCGCGCCACCATAGCCTCCATCGACCGTCGGAATTTAGCAAGAACCATCATGACATACCACGCAACAGCGGTCGGCACGGATGCCCGCTGCGCACCGGGCGACGCGCGATGAACGACGTCGCCGCGCGCCTCGCCGCGGTCGAGACCGCCATCGCCGAAGCCGCGCGCAGGCACGGGCGCGATGCCGCGGCCGTGCGGCTGGTCGCGGTATCGAAGCGGCAGCCCGCGGCTGCGCTGCGCGCGGCCCACGCCGCCGGCCAGCGCCGTTTCGGCGAGAACTACCTGCAGGAAGCGCAGGCCAAGCAGGAAGCACTCGCCGATCTCGATCTCGAATGGCATTTCATCGGCGTCATCCAGGGCAACAAGACCGCGGCGATCGCAGAGCGCTTCGACTGGGTCCACACCGTCGACCGTGCGCGCATCGCAACCCGGCTCAACGATCAACGCCCGGCCGGACGCGCACCGCTCAAGGTGCTGCTCCAGGTCAACATCAGCGGGGAAGCGAGCAAGGGCGGCGTGCTGCCGGCCGAACTGCCGGCCCTGGTCGCGCAGGTGCGCGGCCTGCCGCAGCTGGACCTGCGCGGCCTCATGGCCCTGCCGGCACCGCACGCTGACCCCGCCGCCCAGCGCGCGGCCTTCGCCGCCGTCGCGCGGCTCGCGCGCGAATGCGGTCCGGGGCTCGACGAACTCTCCATCGGCACCAGCGACGACTTCGCGTCGGCGATCGCCGAGGGCGCCACCCTGGTACGCCTGGGCACGGCGGTGTTCGGGCCGCGGCCGGCGGCCGCGTGATACCATGCGCGCCGTCCCCGGCGGGCGCCCGCGTGTCCTGGTCGCGGCAGAACCGGCGGCAAATCCCGCCATGACTGCGGCGACGCCCGGCGGCGTGACGACGGCGCGCAGGACACGGGCAAGGGAGGCTCCGTTACCGGGTGCCGGCAGCGCCGCAGACGGGCTTCTCATGCCACGAACCAATCCCACAGGACCCTAGGCATGCCATCCACCTACGCTTTCATCGGCGGCGGCAACATGGGCCGCGCCCTCGTCGGCGGACTCGTGGCTGCCGGCCACGACGCCGCCCACATCCGCGTCGCCGATGCTTCGCCGGATGCGCGCGCCGCCTGCACCACGCAGTTCGGCGTCGCCACCGGCGACGACATCCTCGCCTGCGCGCGCGACGCCGACGTCGTCGTGCTCGCGGTCAAGCCGCAGCAGCTGCGCGAGGTCGCGCGGGCACTGGGTGGTGAGTCGGACGACGGTACCCTCTACCTCTCGATCGCCGCCGGCATCACCGTCGGCCACCTCGAGGCCTGGCTCGGGCACGGGCGTGCCATCGTCCGCGCCATGCCCAACACCCCGGCCCTGATCGGCAGCGGCGCGGCGGCACTCTATGCCAATGCCGTCGTCGACGACGCCCAGCGCGCCCTCGCCGATGGCCTGCTCGGCGCCGTCGGCAGCGCGGTGTGGGTCGAGGACGAGGCCCTGATGGACGCCGTGACCGCCCTGTCGGGCAGCGGGCCGGCCTATGTCTTCCTGCTCATCGAGCTGATGGAACGCGCCGGCGCCGAGCTCGGCCTGCCGCCGGCCCTCGCCCGCAGCCTCGCCCTCGACACCGTGCACGGGGCGGCGCGCCTGGCCCACGCCTCCGGCCAGTCGCCGGCCGAGCTGCGCGTGCAGGTGACCTCGCCCGGCGGCACCACCGAGCGCGCCCTGGCCAGCTTCGCCGCCGACGAGCTGCCGGCCATCGTCTCGCGCGCGCTGACCGCGGCGCGCGACCGCGCAGTCGAACTCGCTGCCGGGATCGAGCGCTGATGGGCGGCGGTTACTTCTCCAACGCCGGCGTCTTCCTCATCGACGCCGTGTTCGGCCTGTACATCTTCGCCGTGCTGCTGCGCTTCCTGTTCCAGCTCGTGCGCGCGGACTTCTACAACCCGCTGTGCCAGGCCATCGTCACGGTGACCAATCCGCCGCTGCGCCCGCTGCGGCGCTACGTGCCCTCGCTGGCCGGGCTCGACACCGCGTCGATCCTGCTGCTGCTCGTGCTGCAGACGGCCAACACCCTGCTGGTCGCGCTGGTGCTCGGCCTCAGCCCCAACCCGATCGGGCTCCTGGTCGTCGCCGTCGCCGAGCTGCTCGGCAAGGTGGTGTGGACCTTCATCGGCGCGATCATCATCCAGGTGATACTGAGCTGGGTCTCGCCCGGCGCCTACAACCCGGTCGCCGCGGTGGTCTATTCCCTGACCGAGCCGCTGCTCGCGCCGGCCCGTCGCGTGCTCCCGCCGCTCGGCGCCATCGACCTCTCCCCCCTGATCGTGATCCTGGCCCTGCAGCTGTCACAGATCCTGGTCGTGGCACCGCTGCGCGACCTCGGCGCGACGCTGCTCTGAATGCCGGTGAGCGCCCGGCCCCGGGCGGGCGCGTGAGCTGGTACAACTGGCAGGGCGCGGATCTCCTGCTCACCATCCACGCCCGGCCCAACGCCCGCCAGGCCGGCATCGACGGGCTCCACGGCGCGGCGCTGGCGGTGCGCGTAGCGGCGCCGGCGCGTGACAACCGCGCCAACGTGGCGCTGTGCGAAACCCTGGCTGACGCCTTCGCCGTCCCGCGCCGGCAGGTCGTCCTCGAGCGTGGTCACGGCGGCCGCGACAAGCGCCTGCGCGTGATCGCGCCACCGGCGCTGCCGGACTGGTTCCTGGCGCTCGGCGGCACGCCGCCCGACTGAGCCGATCCGGCGGCTGCCGCGAGCCGGCCCGCCCGGCCCCGGTGGCGGTCACTGCTGTGCGCGGGCCGCCAGGCAGGACGCCGGTCGGCCAGTGTTGGGCGATGCCACGCGCCGCCACGATGCCCCGTGTCCGACAGGCTGCTAGACTCTCGCACCCGCAACGCAACCGGTACCCGCCACCGTCGATGTCCGCCTCCTTTCCGCCCGACAGCGTTGGCCTGGTCACGCCGCAGACCGTGCACTTCGCCGCGCCGCTCAGGCTCGACAGCGGCCATACGCTCGAGTCCTACGATCTCTGCTTCGAGACCTACGGCACGCTCAACGCCGCGCGCGACAACGCGGTGCTGATCTGCCACGCCCTGTCGGGCGACCACCACGCCGCCGGCTATCACCACGAGGACGACCGCAAGCCGGGCTGGTGGGACAATTGCATCGGCCCCGGCAAGCCACTCGACACCGAGCGTTTCTTCGTCGTCTGTCCCAACAACCTCGGCGGTTGCGGCGGTTCGACCGGGCCCCTGTCGGTACGCCCGGGCAGCGGCAAGCGTTACGGGCCGGACTTTCCCATCGTCACCGTGCGCGACTGGGTCGAGAGCCAGGCCCGCCTCGCCGACCAGCTCGGCATCGAGCGTTGGGCAGCGGTGATGGGCGGCAGCCTCGGCGGCATGCAGGTGCTGCAGTGGGCGATCGACTTCCCCGCACGCATCCGCCACGCCATCGTCATCGCGGCGGCGCCGCGGCTGTCGACGCAGAACATCGCGTTCAACGAGATCGCGCGCCAGGCCATCCGCTCGGATCCGAGCTTCCACGACGGCCATTACTATGAGCACGACGTCCTGCCCGAACACGGCCTCAAGCTCGCGCGCATGGTCGGCCACATCACCTACCTGTCCGACGACGTGCTGCACAGCAAGTTCGGCCGCGAGCTGCGCGAGGGCAAGATCAATTTCGGTTTCGGCGTCGAGTTCCAGATCGAGTCCTACCTGCGCCACCAGGGCGAGTCCTTCGTCGGCCGCTTCGACGCCAACACCTACCTGTTGATGACGCGCGCGCTGGACTACTTCGACCCCGCGCAGGCCTACGGCGGCGACCTGACGCAGGCCGTGGCCGGCTGCACGGCGCGTTTCCTGGTGGTGTCCTTCTCCAGCGACTGGCGCTTCTCGCCGGCGCGTTCTCGCGAGATCGTGCGCGCACTGCTCGACTGCGATCACGACGTGTCCTACGTCGACATCGAGTCCGCGCTCGGCCACGACTCCTTCCTGCTGCCGATCCCGCAGTACCACCAGGTCCTGTCGACCTACTTCGCCGGTATCGAGGTCGCGGCGTGAACGCGGCCCTGCTGCGCCCCGAACATCGCCTCATCGCCGACTGGATCGGCCAGGGTTCGCGCGTACTCGATCTCGGCTGCGGCGACGGCGCCTTTCTCGCCGAGCTGCAGCGCAGCAAGGGCGTCACCGGTTACGGCATCGAGATCGACCCCGACAACATCGTCGCCTGCCTCGCGCGCGGGGTGAACGTGATCCAGGCCAACCTCGACGAGGGCCTGACCGGCTTCGACCCGGAATCGTTCGATTACGTCGTCATGACCCAGACCGTGCAGGCGATGCGCTTTCCGCACCAGCTGATCGAGGACATCCTGCGCATCGGCCGCGAGGGCATCGTGACCTTTCCCAACATGGGGCACTGGCGCTGCCGCCTGCAGTTCGCCACCGGTCGCATGCCGGTCACCCGCCACCTGCCGAACACCTGGTACGAAACCCCCAACATCCACATGTGCACGATCGAGGATTTCGAGGAGCTGTGCCGGGCCAAGTCCTTCGCCGTCGTCGAACGCGCCACGGTCGACTCGCAGCATCGCGCCAAGATCGGCATGCAGCTGTGGCCCAACCTGCTCGCCGAGATCGCGATCTACCGCCTGCGCGCTCAGGCGCGGTAGTCGTCGAGCTCGCCGCTGTAATCGATGGTCAGCGGGGCATGGTCGGAGAAGCGTGACGCCTTGTAGATCGATGCGCCCGTCACGCGCTCGGCCAGGCCCGGCGTCACCACCTGGTAGTCGATGCGCCAACCGACGTTCTTGGCCCAGGCCTGGCCGCGGTTCGACCACCAGGTGTACTGGTCCGGCTCCTGGTTGACGGCGCGGAAGGCGTCGACCCAGCCGACCTCGTCGAACAGACGGTCCATCCACGCGCGCTCCTCGGGCAGGAAGCCCGAGTTCTTCTGGTTGGAGCGCCAGTTCTTCAGATCGATATTGCGATGCGCGATGTTCCAGTCGCCACACAGTACGTACTCGCGCTCCTCGCTGCGGCGCGCTTCCAGCCACGGCATGAACAGCGCCATGAAGCGGAACTTCATCTGCTGGCGCTCCTCGCTCGACGAGCCCGACGGCAGGTAGACCGAGGCTACCGAGAGGCGGCCGAAATCGAGCTGCACGTAGCGCCCCTCGCGATCGAAATCGTCGAACCCGAGGCCGGTGACGACGCGGTCCGGCGCGTGGCGGGAGAAGATCGCCACCCCGCTGTAGCCCTTTTTCTCGGCGTCGGCGAAG
Organism: Gammaproteobacteria bacterium; assembly: GCA_024235015.1. Classification (GTDB taxonomy): domain Bacteria; phylum Pseudomonadota; class Gammaproteobacteria; genus JACKNG01. The sequence continues at coordinate 104,179 of JACKNG010000004.1, forward strand.
TAGGTGTGCCAGCGCCCGGGTGAGCGCACCTCCGCGCTCAGCTGGTCGATCTGCGCCTTGGTCTCCTGCAGGCAGACGACGTCGGCGCGCTGGCGGGAAAGCCAGGCGTGGAAGCCCTTGGCGTGAGCCGAACGGATACCGTTCAGGTTGAGCGAGATGATACGCATCGGGTGGTCCTGCAAGCCTACGGGGGTGGTGGGCGTCGCGTGGCGCGGCGGCCGCGGCTATGATAGCCGCTCGCCGCGAGCAGGCGTCGTCGACGGGAACCTCATGCACGATTACCAACGCGAATTCATCGAGTTCGCCGTTGAGCGCGGTGCGCTGCGCTTCGGCGAGTTCACCCTCAAGTCCGGCCGCCAGAGCCCTTATTTCTTCAACACCGGCGCCTTCGACTCCGGTGCCGCGCTCGATCGCCTCGGCCGCGCCTATGCCGCCGCCATCGTCGCCGCGGCGCCGGCCTTCGACCTCGTCTACGGCCCGGCCTACAAGGGCATCCCGCTCGGCGCCGCGATCACCATCGCGCTCGCGCGCGACTTCGCCCGCGACGTGCCGTTCTGCTTCAACCGCAAGGAAACCAAGGATCACGGCGAGGGCGGCAACACGCTCGGGGCGCCGCTCGCCGGGCGCGTGCTGATTGTCGACGACGTCATCTCGGCCGGCACCTCGGTCAACGAGTCGATGGCCATCATCGCCGCCGCCGGCGCCACCGCGGTCGGCGTGACCATCTCGCTCGACCGCCAGGAACGCGGCCAGGGCGAGCTGTCGGCGGCGCAGGAAGTGACGCGCACCCACGGCATCCCGGTCGGCCGCATCATCGGCCTCGCCGACATCGTCAGCTGGCTCGAGGAGCGCGGCGGCCACGCGCCCGAACTGGCCGCCATCGCCGCCTACCGCGCGCGTTACGGCGTATGACCGCGGCCGGCCGCGGTTCAGACGGCATTCACGACGCGCTGCTATAGTTGTGCACGACCGCATTCCGGCGCCGATGATGCCGGCCAGGACAACCCGTCACGACAGGACTGCCCGATGAAGATCCCCGCCCCGCCCCATCGCCTGCTGTTGCCCGCCCTGCTGCTCGCCGCCTTCGCCACCAGCACCCCGGCGACAGCCGCCATCAAGTGCTGGACGAACCACGAAGGCGTGCGCGAGTGCGGCAACGCCGTGCCGCCCGAGTACGCGCAGGAAAGCCACGAGACGGTCAGCAAGCAGGGCATCACCAAGGACGTCTCGGAGGCGGCCAAGACGGTCGAGGAACTCGAAGCCGAGCGCGCCGCCGCCGACCAGGCACGCGAGGCAGCCGCCGCAGCCGAGAAACGGCGCCAGGCCGACCGCGTCCTGCTCGACACCTTCGCCTCCGAGGACGATCTCGTGCTCACCCGCGATGGCCAGATCGCGCATCTCGACTCGCAGATCCGGCTGGTCTCGAGTCACATCGAGAAGCTGCAGGCCAACCTCGACCAGATGATCGAGCGTGCCGCCGACATCGAACGCCGCGGCGAGAAACCGAGCGCGGAAATGATCGGCAACATCGAGAGCGTGCGCGGCCAGATCGCGGAGAACGAGGCGTTCATCGCCACCAAGCGCGCCGAGCAGGACGGCATCCGCGCGCGCTTCGCCGCCGACATCGAGCGCTTCCGCGAATTGAAGGGCACTGCGGGCGGCCACTGAGCCGCGGTCTGGCTCAGCCGTTGGCGTCACCGGCCGCGAACAGGCCATTGCTCAGCACCTGCCACTGCGCATCGAAGTCGCGCGAGGGCGCATCGGTGAACTCGCTGCGCACGAACTGACCGATGCGTCCGCCGACCAGCGCCGTCAACAGCACGGCGCCGGCCTGCACCCATTCCGCGTCCGCGGCCCCCGGCTCGGCCAGGTTGCGCTCGCGCATGACCTGGCGGAACTGGGTCTCGACGCGGGCGAAGAACTGCTGCACCCGGGCACGCAGCCGGGCGTGCTCGCCGACCAGGATGTCGCCGGTGAGAATGCGCGCGATACCGGGATTGCGTTCGGCGAAACCCAGCAGGACCAGGCACAAGTGCTGGCAGCGCACGCGGGTGTCCTTCTGCTCGCGCATGACCTGGTTGAACAGGCCGAACACGCTCTCCTCGGCGAACGCGATGAGCGCCTCGAACATCTGCGCCTTGCTGGCGAAATGGCGGTACAGGGCGGCCTCGGACACGCCGACGGCCGCCGCCAGCGCCGCGGTGGTGATGCGCGAGCCGGGCTTGGTCTCGAGCTCGCGGGCGAGCACCTCGAGGATGTTCTGACGACGATTGCTTCGCGGCATGGCTGGTCTGGTCCGGGATCGGGATGCCGGGGCCACCGGGGCCGGCACGACGCGCTTCACTCGATCAGGGTACCGACACCCTCGTCGGTGAACAATTCGAGCAGCACCGCGTGCTCGACGCGGCCGTCGATGATGTGGGCGCGGCGCACGCCGTTGTCGACGGCGTCGAGTGCGCACCCGATCTTGGGCAGCATGCCGCCGGAGATGGTGCCGTCGTCGATCAACTCGCGTACCCGCCTCGGCGTGATGCCGGTGAGCAGCTCGCCCTGCTTGCTCAGCAGGCCCGGCGTGTTGGTCAGCAGCATGAGCTTCTCGGCCTGCATGACTTCGGCGATCTTGCCGGCGACGAGGTCGGCATTGATGTTGTAGGACGCGCCGTCCTCGCCGACGCCAATCGGCGCGATGACCGGGATGAAGTCGCCGGCGCCGAAGAAATCGAGCACCTGGCGGTTGACCCCGGCGACCTCGCCGACGTGGCCGAGATCGATGATTTCGGGCGCGGCCGCGCTCGGATCACGACTCTCGAGGGTCATCTTGCGCGCGATGATCAGCGGGCCGTCCTTGCCGGTCAGGCCGATGGCACGCCCGCCGTTGGCATTGATGAGGTTGACGATCTCCTTGTTGACCAGGCCGCCGAGCACCATCTCGACCACGTCCATGGTCTCGGCATCGGTCACCCGCATGCCCTCGACGAAGCGCGATTCCTTGCCGATACGCTCGAGCAGGTCGCCGATCTGGGGACCGCCGCCGTGGACCACGATGGGCCGGATACCGACCGCTTTCATCAGCACCACGTCGCGGGCGAAGCTCGCCTTGAGATGGTCCTCGGTCATGGCGTTGCCACCGTACTTGATGACGATGGTCTTGCCCTGGTAGCGCTGGATGTAGGGCAGGGCCGCGGTCAGGACCCGCGCCGTGGTCGGGGCGTCGTGTGCAGTCAGGCTCATGGTGTGGTCCGTTTGCGGGCCGCCGCGGGCCACGCGGTTCGAGTTCTCAGAAGGGCAGGTCGAGATTGGCGTCGAGGGTCATCAACAGGCTGCGGAAGCGCTCCTTCACGCCTTCGAGCGCCGCTTCGTCGTCGCCCTCGAAACGCAGAACCAGGCAGGGCGTGGTGTTCGACGGCCGCACCAGGCCCCAGGAATCATCGAAATCGACGCGCAACCCGTCCAGGGTGGTCATGCGTGCGCCGGGGAAATCGGCCGCACCGACCACCTCGCGCATGAATTCGGCGTGGCGCTCCTCGGGCATCGGGATGTGCAGCTCGGGGGTCGCCACCCCGCCGGGCAGGCCGGCGAACAGTTCGGATGCGGACACCGGACTGTTGACGACGATCTCGAGCAGGCGCGCGGCGGCGTAGATGGCGTCGTCGAAGCCGTACCAGCGATCCTTGAAGAAGATGTGCCCGCTCATCTCCCCGGCGAGCAGGGCCCCGGTCTCCTGCATCTTGGCCTTGATCAGCGAATGCCCCGAGCGCGCCATGATCGGCTCGCCGCCGAGCGCCTCGATCTCGGCCGGGAGGCGGCTGGAGCACTTGACGTCGTAGATGATCTTGGCGCCCGGGTTATGCGCGAGGATGTCGCGCGCGAAGAGGAGCATCTGGCGGTCGGGCCAGATGATGTTGCCGTCACTGTCGACCACGCCGAGGCGATCACCATCGCCGTCGAAGGCGAGGCCGATGTCCGCACCCTCGTCGGCCACGGCGTCGATCAGGGCGGCGAGGTTGGCCGGCTGCGAGGGATCGGGGTGGTGATTGGGGAAGTCACCATCGACCTCGCAGAACAGTTCGACGACGTCGTGGCCGATGGCGCGCAGCACGTCCGGCGCGACCATACCCGGCACGCCGTTGCCGCAGTCGACCACGACGCGCAACGCCTTGCCGAGCGAGACCGGGATCTCCTCGCTGATGCGACGGATGTACTCGGCGATGATGTCGGTCGACTGCAGCTGGCCGGTGCCGTCGATGAAATCCTGCTCCTCGACCCGGCGGCGCACGGCCTGGATGGCCTCGCCGGACAGGGTCTCGCCGTCGAGCACGATCTTGAGCCCGTTGTACTCGGCGGGGTTGTGACTGCCGGTGATCATCACGCCGCTACGGGCATCGAGGTAGTGGGTGGCGAAGTACAGCACCGGCGTCGGCGTGAGCCCGATGTCGAGCACCTCGCGGCCGGATTCCAGCAGGCCCTTGTTGAGCGCTTCGAGCAGGTCCTCGCTGGAGTGCCGGCCGTCGCGCGCGACGACCACGGTCTGCTGTCCGCGCGCCTCGGCCTCGGCGCCGAGCGCGCGGCCGATCTGGTAGACGCCGTCCTCGGTCAGGGTTTCGCCGACGATGCCGCGGATGTCGTAACTGCGGAAGATGGACGCCGGTACCGGCAGCACGGCGCTGGCCGCCGGGGTCGTCGGCGTCGATTCGAGGTCGCCGAGATCGAGATCGAACGCGGCGTCCTCGCGCGGCACCGTCGGATCCTCGTCGCCTTCGTCGACGACGATGCCGCCACCGAAAGTGGTGACGTCCTCGCCGTCCGCCCGCGCCAGCGCATCCAGCGCGGCGGCCGGCGGTGCCCCGTGGGCGCCGCGCGCGCGCGGCAGCAGTTGTTCGAGGCCCGGGTGGGCACCGTCGAGAATGGCGCGGATCGCACCCTGGTAGATCACGGCGTCGCCGGCGGTACGGACCTTGCCCACGCGGACCGCCGGGCGCCGTCGGTACCACAGGAAGGCCCCGAGCAGGGCCACGAGCACGAGCGCCGCCGGCAGCAGCGGCGGGCCACCTTTGCTGGCGCCGGCCGCGGCCGCCTCGGCCTGCACCGCGACCGACAGGATGGTGCCCTTCACCGGCAGGACGATGGCGGGCACGTCGGCGGCCGGCGCGCGGCCGTTGGCCGCCACCCGCAGGCGCGGGCCCTGGCGGATCTCGGCATGGGCGCCATCGAGCGTCTCGGCGGCGAAGGCGTCGCGCACCACGGCCGGGCTGACCGAGAGGTGGACGAAGCCGAGCGCCGTGCCGGCGTCGTCGTCGACCCGGCGCAGGAACACCATGTGCTCGTCCGGGTCGCCGGCAAGATGAATCTCCATCGGCGGCGCACCGTCGCCCTCGCGAGCATGCCGGATCATCGAGATCGAGGCATAGGTCAGCGGCGGGTGTTGATCGGACTGCGGATCGCGCACGTCGGCCGGCAACAGGCGCAGTGCCAGCACACCCGGCAGGGCCGGCCGCAACTCGGCGGCCAGGGCGTCCAGTGCCGCCGGGGCGTCGCTCGTCATCGCCGCCGCGACGCGCGGGTCGCCGGCAATGGCAGCGGTGGCGTCCCGGTACGGCGCGATGGCCGCCTCGAGGTCGCTGGCCAGGCCCATGGCCATCAGGCGATAGCCCTCGTTCCAGGCGGCCTCGGCGCCCGTGGCCGCGCCGTCATCGGCAGTGTGATCGAGGATGACGCGTGCACCGAGCGCGGCCAGCGCGATCACGCCCACGGCAATCAGGGCGACACGGGGCGCGTGCGCGAAGCGCTCGCCCAGGCTACCGAGATTGAGGGATGGTTTTTTCATTCGCGCGCCGCCGTCCTGCGCCGCGGGACTCCGCCGCCGAGGCGCCGGCCAAGTGTACTAGAACCGGTCTCAGAATTATCCATGATAGCCGGCCGGGCGGCAGGCTTCGTCGACACCACGACACGCGGCGTGGCGAGCAGGCTCGCGACAGGTCGACGACGCCGCCCTCAGCGTGCCGCGGCGTAGCGTGCAGCGACGAGCTCGACGAGGGTGCGCGCGAGGCGGGTCTTGGGTGCACGCTCGAGACGCTGCTCACCGTCGCGCCACAACACCAGCAGCTCGTTGTCGTCGCTGTTGAAACCGACGTCACCCTCACCCACCAGGTTGGCCGCGATCATGTCGATGCCCTTGCGTTCGAGCTTGGCCCGGGCATAAGCCTCGACGTCGTGGGTCTCGGCGGCAAAGCCGACCGTGAACGGCGCCGGGGTCAGCGCCGCGACACTGGCGAGGATGTCCGGGTTGGGCACGAGTTCGAGCGTGCGCGTCTCGCCGTCGCGCTTGATCTTGCCCGCCGCGGCCTGGGCGGGGCGGTAGTCCGCGACCGCGGCGGTGGCGATGAAGATGTCGCAGCCGGCGAGGGCCGCGCGCACGGCGGCGAACATGTCCAGCGCCGACTCGACCCGCACCGTGTGCACGCCGGCCGGCGGCTCGAGGCCGGTGGGACCGCTGACCAGGGTCACGCTGGCGCCGGCTTCGCGCGCGGCCGCGGCGACGGCGTAGCCCATCTTGCCCGAGCTGTGGTTGCTGATGAAACGGACCGGGTCGATCGCCTCGCGGGTCGGCCCGGCCGTGATCACGACGCGCCGCCCGGCCAGGCGGCCGCTCTCGAACAGGGCGCCGGCGGCCGTCACGATCGTCTCGGCCTCGACCATGCGCCCGGGTCCGACCTCGCCGCAGGCCTGGCTGCCGCTGCCGGGGCCGACCACCGCCACGCCACGCTCGCGGAGGGCCGCGAGGTTGTCCTGGGTCGCGGGATGGGCCCACATCTGCCGGTTCATGGCCGGCGCCAGCAGCAGCGGCGCGCCGGTCGCCAGGCACACCGCGCTGGCGAGGTCGTCGGCCTGGCCGAGGCGCAGGCGGGCGATGAAGTCAGCGCTGGCCGGGGCCACCACCAGGGCGTCGCACCAGCGTGCCAGCTCGATGTGGCCCATGGCAGCCTCGGCAGCCGGGTCGAACAGGCCCTCGCGCACGTCGTGGCCGGATACCGCCTGCAAGGTCAGCGGCGTGATGAAGGCCGTGGCCGCCGGGGTCATCACCACGCGGACCTCGGCGCCGGCGTCGCGCAAGCGGCGCACGACGTCCGGAGCCTTGTAGGCGGCGATGCCGCCGGTGACGACGAGCAGCAGGCGTTTGGCGGAGAGCGTGTTCATGGCCCACCCGGTAGATCGTGGCCGCCGATTCTACCGCAGGCGCCGCGCAATCCCGCGCGGCGAGGCTACCGGCGCCGCCACCGCCATGCCTATACTGCGCCTCCACCAGCGTGCTCCCAGGGAGGGGAACCGCGATGACGATCAAGGACTGGCCGTCGCGCGAGCGACCGCGCGAAAAACTCCTGCACCACGGGCCCGCGGCACTCTCCGATGCCGAGCTGCTCGCCATCCTGCTGCGCAGCGGACGGCGCGGGCAGGACGTCGTGAGCCTCGCCCGCAGCGCCCTGGCCACGCTCGGCGGCCTGCGCGGGCTGCTCGAAGCACCACCGGCCGGCCTCAGCCGGGCCGGCGGCCTTGGGCCCACCGCCTACGCGACCCTCAGTGCCGCGCTCGAACTGTCGCGACGCTACCTCTACGCCACCCTCGAACGCGACGGACCGCTGGAGAACCCGGATGCCGCCAGCCATTACCTGGTCGCACGCATGAAGGCCTACCGGCGCGAGGTCTTCGGCTGCCTGTTCCTGGACACCCGCCACCGGGTGATCACCTTTCGCGAGCTCTTCTACGGTTCCATCGACAGCGCCACCGTGCATCCCCGCGAGGTCGTCAGCGCCTGCCTCGAACTCAATGCGGCGGCGCTCATCCTCGCCCACAACCACCCCTCGGGGGTGGCCGAGCCGAGCGGCGCCGACACCGCCATTACGCGCCGTATCGTCGACGCCGCGCGCCTGATCGACGTGCGCGTGCTCGACCACCTGGTCGTCGGCGAGCGCGAAGCGGTGTCGATGGCCGCCCGCGGCCTGCTGTGAGCGCCGGCCTGGCCGGTGTACGGATGGTTCCCTCGGGCGGCGAAGTCAGGTAGGATCTGCCGCCTTTTCCGCACCACCATCAGGAATTCGACATGTCTCGGGTATGCCAAGTGACGGGCAAGCGGCCGATTACCGGCAACAACGTGTCCCACGCACATAACAAGACGCGCCGGCGTTTCCTGCCCAACCTGCACACCCATCGTTTCTGGGTGGACAGCGAGCAGCGCTTCGTGTCCCTGCGCGTCAGCGCCAAGGGCCTGCGCATCATCGACAAGCAGGGCATCGATGCCGTGCTCAAGGACATCCGCTCACGCGGCGAGAAGGTCTGAAGGAGAACGACGCCATGCAGGAGAAGATCAAACTCGTATCCAGCGCCGGCACCGGCCATTTCTACACCACGACCAAGAACAAGCGTACGCACCCCGAGAAGCTCGAGCGGCGTAAGTTCGACCCGGTCGTGCGCCAGCACGTGGTCTACAAGGAAGCGAAGATCAAGTAGGCCGCGCGCCACGTGCAACAGAAGAACCCCGCCGCGGCGGGGTTTTTTTGTGCCGTAAGACCTCGGGCCGTCAGGCTGCCTGGGGCGTGTAGCTGCGCAGGGTGCGCGCGAAATCCTCCAGCGCCGCGATGCCGGTGCGTTCGGCCTGCTGGCACCACTCCTGCAGGAGTTCGAGCAGGTTCTCGCGGCTCGCGCTGCGCTGCTCGTAGATGGCCTGCAACTGCTGGCGGAAGCGGTACACGGCGGCCAGGGTGGCATTGTCGGACAGGGCCGTTTCCAGCCAGCCGCGCTCGGTCTCGTTGAGGCGCTCCTCGGCGCGCAGCATGAGATTGCGCAGCGGGCGCAGTTCGGCACGCCGCGCATCGGGCGCGTTGCGTACTTCCTCGCGGCACACCCGCGCCACCACCATGCGGCCGTAGTCGGCCATGACGTGCAGGCGGCTGCTCACCACCGCCTTGAGGGTCTCGAAGTCGGGCGAGTGCTTAGCCGGGTCGACCGCCGGCGGCGCCGGGAAGCGCTTGCGCACGGTGGCCAGGCCGAGCATTTCCATGACACGGATATAAGCCCAGCCGAGATCGAATTCCCACGGCTTGACCGAGAACTTGGCCGAGCTGCCGAAAGCGTGGTGGTTGTTGTGCAACTCCTCGCCACCGATGAGCAGTCCCCACGGCGAGATGTTGGTCGAGGCGTCGGCGGTCTCGAAGTTGCGGTAGCCCCACCAGTGTGCGAGGCCGTTGATGACACCGGCGGCGAAAAACGGGATCCAGGCCATCTGGACCGCGCCGATGGTGATGCCGAGCGGCCCGTACATGAGGATGTTGGCGGTGAACATCAGCACGATCCCGCCCCAGGTGAAGCGGCTGTAGACGTTGCGTTCGACCCAGTCGTCCGGGGTACCGAAGCCGTATTGCTCGAGGATCGCCGGGTTGCGCGCATTGACGCGGTAGAGTTCGGCCCCCTCGCGCATGACCTTGCCGATGCCGTGAACGAGCGGGCTGTGCGGATCCTCCAAGGTCTCGACCGCGGCATGGTGCTTGCGATGGACCGCGGTCCACTCGCGCGTGACCATACCGGTCGTCAGCCACAGCCACAGGCGGAAGAAATGCGCGACCAGCGGGTGCAGGTCGAGCGCGCGGTGGGCCTGATGGCGATGGAGATAGATGGTGACCGCGGCAATGGTGACGTGGGTATAGGCCAGGGCCACCAGCACGTAACCCCACCAGGGCAACTCGATCAATCCGTGCAGCATGCGATTCTCCGGAAACGGGGCGAACTCGACCAACCCAAGCTAACACCCGTGCCCGGGCTTGGCGTCCACCGAATGTAAATCTTCATGGCGTCAGTGTTGACGGGACGCGGCGCCGGCAGCGCCGCCGCGCGGGAGTCTACCATCCCGGCGCGTCAGGCCGGCGGCGATCGCTCGAGGAGGAGGTTGCCAGCGGTATCGACCGCCGCCGTCCAGCCCGGCGCGACCCAGGTGGTGGCGATGTCGTCGCACACGATGGCCGGCCCGTCCAGGCCGCCGCGGTCGGCGAGCGCCGCGCGCGCGTGCACCGGGTAGCGCGTGGCGAGGTCCGCCGCCAGGTCGCCGCCCGCCGCGGCGGCGGCGACCGCGGCCGTCGGTGCCGGGGCATCCAGCGCCACGCGCAGGTTGACGACCTCGATGGGCAGGTCGAGGCGATGACCGTAGCGCGCCTCGTGGGCTGCGTGGAAAGCCGTGGCGACCGCGCCCGCATCGGCCCACGACAGGGTGAGGGCGAAGGACTGCCCGGCGTAGCACACGTCGACCGCCACCGCCTGGCTCAAGGTTTCCCTGGCGTGGCCCTCGCGGGCCAGCGCGGCCAGGCCCGGTGCGGCGATCTCGGCCACCAGGGCGGCGACCTCGGCGGCGTCCAGTTCATCGAGCGCGCGCCGCACCGTGCGCGAGAGGCGGCGGCCCGGCCGCGCCACCACCATGCCCAGCGCCGACAGCACGCCGGCCGCGGTCGGCGCCAGCGCGCGGCGCATGCCGAGCGCCTCGGCCAGCGCGCAGACGTGCAGCCCCCCGGCGCCGCCGAAGGCGACCAGGGTGAAGTCGCGCGGGTCGATGCCACGTTCGACGGAGATCACGCGCAGGGCCTGCGCCATGTGCTCGTTGGCCATGGCGACGACGCCGGCCGCCGCCTCCTCGGCCGACAGGCCGCCGAGCGCGGTGCCGAGCAGGGCGAGCGCGGCGCGCGCGGCCGCGCCGTCCAGCACCACGCGGCCGCCGAGGCGCAGGCCGGCCGGCAACCGGCCGAGCACGACGTTGGCGTCGGTCACGGTCGCCGTCGTGCCGCCCTGGCCGTAGCAGGCGGGGCCCGGCGACGCGCCGGCCGACTGCGGGCCGACGTGCAGCACGCCGGCGGCATCCACGCTCGCCAGCGAACCGCCGCCGGCGCCGATGGTGTGCATGTCGACCATCGGCACGCCGACCGGGTAGCGCCCGATGCGGCCCTCGCTGGTCAGCGCGATGTCGCCATCGATCAGGGCGACGTCGGTCGAGGTGCCGCCCATGTCGAAGGTCAGGATGCGCGGATGGCCGGCGGCGGTGGCGACGTGGCGCGCACCGATGAGGCCGCCGGCCGGCCCCGACAACAGCAGGTTGACCGCGCGCCGCGCGGCATAGTCGGGCTCGGCCGTCACGCCCGAACTCTGCATCACGCCGAGCGGCGCCGGCGCGAGCTCGGCGGCGAGGCGTTCGAGGTAGCGGCGCATGACCGGGCCGGTGGTGGCGTTGAGCCAGGTCGCGATGCCGCGCTCGTACTCGCGCTGTTCGGGCAGCACCTCGCTCGAGCGCGTGACGAAGAGGGTCCCGGGAAGGGCCGCGGCGACCTGCCGCTCGAAGCGATCGTCGAGGAAGGAGAACAGCAGGCTGATGGCGACGGCCTGCGGCTCGAGCGTGCCGATGGTCTCGACCAGGCGCGCGAGTTCGGCCACGTCGATGGCCTCGATCACGCTGCCGTCGGCGGCCAGGCGCCCGCCGATTTCCAGGCACAGCTCGGGCGCTACCGGCGGCGGCTCGGGCAGCGGGCACAGCTCGTAGAGCGCGGGACGGGCCTGGCGGCCGATGGTGAGAGTGTCGGCGAAGCCGTGGTTGGTGACGAACACCGTGCGCGCGCCCTTGCCCTCGAGCAGGGTGTTGGTGGCCACCGTCGAGCCGTGCACGATGCGCGCCGTGGTGCGGTCGATACCGAGCGCGGCGAGGCCGGCGAGGATGGCCTGCTCGGGCGCCGCCGGGGTCGACAATTCCTTGTGCACGCGCAGGCGACCGTCGGCGACGACCACGAAGTCGGTGAAGGTGCCGCCGGTGTCGATGCCGATCAACTGCATGGGGGCGGGATTATCGCCGCCGGTGCCGCGGCCGCGTCAACCGTCGCCGGTCGCTGGCCAGCCGCGGCAGGCTCACCAATAATACCGGCCCATGACGAACGAGGTGCTGCTCGAAGCCCGCGGCCTGGTGCGCCGCTACGGACGCCACGTCGCGCTCGCCGGCATCGACCTCGTCCTGCGCCGCGGCGAAGTGCTCGGTTTCCTCGGTTTGAACGGGGCGGGCAAGAGCACGACCTTGCAGATCCTGGCCGGCGCGCTGGCGCCACACGCGGGGCGGGCTGCGATTGCCGGCCACGATCTCGCCCGACACCCGCGCGCGGCCCGCGCCGCCCTCGGCTACCTGCCCCAAGTGCCACCGGTCATCGATGACATCCGCGTCGACGAATATCTCGAGCTGTGCGCCCGCCTGCAGGGCGTGGATCGCAGCGCACGACCTGCGGCACTGGCACGCGCCCGCGCGCGATGTGGCCTCGACGATGTCGGCGCGCGGTTGGTGCGCCACCTCTCGCAGGGGTACCGCCAGCGCCTGGGCCTGGCCCAGGCCATCGTCCACGATCCGGCCGTGCTGCTGCTCGACGAGCCGACCACCGGCCTCGACCCGGTACAGATCCGCGATGTCCGCGCGCTGGTCGCCGATCTCGGCCGCGACCATGCCGTGATCGTCTCCAGCCACATCCTCTCCGAGGTGCGCGCGCTGGCCAGCCGCGTCGTCATCCTGCATGCCGGGCGTATCGTCCACGACGGCGACAACCGGGCCACCGGCAGCGTGTGCCTGCGCACGGCGCGGCCGCTCGACCCGGCCGCGCTGCCCGCGGCGATGGCGCCAGTCGCCCTGCCCGACGGCCGCTGGCTGGTCAGCGGCATCGGTGACGAGGACGACGTCGCCGCGCTGGCCAGCGCGGTAGTCGGCAGCGGCGCGGGCCTCACCGAACTGGTGCGCGACGCCGACGATCTCGAACGCCTGTTCATGCAGCTCACCGCGGGCGCAGCCGCCTGATGCGCGCGGCCCTGGCCCTGGCCGCGAGCGAGACGCGGCGGCTCTACCGCAGCCCGCTGGCGTGGCTGCTGCTGGCGCTCGGCGAGGGCTTCATGGCCGTGGTCTTCATGCTGCTGGTGGTGCGCTACCTCGAGCACGAGAGCGAGTTGCGGCAGATCGGCGTCACCGGCGCCGTGCTGGTGCGCTATTTCGCCAGCGCCGAGCTCGGCGCGCTGTTCGCCCTGCCGCTCGTGACCATGGGCATCCTGGCCGGCGATCGGGCGAGCGGGCTGTTGCGCTTCCTCTACGCGACGCCGCTGTCGTCGAGCGGCCTCGTCCTCGGCAAGCTGCTCGGCGTGTTGAGCCTGGCGGGCGCCTACGTCGCGCTCGCCGCGATCATTCCCGCCACCCTGTTCTGGGGCACCGCGGTCGATCCCGGCGTGTACGCCGCCAACGTCCTCGGCCTCGCGCTCTTCACCCTGCTGCACGCCTGCCTGGGGCTGCTCGCCTCGGCCCTGACCCGCGTGCCACTGGCGGCCGGCATCGGCGCGCTGACGGTGTCGCTGCTGCTGTGGTTCGCCGATTGGGCGCGGCGCCTCGACCCGGATGCCGCCGTCATCGGCGGCTGGTCGAGCCTGAGCCGCCTGCGCGGGTTCAGCGCCGGCCTGGTGTCGAGCGCCGACGTCGCCTGGTTCGTCGTCACGAGCCTCGCCTGCCTCGCGCTCGCCGTGGCCTGGCTCGACTGCGAGCGTCGCCTGCCGTGAGCGCGCCGGCATCGCCCCGCCTGTACGAGCGCCTGCGCGCGCCGCTCCGGCGTTGCCTCCTGGTCACGCTGATCGTCACCGCCACGGCGGTCGTCGTCGCTTTCGCCGATCGTCACGACCAGTTCGTCGACGTCTCGCGTGACGCGCGCAGCTCGCTCGACGCCAAGAGCCTGGAGGTGCTGGGCCTGCTCGGGGCGCCGGTCACGGTGACCGCGGTGCTGCCGCGGGATCACGCCGTGGCGCCCGCCATCGAGGCCTTCTTCGCCCGCTACCAGCGCGCCTACCCGGCGCTCACGCTCGACTTCCTCGACCCGCGCCGGGAACTCGAGGCGGCGCGTCGCCTGGGCGCCAACCTCGGCGAGATCGTCATCGCCTACCAGGGGCGTCGCGAACACCTCACGCGCATCGACGAGAGCACCGTGACCAACGCCCTGGCACGCCTGCTGCGCGGCGGCGATCGCTTCGTCACGGTGCTCGCGGCCAACGGCGAGCGCCGCGCGACGCGCGAGGGTAACCGCGACATTTCGCGCTTCGCCGCCACCCTCGGTGAGCGCGGACTGGCCGTGCGCGAGTTCGCCTTGGGGACGATCGACGACGTGCCCGCCAATACCGCCGTGCTGGTCATCGCCTCGCCGCGCTCGGCCTACAGCCTGCGCGAACTCGAGGCCATCGAGCGCTACGTCGCCGCCGGCGGCAACCTGCTGTGGCTGGCCGAGCCGGACCAGCCACCCGGCCTCGCCGCGCTGGCGCGTTCGCTCGGCGTCGAATTCCTGCCCGGCACGGTGGTCGACCCGCTCGGCCTGACCCGTCTCGGCAACCCGGCCTACGCGGTCGCCGTCGAACATCCGCAACACCCGGTGTTCGACGGCTTCGACCAGACCCTGGCCTTCCCCTACGCGGCAGCGCTCGCCGCCACCCCCAACGCCGGCTGGGACGCGACCACCCTCGCCCACACCGCGGCCGAAGCCTGGACCGAGACCGGGCCGTTCGAGGGCAACGTCGGTTACGACGGCGGCGACGAGATCCAGGGCGAGCTCATCCTGGCGCTGGCGCTGACCCGCTCACGCGACGACGGCACCACCCAGCGTGTCGTGGTGGTGGGCGACGGTGACGCCTTCTCCAACGCCTACGTCGACAACCTCGGCAACCGCGAATTCGGCCGCCGCCTGGTCGAGTGGCTGGCCGAGGACGACGCCCTGGTCGACCTCCAGGTCGAGGCCGTACCGGACGGCCTGCTCGATCTCGAGATGTGGGCACGCATGGCCATCTTCGTCTTCTTCGGACTCGCCCTGCCGGCGTTCCTGCTCGCCAACGGCGCCCTCATCGCCTGGCGCCGCCGCCATGCCTGAGCTGCCCGAGGTCGAAACCACCCGCCGCGGCGTCGCGCCCCTGCTCGAGGGGCGCCGCGTCGTGACCGTCGCGGTGCGCGAACCGCGCCTGCGCCAGCCGGTGCCGGCGGCGTTGCCGGCCTTGCTCGAGGGCCGCCGCCTGCGCACGGTCGCCCGCCGCGCCAAGTACCTCTTGTTCGACTTCGGCGACGGCACGCTGCTGGTCCATCTCGGCATGTCGGGATCGCTGCGCGTGGTACCACGCCGGGCGCCCCTCCTGCCCCACGATCACGTCGAGCTCGATTTCGGCCCGCGCCACTGCCTGCGCCTGCGCGACCCGCGACGCTTCGGCCTGATGCTATGGACGATGGACGATCCCCTGACCCACCCGCTGCTGGCCCACCTCGGCCCCGAGCCCTTCGACACGGCGTTCGACGTCGACTACCTGGCGACGCTCGCCCATGGCCGGCGCGGCGCGGTGAAGAACTTCATCATGGATGCGCACGTCGTCGTCGGCGTCGGCAACATCTACGCCAGCGAGGCGCTGTTCCGTGCCGGCATCCATCCCGTGCGCGCCGCCGGGCGAGTCAGCCGGGCGCGTTACCGATCCTTGATCGGGCACGTGCGCGAGGTGCTCGGCGAAGCCATCGAAGCCGGCGGCACGACCCTGCGCGATTTCATGCGTAACGACGGCGAGCCCGGCTACTTCCGCCACAACCTCAAGGTCTACGGTCGCGCCGGTGAGCCCTGCACGGGTTGTGGTGAGGCCGTGCGCCAGCGCGTCATCGGCCAGCGTTCGAGCTTCTTCTGTCCACGCTGTCAGCGCTGATCAATCAACGGGGACAGTCTACTTTTCGCCGTCTCCGCCCACGGCCGCAGACAGACCTCCGTAGGGCGAAAAGTAGACTGTCCCCGTTACCCCTCCTTACGAACCTCACGGCCAGACGTCGGCGCCGCCCTCGCCGCGTGGATCGCTCGCCGCCTCGACCTTGCCGCTGGCGCGATCCCACAGGATCGCCTGCATGTTGCCGTAGTTGCGGCCGACTTCGCTCAGGGTGTGGCCGCGCGCGGTGAGTGCCGCGGCGAGTTCGGCGGACAGCCCGCCGGCCTCGTATTGCACGACGTCGGGCAGGTACTGGTGGTGGTAACGCGGTGCGGCGACCCAGTCCGTCGGCGGCTTGCCGGCCGCGAACTCGAGCACGCCGATGAGAACCATGGAAATGATGCGGCTGCCGCCCGGCGTGCCGAGGATGCCGATCCGCGTCGGGCCCTCGACGAAGGTCGGCGTCATGCTCGACAAGGGTCGCTTGTGCGGGGCGACCGAATTGGCGCCGGCCCCGACCAGGCCGTAGGTGTTGGGGGTCAGCGGGGCGGCCGAGAAGTCGTCCATCTCGTTGTTCAGCACGACCCCGGTGCCGGGCGGCATCACCGTCGAGCCGAACGGGGTGTTGATGCTGAGCGTGGCCGCAACGCGGTTGCCGGCGGCGTCGATGACGGAAAAATGGGTGGTGTCGCGGCCCTCGGGCTTGGCCCCGACCGGCGGCAGGCTGCTGCTGGGGGTGGCGTGGTCGAGGGTGAGGTCGCGCGCCAGCCAGTCGGCATAGTCCTTGTCGATCAGGTGGGCGACCGGGATGTCGGTGAAATCGGGATCGCCGAGGAAATCGGCGCGATCGCGGTACGCGCGGCGCATCGCCTCGATGACGACGTGCAGGCGCGTCGCTTCGTCGAGCGCGGCCAGGTCGTAGCGCTCGAGGATGTTGAGCGCCTCCAGCAGCACGATGCCGCCCGACGACGGCGGCGGCGCGGAGACCACGCGGATGTCGTGGTACCGGCCGACGATCGGTGGCCGTTCGCGCACCTCGTAGGTGGCCAGGTCGTCCAGGCTCCAGATGCCGCCGGCGGCGTTCGCGCCCGCGACCAGGCGCTGCGCGATCTCGCCGCGGTAGAAGCTCTCGGCGTCGTCGGCGGCGATGCTCGCGAGCGTCGCGGCGAGATCCGGTTGCACGATGCGCGTGCCCGGTGCCGGCGCCTCGCCGTCGACCAGGAACACCGCGTCGGCAGTACCGGAGGCACGCAGGGCCGCGGCCCGGTAGCCGGCCATCATGGCGTAACGCGGACCGGTCTCGAAGCCTTCGCGCGCCAGGCGGATGGCCGGGGCCAGCGAACGGGCCAGATCGAGCTTGCCGTACTGGTGGGCGAGGTGGACCAGTGCGGCAGGCAGGCCGGGAATACCGGCGGCGAGGCCGCCGTTCAGGGAGCGCTCGCGCACGAACTCGCCGTGTTCGTCGAGGAACATGTCGGCCGTGGCCGCGGCCGGCGCCGTCTCGCGCGCGTCGATGAAATGCTCAGCACCGTCCGCGGCCCGATGCAGGAGGAAGAACGCACCGCCACCGAGGCCCGAGCTGTAGGGCTCGACCACGGCCAGCGCCGCGGCGACCGCCACCGCGGCATCGAAGGCGTTGCCACCCGCTTCGAGCACTTCGCGCCCCGCCGCCGTCGCGTCGGGATGGGCCGAGGCGATGGCATTCGCCCCGGGCGCGGTTTCGAGTGCGGCCAGTGGCCAGGTGAGCAGCGCGGCCAGTGCCGCGGCGAGGAACTTGAGCCAGGTTCGTCTCGACATGTTCATTCGTTCTCCGTGCCGATCGCCATCAGGCGGGCGTACTTGGCCAGCAGCGTCGCGCGATCCTCGACGTGCGCGGGATCGCTCGGAATGCAATCGACCGGGCACACCTGCACGCACTGCGGTTCGTCGAAGTGACCGACGCACTCGGTGCACTTGTTCGGATCGATCAGGTAGTGAACACCGCCATCGTAGATGGCGCCGTTCGGACATTCCGGTTCGCAGACATCACAGTTGATGCACTGGTCGGTGATCTTGAGCGCCATGGCCCGATGCGTGCGGACGCCGCGAGGCGGCGCCTATTTCTTGTGGCGCACCAGGCGCTCGTCGAGGACCTGCTTGATGCGCGGGTGGACGAAATCGGAGATGTCACCGCCCAAGGTCGCGATTTCGCGGACCAGCGAGGAAGAGATGTAGGTGTACTTCTCCGACGTCGGCAGGAACACCGTGTCGCATTCCGGCATGAGCTTGCGGTTCATGCCGGCGAGCTGGAACTCGTATTCGAAATCGGTCACCGCGCGCAGCCCGCGCAACACCACCGACGCACCCTCGGCGCGCGCGAAATCGACCATCAGGCCGTCGAAGCGCTTGACCTCGACGTTGCCGTACTCGGCGAGGATCTCGCGCGCCAGTTCGACCCGCTCGTCAGCCGAGAACACCGTCTTCTTCGAGGTGCTGCCGGCCACGGCGAGAATGAGCCTGTCGAACAACGGCGCACCGCGCGAGACGATGTCGGTATGGCCCAGCGTGATCGGATCGAAAGTGCCGGGATAGATTGCGGTGACGGCCAACGTGATGTCCTGCTTGCGCGGCGCGGCGTACGCGCCGGGATTGAACGGGCGGCCATTCTAGCCCGGATTTCCCGCCTGTGTTCGCTGCGCGGCCATCGCCATGCCCCCGGGGCGGCGCATGCGGAACGGCTGGCGACGGCGGCAGTCTCGCGCGTCCGTCGAGGCGACAGTGGCGGCTGCGACGTGGACCCGCGCGCGGAACAGGGCGGGCCGTGACGCCGGTATTCAGGACCAACCGTGTGGCTATTCAACGAGACTCCGCGCGTCGCGGTCGCGGCGTCAACGCCCAAGCGGGCGTCGGGGATCCGATCGGCTGCTGAAAGACTGCTGCAGAGGCCATCGGCTGCGTTACCCGCTACTCCGGGCATCCTGCCCTTCGCCCTGCGGGCCGGCCTGACGGCCGGTCAATTTCGCTCCCGGCGTCGTGTCGCCTGCGCGCCGCATTGACACCAGTAACCGCCGCTGCTCGGCTCGCGCGCACCTTGCAACTGGCCTTCCTCGCGACGCTTTTCACCAGCCTGCTAACCGCTACGGTCGAGCAACTTGTAGCTGACATGCCGCGTGTGACCGGCCTTGCGCACGCACCACGGCGACGGCGGATCGGGCGCATCGATCGCTTGTTCGAGGTAGACCAGGGCGCGCGGCGCGAGCCAGCCCTGGGCGAGCCGCTCGAGCAGGGCCGCGGTGACGCCGGCCGCGAACGGCGGGTCGAGGAACACGACGTCGAAGGGCCGGGCCGGGCTGGTCAACCAGTGCTCGGCATCGTCGCGCACGACCGTGACCGCCGCGCCGGCGTCGAGCCGCGTGCGCAGCGCTGCAAGGCGTTCGACCAGTACCGCGTCGCGCTCGACGAGGACGGCGCTCGCCGCACCGCGCGAGACCGCTTCGAGGCCGAGCACGCCGGTGCCGGCATAGAGATCCAGGCAGCGCGCACCCTCGATCCAGGGCGCCAGCCAATTGAACAGGGTCTCGCGCACGCGGTCACCGCTCGGGCGCAGGTCCGGGCGTGCAGCGACCTCGATGCGCGTGCCGCGCCAGCGGCCGCCGATGATGCGTACGCTGCCGGCCGCGCCGCGCGGGGCTTCAGCCTTCGTCCGCTTCGGCACGACCGACGATGACCGTGACCAGGCCGTCCAGCGGCACCCGCCGCGCGAAGGCATCCCTGACATCTTCCGCGGTGACCGCGGCGACCTGGCGCGTGAACTGCTCGAGATAGTCCAGCGGCAGATCGTAGAAGCCGATCATGGCGATGTATTCGACGATCTTGTCGTTGCTGTCGATGCGCAGCGGAAAGCCGCCGATGAGGTTCTGCTTGGCCGCCTCGAGATCCGCCGCCGGCGGGCCGTCGGCGATGAAGCCGCCAAGGGTTTCACGCAGCACCGCGAGTGCCTCGGGTTCCTGCGAGCGGTCGGTCTGGAGCAGCGCCACGAAGGGCCCCTCGGCGGCCATCGGCACGAAGTAACTCGACGCGCTGTAGGACAGACCGCGCTTGTTGCGGATCTCGCGGAACAGGATCGAGACCAGCGCGTTGCCGCCCAGCGCGTGGTTGCCGACCAGCAGCGGGAAGTAATCGGGATCGCCGCGCCGCATGCCGGGCAGGCCGACACGGACGTGACTCTGGATGGACGGGTACTCGACGCGCAGCTCGTGCGCCGAGGTGGCTGCCGGCGCCGGCAGCGCGGCGGCGCGCTCACCGGCGGCGAGGCCCACGCTGAGCTGTTCGGCGATCGCCGCCGCGCGGGCGCGGTCGAGGTCGCCGACGATGGCGATGACGGCATTGCGCGCCACGTAGTAGCGGCGGTGGAAGGCGACGACGTCGTCGCGGCCGAGCGCGGTGACGCTGTCGGCGGTGCCGTCGGGCGGCGAGGCATAGGGATGATCGCCGTAGATCTCGCGGTAGAAGGTGTCTTCGGCGATCGATTCGGGCGATTGCTCGCGATGGCGCAGGGCGACCAGGGCACGGCCCTTGATACGGTCGACCGCGGCGGCATCGAAACGCGGTCGCGCGATGGCGTCGGCGAGCAGCACCAGCGCCGGGTCGGCGTAGCGCGGCTCGGCCAGGGTGCGCACCCCGACGTAGGCCATGTCGCGCAGGGAACCGTTCGACAGCCGCGCACCGGTCGCGCCGAGAGCGCTGCTGAACGCATCGGCGTCGCGCTCACCGGCGCCTTCGCGCAGGAGGTCGTTGGTGAGTTCGGCAAGCCCCGGCTGGCCGTCGTCGCGCGCGCTGCCGGCGGCGAACACCACGCGCGCGTCGATCATCGGGATCTCGGGTGCGGCGACGAAGTACACCCGCGCGCCGTTGGCCGTCGTCCAGTGTTCGATCTCGGGCATGGCCGTCGCGTTGCCGGCGAGGCCGCAGGCGAACGCCGCCACCAACATGATCGCCAGGACGCGGCTCACGACTTCGCCTCCGGCACCAGGTAGGACACGGTCAGCCCGTCGGGCACGAAATACTTGGCGGCAACAGCCTGCACCTGCGCCGGGGTCACGGCGCGAATCTTGTCGACGTACTCGTCGCGCAGGCGCCAGTCGAGGCCGACCGATTCCAGGCTGCCGATGATGATGGCCTGGTGCATCATCGAGTCACGTTCGAACACGGTGTCGGCGACGACCTGGGTCTTGATGCGCTCGAGCTCCTCGGCCGAGGGCGGCGCCTGCTTGAGCGCATCGATCTCGCCCAGGATGGCCTGCTCGAGGTCGGCCAGCGCCACGCCGTCGCGCGGCACCGCGTTGAAGTAGAACAGGGTCGGCAGCATGGCCGTGGCGGAGAAACCGGCATCGATGTGCGAGGCGAGTTCACGGCCACGCACGAGGTTGCGCGAGAGCCGCGCGCTGGCATCGCCGTCGAGGGTCTCGGCGAGCACGTCGAGGGCGTAGATCTCCCATTCCTCGACCGCCTCGTCGCGCACCGCCGCCGGCAGCACGGGCACCTTGAAGCCCATCACGAGATAGGGATTGCGGGCCTTGTCGCTGGCATAGGTGACGCGCTTGGTGCCGTGCTGGGGTACTTCGGGGCGCGCCTTGGGCGGTACGATCTCGCGCGCTGGCAGCGGACCGAAGTGCTTGATGGCCAGGGCATGTACGGCAGCGGGGTCGACGTCGCCGACGACCACCAGGGTGGCGTTGTTGGGGCCGTACCAGCGCTGGTACCACTGGCGGATATCGGCCGCGGTCATCTGCTCGATGTCGGCTTCCCAGCCGATGATCGGCTGGCGATAGGGGCCGGTCTGGAACGCGACCGCCTGGGTCGCCTCGCTGGCCAGCGCCTGCGGGTTGTCGTCCGTGCGCAAGCGGCGCTCCTCGAGCACGACGTTGATCTCCTTGGCGAATTCCTCGTCGCTGATGACGAGGTTGTGCATGCGCTCGGCTTCGAGGCGGAAGCTCTCCTCGACGTTGTCGGCAGCCCATTGCTGGAAGTACGCGGTGTAATCGGTGCTGGTGAAGGCGTTCTCGCGCCCGCCGCGGCTGGCCACGATGCGCGAGAACTCACCAGTCGCCAGCGACTTGGTGTCCTTGAACATCATGTGCTCGAGGGCGTGGGAGACGCCGGTCAGGCCGTCGTGCTCGTAGGCCGAGCCGACGCGGTACCAGACCTGGACCACCGCCACCGGCGCGCGGTGGTCTTCCTGGACGATCAGCTCGAGGCCGTTGTCGAGCGTGAATTCGTGGGTGCGGTGGACCGTGTCGGCGGGACACGGCGGGGCGAGAAAGGCCAGCCCGGCCAGCAGCAGGCAAATCGATCGCAAGGTAGATACTCCAGTATTCGTGCAGGGGTTACGCCAGGACAGCCCGGATTTCCGTGCTAGCGCTGCGCGCCGGCAGCGTGGCGGCTCGTCCCGCAAGGCTCATGTGATCGGTTTCGAAACTCCGCATGCCGGGCAATCCGCGGCCAGCCCCCGGGCCGGCACACATACCCGATCGATGCCTTGAATATGATGCGCAGCGCGGCGATCCGTTCCCTCGCCATCCACCGCACCGCAGGTGCTAGGATAGCGCAATCCGTCCGCTGCCCGGCCGAGACAGCCGGATGACGGGCCCCGTGACCGCAGACTAGCACCCTGGACCTGGCCTCCTGCCCATGTTTTCTCGCCTGAAAGCCGGAATCGCGCGCACGCGCGACGGATTGCTCGGCGGTTTGAGCCGCCTCATCGGTAGCCGCACCCGCCTCGACGCCGCCACCCTCGACGATATCGAGACGCTGTTGTTGCGCAGCGACGTCGGCGTGCGCGCGACGACCCGCCTGGTCGATGCCGTGCGCAAGATCTCCAGCAAGGAAACGCCGGCGCGCGCCATCGAACGCGAAATGCGCGCGATCCTCGCGCCCTGCGAACAGCCGCTGACTTTCCCCGCGCCCGGCAGCGGGCTGTTCGTGCTGCTCGTGGTCGGTGTCAACGGCGTCGGCAAGACCACCACCATCGCCAAGATGGCGCGCCGCCTCAAGGACGACGGCTACAAGGTGATGCTCGCTGCCGGTGACACCTTCCGCGCCGCCGCCGTCGAGCAGTTGCGCACCTGGGGCGAGCGTCTCGACATCCCGGTCGTCGCGCAGGCCCCCGGTGCCGACCCGGCGGCGGTGGTGTTCGACGCCTGCCAGTCGGCGAAGAGCCGCGGTATCGATGTCCTCATTGCCGATACCGCGGGGCGCTTGCACACCCAGGACAACCTGATGGCCGAGCTGAGCAAGGTCAGGCGCGTGATCGGCAAGCACGATGCGAGCGCGCCGCACGAGACCCTGCTCGTCCTCGATGCGACCATGGGACAGAACGCCATCAACCAGGCCGAGCAGTTCCTCGCCGCGGTGGAGGTCACCGGCCTCGCCCTGACCAAGCTCGACGGCACCGCGCGCGGCGGCGTCATCTTCGCCCTGGCCGAGCGCTTCGGCCTGCCGCTCCGTTTCATCGGCGTCGGCGAGGCCGCCGAGGACCTGCAGGTCTTCGAAGCCGCGAGTTTCGTCGAGGCCCTGCTCGGCGACTTCGGTCATGCGGATGCCGAAACGGCGTGATCCGGCTCGACGGCGTCGGCAAGCGTTACCCGGGCGGTAACGAGGCGCTGCGCAACGTCAGTCTCGACATCGCCGCGGGCGAATTCGTCTTTCTCACCGGCCACTCCGGCGCCGGCAAGAGCACCCTGTTGCGGCTGCTGGCCCTGCTCGATCGGCCGAGCCGCGGCCAGGTGCTGGTGGAGAATCGCAATCTCGAGCGGATTCCTGCGCGCGAGGTGCCCTACTACCGGCGCCAACTCGGCATGATCTTCCAGGAGCACCACCTGCTGCCGGAACAGAGCGCCTTCGACAACGTGGCCGTACCGCTGCTGGTCTGCGGCATCGGCGACAACGAGATCCGCAAGCGCGTCCGCGCCGCGCTCGACAAGGTCAATCTGCTGCACAAGGAGAACGCGCTCGCCGGCACGCTCTCGACCGGCGAACAGCAACGCGTGGGCATCGCCCGGGCGGTGGTGAACCGGCCCCTGATGCTGCTCGCCGACGAACCCACCGGTAATCTCGATCCCGAGTTGTCGCGCGAGATCCTGGGCCTGTTCGAACAGTTCAACCGGGTCGGCGTGACGGTCATCATCGCCACCCACGACGCCGCGCTCATTGCCAAGCAGGCACGCCGGGTGATCGCGCTGAACGAGGGGCGCGTCGTGGCCGATACGCCGGCCGGGCCGTGAGTCGCGCCCGCGGACTCGCCCGGCTGACCGGCCACCCGTGGTTGCGCGGTCATCGTCGCGCGCTGCGTGCGGCGGTACGCCACCTGCGCGCGAACCTCCTCGCCAATCTCACCGGCATCACCATCATGGCCGTGGCGCTGGCGCTACCGGCGACCCTGCTGCTGCTGCTCGAGCAACATCTCGCCCTGTTCGAGCAATGGGGCGCCCAGCCCAGCCTGACCGTTTTCATGCAACACGGCGCCGCGCCGGAGGCCACGGCGGCCGTCGTCGCCGCCCTCGAGGCTCGCGCCGGGATCGAAGGCGTCGAGCACGTCGCAGCGGCGGCGGCGTTCGCCGAGTTCGCCGCCAGCATGGGGCTCGACCCGGCCGCGTTCGGCGACCGCAATCCCCTGCCGGAGGTGCTCGTGGTGACACTGGCGCAAGGGACCGCGGGCGACGGCAGTGCGGCCCTGGTCGACTGGATCCGCGGACAGGCGGCCGTCGACGACGTCATCGTCGACATCGCCTGGATCGAACGCCTGGGCGCCATCACCCGGCTCGCCGAGCGGGCGTTGGCGGTCGTGGCGGTACTGCTGCTCGGGGCGACGGTACTGGTCGTCGGCAATACCGTGCGCCTCGTGGTGCAGGAACACGCCGCCGAGATCGAAGTGCTGAAACTGGTCGGCGCCACCGACGCCTACGTGCGGCGCCCGTTCCTCTACGGCGGCATCGTCCAGGGTGCCATCGCCGGCCTCGGCGCGGTGCTGCTGGTCGAGCTGGTGGTGATCGCCTTGAGCGGGCCGGTGCAGGCGCTCGCCGCGGCCTACCTGAGCGCCTTCCGCCTGCACGGGCCGGGGCCGGGCGCGATGCTGGGGCTCGTCGGCACGGCAGCCCTGTTGGGCTGGGCGGGGGCCTGGCTGGGTACCGCGCACAGCCTCGCGCGGCTGTCGTCACCCGTGCATTGAGGGCGCGACGGGAACCACCGCACGGTTTAGCACTCTAACCTCGCGAGTGCTAAAATTCCCCGAATTCCCTTGAGCCGAGGTTTGACAACGATGGCCAACGCCTTGAATCTCCAGCTTCCTTCCACTGCCGGTTCGTTCGAGACCTACATCGAGGCCGTCAGCCGCTTCCCCCTGCTCACGCTCGAGCGCGAGCAGGAGCTGGCGCGGCGCTACCGCGATGAGGACGACCTCGACGCCGCGCGCGAACTGGTGCTCTCGCACCTGCGCTTCGTGGTCAAGGTGGCACGCGGCTATGCCGGCTACGGACTCGCCCAGGGCGACCTGGTACAGGAAGGCAACATCGGCCTGATGAAGGCGGTCAAGCGCTTCGACCCGGATGTCGGGGTGCGCCTGGTGTCCTTCGCCGTGCACTGGATCAAGGCCGAGATCCACGAATTCATCCTGCGCAACTGGCGCATCGTCAAGGTTGCGACGACCAAGGCCCAGCGCAAGCTCTTCTTCAACCTGCGCAGCGCCAAGAAGGCGCTCGGCTGGATGGGCAGCTCCGAGGTCGACGCGGTGGCCGCCGAACTCGGCGTCGACAGCCGCGACGTGCTGACCATGGAACAGCGTCTGAGCGCCCACGACGTTGCGTTCGACGTCAGCCCCGACAGCGACGACGACACCTTCGTCCCGGCCGCCTACCTCGAAGACCAGCGCTTCGAGCCGGCCGCCAACCTCGAGCGCGAGGAATACGACGAGTTGCGCCTCGGTCGCCTGGGCGAAGCGCTGGAACGGCTCGACGATCGCAGCCGCGACATCGTCGTCAGCCGCTGGCTGACCGAGCCCAAGGCCACCCTGCACGACCTCGCCGCGCGTTACGGCGTGTCCGCCGAGCGCATCCGCCAGCTGGAGAAGAATGCCTTCAACAAGATGAAGACCAGCATCCCCGGCGAGTCGCTCGACGGCACCGACGCCGCCTGAAGCAATCCCGACCCCGTGGCGTTCGCCGCGGGGTTGCAGGGGCCGTTCACCACTTGCCCCGCGTCGTCGACCGACGAGTCCCGGTTCGGCCGGACCGAATGCAGGGCCGTCTTTGACCTTAGTGCTGCGCCAGCAACACGCGGCGGCGCAAGGCCGCGAGGTACAGCAGCAGGAACAGCGCGAAATAGTACTCCTGCGGTTCGCTGTAGCGGATTTCGAGCGGAACCGATTCCCACCCGAACACGTCCTTGAGCCGCTCCGGCAGGCGGATGGCGATGGCCAGCACCGCGGTCGGCAGGCAATCCAGGGTCGGCCAGAACCACGAGGAAATCACGTTCGCCGACAGGCGGCGGGGGTTCGCCAGCCCGCGTAGCGGTACGATGATGCCGCCGATCAGCACCCACAACTCGAGCAGCAGGCGCGGCTTCTGATCGAACCAGCTGCTCATGTTGTGCAGGTTGGTCTCATGCTGATCATTGAGGGCATCGATGGCCGCCGGCGTGTGCCAGTGGAACAGCTGCTGGCCCCACGACAATTCCTCGCCGGCCAGGTAGAAACAGGCAGCGCTCAGCAGCGCGACCCACAGGCCGAGCTTGCTCGGCCCGTCACGGCGCAGCGTAGCGAGCAGGCGCAGGCCGTAGACCATGCCGATGAGAGCGAACACGGGCGTGGCGAGTTCCACCACGCCCATCTCGCCGTCGAACCACGCGCGGTAGGCCGCCGGGTCCAGCCAGCGCACCGGCAGCATGACCAGTAACAACAGGGGCGGGAACCACAGCCACAGCCATTGTGGCAGGACCGGGCGCGGACGCTTGCGCGACATGTGAACTCAGGCGCCGCTGATCAGACCGGCGAGGCGCGACCAGTAGTGATCGAGGAAGAACACCCCGAACAGCAGGGTCAGGTAGATGATCGAATAGCGGAACGTGCGCATGGCCAGCGCGTCGTCGTGGTCGTACTGCATGCGCACCGCGTAGTAGAGAAAACCGGCATCGAGCAGGAGGGCGCCGACCAGGTAGACCGCGCCGCTCATGTAGGTGGCATAGGGCAGCAGCGTGGCGACGACCAGGATCAGGGTGTACAGCAGGATCTGCAGCCGGGTGTAGTCGACCCCATGGGTGATCGGCAGCATCGGTATCTCGGCCTTGGCGTAGTCGTCGCGGCGGTAGATGGCGAGCGCCCAGAAATGCGGCGGTGTCCAGGCAAAAATGATGAGGAACAGCAGCAGTGCGTGGGGGTCGACCTGGCCCGTCACCGCGGTCCAGCCGAGGACTGGCGGCGCGGCCCCGGCCGCACCACCGATGACGATGTTCTGTGGCGTCGCGTACTTGAGGTACATCGTGTAGACGACCGCGTAGCCAATCAGGGAGGCGAAGGTCAGCACCGCCGTGAGCACGTTGACGAAGGCGATCAGCAGGTACATCGACAGGCCGCCGATGAGCATGGCGAACGCGAAGGCCTGGCGCCGGTTGAGGCCGCCCTGGGGCAGTGGCCGACGACGGGTCCGCGCCATCAGCGCATCGATGCGGTGCTCGGCGACGTGGTTGATGGCCGCGGCCGAGGCGGCCGCGAGGCCGATGCCCAAGGTTGCCGGCACCAGCACGCCGAGCGGGACCATGCCCGGGGTCGCGAGGAACATGCCGATGATCGCGGTGAACACGATGAGACCGACTACGCGCGGCTTGCACAGCTCGGCGTAATCGCGCCAGTGGGCGCGTGCTGCGGGTACCAGGGTGTCGGTCGCCATCGTCGAGGTGCGGCTCAGATCCGTCGGGTCAGGTGGAGCAAGGTCACCAGCGACAGCATCAGCACGGCCGCGCCACCGTTGTGGGCCACGGCAACCGCGAGGGGCAGACCACCGAGGACGTTGGTGATGCCGAGGACGAGCTGCGCCAGGAGCGCGGCGAGTATACACCATCCCACCCGCCGCAGGCGCGGCAGGCCACTGCCTAGCGCGCCGAGCGCGACCGCCAGCACGGTCAGGGCGGTCAGCGCGGCGCCGAGCCGATGGGCGACGTGGATGGCGGTGCGCGCCGGGGTGTCGAGCACACCGAACTCGTAGTTCACCCCGAGTCCCCGCCATAGCACGAAGGCTTCGCCGAAATCCGTCTCCGGCCACCAGCGGCCGTGACAGGTCGGAAAATCGGTACAGGCGAGCGCCGCGTAGTTGGCGCTGGTCCAGCCGCCGAGGAAGATCTGCAGGGCGAGCACGGCCAGCGCCGCCCCGGCCGCGACGTGCAGCGGGCGTGGCGCGGCGGCCACGGGGCCCGGGCTCGCCTGGCCGAGGTAATGCCACCACAGCAGGGCGAGGGTGGTCAGGCCACCGAGCAGGTGCGCGGTGACCACCAGCGGCTTGAGCAGCAGGGTCACGGTCCACATGCCGAGCAGACCCTGGAAGACCACCAGCGGGACCAGCAGGTAGACCACCGGTGATGCCCGCCGCTCGTGGCGACGACGCCAGGCGAGGGCGGCGAGGACGACGATACCGAGACCGAGCGTGCTGGCCAGGTAGCGATGGATCATCTCGCGCCAGGCCTTGCCCGCCTCGAGCGGCCGCGTCGACCAGTCAGGGTGTTCGAGGTGCACGTCGGCCTGGCCTTCGGGCACGGTCAGGCGCCCGTAGCACCCGGGCCAGTCGGGACAGCCGAGGCCGGCGTCGCTCAGGCGCACGTAGGCGCCGAACACGATGACGGTGAGCGCGAGCAGCGGCAGAAGCAGCGCAAGGACGCGGTACAGCCGTGCCATGGTTCAGCTCGTACGCGAGCCGCGCAGCAGGCGTTTCAGGTCGGCCTTGATGCCTGCAGGGTCGGAAAGGTCGGGAAAGAACATCATGATCTGGCCTCGCCAGTCGAGAAACAGGACACCCGTGGGCGGCGCCAAGCCACCCGCGGCGGTGCCGGCCGCCGCCGCGAGGCGCGCCCGCACGGCCGGCGCGGCGAAGAAATGCGGTGGCGTGGTGCCCCCCTGCGGGGCGCTGTCGGCCACTGCGGCGATCCGCACGCGGGTCGCGTCGCGACCGATCACGGTGCGGATGGCATCGAGCAGTCCCGCGGCTTCGTTACAGGCTTCTTCGCAGGCGCCATCGGTGAAATAGAGCATCGCCCATTCGCCGGGCGCGAGGGTGAATTCCCGCAGGGGTGCCATGTCGTCGTCGTGACGGATGTCGAGCGGGGGCTCGATGAACAGGCCGTGGTTGACCAGGTGGGTACCCTCGCCCGGCGGAGCGATGCGCGCGTACCACCAGGCGACGAGGATCGGCACGACGAACAAGGCGACGACCAGGAGGAGGGTAAGCCGCGGGGCCAGGCCGCCCCGTGTCGGGGCCGGGGTCGAATGGTCGCTCATGTCTGCGTGCTCCGTTTCCTGTAGGCCAAGGCGATGCCGATCGTGGCGAGCACCGCGGCCATGGCAAACCACTGTACGGCATAGGCCCGATGGCGCGCCGAGCCGTCGCCCGGGACCGGCCAGTCGACGGCCAGCGCCCCGGGGGCATCGGCATCGAGATAGACCACGGCCGGCCAGGTCTCGAGACCGAACAGTTCGCCGATGCCAGCCGGCTCGACGCGTTGCACGCGCACGATCCGGGGCGCCAGCCATTCGGCCGTGGCGGCGGCCGCGTTCAGTTCCACGCCGACGACCGGCGGCTCGCCGATGAAACCGCTCAGCGTGAACGGGTCCGCCGGGGCCACGAGGTCGGGCACGGTTTCGCGCGATCCCTCCAAAGGAATCCAACCGCGGTCGATCAACACCGTGCGGCCACCCTCGGTGACGAACGGGCTCAACACGTCGTAGCCGACCCGACCGGCCTGTACGCGGTTGTCGAGCAACACGTGCAGATCGCGGTAATGGCCGCGCAGGCGCACCCGCTGCCAGGCATGGCTCGCGGCGGGATCGGCGGTGTCGAGATCGTCGACGTTGACCGCCGGCGCTTCGAGCCGCGCGACGAACGCTGCGTAGCGTGCCTGCTTCTCGGCGGCGCGCGACAGCTGCCACAGGCCCAGGCTGCACAGCAGCGCGAAGCCGAGAACGAAGGTCGCAACCGTCATGACGGTGCGCAGCGTACTGTTTGTGGCCCTGCTCATGACGCAGGATAATGCGGCGTCCCTCCCGCAGCGATCGCGAGCATGGCAGATTCACCGTACATCAAGGCTTTCATCATCGGCGTCTTCGTCATGATCCTGCTGGCGCTCGGCACGGCCGGCTTCCGCGTGTTCCGCAAGGACAACGACGGCAAGGGAAACGACACGGCCGCGGTCAAGGCTTTGACCATACGCGTGGCGCTTTCGTTCGCCCTCGTCATCATCATCGGCGTGCTCTACCTGCTCGGCATCATCGAACCGAACGGCTGAGCCGCGCAGAAAAAAAAGCGCCACTCGGAAGTGGCGCTTGCGGTGCCGTGTCGTCGGCCGGCTGGCTCAGAGCCAGTAGACGAAGATGAACAGGCCAATCCAGACCACGTCGACGAAGTGCCAGTACCAGGCGACCGCCTCGAAGGCGAAGTGGTGCTTGGGTGTGAAATGGCCCTTGATCGACCGCATCAGGATGACGAACAGCATCACCGTACCCATGGTCACATGGAAGCCATGGAAGCCGGTGAGGAGGAAGAACGTCGCGCCGTAGATGCCCGAGTTGAGGGTCAGGCCGAGCTCGTGGTAGGCGTGGCCGTATTCCATCGCCTGCATGGTGACGAAGGTCGCGCCCAGCAAGACGGTGAGCACGAGGCCCAGCACCAGCTGCTGGCGATTACCCTTCTGCAGACCCCAGTGCGCCCAGGTCACGGTGCCGCCGGAGGTGAGCAGGATGAGGGTATTCCAGAACGGCACGCCCCAGGCGCCGATGGTTTCCTTGAACGAGCTGAACCCGTAGTCGGACGGCGGCTGCAGCAGCGGCCAGGAGGCGACGAAATCGGGCCACAGGAACTGGTTGGTAGCGGCGCCGGAGCCTTCGCCACCGAGCCATGGCACCGAGTAGATCCGCGAGTAGTAGAGCGCGCCGAAGAAGGCGGCGAAGAACATCACCTCGGAGAAGATGAACCACATCATGCCCATGCGGAAGCTGACGTCGACGTGGTCGTTGTAGATGCCGCTCTCGCTCTCGCCGATGACGGTGCCGAACCAGCCGAACAGTACGTAGAGGAACAGCAGGAAACCCGCGCCCAGGATCATGGGCCCGATGCCGGCACCGTTGAGCGTCGTCGCGCCGCCCACGAACATGGTGAAGATTGCGATCGAAGTGACCACCGGCCAGTGACTCGGCCCCGGAATGTAGTAATCGGTATGTGCTGCAGCCATGACGTTGTTCTCTGCTTTGCGGTTATTGGGTCAACGGGTTCGGAAATCAGGAGCGCGGCGGGTCCGCCGCCTCGGCCGTCTCGTCCGGTTGGAGCGACTCGAAGAAGGTGTAGCCGAGGGTCAGCGTGCTGATGTCCTCCGGCAGCTTCGGGTCGACGACGAAGCGCACCGGCATCTGGCGCGTCTCGCCGGCGTCGAGATGCTGCTGTGTGAAACAGAAGCACTCGGTCTTACTGAAGTAACGCGCGGCGGTATTCGGTGACACGCTCGGCACGGCGTTACCGGTCACCGGCCACTGGGCGAAGTTGGTGGCCTCGAATTCGACCACCGTCTCCGCGCCCGGATGGACCTGGACCTTGCTCACCATGGGACGAAACTCCCACGGCATCCCGGCATTCACGTTAGTCACGAATTCGACCGTGATCAGGCGATCCTCGTCGACGGTCAACGCGGCGGCCTGCGCCTCGTTGAGGCGCCCGGTCTTGCCGTTCAGACCGGTGACCTCGCAGAAGACGTTGTACAGGGGCACCAGGGCGTAGCCGAAGCCGAACATCACGCAGGTCACCAGGAGCAACTTGCGCGCCGTACGGCGATTGGCGGCTTGGCGGGAATCGGGTTCCATCGGTCTAGAGTCGCGAGAGGATGGACCAGGCGTAGATCCCGACCACCACCGCGGCCAGCAGCAGCGCGTTGCGCACCGCGGCCTTGCGGCGCGCTTCGGTGGTCGGGTTGTCGCTCATGGCCCGCGCCTCGCTCAGCGCATGCCGCCTTCGATGGTCGACGGCTCCGGCGGCGTCTCGAAGCTGTGGTACGGCGGCGGCGACGGCAAGGTCCACTCCAGGCCATGGGCACCTTCCCAGACCTGCGCGGTGGCCTTCTCACCACCCTTGACGCACTTCCAGATCACGACCACGAAGAGCAGCTGCGAGAAGCCGAACACGAAAGCTCCGATCGAGGAGATCATGTTCCAGTCGGCGAACTGCACGGAGTAGTCCGGGATGCGGCGCGGCATGCCGGCAAGGCCCAGGAAGTGCTGCGGGAAGAACAGCACGTTGACCGAGATCACCGACAGCCAGAAGTGCAGCTTGCCGAGCTTTTCGTCGTACATGTGACCGGTCCACTTCGGTAGCCAGAAATAGGTCGCCGCGATCAGGGAGAAAACTGCGCCCGTGACGAGCACGTAGTGGAAGTGGGCGACGACGAAGTAGGTGTCGTGGTACTGGAAGTCGACCGGGGTCACGCCGAGCATGAGGCCGGAGAAGCCGCCGATGGTGAACAGCACGATGAAGCCGAGGGCGAACAGCATCGGGGTTTCGAAGGTCATCGAACTGTGCCACATGGTGGCAACCCAGTTGAACACCTTCACGCCGGTCGGCACCGCGATGAGTACCGTCGTGTACATGAAGAAGAGCTCACCGGCGAGCGGCATGCCGACGGTGAACATGTGGTGTGCCCACACGATGAACGACAGGAACGCGATCGCCGCCGAGGCGTACACCATCGAGCTGTAGCCGAACAAGGGCTTGCGCGCGAAGGTCGGCACGATGGCGGAGATGATGCCGAAGGCCGGCAGGATCAGGATGTAGACCTCGGGGTGACCGAAGAACCAGAAGATGTGCTGGAACATCACCGGGTCACCACCACCGGCCGCGCTGAAGAACGAGGTGCCGAAGAACTTGTCGGTCAGCAGCATGGTGACCGCGCCGGCGAGTACCGGGATCGAGGCGATCAGCAGGAAGGCGGTGATGATCCAGGTCCACACGAACAGTGGCAGCTTCATCAGGGTCATGCCAGGCGCACGCATGTTGAACACCGTGACGATGACGTTGATGGCGCCGGCGATGGACGAGGCGCCCATGAAGTGGACGGCGAAGATCAGGAACGGGAAGGCCGCACCCGTCTGCAGCACCAGCGGCGGGTACATGGTCCAGCCGCCGGCGGGAGCGCCGCCCGGCATGAACACCGTCGACAGCAGCAGGGTGAAGGCGAACGGCAGGATCCAGAAGCTCCAGTTGTTGAGACGGGGCAGGGCCATGTCGGGCGCCCCGATCATCATCGGGATCATCCAGTTGGCAAAGCCCGTCCAGGCCGGCATGACGGCGCCGAAGATCATGACCAGCGCGTGGACCGTGGTCATCGAGTTGAAGAACTGCGGCTGGACGAACTGCAGGCCCGGCTGGAACAGTTCGGCTCGGATGACCAGCGCCATGGCGCCGCCGATGAAGAACATGACCAGCGCGAGAAGCAGGTAGAGCGTGCCGATGTCCTTGTGGTTGGTGGTGGTCAACCAGCGCATCAGGCCACTCGGGTGGTGATCGTGATGATCGTCGTGGTGGGAGGCTGCCTCACTCATGTCTTAGACCTCTGAACTGTGAATCCGGTGTAGTGTGCGATGCAGGCAATGCGATCTCAGATCGCGCCCTGCGCGTCGGCCTCGGCGGCGGCGACCACGGGTGCCGTCGCGGCGGGACGCGCGGCCTGCTGCATCTCGCCCTTCATCTTTTCGACCCAGGCGTCGTAATCGGCCTCCGGCAGGGCTTCGACGACGATCGGCATGAAGCCGTGGTCCTTGCCACAGAGTTCGGCGCACTGGCCACGGTAGACGCCGGGCTCCTCGATGCGGGCCCAGGATTCGTTGATGAAACCGGGGATGGCATCGCGCTTCCAGCCCAGCGCCGGCACCCACCAGGCATGGATGACGTCGCCGGCCGTGGTGAGGAAGCGGATCTTACGATTCACCGGCACCACCAATCGGTTGTCGACGTTGAGGAGATAGTGCTCGACGCTGGCCGGGTCGATGCCGGAGTCGAGCTGGCGGGCATTGTTGCTGTCGGAATCCAGCGTGCTGAAGAAGCTGATGCCGCTGTCGACGTACTGGTAATGCCACTTCCATTGATAGCCGGTGACCTTGATGGTGAGGTCCGAATCGGAAACGTCCTCCATCATGATCAGGGCCTTGGTCGCCGGCACCGCGATGCCGATCAGGATGAGGAAGGGCACCAGCGTCCACAGAACTTCCACCTTGGTGCTCTCGTGCCATTGCGCGGCCTTGGCGCCGCTCGACTTCCGGTACTTCACCATGGAGTAGAACATCAGGCCGAACACGATGATGCCGATCACGGTGCACACGCCGAGAATGAGCATGTGCAGGTCGTAGACCGTGCGGCTGTACGGCGTCACGCCCTCGGTCATGTTCAGGGCCCACTCGGCGCTGGCCACGCCGGGCAGGGCGAGCAACGCGGCGACGGCGGCCAGTTTCCACGGTGAACTTTGGGTTCTGAAGAAAGTCATGCTTCTAGCTCTCCAGTGCCGTCGTGCGTGGCATCGACGGATTGGTGCATATCCAGGTTTTCGAATTGTCTTGTAGCGGCGCACCGGCGCCGGCGGCCCGTTCATCGAACCGCTCCCCGCGCCGGGCGTGAACCCCGTCACGGCAGGCTGAACCCGCGCTTGCGTCGGCATCAGCCGCGGTAGTCTAACGGTTTTTCTTCAGCGCGTTAATCAGCATCCCTGCGAATGATTCGCGTTCGCCGTCGGTCAGAAACCGTCCGATTTCGACCTTGCGCCCGTGGGCGCCGATGAGCAGGCGCTGGGGGTGGAGACGGCTGCGCGGGCCGGCCAGCTCGACCCGCACCCAGTAGCGGTTGAATTCGTAGCGCGTCTCGACCGTGCGCGTGCCGCGTTCGATGACCAGCTGGTCACCGTCGAAGCGGATCACCTCGCGCCGCTCACCGTCGCGCAGAACCACGTAGAAGGCCACCGCCACGGCCAGGGCCTCGAGCCCGGAGAAGGGCAGGACGGTCGGCATTCCGAGCAGCCAGAAGAAGCCACCGATGGCGAAACTGACGGCGGCCACGGCGGCGACGAACCGCTTGGCCTGCGACCAGGTCATCGAGCGGGTGGGCTGCAGGACCCACATGCGGGCGCCGCCGTCGCCTTCCTCGTAGGCGGTGACCACGTCAGGGCGTGTCTGCCAGGCTGGCTGCCAGGGCGTCCAGGCTGCCAGTATCACCGTTCTCGATAGTCGCCAGCAGCGGTGCCGGGATACGTCGTGCCAGGGTTTCGACGACGGCCTCGCGGGCGTAGAGGTCGGGCTCGAGCACGTTGGCGACCCAGCCGTGGCAGACCACCCCGGCCTCGGCAATGGCGGCGATGCTGAGGAGGGCATGATTGATGCACCCGAGGC
Organism: Gammaproteobacteria bacterium; assembly: GCA_024235015.1. GTDB lineage: Bacteria > Pseudomonadota > Gammaproteobacteria > JACKNG01. Next base: position 139,568 of record JACKNG010000004.1, read on the forward strand.
GGATGCCGACGACGAGGAGGACGGGCAGGCCGAGGGCGCGGACGAGGTCGGCGAGGTCGACGTCCTCGGCCAGCGGAACCTGCCAGCCACCAACGCCCTCGACCAGGACCACCTCGGCCGCGGCACGGCAGGCCGCGTAGGCTTCGGCGATGACGGCGAGGTCGACTACGGCACCGCTCGCGGCGGCGGCGATGTGCGGCGAGGCCGGGGGTTCGAAGAGATACGGATTGACGATCGCCGGCGGGGCGGCGACGTTCGCTGCCGCGACGAGGGCGGCGACGTCCTCGTTGACCAGGCCATCGGCGGTGCGCTCGGCACCGCTCGCGATCGGCTTCATGCCGAGAGCACGGGTGCCGCGGCGCGCCAGGTGACGCAGCAGGGCGGCGGTGACGAAGGTCTTGCCGCAACCGGTATCGGTGCCGGTGACGAACAGGTTCATGTGCGCCGGCGCAGCCGTTCGAGCGGAAAATACTGCTCGGAAGCAGGCTTGGCCGGGCGCGGCGTCACGGCCCAGGCATGACCGTAGACGACCTCGTAGGTGGCCGGCAGCAGGCCGTCGCGGCGGTAGGCCTCGTAGGCCTCGGTCAGGGCGCGCAGCTGGCGCCGACCGAACAGCCCGCGCGTGCGCTCGAGCTGCGCGTTGCCGGCGCCGATGCCCTTGAGGTCGCGCATCAGGGTCAGGACGTCGGCATATTCGACGGTCAGGTATTCGGTCTCCATCACCGGGTCGGCGAAGCCGGCATGGCCGAGCATGTCGCCGATGTCGTGCATGTCGATGAAGCGGTTCACGTGCGTCGCGGACGAGGTCGCGGCGAAGGCCGCGCGCAGCTCGCGCAGCGTATCCGGGCCGAGGGTGGCGAACAAGAACAGGCCACCCTCGCGCAGCGCCCCGCGCGTGCCGGCGAAGACCGCCGGCAGGTCCTCGCACCATTGCAGGGCGAGGCTCGACAGCACGAGGTCGAACGCATTCGCGGCGAATGGCAGGTGTTCGGCATCGGCGCAGACGTGGCGATGACGCGAGAACCAGCGTGGCGCGCGCGCGCGGGCGGTCGCCAGCATGGGCAGGGCGAGGTCACTCTCGACGATCAGGGCGTGGCGGTAGCGGCGCGCGAGCAGGCGGCCGAGACGGCCGGTGCCGCTGCCCAGGTCGAGCAGGCGCTCGACGTCGAGCGTGACGTAGTCGAGGCGTTCCTCGAGGCGTGTGGCGACCTCGCGCTGGAGCGCGTCGTGGTCCTCGTAGGCGGCGGCAGCGGCAGCAAAATGCTGCGCAACACGGCGCTTGTCGAGCTGCCGTCCGGGCGGTGTGCTCATGGCATGGCAGGCCCTGCGGTCGACGCTTCGGCGAGTGCCTCGACGAGGGCCTCGATGTCGCTCGCAAGATGGTCGCTGGACAGCGTGATGCGCAGCCGCGCGGTACCGCGCGGCACGGTCGGCGGGCGGACCGCGCGAACGTAGAAACCGGCCGCGCGCAGGGACTCGGCGAGCGTGAGCGCGGCCTCGGCAGCACCGACCATGATGGGCTGGATCGGCGTCGAGCTCGGCAGCAGATCCAAGCCGGCGCCGCTCGCGACGCTACGGAAATGCGCGATGTTGGCGTGCAGACGCTGCAGGCGGGCGGGCTCGTCGGCGAGGATGTCCAGGGCCTCGAGGGCGGCGGCTGCGCAGACTGGCGGCAAGGCCGTGTCGTAGACGTAGGTGCGGGCGCGCTGGACGAGGAATTCGATGGTCTCGGCAGCGCCGGCGATGGCGGCACCGACGCTGCCGAGTGCCTTGCCGAAGGTGACCATGCGCACGGCGTCGGCCGGCAGGGCGTCGACGTTGGCGAAACCGTCGGCGCCGCTGACGGCGAAGCCGTGGGCGTCGTCGACGTAGAGCGAAGCGCCGTGGTCTGCAGCCAGCCGGGCGAGGTCGGCCAACGGTGCGAGGTCGCCGTCCATGCTGAATATCGACTCCGTGACGAGCAGGGCGACGCCGTCACCACGCGCGGCCAGGGCCGCAGCCGCGGCGACGGGGTCGGCGTGCCGGTAACGCCGGTGCCGCGCGCCGCTGGCGAGCACGCCGTCGATCAACGAGGCATGGTTGAGACGGTCGTGGGCAACGAAATCGCTGCGGCCGACGAGGGCGGGCAGGCTGCCGCTGTTGGCGAGATAGCCGGAGGAGAACAACAGGGCATCGTCGCAGTGACAGGCCGCGGCAATACGGCGTTCGAGCTCGGCGTGCAGGGAACTGCGGCCGGACAGCAACGCGGCGGCACCACTGCCGAAGCCGTGCGCGGGCAATTCCCGGCGCACGCGCTCGGTCACGCGCGGGTGATTGGCCAGGCCGAGGTAATCGTTGCTGGTGAAATTGCGCAGGTGCCGGCCGCCGATTTCGATGGCGGTGCCCTGGGCGCCATCGTGGGCGTCGCGCACGCGCAGCAGGCGGGCGCGCTCGGCGGTCGCCAGGGTCTCGCGGGCGCGCGCCGCCAGGGTCGCCTTGGTCACGCGCGGAGGCGGCTCAGGCGTGACCGGCCGTGGGGCTGATGCCGAGGCGGGTGAACAGCGCCTGGTCTCGCGCGACGTCGGGGTTGGCCGTAGTGAGTAGTTGCTCACCATAGAAGATGGAATTGGCACCGGCGAGAAAGGCCAGGGCCTGGAGCTCCTCGCTCATGGCCGTGCGGCCGGCCGAGAGGCGCACGTGCGACGCTGGCATGAGTACGCGGGCGACGGCGATGGTACGGACGAAGTCGATCGGATGAACGGCTTCGGCGTCGGCGAGCGGGGTACCTTCGACGCGGACCAGGAGGTTGATCGGGACCGACTCCGGATGCTTCGACATCGTCGCCAGGGTCCGCAGGAGTTCGCTGCGATCGGTTACCGATTCGCCGAGACCGACGATACCGCCGCAGCACACGTTGATGTCGGCGTCGCGCACGTTGGCCAGGGTGTCGAGACGATCCTGGTAGGTGCGGGTCGAAATGATCTCGCCGTAGAAATCGGGCGAGGTGTCGAGGTTGTGGTTGTAGTAGTCGAGGCCGGCGTCCGCGAGGCGGCGGGCCTGGCCCGCATTGAGCATACCGAGCGTCACGCAGGTTTCCATGCCGAGTGCACGGACACCTTCGATGAGGGGGATGACCTGTTCGAGATCGCGGTCCTTCGGTGATCGCCAGGCGGCGCCCATGCAGAAGCGGGTGGCGCCGGCATCGCGGGCGCGGCGTGCCGCGGTCAGGACGGTGTCGAGGTCGAGCACCGGGGCGGCTTCTACGTTGGTGTCGAAACGCACGCTCTGCGGACAGTAGGCGCAGTCCTCCGGACAGCCGCCGGTCTTGATGTTGAGGAGCGTCGAGAGCTGCACCACGTTGGGGTCGAAATGTGCCCGGTGGGTGGTCTGGGCGGCATACATCAAGTCGCTGAAAGGCAGTGCGAAGAGGGCTTCGACCTCGTCGCGGGACCAATCGTGACGGAGGGCGGCGGCAGCGGGGCGAAGGGTTTCGGCGGTAGCGTGCATGAGGCGGATTCCCGTTTAAGATGGCGCGAGCGATGCAGAAAGGACGCTGCATTATGGTGCCAGGGGCGCGCCCGTCAATCTTTGCTGGCTGGGCCGACGTGTACCGGCGCTGGTGGTCACGGGTGCCAGGCCGTTGCCTGCTGTGCCTGGCACCCTGCCGCGCGCCCGAGCTCTGCTGCGGGTGCATGGGCGACCTGGCACGGACCCGTGGTGGACGGCCCGCGCGCCTGCCCTGGACAAGCGGCATCGAAGTGCCCTTCCGTTATACCTACCCGCTCGATCACCTCGTGCAGGCGTTCAAGTTCCACCGCGACCTCGCGGCACTGACCGTCTGCAGCTCCTTGCTCAAATCGAATGTAAGCGATTACTCACAGTGGGCGGACCGGGTTGTAGCCATCCCCCTGAGCCGTTCGCGCTATGCACGCCGGGGGTTCAACCAGGCCGCCGTGCTGGCTGCCGCGGTGGCCGCGGAACAGGGCATGTATTTCGATGGTGAAGCGCTGCGGCGCCGACGGGGCGGTATCGCGCAGTCGCGGCTACCGGCGGCGACACGCCGGGCCAATGTCCGCGATGCGTTCGCAGCATCGTCACATGTGCGCGGGCAACGGATCCTGCTCGTCGACGATGTCGTGACGACGGGCGCCACGGTGAGCGAAGCGGCCCGCACGCTGGTGCGGGCCGGGGCACGGGAAGTCCGGATCGTGGCCCTCGCTTTCAGCGAACGCCCGTGATCCTCAGGTGTCCAGATTGGTCACGGTGCGGGCGTAGCGTTCGATGAATTCGCGTCGCGGCTCGACCTGGTCGCCCATCAGGATGGAGAAGATCTGGTCGGCGGCGACGGCGTCCTCGATGCGCACCTGGATCAGGTTACGCGTCTGGGCGTTCATGGTCGTGTCCCACAGCTGGTCTGGATTCATCTCGCCGAGACCCTTGTAGCGCTGGACGCTCGAACCGCGGCGCGCCTGATCGAGCAACAGCTCGAAGGCCTGGGCCAGGGTCGCGATGGCAATGCTGTCGTCGCCGCGCAGCACGCGCGAGTCCGGCTGCAGCGGCTCGTCGAACAGCCTCCCAAGGCGTGCCAGGTGCCGATACTCCGCGCTCGCGAAGAAATCGCGGTCGAGGTTGACCATGAGCAGGGAGCCACTCTGGGTCAGTCGGATCTCGATGTTCCACCGGTCACTGTCGCTGTACTGGCGGTCGACGCCGAGCACGCTGCGTTCGCCGAGGGCCGCGACGAGGCTGTCACGGAGCGCGGGCAGCCAGGCATCGAGATCGGCCAGGGTGGCAAGGCTGGGATTGTCCAGCGCCGTGGTTGCTCGCAAGGCCTTGAGGACGACCGCCGGGTAACGCGTCTCGAGGCGCTTCTGGATCTGCTGCAGAACCAGGAACTCTCGCCCCAGCTCGATGATGCGTTCGCCCTCGAGACGATCGTTGGCAAGCTCGATGACACAGTCGTTGATGGCAATCTCCATGAAGAAATTGCCGAGTTCCAGATCGTCCTTGAGGTAACGTTCCTGCTTGCCCTTCTTGACCTTGTACAACGGTGGCTGGGCGATGAAGACGTGCCCACGCTCGATGAGTTCCGGCATCTGGCGATAGAAGAAGGTCAACAGCAGCGTACGGATGTGCGAGCCGTCGACATCGGCATCGGTCATGATGATGATGCGGTGATAGCGCAGGCCCGCCGGGTCATATTCCTCACTGCCGATGCCACAGCCGAGCGCCGTGATCAGGGCGCCCACTTCGCTCGACGACAGCATCTTGTCGAAGCGTGCCTTCTCGACATTCAGGATCTTGCCCTTCAGAGGCAGGATGGCCTGGTTACGGCGATCCCTGCCCTGCTTCGCCGAACCACCGGCGGAATCCCCCTCGACGATGAACAATTCCGACTGCGCCGGATCGCGTTCCTGGCAATCAGCAAGTTTGCCGGGCAGGCCCGCAATATCCAGGGCCGTCTTGCGCCGGGTGAGCTCGCGGGCCTTGCGCGCCGCCTCGCGGGCGCGCGCCGCCTCGACGATCTTGCCCATGATGGACCGCGCTTCCTGGGGATGCTCCAGGAGGAACGTCGCGAGATTGTCGGATACGACGTTCTCGACCACACCCTTGACCTCGCTGGAGACCAGCTTGTCCTTGGTTTGCGAAGAGAACTTGGGATCCGGCACCTTGACCGACAGGACGGCGGTGAGGCCTTCGCGCACATCTTCACCCGCGACCTGCACCTTGTGTTTGGCGGCCAGGCCTTCCTTCTCCAGGTATTGATTGAGCGTGCGGGTCAGGGCCGCGCGCAGCCCGGCAAGGTGGGTACCGCCGTCACGCTGCGGAATATTGTTGGTGAAGCAGAAGATGTTTTCCTGGTAGGAGTCGTTCCACTGCAAGGCCATTTCGACGCCGATGTCGTCCTTCTCGGCCATCATGTGGATGACCACCGGATGCAACGGGGTCTTGGTCTTGCTCAGGTGCTCGACGAAAGCCGCGATGCCGCCCTGGTATTCGAACGTGTCCTGCTTGCCACTACGCTCGTCCAGGAGGCTGATGCGCAGCCCGGAATTGAGGAAGGACAGCTCGCGCAGCCGCCGTGCGAGGACGTCGTAATGGAACTCGATGTTGGTAAAGATGGCAGTGCTCGGCAGGAAGCGGACCTCGGTGCCGGTTCGTTCGGTATCACCGCTGGCCTCGAGGGGCCCGGTCGGGTCGCCATTGGCATAGTCCTGGCGCCACACCTTGCCGTCACGACGAATGACGAGGTTGAGCTCGGCGGACAGGGCGTTGACTACGGAGACGCCGACCCCGTGCAGGCCCCCGGAGACCTTGTACGAGTTGTCGTCGAACTTACCGCCGGCGTGCAGGGTGGTCATGATGACTTCGGCGGCCGATCGTTGCTCCTCCTCGTGGAGGTCGACCGGAATGCCGCGCCCATCGTCGGTGACTGTCACGGAATTGTCGGCGTGGACACGAACTTCGATGGCCTTGCAGTAGCCGGCGAGTGCTTCGTCCACACAGTTATCCACCACCTCGAAAACCATGTGGTGGAGTCCCGTGCCGTCATCGGTATCACCGATATACATGCCAGGACGCTTGCGGACGGCATCGAGTCCCTTCAGGACCTTGATGTTCTTGGAATCGTAGCTCATTGAAATCTCCGGTCTTCAGCTCGACACAGCATCGGCGACATGTTCCACGTGGAACACCGAGGGGGTGCGATTGGCGACATCGGGTAGATCGCTGGGACGGATGGCGGTGAACATTCCCTGTCCGGCTACGGCCACGATCATGTCCACAGCCCGCCGACACATATTATCATCCAGTTCTGCATGCAGATCATCGACGAGAAAAACCGGTCGTTTCCCCGTGTGTCCGGCGATGAAATCGGCCAGCGCACAAAACAGAGCAATCACCGTGATTTTTCCCTGTCCCCGTGACAGGCGTTTCGAAATGGCCCGTCCCCTACCCCGCAGCGCCAGGTCTGCGCGGTGAATACCGACCGTCGTATAGCCGAGCGCTGCATCACGCTCCCAGGTCGCCGCGAGCTGCTCCGCAAACCCGGTCTCCCTGTTCCAGCCGGGTTGATAGGCGAAGCCGAAATCATCACCGAACTCGGTCGCCAGGGGTGACTGTTGCAGACCGGTGTTGATGGCAGCGACCATCGCCTGGCGCCGGGCGTCGATGGCCGAGCCCGATTCCACCAGGCTCTGCGTCCAGTAGGCGGCATCACGGCTCGCGCCCCCACACCGCAAAACCTCGTTACGTTGGCGCAAGGCCTGGCGGTAGGCCTTCCACGATTCGACGTAGCTAGGTTCCACGTGGAACATCGTACGGTCCAGCAAGGCCCGCCGATTGCTCGGATTCTCCGTCAGCAGGTCCGCCGCCTTGGAATTAACAGCGAGTACGGGAATGCGTTGTGCGAGCATACTCGCCGCCGCCACGGGCTGACCGTCCCATTCGATCGTGGTCTCGCCGCGGGCTTTGCGCACCGTCACCCGGTTGCGTCCGCCCTCTCCCCCTTCGCGCAGCAGCGCCTGTACCGACAGCCCGGCAGCGCCCGTTCTGACCAGTTCGCCGATGTTGCTGGTCAGGAAGGAACGCCCGAGACAGGCGATCGCCAAGCCTTCGAGTACCGTGGTCTTGCCGCTGCCGTTGGCGCCGCAGATCAAGTTGAGATGTTCACCCGGCACATAGTCCAGGCGATCGAAACAGCGCAGATGGTTGACGATCAGGCGCTCGAAATACATGACACCGACCCGGACCAGCCTGCCTCGGCGGCCGGCTGGTCCGCTCAGAGCCGCATCGGCATGACGACGTAACGTGAAGAGGCGTCGTCCGGCGCCCGCATCAAGCAGCTACTGTTGGCATCGACAAGCTCGATCCGTACCTGGTCGGTACGCATGACCCCGAGCACGTCGAGGAGGTAGGAGACGTTGAAACCGACTTCCATGGCCTCCCCCTCGTACTCCACTTCGATCTCTTCCTCGGCCTCTTCCTGTTCCGGGTTGTGAGCGACCGCCGTCAACAGGCCTTTCTTCAGGATCAAGCGTATCCCCCGGAATTTCTCGTTGGAGAGGATCGAGGCCCGGCTCAGACCCGCACGCAGGATTTCGCGGTCGGCGAGGACGGTATTGCTGCTTTCGCGCGGTATGACCCGTTCGTAATCCGGAAAGCGGCCATCAACCAGCTTCGTCGTCAGGGACTGGTGTGCGCCGGCCACGCGCAGGTGGTTCTCTCCGATCGAGACCTTGACCTCCTCCCCTGCACCATTCAACAGCCGCGCGATCTCCAGCACGCCCTTGCGCGGAATGATGTGTTGCCGGATCTGATCGAGTTCGAGTTCGATGGTCTTGTCGGTCAGCGCCAGGCGATGTCCGTCGGTGGCAACCGCGCGCAAGCGGTTGTTGTCCATCTCCAGCAACATGCCGTTCAGGTAATACCGGACATCCTGGTGGGCCATCGCGAAATGGGTACTCTCGACCAGGTCGGTCAAGGTTTCCGCCGGCAGGGTGAACTCGACCTGTACGTCGAAACTTCCAATTGACGGGAAATCGTCCGCCTTCATGCTCGCCAGCGAGAAGCGGCTGCGACCGGACGCGATCTTCGCCTTGGAGCCCGAGCCCTCGATGGTCAGTTCGGCGTCGGCAGGCAAGGCCCGGCAGATGTCGAGTAACTTGCGTGCCGGCAGGGCCAACGCGCCGTCCGAGTTGCCCGGGTTCTCGATCTCGTGGACCAGTTCTACTTCCATGTCGGTCGCCGTCACCCGAATCCGGGAACCTTCGACCTGGAACAGCAGATTACTCAGGATCGGTAATGTCTGCCGGCGTTCGACCACGTTATTGGTTGCCTGGAGCACCGGTAACAATAATTCTCTGGTTATCTTGATCTTCATCTACTGCTTCTACTATTGAGGCATGGAAGATTGGGGAAAAGGTTTTTATTTATTATAATCAGTAAGTTATAGTTTAAATTCTGGACGCTTCCGTGGGCGTCTCCTGTGGAAAAGCTGGGCAGCGAAAGGCCGTTTCGCAACGTTCCTTTTTATCCACAGGTTTACCGCAGACGTTTCATCAGGTTGTGAGTATCCTTTCCAGGTTGGCGTAATCTTCCTGGATCCGCGGGTCGCTCGCCTTCAATTCGGCCACTTTGCGGCAGGCATGGATCACCGTGGTGTGGTCGCGCCCGCCGAAGGCATCACCGATTTCCGGCAGGCTGTGATTGGTCAGCTCCTTCGACAAGGCCATGGCCACCTGCCGAGGCCGGGCGATCGAGCGGTTACGCCGTTTGCTGAGCAGGTCGGCAACCCGGATCTTGTAGTACTCCGCCACCGTCTTCTGGATGTTGTCCATGGTGATGAGCCGATCCTGCAAGGCGAGCAGGTCGCACAGCGCCTCCTTGGCGAATTCGAGCGTGATCGGACTGCCCAGGAAATGCGCGTTGGCGACGACGCGGTGCAGAGCCCCCTCCAGTTCCCGAATATTAGACCTGAAGCGCTTGCCGATGAAGAACGCGACCTCGTCCGGCAGCTTCACGCTGGCCTGCTGGGCCTTGCGCATCAGAATGGCGACCCGGGTCTCGAGCTCGGCCGGCTCGATGGCCACGGTAAGGCCCCAGCCGAAGCGCGACTTCAAGCGTTCCTCCACCCCCGATACTTCCTTGGGATAACGGTCGCAGGTCAGCACGATCTGTTGTTGACCTTCAAGCAACGCATTGAAAGTGTGGAAGAATTCTTCCTGGGAGCGTTCCTTGCCAGCGAAGAACTGGATGTCGTCGATGAGCAGTGCGTCGACCGAGCGGTAGAACCGCTTGAACTCGTTGATGACGTTGTGTTGCAGCGCCTTGACCATGTCCGCAACGAAGCGTTCGGAGTGCAGGTAGACCACCCGGGCCGAACTGCGCTGGCTCTGGATGGCGTTGCCGACGGCATGCATGAGATGCGTCTTGCCCAGCCCCACACCGCCGCAGATGAACAGGGGATTGTATCCTTTTCCAGGATTTTCAGCGACTTGCAGGGATGCCGCCCGGGCGAGTTGGTTCGATTTTCCTTCGACGAAGGTGTCGAAGGTGAAGTCTGCCTTGAGCCCCGAGCCGCGCTTGCCATCGGGTTCGGCGCGGGGTTCGCGGGTCGCCACGGCGGGGCTGACCACCCGCGGTGCAGGTTCCTCCTCGCGCGCCGCGCTGCCGATGCCGAGCTTGACCTCGAGTGCACGGCCGGCACTGATCTCCTCCACGACGAGCTTGATGCGATCGCAGTACTTGTCGCGAATCCAGTCGAGGACGAAGCGGTTGGGGGCCAGCACTTCCAGCATTTCCTCGTGTTCGACGGCCTGCAGGGGCCGGATCCACGTGTTGAACTGCTGGGGGGAGAGTTCGCGTTCGAGCGTGCGCAGACATTGTTGCCAGACAGTCTCTTGCACGGCGACCCAGTGACCCCGAAAACGCGAAAACCCAAAGAGGCGGCGAGTGTATACGCCCGCCCGCTACTTATCCACACCCCGCCCCGGTTGAAATACGGACCTGAAAATATTGACTTTTTTAACGGTGCCGGCCTACCATCGCGCGCCCTTGACGGCGCGCCTGCCGCGGCCCGCCGCCGTCGATCTACAGAATCCAAGCCAAGAGCCCGATTCCCATGAAGCATACTTTTCAGCCCGGTCGCCTCAAGCGCGCCCGCAAGCACGGTTTCCGCGCCCGCATGAAGACCAAGAACGGCCGACTGATCATCAAGGCCCGTCGCGCCCGTGGCCGCGCTCGGCTCGCGGCCCAGTAACGGTTCTCCAGCCTGTCCGCAGCATCCGCAGGCTCGCGAACGATTCCGTCGCGCGCAACGAATTCTCCATTCCAAGGAATTCGTACACGTGATGCGTAACGGCGACCGCCACGGCGGTCGCCTGTTCACGTTGCACCATCGGCCCAACATGGTCGCGGGCGCGCGCCTCGGCATCGCCATCGGGCGACGCGTATCGCCACGAGCTACGGACCGGAATTTCATCAAGCGCCTCATCCGCGAGAATTTCCGCCGTCGTGCCGCCAGTCTGCCTGCGATCGATATCGTGTTCGTCGTGCGTACCGCGGCGGCGACCACGTCGCGTCATGATCTGCGCCGCGCGGTCGACGCTGCGCTCAGCCGCCTGTGCCACTGAGCCCGGCCGGCGGGTGCGAGGTGCTGCCCGCTCGGTCGCGGACTACAGCCGTCGCGGGTACCGCACCACGCCGCGGATGACGGCCACGGCGCGCTCCGCCTGGCGCCCGCAGCGCAGTTCCTTTTCACCAGCCTGCTAGGCTGCCCGGCCGAATCCGAGTCTCTTCATGGAAAACGTCCGCCTTATTCTCATCGTCGCCCTCGCCATGCTCGGTCTCATGATCTGGGAAGCGTGGCAGGCAGACTACGGGCCTCAGGCTGTCGAACCAGCGCCGCTCGCGGCCAGCAGCCCCGCCCACGAGACGCCGGTACCGAACGTACCTACCCCGCCCACGACCGAAGGCGGCGCCATGCCGGACGTGCAGCAGGCCGCCGCGGCACCCGCTGCCGCCGCTGCGCAACATGTCACTGTCACGACCGATCTGCTCGAGCTGACGCTGAGTACCGCGGGCGGTACCATCGACGACACCGAGCTGCGTGCCTACCCGGTCGATCCCAAGGTGCCCGACGTCGGCGTGCGCCTGTTCCAGGACAACCCGCCCAAGGTCTACCTCTTCCAGGGCGGCCTGGCCGGCAACGTGAGTCTGCCCACCCATCACGATTTGTACACGGTCGAGCGCGACGACTTCCGTCTCGCCGATGGTGCCGAACAGTTGGTCGTACCACTGCGCTGGCGCTCCCCCGAGGGAGTCGAGGTCGAGAAGCGCTACGTCTTCACCCGCGGCAGTTACCTCGTCGACGTGCAGTACGTCGTCACCAACAGCTCCGGCGAGGCCATCGACGTGCACCGCTACGAGCAACTCAAGCGCAACGAGGAGTCCTCGCGCCAGGGTATGGTCTACACCTTCACCGGACCGGTGCTGTCGACCCCCGAAAAGCGTTTCAAGAAATTCGACTTCGACGACCTCGAGGAAGCGCCGATCGATCTCAGCGCGGCCAATGCCTGGGTCGGCATCATCCAGCACTACTTCGTCGCCGCCCTGCTGCCGCCCGCCGATCAGACCTCCAAGTTCTACTCCAAGATCCTGCCCGACAAGCAATACCTCGTTGGGCTGCTCGGGCCACAGACCACCATCGCCCCGGGCGCCTCGGCGACCTTGTCGAGCCGCCTCTACGTCGGCCCCAAGCGCCACGACCTGCTTCAGGACATCGCGCCCGGGCTCGAGCTCACCGTCGATTTCGGCAAGCTGTGGTTCATCGCCAAGCCGCTGTTCCTGGTCCTCAAGTTCATTCACGACAAGACCGGCAACTGGGGCTGGGGCATCATCCTGCTGACCCTGATGCTCAAACTCCTGTTCTACCCGCTGTCGGCAGCGGGCTATCGTTCGATGGCGAACATGCGCCGGGTGCAGCCGCGGCTGTTGGCGTTGCGCGATCGCTACGCGGACGACAAGGCGCAGCTCAACCAGCAGATGATGAAGCTGTACAAGGAAGAGAAGATCAACCCGCTCGGTGGCTGCTTGCCGATCGTCGTCCAGATCCCCGTCTTCATCGCGCTCTACTGGGTGCTGCTCGAGACCGTCGAGATGCGCCAGGCTCCATTCATCCTCTGGATCACGGACTTGTCGGCACGCGACCCGATGTTCGTGCTGCCGTTGTTGATGGGTGTGAGCATGTTCATCCAGCAGAAGCTGAACCCGGCGCCGATGGATCCGACCCAGGCCAAGGTCATGCAGATCCTGCCGGTCGTGTTCACGGTGTTCTTCGCCTTCTTTCCCGCCGGCCTGGTGCTGTACTGGTTGGTCAACAACATCCTCTCGATCGCGCAGCAGTGGCACATCACCCGTTCGATCGAGAGCGGGGCGAAATAGGGCACGCCGTGCGCCGCGTCCGGCGCCAGCCTCACGATGTGGCATGGCGATCGCTGCTCCCGGCCGCGCGCGGCAGCAAGCGAGCGCGTCGTGTCGCGTGCGGTATCGCCGATGAGCGATGCGCGACCCCGCTTGCTGAGCGCTGACGCGTTCACGCAGCCGCAGGCCATGGCGCCGGACACCATCGTCGCCGTCTCCACGCCGTCCGGCCGCGGCGCCATCGGTATCGTGCGCCTGTCGGGGACCGCGGCCCATCGCATCGCCTGCACCATCACGCGCTCGGTCGATCTCGCACCGCGCCAGGCGCACTACCGTGCGTTCCACGACGACGACGGCGAGGCCTTCGACGACGGCCTGGTGCTCTACTTCCCCGCACCGCGCACGTACACCGGAGAGGACCTGGTCGAGTTCCATGGCCACGGCAACCCGGTGCTGCTGCATCGTCTGGTCGCACTGGCCTGCGCCGACGGCGCGCGCGCGGCGCGCCCGGGCGAGTTCACCGAACGCGCGTTCCTCAACGACCGCCTCGATCTCGCCCAGGCCGAAGCCGTGGCCGATCTCATCGCGAGCCCGACCCTGCGTGCAGCACGTGCCGCGCACCGCACCCTGAGCGGTGATTTCGGTGACGCCGTGAGCGGCCTGGTCGAACGCGTACGCCTGGCCCGCGCCGAACTCGAGGCGGCCATCGATTTCGGCGACGACGTCGACACCGACGCCCTGCTCGCCCACCAGGGCGAACACCGCGCGGCGTTGTGTCGTGATCTCACAGTGCTACTCGCACGTGCGCAGCAGGGCGTGCGCCTTCACGAAGGTCTCCAAGTCGCGATCGTCGGCGCGCCCAACGTCGGCAAGTCCTCGCTGCTCAATCGCCTGGCCGGGGTCGAGCGCGCCATCGTCACCGCCGTGCCGGGTACGACACGCGACCTGGTCGACGTCGACCTGCTCATCGGCAGCGTGCCGGTCCGCCTGGTCGACACTGCCGGCCTGCGCGAGACCGACGACGTCATCGAAGCAGAGGGCATACGCCGCACGCAGGGCGCGGCAAGTGCAGCCGATCTCGTTCTGCACGTGGTCGATCGTCTGCCGGCGACGGCCTTGCCGGACACCGTGACGGCGATCCCACGCATCGTGGTGCGCAACAAGATCGATCTCGCATCGGTGCACGAGGAGCGCGAAGTCGGTGACGCCACTACCTGCGTGCCCTTGTCCGCCCTGACCGGCCAAGGCTGCGACGCGCTCATCGAGGCCATCGAGCGTTTCGCCGGCATCCACGGCGAGGACAGCGGCGAATTCGCCGCGCGCGCCCGCCACGTCGCCGCCCTGGAAGCAGCGCTCGAGGCCTTGCGCGGGATCGACGAGGCAGGCCTCGCCGACGCGCCCGAACTGGTGGCCGAACACTACCGCCAGGCGAGCGACGCGCTCGAGGCCATCGCCGGCCGCTACGGCAGCGAAGCCCTGCTCGGCGACATCTTTGCCCGTTTCTGCATCGGCAAGTGACCGTGAGCGACGAGCCCGAACGCCTGCTGGTGGTGACCCTGAGCAACATCGGTGACGTCGTCATGACCACCCCGGTGCTCGAGACTCTGGCTGCCCGCTATCCGGGAACGCCCATCGACATCGTCGGCGACCAGCGCTCGAGCGGCGTGCTCGGCGGCGCACCCTGGCTCGGCGAGGTCTTCCATCGCGACAAGCGCGGCGGCCTCGCCGCCCAGCTCGCGCTGGTGCGGCGCCTGCGCCGTCGTCGCTACGCCCTCGCCGTCGACCTGCGCACGCCGGTCATTCCCTACCTGCTGCGCGCGCGACGCCGCCTGGCCAAGCACGCCCGTCGCGGACGTGGCCCGCACGCCGTCGAAGAACACTTTGCGATCATCGAACCGCTGGTCGGCGAGCAGCCGGTGCCGCCCTGCCGGCTGCATGTCGACGCCGCCGCCGTGCAGCGCATCACACCCGCCCTCGCGATACTGCCGGCAGCGGCACGCTGGCTGGCCCTGGCGCCGGGCGCCAACTGGCCGGGCAAGTGCTGGCCGGCACCGTCCTTCCGCGCATTGGCCGAGCAGGTCGGCGCAGCATTCGACGGCATCGTGGTGCTCGGCAGCGCCGCCGACGGCGCCGCCGCCGCGGTGCTCGCGGGCCTTGCGCAACCCTGCGTCGACCTCACCGGGCAGACCGATCTCGCCGCCGCCGCCGCTGTGCTGGCGCAGGCCGCGGCCTTCGTCGGCAACGATTCCGGGCTCGGCCACATGGCCGCCGCGCTGGACGTGCCGACCGTCACCGTGTTCGGGCCCGGCGAGCCCGAACGTTACCGGCCGTGGGGACGCCGCACGGCCCTGGCCCTGGCCCCGGCCGGCGACCTCACCCGCCTCGACGCGGCGCAGGTCGCCGGGGTACTGCTCACGCTGCTGGAGCGCGACTGAAATCATGCGTATCGCCCACGTCATGCTGGCCAAGAAGTTCGGCGGCGCCGAACGCTCCTTCGTCGACCTCGTCCTGGCCCTGGCCGCACGTGGCCACGAGGTGCTCGCCATCGGCGAAGCGCGCGGCGTCGCCCTCGATCACCTGCGCGGCGCGGCCGGGATCGAAACCCGCGAGGTGCGTTGCTACGGCAGCTGGGATCGACTCGCCGAACAGCACATCCGTCGCGAGCTGGCGCGGTTCGCCCCCGCCGTGGTCCATGCCCACCTCGCGCGCGCCGCCCACCTCGGCGGCCGCGCCGCCCACGCGCTCGGCCTGCCGACCGTGGCCAAGACCCACAACCTGGTCAACCTCAAGTACTACCATTACATCGACGTGCTGGTGCCGACCACCCAGGCCCAGGCCGACTACCTCGCAGCGCGCGGTACCGGTGCCGCGCTGCAACGCATTCCCAACTTCAGCCGCATCGAAGCGGTGACCGCGGTACCGAACCCGCCGGCGCCGCCTTACCGCATCGCGGCGCTCGGCCGCTTCGTGCACAAGAAGGGTTTCGACGTCCTCATCGAGGCCTGTGGCTACCTCGTCGACGCCGGCATCGATCTCGTGCTCGACCTCGGTGGCGACGGTCACGAACTGGGCGCGTTGACGCGCGCGATCAGTCGTCATGGTCTCGAGGGCCGGGTACGCCTGCGTGGCTGGATCGACGACGTCAGCGGCTTTCTCGATGGCGCCCACCTGTTCGTGCTGCCCTCGCGCGACGAGCCGTTCGGCATCGTGCTGCTGGAGGCGATGGCACGCGGCGTGCCGATCGTGGCGACACGTACCCAGGGACCGCGGGAAATCCTCGACGCCGAGCTCGCCTGGCTGGTCGATGCCGAGGACCCGGCGGCCCTCGCCGCGGCCATGCGCGTCGCGCTGACGCCGGGCGAGCGCAGCGAGCGTGCCGCACGCGCCCTGGCACGTTTCCACGCGTCCTACAGCGAGGCGCCGGTGGTCGGCGCCTACCTCGATCTCTACACCCGCCTCGGGCGCTGAAGACTCAGCCCAGGACCCCGGCCGCGCCCAGGCGTGCCCACACCGCCCCGGCGTCGAGCGCAGCCAGGCAATCGCCGCTGGCCGCACCGGCGTAGCCGGGCACCACCTCGACGCAGGCAATCACCCGCTCGGCCTGGCCCAGGGCATGGTTGCGTCGCCAGTCGCTCGGCCCGAACAGGCCGAACACCGGGATACCGGCCGCCGACAGCACGTGCATGGGGCCGGAGTCGTTGGTCACGGCGAAGCAGGCGCGCCGTCCCAGCTCGGCCAGGGCGAGGATGTCGAAAGCCGCCGTGGCATCGAGGTCGCCGGCCGTGCACAGGCTGGCGTTGAGTTCGCGTTCGGCTTCGGCGCCGAGCCAGGCCAAGGTGAAACCGGCCGCGCGCAAGCGCGCGGCGAGCGCCGCGAAATGGGGCCAGCGCTTGCCCGGCCGGGTCGGACTGGCCCCGGCGTGCAGCAGCACCAGGCGAGCGTCGCTCGCCGCGCGCGCGGCGAGCCAGTCGTCCACCCGCGCCTGGGTCGCGTCGTCGGCGGGCAGCGACGGGCGGCTCGCGTCGACCACCACCCCGGCCGCGGCGAGCACTTCGCACAGGCGCGTGTAGATGTGGCTCTGGCCGCGCCACGCGCTCGCCGGGTGCAGGGTGTAGGGCCAGCGCGGATGATTGCCGACACGTTCCGCGATCCCCGACAGCGCACACCACCAGCCGCTGCGATCGTTGGCCTGCAGGTCGTAGACGCGGGTGAAGCCCTGGCCGCGCAGCCAGCGGACCAGGGCGAGCTGGTTGGCCAGGCCGCGGCGGGGTACGGCATGCACGGCGAGGCCGGGCCAGGCGCCGAACAACGGCGCGAACGGCGGCGTCGTCAGCAACGTCACCGCGCTGCCGGCGTGATGACGCATAATCGCCTCGACCAAGGGCGTTGCCATGACCACGTCGCCGAGCGCGCCGAGCTTGATGATGAGGATGCGATTCATGGCCGTCACGGAACCCGATGATCCAGCGCCGCGCGCGGGCGCCGCAGCGGCGCCGGACGCGAGCGCCGCGCCGCTGTCACCCGCGGCATTCCGGCGTCACGCGCTGCGCCGCGCGGCGGGCAACTTCGCCCTGCTCAAGCATCGTCACTGCGCCGGCCAGCTCGTCAGCATGCACCAGGCGGGAACGCACTGGTTGAAGTTCATGCTCGCGAACGCCTTATCTTACCAGTACGCTACGCCGCCGCCGCGCTACAACCACGCCAACGACATCATCGGTGGACCACGCGACGCGGTCGTCCACCCGCAATTGCCGCGCCTGCTGAGCAGTCACAGCCTGCCGCATCCGGCGATGCGCTGGGGGTGGCTGCACGCCTGCCTGCAGCTGCCGCCCTACGTCGTGCTGGTGCGCGACCTGCGTGACTCGCTGGTCTCGAACTACGCCAAGTGGCAGGCGCGCTACGACGTGCCCTTCGCCGTCTACGTGCGCGGCGACCAGCGCAGCAAGCGCTACAACAGCGACATCTGGTGGTGCATCCGGTTCATGAACGCCTGGGGCGCGCTGGCCAAGGGCCTGCCGCAGCGGGTCACCGTGGTGCGCTACGAGGATCTGCGCGGCGATCCGGCGCACGAACTGGCGCGTGTCGCGCGCGCTTTCGGCCTCGCGCTCGACAACGCGGCGCTGGCCCACGGCATCGCGGTGTCGAGCAAGGCGCACATGGCGGTAAAAGAAGACCCGGCGCGCCCGCCGGGCGCGGTGCGCGAGTCCTCCGGCGATCCGCGCACGGCCTACGATCGAGCGGCACGGGAGTTCGTCGGCGCGGTGTGTGCACGCTACCTGGAATACGATTTCGGTTACGACTTCGCGCGCTGGTGACGCGCGCCGCCGGTGCGATCAGAAACCGCGCTCGTAGGGTCCGGTCGCGCGGGCGTAGGTAGGGATGGCCAGCGCGATGTCGACCCCGGCGCGGCGCGCGCACTCGATCGGCCAATTCGGATTGCGGATCAACTCGCGCCCGACGCACACGAGGTCGACGCGCCCGGCACCCAGGATCTCTTCCATCAGGTCGGCCGAAGCCAGCGAGCCGACCGTCGCCACCGCGCAGCCAGTGGCGGCGCGCACGCGCTCGGCGTATTGCACCTGGTAGCCGGGGTAGACCGGCGCGGCGTGGCCGGGCACGAGGTTGCCGGTGGTGACGTCGAGCAGGTCGACCCCGGCCTCGACCAGGCGCGCGGCCAGCCACAGGCCCTCGTCGATCGTGACGCCACCGTCGACGAAATCGAGCGCGGTCAGGCGCACCGCGAGCGGACGCTCGGCCGGCCATACCTCGCGCACCGCGGCGACCACTTCCAGCACCAACCGCGCCCGCCCTTCGAGCGAACCGCCCCAGGCGTCGTCGCGACGGTTGCTGAGCGGGGCGAGGAAGCTGTGCAGCAGGTAACCGTGCGCGGCGTGGATCTCGAGCAGGTCGACGCCGGCGGCGAGCGCGCGGCGCGCCGCCGCGCGGTAACCCGCGCGCAGCCGTTCGATGTCTTCACTGCGCAGCGCTGCGGGGGTCGCGAAGTCATCGGCATAGGGCAGTGCGCTCGGTGCCAGCGGCTGGCTGCGCAACTTCGCCTTGCGCCCGGCATGGGCGAGCTGCACGCCGAAGGCGCCGCCGCAGTCGTGGACGAAGTCGACCACCCGGCGCAGGCCGGCGACCTGGTCGTCGTGCCACAGGCCGAGATCGTGATGGCTGATGCGCCCGGCCGCCTCGACCGCTACGACCTCGCTCATGACGAGCCCGCAGCCGCCGAGTGCGCGCGCGCCGTAATGCACGAAATGGCGATCGGTGACGCAGCCGTCGTCCTCGGCCATGTACATCAGCATCGGCGACATGGCGATGCGGTTCGCCAGGGTCAGGCCGCGCAGGGTGAGCGGCGTGAACAGCGGCGAAGCCATGGCGCGGGCTCAGAACGGGTTGTCGAGACGCAGGGTTTTGTGCGCGATCTGCCAGCCCTCGGCACCGTGTTCGAGGGAGTCGTGGTAGGTCCCGGTGCACACCACGCGCAGCTGGCCGGCCTCGACCGCGGTCAGCACGAGGTAGGAGTCGACGCGGGCCTGCCCGGCGCCGAGTTCGCGGAAGACGACGTTGCTCACGCAGTGACGGCGCTGGTCGTGCTGTCCGGCCATGACCTCGCCGAGCCAGGCGACGATGGCCTCGCGACCGACGTACGGGCCCCAGCCTTCGTGGCCCTCGAGGGTGATGTCGAAAACGCCGTCGGCGGTGAAGCAGGCGCCCAGGGCCGGCAGGTCACGGGTGTCGTAGGCCCAGGCGTAACGGTTGAGGGTCTCGACGATGGCGAGGCGGTCGGTGGTATCGGCGGTCATGGCGAGGATCTCCGGCAGTGCTGCTGGCAGCGATTCTCGCATGCCGTGCTCAGGGTGAAGACGCCAGTTCGGCGTACAGCGCGAGGGTCGCCTGCTGCAGGGCGGCGACGGTGTAGGGCTGATCGCGGGGTACCGCGACGGGGTGGGCAAGCAGGTCGAGCGTGCGCGCGGCGGCGGCCTCGACGTCGCGGTGCCGCACGCGCCCGGCCGGGTAGACGCGGGCCAGGATCTCGCCGGTGCCGCCGTGGTCGTAGCCGATTACGGGCGTGCCCAGTGCCAGCGCCTCGACGGTGGTGCGGCCGAAGGCCTCGGGGGCATCGGTCAGCGAGTAGGCGATGGCGGCGTGGGCCAGCCATTCGCGCAGGTCGTCGCGGTGGCCGAGGAAACTCACCGCGTCGGCGATACCGAGACGCGCGGCGAGCGTTTCGAGTTCGGCGCGGTAGCCGGGCTTCTTCGCATGCGCGCCACCGATCACCAGGGCGTGGACGTCGTCGCGCACCGCGCGCACGCGGGCGACCATGGCGAGGAAGTCCTCCTGGCCCTTCCAGCGGGTCAACCGCGCCGGCAGCACCAGCAGGCGCTTGCCGGCGAGCCGCGGGTACTCGGCGGCGACGTGCTCGTGCCAGGCCGCCGTGGGGCTGAAGCCCGCGTGGTAGCGCGTGGCATCGACGCCGCGCGGGATGACCGTTATACGGCCCGGTTCCACGCGCGGGTAGTTGGCGCGGATGTAGTCGCGGATGAATTCCGAGATCGCGATGACCCGCTCGCCCGACACCATCACCGCGCTGTAGGCATTGACCGTGTACGGCCCGTGCACGGTCGTCACCCAGTGCGGACGCGCCGCGGCCGGCAGGCGCCGCCACGCGAGCCGTCCCAGCCAGGCCGGCAGCCGCGAGCGGGCGTGCACGATGTCGACCGCGTGCTCACGGTAGAGGCGCGCCAGGCGCGCCACGTGGGCGAGGCTCGCCAGGCGCTTGGCGCCGACGTCGAGCGCGATGTGCTCGGCGCCGCAGGCCGTGAGTTCGCCGACCAGGCGGCCCGGTGCCGAGACCACCAGCGCACGGTGGCCGGCCGCGGACAAGGCACGGGCGATCTCGACCGTGCCGCGCTCGACCCCGCCGACCTCGAGTTCCGGCAGGAGCTGCAGCACGGTCAGCGGCCGGCTCAAGGCGCCCCGCCCGCGCCGCCGAGCTCCGGCCAGCGCTGCAGCAGCAGCGCCGCCACCCGGCCGCCTTCATCGAGTGCACTCGGTGGCGAGGCCGGTGCATCCTCCTCTCCGCGCATGATCCAGCCGCGGGCGTGCAGGGCCTGGGCGATGCGCGTGATGCGGTCGCGGCGCTTGCTCGGCACATCGAGCACGCCGACCAGGCCACCGCCGCTCAAGGCCTCGTAGATCATGGCCACGCTGTCCGCGCTCACCCATACCTCGGCGGCGCGGCCGAGCTCGCCCGGCAACCAGCCGGGCGCGCATTCGGCGGCCGGCACGTAACGCACCCCGTCGCGTTCGAGTCCGCGCAGGGCTGCCGCGAGTTCCGGCGGCGAGCGGCGCGAATCGGTCACCACCCAGTCACGTCGCGGCGCGCGCGCGAGGCGGCGTTCGATCTGCTGCACGATGGCGGCGCTGTCCCAGGCGTGGTGGGTCGAGGGGCCGCCGAGCAGGACCAGGCCGAGTTCTGCCGCGCGCTGCGCGGCCGGTCGCACCGGGTTGAGGGCACCCTCGCTCTGGATGACGTTGGGCGCCGCCGGCGGGTCGTCGTGGCGCGGTACCACCACGGCATCGAACCAGCGCCAGGGCAGCGCGGGCCGCATGAGGTAGACGCTGCGCCCGCCGCGTGCGCGGCGGGCGGCCAGCAGTGCGGCCTGGCAGGCGCTGCCGGCGGCGATGACGAGGGCGGGATCGGGCAGGCCGTCGGCAGCGGGAAAACGGCGCGCCAGGGCGTTCGCGGCGTGGCCGACGAAGGTACGTGCGACGGCGATGCGATGGACGTCGAGTGCGCGCTGGCGGGCGAGGCCGGCGAGCAGGCCCTCGACCTGGCGCTCGTGGCCGCGCTTGCCGTCGCTGAGCTGCCACACGACGAGGTGGGTGCCACTCATCGTGCGGCGCCAGGACTCACTCGACGATGGTCAGCCACCCGGGCGGCGCTTCGCGCTGGCCGCGCACGAGGTCGAGGTAGACCTCCTGCAGCTTGCGCGTCATCGGCCCGCAGGAACCGCTGCCGATGGTGCGGTTGTCGAGTTCGCGGATGGGCGTGACCTCGGCCGCGGTGCCGGTGAAGAAGCACTCGTCGGCGATGTAGATCTCGTCGCGCGTGATGCGCTTCTCGACCACCTCGATGCCTTCCTCGCGGGCCAGGCGCAGCACGGTGTCGCGGGTGATGCCTTCGAGCAGCGAGGCCAGCTCCGGGGTGTAGAGCACGCCGCGGCGCACGACGAAGATGTTCTCGCCGCTGCCCTCGGCGACCATGCCCTCGTTGTCGAGCAGGAGCGCCTCGTCGTAGCCGTCGCGTGCCGCTTCCTGCAACGCGAGGATGGAATTGATGTAGTTGCCGCAGGCCTTGGCGCGCGGCATCACGCTGTTGACCAGGCCGCGGGTGAACGAGGAAGTCTTGATGCGGATGCCCTTCTCCAGCGCGTCGGCGCCGAGGTAGGCGCCCCAGAACCACGACGCGATGGCGACGTGCACGGAGAGGTTGGAGGCATGCAGGCCCATGCCCTCCGAGCCGTAGTAGACCAGCGGACGGATGTAGGCCGAGGCGAGCTGGTTGTCGCGCACGTTGTCGATACAGGCCTGGACGATCGCCTGGCGCTCGTAGGGGATCTCCATGCCGAGGATATGGGCGGTGTCGAACAGCCGGCGCACGTGGTCGTCGAGACGGAAGATCGCGGTGCCCTGCTCGGTCTCGTAGGCGCGGATGCCCTCGAACGCGCCGACGCCGTAGTGCAGCGAATGGGTCAGGATGTGCACGTTGGCCTCGCGCCACGGCACCTTGGTTCCGTCCATCCAGATCACACCGTCCCGGTCCGCGTAGCTCATCGTCGTCACTCCCGCGCTCGTGCGCATTCAGGGTCAGGCGAACACGCGCGTCCAGATGTCGATGACGTGGTCACGGTGGTCGCGGAATTTCCCGGCCTCGACCAGGGCATCCTGCTGCTGCAGCGCGCAGCGGTGGATATCGGCCCGGTACGCGAAGTAGGCATCGTGCAGGCAGCGGCAGTCGTCGGCCGGCATGAGGCCCAGCTCGGCGATGATTTCGAGCAGCCGGAGATTGTCCGTCCAGGTGAGCAGGCGCGGATGCGCCGCGGCCCATCTGAGGACCGCGTATTGCACCACAAATTCGATGTCCGTAATACCGCCGCTGCCCTGCTTGAGATCGAAGCGCCGGTCGTCGCCGCGGTCGAGCTCGCCGCGCATGCGCGTGCGCATGTCGACGATGTCGCGGGCCACTGCCGCCGCGTCGCGCGGCCGCGCCAGGGCCGCGGCGCGCACTTCGCCGAAGCGTGTCATGAGGGCCGGGTTGCCGGTGATGGCGCGTGCCCGCACCAGCGCCTGCAGCTCCCAGGTCCAGGCCTGCTCGGCGAGGTAGCCGGCATAGGCCTCGATGGGCGAGGCCATCAGGCCGGCGTTGCCACTCGGGCGCAGGCGGGTGTCGACCTCGTAGGCGATGCCGGCGCCGGTGGTGGTCGAGAGCACGTGGATGAAGCGCTGCGCGAGGCGGGCGAAGAAGACGTCGTTCTCGACCACCTTGGGCCCCGCCGTGTGCTGCGCCTCGCCGACGCTGTCGTGGACGAAGACGAGGTCGAGGTCCGAGCCGTAGCCGAGTTCCCAGCCGCCGAACTTGCCATAGCCGATGACGGCGAAGCCGGCGTCGCGTTCGCCCCCGGCATCGCGGCAGCGCGGCACGCCGCAGCGCGCGGTGAGATCGCCCCAGGCCATGTCGAGCGCGCGGACGACGCAGGCCTCGGCGATGAAGGTGAGCTGGTCGGACACCCGCGCGACGGCCAGGTGACCGGTGACGTCGCTGGCCGCCACCCGCAGCACCTGCTGGTTGCGGAAGGCGCGCAGCTGGTCCATGGCCTGTTCGAGGCCGTCGGCCGGGCGCACCTGGGCGAGGCTCAACTCCTGCAGGCGTTCGCGGTCGGGCGGCGCGAACAGCGCGCGCGGATCGAGCAACTCGTCGAGCAGCAACGGCCAGGCGATGATCTGCTCGGCGATCCAGGGACTCGCCTCGAACAGTTCGAGCAGGCGGCGCACGGCGTCGGGGTGATCGGCGAGGAAGGCCATGTAGACGCTGCGCCGCGCGATGCCGTGCAACAGTTCGCCCACCCGGCGCATGCTCGCATCGGACAGGCCTCGCGTCAGGGCGGCTTCGAGCAGGACCGGCATGAGGCGATCGAGGCGTTCCTGGCCCTGGCGGCTCAGGCGGCTGACGAAGCGTTCCGACTTGAGTTCGGCCATGACTTCGAGCCCGGCCGTGCTGACGGCATGGCCGAGCGCCTCGGCACCGGCTGCCAGCGCGGCGCCATCGGCCGCGTTCTGCCACAGGCTGCGCCAGCGGCGCAGGCGCTCGGCGCTGCCGTCGGCGGCATCCTCGGGCGCTTCGAGCAACTGTGCGAAGAGCCGCCGCGTGGCCTCGCGATGGCCGTCGAGCTCGGCCAGGAACGCGTCCCAGTCGGCGTGGCCGAAGGCCCAGGCCAGGCGCGCGCGGCCGGCTTCGTCTTCGGGCAGGGCATGGGTCTGGCGATCGCGTACTTCCTGCAGGCGGTGCTCGGTGACGCGCAGGAAGCGGTAGGCGGCGACGAGCGTCTCGACTTCCGCTGTTTCCAGCAGGCCGAGCTCGGCGCAGGCTTCGAGGGTGGCGATGATGGAGCGTTCGCGCAGGCGCGGTTCGCGCCCGCCGCGCGTCAACTGGAACAGCTGGCCGGTGAACTCGATCTCGCGGATGCCGCCGGCGCCGCGCTTGACGTCGCCGCGCAGCTCCTGCGAGGTCGCCTCCTGGTTGATCAGCGCCTTCATCTCGCGCAGGGCGTCGAGCGCGCCGTAATCGAGGTAGCGGCGGAACACGAACGGCTGCACGACCGCGGCGAACTGGGCGCGGGTGGCTGCGTCGCCCGAGATGGCGCGCGCCTTGATCAGGGCATAGCGCTCCCAGTCGCGGCCGTGCACGGCGTAGTAGTGCTCGAGCGCGGCCAGCGCCGAGCTCAGGGGACCGCCGTCGCCGAAGGGGCGCAGGCGCATGTCGACGCGGAAGACCTGGCCGTCGGCCGTGGTCTCGTTGAGCAGCGCGATGAGTTCGCGGCCGAGGCGATCGAAGTACTCCTGGTGCGGCAGCTCGCGGCGGCCGCCGACGGTCTCGCCGCCCTGGCCGTAGACGAAGATGAGGTCGATATCGGAGGAGAAGTTGAGTTCGTGGCCGCCGAGCTTGCCCATGCCGAGCACCAGCAGCTCGAGCGGCGTGCCGTCGGTGCCCAGTGCGCGGCCGAAGCGCGCTTCGAGCTGGCCGTGCAGCCAGCCCACGGCCCCGGCGATGACGGCATCGGCGAAATCCGACAGCTCGGCCATGATGGTCTCGACCGCGGCGCCGCCGACGATGTCGCGCCAGGCGATGCGCACCATTTCCTGGCCGCGCAGTTCGCGCAGGGCGCGCTTGGCGGCAGGGATGTCGGCGCTGGCGGCGAGCGCGGCGGCGACCGCGGCGTCGTAGGCGGTGCGGCTGCGTGCCTGGTCGAGGTCGGCGGCCGCGACGAGGGCGTCGAAACGCGCCGGCTGGCGGATGGCGTACTCGGCGATGAACGGCGACAGCGCAAAGGCGCGCACGAGGTCCTCGCCGGCGCGTGGCGCGAGCCCTGCCGTCGCGCAGCTCTCGGCGTGGCGTTCGAGCAGCCGCGTAACCTCCTCGTGCAGACAGGCCGGCAGGTCGTGCGGCAGGGCGGCCGCGGGGCGGGGGGCGTCGGGATGGCTCATCGTGTTCTGTCGTCCTGGCTCGCTCGGCGCGCGGCATGGTGGCGGTGACGCACCGCTCGCACGGCGTTCGTCCTCGCGTGTACCGGCACTCGCCTCCCGGGCATCCCTGCAAAAGCGTCTGCCCTGCCCGTCGGCGGCCTCGCGCGTGCTTTTCCGGTGCTCATAGGCCTCGCGTAAGCTGCGTTCCTCAAAGCACGCGCGGCTTGCCTTCGACCATGCTCGAATCCATTTGCAGCGCGTCCCTTGATCAATCGTGCCGTGCCGTGGACACTCTGCGCGGCGCGTCCGCGCCGCATTGTCCACCAATCGTCCCCGCCGCGTCATGAATCACCGTCCGCCGCGAATCGAGAGCAAGCTGCCCGATGTCGGCACCACCATCTTCACCGTGATGTCGCAGATGGCGCACGACGCCGGCGCCATCAACCTCTCCCAGGGCTATCCCGATTACGACGGTCCGCCGCGACTGATCGAACGCCTGCAGCACTACGCCGGCCACGGCTACAACCAGTACGCGCCGCTGGCCGGGGTGCCGGTGTTGCGTCAGGCGGTGGCGGCCAAGGTCGCGCGTTTCTACGACCATGCCTGTGACGCCGACGCGCAAGTCACCATCACCCCGGGCGCCACCGAGGCGATTTACTGTGCGGTGACCGCGGTGGTACGGCCAGGCGACGAGGTCATCATGTTCGACCCCGTCTACGACTGCTACGACCCGGCGGTGCGCCTGGCGGGCGGGGTACCGGTACACCTCACGCTCGCCGCACCCGATTACCGCATCGACTGGGACGCAGTCGGCCGTGCGATCACCCCGCGCACGCGCATGATCATGGTCAACGCGCCGCACAACCCGAGCGGCAGCGTGTTCACGCCCGATGACATCGCGGCGCTGCGCGAACTGGCGGTGCGCCACGATCTCGTGGTCGTCTCCGACGAGGTCTACGAGCACCTCGTCTACGACGGCCGTCGCCACGAGAGCGTACTGCGCGATGCCGTCCTCGCGCGGCGCAGCTACGCCGTGTTCTCTTTCGGCAAGACCTTCCACGTCACCGGCTGGAAGACCGGTTACTGCGTCGCACCGGCCGACCTCATGACCGAGTTCCGCCGCGTGCACCAGTTCGTCGCCTTCGTCACCAATACCCCGGTGCAGCACGCGCTGGCCGATTTCATGACCAGCGATCCGCAGCACCTCGACGAACTGCCGGCTTTCTACCAGCGCAAGCGCGATCGCTTCGCCGCGGCGCTCACGCGTTCGCGCTTCGGCTTCACACCGGCGGCCGGCACCTTCTTCCAGCTCGCCGATTACAGCGCCATCTCCGACCTCGACGACATGGCTTTCGTCACCTGGCTGACCCGCGAGGTCGGTGTCGCCGCCATCCCGATGTCGGTGTTCTACAAGGCGCCGCCCGGGGATCGCACCGTGCGCTTCTGCTTCTGCAAGGAAGACGAGACGCTCGAACGCGCCGCGGCGAAACTCGCCGCGCTCTGAAGACGGCGCTGCCGCGCCGCCGGGCCGGCCGTGGCGTGGTCTATACTCGACGCCTGCTCATCCGGTAGGGGGAGATCGGGATGACGGCTAGCCACAAGCTGGAGGTCCCGCCGGGCCATTCTCTGCACCACGTCGTGTGCCCGCACGACTGCCCCGACACCTGCTCGATGCTGGTCACCCGTGACGACAGCAGCGGCCGTGCCGTCGCCGTCCAGGGCGACCCGACCCACCCCATCACGCGCGGCTACCTCTGCAACAAGGTCAACCATTACCTCGACTACGTCTACAACGAGCGCCGCGTGCTCTACCCGCACCGCCGGGTCGGGCCCAAGGGTCCGGGCGCGCGTTTCGAGCGCATATCCTGGGACGAGGCCCTGACGACCGTCACCGACAACTTCCGCCGCATCATCGCCGAGCACGGCTCGGAGGCCATCCAGCCGTTCAACTTCTCCGGCACCCTCGGCCAGATCGGTTACTGGGTGATGGACAACCGCTTCTGGAACAAGCTCGGCGCGGCGCGGCTCGAGATGTCGATCTGCATCCACGCCGCGTTCTGGGCCTGCATGCACACCTACGGCTCGGCCAACGGTCCCGATCTGGCAATGGCCAGCGAGGACGCCGAAGTCATCATCCTGTGGGGGGTCAACTCGGTCTCCACCGGCGTGCATGCCGTGCCCTTCCTGCGCGCGGCGCGCGAACGCGGTTGCCGCATCGTGGTCATCGACCCGCGCCCGACGCGCACCGCCTGGCTGGCCGATTGGCACCTGCAGCCGCGCCCCGGCACCGACGCCGCGCTGGCGCTCGGCATGATGAAGGTGCTGGTCGATCGCGGCCTGCACGATCAGGACTTCCTCGAACGCCATACCCGCGGCTGGCGCGAACTGATCGAGACCCGCCTGCCCGAGTACCCGCTCGAACGCGTTGCCGCCATCACCGGTCTCGCGGTGGAGGACATCGAACGCCTCGCCCTGCTCTACGGCGGTACGCAGAAGAGTTACATCCGCGCCGGCCACGGCTTGAACCGCCACCACAACTCGGGCCAGATGTGCCGCGCGGTGCTGCTCCTGCCGGCCCTCACCGGGGCCTGGCGCGAGGCCTGCGGCGGCGCCGGCTTCGGCCGCCTGGAGGAGAACTGGAATCCCTTCTTCCGCCCCGACGTGCAGCGCGACGAGTTGGGTGACCGCGCCGCCAAGCGCATCGTCAACATGGTGCAGATGGGCCGTGCCCTGCTGCACGACATCGGCTGGAACGAAGAACCACTCGATCCACCGATCAAGTGCCTGTTCGTCTACAACGCCGATCCGGCCAACTGCGTGCCCAACGTCGCCGACATGCGCCGCGGGCTCATGCGCGACGATCTCTTCACCGTCGTCCACGACACCATGTGGACCGACTCCTGCGACTACGCCGACATCGTGCTGCCGGCCGACACCCAGCTCGAGCGCACCGACTTCCACGGCAGCTACGGCTACTACCACTACGCCATGAACCGGCCGGTGATCGCGCCGCTCGGCGAGAGCGTCAGCAACGCCGAGCTGTTCCGCCGCCTGGCGCAGTCCATGGGCTACGTCGAGTCGAGCGGCGACGCCTTCACCCAGAGCGACGAGGACATCATCCGCGAGCACCTGCTCGACGGTGAGAAGAACGTGCTGGTCGACGGCATCCGCTTCGAAGACCTGGTCGAGAACGGCTGGGCGCGGGCCAACTACGCTCATCCGGCGCGGCAATGGCTCGAGGTCGGTTGGCCGACCCCCGACGGCCGCATCCAGATCTGGTCGGACGCGCTCGCCGCGGAGGACCAGGACCCCCTGCCCGTGCACCACGTCGAGATGGAGGGCCAGGAGGATCCGCTACGCGCGCGCTTTCCGCTGCAGGTGCTGAGCAATGCCTCGCACTACTTCGTCGGCGATTCCTTCCAGACCGTCGAACGCCTGCAGGCCATGCAGTCGCGCCCGACCTTCGAGATCAATCCGGACGAGGCCGCGCGGCGCGGCATCGCCGACGGCGATCTCTGCCGCCTCTACAACGATCGCGGTGAGACCTTCGGTCATGCCGTGATCCTCGCGGCCATGCTGCCCGGGGTGGTCGGCACGCAGAAGCAGTTCAAGGGTTCGAATACGCCCGGCGGCATCAACGTCAACGCCCTCAACACCGAGGTCCTGACCGACTTCGGCTTCGCGCCCTCGTTCTATTCCTGCCTGGCCGAGATCGAAAAGAGCGACGACGCGACGGCAGCGCGGGCGCGGGCCGCCGCACCGTGAGCGCGGTCGCCGGGGTCAGCCCCGATCCGAGCGTTCGAACCAGCCGGGTGGTGCGCTGCCAGGCGCGCGTCCTGCGGCGCCGCTCGCTCACCCACGACACCGTCGAGCTGGTCCTCGGCCGCCTGCCCGGCAGCCCGCCGCTGCTCGGCCGCGCCGGCCAGTTCGCCGTGCTCACCGCGCCCGGCCTGGATCGCCCGCGTGCCTATTCCTTCGCCCGCGACCCGGCGCAGGAAGCGCCCGGCGAACATACCTTCGTCATCCGCCTGGTGCCGGGCGGCGCGATGTCCGGCTGGCTCGCCGGTGGTGATCGCATCGGCGAGATCGTCGAACTGGCCGGTCCGCTCGGCCGCTTCGGCCTCGACGATCACGCCGGGGCCATGATCTTCGTCGCCGGCGGCAGCGGCATGAGCGTGACCCGCGCGCTGCTGCAGGCCGCGGTGCGGCGGCAGGTGCCGCGCGACGCCGTGGTGCTGCACGGTGCGCGCACGGCGGCCGATCTCTACGCCGGCGCCGAGCTGGCGCAGCTTGCCGCGGGCTGGCATCCGGGCGCGCGCTGCGCGGTTGCCGAAGTGCTCTCGGACGAACCGGACGACAGCGCCTGGGCCGGCCCGCGCGGACTCGTCACCGACTACCTGCGCGACGCTGTGCTCACCGACCTGCACCTGAACATCGCCAACGCCAGCGCCTGGCTGTGCGGGCCGGCACCGATGATCGCGGCCGCCGACACCGTGCTGCGCGCGGCCGGCGTGGCACCTTCACGCATCCACCGTGACGTCTTCGAGGATGCCAGCTCACCGGCACCGGTGATCGACAACCGCCGCTGCGTGTTGTGCGACGAGTGCCTGCTGGTACGCCCGGTGGACGGCTGCATCGTCGAGAGCAGCGGCTTCGAGGTTGCCGTCGATGGCGGCGTTGCAGGCCCATGCGCGCTGGTGCCCGGCGCCACCAGCGGTCTCTACTACAACAGCCTGGTGATCGATCCCGAGCGCTGCATCCGCTGCTCGGCCTGTATCAACGCCTGCCCCCACGGCGCCATCGATCCCGGCTACCCGCGCCGCACCGAGACCCTGCGCCAGCCGGCCTGAGCCGCGCGTTCAGGCTTCGTCGTCGTCGCGCAGGATCGGCGGCGGGTCGAAGGCCCGCAGCGGCGGCGGCTCGCCGACGTAGCGCTCGATCTCGACCAGGCAGCTGTGCGCCGTCGGGCCCTGCCCCAGCGCCGAGGTGCCGATGTCGCGGGTCAGCACGTTGGGATTGCCGTGGACGTCGAGGCCGCGGCCGTCGGCGGTATCGACGGGGTCGAACCAGGCGCCGGTGGCGAGCTGCACCACGCCGGGCCGGATGCGTGCGGACAACACCGCGCCGGCGAGGCAGGCACCGCGATCGTTGAACACGCGCACGACGTCGCCGGCGGCGATACCGCGGGCGGCGGCGTCGTCCGGGTGCAGGGTCAGCGGTTCGCGCCCGGCGATCTTGGTCGTGCGGCTGACGCGGGCGAAATCGAGCTGGCTGTGCAGGCGCGGCGCCGGCTGGTTGGAGATCAGGTGCAGGGGGAATTGCGCCGCGCGAGGCGCGCCCTGGAATTCGGCCTTGTCCAGCCACACCGGGTGACCGGGGCAGTCGGCGTAGCCGAAACCGGCGATGGTCTCCGAGTAGATCTCGATGCGCCCGGACGGCGTGCCGAGCGGATGACGCTCGGGGTCGGCGCGGAAGGCTTCGAAGATCAGGGTCGCCTCCGGCAGCTGGTCGGCGATGGAGAAGTGTTCGCCGGCCCAGAAGGCGTCGAACGGCGGCAGGGATACGCCGTGCGCCGCCGCGCGCGTGCGCGACTCGTCGTAGAGATGGCGCACCCACTGCATCTCGTCGCGGCCCTCGGTGAAGCGCTCGGCGAAACCGAGACGCGCGGCGAGCGCGCCGAACACGTCGTAGTCGTTGCGCGCCTGCGCGAACGGCGGCACCGCCCGCGGCATCGGCGAGACGTAGTGATCGAAGGTGTTGAAGGCGACGTCGTTGCGTTCCAGCGCGGTGGTGACGGGAAAGACGATGTCGGCATGGCGCGCCGTCGACGTCCATACCTGTTCGTTGACGATCACCGTGCCAGGGCGCGCCCAGGCGCGGCGCAGGCGGTTCAGATCCTGGTGGTGGTGAAACGGATTACCGCCGGCCCAGTAGATCAATTCGATGTGCGGGTAGACGAGACGTCGACCATCGTAGTCGAAGGGCTGGCCCGGCTTCTCCAGCATGTCGGTCACGCGTGCAACCGGGATGACCGAGTCGATCGGATTGGCACCCTGTTCGAAGGTGCCCCAGCGGAAGGGGATCAGGCGTCGGCCCATGAAGCCGACGGTGTGCAGCGAACCGACGCCGTGGCCGACCCCGGCACCGGGCAGGCCGAACTGGCCGAGCATGGCCATCAGCACGGTTGCCGCCCAGAACGGCTGTTCGCCGTGCTCGGCGCGCTGCAACGCCCAGCCGATCGGAATGAAGGTGCGGCTGCGCGCGATGAGCCGTGCGAGCTCGCGCATGGTGTCGGCGGCGACGGTCGTGATCGGGGCCGCCCACTCGGCGCTCTTCGGCTGGCCGTCGGTAACGCCGAGCAGGTAATCGCGAAAACGTTCGAAGCCGACGCAATAGCGGCCGAGGAAGGCCTCGTCGTGCAGGCCTTCGACCAGCAGGGTGTGACACAGCGCGAGGATCAGCGCGGTGTCGGAGACGGGGCGGATCGGGATCCACTCGGCCTCGAGCCCGGCCGGCAGGTCTTCCTGGATGGGCGAGATGTTGATGAAGCGCACCCCGGCCGCGCGGCACTCGCGCAACTGCCCGGGCGCGGTGTGCGCCCCGGGCCCGCCCATCACCACCTGCAGGTTCTTCGGGCTCACGCCGCTGAAGCACAGCACCACCTCGCCGTGATCGCGCACGTCCACCCACGGCGTCGTGTTGAGGAACAGGGTGTAGAGATCGCTGCCCAGGATGTGCGGCAGCAGTACCTCGCCGGCCGCCGCCGAGTAGGTGCGATCGGACTCGGTGTAGCCGCCGAACTGCTTGAGGAAACGATGCAGCTGGCTCTGCGCGTGGTGGAAGCGCCCGGCGCTGGCCCAGCCGTAGGAACCGCCGTAGATGGCGGCGTTGCCGTGGCGTTCGCGGACCTCCGCCAGGGCCGCGGCGGCGAGATCCAGGGCCTCGTCCCAGGACACCGCGACGAAGGGCTCGCGGCCGCGACCGGCGCCGTCGCCGGCACGGCCGTGGCGGCGATAACCCTGGCGCACCATGGGCTGGTCGATGCGCACCCGCGCATCGCGGCTGTCGAGCAGCGACTGGCCGATCGGCGAGGGCTCGGGATCGTCGGCGTAGGTGTGGACCGCGACGAGCTCGGCGCCGTCGGCCTCGACCTGGAAATTGCCCCAGTGCATGGCGGTCGGTCGGCGCGTGCCCGTCATCGTGGTGCTCGATTCATGACGCCGCTACCGCGGCGCGACCGCCCGGCAGGGTGCTGGCGTCGAGGAACTTGTCGAAGAAGATCGCGCCCTCGGGCATGCCGCAGGCGCCGAGCGCCGCGATGGCGGCATCGACCATGGCGGGCGGGCCGCACAGGTAGGCTTCGTCGCCGTCCTGCCAGGGCGCGGCGGCGAACAGCGGCGCGATGCCGCTCGTCACCAGCCCGCGCGCGCCGCTCCAGTCGCTCTCCGCGGGCTCGTCGGAGAGCATGGGCAGGAGTTCGAAGGCGCCGTGCCAGCGCGCGCCGAGCGCGCGCAGTTCGTCGAGGTCGTAGAGATCGGCCTGCGTACGGGCACCGAACAGCACGGTGCAGTCACGCTCCACGCCAGCGGCCAGCGCGGCCTCGACCAGGGCGTGGATCGGCGCCAGCCCGCTGCCGCCCGCCACGCACAGCATGCGCCCGGTGCCTGCGCGCCGGTGGAAGTCGCCGTAGGGGCCGGCGAGCGTGAGGGCCGTGCCGCAGCGGTCGGCGCCGAACAACCAGTCGGTGAAGGCCCCGCCCGGCACGTGGCGGACGAAGAAGGTGACCGTGCGCGAGCCGGCAGCCGCCGGTGCGCGCGCCAGCGAGTAACTGCGCGGCGCATCGAGCCCGGCGTGGGCGACGTCGAGATATTGCCCGGCGCGGGCGCCGGCGAAGGCCGTGCGTTCGAGCGCGACTTCGAGTTCGACGATGTCGTGGGTCAGCGCACGGCAGGCGCTGATCGTGCCGTCCACGGTCTCGGTCGGGACGGCGCTGGCGGCGTCGAGCGCGACCTGCACGGTGACGTCGCTCTTCAACACGCACTGGCAGGCGAGTACCGTGCCGGCGCGGATGTCGGCGACCTCGAGGGTGTAGGCGAGATCGGTCAGCGCACGCGTGCGGCCGTCCGTGATCACGCAGCGGCAGGTACCGCAACTGCCGACACGGCAGTCGTGCGGCCACGCCAGGCCGGCGGCGAGCGCGGCGTCGAGCAGGCGCTCGCCGCTGCGTACCACGAGTTCGACTCCGGCCGGTTCGAGGCGCGCGCGGTAGTCACGCTTCCTGAACCAGTCGAGCATCGTCACGCCTTTTCCACCCGCGAGCGAATCGCGGGCCGCAGCCCGCGGCCGGACATGGTCAGGGTGTCGCTCAGGCCGCCTGGCCGACCGCGCCGGCGAGTTCGCGGATGCCCGATTCGCGGTTGTGCTGACGCAGCACCTCGAGCTCGGCCGGGGTCGCCCACTTCTCGTCCCAGTCGTGGAGCATGGGGATCATGTAGTGCCAGAACAGCGGCGGGATCCACGAGATCAGGGTCATGGTGAGATAGCCGTAGGGCGATTCCGGCATCGGCTTGTACTGGAAGCGGTAGTAGGGCGTGTCGTGCTCGTGGTGCGAGCCGTGGCGGCCGAGGTTGAAGGTGAAGTGGTTGCTGAGCGGGTTGACGCTGGAGAAGGTGTTGCGCGTGGTGATCTTCTCGCCCGGCAGGCGGATCAGGCCGTAGTGGGAGAAGAAGTTGAGTCCTTCGAGGATGTACTTGGAGAAGGCGATGGCGAGCAGCCACACGGCGAGCGCACCGACGCCGCCGACCCAGGCCACCGCCGCGACCACCACCAGGCCACGCGCGTAGGCATGCAGCACGCGGTTGGCCGGTGACAGCGCCGACTTGCCGAGTGCTTCCAGGCGCTTGGTCTCGATACCGAAGCCGCCGCGCCATTGTTCCAGCGCGCCGGCAGTGAGGAACTCGTAGAAGCCCACGCCGCGTTTCGGCGACACCGTGTCGACACCCGGGTAGCCCAGGTTCTTGTGGTGGCCGTAGACGTGCTCGGTGGCGAAGTTGGTGCCGAAACTCAAGGCGAAGTCCCAGCGCCCGAACCACAGGTCGAGCGGGTTGGCGGTACGGTGGGTGAGTTCGTGCGAGGCGCTGATGCCGCTGACCCCGAGCAGGCCGCCGAGCGAGAAGCCGGCGCCGACGTAGTCGATCCAGGTGTTGCCGGCGCGCGCGGCGAAGACGTCGATGGGCAGACCCATGGCCTGCAGCGCGCTACCGGCCCAGGCGCCGAAGCCGAGCGGGTCGCCGGCACTGCACACCCAGGCGGCGACGAACACCGTCAGCACGTGGCAGAGCACCGCGGAGTAGAGGATGAGATCGTGGACGATGGGCAGGCGGTAGTCGGGATTGCTCTCGTCACGCCAGTTGCGGGTGAGCACCTCCCCGCCGACGCCGACGGCGAACAGGAAGGTCACACCGCTCCACATCCACCAGCCGCCGGCGAGCAGGCCGAGGATGGTCACGCTGGTCCAGATCCAGTGGATATAACCGAATCGCAGATACTTCCACATGCTGCCGCCCCTCCCCGTTTGGCCGTACGTGTCGCGCTTTGGCCGTCCGAGTGTGGACGAGGGCCGCGCCCGTGTAAACGCGGCAGTGCAGCGCGCGGGCCTCACCAGCGGCCGTGCCGGGAGTCGCTCGGGCCGTATCCTTGGATCCTGCCGCGCGGCGGGACGGCGGCGTCCATGCGCGCGCTCGTCCTCGCTCGCCCAAGCGCCTCGCTAGGCTTCCCCGAGTCTGACAGACTCCCGGCCGGCACCCTGCGCCATCAACGAGGAGACCGCTCATGACCCGCCTGCGTTTCGGCGTCGCCTTCGATTTCCGCAACCCGCCGGACAGCGGCCGGACCTTGCCCGCGGTCTACGCCGAGTGCCTCGACCAGATCCGGGCCGTCGACGCCCTGGGTTACGACAGCGTGTGGATCACCGAGCACCACTTCGTCGAGGACGGCTACGTACCGTCCTTCGTCGCCGTGGCCGGCGCGGTGGCCGCGGCGACCAATAATGTCGCCATCTCCTCCAACGTGCTGCTCATGCCCTTCCAGCACCCGGTGCGCCTGGCCGAGGACCTCGCCGTGCTCGACAATCTCAGCAACGGCCGCATGATGCTCGGCGTCGGTCTCGGCTACGCCCACCACGAGTTCCGCGCCTTCGGCGTCGAGCGTCGCCACCGCGTGTCGCTGACCGAGGAGGGCATCGAGATCCTGCAGCGCGCCTGGCGTGAGGAGCGCTTCAGCTTCGCCGGTAAGCGCTACCGTTTCGACGACGTCGCGGTGCGCCCGCGCCCGGTGCAGCCCGGCGGTCCGCCGCTGTGGGTGGCGGCGATGAGCGAGGCCGGCGCGCGCCGTGCCGCCCGTCTCGGCGCGCACCTCCTGCCGCAGGGCCGCCGGCACGTCGTGCTCGAGCCCTGGCGCGAGGAAGTGCTGGCCCGCGGCGGACAGGTGGGGGACTACCGCGTCGGCATCCTGCGGCCCTTCGTCGTCACCGGGGCGGCCGAGCGTCAACGCGTGCGCGAGGCACTGCTGGCCGGCGAACGCTACCGCATGGCCATCTATGCGAAGTGGCTCGGCGAGGCCGGCGACCAGGAGATCCTGCACGGCGCGCCGGCGGCGGACGCCATCCCGCAGACCCTCGTCATCGGCGGGCCCGAGGAGGTCGGCGACGCCATCGAGGCCTTCGTCGGCGAATTCGGCGTCACCGATCTCATGACCTGGGGCGCTTCGCCGGGGGTGCCGGCGACAATCTTCAGCGACAGCCTGGAGCGTTTTGCGCGCGAGGTGATGCCGCGCTTCCGCTGAGCCCGGCCGGCCCGGTTCAGGGCTGGCGCCGGTCCTCGTCTTCCACCCGGTAGTCGCCCTCGAGCGTGCGCGGGCCGTGGTGGCCGTGCCCGGGTCCGGCGCCGGGCGGCGGGCGCGGTCCGCGCGGACCCATGGCCTGGACGACCATGCGCCCGGCCAGGCCCCGGGCCAGCGCCCGGCGCACCGGGGGCAGCAGCACGATGAAACCCAGGGTGTCGGTGATGAAGCCCGGGGTCAGCAGCAGCACCCCGGTGAGGAGCAGGATGAGGCCTTCGAGCATCTCGAGCGCCGGCAGCTCGCCGGCCTCCATCGTCGCCCTGGCGCGGGCCAGGGTGGCCAGGCCCTGCGCGCGCAGCAGCCAGGCGCCGAGCACGGCGGTGAGGATGACCAGGCCGATGGTGGTGCCGGCGCCGATCGAGCGGCCGACGGCGATGAGTACGTAAAGCTCGACCAGCGGCACGCTGATCAGCAGTACCAGGAACAGGAGGAAGACGGGCATGGAGTACGGGGCCGGCAGACTGGCGCGTACAATACCACGCCCGTCCTGGCCCGAAGCCGTCGTCCCGATGCCCGCCAACCCCGCTCTCATCGTGTTGTGCACCTGCCCCGACCTTGCCGTCGCGCGGCGGCTCGCGCGGCTCGCCGTCGCGGCGCGCCACGCCGCCTGCGTCAACGTGATCGAGGGCGTGAGTTCGGTCTACGCCTGGCAGGGCGAGGTGTGCGAGGACGGCGAGGTGCTGCTCGTGGCCAAGACCACGCGCGCGGCCTACCCGGCGCTGGAAGCGGCCTGGCGCGAGGCCCACCCCTATGAACTCCCCGAGGTGGTGGCGGTCGATGTGGCATGCGGATCGGAGCCCTACCTGGCATGGGTCGGCGACAGCGTCTCGGCCTGATCGCGGCCCTCGCCGCGGGGTGCGCGCTCGCCGCGGGCCCGGCCGTGGGCGGCGTGCTCGACCAGCTCGAACGCCTCGGCGGCGCCTCGTCGTCGCGTGAATTCCTGCCGCCCGACGAGGCCTTCCGCCTCACCGACGGGGTCGATGCCGCCGGCAACCTCGTGCTCGCTTTCGACATCGAGCCCGGTTACTACCTCTACCGCGAGCGGTTCGCCTTCACCACGAGCGACGCGACGGCGGTGCTCGGCGAGCCGCGCCTGCCGCCGAGCGAAACCAAGGACGATCCGGAATTCGGCCGGGTCGAGGTCTACAAGCACGACATGCGCGTCGCGGTGCCGGTGCGCGAGGCGCCGCCCGGGGCCGCGGTCGAGGTCGCGGTGCGCTACCAGGGCTGCGCCGAGGACGGCATCTGCTACCCGCCGATCACGAAGACCGTGGCCTGGCAGCCGCCGGCCGCCGCCGCCGTGGACGGCGCGGTGGCCGCCGCGAACGGCGCCGCTGCCACGCCCGCGCTCGGCGCGGCGGGCGGCCTGTCCACCACGGATCGCATCGCGCGCGAGCTCGGTGAGCGCTCACTCACCATGACCCTCGCGACGTTTCTGGGGCTCGGCCTGCTGCTCGCCCTGACGCCCTGCGTCTTCCCCATGGTGCCGATCCTCTCCGGCATCATCGTCGGCCAGCGCCAGCCGGTGTCGACCCCGCGCGCGCTCGGCCTGTCCGCCGTCTACGTCGTGGCGATGGCCGCGACCTACGCCGTGGCTGGCGTCGCCGCCGGCCTGCTCGGGCAGAACCTGCAGGCGGCCTTCCAGCACCCGGCCGTCATCGCCGCGTTCGCTGCCCTGTTCGTCGCCCTCGCGCTGTCCATGTTCGGGTTCTACGAACTGCAGCTGCCGGCCTCCCTGCAGTCGCGCCTCGACGGGCTCAGCCGCAACCAGAAGAGCGGCAGCCTGGCCGGGGTGGCGGTGATGGGGGTGTTGTCGGCCATCATCGTCGGGCCCTGCGTGGCGCCGCCGCTGGCCGGCGCGCTGGCCTACATCGGCACCACCGGTTCGGCTGCCACCGGCGGCGCGGCGCTCTTCGCACTCGGCCTCGGCATGGGCCTGCCGCTGCTCGCCGTCGGCGCCTCGGCCGGCGCCCTGCTGCCGCGCGCCGGGGCCTGGATGAAGCGCGTGAAGCAGGTCTTCGGGGTGGTCTTCCTCGGCGTCGCGGTGTGGTTCCTCGAGCGCATCCTGCCAGCGCAGCTGACCCTGTTGCTGTGGGCGGCGCTGCTGCTCGGCAGCGCCGTCGCCCTCGGCGCGCTGACGCGCACCGACCGCCATGCCGGCGCTGGGCCGCGCCTCGCCCAGGCGCTCGGCCTCGCCTGCCTGCTGTGGGGCGGCGCCCTGGTGGTGGGTGCGGCGGCCGGCGCCGACGACCCGCTGCGCCCGCTCGCGCCCTTCGCCGGTGGCGTCCGCGGCGGCCTGGCCGAGGCCGCCCGGCCGGCCTTCCGCCCGGTCCGGCGGGTGGCCGAGATCGAACAAGCGGTGCGCGGCGCGAGCGGCCCGGTGATGCTCGACGTCTATGCCGACTGGTGCGTCGAGTGCAAGCATCTCGAGCGCGAAACCTTCGCCGCGCCGGCGGTGGCCGGGCGTCTCGCCGGCTATACCCTGTTGCGGGCCGACGTCACCGCCAACGATGCCGTCGACCGCGAACTGCTCGCCCATTTCGGCCTCTACGGCCCACCGGCCGTGCTGTTCTTCCACGGCGGCACCGAGCGCCGCGCCCAACGCCTGGTCGGCTTCGTCGATGCCGCCGGCTTTACCCGCCTGCTCGACGACCTGGAGCAACCCTGATGCGGCCTGCCTACCTCGCCTTCGTGGCCCTCGCACTGCTCGCCGGCAGCGCCGGCTACGTCACCCAGCAATGGCTGAAGCGCCAATCCGATACCGCCCTGCCGCCACCGGTGGTCAGCGCGCCGGCGCCGGCGGCCGCTGCCGGTGCGGCGGCGACGGCGCCGGTATCCGGGCCGCTCGGTCACAGCTTCACCGCCCCCGACGGCAGCGCCCATCGTCTCGACGAGTGGGCCGGCAAGCTGCTGGTGGTGAACTTCTGGGCTACCTGGTGCCCGCCCTGCCTGCGCGAGATCCCGGCCTTCGTCGAGCTGCAGGACCGTCACGGCGCGGCCGGGCTGCAGTTCGTCGGTATCGCGCTCGACCAGGCCGAGCCGGTGGCCGACTTCGTCGCCGACAAGGCCATCAACTACCCGGTGCTGGTCGGCAACGAGGACGTTGCCCGCTTCATGCAGGAACTCGGCAACCAGATCGGCGGCCTGCCCTACACCGTGGTATTCGACCGCGACGGCGAGGTGGTACTCACCCACCAGGGCGAATGGGACGCCGACGCGGCCAGGACGGCTCTCGAAGGCCTGCTCCAGGGATCCTGATTCCACACTCGAACCCCGTAAATTTGCCGCGATGTTCGGCGAACGTGTTCCCGCCTGGCGGCGAATGTGCTAGCGTTCGCGCCCACTTGTGCACCTGCAAACGAGGCGCCTCGCTTGGCCAGCCTGCTCGTCATCAACGGCCCCAACCTGAACCTGCTGGGGCTGCGCGAGCCCGACATCTACGGCCGCACCACCCTGGCCGACCTGGAAGCGCGGCTGATCGCCCGCGCCACGGCGCTCGGCCACGCGGCGGCCTGCTTCCAGGCCAACGGCGAAGGCGAACTGGTCAGCCGCATCCACCAGGCCGGGCGCGAGGGGGTGGCGTTCATCGTCATCAACCCCGGTGCCTACACGCACACCAGCGTGGCGCTGCGCGATGCCCTGCTCGGCGTCGCCATCCCGTTCATCGAGGTGCACATCTCGAACGTCTTCGCGCGCGAGCCCTTTCGCCATCACTCCTACCTGTCGGACGTCGCGGTGGGGGTGATCTCGGGGCTCGGTCTCGGCGGCTACGAATTGGCCCTGCAGGCCGCCGCGGCCGCCGTCGACGAAACAACCTAGAGCATAGACAAGGCCGCGCGGCCCGGACCGCGCCGGACCACAGGGGAACCGAGGTGGATATCAGGAAGGTCAAAAAACTCATCGAGCTGCTCGAAGAATCCGGCATCGCCGAGATCGAGATCCGCGAGGGCGAGGAGTCGGTACGCATCAGCCGCGGGGTCAGCGGCGCGGTCTACGCCCCGGCGCCGGCCTACGCGCCCCCGCCAGCGGCGCCGGCACCTGCCGCCGCGGCGCAGCCTGCCGCCGCCGAGAAGGGCGAGGCGCCGGGCGCACCCGAAGGCGCGGTGGTGGAATCGCCCATGGTCGGCACCTTCTACACCGCGCCGTCGCCGGAATCGCCGCCCTTCGTCACCGTCGGCCAGGCGGTCAAGCCGGGCGACACGCTGTGCATCATCGAGGCGATGAAGATCATGAATCCGATCGAGGCCGAGATCGGCGGCAAGGTCTCCGCCATCCTGGCCGACAACGGCCACCCGGTCGAATACGGCCAACCCCTGTTCATCATCACCTGACCGCGCGCCATGTTCGACAAAGTCGTCATCGCCAACCGCGGCGAAATCGCGCTCCGCGTCCTGCGCGCCTGCCGCGATCTCGGCATCAAGACCGTCGCCATCCATTCCTCGGCCGACCGTGACCTCAAGCACGTGCGCCTGGCCGACGAATCGGTGTGCATCGGGCCGCCGGCGCCAGCCGACAGCTACCTCAACATCCCGGCCGTGATCGCCGCCGCCGAGGTCGTCGATGCCGTTGCCATCCACCCGGGTTACGGCTTCCTGTCGGAGAACGCCGACTTCGCCGAGCGTGTCGAGCAATCGGGCTTCGTGTTCATCGGCCCGCGGCCAGAGACCATGCGCCTGATGGGCGACAAGCTCTCGGCCATCGCCGCGATGAAGGAAGCCGGCGTGCCCTGCGTGCCCGGTTCGGGCAAGTCGCTCGGCGACGACATCACCGAGAACGCCGCGCTCGCGCGCGCCATCGGCTACCCCGTGATCATCAAGGCCGCCGGCGGCGGCGGCGGGCGCGGCATGCGCGTGGTGCACAGCGAGGCGGGCCTGCGCAACGCCATCGGCCTGACCAAGCGCGAGGCGGCGAGCGCGTTCCAGAACGATTCCGTGTACCTCGAGAAATTCCTCGAGCGCCCGCGCCACATCGAGTTCCAGGTGTTGGCCGATGCCCACGGCAACGTCATCCACCTCGGCGAACGCGACTGCTCCATGCAGCGCCGTCACCAGAAGATCATCGAGGAAGCGCCCGCACCCGGTATCGACGCGGCGACGCGTGCGCGCATGGGCGCGCTGTGCGTCGAGGCGTGCAAGCGCATCGGTTACCGCGGCGCCGGCACCTTCGAGTTCCTCTACGAGAACGGCGAGTTCTATTTCATCGAGATGAACACGCGCATCCAGGTCGAGCACCCGGTAACCGAGGCCATCACCGGGATCGATCTGGTCAAGCAGCAACTGCTGGTCGCCGCCGGCGAGAAGCTCGACATCGGCCAGGACGACATCGAGATCCACGGCCATGCCATCGAGTGCCGCATCAATGCCGAGGATGCCTATACCTTCCGGCCCTCGCCGGGGCCCATCACGGTCTACCACCCGGCCGGTGGACCGGGCGTGCGTATCGATTCGCACATCTATGCCGGCTACGTCGTGCCGCCGTACTACGACTCGCTGATCGGCAAGCTCATCTGCCACGCCGAGGATCGCGACGCGGCGCTGACGCGCACCCAGAACGCGTTGACCGAGCTCGTCATCGAGGGCATCGAGACCAACATCCCGCTGCACATCGACCTCGTCTCGGACGCCGCCTTCCGCGCCGGCGGCACCGACATCCACTTCCTCGAACGGCGCCTGGGCCTGGTCTGAGCCGATGACGGTGTCGCCGCGTCCCGCCGGTGCGCCGCGGCGCCGGTCGCCGCGCGGCGCGCGTCGATGAATGCCTGCTACGAGGTGCGCTTCGTCGTCGAGGCGGCCGCCTGGCCGGCCCTGGAAACCCTGCTCGACGAACTCGGCGCGCTGTCGCTGACCCAGAGCGAGGGCGACCGCGCGCTGTTCGCCGAACCCGGCAGTGACCCGGGCGAGCGCTGGGCGCGCTTCACCATCGAGGCCCTGTTCGACGATGCCACGCCGCGCGCGCAGGTGCTCGACCGGCTGCGCGACGCCCTGCCGCCCGGCGCTGCCCTCGACACCCGTGACATCGAGGGCACGGACTGGGCGGAGAACTGGAAGCGTCACTGGCAACCGCTGGTCTTCGGCGGTGGCCTGTGCGTGTGCCCGAGCTGGTGCGAAGCGCCGCCAGGGGTGCGCCACGTGTTGCAGATCGATCCGGGCCAGGCCTTCGGTACCGGCACCCACGAGACCACCGCGCTGTGCCTCGACTGGCTGGCCGCGGCCGGGCTCGAGCACTGCGACGTCATCGATTACGGCAGCGGCTCCGGGGTGCTCGCGCTGGCGGCCGCGGCGCTCGGCGCACGCGCGGTGTGGGCGGTGGACATCGACGACGCGGCCATCGCCACGGCGCGCGCCAACGTTCTCGCCAACGGCGCTGCCGGCGTGGTCGAGGTCGGCGGACCAGAGGTGGTCGCCGGGCGCGTGGCCGACGTGCTCGTCGCCAACATCCTGCTCGAACCCCTGCTCGCGCTGGGCGCGCGTTTGGCCGGCCTCGTCCATCCCGGCGGCCGCATTGCGCTGTCGGGCCTGCTGGTCGGCCAGGCCGACGCCGTGATCGCGGCCTACGCGGCCGACTTCGATCTCGCCCTGGCGGCGACCCGCGGGGAGTGGGCGCTGCTCGCTGGCGCCCGCCGGCGCTGAGGCCGCGTCGGGGTGGCCAGGCGCGAGCGAACGGGGCATGCCGCCGCCGTCGCCGAACCGGCCCGGTGGCGCCGGCCTGCTGGCAGGCTGGTGAAGAACGTCGCGAGGAACATCGTGGGCAAGGCGCGGGCGAGACGAGGACCGGAATTTATGCGGATAACCGAGGACCGCAGGCGAGCACGCAACGCCGCCCACGACCTCCGCAGTAGTTTTTCACCAGCCTGCTAGACTGCCGGCGGGGATGCCGGGGGGAATGCAAGCATGCTGACGCGATGTCCGAGCTGCGGCGCGTGGTTCCGCGTCCGCGCCGAGCACCTGAGCGTGGCCAACGGTTTCGTTACCTGCGGCGCTTGCGAGCACGTCTTCAACGCTCTCGCCAGCCTGGTCGAGGAGGCGGTGGCGCCAACGCCCGTTCGTCTCGCGCCGGAGTCGACACCGGGT
Organism: Gammaproteobacteria bacterium; assembly: GCA_024235015.1. GTDB lineage: Bacteria > Pseudomonadota > Gammaproteobacteria > JACKNG01. The sequence continues at coordinate 183,187 of JACKNG010000004.1, forward strand.
GGGACGTCATTGCCGAGCGCCGCCAGTACGCCCGCGGCAGCCCGCGGCGCGCTCGCCGCGGCGAGCGATTCGCCGGCCGCGGACGTGCCGTCACCACCCGCCGCTTACAGCGAGCCGGCTGGCGCGGCCGCGCCCGCGGTTTCGCCGGCCGTGCCGGCGTCGAGTGCCCCGGCCGATGGGCCGGCCGTACCCCCCATGCCAGCCGCGGCGGCGCCGGCACCGCCGCCGTCGATGGCCGAGTCATCGGCCGTTGCTACCGAGGAGCCCGTGGCGCCGGCCGCGACCGACGTGCCGTCGCCGGCCGCTGCCGCCGAGGCGCCTCCGGCACGGGCCGAAGCGGTCACCGCTGAACCACCGCTGCCGCCGCTGCCCGCGTCCGGGCCATTCCCGCCTGCCGATTCGACGCCGCCCGGAAGTGCGCCGGGCACGCCAGCGGATGGGCCCGTCCAACCCGCCGCGGCGGCTGCCGGCGACACGCCGGGTGGCGCTGAAGACGCGGCGCTCGAAGCGGCCCCGCCGCGCACCGCGACCTTGAGCGACGCCGAACACGCCATCCTCTTCACCGCCCCGGGCAGTGCCGAGGACGACGATGACGACGGCGACCCGATGGCGGCGCCCGCGCCGGACGTCGAGGATCGCACCGAGCCGCCGGATCCCGGCCCGGCCGCGGCCGAACCGGCGGTGCCCGATCTCCTGCGCGCCGAGCTGGCCGCCCTCGAGCGGGCGAAGCGGCCGCGGCGCCGGCGCTGGCCGTGGGCGGCGAGCGTGGGCGTACTCGCCGTCGTCCTCGCCGCGCAGGGCGCCTTCCTCGCCCGCGCGACGATCACCTCCGCGCTGCCGGCCACTGCGTCGTGGTTCGCCCAGGCCTGCGCCTGGCTCGGCTGCCGTGGCCCGGCCGCCGCGCGCCCGGCGAACAGCGTGCAGCTCGCCGCGCGCGACGTGCGCGAACACCCGCAGTACCGTGACGCGCTGCTGGTCAACGCCACCCTGGTCAACGAGGCCGAGGTGCCGACACCCTTCCCGGTCATCGAGTTGACCCTGCACGATGCCACCGGCCGGATCGTCGGGCAGCGGCGCTTCGCGCCGGACGAATATCTCGATCACAGCATCGACGCCGCCGCCGGCATGACGCCCGGTCAGCCGGTCTACGTCGTGCTCGAACTCGGTGGCGACGCCGCGCGCGCGAGCAGCTTCGAGTTCTCCTTTCTCTGATCGCGAGGCCCGCCGCGGCCTTCCGATGCCGCGGCATTGTGGCTATCATCGGCCCTCGCACGGACGGCACCGGGGGAGCGGCGCCGGCCCGGCCACCTGACCAGTTCGATACCTGTCGGATTCCCTCGAGCGGCCGCCCGTCGGGCGACAGGGTGTGATCTCCCCGGACGACGGCACGGCCAGCGCACAGAGCAGGATGAACATCGGCACATTCACCTTCGACCAGCCCGTGGCGCTCGCGCCCATGGCCGGCGTGTCCGACCGACCCCTGCGCGTGCTCGCGCGCCGCTTCGGTGCCGATTACGCAGTGACCGAGATGGTCAGCGCGCAGACCCATTTGTGGGACAGCCGCAAGACGCGCCCGCGGCTCGACATGACCGGCGAAGCCGCGCCGCGCATCGTCCAGATCGCGGGGGGCGAACCGCGCCTGCTGGCCGCTGCCGCCCGTGCCGCCGCCGACCTCGGCGCCGACATCGTCGACATCAACATGGGCTGCCCGGCGAAAAAGGTGCTCGATCGCCAGGCCGGCTCCGCGCTGCTGCGCGACGAGGCCCTGGTCGGCGCGATCCTCGACGCCGTCGTCGCCGCGGTCGACGTGCCGGTCACACTCAAGATGCGCACCGGCTGGAGCCCGGCCGAGCGCAACGGTGTGCGCATCGCGCGCCTGGCCGAGGGTGCCGGCGTCGCCGCGCTCACCGTGCACGGCCGCACCCGCGCGTGTGCGTTCCGCGGCCGTGCCGAGTACGCCACCATCGCCGCCATCAAGCAGGCGGTCGCCATCCCGGTGATCGCCAACGGCGACATCACCACCGCGGCAGAGGCCCGGCAGGTGCTGGCCGAGAGCGGCGCCGACGGCCTCATGATCGGCCGCGCCGCGCGCGGACGGCCGTGGATCTTCGGCGCCATCAAGGCCGCACTGGCCGGGCGCGACTGGCAGCCGCCACCGGCGAGCGTGCGCATCGCGGTGATGCGCGAACACCTCGTGGCGCTGCACGAACATTACGGTGTCGCCAGCGGCCTGCGCATCGCGCGCAAGCACGTCGGCTGGTACCTGGAGGATTTCGCCAATGGCGCGGCCTGGCGGCAGCGCTTCGTGCGGCTCGACACCGCCGCCGCGCAGCTCGCGCTTCTCGACCAACTCGCCGCCGTGACGGCCTGGCAGGACGCCGCATGAGCGCGGCCGGCAAGCACGGCGAACAACCGTTGTGCGAACTGGTGCGCGACTCGCTCGAGCGTTACTTCGCCGACCTCAACGGCGAAGATCCGGTCAACCTCCACGAGCTGGTCATCTCGCAGGTCGAACGGCCCTTGCTCGAAGTCGTGCTGCGCGAGACGCGCGGCAACATCTCGCGCGCCGCGCAGCTGCTCGGCATGAACCGCGCCACCTTGCGCGCGCGGCTGAACAAGTACCAGCTCAAGCCGTGAGCCGGCGGTGAGCGCGCGCCGGCCGCGCGCCCTGCTACGCTGCGGCCTTCGGCGGCAGCGCCCGCCGGTGCACCCGCGGCAGCGCGCACCGGCCGCAACCGATTTGCATCACTCCGACAATCTCCGCAGGCGGACATGAACGAAGAAACCGACACCACCCCCGTCAAGGCCTGGGCGCTGATGAGCGTCTCCGACAAGCGCGGCCTGGCCGCGCTGGCGCAGGCGCTGGTCGACGCCGGCTACGGCATTCTCTCCACCGGCGGCTCGGCGAAGCTGCTGCGCGAGGCCGGCATCGCGGTGCGCGACGTCGCCGAGCACACCGGCGTCGCCGAGATGATGGAAGGACGGGTCAAGACCCTGCACCCCAAAGTGCACGGCGGCATCCTCGCGCGCCGCGGCACCGACGACGCGGTGATGACCAGGCACGGCATCGAACCCATCGATCTCGTCGTCGTCAATCTCTATCCCTTCGAGCAGACCATCGCGCGCCGCGACTGCACGCTCGACGAGGCGGTCGAGAACATCGACATCGGCGGGCCGGCGATGCTGCGCGCGGCGGCCAAGAACCACGCCCATGTCGCCGTCGTGTGCGACCCGGCGGACTACCCGTTGATCAAGGAGGAGGTCGCGCGGTCCGGTGCGGTCAGCGCGCCGACCCGCTACCGCCTCGCGACCAAGGCCTTCGCCCACACCGCGCATTACGACCGCGCCATCTCGACTTTCCTCAGCGCGCGCACCGGCGCCGAACCGGAACCCTTCCCGGGCCAGCTCGACATCCGCGTCAGCCTCAAGCAGACGCTGCGCTACGGCGAGAACCCGCACCAGCGCGCGGCGTTCTACGTCGACGGCGACGCCGCGCCGGGCACGCTCGCCGGCGCCGAGCAACTGCAGGGCAAGGAACTCTCCTACAACAACATCGCCGATACCGACGCCGCGCTCGACTGCGTGCGTTCGTTCCGCGAACCGGCCTGCGTCATCGTCAAGCACGCCAATCCCTGCGGCGTGGCCGAGGCACGCGAACTCGCCGAGGCCTACGAGTCGGCTTATGCCACCGACCCGACCTCGGCCTTCGGCGGCATCATCGCGCTCAACCGCGAACTCGACGCCACGCTGGCCAGGACCATCGTCGAACGCCAGTTCGTCGAGGTCATCATCGCGCCGTCAGTGGCGGCCGACGCACGCCCGGTGCTCGAGACCAAGCAGAACGTGCGCGTGCTCGTCACCGGCGAGTGGCCGGCCGACCCGCTGCGCCAGCTCGAGTACAAGCGCGTGGCCGGCGGGCTGCTGGTACAGGATCGCGACTTCGCCGCGCAGACCATCGCTGCCGGTTCGCTGAAGACGGTGACCAGGCGCACGCCGAGCATGGACGAGCTGCGCGACCTCATCTTCGCCTGGCGCGTGGTTGCCTGCGTGAAATCGAACGCCATCGTCTATGCGCGCGATCGCCGTACCATCGGCATCGGCGCCGGGCAGATGAGCCGCGTCTACAGCGCGCGCATCGCCGCCATCAAGGCGGCCGACGAGGGCCTCGAGGTGAAGGGTTCGGTGATGGCCTCGGATGCCTTCTTCCCGTTTCGCGACACCATCGACCAGGCCGCCGAAGTCGGCATCCGCGCGGTCATCCAGCCGGGCGGCTCGATGCGCGACGCGGAAGTGATCGCCGCGGCCGACGAGCACGACCTGGCCATGGTCTTCACCGGCGAACGCCATTTCCGCCACTGAGCGCCGCGCGCCGCACCGCGGCGCGACGGTCGGGATGCAACACATGAAGGTTCTCATCATCGGCGGCGGTGGCCGCGAACATGCCCTGGCCTGGAAGTGCGCGCAGTCGCCGCGGGTGGAACGCGTCTACTGTGCGCCCGGCAACGCCGGTACCGCGCGCGAAGCGCAGGTCGAGAACGTCGCCATCGGTGCCGAGGACAGCGGCGCGCTGGTCGATTTCGCGCGCGACAACGCTGTCGGGCTGACCATCGTCGGCCCCGAGGCGCCGCTCGTCGCCGGTGTCGTCGACGCTTTCGACGCCGCGGGGTTGAAATGCTTCGGCCCGCCGCAGGCTGCCGCCGTGCTCGAAGCCTCCAAGGCCTACACCAAGGACTTCCTCGCCCGCCATCGCATCCCGACTGCCGGTTACGCTGTGTTCGAAGCCCTCGACGAAGCCCTCGCCCACATCGATGCGCGCCGCGCGCCGATGGTGGTGAAGGCCGATGGCCTGGCTGCCGGCAAGGGCGTGGTCGTCGCCGCGACGCACGAAGAAGCGCGCGCCGCGGCGCGCAGCATGCTCGGCGACGGCGCCTTCGGTGAAGCCGGCGCGCGGGTCGTGGTGGAGGATTTCCTCGACGGCGAGGAGGCGAGCTTCATCGTCATGAGCGACGGCGTCACGGCGATTCCGTTCGCCTCCTCGCAGGATCACAAGGCGCGCGACGACGGCGACCGTGGCCCCAACACGGGTGGCATGGGCGCCTACTCGCCGGCGCCGGTGATCGACCAGGCGATGAGCGAGACCATCATGCGCACCGTCATCGAACCGACCCTTGCCGGCATGCGCGCCGACGGCCGTCCTTACCGCGGCTTCCTCTATGCCGGCGTCATGATCGGCGCCGACGGCGTGCCGCGCGTGCTGGAATACAACTGCCGGTTCGGCGATCCGGAAACGCAGCCGATCATGATGCGCTTGAAGACCGATCTCGTCACCGCCTGTCTCGACGTGCTCGAAGGGCGCGCCGCGGACGTCGCGCTCGAGTGGGACGCACGCGCTGCGCTCGGCGTGGTGCTCGCTGCCGGCGGTTACCCCGGTGACTACGCCAGGGGGGCCATCATCAGCGGTCTCGACGACGACTTGCCGGACACCTACGTGTTCCATGCCGGCACGCGCACGGACGGCGATCGCTGTGTGACCAACGGCGGGCGCGTGTTGTGCGTGGTCGGCCTCGGCGTCGACGTCAGCGCCGCGCAACGCGCGGCCTACGCGCGCGTCGATCGCATCGCCTGGGACGGCATGTTCTGCCGCCGCGACATCGGCTACCGCGCCGTGGCGCGCGAGCGCAGTGCCTGAGTCGCGCGCGACCCGCGCGCAGTCCGCACGCTCACAGGCGATCGAGCGGGCTCTTCACGCCGCGACCACCGCGGTTGAGCACGTGGGTGTAGATCATGGTCGTCGAGACGTCGGCGTGGCCGAGCAATTCCTGCACCGTGCGGATGTCGCTGCCCGACTCGATCAGGTGGGTGGCGAAGCTGTGGCGCAGGGTGTGGCAGTTGACCACCTTGGGTAATCCCGCCGCGTGCGCGGCTCGGCGCACTGCTTTCTGCAGGCCGCTCTCGTGCAGGTGGTGGCGGCGCGACTTCAGCGTGCGCGGATCGAGCGACAGCCGCGCACTCGGAAAGACGTACTGCCAGTACCACTCGCGGCCCGCAGCCGGGTACTTGCGCGCCAGCGCCGGTGGCATGTAGACCTCGGCGACGCCCTCGGCGCGATCGCGCGCGAACAGCTCGCGCACCTCGCCGAGGTGGACCGTGATCGGAGCGCGCAAGGCGTCCGGCAGCGGCACCACGCGGTCCTTGGCGCCCTTGCCGTCGCGGACGACGATCTGCCGATAGTCGAAATCGACGTCCTTCACGCGCAGTCGCACGCATTCCATCAGGCGCATGCCGGTGCCGTAGAGCAGGCGCGCCATCAACGCGTGACGTCCCTGCATGTGCGCGAGCAGGGTGCGCACCTGCTCGATGGACAGCACCACGGGCAAGCGCTTGGAAACCTTGGCGCGCACCAGCGCATTCAACTCCGGCAACTCGACGTTGAGTACCTGGGTATACAGGAAGACCAGCGCGTTCAGTGCCTGCGACTGGGTACGCGCGGCGACCCGACGCTCCGCGGCGAGGAAGTTGAGGTAATCGACGACGTGCTCGGCACCGAGCGCCGTCGGTGCCGCGTTGCCGTGATGGAGCAGGAAGCGGCACACCCATTGCTCATAGGCCTGCTCGGTGCGGATGGAATAGGCGCGGCGGCGGATCTCGCCGAGCAGGCTGCGCAACACCGCCGCATGCCGTTCCCGAACCTCGCGCAAGGCCGCAATGGCCGGCGCCCGGCCGGAACGAACGGGGCGGTGCGGCGGCGTGCCCGGTAAGGGACTATCGCGGGCAATGGTCGGGTGCCGGCGCCCCAGCGCCCGCGCCGAGGCCTGCCAGTAATCCCAGTCGAAGCGCAGTGCCCAGTCGAGGCCGAGCACCTCCGCGAAGCAGGCCTGCAGGGCCACGACCGCCTGGTGGAATTGCTGTCCCGTGACGCGATCAGAGCGCCCCATCTCGTCGAACCAGGCGGCAACGTCCCCGGCACGATGCTGTGCCAGTGGAACTTCGGGATGTGCCGCCAGGTAACGCTCGACGCGCCGTACGTACCAGCGCAAGTCCTCGTCGTCACGCGCCCGCGGCCGCAGGCAGTCGATGAGTCGATCCCAGAAGTGATCGCCCCCGGAGGGAGCACAAACAGGTTGCCTGCCCATGACGGAACCTCCATGTTCCAAATCCCGGAAGGGTAGCGCGCCAGCCTTGGCGCGATGGTTCAAGCGCTATGAACGATAGTCGACTCGGTTACGGAATGCTATGTGGATTCCGGATATTGCGCAGTACAGGGAATTTCCATTCAGTCATCACGCGGTCCGAAGTCACACGCGAAGAAAAAAACAATCGACTCGGGGCTTACTGTAGATATCCTCCGAGCATCTGTACCGCGAATCATGTGCAGCGCGGACGAGCCTTTGGACAAATCTGTTGTATCTGCGCGCCGGTCGATGCCCATTAATCCGTTTACCATAGATTGCCATTACTGGCTTGTGCGGGCGAAACCATCGCTGAGGTAAATCTCGCAAGCGTAATCGGGCGTGGGAAAATCGCGCGTTGCGAAGGGTTTCGATTTTTCGCGGTTCCTGTTACGAAAGCCGGGCGCCGCTTTCGCCCTACCCGCATTCGGTCGGTAGAGTTCGGCGGCTGCCAAGCAAGACGGTCCAACGATGAGGAAGACGCCCGTACGATTTTAGTGAGTCCTGCCGACCGTCGGTCTATCATTGCATAGAGCTTTCGAATCCTCGCGAGGCAAGCACGGATGCGCGCCAGTCTATTTCCTCAACGTCATCTAACCAGACCCGACCCAGGTCGCGAAGGGCTGCAACAGGCAAGGTTTCGCGTTGCGGTAGTAGGCAGTGTTTATGCAATCTCGATCTGGGGCGAGGTAGTAGCAAGCGCCGAGACCGATCTGGTAGGAGTTCCGCATTTAAAAGCGTGTGCGGGATATCTCGGAATGTCCATTATCGTGCTTATTCTGTACGAGGTCATCGAACGTGCTCGTCGCCTCAAAGGCTACACGGAAGCTGCTCTGACAAAAGTAATGCTCATCAGCGATGCGATTGCGCTTACGTATTTTGGAGTGGAAGCGGGAGACGCCGCGATCATCGTCGCGCCTATTGCTATCACATATGTAATCGGCAACGGATTCCGGTTCGGAGAGTCCTATTATTTAGCCGCTCAAGCGCTAATATCTGTAGGGGTCATCGTGGTACTCCAATTCAATTCGGCCGTGTCCAGCCATCCAATTGCTGCTACAGCATATTTGATTGCACTCGGCTTTATTCCGATATACGCAATTGTATTACTGAATCGGCACATTTCATTAGTTGAGGAATTAGCGCGAGTTAGTAGGGAGCGGGGAGCCCTTCTAAAGCTTCTTAGCCATGAGATACGCTCACCACTTTTTAATATAGAGGCGGCTGCAGAAGCGATAAGCTCCAGCATAGGAGTAGAGAGCGGCCCTAAACGAACGCCCGTTGATATCCAAGGACATGCCGTGTCTATTTCAGCGATGTGCCTAGCGATCAACGAGCTTTGTGAAAATACACTTGCTAGTTTGAAGGAAGGGGAAGCAGGGGGAAGTTTCCGGCTCACCTACGTTGAGAACATATTCAATCTAGTACGACAGACAGCGGACGAGTACCACCTGCTAGCTATATCAAAAAAAATACATTTAACTTGGGTAATACATCCGGATGTTGTGCCGTACATTCAATTGCGCTCCGGGTTTCTTCGTACAGCCCTTGAGAACCTTATCGAGAACGCGATAAAGCACAATCATTCCTGTGCGGTACATGTATCAATTGCAAGTCGTCCATCGATCCAGAACGTCCCCAAGTTATTTGTAACCGTGAGCGCATGCCAATATCCCAAGGGCGCGGCTAATTATCGGTCGCCTCGAATACGAGTCGCGAAGTCACAAAAAAAGGCGTTTGGTTTCGGAAGCGATGCGCTCCAATTTGAGATCAAGAAGCTAGGCGGATCTATCGTGGATGCTCATGCATCAAAAATGCGTTCCTGCTTCTCCTTCGAGTTCCCATACACAGTACCAGCGCTTACGAAAAATTCTTCTTTCACCTGGGGCTATTGTTTGTATTTCGGTTCCGAACCCTCCGACGACGACCTCTGTTTCTGGTCTGACGCCGGATATGTGATTCATCGCACGCGAACGGAGGGCTGGCCAATACTGCACGATCCTGATCTGCAGGTGGATGTAATTGCATGTCGAACTACTGATGCCTTAAACGAAATCCGTCGTCGAGCGGAATATGCTTGTGAAAGTAGAGCTTTGCCTCCTGCTGTTCTCATTGTTGATGAGGCAACTAGCATTACATTAATCGACTGGAAAGGTGCCGCCAATTACGTAGTTACTAGGGGTGTAACCAAGCCATCAACAATGGCCGCATTCCGGCGGCAAGCTATCTCACTAACCAAACCGACATCTCTGCAAGGCCTTCGGATCTTGATCGTTGACGACGTACCGCTGATTACTAATCAGATTGCAAGAATACTTTCAACTGCTGGCGCGCACACAACCCAAGCGCATAACGAGACAGACGCGATTCAAGAAATCATGCACGGTCGCTTCGATTGTCTTGTGGTCGATGCGAAAATCGGGTCGACACATGGCCATACGATTGCAGAAAAGTATCGAGCTAGCGAGCGGGGGCCTTGTGTCGTGCTCCTCCTTTCTGGGGCTACGGAGAGCATCTCGGATAGAAGACTATACGACGCAGTTTTAACAAAGGGTTCAGCGATAGAGTGCATCGTCGACAAGCTCTCTGAAGCATACGCTATCGTGCATCAAGCACAAAAACCGGCCTCGGATACAGCGGGTATTTCCGAAGTTGGGTCTCGCATCCAGAGCGATCTGCCAAAATCTGAAATTGAGCGTTCATTGCAGCAAATTCTTATCGAGCTGAACCAATTGTTATCCTACATTGTTAACCAACACGATGAAGCGAAAGTAGAGCGACAACGTCATCGAATCCGGGGCCTCGTTGACGTTATCTTGGGGCCTAATTCGCATTATTGCAGTCATGCCCTCGAAGAAATTATCAACCAGCCCGCGCAACCTGGCTTGCCCGCGTTAAGGCATTTCGAGAAGCGTCTGAGAGAGGCGATATGCGGTTACGAAGGCAACCGCAATTTCTGGAAGCCCCCTGAATCAACACTCTTCTAGCCGGGATTGGGAGGTTCCCATTAATACCTAGATGTTTGGGTTTAGAGTAACCGCGATGTCTATCTCGTCGCCCGGCGAGGTCCAATCGATAGTCTAAAAAGCACTGTAGCGAACCAAACACATGAGCAATACTAGCGCCGCTGAAGGATTATCGTGGATTAGGACTGCCTAAAAACGGGACGCCATAATCCAATGTTGCGTAACGCTTTTCGACCTAACAGGGGAAACCTTATGTACGTGCTCCTGGCTGGTAGGTAGGCGCGGACGTATTTGGCCATGGCAAACAGTACACTCGGTCGTCCTAAGCTGCGCGAGCTCGACGAGCTGGGCCAAGCCAGGATTCGCGCTGTACTTCATGTTGTGCTAGTTGCGCTGACTTTCTCCGCATACCGTGCAGACCCAGCTATTGCGCTCTCTGCCGTTATCAAAGTATCCGTGGCGTCGTTGATTGCTGCAGGCTCGCTACTTGTCTGGGCTCATTGGCTCAGTGCGAAACATCGAAGCGCACTGGCACATAGACTCGCGCGTACGGCCGGTCTAATTAGCGACAACGTCTTTATCTCTTTGGTATTGCTTATCGGAGGCGAGTCTACAGCTGGTATCTGGGCCCTGTACATATGGATATCGATCGGCTACGGCGTCCGATACGGTGTCGAGTATTTGGCGTTGAATGTAATTGTCTCGCTCTGCATGTTTGGGAGTGTTTCGCAGGCCGTGCCATTTTGGGAATCGCGCCCCACTTTCTCACTGGGCTTGGCCCTCGCAATGCTTGTTGTTCCCCTCTACGCCGGGTGGCTTATTCGGCAACTTAGAGAGGCCGTCGCTGAGCGGGAGCGCGCCTATGCAGCAAAGGCGGAATTTACTGCTCGTATGAGTCATGAACTCAGAACGCCGTTACACGCGATAATCTCGACTGCGGAAATCCTTAAACATCGTGCCACCGACGGATATATTGCAGACCTCGTGAATCTGATCTCTGTTTCATCTTCAACCCTATTAGAGTTAGTTAACAAAGTACTCGATTTGTCGAAGTTTGAAGCGGGCTCCTATGAACTGTCGAACGAAGATTTTGATCTCTATCGATTGCTGTCGGAATGCGTGCTGGTGATACTGCCTCCGGCTGAATCAAAAGGCCTCGTTGTTTATCTTGACGTCGAACCGCAGATTCCGAACCACCTTCGCGGAGCTCCGGCAGAACTCAAAGAAATCTTCATTAACCTTCTAGGGAATGCCGTGAAGTTCACTGAAGAAGGCGAAGTATCATTTTTTGTACGCGAACGCAGCCGGACTGACGATTACGTTGACCTCCTCTTCGAAATTCATGATACGGGGCTCGGCATTCCAGAGATTGCGAAAAAGCGAATTCTGGATCCCTATTACCAAGCAGATACTTCAATAACCCGAAGGTATGGCGGAACCGGCTTGGGGACAGCTTTTGCTCGGGAACTCGTCAGGCTAATGGACGGTACGTTAGCTTTTGATTCACAGGAGAACAATGGCACTAAATTCACTGTTTGTCTGAGATTGGACTTGGTTCCCGAGGATCTGCAGCCGATAGACGAAATAGCAGATGCGCCGGCCGCTCTCATCGTGGGCAGAGATAGGAATCGAATGCCTATAGCCGCGTTCCTTCGGTCAATCAATACGACGGTCCACGTATTTGAACGTCTGTCCGATGCCGTTTCGTTCTTGGACAGTATGGTCGGCAATCAATCGGTTGCGTGCACCTTTTTAGACGCGTCCGATTGTGCATCAAATATCCCCGGCGCGTTACAGTCGTTAAGGCAGGCCTCGTCAAGAATCTTCCCGATCGTAATGTATGGCACAGCCGCGTATCACGCTACCGCTATGGCGAATGGCGCTATGTCCTACTTGCCCACGCCGATTTCGGCGAATGCGTTAAGTCGTACTTTGCGACAATTTAAACTTGGGGCGTCGCTTCCGTTTAGCGATTCGACTAAGGTTTCTCTGACCGAAGATCCGCTGACGGTACTAAGAATCTTGATCGCGGACGATGACCCGACAAATCGAATGTTGCTCCGCACGGTCCTCGAAAGTGTAGGGCACGAAGTGTTTGTTGCTACAGATGGAGATGAGGCCATTTTTGAGCTTGTGGCAAATCGGTACGATTGCGCAATCTTAGATATGCACATGCCTGGACGAGATGGTATTGAGGTGTGTCGACTTTACAAATTTGTCGAGCCGCGAGCGCACGAGCCGGCTAAGGTAATACTGCTCACCGCTGACACTACGAGCGAAGCGAAGCGAGCGGCCGTGGAAGCCGGTGTGGATTCATACATCACGAAACCTGCTCGACCGTCAACCATCCTTTCTGCTCTAACGGGTGTGGCGTCCGGCGCACCGCCATTCCCGATCGAGAAGACGCATTTTCATCCGGAGAATCGGTATCAAGACGTAGCTCCGTCTACTGTCTCTTTAGATGGCGTTCCTGTCTGTACTGAATCAGCTAATCAAGTGTCCGGAGCGCCGTCGAAAAATGAGCACCTGCTATGTGAGAAGGATATCGCTGATGTTCTCGCATTTATGACCAAGACCGAACAAAGAGAGTTTTTCAAAGAATTCTGCGAGGACGCTGTCGCATACATGACCGGGTTCGAAGCTGCGCTAAATGAAGGGGAGGTAGAAAAGGCCCTTAGCGAACTTCATACCCTTGCTGGGGCGGCCTACACCATAGGAGCGCGTAAGTTGGCCGACTGCGCGCGCGTCATAGAGAGGTTGCCTTTAGAGTCCATTCTTGGCGGCAAGCTCCAGCATACGAGAACTCTTGCGTCGATAGGGAAGTCAACTCTAGATGAAATCGCGCTGCGGTACCTAGCCGATTGAGCCCTAGTCAATTGCTCGGCTGCCTTGCTACCAGCACCACGTTGTGCCCTCCGAAACCGAAATTCTGTGCTATCGCCACCCGTAGAGCAGCATGCTCCGCGCGACGAGGGATTCGGATGGTAGCTACTGGGTTCACCACATTTAATGACGGATGAACAATCTGATCTCTCAGGCTCAGGACGGAGACGGCAACTCCGAAGGCGCCACTGGCCCCAATCGTATGACCAAGAAGGCTCTTTGTACTATTAACGTATGGCCTATCACCGAACAGCCGCTCAATTGTTTCCGCTTCGGCTGCGTCATTCTGCGCAGTGCCGGTTCCGTGAGCGTTAACGTAATCTACGGACTGCAAGGGCTCATTGGCATCCGCAAGTGCTCCAGCTATCGCAATATCGATTGTTGTATCCTCCAAATCTATGCTGACTAATGATGCAGCATCCGAAGTGGAGAACCCTCCCGCCAGTTCAGCAAGGGCATACCCATTTCTCGATCTTAGAAGTTCCTCACTTTCAAGAACGAGCATACATGCGCCCCCTTGACTAAATAGAAAGCCACTTCGTTCCGCGTCAAACGGGCGATTGACCCCGCTGCTATCGTGCGCACCGCGAGCTAGGGCGCCGAGCCGATCGAACGCCATAAAAACACCTCCCGCGCGATCCCCAAAATACTCACTACCTCCGCAAAGCGCGAGGTCGAGACGACCGGTGCGTATTTCCGTTAGTGCACGAAGAATTGCCGACGCGCCGGACGCGCAAGCCGCGAATACGGTTTCCGAGGGCCCTTTCAATCCATATCGAATGGAAATACTGGAACTCAAGGAACTCGACATTGAACGCAAGCTCGCTAATGGTGACACTCTCGGGTTCGCAAGAAAATTTTGTATCAGTTCGCGACAATCCTCCGATTCGTCCGATTTAGATAACGATGCGCCGATTCCTTTTCCGAGCAAATGCGGCACATAGCTATCTAGAATGGAGGTGATACACCCTAGTCCGGTCCCGCAGAAAACCCCCGCGTATAAATCGCGAACATCGAGCAGTTTGTGCCGCCGCGACTTCCCGTTAGTAATCTCTGCCTGTAGACCGGCGTGTTCGATTGCTTGATCGGAAGCAACTATCGCATTAAGCACGGCAGTATCCCGTGGAGCGGCATATGCGGAATTAATTGCGAATGACGAATAGTCAGGTAACTCGAGGGGAGACCAGAAGCGGCTCTTTGCTTGGTAGTATTCCCCCCATTCGGTTGGGGTCTCTTCTATACGTGTCTGGCCGTGCAGGCAGTTACACCAAAACTCGTCCAGTTGGTTACCCAGAGCCGATACGACACCGATACCAGTTATAAAAACTCGTCGACTCATCGTTATACCTATGGGGCTAGATATACAACCAATCGGTTACATACCTCAGCAACGGTAGCATCTGCTATCTGCAAAGCATCAGGGTCGATGGATATATTTAGATCTTCTTCAACAAGGATTAACACCGTTAGCGTCGCCATCGAATCCGCACCAAGGTCGGCGACGATCCTGTCGGTGTTTCGAATTGCGTCAGACTGGATATCCAGCGTACTGCTAAGTGCATTTGTAAGAGCGCGGTGCGCTCGTTTTCTCAATAACTCGCTGCTCATAGCGATCTCTCCAACACGGAAATATTGCCGGCCGGCTTCACAGCGTCCTAGTTTAGGTCGATAACATCCAATAGGGGCCCCACCACCCTAGCTTCGACAGCCCCATCTTAGCTGTCGCGAAACCCTATTTCCTTGGACGTAGAGCGTTTAAGCTAAAGCGTCGCGCAGGCCTCTCAAACCAACATGTTTTGAACGCAAGGACGGCGTAACCCCCAGAAAAACAAATCTATTTCGGCGCGACCTATCAGCTACCTCGATCGGCGGCACTCGCAAATTTGAGGGTGCCCTGCCGAGACTAAAACGTAATAGGTGTTTTCTTCGGAGGGTAACCATGTCTAGCGCCATAGCTATTAACCAAAACCGTTCATCATCCCCGCAGGCAACCGCCAATGGGAAAGGTGGAGTTTTCCGCTCTACGAAAAATTTCCAACTATTGTTGGAGCCGCGACGTCGTACCGCATCGTGGGTATTGCGGGCGAATGCACCTTCATTCGTAACCAAAGATCTAATTTCGGAAATACTGGACCTCCAGAAGATCTTCTCGTCGCCAAGATTCTCAATATTCGAGCAACGAATACTTCGATCTAATGTCCCGGGGATCTTTTCTCTAGGAGGCGATCTGGCGTTCTTCAAATCATGCGTTCAATCCGGAGACGATGAAGCGCTTTTAGATTACGCGATGAAATCGGGAGAAGTGATCGCCAGTAACGTCGAGTCTTTTCGCCTTCACAAGCAATTAACTGTCTGCGTCGTCCAGGGAGAGGCACAAGGGGGAGGATTTGAACTCGCCCTCTCATCGCACGTTCTTATCGCCGAACGTGGAACTTGCTTCGGATTCCCCGAGCCGTTGTTTGGCTTGTTTCCTGGAATGGGTGCGGAGCCGTTACTTGAGACGCGCATAGGTGCAAAGAAATCGAAGGCCATTTTGGGCGCTGCTCGCCGATGGACTGCAGAACAGTTGTTTGACATGGGGGTTATAGATTTTCTTGCTGAGCCCGGCCAAGGGCTGGCGGCGACGAATGCCCTAATTTCAACTATCGGAGAAAAAGAACGCGAATTCTACGGAAGAAGATTTGAACTCCTAGCGGTCGAAAGGATTAGGAGTGAAGTTTCCGTATGGGCAAACCAGGCCATGAAGCTCTCATCGAAGAACTTTCGAACGATAGATCTAATTCTTAAGGCACAGTCCTCCGCGGCAAATCGTCGCCGCGTAGCCGCCCGCGGCTAAGCCGTAAGTCATCGGAGTTAGCAGTTATGAAATCGTCCGAGATCAACTACACAATCCTTTCGACTTTCATCGCCGTTCATGGTGCAACAGCATGGGCGCTCTGGAAAACGGGTTTCGAATATTCCTATTTAGGATGGGCTATTGGCATCTATGCAATTAGGTGGTTGGGATTCACATGTGCGGTGCACCGATATTTTGCGCATAGAGTATGCCGGACCAGCAGAGCCTTTCAGTTTGTGATGGGACTCTGGGCGACGCTGACAATGGCACGCTGTCCCATCAAGTTCGCATCCGGCCATCGGCACCATCATCTCCATAGTGACACGAGCCGGGATCTTCATAGCCCGGCAAAGAAGGGAATCCTATATGCGTATATCGGTTGGGTGATTTCCAAGAATTATGATGAGGATCGGCTCGGGCGAGTCGGGGATCTCAAGCGATACCCCGAACTTACTGTACTTAATCGTTTCTACTATTTACCGAACGTACTCCTTTTGGTGGCCCTATATGCGATTGGAGAAATGCCTGCATTTGCCTACGGCGGACTGTTATCAACACTCCTTGTATGGCATGTAGCTTTTTCCGTTACGGTCGTTTTTCATTGTATTGGCGCTCCGCGCTACGAGACGTATGACGAGAGCAAGAATTCTCTGATTCTTGGGCTCTTAACTTTCGGTGAGGGCTGGCATAACAATCATCATGCGAATATGGCTAGTTGTCGGATGGGGGAATACTGGTATGAACTCGATGTTGGATACCTTGTGTTTTTGGTGTTAGAAAAATTGGGCCTTGTTTGGGATGTAAATAAGTCTGTCGGGTCGCGTATCTACCGTCCGGTGGAGGACGACACAAAAGAGACCTGCGTACAGATACCGATTTTCGATGACGCACAAGAAGCGGACCGATTCGCAGCCTGAGAGGTTACTTCATACATCGACACAAAAAACCACATGAACATGATTTGAATAGGGCGCGCAGTGCGACCAGCGGATATTGAATATATGCGGCAAACCGCGCGTGTTTGTACTGCAATTGGCTTTATATTTGAAGCTTCGTTGAATGGCCCGAGGCAACTGGGGATAGTGTCAGGAAATAATATTCCTCGGATTCGGAGGGCGCGGGTCAGTGATTAGATCGCAATTCCGTTATTACACCCCCCACCCCAAAAAATTCCGCAATAACTGCAGCCCCGCTGCTGCGCTCTTCTCGGGGTGGAATTGCGTTGCGAAGACGTAGTCCTGTGCGATGGCCGAGGTGAAGGTTTCGATGTAGGTCGTCTGGCCTATGGTGAGGGAGGTTTGTGTCGGTACGACGTAGTAGCTGTGGACGAAGTAGAAGCGGGTGCCGCTGGGGATGTCCGCGGTGACGGGGTGTGCGTGGGTCCAGCTCACTTCGTTCCAGCCCATGTGGGGGACTTTCTGGGGGCTGCCGTCGGCGGCTGGGGGCGGATCGTCGGGGAAGCGGGCGACGCTGCCGGGGAAGAGGTCGAGGCAGGCGGTTCCGCCGTCCTCGTTGCTGGTGCTCATGAGCGATTGCAGGCCGAGGCAGATGCCGAGGAAGGGGCGGGTGCGCGCGGTCTCGCGGATGACGTCGACGAGGTCGTGCTCCTGCAGGCGGGCCATGCAGTTGCCGATGGCGCCCTGGCCGGGGAAGACGATGCGGTCGGCGGCGCGGATCTGGTGGGCGTTGTCGGCGACGATGACGCGGTCGCGGGACTCGGCGACGGTTTCGATGGCCTTGGCCACGGAGCGCAGGTTGCTGCCTCCGTAGTCGATCACGGCGATGGTGGCCACGGGGGACGGCTCCGATCGGTGTGGTTACAGCGCGCCCTTGGTCGAGGGCAGTTCGTCGCCCATGCGCGGGTCGTGTTCGACGGCCATGCGCACGGCGCGGCCGAAGGCCTTGAACACGGTCTCGATGATGTGATGGGCGTTGCGCCCGCGCAGGTTGTCGACGTGCAGGGTGCACTTGGCGTGGTTGACGAAGCCCTGGAAGAACTCGCTGAACAGGTCGACGTCGAAATCACCGATGCGGGCGCGCGGGAAATCGACCTCCCAGGTCAGCCCGGGGCGACCCGACAGGTCGATGATGACGCGCGACAGCGCTTCGTCCAGCGGCACGTAGGCATGGCCGTAGCGGCGGATGGCGCGCTTGTCGCCGACCGCCTTGTCGAACGCCTGGCCGATCGTGATGCCGAGATCTTCGACCGTGTGGTGGGCATCGATTTCGAGGTCGCCCTCGGCCTTCACGTCGAGGTCGACGAGGCCGTGACGGGCCACCTGGTCGAGCATGTGGTCGAGGAACGGCAAGCCGGTGGCGAAGTTCGCGCGTCCGCTGCCGTCGAGATCGATCGCGACCGCGATCCGGGTCTCCTTGGTGTCGCGCTCGACGCGCGCGCTGCGTGTGCTCATGGGGCTCGGCGTGTGGTGGCTGGCGGGGCGTGCGTACATTAACAGGTCGCCTGCCTTTTGATAAGTTGAGCCGCCCTGTCCCGACGAGCCCTGGCGCCATGACCGACCCCGTGAGCGAAGACGATATCAATGGCGTCGAGGCCTGGCTGCGCCAGCTGCAGGACGCGATCTGCACGGCGCTCGAAGCGTGCGAAAGCGGGGCGCGCTTCCGCGAGGATGCCTGGCAGCGCGCCGAGGGCGGCGGCGGCCGTACGCGCGTGCTCGCCGGCGGCGCGACCTTCGAACAGGCCGGCGTCAATTTCTCCCACGTGACCGGCGCCAACCTGCCACCGGCGGCGAGTGCGCGCCGGCCCGAGCTGGCCGGTCGGCGCTTTCGCGCCATGGGCGTGTCGCTGGTGGTCCATCCGCAGAATCCCTACGTGCCCACATCGCACGCCAACGTGCGCCTGTTCGTGGCCGAGAAGGAAGGCGCGGCGCCGGTGTGGTGGTTCGGCGGCGGCTTCGACCTCACGCCCTACTACGGCTTCGAAGAAGACGCCGTGGCCTGGCACCGCGTCGCGCGCGACGCCTGCCAGCCGTTCGGTGACGACGTCTACCCGCGCTACAAGCAGTGGTGTGACGAGTACTTCCACCTCAAGCACCGCGACGAGCAGCGCGGGGTCGGCGGCCTGTTCTTCGACGACTTGAACGAGTGGCCGTTCGCGCGCTGCTTGGCCTTCATCCAGGCAGTGGGCTCGAAGTACATCGAGGCCTACGTGCCCATCGTCGAGCGCCGTAAGGCGACGCCCTTCGGTGAACGCGAACGCGATTTCCAGCTCTACCGCCGCGGGCGTTACGTCGAGTTCAACCTGGTCTACGACCGCGGCACGATCTTCGGCCTGCAGACCGGCGGGCGCACCGAGTCGATCCTGATGTCGCTGCCGCCCAACGTGCGCTGGCGCTATGCCTGGACGCCCGAACCGGGCACGCCGGAGGCGCGGCTGTACACGGATTTCATCCGCCCGCGCGACTGGCTGGGGGAATTCGGCGGCTGATTATCGGCCGGGCGGAATCCACCGCGGCGCGGCCGGGATGGGCCGCCGGGCGGTAGCGCCTCAGGCCTTCTCCGGCATGTCGATGCCGTTGTCGGTCAACACACGGCGCAGGCCGCGGATGGCGGGGAAAATCTCCTGGTTGCGATCGGCGCCGTGCTCGTCGAACGCGGCCTGCTCGAGTTCGCAGATCCAGCGGTCCTCGGCGAAGATGCCGTTGGTGAACCAGACGATGACAGGCCAGAAGGCATCGAGCAGGAAACGCATCGACGGCCGTCGGATCATCATCAGGCCGAAAGTGTGGTTGATGCGCTGCTCGGCATCGATGGGGATGTACACGTTCCAGAGGTCGAGCGCCGGGTGCTCGCTGCCGGCGGTCCAGAACCTGAGTGTCTGGTAGGGGTACTCGGTGCGGATGGTCATGAGGTCGCGTTCGCCGGGCTGTGGCTCCGGGCGCTTGCCGAGCATGAACTTCTCGCCCAGCGGCTGCTTGCCGGCGGCGCGCTTGAAGGTGTAATCGGCCTCGATCCAGTTGTCGCCCTGGCGCACGCCGAGGAACATCGTCTTGATGCCGCCCATCAGGCGCCGATGCAGGAACTGGTGGTTCATGTCCATCAGGTTCTCGTGCATGAAGGTGTAGTGACACTCGACGCGGCGATCGAGGTAACGCGTCTTGTAGTTGGGATCGCTGGCCGAGGGCACCTCCGGGAACGGCACCTCGCCGGCCTTCTCGCGCGCCCCGGGGAAGATGAAGACCAGCCCGTAGGCCTCGCGCGAGGGATAGGCGCGCACGTTGTTCGGTTTCATGGAGCAGGCGTCGAGGTAGGGCACGCTCACGCACTTGCCCTCGGCGTCGTATTCCCAGCCGTGGTAGCCGCAGCGGATCGTGCACTTGTCGACCACGCCCACGTGCAGCGGCACCTGGCGGTGGGCGCAGCGGTTCTCCAGCGCGAACAACTCGCCGTCGCGCGTGCGCACCAGCACGATCGGCGCGCCGGCGAAGGTGACGGCGATGGCCTTGCCAGGCTTGAGATCCCGCGAGCGCGCGACCGGATACCAGAAATCGGGGTCGATGGCGGTCTTGCGGATGTCGCGGGTGGTCCCGCGCTCGTCGGCACCCGGCAGGCGGGCCGTGTTGTCGAGCGACATGTCGCTGGTCCTGGCTTGGGTGGAACCGCAGCATTGTAATGGAACGGGCGTGGAAAGCCCGTGCGGCGGCGCTCAGAACAGCCCGGCGTCGACCCCGGCGGCAAGCGTGAGGCCGAGTTCGCGACACCGCGCCAAGTGGTCTGCCTCGACCTCGCCGACGACCACGATCGGCTCGGCCACGAGCCGCCAGCGCAGCCCGGTGACGATGCGCTCGATGGCGCCGAGCGCGCCCCGGCCGTCGTTGCCGGCCTTGACGATCAAGGCCCACGGCTTGCCCTGGGTGTGTTCCAGGCAGGGGTAGTAGACGCTGTCGAAGAAGTGTTTCATCGCCCCCGACATGTAGCCGAAGTTCTCCGGGGTGGCGAGCAGCAGGGCGTCGGCGGCGAGCACGTCGTCGGGGGCGGCGTCGAGCGGCGACAGGGCGCGCACCAACACGTCGCCGGCCTCGGGGTCGCGGGCGCCCTCGATGGCGGCGTCGGCCAGGCGTGCGGTGGAGCCGGTGCGGGAGTGGTGCACGACGAGTAGCTGGCGCGGCATGGTGGGGCCCAGCCTAGCAGCCGGGGCGATGTGGCCCAAGGTGGGGTCGCCGCGACCCCCGGCACCGCGTACCGGCGATGAGGCCCGCCTCGCGCGCAGGGCTGCCGACGGCTGCCGCGCTCGTCTGCCGCAGGCGATTTCGACGGCCTGATAGGATGCCGCCCTGCGCAACCGGAGTCACCCCACGTGAGCCAGAAGGAATTCTTCGAAATCGACGTCGACGGCGGCAAGCTCGGTGTCGCCCGCTGGCCGGGCCGCGGCCCCAAGCTGTTGCTGGTGCACGGCATCTCGGCCTCGCACATGGCCTGGTCGCAGGTCGTCGAAGCGTTGCCCGCCGACGCCTTCGACGTCTACGCGCCCGATCTGCGCGGCCGCGGTGCGAGCAACGCCCTGCCCGGCCCCTACGGCATGGCGCGCCACGTCGCCGACCTGTGCGCGCTGATCGATGGCGTCGGTGGCGGGCCCGTGATCCTGGCCGGGCATTCGATGGGCGCCTACATCGGCGTCGAGTTCGGCGCCACCCGCCCCGCCTACCTCGACCGGCTCGTGCTGGTCGACGGCGGCATCGCGCTGCCGCTGCCGGACGGCGTCACCCCCGAGGCCTCGCTCGAACGCACCCTGGGCCCGGCGCTGGCGCGCCTGCGCCGCGAGTTCGCATCGCGCGAGGCCTACCTCGCGTTCTGGCACGAGCACCCGGCATTTGCCGACGCGGCCGCCTGGAACGAACACGTCGAGGCCTATTTCGCTTACGACCTCGAGGGCGAGCCACCGCACCTGAAGAGCCGCGCCCGCGAGGCTGCCGTGCGCGCCGACGGGCTCGATCTCATGCGCGACGAAATGGTCACGATGATCGACCGCGTGACGCCGCCGATGCTGCTCCTGACCGCGGTGCGCGGCCTGCTCGACCAGCCGCAACCCTTGATGCCGGTGGCCGCGGTGAAGGCCAAGGTCGAGGCCATTGCCCAGCTCGCCTGGCAGGAAATCCCCGACACCAACCACTACTCGATCACCCTCGGCAACGGCGCCACGGCGACCGCGCGGGCGATCGCCATGTTCGCCGGCGGCGCCTGAGCGGCGTCACCGCAGGGGCGTGTGGTTCAGACCGCGGGCGGCGGGCCGGCGGCCGGCGTGACTTCGAGCCAGAAGGTCACCGGGCCGTCGTTGACCAGGGTGACCTTCATGTGGGCGCCGAAGCGTCCGCTGCCGACGCGCGGGTAGGCCTTGCGCGCCTCGGCGACGAGGTAGCTGAACAGGCGCTTGCCGTCCTCCGGCGCCGCCGCCGGGGTGAAGCTCGGACGCATGCCCTTGCGCGTGTCGGCGGCGAGGGTGAACTGTGGCACCAGCAGCAGGCCGCCGTCGATGTCGGCCAGGGACAGGTTCATGCGGTCCTCGGCGTCGGGAAACACGCGGTAGCCCAGCATGCGTTCGAGCAGGCGCCGTGCCTCGGCCTCGGTGTCGCCGCGCTCGACCCCGACGAGCGCCATCAGGCCGCGCTGGATGCTGCCGATGACTTCGCCCGAGACCTCGACATGGGCCTTGTCGACGCGCTGGATGAGGCCGATCAAGTCACCTCCTCGGCGGCCCGCTCCGCGGCGCGCTGGGTGCGCTTGCGGTCGACCTCTTTCAGTTCACGCTTGCGCAGGCGGATGGCCAGCGGGGTGACCTCGACCAGCTCGTCGTCGTCGATGAACTCCAGCGCCTGCTCGAGATCGAAACGCCACGGTGGGGTCAGGAGAATGTTCTCGTCGTTGCCGGCGGCACGGATGTTGGTCAGCTGCTTGGCTTTCATCGCGTTGACCACGAGATCGTTGTCGCGCGAATGGATGCCGACGATCATGCCTTCGAAAATCTCGTCGCCCGGCTTGACCAGCAGCCGGCCGCGTTCCTGCAGGTTGAACAGGGCGAAGCCGAGCGCCTTGCCGGGCGCGTTGGCGATCAGCACGCCGTTCTTGCGCGGCGCGATGGCGCCCGGTTCGAGCGGGCGGAAGCTGTCGAAGCTGTGGAACAGGAGCCCGGTGCCCGAGGTCGCGGTGAGGAACTCGGTGCGGAAACCGATGAGCCCGCGGGCCGGGATCTCGTAGTCGAGGCGCACGCGGCCCTGGCTGTCGCTCTGCATGTTCTTGAGCTGGCCGCGGCGCATGCCCAGCTTCTCCATCACCGCGCCCTGGAACTCTTCCGGCACGTCGACGACGAGCTGTTCGAACGGCTCGCTCTTGACGCCGTCGATGGTCTTGACGATGACCTGGGGACGGCCGACGCAGAAGGCGTAGCCCTCGCGGCGCATGTTCTCGATGAGGATGGAGAGATGCAGTTCGCCACGCCCGGAGACCAGCATGACCTTGGGATCGGCGGTCTGCTCGACGCGCAGGGCGACGTTGTGGATCAGCTCGCGGTCGAGGCGCTCGATGATCTGGCGACTGGTGACGAAGCGCCCCTCGCGCCCGGCGAAGGGTGAATCGGAGACCTCGAAGGTCATGCTCACGGTGGGCTCGTCGACCGACAGCGCCGGCAGCGCTTCGACCGCGGCCGGGTCGCACAGGGTGTCGGAGATGCGCAGCTCGTCGATGCCCGTCACGGCGACGATGTCACCGGCCTCGGCCTCCTCGCGCGCCTCACGGTTGAGGCCCTGGAAGCCGAGCACTTCGAGCACGCGGCCGCGGCGCTCGCGGCCGTCGCGGTCGACGATGACCACGCCCTGGTTGGGGCGCAGGCGGCCGCGGTTGATGCGGCCGATACCGATGGCGCCGACGTAGCTCGAGTAGTCGAGGGCGCTGACCTGCATCTGCAACGCGTCGCCGGCGGCCACGCTGGGGGGTGCCACGCGCTCGACGATGGTCTCGAACAGGATGCGCATGTCGGTTTCGGCGCCGTCCGGCTCGTGGCGGGCGTAGCCCTTGATGGCCGAGGTGTAGACGACCGGGAAGTCGAGCTGGGTGTCGGTGGCGCCGAGGCGGTCGAACAACTCGAAGGTCTGGTCGAGCACCCAGTGCGGGCGTGCGCCCTCGCGGTCGCACTTGTTGATCACGACCAGCGGGGCAAGCCCGCGCGCGAAGGCCTTCTGGGTCACGAAGCGGGTCTGCGGCATGGGGCCGTCGACGGCGTCGACCAGCAGCAGCACCGAGTCGACCATCGACAGGATGCGCTCGACCTCGCCGCCGAAGTCGGCGTGCCCGGGGGTGTCGACGACGTTGATGCGGTAGCCGTTCCAGGTCAGCGCGGTGTTCTTGGCCAGGATGGTGATGCCGCGCTCGCGCTCGAGCGCGTTCGAATCCATCACGCGCTCGGAGCCCTGGCTCTTGCGCTGGTCGAGCGTACCGGACTGCTTGAGCAGCTCGTCGACGAGGGTGGTCTTACCATGGTCGACGTGCGCGACGATGGCGATGTTGCGGAGATGCGTGGTAGACATACGAACCGAATGAATGTGTTGCGCGGGATGGCGGGCCGGGCCCGGGAGACGGGGCCGACGCGGGTGGTGTTGGCCGCCTTCGTGTGGCGGCGCAGCATTATACGCCCGGCGGGCGCCCGAACTGGAAGTACCACGCGATGAAACGCGTCCATGTCACGGCCGATCCCATCCACGCCGGCTGGCTGCTGTCGGTGCTGGAGGGCGCCGGCATCGATTGCATCCTGCGCAACGGCTACCTCGGCGGGGCCATCGGCGAGCTGCCGTTGAACGAATGCTGGCCCGAGATCTGGGTCATCGACGACGCCGACGAAGTCCAGGCGCGCCGGCTCATCGCCGAGGCCGAGACGCCGCGCAGCCCACGCGAGGACTGGGTCTGCTCGGGCTGCGGGGAAACCGTGGAAGGCGAATTCGCGGCCTGCTGGCAGTGCGGCCGGGCGCACGACGAGGCGCCGGCCGGCGGCTGAGGCCGGGCCGGCTCAGGTCTGCTCCCAGGCCAGGCCGTGGGCGATCCAGCCCGTCGTGGTGCGGCGGTGCCCGGCGCCGTCCTTGTCGCCCTCGAAACCCTCTTCGACATTGTAGAGATTGGTGTAGCCGGCCGCGGCCAGGGCCTTGGCCGCCGCCAGTGAGCGCGCGCCGGAGCGGCAGATGGCGAGAATGGGGCGGGCCGGCTGGTCGCCGCCGTTGGCCGCGAGCAGGGCGCGCACTTCGTCGACGAAGGCCGGGTTCTCCTGCCAGCCGGGATAGTCCTTCCACATCACGTTGGCCGCACCGACGGGGTGGCCGACGTAGTCGTACTCGACCTTCGAGCGCACGTCGATCAGGACCGCGGCGGGATCGTCGGCGAGCACGCGGGCCGCGTCGGGCGGGGTCACGCGCTTGATGTTGTCGTCGCTCATCGCTGGCTGCTCCGGCATGAATTGAGTTGCGCTGCAGTATAGACTTCCGGCCAGCGCCGTTGCTGTTCGGCGTCAGCGTACGGTGGGTGCGCAACCCGCCGTCACCCGGAATTCCAGGCATGAGCACTTTGCAAATCGACGGCAACCAGACCCTCGCAGCCGTCGACCTCGGCTCGAACAGCTTCCACATGATCGTCGCGCGGGCCCACGACCACGGTTTCCGCGTGGTCGACCGCATGCGCCAGGCCGTGCGTCTGGCCGCCGGCCTCGATGCCGACAACATCATCAGCGACAAGGCCATGGCGCGTGCCCTCGAGTGCCTCGAGCAGTTCGGCGAACGGGTCCGCGAGCTGCCGCGCGGCGCGGTTCGCGTAGTGGGTACTAACACACTGCGCAAGGCCCGCAATTCATGGGAATTCATCACCCGCGCCGAGCTGGCCCTGGGCCACCCCATCGATGTCATTTCGGGCTATGAGGAGGCCCGCCTGATCTACCTCGGCGTGTCGCACGGCCTGGAAGACGAGTCCGAGCAGCGCCTGGTCATGGACATCGGCGGCGGCAGTACCGAGTTCATCCTGGGGCGTCATTTCGACCCGCTCTACATGGAAAGCCTGCACATGGGCTGCGTCAGCCACTCGGATGCCTTCTTTCCCGGCGGCCGCATCGACGCCAAGGCCTTGCGCGCGGCCGAGATCGCCGCGCGCCAGGAACTCGAAGCGATCGAAGTGAGCTATCGCCGCGTCGGCTGGCAGTCGGCGATCGGCGCCTCAGGCACCATCCTCGCCGTGCGCGAGATCGTCATGCGCCAGGGCTGGAGCGAGGAAGGCATCACCCCGCAGAGCCTGGCGCGGCTCAAGCAGGCCCTGGTCGACGCCGGCCATGTCGACAAGCTCACCCTCGACGGGCTGTCCGACGAGCGCCGGCCGGTCCTGCCGGGCGGGGTCGCCATTCTCGCCGCCACCTTCGAGGCGCTGGGCATCGAGCGCATGCGGGTGTCGCCGAGCGCCCTGCGCGAAGGCCTGCTCTACGACTTGCTCGGCCGCCTGCACCAGGAAGACGTACGCGAGCAGACCGTCGCCGAGCTGGTGCGCCGCTATCAGCTCGACGTCAGCCACAGCGAGCGCGTCGCGGCCACCGCGCTGGCGCTCTACGAGGAGGCCGCACCGGCCTGGGGCATCAGCGGCGAGGATCCGCGTCGCCTGCTGCGCTGGGCCGCGGCGCTGCACGAGATCGGCCTCAGCGTGTCGCACAGCCAGTACCAGAAGCACGGTGAGTACTTGCTGTCCAATCTCGACATGCCCGGTTTCGCCCGCGGCGACCAGCGCCGCATCGCGGCGCTGGTGCGTGGCCACCGGCGCAAGTTCCCGCTCGCCGAACTCGGTCGCTTCCCGCCCGAACAGGTCACCCTGGTGCGCCGCCTGTGCGTGCTGTTGCGCATCGCCTGCGTGCTGCACCGCCGGCGCAGCGAGGAGGCCGTGCCGCCGCTGGCGCTGAAAGCCGACGGCGACAGCCTCAAGCTCGGTTTCCCCGACGGCTGGCTGGGTGGCCACCCGCTGACCCGCGCCGACCTCGAGTCCGAGGCGGGTTACCTCAAGGCCGCCGGCATCAAGCTCAAGATCAAGTAGGCGGCTCAGGCACCTCTGCAAGAGTGCCGGCGCTGCGCGCGCTTCTGCGGCGCTCATCTACCCAACCTAATCCGCGTGCCTCGAAGCACCCGCACCTTGCCCCCGGGCACGCTCGCCTGCTCGTGCCGAGGGTCCTTCAGCCGGCGTGGTTGTCGAGCAGGATCTGCTGGGCGTCGCGGGCGCGCGAGGAGCCCGGCTTGGCGCGGGCGTAGGTGCCGTCGCTGCGCAGCAGCCAGGCCCGCGTGTTGTCCGCGAGGTAGTTGTTCAGGCACTCCTTCATGATGCGCTGGTGCAGGCGCTTGTCCTCGACCAGGAAGGCGGTCTCGACGCGATTGAAGAAGTTGCGGCCCATCCAGTCGGCGCTGGAGAGGTAGATCTCCGGCGCGCCGTCGTTGTGGAAGCAGAACACCCGCGAATGCTCGAGGAAGCGGCCGACGATGGAGCGCACGCGGATGTTGTCCGACACGCCTTCGAAACCCGGCCTGAGGGCGCACACCCCGCGCACGATGAGATCGATCTTGACCCCCGCCATCGAGGCCTCGTAGAGGGCGTTGATGGTTTGCACCTCGGACAGCGCGTTCATCTTGGCGATGATGCGCGCCGGTTTGCCCGCCCGGGCCAGCGCGGCCTCGCGGTTGATCAGGTCGATGACCGTGCGGTGCATGGTGAACGGCGACTGCAACAGTTTCTTCAGCTTGCCGGCGCGACCGGGCGCGGTGAGCTGGTGGAAGATTTTCTGCACGTCGACGCCGATGGTGTTGTCGCAGGTGAACAGGCCGTAATCGGTATACAGGCGCGCGGTGCGGGCGTGGTAGTTGCCGGTGCCGAGATGCACGTAGCGGCGCAGCTGTTTACCCTCGCGGCGCACGACCAGGATCATCTTGGCGTGCGTCTTGTGGCCGACGATGCCGTAGACGACGTGCGCGCCGGCCTCCTGCAGGCGCGTGGCGAGCTCGATGTTGGCTTCCTCGTCGAAGCGCGCCTTGAGTTCGATGACGACGGTGACTTCCTTGCCTTCGCGTGCAGCCTCGACCAGCGCCTGGACGATGGCGGAGTCCGGGCCGGTGCGGTAGAGCGTCTGCTTGATCACCAGCACTTCCGGGTCGCGCGCGGCCTGGAACAGGAAATCCGTGATCGGCGTGAACGACTGGAAAGGGTGATGCAGCAGCACGTCACCGCGGCGGATGACGTCGAACATGTCGGCATTGCGCTTGAGCCTGAGCGGCCGGCTGGGGACGAACAGCGGGAACTTGAGATCGGGCCGCTCGATCATGTCGGGCACCGCCATCAGGCGGGTCAGGTTGACCGGCCCGTTGCAGGCGTAGATGTCGGGCTCGAGCAGGTTGAACTCGTGCTTGAGCAGGCTCGTCATCTCGTCCGGGCATTCGCTGGCGACCTCGAGACGCACGGCGTCGCCGAAACGGCGTTGCTGCAATTCGCCCTCCAGCGCCTGCAGCAGGTCCTCGACCTCCTCGTCGTCGACGAACAGGTCGCTGTTGCGGGTGACGCGGAACTGGTAGCAGCCGGTGACCTTCATGCCCGGGAAGATGTCGTCGACGTGGGCATGGATGATCGAGGACAGGAAGACGAACTCGTGCGGCCCGTTGGCGTAGGTCTCGGGGATGTTGATGATGCGTGGCAGCGAACGCGGCGCCTGCACGATGGCGATGACCGAGTTACGGCCGAAGGCGTCCGTACCCTCGAGCGAGACGAGGAAATTGAGGCTCTTGTTGAGGATGCGCGGAAAGGGATGCGACGGGTCGAGACCGATCGGGCTGAGCACCGGCAGCAGCTCGCGATTGAAGAAGCGCCGTACCCACACCGCCTGGCGCGCGTTCCACTCGCTGCGCTTGAGGAAGTGGATACCCTCTTCGCCGAGCTGCGGCAGCAGTTCCTCGTTGAGCACGCGGTACTGTTCCGCGACCAGGGCGTGGGCGGTCTCGCTGATCGCGCGCAGCTGCTCGGCCGGGGACATCTGGTCGGGACCGGTCTGGGCGGCGTTGAAGACGACCTGCTGCTTCAGCCCGGCGACGCGGATCTCGAAGAACTCGTCGAGGTTGCTGCTCGATATGCACAGGAAGCGCAGGCGCTCGAGCAACGGGTTGGAATCGTCCTTGGCCTGCTCCAGCACTCGCCGGTTGAATTCGAGCAGGCTCAGCTCGCGGTTGAAGTAGAGTTCCGGATCTCCGATCCGGGTGGCTTTCGCATCCATAGAACACCATGTGCGTGACGGCGGGTCGCGCGACCAGGCGCGCGCCGGGTGCAATGTGCGACCAGAGCACTTAACATTGCGCGCTTTTGGCAACCGCCGCAAGCCGGCGAGGTGGCAGTTTGACCATGGTCAAGGGAGACTCCGGGAAGCCGAAGACCAAGTCGCGGCGCAAGCAGAGCCAGACCAAGGCCGCGCGTGCGGATCGCCACGTCCTCTACGAAGCCGCGGTGCAATGCGTCGAAGCCGAGATCGATTTCGTCGACGAGGAGTTCGCCCGCCGCCGCGGTCGCCGCGCGCGTTACCTGCGCGAAGATTTCTGCGGCACCGCCAACACCGCCTGCGAATGGGTGCGCCGCCGCCACGACAACTACGCCACCGGCATCGATCTCGACGGCGACGTGTTGGCGTGGGGCGAGGCCCACCACCTCGCCACGCTCGCGCCCGCCCAGCGCAAACGCATCGCGCTCATCAACGACGACGTCCTGCGTGCGAGTACCCCGCTGCAGGACATCGTGCTGGCGATGAATTTCAGCTACTGGTTGTTCAAGGAACGGCGGCAGATGCGGCGTTACTTCCGCCGCGTGCTCGAGACGCTCAACGAGGACGGCATCTTCTTCCTCGATTGTTATGGCGGCTACGACGCCTTCCGCGTGCTCAAGGAGCGCACCCGTCACAAGGGCTTCACCTACGTCTGGGACCAGGCGTCCTACAACCCGGTCAACGGTGACCTGACCTGCCACATCCATTTCCACTTCCCCGACGGCTCCAAGCTCAAGCGCGCCTTCAGCTACGAGTGGCGGCTGTGGACGCTGCCCGAGATCCGGGAAATCCTCGCCGAGGCCGGTTTCGGCCGGACCACGGTGTTCTGGCAAGGCTGGGACGAGGACGAGGAAACCGGCAGCGGCGAGTTCTATCCCGTCGAGTGCGCCGATCCGGACGCCGGCTGGATCTGCTACATCGCGGCGGAGCGCTGACCCGCCTCGCCCGCCCGCGGTCATCGCTAGGGCGCATGGCCGGAATGGTCCGCGGCGGGTCGGTGGTTGCCGCGGAAAACGCCCGGGAACGGCGGGCTAGGGCCGCCTTGTAATATTTCTGTAACATTCGCGCACCAGACTCGTGGCCCGCGCGAACTGCCGTCGGCCGAACGGCCGCGGCATTCGATCCCCCGGTGCCCCGGGGTTTGGCAAGGGTCGGTACCGCCAGTCCGGCACTGACCGAGTGAGCCGATAAGAGCATGCCCTCCGACACCCCTGCCGTTCCCGTCAGCGACGTGCGCACGACCTCGCCGCGCGAGCGCATGCGACTGCTCAAGGATCGCCTGTTCGGCCTTGCCATGGGCGTCGGCGGGATCTCGGTCATCATCGCTATCCTTCTGATTTTTTTCTATCTTTTCTACACCGTACTGCCCCTGTTCGAAGCCGCGACGGTACGCCCGGCGGCGACCGTGAGCGTGGCCGACGATGCCGCGACGGACTTGGTCGCGCTCGACGAATACACCGAAATCGGCTTCGCCGCCGATGCTCGGGGCGACTGGCGCTTCGTCGACGTCGCCGATGGCCGTGAACGCCTCGCCGGCAACCTGCTCGGGCCGGACGCCGGCACCACCCGGGTCACGGCGCTCGCGGCCGGGTCGCCGGCGGCGGGGACGCTGTTCGCCGGCACCAGCGACGGCCGGGTGGTCATCGCTCGCACCCGTTACAGCGTGAGCTACCCGGACGACCAGCGCCTGGTCACCCCGGCGCTCGGCTTTCCCTACGGCACCGAGCCGCACGACGTCGCCGGCGACGGCGCCGCCATCCGCCTGCTCGCCGGCCAGGCCGACGACGACGAGGCGACCATCGCCGCGGTCACCGCCGATGGCCGCCTGCTGCTGCTCAACATCACCCGCCAGACCTCGCTGCTCGACGACGAGGTCAGCTTCGAACTCGGCCGCGCGGAACTCGACCTCGATGGCGAGGACGTCGTCCACATCCTCATGAATCCTGGTCAGCGGCGCCTGTTCACCGTCTCCACCAACGGCGTGCTGAGCTTCTACGACATCGCCAACAAGGCCAGCCCCGTCCTCGTCGACCGCGCCAGCCTGTTCGACGACGACAGCCGCGTCACGGCGGCCGCCATGCTGAGCGGCGGGGTGTCGCTGGTGTTCGGCGATTCCAGGGGGCGGCTGGCGCAGTGGTTCCCGGTACGCGACGCCCACAACACCTACACCCTGGCGCAGGTGCGCGAATTCGAGCCGCTGCCAGCCGGTATTTCGCACATCGCGCCCGAGTATTTCCGCAAGGGCTTCGCTGCCATCGACGATGCCGGCAACCTCGGGCTCTACCATGCCACGGCCGCGCGCCAGCTGACCGTGCTGCCGACCGGCGCGCGCACGGTGACCGCGCTGGCCTTCGCGCCGCGCGCCGACGGCATCATCTATTCCGATGCGAGCGGCGAGTACCACACCCTCGCGGTACACAATCCGCATCCCGAGGTTTCGTGGCGCGCGCTGTGGGGGAAGGTCTGGTACGAGAACCGCGAGGGGCCGGAATTCATCTGGCAGTCGTCCTCGGCGAGCGCGGATTTCGAGCCCAAGTTCAGCCTCACGCCGCTGGCCTTCGGCACGTTCAAGGCGGCGTTCTACTCGATGCTGTTCGCCATGCCGCTGGCGGTGCTGGGCGCGATCTACACCGCCTACTTCATGTCGCCGCCGGCGCGCAGCATCGTCAAGCCGACCATCGAGGTGATGGCGGCGCTGCCGACAGTCATTCTCGGCTTCCTCGCCGGGCTGTGGCTGGCGCCACTGATCGAGCGCGACCTGGTCGGCTTCTTCCTGTGTATCCCGGCCCTGCCCCTGGCCATGGTGGCGGCGGCGTTCGCCTGGACGCGCCTGCCCGCAGCCATCCGTCACCGCGTCCCGGAGGGCTGGGAAGCACTACTGCTGGTGCCGGTGATCTGTGCCACCGCGTGGTTGTGCATCGAGCTCGGCCAGTGGCTGGAAGTGCTGTTCTTCGGCGGCAGCGCGCCGCACTGGCTGCACGAGACCTGGGGCATCACCTACGACCAGCGCAACTCGCTGGTGGTCGGCATCGCCATCGGCTTCGCCGTCATCCCGACCATCTTCACCATCAGCGAGGATGCCGTGTTCAGCGTGCCGCGCTCGTTGACCATGGGCTCCCTCGCGCTCGGTGCGACGCCGTGGCAGACGGCGATCAAGGTCGTGCTGCTGACGGCCAGCCCGGGCATCTTCTCGGCGCTCATGATCGGTATGGGCCGCGCGGTCGGCGAGACCATGATCGTGCTCATGGCGACCGGCAACACGCCCATCATGGATCTCAACATCTTCCAGGGCTTCCGCGCGCTGTCGGCCAACATCGCCGTCGAGATGCCGGAATCGGAAGTCCACTCGACCCACTACCGCGTGTTGTTCCTCGCCGCCCTGGTCCTGTTCCTGGTCACCTTCGCGGTCAATACCCTGGCCGAGATCGTGCGGCAGCGCCTGCGGCGCAAGTACGCGAGCCTGTAGCCGGCCATGGCAGTACCTGCGCGGATCATGGACAACGCCGACCGCCGCCCCGATGTGCGGGACTGGGTGGCCTCGGGCCAGCCCTGGATCTGGCTGACCGCCGGTACCGTGAGCATGAGCCTGATCATGGTCGTCGGCCTGCTCGCGCTGATCACCCTGCGCGGCATGGGGCACTTCTGGCCGGCCGGGGTGGTCGAGCTCTCGCTGCGCGATGGCAGCCTCATGCTCGGCGAGTATGCCGACCACGAAACCGTGACCGCGGCGCGCGTGCGCGGCCTCGGCATCGAGGTTCCAGCCGAGCGCGAGTTCGTCGATCGCTTCCTGCTCAAGGTCGGCAACCGCGACGTGACCGGCGCCGATTTCCGCTGGGTCAACGACATCGACATCGTCGCCACCCGTTATCCGACCGCGGCCTTCGTCGCCGAGCGCGAGGAATGGGGCAATTTCTACGGCTTCGTCGACGGCATCCGTGAAGGCGAGACCCAGCTCGACGAAGGCGTCGACCTGTGGGCCGAGATCGACGCCCGCCTGGCGCGCAAGCAGGACCTCGCCGCGCGCATCGCCGCCATCGAGGACGATGCGATGGACTCGGTCAACTACGCGCTCGAACGCCTGCGCCTGCGCGAACGGCGCCTGGAACTCGACGGTGTACCCGCCGGCGACGAGGCCCATGCCCGGATTGCCGCCGAGCGCGCCGAACTCGACCAGCGCTACCAGGACCTGTCGGCGGAACTCGCCGCGCTGCACCACGACATCGAGCGCGACGTCCTGCTCGTGCATACCGTCGACGGCGAGGCGCGCGAGCTGCCGTTCGCCAAGCTGGTACGGGTGTTCCGGCCCAACGGCATGAGCTGGTTGGCCAAGCTCGGGCATTACTTCGACAAGGCCGGCGAGTTCGTTGCCGATGACCCGCGCGAGGCCAATACCGAGGGCGGCGTGTTCCCGGCCATCTTCGGCACGGTGCTGATGGTGTTGCTGATGTCGGTGTTCGTCACGCCGTTCGGGGTGATCGCGGCGATCTACCTGCGCGAGTACGCCCAACAGGGCACCATGACCCGCATCATCCGCATCGCCGTCAACAATCTCGCCGGCGTGCCGTCGGTGGTCTACGGCGTGTTCGGCCTCGGTTTCTTCGTCTACTTTCTCGGCGGCTCGATCGATCGCCTGTTCTTCCCCGAGGCCCTGCCGGCACCGACCTTCGGCACACCGGGCCTGCTGTGGTCGTCGGTCACCCTCGCGCTGTTGACCGTACCGGTGGTCATCGTCGCCACCGAGGAAGGCCTGTCGCGCATTCCGCGCAGCATCCGCGAAGGCAGCCTGGCGCTCGGCGCGACCAAGGCCGAGACCCTGTGGCGCACGGTGCTGCCGATGGCGACGCCGGCCATGATGACCGGGCTCATCCTGGCCGTGGCGCGGGCTGCAGGCGAGGTCGCACCCTTGATGATGGTCGGCGTGGTCAAGCTCGCACCGAGCCTGCCGCTGGATGGCAACTTCCCCTTCCTGCACCTCGATCGCAAGTTCATGCACCTCGGTTTCCACATCTACGATGTCGGATTCCAGAGTCCCAACGTGGAAGCGGCGCGTCCGCTGGTCTATGCCACGGCCCTGTTGCTGGTCATCATCATCGTGGCCCTGAACCTGGCGGCGATCACGATTCGCAACCGCCTGCGGGAAAAGTACAATGCAGCCGAAACCTGATTCTGGATCGCCCCCGATGAGCAGAACCGCGGCGGGCCCGGGCGCCGAGGGTGCGGTCTCCGGCATGAGCCTCCACACCTTGCGCGAAACCACGGCGAGTGCGCAGGCGTCTGCAACCTGTCTCGAAGTAGCCAAGCTGAACCTCTATTACGGGGACAAGCGCGCGCTGAACGACATCAACATGACCATCCCGTCGAAGATGGTCACGGCCTTCATCGGGCCCAGTGGTTGCGGCAAGTCGACTTTGCTGCGCTGCTTCAACCGCATGAACGATCTCATCGACGACGTACACATCGACGGCGAGGTCCGCCTCGACGGGCAGAACATCTACGACCGTGCAGTCAACGTCGCCCAGCTGCGGCGGCGGGTGGGCATGGTGTTCCAGAAGCCCAATCCGTTTCCGAAATCGATCTACGAGAACGTCGCCTACGGTCTGCGCATCCAGGGCGTGAAGAGCCGCCGCGTGCTCGACAAGGCGGTCGAGCGCGCGCTGCGCGGCGCCGCGCTGTGGGACGAAGTGAAGGACCGTGTGCACGACAACGCGCTGGGGCTTTCGGGCGGGCAGCAGCAGCGCCTGGTCATCGCGCGTGCCATCGCCATCGAACCCGAAGTCCTGTTGCTCGACGAGCCGGCTTCGGCGCTCGATCCGATCTCGACGCTCAAGATCGAGGAGCTCATCTACGAGCTCAAGCGTGATTACACTATCGTCATCGTCACGCACAACATGCAGCAGGCTGCGCGCGTGTCCGATTACACGGCCTTCATGTACATGGGTGACCTGATCGAATTCGGTGAGACGCGTACGCTGTTCACCACGCCTCGGCGCAAGCAGACCGAGGACTACATCACCGGTCGCTACGGCTGAAGCAGGTTTTGAACCAGCAGGGCCCGGCGTCACGGTCAGGGTGCATCCAGACACCTCGGGGAGAGCAAACAGATGGCAGCCTCCAACCTTCCGCATCACATATCCCAGCAGTTCGACAAGGAACTCGAGGACATCCGGTCCAAGGTACTGGCCATGGGCGGGCTGGTCGAAGACCACCTGCACCGGGTCCTGGAATGCTTTGCCAAGGGCAACTTCGAAGCGGCCGAATACGTCGCCGTCAACGACTACAAGGTCAACGCGCTCGAGGTCGAGATCGACTCCGATTGCACCGAGATCCTGCTGTGCCGCCAGCCGGCCGCCGGCGATCTGCGCCTGGTGCTGGCGGTGAGCAAGACCATCACCGATCTCGAACGTATCGGTGACGAGGCCGAGAAAATCGCGCGCCTCGTTCTCAACCTGCGCAATACCACCGCGCTCACCACTTACTACGTCGGCATGCTCGCCATGGGACACCACGTACGACGTATGCTGCGCGCGTCGCTGGACGCCTTCGCGCGCATGGATTCGGAGGCCGCGTTCCGGGTTGCCCACGAGGATCGGGAAATCGACGCCGAGACCGACGTCATCATGCGCCACCTCATCACGTACATGATGGAGGATGCCCGGTCGATTACGCCGGTGCTCGACGCCGTGCTGTCACTGCGTGCGCTCGAGCGCATCGGTGACCACGCGCGCAACATCTGCGAGAACGTCATCTACCTGGTCGAGGGCAAGGACGTGCGCCACGTCGCGCTCGAGCAGGTCGAGCAGGAACTCGAGCTGCGCCGACGCGGCGACGACTGAGCAGATTTCAGCCCGTCTCGTGGGCAACCTCGACGGCTGCGGGCTGGCGCAGCCGGATCTCGGTGGATGGGAAATCGGCGCGGAAACAACTGCCCTTGCCCGGCGTGCTGGTGATGTCCAGCGTCGCACCGTGGCGTGCCAGCACGTGCTTGACGATGGCGAGCCCGAGCCCGGTGCCACCACCGCGCTGGTCGCGGGCGCGTGAGGGGTCGACGCGGTAGAAGCGCTCGGTGAGCCGCGGCAGGTGTTCCGGCGCGATGCCGATGCCGTTGTCCTCGACGGCGAAGTGCGCGCCGAGCTCGTCGCGGTACCAGCGTACCCGGATGACGCCGCGCGCCGGCGTGTACTGCACGGCGTTGAAGACCAGGTTGGAGAACGCGCTGTCGATCTCGGCACGCGCGCCGTTGAGGCACAGGCTGCCGTCGATCTCGAAACTGAACAGGTGCTCGTCCGCGCCGCTGAGCTCACGTGCGCGGCCGTGGATGTCGCTGATCAACGCCGGTATGTCGACCGTACTCGGCTGCGGCACGCGCAGCTCGCTCTCCAGGCTCGACAGCAACAACAGTTCCTCGACCAGGTTCTGCATGCGCCGCGCATGGGCCGACATCTGCTCCAGCGCCGGCTGCCAGGCGGCCGGCGCCTGGTTCTGCTGGTCGCGCAGCATTTCCAGGTAGCCCTGGAACACCGTGATCGGCGTACGCAGCTCGTGTGAGACGTTGGCGACGAAGTCGGCGTGGATCTGGTTGGCCATGTGGAGTTGGGTGACGTCGCGGGCGACCAGGATGCGCTGGTCGACGCCGTAGGGCGCGGTCAGCACGCTGAGATAGCGCTCGGCGTCCATCGGCCCCTCGATCTCGATGGTCGAGCCCTCCTGGCCGCGGCTGGCCTCGATGTAGGCACGCAGGGCCGGCGTGCGGACCAGGTTGGTGATGCGCTGGCCGACGTCTTCCGGCCAGCAGATGCCGAGGTCACGCCGCGCCGCACTGTTGGCCCAGCGGACTTCGTCGTCGACGTCGAGCACCACGGTCGCATCGGGCAGGGCACGGGTCGCGTTCTGGAACTGCTTGAGGTAGCTGGCGAGCTTCTTCTTGCGCTTCTTGTGGCGCTCGCGCAGGTAGTCGACTTCGAGCGTCACCTCCTCGAACACGCCCGGGTGTTCCGGCGGCTCGTGTTCCTTGCGGTGGCGCAGCCAGACCAGCAGCTCGGCGAGGCCGTGATGGAGCCAGGTGATGTAGGCGACGCTGGCGGCCAGCAGGGACCACGCCATGGCGCCGGTGAGCAGGCCCAGCACGAGGCCCGCGAGGAGAAACGCCAGCGCTCGCCAGAGATCCTGATGCTGCATGGCAATCATACGAAGGGCGCGGGACAGGTCGCGATTATGCGCTCAATCCCCGGACGATTGAATGCACGGTTGGCCGGGTCGCCCTGATCCCGGTCAATCTATGCGGGACGAGAACCGGTAGCCGACACCACGCACGGTCTGGATGTAGACATCGCAATGGTAGGGCTCGAAGAGCTTGCGCAGGCGGCGGATGTGCACGTCCACCGTGCGCTCCTCGATGTAGGTGTCGGCGCCCCACACGCTGTCGAGCAGCTGGCTGCGGGTATAGACGCGCTCGGGATTGCTGACGAAGAACTTGAGCAGGCGGAATTCGGTCGGGCTGAGGTCGATACCGTGGCCCTGGCAGGTCACGCGGTTGCTGCGCAGGTCGACGCTGAGCGGGCCGACCTCGAACAGCTCGTTGTTCTCCGGCTGCTGCACCCGGCGCATGACTGCGCGTACCCGGGCCAGCAGTTCGCGGGTCGAGAACGGCTTGGTGACGAAATCGTCGGCACCGCTGTCCAGGCCGCGGACCTTGTCGGCCTCGGCGCCCTTGGCGGTGAGCATGATGATGGGGATGGCCGCCGTCTCCGGGTCGCGCTTGAGGCGCCGTGCCAGGTCGAGACCGCTCAGGCCCGGCAGCATCCAGTCGAGCAGGATGAGGTCGGGGGTGCAGGACTTGAGTACCTGGAAGGCCGCCTCGACGTCACCGGCCTCGAGAAAGCTGTAGCCTTCGGCAACGAGGGCGAAACCGAGCATCTGTCGAATGGCGGGTTCGTCCTCGACGATAAGTACGGTCGCGGTCATGGGCTGGGGCTGAACGGAAAGCGGCAGCATGGCGAGGCGTATTACAAGACGGCATTGTTACAGCCAAATGAAGCGGGCGTCATATCTGTCGTGCCGCTGCAATGGATGACCCGGGACGCCGCTCGGGAAAAATTCCCGGGCGCAGGCCCGGCCGCGCCGCGATCGGCGCTCGCGGCAGTCGGCACTGGCGGCGTAATCTGCCTGTCACGGTCGCCCCGCCGGGCGGCCGGCGACGGGATGTCGCACCTCGTGCCCAAGGACAGACGCTCAAGGAGACAAGGACATGTCCAGACTCAGAACCCTCATGGCCCTCGCCCTCGTGCTGCTCAGCCTCGCCGGCGGCGCAGCGGAAACCATCAACCTCAACACCGCCGACGCCGAGATGCTCGCCGCCGGCCTCGACGGCATCGGCCCGGCCAAGGCCCAGGCCATCGTCGAATACCGCGCCAAGCACGGCCCGTTCAAGACCGTCGACGACCTCCTGCTGGTGCGCGGTATCGGTGAATCGACCCTGCAGAAGAACCGCGATCGCGTAACTGCCGCTACACCCTGAGGACCCCCACCCTCCCTCGGCCGTCTGGCCATGAGCCGGCAGCCCTGCCGGCTCTATCTTTTTGCGCCTGCGCCGGGCGCTACGGTATGCTTCGCGGCGCAGCAATTCCCCCCATCCCGGCCCGGTGACCCCGTTCGGGGTCCGGCATCTTGCTGTACTCCACCCAGTCCGGAATTGAAGGGCGCCCGTGGGCGCGATGACGATGCAGGATCGCCTGACAGAACGCTATGACCCGGCCGCAATCGAGCCGGCCGTCCAGGAACACTGGGAACGCGCGGGCGTGTTCCGGGTCACCGAGGACCCGGCGCGCGAGAAGTTCTACTGCCTGTGCATGTTTCCCTATCCCAGCGGCCGCCTGCACATGGGCCATGTGCGCAACTACACCATCGGTGACGTCATCGCGCGCTACCAGCGCATGCAGGGCAGGAACGTCATGCAGCCGATGGGCTGGGACGCCTTCGGCCTGCCGGCGGAGAACGCCGCCATCGAGAACAACGTGCCGCCGGCCGAGTGGACGCGCTCGAACATCGACTACATGCGTGGCCAGCTCAAGCGGCTCGGTTTCGCCTACGACTGGGACCGCGAACTGGCCACCTGCGATCCCGACTACTACCGCTGGGAACAGTGGTTCTTCCGGCGCCTGTACGACAAGGGCCTGGTCTACCGCGCGACCGCGGTGGTCAACTGGGACCCGGTCGACCAGACCGTGCTCGCCAACGAACAGGTCATCGACGGTTGCGGCTGGCGCTCCGGCGCACCCGTCGAGCGGCGCGAGATCCCGCAATGGTTCCTGCGCATCACGGCCTATGCCGACGAGCTGCTCGACGAGCTCGATCGCATGGACGAATGGCCCGAGGCGGTCAAGACCATGCAGCGCAACTGGATCGGGCGCTCCGAGGGCCTGTCGATCCGCTTCGACCTGAGCGACGGTTCGGGCCAGCTCGAGGTCTTCACGACGCGCCCGGATACCCTGCTCGGCGCCACCTACATGGCGGTCGCCCCCGAGCACCCGCTGGCCATCGCCGCTGCGGCCGCCGACCCTCAGCTGGCCGCCTTCCTCGAGACCTGCCGGCACCAGTCGACCTCCGAGGCCGTGATCGAGAAGATGGACAAGCTCGGCATGGCCCTGCCGGTGACGGTGCGCCATCCGCTCACCGGCGATGCCCTGCCGGTGTGGGTGGCGAACTTCGTGCTCATGAGCTACGGCACCGGTGCGGTCATGTCGGTGCCTGGCCACGACCAGCGCGACTGGGAGTTCGCGCGCAAGTACGGCCTGCCGATCCGCCAGGTGGTGGCGCCGGCCGACGGCAGCACCATCGATCTCGAGGCCGGCGCCTGGCCCGAGTACGGCGTCACGGTCAACAGCGGGCGTTTCGATGGCCTCGATTTCCCGGCCGCGTTCGACGCCATCGCCGCCGAACTCGAACGCGACGGCCGCGCCGAACGGCGCGTGCAGTACCGCCTGCGCGACTGGCTGGTCTCGCGCCAGCGCTACTGGGGCTGCCCGATCCCGGTGCTCTACGACGACGCCGGCAACGTGGTGACGGAAGACGACACCCGCCTGCCGGTGCGCCTGCCCGAGGAGATTGCCTGGGAAGGGGTTGCCTCGCCGCTGCGCAACATGCCGGAATTCACCCGGGCCACCCTGCCGGACGGGCGTACGGGGCGGCGCGAGACCGATACCTTCGATACCTTCTTCGAATCCTCGTGGTATTTCTCGCGCTTCTGCTCGGCCAACTGCGACACCGGCATGGTCGACGAACGCGCCGATTACTGGATGCCGGTCGACATCTACATCGGCGGTATCGAGCACGCCGTGCTGCACCTGCTCTACGCGCGTTTCTTCCACAAGGCGATGCGCGATGCCGGGCTGGTCAAGTCCGACGAGCCCTTCACCCGCCTGCTCACCCAGGGCATGGTGTGCAAGGAAACCTACTACCGCGACGTGAGCGGCGGCCGGCGCCAGTATTTCAACCCGGCCGACGTCGAGGTCGAAACCGACGCCAAGGGCCGGGTGACCGCGGCCCGCCTCACCCGCGACGGTCAGCCCGTGACCATCGGCGCGGTCGAGAAGATGTCGAAATCGAAGAACAACGGGGTCGATCCGCAGGCGCTCATCGATCGTTACGGCGCCGATACCGTGCGTCTGTACACGATGTTCGCCGCCCCGCCCGACCAGAGCCTGGAGTG
Organism: Gammaproteobacteria bacterium; assembly: GCA_024235015.1. Taxonomy (GTDB): domain Bacteria; phylum Pseudomonadota; class Gammaproteobacteria; genus JACKNG01. The sequence goes on from JACKNG010000004.1 coordinate 224,051, forward strand.
GTCGGACAGTGCCGTCGAGGGCGCGTTCCGCTTCCTCAAATCGCTGTGGCGACTGACCTCCGAGCACGTCGCCGCCGGTCTGCCCGGTTCTCGCGAAGGCGCCGCCCTGGGTGACGATCTGAAGGCCTTGCGTCGCCATATCCACGAGACCATCGCCAAGGTTTCCGACGACATCAGCCGGCGCTACAAATTCAATACCGCCATCGCCGCGGTGATGGAACTGGTCAACCACCTCGCGCGTACGCCGGCGGAAGACGCCGTGGCGCGCGGCGTGCGCCACGAGGGCCTGGAGACGGTGGTCCTGCTGTTGAGCCCGATCGTGCCGCACGCCGCCCAGGTGCTGTGGGCCGCGCTGGGACACGACGGCGAGGTCATGGACGCAGCCTGGCCGGTGGTCGACGAGGCCGCGCTGGCACGCGATGCCATCGAGCTCGTGGTACAGGTCAACGGGCGCAAGCGCGCCGTGATCGCGGTCCCTGCCGACGCCGACCAGGCGGCGTGCGAGGCGGCGGCGCTGGCCGAGGCCAACGTGAAGCGTTTCACCGCGGGCACCACGGTGCGCAAGATCATCGTCGTGCCGGGCAAATTGGTGAACGTGGTGGTGGCAGGCTAGGGCGATGCGTGGCGTTCGCGTCATCGTGTTCGCTGTCGCGCTGGCGTTTGTCAGCGGCTGCGGCGGCTGGCACCTGCGCGGCGCGGCTGCGAGTGCTGACGGTCACCGCTACGCTTATTTCCTGCGGGCCAGCGGCGCCAACGAAGTCTTCATCGCTCTGCGCCAGGAAATCGTCAATCGCGGGGCCATCCTTACCAACACCGCGAGCAAGGCCCAGGTGATCGTGGATATCGAGCGCGAACGATTCGATCGGCGCATCCTGTCCATCGATCCCAACACCGGTAAGGTGCGCGAGATTGAACTCGGCCTGTCGATCATGTTTTCGGCGCGGACCGCTGACGGCAAGCTGCTGATCCCGCGCGAGGAGGCGACGTTCGAGCAGGACTACGTGTTCGACGAGGGATCGGTGCTCGGTACGACCGAGGTCGACGTGATCGTACGTCGCGATCTGGCCCAGCTGGCCGCCACCTCGATCGCCCTGCGCCTGCAGGCCACGCGGTTGCCGGAAACGTCGGCCGGGGGTTGAGGCGCCGCTGGCGCGCCGTCAGGCCATGCAGTTGAACGCCGACCGTCTGCTCGAGCGCCTGCAGGCCGGTGCGCTGGAAGCGGCCTACTTCTTCCACGGCGACGAGCCCCTGCAGCTCACCGAACTCGGCGACGCCCTGCGCGCCGCCGCGCAGCGCGCCGGGATCGCCGAGCGCCAGGTCTTCGATGCCGACACCAACGCCGACTGGGAAGCCATCCTCGGCGAGAGCCAGGCCATGTCGCTGTTCGCCGAGCGCCGCCTCATCGAGATCCGTCTCGGCACGCGCAACCCGGACAAGCGCGGTACCGAGGTGCTCGAACAGCTCGCCGAGTTGCCCGCGGGAGACGACGTCTACCTCGTGCTCGCCGGGGCGCTCGACGGCCGCAGCCGCAAGCAGCGCTGGTTCAAGGCGCTCGAGCAGGGCATGGTCTGCGTCGGCACACGTAACCCGCGACCCGACCAGTTGCCGGGCTGGCTCGACCGCCGCGCCGCGCGGCTCGGCAAGCGTCTCACCCGCGAGGCCGCCCTGCTCATCGCCGACCGCGTCGAGGGCAACCTGCTGGCGGCGGCCCAGGAAGTCGAGAAGCTGTGCCTGCTGGTCGATGCCGAGCACATCGACGACGCGACCGTCGTCCAGGCCGTCACCGACAGCGCACGCTTCGACATCTTCCAGTTCACCGACGCGCTGGAGCGCAGCGACGCGGCGCGGGCCCTGCGCGTGCTGCGCGGCCTGCGCGAAGAGGGCACCGAGCTGCCCATCGTGACCTGGGCGCTGGGCCGCGCGCTGCGCCCATGGGCGGCGATGGCGGCGGCTGTCGGGCCGGGCGCCAACGTCGACAAGGTGATGGGCGAGTACCGCATATGGGACAATCGCAAACCCGCCGTGCGACGCCTGCTCGAACGCCACGATGCCGACGCCATGGCGGGGTTGCTGGCCTACGCGAACTTCATCGACGCGTGTGCCAAGGGGGGGCGCGACGGCGCGCCCTGGGACGACCTCGAGATCCTCACCCTGCGCCTGTGCGGCGCGCGTGGTGCGGACGCGCTGATGGCGGCCATCTGAGGCCGCCCCGACGGGACACGCCGATGAGCCAGGCTTTACAACACGACAACAGCGACGTCACCGCCTATGTGGTCGACGTCGCGCGTGCGGCGCGCACGGCCAGCGCCGCCATGGCGCGCGCCACCACCGCGCAGAAGAACCGCGCCCTGCATGCCATCGCCGCGGCCATCGAGGCCGCGCACGAGGACATCTTCGCCGCCAACCGCGCCGATCTCGAGCGGGCGCGGGCGCAAGGCCTCGAAGCGGCCCTGCTCGACCGGCTGGAGCTGACCCCGGCCCGGCACCAGGCGATGGCCGCGGGGGTGCGCGAGGTGGCCGACCTGGCGGATCCGATCGGCGCGATCAGCGATCTCGATTACCGGCCCAGCGGCATCCAGGTCGGGCGCATGCGCGTACCCCTGGGCGTCGTCGGCATCATCTACGAATCGCGTCCGAACGTGACGGCCGACGCCGCCGCGCTGTGCCTGAAATCTGGCAACGCCGCCATCCTGCGTGGCGGTTCGGAGGCGCGCGATTCCAACCAGGCCATTGCGGCCTGCGTCCGCGCAGGCTTGCAGGCGGCCGGCCTGCCGGGTGACGCGGTGCAGGTGCTGGAGACGACCGACCGCGCCGCCGTCGGCATCCTGCTGGCACAGGCCGAGTACGTCGACGTCATCGTGCCGCGCGGCGGCAAGGGCCTGATCGAGCGCGTCAGCCGCGAGGCGCGCATGCCGGTCATCAAGCACCTCGACGGCGTCTGCCACGTTTTCCTCGACGACGACGCCGACGACGACAAGGCCTACCGCATCGCGCTCAATGCCAAGACCCAGCGCTACGGCACCTGCAACACCATGGAGACCCTGCTGGCGACACCGGCGGCTGCCGCGCGGGTTTTTCCGCGCCTGTTCGCCGCCTACCGCGCGGCCGGGGTCGAGCTGCGCGGCTGCGAGCGCACCCGCGCACTCGATGGCGACGTCGCCGCGGCCGGCGAGGACGACTGGTACGAAGAATACCTGGCGCCGATCCTCGCCGTGCGCGTCGTCGACGACCTCGACCAGGCGCTGGAGCACATCCGCCGCTACGGCTCGCAGCACACCGATGCCATCGTCACCGAAAACTACCCGCGCGCGCGGCGTTTCCTCGCCGAGTGCGATTCGAGTTCGGTGATGGTCAATGCGTCGACGCGTTTTGCCGACGGTTTCGAGTATGGCCTCGGCGCCGAGATCGGTATCAGCACCGACAAGTTCCATGCCCGCGGACCGGTCGGGCTGGAGGGACTCACCTCGCAGAAATGGATCGTCCTCGGCGACGGCCACGTGCGCGAATGAGCCGCGCGCAGGCGGCGCGATGAGTGGGCCCGAAGCGGTCGCCGCTGGCGCCCCCGGCCCCATCGGCCTGCTCGGCGGGACCTTCGACCCGGTCCACAACGGCCACCTGCGGGCCGCGCTGGAGGCCCTCGAGGCCCTCGAGCTGGCCGAGATGCGCCTGCTGCCGCTCAATACCCCCGGCCACCGTCCGCCACCGCTGGCCAGCGCGGCACACCGCTGCGCCATGCTCGACGGCGCCGTGCGCCCACCGCTCGTCGTCGATCGGCTCGAGATCGAACGCGGCGGCACCACCTACACCGTCGACACCCTGGAACATCTGCGCGTACGTTTCCCGCGGCGTTCACTGTGCCTGGTCATCGGGCGCGACGCCTTCTACGGCCTGCCGTCCTGGCATCGCCCGGAAGCGGTGCTGGAGCTCGCCCACATCGTCGTCGCGGCACGCCCGGAAGTCGTCGCCACCGCCCTGCCCGGGCTTGACGAACTGGTCGGGAATGCGCAGTCTGCCCGGGTGGCGGATCTGCACCACAACACGGCCGGCCGGGTGTACTTCCTCGACATCCCGCGCCTGCCCATCGCTTCCAGCGACCTGCGCGAGCGCTTGCGTGGCGGCCGCAGCATCAGGCACCTGGTGCCCGACAGCGTCGACGATTACATCCGCAACCACCGGCTCTACCAGGCATGACCGCAACCCCCGCCAGTACCGCCGATGCCCTGGCCCGGTGCGTCGAGCAGGCGCTCGATGACGGCAAGGCCGTCGACATCCGCGTACTCGACGTGCGCGGCCTGACCGTGATCACCGATTTCATGATCGTCGCCAGCGGCCGCTCGGCCCGCCAGGTCAAGGCCCTGACCGATCGCGTCCGCGAGGCGGCCGGCAAGGCCGGCGCCAAGGTGGTGGGCGCCGAAGGCGAAGGCCAGGGTGAATGGGTCCTGGTCGATCTCGGCGATGTCATCGTCCACATCATGCAGCCGGCGATACGCGACTTCTACCAGCTCGAAAAGCTGTGGGAGGCCGGCGCCGAGAACGCCGGCGAGGTGCGCCAGGCCGACGCCCGCTGAGGACCCGGCGTGCGGCTCGACGTGCTGTGCGTGTGCCGGCGCCCGCCGCGCTGGGTGAGCGACGTGACCGCCGAATACGCCCGCCGCCTGCCGCGCGGCTTCGACCTCGCCTTCCACTACCTCGCCCCGGGCAGCGACGCCTTGCCGAGTGCCGAGCGGCGGCGTGACGAGGCCAGCCGCGTGCTCAAGCGGCTGCGCAGCGGCGTGCCGGTCGTCGCCCTGGACGTCGGCGGCGAGGAAGTCGACAGCCCGGGCCTGGCGCGCTGGCTGGGCGCGTGGCGGGAACGCCACGCGGAGCTGGCCCTGGTCGTCGGCGGCGCTGATGGCCACGGCGAGGCCGTGCTCGAACGCGCCGCGACCCGCTGGTCGCTGTCGCGCCTGACCTTGCCCCACCTGCTGGTCCAGGTGATCGTCGCCGAGCAGGTCTACCGCGCCTGGACCATTCTCGATGGTCATCCCTACCACCGTGCTTGAGCGCGTTCCGCCCCGCGCCGCAGGTGGCGCGCGTGTGTGCCTGGCCTCGCGCTCGCCGCGCCGGGCCGAACTGCTCGGCATCCTCGGCGTCGAGTTCGAGATCGTGGTCGCGGACATCGACGAAACGCCGTGGGCGGGCGAGGTGCCGCCGGTCTACGTCGAGCGCATCGCGCGGGAAAAGGCCGCTGCCGTGACCTGCGACGACGCCGTGGTCCTCGCCGCCGACACCTGTGTCGCCGTCGACGAACTCATCTTCGGCAAGCCGCGTGACCACGCGGATGCAAGGCGCATGCTGCGCGCCTTGTCCGGGCGCTGGCACGCGGTGCACACGGCGGTGGCGCTGCGCGCACCCGGCGGCACGATGCAGGCGGTGGTGGTCTCGACGCGGGTCGAGTTCGCGCCGCTCGACGACGCCCTGATCGATGCCTACTGGGCCAGCGGCGAACCCGCCGACAAGGCCGGCGCCTACGGTATCCAGGGTCTCGGTGGCGCCCTGGTGACACGCATCGAGGGCAGCTACTCGGCGGTGGTCGGCCTGCCCCTGGCCGAGACTCGTGCCCTGCTCGACGGCGAGGGCGTGCGCCACGCCCTCAGGCGAGCTTGAACTCGCTGTTCAGGATCCTGGGTACCGGCGCGTTGCGCAGCCGCACGTAGACCGGCAGGCCATCGCGGTAGGGCGGGTAGTCCTCGCCCGTGATCAGCGGCGCGAGGTAGCGCCGGCAGGCCGGTGTGATACCGAAGCCGTCGGCGGCGATGAACTCCCGCGGCATCTTCTTCTCGACATTGGCGACATCGCCCAGGGCCGCCTTGCCGATTTCCCAGGCATAGGGCGCGTCGCTGGTCCGCACGATGGTCGGCATCACGGCATTGTCGCCGGCCAGTGCCATCTCGACCGCGGCGCGGCCGAGCGCATAGGCCTGTTCCACGTCGGTTCCCGACGCGATGTGGCGCGCGGCGCGCTGCAGGTAGTCGGCCACCGCCCAGTGGTACTTGTAGCCGAGCTGTTGCTTGATGAGCTCGGCGATGACCGGCGCCACCCCGCCGAGCTGGGCGTGCCCGAAGGCGTCGCGGGTGCCGGCCTCGGCGATGAACTGGCCGTCGGCGTTGCGCAGACCCTCGGAGACGACGATGGCGCAGTAGCCCCAGGTGTCCACGCAGCGCTTCACGGCGGCGAGGAAGGCGCTTTCGTCGAAGGTCACTTCCGGGAACAGGATGAGGTGCGGCGGGTCGCCCTCGGCCTCGGCGGCGAGACCGCCGGCGGCGGCAATCCAGCCGGCGTGACGCCCCATCACCTCCATCACGAAGACCTTGGTCGAGGTCTTGGCCATCGAGGCCACGTCGAAACCGGCTTCGCGGATGGACACCGCCACGTACTTCGCCACCGAACCGAAACCCGGGCAGTTGTCGGTGATCGGCAGGTCGTTGTCGACCGTCTTGGGGATGCCGATGCAGGTCAGCGGATAGCCGGCCGCGGCGCTGAATTCGGCCACCTTGTTGGAGGTGTCCTGGGAATCGCCGCCGCCGTTGTAGAAGAAGTAACCGATGTCGTGGGCCTGGAACACCTCGAGCAGGCGTTCGTACTCGGCGCGGTTCTTGTCCAGCCCCTTGAGCTTGTAACGGCACGAGCCGAAGGCGCCGGAGGGGGTATGGCGCAGGGCGGCGATGTCGGCATCCGTCTCCTGCGAGGTGTCGATCAGATCCTCGGTCAGTGCGCCGATGATGCCATTGCGCCCCGCGTAGACCTTGCCGATGCGATCGGGATGACGCCGAGCGGTCTCGATGACGCCGCAGGCCGAGGCATTGATGACGGCCGTGACGCCACCGGATTGAGCGTAAAAGGCGTTGCGTTTCTCCACAGTCATTGCATGTTTCCGCTCGAATATGTCAGGGAAGCCGCCCGCCCGGGAGCCCGGGTGGACTGTACGGCAGAGCGTCGGGGCGCCGGGTGGCCGGCCGGCCACGGGCATCGAACTCGACGCGAGGGTACCGGTCTTACTCTACAATAGACGCCCATCGACTGCACCGCGCCGACCCACCCCATGCCCGTCGTACCAGAGCCCTCGTCATGCCCGTGAATTCCGCGCGTCTCGGCTACGGATTGGCCGCACTGCTCGCACTCGGCTCTACCCACAGCGCTGCCCAGGAAGGCATCGACCTGCCTGATTTCGCTGATTCGGCCGGCGCCATCATCTCCCAGGAGCAGGAACGCAAGCTGGGCGAGAACTTCATGCGCGAGATGCGGCGCCAGGCGCCCATCGTTTACGACGAGGAAGTCGAGGACTACATCCAGAAGCTCGGCCACAGCCTGAGCGATCACACCGATTATTACGGCGACTTCGAGTTCTACGTCATCGACAGCCCGGTCATCAACGCCTTCGCCGTGCCGGGCGGGTTCATCTTCTTCCACACCGGGCTGATCCTGGAATCGCAGAACGAAGCCGAACTCGCCTCGGTGGTCGGCCATGAGATTTCCCACGTCACGCAACGCCATGGCGCGCGCATGATCGAGGAGGCCTCGCGTATGAACCTGCCGATGATCGCGGCCACCATCGGTGCCATCCTGGTTGCCGTGGCGGACCCGCAGGCAGGCGCCGGCGCCCTCATGGCGACGCAGGCCGCGGCAGCCCAGTACCAGATCAATTTCACCCGCGCGAACGAGAAGGAAGCGGACGCGATAGGGATCCGGCTCATGGCCGACGCCGGTTACGACACCTCCAGCATGGCGGCGTTCTTCGAGCGCATGCAGCGGGCCAATCGTTACAGCGATCCTGCCTTCATTCCCGAGTACCTGCGTACCCACCCGGTGACGGTGAACCGCATCGCCGAGGCGCGTTCCCGCGCCGAGTCCATCCGGCCAGCGCTGGTACGCGAAGACAGCTACATGTACCACCTCATCAAGGCCAAGCTGCGCGTGCGCGCGGCGGCCAACCCGATGGAAGCCCGTCACCTGTTCAAGACCATGCTCGACCAGGGCAACTACGTCCACGAGGAGGTCGCGCGCTATGGCTATGCGCTCGCCCTGACGGAGACCGGCGACTTCGAGCAGGCGCGCAGCGAGTTCCACAAGCTGCTCGAGGCCTATCCGACCATGGTGCCGTTCCTCACCGCCGCCGGGTCGCTCGAACAGCGGGCGCGCGACTACCGGGCTTCGCTCGCCTATTACAAGCACGCCTTCGAGCTCGAGCCGGAGAACCGCGCGGCGGTCTATGGCTACGTCAATGCCCTGCTCGTCGTCGATCGCGGCGACGAAGCCAAGCAGCTTCTGCGCGACTACGGCCTGTCCGATCGCCGCGATCCCAAGTTCTACAAGCTTCTTGCCGAATCGGAGACCCAGCTCGGCGAGAGCGCCAATGCCCACCATTCGCTCGCCGAGTACTACCTCAGCGTCGGCGAGTATCCCCACGCGGCGGAACAGCTGCGCATCGCCCGCGCCACCCCCGGGCTGTCCAACTACCAGCGGCAGAAGATCATCGCCCGCCTGGAGGAGGTCGAGAGCACGATCGTCGAGCTCGACCGGGAAGAGCGACGGCACTGAGCCCGCCCGCTGGCTGTGATGAATTTCGCAGTCAGAAAATCAACAACTGTTAAATACCCCCCGATCGGCGACCGAGTGTGGACTGGTTAACAGCTTCTTCAAGTACGCCGCCTATCATTCGAGCCCAACAAAGCAACGCAGACCGGTGCAACCGGCGCAAAAAATAAAAGCACGGATCAAAGACCCATGAAAAATCGCTATTGGATTTGTTACACCCTCGACTACGCCGGCATCGTCGCGCTGGTCGCCGCCGGGATCGCGCTGCTCGGCGCCCACTGGTTCAGCGGCTCGGTCGTCGAAGGTGCGGTCCTGACTGCCTTCACCTACTGCCTGGCCGGCGGTGTTGGTGCGTTCCTGGCCGCGCGCATGTGCGAAATCGCGCGGGTACTCGGCGGCCATGTGGATGCCTCGATGGAAGAAATCGTCGAGCTGCCGTCCAATGTCGAGCACCTGCCCGAGCGCGCCCACCTGCCGCGCGCGGCCTGAACCGACCCCAAACCGGCGCGGGCAGCCGCTTCGCCCGCGCCACCTCTCCGCTCTCTCCCCCTTCTGATTCAACGAATTGTGATGCGCCGCCCGCGCCAGCGGGTGACGGCGTCTGCAGCCGGCCTGTCCGGGCCATTCCGGACCGTTCCTGGGCACGACACGCCGCGGTGGTGCCTTCCAGCACCGGGCCCTTCCGCGGCCCCGCTGTCAGAGACGCCCCGGCCCGCGGCCCGCGTAGGCGGTTCCCGGGTGACCCGGTGACGGGATTCCGATGACAAATGGCCCCGGTCGCGGGCGGGTGCTGCGCTGCGCGCAGCGAACGACCACGTTTTGGACGACACCGAAGGGCCTCGCCACCGTCGGCCGCACGGGTACTCCTCCACGGCCAGGGTTGTGATCGCCACCAGCGGCCGCCGCGTCCACGCCGGCGCAAAAAAAAAGGCCGGCACTGAGGCCGGCCTTGGTGCAGTGCAGAAAATGCCTCAGCCGAGCAGTACGCCGCCGTACTGCACGAAGAACGGTACGAAGACCAGCGAGAGGATGGCCGAGAGCTTGATGAGGATGTTGAGCGACGGGCCCGAAGTGTCCTTTAGCGGATCGCCGACGGTGTCGCCGACGACCGCGGCCTTGTGAGCCTCCGTGCCCTTGCCGCCGTGGTTGCCCTTTTCGATGTACTTCTTGGCATTGTCCCAGGCGCCGCCGCTGTTCGAGCTCGAAATCGCGAGCACGCCACCGGAGATCAGGGAGCCGGCAAGCAAGCCGGCGGTGGCCTGGATGCCGAACAGGAAGCCGGTGACCAGTGGCGCGCCCATGATCAGGATGCCCGGCGGAATCATCTCCTTGAGGGCGGCCTGGGTCGAAATGGCCACGCACTGCTCGTAGTCCGGATCGCCCTTACCCTCCATGATGCCCGCGATTTCGCGGAACTGGCGACGGACCTCTTCGATCATCTTGTAGGCCGCGGAGCCGACTGATTTCATCGTCATGGCAGAGAAGTACGCCGGTAACACGGCGCCGATGAACAGGCCGGTGTAGACCATCGGGTCGAGCAGGTTGATGCTGCCCAGCAGATCGAAGTCCGGACCATTCTGTTCCTTGAGCAACAGGTCGGCGCGCGTCAGGAAGGCCGCAAACAGTGCCAGCGAGGTCAGGATGGCCGCGCCGATGGCGAAACCCTTGCCCATTGCCGCAGTGGTGTTGCCGGCAGCATCGAGGATGTCGGTGCGCTCGCGCACGTGTTCCGCCATGCCCGCCATCTCGGCGATGCCGCCGGCGTTGTCGGCGACCGGGCCGTAAGCGTCGATTGTCAATGCGATGACCAGGGTTCCGAGCATGCCGAGCGACGCGATGGCAACCCCGTACATGCCTGCCAGTATCCAGGGAATGTAGATGGCAAGGCCGATGGCGAGGTAGGGCCCAACCGCGCTCTTGTAGCCCAGAGCAAGGCCGAAAATGATGTTGGTGGCGGCACCCGTCTCACACGATTGCGCCACTTCGCGCACCGGCGTGTAGTCATGCGAGGTGTAGTACTCGGTCAGCAGGCCGACCACCAGGCCCGCGACGAGCCCAGCGAGGAAGCAGTAATAGATATCGGTCGCAGTGCAGTCGATACCGGTCATGTCGAACGAGGCGGGCAGGAAACTCGTGGTGACGAAATACATCACGACCGCCATCAGGACGCTCGAGATGATGAGCATCTTCTTCAGCGCCGGACCGACCTGCTCCTCCGACGTAACCCGCACCATCAGGATGGTGACGAGGCTGATTGGGATACCCATGGCGGAAATCAGGATCGGGTAGAGCAGCGCGTCGACGTTGCCGGCGAAGGCAATAGCGCTGATGACCATTGCCGCGCACGTGCTTTCGGCGCATGACCCGAAGAGGTCGGCGCCCATGCCAGCGACGTCACCGACGTTGTCACCGACGTTGTCGGCGATGACGGCGGGGTTACGCGGGTCGTCTTCCGGGATACCCGCCTCGACCTTGCCGACGAGGTCGGCGCCGACATCGGCAGCCTTGGTGAAAATACCGCCACCGACACGGGCAAACAGCGCGATGGAGGAACCGCCGAGACCGAAGCCGGCGATCACTTCCATCAGGATGTGCGGCGGCAGGTCGGCGGGCATCAGCGCCTTGAGCAGCAGGTAAATGACCAGCAGCCCCAGGGTGGCGAGGCTGACCAGGCCGAAACCCATGACCGAGCCGGAGTGCAAGGCGACGTTGAAGGCGTCCGACAGCGACTTGTTGGCCGAGACCGTGGTGCGCACGTTGCCGACGGTGGCGATGCGCATGCCGATGAAGCCGGAGGCGATTGAAATGATGGCGCCGAAGAGGAAGGCGATGGCGGTATAGACGCCTTCATTGACGGATGCGGTGTGCTTGTCGTCGATAAGCGCCGCGATGATGGCCGCGAAGACCACCATGAAGATGGCCATGAACTTGTATTCCTGCTTGAGGAAGGCCATGGCGCCGCTGGCGATGGCCGAGGAGATCTTGGCCAGGCGCGTTCTGGTCTCGGCGTCTTCGACGCCCATGTCGATCGGGATCTTCTTGATCGACGAGGAGTAGTAGAAGGCCGTGGCCAGGCCAAACAGGGACAAGGCCAGAATGATGGTAACCGCCATGTTAGGTCTCTCTCCGACTGATTTTCGAGGAATCTCGTTAGGGCACGGCGCCCGTCGCGGACAGGCCCGGACCCGTTCGTTATAGAAATTCGCGGGATCCGCCCAATATAACTATCTTTCGCCCCGTAATCGATACTTATGGCCAACGGCCAACAGGACGCCCGGCCCGGCGGGCGCCACGAGGGGACGGGAGAAATGGTGGGCCGTGTAGGGCTCGAACCTACGACCCTCGGATTAAAAGTCCGGTGCTCTACCAGCTGAGCTAACGGCCCGGCGCCTGGAGGACCCGACCGAAGTCGGCCGGTCGCGGCCAGAACCCCGAACGGCCGGCCCCCTGGCGGGGCCGCAATGCTAGCGAATCGGCCAACCCGGCACAACGCGGCACCGTGCCCGGGGCGCGGAAGGCGTTGGCCTACTTGCCTTCCTCGCGCTTGAAATTTTTTCCCCTACCCCCATGATCGCCGCTCTTTTTTTTGTCCGGGAACGAACCATGCCCATCTACGAGTACGAATGCGGCGAATGCGGGCACAAGCTCGAGGTTCTGCAACGTATCAGCGACCCGCGCCTGACCACCTGCCCCTCGTGCAGCAAGGAAGCCCTGAAGAAGCTGGTTTCGGCGGCCGGTTTCCAGCTCAAGGGCACGGGCTGGTACGAAACCGATTTCAAGAACAAGGGCAAACCGCAGAAGAAGGCCGAGGGCGACGGCGACAAGGCCGCCAAGTCGACCTCTGACGAGGGTAAATCCACGGCGAAAACGGGTTCGGACACTAAGTCCGCGAGCGCGGCCGGCACTTCCGACTGAGACCTAGCGGAGGCCTCGCGGGCAGTCCCCGGCCGACATTGCGGGGTCTGGCGTCTAACCGTATGATGCGCCGCTCCCGCGCCCGCCCAGAGTAGCTCCCGCCAGCCATGAGAACCCATTATTGCGGTGATCTGACCGAGTCCCACGTCGACCAGCAGGTCGCGCTGTGCGGTTGGGTCCACCACCGACGCGACCACGGTGGCGTCATCTTCATCGATCTGCGCGATCGCGAAGGCGTGGCCCAGGTCGTCATCGACCCGGACACCCCGGAGGCTTTCGCCCTCGCCGAACGCGTGCGTAGCGAATACGTGCTGCGTATCCAGGGCCGCGTGCGTCGTCGCCCGGCGGGCACGGTCAACCCGGACATGCCGACCGGCCAGGTCGAGGTTCTGGTCAAGGACGTCGAAATTCTCAACGACGCTCGCACGCCGCCGTTCCAGCTCGACGAGCGCCACGTTCACGAGGACACCCGGCTGCGCTACCGCTACATCGACCTGCGCACCGACCGCATGCGCGAGAACATCCGGCTGCGTGCCCGGGTCGCCGGCGCCCTGCGCGCTTTCCTCGATGGCCAGGGTTTTCTCGAGATCGAGACGCCGATGCTGACCAAGGCGACGCCGGAGGGCGCGCGCGACTACCTCGTGCCGAGCCGCACCCACCCCGGGCGCTTCTTCGCCTTGCCGCAGTCGCCACAGCTGTTCAAGCAGATCCTGATGATGTCCGGGCTCGATCGCTACTACCAGATCGTGCGCTGCTTCCGCGACGAGGACCTGCGCGCCGACCGTCAACCCGAGTTCACCCAGCTCGACGTCGAGATGTCGTTCATCGACGAGGCCGCCATCACCGGCCTGATGGAGGGCATGATCCGTCACCTCTTCGAGGGTGTGCTCGGAGTCACCCTGCCTGCACCCTTCCCGCGCCTGACCTACGCCGAGGCCATGCAGCGTTACGGCTCCGATCGCCCCGACCTGCGCAACCCGCTCGAGCTGGTCGAGGTCGGCGACCTCATGCGCGAGGTCGAGTTCAAGGTCTTCGCCGAGCCCGCAGCGAGCGAGAGCGGGCGCGTCGCCGCCCTGCGCGCGCCGGGCGGCGGCGCACTGACCCGCAAGCAGATCGACGACTACACCGATTTCGTCCGCGTCTACGGCGCCAAGGGACTGGCTTATATCAAGGTCAACGACCGCAGCGCCGGGGTCGACGGCCTGCAGTCCCCGATCGTGAAATTCCTGCCGCCCGCGGCGGTCGAGGAAGTCCTCACCCGTTGCGGCGCGGTCGACGGCGACCTGGTGTTCTTCGGCGCGGACCAGGCGTCGGTGGTCAATGCCGCGCTCGGCGCCCTGCGCGACCGGGTCGCGCAGGACCTCGGCCTGGTCGAGGTGGCCTGGCGGCCTTTGTGGGTGGTCGATTTCCCGATGTTCGAGTGGGACGACGACGGCCACCGCTGGGCCGCCCTGCACCATCCCTTCACCGCACCGCGCGCGGACATCGAGGCCGTGCGCGCCGCGCCCGGCGGGGCCATTTCCCGCGCCTACGACATGGTCCTGAACGGCTCGGAGATCGGCGGCGGTTCCATCCGTATCCATCGTCCCGAGATGCAGCGCGCGGTATTCGAACTGCTCGGTATCGGCGCCGAGGAGGCCGAGGAGAAATTCGGTTTCCTCATCGAGGCGTTGCAGTACGGCTGCCCGCCGCACGGCGGCATCGCCTTCGGGCTCGACCGCCTGACCATGCTGATGGCCGGCGAGCAGTCGATCCGCGACGTCATCGCGTTCCCCAAGACGCAGACCGCGAGCTGCCTGCTGACCGCCGCGCCGAGCGCGGTCGACGAGCGCCAGCTGCGCGAGCTGTCGATCCGCCTGCGCAAGGCCCCCGGCAGCGAATAGGCACGCTGACGGCGGGGTTGCAATCGCACCGTGCCGGCTGCATATCTAGACGCCTCCTCCGACCCGCCGGGGCAGCATGTCCCGCAGTGAGCATGCCCGTGAGCGCGATTCCGAGTCCCCGTCCCCCGATTGCCATTCCCAACACCGCGCAGGAAGTGCTCGGCGAGGCCGAGCACGACGCGCTGTGCGCCGAGATCACGGCTCTGCTGCGTGCCGAGGACGCGGTTCTCGTCGCCCACTACTACACCTCGCCCGAGATCCAGGCGCTGGCCGATGCGACCGGCGGGCATGTCTCGGATTCGCTCGACATGGCGCGTTTCGGCCATGACCACGCCGCCTCCACCCTGGTCGTCGCCGGGGTGCGTTTCATGGGCGAGACGGCCAAGATCCTGAACCCCGAGAAACGCGTGCTGATGCCGGACCTCGCCGCCGAGTGCTCGCTCGATCTCGGTTGCCCGGCCGACGAGTTCAGCACCTTCTGCGATGCGCACCCGGACCGCACCGTGGTGGTCTACGCCAATACCAGCGCGGCGGTGAAGGCGCGCGCCGACTGGATGGTGACGTCCGGCAGCGCGCTCGACGTCGTCAACCATCTCAAGGATCGCGGCGAGAAGATCCTGTGGGCGCCGGACCGCTACCTCGGCGATTATGTGCAGAACGAGACCGGCGCCGACATGCTGCTGTGGAACGGCGCCTGCGTGGTGCACGAGGAATTCAAGGGCGAGGAGCTGCATGCCCTGCGTCGCGCCCACCCCGAGGCCCGCGTGCTGGTCCACCCGGAATCGCCGCGTGCGGTCATCGAGCAGGCCGATTACGTCGGCTCGACCTCCGGGCTGATCAACGAAGTGCGCATGGCGCGCGCCACCGAATTCATCGTCGCCACCGATCGCGGCATTTTCCACAAGATGCGCGAGGCGGCGCCGGGCAAGGTCCTGATCGAGGCGCCGACGGCGGGCCGCAGTGCCACCTGCCAGAGCTGCGCGGCCTGCCCGTGGATGGCCATGAACGGCCTGCGCAAGCTGCGCGACGCCCTGCGCGACGGCCGCAATACCATCGAGGTGCCGGCCGCGGTCGCCGCGCGGGCGCGTCGACCCATTGCCCGTCTACTCGATTTCGCCGCTGCCCGGCGGCAGGAAGTCTACGGCAACAACGACGCCTGAACGTCGCCTCGATCGCGTTCACGGCCGCTGCAAGCTGGCGCGCGATTTGCGACAATTGCGCCCCGGAATTCAACGCCGGAGGCAAGTCGTACCGAGCCATGGCCGGACACAGTAAATGGGCCAATATCCGTCACCGCAAGGGCCGCCAGGACGCCAAGCGCGGGCGCCTGTTCACGCGTCTCATCCGTGAGACCACCGTTGCCGCGCGCATGGGCGGCGGCGACCCCTCGGCCAATCCGCGCCTGCGCGCCGCCGTCGACGCGGCGCTGGCGGCAAACATGCCCAAGGACACCATCGAGCGTGCCATCGCACGCGGTGCCGGCGCGAGCGAGGGGGACAACTACGACGAGATCCGCTACGAGGGCTACGGACCGGGCGGCACCGCGGTGATGGTCGACTGCATGACCGACAACCGCAACCGCACGGTGGCCGAGGTCCGCCACGCGTTCAGCAAGTGCGGTGGCAATCTCGGTACCGACGGTTCGGTTGCCTACCTGTTCACCAAGGTCGGGTTGCTCGCCTTCGATGCCGGCGTCGACGAGGACGCCTTGATGGAGGCGGCGCTCGAAGCCGGCGCCGAGGACATCGTCGTCGGCGAGGACGGTTCGGCCGAGGTCCTGACCGATCCCGACGAGTTCTCCGACGTGCGCGAGCGCATGATCGCGGCCGGTTTCGAGCCCGAGTCTGCCGAGATCACCATGCGTGCCGCCACCAACAACGACATCGAGGAGGCCGACGCGCAGAAGATGCTGCGCCTGCTCGACATGCTGGAGGATCTCGACGACGTCCAGAAGGTCTACTCCAACGCCAGCATCTCCGACGAGATCCTGGCCGCGCTCGGCAACTGAGCCGCGATGACCGCCCTTGACCATCGTCCTCGGCATTGACCCCGGCTCGCGAGTCACGGGCTTCGGCGTCGTGCGGGTCGAGCGTCATCGCGTGAGCCACCTCGAGGACGGCTGCATCCGTCTCGGCGACGGGCCGTTCGACGAGCGCCTGGTGACGCTCTACGACGAACTCAGCGCCGTCATCGGGCGTCACGCGCCGGTCGAAGCCGCGGTGGAGAAGGTCTTCATGAACCGCAACGCCGATTCCGCGCTCAAGCTCGGCCATGCCCGTGGCGTCGCCATTGTCGCCGCCGGTCGCCACGGCCTCGCCGTCCACGAGTACAGCGCGACCCAGATCAAGCAGACCGTGGTCGGCCGCGGCCATGCCGACAAGGGGCAGGTGCAACACATGGTGCGGGCCCTGCTCGACCTCGATCACCTGCCGCTGGCCGATGCCGCCGATGCGCTTGCCGCCGCCATCTGCCATGCCCACATGCGCGAGGGCCTGGCGCGCATCGCGCTGGCCGGGGGGCGCGCATGATCGGCCGTATCACGGGCCTGCTGATCGAGAAGAAGCCGCCGCAGATCGTGGTCGACTGCCACGGCGTCGGTTACGAGATCGAGGCACCCATGACCACCATCTGGGCGCTGCCGGAACTACACGAAGAGGTCTCGCTCTACACCCACCTCGCGGTCCGTGACGATGCCCACCTGCTCTACGGCTTCACCAGCGAGGGTGAACGGGCGCTGTTCCGCAGCCTGCTCAAGGTCAACGGCGTCGGTACCAAGATGGCCCTGGTGATCCTGTCCGGCATGACCGCCGACGAGTTCGCCGCCTGCGTGCACGCCAACGATGCCGCCCGCCTCACCGCCCTGCCCGGGGTCGGCAAGAAGACCGCCGAACGACTCATCGTCGAGATGCGCGACCGCGTCGGCCAATTCGGCGATGGGGTTGCGGCGAGCGCGGCGCCGGCGGTGAGCGCGGCGGGCGACCCCACTGGCGACGCCGTGGCTGGCCTCATCGCGCTCGGCTACAAACCGCAGGATGCGAGCCGCTACGTGCACACCCTCGATACCGACGGTCTCTCCAGCGAGGCCATCATCCGTGAAGTTCTCAAGAGCCTGCTGCCGAAATGAGCGCTGCGGGACGGAGTGAGGCAGCATGAGCGAAGCCGAACGACTGATGTCCGGCGCGCTGCGCGACGACGATCTCGCCGACACTTCCATTCGTCCGCGCCTGCTCGGTGACTACATCGGCCAGCCCGTCGTCCGCGAGCAGATGGAGATCTTCATCGAGGCGGCGCGCAAGCGCGCCGATGCGCTCGATCACGTGCTCATCTTCGGCCCGCCCGGTCTCGGCAAGACCACGCTTGCCCACATCGTCGCCAACGAGATGGGCGTCAACCTGCGCCAGACCTCGGGGCCGGTACTCGAGCGGCCCGGCGATCTCGCCGCCCTGCTCACCAACCTCGAGCCGCGCGACGTGCTGTTCATCGACGAGATCCATCGCCTGAGCCCGGTCGTCGAGGAGATCCTCTATCCCGCGATGGAGGACTACCAGCTCGACATCATGATCGGCGAGGGGCCGGCGGCGCGCGCCATCAAGCTCGACCTGCCGCGCTTCACCCTGGTCGGCGCGACCACCCGCGCGGGACTCCTGACCTCGCCCCTGCGCGACCGCTTCGGCATCGTGCAGCGGCTCGAGTTCTACTCCGAGGAAGACCTCGCCCACATCGTGCGCCGGGCGGCGCGCATTCTCGACGTTCACATCGACGACGGCGGCGCGCGCGAACTCGCGCGGCGGTCACGCGGCACGCCGCGCATCGCCAACCGCCTGCTGCGCCGGGCGCGCGATTACGCCGAGATCAAGGCCCAGGGCCTGCTCGACGCCGAGGTCACGGCGCGGGCGCTCGACCTGCTCAACGTCGACATGCAGGGCTTCGACGTCATGGATCGCAAGCTGCTGCTGGCGGTGATGCAGAAGTTCGACGGCGGACCGGTCGGTATCGACAGCCTGGCCGCTGCCATCGGCGAGGAGCGCGGCACCATCGAGGACGTCATCGAACCCTACCTCATCCAGCAGGGTTTCCTCATGCGCACGCCGCGCGGACGCGTCGCCACGCGCACCGCCTGGCAGCACTTCGGTCTCGGTGTCCCGGCCAGTACGCGCGCCGCCCCCGATCTATTCGACGAGGGCGATGGCTAGACGCCCATGGCCGACAACCACTTCGCCTGGCCGGTGCGCGTCTACTACGAGGACACCGATGCGGCCGGCATCGTCTACCACGCCAACTATCTGCGCTTCATGGAACGTGCACGCACCGAGTGGCTGCGCGCACTGGGCTACGGGCAGGACCGCGTGCGCCGCGAGCACGGCGTGGTCTTCGTCATCACCGAGTCCGACGTGCGTTACCTCGCCGCCGCCCGCTTCGACGAGGAACTGGTGGTCACCACCCGGCTCGAACGCCTGCGCCGCGCGAGCATGAGCTTCACCCAGGCGATCGAGGCTGCCGATGGTCGCGCCGTGTGCAGCGCGCGCAACAGCGTGGCCTGCGTCGATGCCGAAAGCCTGGCCCCGCGCCGTATTCCTGCCGACATGCTGAAGGATTTCGAACGTGCACAATGACCTGTCGATAGCGAGCCTGGTGCTCGGCGCCAGCCTGCTGGTCAAGCTCATCATGCTGATCCTGCTGCTGGCCTCGATCGCGTCCTGGGCGTTGATCTTCACCAAGCGTCGCCAGGTGCGCCAGGCGCAGCAGGAGATGGAAGCCTTCGAGGACGAGTTCTGGTCGACCGAGGACCTGACCCGGCTCTACAACCGCATCTCGGCCAGCGCCGAGGATGCGACCGCGATGGAGCGCATCTTCGAGGCCGGGTTCCGCGAGTTCGCGCGGCTGCGCAAGCGTGGCGGGCTGGAGGCGATGGACATCCTCGACGGCGCGCAGCGCGCGATGAAGGTCAGTGTGAGCCGCGAACTCGAGGCCCTGGAGGCCGGCCTGCCGAACCTCGCCACGGTCGGTTCGGTGAGTCCCTACGTCGGCCTGTTCGGCACCGTGTGGGGCATCATGAACTCGTTCCAGGCACTCGGTAACGTGCACCAGGCGACGCTGGCCATGGTCGCGCCGGGCATCTCCGAGGCCCTGGTCGCGACCGCGATGGGCCTGTTCGCGGCGATCCCCGCCGTCATCGGCTACAACCGCAACGCCAGTGCCATCGATCGCATCCTCGGCCGCTACGACATCTTCGTCGAGGAATTCATCTCCATCCTGCGCCGCCAGGTGCACGACTAGCCGTCATGGGAGCGCCTGTCTCACGCGGCGGCCGCCGCCGGGTCATGTCCGAGATCAACGTCGTGCCCTACATCGACGTCATGCTCGTGCTGCTCATCATCTTCATGGTCACCGCGCCGCTGATCACCCAGGGCGTCAAGATCGACCTGCCGCAGGCGCCGTCAGAGGTGCTGCCGCCGAGCGACGACGAGCCGGTGGTGGTGTCGGTCGACGCCGCCGGCCTGGTCTACGTCGACCTCGGCGAGACCCCGGACCAGGCGATCGACGACGATACCCTGATGACGCGCATCGCCGCGGTCCTCAGGTACAAGCCGAAGACGGACGTCCTGGTCGAAGGTGACCGGGGCGTCGATTACGGCCGCGTGGTCGAGGTCATGACCCTGCTCAAGAATGCCGGGGTCGCCAGCGTGGGCCTCATCACCGAGCCGCCGGCCGAGTAGCCCGCAGGTGATGTATTCCAAGCGCGCCGTCGTCCTGTCGGTCGTCCTGCACGGCCTGCTCATCGTGCTGCTCACGGCGAGCGTCGACTTCCTCCCGGACAAGCTGGTCAAGCCGAACCAGGCCCAACCCATCGTGCAGGCCCGGGTCATCGACCAGGGCGCGGTGACCAAAGAGATCGAGCGTCTCAAGGCGGCGGACGAGGCCAGGCGTCGCGAGCAGGAGAAGTCCGCCGACGCGCTCGCGCAGAAGCGCCGGGCGGAAGAACAGCAGCTGAAGGAACTCCAGGCCAAGAAGGAACGTCTCAAGCGCGAGGAAGAAGCCGCGAGCAAGGCCCGGGCCGAGGCCGAGCGCAAGGCCGAATCTGCGCGCAAGGAGGCAGCGGAAGCGGAGCGCAAGGCCGCCGCGGCGAAGAAGAAGGCCGCGGCGGAAGCGAAAGCCAAGGCGGAAACCGCGGCGGCGAAGAAGGCAGCCGAGGAGGCCGAGAAGCAGGCGGCGGCCGCGGCAAAGAAAAAGGCGGAAGAGGCAGCGCGTAAGAAGGCCGAGGCGGAAGCGAAAGCCAAGGCGGAAGCCGAGCGCAAGCGCCTCGAGCAGGCGTTGCAGGACGAACTCGCCGCGGAGGAGGCGGCAGCCCAGGCCGCGGCCGACGCCAGCGAGATCAACCGCTACGTCGCCGCCATTGCCAACCGCGTGCGGCAGTCCTTTACGATATTGCCGGGCCTGGAAGGTCTCAGCTGCACGCTGCGCATCACGCTCGTGCCAGGGGGCGAGGTCGCCGGCGTCCAGATCGTCAAGTCGAGCGGCAATCCGACTTTCGATCGCCAGGCCGAGAACGCCGTGCGCAAGGCCGCACCGCTGCCGGTGCCGTCCGACCCGCGGCTGTTTCAACAGATGAGGAGCATCGCCTTTGTCTTCGATCCGCAATCCTGACCGCCGCCGCGTCGGCCTCGCCGTCGTCGCCCTGTGCGCGCTGCTCGCCGGGCCCGCACCGCGCGCCCAGGACGGTGAACTGACCATCCGCATCGAGCAGGGCATCGCCTCGGCGCTGCCCATCGCGATCGTGCCCTTCGCCAGCGTCGGCGAGAGCGCCGCCAGCGTGGACATTGCCGCCGTGGTGCGCGCCGACCTCGCCCGCTCCGGGCAGTTCGCCGCCATGCCGCCACAGGACATGCCCTCGCAGCCAGCCAGTTTCAGCGCCATCAACTTCAAGGACTGGCGCGTGGTGGGCATGGAGAACCTCGTCATCGGCAAGGTGCTGAGCGCGCCCGAGGGTGGCTACGTGGTCGAGTTCCGCGTGGTCGACGTCTACCGCGGCAAGCAGCTGATGGGCTACCGCATCCCGACCTCGGCGGCCAACCTGCGCCTGACCGCGCACCATGTCGCGGACATGATCTACGAGCGCCTGCTCAACCAGAAAGGCGCGTTCGCCACGCGCATCGCCTACGTCACGGTCGACCGCCAGGGCAAGGACAAGTCCATCTACCGCCTGCAGGTGGCCGACGCCGATGGTTACGATCCCCACACCATCCTCGAATCGACCCAGCCGCTGCTGTCACCGGCCTGGTCGCCGGATGGCAACCGCATCGCCTACGTTTCCTTCGAGGATCGCAACTCGGCGATCTACCTGCAGGACATCCGCACCGGCAAGCGCGAGAAGATCGTTTCCGGCCCGGGCATCAACAGCGCGCCGGCCTTCGCCCCCGACGGCGAGCGCCTGGCCGTGACCCTGTCGCGCGACGGCAATCCCGAGATCTACCTGTACAACCTCGGTTCGCGCTCGCTCACCCGGCTGACCAACCATCCCGCCATCGACACCGAGGCGAACTGGTCGCCCGACGGCCGCGCCATCGTGTTCACTTCCGATCGCGGCGGTGGCCCGCAGATCTACCGGCTCGCCCTCGACGGCGGCGCGCCGCAGCGGGTGACCTTCGACATGGGCAGTTACAATGCGCGCGCGCGCTACTCCCCGGACGGGCGCAAGCTCGCGATGGTCCACGGTGGCGACGGCGGCTACCGCATCGCGGTTCTCGACCTGGCGACCAACAGCTACGAACTGGTCACCAGTGCGCCCCTGGACGAGTCGCCGAGCTTCGCGCCGAACGGCAGTATGATAATTTATGCGACGATGGGCGCTTCCGGGACGGAACTCGCCGCGGTGTCCACCGACGGCCGGCTCAAGCAGCGTCTCGCGCTCCAGCGCGGCGAGGTCCGCGAACCTGCCTGGGGACCATTCCGTGACTGATGGAAGCCGCGACCCGGTGAGCGAGCATGCCCGAGGGCAACGTCGCCACCCGTGCGGGGCTTCCTGAACCGGGCGCACCCGCCGGCCTGCGTGCGTCGCAGCGCCGGTGACCTCGATTCGAATCCTTCGTCAACGCCTTCTCAAGGAGAAACACATGAAAGGGGCTGGCCTGAAACTGATGGTTGTCGTGTTGGCCGCGTTCCTGGTGACCGGTTGCAGCTCACGCGCGACCAAGACCGACGACGCGCAGAGCCGCGCCCAGGTCGAAGATCGCACCCTGTCGCAAGGTGCAGGCGAGAGCGGCGGTGGCGCCCAGACCAGCGGGCTCGACGCGCGTGGCGACCTCAGCCCGGCAGCGCTCAACGATCCGGACAGCCCGCTCGCCGTGCGCATCATCTACTTCGACTACGACAGCGCCAACATCCGCGCCGACTTCGCCGACACCGTGGCCGCCCACGCCGCCTTCCTGGCCGCCAACCCGACCATCAGCGTGACCCTGGAAGGTCACGCCGACGAGCGTGGTTCGCGCGAGTACAACCTCGCGCTCGGTGAGCGTCGCGCGCTGGCGGTACGCCGCCAGCTGGTCCTGCTCGGCGCCGCGGCCGGCCAGGTCCGCACCGTCAGTTACGGCGAGGAACGGCCGACGACCGACGGCCACGACGAATCGTCCTACGCGCTCAACCGTCGCGTCGAGATGGTCTATTGATGGCGCGCCAGGCCGTCCTGCGCGACGCCTGCGCGCCGCGCCGCACCCGCCTCGCCGGCCTCGCCTGCGCGCTGGGCTGGCTCGTCATCGCGCCGCTGGCGACGCAGGCCGCCGATGGCGAGGCCCTCGACGCCCGCCTGCAGCGGCTCGAGCGCAAGCTCGACAACGCCGGGCTGCTCGACCTCGTGCGCCAGCTCGACCAGCTGCAACAGGAAGTGCGGCGGCTGCGCGGCGAAGTCGAGAACCAGGCCTACACGATCGATCAGCTGCGCAATGGTCAGCGCGATCTCTACGCCAACCTCGACAGCCGTCTCGGCGTGCTCGAGCAGGGCGGCACCATCAGCCTGCCGGCGACGGCCGCCACGGCCGGCGCCTATCCTGGCAACCCGGCGGCGCCGGCCCAGGTCGATCCGCCGCTGCCGACCCTGCCGGCCACCGGCGGCAGCAGTGTCGCCGGTCAGCCGGCCGAACAGACCATGGCGCTGGCGGTCGAGGGCAGCCCGGTCTACCAGACTCCGCCGGCTACCGTGTCATCGGTGCCCGGCAATGCCGCCGCCGCGCCCGGCGCCATCGTCGCCAATACCGTGCCGCAACCGCCGGGGGCCGCCCTCACGCCTCCGCCGGGCGCCGCCATGCCCGGGGTGAGTGGATTCACCGGCGAGCCCGCCGGCAGCGCCGCGCCGCAGCCGGGTGTGGGGGGCGCGCCGGCGATGCCGCCCACGCTCGCCGCCAACGCGCCGGCGGCACCGGCCGGCGCACCCGTACCGGGCGCCGACAGCCCGGCGTCGGAGGCCGCTTACCGGGATGCCTTCGCCATGCTCAAGGCGGGGCAGTACGAGGAGTCGATCGCGGCGTTCAACACCTACCTGCAGCAGTATCCGGACAGCCAGTACGCCGACAATGCGCAGTACTGGCTGGGCGAGGCCTACTACGTGCTGCGCCAGTTCGAACCGGCCATCGAGCAGTACCAGAAGCTGGTGCAGAACTACCCGGCCAGCCAGAAGCAGTCGCATGCCCTGCTCAAGATTGCCTACAGCTATTCGGAGCTCGGCCTCAACGACCAGGCCCTGGCGGTGCTGAACGACCTCAAGGCCCGCTTCCCCGGGTCGGCCGCGGCGCGTCTGGCCGACGAGCGCATTCAGCGCATCCGCGCCCAGGCGCCGTGAGCGCACCGCGGCGCTGCGGGCGCGGGTGAGATGGCGGCGGCCGAGGCGGTTCGGGCGGCGTCGCTGACGCTGCGCATCACCGAGATATTCCTTTCCCTGCAGGGGGAATCGAACACGGTCGGGTATCCCACCGTGTTCGTGCGCACCACTGGCTGCCCCCTGCGCTGCACGTATTGCGACACCGCCTACGCCTTCTCCGGCGGGCAGGTCATGAGCCACGACGACATCCTCGAGCGCGTCGCCGGCTTCGGCGTGCGCCACGTCACCGTCACCGGCGGCGAGCCGCTGGCCCAGCCGTCGACCCCGGCGCTGCTCACGCGGCTGTGCGACGCCGGCCGCGTGGTGTCGATCGAGACCAGCGGCGCGTTCGACATCGCCGCGCTCGACCCGCGCGTGGTGCGCGTGGTCGACGTCAAGACCCCGGCCTCGGGCGAGGCCGCGCGCAACCTGTGGCCGACCTTCGCCAGCCTCACCGCGCGCGATCAGATCAAGTTCGTGATCTGCGACCGCGCCGACTACGACTGGAGTCGGGCGCGCCTGGCCGAGCTCGACACGCCGGCCGAGATTCTCTTCTCGCCCGGCCACGGCAGTCTCGCCGCGCGCGAACTCGCCGACTGGGTGGTCGCCGATCGCCTGCCGGTGCGCTTCCAGATCCAGTTGCACAAGGTCCTGTGGGGCGATGAGCCGGGACGCTGAGCGGCGCGCGGTGGTGCTGCTCTCGGGCGGCCTCGACTCCGCCACGGTCCTCGCGCTAGCGCGCGCCGACGGCCTCAGCTGCCACGCCCTCAGCGTCGACTACGGCCAGCGCCACGCGGTCGAACTCGCCGCGGCCGCGCGGCTGGCGTCGGTTCTGGGCGCGGTCGAGCACCGCGTGGTGAGCGTCGATTTCGGCCAGTTCGGCGGATCCGCCCTGACCGACCCCGGCATCGCGGTGCCGCAGCAGCCGACCGGCGGTATCCCGGTGACCTACGTCCCGGCGCGCAACACCATCATGCTGGCGCTGGCGCTCGGCTGGGCCGAGATCGTCGAAGCGAGCGAGATCCACATCGGCGTCAATGCCGTCGACTATTCGGGCTACCCGGACTGTCGCCCCGAGTTCATCGCCGCGTTCGAGCGCCTCGCCGGTCTCGCGACCCGGGTCGGCGTCGAGGGCGAGGCCATCCGCGTGCGTGCGCCGCTGGTCGAGATGAGCAAGGCCGACATCATCCGCCGCGGGGTCGCGCTCGGGGTCGACTACGGACTGACGGTGAGCTGCTACAGCGCCGACGACGCCGGCCGCGCCTGCGGGCGCTGCGACGCTTGCCGGTTGCGCCGCGAGGGCTTTGTCGCGGCCGGGGTCGTCGACCCGACCGCCTACTTCGACGCGGCGCGCTGAATCCCGCTCAACCGGCCGGGCTCGGACGGTCGAGGTCGAGGCCGGCGGTGAGGGTCTCGTGCAGGCGGTTGTAGGTGTTGTAGAGCGAGCGGATGGCGCGTACGTAGACCACCGCCTGGCCCCAGCGGCGGGCCTGGGCGGTGCGTGCCATGCGCCGCATCACCACTTCGACGTTGCCGAACCAGCGGTTGGGATCGAGGCCCGTGGCGGCAGCGCGCCGGCGCGCGCGCTCGACCGGGCCGTAACCGATGTTGTAGGCGGCGAGCGCGAACCAGGTGCGTTCGCGCGGCGCGATCGAGGCGTCGAAGCGCTGGCGCAGGCGCTTGAGGTAAGTGATGCCGCCGCGAATGGCGGATTCCGGGTCGAAGGCGTCGCGCACGCCCAGCGCGCGGGCGGTCGTCGGCTGCAACTGCATCAGCCCACGCGCGCCGGTGCGCGACTCGGCGCGCGGGTTGAAACGGCTCTCCTGGTACATCTGCGCGACGATCAGCCGCCAGTCGAAATCATTGGCCTCGGCATGCCGACGGACCAGGCTGTCGTAGGGGGAAATCTCGCCCACGCCGGCCAACTGGGTCACCGCCGACGCTTCGAAGTAGCGCTTGGCGAGCAGGTTGTAGGTGGCCTTGCGGAACTGCTCGCGCAGGAAGGCGTTGACGCTCGCCTTGAGGGCCTTGTCGCCGGCACGCAGGGTCCAGGCGTAACGGAACGGGGTGGCCAGCGAGGTGCCGGCGAGCAGGCGCGGGTAGGCGGTGCGCACGCCTTCGATGGCATAGGCGTCGAGCACGGCGGCGGCGATCTCGCCGCGCTGGACCCGCTCGGCGAGCGCAACCGGCGACATGTCGGCCGGATAGACCCGCGTCTCGCATTCCAGCCCCGCTGCCATCAGCTCGCCCAGGGCGCGGTGCTGGACGCTGTTGGCGAGCACGCCGACACGCAGGCCCGACAGGCTGTCGCCGGTCAGGCGTGGGCGATCGCGGCGTTGCACGATCACCGAGGCGGAGTGGAAATAGGGCCGCGATTGCTCCAGCGCCGGGTCGGCGCGGACCTGGGCGCCGTTGATGCGGGTCGTGACGAGATCGCCCACCCCGCGGCGCAACCAGTCGGTGATCTGCTGATCGCTGTCGGCGACGAGAAATTCCAGCCCGAGCCCGCGACTGCGGGCGAACTGCCGCACCAGCTCGTACTCGAAGC
The DNA here is from genome assembly GCA_024235015.1 of Gammaproteobacteria bacterium. GTDB lineage: Bacteria > Pseudomonadota > Gammaproteobacteria > JACKNG01. The sequence continues at coordinate 250,818 of JACKNG010000004.1, forward strand.
CGGCCGGCCGACCGCCGCGCACGAAGTAGTTGTGCGGGTCGATGCGGGTGATGATGCGCAGCACGTGGCGCTGGCGGATGACGTCGAGGTCGCCGAACGCCGAGGCCAGGGCGGGAACGGCGGCCTGGAAGCGGGTCAGGTAGGCGTCGAGGCGTCGGCGCAGGTCGCCCGCGCCCGGTGCGAAGTACCAGCGCGAGACGTTGTCCGGGCTGAGCGTGAACAGGGCGCGCAGGCGCGGCAGGGCCTCGATCGGGTTCTCGTTCGGGCGCTGGCCGATGACGACGGCGTCGTAACGCTGGTCGGCGACGCCGGCGAGCAGTTCGTCGCGGCTCGCCGTATCGGGCTGGGCCGCGACGACCAGGCCCGGCACCTGGGCTGCCAGGTCGTTGAGGTAGGGCCACAGCGGCGAGGCGATGCTGATGGCGACGCGCAGGCCGGCCAGGCCGCGCGGATCGCGGACCTCGAGGTCCTGGCGGCCGTACACCACCTGGCGGTAGCTGCCCATGCCGAGGCCCGGCAGCAAGCCGCGGGTGTGCTGCGGCCCGGGGGGCAGCTCGGCCAGGACGACGTCGCCCTCGCCGGCCCGCAGCCGGTTCTCGAGTTCGCCCGGCTGCACGGCGTCGATCCATTCCAGGGCAAGCCCCTGGCGCCGGGCGAAGTCACTCAACAGGCGGAATTCGCCGGCAATGTCGCGATAGGGCAGGCTGGTTTCCTGGTGGCGCAGCTTGAGCACGCGCAGGACGCCGGATTCGGTCGCGGCGGCCACGCCGGTGCTCGCCCAGGCCAGCAGCGCCACGCACAGCAGCCGCGCGCGAAAGCTGCGGAAGGGGGAAAGCCGGCGACGCTGGGCCTGCCGGCAATGCGCGCGCGGGGGCGTCATGGCATTGCGGCCATCCAGATGGGTAAGCGAGCAGATCGTCGGGTACCGGGCTGGAAGGGGCCGGTCCCTGGGGGGCTGTTGTTCTGCGGTGGCGGATGATGGCCCAGGACCCGCGCCAGGGTCAAGCGGACCCGCCCACCGCCCGGCGCGCCGCGGCCAGCCGCTCGGCGGTGCCGATGTCGTACCAGCGCCCGTCGTGCACGCCCCCGCTGAGGGCGCCCGCGGCGACCGCCGCGAACAGCAGCGGCGCCAGCGGCCGGCGTCCGGGCGCGAGGTCGGCGAACAGCGCCGGGCAGTAGACCCCGATGCCGGCATAGGTGTAGGGCGTGTCCGCGCCACGGGTCACGGTCGCCCCGCGCAGGCCGAAATCGCCGTGCGGGTGGTGCGGCGGGTTGGGTACCAGCACGAGGTGGGCGAGCATCGGCGCCGCGGGCAGCGTGGTGAAGTCGAAATCGGTCCAGATATCGGCGTTGACGACGACGAAGGGCGCGTCGCCGAGCAGCGGCAGGGCGGCGAGGATGCCGCCGGCCGTCTCCAGCGGCGCGCCGGGTTCGTGGGAGTAGACGACGCGCGCGCCGTAGCGTGCGCCGTCGCCGAGGCGCGTCTCGATCTGTTCGCCGAGGTGGCTCAGGTTGAGGACGATGTCGCTCACGCCTGCGGCGACCAGGCGCCGCAGGTGGCGTTCGACGAGGGTCTCACCGCCCACCTCGAGCAAGGGCTTGGGCAGGGTGGCGGTGAGCGGCAGCAGGCGTTCGCCGCGGCCGGCGGCGAGGATCATGGCTTTCACGTCGTTGCCGGGAGCACGTTGCGGGGCGTCATTATAGGTAAGTCGGCGACCCCGGCGGCATGTCACAGGCTGCTTCGATCTGGCATCATGCCGCGCGGCGCCGGCACCGGCATGCAGGCGGAGTACGATGACGCCGACGACGGCCCCCTGCCCCGCGGCATGGCACGAAGCCGCCGCCGGCGGCGCAGGTCGGCAGCGCCCCCGCGGGACTCCGGCAGGTGGCGATCACCGCCACCGCTTGCCGTCGTCCATCCGCGCCCTGTTTACGACCACCCGGCAATTCCGCTTACACGCATGCTCCTCGATGTCCTCGTTCTCTGCGGCGGGCTCGCCCTGCTCACCTACGGTGCCGACCGCTTCGTCGAGGGCGCGGCCGCCGCCGCCGCGAACCTCGGCGTGCCATCGCTGCTGGTGGGGCTGGTCATCGTCGGCTTCGCGACCAGCGCGCCCGAAATGCTCGTCGCCGCGGTGGCCGCATTCGATGGCGCGCCGACGCTCGGTATCGGTAACGCGATCGGCTCCAACATCACCAATATCGGGCTGGTCCTCGGCGCCAGTGCCCTGATCGCGCCGATGAACGTCGGCTCGGGCCTGTTGCGCCGCGAATTCCCCATGCTCTTCGCCGTCCTCGTGTTCGCCACTGCCCTGCTCGCGGACGGTTACCTGAGCCGCCTCGACGGTACGCTGCTCGTCGCCGGCATGTTCGTCGTGATCGGGGCCATGGTATGGCTGGGCCGTCATACCGCGCCGGGCGATCCCATCGTGGCCGAGGTCGACCACGAACTCGCCGCCCTGGCGCCACCGATGTCGACGGCGCGGGCGCTGGCCTGGCTGGCCCTGGGCCTGGCGCTCCTGCTCGGCGGCTCGCGGCTGGTGGTGAGCGGCGCCGTCGCCATCGCCCAGGGTTTCGGTCTCAGCGACGTCGTCATCGGCCTGACCGTGGTCGCCGTCGGCACCAGCCTGCCGGAACTCGCGGCCTCGGTCGCGGGAGCGCTCAAGAACGAGCCCGACATCGCCATCGGCAACGTACTCGGCTCGAACATGTTCAACGCGCTGGGCGTGCTCGGCCTGCCCGGCCTCATTGCGCCGAGCGGCTTCGAGGCCGAGGTCATCATCCGCGACCTGCCGTGCATGTTCCTCTTGAGCCTCGCGCTTCTTATGATGTGCCGCGCGCGCGGCGGGCGGCGGCGCATCGGCCGCCGCGACGGCGGCCTGCTGCTGGCGGCGTTCTGCGGTTACCAACTGCTGTTGTTCGGTACCCGCTGAGCGGCGGGCCACCGACTGCGCCATTTCACGGAGCGAGGACATGACTTCGGCAACCGACTACCCCGAGCTGAGTGCCGATCCAGACGCCAAGGCGCTCGCCGAGATGGGCAAGGCCGTGCTCGAGATCGAGGCGCGCACGCTCGCCGCGCTGGTCGGCAAGATCGACAGCGCGTTCGTCGATGCCGCGCGCATCATGCTCGGCTGCCGCGGGCGGGTGGTGGTGCTCGGGATGGGCAAGTCCGGGCACATCGGCGGCAAGATCGCCGCCACCCTCGCCAGTACGGGTACCCCGGCCTTCTTCGTCCACGCCGGCGAGGCCAGCCACGGTGACATGGGCATGCTGACCAGCCAGGACGTCGCCCTGGCGCTGTCGAACTCGGGCGAGACCGAGGAGCTGACCGTCCTGCTGCCCCTGATCAAACGCCTCGGCGTGCCCCTCATCGCCATCACCGGCAACCCCGATTCGACCCTCGCCCGCGGTGCCACGGTGTTCATCCACGTCGAGGTACGCGAGGAAGCCTGCCCACTCGGCCTGGCACCGACCTCCAGCACGACGGCGGCGCTGGCCATGGGTGACGCCCTGGCGATCGCCCTGCTGCAGGCACGCGGTTTCACCGAGGGCGACTTCGCGCGCGCCCACCCCGGCGGCTCGCTCGGCCGCCGTCTGCTGCTCAAGATCGACGATCTCATGCACTCGGGCAGCGCCATGCCGACGGTGCGGCCGCAGGCCTCGGTGGCCGCGGCGCTGGTCGAGATGACCCGCTCCGGACTCGGCATGACCGCGGTCACGGGGCCCGACAACCGCGTCGCCGGCGTTTTCACCGATGGCGATCTGCGCCGCGTGCTCGAACGCGGTCACGACCTGCGCGCAACGCCGATCGAGGCGGTCATGACGCGCCGCTGCAAGACCGCCGAGCCCGGCATGCTCGCCGCCGAGGCGCTCAGGCTGATGCAGGACCACAAGATCAACGCCCTCCCGGTGGTCGATGCCGAGGAACGCCTGGTCGGGGTCCTCAACATGCACGACCTGCTGCGCGCGCGGGTCATGTGAGCGTGCTCGACCGCGAGGCCTTGCTGGCGCGTGCGGCGCACACCCGCCTCGCCGCGTTCGATGTCGACGGCGTGCTCACCGACGGCCGCATCATCCTCGGCCCGGCCGGTGACGAGTACAAGGCCTTCGACGTGCGCGACGGTGCCGGCCTGGTCGCGCTGCGCCAGCGCGGCGTGACCCTGGCCATCATCACCGGGCGGCGCTCGGCCGTGGTCGAGCGGCGCATGCGTGAACTCGGCATCGAGCGCGTCTTCCAGGGCGTCGACGACAAGCGGGCCTGCCTGGCCGCGCTGCTCGACGAGCTCGGCCTGGCAGCGGCGGCGGCCTGCTATGTCGGCGACGACCTGCCCGACATCGGCGCCCTCGAACTGGCCGGCCTGGGGGTGGCGGTCGCCGATGCCTGCGCCGAAGCGCGCGCGGCGGCCGACTGGGTCACCCTGGCCCGAGGTGGCCGCGGTGCGGTGCGCGAAATCTGTGATGTCATCCGGACGGCGCGGGCCCCGGCCGGTGGTGGCGGCGGTGCCGCCTGAGCGGCGGCGCCGGCGGGAGCGGGGCGGGCGATGAACGCCTGGATCACCGCGCTCGCCATCCTGCTCTGCGCCGTGTTGTCGTTCTGGCTGCTGCGCAACCTGGAAGAGGCCGACGTGGTCGCCGAGCGTCGCGTGCGCCACGAGCCGGATTACTATGTCGACCACATGGTCCGCCGCACGACCGGGGTGAACGGCGAGCTGCGCAACGTCCTCAGGGCCAGCCATGTCGAGCACTTTCCCGACGACGACACCACGGAATTGGCCAGCCCACACCTCGAGATTTACAATGGCGCGGCCGAACCCTGGCACGTCATCGCCGAGCGCGGTTGGATCAGCGCCGGCAACGATGTCGTCCTGCTGCACGGCGAGGTCGAGATCTGGCGCTACGGCGCAGACGGTGAACGCGCCTACCAGGTATTGACCACCGAGTTGCGCGTCCTGCCCAAGGAACAATACGCAGAGACCGACAATCCAACCATCATCGTGAGCCCGGCCGCGGTCGCCCATGCGATCGGCATGCGCGCCAACTTCGCCCACGATCGTGTCGAACTTATCAATCGCGTCAGAAGCAGGTATGAAGGCAAACCACCCGGTTGAGGGCAGGGATGCGGCAGCGGTCAGGCCTGCCTGCGGCGCAGGCGCGGGGCTGGCGAGGAGCGCAGTTCATGTCGATTGAGCGAGCAGCGGCGGTGGCCGCGCGGGGTCGTCGGCAGGCGGCACGGTCACGCGTGCAGCGCCTGCCGCAGTTCGTGCTGCTGGCGCTGGCCTGGATCGCCGGCCCGTGCCTGGCGCTGTCGACCGATTTCGAGCAACCGATCGAGATCGAGGCCGATTTCGCCGAACTCGACGACGAGGAAGGTACTACCATCTACATCGGTAACGTCATCGTGATCCAGGGCTCGATCCGCATGACCGGCGACCGTTTGCGGGTCAATTTCACCCCCGAACGCGAACTCAAGGATGCCTACCTCGAAGGGCGCCTGGCGACCTTCAAGCAGACCCCGGACAACGGCGAGGAAGACGTCGAGGGCGAGGCCCTGCTCATCGAGTACCACGCGCTCGAGAACATGATCTACCTGATCGACAAGGCCAAGGTCACCCAGGGCCAGCGCCTCACCCAGGGCCACCGCATCAATTACGACACGGCGCGCAGTATCGTCACCGTGCGCTCGGCGCGCGCCGGCAAGGCCGACAAGGCCGACGTTCCCGCCCAGGACGCGGGCCGCGTGCGGATCATCATTCCGCCGAAGAAGAAAGCCGGGGAGGCCCCTGCGGCCGACGCCCCGACCTTCGTGCCGCGCTAGGGCGAGCCACGCCGATGAGCACCCTGGCGGTCCGCCACCTGGCCAAGACCTACCGCTCGCGGCGCGTGGTCAAGGATGTCAGCCTCGACGTCGACAGCGGCGAAGTCATCGGCCTGCTCGGCCCCAACGGCGCCGGCAAGACCACCAGCTTCTACATGATCGTGGGCCTGGTCGCCAGCGAGGGTGGCTCGATCAAGCTCGACGACGACGATCTCACGCGCCAGCCCATGGACATGCGTGCGCGCAAGGGCCTGGGCTACCTGCCGCAGGAAGCCTCGGTGTTCCGCAAGCTCACCGTCGAGCAGAACATCATGGGCGTGCTCGAGATCCTGCCCGGGCTCAACCAGCACCAGCGCCAGCGCAAGCTCGACGGCCTGCTACAGGAGTTCCACATCGAGCACATCCGCCAGAATCTCGGCATGTCGCTGTCCGGCGGCGAACGGCGCCGCGTCGAGATCGCGCGGGCACTGGCCACCGAACCGCGTTTCATCCTGCTCGACGAGCCTTTCGCCGGCGTCGATCCGATCTCGGTCGGCGACATCCAGCGCATCATCAACCATCTCAAGCAGATCGGCATCGGCGTGCTGATCACCGATCACAACGTGCAGGAAACCCTGCGTATCTGCGACCGCGCCTATATCGTCAACGAAGGCACCATCATCGCCGAGGGCAATGCCGAGACCATCCTGCGCGACGAGAACGTGCGCCGCGTCTACCTCGGCGAATCGTTCAAACTGTGACGTGGTCGCCGCCGTACCCCGCGGCACGTTCAGCGTCAAGTGCGCCGTGGTGCCGGCCGCTAGCAATTCCCGGGTGCGAGCGATCGAAAGCCGCCAGTCGCGTCGATCCCGACGGGGTGGCCTTGCGCTAAACTAGGGAAGCTCGGCAACGTGAGGGAGCGTGCCTCGGAAGGCAAGGCGCGCGGGCGACGAGGAGCGCGGTTTATGTGTGACAAGTGAGCGCCGCTCGAGCCAGCGCAACGCCGTCAACGGGTGGCTTCGCCGCTCTTGCAGCGCCGCCCTGGATTCCCGGCCTTACCGGCCGTCACGCTGAACCTGGACATGAAACAGTCGTTACAACTCAAGCTGGGGCAGCATCTGACGATGACCCCGCAGCTGCAGCAGGCCATCCGCTTGCTGCAGCTGTCCGCCATGGAGTTGTCGACCGAGATCCAGGAAGTCCTCGACTCCAACATCATGCTCGAGGTCGCCGACGGTGAGGGCGACGATGAAGGCTGGGACGCGCGCAACGCCGCGAACAACGAGAGCACGACGCCGGGCGACGACACCGACTACGAGGCGCCGCACGAGGTCGGCGGCGGCGACCCGGGCGACGACGACGCGCCGCCCGCAGCCGCCGACATCCCCGACGAACTGCCCGTCGACACCGAGTGGGACGAAATCTACGATACCCTGCTCAGCTCGGGTTCGACGGCCCCGGCGCGCGACGACGACGGCTCCGACTACGAACGCGGCAGTACCGCCGGCGAGTCGCTGATCGAGCACCTGACCTGGCAGCTCAACCTGCTGCCCATGAGCGATACCGATCGCGCCATCGCGCTGGCCATCGTCGATGCCATCGACAACGACGGCTACCTCTCCGCCGACCTGGCCGAACTGTGCGCGGCCCTGGCGGACGAGGACGGCGCTCCCGAAGAAGACGAAGTGCGCGCCGTGCTGCGCCAGGTGCAGAGCTTCGATCCCGTCGGCGTCGCCGCGCGCGACCTGCGCGAGTGCCTGATCCTGCAGCTCGCCCAGCTCGATGCCGCGACGCCGTGGCTGGCCGAGGCGCAGCGCTGTTGCGAGGATTTCATGGATCTGCTCGGCGCGCGCGACTACAACCAGCTGATGCGTCGGCTCAAGCTCGACAAGGATCAGCTGGCGCAGGTCCTGGGCCTGATCCAGACGCTCAATCCGCGCCCCGGCAGCCAGTTCAGCAGCGAGCAGCCGGAATACATCGTGCCCGACGTGTTCGTGTTCAAGCACAAGGACCGCTGGCGCGTCGAGCTCAACCCGGACACCATGCCGGCGCTGCGCATCAATCCCTACTACGCGAGCCTGATCCGACGCGCCGATTCCAGCGACGACAATGCCACCATGCGGGCCCACATGCAGGAGGCGCGCTGGTTCATCAAGAGCCTGCAGAGCCGCAGCGAAACGTTGCTGAGGGTCGCCACCGCCATCGTCGAACGCCAGCGTGCCTTCCTCGAACACGGCGAGGAGGCCATGCGTCCATTGGTTCTGCACGACATCGCCGAAGTCCTCGAACTGCACGAATCGACCATCTCGCGCGTGACGACCCGCAAGTACATGCACACGCCGCGCGGCATCTTCGAACTCAAGTACTTCTTCTCGAGCCATGTCAGCACCACGCTGGGCGGCGAGGCCTCGTCGACAGCTATTCGCGCCGTGATCAAGAAGCTGATTGCCGCCGAGAACAATACCAAGCCGCTCAGTGACAACAAGATCGCGGCAATCCTGTCCGAGCAGGGTGTGCAGGTCGCGCGGCGCACGGTGGCGAAGTACCGCGAGGCGATGTCGATCCCGCCTTCGAACGAGAGAAAACGACTGGCATGAGCGCGCCCGTCACGGCGCCTGCCGGCCATCCGTCGCGCAGCGCGGCGCGGCTTTCCGAATGCTACCCAGGAGAAACCCATGCAGCTCAGTATTGATGGCCATCACGTCGACGTCACCGACTCGATGCAGGACTACATCCGCAGCAAGATCACGCGCATCGAGCGCCACTTCGACCAGGTCGTCGACATCCACGTCGTCCTGAGCGTCGAGAAGCAGCGACACAAGGCCGAGGCCACCGTGCACGTCGCGGGCAACAATATCCACGCCCACAGTGAGAACGACGACATGTATGCTGCGATCGACCTGTTGCTCGACAAGCTCGACAGACAGGTCAAGAAGCACAAGGAAAAGATCACCAATCACCGTGGCTGAGGCCCCGGCGCCCGGCCACGACGACATGAAGATTGCGCAGATCCTCGCGCCCGAGCGCGTCGCCATCAGCGTCGAAGTGGCGAGCAAGAAGGCTGTCCTCGAACGCCTGGCGACGATGCTGGCATCGGCGTCCCCGGCCTTGAAGAGCAAGGACGTGTTCGACAGCCTGATTGCCCGCGAACGTCTCGGCACCACCGGCCTCGGCGCCGGTATCGCCATCCCCCACGGCCGCGTCGGCGGCGCCAGCGCACCGGTCGGCGCGTTCCTCCGCACCGCCGCCCCGCTCGGTTTCGACGCTGTCGACAACGCGCCGGTCGACCTGTTCTTCGCGCTGTGCGTGCCGGCGGATGCCCACCAGGAACACCTCGACCTGCTCGCCGCCCTGGCGGGCCGGCTCTCGGATGCCGGCTTCGTCGCGCGCCTGCGTGCGGCCGCGGACCCGGCCGCGGTATTCGCCCAGCTGACCGCGGACGGCGCAGGTGACGACTGAACGGGATCAGGCATGACATGGCCGGCTCGCAGCGATTCCTGATCATCTCGGGCCTGTCGGGGGCGGGTAAGACCGTCGCCCTGCACGCACTCGAAGATGCTGGTTTCTACTGCGTCGACAACCTGCCGGTCGGCATCCTGGAAACTTTCGTCACCTACCTCGCCGAGCACGACCTGCCGCACTTCGACCGGGTCGCGGTCGGCGTCGACGCGCGCAACCTGCCCTCGGCCATCGCCAAGCTTCCGGCCACGCTGGACAATCTCGCGCGCCAGGGCGTTGCCGCGGAGCTGCTCTTCATCGACGCCAGCGACGAGACGCTGCTCAAACGCTTCAGCGAAACGCGGCGCAAGCATCCGCTGTCGACGGTCGATTTCGCGCTCGCCGATGCCATCGAGCGTGAGCGTGTCCTGCTCGATCCGCTGACCCGCCGTGCCGATCTGCGCCTCGATACCACCCACATGAACGTCCACCAGCTGCGCAACACCATCCGCGAGCTGGTCTCCGGGCGCGCCGTCGGGACGATGGCGTTGCAGCTGCGCTCGTTCGGCTTCAAGAACGGCGTGCCGGCCGATGCCGATTTCGTCTTCGACATGCGCGCCCTGCCCAATCCCTACTGGGAGATGGAATTGCGTGACCTGAGCGGGCGCGACGGGCCGGTGCGCGAGTACCTCGAGGCCTCGCCGCTGGTCGGCGAAATGGTCGCGGACATCACGCGCTTCCTCGATGCCTGGGTGCCGCGCTTCGAAGCCGTCAACCGCAGTTACCTCACGGTCGCCTTCGGCTGCACGGGTGGCCGTCACCGCTCGGTCTACATGGTGGAGACGGTGGCGCGGCATTTCGCGGCGCAGGGCCGCAAGGCCGTCGTCAGCCATCGCGACAGCTAGTGCGCACGATGAACGGACACGACGTGACGCGCGGTTGCCGGGGCGGGCCGTGTGACGCCGGCGCATAGGGGACACCGGGATGCCGACTACCACGCTCACCATCATCAATCGGCTCGGCCTGCACGCGCGGGCAGCGGCCAAGTTCGTGCAGACCGCGGGCCACTACGGTTGCACCGTGCTGGTCCGGCGCAACGGCAGGGAAGTCAACGGCAAGAGCATCATGGGCGTCATGATGCTGGCCGCGGGGCAGGGTGCCGAAATCGAGATCTGCACCGAGGGCGACGACGCCGACGCGGCGCTGGCCGCGCTGGCGGCGCTCATTGACGACCGCTTCGGTGAGCCGTCGTGACCTTCACCCTGCACGGCGTCGCGGTGTCGCGCGGTATCGCCATCGGCCGCGTGCACGTGGTCGAACGCCATCATCTCGAGATCAGCGAGATCCGCCTCGCCGAGGACGAGGTCGCGGCCGAGGTCGAACGCCTGGAAGCCGCACTGGCCCTGGCGCGGCACCACCTGCGCCAGATCCGTGACGACATCCCGAGCACGACGCCGGCCGAGATCGCCGCGTTCATCGACACCCACCTGCTGATGCTGGAGGACGCCGCGTTCAGCGAGGAGCCGCTGCGCCTGGTGCGCGAGCTGCGCTGCAACGCCGAGTGGGCAGTCAAGCTGCAGCGCGACAAGCTGGTCGCCGCGTTCGAGGAGATGGACGACGCCTACCTGCGCACGCGCCGCGACGACGTCGACAACGTCGTCGAGCGCCTGTTCCGCACCCTGCTGCGGCACAAGCCGCTGCGCCACGAGATGCCCGATCAGAAGCTCAAGGACATGATCGTCCTGGCGCGCGACCTGGCGCCGCCCGACCTCGTGCTGCTGCAGCACCATGGGGTGGCCGGTTTCATCACCGAGCACGGCGGTCCGACCTCGCACATGTCGATCCTGGCCCGCAGCATGGGCATCCCCGGCGTGGTCGGCCTGCACCACGCGCGGCGCTACATCGAGGAGGACGAAACGGTGATCCTCGATGGCGAGGACGGGGTCGTGATCGGCGGGGCCGAGGCCGGCATCCTCGCCGAGTACCGCGCGCGGCAGGCCGCGCGCACCCGTTTCATCGCCGGCTTGCAGGTGCTGCGCGAGGCACCCGCGCAGACCCTCGACGGCGTGCCCATCAGCCTGCAGGCCAACGTCGAGCTGGCCAGCGATTTCCGCAGCGTGCGCGACTGCGGTGCGAGCGGAGTCGGGCTCTATCGCACCGAGTTCCTGTTCCTCGACCATGCCGATTACCCGGACGAGGAGGAACATTTCGCCACCTATCGCCAGATGGTCGCCGCGCTGGACGGCGCGCCGCTGACCATCCGCACTGCCGATCTCGGCGCCGACAAGCCGTTCGGCCAGGACGACGGCGCGTTTGCCGCCAACCCGGCGCTCGGACTGCGCGCCGTGCGCCTGTGCCTGCGAGAGCCGTCGCTGTTCTGGCCGCAGCTGCGCGCGATCATCCGCGCCTCGGCCCTCGGGCCGGTGCGCATGATGATCCCGATGCTGTCGGCGGTCGAAGAAGTGCGCCAGGTGCGGGACATCGTTACCACCATCCGCAAGGAGTTCACGCGCCGCGGCATCGCTTTCGACGCCGCCATGCCCATCGGCGGCATGATCGAGGTGCCGGCCGCGGCGATGTGCGCCGACCTCTTCGCCGCGGAACTCGATTTTCTCTCCATCGGCACCAACGACCTGATCCAGTACTCGGTCGCCATCGATCGCGTCAACGACGAGGTCAGCTATCTCTATGATCCGCTCAACCCCGGCGTACTGCGGCTCATAGCGACGACCCTGGAGGCCGGCGACAAGGCCGGCATTCCCGTCGCCATGTGTGGCGAGATGGCCGGTGACCCGCGTTATACCCGGCTGCTCATTGGCCTCGGCTTGAACGAGTTCAGCGTGCATCCCTCCGCGCTGCTCGAAATCAAGCACGCCATCAACGGCACCTCGGCGGCGCGGGCGCGCGAGACTGCCGGGCAACTGCTCGGCGTGAGCGACGGCGCCCAGCGGCGCGAACTCCTCGACGCGCTCAACGCCTGACCTGAGCGCCGCCGCCGGCGCTCACGGGGGTCGCCGGCTCACTGCGCGCAAGGCTTAGTTGCTACACTGCGCGGCTCACCCGCGCGGCTCGGCGCGGAGCCGGAACACAGCGCCCATGGCAGAGCAGATCAGCCGTACCCAGGAGTTCGTACAGGCCGTCCAGGATGCGCTGGAGGCCAACGAGATCCGGCGCGTACGCGAGTTCCTCGCCGAGCTGCACCCCTCGGAAATCGCCGACCTGCTCGAATCGTTGCCCGGGCCGGTGCGCTCCGAGCTGTGGGTACACATCGACTCGGCCATCGAAGGCGACGTGCTCTCGCACGCCAGCACGGCGGTGCGCAACAGCCTGCTCGAGGACATGGCGCCGGAGCAGGTGGCGCAGGCGACCAGCCAGCTCGATTCCGACGACGTCGCCGACATCCTGCAGGACCTGCCCGAGGACCTCGCCGACGAAGTCCTGCTGTCGATGGACGAGCAGAACCGCCAGCGCATCGCGGCGGTTCTGACCTTTCCCTACGACACCGCCGGCGGCCTGATGAACCCCGACGCGGTCACCGTGCGCGGCGACATCTCGGTCGAAGTGGTGCTGCGCTACCTGCGGCGCATGGTGCGCATGCCGGACAACACCGACCAGCTGTTCGTGGTCGACCGCGGTAACGTCTACCTCGGCATCCTGCGCCTGACCAGCCTGGTCCTGGCCAGCCCCGACGCCCGGGTCGAGGAGGTCATGTCGAGTGACGAGCGGCCGATCGTGGCCGACACCCCGGTGTCCGAAGTCGTGCTGCTGTTCGAACAGCGCGACCTGGTTTCCGCCCCGGTGGTGGACGAGGCCGGCCACCTGCTCGGACGCATCACCATCGACGACGTCGTCGACGTCATCCGCGAGGAGAGCGATCGTTCGCTGATGTCGGCCGCCGGTCTCGACGAGGAGCACGACATCTTCGCGCCGTTATTGGTGACCGCGCGCCAGCGTGCGCTGTGGCTGGCGATCAACCTCGGCACGGCGTTCCTGGCGGCCTGGGTCATCGGCCTGTTCGAGGCCACGATCGACAAGTTGGTCGCGCTGGCCGTGCTGATGCCGGTGGTGGCGAGCATGGGCGGCATCGCCGGCAGCCAGACCCTGACCATCGTCGTGCGTGGCCTCGCCCTCGGCCAGGTCGGGCCGGCCAACGCGCGCTCGGTGCTGTGGCGCGAGGTCGCGGTCGGGGTCATCAACGGCACGGTGTGGGCGGTGGTGGTCGCCGTGATCGCGGCGGCCTGGTTCAACGATGTCAGGCTCGGTGTCGTCATCGGCTGCGCCATGGTGCTCAACCTGTTCACCGCCGGGCTGGCCGGCGCGTCCATTCCGCTCGCGCTGCGCTGGATGAACATCGACCCGGCGCTGGCCGGGGGTGTGGTCCTGACCACGGTGACCGACGTCGTCGGCTTTTTCGCCTTTCTCGGACTCGCTTCGCAGTTCCTGGTCTGAGCGCTCCGCGACGCGGTCGCGCGAAACGGTAGGAATCGTCAAGCGATGTGGTAATATTATTGTTGCGGTTTAGCTGTAGCGGATATACAACAGTTCAGCAAAGCCCGCGCGACCCGGCTTTCGGGCGCGGCCCGCGAGGGCCACTAAGGAAGAGCCACAAGAATTTTTGGGGACACTGGCTATGACTAAGCTTTCGAGACTTGCGACGCTTCTTATCCTGGGCGCGCTCGCCAGCGGCTGCGCCGATCAGAACGTCAAACCTACTACCGTGATCTGCCCGCTGCTCGGGTCGGTCCTTGGTGCCGGCGTGGTGGCCGGCGGACTCGGCGGCGATGACGCCGGTCCCATGGCTGCGGGCGCCGTGATCGGTGCAGGCCTCGGCTACTTCCTGTGCCAGGATCGTACCGAGCCGCCGAAGCCCCAGCCGGCGCCGAAGCCGGTCGTCAAGCCGGCTCCGCCGCCCCCCCCGCCGCCGAAGGACAGCGACGGTGACGGCGTCATCGACCCCAACGACGAGTGCCCGGGAACCCCGGCCGGCGTCAAGGTCAACGCCAAGGGCTGCCCGGAAGTCGGTGAAACCCTGATGCGCCTCGAGGGTGTCAACTTCGACACCAACAAGGCCACCATCAAGCCCGAGTCGGCCACCATTCTCGACGGCGCCGTCAAGGCCCTGAACGAGAATCCCTCGGTCCACGTGCGGGTCGAAGGCCACACCGACAGCCGCGGTTCGGATGCGTACAACCAGAAGCTGTCCCAGCGTCGTGCCGAGGCCGTCGTCGAGTACCTCGTCGGCAAGGGCATCAGCGCTGGCCGCCTGGCCGGCATCGGCTACGGTGAATCGGCCCCGGTCGCACCGAACGACACGCCCGAGAACATGTACAAGAACCGTCGCGTCGATCTCGTCGTGACCAAGAACTGAGTGCGCTGAGGCGCCTCACCCTGACAAGCCCCGCCTCGGCGGGGCTTGTTTTTTGCGGGCCCGAAAAAGGATGACCTGGGCAGGCTACGCGCCGTGGCTCAGGGCGCCGGCCAGATACGAGCGAGTTGCGCACCGTTTTCGAGCCCGGCCTGCAGCACGGCTCGGAAGGGCGCCGGGTCCTTGATGAAGGTCAGCGCCGCGTCGCGCGGGAAGATCTGATCCTGCAGGCGCGAGATCCAGAAGCGCAGTCCGGCGGTCCTTATCGCCGCGGCCCAGCTGGCCTGTTCTGCCGCCGTCAACGGCCGCACCGCGTGGTAGGCCGCAACCAGCGCGCCCGCGCGCCGCGCATCGAGTTCCCCCGCTGCGAAGCACCAATCGGCCACCGTCACCGCGAGGTCGTAGATGAACGGTCCGTTGTGCGCGTAATAGAAATCGATGATGCCGCTCAACCGCTCCCCTTCGAACAAGGCGTTGTCATGGAACAGGTCGGCGTGGATGACGCCGCCGGGCAGACCCGGAACCCGTTCGAGGGCATCCGCGGCGAGGGCGGCTTCGAGCAGCACGCGGTCGCCCGCGGCGAGGCGCGGCGCGATCCGGGCGGCGACCGCGCGTCGCCAGGCCGGCCCGCGATCGTTGGCCCGGTAGCCGGGGAATTCGGCCACCGCGCGGTGCATGGTGGCCAGCGCCGCACCGATCGCCTGGCACTGGGCGGCGTTGGGCCGGGCCACGCTGCGGCCTGGCAGGCGTACGACCAGGGCGGCCGGGCGTTCGTTCAGGGTGCGCAGGTAGGCGCCGTCGCGATCCGCGATGGGATGGGCGCTGGGCAGGCCATGCTCGGCGAGGAACGCCATGAGATCGAGGAAGTAGCCGAGCTCGGCGCGCGGGGTGGCTTCGAACAGGGTCAGCACGTAGCGCCCCGCGCTGGTCGTCACGAAGTAGTTGGTGTTCTCGATGCCGGCCTCGATCCCCTCGAAGTCGACCAGCTCACCGACCTCGTAGGCACGGAGGAAGGTTTCGAGTTCCGGGCGCCTGACAATGGTGAATACGGACATGACGGTGGCGCCGGCCGCGCGCGGCGGAACACTAGGGCAAAACGGACGGCTGCGTGACGCGCCGGCCCGGGCTCACCAGCTGAAGATCACCCACTGCGGCACGGTCGGCTTGGACGTGCGCTCGTTCATGCGGGTTTCCATCAGGCCATCGCCGTCGCGATCGACGTAGTAGTAGGGCGGCCCGACGACCGGTTTCACCTTGACCATGTAGAGGCGCCCGTTGAGGCGGTATTCCTCGTAGGTGGCGTCCTTGCGATTGATGATGGTGACTTCGGGCTCGAGTTCCTCGTCGCCTTCGGCCCCGGCCTGCGGGTCGATGTTGACCGGCGGCGGCGGCGGAACCTCGACGAACTGGGGCGGCGCCGCTTCCTCGTCGGCCTGCGCGGAACTCGCGAGCAGGATGATGGGAAGTAGGACGGTGGGACGGAATTTCATGGGGCTGACGTTCTCGGCGACGTGATCTTTGGGCGTCGGTCGAGCGATAGAATAGCATCGAACCCCCGGCAAAACAGCGCCGCCACGCGCTCGCGCAGGCAACTTCGGCATGGCTCGCAAAACTCTCGTTCTCGTCGACGGCTCGTCCTATCTCTACCGGGCGTTCCATGCGCTGCCGATGTTGACGAACTCCAAGCACCACCCGACCGGCGCCATGCACGGCGTCATCGCCATGTTGCGGCGACTGGTGCAGAGCTACCAACCGGACTACTTCGCCGTGGTCTTCGATCCGCGCGGGCCGACCCTGCGTGACGAATGGTACGCGGACTACAAGGCCAACCGCCCACCGATGCCGGACGAACTCGCGGTCCAGATCGAACCGCTGCACGACATCATCCGCGCGCTCGGCTACCCGCTGCTGCAGGTCGCCGGGGTCGAGGCCGACGACGTCATCGGTACGCTGGCCACGCAGGCCGAAGCCGCTGGCATGGACGTCGTGATCTCGACCGGCGACAAGGACCTCGCCCAGTTGGTCGACGATCACGTCTCCCTGATCAACACCATGGACGACTCGGTGCTCGACCGCGCCGGGGTCGAGGCCAAGTTCGGCGTGCCGCCCGAGCGCATCGTCGATTACCTGACCCTCGTCGGCGACAGCGTCGATAACGTGCCGGGCGTGCCCAAGGTCGGGCCCAAGACGGCGGTGAAATGGCTCGGCGAGTACGGCAGCCTCGACGACATCATCGCCCATGCCGAGGATATCAAGGGCAAGATCGGCGACAACCTCCGCGGCGCGCTCGAGCAGCTGCCGCTGTCGCGCAAGCTGGTCACCATCCTGCGCGACGTCGAGGTCGAGGCCGAACTCGAGCAACTGGTCCGCGAGCCCATCGACGCGGCGCGCCTGGTCGAGCTCTACCGCACGTTCGAGTTCAACACCTGGCTCAAGGAACTCGAGGCCGAGGGCGTCGCCGAGACCCGTGTGGCGCCCCCGGATGCCCCGGCGGCGGAGTACGAGGCGGTGCTGGACGAGGCCAGCCTGGCGCGCTGGCTGGAGACGCTGGAGGCAGCCGCTTGTTTCGCCTTCGACACCGAAACGACGTCGCTCGATTACATGCAGGCGCAGATCGTGGGCGTCTCCTTCGCCGCCGCCGCCGGCCACGCGGCCTACGTGCCGCTGGCGCACGCCTACCCGGGGTGTCCCGACCAGCTGCCGCGCGAAGACGTACTCGAACGTCTGCGCCCGCTGCTCGAGGATCCGGCGCGGGCCAAGCTCGGCCACAACCTCAAGTACGATCGCAACGTCCTCGCCAACCACGGCATCGTGCTGCGCGGCATCGCCCACGACACCATGCTCGAGTCCTACGTGCTGAACTCGACGGCTTCACGCCACGATTTCGACTCGGTCGCGCAGAAATACCTCAACCATCGCACCATCCACTACGAGGAGGTCGCCGGCAAGGGCGCCAAGCAGATTGGGTTCGCCGAGGTCGCGATCGAGGATGCCACGCCGTACGCCGCCGAGGACGCCGAGGTCTGCCTGCGCCTGCACGAGGCGCTGCATCCGCGCATTGCCGAGGATCCCGGCCTGGCTGCGGTCTACCGCGACATCGAGATCCCGCTGGTACCGGTGCTGGCCGACATGGAGCGGCGCGGCGTCTACATCGATACCCGCATGCTGCTCGAACAGAGCGCCGAACTCGAGCAGCGCATGGCCGAGATCGAGGCGCGCGCCCACGATGCCGCGGGCGAGGTGTTCAACATCGGCTCGCCCAAGCAGATCCAGGCGATCCTGTTCGACAAGCTCGGCCTGCCGGTGCTGCAGAAGACGCCCAAGGGGCAGCCTTCGACCGCCGAATCGGTGCTGGCCGAACTCGCCCACGACTACGATCTGCCGCGTCTCATCCTCGACCATCGCGGCCTGGCCAAGCTGAAATCGACCTACACCGACAAGCTGCCCAACCAGGTCGACCCGGACACCGGGCGCGTCCATACCAGTTACCACCAGGCGGTGGCCGCCACCGGGCGGTTGTCGTCGTCCGATCCCAACCTGCAGAACATCCCCGTGCGCACCGCCGAGGGTCGGCGCATCCGCCAGGCCTTCGTGGCGCCGCCCGGCAAGCTGCTGCTGGCCGCCGACTACTCCCAGATCGAGCTGCGCATCATGGCCCACCTGTCGGGCGACAGCGGCCTGCTGGGCGCGTTCGAACAGGGCCTGGACGTGCACCGTGCGACCGCCGCCGAGGTTTTCGGTAGCGGCCTCGAGGCCGTCGGCGACGACCAGCGGCGCGCCGCCAAGGCGATCAATTTCGGCCTCATCTACGGCATGTCGGCATTCGGCCTGGCGCGCCAGCTCGGCATCGAGCGCAGTGCCGCGCAGGACTACATCGAGCGCTACTTCGCGCGCTATCCCGGCGTGCGCGCCTACATGGACGGCACGCGCGAACGCGCCCGCGAGCAGGGTTACGTCGAGACGGTGTTCGGCCGCCGCCTCTACCTGCCCGACATCAACGCCCGCAATCCGCAGATGCGGCAATACGCCGAGCGCACCGCCATCAACGCGCCGATGCAGGGCACCGCCGCCGACATCATCAAGCGCGCCATGATCGCCGTCGACCGCTGGCTGGCCGGTTGCGGTCACGAAGCCGCCCTCATCATGCAGGTCCACGACGAGCTCGTCCTGGAAGTAGCACGTGAGGCCGCCGACGACGTGGCGGAGGCCGTGCGCGGCATCATGGAAGGGGCGGCCGACCTGGCCGTGCCGCTCATCGTCGAGGTCGGTCGCGGCGACAACTGGGACGAAGCGCACTAGGGCAACCGCGCCTGGCCGCCGCCGGTGTACTGCAATCAGTGTGCATTCCGCCCGTGCGCTTGTGCTAACATTTTGAGCACAGAGCTATAACAAGCCATCGACGACGCCCAGCCCAGCCATCGTCCGCGCCCTGCAGTCCCATGCTGTTGATACCCGCCATTGATATCAAGGACGGTAAATGCGTCCGCCTGCGCCAGGGAGACATGTCGCAGGGCACCATCTACTCCGATGATCCCGTCGCCGTTGCCCGGCGCTGGGCCGAGGCCGGCGCGCGGCGCCTGCACATCGTCGACCTGAACGGTGCCACCGACGGCCGCCCGATCAATTCCGACATCATCCACGCCATCTGCGAGGCCTGCCCGCAGGTGCCGATCCAGGTCGGCGGGGGGATCCGCGACGAGGACACCATCCAGCGCTACCTCGATGCCGGCGTGCGCTTCGTCATTCTCGGCACCAAGGCCGTGACCGCGCCGCACTTCGTGTCCGACGTGTGCCTGGAATTCCCCGGCCACATCATCGTCGGGCTCGACGTGCGCGACGGCAAGGTCGCCATCGACGGCTGGTCCAAGCTGTCGCGCCACGACGCGATCGACCTCGCCCAGCATTTCGAGACCGATGGCGTCGCCGCCATCGTCTTCACCGACATCGGCCGCGACGGCATGATGACCGGCCTCAACGTCGACGCCACGGTCGAGTTCGCGCGCCAGCTGACCATCCCGGTCATCGCCTCCGGCGGGGTGACCAATCTCGACGACATCCGTGCGCTGTGCGCGGTCTACCCGGAAGGCATCACCGGGGCGATCACGGGGCGCGCGATCTACGAAGGAACGCTCGATTTCGCCGAGGCCCAGCGCCTCGCCGACGAACTGTGCGGCGATGCGGCACCCTGAATGGGTCTCGCCAAGCGCGTCATCCCCTGTCTCGACGTAGACGCCGGCCGCGTCGTCAAGGGCGTCCGCTTCGTCGACATCCGCGACGCCGGTGACCCGGTCGAAGTGGCACGGCGCTACGACGAACAGGGTGCCGACGAGATCACCTTTCTCGACATCACCGCGAGCAGCGACGATCGCGACACCATCGTCCACGTGGTCGAGGACGTCGCCGCCCAGGTTTTCATTCCGCTGACGGTCGGCGGCGGTATCCGCACCGTCGAAGACGTCCGCCGCATGTTGCAGGCCGGCGCCGACAAGGTCGGCATCAACACTGCCGCGGTGACCAACCCGGAATTCGTGCGCGAAGCGAGTACCCGCTTTGGCTCGCAGTGCATCGTGGTCGCCATCGATGCGCGCGCGGTGCCCGGTGAACGCGGGCGCTGGGAGGTCTACACCCACGGCGGGCGCAAGCCCACCGGGCTCGATGCCGTGGCCTGGGCGCGTCGCATGGCCGACTACGGCGCCGGCGAAATCCTCCTCACCAGCATGGATCGCGACGGTACGCGCGACGGCTACGACATCGCGCTGACCCGGGCGGTCGCCGACGCCGTGCCGATCCCGGTGATCGCCTCGGGTGGGGTCGGCACCCTCGCCCATCTCGTCGAGGGGGTCGTCGCGGGCCACGCCGACGCCGTGCTGGCGGCGAGCATCTTCCACTTCGGCGAGCACACCGTGGCCGAGGCCAAGCAGGCCATGGCGGCGGGCGGCATCGAGGTGCGCTGGTGAGTTGGCTCGACGAGGTGGCCTGGGACGAGCGTGGTCTTGCCCCGGTGATCACCCAGGACGCGGACTCCCTGCAGGTCCTGACCTTGGCCTGGATGAACCGTTTGGCCCTGGAAACGAGCTTAGCGGAAGGCCGCGCGGTGTACTGGTCGCGTTCGCGCAACAAGCTGTGGCGTAAGGGCGAGGAGTCGGGGCACGTGCAACGCCTGCGCGAGGTGCGCCTGGACTGCGATGCGGACGCCATCCTGCTGCTCGTCGAGCAGGTCGGCGGCATCGCCTGCCACACCGGTCGCGTGCGCTGCTTCTACCGCCGTCTCGAGGACGGCGCGTGGCGTGAAACCGACCCGGTGTTGCGGGATCCGAAGGACATCTACCGCAACCAATGACCGCGCGCGCGGTCCATGGAGCAATGACATGAGCGAAGTACTCGACCGTCTCGCCGCGGTCATCGACGAGCGTCGCGGCGCCGATCCGGACTCGTCCTACGTCGCCTCGCTGCTGCACGCGGGCATCGACAAGATCCTGAAAAAGCTGGGCGAAGAGGCGACCGAAACGATCATCGCGGGCAAGGGCGGCGAGCGCGGCCAGGTGATATACGAGACTGCGGATTTATGGTTTCATTCCGTAGTGATGCTCAAGTTTCTCGATATCGAACCCGGCGAAGTTTTGGCGGAACTCGAGCGGCGCTTCGGTCGTTCAGGTCTGGAAGAAAAAGCGGCACGGCAGGTCAAGGGCTGACCACCGGTCAGGCCCGCGCCACGTGCAACGGAGGCAAGCATGGGATTCGGTATCAAAGAGCTGGTCGTCATCCTGATCATCGTCGTACTGGTGTTCGGGACCAAGAAGATCAAGAACATCGGCGGTGACGTCGGTGGTTGGATCCGCGATTTCCGCAAGGCGATGAAGGACGAACCCTCGCCGGACGAGGATGCCCCGGCGGCGGACAACCGCCGTGTCATCGAAGGCGAGGCGCGGACCGAGAAGGAACACGTCTGACACCGCGACGATGTTCGATATCGGTTTCTGGGAACTCGCCGTCATCGGCGTGATCGCGCTCTTGGTCGTCGGCCCGGAGCGCATGCCGGGCCTGATCCGCGCGACCGGCAAGTGGGTCGGCCAGATCCAGCGCCTGGCGCGCGACCTGCGGCGCGAGATTGAACGCGAAGCGCAGACCGAGGAGTTCCGCAAGCTCAACCAGGATTTCCTCGAAGAAGATCGCCGTCTCAAGGCCAGCGTACGCGAGGCCAGCGCGACCACCACGCCGCAACCCACGCCGCCGGCCGCGGAAGGGCTCGAGGAGGCCTCGCTCGAGGAATCCGCGGATCCCGGCGATCGCGCCGCCACGGCGGCGGACGCGACCGAGTCCGCAGCAGCGGATGCCGTCGAAGCCGAACAAGCACGCACACCCAGCCAGCAGAACGCCTGAGTCCCGCGGCCTGCGGCCGAGGTTCCCCGCCCCATGTCGAGTAATGACCTGAAACCCTCGCCCGACGCCGCTCAGACCGACGGGCCCGATCCCACGGAAAAGCCCTTCGTCGCGCACCTGATCGAACTGCGCAACCGGATGTTGCGTACCCTGGTATGCGTGTTCGCGGTGCTGCTGTGCCTGATGCCGGTCTCCAACGAACTGTACGTGTGGCTGGCCGACCCGTTGCTGTCCAAGCTGCCCGGCTCGGGTACGATGATCGCGACCCAGGTCGCTTCGCCCTTCCTGGCGCCGTTCAAACTCACGGTGTTCGTCGCCGTGCTGATCTCGGTGCCCTACATCTTCTACCAGGCCTGGGCCTTCGTCGCGCCGGGGCTCTATCTGCACGAGCGGCGCCTGGCGCTGCCCCTGCTCTTTTCCAGCACGCTGTTGTTCTACCTCGGCTGCGCCTTCGCCTACTTCGTGGTCTTCCCGTTGGTGTTCGGTTTCTTCACCGCGATCGCGCCCGAGGGCGTGACCATCATGACCGACATCACCCACTACCTCGATTTCGTGCTGATGTTGTTCCTCGCCTTCGGCGTCGCCTTCGAGGTGCCGGTGGCGACCTACCTGATGGTGCGCACCGGTATCACGACCGTCGAGTCGCTCAGCACCAAGCGCCCCTACATCATCGTCGGCGCGTTCGTCATCGGCATGCTGCTGACGCCGCCCGACGTCATCTCGCAGACCCTGCTGGCCCTGCCGATGTGGGTGCTCTACGAACTCGGCCTGCTGTTGTGCAAGCTGACCATCAAGCCGGAGGACGAGGAGGCCGCCTGAGGCGCTGCCGGCGTCAGTCGATGCGTTCGACGCCGCCAGCGGTTGCGACCAGCAGCACGTCGGCCGGCCGCCGCGCGAACAGGCCGTTGGTCACCACCCCGGGGATGTCGTTGATGGCGCGCTCGAGCGCCACCGGTTCGTCGATGGCGAGATCGTGGACGTCGAGAATGACGTTGCCGTTGTCGGTGACGAAACCGGCCCGCCACTCGGGACTGCCGCCGAGCTTGACCATCTCGCGCGCGACCATGCTGCGCGCCATCGGGATGACTTCCACCGGCAGCGGGAAGGCACCGAGGCGCCCGACCAGCTTGCTGTCGTCGATGATGCAGACGAAGTTCAGCGCCGCCTCGGCGACGATCTTCTCGCGCGTCAGCGCGCCGCCGCCGCCCTTGACGAGATGGCGATGGCGGGTCGCCTCGTCGGCGCCATCGACGTAGACGACCAGCTCGCTGACCGCGTTCAGCTCGACCAGCGGGATGCCGTGGCCACGCAGGCGTTCGGCGCTGGCCTCCGAACTCGCCACCGCACCCTCGATGCGGCCCTTGAAGGCAGCCAGCTCGTCGATGAAGTAGTTGGCGGTGCTGCCGGTGCCGACGCCGACGAAGGTCTTGTCCTCGATGAAATCCAGCGCCGCGCGCGCTACCGCGCGCTTCTTGTCGTCCTGCGTACTCATGCCTGCATGTTGTCCGTGGAGGGGGGCACAGCCACCGTGGCGGCGGGTGCAGATGGTATCTTATCGGGATGCTCGACAACTACGTGAAGATGATCCTGCGCGCGCCGGTCTACGACGTTGCGCGCGAAACCCCGCTCGAGGAAGCACCGGCGATCTCGCGCCGTCTCGGCCACCGCGTGTGGCTCAAGCGCGAGGACATGCAGCCGGTGTTCTCCTACAAGATCCGCGGCGCCTACACCATGATGGCGGCACTGTCGGCGGACGAGCGTGGCCGCGGGGTGATCACCGCCTCGGCGGGCAACCATGCCCAGGGCGTGGCCCTCGCCGCGCGCGTGCTCGACTGCACGGCGACCATCGTCATGCCCAAGACGACGCCCGAGATCAAGGTCGACTCGGTGCGCCGCCTGGGCGCCGAGATCATCCTCCACGGCAATACCTACGACGAAGCCAGCGCCTACGCCCACAAGCTCGAAGAGAAGGACGGCCTGACCTACGTGCCGCCGTTCGACCACCCGCTGGTCATTGCCGGCCAGGGCACGGTGGCGATGGAGATCCTGCGCCAGCATTCGCGTCCGCTCGCCGCGGTGTTCGTGCCGGTCGGCGGCGGTGGACTCATCGCCGGCATCGCCGCCTACGTCAAGGCGCTGGCGCCGGATATCAAGGTCATCGGGGTCGAGGCCGACGAGGCGGCCAGCATGACCCGCGCGCTCGAGGTCGGCGAGCGCATCACCCTCGAGCGCATCGGCATCTTCGCCGACGGCGCGGCGGTGCGTCAGGTCGGCGCCGAACCCTTCGCCATTGCACGCCGCTACGTCGACGAAATGCTGACGGTGTCGATCGACGAGATCTGCGCCGCGGTCAAGGATATCTTCGAGGACACCCGTTCCATTGCCGAACCGGCCGGTGCGCTGGCCCTGGCCGGGCTCAAGCAGTACACCGCGCGCGAAGGCGGCAGCGGGCAGGAATACGTCGCCATCCTGAGCGGCGCCAACGTGAACTTCGACCGCCTGCGCCACATCGCCGAGCTGGCCGAGCTCGGCGAGCAGCGCGAGGTCCTGATCGGCGCGACGATCCCGGAACGCCCGGGCAGCTTCCGCGAGTTCTGCCACGCGCTCGGTCCGCGCCTCATCACCGAGTTCAACTACCGTTACGCCGACAGCCACTCGGCGACGGTGTTCGCCGGCGTGCAGGTGCGTGACCGCGAGCACGAGCGGCGCCTGCTGATCGACAACCTGCGCGAGAAGGGCTACCAGCCGATCGACATGACAGACGACGACGTCGCCAAGATGCACGTGCGCTTCATGGTCGGTGGCCACGCCGGCGGGGTCAGCGACGAGCGCCTGTTGCGCTGCGAGTTCCCGGAACGGCCCGGCGCTCTGTTGCTGTTCCTCAATCACCTCGGCGAGCGCTGGAACATCAGCCTGTTCCACTACCGCAACCACGGCGCGGCCTACGGCCGGGTGCTGATGGGCATCCAGGTACCACCGGGCGAGATGGTCGCCTTCGAGACCCTGTTGCAGGAGCTCGACATGCGCTTCGAGGACGAGACCAACAACCCGGCCTTCCGGCTCTTCCTGAGCTGAGATGACGACGTCGGCGGCCTGCTCCGAGCCGCGCCAGGCGCTGGTCGAGACCATGCGCCGGCTGGCGGCGCTGGGCCTCAATCGCGGCACCGCCGGCAACGCCAGCGTGCGCACCGCCGACGGCTTTCTCGTCACCCCGAGCGGGGTCAAGCCCGAGGCGCTGGACGCGGCGGCCATGGTCGCGCTGGCCGCCGACGGCCGCGCGATGGAGCCCGCAGCGCGGCCGTCGAGCGAGTGGCGCTTCCACCGCGACATCTACGCCGCGCGCGATGACGTCGCCGCCATCGTCCACGTCCATTCCTCGCATGCCGCCGCCCTGTCCTGCCTCGGCCAGGGCATTCCGGCTTTCCACTACATGGTGGCGCGGGCCGGCGGCGCCGACATCCGCTGCGCGCCCTACGCCACCTTCGGCACCCAGGCGCTGTCCGACGCGGCCGTCGCCGCGCTCGCCGATCGACGCGCCTGCCTGCTGGCCAACCACGGCCAGATCGCCGTCGGTGGCAGTCTCGCCGAGGCCGTCGACCTCGCCGTGGAGGTCGAGGAACTCGCCCACCAGTACCTGCTCGCGCGCCAGGGCGGTGAACCGGTGCTGCTGTCGGCAGTCGAGATGGACATCGTCATCGAGAAATTCAAGCACTACGGAGCGCGTTATGGCGAAGAGTAAAGCGCAGTCGGCGGCAGTCGAGGAATTCCGCCAGCGCCCCCTGTTCCACCTCGCCTTCCCGGTCACCGATCTCGAACAGACCCGCACGTTCTATGTCGACGTGCTCGGCTGCCGCGTCGGGCGCGAGAGCGACACCTGGATCGATTTCGATTTCTTCGGCTACCAGATCACCGCGCACAAGGTCGACACGGCGCGTGCGGGCGCGCACAACCCGGTCGACGGCCACGACATCCCGGTACCGCATTTCGGTTTGATCATGGGTTGGGAGGACTGGCACCGCGCGGTCGATCACATGAATTACATCGGGGTCAGCTTCCGCGTCGCCCCGCACATCCGCTTCCAGGGCCTGCCCG
This sequence comes from Gammaproteobacteria bacterium, assembly GCA_024235015.1. Taxonomy (GTDB): domain Bacteria; phylum Pseudomonadota; class Gammaproteobacteria; genus JACKNG01. The sequence goes on from JACKNG010000004.1 coordinate 276,890, forward strand.
GCGAGCAGGCCACCTTCTTCCTCGAAGACCCGTCGGGCAACTGCCTCGAGTTCAAGGCCTTCCGCGAGCCGGCGGACATCTTCCGCGCGCAGTAGCGGGTGCCGCGCCTCAGCCGCCGAAGAACAATTCGTGTAGCCGCGCGCCGGGATCGGCTGTGCGCATGAAGGCCTCGCCGACGAGGAAGGCGTGCACGCCGTGCTCGCGCAGGTGGGCGACGTCGGCCGGCGTGTGGATGCCGGATTCGCTGACCACGAACCGATCGGAGGGAATGTCGCGCAGCAGGCCGACGGTGGTCTCGAGGTCGGTGACGAAGCGCTTGAGATCGCGGTTGTTGATGCCGATGAGCGGCGTGCGCAGGCGCAGCGCGCGCTCGAGCTCGGTGCGATCGTGGACCTCGACCAGCACGTCGAGATCGAACTCGCGCGCACAGGCCGCCAGCTCGTCGAGCCGGGCATCGGACAGGCAGGCGACGATGAGCAGGATGCAGTCGGCGCCGAGCGCGCGCGCCTCCGCCACCTGGTAAGGCTCGATCATGAAATCCTTGCGGATCACCGGCAGCGTGCAGGCTGCGCGCGCGGCGACGAGGTCGGCGTCGCCGCCCTGGAAGAAGCGCTCGTCGGTCAGCACCGAGAGGCAGGCGGCGCCGCCGCGCTGGTAACTCGGCGCGATCGCCGCCGGGTCGTAGTCGGCGCGGATCACGCCCTTGCTCGGCGACGCCTTCTTGCACTCGGCGATGACACCGGGCTCGCCGGCGGCGACGCGGGCCCTGAGCGCGGCGAGGAAGCCGCGCGGGGCGTCGGCGGCGCGGGCCGCAGCCTCGACCTCGGCATAGGGACGCGCGGCACGGCGGGCGGCGACCTCGGTGGCCTTGTGGGCGGTGATCTCGGTGAGGATGTCGGACATGGGGAATGGTGCTCGCGCAGGCTCTCAGTCGAATTCGTGGGTGCAGGCAACGAAGCGCTCGAAGGTCGCGCGGGCGCGGCCGTCGTCGATCACGGTACGGGCCAGCTCGACACCCGCGGCCAGGCTCGCCGCCAGGCCGCCGACGTAGATGGCGGCGCCGGCGTTGAGACAGACGATGTCGCGCGCCGGGCCCGGCTGGCCGTCGAACACGCCACGGATGATGGCGAGGCTGGCGGCGGCATCGGCGGCGGCGAGCGGCGCGAGCGACTGGCGGGCGATGCCGAAGGATTCCGGTTCGATGTCGTAGGTGGTGATGACGCCGTCGCGCAGCTCGGCGACGTGGGTTGCGCTGCCGATGCTGATCTCGTCCATGCCGTCGGCGGCGCACACCACCATGGCGCGGGACACGCCGAGGCGCTTGAGCACCTCCGCCGCGCGCGGTACCCAGGCCGGGTCGAACACGCCCATCAACTGGACGTCGGCATTGGCCGGGTTGGTCAGCGGACCCAGCACGTTGAACAGGGTCCGCGTGCCGAGTTCGCGGCGCGGGCCGGCCGCGTGGCGGGTGGCGCCGTGGTGGGCCGGGGCGAACATGAAGCCGACGCCGCAGCGGCGCACGCACTCGGCGACCTGCTCGGGAGCGAGATCGATGCGCGCGCCGGCCGCCTCCAGCAGGTCCGCGCTGCCACTCTTGCCGCTGGCCGCGCGGTTGCCGTGCTTGGCGATGTGCCCGCCGGCGGCCGCGGTGACGAAGGCCGCCGCGGTCGAGATGTTGAACGTACCGATGCCGTCGCCGCCGGTACCGCAGGTGTCGATCAGCGGATGGCTGTCGACCTCGACGTGGGCGGCGAACTCGCGCATCACCGCGGCCGCGGCCGCGATCTCGTCGATCGTCTCGCCCTTCATGCGCAGCGCGACGAGGAAACCCGCGATCTGGGCGTCGGTGGCGTCGCCCGACATGATGCTCTCCATCACGTCGTGCATCTCGGCAAACGTGAGGTCGCGGCGCTCGACGGCGGCGCGGATCGCGTTCTGGACGTCCATGGCGGGGCTCAGGCGGCGGCCGCGCTGCGACCGAGGAAGTTGGCCAGCAGGTCGTGGCCGCTGGCGGTCAGGATCGACTCGGGATGGAACTGCACGCCCTCGAGCGCGAAGCGCTGGTGCGCGATGCCCATGATCTCGTCCATCTCGCCGTCCTCGGTCACGGTCCAGGCGGTGATGTCGAAACAATCCGGCAGCGAGGCACGTTCGGCCACCAGCGAGTGGTAGCGGGTGGCCGTGAACGGATTCGGCAGGCCGCGGAACACGCCGCGGTCGGCATGGTGGATGGCCGAGGTCTTGCCGTGCATGACCTGGCGCGCATGCACGATGCGCCCGCCGAAGGCCTGCGCCATGCTCTGGTGGCCGAGGCACACGCCGAGGATGGGGATGCGCCCGGCGAAGTGGCGCACCACGTCCATCGAGATGCCGGCCTCGTCCGGCGTGCAGGGGCCGGGCGAGATGATGATGTGATCCGGCGCGAGGCGCTCGATGTCGTCGAGGCCGACGGCGTCGTTGCGGCGCACGTCGACGTCGTGGCCGAGCTCACCGCAGTACTGCACGAGGTTGTAGGTGAACGAGTCGTAGTTGTCGATCATCAGGATCATGACGAGCACTTCTTCATAGTTGGGGCCATGGCCCGGCATCCGGATGCTGCCCGCGGCAGCACCCCGGCCACGCGCCAACGCCTGATGTCCCGACACGGACCGGGTCGCCGGGAGCGGGCCCGGCCGGCACGACGGGCGCTATTCTCGCCCAGATGGGCGTTTCCATGAACCCACCTCGTGGTCAGGCCCGGGCAGCGGGGATTCGCCCGCATCCGTGGGCTGCCACGCGCGGGGGGCGGGCCCGTGATCAATGCCCGGCTGGTGTGGCTTCCCGCGACCGCGTCCCTGCGGGTCTGTCCGCGCGTCGAGCGGCCGCTCAGAAGAACCCGTTCATCGGCAGCTCGGTGCCGTTGACGAGCCAGTCGCCGATGGCACGGGCCTTGAAGGCGGTCGGGTTGTGGGCGGCGATGGTGACGATGTTGCGCCAGTAGCGGTCGAGTTCGAGCGTGCGCAGGGTGGTCGAGGCGCCGCCGAGTTCGAACAGCTGGCTCGCCGCGCGCGGCGCCGCTTCGTCGACGAAGACCTTGGCCTGGGCGGCGCGCAGCGAGGCCTCGTGGGCGAGGTCGAACTCGGCGCGGCCGTTCTCGATGCTGTCGAGCGCGGCCTGGTGGGCGTCGGCGGCGGCCAGGACCAGGGCCTCGGCAGCCTGGCTGTGGGCCGAGATGCGCCCGACCAGCTCCTGCAACTGCGGATCGTCGCTGGCCTGTTCGGCGCTGGCGTGGGTGAAGGTGCGCTTGCGCGTGCGCACCAGGCGGATGGCCTCGTTGGCCGCCGCGCGCAGGTTGCCGGCGATGACGGTGGTGAGGATGAGCTGCACGAACTGGCCGACGAGATAGGGTTCGCTGAGGCGACGGGCGGGTTCGGCCCCGCCGGCGACCTCGGCGTCGAGGGGCGAGCGCAGGATCTCCTCCTCGTGGACGACGACGTCGTCGAAACGCCCGGTGCCGCTGCCGGTGAAGCGCTGGCCGACGCCGTCCCAGTCGTCCTCCAGGGTCACGCCCGCGCGGTCGACGGGGACGACCACCGACAGCAGTTCGCCGTCCGCGGTCGAAGCCAGCACCCACACCCAGTCCGAGAACAGGCTGCCGGTGCAGTAGTACTTGGTGCCATTGAGACGGTAGTGATCGCCCGCCGGTTCGAGGCGGGTGCGGGTGACGAACTTGCCGACGGCATCGGCGGTGCCGATCTCGACCATGGCGTTGCCGAAGATCTCGCCGCCCAGCACGCGGTCGATCCAGCGCTTGCGCACGGCCGGGTCGTGGGCCCGCATGCGTTCCTCCGTGAACCAGAAATGGGCGCGCAGGATCTGGGCGACGTCGGAGTCGGCGGCGGCCAACGCCAGCAGCATGTCGAAGAACTCGCGCACGCTGCAGCCGCCGCCGCCTTCGGCCACCGGCACGCGGAGCGCGCCGAGACGCGAGGCGCGGACCAGATCGATGGCCGCGAAGGGGTTCTCGCCGCGGGCCTTGCTCGCCGCGGCGCTCTCGGCGATGGCGGCGATCAGGGCCGTGAGTTCCGGCGTGCCGTAGCGTACCGGGGCGATGCTCGCGGCATCGAAGCCGCTGTTGCTGGTAACGGCGCTCATGGTCGCGGTTCCTTCCTGGCGTGGCCGGCAAGACGGGCCGGAAACTCGGGGGACTTCTCGGCGTCCGCGAATTCCTACACGTAGGTACTGCCCTTCATCCCCGTGATCACGTCCTGGCGCATGTTCACGTTGATGAGCGCCGGCTTGCCGCTGGCAAAGGCGCGTTCGAGCGCCGGGCGGATCTCCTCGGGCCGTTCGCAGTGCTCGCCGTGGCCGCCCATGGCGGCGACGATCTGGTCGTAGCGGGTGTAGTTCAGCTTGGTCGCGATGACGCGCTCGGCGCCGTAGGTGGCGGCCTGCGGGCGCACCATCTGGCCCCAGGCGCCGTCGTTGCCGACGATGCCGACGATGGGCAGGTTGAAACGCACGGCCGTGTCGTACTCGAAACCGTTGAGGCCGAAGGCGCCATCGCCGTAGATGATCAGCACGCGCTTGTCGGGGCAGGCGAGCTGGGCGGCCAGCGCGAACGGCATGCCGACGCCGAGGGTGCCGAGCGGGCCGGGATCCATCCAGCAGTTCTCCGCCGGTACCGGCAGCACCTTGGAGGCCTGGGCGACGATGTCGCCGCCGTCGCCGATGATGATGAGGTCGCGATCGGCGACGAAGTCGCGGATCTCGCGGCACAGGCGCAGCGGATCGATCGGCACCTCGTCGGAGTTCAGCTCCTTGGCGAACGCGGCTTCGAGCTCGGCTTCGCGCGCGGCGAGCTGGTCGCGCCAGGCGCTGAAATCGGGTGCGCCGCCGGCCAGCGCATCGTGCATGGCATCGAAGGTCGCGGCGAGGTTGCCCACCACCGCCGCCGACGGCGAGCGGTTGGTGCCGATCAGGGTGTCCTCGATGTCGAGCTGGATGATCTTGGCGTTGGCCGGGATGGTCTTGCCGTAGCCGAGGCGGAAATCGAGCAGCACGCCGGCGCAGACGAAGACGTCACATTGCGACATCGCTTCCTTGCGTACGCGGTTGAGCAGCTCCGGTGTGCCCGGCTTGACCATGCCGCGGCCCATGCCGTTGACGAAGGTCGGGATGTGGGTCTGCTCGATGAAGCCCTGCACCGCGCTGGCGGCGTTCGACCACTTGGCGCTGGTGCCGACCATCATCACGGGGCGCTCGGCCTTGGACAGGATGGCGAGCGCCGCGTCGACGTCGCTCGGCGCCGGCACGCGCATGCGCGGCGTGGTGCGGATGTCGGGCATGCGCACGTCGTCCCACTCGGCCTCGCCCATCATCACGTCCATCGGGATCTCGAGGAAGGCCGGACCCGGGTTGCCGGACACCGCGTGGCGGATGCCCATCTCGATGTAATCGGGGATGCGCTTGGTGTCATAGCAGGCGTCCGCCCACTTGGTGATGGGCTTCATCACCGCCACGTGGTCCATCTCCTGCAGCGAGCCGCGGCGCAGGTTGCTGAACGGGCCCTGGCCGCCGATGACGAGGATCGGGCTGTTGGCGCGCCAGGCGTTGGCCACGCCGGTGACGCCGTCGGTCACGCCGGGGCCGGCGGTGAGTACCGCGCAGCCGATGCGGCCAGGCTTCAGGCGGCTCCAGGCGTCGGCGGCGTGCACCGCGGCCTGCTCGTGGCGCACGTCGACGACCTCGATACCCTCGTCGATGCAGCCGTCGTAGATGGCCATCACGTGGCCGCCACTCAGGGTAAAGATGCATTCGACACCCGCCTTCTTCAGCGCGCGCGCTGCCAGCCTGCCACCATGTACACCCACGGACCGTCTCCCCTGTCTGTCGAACGATGGCGCGATGCTAGCACGCGTGCCGCGGCACCGGCTGCCGGACCGCGGGTGCTCTGCTAGGCTAGCGGGCGGACGAGACAACCGGGGAGGTCGTCTGCCGCAGGGCGCATGCGCCGGTGCGCCGCGCGTGCATCTGTCGGCAGGCTACGCAGCCCGTGCGGTCGCTTTACACGCGACCCTCCCCCCGACGCCCATCAGCCAATCGGCCAACGCCGCGCCCGGCGCGGCAGCCGGACCCAGGCACCCGCACGAGGAAGCAATCGACATGGCAGCGCTCACCGGTTTACGCGTACTCGATCTCACCCAGTGGGAGGCCGGCACGGCCTGCACCCAGGCACTCGCGTGGCTGGGCGCCGAGGTGGTCAAGGTCGAGCCGCCCAACGGCGGCGATCCCGGTCGCGCCATGGCGCGCGACATGTGGGAGGACTCCGAATACTTCCTCAACTGGAACTCGAACAAGCGCAGCGTGGTGCTCAACCTGCGCGAGGCGCGCGGGCGCGAACTGCTGCTCGAAATGGTGCCGCGCTTCGACGTGCTGGTGGAGAACTACGGCCCCGGGGTGGTCGAGAAGCTGAACCTCGGCTACGACGTCATCAAGGCCGTCCACCCCGGCATCATCTACGCCCAGATCAAGGGCTTCGGCCTGAGCGGCCCCTATGCCGGTTACAAGTGCTTCGACATGGTCGCCCAGGCCGCGGCCGGTGCGCTGTCGATCACCGGCGAGCCCGATGGCCCGCCCATGCGCCCGGGCCCCACCATCGGCGATTCCGGCACCGGGGTGCAGATGGCGCTCGCCATCACCGCGGCCTACGCGCAGAAGCTGCGCGATGGCATCGGCCAGCACATCGAGCTGTCCATGCAGGAAGCGGTGACCTATTACATGCGCACCATGATCGCGCTCGGTGCCAAGGGCGGGCAGGCGGTCGCGCCGCGCCTCGGCAACGATTTCGACCCGACCATCAACCTGTTCGCCTGCAAACCCTTCGGCACCAACGATTACGTCTATCTCATGAGCGTGATGGAGAACCACTGGGTGGCGCTGTGCAAGGCCATGGGCCGGCCGGAGCTCACGACCGATGAGCGCTTTGCCGAGGTCGCCACACGGAAACAGAACGGCGACGCGTTGAAACCGATCATTGCCGCCTGGATGGCCGAGCGCACCAAGCACGAGGCCATGCACGAACTCTGTGCCGCCGGCATCCCCGCCAGCGCGGTGTTCGACACCCGCGACCTCTTTTCCGACCCGCACCTCAACGAGCGCAACTTCATCCGCCACGTGAGCGATGCCAACGGCGAACACCAGGCGACCCTGCTCGGTTGGCCGGCGCGGATGTCGGAGAGTTCGGTCGACATCGAACTCGCGCCGGCGCTCGGCGCGCATACCCGCGAAGTTCTCGCCGCCGAACTCGGTCTCGACGACGCGGCGCTGGACGCCCTGGCGGCGGCGCAGGTGATCGGTTGAGACAGGCGTCGGATATTTTGGGGACAGTATAGGTATGCCCGGAAAGCCCTGTTCATCGGCAATTCGGTACAGGGGCATACCTATACCGTCCCCCAAACGCATGAGGAAGTGACATGTCCAAGGTCCTGTTCGAGAAACGCGGCCAGGTGGCCTACGTCACCATCAACCGTCCAGAGCGCCTGAACGCCTGCGACGAGGAGACCTACAACACGCTCGCCGCGACCTGGCGGCAGGTGTGCGATGACCCGGACCTGCGCGTCGGCATCCTCACCGGCGCCGGCGAGCGCGCCTTCTGCGCCGGCAGCGACATCCGTTCGGAGACCTTCGGCCAGCCGGGGCGCATCCCGGGCGGCGAGCTGTTCCCGGCCATGAACGCCATGACCAAGCCCATCATCGCCGCCATCCACGGCCACTGTAACGGCGGTGGGCTGGAACAGGCCCTGGCCTGCGACATCCGCGTCGCGGCGGACGATGCGAAGTTCGGCCTGGGCGAGGTGCTGCTCGGCGTGCTGCCCGGTGGCGGCGGCACCCAGCGCCTGCCGCGCCTGATCCCGCTCGGCCGTGCGCTCGAGATGCTCTACACCGGTTCGCGCATCGATGCCGCCGAGGCCTTGCGCCTGGGGCTGGTCGACCATGTCGTGCCGCGTGCCGAGCTGATGGCGAAGTGCGAAGCGATCGCGCAGGCGATCTGCCGCGGCGCGCCGCTGGCGGTGCAGAAGATCCGCGAGGCGGCGCTGCGCGGTCTCGACCTGCCGCTCGCCGAGGGCCTCGATCTCGAGCGCGCCAACATGGCCTTCCTGCGCACCACCGAGGACTCGAAGGAAGGCGCCGCGGCGTTTGCCGAGAAGCGACCGCCGAACTGGCAGGGGCGTTGAGGCGGTGGAGAACCACGGCGAAAGCAAGGTGACAGTTTCTGGGAGAAGTGCGCCGGGTACCGGTTTTGCGATGGACGTTCAGTAGCTGTTACCTGGCTTCGCGCAGCAGCCGAATGAACCCGGTAGCCCCGACGTCGCGGATCCTGACACTGGTCTTCACCGATCTCGTTGCCTCGACGGCATTGAAGGCCCGGCACGGCGACCATGCTGCGGCGGAGCTGCTCGGCCACCATCGCACGCTCCTGAAAGGTCTCGCCGCCGAACACGACGGGGAGGTCGTCGATTGGGCCGGCGACGGTTGCTTTCTCACCTTCGAATCGGCGAGCGCGGCCATCCATTTCGCGCTGCGCCTTCAGGCTGCGCACGCCGAGGCGAGCGAGCTGCCGGGTGTGCGCGTGGGCATGCACATGGGCGAGGTCAGTGAACGCCTCGAGGACGGCGGCGTGGCCCGGCGGCGCGTGGAAGGCCTGGCCGTGGATCTCGCGGCGCGCATCGGCGCACTCGCACGCCCCGCGCAGGTGCTCGTCTCGGTCGCGGTTGCCGACAGCGCCCGGCAGCGCGTGGACAATCGGCTGTTCCCCCGCGCAATCACCTGGCGCAGCTGTGGCAGCTACGCGCTGAAAGGGATTTCCGCCCCGGTCGAACTCTACGCGACAGGCCTCGAAGGCCTCGGCGAACTCGAACCACCGGTGCAGCCCGACGCCGCGGTGCCGTCCGCCACGCGGCGATGGAAGACACCGAATGCGCGCCTGATGCCAGCCGCGATGCTGGTACTGGTGCTGACGGCCGGCGTCGTGCTGCATCGGCTGGGCGACGCGGCTTCGCCCGGCCGGACACCCACGCCCGCCAACCCCACCGCGCCGACCAACGACATCGTGGGCGCGACGGGTGTTGCGGGAACGATCAGCGAGCGCGCGGCCATCGCCGTGTTGCCGTTCGACAATCTCTCGCCAGACCCTGAGCAGGCCTTCTTCGCCGATGGCCTCGCCGAGGACCTCATCACCCGTCTTTCCGCCTGGCGGGCCTTCCCGGTCATCGCGCGCAACTCGAGCTTCCAGTACCGTGGCGGCAATCTCGATCTGAAACGAGTGGGTGCCGAGCTCGGTGCCCGTTACCTAGTGGAAGGCAGCGTGCGGCGGGGCGGCGAGCGCATCCGCGTCACGGCCCAGCTTATCGATACCCGCTCCCGCGAGCACTTGTGGGCGAAGAGCTACGACCGTGCAGTCACCGACATGTTCACGCTGCAGGACGAAATCAGCGCGACCATCGCCGCCTCGATCGTCGGTGACGTCACACGCGCCGAGGCCGAGCGCGCGCGGCGGCGCGGCACGGCTGACCTCGACGCCTGGGGCGCCTACCAGCTCGGTCTGCAGAGCCATGACCGCTACACCCGGGAAGGCTTCGCCGAGGCACGCGCCCACTTCGCCCGTGCGCTGGAGCTCGACCCGGACTTTGCCGCTGCTTTGGCGCACCTGGCGAACACGGAGACGTTCGCCGTCTACTGCGGCTGGCGGGAGCTCACGGCGGAGTGGCTTGCGGTAGCGATCGAGGCCGCGCGCCAGGCCATTGCCGTCGACCCGCGCGAGTCAATGGCCCACGCCGCTTTGGCTTCCCTGCTGGCACTGGGCGGTGATGTGCCTTCGGGCCTCGCCGCCGCCCGTCGCGCTATCGATCTGAACCCCAGCTCACCGGAGGCGTGGCTCGCATTCAGCTGGTTGAACATCCTGAACGGAGATTCGAGTGCGGCGCTCGCGGCGAGCGAACGCGCCCGCACGCTCGACCCCCACGGTGCCCATGCCTGGTTCGCCGACGACAACATCGCCGGTGGCCAGTGGGAACTCGGCAATTTCGCCGAGTCGATGGTCGCTGCCCGCCGCATCGTCGCCGCGCGGCCGAACTACTATTGGGGCCATCTCTATGTCGCTCTGAACGAAGTGGGGCTCGGCAGGCTCGACGCCGCGCGCGCCGCGGTGGCCGAGGCCAGGCGGGTGTACCCGGCGTTGACGCTCGCCGTCGTGCAGCGCCTGTACAGCGTCGCGCGCCCGGACGTCGATGCGCGCCGCAACGCCGCGCTGCGCCAGGCCGGCCTCGAGTGACGCCGCGATGAACTGCGCGGCCTGCAATCATCAGCTGCCGGACGGCGCTCGCTTCTGCCCGGCCTGCGGAACCGCGTGCGCCACACACTGCACGAACTGCAATGCCGAACTGCCACCCGGCGCCCGCTTCTGCGCGAGCTGCGGCACGCCAGTCACCTCGGCGCAAGCGCAAGCTGCCGTCACCACCGCCCGCGTGCCCCGCGACTACACCCCGAAGCATCTCGCCGACAAGATCCTGCAGGCGAAGTCCGCGCTCGAAGGCGAGCGCAAGCAGGTCACGGTGCTGTTCGCCGACGTCAAGGGTTCGATGGAACTCGCCGGTCAGCTCGATCCCGAGACCTGGCATGGGATCCTCGACCGCTTCTTCGCCATCCTCGCCGAGGGCGTGCACCGCTTCGAGGGTACGGTCAACCAGTACACCGGCGACGGCATCATGGCCTTGTTCGGTGCGCCCATCGCGCACGAGGATCATGCCCAGCGCGCCTGCTACGCGGCGCTCCACCTGCGCGAGCGGCTCGGCCAGTATGCCGACGAGTTGCGCATCGACCCGGGTGTCAATTTCTCCTTCCGTCTCGGCATGAACTCGGGCGAAGTGGTGGTCGGGCGCATCGGCGACAACCTGCGCATGGACTACACCGCGCAAGGTCAGACGGTGGGGCTGGCGCAGCGCATGGAGCAGCTCGCGCCCGCCGATGGCATCGCCCTGTCCGAACACACGCGCCGGGCGGTGGATGGCTACTTCGCATTGCGTGCGCTCGGCGCGGTGCCGATCAAGGGCCTCGACGCGCCCGTCGGCGTGCACGTGCTCGAGGCGACCGGCCGTCACCGCTCGCGCCTCGATACTGCGCGGGCGCGCGGCCTGTCGCGCTTCGTCGGACGTGACGAGGAGATGGAAGCGCTGGAAGCCGCGCTGCAACGCGCCCTCGACGGCACCGGGCGGGTGGCCGCGGTGGTCGGCGAGGCCGGCGTTGGCAAGAGCCGCCTGTGTGCCGAGTTCGTCGAGCGCTGTCGCGGCCAGGGGCTGACCGTCTACGAGGCGCATTGCCCGGCGCACGGCAGGACTATCCCCTACTTGCCACTGCTCGAGCTCCTGCGCAACCTGTTCGGCATCACCGACCAGGACGGCACGCGCGAGGCGCGGCAGAAGATCGCCGGCGAGCTGGCCCTGCTCGACGACGACTTCGCCGACGATCGCGCCCTCGTGCTCGATTTCCTCGGCGTTGCCGATCCGAAAACGCCGTCATTGCAGCTCGAACCCGCGGTGCGCCAGCAGCGTTTGTTCACCTTCCTGCGCCGCCTGATCCACCTGCGCACGCAGTCGACCCCGCTGGTGTTGATGATCGACGACCTGCACTGGATCGATCCGGGCAGCGACCAGTTCGTCGCCCGTATCGTCGAGGCGGTCAGTACCACGCGGACCCTGTTGCTGGTCAACTTCCGCCCGGAGTACAGCGCCGAGTGGTTGCGCAAGTCGTGGGTCCTGCAGCTGCCGATGGCGCCGCTCGGGCCGGACGAGCTCACGGCACTGGTGCGGGACTGGGTCGGTTCGCACGGCTCCGTGGCCGACCTGCCGGCCCTCATCGGCGCCCGTTCCGGCGGTAATCCCTTCTTCGCCGAGGAGATCGTGCTGTCCCTGCTGGAGACGGGCGCGCTGGCGGGAACGCGCGGTGCCTATCAACTGGTCATGGCAACGGAAACCTTGCAGGTACCACCCACCGTGCAGGCCCTGCTCGCGGCACGCATCGACCGCCTCGGCGAGCGCGAGAAACAGGTGCTCTATACCGCCGCGGTCATCGGGCGGGAGTTCCCCCGGCCGCTGCTCGAGACGGTGATACCCGAGCGCGGCGGCGACCTCGATGACGCGCTCGCGAACCTGCTCTCGGCGGAACTAGTGTACGAACGGAGCCTCTACCCGGTCGCCGAATATGCCTTCAAGCATCCCCTGACCCACGAAGTGGCCCTGCATGCGCAACTCGGTACCGCACGCCGCGCGCGCCACCGAGCGATCGCCCAGGCGATCGCCCGGGCGGTCGCGGCGCGGCCGGACGAACAGGCCGGCCTCGTCGCGCACCACTTCGAACAGGCCGGCGAGGCCCTGGTCGCCGCGACCTGGCACGTGCGCGCCGCGCGCTGGGTCCAGCGCACCGATCTCGCCGCCTCCTACCGGCATTGGAACCAGGCACGCGCGCTCGCGGAGCCACTCACCGGCAGCGCGGACGCCACCCGGCTGTTGCTCGAGGTCTACCCCGAGTTGCTGACGACGCTCGATCGGCTCGGTACCGAGGCGTCCCAGTCCGACGCGCTCTACCACACGGCCGTCGCGCTGGCCCAGACGGCCCAAGACCGGTCAGCCGAATGCCTGATCGAAGCCGCCTACGCCTGGCTCCTGAGCGGGCATGGCGACTGGGCGGCGGTGGAATCCCACGCGAGACGGGCAATGGTCCTGGCCGATGCCGAAGCGGTCCAAGCGGTTCAACTCCATGCGCGCTATACCCTCGCGCGCGGCCTGCTCTGGCAGTGCCGCCTGCACGACTGCGCCGCGGTGCTCGACGAGGTCCTGGCCATCGGAGGGAGCGACGATGCCATCCAGGTCGAGATCCTCGGCCGCCGACCCTACCTGGAGTCCCTGTCGCTGCGAGCCAACGTCGCCGCCCAGCTCGGGGCGCCGGGACGCTTCGATGCGTTCTCCGCTCGCCTTCCCGAGCTGCTACGCCGCATCGGTTCGCACTGGGACGCCTCTTACGTGCTTTGCGATCACATCTGGTTATGCTGGGTACTTGGCGATGCACGGCGCGCCGAAGCCGCCTCGCTCGAGGCGTTGCGCGTGGCCGAGCGCTTCGGCGCCAACAACGGCGTGGTTTACGCGTTGCTCGCGCGGGGGGTGGCGAAGTACCTCGCGGAGCGATGGGTCGAGGCGGACGAGTTCTTCACGCGCGCACGCCAGCTCATCGCCGAGAGCGGCACCGGCCGCGAGTGGGACATCTTCATGGATGGCTACCAGGCCGTGTGCAAGGCCGGCATAGGAAAGCGTTCTGACGCATTACGACTGGCCGAGCACGGTGTCGAGCACGCACCCACTGGAAACTTGGATTTGGTGTTGTTGTTGAACGGTCGCGAGCGAGCACGCGTGCTGCGCATGCTGGGTGATGCGAATCTCGCCGCCGAGCTCGACGCACAGATCGCGGAGGCGCTCGAAATCATTCGACGCTCGGATGGCCAGCTCTGGCTGCCGTTCATGTTGCTGGAACGTGCCGGACTCGCCCGGCTGCGCGGCGACCTGCAGGCCATGGCGCAGGATCTCGCCGAGGCAAGACGACTGCTGGCGGCGATGGGCGTGACCGGCTGGGAAGCCTACGCACGGTCGATCGAAGCATGAACTGCGCACAGTGTGGCCGCGAGAATCCGCCGGAGAACGCCTTCTGCGGCGGGTGCGGTGCGGCCCTGGAACGCGTCTGTACGGCCTGTGCGCGTTCGAACCCGCCCGATCACCGCTTCTGCGGTGGTTGCGGCGCGCCGTTGCAGGCCCCGGGGGCAGCACAGTCGGCTCCTGCAGTCGTGCCCCGCATACCGCGCGACTACACGCCGAAACATCTCGCCGAGAAGATCCTGCAATCGAAGACGGCACTCGAAGGCGAGCGCAAGCAGGTGACGGTGCTGTTCTGCGACATCCAGGGCTCGATGCAGCTCGCCCAGGAACTGGACCCCGAGCACTGGCACCACCTGCTGGAGCGCTACTTCGAGATTCTGACCGCGGCGGTGCACCGCTACGAAGGCACGGTCAACCAGTACACCGGCGACGGCATCATGGCCCTGTTCGGTGCGCCCATCGCGCACGAGGACCACGCCCAGCGGGCCTGTTACGCCGCCTTGCAGGCGCGCGATGCACTGCGTGAGTTCGGCGACCGGCTCCGGCTCTCGGAAGGCCTCAACTTCAGCTTCCGGATAGGCCTGAACTCGGGCGAAGTTGTGGTCGGCAAGATCGGCGACGACCTGCGCATGGACTACACCGCGCAGGGCGCGACGGTCGGGATCGCGCAGCGCATCGAACAGCTCGCCGCGCCGGGTTGCGTGTACCTGGGCGGCACGACCGAGCGCCTCGTACGTGGCTACTTCCGGCTGCGTGCGATGGGCGAGACGAGCCTGAAGGGCCTGGCGCAGGCCGTGGCGCTGTTCGAGCTCGAGGCGCCGGGACAGGTGCGCAGCCGTCTGGATGTCTCGATTGCGCGCGGTTTGTCGCGCTTCGTCGGGCGGGCGGCCGAGATGCAGGTGCTCGAGACCGCGCTCGCCAACGCCGAACGCGGCCACGGCCAGGTGGTCGGTATCGTCGGCGAGGCGGGCCTGGGCAAGAGCCGGCTGTGCTACGAGTTCGTCGAGAACTGCCGGCGGCGCGGCCTGCCGGTCTACGAAGCGCACTGCCCGGCGCATGGCCGGAACATCCCTTACCTGCCGGTCCTGGAGCTCTTCCGCGACTACTTCGGCATCCGCGCCGATGACGACGCCGCGCAGGCGCGCAAGAAGATTGCCGGTACGCTGGCGCTGCTCGACAACCGCCTGCAGGAGGCGCTGCCGGTCTTGCTCGAGTTCGTGGGCGTGGCCGACCCGCAGCATCCCGCGCCGCGTATGGACGCCGAGGCCCGGCAGCGGCAGCTCTACGAGCTCGTGCATCGCATCGTCGAGGCCCAGGATGCGCAGGGCCAGCTCGCCGTAACCCTCGTCGACGACCTGCACTGGATCGATCCGGGCAGCGATGCGTTCATTGGCCAGCTGGTGGCCGCGGCTGCCGGGCGGCGAAGCCTCGTGGTGCTGAACTTCCGTCCGGAGTATCAGGCGGCCTTCGCCGGCAAGGCCCATTACCAGCAGCTGCCGCTGGTGCCGCTCGGCGCGGACGCGCTCGGCGAGCTGCTTGGCGACCTGCTCGGTGACGACACTTCGCTCGCCGAACTCGTGCCGCGCATCGTGCGCTGGACGGCCGGCAACCCGTTCTACACCGAAGAGGTCGTCAACGCGCTGGTGGAGGCGGGCGACCTCGCCGGCCAGCCGGGGCACTACCGCCTGGTCAGGGCCATCGACGACATCGTGGTACCTACCAGCGTACGCGCGGTGCTCGCCGCGCGCATCGACCGACTGCCCGAGACCGCCAAGCGCCTGCTGCAGACCGCGGCCGTTATCGGCCGGGAGTTCTCCGGGCCCCTGCTGGAGACCGTCAGCGATCTCGACGCCAGCGAGCACGCCGCCGCGAGCGAACGTCTCAAGGCCGGCGACTTCGTCTACGAGCGCGCGCTCTACCCGGTATTTGAGTACGCCTTCAAGCATCCGCTGACCCACGAGGTAGCCTACCGGTCGCTGCTGCAGGCACGCCGCGAGCAGGTGCATGCCGCGGTTGCGCGAGCCATCGAGGCCAACGCCGGTGACAAGCTCGACGAGCAGGCCGCCCTTGTCGCCCATCACTACGAGCAGGCCGGCGAGATCCTCACCGCCGCGCGCTGGCACCGGCGCGCCGCCGAGTGGGCGGAGACGAGCGACCTCAAGGCCGCCCAGCAGCACTGGCTGCGCGTCGCCGATCTCGCTCGACAGTGCACGGAATCGGACGAGACCCAGGCGCTCGTGTCCCTGGCCTGCGGCCGGGCGCTGGTGATCGGCGTACGCATCGGCCTCGGGGACGCGGTGCCCGATGCCGTGTATGCGCAGGGAATCGCCAGTGCAGAGCGCTGCGGCGACGCGCGCTCGGTGCTGCTGTTGAAGATCGCGTTCGGCTGCATGATGGGCAATGCGGGAAGGGGTTACCTTGATTACATTCGTTACGCGGACGAAGCCGTCCGGGTCGCCGATGCGATCGGCGACCCGGCGTTGCGCGCGGGTACGCGCGTCGGAAAGATCTACAGCCACCTCTACTGCGGTAAGCTTCACGAAGCCGTCAGCGCGGCAGCCGAAATTATCGAGATCGTGGGGGGTGATCCCGACCTGGGCTCCGAGGTTCTCGCTTTGAGCCCACTCTATTCGGCACGCGGGGTACAGACGCTCGCGACCGGGCGGCTGCGCGATCCGCGCGCGGCCCTGGCGGTTCTGGCGGACGAACGGCCGAGAGCAGAGGCTGCCGGCCATCCGGAAATGGCGTTGTGGCTCGCGGGTTACGAGGTCGAGCTCAAGCTCGCGCTCGAGGAATCGAAGGGTCTCGAGAACCTGGCAAGACTGCAAGCGGCCTGGGCCGAGAACCAGGGCATGCTCAGCAGGGTGAACGCGGCAGTGTGCCAGTGCGATTTACAGGCCAGCAATCGCGCGTGGTCGATCGTACTTCGCATCGTCGACGAAACCCTGAATGAGATCGAACTCAGCGGCGTTGGCGAACTTTTTCGGCCGCGACTGCTCGCTCTCCGCGGCGGCGCGCAGCTGGCGATGGGCAACCCGAAGGCGGCGCGCAGTGCCGCCTTGGAGGGCGTCGCATTCATGCGCGACACCCATTCGGCCTGGAATCTACGGAGCTACGCGGTGCTGGCGCGGGCGCAGCTCGCCCTCGACGAGCCGGGCGCGGCGGTGGCTGCGACCCTGGACGAGTACGCGGGCGTTCTGGAGCGCACTGGTTTCGCAATTTACGAGGGCGAGAGCCAGGAGCTGCGTGCCGCCCTTGCCGAGCGCGACGGCGACCAAGCTGCTCGCTCGACGGCGCTTGAGCAGGCACTCGCCTGCTACACCCGTTTCGGCATGGATGCGCAGGCGCACCGGGTCGAGCAGGAGCTGCGACGCGGTCGAGTGTAAATGCTCCTCCCCCTGGCCGGACCTGGCCGAGAGAGCATATCGAGCGGTCACTTCTCTGCCGGAAGCCGCTCGACGTCCATGCGGCGCTCGATCAGCATACTATCCATGGCCCTGATTCCTGTCCGCAAAAATCAATGGGGAACCCACGATGGAACTCGGTCTACGCGACAAGTGCGCACTCATTACCGGTGGTAGCCAGGGCCTCGGCCGCGCCATTGCCGACGAACTCGCCCGCGAGGGTGTCCATGTCGCCATCTGCGCCCGCGGCAAAGCTCACCTTGACGAAGCCGCCAGGGCACTGCGCGCGCACGGCGTGAAGGTCGAAGCCATCGAGGCGGACGCCGCGACCCGCGAAGCCGCGCCGATGGTCATCGAGCGCACGCGCGCTGCGCTAGGTGGCATCGACATCCTGGTCAACAATGTCGGCACCGCGTGGCTCGACCACGGCCTCGACAGCGACGACGAGGTCTGGCTGCAGAGCATGGAGGTCAATTTCTTCAGCACCGTGCGCTTCACCCGCGGCGTGGTGCCGCTGATGCGCGAGCAGGGTGGCGGGCGCATCATCAACATCTCGACCGTCGGCGCGCACACCCCGCCGCCGATGCTGATCGACTACGACAGCGCCAAGGCAGCCATGCTGACCTTTTCCAAGACCCTCTCGGTCGAACTCGCCGCACACAACATCCTCATCAACTGCGTGTGCCCGGCCTTCATTCACACGCCCTTGTGGGATTCCATCGCCGACCAGATGGTGCCCGCCATGGGAAAAGACCGCGCCGAGGTCTTCGCCAATCTCACCAATCAATACATCGCGGTGAAACGCTTCGGCCGCCCCGAAGAAGTCGCCGGCCTGGTCGCCTTTCTCGCCTCCGAGCGCGCGTCGTTCATCACCGGTAGCAGCTTCGACGTCGACGGCGGTTTCCCGAAGTCGATTTGAGGCCAAAGCGCGGCGGCGTTCTGGGTCCTTGGGGGTGGGCCTATGGGACCCAGGGGCTTATCGGGGACGATCCATGTCTGCCCTGGAAACCTCGGTTCTCGGCCAAGGCGACCCGGGGCATACATGGACCGTCCCCGAGGGACGTCCCCCGGCGCTGTGCCACTGGAGCGGCTGCGACTGATACCGGGGAAAAGCCAGCTCGCTCACCGAACCCAAGGTGTGGCTTTCGCCATAGCCCGAACCGGCCACCCGTCGATTAGACTGGCGGCACTCGCGCATCCCGCGCGCCTTGGGGAGGGGGGCAACGGATGGAAGCATCGGCCGCAGCGCTCGAAGCGCTCGAACGAGAGCTTGCGGCCAGGACTGCCGAACTCGAAGCCAGGGACGCGGAGCTGGCGCTGGCGCGCACCGCCCGCGACCACCACGCGGCGACGGCCGAGGTGTTGCGCATCATCGGCGAGTCGCCGGGCGACAGCCAGCGCGTGCTCGAAGCCATTCTGGAGCGGGCCGTCGCGCTCGCGGGCGGCAACCGTGGTGTCATCGTGCATTTCGATGGCGAGTTGCTGCACCTTGGCGCTTTCCATGGTCGTGCCGGCGAGACCACCGCGAACGCGCACGCCGTGTTCCCGCACGCCCCGGACCACGGCAGGATCGTCGGGCGCGCGGTGCTCGAGGGCGCCCCCGTGCAGAGCGCCGACCTCTGGAACGACCCCGGCTACCCACCCGAGGTGCGCGAGCTGGCGCGCAGCCAGGACGCGCGCAGCGCGCTCGGCGTACCACTCCGGAGCGCGGGACAGGTGGTCGGTGCGATCAGCGTCAGCCGGGCCACGGCCGGCCCGTTTGCGGACGAATTCGTCGCCACCCTGCAAACCTTCGCCGACCAGGCCGTCATTGCCATCGAGAACGCGCGGCTGTTCAACGAGACGCAGGAGGCCCTCGAACGGCAGACTGCGACCGCCGAAGTGCTCCAGGTCATCAGCAGCTCGGTCGAGGACAGCCGACCGGTCTTCGAGAAGATCCTCGCCAGTTGCGCGAGCCTGTTCGACGTCACCGATGCGGGCGTGGCTCTCGTCGGCGACGACGGCCTGGTGCGCGTCATGGCCCGCGGCGGGGCCGCGCTGGACGTGCCCGAGCCGGCGCCGAGCAGCGATTCGGTAACCCTGGCGAAGATCCGCGCGCGCGAGGTCTGGCACATTCCCGACGCCGCCGCGGCGCGCGGCGAGCTGACCTCGACGCAGCTCGAGGGGCTGGAGAAGTACGGCAATTACTCGGTGCTGCTCGTGCCGCTGGTACGGCGCGAGGAAGGTATCGGCGCCATCTGGCTCACGCGCAACCCGGCGCGCGCTTTCAGTGCGGCCGAGATCGAGCTGTTGCGCGCCTTCGCCGACGAGGCCGTCATTGCCATCGAGAACGCGCGGCTGTTCAACGAAACCCAGGAAGCGCTCGAAAGGCAGACCGCGACGGCCGGCGTGCTGCAGGTCATCAGCAGTTCGGTCGAGGACGCGGCGCCGGTGTTCGAGAAGATCCTCGACAGTTGCGAGTCCCTGTTCGGGGCCGACGTCCTGGGTATCGCGCTCAGGCGTGAAGACGGCACCCTCGACCTCAGTGCGCGGCGCGGCGTCGACGTCAGCGTCAGCGACGAGTACGCGCTGGACGACACCGTGACCGGCCTGAGTATCCGCGAACGCCGGGTGGTGCACATTCCGGACACGGCGCGCGAGCCCAAGCTGGATGGCATCCAGCGCCAGAGCGTCGAACGCTACGGGCATTTCTCGTTGCTCGTGGCGCCGTTGCTGTGGAAGGGCGAAGGCATCGGTTCGATCTTCCTCGGGCGCTTCCCTGCCCGTCCGTTCTCGGACAACGAAATCGAACTCCTGCGCACCTTCACCGACCAGGCGGTGATCGCGATCCAGAACGCGCAGTTGTTCCGCGACACCACCGAGGCCCTCGAACGCCAGACCGCAACCGCCGACGTGCTGCGCGTGATCAGCCAGTCGCCGACCGACGTGCAGCCGGTGTTCGAGGCCATCGCCGAGCGCGCGCGGGTGCTGTGCGGCGGCAGCGTCGGGCTGGTGACCCGGGTACGCGGCGAGGAAGTTCATGCAGTGGCGCTGACCGGACCATCTGCCGCCGTAACCGAAGCAGCGGCGGCGCAGTTCCCACGCCCCATCGATCGCGGCTCGGCCAGCACCCGCGCCATCCTCGACCGCGCGCCGGTCAACATCGGTGACTACCTCGACGATGCGCAGGTGAGCGCGGCGATGAAGGCCGCGATGCGCGAAGGCGGTGCGGGTACGACGATGGCGCGGGCGGCGTTGGCGGTGCCGATGGTGCGCGGCGATGACGTCATCGGCGCGGTGCTGGTCTCGAAGGACGAGCCGGGACGCTTCCCCGACAACCAGGTCAAGCTGCTCGAGACCTTCGCCGACCAGGCGGTCATCGCGATCGAGAACACGCGCCTGTTCAACGAGACCCAGGAAGCGTTGGAACAGCAGACCGCGAGCGCCGAGGTGCTCGAAGTCATCAGCAGCTCGGTGACGGACGCGCAACCCGTGATGGACATCATCGTCGAGCGTTGCCTGCAGCTCTTCGGTGCCGACGGTGCGGGAATCTGGATACCGCTAGACCAAGACCAGATGACACTGGTCGCACTGGCCGGCGCGATGTACGCCAATCTCGACCTGGACCACGTGGCCACCAGCGTGCACATGGACTCCGACCCCGCGCTCGCGCTGATCGCACAAGGCCAGACTGTCCACGACCCCGAACTCACCGTCGAAAGCGAGGTTGAAGCGATTCGCGAGTGGACGCGGGCAATTGGCGCCACTTCAATCCTGCGCACGCCACTGATGGTGGATGGCCAGTTCAGCGGTGTCTTGCTGGTCGCACGCACCCCGCCGAAACCCTTCACCGACAAGGAAATCGCGCTGCTGAAGAGCTTCGCCGGCCAGGCCGTGATCGCCATTCAGAACGCGCGCCAGTTCCGCGAGACCCAGGAGGCGCTCGAACGCCAGACCGCGACGGCCGGTGTGCTGCAGGTCATCAGCAGTTCGGTCGAGGACGCGGCGCCGGTATTCGAGAAGATCCTCGACAGCTGCGCGCTGCTGTTCGGTGTCGACCTCATGGGCATCACCTTGCTCGGCGATGACGGCACGATGATTCTTGCCGCGCAGCGCGGCGCGGATGCCTACGATTTTCCCGTCAATGCCACGGCGGAGGGTTCACTGACTGCGCAGTCGGTCCGCGAGCGGCGGTTGATCCACATCCCGGACATCTCGAAGGAGACATCGCTCGGACCCTACCAGCAGGCCGCCCTCGCGAGCCTCGGGCCGGCGTCCGCGCTGTTCGCGCCGCTGCTGCACCTCGGCCAGGGCATCGGCGCCATCTGGCTGGGCCGACTCCCGGCCCGACCATTCTCCAACCGCGAAATCGAACTGTTGGAAACCTTTGCCAACCAGGCCGTCATCGCCATCCAGAACGCGCGCCTGTTCCGCGATACCCAGGAGGCACTGGAGCGCGAGACCGCAACCGCCGACGTGCTGCGCGTCATCAGCCAGTCGCCGACCGACGTGCAGCCGGTGTTCGAGGCCATCGCGGAGCGGGCGCGGGTGCTGTGCGGAGGAAGCGTCGGGCTCGTCACCCGCGTACGCGACAAGGAAGTCCACGCGGTGGCACTGACCGGGCCGTCGGCCACCGTAGTCGAAGCAGCGGTTGCTCAATTCCCGCGCCCCATCGATCGCGGCTCGGCGAGCACGCGCGCCATCCTGGACCGGGCCCCGGTCAACATCGGCGATTACCTCGACGATCCCGAGGTAAGCGCGGTGATTAAGACCACCATGCGCGACGGAGTCGCAGGTACCTCGATGGCACGGGCTGCGCTGGCGGTGCCGATGGTGCGCGGCGACGACGTCATCGGCGCGGTGCTGGTGGCGAAAGACGAACCGGGCCGCTTCACTGACAACCAGGTCAAGCTGCTCGAAACCTTCGCCGACCAGGCGGTGATCGCGATCGAGAACACCCGCCTGTTCAACGAAACGCAGGCCGCACTCGAACGCCAGACCGCAACCTCCGAGGTGCTCGCTGTCATCGGCAGCTCACCGACCGACGTGCAGCCGGTGTTCGACGCCATCGTCGAGCGTGCCATGAACCTTTGTGGTGGGAGCTTCGGTTTAGCCACGCGTTACGACGGCCGGCTCATGCACCTCGCGGCGGCGCGCGGCTTTGCCGACGACAGCCTGCTCGACCAATGGCAGGACGTGGCGCCCGACCGCAGTGTCGGCGCAGGCCGCGCGATCCTCGAGTGCCGTACGATCGAAATCCCGGACGTCTTTGCAGATCCCGAGTACGGCCTGGGTGACCGCGCGACACTCGATGGCTTTCGCAGCTTCGTCGCCGTGCCCATGCTGCGGCAAGGGCGCTGCGTCGGCACGCTCGGCGTCGGCCGCGCCGAGGCCGGGGCCTTCCCCCCCAACCTCGTGCGCCTGCTCGAAACCTTTGCCGACCAGGCCGTGATCGCGCTCGAGAACACGCGGCTGTTCAACGAGACTCAGCAGGCGCTGGAACGACAGACGGCGACGGCCGAGGTGCTGCGCACCATCAGCAGCTCGGTGAAGGAAACTGAGCCCGTGTTCGAGGCCATCCTCGACAGCTGCCAGCGGCTGTTCAAGGTGGCCAACTACGGCATCCTGCTCGCCGAAGGCGACGGACTCGGCCGCTTCGCCGCGCGGCGGGTCGAGGACATCGTCGACCCCATGCTCGAAGGCCTGCCGTTCGAGTCCGTCCCGCTCGATTCGTTCGTCTCCGGGCGCGCGGTGCTGGAAAAGAGGGTGATCTACGTACCCGACGCCGTGGCCGAGCCGGACGCGCCCGAGAACACCCGCAGGCTTGTCGAGCGGATCGGCAATTACTCCCTGCTGTCCGCGCCACTGATGCACGAGGGCGGCGCGCTCGGCGCGCTGTGGCTCTCGCACCGCCCACCGCGGCCCTTCGACGACAAGGAAATCGCGCTGCTGCAGACTTTCGCCGACCAGGCCGTGATCGCCATCGAGAACACGCGCCTGTTCCGCGAAACGCAGGAAGCGCTGGAACGGCAGACGGCGACGGCCGAGGTGCTCGAGGTCATCAGCAGCTCGCCGACCGACGTGCAGCCGGTGTTCGAGGCCATCGTCGAACGCGCCATGGCGCTCTGTGGCGCCGAGTTCGGTGCGGCCACGCGCTTCGATGGCGAAATGCTGCATGCCGCCTGTATTCGTGGCATGACGGAGGCCGACGTGACCGCAAGTCTTGCCGCCTATCCCTGCGTGCCGACCAATGCGACCGTGACAGGGCGTGCGCTGATCGCGCGCATGCCTGTCCAGATCCCGGATCTCGAGGCGGACCCGGACTACACCATCGACTACTCCTCGGACATCAACAGCGCTGTGGCAGTCCCGCTGCTGCGTGGCAGCGCGGCCGTCGGCACCATCGCGCTGCTACGCCGCGAGACCGGGTTGTTCCCGGAGACGCAAGTTCGCCTGCTGCAGACCTTCGCCGACCAGGCGGTGATCGCGCTCGAGAACACGCGCCTGTTCCGCGAAACGCAGGAAGCGCTTGAACGCCAGACGGCGACGGCCGAGGTCCTGCAGGTCATCAGCAGCTCGCCGACCGACGTGCAGCCGGTGTTCGAGGCCATCGTCGAACGTGCCATGGCGCTCTGTGGCGCCGAGTTCGGTGCGGCCACGCGCTTCGATGGCGAAATGCTCCACATCACCTGCACCCGGGGTATGAACGAGGCCGACGTGGCCGCCGGGGCCGCCGCCTATCCGCGCGTGCCGACGAAGGCCACGGTGCAAGGGCGTGCGCTGCTCGAACGCGCGCCCGTCCAGATCCCGGACCTCAAGGCCGACCCGGACTACGCCATCGGCTTCTCCTCGGATATGAACAGCGCGCTCGCCGTACCGCTGCTGCGCGGGGGCGAGGCCGTCGGCGCCATTGCGTTGCTGCGCCGCGAGACCGGGTTGTTCCCGGAGACCCAGGTGCGCCTGCTGCAGACCTTCGCCGACCAGGCGGTGATCGCGCTCGAGAACACCCGCCTGTTCACCGAGACCCAGGAGGCGCTGGAACGGCAGACGGCGACCGCCGAGGTGCTTGGCGTTATCAGCAACTCGCCGACCGACGTCGCGCCGGTGTTCCAGGCGATCGCCGAACGTGCGCGCGTGTTGTGCCAGGCGAACCTGTGCATGGTCTCCCGCCTGGACGGTACCGAGGTGCACCTGGTCGGGATCGATGGTGCAAACGAGGAAATCGTGAGGCGGCTCGAGGCGTTGTTCCCGATGCCCATGGACCGCCGCACCTCCCTGAGCACCCGCGCCGTATTCACGCGCGGGCCGGTGCAGGTTCGCGACGTGCTCGACGACCCCGAGCTCAGCGAGGAGGTGAAGGAAGTCTACGTCGCCTCGGGGCAGCGCAGCGGCCTCGCCGCGCCGATGATCTCAGGCCAGGAGGTCATCGGTGCAATCTTCGTCTCGCGCAGCGAGGCCAGCGAATACCCGGACAACCTCGTCCAGCTGCTCGAAACCTTCGCCGCCCAGGCCGTCATTGCCATCGACAACGTGCGCCTGTTCAAGGAAACCCGCGACGCCCTCGACCGCCAGACCGCCATCAGCGACATCCTGCGCGTTACCACTGAGTCGCCGAGCGACGTCGAGCCCATCCTCGGCGCCATCGCCGAGCATGCCGCGCGCCTGTGTGAAGCCGCCTCGGCCTCGATCTTCCTCGCCGAGGACGACCTGCTGCAGCACATCGCCTCGCGCGGGCCGCTCGCCGACCAGGCGGGCTCCGTGTCGCCCTTCCCCATCGACCGTAGCTCGATGACCGGCCGCGCCATCCTCGACCAGCGCACCGTCGCGGTCGACGACATGCAGGCTGAGGTGGTCGAGTTCGCGCGCAGCAGCGAGATTGCCCGCCAGCTCGGCCACCGCAGCACCGTGGCCGCGCCGCTCATGCGCGAGGGGCGTGCGTTCGGCGCGCTGTTGTTGCGCCGCCAGGAGGTGCGACCGTTCGGCGAGCGCGAGCTGGCCTTGCTGCGTACCTTCGGTGACCAGGCGGCGATTGCGATTGCCAGCGTGCGGCTGTTCAAGCAGACCGAGGAGGCCCTCGAACAGCAGACCGCCACGGCCGACATCCTGCGCGTCATCGGTGAGTCCGTCGAAGACACCGCGCCGGTGTTCGAAACCATCCTCGATCGCTGCCAGAAGCTCATCGAAGCCGAATCCCAGTTTATCAGCCTGGTCGACGAGCGCGGCCTGGTGCAATTGGCCGCGCTACGCGCGCCTGATGCCATGGTCGCGGCGGCTGAGCAAGCCTACCCGGTGCGTCTCGAAGACTCGGTGACGGGACTCGTTGCGCGAGATGGCGAGACACTGTGCGTGCAGAGCGTGATGAGCGCCGAAGGGGTGCCGTCGATGAAGCGGATCGCCGAGCAGTTCGGCGATTACGCCGCAGTCATCGCGCCGCTCGTCCTGCGCGGCCGGGTGGCGGGTTCGATCGGCGCCGCTCGCGGTACCTCGCGGCCGTTCACGAAGCGCGAGATCGACCTGATATCGACCTTCGCCGACCAGGCCGTGATCGCCATCCAGAACGCGCAGCTGTTCCGCGAGACCCACGAAGCGCTCGAGCAACAGACGGCGATGGCCGACGTCCTACGCGTTATAGGCAGCTCGGTCGAAGACACCGCGCCGGTATTCGAGACCATTCTCGACCGCAGTGAGCAGTTGGTCGAGGCCGAATCTCAAATCATCTTCCTGGTCGACGAGCGCGAACAGGTCAGCATAGGTGCAATCCGAGGCCCAACCGAGGTGAAAGCGGCGGCAGAGGCCGTCTATCCCATCCCGCTCGCCGATACCGCAACTTCGCTCGTGCTGCAGACGCGCAAAACCCTGCACGTACCGAGCGTGGCGGCGCAGGCCGAGCGGCCGCGTTCGATGCAGAGCTTCTACGAATTGATCGGTGACTGGTCGATGGTCGTCGCACCGCTCGTACTGCGCGACCGCGTGGTAGGCTCTCTGACCACATCGCGCATTCCTGCACGGCCCTTCAACCAGCGCGAGATCGACCTGCTCTCCACCTTCGCCGACCAGGCCGTCATCGCCATCGAGAACGCACGCCTGTTCAAGGAAGCTCAGGACGCGCTCGAGCGCCAGACCGCTACAGCGGAAGTCCTCAAGGTCATCAGCAGGTCAGTGGAAGACGTGCAGCCGGTGTTCGAGGCCATCGTCGATAGTTGCGCGCGGGTCTTCGACACCGAGCAACTCGGTATCACCATGGTTGACGAGCAGGGCGAGATGACTCGGCTTGTCGCCATCCGCGGGCCGTCGACGGATACCTTCAAGGACCTGTACATGCGTCCCCGGCCGATGGCCGATAGCGCCTTGCCGGAAGCATTCCGCGCCGGACGCACCGTGATCTACCGCCTCGTGGACGAGCACAGCGACGTGCCGCCCATGCTCAAGCAAGGGCAGCAGGTCATCGGCGACTACTCCATGATGGTCGCACCGATGATGCGCGAAGGCCGCGGCCTCGGTGTACTCTGGATCTACGCCACCCCGCCGCGGCCGTTCTCGGCCGAGGAACAGGAGCTGTTCACGACCTTTGCAGACCAGGCCGTGATCGCCATCGAGAACGCACGCCTGTTTCGTGAGACACAGGAAGCGCTCGAACAGCAGACGGCCTCGGCCGACGTGCTACGCGTCATCAGCAGCTCGGTGGAAGACACGCGCCCCGTGTTCAAGAAGATCATCGACAGCTGTGAGCATTTGTTCGGGGCGGACCAGATCGGGATTTACGTCGTCGGCGACGATGGCCTGATCCATATTGGCGCGCACCGTGGTCCGCAACTCGAGTCGACGGCCGCTCTCTTTCCCGCACCATTTGCCGGTTCGGCGACCGAACTCGTGCTGAAACAGCGAGCCCCGTTCCACGTCCACGACGTGAGTGTCGCAGAGGGCCTGCCCTATACCATCCGGAAGTTGGCCGATCACATCGGTGTTTCCTACTCGCTGCTAATGGTGCCGCTCTGGAAGGGTGGTCGGGATATCGGTTCGCTGGTGGTGACGCGCTACCCAGCGAAACCGTTTCAAGACAAGGAAATTGCGCTGCTTTCAGCCTTCGCCGACCAGGCCGTGATTGCCATCGAGAACGCGCGCCTGTTCCGCGAAATCGAGGCCAAGAGCCGCGAATTGGCCGCCGCCAACCAGCACAAGAGCGAGTTCCTGGCCAACATGTCCCACGAGCTGCGCACACCCTTGAATGCCATCATCGGCTTCTCCGAGGTGATGCTCGAAGGGCTGTTCGGTGAGCTGAACGAGAAGCAGGACGATTATCTCAAGGACATCCACGAATCCGGCGAGCACCTGCTCTCGCTCATCAACGATATCCTGGACCTTTCCAAGATCGAGGCCGGGCGCATGGAACTCGACGTCGAGGACTTCGACATCGGTAGCGCGCTCGGCAACACGCTGACCCTGATCCGGGAGCGTGCGCAGCAGCATGGCATCAACCTCTCGTTCGAGGCAGCCGGTGATCTCGGCGAGATGCGCGCCGACCAGCGCAAGTTGAAGCAGGTCATGCTGAACCTGCTCTCCAACGCCGTGAAGTTCACCCCGGATGGCGGCGCCATCACGGTGCGCGCGGCCTATGCGGACGAGGTGCTGGCGGTGTCCGTCAGCGACACTGGTATCGGCATCGCACCCGCGGACCAGGAGGCGGTGTTCCAGGAGTTCCGCCAGGCCGGCGGCCAGCATTTGAATAAGTCCGAAGGGACCGGGCTCGGCCTCTCGCTCACCCGCCGTTTCGTCGAAATGCACGGCGGCACCATCAGCCTCGAAAGCACCGTGGGCGAAGGCTCGACCTTCAGCTTCACCTTACCCAGCCAGGTCCAGGAACACGCCGCATGAAGACCGTCCTCATCATCGAAGACAATCTGAAGAACATGAAGTTGACCAGCGACCTGCTCGAAGTGAAGGGCTACGCGGTGCTCACGGCCGACAACGCCGAGGCCGGGCTCACGCTCGCCGCCGAGCACCTACCCGATCTGATCCTGATGGACATCCAGATGCCGGGGGTGGACGGCTTCACGGCGCTGACTCGCCTGCGCGAAGCCCCGGCCACGGCCGCCATCCCGGTCGCTGCCTTTACCGCCTCGGTGATGACCACCGACCGCGCGCGAATCAGTGAGGCCGGCTTCGATGCCTTCATCGGCAAGCCGATTCGGATGAAGGAGTTTCTCGCCACCGTCGCCGAGCTGTGCCAGGAATAGGCGCCCGGTTGCGCTCGTGGGCGCAGGATGCCGTGTCGAGTCCCCGCTATGAGTCGAGCCGGCCGGGCCCCGAGGCTGCATCGTGAGAAATCCGGGTGTCGCCCCGATGGCGGCCTTCTGGTTTCTCTACATGGCTGGGCTCGGCGTGATCTTCCCCTACCTGAGCCTCTACTTCCGCGACACCGTCGGCCTGACGGGGGGGCAACTCGGTCTCGCGATGGCGATGAATCCGTTGATGGGGATCGTGGCCTCGCCACTGTGGGGCCAGTGGGCCGATCGCACCGGCCGGCGCCGGGGTGCGCTGTTCGTGCTGGCCTCGGGCGCGGCGCTGGGTTACCTCCTCGTCCCCCATGCGGCCGGTTTCGCGGCGTTGCTGCTGTGCCTCGCGTTGCTCTCGGCGTTCGCCGCGCCGGCGATGGCGGTGGCGTCGTCGCTGTCGTTCGCCGTGCTGGGTCCGGGCGGTGCGGCACGGTTCGGCCGGGTCAGGGTGTGGGGCACGATCGGCTACCTGGTGATGATCCTGGCGTTTCCCGCCGTGCTCGCTTGGGCCAGGGGCGATGCCGCGGTCGTCAGCAATACACACGCGCTGGCGCTCATCTTCCCGCTCGCAGCCGGGCTCTGCCTCGCCGCGGCCCTGGTCCTGGTCCGCGTGCCGGCTACGGCTGCGATCACCGTGCGCGCCCGGCGCGAGGACGTCGGTGCGCTGTTAGGGCGGCCCGCGTACCGGCGCCTGCTCGTACTGGCCCTGCTTGCATTCGGCCTGCTGTCCGGCCCGATCATGCTCTTCCCCGTCTTCGTCACCGCGCGCGGCGGTGCGATCGAGACCGTGAGCCACCTTTGGATCCCGATGCTGCTGCTCGAAATCCCGTTGATCTGGTTCGCCGGCGCCGGGCTGCGCCGGATGGGAGCGCGCGGCCTGATCGCAGCCGGCATCGCCCTCGACGGCGCGCGCTGGCTTGCCACCGCCCTGGCGCCGGGGCTTACCTGGATCTTCGGCATCCAGCTGTTGCACGGCGCGGTGGTGGTTGGGCTCATCATCGGCATGCAACTCTACGTTGAAGGCGAGGTTCCGGAACGCCTGCGGGTGACCGGCCAGACGTTGCTGGGCACGATGATGAGTCTTGGCGCCGTCCTGTCCCACCTGTGGGCGGGCCTGGCGCTGGAGCGCCTCGGCGCCGATGCGCCTTACCTGATCGCCGGTCCGGTTGCGCTGGTGCTCGGCATTGCGGCCTGGTTCTTCCTCGGGCCGGGAACGGACGGCAGCAGGCAGCCATGAATCGCGCCGCACGATAATCGATGCCGTGATCGTCGCGCATGACGCTGATCGAACCTTGGCCGAGGCAATCGAGTATGGTCTATCCGAACTACGGCGAGTGTCCGCGATGAAGTGCCCCGGCTGTCAGCGTGAACCACCGCCGGGGTCGGCTTTCTGCAACCATTGCGGCGCGCGGCTCGAGCTCGTATGCCCCGCTTGCGGCGCCAGGCCGCCGCCGGGTTCGCGCTTCTGCAATGAATGCGGTGCCAACCTGACCGTCCAACCCGCCCCGCCGGGCGGTGCCGCGGCACCGCCCAAAGCCGTACCGCCACAACGTTCACCTCGCGACTACACCCCGAAACACCTGGCCGACCAGATCCTGCGCTCGCGCGCGGCGCTGGCCGGTGAACGCAAGCTGGTCACGGTGCTGTTCGCCGACGTCAAGGGTTCGATGGCACTCGCCGAGCAGCTCGACGCCGAGACCTGGCACGAGGTACTCGATCGATTCTTCGAGATCCTGGCCGACGGTGTGCATCGCTTCGAAGGCACCATCAACCAGTTCACCGGCGACGGCATCATGGCGCTGTTCGGTGCGCCCATTGCCCACGAGGACCACGCCCAGCGCGCCTGCTACGCCGCCCTGCACCTGCACGATGCGATGCGCGCCTATGCCAATGAGCTGCGCCGCACGCAGGGACTCAATCTCGCCGTGCGCATGGGGCTGAATTCCGGTGTGGTGGTGGTCGGCGCCATCGGCGATGACCTGCGCATGGACTACACCGCCCAAGGCCAGACGGTCGGCCTCGCCCAGCGCATGGAACAGCTCGCCGCGGCTGACAGCGCCTACCTCGCGGCAGCCACCGCGAAACTCGTGGAAGGCTACGTCGATCTGCGTGCGCTGGGCGAATTCACGCTCAAGGGCGTGAGCGAACCGCTGGCGGTGTTCGAGCTTGCCGGCACCGGTGCGCTGCGCAGTCGACTCGACGCCTCACGCGTACGCGGCTTTTCGCGCTTCGTCGGCCGCGGCCACGAGATGGCCACGCTGGAGGCGGCACTCGAGCGCAGCCTCGCCACGCATGGGCTGACGGTAGGCGTGGTCGCCGAAGCGGGCACCGGCAAGAGCCGCCTGTGTCACGAATTCCTCGAGCGCTGTCGCGCGCGCGACTTTCCCGTGATCGAGGTCAGTGCCGTCTCGCACGGCCGCAACGTGCCCCTGCTGCCGATGCTGGCCCTGTTCCGGGCTTTTTTTGGTGTTCGCGCCGACGACGATGCACTCACCGCGCGCGAGAAGATCGCCGGCCGGCTGATGCTGCTCGACGACAGCCTGCGCGACGACCTGCCGATCTTCTTCAACCTGCTCGGCGTGCCCGACCCCGCGCGCCCGCTGCCCGCGATTGGCGCCGACGAACTGCAGCGCCGCGCCTTTGCCGCCATCCGTGCGCTCACCCGCGCCGACGGCCAGCGTGACAAGCCGGCCGTCGTCTGTATCGAAGACCTGCACTGGCTGGACGCGGCGAGCGATAACTACCTTGTCCAGATCGTCGAAGCCACGTCCACGTCGCGCGGCCTGCTGTTGGTCAATTTCCGCCCGGAGTACCGCGCGGACTGGATGCAGACGGCCACCTACCAGCAGATCCCGCTCGCCCAGTTGGATACGGCAGCGGTACGCGAATTGCTCGGCGAGCTGCTCGGTCACGACGCCAGCGTCGACGGCATGGCCGAATTCGTCTACCAGCGTGCCGGCGGCAACCCCTTCTTCGTCGAGGAGATTGTGCAGACCCTGGTCGAGACCGGCGCGCTGGTCGGCGCGCGCGGCGCGTATCGACTGGTGCGCGCGGTCGACGCGCTGGTGATGCCGACGACGGTGCAGGCGTTGCTCGCCGCGCGTATTGATCGCCTGGCCGAACGCGACAAGCAACTGCTGCAGCAAGCCGCGGTGATCGGCCGTACCTTCGAGGCACGCGTGCTGATCGAAGTCAGCGCCTTGCCGGCGGCCGAGTTCGAAGCGGCCATGCGCACGCTGCGCGAAACCGAGTTCGTAAACGAGGTGGCGCTCTATCCCAGGCTCGAGTACGGCTTCAAACACCCGCTGACCCAGGAAGTAGCGAACGACTCCCAGCTCAAAGTACGCCGCGCCGAGACCCATGCCAGGGTGGCGCGCGCGATCGAGGCACTGTCACCCGAGCACCTCGACGAGGAGGCCGCCATGCTCGCCCACCACTGGGCGGCGGCCGGCGAGGCGGTTACGGCTGCGCGCTGGCATGCGCGCGCGGCGCGGTGGATCGGTATCAGCGACTACCACGAGGCGGCGGCGCACTGGCAACGGGCCTGCGAGATGCTCGCCGGTGACCACGACGATGCCGGGCTATTGCGCGAGCGCGCCGAGATGGTCACCAATCTGTTGCTGGTCGCCTACCGCGTCGGCATCCCGGCGGACGATGCGGCGGCGTGGTTCGACGTGGCGCGTCGCGACCTCGAACGTCTCGGCGATCTCGAGTCGCTCACTCTGCTGCACCTCGGATACACCGGGATCTTGCAGAACGCCGGTCGCGTTCACGATGATCTTGCGGTAGCGGCCGAAGGCGAGGCGATTGCCCGGCGCACAGGTAGTGCAGCGTTGCGCGCCGCAGCTGGCGTGGACCTTTCGTACTGCCTGATGATGGTCGGGAAGCTGGCCGATTCCTGCGCGATGACGCTGACGGTGCGCGAACTTTGCGGTGACGATGTCACCCTTGGCATGGACTACATTTTGGTCCCGGCCCCGATCTTCGGCTACACGGTTGGTGCCATTGCACTGGTCGAGTCGGGGCGCATGGCAGACGCGGTACGCGATATCGACCACGGGTTTGCGCTGGCCATGACCCATGGCTCCGACGAAATGCGTTGCTGGGCGCACTGGAGCCGCCTGGTCCTGGTCGACGCGCGCGGAGCGCATGCCCCCGAAGTACTGGATTGGGCGCGCCTCGCGATCGAAGCAGCGGAACGCAGCGGCAGCCGGCAGGCGCGCATGGTCGCGCATTGCCTGGTGGTGCTGGCGCGCGTGCTGGAGCGCCAATGGGGTTCGTCTAGCGACCACATCCAGCACGCGCGTGAGTTGTGGCACCAGGGCATCGCGGGCGACTTCGCACCGTGGATGTTGACTATCGAGGCCCGGGATCTGCACGGCATGGGTGAGACCGAGAGCGCCTGCGAAACATCCGGCGAAGCGATTGAACTCGCGCGCAAGCAAGGCCAACCAGTGACGCTGTGCGAAGCGATCGTCGCGCACGTCCCGGCGCTGCGCCGCCGCGACGGCGCCGCCGCGGCCACGTCGATCACGGCACTCCTGGACGAGATGGAGCGTCTGATCGAAGGCACCGGTGCCGAGCGCTGGCGCCCGCACGTTCACCGCGAACGCGGAGAGCTGGCCTTGCTGCGCGATGACGCTGCGACCGCGCGGCGCGAATTCGGCACCGCCCTGGATCTGTTCACCGCCATGGGGGCGGATGGTCATGCGGAGCGCCTTCGTACGCGCTTGGCGACCCACTGAGCCCTTAACACAGCGCGACGGATCGCGACAAACGTGGATAACCAAATCATGTCCAAGTTCAAATCCCTCGGCCTGCTGACCGAGCAGTTGAATGCCGCCGACTATGTCACCCAGGCGAAGCTGGCCGAGGCCATGGGCTTCGACAGCTTCTGGGTGCCCGAGGATTACGTGATGCCGGCCGCCTTCAGCGCGCTCGGCGCCTGCGCCGCGGTGACCTCGCGCATCAAGCTCGGCACGGGGGTGGTCAATCCCTACACCCGCCACCCGGTGCTGCTCGGCATGGAACTGGCCGCGCTCGATCAGATCTCCGGCGGACGCGCCATCCTCGGCGTTGGCGCCAGCATCAAGCTCTGGATCGAGGCGCAGATGGGCCTGCCCTTCGACCGGCCGTTGTCGGCCGTGCGTGAGGCGGTCGCCATCCTGCGCCGGTTGTTCGCGGGCGAGGCGGTCGAACACCAGGGCAAGGTCTTCCAGGTCGGTGCCGGTCTGCGCCTGGCCTTCGAACCGCACCGCAAGCAATTACCGATCTACATCGGCGCTACCGGGCCGAAGGCCCAGGAACTCGCCGGTGAAATCGGCGACGGCGTGTTCCCGTTCTTCTGCGACCCGGCCAAGATGGCGACGGTGGTCGAGCGGGTTAACGCCGGTGCCGCGCGCGCCGGGCGCGATGCCGCGAGGTGCGACATCAGCGCGCTCGTGTTCCTCGCCGCGGCGGACGACGATCGCGCCGCCCGCGAAGCCGTCAGGCCGCTGATCGCGACCTTCTTCGCCTGGTTCGCCAACCAGCCCGAACTGCCCTTGTTCGCCGAGTGTGGCCTGTCGCCGGGCGACGTCGAGGCGATGCGCGAGGCCTGGGCCCGCGGCGAAGTCCGCCCGGATCTCATCAATGACACCGCGGTCGACCTCATGACCGTCGCCGGCGACCCCGAGCGCTGCCGCGAGAAGCTCGCCGCGTTGCGCGACGCCGGCCTGACGGCGCCGGTCATCTGCCCGGCGATGGTGATGGGTGGCGCGGACATCGCCGCCCACCTCGAATGGCTACAGCAGCACGTCCTCAGGGATTTTTATTGATTCCGCTTGTGGGTGGCGGAACGTATGGACCAGCGAGGAAACCTCGATGACTGAAAGCTTCGAAACGCGCACGCGCCGCGAGTTCCTCCGCTACTGCGGTGCGACGGCGCTGTTGATGACCCGCTTCGCGGAGGCGTGGGCAGAGGAGCCCGGTAGTGCGGGGGCGGCGGCGACCGAGCGCGCGCTGCGCGCCCTCGCCGAGGACCTGGAGGGCGACCTGCTGCTGCCGGCGGATCCATTGTTCGAGCCGGCACGCCAGATCGGCTGGAACGTCATGCTGCCCGAGCGGCGACCCGACTTGATCGTGCGTGCCGCGAACCAGGCCGACGTCGTGCGCACGCTCGCCTTCGCCCGTGACCAGCAGCGCCGGGTTGCCGTGCGGGGCGGCGGGCACAGCTGGTGTGCGTCGGCCGTGCGCGCGGGTGGGGTGATGCTCGACCTCGGTCGATTCAACAGCCTGTCCATCGACCCGTCTGCCGGTACCGCCCTGGTCGGTCCGACCGTGCGTGGCACCGAATTCCTGCGCGCGCTCGTGCCGCACGGGTTGATGTTCCCGGTCGCGTACTGCCCTACCGTGCCACTGGGCGGGTTCCTGCTGAACGGCGGCAACGGCCTCAACTACAACCGTTGGGGCAGTGCCTGCAGCCACGTGCTCGCCATCGACCTCGTGCTGGCCGACGGACGCGAGCTGACGGTGAGCAACGAGGTCGAACCGGACCTGTTCTGGGCCGCGCGCGGTGCCGGCCCGGGATTCTTTGCCGTCGCGACCCGGTTTCACGTCGCGTTGCGTCCCTTGCCGCGCGCGGTCACCTTGAGCAGTTTCGATTTCCCGCTCGAACAGGCCGCGACCGCGTACCGCCTGGCCGATGACCTTTCCGCTTCCCTGGCGCGCGATGCGATGCTCGCGGTCGGGGTCAAGACCGCCAGCCCGGGCACGCCGGCGGCGGGCCAGGTGGTGGTCAACGTGCTCGGCATCGCGTTCGCGGATACCAGCGACCAGGCCACAACCCTGCTGGCGCCGCTGAACGGTGACCCACGGGTACAGTCGGCGCTGACCTCGCTGGTGAACGCGCCGACGGATTTGAACGGTGTGCACGGCGCGGTCGGCGCAGCCCTGCCGGGCGGGCACCGTTAC
Source organism: Gammaproteobacteria bacterium (assembly GCA_024235015.1). GTDB lineage: Bacteria > Pseudomonadota > Gammaproteobacteria > JACKNG01. The sequence continues at coordinate 312,176 of JACKNG010000004.1, forward strand.
CTCGCGGACAACATCTGGTCCAACCAGCCTCTGGCGACCGTGTTGGAGGGCATGGCCGAGCACTACGCGCAGGCGCCATCGCCGGCTTCGAACCTCATGGTGCCGTGCTTCCATCCGGAATTTGCGCTGGAGGGCACGGCGCATTCCATGTGGGGGCGCAACCTCATCTACCAATACGCACTGTGGACCGATCCGACGACGGACGAGCGCAACCGGGCGTGGCATGACGGCGCCATGGCCATGCTCGATCCACATGGAGTGGGCCGCTACGTCGGCGAAGCCGATCTCACTCGGAGCCGTGACTCGGCGCGTGAATGCTATGCGCCGGCGGCGTGGGAGCGCTTGCGTGCGTTGCGTGCGACCTATGACCCGGATGGCCTGTTCTTCGATTACCTCGGCATGGCGTGACGGGGCCACTGCGGGGTCCCGATCGATCGTGATGACAGTTACCGAAGTTCCTGGATGGCCTCGTCCGCCCGTACGGCGACCTGCCGCGAAGGAAATACAGTAACAGTCGCCGAATGGAGCCACGGACACCGCCGTCGACCCCGAGCACTGCCGCGAGAAGCGCGCCGCGTTGCGCGACGCCGGACTGACGGTGCTGGTGATCTGTCCGGCGATGGTGATGGGTGGCATCGACATCGCCGCCCATCTGGAATGGCTGCAGCAGTGGGTGCTGCGGGACTTCCGTTGAGGGGCCGATTTGCGCGAATCCGCCGACGGCAACTGCGGCTCGGGGCGGCGAGCGCCGGTTGCGTGGTGGACGCCGTCAGCGATCATCCGCTGAGTTAGGGCGTCGAGACCTCACGCCGCGTCGAGCGCCGCGTAGGCTGCACGCAGCAGCCTGTGCGCGCGGTCGTCACCGACCGTCCCTTCGCCCATGCGATTCATGACGTAGGCTAGGGTGAAGCCGGCATCGATGTCGTTGACGACGAGCGAGCCGCCCCAGCCGCCCCAGTAGCAGACCTTGGCATTCGGGCTGAGCGGATTGCGCGGGGAATTGAGGCCGTAGCCGATACCGAACGTGACGCCGATGCCGAGCACCAGGTCGCGGCCCGCGGCCTGGACGTCGAAGATCCGATCGACCGTCGCGCCGGACAGCAATTCGACGCCGCGGAATGCGCCACCGTGCGACACCGCCGCCTGGGCGAGTGCCACGCTGCGGGCGTTACCGTGGCCGCCGGCGGCGGGGATCTCGGCGCGGCGCCACGGGATCTCCCAGGATTGCTCGGCTTGCAAGCGCGGGTTGGTGGCACGGTAGGGGATGGAATCGCGATCGGGCACGACCGAGCCGTCCGCACTGCCGAATTGCAGTGGCGGCGCCGGAATGACCAGCGCGACGCGGGCGTCGTGCTCCGGTCCGAGCCCGATGTGGAAGTCCGCGCCCAGGGGGCCAGCAATCTCCTCGGCGAAGAAGCGCCCGACGCTGCGGCCATCGACTCGTTGTACGACTTCGCCGACGAGGTTGCCCTGGGTCAGACCGTGGTAGCCGGATTTCCAGCCGGGCTCCCACCAGGTGGCCTGGCCAGCGAGCAGATCCGTGACCTTGCGCCAGTCGTAGAGATCGCGGCCCTCGAGGCGCCGGTCCCAGGCCGGCAGGCCGGCGGTATGCGACAGGATGTGGCGTACGAGCACGTTGTCCTTGCCGTTCTGGGCGAACTCTGGCCAGTACGTCGCGACCGGCGCATCGACATCGACCAGTCCGCGGCTCGCGAGCACGAGCAGGGACAGGCAGCTCATCGTCTTGGTGGTCGAGAACACGTTGATGAGGGTGTCGTGCTGCCAGGCTTTTTCGCGCGCCGGGTCCTGGAAGCCACCCCACAGGTCGACCACCAGCTCGCCATCCTGGACCAACGCGACGCAGGCGCCGACGTCGCCGTGCTCGGCGAAATTGGCGGCGAACGCGTCCTTGACCGGCGCGAATTTCGCGGCGCAGGAACCGCTGACGTCAACGTACATGGTTGCTCCCCGGGGATGCTGTCGTGGTGGCGCCGCAGCTTGCCATGGGCACGGTGGTGTCGCCAGGCATGGCGTGGAACGATCGGCTCGAACCCGCTTCTCCGGATCTACTGCAACACGGTTTCGGTTCGTCACGGGTTCCCCGGATTGCCTCGCGACGGCAGCAGGCAGTCAACCGCACTATCCACCGCGGCGTGCCACCGACGACCGTGTCGCCGGCTCGCTGGCGGTTCGCGCGATGTGTGCGCCATCGGGCGCCAGGACGTCCAGCGATACGCGTCCTCGACGGACGACCGGCCGGACGCGGCGAACCGGGCCGGGCATGCGGGTACCATGACGCTGCACGCCCGGCACCGCGCCGGCCGCCTGGATCCAGTGAATACGACGGGAGAACCGACTCATGTCGAGGGAATGCGGTGACTGCACACTCTGCTGCAAGGTGCTGGGCATCGAAGCCGAGGGCTTCGCCTCCGCCCAGGGCGAATGGTGCGTGCACTGCGACAAGGCCGGCGGCGGTTGCCGGATCTACGACACGCGTCCCGAGGAATGCGACCTGTTCTCCTGCCTGTGGCTGCAGCAGCCGGAGCTCCCCGAAGAACTCAAGCCGTCGCGCTGCCGGGTGGTCATCGGCTGGTACGACGACATGTTCTACCTCTACGTCGACCCGGGACGTCGCGACGCCTGGCAGCGCGCGCCGGTCAAGGACTGGATACAGGCGGCGACCAGCCAGGGTGCGCCGGTCGCGGTGTCGATCAACGGCAAGGTGGTGTGGGCCAACGACAGCGCCAGGCGCATCGTCGCGGCGCGCGGCGCGGGCCAGGGATAGCCGAGCCCGGCGGGAATCGTCCCGAACTGTGAACCGCGCCGGTAAATCCTCCACGCCAGCGCGAGCCGGGCTGCGCTAAGTTGACTGCCCCGAACCGGCGCCGGCACGGCGCCGGCGCGCAATCCGCAGTGGCTCTTCGCCACCAGGAGGACGGCACCATGACCGCGATGAACCTACGTCAAACCCGGTGTTTTCTCGCCGGGGCCTTGTGGCTAGCGGGAACCCCGGCTTTCGCCGCGACCCTGCCGACGCAGTGGGGCGTCAGCGCCTCGACCTACTGGGCCGACTGCTCGTTCCTGCCCACCTGCGACCAGCTCTCGTTCCTTTCCGGCAACCCGATCAACGAGACCTCCAGCCAGGGCGGGCTGAACCAGGCCAGCGCCAGCCAGATCGATGTGGCGCAGAACCACAACACCCTCGTCGCCGGCAACGTCGACATGGGCACGGCCAGCGCGGCGGTCGAGCTCGACCTCACCCCCGGCAGCCCGGTCAGCGTGCCGACCTTGCGCGCGGCGGCCAGCTCGAACAGCTGGGACGGCTGGGTCGGCGGCCTCGCCTTCGCCCTGGCGGGTTACGACTACACCGGCCCGGCCGACGTCATCAACCTCAGTGCCACCCTCACGGGCACCGTCACCAATGCCGAGAACTCGGATACCACGGGCTTGAGCCTCGGCATCTGGATCATCCGCGACGACGGGTCGCTGGCCTTCCCCAGCCCGCCGCCGGCCGATCTGAATGCGCTCGCTCTCTATGTTGCAGGCCTGCCGGTGGAGGACCTGTGGCTGGCCGAGGACCTGGCGCAGGGTGAGACCAACAAGGCGGTCAACCTGACCACCGTCGGCGACGACATCATCAGCATCGCCTTCAGCGACGACGACATCCTGGCCGGCAATACCAGCTTCTACGTCATGGCGGCCTTGAGCGCGAGCGCGACGGCGCCCGGCCAGAGCGCCATCTCGATGTCGACGCTGACGATGAACTTCGACAAGCCGGCGCAGCTCGTCGCAGCGAGCGCGGTGCCGCTGCCGCCGGCGGTGGGGCTGATGGGGCTGGCGCTGGCCGCGCTCGCCCGGCGGCGTCGGCAGGGCGTCTGAAGCCGCTTCACGACGGCGACAATCCCCGGCCCGGTGGCCGGGTGCTCGGCGGCCCGCGCGAGACCTGGTGCTGGCGGGCGCCGCGATTCAGTACCGCGCTGCGTTCGGCTGCCGTGCCGGCCTGGCCAGGGCCGCGAGCGGCGCGAGCATGAGCAGCGCGCCCGGCGGCAAGGGAACCGGCGTGGCGTACACCGTCGCGCCGCGTGAGATGGTGGCGCCGAGTCGATTCGTGGCCTGCAGGGACCAGAAGGTGCCGCCTTCGGCCACCGCCACCGTCGGCAGCGCGAAGCTGCCGTCAGCGGCTACCGCGACGCTGCCGAACACGGTGCCGGTACTCAAATGCAAGCTGTAGTCCACGGTGGGAAACCCGACCAGTGCGAGGATCGACTGGTAGAGCGCACCGGGCCCGTCGCCGAGGTCGTAGACGTCGGCGAAGCCGCTGCTGGCGACGACGTTGGTCGCGTTCGCCAGTGCGTTCCGATCGGCTGTGGGGATGCCGGGCAGGGCGATGCCGAGCAGGGTCACGCCGGTCTTGTGGAGGGCGGTGTAGGCCGGCACATAGTCCACTGGCAGTTCGTTGCCAGGCGCGTCGTCGGTGAACAGGAGCGCCAGCCGCCCGAGCGTCGCCTGACCGTCGCGCGTGGAATCTGCGAACACGTCGTTGGCCAGGCGCAGCCCGCAGCTCACGCAACTCGTGCCGCCGCTCGGCGCCAAGGTCTGTATGGCCGCGTGAACGGCCTGGCCAGACCCCGACAAGGGCAGGACCACGCCCGCGGATCCTGCGTGCGTCACGATCGCACTCATCACCGAGCCCGTGTCGTGGGCCAGGCCGTCGGCGAGAGCCAGTGCGTAGTCGCGTTGCGCCTGGGCTTCCTGCGTGTCGATGCTGCCCGAGCGGTCGAGCAGGAACACGAGATCGAGCGGCCCGACGCCCACGACGCGGCCGGTGACGGTGACCGGGTCGCCGGCACGGACCTCGGCGGGCAGCGGGTCGACGACCAGGCTGCCTGCCCGGGCGCCCACCGTGATCAGCATCAGGCTGGCCAGAATCGTTCGCTTCATGTCCTGTACTCGTCGTCCTGTGGCAGTGCCCGATGCGGTGCCGCGGGGTGACCGCGAACGGGCAGTCGATTATGGGTCGCGGGCAGGCCGTCCAGGGTGGTCCCGAATGTCAATTTCTGTTGCGTACACATGCATGCCGGCGCTGGAAGCGCGTCCCCGTGGCAGGTTGCCAGGCCGGTCGTGGTTGCCATTGCCTGCCGTACCAGGAGCCCGTCAACACGACGCGCTCATGCGGAATGTGCGGCCACCCGGTTGGCGCGATTCCACAAGGTCCATGGGTATTTGATCACGGTACCGACTACGCTTGAAGGACGGTTGCAGGGGAGGGCGCCGCAGGAATCCGATATCAGCAACCACGAGGAGAGGTGAACAACCATGCCTGTTGGAAAGCAGATCGGATCGTATTCAGGTGCATTCAGTTACGTCCGGTATCCCGCCGAAGGTGTCGTCGAGGGTTCCTACACCGGTACCGTCAAGGGCGACCTGGCGGGTACGGCGACGGGAACGATGACCTTCTGCGGCGACTTCGATCGCGGCACCGTCAGCGACCTGGGCGCCGGTTACCTGAAATCTGGCGGGGTCGTGCCGTACAAGGGCCAGGGCGTGTACTGGAGCACGAGCCAGGGCAACTGGGAGACCCGCGCCGCGGTGATGGTCGATGGTAATCCCTGCGTCGTCGAGGGCCAGATCAAGATGAAGGACGGCACCTTCACGATGAGCGGCAAGCTCTTCGAGCTGACCTGACCCGGAACCGGGCGCATGCGGCCCGCAGCGTACGGGCCTCGAATCACCGCATCGTTCGACGTCACCCGCCTCGGCGGGTTTCTTTTGCGCGCCTACTGCGCGGTGATCTTGTACAGCGCGGTGGTGCGATCCGAGGAGACGTAGATGTCGCCACCGGCGCCGATCCCGACACCGGTCTGGATGTAGCCCGCAGGCGTGCCCTTGGCGCCCGGGTAACCGAGCGCAAGATTGCGCGCGATCGCCTCGACCTGTCCGCTCCTCGGATCGATGCGCACCACGCGCTGCCGGCCCACCTCGGCCAGCACGATGCTGCCATCGGGCGCGACGTCGAAACCCTCGGGATGATCGAGCCCGCCCGCGACCACCTGCCGGGCGCCGCTCGCGAGATCGATGCGCAGCAACGCGCCGCCCAGCACGTCGCTGACGTAGACCGCGTCCGCGCCGGCCGGGCGCATGGCGGCGAGGCCGGGCAGGCCCTCGGCGACCACCGTGCGCGTACCCGGGGCGGCACCGCTGATACGCAGCAGGCGGCCGTGGCCTTGCTCGGCCACCAGCACGTCGCCGTTGGCCAGCAGCACGGCGTCGACCGGGTCGGCTAGGTCGTGGTAGACGGCGCGCGAGGTGTCCTGCACGCGGTCGTAGACTTCGACCGCGTCGGTGAACCAGCTCGCGGTGACGATGAGATCGCCCTGCACGTTGACCGCCATCGGCCAGGCCATGGGATCGCGGATGCCGCGGCGGACCACGTGCACCGCGCCACTGTCGCCATCGATGCGGCGGAAGGCGAACAGATCGCCGAGATAGACCTGGTCGACGCCGTCGACGGTGACGACGTCGAGCCCGCCCGGTACCGACAGGCGGCTCCGCGTGACGGTGCGGGTGGCGCCGGTACGGGTGTTCACCGCGTACACGGCATTGTCGACCATGTTGGTGATGTAGAGACGGTCGTGTGCATCGAAGGCGAGATTGTCGATCGCCGTGTCGACGGTGGCGACGAGGGTCTGCTCGCCGCTCGTGACGTCGACCCGCACGATGCGGCCGAGCTTGCTGTCGGCGACGTAGAGCTGCCCGCGGCTGTCGAAGTTGACCGCCACCGGCAAGCCGAAGCCGCTGGCGACGGTGGATACCGCGCCGGTCTCGACATCGATCCGTACCACCACGCCCTGGTAGATGAGCGGGCCGTAGAGATGACCCGCGCCATCGAAATCGAAGCCGTTCAGGCCGCCGAGATCGCTCGCGACGCGGCGCGGCGGATGCTTGCCGGCCGGGTCGAGCTCCCACAGCGCGTCGCCCCACAGCACCTGGGTGACGAACAGGCGGCCGTCGTCGCGGAAGGCCACCGAGTTGGCGCCGGGGAGGTTGTCGGCGAGGACGCTGATGCTGCCGTCCGGGCGGCGCACGAAGACCTCGCCGGTCAGGATCGACGTCCACACCAGCGAGCCGTCGGGGCCGAACTCGAGGTCGTCGGCGCAGCCCCGTGGCGGACCGACGAGCTGCGTTGCTTCGCCGCTCCGGGTATCCACGGTGTAGATGGCCTGGCCCATGACGCTGCCGACCAGCAGGTGGTCGTCGCGATCGAAGGTCAGGCCGTGGATGCTGAGGAAATCCGCGCCCGGCACCAGGAACTGGACGAGGTAGTCGCTGCCGGTGCCGGTGAAGTCGACCAGCGGCGGGGCCTCCCCGCCCTGCGCCGCGCCGCCCACGGCCAGGGCCAGCAGCAGCGCCGGCGCCCGCCCGTGGCAGGCGCCGCGCCGCACCCTCATCTCAACGGCCCGTCGGCGGCGAAGCGCCGCAGCACGTTGGCCGTGATCACGGCGACGTCGTTGTCGCAGCCGTTCCACGGCAGGGCCTGGCCCCAGGCGATGGAGCCGGTCGAGAACACCGCGCCACCGTTCAAGGTCGCGGCGTAGGTCATGTCGGCGCGGACCTGGAAGTCCTGGGTGCCGCCGGTGCCCGGCAGGTTGAACATGATCTCCTCGGCGACGTGCGGGTAGTTGTCGGAGAAGGGTTCGGAAGTCGCCAGCAGGTAAGTGCCGGGCGGCGTGCCGAGGGCGAGGTCGTAGCGATCGACCTCGAGGCCGGCCGCGCCGCCGAGGGCCAGACCCTGGTCGCCGAAACGCTCGCCCGCCACGCCCTCGAAGATCCAGGCACAGGCCGGGTCGTAGGAATCCGGCAGACGCTCGTAGGGCTTGCACTCGTCCATGCCCTCGCTGGCGAAGCCGACGCCGGTCAATTTCTGCGGCGGCCGGCCGCGGTTGCGCCACAGCCCGCTGCGTTCGCCGTTGGTCGCCATGTAGTGCTCGCCGGGCTCGGCCTGCCAGGCGCGCGAGCCGGAATCGAGTTTGCGCACTTCCATGCACCAGGGTTCGCCGTCGCGGAAGGACACCACCCAGTAGTAGCCGTTGGCGCCGAGGTACATGACGCGGCCACCCTGGGCGAGGTAGTCCTCGGTGGCGTCCATCATGGCCTCGGAGTAGTACTCGGAGTGGGTGCCGTTCAGGACCACGTTGTAGGGCGCGAGGCAGGCCACGCCCTCGCGGTGGAGGTCTTCGTCGGTGATGACGTCGTACTCGAAGCCGCCGAGTTCGAGAAAGGCGACGATGGACATGTCGGCCGGGAACTGCCACGGCAGGCTGTGGCCGGCCATGCGGTGGCGCGGGCGTAGGTTCATGACCGGGCGGCGGTAGGACGAGTAGCACACGCCGGCGCCGTCGTCGTGGTGGTCGTAGGTCGACTTGCCCCACTCGGGATGGTTGGCAAGCAGGAAGTCCCATGCGTAGAGATTCAACGTGTGGCCGGTGACGGCCTCGACCCCGGGCGTTTCGACCAGCACGAAATGCTCGTTGGCGTAGGCGAGGTAGCTCGCCGTCGGCATCAGCATGGCGATCTTGGCCGTCGGACGCGCCGGGCGCACGAACACCGTCACGTGATCCTCGATGCCATCGGCGCGCACGCGCAGCGCGTACACGCCGCTCTTGAAGTCGGCCGGGATGGTCCAGGTCACCGACGGCGTCCAGCGGCAGTCGATGATGGCGTCGTCGTTGTACTGCACGCCGCCGTATTCCTGCGGCGCGAGGCGGTAGCAGTCGTTGCGGCCGTTCCAGTTGTAACCGGTCATGCCGCGCACGGGGCGGTTGTAGCCGCGGCCCGGCAGCTGGTGGGGGCCGATGTCGAAGACGGTGTCGCCGATGCCCTGGTCGGTGTAACCGATGGTCGGATCCCAGTAGGCGGCGAGCCCCGCGGCCGGCGGCGGCGCGCCGTCACGCATCGCATCGAGTTCGTCGCGGCCGAGCACGCGGGCGTGCACGCCGGCACGGTCGATCTTGCCGTTGTAGAGGCCACCGACCATGCGCCGTTCGTGCTGCCAGGCGTGGAAGCCGGCAAGCAGGAACGGCCCCTCCGCCGTTGCCGGGCGCAAACGCGTGGTGTGGCTGACATGGCTCGCGTCGTCGCGCGGGAAGGCACGGCTCTGGTGGCCGTTGTAGGCGTTGACGACCGCTTCCTGGTAGAGCGTGACGGCGCCGCTGGCGGCATCGTAGGTGGCGGCGACGAAGTACCACACGCGTGGCACCAGCGCGCGATCGGCGCTGAGTTCGGCGACCTCCCGGCCGTCACCGAGACGCAGGCACAGGCGGCCGTCGCCGTCGATGCCGAGACCGTAGCCCTTGCGGGCATGGTCGTCGTAGCAGCCGAGCAGGGCCTGGCGGCCGCGGCCCGGGGTGGTCGCGCAGACGAAGGCATGCAGGGTGAAGCTGTCGCCGCCCGGCAGGCAGGCGTCGGCGTCGTCGACGACCAGGAAGCTGCCGACCTGGGTCGGCTGGTAGCCGAGCGCGACGCGGCCGTTGCAGGCGGCCTCGATTTCGCGCTCGATGAAGCCGGGGCCGCCCGGGTGCTCGTCGCCGTGGACGAGGCGTACGAGGTGCACTTCGGCATCGCGCGCACGGTTCGAGCTCAGCATGAAGTGGACGGTGTCGCCCGCGCGGGCGGACAGGTGATCGCAGTAGCCGGTGACGTATTCCATGGCGCTCAACCCCCGTTCGCCTTGAGGCGTTCGACGTGGCGCAGGAAGACCGCGTGCAGGGCCTCGTTCTCGTCGGTGTAGACGGTGTCGTCCACCGGCTCGGGGCCCGCGCCGGGGCGCACCGGCAGGCGGATCACCTGCCATTCGCGGCACGGTACGCGCGAGTACAGGGCGAAGGCCGGGGCCTTGCGTATCCAGTTCAGCACGCGCTCGAGGGCGTCGCTGTGGCGGCCGAGCGGCTTGCGCCGGTACTCGTCGATGAGATCTTCGGTGATGAGCGCGCGCAGCTCGTCTTCGAGGCGCGCATTGAAGCGGTGCAGGCAGATCAGCTGGCGATCCGCCGGCTGGGCGGTGGCGGTGGACATGGTGGCTCCCCTTGACTCGAATGCCGCGATCGAGCGCGGCCCTTGTTCGCGTTGCCGAGTCTAGCCTGGATTCCGCGCGCCTGTCCGCCGCGGCCGCGACTCTCAGGCCGGGCCGAGCCCGGCCAGCGCCGGCAGCAGCGCGTCCATGGTGTCGATGACGGCGTCGGCGCCGAGCGCATGCGGGTCGATGCCGCCAGCGTAACCGTAGCTGACGCAGACCACCGGCACGCCGGCGGCCCGCGCGGCGCCGACGTCGGCTGCCGAGTCGCCGACCATCACGAGCGCGGTGGGGGCCACGCCGAGCTGGCGCGCGGCCTCGCGCAGCGGCGCGGGGTCGGGCTTCTTCTGCGCCAGGCTGTCGCCCGACAGGACGCAGCCGAAGTGGCCGCTGAGACCGAGCGTGTCGAGCAGCGGCGCGGTGAAGCGTGCCGGCTTGTTGGTGACTACGCCGAGTGCCCAGCCGCGCGCCGCGAGGGTGGCCAGGATCGCCATGACGCCGGGATAGATCCGCGTCTTCACGCACAGGCGCACGGCGTAGGCGTCGAGGAAGGCGGCGAAAACGGGATCGAACGAGGCGGGTGCGGCATCGTCGTCGACCGCGCCGGTCAGTGCGCGATGAATGAGCCGCGCCGCGCCGTGGCCGATGTAATCGCGCACCCGGGACTCGCCGATGGCGGCATGGCCGTGGGTAGTGAGGGCGTGGTCGACGGCGACGGCGATGTCGGGTGCGCTGTCGACCAGGGTACCGTCGAGGTCGAACAGGACCGCGCGACGCGGCGCGTTCACCCCGTGGCGGCCGCGATGGCCTCGCGCATCGCGGCGATGGTGGCGGCGTAGTCGCCGGGGCCGAAGATGGCCGAGCCGGCAACGAAGGTGTCGGCGCCGGCGGCGGCGATGGCGCCGATGTTGTCGACCTTCACGCCGCCGTCGATCTCGAGACGAATGGGCAGGCCCGAGGCGTCGATGAGTTCGCGGGCGCGGGCCAGCTTGTCCAGCGCCGAGGGAATGAAGGACTGGCCGCCGAAGCCGGGGTTGACCGACATCAGCAGGACCAGGTCGAGCTTGTCCATGACGTACTCGAGGTGCGTGAGCGGCGTGGCCGGGTTCAGTACCAGCCCGGCCTGGAGGCCCGCCTCGCGGATGCGCGCGAGGCTGCGGTCGACGTGGCGGCTGGCCTCGGGGTGAAAGGTGATGACACTGGCACCGGCCGCGATGAAGTGCTCGATCAGGGCGTCGACCGGCTCGACCATGAGATGCACGTCGATGGGCGCGGTGATGCCGTAGTTGCGCAGCGCCTGGCACACCATCGGCCCGATGGTGAGATTGGGCACGTAGTGGTTGTCCATGACGTCGAAGTGGATCCAGTCGGCGCCGGCAGCGACGACGGCGGCGACTTCCTCGCCGAGGCGGGCGAAGTCGGCCGAGAGTATCGAGGGCGCGATGAACGGAGGCTGTTGCATGCCGGGGTCCCGTGATGTGGCTGGTGGCGCCGGCGGGCGCGCGCGCACTCTACCGTATCACCCGCTGCCCTGCATGGCAGGCCGGACCTCGCCTGCAGTGCGTGGGCCGGCGGCCGCTATAGCGGCCATGCCCGTTCTCCCCGCGCAACGCTGCTGGCCGGTGATCGCTGCCCTGGCCCTGGGCCCGGGCCTGGCGGTGGCCCAGGACGCGGCCGACCCGGCGGCCGGCGTCGCCGCACCGGCCGATCCCGCGGCGCCTGCCGACCCGTCCGCCCAGCCGGCCGACGCCGCGGCCGATCCCGCCGCCGCCGATGCCGGGGCAGAACCGGCCGTCGCCCCGCCCGCCCCGGGCCCGCTCGAAGCCGTCCTGCTCGAGCGCTGCACGGCCGGACACCTCGGCGGCGGCTGTGAAGCCCTCGAAGCGGCCGGCGCGCCCTTCCTGGTGCGTTTCGTCGATGCCCGCGAACCGCCGACCCGCGGTGCCCTGCTGGTGATCCCGGGGCCGGCCCAGCTGATCACGGCCCAGCCCCTGTTCGCGGCGCTGGTCGACGAGTTCACCCCCAATGGCTGGGCCGTGCTCGGCGTCCAACTGCCGTTGCTCACGCGCAGCGCCACCCTGGCCGACTACGCAACGACCGAGGATGCCGCCCGCGCCCGCCTCGACGCCGCCCTGGCGCGCCTCGATGCGGCCGGTATCACCGATGTCGTGGTGCTCGGACTCGAAGACGGTGCGGCGCTCGCCGCCCGCGCGCTGGCCGGTGGCTTCGGCGCCGGTCGCGTGCGCGCCTTTGCCACGCGTGGCCGCTGGGAGGCGGCGGTCGCTCCCCTGCCCCTGCCGCGCCTGGAGTTGCTGCCCGAGCCCGATCCGCGGGCCGCGGAGCTGGCCGACGCGCGCCGCCGTGCGCTGGCCGCGAGCGGTGTCGAGGCTGCCGCCTTGAGCCTGCGCTATCCCGGCGCGGGGCCGCGTTTCACCGGTTTCGACGCCGCGCTCGCCCGCGACCTGCGCGGTTGGGTCAAGGTCTCGGCGGGCGGCTGAACGGCAGCGACGCCGGCGTTCGCGCCTGGTCGCCCTCAGTCGGCCGCCACGGCGCCGGCGTCGAGGCGCTCGAGGAAGGTCAGCACCCGCTCGTGGGTGTGGCCGACGTCCTCGTTGAGGATGCCGTGGCGTTCCGATTCCACCCAGTGCAGCTCCTTCCAGTGGGCGGCGACGCGGTCGTAGATGATGCTCGCGCTCTGCGGATCGACGACGTGGTCGGCGTCGGCCTGCACGACGCAGGTCGGCCGCTCGAGTTCCGGTAGCAGGCGCGTGGCGTGGGCGGCCAGGCGGGTCAGTTCGTAGAGCCCGCGCAGCGGCATGTGGCGATAGTTGATGTGCGGGTGCTCGGAATCGTTGGGGCGGAACGGCATCACGCCCTCGTAGGACGACAGCCAGCGCACCACCCGGTTGGCGCCGTGCATCAACGGCACGAAGCGCATGTTGCGGTTGCGGAACTTGATCGGCGCGCAGATCGCGCTGACCCCGGCGACGCGGGCGGGGTTCTCGCAGGCCGAGACCAGCGACAGGTTGCCGCCGGTGGAGAAGCCGACCAGGGCGTAGTCGTCGACGAAACCCTCGATGATGCGACGGCCGCGCTCGACGGCGTGTTGCCAGTCCTTCCACGAGCGCTCGCGCAGGTCCCACGGCGAGGTGCCGTGGCCCTTGAGCCGCACCCCCACGGTGAGGTAGCCGGCGGCCGCGAGCTTGTCGCCGAAGGCGCGCACCTCGGCCGGCGAGGCGAGGAAGCCGTGGGTCAGCACCACGCCGATGCGCCGACGCTCGTCCGGTACCAGCAGGAAGGGGCTGGGATCGGCGGTGGCGGTCTCGCGCGCGTTGATCTCGGCGTGCTTGGCCTTGCCGTAGAGCGCGCGGTCCCAGGCCAGGGCCTTGAGCTCGTCGTCGAACAGTTCACGCGCGAGCGCGGCCGGAGCGAGGTCGTCGGCCTGGGCGACGGCGCGCTCGACCGCGCTGGCCACCGGGGCCAGCGGCTCGACCTCGTTGGCATAGACCTCGATCGGGTTCTCGAGGCGGATGGCGTCGAATTCGTGCTGCTCGGCGAGCTTGTCGTGGAACACGATCTGGTCGTCGTCGTGGCTGATCAGCCCGACCCCGGCGGCCGAGTCGAGGAACTCGCTCAGCGCCGACGGCGCGCTGTCCAACACCGCCTGGTAGCGATCGGGATCGCACAGGCCGCGATGCAGCCGGATCTCGTCGTGCCCCTGCAGGTACTTGATGGCGAGGTAGAGGGCCCGGCGGAAGTTCGGTGCGGCGATCGCGCCGCGACCCTGCTCGACCTCGCGCAGGATGATCGAGGACGCGATGTGGGACAGGTTGACCGTTGCCGCCTGGTAGATCTCGCGCATGTAGTGGTCGCGCACGCGCACGATGACGCGGTTGGCGCCGTGGGTCGCGAGGCGGCGCAGCCAGCGATCCTCGAGGTAGGCGATGTCGAAGATGGCGCCGAGATTCGGCAGCTCGCGCGCGAGGTGGTTGACGATCGGCCACTCGTACCAGGTGAAGATGTCGTCGACCTGCTGGCTGCGGCCGAGGTTGATGTCCATGTCGGTGGCCTTGAGCAGGATGTTGCCCTCGACCACCAGTTCGTCCACGGCGCGCATGCTCAGGCCGCCGGTCAGCATCTCCGCGCCACGCCGCAGGATGTTGTCCGATACCCGTAGCGGGTAGAAGGTGATGTTGGCCGGCACCAGGTTGACGGGGCGGCGCGCGGCTTCGAGCAGGGCGTCGATCGAACCGAGCTGGCAGTCGTGCGCCCACTGGCGCAGGGTGTCGAGATCGCCGGCCGCTTCGCGGTAGCGCACCGCGCGCTGGAAGATGCGCAGGCCGATGGCCAGCCGTGCCGCGCCGGTGTGGTGTTTGCGCCGCTCGAGCGCGTGGCGCGAATAGATGCTGTAACGACCCTGCTCGTCGACGACCTGGCGATCCTTGACCATGCCGCCCTCGGGGAAGACCACGATCTTGCGCCCGCGCAGGATGTCGATGGCGAGCAGTTCCATCAGGTGGGGGTGCTTGTTGGGCACCACGCCGAGGTCGCGCAGCACGCTGGCAAAACGATCGTTGCCGGCGAAGAACTGGGCCGCGGCGATGGAGCGGCAGTAAGCGCCGATCTCCTGGTAGATCAGGTATTGCGGGATGAAGGTCTCGACGCGCGCGAAGTGGTTGAACAGGAAAATGCTGGCATCGTCGATCTGGCGCGGGGCGTGGTGCATCTTGATGCGTACGCCGAGCACCTTGCGCACCTGCTCGAAGGCCCGCGCGCACCAGTCGTAGGTCTGCTGGTTGAGGTCGAAATAGCCGTCCACGCCGGGCCTTGTCGTGCACCGAGACGGCGCCCAGCATAGAGGCGCGTACGGCGCCGGGACAAGCGGTCGTTCACGGTGTCGCGCCGTGGCGGGCGAGCGCCCAGGCGACGTGCTCGCGGACCAGCGGCGAGGGATGTTCGCGCCGCGCCACGAGCGCGGCGATCACCGCCGGCTCGCGCGGCGCGTTGCCGAGGGCGACGGCGAGGTTGCGCAACCATTGATCGTGCGAGACGCGGCGCAGGGCAGAGCCCTCGGTGAGCCGCTCGAAGGCCGCGGCATCGAGCGCGAAGAGTTCGACCAGGCGGCGCCCGTCGAGGCCGTGGCGCGGGGCGAAGTCGGCTTCCGCGCTCGGCCGGGCATAGCGGTTCCACGGGCACACCAGCTGGCAGTCGTCGCAGCCGAATACGCGGTTGCCGATGAGCGGGCGCAAGGCGAGCGGGATCGGATCGCGCGACTCGATGGTGAGGTAGCTGATGCAGCGTCGCGCGTCGAGCCGGTAAGGGGCGACGATGGCGGCGGTGGGACAGACGTCGAGGCAGCGCGTGCAACTGCCGCAGTGCTCGGTGGCCTCGACGGCGCTCGCCGGCAGGTCGAGATCGGTGTAGATCTCGCCGAGGAAGAACAGCGAACCGGCGTGGCGATCGATGAGGCAGGTGTGCTTGCCAATCCAGCCGAGCCCGGCATTGCGCGCGAGCGCGCGCTCGAGCACCGGCGCGCTGTCGCAGAAGGCGCGGTAGCCGTAGGGGCCGATGCGCTCGGCGAGGCGCGCGGCGAGGCGGCGCAGGCGCCCGCGCAGGGTCTTGTGGTAATCACGCCCCAGGGCATAGCGCGCGACGTAGGCGGTGGCGGGCTCGTCGAGGCGGGCCATGGCCGCGGCCAGCGGCTCCGGCAGGTAGTCCATGCGCGCGCTGATCACGCTCAGCGTGCCGGGCACCAGCGCGGCCGGTTCGCGCCGCTTGTCGCCGTTGCGGGCGAGGTAGCCCATGCTGCCGTGGAAGCCGCGTGCCAGCCAGGCCTGCAGGTGGGCGTCGTCGGTGTCGAGATCGCATCGGGCGACGGCCACGGCACCGAAGCCGAGGTCGCGTCCCCAGTCTTCGAGCGCGGCGACGATGGCCGGCCCGTCGAGCGCGGCCGGCCGCGGCGCATCGCTCATGGTGCGGGCGCGATGCCGAGGCGTTCGGCCAGCGCCTGCCACAGGGCGCGGAAGGCGCGGCCGCCGCTGCTGGCATCGGCGTAGACGTTGACCGGCGCGCGGTGCTCACCCATCTGCTCGACCGCGCTGGCATAGGGGACGAAGCTGCGCAGTACCTCGGGGTGCTCGCGGGCGAAGGCGATGATCAGCTCGCGGTGCAGGCGCTTGCGGCGATCGACCATGGAGAAGAACGGGAGCAGCTCGGCGCCGCCGTCGGTGTGGGTTTCGCGGAAGCGAACCAGCTGGTCGAAGGCGCGCAGCGACAGGTGCGTCGGGATCAACGGGACGAGCAGCACGTCGGCCATGTTGAACACGTTCTCGGACACCACCGACATGCTCGGCGCGCAGTCGAGGAAGACGAGATCGTAGTCGTCGGCGACCTCGGCGATGAGCTTGCCGAGGCGGCGGGTCGATTTCTTGTGGTCGCTGAGCTCGAGGTCCAGGTTGCGGTAGGAGAAATCGGCCGGTACCAGGTCGAGGCGGTCGAAGTCGGTGGCGCGGATGGCGCGGGCGAGGTTGCGCCGCTTGTCGATGAGTTCGGCGGCGCCGCCGGCCAGGCGCGGCTTGACGCGCAGGTAGAAGCTCGCCGCGCCCTGGGCGTCGAGATCCCACAACAGGGTGCGCTGGCCGGCCGCTGCCGCCAGCCAGGACAGGTTGACTGCCGCCGCGGTCTTGCCGACGCCGCCCTTGAGGTTGTAGGTGGCGATGACCTTCATCGACGATGGCGGCGGCTCAGGCGCTTGACCACGCGTGCCGCGGCGTCGATGTCGGCGAGTGCCGCGACCAGCCTGGCGCTGCCGGGGGCCGCGAGATCGATGAGCGGTGACGGGCGCAGCTCGGCCAGCGCCGCTTCCAGCGTGGCGCGCAGGCGCGCGCTGCGCGCGACCCGGATCCACGCTTCCAGCAGCGCGGCGTGGGCGTGGCGGTCACACAGGGCGCCGGCGCACGACTGCAGTCGCTTGAGGGGCTTGAGCAGGGCCTCGACATGCCGGCCAGGATACAGCGTGGCATAGGCATCGAGGAGGTAGCGCAGCTTCTTGGCATCCTTGCGCACGGCATGCAGGGTGGGATAGTCGAGGCTCGTGCCGCCGGCCGCACCGAGTCGCCGCCGCAGGCGGGCATAGCGTCGCGCCAGCGCCTGGTCGACCGTGGCGCCGAGCCGGCGCGGGTCAGCCGCGTTGGCAGCATGCTCGATCCAGTCGGCCCAGCCCGCCTGGAAGGCCGCGTAGCGGGCGCCGTCGAGGACGCGCACGAGCTGGTCGTGTTCGCGCGCGCGTTCGCGGTCGAGGGCCGCGGCGAGCTCGTCGTCGTCGCCGGCGTCGGTGAGCTGCAGGCACCACACGTCGAGATCACGCAGGCGGCTGGTCACGCTGCTCAGCCAGGCGAACTCGTGGCCGGGCCCGCCGGGCAGCGTCTTGCCGGCGAGCGCGCCGTGCAGGGTGCGCGCGCGGCGCAGCGCGACGCGGAAGTCGTGCAGGTGCTCGGTGTCGAGCCCGGCGCGGATGCCGGCCTCGTTGTCGCGCATCAGCGTGCGGTAGTGGTCGAGCTGCGCGGCCAGCGCGGCGACAGTGGTGGCGTCCGGCGTCGGCCGCGGCGGCGTGCGCCGGGGGAGTTCGGCCGCGCTCGGCGGCAGGACCGCGTCGAGCAGGGCGCCGACCGTGCCATCCAGCGCGGTGAGCGGCATCGCGGCCAGGCCGGCGGCGAGTCGCGCCGCCAGCTCCGCGCGGTAACCGCGGCGTGGCCAGGCGCTCAGGGTGACGGTGGCCGGCGCGTCGGGGCTGGTCGCGTCGACGTGGCTTGCAAACACGAGGTCGCCGAGCAGCTTGGCGTCGTCGTCGCGGCAGCCGAGGGTGATGCGTTCGAGCGCGCAGCTGCGCACGGCGACCAGGGTACGTGGCGCGAGGATCGCGGCGACCTGCTCGCGGGCGGCGCGGTCGGGCAGATCGGCGGCGGTCAGCGGCGCTTGCGCCATCGCCAGCGGTGGCGCGCACGGGCGGCCGTCGCAGTCGTGCAGCAGCAGGCTGCAGCCGAGCGGGCCTGCGTCGCACAGCAGGTAGAGGCCGGCGCGGCGCAGGCGGCGGTCGGCGCTGTCGAGCAGGGTACGCCGCGCGCGCTCAACCGTCGGCGTGGCGCCACACCCGGCTGCCGCGACGTGCGCTGCGAGGTCGGCGCAGGTGGCACCTGGCGCTGCCACGTAGTGTTGGGATCTCGGCATGCGGGTCCTGGCTCTGGCGTTGGGCGAGCGCCGGCAGGCGGGCCAAGCATAGCAAGAACGGGATCGCGGTGTGTTACCGTGACGGCCGTTTCCTGATCGGCGGCAGACGGCCGCCCCACCCACAGCGCGCAAGCGTCGGCAACGCATGTTCGAATACGTCCGAGAGTGGTACGAACGTCATTTCTCCCATCCGCAGGCGGTCCTGCTCGTGGTCCTGCTGCTGGGTGCGTTCGTGGTGCTGTACTTCTTCGGCAAGATGCTCGCGCCGCTGCTCGCTTCGGTGGTCATCGCCTACCTGCTCGAAGCCTCGGTGCAGATGCTCGAACGCCGTGGCGTCGGGCGCATCCTGGCCGTGACTTTCGTCTTCTCGCTGTTCCTCGCCGTGCTCGCCTTCCTGGTCATCGGGCTCGCCCCGATCGTCTCGCGCCAGCTGGCGAACTTCGTGCAGGACCTGCCGCGCATGGTCTCCAACGGTCGCCAGGTCCTGCTGCGCCTGCCCGAGACCTATCCGAACTTCGTCAGCGCGACCCAGATCGATGCCCTCATCAACAGCGTACGCGGTGAGATCAGCGCCTTCGGGCAGAACATGCTGAGCCTGTCGCTGGCCTCGATCCCGGTCCTCGTCACCCTGCTCGTCTATCTCATCCTGGGCCCGGTGCTGGTGTTCTTCTTCCTCAAGGACAAGGCCGCCATCATCGCCTGGCTGACCGCCTTCCTGCCGCGCGAGCGCGGCGTGCTCACCGCGGTGTGGCGCGACGTCGACAACCAGATCGGCAACTACGTGCGTGGCAAGTTCTACGAGATCTTCATCGTCGGCGCGGTCACCTACACGACCCTGGCGCTGTTCGGCATGGCCTATGCGCCACTGCTGGCGGTGCTGGTCGGGCTGTCGGTGATCGTGCCCTACATCGGCGCCGCGGTGGTCACGCTGCCGGTGGCGGTGGCGGCCTACATCCAGTTCGGCTGGGGCGATAGCTTCGTCTGGATCCTGGTCGCCTACGCCATCATCCAGGCGCTCGACGGCAACCTGCTGGTGCCGCTGCTGTTCTCCGATGTCGTCAACCTGCACCCGGTGGCGATCATCGCCGCGGTGCTGGTGTTCGGCGGGCTGTGGGGATTCTGGGGCGTGTTCTTCGCCATTCCTCTGGCAACCCTGGTCAAGTCGCTGCTCAAGGCCTGGCCGTCGCGGATGGCGCCACCGTTCGAGCCCGCCTGAGCGGGCGGCCTCGAGTCACAGGTTCTGAGTCGCGTAGTCCGCCAGCCGCGAGCGCTCGCCGCGGGCGAGCAGCACGTGGCCACCGTGCGGCCAGCCGCGGAAGCGATCGACGACGTAGGTGAGGCCGGAGGTGGTCTCGCTCAGGTAAGGCGTGTCGATCTGCGACACGTTGCCCAGGCAGACGAACTTCGAGCCCGGCCCGGCGCGGGTGATCAGGGTCTTCATCTGCTTGGCAGTGAGATTCTGGGCCTCGTCGATGATGACGAAGCGGTTGAGGAAGGTGCGCCCGCGCATGAAGTTGAGCGAGCGGATCTTGACCCGGTGCTGGAGCAGGTCGGCGCTCGCCGCACGGCCCCATTCGCCGCCCTCGCCCGGCTCCGCCAGCACTTCGAGGTTGTCCATCAGCGCGCCCATCCAGGGTGTCATCTTCTCCTCCTCGGTGCCGGGCAGGAAGCCGATGTCCTCGCCCACCGGGATGGTCACCCGGGTGACGATGATCTCGCGGTAACGGCGCGTGTCCATGCACTGGGCGAGCCCCGCGGCCAGCGCGAGCAGGGTCTTGCCGGTGCCGGCGACGCCGACCAGGGTGACGAACTCGATGTCCGGGTCCATCAACAAGTTGAGTGCGAAGCTCTGCTCGCGGTTGCGCGCGGTCACGCCCCACACCGCGTTGCGCGGGTGGCGGTAATCGCGCGCCTGGCGCAGCACCACCCGGCCGTCGCGTTCGCCCTCCACCATCAGCTCGAGCGTCTCGTCGGCGCCGACCGGCACGAACTCGTTGGGCAGGACCGGGGTCAGAACGTCGGCGGGGATGCCGTAGTAGGTGATGCCGGCGTCCTTCCAGCACTCCACCTGGTCGGCGCAGCGCGTCCAGAAATCGCCCGGCAGCTGGGTGACCCCGGAGTACATGAGGTCGATGTCGTCGAGGACCTTGTCGTTGTAGTAGTCCTCGGCGCTGATGCCGAGCACGCGCGCCTTGATGCGCAGGTTGATGTCCTTGGAGACCAGGATGACCTCGCGACCGGCCAGCTCGGCGCGCAGCGCGAGGACGGTCTCGAGGATGTCGTTGTCGGCCGTGCGCCCCGCGATCAGGGGTACGTCGGGTGGGTTCAGCGGCCGTGTCTGCAGGAACAGGCGGCCGCTCGGCGTGGTCTTGGTGGGGCCGTTGACGTGATTCTCGATGACCAGCCCGGCGGCGATACCGGCGGCGTCGGCGTCGCCGATGGCGGCGTCGAGGAAGCGGCTCACCTGGCGCGCGTTACGCGCGACCTCGGACAGGCCCTTCTTGATGGCATCGAGCTCCTCCAGCACCGTCATCGGTACGAACAGGTCGTGTTCGGCGAAACGGTAGAGGGCCGTCGGGTCGTGGATGAGGACGTTGGTGTCGAGGACGTAGGTTCGCGGGGCGTCCACCGGGTGCTCCTGGCAGGGAAGGGGCGTCGGGTGCCGTCGTGGGGCCGTCCGGGCCGCGCTTTTTCAGACGGTCCTTACTTGACCGGCTCCATGATGGCGTCGAGATTGAGCTGGTCGCAGAAATCCATGAACTCGCTGCGCATGGCGGCGATGGAGATGTCGGTCGGGATGCTGATGGTCATGTGCAGCGAGAACATCGGCGTGCCGGTATGCGCGGCGGCGTAGTTGCCGGTGTACATGTCCTCGATATTGATGTCGTGATGGGAGAAAAACTGGGCAATCTGGTGCACGATGCCGACCTGGTCGACGGCGATCACCTCGACGGCATAGGGCATCAGGTTGTGTGCCGGGGTCCGCGCCGCGGCCCGCTGGGCGACGATGCTGATGTCCAGCTCCTGCTCGAGCCGCGGCAGCATCGACTCGATCTTGGCCACGGCATCCCAGGTCCCGGACAGCAAGGCCATCATCATGAAGCGGTCGCCGAGCACCGACAGGCGGCTCTCGGCGATCGAGCAGCCGCATTCGCGGAAGGCCTTGACCAGGGGTTCGACGAGACCAGGGCGGTTCTCGCCCATGGCCGAGATGGCGACGAGGTTCTGCATGCCGGTGGGCCTGGATCGGGTGACGGGGGTGCGGGACATGGTAGGGGCGCGAGTATAACGCGAGTGGGCGTCCGGTGCGGGCACTCCGGAGCGGGCCGACGAGGCTCGGTCGCCTTGTTCTGGTCAAAGTCAGCGGCTACCATGGCCGGTTGTTCCAAGGGGAATTAAACATGGTCTCGCTACGAGGCAGCATTGTCGCCATCGTCACGCCGATGGCCGCGGGTGTGGCGCCGGAAACGGCACTCGACGAGGCCGCGCTGACCCGCCTCGTGGAGTTCCACGTCGAGGCCGGCACGGATGGCATCGTCGCCGTCGGTACCACCGGCGAATCGGCGACGTTGACGGAACAAGAGCACGTCCGCACCATCCAATGCATCGTCCGGGCCGCTGCGGGACGCATTCCGGTCATCGCCGGGACCGGCGCCAATTCCACGCACGAGGCCATCCGCCTGACCCGCGAGGCCCAGGAACTCGGCGCCGATGCCTGCCTGCTGGTGACGCCCTACTACAACAAGCCGACCCAGGAAGGGCTCTACCTGCACCACAAGGCCGTCGCGGAGGCAGTCGACATTCCCCAGATCCTGTACAACGTGCCGGGCCGTACGGCCTGCGACATGCTGCCGGAGACGGTGGTGCGCCTGGCCGTCGTGCCCAACATCGTCGGTATCAAGGAGGCCACCGGCGACGTCGCCCGTGTGGCCGCCATCCGCGCCGGCGCAGGCGCCGATTTCGTGTTGCTCAGCGGCGACGACGAGACGGCCTGTGATTTCATGCTCGCCGGTGGGCAGGGTGTGATCTCGGTGACTGCCAACGTCGCGCCACGCAAGATGCACGAGCTGTGCGTGGCGGCGCTGGCCGGCGACGAGACGCGCGCGCGCGCGCTCGACGCCGAACTCCAACCCCTGCACCGTGACCTGTTCGCCGAGGCGAACCCCATCCCGGTGAAATGGGCGGTGGCGCAGATGGGACTCATCGACGCCGGCATCCGCCTTCCATTGACCTGGCTCGCGTCGCAACACGAGCCGAAAGTGCGCGCCGCCATGCGCCACGCCGGCATCGAATGACCGGCGTGAGCGCCTGCTGACGGCGGCGCGCCGCCAGGAGGATACAACTTGAATTCCAGAGCCACGCTTGCCGCTGCGCTGCTTTGCGCGCTCGCGTTGAACGGGTGCAGCAAGATCGTGCCGAAGCTCGACGAAGTCGTTCCCGACAATCGCAAGGATTACCAGAAAGCGCGTTCCCTGCCCGATCTCGAGGTTCCCCCCGACCTCAGTACCGAGGCCATCCAGGATCGCATGGCGATCCCCGACGGCGGTGAAACCGCGCGCTACTCGACCTTCCAGGAGCGCCGCGCCGACCGCCAGCGTGCCGCCGACCTCGAAAAGGCCCAGACGTCGGCCATCCGCGTGCTCGAGAACGAGCACGTACTCGCCGTCGAAGGCGCCGCGGTGCAGGTGTGGCCGCGGCTCGAGGCCTTCTGGCAGGCGCAGGGCTACGACCTCGAACTCGACGATGTCGAGCTCGGCATCATCGAGACCGGCTGGAACGAGGACAAGGCGGAGCTGACCCGCGACAAGTTCAAGGTCTTCGCCGAGGCCGGCGAGCAGCCCGGCACGACCCTGCTCTACATCTCGCACGAGGGCCAGGAGCTCGCGCCCCAGGGCGAGGAGCTGGTGTGGTCGCGGCGCCCGCGCAACGTCGAACTCGAGCGCGCCATGGTCGAACGCCTCGAAGCCGAACTCGGCGGCGCCGCGGTGGCGAGCGCACCCAGTGCGCCGAGCGTCGCGGCGAGCACCGACGAAGCGCCCGCGGCGGCCGCCGCGACGCCGGCCGCGACGGTCGACGACGGCAGCATCGGCGCGCCGGTCCCGGCCACCGGCGAACCGCGCCATGCCGAGATCGTCAGCGTCGGTGATGGCAAGTACTACCTCACTCTGGCCGATGGCTTTTCCGGCGCCTGGAAGGCCACCGGGCGCGCCCTCGAACAGGTCGGCGTCGCGGTCAAGGATTCCGACAAGGGCCGCGGTATCTACTACGTCGAGGTGGCCACGGCCGGTGGCCAGGGCGACGATGGCGGTGTGTGGGGCAAGCTCAAGTTCTGGGACAAGGGCGATGCCGCCGAGTACCAGGTCAGTCTCACCGGAGTCGGCGAGAAGACCGAAGTGGTGGTGCTGGATCGCGACGGGCGCTGGGAAACCGGCGACGACGCCAGCGCGCTGCTCAACAAGCTGCAGGATGCGCTGAACAGCGGACGTATCTGATCACCGGCCGGCAGGCGACGGCCGCGACCGGTGCGTTTCGCCACCCTCGCCAGCGGTAGCAGCGGCAACGCCACGCTGGTCGTGCACGGCGATCACGCCGTGATGATCGACTGCGGGTTGTCGCTGCGCCAGGCCGAAGCACGGGCGCAGGCACTGGGCTTCTCCCTGGCCGACCTCGATGCCGTGCTGGTGACCCACGAGCACGACGATCACCTCGGCGGCGCCGGTGCCGTGGCGCGCAAGTACCGCGTGCCGGTGTGGTCGACCGCCGGGACCCGCCTGGCCGGCGCCGCCCGCCTCGGCGTGACCGCGGACTGCCGCGACATCCTGCCCGGGGTGAGCTTTCGCATCGGCGCGTTCGAGCTGCTGCCGGTGATCGTGCCGCACGACGCGCGCGAGCCCTGCCAGTTCGTCCTCGCCGCCGGCGGTACGCGGCTTGGCATCCTCACCGACGTCGGCCAGTCGACCTCGCACCTGCTCGCCAGTTATGCCGGCCTCGACGCCCTGCTGCTCGAGTTCAACCACGACCCCGAGCTGCTGCGACGCGGCCCTTACCCGCCCGCACTGCAGGCGCGCGTCGGCGGCGATTACGGCCATCTCAGCAACGGCCAGGCGGAGGACATCCTCACCCGCCTCGACCAGGGCCGGTTGCGCTATCTCACCGCGGCCCACCTGAGCGAGAAGAACAACACCCCGGGCCACGTCGAGGCCTGCCTCGAACGCGCGCTGGCGTCCGGCGTGCGCCGCCACCTCGCCAGCCAGGGCGAGCCTTCGCCCTGGTTCGATCTCGAGGACTGACGGGGCCGAGCTTCCGGCGTCGGCGCCGCACCGCGGCGTGGCCGGTGCGGGGTAAGCGCCGGGCCGGCGGTGAGGGCCCGGCAAGCCCAGGGTCGCCGCTGCGCGCAGGCGTGTCGCGGCCAGGTGCGGGACACGCTTACTTCTTGCGCTTGACGTGCTGCATCAGGCGGCGGCGCTTGGCCTGCTGGCGCGGCGTGAGCTTGTTGCGCCGGCCGGCGTAGGGATTGTCCGACTGGCGCAGCTCGAGCCGGATCGGCGTGCCGACCAGGCCCAGGGCCTCGCGGAAGTAGTTCTCCAGGTAACGCTGGTAACTGCCCGGCAGGGCATCGACCTGGTTGCCGTGGATGACGATGGTGGGCGGGTTGAGCCCACCCATGTGGGCATAACGCAGCTTGATGCGCCGGCCCCGCACCAGCGGTGGTTGATGCGCCGCCAGCGCCGCTTCGAGCAGGCGGGTGAGATCGCCGGTCTTGTGCGTGCGCAGGGCCGCGGCCGCGGCGGCGTCGACGGCGCCGAAGAGCTCGCCGACGCCGCTGCCGTGCAGCGCCGAGATGAAATGGATCTCGGCGAAGGTGGCGAAACGCAGCCGGCGATCGAGTTCGCTCTTGATCCGTTGGCGCTGGTCGGCATCGAGGCCATCCCACTTGTTGACCACCACGACCAGCGCGCGGCCCGACTCGACGACCATGCCGAGCAGGGTCACGTCCTGCTCGGTGATGCCGTCGCGGGCGTCGAGCACCAGCAGCACGACCTGGGCGCGGTCGAGCGCCTGCAGGGTCTGCACTGCGCTGAACTTCTCGGCCACGCCTTCCGTGCGGCTCTTACGCCGCAAGCCGGCGGTGTCGATGATGGTGTACGCCCGGCCGTGGCGCTCGAAATCGGCATCGACGCTGTCGCGCGTCGTACCCGGCAGGTCGTAGGTGATCATGCGCTCTTCGCCGAGGACGCGGTTGACCAGGGTCGACTTGCCGACGTTGGGACGCCCGACCACCGCGATGCGGGTGCGGCCGTCGTCTTCGGCGAGGTAGCTGGACGCCGGCGGCCAGCTCCCGGTGAGGTGTTCGACCAGGGCGGCGACGCCGTCGCCGTGGGCGGCGGAGATCGCGAACACCGCGGCGATGCCCAGGCGCCGGAACTCGGCGGTGACGAGCGCGCCGTCGAGGCCCTCGGCCTTGTTCACCGCCAGCGCCAGGGCGACGCCGGCGCGGCGCAGCTCGGCAGCGAGGAGCTCGTCGGCGGCATTGAGGCCGGCGCGGCCGTCGACAACGAAGATGGCGGCGTCGCAATCGCGGGCGACGGCCAGGGCGTGCTCGGCGACGCGCCCGGCGAGGACGTCGTCGCTGGTCTCGTCGATGCCGCCGGTGTCGACGACGATGTAGCCAGCCTCGCCGAGCCGCCCGATGCCGACCTTGGGATCGCGGGTCAG
The DNA here is from genome assembly GCA_024235015.1 of Gammaproteobacteria bacterium. Taxonomy (GTDB): domain Bacteria; phylum Pseudomonadota; class Gammaproteobacteria; genus JACKNG01. Next base: position 338,187 of record JACKNG010000004.1, read on the forward strand.
GCCCGGCACGTCGGCGACCAGCGCCGCGCGCGAGCGCGTGATGCGGTTGAACAGGGTCGACTTGCCGACGTTGGGCCGGCCGATGATGGCGAGGGTCGGGCGCCGCGCTGGCAGGGGGGAGGACGACACGCTGAGCCGGCGGCCGCGCCGACCGCCTGCTAGCGCGGCTGCATCGCGACCAGGCGCCCGCTCGAGCTGTAGCCGAGCAGGACCTCGCCGGCGTCGATGGGCGGGGCGATGATGCGCGAGTCGTCGATCTGTTCGCGGTAGACGATGTCGCCGGTGGCGGCATCGAGCCAGTGGATGTAGCCCTCGAAATCCCCCACCACGACGTAGTTGTTGAAATACACCGGTGCCGTCGCGTAGCGGTGCTGCAGGGCGTCCTGCTTCCACAGCGAGTTGCCGTCGTTGCGGTCGAGCGCCCAGATCGCACCGTCCTCGTCGGTGACGTAGACCCGTCCGCCGCCGACGGCGAGCTCGTTGTAGGAGGAGATTTCGCGCGTCCACTGGATCTGGCCGTCGACGATCGAGAGCGCCGCGACCTGGCCGTGGAAGCTGGCGACGAACACCGTGGCGCCGAGCACCACCGGGTCGGCGTCGACGTCGACCATGCGTTCGAGGTCGGAGCGGCCGCTGGGCAGGGCCAGCGGGCTGTCCCACACCGCCTTGCCGCTGCGCAGGTCGAGCGCGGCGAGACGGCCGTTGTCGAAGCCGACGATGGCGAGATCGTCGTCGATGACCGGCGCCGAGGTGCCGCGCAGGGTGAGCGAGGGCACCGAGAGGTCGTACAGCCAGCGTGTCGCGCCGGTGGCGGAGTCGAGCCCGTAGACCTTGCCGTCGCCGGTGCGCACGACCGTCGTGCCGCTGCCCGCGCGCGGCGCCGCGAGGACTTCCGAAGACACCTTGGCCACCCACAGCAGCTTGCCGCTGGCGCTCTCGCGGGCGATGACGCGGCCGTCGCCGGTGCCGATCAGGACCAGCCCGTCACCGCCGCCGGGGCCGCCGGTGTACTGCACGTTCTTGTCCTGGATGTCCCAGGTGACCTTGCCGGTGGCGAGATCGGTGGCGGCCAGCTTGCCCTCGAAATCGGCGACGAACAGCTTGCCGTCGATCACCGTCGGCGTGAGCTTGAGATAGAACTCGTCGGAGCCCTTGCCGATGCGCTTGGACCACACCTCCTCGACGTTGATCGAGGACTGGAAATCCTCCGCCAGGACGGCCGGGGCGTCGACCGCGGCGACGTCGTCCTCGAACAACCCCGCCACCGAATCGCCCATCGAGGACATGGTCTCGCAGCCGCCCAGGGCGAACAGCGCGCCGAGCAGCGCGGCCGCCGCGGCGAGGCGGGTCGAACGCATCACGAGCCGCTGGCGCCGAGGTTGTCGAGCTTGAGCTGGATGGCGCCACGCTCGAGCCCGAGTTTTTCGGCCAGGGCCAGTGCCTCGAGGTAGAGCGGGCGCGCCGCGTCAGGCTTGCCCTGGGCGACCAGGATGTCGCCGCGCAGCTCGGCGAAGCGGTCTTCGTCGGCGGTCGGCGGCACCTTGGCCATGTAGGCGGCGGCGGTGTCGGCATTGCCTTCGGCCAGGGCCAGGCGGGCGAGACGGGCGCGGGCCAGCGGTGCGACCTCGGAGTCGCCGGCGCCCTCGACCAGCGGGGTGAGCAGCTCGCGGGCGCGGGCATAGTCCTCCGTGTCGGCGGCGAGCTTGGCCAGCAGCAGCGCGCTCAGGCGGGCGTAGGTGGAATCGGGATAGGTGTCGATGATGGCCTGGCCGGTAGTCCTGGCGTCGTCGATGCGCTGGTCGTTCATCATCTGCAGCATGGCGCTGTAGTTCTGCGAGGCGTCTTCGGCGCGCGCCGTCTGCATGGCATCCCAGTAGCGGTAACCGGCCAGGGCGGCGATGCCGATGGCGAGGCCGAACACCAGCGGACGACCGTTGTCCTTCCACCAGCGCTTGAGCGCTTCGACCTGTTCCTGTTCCGACGCGTAGTGTTCCACGGTAGCTTGCTCCGCCGGTCGGGCGCCGGCCTGGATGTACGAAAAGCGCGCGATTATACCGGCAAAACGCCGCGGCCAGGCGGCGCGCGCCGGTTCAGGCGACGCCCAGGCTGGCCAGCACCTCGGCCAGTCCGGATTCGGCGCAGCGCTGCTGCGGGGCGTCGGCGCGCAGGGGCTTGACCGTCACCGCGCCGGCGGCGTACTCGTCCTCGCCGAGGATGATGGCGACGTCGGCGCCGCTGCGGTCGGCCTTCTTCATGCGCGACTTCATGCTGCCGCCGCCGAGGTGCGCCATCACCGCGCGGCCCGGGAAGGCGTCGCGCAGGCGCTCGGCCAGGGCCATCGCCGGCCGGTCCAGCGCGCCGCCGGTGGCGACCACGTACAGGGCCGGCGCCGGTGCGGCCGCACCGGCCTGTTGCAGGCGCAGCTCGAGCAGGCGTTCCAGGCCCATCGCGAAACCGACCGCCGGCACCGGCTGGCGCCCGCCCATCAGCTCGACGAGGCCGTCGTAACGCCCCCCCGCACAGACCGTCCCCTGGGCGCCGAGTTCAGTCGTGATCCACTCGAATACCGTGCGCGAGTAGTAATCGAGGCCGCGCACCAGGCGCGGATTGACCACGAACTCGAGGCCGCCGTCGCCGAGCATGTCGCACAGGGCGGCGAAGTGTTCACGCGATTCGTCGTCGAGATGATCGGTCAGTACCGGTGCCGCGGCGATGACCTCGGCCATGGCCGGGTTCTTGCTGTCGAGGATGCGCAGCGGGTTGCGCTCGAGGCGCATGCGGCTGTCCTCGTCGAGCTCGTCGTGGCGCCCGCGCAGGTAGGCGGTGAGCACCTCGCGGTAGGCTGCGCGCGCGGCCGGCGTACCCAGCGAATTGAGTTCCAGGCGCAGGGCACCGAGGCCGAGCGCGCGCCACATGCGTGCGGTCATCAGGATCAGCTCGGCGTCGATGTCCGGACCGGCCATGCCGAAGACTTCGGCGCCGATCTGGTGGAACTGGCGCTGGCGGCCGCGCTGCGGGCGCTCGTGGCGGAACATCGGCCCGGCGTACCACAGCCGCAGCGGCACCTGTTGCAGCAGGCCGTTCTGCAGCACCGCGCGCACGCAGCCGGCGGTACCCTCGGGGCGCAGGGTGAGGTTGTCGCCGTTGCGGTCGTCGAAGGAATACATCTCCTTCTGCACGATGTCGGTGGTATCGCCGATGGAGCGCTTGAATACCGCCGTCTGCTCGACGATGGGCAGGCGGATCTCCTGGTAGCCGTAAGCGTCGAGCACGGCCACGAGGTCGCCTTCGAGGCGCCGCCAGTGGTGGCTGTCGCCGGGCAGGATGTCGTTCATGCCGCGTACGGCCTTCAGATCCTGGCTCATGGTCTCGACTGCCGTTCCACCATCAACTCACGATTCTCACTACCCGGTCCGGTGCGACCCGCAGGCCCCGGCGTGCCGGGGGTTCTCGCCGTGTTCGTCATCAACTTACCGGCCCGCGTCAGCGTCCGAGATCGAGCCGCGCCACGCCTTCGTTGGCATAGGTGGCGAGATCGACCGCGGCGCCGCGGAACTCGAGTTGCACGGCCGCCGAGTTGCCGACGACCAGGGCGTAGGGCGCTTCGCCGCGCAGGCGGATGGCGCGGCCGGGCCGCGCGAAATCGAAGTAGAGGCGCCGGCCGCTGGCATCCTTGACGTCGATCCAGGCGTCTTCGTTCGCCGTGATGACGATCTCGGGCGGCGCGTCGGCGGCTGGCGCGGCGGCCAGGGTGGCCGGCTCCGCGGCGTTCTCGGTGGCGCCGGACGGCGCTTCGGCCGCGGTTTCCGCCGGTGCCGCGGCGGGCGCCTCGTCTGCGGCACCGGCGGCGGGTGTTGCGGGATCGGCCGCGGTTGGTGCGGTCAGGTCGGTCGCCGGCGGTGCTTCTTCGGGCGGCGGCTGGTTGTAGCGCGTGACGTCGGGATGGGTGACGAGCTCGAACTCGTAGGGCAGCGGATCCGTGGCCGGTTCGACCGCGGCCGGCGGCGTCTCGTCGACCAGTTCGTCGAGGGCGAGCTTGCGGTCCCCGTGTGCGCGCCACCACAGGGCGACCAGCACGACCATCAGCACGCCGAGCCCGATCGTGGTGTAGCGCACGAGATGGCTTTCGCTCGTGATCTGGACCGGGGCGCGGGACTTGAAGTCGGACAGCTCGGGCGCCTCGTGGGTGTCGCCGTCGTCGAAGATCGCGAGCAAGGTGGGCGCGTCGAGGTCGAGTTCCTTGGCGATGGCGCGCAGGTAGCCGCGCACGAAGGCCGCCGGCGGCAGCTTGTCGTAGGCCTCGAGCTCGAGCGCTTCGAGCGTGCGCGGTTCGAGCTTGAGGCAGCTCGACAGGTCGTTGATGCTCATGCCGCGCCGCTCGCGCGCGCGGCGCACCAGCGCGCCGACGCTGGCATCACCGTCGAGGCCGGCGCCGCGGGATTCTTCGTTGCTGGCAGGCTCGACCACGGCTTACTTCGATTCGAGGTAGAGCTTGGTTTCGGCCGCGTCGGGGAAGTTCCGTTCCAGCTGCAGGCCGTAGCTGGCCAGGGCGTCCCTGTCGCCGAGTTCACGTTCGATGCGGATACCCAGCCACAGCGAGGTGGCGGTGTGTCGGGCGAGCTCGAGGTAGCGTTGCAGGTAGCCGCGCGCCGGCAGGTAGCGCCCGAGCCGGTAGCTCAGCTCGGCCATCTGGATCAGGGCCGGTGCCAGGCGCGGGTCGATCTCGAGCGCCTTGCGGAAATGGTTCTCCGCGCTGTCGAGGTCACCGGCGTCGAAGGCGCAGGTTCCGGCATTGCTGTAGGCCGCCGCGGGGAGCTTGTACAGGGGGTTCTCGACCGCCTTGAGGAACTGGCGCTGGCCTTCCTCGTAACGTTTGCGCTGGCACAGGAACTGGCCGTAGTTGTTGAGCGCGGCGGAATTGGCCGGGTCGAGGCGCAGGGCGCGCTGGAAACTGCGCTCGGCCTCGTCGTTCTGGCCGAGGGTCGCATGCAGCACGCCCATGGCGTTGTGCGCGTCGACATGGTTCGGGTCGGCATCGAGCGCCTTCTTGAGCTTGCTCATCGCAACCTCGTATTCACCCTTCTGCATGTACTGGAAGCCGAGCTCGGTGTTGACCTCGGCGATCTTGCTGCGGTCGGCCCCCTGGCGCTCGCCGCCGGACGATTGGCAGGCCGCGAGCAGCAGGGCGAGGAGCAGGGACAGGACGCGAATCGTCATGCGGGTTCTCCGGGGCCGGCAGCCGGCGGCCCTCAGTGTACGTCGCGACGGTGGCGCCGCGCCCGCGCCTGGACCTCGCCGACGAGTTGCCCGCAGGCGGCGGCGATGTCGTCACCGCGCGTCTTGCGCGTGATGGTGACCAGCCCCGAGCGCTGCAGGCGCTCGCGGAAGGCATCGATGGCGTCGTCGTGCGATCGTTCGTAGCCCGCCCCGGCGAACGGGTTGAAGGGAATCAGGTTGATCTTGGCGGGCAGGCCCTGCAGCAGCCGTACCATGGCCCTGGCCTCGGCCACCGAATCGTTCACGCCGCGCAGCATGACGTATTCGAAGGTGATTTCGCCGTGGGGATTGGCATCGATGTAGCGTCGGCAGGCGTCGAGCAGCTCCGCGATGGGGTACTTGCGGTTGATCGGCACCAGTTCGTTCCTCAGGTCGTCGTTGGTCGCATGCAGCGAGATGGCCAGGCTGACCGGGCATTGCCGCGCCAGGCGGTCGATGCCCGGGACGACCCCGGCGGTGGACAGGGTGACGCGCTTGCGGCCCAGATTGTAGGCGTTGTCGTCGAGCATGAGCTGCATCGCCGGCACCACGTTGTCCATATTGAGCAGCGGTTCACCCATACCCATCATGACGACGTTGGTGATGTGACGTCCGGTCTTGGGATGCTGGCCGAGCCGGCGTGCCGCCTGCCACACCTGGCCGATGATCTCGCCGACGGCGAGGTTGCGACTGAAGCCCTGCTTGGCGGTGGCACAGAACGCGCAGTCGAGCGGACAGCCGACCTGGGAGGAAACGCACAGGGTGCCGCGTTCGCCCTCGGGGATGAACACGGTCTCGACGCAATTGCCGCTATCGACCCGCATCAGCCACTTGCGCGTGCCGTCCTGGGAAACGTGTTCGGCCTCGACCTGCGGGGTGCGGATGAGCGCCTCGTTCTGCAGGCGCTCGCGCAGGTCGCGGCTGAGGTTGGTCATCGCCGCGAAGTCCGTCACCCCCTGCTGGTGCACCCACTTGATGATCTGGCGTGCGCGGAAGCTGCGCTCGCCGACGCTCTCGAAGTAGCGGCGCAGGGCCGCTTCATCGAGGTCGAGCAGGTTGACGGGAGTGGCTGCGTTCATGACGTCACGGACGGGCGTGGATCTCGGTGTCGCTGAAGAAGAACCTGATCTCGTTGGCCGCGGTTTCCGGTGCGTCCGAGCCGTGGACGGCATTCTCGGTGATGCTGGTCGCGAACTCGGCGCGGATGGTGCCCGGGGCCGCCTGCGCCGGGTTGGTCGCCCCCATCACGTCGCGGTTGACCTGGATGGCGTTGTCGCCCTCGAGCACCTGGACGACGAGCGGCCCGGAGGACATGAACTCGGCCAGCTCGTCGAAGAACGGCTTGTCGCTGTGCACGGCATAGAACGCCTCGGCCTGGCGGCGCGACAGGTGCATCATCTTCGCCGCCACGATGCGCAGGCCCGCGGCCTCGAACTTGGCCAGGATCGCGCCGATGTGGTTGTCGCGGACGGCGCTGGGTTTGACGATGGACAGCGTGCGCTCGATGGCCATGGCTGCGAGGTCTCCTAACTGGTTGAAATAGAAATTAAAACTCAGCCCGCCATTATACCCTGACAAGGCCGCAATACCAGTACCGGGGGGCGCAGCGCAGGCCGCCACGGCGGCGGCGGCGTGCTCAGTAGAGGCCGGTCTGGAGGCGCGCGGCCTCCGACATCATGTCCTGTGACCACGGCGGATCGAACACCAGCTCGACGTCGACCTCGTGGACGTTCGGCAGCTGGGCGATCTTGGCGCGGACGTCCTCGACCAGGAACGGCCCCATGCCGCAGCCGGGGGCGGTCAGGGTCATGTCGATCTCGACCCGGTTGCCATGATTGCTCGGCATCACTTCGCAACGGTAGATGAGGCCGAGCTCTACGATGTTGATCGGAATCTCCGGGTCGTAGCAGGTGCTGAGCTGCTCCCAGATGAGGTCGATGTCGACGCTGCCGTCGCCGCTGCTGGTGGCGCGTTCGGTCGGCATGGCCTGGGCGCTCATGCCGAGCGCATCGACGTTTTCGGCGCTGATCCGCGCCAGGTTGCCGCCGACGTTGACCGTCACCGAGCCGCCGAGGGCCTGGGTGACATAGACCGGGTCGCCTTCGCGCAACGTGACCGGGGTGCCCTGCGGGATGAGCACGGCCTCGCAGTCGCGGGTGAGCGCGATCGGGCGGGTGAAGTCTTGGGCCTGGTTCATGGTGGGGCGATCCTAACAGGCTGGTGAAAAACTACCGCGCAGGCCATCTGCCGCGTTGCGCGCATCTGCGCTCCTCTCGCTGCATGTTCCCGGCGCCGCCCGTGACTCACTCGACCAGCATCGTGCGCACGCGTTCGAGGGCATCGAAGATGCGCTCGACCTCTTCCTGCGTGTTGTACAGGGCGAACGAGACCCGCGCGGTGCCGGCGATGCCGAAGCGCTGCATCACCGGCATGGCGCAATGATGTCCGGTGCGGATGGCGATACCGTGGTGGTCGAGCAGGGTGCCGAGATCCTGGGGGTGGGCGCCGTCGATGTCGAACGAGAGCACCGCCGCCTTGTGTCTGGCCTCGCCGTAGATACGCAGGCCCGGCACCGCGCGTGCGCGCGCCGTGGCCGCCTCGAGCAGGGCGTGTTCGTGGGCCATCACCGCCGCCAGGTCGAGCGCGGTGAAGTAGTCGAGGGCCGCGGCGAGACCGAGCCCGCCGGCGATGTTCGGCGTACCGGCCTCGAACTTGTAGGGGATGTCGTTGTATTCGCTGCCTTCGAAGCTGACCACCTTGATCATGTCGCCGCCGCCCTGCCACGGTGGCATGGCCTCGAGCAGTTCGGCCCGGCCGTAGAGCGCGCCGACCCCGGTCGGGCCGAAGGCCTTGTGGCCGGAGAAGGCGTAGAAATCGCAGTCCAGGGCCTGCACGTCGACGGGCGCATGAACGACGGCCTGGGCGCCGTCCACGAGCACCGCGGCGCCGGCGGCGCGGGCCGGGGCGATCAGGGCTTCGAGCGGGTTGATGGTGCCGAGCGCATTGGACAGGTGGGCGATGGCGACCAGGCGCGTGCGCGGTGACAGCCGGGCGAGGTATTCCTCGACCACGACTTCGCCGCGATCGTCGATCGGCGCCACCACCAGGCGGGCGCCGGTCTGCTGGCAGACCATCTGCCAGGGCACGATGTTGGAGTGGTGTTCGAGCGCCGTGATGAGGATCTCGTCGTCCGGCCCGAGGCGCGGGCGCGCGTAGCTCTGCGCGACCAGGTTGATGGCCTCGGTGGTACCGCGGGTGAACACGATCTCGTTCGCCGCGCGCGCGTTCACGAACCGCGCCACGGTCTCGCGCGCGGCTTCGTAGGCCGCGGTGGCCTCGGCGCTCAGGCTGTGCACGCCGCGATGGATATTGGCGTTCTCGTGTGCGTAGTAGGCGTCGATGCGGTCGATCACCACCTGCGGTTTCTGCGTCGTGGCCGCGTTGTCGACGTAGATCAACGGCTTGCCGTGGACCTCGCGCGCAAGGATGGGAAAGTCGGCGCGGATGCGCTCGACGTCGAAAGCCGGGCCGCTGAGCGTTGCGATGCTGGCAGTCATGGCGGGGTCACTCCGCGGCCAGCGCCGCGCCCAGCTCGGACAGGCGATGGTGACCGAGGAAGCGCTGTTCGACGCGCTGGCGCAGGCTGTCGAGCGGGATGGCGGCGATGGCCTTGTCGGCGAAGGCATAGGTGAGCAGGGCGCGCGCTTCCGCTTCGGTCACGCCACGCGAGCGCAGGTAGAACAGCGCCGCCGGGTCGAGTTCGCCGACCGTGGCGCCGTGCGCGCAGGCGACGTCGTCGGCGTAGATCTCGAGTTCCGGCTTGGTGTCGATCTCGGCGCCGCGCGACAGCAGCAGGTTGTGGCTGGCCTGGCGCGCGGTGATGCCCTGGGCATCCGGGCGCACGATGACCTTGCCGTTGAACACGCCGCGGCTGCGCTCGTCGAGGATGCCGTGGTAGCGCTCCTCGCTGTGGGTGTCGCCGACGCGGTGGTCGACCACCGTGTGGTGGTCGACGTGCTGGTTGCCGCTGACCGCGAACAGGCCGTTCAGATTGCAGCGTGCGCCGCGCGCGGCGAGTTCGATGTCGATGTCGAGGCGGGTCAGCGCGCCGCCGAAGGCGACGGCGTCGGAATGCAGGGTGGCGTTTGCTTCCAGGCGGGCGACCACGCGACCGATATGCGCGGTGCTGTCTGGCTCGCCCTGCAGGCGATGGTGGTGCAACGTGGCGCCCGGTGCGAGCGCGATGCTGGTGACGATGTCGGTGAGGCTGCGATTGCCCGTGCTGCCGAGGTATTCCTCGACGATGCGCGCACTCGCGTCGCGGGCGAGACGGACGATCATGCGCGGCGCGCAGACCAGGGCATCGGCGCCGGCCACCGCGCAGACCACGTGCAGCGGCTGGTCGAGAACGCGGCCGGGCTCGATCTCCACCACCACCCCGTCACTGGCCAGGGCCGAGTTGAGCGCGGCGAAGGCGCCGGCCGGGGTCGGTGCCGGGGCGAACACTTCCGGGATGGCGGCAGCGTCGTCGGCCAGCGCCGCGGCCAGGCTGCGCACCCGCACTCCCGGCGGCAGTTCGCCCAGGCTGGAGAGATCGGCGCGGAACTGGCCGTTGACCAGCACCACGCGGTGGGGACTGGCACAGGCGCTGGGCAGCGCGGCCAGGGCCGGCGCATCGAGGGCGGCGCCATCGTCGGTGCCGGCCACGCGGTAGGCGATCGATTTCAACGGTGCCAGGCTGGTGTACTTCCAGGCCTCCTGGCGGGTATCGGGCAGACCGTGCCGGCGGACGAAATCGGCGGCGGCGCGGCGCTGTTCGCCGAGCCAGCCGTCGGCAGCGGGCACCGCTGCGAGGATGAGGTCGAGCGCGTCCATCACGCCGCCTCGCCGGTCAGCCAGTCGTAGCCGCGCGCCTCGAGTTCGAGCGCGAGTTCCTTGCCGCCGGTTTTGATGATGCGGCCCTTGGACAGCACGTGGACGTAGTCCGGCACGATGTAGTCGAGCAGGCGCTGGTAGTGGGTGACGACGATGAACGAACGGTTCGCGTCGCGCAGCGCGTTGACCCCTTCGGCGACGGCCTTGAGTGCGTCGATGTCGAGGCCGGAATCGGTCTCGTCGAGGATCGCGAGAAGCGGCTCCAGCACGCTCATCTGGAACACCTCGTTGCGCTTCTTCTCGCCGCCGGAGAAGCCCTCGTTGACCGGGCGGTTGAGCAGCCCCTCGTCGAGCCCGACCGCCTTGACGCGCGCCTTGACCAGCTTGAGGAAGTCGACCGCCGACAACTCGGGCTCGCCACGGTAGGCGCGGATGCCGTTGAGCGCCGCTTTCAGCATGTAGGTGTTGTTCACACCGGGGATCTCGACCGGGTACTGGAAGGCGAGGAAGACGCCTTCACCGGCGCGCTCCTCGGGTTCGAGATCGAGCAGCGACTTGCCGTTGAAGGTGACCGAGCCGTCGGTCACGGTGTAGCCCTCGCGGCCGGCGAGGACGTGCGAGAGGGTGCTCTTGCCCGAGCCGTTCGGCCCCATGATGGCGTGGGTCTCGCCCGGGCGGACGGTGAGGTCGATACCACGGAGAATGGGTTTGCCGGCGACTTCGGCGTGCAGATTCTTGATTTCGAGCATGAGATGAATCCCTGGGCCTGGGCTGTGACGAATGGTGGTGCGGCTCAGCCGACCGCGCCTTCGAGGCTGATGCCGAGCAGTTTCTGCGCCTCCACGGCGAACTCCATCGGCAGTTCCTTGAACACTTCCTTGCAGAAGCCGTTGACGATCATGTTGACCGCGTCCTCGGTCTTGATGCCGCGGCTGCGCAGGTAGAACAGCTGGTCGTCGCTGATGCGCGAAGTGGAGGCCTCGTGCTCGACCTGGGCGCCGGGGTTGCGGCACTCGATGTAGGGGAAGGTGTGGGCACCGCACTGGTCGCCGAGCAGCAGGGAGTCGCACTGGGTGTAGTTGCGCGCGCCCTCGGCGCCCGGCGCGATGCGCACCAGCCCGCGGTAGGCGTTCTGGCTGCGCCCGGCGGAGATCCCCTTGGAAACGATGGTCGAGCGTGTACCGCGGCCGAGATGGACCATCTTGGTACCGGTATCGGCCTGCTGGCGGTTGTTGGTCAGGGCGACGGAATAGAACTCGCCGATCGAGTTCTCGCCCTTGAGCAGGCAACTCGGGTATTTCCAGGTGATGGCCGAGCCGGTCTCGACCTGTGTCCAGGAGATCTTCGAGCGCGCCCCGCGGCAATCGCCGCGCTTGGTGACGAAGTTATAGATGCCGCCACGGCCTTCCTCGTCGCCCGGATACCAGTTCTGCACCGTCGAGTACTTGATCTCGGCGTCGTCCAGCGCGACCAGCTCGACCACCGCGGCATGCAGCTGGTTCTCGTCGCGCATCGGCGCCGTGCAGCCCTCGAGGTAGGACACGTAGCTGCCCTCGTCGGCGATCACCAGCGTGCGCTCGAACTGGCCGGTGTTCATGGCATTGATGCGGAAGTAGGTCGACAGCTCCATCGGGCAGCGCGTGTGCTTGGGGATGTAGACGAAGGAGCCATCGGAGAACACTGCCGAGTTGAGCGCGGCGTAGAAGTTGTCGGTCACCGGCACCACGCTGCCGAGGTACTTCTGCACCAGCTCGGGGTGTTCCCGCACCGCTTCGGCGAACGAGCAGAAGATGACCCCGGCCTCGGCCAGCTTGTCGCGGAAGGTGGTGTGGACCGAGACGCTGTCGAACACCACGTCGACGGCGATCCCGGCCAGCATCTTCTGCTCCTCGAGCGGGATGCCGAGCTTCTCGTAGGTCTCGAGCAGCTTGGGATCGACCTCGTCGAGGCTCTTGGGCCGATCCTTGTCGCTCTTCGGCGCGGCGTAGTAGGAGATCGCCTGGAAGTCGATCGGCGGGTAATGGACGTGGGCCCAGTTCGGCTCGCGCATGGCGCGGAACCGTTCCAGCGCCTTGAGGCGCCATTCCAGCATCCATTCGGGCTCGTCCTTCTTGGCCGAGATGAGCCGGAGGGTGTCCTCGTTCAGGCCGGGCGGGGCCGTGTCCTGCTCGATCTCGGTGTAGAAGCCGGCGCTGTAATGGCGGCCGACGAGGGTGTCGAGGTCCTGGGCGTTGCTCGCCATGGGTACTACCTGCCTGCGCTTGCGCGCGGATTCTAGAGGCTGAAGCTCTCGCCGCAACCGCAGGTCGCGGTCACGTTGGGGTTGTCGAAACGAAAGCCCTCGTTGAGGCCTTCGCGGGCGTAGTCGACCTCGGTTCCTTCGAGGTAACCGAGGCTCTGCGGGTCGACCACGATGGAGATGCCGTGCGACTCGAACACCTGGTCGTGCTCCTGCACCTGCTCGGCCAGCTCGACGACGTACATGTAGCCCGAGCAGCCGGTCGGTTTGACCGCCAGGCGCAGGCCGTGGGGATTGTGCTCGCGGGACATGAAATCGCGCACGTGGCGCGCCGCGCGCTCGGTCAGCGTGATGGGCATGGGAGGCTCTCCAGGGTCTGCGTGCTCAGGCGGTCGCTTCCGGGCGCAGGTCCTTGCTGGCACCGTCCTGCAGGCGGTGCAGGGTCTGCACGGTCTTGCGCTCGACGAGCTGGTTCAGGCTCACGTTGCTCAGGAAATCGCGGATCTGGCACGACAGCTCCTCCCACAGGTCGTGGGTCAGGCAGCGTTGCTCGCCGTGACAGTTGCGCTGGCCGCCGCAGCGCGTGGCGTCGACCGTCTCGTTGACCGCGTCGATGACGTCGGCGACCGAGATGGCGTCGCCCGGCCGGCCGAGCTTGTAGCCGCCGCCGGGGCCGCGCAGGCCGTCGACCAGGCCGTTGCGTCGCAGTCGCGCGAACAGCTGTTCGAGGTAGGACTGGGAAATCCCCTGTCGCTCGGCGATCGCGGCCAGCGATACCGGGCCGCGATCATAATGCAAAGCCAGGTCGAGCATGGCGGTGACGGCGTAGCGGCCGCGCGTGGTCAATCTCATCGGTCAGCCTCCTGCTCCGCGGGAGCTTATCTGAGCAAATTGCTGGGTAATGATGCCGCAACCGACTAAAACGGTCAACTATTGCGGCGCAATAATCTTGCCGGAGGGAACCCGGCAGACCGCTTGAATCGCTGTGAAGGCCTCGACCGCGGGCGTACGAACCGCTGTCCATGGCGGCCGGCGCGGCGGGCGCAAGGTGGGCGGGCGGATGACCCGAGCCGCCGGGGGAGCGGCCGCCCGCGAGGTGGCGTCAGTCGTGCTCTTCGGTGGAGGGAGCGGCCTGGGCGGCGCCAATCTGCTGCTTGAGCTCGGCGATCTCGCGCTCGACCTCGCGGGCGTGGTCGAGCAGCGAGTCCAGCGCCTGGGACACCGGGTCCGGCATGTCGCGGACCTGGCCATAGGCGTCGAAACCGATTTTGCGCGCGGTTTCCTCGCGCTGGCGGAACTTGTCCGTCACCGGCGCCTGCACCACCTTGCCGGGCACGCCGACGACGGTGGTCTGCGGTGCGACGTCCCGCACCACCACCGCGTTGGAGCCGATGCGCGCGTTGTCGCCGACCATGATCGGACCGAGCACCTTGGCGCCGGCGCCGATGACCACGCCGCGGCCGAGGGTCGGGTGACGCTTGCCCTTCTCCCACGAGGTGCCGCCGAGGGTGACGCCGTGGTAGAGCGTGCAGTCGTCGCCGATCTCGGCCGTCTCGCCGATCACCACACCCATGCCGTGATCGATGAAGAAGCGCCGGCCGATGGTCGCGCCCGGGTGGATCTCGATACCGGTGAGGAAGCGCCCGATGTGCGAGACGAAACGCGCCAGCCACTTGAGTTCCAGGTGCCACAAGCGATTGCTGAGGCGATAGACCAGCACGGCGTGCACGCCGGGGTAGCAGGTCAGGATCTCGAGTGCGTGACGCGCCGCCGGATCGCGGTCGAATACGCAGCTGATGTCTTCTCTGATACGCTCGAACATCGTCGACTGTCGCCCCCCGGCCCGCGGCCCCGAGGCGGCATCCTAACCGATAATCACGCGCGACCGGGCGACGACGTCCGCGCCCCGGGTGCGAATCCCCACGCCACGACCATGACCGACAAGCCCGACCCGGACGACCACGAGCGTCCCCTCACCCTGCGCGAGACCTTCGGCAGCATCGTCGCCGCCGCCATCGGCGTGCAGAGCAACAAGAACCGCGAGCGGGATTTCCGCCGCGGTTCGGCGCGTAACTACATCGTGCTCGGCCTCGTCGCCACCCTGCTCTTCATCCTCACCGTGTACGGCGCGGTGAAGCTGATCCTCGGCCTCGCCGGCGCCTGAACCGGGCCCGCGGCCCCGCTCAAGCGAGGCGCGCCAGTTCGGCTTCCACCTTGCTGCGTGCGGCCGCGGCCTCGGCCAGCCGGGCGCGCTCCTTGTCGACCACCGCGGCCGGCGCGCGCTCGACGAACGAGGCGTTGGCGAGCTTGGCCTCGGCACGCTGCACTTCGCCGGCCAGGCGTTCGAGTTCGCGGCCGAGGCGCGCGCGCTCGGCGTCGCGGTCGATGAGGTCGGCCAGCGGCACCAGCACCGTCATCTCGCCGGCCAGCGCACTGGCCGCGTCGTCGTCGCCACCGGCGCTGGCGATGGGCGCGGTGCGTGCGAGCTGTTCGACCAGGCGGCCGTGGGCGGCGAGCCAGCCCTGCTCGGCGGCGTTGCCGCCGCGGACCGCGACCGGCAGGCGCTTGCCGGGTTCGATGTCGTACTCGGCGCGAATGCGGCGCACGCCGAGAATGAACTCGCGCAGCCAGGCGAAGGCGGCCGCGTCATCGGCGGCGACGCCGCTGTCGTCGCCGGCGGGATAGGGCCGGTGCATGAGGGTGTCGGCCTCGAGCCCGAGCAGCGGCGCGAGCTTGAGACCGATCTCCTCGGTGACGAAGGGCATCAGCGGGTGCAGCGCGCGCAGGCTCGCATCGAGGACCTCGAGCAGGGTCTGGCAGACGCCGTCCTTGGCCGCCTGCGCGGCGGCCTCGTCGTAGAGCGTGACCTTGGCCATCTCGATGTACCAGTCGCAGTACTCGTCCCACACGAACTCGTAGAGCGCCTGCGCGGCGAGGTCGAAGCGGTAGCCGTCGAAGCCTTCGCGCACGCGCGCCACCGTGGCGGCGAGACGACCGCGGATCCAGCGTTCGCCCAGGCCGAATTCGAGTTCTGCTGCGGGCGTCGCGCCGCGCTGCTGCTCGCAGGCCAGCATGACGAAGCGCGCCGCGTTCCAGATCTTGTTGCAGAAGTTGCGGTAGCCGCCGATGCGGCCGAGGTCGAAGCGGATGTCGCGGCCCTGTGTCGCCATCACGGCGAAGGTGAAACGCAGCGCGTCGGTGCCGAAGGCCGGGATCCCGTCGGGGAACTGGCGCCGCGTGGCCGCCTCGATCTTCGGCGCGTCCTCGGGGCGCATCAGCCCGGTGGTGCGCTTGGCCACCAGGGTGTCGAGATCGACGCCGTCGATGAGATCGAGCGGGTCGAGGATGTTGCCCTTGGATTTCGACATCTTGTTGCCATCGGCGTCGCGCACGAGGCCGTGGATGTAGACCTCGTGGAACGGCACGTCGCCCATGAACTTCATCCCCATCATGATCATCCGGGCGACCCAGAAGAAGATGATGTCGAAGCCGGTGACGAGCACGCTGGTGGGGTAGAAGGTGGCGAGCTCTGGTGTCTCGTCCGGCCAGCCCAGGGTCGAGAACGGCCACAGCGCGGAGGAGAACCAGGTGTCGAGCACGTCCGGGTCCTGGCTCAGCGCGACGTCCGGTGCAAGGCCGCCGCGGGCGCGCGCATCGGCCTCGTCGTGCCCGACGTAGATGTTGCCGGCCTCGTCGTACCAGGCCGGGATGCGATGGCCCCACCACAGTTGGCGCGAGATGCACCAGTCCTCGATGTTGCGCATCCACTCGAAGTAGGTCTTCGACCAGTTTTCCGGCACGAAGCGGATGCGGCCATCCTCGACCGCGGCGATGGCCGGGTCGGCGAGCGGCTGGATCTTCACGTACCACTGGTCGGTGAGATAGGGCTCGATGACGGTCTGGGTGCGGTCGCCGCGCGGCACCATCAGCTTGTGCTCGTCGATGCGGGCGAGCAGTCCCGCGGCCTCGAGTTCCTCGATTACCCGCTGGCGGGCGACGAAGCGGTCGAGACCGCGGAAGCGCTCGGGCGCGTTGTCGTTGATGGTGGCGTCGTGGGTGAAGATGTTGATCACCGGCAGCTCGTGGCGCTGCCCCATGGCGTAGTCGTTGAAGTCGTGCGCCGGGGTGATCTTGACGCAGCCCGAGCCGAACTCCGGGTCGACGTAGTCGTCGGCGATGATCGGGATCTCGCGCTCGGCCAGCGGCAGCAGCACGCTGCGGCCGATCAGGCGCTGGTAGCGCGGGTCGCCCGGGTTCACCGCCACCGCGGTGTCGCCGAGCATGGTCTCGGGGCGGGTGGTGGCGACGATGACATGCCCGCTGCCGTCGGCCAGCGGGTAGCGCAGGTGCCACAGCTTGCCCTGCTCTTCCTCGGCGACCACCTCGAGATCGGAGATCGCGGTGTGCAGTACCGGGTCCCAGTTGACCAGGCGCTTGCCGCGGTAGATGAGGCCTTCCTCGTAGAGGCTGACGAAGACCTCGCGCACGGCGCGCGAGAGATCGTCGTCGAGGGTGAAGCGTTCGCGGGTCCAGTCGATGGAGGCACCCATGCGGCGCAGCTGGCGGGTGATGGTGCCGCCCGACTCGTCCTTCCATTGCCACACCGCGTCGACGAAGGCCTCGCGGCCGAGGTCGTGGCGCGACTTGCCGGCCTGGGCGAGCTGGCGCTCGACCACGATCTGGGTCGCGATACCGGCGTGGTCGGTGCCGCCCTGCCACAGGGTCCGGCGACCGTTCATGCGCTGGTAGCGGATCAGGGCGTCCATCAGGGTGTCCTGGAAGGCATGGCCCATGTGCAGGCTGCCGGTGACGTTGGGCGGCGGCAGCGCGATGCAGTAGGGCGCACCCTCGCCTTGCGGGCGGAAGTCGCCGGCGGCCTCCCAGCGTTCGTAGATGGTCTTCTCGATCGCTTGCGGGTCGTAGGTCTTGTCCATGGACGGCGGCATCGGTCGGGCTTCCTCGGCTCGGGGCGGTGGCGGGGTCGGGCTGGTCGGGGGCGCGGCGCTCGCCATCGAGGTCGTGAGCTCGCGCCGGATCTCGTCTTTGAGTTCGGCAATGGCGCTGGCCACGCTGGTGGCGAGCAATTGTTTCAAACCGGGGCCGAGTTCGGCCAGCAGGCGGGCCGTGTCCGGTACCGCGGCGGGGCTGGCGGTGCCGGCGGGTGGCTCGACCCGCTCGGTCAGGCGTGGCGCCGCCGCCGCGCCGACCCGTTCGGTCAGGCGTGGCGGGGTGGGTTCGTCCGGCGCGCCCCGGTCGCCCTCGTACTCGGCCACCGTCAGCGCCCGAGCTTGTGGGTGTGCAGCGGGAAGCCGCGATCCTGGTAGTAGCGGTAGCGCTGGCGCGCGGCCTGGCGCGAGGTCTCGTCGTGGCCGGCCGATTCGATCACGCGCGCGAAGCGGCTGACGTTGGCCGGAACCTCGGCGGCGAGATTGAGCAGTACGTCCGGGGCGGCCAGCGCGTCGGCCGAAGTGCCGATGACGATGGGTGCCGGCGCGGCGTCATCGCCCTCCAGCGCGTGCGGTACGAAGCTGGTGTCCTCGAAAGTCCACAGCAGGTCGTCGAAGGCGCGTGCGCCGTCGCGGTCGGCGCACTGCACGTAGACCGCGTGGCCCTGCTGCCAGGCCTTGGCCACCACCCGGCACAGGGTGTGGTCGTGGCGATTGGCGCCGCCGTCGATGACGTAGAAATCGACCCGCGTCATCCCGCGCGCGTCGCCAGGTACTCGAACAGCAGCGCCACCGGTCGCCCGCTCGCACCCTTGCTCTTGCCCGACAGCCAGGCGGTGCCGGCGATGTCGAGGTGGGCCCAGTGGTAATTGCGGGTGAAGCGGGCGAGAAAGCAGGCGGCGGTGATGGTGCCGGCGGCGCGGCCGCCGACGTTGGCCATGTCGGCGAACGGGCTGTCGAGCTGCTTCTGGTAGTCCTCCCACAGCGGCAGGCGCCAGGCGCGGTCGCCGCTGCGCTCGCCGGCGGCGAGCAGGTCGGCGGCGAGCTGATCGTCGTTGCTGAGCAGGCCCGAGGCATGCTCGCCGAGCGCGATCACGCAGGCACCGGTGAGGGTGGCGATGTCGATGACCACGGCCGGCTCGTAGCGCGCGCTGTAGGTCAGCGCGTCGCACAGGATCAGGCGGCCCTCGGCGTCGGTGTTGAGGATCTCGATGGTCTGGCCCGACATGCTGGTGACGATGTCGCCGGGCTTGCTGGCATTGCCGTCGGGCAGGTTCTCGGTCGCCGGCACGAGGCCGACGACGTTGAGTGGCAGGCCGAGATCGGCCACCGCGCTCAGGGTGCCGAGTACGCTGGCCGCGCCGCACATGTCGAATTTCATCTCGTCCATGCCGGCGCCGGGCTTGATCGAGATGCCGCCGGAATCGAAGGTCACGCCCTTGCCGACCAGCACCACCGGCTTGTCGCCCTCGCTGCCGCCGCGGTACTCCAGGACGATGAGCTTGGCCGGCTGGCGCGAGCCGCGCGCCACCGACAGCAACGCGCCCATGCCGAGCGTCTCCATCTCGGCCTCTTCGAGCACGGTGCATTCGAGCTTGTCGTGACGTCCGGCCAGCTCGACGGCGGTCTCGGCGAGATGCGTCGGGGTGCACACGTTGCCGGGGCGATTGCCGAGGTCGCGCGCCAGCTTGAGGCCGTCGGCCAGGGCCCGCGCGCGGCGCAGCGCCTCGCGTACCGCCGGGGCGTCATCGTCGCTGGCGAGCAGGCCGAGCCGTGAGGGCACCGCACCACCCGGCTTGGACTTGTGTTCGTCGAAGCGGTAGGCCGCGGCGGCCGCCGCGCGGGCATGCTGGTCGACCTTCCAGGCGAGGTCGTGGCCCTTGACCTCGACCTCCAGCAGGGCCGAGACGGCGCTGCGCAGCTTGTGCGTCTTGAGCGCCGCGGCCGCGCTGCGTACGGCCTTGGCGTAATCGCCTGCACTGATGCCATCGCGCCGACCGCAGGCAACCAGCAGCACGCGCTCGGCCTCGATGCCGTGGACGTCGGGCAGCAGCAGGGTGTCACCGGGCTTGGCGCCGACGTCGCCGCGCTGGACGACTCGCGACAAGGCGCCGCGCAGCGGTTTGTCGAGCGCCGTCGCGGCGGCGGACAGGTGCTTGCCGCCGTGCACGGCGACGATCAGACAGGCACTCTTCTGCTTCTGGGGCAGGCCACGCTTGACGGAGAATTCCATGACAGACCTCGACGGCTCAGGGGCTTGGGCAAGAGGTTCCGCGGGGTGTCGCGGACGCCGCGATCGCGGCTGCGGGCGGCAGCGCCGCAGTGTATGCTTTCGCGCTTGACGGCGCAAAACGCCCGGGCCAGGCGTCCCGGCTCAGGCGCATCCGCGACGGCCCGGCCATGGCAAGCATGAAAATCGTCGACCGCTACATCGGGCGCAACGTCATCGGCGCGACCTTGACCGTGCTCGTGGTGCTGCTCGCCATCTTCACCTTCTTCGCCTTCATCGACGAACTCGAGGATATCGGTCGCGGTACCTACACGCTGACCCTGGCCGCCGCCTACGTCGGGCTGAGTCTGCCCGGGCTGGTCTACCAGCTGTTCCCGATCGCGGCCCTGATCGGCGCCCTCATCGGCCTCGGCAGCCTGGTCGAGCGCAACGAGATCGCCGTTGTGCGCTGCGCCGGGGTGTCCAAGCTGCGCGTGATCGCGGCGGTGATGAAGGCCGGGGCGATCTTCGTGATCGCCGCGGTGCTGATCGGGGAGTTGGTCTTTCCGCCCGCCGAACAACACGCCCGGGTGCTGCGCGGGGATGCCCTGGAGAAGACCGTGGCGCGCCTCGGCGGCGAGGGTTTCTGGGCGCGCGACGGCAACAGCTACATCAACATCCGCGAGGTTCTGCCCGGTCACCGTTTTCGCGACGTGCAGATCTTCGAGTTCGACGATGACCAGCACCTGGTCGCGGCGACGGTCGCCGCCTCGGCCGAGTACGTCGACGGCCAGTGGTTGCTGCACGACATCGGCCAGACGCGCTTCGTCGACGGCGGCCCGCGCGCGGTCGATCTCGACGAGGCGCGTTGGGACTCGACGCTCGATCCGGCCCTCATCGGCATGACGGCGCTCAAGCCCGACACCCTGGCGACGACGGACCTCCTGCGCTATGTCGAGTTCGCGCACCGTAACGGCCAGAACGCGCAGACCTGGGAATACGCGCTGTGGGGCAAGCTCGCCTACCCGCTGGCCACGGCGGTGATGGTCTACCTCGCGATCCCCCTGGTGCTGCGCGCCTCACGCGGCGTGACCATGGGCCGCCGTATCCTGGTCGGCGCGGTGATCGGGCTCGGCTTCCACATCGTCAACCAGGCTGCCGCCCATCTCGGGGTGGTGTTCGGGGTCCCGGCGGCATGGAGCGCACTGCTGCCGACGGCGGTGTTGTTCGTGTGCGGTACGGTGCTGAATCACCGTACGCCCTGAGCGGCTGTTCGTTACCGCCCTATCTCGGCGTCGTTGCCCTCAGGGACGCGCCGGCGGGCGCCGCACCAGGCGTGTGCCCGACCAGCGATCGGGCCAGGTGCGGCGTTCGCGATCGGTGAGTGCGACCAGGTAACCGAGCCCCAGCGCGCCGAGCGCGACTGCCGCGGCGAGAAACCTGATCAAGGCCGCGCGCCAGCCCGGGCGGCCACCCGCGGCATCCACGATCCCGATTTTCCACGCCTGCATGCCGAGCGTGCCGCCGCGCGTCCAGGACAAGCCGAAGTAGAGGAACAGCACCAGCAGCAGGTAGAGCCGGAACAGGGGGTGATGCCCGCCGCGCACGGCATCACCGAGGGCGAGCACCGGGACGAAGGCGGCGAAGTAGACCACCGTCGTCACCGCGATGGCATCGTAGACGAGCGCGGCGAGGCGGCGCCGGAACGACACCGGGGCGCTGTGGTCGTCGTTCATGCGGGTCTCCGGAGTGCTAAGGTTCGTGTCAGGCAAGGCGCGAGGGCGCGGGCGCATGGGCATGACGGCGGCGGCTGGCGACGGCGGGGCACCCTCCCGGGGCCGGTCCCGCGTGGGTCCGGAGGCCGTGTTGCTGTTCTTGCTCGCCTGGCCGCTGCTGGCGGCCGGCGATGATATCCCGGTGCGCGGACGCAGTCTGCACATCGACTGCCAGGGGCACGGCGCGCCGGCCGTGATCCTCGACGCCGGCCTCGGCGGTTCGTCGCTCGAATGGGTGTTCGTGGTCGAACGCCTGCGTGGCCTGACCACGGTGTGCACCTTCGACCGCGCCGGTTACGGCGCCAGCGCGATGGGGGCGATGCCGCGCACCAGCTCGCGCATTGCCAACGAGCTCTACCTGTTGCTCGATGCCGCCGAGGTGCCAGCCCCCTACATCCTGGTCGGCCATTCCTTCGGTGGCTACAACATGCAGATCTTCGCGCGCCGCTATGCCTACATGGCGGCGGGCCTGGTGCTGATCGACGCCTCCCACCCGCACCAGGTCGAGCGATTCCTCGCCCCGCCGCTCAAGCTGCTCACCGCGCCCAGCAGCCGTTACGGCATCGTGCAGTTCCGCGACCCGCCGCCGCCCAATGCCCTGTTGCCCGAGCCCGTGCGCCGGCACATCGCCGAGCGCGCGCGGCGCTGGAAGACCCGCCGCACCCTCGGCAGCGAGCTGTTGAGTTTCCGCGACAGCGCGCTCGAACTGAGCATGTCGCCGCCGCTCGGTGACCTGCCGCTGCTGGTCATCACCCGCGGTCGCATCGAGGGCAAGATCGACGACAAGCGCCTGCTGATGGAACGCCTGTGGCTCCAGCTGCAAACCGAACTCGCCGCCGAGAGCCGCGCCTCGGCGCATCTCATCGCGCGCCAGGCCGGCCACAACATCCACATCGAGCAGCCCGGGCTGGTCGCCTACGGCATCGCGCTGCTGGTCGAGCGCCAGCGCTTCGCGAGCCGGCCGGAGCAACCGTTCGCGCCGCCCGCGGCGACCCGCGAGGTGCTCGAAGACGTGACCTGGCTGCGTGACGACCTGGCCATCCACCCGCACGCGCAGGAGCCGCCGCTGGTAGCGCGCTACCGCGATGATGCGGGCGAGGCGTTGCGGTGAGACTGGCGCTCCCTAGGGGACTCGAACCCCTGTTTTCGCCGTGAGAGGGCGACGTCCTAGACCGCTAGACGAAGGGAGCAGATCGAAGGGCGCGAATGATATCATAAGGCTGTCCGAAAACAGCGAGACCTGACACAGCGCAGAGGAGCGGCGTCGCCGCCAGCCAGCCACCCGGCCGCGGGTGCGCCTGCAAGCCACCTGCCAGCACTGCATGAACATCGAAGCCAAGGTCACGCCGTTGCGCCATGCGCCCCGCATCTACACGCGCGACGAGCACAACATTTCCCGTCGTAACATCTCGCCCAACGCGCTCAAGGTGCTGTATCGCCTGAACGGGGCCGGCTTCCGCGCCTGCCTGGTCGGCGGCGGGGTGCGCGACCTGTTGCTCGGTCGCGAGCCGAAGGATTTCGACATCGCGACCGACGCCCGCCCCGAGCAGGTGCGTGAGTTGTTCCGCAACTGCCGCCTGATCGGGCGCCGCTTCCGGCTCGCCCACGTGCGCTTCGGCCCGGAGATCATCGAGGTTGCGACGTTTCGCGCGCCGCACGCCGAAGACGAAGGCCAGGCCCACGTCAACGACGAGGGGCGCATCCTGCGCGACAACGTCTACGGCGGCATCGAGGACGATGCCTGGCGGCGCGATTTCACCGTCAACGCCCTGTTCTACGACATCGCCGATTTCAGCGTAATCGACTACGTCGGCGGGGTCGAGGATCTCAAGCAGGGCCTGCTGCGCCTGATCGGCGACCCCGAGACGCGCTACCGCGAGGACCCCGTGCGCATGCTGCGCGCGGTGCGTTTCGCGGTGAAGCTCGGCTTCCGCATCGATCCCGTCAGCGAGCGTGCGCTGTTCGAGCACGGCGGACTGCTCGAGCAGATCGCGCCGGCGCGATTGTTCGACGAGTCGCTCAAGCTGTTCCACGGTGGTTGCGCGCTGCAGAGCTTCGAGGCCTTGCGTCACTACGATCTCTTCGCCCGCCTGTTCCCGTCCGCCGATGCCGCGCTCGCCCACTTGCACGGCGGTTTCCCCGCGACCCTGATCGGCCATGCCCTCGACAACACCGACCAGCGCATCGCCGAGGGTAAGCCGGTGACCCCGGCCTTCCTGCTCGCCGCCCTGTTGTGGGACCCGCTCGAGGAGCAGCGCCAGCACCTGCTCGCCAGCGGGGTGTCCGAACACGAGGCCCTGGAGGTCGCGGCCGACACGGTGATCTCCCAGCAGGTCGCACGCCTCGCCGTGCCGCGGCGCTTCACGCAGATGACGCGCGAGATCTGGACCCTGCAGGAGCGCCTGATCAAGCGTTCGCCGAAGCGGGCGCTACGCGCGTTCGAGCATCCGCGCTTTCGCGCGGCCTACGATTTCCTTGCCCTGCGGGCGTCGGCCGGTGAACCGTTCGACGACGACGTCGCCTGGTGGACCGACTTCCAGGATGCCGACGAGGCAGCGCGCGAGGCCCTGCTCGGCAGCGCCAAAAGTGCCGGCGGTGGCGGCAACGGATCGCGGCGGCGCCGGCGGCGGCGCAAGCCCGCTTGAGTGCGCCGACCCGTCGCGCCTTCGTCGGGCTCGGCAGCAATCTGGACGACCCCGCCGGGCAGGTGCGGCGCGCGTTCGCCGCGCTCGCCGCCCTGCCGGGGACGAGCCTGGCAGCGCGCTCGCGCCTCTACCGCAATCCGCCGATGGGACCGCAGGACCAGCCGGACTACGTCAACGCCGTGGCGGCGCTCGATACCACGTTCACTGCCGAGGCCCTGCTCGACGCCCTGCAGGGCGTCGAGCGCGCCCATGGCCGGGTGCGCGACGGCACGCGCTGGGGGCCGCGCACGCTCGACCTCGACCTGCTGGTCTACGCCGACGCCGTGATCGCCACCGCGGGCCTGCACGTGCCGCACCCGGGCATCGCCGAGCGCGCCTTCGTGCTGGTCCCGCTGGCCGAGATTGCGCCACGCTTGGACATCCCGGGCCTGGGCGCGGTGGCGGACCTGCTCGAAGCCGTCGATCGCACCAGCGTGGTGCCACTCGACGCAGGGGATGGCACACCCTGACGCCCTGTCTGAGGCCTCCCGGGCATGGCATGATCGCGCCCCACTCGGCGCTCCGCCCGCCCATGAACCATACTTGATTGCGACCCATGGATACTGCATTCGACCTCAAGACCCTGCGCGCCACGGTGCGCGACTGGAAGACCGCCGGGCTCACGGTTGCGCTGGTGCCGACCATGGGCAACCTGCATGCCGGCCACATCTCCCTGCTCAAGCGCGCGCGCGAGCTGGCCGACCGCACCGTGGTCAGCATCTTCGTCAATCCCATCCAGTTCGGTAAGGGCGAGGACTACGACAGCTACCCGAGCACGCTGGAGGCGGACAAGGCCAAGCTCTCGGCGGCCGGCCTCGACCTGCTGTTCGCGCCCAACCTCGACGAGCTCTATCCGGGCGGCACCGCCGAGGACACCCGCATCACCGTGCCGCAGTTGTCCGACATCCTGTGCGGCGAATTCCGGCCCGGGCATTTCTCCGGCGTCGCCACCGTGGTCGCCAAGCTGCTCATCAACGTGCAGCCCGACACGGCGCTGTTCGGCGAGAAGGATTACCAGCAGTTGCTGGTGATCCGGCGCATGGTCCACGACCTCCTCATCCCGGTCGACATCATCGGCATGCCCATCGTGCGCGAGCCGGACGGCCTGGCGATGAGTTCGCGCAATGGCTATCTCGACGCCACCCAGCGCGCCACCGCCGCCGTCATCAACCAGGCCCTGACGACGGCCGCGGCCCGCCTGCGCGAGCCGGGGGCGCGCATTGCCACGATCGAGGGCGACGGCATCGCCGCCCTCGCTGCCGCCGGCATGCGCCCGGAGTACTTCTCGGTCCGCCGCAGCAACGACCTCGCGCCGCCGCGGCCCGGCGACACCGCGCTGGTCGTGCTCGCCGCGGCCTGGCTCGGCCCGGCGCGCCTGATCGACAACGTGCAGGTCGAACTCGCCGAGCCACTGGCGGCATGAGCGGGCCAGCGGAGCGCGGGCACATGGGCAAGGGGCTCTACATCCGCACCTTCGGCTGCCAGATGAACGAGTACGACTCGGGCAAGATGCTGGCGCTGTTGAAGAAGACCCACGACCTCGAGCCGGTGAGCGCGCCCGAAGCGGCGCGGGTGTTGCTCATGAACACCTGCTCGGTGCGCGAGAAGGCCCAGGAAAAGCTGTTCTCCGAGCTCGGCCGCTGGCGGCCGTTGAAGGAAGCCGACCCCACGCTCGTCATCGGCGTCGGCGGTTGCGTGGCGAGCCAGGAAGGGGCCTTGATCCGCGAGCGTGCGCCTTTCGTCGACATCGTGTTCGGGCCGCAGACCCTGCACCGCCTGCCGGCCATGATCAGCGAGGTCACGCGCGGCGTCGGCCCGGTGGTCGACGTCAGCTTCCCGGAGATCGAGAAGTTCGATGCCCTGCCCCCGGCCGACACGCGCGGACCGAGCGCCTTCGTCTCGATCATGGAAGGCTGCAGCAAGTACTGCAGTTTCTGCGTCGTGCCCTACACGCGCGGCGAGGAATTCTCGCGCCCCTTCGACGACGTCATCAGCGAAATCCACGATCTCGCCGAACGCGGCGCGAAGGAGATCGTGCTGCTGGGGCAGAACGTCAATGCTTACCGCGGGCCGACCCACGATGGCCGCGTGGTCGATCTCGCGGCGTTGATCCGTTTCGTCGCCGCGGTCGACGGCGTCGAACGCATCCGTTTCACGACCTCGCACCCGCTCGAATTCTCCGACCGCCTGGTCGAGACTTACGCCGAGGTGCCGGAGCTGGTCAGCCACCTGCACCTGCCGGTGCAGAGCGGTTCGGATCGCATCCTCGCCCTGATGAAGCGCGGCTACATGGCCGCCGAGTACAAGTCGATCGTGCGCAAGCTGCGCCGGGTGCGGCCGGACATCGACCTGTCGTCGGATTTCATCGTCGGTTTCCCGGGCGAAACCCAGGCCGATTTCGAGCAGACCCTGGCGCTCATCGAAGACGTCGGTTTCGACCATTCCTTCAGCTTCATCTACAGCGCACGTCCCGGCACCCCGGCGGCCGCGCTACCCGACGAGCTCGCCCTGGCGGAGAAGAAGCACCGCCTGGCCATCCTGCAACGGCGTATCACGGAGCTCGGCGAGGCGCGCAGCGCGGCGATGGTCGGTGGCATCGAGCGGGTGCTGGTGACCGAGCGCTCGAGGAAGAATGCCGCCGAACTGGCTGGACGCACCGCCAACAACCGCGTGGTCAACTTCGCCGCGCCGGAGCAACTCATCGGGCAATTCGCCGACGTGCGCATCACCGCCGCGCTGCCCAATTCCCTGCGCGGCGAACGCCTCGCCGCGTCGCCGCCATGAGCGCCGTCGACCTCCTCCTCGAGCCGGCCGACAACGAGCGCCTGGCCAACCTGTGTGGCCAGTTCGACGAACACCTGCGCCTGCTCGAGCGCCGTACCGGGGTTGCCATCGGCAACCGCGGCAATGCCTTCAAGCTGTCGGGCGACGACGACGCCGTGGTCGTCACCGAGCAGGTCCTGCGCCGGCTCTACGAACTCACCGCGAGCCGCGCCATCGCCGCCAACGACGTCCATCTCGAACTCGCCAACTCCGGCGAGAGCGACGAGCTGGTGGTCGGCGGCGACGACGCCATCCGCACCCGGCGTACCCTGATCCGCGCGCGTGGCGCCAACCAGCGCCGCTACCTGCAGGCCATCCGTGACCATGACATCAGCTTCGGCATCGGTCCGGCCGGTACCGGCAAGACCTACCTCGCGGTGGCCAGCGCGGTGGCCGCGCTGGAATCGGACAGCGTGCGCCGGGTGTGCCTGGTGCGCCCGGCCGTCGAGGCCGGCGAGCGCCTCGGCTTCCTGCCCGGCGACATGGCGCAGAAGATCGATCCCTACCTGCGGCCGCTCTACGACGCGCTGTACGAAATGCTCGGTTTCGAGCGTGTCGCCAAGCTCATCGAACGCAACGTCATCGAGGTCGCGCCGCTCGCCTTCATGCGCGGGCGGACCCTGAACGAGTCCTTCGTCATCCTCGACGAGGCGCAGAACACCACCATCGAGCAGATGAAGATGTTCCTCACCCGCATCGGCTTCGGCTCGCGCGCGGTGATCACCGGCGACGTCACGCAGATCGACCTGCCGCGCGGCAAATCATCGGGGCTCAAGCACGTCATGCAGATCCTGCGCGAGGTCGACGGCATCAGCTTCACCCTGTTCCAGTCGCGCGACGTCGTCCGCCACACCCTGGTCGCGCGCATCCTCGACGCCTACGCCGAGTTCGAAGCGGCCGCCGAAGCGCGCGGGAACGACGATGAACGCGGTGGCTGAGGCCGTTGCCGCGGATCTCGCGCTCGACCTGCAGGTCGCGATCAAGCGCCCGGCGGTGCCCGGGCGCGTGCTGTTCGAACGCGCCGCGCGGGCGGCGCTGGCCGGGCACCGGGCGCGCGCCGAGGTCGCCCTGCGCGTGGTCGGGCGGGCGGAGGCGCGGCGTCTCAACCGGCGGTTCCGCCACAAGGACTACCCGACCAATGTGCTATCGTTCCCGGCCGAGGGCCTGAGCGCGATTGCGCCCGACCTGCTCGGCGACATCGCCATCTGCGCCCCGCTCGTGGTCGCCGAGGCGCGCGCCGCCGGCAAGGACGTGGACGCGCACTGGTCTCATCTGGTCGTGCACGGCGTGTTGCACCTGCTCGGTTACGACCACGTCGAAGCGGCGGCCGCGACCGCCATGGAGGAGCTCGAACGCAGCATACTGGCGGGGCTCGGATACCCCGATCCGTATGGCGCGTAACACCGGCATGAGCGAAGAACCCCCCTCTAGGCGCTCGCCTGCACAAGGCCTGCTGGCACGCCTGCTGGCCACTTTCCGCGACGACAAGCCCGGTCGCGACCAGCTCGTCGAGCACATCCACGACGCCGAGGCGGCGCACGTCATCGATACCGACACCGCGGCGATGATGGAAGGCGCGCTGCTGGTGTCCGAGATGAAGGTGCGGGACATCATGGTGCCGCGCTCGGAGATCGTGTTCATCGACGAGGAGATGAGCGCGGCCGACTTCCTGCCCGAGGTGATCGAATCGGGGCATTCGCGCTTCCCGGTCTTCGATCACGAACGCGAACACGTGCTCGGGGTGTTGCTGGCCAAGGACCTGCTGATGCTGGCCAGCGATTCGGAACAGAACTTCGACATCCGCGACATCCTGCGCCCGGTGTCCTTCGTGCCGGAGAGCAAGCGCCTGAACATCCTGCTGCGCGAATTCCGTGCGCGACGCAACCACCTCGCGGTGGTGGTCGACGAGTACGGCGACATCTCGGGGCTCGTCACCATCGAGGACGTCATCGAGCAGATCGTCGGCGAGATCGACGACGAGCACGACCTCGCCGAGGAAGACAACATCCGCCGTCACCGCGACGAGCGTTACACGGTCAAGGCGCGTACGACCCTGGAGGAATTCAACGAGTTCTTCGAGCTCGACTGGTCATCGGGCGATTACGACACCATCGGTGGCCTGGTCATCCACGAACTCGGCCACCTGCCCCGGCGCGGCGAGGAACTGGAACACCGCGGTTTCAGCTTCAAGGTGCTGCGTGCCGATCGCCGTCGCGTGCGCCTCCTGCGCGTGATCCGGCTTGCCGCGGCGCCGGCGCTCGAGGAGGCCTGAGGGCGCGTGGTCGAATCGCCGCGCCCCGAGCGCGGCGCCGCGCGGCGCTGCGGTCACTGAGCGAGCCCGCGCGACGTGCCCCGCCGCGGCGCCATGCCCCTGCCGGACTCGCTGCGCCTGCGCGCCGTCCTCGCCCTGGGCGCCGGGCTGCTGACACCCTGCGCCTTCGCGCCCTACGATCTCTGGCCGCTGGCGCTGATCACGCCGGCGGCCCTGCTGTGCCTGCTCGATGGCCTGGCGCCACGCCGCGCCGCCGCCCTCGGCTACGCTTTCGGGCTCGGCCTGTTCGGCCACGGCGTGTGGTGGATCCAGGTCAGCGTGCACCAGTTCGGCGTGCCCTACTACGCCTTCTCGGTGTCGATGACGGCGCTGTTCGTCGCCGGCATGGCGCTCTACCCGGCGCTCTTCGCCGCCCTGCTCGCCTCGCCGGGTGCGCGCGATCGTCGCTACGCGCTGGTGGCGGCGGCACCGCTGTGGGTGCTCGTGGAGGCCCTGCGCGGCTGGTTCCTCACCGGTTTTCCCTGGCTCTCGCTCGGCTACAGCCAGCTCGATTCGCCGCTGGCCGGCTATGCGCCGCTGCTCGGTGAACCGGGTGTGTCACTGGCGGTGATGATCGGCGCCAGCGCGCTGGTCGCCGTGGTGGGCGGTCGGCGGCGCGCCCTCGCCGCGCTCGTGCTGCTGGCGGTGTTCGCTCTCGGCCAGGGCCTGCGCGGCATCGAGTACACGCGGGTCGTCGATGCGGGTCTCGAGGCCGCCCTCATCCAGGGCGCCGTGGCGCAGTCGATCAAGTGGGACCCCGAACAACGCGCACGCAGCATCGAGCGTTACGTCGCACTGAGCGAGCCGCACTGGGGGGTGGACGTCATACTGTGGCCGGAGACCGCCATCGCCGCCTTCCCCTACGAAGTCGAGGAACTGCTCGCGGCGCTCGCCGGGCGGGCGCGCGCGAGCGGCACCACCCTGCTCGTCGGCATGCCGACCGGTGAACCCTGGAACGGTGCCTACTACAACAGCCTGGTCGCGCTCGGTGCCCACGAGGATCGCTACGACAAGCGGCACCTGGTGCCGTTCGGCGAGTTCTTCCCCTTGCAGAGCGTGGTCGGCGGCCTGGCCCGGCTGCTGCACATCCCGATGTCCGATTTCAGCGCCGGCGCCGCCACGCGCGCCACCATCCGGGTCGGCGATCGCGTCGCCGGGGCATCGATCTGCTACGAGGATGCGTTCGGTCGCGAAGTCATCTCGGCCCTGCCCGAGGCCGCCTTCCTGGTCAACGTCAGCAACGATGCCTGGTTCGGCGACACCATCGCGCCGCACCAGCACCTCGAGATGGCGCGCATGCGCGCGCTGGAGAGCGGGCGTTACCTGCTGCGCGGGACCAATACCGGCATCACCGCGGTGATCGACCATCACGGCGCGGTCGTCGCGCGCGCGCCGCAGTTCGAACCGGCGGCACTGACCGCTTCGTTCGATGCCCGCGCCGGCGCCACGCCCTATGCGCGTCTCGGCGACGGCCCGCTGCTCGGTGGACTCCTTGCCGTCGTCGCCCTCAGCGCGTGGTGGCGCCAGCGCGGCGTGCCAGGCGATGCAGGCTGACCACCAGCACCACGCCGAGCACGGCCAGGGCCAGTGCGGTCCAGGTCGACGCCCCGGCATCCGGCCATTGCGGCAGCGACTCGACCAGGCGCTGCTTGCCGCGTACCTCGACGTAGCGGCGTGACTGGAACGGCCAGATCACCCACAGCGAAGCCAGCAGCACGCCGCAGATGGCGACCAGCGAGGCCCGTTCGTAGCGGTGCAGGAACCAGGACAGCAGGCGGGTGAAGCTGGCCAGGCCGAGCACGACCCCGGCGGCGAAGGGCAGGATGACCCCGAAGCGCAGGTGGCCGACGGCATCGAGGACGTAGGCGTACTTGCCGAGCAGCAGCAGCACGAACGAGCCCGAGATGCCGGGCACGACCATGGCGCAGATGGCCAGTGCGCCTGACAACATCACGAACCACCAGGTCTCGGGCGTCGTCGTCGGCACCGCCGTGACGACGATGGCGCCGAGCACGACGCCGCCGGCGAGCGCCGGCAGGTCGCGCAGGCGCAGGCCGCCGATGTCGCTCAGCAGGGCGAAGACCGAGCCACCGACGAGGCCGAAGAAGAGGCCGTAGACCTGTTCCGGGTGAGTGTGCAGCAGGCGCGGCAGCGGCACGACGTGGGTGAAGAACAGCACGGCCGAGACGATGCCGGCGAGCAGTGGCACGATGAACTCGAGGTGCGGGCGAGTCAGCGCGGTGCGCCAGTCGAGACGTGACAGCGCCCGCAGCCAGGCGAGGTCGAAGGACTTGATGGCGTCGATGAAGCGGGTGTAGATGCCGAGGATGAAGGCCATCGTGCCGCCCGACACCCCGGGCACGACGTCGGCCGCGCCCATCAGGAAGCCGCGCAGGGCGATCCCCAGCGCCGCCTCAAGGCGTGTCTTGATGGAAACGCCGGCTGTACTCATGCACGGTATCGACGAGGACCCCGACGTGCTCCGGCGGTACCTGCGGGGTGATGCCGTGGCCGAGGTTGAAGACGTGGCCAGGGCCGGCGCCGAAGGCATCGAGCGTGCGGCACGCCTCGGTGGCGACGACTTCGGGGTTGGTCAGCATGATGGCGGGATCGAGGTTGCCCTGCAGGGCGACGCGGTCGCCGACGCGGCGGCGCGCCTCGCCGAGGTCGACCGTCCAGTCGACGCCGAGCGCACTGGCACCACTGGCCGCAATGCGTTCCAGCCACACGCCGCCGCCCTTGGTGAAGAGGATGGTCGGCACGCCGGCCGGCAGCTGCGCCAGGATGCGTTCCATGTAGGCGAGCGAGAACTCGACGTAGGCCGCGGCCGCCAGCGCCCCGCCCCAGGTGTCGAACAGCATGACGGCATCGACCCCGGCGGCGATCTGCGCCTGCAAGTAGAGCGCGGTGGCATCGGCGACCCGCGTAAGCAGGGCGTGGGCGGCCTGCGGCTCGCCGTAGGCCAGCGCCTTGACCCGCGCGAAGTCGCGACTGCCGCCGCCTTCGACCATGTAGGTCGCGAGCGTCCACGGGCTGCCGGCAAAACCGATCAGCGGCACGCGGCCGTCGAGTTCGCGCTTGATCAGGCGCACCGCGTCGGTGACGTAACCGAGATCCTGCTCGGGATCGGGCAGCGGCAGGGCGTCGATGGCGGCGCGATCGCGCACCGGGTGTGCGAAGCGCGGCCCCACGCCCTCGTCCAGGCTGAGTCCCAGCCCCATGGCATCCGGGATGGTGAGGATGTCCGAGAACAGGATGGCAGCGTCGAGGGCGAAGCGCGCGAGCGGCTGCAGGGTCACTTCGCAGGCCAGCTCGGGGGTCTTGCACAGGGTGAGAAAATCGCCGGCGCGGCCGCGCGTGGCGCGGTATTCCGGCAGGTAGCGCCCGGCCTGGCGCATGATCCAGACCGGGGTGCAATCGACCGGCTCGCGCCGCAGCGCGCGCAGGAAGCGATCGTTCACGGCGTGATCCGTGGTGGCGGCGCCGACGCGCTCAGAGCGGCGCCGGCAGGTCGGATTGGCCCATCAGGGCGAGATCGATGGCACGTGCCGCCGAGCGGCCCTCGGCAATCGCCCACACGATCAGCGACTGGCCATGCTGCATGTCGCCGGCGGTCCACACCCGCTCGACCGAGGTCTGCCAGTGGCGGTCGCGCTTGACGTTGCCACGCGGGTCGAGCTCGACGCCCAGTTCGCCGACGACGCCGTCGCGTTCGGGCCCGGTGAAGCCCATCGCGAGCAGCACGAGGTCGCAGGGGATCTCGTGCGCGGTCCCGGGTTTCTCGACGAAGTTGGGTCGGCCGTCCTGCATCTGCACTTCGACTTCGACCAGTTCGAGCGCACGTACGTGGCCGGTCTCGTCGCCGACGAAGCGCCGCGTCGACACCGAGTACAGGCGTTCGCCGCCTTCCTCGTGCGCCGAAGCGGTACGGAAGATGCGTGGCCACTCCGGCCACGGGTTGTCGCTGCCACGCGTGACCGGTGGCTGCGGCATGATCTCGAGGCTGGTCACCGACTTCGCGCCGTGGCGGTGCGAAGTGCCGATGCAGTCGGCGCCGGTATCGCCGCCGCCGATGATGACGACGTGCTTGTCCCGGGCCGAGATGAATTCCGCCTCGGGGATGTCGTCGCCCTCGCAGCGCCGGTTCTGCAGCGGCAGGAACTCCATCGCGAGGTGGATGCCGGCGAGTTCGCGGCCCGGCACCGGCAGGTCGCGCGAGATGGTCGAGCCGCCGGCCAGCAGCAGGGCGTCGTACTCCTTCAGCAGTTCCTTGGCCGAGACGTCGACGCCGACGTTGGCGTTGACGCGGAACACCACGCCCTCGGCCTGCATCTGTTCGAGGCGACGGTCGAGCACGCGCTTTTCCATCTTGAACTCGGGGATGCCGTAGCGCAGCAGGCCGCCGATGCGATCGGCGCGCTCGAACACCGTGACCTGGTGGCCGGCGCGGCGCAGTTGCTGGGCGCCGGCGAGCCCGGCCGGGCCCGAGCCGATCACGGCCACGCGCTTGCCGGTCTCGACCTGCGGCGGCTGCGGTTCGACCCAGCCCTCGGCGAAGGCACGGTCGATGATCGACAGTTCCACGGCCTTGATGGTGACCGGGTCGTCGTTGATGCCGAGCACGCAGGATCCTTCGCAAGGCGCCGGGCACAAGGTGCCGGTGAACTCGGGGAAGTTGTTCGTCGCGTGCAGGCGATCGATGGCGTCGCGCCAGCGATCGCGCCAGACCAGGTCGTTCCAGTCCGGAATCAGGTTGCCCAGCGGGCAGCCCTGGTGGCAGAACGGAATGCCGCAGTCCATGCAGCGCGCGGCCTGGGTGTTGAGGTGATCCGACGGGTAGGCCGCCATCACCTGGCGCCAGTCGGCGAGGCGTTCGTCGACCGGGCGGTAGGGTTGCTTCTCGCGCCGTGCTTCGAGGAATCCGGTGACCTTAGCCATGGGCGGCCTCCATCACGGCTTCGTCTTCGGGGATGCCGGTGCGACGGGCCTTCTCCATCGCCTCGAGAATGCGCTTGTAGTCCTTGGGCATGACTTTCACGAACTTCGTCCTGGCCTGGTTCCAGTGATCGAGGATGCGCTGCGCCACCGTGCTCTGGGTGTAGCGCACGTGGTTCTTGAGCAGGCGACGGACGTCGTCCTCCTCGCGCTCGGTGGCAATGCCTTCGAGGTCGACCATGTCCGGGTTGCAGCGCGCGGGGAACACGCCGTCGGGATCGTAGACGAAGGCCTCGCCGCCCGACATGCCGGCGGCGAAGTTGCGCCCGGTGGGGCCGATGATGACGACGGTGCCACCGGTCATGTACTCGCAGCCGTGGTCGCCGACGCCCTCGACGACGGTCTGCGCGCCCGAGTTGCGCACACAGAAACGCTCGCCGGCGATGCCGCGGAAGTAGGCTTCGCCCTGGGTCGCCCCGTACAGCGTGACGTTACCGACGAGGATGTTCTCCTCCGGCACGAAGGTCGAGTGGCGCGGCGGGTAGACGACGATGCGGCCGCCCGACAGGCCCTTGCCGACGTAGTCGTTGGCGTCGCCCTCGAGCGTCATCGACACGCCCCGGGGCACGAAGGCACCGAAGCTCTGCCCGGCCGAGCCGTTGAAATGCAGCTTGACGGTGTCATCGGGCAGGCCTTCGCCACCGTGGCGGCGCGTGATCTCGTAGCCGAGGATGGTGCCCACGGTACGGTTGATGTTGCGGATCGGCAGGATGGCATCGACCGGCTTGCGCGCCTCGATGGCGTCCTTGCACAGCGGCACGATGGTGGTGACGTCGAGCGAGTCCTCGAGGCCGTGGTCCTGCTCGCGCACGCAGCGGATGGCGACGTCCGGACCCATGTCGGGGGCATAGAGGATCTGCGAGAGATCCAGCCCGCGCGCCTTCCAGTGTTCGACCGCCGGCTCGATGTCGAGCAGGTCGACGCGGCCGACCAGCTCGTCGATGGTGCGCACGCCGAGTTCGGCCATGTACTCGCGCATTTCCTCGGCGATGTAGCGGAAGAAGTTCTCGACGAACTCCGGCTTGCCGCCGAACTTGGCGCGCAGCACCGGGTTCTGGGTGGCGATGCCGACCGGGCAGGTGTTGAGGTGGCACACGCGCATCATGATGCAGCCCATGACGACCAGCGGCGCGGTCGAGAAACCGTACTCCTCGGCGCCCAGCATGGCGGCGATGACGCAGTCGCGACCGGTCTTCATCTGGCCGTCGACCTGCACCACGATGCGGTCGCGCAGCTTGTTCTCGACCAGCACCTGCTGGGTTTCGGCGAGACCCAGTTCCCACGGCACGCCGGCGTGCTTGAGCGAGGTCACCGGGGAGGCGCCGGTGCCGCCGTCGTAGCCGGAAATCAGGACGACGTCGGAATGCGCCTTGGCCACGCCGGCGGCGACCGTGCCGACGCCGACCTCGGCGACCAGCTTGACGTGCACGCGGGCGCGCGGGTTCGAGTTCTTCAGATCGTGGATGAGCTGGGCGAGATCCTCGATCGAGTAGATGTCGTGGTGCGGCGGCGGCGAGATCAGGCCGACCCCCGGGGTCGAGTGGCGCACCTTGGCAATCCACGGGTAGACCTTGTGGCCGGGCAGCTGGCCGCCTTCGCCGGGCTTGGCCCCCTGCGCCATCTTGATCTGGAGATCGTCGGCGTTGACCAGGTATTCGCTGGTCACGCCGAAGCGGCCCGAAGCGACCTGCTTGATCGCGCTGCGGCGCAGGTCGCCGTTGGCGTCGGGTTTGAAGCGCGCCGGGTCCTCGCCGCCCTCTCCGGTGTTGGAACGCCCACCGATGCGGTTCATGGCGATGGCCAGAGTCTCGTGCGCTTCGCCCGAAATCGAGCCGTAGGACATGGCGCCGGTATGGAAGCGCTTCATGATCGATGCGGCCGATTCGACCTCGTCGAGCGCGATCGGCTCGGGCGCGTTCTTCAGGCGGAACAGCCCGCGCAGGGTCGCGCGGTGCTCGCTCTGGTCGTCGATGAGCCGGGTGTACTCGCGGAAGATGTCGTACTGGCCCGAGCGCGTGGCGTGCTGCAGCTTGTACACGGTCTCGGGGTTGAACAGGTGGTACTCGCCGTCGCGACGCCACTGGTATTCGCCGCCCCAGGCCAGTTCCGGCGCCTTGACCTGGCGCTCGGGGTAGGCGTCGTGGTGGCGCAGGCTGACTTCCTTCTCGACCACGTCGATACCGATGCCGCCGATGCGCGAGGCGGTCCAGGTGAAGTACTTGTCGACGAAGGCCTTGTCGAGGCCGACGGCTTCGAAGATCTGCGCGCCACGGTAGGACTGCACGCTGGAGATGCCCATCTTGGACATGACCTTGATCAGGCCCTTGTTGACCGCCTTGATGTAGTTGCGCACTGCGGCGTCGTGGGCCGACTCGTCGTCCTGCTTGCCCTTGACCTCGCGCAGGATGCCCTGGCGCAGCATGTCGTCGAGGGTCTCGAAGGCGAGGTAGGGGTTGATCGCACCGGCGCCGTAGCCGAGCAGCACGGCGTAGTGATGGACCTCGCGCGGCTCGCCTGATTCGACGATCAAACCGACGCGCACGCGGCGGCCGTTGCGCACCAGGTGATGGTGGACGCCGGCAGTGACCAGCGCGGCCGGGATCGGCGCCCGCTCGGGGCTGACCGCGCGGTCGGACAGGATGATGAACGAGGCGCCGGCGTCGATGGCGCTGTCGGCCTCGTCGCAGATCGCTTCCAGGGCCTGTTCGAGGACGCTCGCACCGCTACCGATCGCGTAGGTGGTGTCGATGGTGTGCGCCTTGAAGCCCTGGGTGTCGACGTTGCGGATCTTCTCCAGGTCGCGGTTGTCGAGGATGGCCGACTTCAGCGCGATCTGGCGGCAGCTCTCCGCGCTCGGCTCGAGCAGGTTGCGCTCGGGGCCGATGGTGGTCGTGACCTGGGTCACCAGTTCCTCGCGGATGCCGTCCAGCGGCGGGTTGGTGACCTGGGCGAAGAGTTGCTTGAAGTAGTCGTAGAGCAGGCGCGGACGGTCCGACAGCACCGCGAGCGCGGCGTCGGTACCCATCGAGCCAATCGCCTCGGCGCCGCCCTGCGCCATGGGCAGCATCAGCAGGCGCAGGTCTTCGTGCGTATAGCCGAAGGCCAGCTGGCGATGCAGCACGGTGTCGTGGTCGGGCTCGTGCACGTAGGGCGGCTCGGGCAGGCTCTCGACCGCGACCTGGTTCTCGGCCAGCCAGGCCGCGTAGGGGTGTTCGTCGATGTACTGCTGCTTGAGTTCGGCATCCTCGATGATGCGACCCTGCTCGGTGTCGACGAGGAAGATGCGGCCGGGGTGCAGGCGCTCCTTGATGCGGATGTTCTCCGGCGGGATGTCGAGCACGCCGACTTCCGAGGCCATCACGACGAGGTCGTCCTTGGTCACGTAGTAGCGCGACGGACGCAGACCGTTGCGATCGAGCACGGCGCCGATGACCTTGCCGTCGGTGAAGGCGATCGAGGCCGGGCCGTCCCAGGGCTCCATCAGGCAGGCGTGGTACTGGTAGAAGGCCTTGCGTGCCGGGTCCATGGAGTCGTGGCCGCTCCAGGCCTCGGGAATCATCATCAGCACGGCGAGCGGCAGCGGACGCCCGGCCATGTGCAGGAACTCGAGCACCTGGTCGAAGCCGGCAGAGTCGGAATTGCCCTCGAGCACGATCGGGTAGAGCTTCTGCAGGTCGTCGCCGAACAGGTGCGAATGACACAGTGCCTCGCGCGCGCGCATCCAGTTGATGTTGCCGCGCAGGGTGTTGATCTCGCCGTTGTGGGCGATGAAGCGGAACGGCTGCGCCAGCGGCCACGACGGGAAGGTGTTGGTCGAGAAGCGCTGGTGGACCAGGGCCAGCGCGGATTCCACGCGCTCGTCGTAGAGATCGGGGAACAGCGGTTCGACCTGCGAGCCGATCAGCATGCCCTTGTAGATGAGGGTACGGTGCGACAGGCTCGGGATGTAGAACAGCGACTTCTCCTCGATGTCACTGTTCCAGATCTCGTGCTCGATGCGCTTGCGGATGACGTAGAGCTTGCGCTCGAATGCCTCGGCGTCGGCGAGCGCCTCGCCGCGGCCGATGAAGACCTGCTCGAAGGCCGGTTCGGCGGACTGCGCGGTCGGCCCGATCATGGAGTCGTCGGTCGGTACCGGGCGCCAGCCCAGCACGCGCTGGCCCTCCTCGGCGATGATGTGCTCGAAAGCCTCCTTGCAGTAACGGGCCTGGGTGTGGTCGCGCGGCAGGAACACCAGGCCGGCGCCGTACGCGCCGGCCGCCGGCAGCTCGAAGCCGGCCTCGGCGCAGACTGCGCGCAGGAAGCGGTCGGGCATCTGGATGAGGATGCCGGCGCCGTCGCCGGTGTTCTCTTCACAACCGCACGCGCCGCGGTGCAGCAGATTCTTCAGCACCGTCATGGCCTGGGTGACGATGGTGTGCGATTTCCGCCCTTTCATGTCGACGACAAAACCGACGCCACAGGAGTCGTGTTCGTAATCAGCGGGGTAGAGGCCGGCGTCAGTGCCGCCGACCTGCGGAAATCTCGGGCGAGCCTGGTCCATCGCGGGGAGTGCCTCCAAGGTCCAGTTACGTATGTTCTGGGCGCGCAGAATCGCGCGCAAAAGGACGCGGATTATACGCTCGGGGGTGGCGGGGTGTCATCTCCGGGCGGGCTGCCCGCGTCGGGGTCTCCGCGGTCAACCACTTGATAATGCCGGTTATTCGGTCAGCGAGCCCACACTGCGCGGCCACGGGCCGGTAGCACGGACGGCCGCGGGCAGGGTGGCGACGGCGGCGGCGGCGGCGGCGCGATCAGGGAACAGGCCCCAGATGACGACGTGCCAGGGTGCGCCGTTGCGCTCGAGGTCGATGATGGCTGCGCGGCCGTGCAGGGCGGGCTGGCCGCGCAGGAACTTCTCCGCTGCCGCCCGAGTGCTGCCGCCGAATACCTGGACGACGTAGGCGCTGGCTTTTTGGGTGAGTACCCACTTCGCCTCGTAGGCCTGCTTCTTCGGGGCCTCCTTCGCGACGACGGTGGTCTCCGCGGCCGGGGGCGCGGGTTCGCCCGGCGTGGCGGCGGGCCGCGCCGGCGCCGCCGGCCGGGCGGCGGCAGGCGGCGGCGTCGGTGTCGCGGACGGCGCCGCCGGGGGGCGGGCGCGGGCGTCGGCGTGTCGTCCGCGGCCGCCACCGGCGCGGCGACGGCGGTGGCCGGGACCAGCTCGAGTGGTGTCGGCGGGCTCGTCGGGGCTGGCGCGGTGTCGGCCGGCGCGTCTTCCGCCGGCGTGACCTGCGGCGCCGCGCCGGCCGCCGCGGCGGGCGGCGACGCGGACCGGGTGTCCGTGCGCGCCGGCAGGTTCGCGGTGATCGCCCCGGCTTGCGCCGGTTTCGCGGCCGCGTCCGCGGTGCCGGGCGAAGCGCTAGCGGTGGCTTCCGCGCGGCCCGGCAGGTCGAGATCGATGACGGTCGGGCCCTGCCGCTCGGCCTGCCGCGGCGCGCCCTCGCGTTGTGACAGCGCCAGTGCCACCAGCCCCAGCGCGGCGAGGATGAGCACGGTGATGCCGCCGACGCGCTTGAGCCGGGCCGGCAACTCGAAGCCGCCGAAGATCTCCTGTTCCGAGGGTTGCCCGCGTTCGAGGCGGCCGGCGAGGCATTCCAGCACCCGGCCGGGCCGGCCATCGGATTCGGCGGCCACGGTTTCGACCGCGTCTTCGGGCAGCACGACGCTCGCCGGCAGGCCGATCAGCGTGCTCCAGGCGGCGGCGAGGCCGCGGATGCCAGCGAGATCCAGTGGCGGGACTTCGACCACGTGGACCAGGCCGACGCCGCTCACGCCTTCCTCGAAGAAGGCCGCGAAATCGTCCTCGTCGTCGTCCTCGACCGCGAGGACCACGCGCGTGTCGGCATAGTCGAGCGGGTCGTTGGCAATCGCTTGCAGCAGGCCCACCGCCTCGTCCTCCAGCGCATCGGCGTCGTCGACGAGCAGGACGCAGCGGCGTCGCTGTCGTCCCAGGCGCTGCAGCGCCTCGCGCAGGCCGGCGAGATTGCCGACGTCTTCGTCCATGGCCGCACCGAGGGTCTCGCCCCAGGCGCGGGCGAAGGCCGCCGCCGATACGTGCCCGCCGCCGTCGACCAGGACGGCAAGCCAGTCGCCGGCGGCCTCCTCGGCAATCGTGCGCAGCAGGCGCGAGCGACCGCTGCCGCGCGGGCCGCGCACGATGATGACCTGGCGGCCGAACTCGACGAGGTGATGGACGAGATCGAGACGCTGACGCAGGCTTTCGGAAACCTGGTAGGGATAGTCCTCGGACGGCGCGGCGAGCTGGACGGCCATGGTGGGGCGGCTCAGTGCGCGGCGCGGCCGTCGGGCCAGTAATCGTGCCCGACCAGGCGGCGATGCTCGGCGATCGCGAACCGATCGGTCATGCCGGCGATGTAATCGGCCACGGCGCGGGCCCGCGCGGCCTCGTCGGCACCGGGTGGCGGACGCCGCTCCGGCGGCAGCAGCCCGGGTTCCTCGGTGTAGCGCGCGAACAGGTCGTCGACGGTGCGCGCGCCGGCGTTGGTGAACTCGCGCACGCGGGGATCGCTGTAGAGCTCACGGTGGAGCAGGCGTTTGAGGCTGAGATGATGTTCCTGCACGTCGGGCGAAAGGGCCACGACCGCGTGAGGCAGGGCGCGCACGTCGGCAGTGCTGGCACAGCCGGCGGTGGCCAGGCGGGCGCGGCTGGCGGCGATGAGATCGTTGGCGAACAGGCCCAGCATGCTGCGGATGGCAGTGTAGATCAGGCGTTTGCCGGTGAGATTCGGTGTCACCGCGCGACAGTCCGCGAGCGCCTGGCCGAACACCGGGTGACCGGCAATGGCGTCGAACGAG
This sequence comes from Gammaproteobacteria bacterium, assembly GCA_024235015.1. Taxonomy (GTDB): domain Bacteria; phylum Pseudomonadota; class Gammaproteobacteria; genus JACKNG01. The sequence goes on from JACKNG010000004.1 coordinate 379,155, forward strand.
AGGATGCCCGAGCGCAGGCCGTCGTCGATGTCGTGGTGGTTGTAGGCGATTTCGTCGGCGACGTTGGCGATCTGTGCTTCGACCGTGGCCTGCTGTCCGCTGAGAAAGCGTTCGGCCACGGCGCCGAGTTCGCGCGCCTTGTCGGGCCGGCAATGCTTGAGGATGCCCTCGCGCGTCTCGAACATCAGGTTGAGGCCGTCGAACGCGGCATAACGGGCTTCGAGCTGGTCGACCACGCGCAGCGAATGCAGGTTGTGCTCGAAGCCGCCGAAGGGACGCATGGCGTCGTTGAGCGCGGCCTGTCCGGCATGGCCGAAGGGGGTGTGGCCGAGATCGTGGGCGAGGGTGATGGCCTCGGTGAGATCCTCGTTCACGCCCAGCGCGCGGGCCACCGTGCGTGCGATCTGCGTGACCTCGAGGGAGTGGGTGAGGCGGGTGCGGAACATGTCACCTTCGTGGTTCACGAACACCTGCGTCTTGTACTCCAGTCGCCGGAACGCCGAGCTGTGGATGACGCGGTCGCGATCGCGTTGGAACTCGTCGCGCCAGGTCGGCGGCGATTCGGCGAAACGCCGCCCGCGGCTCGAGGCCGTGGTGACGGCGTAGGCGGCAAGCGTCATGCCGGCGGTCTCCGCGCCGCTCCTCAGGCTGCCGTGGTGGCCGCCGCGAGCGTCGCCGCGAGCGCCTCCGGCGGGTAGTCGCGGGTGACCACGGCTTCGCCCAGCGCACGCAGCAGGACCAGGCGAATGTGCCCGCCGACGTTCTTCTTGTCGCGCGCCATGACGTCCATGAACTGCGCCGGTCCGAGGCCGGCCGGCGGGCGCAGCGGCAGCCCGGCGCGGCCGAGCAGGCGTTCGATGCGCGCCACGGCGTCGGCGTCGAGCCAGCCGAGCCGCGCCGACATCGCCGCCGCCATGCAGGTGCCGGCGGCGACCGCCTCGCCGTGCAGCCAGGCGCCGTAGCCGAGCGCGGTTTCGATGGCATGACCGAAGGTGTGGCCGAGGTTGAGCGTGGCACGGGCGCCGGTTTCGAACTCGTCGCCCGCGACCACCTCGGCCTTGTTCTCGCACGAGCGCAGGATGGCCTCGGTCAGGGCGGCCGGCTCGCGCGCGACGAGTGCGTCGAGATGCGCCTCCAGCCACTCGAGGAAGGCGTAGTCCCGGATCAAGCCATACTTGACGACCTCGGCGAGCCCGGCACTGAATTCGCGCGGCGGCAGGGTGTCGAGCGTGGTGATATCGGCCACCACCGCGGTCGGCTGGTGAAAAGCGCCGACCATGTTCTTGCCCAGCGCGTGGTTGATCGCCGTCTTGCCACCGACCGAGGAATCGACCTGAGCGAGCAGCGTCGTCGGCACCTGCACGAAGCCGATGCCGCGCTGGTAGCAGGCCGCGACGAAGCCGGCGAGATCGCCGACGACCCCCCCACCGAGCGCAACGATGGTCGCGCCGCGCTCGATGCGACGCTCGAGCATGAAACCGAGCGCGCGTTCGAAATTGGCAAAGCTCTTGGCGCCCTCGCCATCCGGCAGCTCGAAGACGTGGCACTGGCGATCGGCGAAATGGCGCGTGACACGCTCGAGGTAGAGCGGCCCGACGATCGTGTTGGTGATGATCACGACCTGGCCCGATTTCACCAGGCCTGGTAGCAGCGCGGCATCGTCGAGCAGGCCGGCGCCGATGTGAATGGGGTAGCTGCGCGCGCCGAGATCGACTTTCAGCGTGGCGCTCATGGCAGCTCCGCGGCGATGCGCCTGACGACCTGGCGCACCGACAGCTTGCCAGTATCGACGATCAGGTCAGCGATGCTCGTGTACAAGGGTTCGCGCTCCTCGATGATGCGTTTCAGCGTGCCTTCCGGGTCCTCGGTACGCAGCAGCGGCCGCGTGGTGTCGAAGCGCATGCGCCTGAGCAAGGCCTCGATGCCGGTACGCAGGTAGACCACGAAACCACGCGCAGCGAGGTGCTCGCGATTGTCGGCGGCGAGCACGGCGCCGCCACCGGTGGCGAGCACGATGGCCTCGCGCTGGGTCAGTTCGTCAATGATACGCCTCTCCCGTTCGCGGAAGCCGGCTTCGCCCTCGACGTCGAAGATCAGAGCAATACTCGCGCCGGTACGTGCCTCGATTTCCTGGTCCGCATCGACGAAGCTGTAGCCGAGGCTGCGCGCGAGCTGATTGCCGATGGTGGTCTTGCCCGTGCCCATCGGACCGATCAGGAATATGCGCGCGGTCTCGCTCATGTCCTCGGCCCCCGTCTTGCCCATGGCCGCTCGTACCTACGATAACGCGCCTGCACGCCGCGCAGGCAAAAAAAAGCGGGAGCATGGGCTCCCGCTGTGCAGTGGTTCCGGGGCTGCTCAGCGCGCGCTGAGCGACACCGCTTCGTTGAGAATCTTCGGCGTCACGAACACCAGCAGCTCCTGCTTGTTGCTCTGGTTCTGGGTGCGCTTGAACAGGCGGCCCAGGTAGGGCAGGTCGCCGAAGAAGGGCACGCTGGTCTTGTCGTCGCGGTTGGTCGACTCGTAGATGCCGCCGAGCACCACCGTCTCGCCGTTGTCGACCAGCACCTGCGTGGTCACCTCGTTGGTGTCGACACTGGGGATGCCGGAGAACACCTGGCCCACCGAATCGCGGTTGACCGAGAGATCCATGATGATGCGGTCGTCCGGCGTGATCTGCGGCTTGACCTTGAGGCTCAGCACGGCCTTCTTGAACGACACCGCAGTGGCGCCGCTCGACGAGGCCTCGAGGTAGGGAATCTCGGTACCCGATTCGATCACCGCCTCACGCTGGTTGGCGGTGATGACGTGGGGCGAGGAGATCACCTCGCCACGCCCTTCGGCCTGCAGGGCAGTCAGCTCGAGCTGGAGGAAATAGCTGCCGATACGGCCGACCGCGTACTTGAAGTTGCCCGCGGCGCCGGCGGCGGCCAGATCGACGATGTAGTTCTCGTTGCCGTCGGTGTTGTAGGTGGTGGTCCCGCCGTAGGTGATGTCGCCCGGCTGACCACCGCCCAGTTCGGATATGAAGCCCGAGCGCTGGCTCTGCGGGTCGATCGCGCGGTTCTGGACGTTGCCGGAATGGCTGAAACCGAACCGCACGCCGAGGTCCTTGGAGAAGTCCTCGTTGGCGACCACGATGCGCGACTCGATGAGGACCTGGCGTACCGGGACGTCGAGAGCCTCGACTACCGCGCGCACCTCGGCCAGCTTGTCGCTGGTCTCCTGCACGAGCAGGGTGTTGGTACGGTCGTCGACCGACACGTTGCCCCGTTCGGACAGCAGGTTGTTGGATTCGTCCTTGATCAGGTTGGCGATGTCCGCGGCGGCCGCGTAGTTGACCTGCATGAACTCCGTGCGCAGCGGTGCCAGCTCCTGGATCTGCTGCTGGGATTCGAGCTCGAGCTTCTCGCGTGCGGCGATCTCCTCCTGCGGCGCGATCATCATGACGTTGCCGATCTCGCGCTTGCCCAGGCCACGCGACTTCAGAATGATGTCGAGGGCCTGGTCCCAGGGCACGTTCTTCAGGCGCAGCGTCACGTTGCCACCGACGGTGTCGCTGGCGACCAGGTTCTTTTCGGTGAAGTCGGCAATCAGCTGCAGTACCGCACGCACCTCGATGTTCTGGAAGTTGAGCGACAGGCGTTCGCCGGTGAAGGTGAACTTGTCTTTCTTGAGCTGCTCTTCCTCGGCCTTGGTCAGTTCACGCAGTTCGAGCGTGAAGACGTTGTCCGACTGGTAGGCGAGGTGCTCGTAGAGGCCGGTCGGCTTGATCACCATGCGGGTACCGTTGCCGTGCGGGAAGGTGTCGATTTCGCGCGCCGGCGTGGCAAAGTCGCCGACGTCGAGCTTGCGATCGAGGCTTTCCGGCAGCTTGGTCTCGGCGAAGTCGACGATGACGTCCTCGCCCTGCTGGGTGATGTTGATGCCGACGTCCGGCGCCGACAGGTCGACGATGACCTGCGCTTCGCCCTTGGGCCCGCGGCGGAAGTCGATGTCACTGATACTGGCACCGGTGGCTGCACCGGGCATGGTCGGTTCCTCGACCGTCGCCGTCTTGAGATCGGCGGGGAGCGAGTCGAGCGTCAGCGAGATGGTATCGCCGCTCGTGCTGACCTCGTAGGGCACGAGTTGGGCGAGGTTGATGACCACGCGCGTGCGGTCGTCGGCCTCGACGGCGGTCACGCTCTGCGCGGAACCGATGCCGATCGACTGCGTCCGTTCCGGCAGCGCGATGGTGGTACCCGGCAGATCGAGGGCGATGCGCGCGGGGTTGTCGATGGTGAAACTGAGCGGATCGCCGCTGACCGGCTCCGACAGCTTGATCTTGACCTGCACGCGGTCACCCGGCAGCGCCGAGTGGGTGATCCCGTCGAGGGTCGCCGCGAACGCTGCACCGGCAGACATCAGCGTCGTCACGAGCGCGGCCGCGGAGATGGCGCCCCTGGCCGGCGTCGTCGCCAGTTTCAGGATGTTGATGCTCGATAGAATGCTCATCTTCCTACCCCTTTGGGTTATTGCTCGGACAGCGCAAGCGCGGCTTCACGCTCTTCGTAGCGCCCCTGCGAATCCTTGATGATTTCCCGGACGTCGATCCGGTCTTCCTGGATGTTGATGATCTTGCCGAAATTGCGGCCGAGGTAATTGCCGACCTGGACGCGGTGCACGACCCCGGTGGGGTCGGTGACGATGCCCCACAACGCCTCGGTGTTCTCGAGGACGCCGACCATGCGTAACTCGTCGAGCTCGTGGGTCTCGAGCTCCTCGCGGTTGTGGGTGAGGATCTCGGTGGCGTATTCCTGCTGCTCGGCGTCCATCACCTTCTCGACCTGCTTGATCTCGTCTTCTTCCTCGCGGAAGGACACGAAGGGGTCACGCAGGCCGGCATCGGCCGCCGTGTAGAGGTAGCGCTCGTAGGGCTTGATCGGCGGCAGAGGCTCGATCTCACCGCCCTTGCGAGCGAGTACCTCGGCGGCATAGGCCTCGAGGTCGGACATGTCCTTGGACACGCAGCCGCTGGCGAGCACCGCCAGGGACACGCATCCGGCGTGTACAAGCGGCTTGAACTTGATGACCGCTCTCATGATCAGGAGCCCTCGTTCTCGTCGATGTACCGGTACGTCTTGGCGGTGGTCTCCAGCGCCAGGCGCCCGTCCTTGATCGGCGTGATCTTGATGTTGTGACTGGTCACGATGCGCGGCAGGTCGGAGATGCCGCTGATGAATCGCCCGAACTCGTGGTAGGTGCCGACGACGCGGATCTGGATCGGCAGCTCGACGTAGAAGTCGGCCGGCTGCTCGTTACCGGGTTTGAACAACTCGAATTCGAGGCCGGCGCCGAGGCCCTGCTGCGAAATGTCGACGAGCAGCTCGGCGACCTCGGTCTTGTTGGGCAGGCGCTTGAGGAGGTCCCCGAAGGTCTCCTTGATGTCCTCGAGCTGCTGCTTCAAGGCCGGCAGGTTGGCGGCTTTCTTCTGCTTGCCTTCGAACTGGATACGCAGGTCCTGCTCGGCGCGCCGCGTGTTGTCGAGTTCGACCCGCAGGTCCTTGATGTCGTACTGCCAGCCGAGGAAGCCGATCAGGGCGAAGACGATGATGGCGCCGCCGATTTTCACCGGCAATGGCCAACTCCCGAGGTTCTCGAGGCTGAGGTTGTTGAGGTCGTTCATGTTCATCGGCGTTATTCCTCGGTCCCCGCTTCGTCATCCGATTTCGGCTTCGATTGCTGCACGGTGAGGATGAAATCGGCCACGCGTCGGCTGTCGCGGTTGGCGGTCTGGATGATCGACAGCTTGGGGTTCTGCAGCCATTCCGAGTCTTCGACGTTGCGCATGTAGTTGGACACGCGCGCGTTCGACTGGGCGACGCCCTTGATGGTCACGTTCGAACCCTGCTGCGCGACCTCGGTCAGGTAGACGCCCTCCGGCAGGGTCGCGACGAGTTCGTCGAACAGGTGGACAATCAGCGGGCGGCTGGTCTGCAGCGTTTCGATCGCCTTCATGCGCGCGATGAGGTTTTCCTTCTCCTTCTCGAGCGCCTTGATCTCGGCAATCTTCTTGTCGAGTGCCGTGATCTGCTGCTGCAGGAACGCGTTGCGGGCATTCTGCTGGTTGATCAATTCGCCGAAGTAGAGGTGCACGGCAAACCACATGGCGACCGCCAGCGCGGCGCAGACGCCGAGGATGGCGAGGTACTCCGCCTTTTTCTGCTTGCGGAGTTCTTCGCGCCAGGGAAGTAGGTTAATGCGTGGCATCAGTCAAAACTCCTCAATGCCAAACCACATGCGATCATCAGCGCCGGGGCATCGTTGGCCAGGGCTTCGGGTTTGACCCGTGACGAAATCGACATCGTCTTGAACGGATTCGCGACCGTGACCGAGGTGTCGATCTTCGACTGGATCAGGCTTTCGATGCCCTTGATCGAGGCGCAACCACCGGCAATGACCACGTGGTCGACGGCGCCGACCTGGCTCGACGAGTAGAAGAACTGCAGGGCGCGGTTGACTTCCTGGGCCATCGATTCCATGAACGGCTGCAGCACTTCGGGTTCGTAGTTGTCCGGCAGCCCGCCCTGGCGCTTGGCCAGGCCCGCCTCTTCGTAGGAGAGGCCGTAGCGGCGCTGGATTTCCTCGGTCAGTTGGCGACCGCCGAAGGACTGCTCGCGGGTATAGATGATCTTGGAGTCCTCGAGCACGCTGAGCGTCGAGGTGGTGGCGCCCACGTCCATCACCGCCACGACGTGGGAATCGGCAATGAGTTCGTAACCACTGGCCAGCAGCTGCATGGCGTTCTCGAGGGCGAAGGCCTCGACGTCGACCACCTTGGCGGTCAGGCCACCGACGCCGAGCGCTGCGACACGGATGTCGACGTTGTCGCTGCGCGACGCGGCGAGCATGACGTCGACCCGGTCGGGTTCGGTCTCCGAGGTCTGCAGGATCTGGAAATCGAGGCTGATTTCCTCGAGCGGGTAGGGAATGTACTGGTCGGCCTCGATCTGGATCTGGCTCTCCATCTCGTCTTCCGACAGGTTGGCCGGCATGGTGATGACCTTGGTGATCACCGCCGAACCGGCCACCGCGCAGGCTGCGTTCTTGGTCTTGGTGCCGGACTTGGCAACCGCGCGCCGGATCGCCTCGCCCACCAGCTCGGCATCCGTTATATTCTTTTCCACCACCGAATTGGGCGGCAGTGGTTCGACTGCATAGCTCTCCACCTTGTACTTGTTGCCACTGCGCGAGAGCTCGAGAAGTTTGACCGACGTCGAGCTGATGTCGATCCCCAGGAGAGGCGCGTTGGCGCGATGGAAGAGAGAAACCATATTTGTCTTTAAACTCAGTTAGTTAAACGACAAAAATGCGTATTAACCTTAATAAGTCGACCTAACTATAGACAACCGTCGCCCAAAACACAATCGCTTTTTACGCCAAAGTTCAATGAAAATCACATCTTACGGCGTTTATTTAAAGTAACCGAACATATATATAGCCGTTCCGCCACCCCTCACCCACTACATGTTGCGCATTGCGTTCTATTCCCTGCTCCTGGCGGGCCTGCTGGGCGTGCTCGGCGTCGCCGGCATCGTCTGGTACATCGTGCCGCAGCTGCCGCCGGTGGAGGCCCTGCGCGAAGTACACCTGCAGACCCCGCTGCGGGTGTTTTCCCGCGACGGCCGCCTGATCGCGGAATTCGGCGAGAAGCGGCGCAACCCGGTCGCCATCGAGGACGTGCCACTGGTGATGAAGCAGGCCTTTCTCGCCGCCGAGGACGACCGCTTCTACTACCATCCCGGGGTCGACTGGATGGCCATCGCGCGGGCCATGGTCGAACTGGTGCAGACGCGCGAGAAGCGCCAGGGCGGCAGCACCATCACCATGCAGGTGGCGCGCAACTTCTTTCTCACCCCGGAGAAGACCTACGAACGCAAGCTCAAGGAGATCGTGCTCGCCGTCGTCATCGAGCGTGAGCTGACCAAGGACGAGATCCTCGAGCTCTACCTCAACAAGATTTTCCTCGGCCATCGTGCCTACGGCGTCGGCGCCGCGGCCCAGGTCTACTACGGACGACCGCTGGGCGAGCTCGACCTCGCCGAGGTCGCCATGATCGCCGGCCTGCCCAAGGCGCCGTCGCGCACCAACCCTATCAGCAACCCGGGCGCGGCGATGGAGCGACGCAACTACGTGCTCGCGCGCATGCTCAAGCTCGGCTTCATCGAGCCGGCTGACTACGAAGTTGCCCTGGCGGCACCCAATACCGCCGAGTGGCACGGGCAGGCGGTGGAGGTCCCGGCGCCGCACGTGGCCGAGATGGTCCGCGACCGCCTGCTCGACGAGTACGGCGAGATTGCCTACACCGCCGGTTACCGCGTCACCACCACGGTCGACAGCCGGCTGCAGGACGCTGCCGAGCAGGCCGTGCGCGCAGCCCTCATCGGTTACGACCATCGCCACGGCTATCGCGGTGTGGAGGCGCATTTCGAACCCGGTGAGATCGCCGACGACGGCGCGCGCCGCGCCGCGTTGGCGGCCCACCCGATGCTGGGCGGCCTCGCTGCCGCGCTGGTCGTCGCCGTCGGCGAACAATCGGCGACGGTGTGGACGCGTGACCAGGGCGAGCTCGAGCTGCCCTGGGACGGGCTCAAGTGGGCGCGCAAGCGCCTCGGAACCGACGCCGTCGGTGCGGCACCGAAGACCGCGGCCGACGTCGTCGCGGTGGGCGACGTCGTACGGATCCGCTTCCGCGAACCGCCGGCGGCAGACGCGGCCGAGCCGGCGCCCGGCTACTGGCAGCTCGAGCAACTGCCCGCGGTGGAGGGCGCACTGGTCTCCCTCGACCCCCACGATGGCGCGATACGCGCCCTGGTCGGCGGCTTCGATTACGACCGTTCCAAGTTCAACCGCGTACTGCAGGCGCGCCGCCAGCCAGGTTCCAACTTCAAGCCCTTCATCTATTCCGCGGCGCTCGAGAAGGGCTTCACCGCGGCCAGCTTCATCAACGATGCGCCGATCGTGTTCGATGAGCCGGGCCTGGAAAGCGCCTGGCGCCCGGAGAATTACAGCGGCCAGTATTACGGCCCCACCCGCCTGCGCGAGGCGCTCATCAATTCGCGCAACCTCGTCTCGATCCGGCTGCTGCGCGCGATCGGCGTCGATTACGCCCTCGAATACGTCGCGCGTTTCGGGTTCCATCCCGACGAGCTGCCGCGCAACCTGTCGATGGCGCTGGGCTCGGGCGAGGTCACGCCGCTGCAGCTCGTGTCCGGCTACGCCGTGCTGGCCAACGGCGGTTACCGGGTCGAACCCTATTTCATCCAGCGCATCGAGGACGGCGACGGCGAGCCCCTGTTCGAGGCCAGCCCGGCAACGGTGTGCACGGTGTGCGAACAGGTCGAACTCGACGACGACGGTGAGCCGAGCGATCTCGAAACCCTGGTCAGCATGCAGCACCTGCCGCCGCAGAACCCGGCGCCGCGGGTCATCGCGGCCGAGAATGCCTGGATCATGAACTCGATGATGCAGGACGTGATCAAGTTCGGTACCGGCCGGCGCGCCCGTTCCCTCGGCCGCCAGGACCTGGCCGGCAAGACCGGCACCACCAACGACCAGAAGGACGCCTGGTTCTCAGGCTTCAATGCCAACGTGGTGACGACGGTGTGGGTCGGGTTCGACAGGGTTGCCCCGCTGGGGCGGCGTGAAACCGGCGCCCAGGCCGCCCTGCCGATGTGGATCGATTTCATGAAGGTCGCCCTCGACGGGATGCCGGAAGCGACCATGGAACGACCGCCGGGCCTGGTCACGGTGCGCATCGATCCGGATACCGGGCTCCTCGCCGGGGCCAACAATCCGAATGCGATTTTCGAATCCTTTCGCGAAGGCCACGTGCCGCCGCGCGGCGACAGCGGATCCGCAGCAATGGGTGGTAGCGGCAGTGACCGCCAGGGCAGCGTGATGCCCGAGCAATTGTTCTGATCCCGGCGATGGCTCCGCGTCGTGTCCAACGGCCTGGCGCCGTCCCGAACGAGTTCGCGGTTGCCGCCGCGCGTCATCTCGCCGCCGGCGAGGCTGACGACTTCGATACCGCGCGGCGCCGCGCCGCGCGCGACCTGGGCCTGGACGAACGGCGCGATGCGCCCGACAACCGCAGCATCCAGCGCGCCCTGGCCGAGCACCTGGCCCTGTTCGAGCGCGAAGAACTCGCCGCGCGCCTGGCCCGGTTGCGCGGCGCCGCGCTGCGCGCGCTGGAGGCGCTGGCCCGCTTCGACGCCCGCCTGGTCGGGCCGGTGTGGTACGGCACGGCCACCGCGTCGACGCCGATCACGCTGCATCTCGCGAGCGACGAGCCGGAAGCGGTGACGCGCTTCCTGCTCGAGCGCCGCATTCCCTATCACCTCGTCGACCGTCATTGCCGCTTCCCGCGCGGGGACGCCGCCGACATGCCGTGCTTCGAGGTCGAGATTGCCGGCGAAGCCTTCGACCTCGTCGTGTTTCCCACGGCGGGTTCGCGGCGCATGCCCCTGAGCAGCCTCGACGACAAGCCGGTCCGGCGGGTCGCGGCTGCCGAACTCGGCGCGCTGCTCGACTCCGGCCAGCTGTTCACCGATGGGCTCGCCGCGCTCGGCTGAGCGCCGGGGGCGGCGGTCGACGACGCGCCGTTCCGCCGCCGGTGCGCCATGAGCAAAGTGCCGACGGTATGCGAGGTGGCGGTGTTCGCGCCGCTGCGCCAGGTTTTCGACTACCGGGTGCCGGCCGGCCTGAACCCGCGGCGCGGCGCACGGGTGTGGGTGCCGTTCGGCACCGCGCACCGGGTCGGGGTGGTCGTCGCCGTACACGGCGACGGGCGTGGCGAGTCCGCGCCGGAACTCAAGCCGCTCGATGCCGTTCTCGATGCCGAGCCGCTGCTCGACCCGGCCATGTTGCGCCTCGCCGCCTGGTCGGCCGATTACTACCAGCATCCCCTCGGCGACGTCCTCGCGGCCCTCCTGCCGACCGTGCTGCGTCGCCGACAGCAGCTGCCCGATCATGGCCGGCGCGGCTGGCGGGTGACTGCCGCGGGCCGCGCCGAGCAGGCCACGCTCGGCCGCCGCGCGCCGAAGCAGCGCCGCCTGCTCGATCACCTGGGCGAGGCGGCGCTGCCGGAACAGGCCCTGGTCGAACTCGACTTCGACTGGCGCGCGACGCTGCGCCGCCTGCAGGCCCGCGGCTGGGTCGAGGCGGTGCGGCTGGAACCGCCGGCGCCGCAACCCGCCACACCCGGTCCGACCCTCAACGCCGAACAGCAGGCCGCGGTCGATGCGGTCGGCGCGGCGCTGGGCGAATTCCAGGCCTGGCTCCTGTGGGGCGTCACCGGCAGCGGCAAGACCGAGGTCTACCTCGACCTCATCGCGCGGGTCCTCGCCGCGGGGCGCCAGGCCCTGGTGCTGGTGCCGGAGATCGCCCTGACCCAGCACCTGCTCGACCGTTTCCGCCAGCGTTTCGGCAGCCGTGTCGGCGTGCTGCACTCGGGCCTCGGCGAGCGCGAGCGTGCACTGACCTGGGATGCCTGTCGGCGCGGCGAGATCGGCGTGCTGGTGGGGACGCGGTCGGCAGTGTGGGTGGGCCTGCCGACGCTCGGCCTGGTCGTGGTCGACGAGGAACACGACGCCTCGTACAAGCAGCAGGACGGTTTCCGCTACTCGGCCCGCGACGTCGCCATCGTGCGCGCCCAGCAGGCGGGCATTCCGGTGCTGCTGGGCTCCGCCACGCCGTCGCTCGAAACACTCGCCAATGCCGCGCGTGGGAAGTACCGCGAGCTGCGCCTGGACGCGCGTGCGCTGGCCGCCAGCCCGCCCGCGATCGAATGCGTCGACGTGCGCGGCCTCGGCCTGCGCGGCGGCCTCGGCGACCAGCTCGTCGAGGCCATGCACGCCCATCTCGCGCGCGGCGAGCAGGTGATGCTGTTTCTCAATCGCCGTGGTTATGCCCCGCTGCTGATCTGCCGCCATTGCGGCGAACCGCGGCGCTGCGATCGCTGCGATGCCTTCCTCGTCTACCACAAGGGCATCGACGCCGCGCGCTGTCACCATTGCGATCGCTACCTGCCGATGCGGCGCCCGGCCAGTTGCTGCGAGCTGCCCGAGATAGCGCCGATCGGGCTGGGCACCGAGCGCGTCGAGGAAATCGTCGCCGAACTCTTCCCCGGGCACCGGGTGTGCCGCATGGACCGCGATACCGTGCGGCACCCCGCCACGCTCGCGGCGATGCTCGAAGACATCGCGGCCGGCCGGGTCGATATCCTCATCGGTACCCAGATGGTGGCCAAGGGGCTCGATTTCGCCGCCATCACCCTGGTCGGCATCGTCGACGCCGACAGCCGCCTCTACGCCCTCGACTTCCGCGCCGAGGAACGTCTCGCCCAGCTCCTGGTGCAGGTCGCCGGGCGCGCCGGGCGCGCGGCGCGGGCCGGGCGCGTGCTGATCCAGACCCACCAGCCGCGTCACCCGGTGTTACGGCGGGTGATCGACCACGGCTACGGCGCCTACGCGCGTGCCGCCCTCGCCGAGCGCGAGCAGGCGTCGCTGCCGCCCTTCGCGGCGATGGCCGTGCTGCGCGCCGAGTCGCCGCGCGCGGAGCGCCCGCTGGCCTTCCTCGCCGATGCTCGCCGCCTGCTGCTGGACGGCGGCGAAGCGGTTGAGATCAGCTTCCCCATCCCGGCCCTGATGGAACGCCGAGCCGGTCGCTACCGCGCCCTGATCGTGCTCTCGGCCGCGACCCGTGGCGCCATCGGCCGCACGCTGGGACCAACGCTCGAAGCCCTCGACGGCGCCGCCCGCGCCGCCCGCGTGCGTTACTCGATCGACGTCGATCCCCAGGACACCCTGTAGGTGACCCGGCGCGCGGCCTGGGTGCAGTGCGTCAAAACGGGAGAGCGGCTAGAATCTGCCGTCCGATCCGCCCCACTTCGTTCGCCTACGGAATACATGTCTTGAAACACCTGCTGCGCAACGCGATTGACGCCGCGCTGGCGCGCCTGCGCGAAGCCGGCACGCTCGCCGACGCGCCGGCGGTCGACTACCAGGTCGAAGTCCCCAAGCTCGAGGCCCACGGCGACTTCAGCACCAACGTGGCGATGCTGCTGGCCAAGCCTTGCCGCCGGCCGCCGCGGGAACTCGCCAGCGCGCTCGCCGAATGCCTGCGCGGCGACGCGCTGTTCGCCGCCGTCGAGGTCGCCGGGCCGGGTTTCATCAACTTCGTCGTCGACCCTGCAACCGTCTTCGGCGTAGTCGAGGCGGTCCTCGCCGAGGGGCCCGACTACGGCCGCAGTGATCTCGGTGCCGGGCGCCGGGTGCAGGTCGAGTACGTCTCGGCCAACCCGACCGGCCCGCTGCACATCGGCCACGGTCGCGGCGCGGCCATCGGCTCGGTCATCGCCCGCCTGCTGGCGGTCACCGGCCACGACGTCTGCCGCGAGTACTACGTCAACGACGCCGGCCGGCAGATGGACATCCTTGCCCTGAGCGTGTGCCTGCGCTACCTCGAACTGGGCGGGGTCGAGGTCGATTTTCCGGCGCAGGCTTACCGCGGTGACTACGTCGTCGACATCGCCCGCGCCTGGCAGGCCCGTCACGGCGATGACTGGGCAGCGGGGGTCGTCGCGCCGCCGTCCGCGATCGACGACGATGCCGAACGCGCGCTCGATGCCGCCATCGCCCACCTCCGCACGGCGCTCGGCGAGGCGCGCTTCGCCACCCTGCGCGATTTCGCCAAGGACACCATCCTCGAGGAGATCAAGGCCGACCTCGTCGATTTCGGCGTCGAGTTCGACGTCTGGTACTCCGAGGCCGGCCTCATGGCGGGCGGCCTGGTCGACGATGCCATGGCGGTGCTCGAGCGCAACGGCCACATCTACGTCGAGGCCGGCGCACGCTGGTTCCGCAGCGCCGCGCTGGGCGACGAGAAGAACCGCGTGGTGGTACGCGAGAACGGCTTGAAGACCTATTTCGCCTCGGACATCGCCTACCACCTCGACAAGTTCCAGCGCGGTTTCGCCGAGATCATCGACGTGTGGGGCGCCGATCACCACGGCTACGTGCCGCGCGTACGTGCGGCCATCACCGCCCTGGGCGAAGACGCCGCGCGCCTGTCGGTGGTGCTGGTGCAGTTCGCGGCGCTGGTTCGCGGCGGCGAGAAGGTCGCGATGTCGACCCGCGCCGGTGAGTTCGTCACTCTCAAGCAGCTGGTCGACGAAGTCGGCGTCGATGCCGCACGCTTCTTCTACGTGATGCGCCGCGCCGACCAGCACCTGGAATTCGATCTCGACCTCGCGACTGCCGAGAGCAGCGACAACCCGGTCTACTACGTGCAGTACGCCCACGCCCGCATCTGCAGCGTCGAGCGCCAGCTCGCCGAGCGCGGACTGACCGCGCCGGGCGCGCCGGTCGAACTCGCCACGGTGCTGGACGCGCCGGCCGAGCGGCGCCTCGCCAAGCTCTTGTGGCACTACCCCGAGATGATCGAGACGGCGGCGAGCGCGCGCGAACCGCATCTCGTCACCCAGTACCTGCGTGACCTCGCCACCGAGTTCCACGGCTATTACAACGGGCACAAGATCCTCGTCGACGACGGGCCCCTGCGCGATGCCCGCGTGCGCCTGTGCGACGCCGTGCGCCGCGTACTGGCCAACGGCCTCGAGGTCATCGGCATCAGCGCACCGACGGAGATGTGAGGCGTATGGCACCGCGCGATTACAAGCACGGTTCGAGCCGCGACAAGCGCAAGCCCGCCGCCGTGCATGGCAGCTGGCTGTCCTTCCTGAGTGGTCTCGGCGTCGGCCTGCTCGTCGCGTTCGGAGTCTACCTGTGGTCGGGCCAGTTGCACCTCCCCGGCGGCGGCCCGGGGAACTCGCCGGCGGAAGCCTACGTCGAGCCCGCGCGCCCGTCCGAACCCGCCGTCGAGTTGCCCCGGCCCAAGTTCGACTTCTACAAGATCCTGCCCGAGATGGAAGTGCCGATCCCGGACTGGGAACTGTCCGAGCGCGAGCGGGAGGACCGGCCGGCGCCGGACGAGGAACTCGATTCCGGTACCTACCTGCTGCAGGTCGGTTCGTTCAAGACCCACGAGGACGCCGATCGCGTCAAGGCCACGCTCGCCCTGCGCGGGATTTCGGCGAGCATCCAGCGCGTGGTCATCAATGGCCAGGACGTGTGGTTCCGCGTCCACGTCGGCCCGCTGTCGAACGCCGAGGAGATCCGCGCGATGCGCCTCAAGCTGGTCGAGAACGACATGGACTTCATCCTGCTCCGCATCGGCGACAACCGCGCCGCCGGAACCGAGGCAGGAGGCCGCTGAGCGGCGCTCAGGCCGCGCCCGGTTGCTCGGGCTCGGCGAGGAGGCGCCGCAGGTTGTCGCGCACCGCGGTGTGGAACGCAGATTCGCGCCGCTCGTTGTGGAAATAGCTGGTCAGGCGGATTTCCTGGGTGAGGTAGAACGACAGTACCTGTTCGGAGTTCTGCTGCCACGCCGCCCAGCTCAGCTCGCAGTCGTGCAACAGCTCGTACTCGCGCTTGAGGTTGAGCGAGTGGCGCAGGAACACCGGCCACTCCGCCGCCATGCCCGAGAGATCCGCTGCGCGGACCGCCTTCTGTTCGGCCGAGACGAAGCTGCCGTCACGCTCGGTGGCGAGAATGGCGGCAACCGTCTTGCGCACCTGATTGGAGGCCACGCCGAACTCTTCGAGGACGTCCGCGGCGAGTGCCGCCGAATAGGCCTCCTTGCTGGCATGACCGAGGGCGAGGTGGTCTTCCTGGTACCCGGCGTCATGGAACAGCAGGGCGTAGTAGACGACCGTGGCATCGATGCGGATGTGCTCGGCGGCGCAGCGCTCGAGGATCACCTCGGCCGACGCCAGGGTGTCGAGGATGTGATCGAAGTTGTGGTAGGGCAGGCGTTCGTCGTAGAGCGCCCGCGCCCGCGCCTCGAGGGCGGGATCACGGCCTGCCAGCTTGGTGTCCCTCATGACGCTGCCACGTTCCGTCCACGCGCCGGCGCATCAATTGGAGCGGGTGATGGGAATCGAACCCACGTTCTCAGCTTGGGAAGCTGATGTTCTACCATTGAACTACACCCGCGCGAGCCGCGATTGTAGGTACTCGCGCCGTACCCTGAAAGAGGCTGCGCGCTGATGTCATCGTCGTCGTGGTCACCGGCGCTCCTACCTGCTTTTGCCCGAAATCGTGCGCTATCATGCGGGTCATCGACCGCGCGGGCCCGAGTCGACTTGTTCCGGGAGCCGGGATATCGCAGAATCTGCGGCCTATAATAGCCCGGAACTCATGAAGTTAGGATATGTGTTTAACAACCGGCTCATGAGTATCTGAGCCTTGGGCCTCTCGGACACCGACGACGCATGGATACAGCCAAACCGACCATCGTTCTCGTCGATGACAGCGCGGCGATGCGCGCGTTCTTCGAACAGGTCGCCGCCGAGGCCGATTTCGCCCTGCACGTCTACGATTCGGCCGAGGCCTCGCTGGACTTCCTCGCCGAGCGTCGTCCTGACCTGCTGTTCGTCAACGTCATGATGCCGAACAAGGATGGCTATACCTTCCTCAAGGAGCTGCGCAGCAACGATCTGCACGGCGATACCCCGACGGTCATGATCAGCTCCAAGGACTATGCGCAGGACCGCGCCGCGGCACGTGAACTCGGCGTGGTGGAGTTCGTCGCCAAGCCCATATCCAAGAAAGCCATTCGCACGCTGGTCGAGAAGTACACCGACAAATCCGAAGCCGGCGGCTAGATGAGCGAAGCCTATCTCAGGTTCTGGGGAGTACGCGGCTCGTATGCCGCGCCGCACGACACTCATCTCGGCGTCGGCGGCAACACGTCCTGCGTCGAGCTGCGTTGGGACGATACCCTGCTGGTATGCGATGGCGGCACCGGCATCATCTCGCTCGGCGAAGAATTGATGCAGGACGCCGGCATCAACGAGATGATGGTCGTGTTCACCCATTACCATTGGGACCATATCTGCGGCCTGCCGTTCTTCCAACCGGCATTTTCGCCCGCCTGGCGCATCAAGTTCTTCGGCCCGGGGGATACCGCCGCCGACATCGAGAAGCGCTTGTCGGACCAGATGAAAGCGCCGTATTTCCCGGTCGAGACCGAAACCTGGATGGCGGACATCCAGTACGTCGCGCCCCACACGGGCGGGCTGCGTCACGGGCCGTTCGAGATCCGGCATTTCAACGTGCATCACCCTGGCGTGACCTATGGGTACCGCATCCGGGTGCGCGACAAGACCGTGGTATACGTCTCCGACAACGAGGTGCAGTTCCTCAAGGGTTCGATCGCCAAGCGCATCCACGAATTCGAGGAGGACGAGCACGAACTGCTCGAACGCATGGTCTCCGAACAGCGCACGGCCGAGGTCGGCGCCATCGAGAACGTCGACATCCTCATCCACGACGCCCAGTACACGCCGCACGATTACAACAAGAAGCGCGGCTGGGGCCATTCGTGTTACGTCGATACGGTGCACCTGGCCATCGACGCCGGCGTCCGTTGCCTCTATCTCTACCACCATGACCCGACGTACAACGACGACCAGGTCGCCGCGATCCATCGTGATTGCCTGCAGATCATCCGCGAGCGCAAGTCGGACATGGAGTGCCTGATCGGCCGCGAGGGCATGAAAGTCCCGCTCTGAAGCCAGCGCCGGCCGGCCCTGTCGCCGGCCGCCGTGGAACCCGCCATGAACGACCATCCGGCCCAGCCTCGTGCCATCCGCAGCTATGTGCTGCGCGCCGGTCGCATGACCCCGGCGCAGCAACGCGCACTGGAAGCCGCCTGGCCACGCTACGGCGCCGTACCCGACGACCTCGGTGACCCGGTCGCGCTGTTCGGCCGGCGTGCGCCGCTATACCTCGAGATCGGCATCGGTAACGGCGACAACCTGGTTGCCGCGGCCGCACGTGAACGCCACGCCAACCACCTGGGCTGCGAAGTCCATCGGCCGGGCCTGGGCCATGCCCTGCTCCAGATCGAACGGCTGGCGCTCGACAACGTCCGCCTCCTCGGCGCCGATGCCAACGACGTCCTCGATGCCCTCCCGGCGGCCAGCCTCGATGGCGCGGCGATGTATTTCCCCGACCCGTGGCCGAAGAAGCGCCATCACAAGCGGCGCCTGCTCGCCACGCCGTTCCTGGCGGCGCTGGCGCGTTGCCTCAAGCCGTCGGCCTGTTTCTGGTTCGCGACCGACGATGCCGACTATGCCCGCCAGGCTGCCGAACTCATCGATGGCGCGCCCGGCTGGCGCAACCTGTGCGGTGCACGGGCGTGGGCGCCGCGACCGCATCGACGCATCGTCACCCGATTCGAGGCGCGCGCCCGGCGCGCCGGGCACGTAGTCTACGAACTGCTTGCCGCGCCGCATGCGGGCGAGTGTGCGCGGGGCGCCGGGGCGACGCGCCCAGGGAAGACGTAAGCGGCGTTGGCGCGTAACGCCGCGCCGCCCCTCTCAGCAACCCGGCAACGGCCCGGCGAGATCGCTGAACGACGCGATGCAGTGAAAATCGGGGTGGCGGACTTCGGTGCCCTCGCTGTCCGGGTAGGCCACGCCGCGCAGGAAGCGGATGCCGTGACGCCGGGCGGCATCGAGCACGCTGTGGTTGTCATCGATGAACAGGGTGCGTTCACCGTCGAAGGCGCACAGCGCGGCGAGCGCCTGCCAGAAGGCGTCGTCTTCCTTCGGATGGCCGAGTTCGTGGGCGCTGACGACCTGTTCGAACCAGTGTCCGATCCCGGTGAGCTCGAGCTTGCGCGCGAGACTACGCGGGTGGGCGTTGGTGGCCAGGATCAGCCGCAGGCCACGCGCTGCTGCCCACTGCAGGAACGCGCGGGCCTGCGGCCGGGCGCGGACGTGCGCGGCGAGTCCCTGCTCGATGCCGTGCAGGTCGATGCCGAAGACGTGGCTCCAGTGATCGAGGCAATAGAACTCGAGGCGTCCGCGAGCCGCGTCGAGCCGGGCCCGGATCGTATTTCGCGCGAGTTCGAAATCCATTCCGCCGCGTGCGGCGTATGAACGGGGCAGAGCATCGTTCCAGACCAGGTCATCGAAGTGCAGATCGAGCAGGGTGCCGTCCATGTCGAGCACGATGGTATCGACCAGCCGCCAGTCGATGGCGGCTTCCGCGCCCGCGCTCACTCGCAGATTTCGCCGAACTTCTCACAGATGCGCCGGCACTTGTATACGCCGCGCGGATCGACGTTGCACACCTTGCCCCAGCGCTCGCAGCCGTGCACGCAGCGTGGTTCGTCCTTCTTGTCGACGTCGGCTGGCGGGGCGGCTTCGCGCGCCCCGTTGTCCGCGGCAGTCGCCATCCCCACGCTGCCGAGCGTCAGGGCGAGCGCGACGACCCAGGCGGTGCATCGGATCCGTGGTCTTGTCGTCATGCTGTTCATCTCCTGGTGTGAGCGCATTGTCGCCGCGTGCGCTGAACGCGCGATGAATCGGTGCCGCCGGCCCCGCGCACGGCAGTCTAGCCCAAAGGCAGCCAGTGCAGTCGCAATCACGTTCTTCGCCAGCATGTCCCCCGCGCCGGCCGACACGCCCGCGGCGCTGGTGCCGCCGGGCCGCTTCGCGAATCTCGGAACCCATCGTCTCCATTACCACTGCATCGGCAACGGTGCGCCGACGGTGGTCGTCGACGCGGGGCTCGGTGGCAGCGCCCTCGAATGGGCACCAGTCCAGGACGCCATCGCGGCCTTCGCCCGAGTGTGCACCTACGATCGTGCGGGTTACGGCTGGAGTGATCCGGGCCCGGCTCCGCGCACGGCGCAGCGCGCCGTCGACGAACTGCGGGCGCTGCTCGCGGGGGTCGGAGAGCGGCCTCCATTCCTGCTGCTCGGTCACTCCCTGGGCGGATTCGACGCGCGGCTGATGGCCGCGACATACCCGGGCGAGGTGTGCGGACTGGTGCTGGTGGAGTCGTCACATCCCGCAGCCCTGCCGAGGATCAATGACGGGCCGCACGCGGCGCGAAATGCCATCGACCAGTCCCGCTTCGACGCACCGGCGCACGCCCGTCCGCCGCACCTCGCAGTTGCGCAATTTCTCAACAGCCGGCGCAAGGCGGTGTTCGCCCAGATGGACGAACTCGCCCATTTCGCCGACAGCGCGGGGCAGGTGCGCGCGGCCGGGACACTACCGGATGTCCCGCTCATCGTCATTGCACGCGACTCGGCGACGGGTAGCGATCCGGTTCGCGAACGGCGCTGGCGCGAGCTTCAGCGGACGCTGGCAGCCCTCGCGCCACGCGGTCGTCTCGAAGTCGTCCGCGGCGCCGGTCACAACGTGCACCTCGAACGACCCGGGGTGATCGTCGACGCCGTACGCGACATGGTGGGAAGCTTGCGCGGATCGTTGCCTTGAGGAACGGCTCAGGGATTGTGCTGACGGCCGCGTAACTCCTCGGTCAGCGACTGCGCGGCGGACAACTCGGTCGGGCTGATGCGGGTCTCGATCTCGTCGCGCGCATCCCGCGCAACGGCGCTCGCTTCCGCCGCGAGCGACAACCACGCGTAGGCCTGAACGAGGTCTGCCGCGGTACCGATGCCACGGGCGAAGATCGTGCCCAGGTTCATCTGCGCTTCCTTCACACCCTGCAATGCCGCCTGGCGCAGCCAGAAGCGCCCTTCCTCGCCGTCCGCGGGCACCCCGCGACCGAACACGTACATCAGGCCGAGCTGCATCTGGGCTTCGCCGTCGCCGCCATCGGCCAATTGCCGCAGCAAGGCGGCGGCCGCGGCGAGATGCTCGGGTTCGTCGCCGTGAGCGAGATGGATGCGTGCCATTTGCATGCGCGCCTGCGGATGCTGTTGCCTGGCCGCCGCTTCGAGCCAATGCAGCGCGCCGTCCTCGTCGGCGTCACCGCCCTCGCCGCGCAGCAGCAGCATGGCGAGGTTGTACTGGGCCGCGGCGAGGCCCGCTTCGGCTGCGGCGGCGAACCAGCGGCGCGCCGCGGCGGGATCGCGCGTCACGCCATGACCCTTGAACTGCAGCAGGCCGAGGAAGAACTGGGCTTCGCGATCACCCTGTTCGGCGCTGCGTTCGAACCACGTCGCCGCTTGCGTCGGATCGGCCGCCTGGCCATAGCCGCGCAGGTTCATGATGCCGAGATTGAATTGCGCACCGGGCAGGTTCTTCTCGGCGGCCTGCAGGAACAGTTCGCGGGCGCGCGGATAATCGACAGCCACCCCGTGCCCCTTGAGGTACATGACCCCGAGGTTGTTCTGCGCCACGGCGTCGCCCTGCGCGGCGCGTGCGCCGAACAATTCGGCAGCCCTGGCGAAATCGCCCTGGCGGAAGGCGGCGCTGCCGCCGTCTCCGTGGGAGCCCGCGATGCAGGCAAGATAGATGAGGGGAATCAGTAGGTTGCGATACATCGAAATTTGGCGTGCCGCCCATTCTTTATGGGAAAATTTCCCGGGGTTTTCGGCCTTCGGCGCGCTACCATCGGCACCGTAGCGATAGCGTTACGCGTTGAATTTGCGTGACCCCGCGGCGCTCGTCGTCGCGGGGGCCTTTTCCCCCGACGCCCCTCCCGCCGCTCCCGGAAAATTCTCCAATTTCAGGGTCCTAGGTCGTCCAGGGCCAACCTAGACTTATATTAGCGCGCTGGATACCATTCTTCGGACCTCCCCGAATCTGAGACTGCGCATGCGCCTTGATGGATGCTGTGGCGAGGAATCGCAGCTACGGGGAGCAGTTGTACAACAGTAAAGAGTCTCCTGAGGAGGAAGGTCCACCATGAAAAAGAACAACCTGAAGCCCATCGCGGCTGCGGTCGGTTCGAGTGTTGTCATGGCACTGGCGACCAACGTCAATGCCGCCGAGAACCCGTTCCAGATGGTCGAGTTCGGTGAAGCGGTCAACGTGGCCGCCGAAGCCATGGACATGCAGGGCAACAAGGTCATGATCGACGACGCCACGGGCTTCAGCTATGGCGGCGACGAGAAGGCCGGTTACGCTGGCGGCAAGCTTGCGACCGGCAAGAAGGATCCCGCGGTTTGCGGTACCTTCGCCGGCGAAAGCTGCTCAGTGTCCCACCTGAAGAAGTAAGAACGAGCCCGCTCCAGGGTTCCGTTCGCGGCCGGTGCTCTCGACCCGCGGTGTCAGTGGCGCCGGCCTCGGCCTGCGGCGGCCCCATCTGGGGTCGCTGCGGGACGCCATCCCCGAATCCATCGATTTCTTCGAAGTCGCCCCCGAGAACTGGATCGACGTGGGCGGGCGCCTCGGCCGCGCGTTTCGCGAGATCGCCGTGCAACGCCCGCTCGCCTGCCACGGCTTGCTGCTGAACCTGGGCGGTCCGGATCCTCTCGACACGGTTTTTCTCGGCCGTCTAAAGGCGTTTCTGGATGCGCATGACGTCGTCGTGTACGGCGACCACCTGAGCTTCTGCGCCGCCCACGGCCACCTCTACGAACTCTTGCCGATCCCTTTCACCGAAGAGGCGATCCGCCATGTCGCGGCGCGGATCCGCCAGGTCCAGGAAACACTCGGGCGGCGCATCGCGGTGGAGAACCCGTCCTACTACCTGAGCCTCTCGGCCGCGGTGTCCGAGCTCGACTTCATCCGCGGCGTGGTCGAGGAGGCCGATTGCGACCTGCTGCTCGACATCAACAACGTCTATGTCAACGCGGTCAACCATGCCTACGACGCGCGCGAGTTTCTCGCCGGTCTGCCGGGCGAGCGAATTGCCTACGCGCATATCGCGGGCCACGCTCACGACGCGCCCGACCTGATTGTCGACACCCACGGTGCGGCGGTGATCGACCCGGTCTGGTCCCTGCTCGAATACGCGTATCAATGCTTCGGGGTCTTTCCGACCATGCTCGAACGGGACGTCAACATCCCGCCACTGGCGGAGGTCCTGACCGAGGTCGAGCGCATTCGAAGCATCCAGCGCGCACACGGCGAAAGCGCCGCGGCCTGAAGCGCGCCCGCCCGGCAGAGATCCGTACCGTGAGCAGCGAACCCGAGCACGTCCGCCTGCAGCGCGCCTTCGCCAGGCACCTGCGTGATCCCGCGGTTGCACCTGCGCCCGGCCAGCACGAGGAACGACGTCTCGCCATCTACCGCCATGCGGTGTACGCCAACGTGGCCGGCCTGATGCAGGACAACTACCCGCGGCTCCGCGCGGTCATGGACGATGAGGCCTGGGCAGCGATGATGCGCCACTACATCGTGCACCATGTCGCCCAGGCGAGCGCTTTCGTCGACGTGCCTGCCGAGTTCCTCGCCTATCTCGAGCACGGGCGTGAGGCGGACGACGATCCGCCATTCCTCCTTGAACTCGCGCACTTCGACTGGCTCGAAACTCTGGTTGGCGCGGATACCCGCGACCTCGACCTGTCGGGCATCGACCCTGCCGGCGACCTCCTCGCCGCTATCCCGGTCGCCAACCCGACCCTGCGCATGGTGACCTACCGCTTTCCCGTCCACGCCATCGGCCCCGATTACCGGCCGGATGTGCCGCCCGCACAGTCGACGCATATCGCGGCATTTCGCGATCCCGACGATCTCTACGGCTTCCTCGACGTCAACGAGCCGACGCGTCGGCTACTCGAACGCATCGCTGGCGGTACGTCCTGCCCTGGTCAGCACATCCTGGAAGAACTCGCCCGCGACCTCGCTTACGCCGACGTTGCCGGGTTCGTCGCCGCGGGCAGTACAATCCTCGAGCGCATGCGGGCGCGCGGCGCCGTGCTCGGGGTGCGCCGGGAACAGGCGGACTGAGCGACGCTGCTCGAGCGCACTGCCGTCGCGCTCCAGTCCCGCATCATTGTCCTGTCAACCGGGCCCGCGCAGCGGGTAGCATGCCGCCATGAAAAGAATTCGTAAGCTCCTGGTCGCCAATCGCGGCGAAATCGCCATCCGTGTCATGCGTGCCGCGGCCGAGATCGACGTGACCAGCGTCGCCATCTACTCGCGTGAGGACCGTTTCTCGCTCCATCGTTTCAAAGTCGACGAGTCCTACCTGGTCGGCGAGGACTGCACCCCGGTGCAGGCCTACCTGGAAATCGACGACATCGTCCGGGCGGCCGTCGATGCCAAGGTCGACGCCGTACATCCCGGTTACGGCTTCCTGTCCGAGAGCCCCGAGTTCGCCGAGGCCTGTGCCGCCGCCGGCCTGATCTTCGTTGGTCCGCCCCCGGACGTCATGCGCCGCCTCGGTAACAAGGTCGCCGCGCGTGAACTGGCCGAGCGCGCCGGAGTCCCGGTGATGCCTGCCACCGGTCCACTGCCGTACGAGCGCGCGGACATCGAGCGCCTCGCCGAGGAGGTGGGCTACCCGGTCATGCTCAAGGCTTCCTGGGGCGGCGGCGGTCGCGGCATGCGCGTGATCGAGGGCCGCGACGAGTTGCACGAGATGGTCGAAGTGGGGCGGCGCGAGGCCAAGACTGCCTTCGGCAACGACGAGGTCTATCTCGAGAAACTCGTCCGTCGCGCGCGCCACGTCGAGGTGCAGGTGCTCGGCGATTCCCACGGTAATTTCGTCCACCTGTTCGAACGCGACTGCACCGTCCAGCGGCGCAACCAGAAGATCGTCGAGCGCGCGCCGGCACTGTATCTGTCGCAGGAACAGCGCGAGGCCATCTGCGATGCCGCCCTGACTTTGTGTCGTGCGGCGGACTACCGCAACGCCGGCACCGTCGAATTCCTGCAGGACGCCGACAGCGGCGCGTTCTTCTTCATCGAGGTCAATCCGCGCATCCAGGTCGAGCACACGGTGACCGAGGCCGTCACCGGCATCGACATCGTCAAGGCCCAGATCCGCGTTGCCGAGGGACATGCCATCGGTACCGCGGAGAGTGGTGTGCCGAAGCAGGACGAAATCCGCCTGCGCGGCCATGCCGTGCAGTGCCGCATCACGACCGAGGATCCAGAGAATAATTTCATCCCCGACTACGGCATGATCACGACCTACCGCAGTCCGGCCGGGTTCGGCATCCGGCTCGATGCCGGCACGGCCTACACCGGCGCGCGTATCACGCGGTTCTACGACTCGCTGCTGGTCAAGGTCACGGCCTGGGGCAACACCTCCGAAGAAGTCACCCAGCGCATGCTCCGTGCGGTACGCGAGTTCCGCATTCGCGGCGTCAGTACCAACCTGCGTTTCCTCGAGGGCCTGCTGCAGAACGCGCGGTTCCGTCGCGCCGATTACACCACGACCTTCATCGACGAGACGCCCGAGCTGCTGGTGTTTCCACGTCGCCGCGATCGCGCTACCCGCCTGCTTCGTTTCATCGCCGACGTCATCGTCAACGGCAACCCGGCTGTCGCCGAACGGCCGCGGCCGCGCTCGCTGCGCCTGCCGCGCGTGCCCGAATGTCACGAACGCGCGGTGGTACCGGGTACGCGGCAGAAGCTCGAGGAACTGGGTCCGGAAGGATTCGCGCGTTGGATGCTCGAGCAGCCGCAGGCGCTGATTACCGACACCACTTTCCGCGATGCCCACCAGTCGCTGCTCGCCACGCGCATGCGCAGCTACGACATGGTCGCGGTGGCGGATGCCTATGCGCGTCTGCTGCCGCAACTGTTCTCGGTCGAATGCTGGGGCGGCGCGACCTTCGACGTTGCCATGCGCTTCCTGCACGAATGCCCGTGGGTACGCCTGCGCGCGTTGCGCGAGCGCATGCCCAATATCCTCACCCAGATGCTGCTGCGCGCCTCGAATGGCGTCGGTTACACGAATTACCCCGATAACGTCGTGCGTTACTTCGTGCAGCAGGCCGCGACTTCCGGCATCGACGTTTTCCGCATCTTCGACTCGCTAAACTGGGTCGAGAACATGCGCGTCGCAATCGATGCCGTGCTGGAGACCGGCAAGCTCGCCGAAGCCGCCATCTGTTACACCGGCAACCTGAGCGATCCCGACTGCCGCAAGTACGACCTCGCCTATTACGTGCGGATGGCGCGCGAGCTCGAGGCGGCCGGGGCACACATCCTCGGCATCAAGGACATGGCCGGCCTATGTCGGCCGCAGGCGGCGCGGACCCTGATCAGCACGTTGAAGCAGGAAGTCGGTATTCCGATCCACTTCCATACTCACGACACCAGCGGTATCGCGGCGGCCAGCGTACTTGCCGCGGTCGAAGCCGGCGCGGACGCTGTCGACGCCGCCATGGACGCGATGAGCGGTCTCACCTCGCAACCCAATCTCGGTTCGATCGTGGAAGCCTTGCGCCACGGTCCGCGCGAAGCCGGACTCGATGTCGAGGCCATCCGGTGCATTTCCAATTACTGGGAAGAAGTGCGCCACGGCTACGCGGCATTCGAGAGCGAAGAGCGTTCGGGGGCGTCCGAGGTCTATGTCCACGGCATGCCGGGCGGCCAGTACACCAACCTGCGCGAGCAGGCGCGGGCATTGGGGCTCGGCGACCGCTGGCCCGAAGTCGCACGCGCCTATGCCGACGTCAACGACATGTTCGGCGATATCGTCAAGGTCACCCCGAGTTCCAAGGTCGTCGGCGACATGGCCCTGATGATGGTCACCAGCGGGCTCGAGCGGGCGGACGTCGAATCGCCCGATGTCGACGTTGCCTTTCCGCAATCGGTGGTGTCGTTCTTCCGCGGTGATCTCGGCCAACCGCATGGCGGTTTTCCGCCGGCCCTGCAGCGCAAGATCCTCGGCGACGAATCGCCGCTCAGCGGGCGGCCCGGCGCCGTGCTCGCTCCCTGTGACCTGGACGCCGAGCGCAAGCAGGTCGAACACAAGGTCGACCGCCACGTGTCGGACGAGGAGCTGGCGTCCTACCTCATGTACCCGCAGGTCTTCGTCGATTACGCGCACAAGCGTCGCCAGTTCGGCGATCTCACCATGCTGCCGACCGCCGCGTTCTTCTACGGCATGGAGCCCGGCCAGGAAATCAACGTCGACATCGACCCGGGGCGCACCCTGATCATCCGCTATGTCGGTACCTCCGATCACCACGACGACGGTATGCGCACGGTGTTCTTCGAACTCAACGGTCAGCCGCGCCAGGTCAAGGTGGCCGACCATTCCCAGGAGGCGACGCGAGCGCCGACGAGCAAGGCCGAGAGCGGTAATGCAGCGCACCTCGGCGCGCCGATGCCGGGGCTGATCGCCGAGATCAACGTGCGCAAGGGCGATCGGGTGGCCAAGGGCGACGCCCTCATGACCATCGAGGCGATGAAGATGCAGACCGTCATCCGCGCCGAGCGCGACGGCACGATCGGCGAAGTCGTGGTCAGCCCGGGTCAACAGGTCGACGGCAAGGATCTGCTGGCGATCTTCGCCTGAGGACGCATTGCTTCAGAGTCCGCGCCGCCCGATGACGGCGCGGTGCGGGCTTCTGCGGAGCTCATCTGTCGAGCGTGAACGGCGCAAGTCTCGAAACCTGCACGCCTCGCCCTGGCATACCCGGTTACGCTTGCAGGAACCTCCCCGAGGGTCTCCAACACGCGCCGAAAAGCAAAACCCCGCACTAAGGCGGGGTTTTTCCGGCGAATTGGCCTCGCTGAGCAAGGTCCTCCTGTATAGGTGTAGTGCGCTTTCGCAATGTGACGCGTCACTTCAGGTCGCCTTCGCGCGTCCTCGCCGGTGAGGCTCACGTCGTTACAGGCGACCTGTTGAAACTATAGCATCGGGGCGCAGGATTGCCAGGTCGGGTCAGGCGTCGCGGAACAGGAAGTCGGCGACGAAGGGGTTCATGCGGCGTTCCTGGCCAAAGGTCGACTCCGGACCGTGCCCCGGGACGAACACGACGTCTTCGCCGAGTGGCCACAGGCGCGAACGGATGGAGTCGATCAATTGCTCGTGGTCACCGCGCGGAAAGTCGGTGCGGCCGATCGAACCGTGGAACAGCACGTCACCGACGAACGCGACGCCGTCGTCGTGGTAGAAGACCACGTGGCCCGGCGTGTGCCCGGGGCAATGGATGACCTCGAAACGCTGTTCACCGAAGGACACGCTGTCACCGGCTTCGAGCCAGCGATCCGGATGGAACGCCGCCACGGCCGGAAAACCGAAGCGGCGACTCTGTTCGGGCATTGCGTCGAGCCAGAAGGCGTCCTCGGCCTGCGGGCCCTCGATGGCGACGCCGAGTTCGTCGGCCAGGGTGCGGGCGCCGGCGGCATGATCGAGATGTGCATGGGTGAGCAACACGCGTTCGACGGTCACGTCGCTGCGTTCGATGGCATTACGTATGCGTTCGAGATCACCGCCGGGATCGATGACCACGGCGCGGCGGGTCTGGCGACACCACACCAGTGAGCAGTTCTGCTCGAACGGCGTTACCGGGATCACGAGGCGATCGATGCGGGCGGTCACGAGAACTCCTCCGGGGACGGGGGAGGGAGTCTAACAGAGGCGGGCGGGACGGCGGCGCGCGAAGACACGCGCCGCCGCCTGGTTCAGTTCCAGATTTCGTAGGCGGCAATCCAGCGACCATCGGGCGTGGCTTCCAGCACCCGCATGAGGTTGCCGCTCGCCCACGGACCTTCGCTCCCCGTCAGGCCCCACACGCCGGCGACGTGCAAGGCGCCGCCGTGCATCTCGCACGAGACGAGATCGACGCGGTAGGCGGCCGTGTCACCGGGCACCGTGGCGTGGGCGAGATACTCCGCGATCGGGCGCTGACCGACGAAGGTTTCGTCGCTCGGTGGCATCAGCACGGCGGACTCGCCGTACAGCGCCGCAATGCGGGCGGGGTCCGCGCTGCTCAGCGCGGCCTGCCAGGCCGTGTTGTAGGACTCGGCGATGGCGCGGTTCTCCGGCACTGCCGCGCAGGTCTTGATGTCGGCGGCGGCGCTGCCAGCGACAGCCAGGGCGAGCCCGGCAGTCAGGCTGAGGACGATGTTCTTCATGGCAAGTACTCCTGAGGGACAAAGCTGGAGCAAGGGCGTCTCGAAGTGCCGTTGCTGCGTTGCGAAACAAGGTAGGTGTCACGCCGCCTGCGACCAAGGGGCCCGGGAGAAATGGATTGTTTCTCGTGAAGAATCAATTAGCATGCCGCACATGCTCGACCGCTTCACCAGCATGCAGGTCTTCCTGGCCCTGGTCCGCCGCGGCACCTTTGCCGCGGCCGCCGAGGAACTCGGCATCTCGCGCGCCATGGCGAGCAAGCACATCCAGGCGCTGGAAGACCATCTCGGCCTGCGCCTGTTCAACCGCACCACGCGCACGACGCGTCTCACGGAGGCCGGCGAACGCTACTACGAGCAGGTCCACGCCCTGCTCGGCGAACTCGGCAACATCGAGGCCCGGCTGAGCGAGGAAGCAGGGAGTGTGCGGGGCATGTTGTCGATCGCTGCGCCACCCGCCTTCGGCGCATTCCACGTGGCGCCCGTGATCGGTGCGTTCATGCGCGCCTATCCCGAACTCCACGTCCGCCTGGTGCTTGCCGACCGACCCATCGACCTCGTCGATGAAGGCATCGACGTCGCCATCACCGTGCGCGAACTCGCTGACACCAGCTACATCGCTCGGCGTCTGTCGGCGGTCAGGATGCTGGTGTGCGCCGCACCGGACTATCTCGCCGAACGGGGGCGCCCGCGTAATCCCGAGGATCTCGTTACGCACAACTGCCTGATCTATTCCGAGACGCCGACCTACATGCATGCCGAGTGGCAGTTTCGCCGTGCCAGCGACACCTTCGGTGTGCGCGTGCAGGGAAATTTCGTCTCCAATGTCGGCAATGCCATCCGCAACCTCGCGCTGGCGGGGCGCGGCATCGCGCGCCTGCCCGACTACATCGTCGCCGACGACATCCGCGGTGGCGCACTGCACGAGATCCTCGGCCGCTTCACTCCACCGCTACGCCCGGTTTACGCGCTCTACCCGCACCGTGAACACCTGCCGGGCAAGGTCGTGAGTTTCCTCGAGTTCGCAACCCGTAGTTTTGCCAGCGCCAACCCGCGGGAAACACCCCCGGGCCTTGGACATAAATAGATAATATCTATCGATATCCAAAATTAAATCAATTTCTATCTCGCTCGCTGCATCCCTATGCTGAGCCCATCCCAGCACTGCACCAGGAGCAGCACATGGACATCAACATCGGCATTTCAGACAGCGACCGTGCGGACATCGCCAGTGGCCTGGCACGGATGCTGGCTGACAGCTACACGCTCTACCTGAAGACGCACAACTACCACTGGAACGTCACCGGGGCCCAGTTCCAGACGCTCCATACCCTGTTCGAGACCCATTACACCGAGCTCGCGCTGGCCGTCGATCTCATCGCCGAGCGGATTCGCGCCCTCGGTCATCGCGCGCCGGGTTCCTACCGTGAATACGCGGCGCTGAGTTCGATCGCGGAAGAACAGGACGAGCCGGGCGCCGACGAGATGATCCGGCGACTGGTCGCCGGACAGGAAGCGGTGGTACGTACGGCGCGCAGCATCTTCCCGATCGTCGATGCCGCACACGACGAGCCGACCGCCGATCTGCTTACGCAACGCATGCAGGTGCACGAGAAGAACGCCTGGATGTTGCGCAGCCTGCTCGAGCGTGCCTGAGCACCGGGCGGATCGCCAGCCATTCATCCTCAATCGACAGCAACAGGAGAAACGACATGTTCGAGAACAAAGAAGGCCAGCGTGTCCCGCAGGTCCAGTTTCGTACCCGCCAGGGTCACGAGTGGGTGGACGTCGACAGCGCCGCACTCTTCGACGGCAAGACCGTCGTGGTGTTTTCGCTGCCCGGCGCTTTCACCCCGACCTGTTCATCGTCACACGTGCCGCGCTACAACCAGCTGGCACGTGAGTTTGCCCGCCGCGGGGTCGACGACATCATCTGCGTATCGGTCAACGATGCCTTCGTCATGAACGAGTGGCAGGAAGACCAGCAGGCCTGGAATATCCGCTTCCTGCCCGATGGCAACGGCGAGTTCACCGAGGGCATGGGCATGCTGGTGGGCAAGGAAGACCTCGGTTTCGGCCGCCGTTCGTGGCGCTACTCGATGCTGGTGCGCGACGGGGTGATCGAGAAGATGTTCATCGAGCGCGAGGAGCCCGGCGACCCCTATGATGTCTCCGACGCCGACACCATGCTGGCCCACCTCGCGCCCGGTGCGGCAAAGCCGCTCGACGCGACCGTCTTCACGCGCAAGGGGTGTCCCCATTGCGTGCGGGCCAAGGATGCCCTCGAGCGCGCCGACATCGCTTTCGACGAGTTGGTCCTCAACCGCGACTTCACCGACCGCACCCTGCGCGCGGTGACCGCGCGGGCGAGCTACCCGCAGGTGTTCATCAACGGTGAGCACATCGGCGGTGCCGACGAACTGGAGGCCTGGTTGCGCGGCCGTCGCGCCGCCTGAAGCCGACCCGCTGCCGGCCGACGCACGAGGGACGCCAGGGCCGTCCCCCGTCGCGCCGGCCGGTATGTTGCCCCCGCAGCCCCGGGGTGCGCGCCCTGCGGGCTTGTTCTAAGCTTGACGCCGAGCCGCACACACCGGTTCACGACCGTGTCGAGGGGAGCGACGGTGAGCAACGCAAACGACAAGGCCCTCGCCGAAGCAGCGGCGGAATACGCACTGCCCGGCGTTCGCGCCATCGACGATACGGCGCCGCTGCGCTGGATCGGGCAGGGCTTCGATGACATCCTGCGGGCGCCCCGTGCGAGCCTGTTCTACGGTGCAGTACTGGCACTGATGGGCTGGTCGCTGGTGACCTGGTACGGCGGTGCCGTGGGGCTCGCTCTGACTACCGGCTTCCTGCTCATGGGGCCGTTCCTCGCCGTGGGCATCTACGAGGTCTCGCGCCAGCTCGAACGCCATACCAGCATCGATTTCCTGCGCACCCTGACGGTGTGGCACGACAATCGCCCGGCCATCGGTTTCTACGCCCTCATCCTCATGCTGTCGCTGGCGGTATGGATGCGCATCTCGGTCGTGCTGATTGCCTTGCTGGTACCGAACGGCTTCGACGACATCACCCACCTGCTCGAGCAACTGCTCGCCGAACCCGGTTCGTGGGTGTTCCTGCTCGTCTACCTGGCGATCGGTGCAGTGCTCGCGGGATTCAGCTTCTCGATTTCCGCCGTGGCCCTGCCGATGCTCCTCGACCGCACGCACATGGATGCCATCTCGGCCATGATCACGAGTTTCCAGGCCATCCGTCGCAACCCGCGACCGATGGCGCTGTGGGCCGCGCTCATCGTGCTGCTGATCACGGCCGGGTTCATGTCCTGGTTCATCGGACTGGTGGTTATCGTGCCGCTGATCGGCCACGCGACGTGGCATGCCTACCGCGACGTCGTCGAACCGGCCCGCCTGCCCTTGCGCACGCCTTATTGAGCCGGCGCGCTCAGGCCGCCCTTTCTACCATTCCGAGAGCCGCTGCAGCTCACGCGTCGACCAGCGCTGGTTGGCCACCAGCACGTCGCAGATCGCGGCCAGCAGGGCGATGGCCAGGGCCGGGTCGCGCACCTTGATGTCTTCGAAGGTGGCTCGTTCCAGCACCCAGCAGCGGGTATCGGCGGTGGCGATGGCATCGGCGGCGCGCGGACCGCTCTTGAGCAGCGCCAGTTCACCGAAGAAGGTGCCGGCACCGTAGATCGCCAGGCGCTTGTGATGGTGCGCGGTGGTGGCGAGGCGGATTTCGATCTGCCCGCGGGCGACCAGGTAGACCTCGTCGGTCGTCTCGCCGCTGTGGAACAGGTGGGCGCCGGACTTGATCTCGCGGATCGGCAGGTGGGCCGCGAGCGCCTCGGCCTGGGCCGGCGTGAGGTAGCGCGCGATCGCGTTGTCGGCGAGGGCGACGAAATCGTCGATGCGGGTCGGCGCCAATTCGAGCGCTTCGAGCAGGGCGTTCTCGGCGAATTCGAGCGCTTCGTCGCGTCCGTTGAAGGTCAGCACGGGCGAGGTCACGCCCTTGCGGCTGGCCATGCGGAAGGCCTCGGCAAACGAACCGTCGATACCGGTGCCGGCGTGCAGTTCGCAGCACAGCAGGGTGCCGCCATGTTCGTGCAGGCGGTTGGCGATCTGCTGCAGGAAGCGCACCGCGGTGAGATCGATACGGCTGACCTTGCGCAGGTGGAGGATGATCCAGTCGTCGCTGTCGAGATCCGAACCGAGTTCGTCGATCAGCCGGTCGGCCGTGCCGAAGAAGAGATTGCCGCGCAACTCGTAGATCACGATGCGATGCCCGTGCTGGTCGAGCAAGGTCCGCTCGGCTTGCGGGCGCGAGCGGATCGAACGCATTTCGCTGGCCGTCGAACGGCGATGTACCACCGGCGCTTTGATCTGCTCGCGGATGAACAGCAGGATGGCGATGGCGACGCCCACGCCGACCGCGATCATGAGGTCGTAGCCCACCGTGATGGCGGTGACCAGCACGGCGATCGCGGCGTCCTGGCGGGTGCGGCCCTGGCGGGCCCAGGTGAGGATGTCGAGATCGGCGACGTCGAACGCGACGGCGATGATCACCCCGGCCAGCGCGCCGATGGGCAACAGCTTGCCGGCATCGCCGGCGAAGGCGGTGAGGGCGAGGAAGACCACGCCCGCGCCGACGCCGACCCAGCGCCCACCGCCCGATTTGATCGCGATGACGGTGGCCGCCGTGGTCCCGGCGCCGGCCATGCCGCCGAGCAGGGCCGAGGCCGCCTGGCCGACGCCCTGCCCCATCAGTTCGCGGCGGGAATCGTGGCGGGTGCCGGTGGCGACATCGGCCACGACCGCGGTCAGCAGGGTGTCGAGCGAGGCGAGCACGGCCAGCGCGACGGCCGCCGGCACGATGACCGGCCAGGGCAAGGCGCCGAGATCCTGCCAGGCGAAACCGACCGAATCGGCGCTGAAGCCCGGCAGGGCGCCGATCATCCAGGCCTCCGGTGGCGCGACGCCGACGACCTGGCCGCCGAGGTGAAAAGCCAGCGTCCCCAGGACCAGGCCCGCGATCGGGCCCGGTACTTGCGGCAGCACGCGCGGCACGAGCTTGGTGCCGAGGATGGTGATCGCGGCCGCCGCTGCGGGCAGCCACCACCAGCCCGTCCAGACGCCGGTCGCGCCGGTCCCCGACAGGGGTTTGAGCTGCGACTTGATCATGAGAATGGCCGAGCCTGTCATGAATCCGCTGACCACCGGGAAGGGAATGTACTTGATCAGGCGGCCGCCGCCGGAGGCGCCGATGGCGAACTGCAGTGCGCCGGTCAGGACGATCGTGGCGGCGAGGCCGAGGGCCAGCGCACCGCCTTCGAGGCCGGCCGCGACCAGCCCGCCCAGCGCGCTGCCGAGGAGCACCAGGGTGGGCCCGGTCGGCGCGGTGATGAGGCCGCGCGTGCCGCCCGCCACGCCGCTCGCGATGCACAGCATCGCGGTGCCGACGAGGCCGGCATAGGCGCCGGCCGAGGCATCGAAATGGCCGATTGCGAACAGCGTGACGCCGAAGGCCATGGCCTGGGGAAGCAGGATGGCGGCGGCCGCGAGGCCGCCGAGCAGATCACCAGCACCCGGCGCATTGGCGCCGGCCAAGAGCCCCTGCCTGTGCATCGCGCATCTCCCCGAGCGTAGCGGTGCATGCTAGCCGGCCGGGCGACGCCGCGGCTGACGCATGTCATGAAACGGTCATCCGCGACCGCCGCGTGTCGTCAACGCGGCGGCGGCCGTCGGCGACACGCATCTGCCGGCGCTCAGGCTTCGGGCGCCAGCAGGTCGTGAACCAGGCGCACCCAGTAGCTGGCGCCGATGGGGATGATGTCGTCGTTGAAGTCGAAATGCGGGCTGTGCAGCATGCAGCCGCCCTCGCTCGAGCCGTTGCCGATGAAGGCGTAGCAACCCGGTTTTTCTTCCAGCATGTAGCCGAAGTCCTCGGAACCGGTGACCGGTTCGACGTCGGTGTCGACATGCTCCGCGCCGCACACGGCGATGGCGGCGGCGGCCGCGAAATCGGTTTCCTGCGCCGAGTTGACCGTCGGCGGGAAGCGATGCTCGTAGCGCCAGCGGAAGCTACAGCCGTGGGTACGGCACACGCCTTCGGCGATTTCCTGCATGCGCGCCTCGATCTGCTGGCGTACTTCCTGCGCGAAGCAGCGCACCGTGCCGCGCAGCACGACTTCGGCCGGAATGACGTTGTAAGCGTCACCGGCATGGAACTGGGTGACGGTGAGCACGGCCGGCTCGATGGCCTTGACGCTGCGCGAGACGATGCTCTGCCAGGCCTGGACCAGCTCGCTCGCGGCCAGGATGGGATCGCGCGCCAGGTGGGGCAGGGCGGCATGGCCGCCGACGCCCTCGACGTGGACCTCGAAGATGTCCATCGCTGCCATCGCGGCACCCTTGCGCATGGCCATCCGGCCGACCGGCAGGCCCGGCCAGTTGTGCAGCGCATAGACCGACTCCATCGGAAAATCGCGGAACAGGCCGTCGTCCATCATGGCCTTGGCGCCGGCCTCGCCCTCTTCGGCGGGCTGGAAGATGAAATGCACGATGCCGTCGAAATCACGTGTGCGGGCGAGATGCTCGGCCGCCGCCAGCAGCATGGCGGTGTGGCCATCGTGGCCGCAGGCATGCATGACCCCGGCGTGGCGCGAGGCGTGATCGAAGCGGTTGAGCTCCTGCAGCGGCAGGGCGTCCATGTCGGCGCGCAGACCGATGGCGCGGTCGCTGCCGCCGCACTTGAGCGTGCCCACGAGGCCGGTCCCACCCAGGCCGCGCACCGTCGGGATGCCGAATTCCGCGAGCCTGGCGGCGACGAAATCGGCGGTGCGATGTTCCTGGTAGGCGAGTTCGGGATGCGCGTGGATGTCGCGGCGCCAGGCGGCGTGGTCGTCACGGCGGGCGGTCAGTTCGTCGATGAGTTGCATGGTCTCGGGCTCCGGCGAGCGGGCCGGGGTGTGCCCGGCCCGGAGAGGGTGCCTGCCGGCTCCGCCGGATCGCCCGGCCGGGCGCGCAAACACCACGGAATTCAGTCTCTTGTGCCGGTCCCCGCCCTGTTGGCCGTGGCGCGTCCGGCGGCGTTGTCGCTCGCCCGTGCAGCCCGGTCACGAAGTCGGACCCGGTGGAAGCGAAGACCAGAGGACAACAGGGCCTAGGTTAGGGGGTGAGGGCGGGGCGCGCAACGCATCGGCGGTGTCGCCGGCGTCCTGATCGGCGTCAAGTTTCGCCACTCGCCGCCGCTACCCCGCGAGATACCAAGAACGGTCAGAAGGGAGGCCGCTGCCACATGGATCAAAAGACGACTTTCGAGCAGGCTTCGGAGCGGCTGCGGCAGGCGCTGCCACTGATGGCGCGCAACCGCGTACCCATCGTGCCGCCCAATTACGCCGTGTGGTACGAGTACGTGGCGGGTTCCAACGCCGCGCTCAGCGAAGCGCTCGACCGCATCCTCAGCGCCGGCGAGGCCGTCGACGAGGCGGCCACCCTGCAGCTCTATCGCCAGTACTTCGACGGCGCGGATGCGTCGCGCGCGGAAGCGGCCCAGCGTACGGTCAAGAAGCTCATCGAGGCACTCACCGAATCGGTCGAGACAGCGGGTAGCGAGGTGCACCGCTACGGCCAGTCGCTGCAGGACTGTGCTGCCCAGCTGAGCGACGACATGGGCGCCGAGGATCTGCGCAGCGTGGTGACCGGGCTCATGGAGAGCACCCAGCAGATGCGCGAGGGCAACACCGCGTTGCAGGCCCACCTCGCCGAAAGCCGCCGCGAGACCGAGCGCCTGCGCGAGGAGTTGCAACAGGTGCGCATGGAGGCCAGGCACGATCCGTTGACCGGGCTCGCCAACCGTGCGGGCTTCAACGATCGCGTGCGCGAACTCGCCGCCGACGCCGAGGCCGCTGGCCAGACCCACAGCCTGGTCATGGCCGACATCGACAAGTTCAAGTCGATCAACGACACCTACGGTCACCTCTTCGGCGACAAGATCATCAAGGTCGTGGCCAAGGCATTCGCGAACCTGACCAAGGGCAAGGATCTCGCCGCCCGCTTCGGTGGCGAGGAATTCGTCGTGCTGCTTCCGGACACGTCGCTCGAGGACGCCCGCGCCCTGGCCGAGAACATCCGCGCCTCGATCGAGCGGGGCCGCGTCTACAACCCCAAGACGGGCGAGGAGATCCGGCGCGTCACCATCTCGCTCGGCGTGACCGAGCTGGTAGCGGGCGAGGCCATCGAAGCCACCGTCGAGCGCGCCGACGAAGCCCTCTATCGCGCCAAGACCAACGGCCGCAACCGCGTCGAGGTCGGCGTACCGTCGAGCGCACTGGCCGCTGCGGCCGGTTGAAGCCCCTCCCCACGCGCCGGGCGCAACCGCGTGCCCGGCGCCGTCGTGCTCCCGCTTCAGGTCCCGAAGGTGTAGCGCACGCGCAGCATGCCGAAGATGTTGCGACCGGGCGCGGGCTCGAAGTAGCGCCTGAAGTTGTCCTCGATACGGATGTCGGTGTTGTACTTCTGGTTGAACAGGTTGTTCACGCCGAAGCTCGGTGACAGGGTGACCTGGCCGAGCTGGTAGTCGTAACCGACCACGATGTTGGAGACGTCGTAGCCCTCGACCTTGGTCGTGTTGAGGTTGTCGGCGTACAGCGAGCCGACGAACTGCCAGTCCCACTTGGCATAGAAGCCGCAATCGTGGTGGTAGTCGAGTTCGATGTAACCGAAGTTGCTCGGCACCCCGGGCAGGGCATTGCCCTCGGCCGGGACGTTGCTCTTGAAGGTGTCGAACTCGAGATCGGAGTGGGTGTAGGAGACCGTCAGGTCGAGGCCGTCGAGCAGCCCCGCCACCATGCTGACCTCGATGCCATGGCGGTCGGTGTCGGCGTTGTTGAAGAAGGCGCGGCCGTTGAAGTTCGCGACCGTGGCGACCTCGTCCTCGACGTTCATGCTGTAGTAGGCGAAGTCGTAACGCAGGCGTTCGAGCAGCGCGCCCTTGAAGCCGGCCTCCCAGCCGCGGGTGCGCTGGGGTGCGACGTTGGCGAAACCGCCGAGCTGGGTGGCCTGGGCGTACTCGGTGAAGGTCGGGGTCTCGAAGGCGGTGCCGTAATTGGCATAGGGGTTGAGCCCGGGGAACAGGTGCCACACGCCGCCGATGTTCCAGGTGATCTCGTTGAACTTGAGCACGCCCGACTGGTCGCC
Organism: Gammaproteobacteria bacterium; assembly: GCA_024235015.1. GTDB lineage: Bacteria > Pseudomonadota > Gammaproteobacteria > JACKNG01. The sequence goes on from JACKNG010000004.1 coordinate 417,210, forward strand.
GTCGCCGAGGAACTTGTCGTCGATCTCGAAGCGGGCGTGGTCGTAGCGCAGCGCCGCCTGCAGGTCGATGTGCTCGTTGACGTTGAACTCGTTCTGCAGGTAGATGCCCACGGTATCGGCCGTCTGGTCCTCGGCCAGGGTGAGCGGGCCCTCGGCGCCGTTCAGGTTGTCGTTGCGCGTACGCTCGTCGGTCATGTGATCGGCGTCGAGGCCCAGGGTTATGCGGTTGGCATGGCCGGCCAGCGCGGTCGAGTTGCTGTACTGCGCGCCGCCGCCGAAGAAGAAACGCTCGAAGGCCGAGATGCCGCCGTTCTGGAACGGCAGCCGGCCGTAGAAGTCACGCCAGTTGTAATAGTTGCGCACGGTGAACTCGTGCACGCCGAGATCCTTCTCCCACGACCACGCGACCTTGGTGTCTTCCACCTTCTCACCGGCGTCGTACTGGATCTGCTGCGGGCGTGCGCCGCCGCGGTCGGCCGCCACCAGCGCGGCGTTGAGGCCACCTGGGTCGAGTTCGTCCGGGGCATCGGCATAGCGCACGATCAGGTGCCCGACCGAGCCGTCGGCGAAGTTGTAGGCGAACTTGCTGTTCAGCTTGCGGTTCTCGATGTCGGCGTTGCGGCGGAAGCCGTCGTAGTCCAGCCATGAACCGCTGACGAAGTAGTTGAGCGGGCCGCTCTGCCCACCGGTCTTGAAGTGGTAGCGGCCGAAGTCGTAGCTGCCGCGCGAGGCACCGACCTCGGCGTAGGGGGTCTCCGGCCCGTCCTCGGTGAAGATGTTGATGACGCCGCCGGCGGACGAGCCGTACAGCGCGGAGGCCGGGCCACGGATGACCTCGATGCGGCTGACGTTGACGAGGTCGAGGTCGTCCAGCGCGGTCTGGCCGTCCGGCGCGGTCGCCGGAATGCCGTCGACGTAGACGCGCAGGCCGCGGATGCCGAAGTTCGAGCGCGCGCCGAAGCCGCGAATGGAGATACGGAGATCCCGGCCGTAGTTGTAGCGATCGGTGATGAACACACCGGGCACCCTGGCCATCGACTCGTCGAGGCCGATCAGCTGACGGCTCTGCACGTCGTCCTGGGCGACCGTGCTGACCGAGAACGGCAGGTCGAGAACGTTGCGTTCGACGCGGGTGGCGGTCACCAGGACTTCGTCCATGGCATGGGCGGGGCTCAGGGGCAGCAGGGCGGTGGCGATGCCGGCGGCAATGGCGCGCAGGCGGCTCGGGTTGCCGTTCAACTCGGTTCTCCTCAAGGTCTTTTCGTGGTCGACGGAAAGCCCGGCGGTGCGACCGCGCCGGGCAATCGAATCAGAGGGTTAGAGCAAGAATCGTGCCCTTTGCCGCGAACGCCGGCGGCGGCGCCAGGGCGCCGAAAAACCCCACGCGACGCGGGGATGGGCAGGCTGGTCATGGCTTATATCAACCAGGCCATCCGTCGTTCCTGGTTACAGGCAACCATGGTGGATGTCTCGCGATCCCCGGCGGGCACGGTCGGATTGGCCCCGGGGGCCGGCACCTGCGTGCCCTGGATCGGCGCAGCGCGCTGCGGGCGTTCAGGCCGGCGCGGCGAGACCCGCCGCACGGCGGGCGGCCAGCAGGCCGGCGGCCTGTTCGCGGCAGTCCTCGACCGTCTCGTAGCGCGCGGCATGGATGAGCCCGGTGCAGCCCGCGTCAGCATAGGCGGACAAGCGCGCGGCCGCGGCCGTCGCATCGTCGAGCGGCAACCGGGTCAGCGGGACGACCTGCGGCGCCGGGCGGCTGGCCGCGGCCATGGCCGCGGCCAGCGCCGCGACGGGTTCGGCCAGGGCCGCCGGGTCGTCGACGGTCGGTATCCAGCCGTCGCCGTGGGCGACGATGCGACGGACCACGTGCGCACCGCTGCCGCCGACCAGGATCGGTGGTCGCGGCGGCCGCGGGCTGAAGATGAAGGGCTGGCCGTGGGCCTCGACGACATCCTTGGCGAAGCACTCGTGGAGAAACGCCAGGGTCTCGTCGGTGATGCGCCCGCGCGCTTCGCGCGGCACGCCGCTGGCGGTGAACTCGGCCGGCATCCAGCCGGCGCCGACGCCGAGGACGAGGCGGCCGCCGGACAACTCCTGGATCGCGGCCACCCACTTGGCCGTCGCCAGCGCCGGGCGGTAGGGCACCACCAGCACCGCGGTGCCGAGGCCGATGCACCGCGTGACCCCGGCGACGTAGGCCAGGGTGGCCAGCGCATCGACGTAGCGCCCGCCCGAACCCGCGGCGTCGTCCGGCGGGATGGCGACGTGGTCGAGCACGTAGAGGTCGTCGATACCCGCCTCGTCGAGGGTGCGCGCACAGTCGGTGATGAAACCGGCGGTCGCCACCGGTCCCGAATTGCGCAACAGCATGCCGAGTCTCATGGATTTTCCTCCGTGCTCGTGCGGCGTGGGCCGCTCACGAGCCGCGCCGCTGGTAGAAGCCGAAGGCGGTCCAGCCGCCGTCGATGACGAGCGTCTCGCCGGTCATGAAAGCAGCGTCGCGGCTGGCCACGAAGCGCACCGCGTGGGCGATCTCGTCGGCCGTGCCGAGGCGGCGCTGCGGGGTGCGGCGGACGAGGTCGGCCGCGGCCAGTTTTCCGTCCTGTTCGAGGCCTTCGATCATGTCGGTGTCGACGTAGCCGGGGGCGATGCAGTTGACGCGAATGCCGTAGCGCGCCCACTCGATGGCGAGCACGCGGGTCATGTGGTCGACCGCAGCCTTGGAGGTGCAGTAACCGAGCGTGGCCGGGAAGGCGTTGCGCCCGAGGATCGAGCCGATGTTGACGATGACCCCGCCGCCGGTCGCCTGCATCTGCCGCGCGGCGGCCTGCGCACAGAGGAAGATCGACTTGGCGTTGACGTCCATGTGCTCGTCCCAGCTCGCCTCCGTCATGTCGAGCGTCGCCATCGGCTTCGACACCCCGGCGTTGTTGACCAGGACGTCGACCGGGCCGAGTTCCGCGGCGACCGCCTCGAACAGGGCGCGCACCTCGTCGCCGCGCTCGACGCGGCAGCCATAGGCGCGCGCGCTGCCGCCGGCGTCCACGATCGCGGCGACGGTACCGGCGGCGTTCTCCGCGCGCGTCGCGACGCAGGCCAGCCGGGCACCGTGCTGCGCGAGTTCGAGCGCGATGGCGCGGCCGATACCGCGGCTGGCGCCGGTGACGAGCGCGGTCTGGCCGGCGAACAGTGTCGTTGACGAATCGCTCATGCCGTTTCGCGGGCGGCACGCGCCGCCCGTACCTGTCGATGAATGCCGGCCGAGAGTAGCCCGGCGGTGACGAGACCGACAACCGCGATGGCGGCGAGCAGGGCGAAGTAGTGCTGGTGACCGTCCATGCCCGGGGCGGCGTCGAGCAGGCGGCCGGCGATCGGGGCGAAGAAGATGTCCGGGGTGAAGCCCACCACCGAGACCAGGCCCACCGCGGCACCCGTCATCGTCGCCGGCACGCGGGTCGCCTCGAGCAGTGCGAAGTAGACCCCGCGCAGCGCGAACACCGCCGCATAGGTGACGATGAGATTGGCGTAGACGATGGCGATGAAGGCCGGCGTGGCGTCGAGGGTCGCAAGCAGGGCATAGCTCACGACCAGGATGCCGAACAGGCCGGTGATGGCGCGCCCGGCGCCGATGCGATCGGCGACCAACCCGGCGACGATGGCGGCGAGCGGCCGGATGTAGGCGCTGCTGGCGGTGAAGGCGGCCGAGCGGGTCTCGCTCATGCCGAGCACGTCGTAGGCGTAGAGCGCGTAGTTGTCGAGGCCCTTGTAGCCGCAGTAGGCGCACACCACGATGAGCGCCTGCAGCCACACCAGGGGCTGGCCGAGCACGCTGCGCATGCGGGCCGCCGGCGCCGCTTCCGCCGCGCGCGGCAGTGCGGCCGGCAACCAGCGCAGCACCAGGACGGCGGCCAGCGCCGTGACCCCCGCGTAGAACAGGATGACGGCCTGCATGGCGCGCGCGCGGTCGCCGGCCTCGACGCCGTAATCGCCTTCCGGCAGCAGCCAGGCGAAGCCCGCCACGGCGAGCGAGGCGAAGGTCGCCGCCGCCAGGCCGCGGCCGCCGTCGAGGGTGCCGAACGCGCGGCCCTGCGCGGTCTCGCCGCCCCAGTCGCGGGTGGCGCGGATCATCGCCGCCCAGAACAGCAGGATGGTGGTCAGGCCCCAGTAGCCGTACAACACGGCCAGCCCGCGCGGCCCGGGCAGGGTGGCGAGGTAGAGCCCGCCGGCGGCGGTGGCGAGGAGCGACAGCGCCATCAGGCGGCGGGCCTCGAAGCGATCGGCCAGTGCGCCGCCGGGGAAGTAGGCCAGCATTGCGGTCACGCCGTAGACCGCGAACACGTCGCCGAGCTGGGCATTGCTCAGGCCCAGCGTTTCCAGTACCGAGGGACGGAAGTAGCGCGGCAGGTGGAAGGGCAGGCTGAAGATCATCTCGCCGCCGACGACCAGCGCCAGCATCGCGAGGAAGCGATCGCGGGCAGGGCGGGGCGGCTCGGTCATGGCGCGCATTCTAGCTCGCAATGCGTGCCCGTCTTCTGCCGCGGCCGCGGGTCGCCCGCCCCGCTGGCGGCGGCCTCCCGGGCCAGGCCCTATACTGCGGGCCGGTTCACCCGGGGAGAAGGCATCGATGGCGGAGTGGTATCCCAAGCGCAGCTTCGGCCAACTGGTCGACGAGGTATGCGAGCGTTTCGGCCCGCGCGAGGCGCTGGTGTTCGGCGAGGAGCGCTACACCTTCGACGAGGTCGCGGCGCGCATCGACGAGGTCGCGCGCGGGCTGATCGAGCTCGGCGTGAAGCCGGGCGACCACGTCGCGCTGTGGTTGATGAACCGGCCGGAATGGATCTTCACCATGTTCGCCCTGGCGCGTATCGGCGCCGTGCAGGTGCCAGTCAACACGCGCTTCCGTACCCACGATCTCGCCTACCTGCTCAAGCAGTCGGACGCGCGCTACCTCATCACCCACGACGTCTCGGGGCCGGTCGATTTCCTCGCCATGGTGCGCGAGGTGGTCGAACTGCCGGTGCAGGGGGTGGCCGTACACGACCCCGGCTTTCCCGAACTCGAGCGCGTGATCGTTCTCGGCGAGCGCGGTCACGCCGGCTGCGTGTCCTTCGACGACATGCTCGACGAGGCCGCCGAGGTCGATGCGCAAGTCAGCGCCGCGCGTGCCGCGATGGTCGATCCCGATCACCCGGTGTTCATCATGTACACCTCGGGCACGACCGGCTTCCCCAAGGGCGTGATGCACAACCACGTCATGCTGCGCCTGGTCGAGGAGCGTGCCTTCCGCCTCGCCATCACCGAGAACGACACCATCCTCAATTACCTGCCCCTGTTTCACCTGTTCTCCTATTCCGAGGCGGCGCTGATGTCGATGCTGACCGGCGCGCGCCAGGTGCTGACCGAGACCTTCGAGCCGGCTGCCTGCATCCGTCTCATCGAACGCGAGCGGGTCACGGTGATGCACGGTTTCGAAACCCACCTCAAGGATCTCAGCGATGCCCAGGAGCGCCTCGGCGCCGACCTGTCCAGCCTGCGCTGCGGCCTGTTCGCCGCCGGCATGCAGAGCGGCGTGCCGATCACCCGGCGCGCGGCCGAGGTGCTGGCGCCGCTGGTCACGGTCACGGGTTACGGCATGAGCGAGATGGGCGCGGGCACCATCGTCGGCTCGCTCGGCGACAGCCTCGAGCAGCGCGCCGAGACCTCCGGCTATCCGGCGCCCGGTTACCGTTTCCGCATCGTCGACCCGGCGAGCGGCGCCGAGCAGCCGGTCGGCACGCCGGGCGAGATCACCTGCAAGGGTTATGGCCTGATGATGGGCTACTACGAGAAGCCGGCCGAGACCGCCGCCTGTTATGACGACGACGGCTGGTTCCACACCGGCGACATGGGCGTGTTGCGCGCCGACGGCTACATCCGCTTCCTCGGCCGCTACAAGGACATGCTCAAGGTCGGCGGCGAGAACGTCGACCCGATGGAGGTCGAAGGGCTGCTGCTCGGCCTCGACGGCGTGCAGCAGGTGGCCGTGGTGGGCTTCCCCGATGAGCGCTTGAGCGAGGTGCCGGTCGCCTTCGTCCAGCCCACCGACGACAGCACGCTGACCGAGAAGGCCGTGCTCGACTACTGCCGTGGCAAGGTGGCGACGTTCAAGATCCCGCGCCACGTGCTGTTCGTCGACGCCCTGCCGATGACGAGTTCGGGCAAGATCCGCAAGGTCGAACTGCGCGAGCAGGCGCAGAGCCGCCTGCAGGACGCTGGCACGGACTGAGGGCCCGCGCGCTACGGCGGGCGTGCGCGGGTTCGCATTCCGCCGGGTGCGGGCGTGCGCTGGTTCACGCCGTCACAGCCGCGGCGGAACACGCCGTCCGGCAGGACGTCACACTCTCCCGACCACGCGAACCAGGGAGAACGACACCATGCGCAAGTGCCATTGCACCCCCTTGTATGCCGCCGTGCTCGCCGCCGCGAGCTGGACCGCGCAGGCCGGTGACCTGACCTTCGATTCCGCGGTCGGCGGCGCCGTCGGCGGGGCCATCGGCGGCGCGGTCGGCGCCGAACTCGGCGGCCGCGACGGTGCCATCCTCGGCGCCGGGGTCGGCGCTGCCGCCGGCACCGCGCTCAACACGCGCGAATACGCCGATGGCCGGCGTTACTCGCGTGGCGACGACTACCCGCGACAGTTCTACTACGAGCGCGATCGCCATCACCACCACGCGCCGTCGGGCGGTCGTTTCTGTCCGCCGGGCCAGGCCAAGAAGGGCCGTTGCTGATCCCGCTCAGCGAGCCTGCCGCGCGGTCAGCCACCACGCCAGCAGGCCGAGGGCGATGGTGGCGAGCCCGACCAGCGGCTCGAGCGGCCGCCGCCAGGCGGCGAGCGCGGCGAACACCAGCGTGGCGCCGACGTAGAGCGCGGGTACCCAGGGATAACCGGCCGCCGGTACCGCCACCGCGCCTTCGCGCGTGCGCAGCACGAACAGGCTGGCCACAGTCAGTGCGGCGCTGAGCGCGAGCGTGAAGCCGAGGTAGGACAACAGGGCTTCGATGCCGGTCACCCGGATGACGACCACCGCCAGCCCGACCTGCATCGCGATCGCCGCACCGGGGGCGCCGTCACCACCGCTGAGCCAGCGCGGCAGCACGCCGTCTTCGGCCATGCGCGCGTAGACCCGCGGTCCGGCCATGATCAGCGATGACACCGAGCTGGCCAGGGCGAGGGCGACGATGGCGCGCACCGCGGTTTCCAGCGGCGCGCCGCCGAGGGCCCCGAGGGCGCGGCCGGCGACGTCTTCCACCCCGGCCACTGCCTGCGGCGGCGGTGCCAGCACGAACACGGCATTGAGCGCGAGGTAGGCGGCCGTCACCAGCACGGTGCCGGCGATCATCGCCCGCGGCACCTGGTGCGCGGCGTCGCGCGCCTCGCCGGCGACGTAGACCGCGGCGTTGAAACCCGAGTAGCTCAGCGACACCCACATCACGCTCTGCGCAAAGGCCAGCGGGTCGAACGGCGCAATCGTGCCGTCGGGTTCGCGCAGCGGTCCGCCCTGCCAGGCCCCGGCGACGCCGCGACTGGTCGCCCAGGCGATGACGGCGAGGATCAGGACGAGCTTGATGGCCACCAGCAGGTTCTGCGCCCGCGCGCCCAGCGTGACCGAGCGCCCGTGGGCGAGGCCGGCGACCACCACCACGCCGATCGCAATGGTGTCGGGCGGCAGCCAGTCGGGCCGCACGGCGGCCGGCACCAGGTAGGCTTCGAGTGCGCTGGCGGCAAAGGCGATGGCGCCGGTGAAACCGGCCAGCAACGAGACCCAGCCGCCGACGTAGCCCGCCGCCGGGTGCAGCGCGCGTGACAGGAACAGGTACTCGCCGCCGGACTCGGTCAGGCGCCGCGCCAGCGCGGCGTAGGAGAGGGCGCCGGCCAGGGCCAGCACGCCGCCTACCGCCCAGGCGGCGAGCACCCGTGCAGGGGTGTGCAGGTCAGCCAGCGCGAAGCCCGCGGTGGTGAAGACCCCGGCGCCGATCATGTTGGCCACGACCAGCGCGGTGAGGGTGAGAAGACCAAAGTGGGCGGCCATGGCGGGTCAGCGCCCCGGGCGGGCGTCACGCCGCGCGCGCGCCAGCCGGCCCGGCCGCGGGGATCCCCCGGTGTCCATTTCATCGGCTGGCGTACGACGGCCGGAACGCACTTGATCTACCCCACGCAAACACCCTCGACAGGGACGATAGAATGCCGCGGATTTCACCCGGAACCGACATCGTGACCCATTACGCCAACATCACCGAATCGCCCGACGCGCTCAAGCTCCAGCTCATGGCCTTCATGGACGAGCACATCTACCCCAACGAGGAGCGCTACCACGAAGAACTGAACAGCCTGCCCAACCGCTTCGGCCGCGTGCCCCTGATGGACGAACTCAAGGCCAGGGCGAAGGAAGACGGCCTGTGGAACCTGTTCGTGCCGCACAGCCACGGCGGCCTCAAGAACGAGGACTACGCACCGCTGGCCGAGATCATGGGCCGCGTGCTGTGGGCGCCCGAGGTGTTCAACTGCAACGCCCCGGATACCGGCAACATGGAAGTGTTCATGAAGTACGGCACGGACGAGCAGAAGAAGCAGTGGCTGGAACCGCTGCTGGCCGGCGAGATCCGTTCCTCCTACTGCATGACCGAGCCCGACGTCGCGTCCTCCGATGCCACCAACGTGCAGACCTCGATCCTGCCGGACGGCGACGAGTACGTCGTCAACGGGCGCAAGTGGTTCATCACCAATGCCATGTACGAGCGCACCCAGATCTTCATCGTCATGGGCAAGTCCGATCCCGACAACCCCAACCGTCACATCCAGCAGAGCCAGGTCCTGGTGCCCAAGAACACCCCCGGGGTGAAGATCGTGCGCCCGCTGACCACCTTCGGCTACGACGACGCGCCCATCGGCCACGCCGAGGTCCACTTCGAGAACGTGCGCGTGCCGAAGGAGAACATCCTGCTCGGCGAGGGCCGCGGCTTCGAGATCGCGCAGGGCCGCCTCGGCCCGGGCCGCATCCACCACTGCATGCGCTTGATTGGCTGCGCGCAGCGTTCACTCGAACTCGCCTGCAAGCGTGCGGTGTCGCGTTCGACCTTCGGCCGCAAGCTGGCCGAACACCAATCGGTGCGCGAGGACGTGGCGAAGTGCTATGCCGAGATCGAGCAGGCCCGCCTGCTCACCTTGAAGACCGCGCGCAAGATGGACGAGGTGGGCCCGAAGGAGGCCCGCGATCTGATCGCCGCGAGCAAGATCATCGTGCCGATGATGGCGCAGACGGTGATTGATCGCTGCATGCAGATCCACGGCGCCGGCGGCTTCACCAGCGACTGGTTCATGGCCGAGGCGTTCAGCTACGCGCGCTGGTGCCGCCAGGCCGACGGCCCGGACCAGGTGCACATGATGGCGCTGGGCAAGCAGATCATCGCGGAGTACGCCGATCTCTGAGCGCGCTGCCCGGGGTGGCGGCCGCCTCGCGTGCGGCCGTCGCCTTCAGAAGTTCAGGAACAGGGTGACCGAGACGATGTGGTTCATCGCGTCGGCACGCCCCGGCCGCCGCACGTACTGGTTCATGTAGCCGATCTCGCTGCGTGCCCAGGGTGCCAGCTTGAGGCCCAGGCCGGCGAACACCCGGTTCTGGTCGAAGCCGTCGTCGGCGCCCCAGTCGGCGTCGTTGAGATTGAGGAAGACCTCGTCCCAGGCCGCGAGGTAGAGGCGCGAAGCGTCGCCCAGCGGCCGGCTCAGCTTGAGCAGCTGGCGGAAACGCCAGCCGGTGTCGCCGAAGCTTTCCACCGTGCGTTCTTCGAGCCGCGTGCGGGTGGCCAGGTCGAATCCCGCCCAGGGCGTCGCGCCGTTCCAGGTGAGCTGCTGCCAGTAGCGGTGTTCGGTGACATCCTCGTCGGTACCCTGGGGGTCGTTGTTGACGTGGGCGTAGCCGGCCCACAGCACCGTGCGTGGTGCCACGGCATAACCCAGTGCACCGCGCAGCAGGCTCTGGTTCAGATGCGAGCTGTCGTCGTCGTAACGGCCCTGCGCTTCGAGCCAGTAGCGGTAGGGCGAATCGCCGTTGCCGAGCGTGCCCGTGGTCACCACGGCGGCCCAGGTGTGGAAGTCCTCGACCGGCTCGGCGGGCGCGCCGATGGCCAGCGCACAGAGCAGCAGGAGGATGCAGGGCCGCAGCGGCTGGGTCACGGGTTTCTCCGTATGCGTATGAACGGGCAGTGTACCAGCGCGCGTCGCCGGCAGAGGGGCCGCTTCAGGGCGCGCGCTGCATGAACAGCGTCACCTCGGCGACGGTCAGGCCGAACTTGCGGATGCGCGAGCGGTTGACCAGTACGCGCTCGTCGAGCTGCCACATCCAGTCGTCGAAGGCGACGCGCCAGGTGCGCCCGTCGACGGCCAGGTCCATGGCGTAACGCCAGCGCATGGCGCTGCCGCCGGCCTCGCCGCGGGCGCTGCCGACGATGTCGTCGGCGCGGCCGGCGTAAGTGCCATCGCCATCCGGGGTGATGCGCCAGGTGCGCGTGTCCCGCTCACCGTCGGCATAGCGGAACGATTCGTCGAGCACGATGGCGTCGCCGTCGCGCTGGCCGCGGATGTCGACCGCGAAGCGGCGTACCACCCGCCCGCGCCAGTCCTGCACGATGCCCCAGGCCTGCACCTCGCCGTCGAAGAAGCGGCGCGGGTCGAAGGCCGGCGCGGTCTCGGCGTAATCCTCCACCCGCACCCCGCCGCAGCCTTCCAGGCCGACGGCGGTGAGCAGGACCAGCAAGCCCGGCCAGCGCCGGGTGAGTGACATGACGCGCTCGATCATGGCGCTGTTACGCCGCACGAGTGGGGCGCGGATCACGCGCGGTGTGGCGAACGGTTCAGCGGCGGGCGGCGACCAGTGCGCGGGCGATGACGACGTTCTGGATTTCGCTCGCGCCGTCGAGGTATTGCGAGATCTTGGCCGCGGCGAGGTGACGCGCGAGGGGCCGTGCGCGTTCCAGGCCGGCCGCACCCATCACCTGCATGCAGGTCGCCACGCGCTCGAAGGCGACGCGGGTGGCGAACTTCTTGGCATGCGCGGCGGCCAGCGTGGCCGCTGCCGCGGGCGCCGCCACGGCGCGCGCGGTGAGCGCCCGCGCGGCCTCGAGATCAGTGGCGCAGTCGGCGAGCATGAACTGCACGGCCTGGAAGTCGGCGACGTGGGTGTCGAAGGCGCGCCTGGCGGTGGTGTAGGCCAGGGCCTCGTCGAGCGCACGGGCGAGCAGCCCGCAGCACATCGCCGCGACCGCGCTGCGCGCGAGGTCGATGCCGGCCATGGCCGCGCGGAAGGCCGCGCCCGGGGCGTGCAGCAGCGCGTCGTCGTCGACGCGGCAGTCGCGGAAGGTGAAGCCGCCGGTGCCGAGCGCATGGCCGCCGAGCAGCTCGTAGCCGCCGCTGCGCGTCACGCCGTCGCGATCGGCGTCGACCAGGAAGGCGGCGATGCCGCGCGCACGGGTACCGGGTGCGGTCTGGGCGTAGGTGCACAGCACGTCGCCGTGCACGGCATTGCTGATCCAGGCCTTGGCGCCGTCGAGCACCCAGTGGTCGTCCTCGTGCCGCGCCTGCAGGGTGATGGCCTGGGCATCGCTGCCGGCGCCCGGCTCGGTGAGCAGGAAGGCGCCGACGCGTTCGCCGGCCAGCATCGGCCCGAGGTAGCGCGACCAGTGCACGGCACTGCCGTGCGCGGCGATCGCGCCGGCGAGGTTGTTGTGCACGACCAGGGCGAAGGTCGAGGCCAGGCAATGGCCGGCGAGGATCTCGAGCACGGCGGTGAAGCCGGCGCCATCGAGCCCGGCACCGCCGTGTTCGGTCGGCACCAGCAGGCCGCACAGGCCGGCTGCGCCTGCTTCGCGAAAGAATTCGCGTGGCACCGAGCCGGCGTCGTTCCAGGCTTCGGCGTTGGGCTCGATGACGTCCGCGCCGAAGGCGCGCGCGGCCTCGAGCACGGCCGCGGTGGAGCTTGGATTGTTCATGCGCGGCAGTGTCGCACGCCGCGCGTTGATGGTCAGCGGTAGGAGGGGCGCAGGGAATTGCGGTAGCGCTGGACCTCCAGGTAGCGCTCGCGCGGCAACACGGTGCGCTCGTAGACCCAGCCGCTGGAGGCGTCGACGCCCTTGTAGAAGAGATCGCGGCGCCGTGCCGCGCTCTTCAGGCGCACGCCGGGGATGGCGCCGGCCTCCAGCATGGCGCCGAACCGCGTGCCCTGGTAGGGCAGCATGATGGTCGAGTCGATCGAGTTGCGCAGTGGTCGCCCGAGATGATCCTCGCCGGCAACCGGGTTGGCGACGACGAACTCGACGAGCTCGGTGGTCAGGGCGAGATCGGTCTCGTCCTCCCACGGGTAGATCATGGTGAAGGCATCGACCGCGATACCGAGCCGGTTGGCGATGCGCACCGCCTCGTAGTGTTCCTCGACCAGCTGGGCCTTGCCGTTGCGCTTGTTGATGAGATCGAGCGAGCGTTGCGAGCCGGTCTCGATGCCGATGCCGATGCGTCGCCCGCCGGTATCGGCGAAGGGCTGCAGCAGCCTGGCCGCGTGGCGGACCACCAGGTAGGCGTGGGTGAAAGCGCGCCAGGCACTGTAACCGTGGGCGGCGACCCGTTCGGCCAGCGCGCGGGTCTGGCGCGGATTGAGCAGGCCGACGTCGTCGAAGAACATCACCGCGTAGTGCTCGCGACCGAGCGCGCGGTGGGCTGCGGCCATGGCGGCGAGGTCGGCATCGACCATCGCGCGCGGGAAGAAGCGGGTGCGTTCGCCGCCGGCCTCGCAGAAATGGCAGGTGAAGGGGCAGCCCAGCGCGGTCACGGTGTGGAAGGCCGGCAGGCCGGCGATCTCGTAGCGGTAGCGGCGCATGAGTTCGAGCGGGCGGGTCGGCGGCACCGTGATGGCGGCGAGATCCTGCTGGTGGGAGAGGATGCGCGGCGGCCCCGGCTCGGGCAGTCCGGCGTCGAGCACGTCGAGCAGCGGCTGCCAGCCGTCGTGCGGCACCACGTAGTCGGCACGTTCCTCGCCACCCTGGGCCACCACCTGGTCGAGGTAGTAGCGCGCGTGGCTGCCGCCGATCATGACCCGCACGGTCGACCGCGCGGCGCGCGCCGCGGCCGCGATCCAGCCGGCGTACTCGGCCTGCGGGGTCATCACCGACAGGGCGAGCAGGTCGACGTCTTCGAACAGCGCCGGGTCGAACGGGCCGTCGCTGATCGCGTGCCCGTCCTCGATGAGGATGACGTGGCAGTCGTCCAGCGAGCGCGGTTCGCGCCGTCGGCCATCGGCGTCGCGCGGGCAATGGAATACCGCCAGTCGCGAGGGGTAGCCATGGTGGTCGAGCCAGGCCTGCAGGTAGTGCGGGGCGAGCTGCTGGTAGACGAACTCCTCCTCGAGGAAGGGATCCGGTGGCTTGACGAAGAGCGTCAGTGGGCGCGCCATGCTCAAGCCTCCGCGCGCCGCGTCGCGGCTTCGGCCAGCGCCTGGCCGAAGAATGCGCGGTAGGCCGGCACCACGCTCGGCGCCAGTTCGAGCAGGCCGTACTTGCGTTCGCGCAGCGCGTCGACGAAACGCGCGCGCCGCGGGCCGGCGTGGGCGAACTCGACCGCGCGCGAGGCGTAATCGACGGCGCCGCGGGCGATCGCCTCGGGCAGGCCGAGCAGGTCGGCGAGGCCCGCGGTCACGCGCCCGCGCATGAAGGCGCCGCGCTCGGTGACGAAGGGCACCTCGGCCCAGATGGTCTCGAAGCTGGTGTAGCCACCGCTGAAATGGATGGTGTCGAGAACGACGTCGGCGGCGGCCAGCAGGGCCTTGAAGCCGACCGAGTCCTGCGCCGGCACGAACTCGATGCGACGGGCGAGCGGGCCGAGGTGGGCGGTGAAACGCTGCTCGAGCCGATCGCGCCAGGCCGCGCGTGATTCGATCAGGATGACGCGGCCGTCGCCGTCGGCAGCCAGGATGGCGCCGAGGTAGGCGTCGAAATCCGGGTGCAGCTTGAACAGGCTCTGCGGGCAGAGGTAGATACGCTCGTCGGCGGCGAAGCCGAACGAAGTACGGCTCGGCCGCGGCGAGGGCATGCCGGGATCCTCGTAGGTGACCGGCCAGGCGGGCAGGTTCACCAGCGACTCGGTGTAATGCTTGGCGGCATCCTCGGGTTCGAGCAGGGTCGAGGACAGGAAGTAGTCCATGCTCGCGCGCCCGGTGGTCACCGGGTGGCCCCAGCCCGCGCATTGCACCGGCGCGAACCGCTCGGCGGCCAGCCAGGTGGTGACCGGGTCCATGCCGACATCGGGGAAAAACACGACGTCGGCGTCGAGCCCGGCCAGGGCCTGGCGCGCGGCCCGGTGGTCGGGGGCCACCGCGAGGTAGCGGTCGGCCGCGGCCGCGATGCGCCGCGCGACCGCGTCCTCGCGCGCGCCGACGGCAACCACGTCGAGCTCGAAGTCGTCGCAGGGCAGCGCTTCGAGCAGCGGTGCGTAGAGGCGGCCGATGGTGTGGGCGTGCAGGTAGGCCGAGACCACCGCGACCCGCGGGCGGTGTGCGCCGCGCAGCACGGCCGGTAGCGCCGGCGCTTGCCAGGCCTTTCGGGTGACGGCATCGATGGCGGCCATCAGCTCGCGGTCGTTGGCGCCGTGGTAGGCGAAGTAGAAGCTCGGCGTGCCGACCTCCGTGGCCGGGTCGCCGAGCGCGCCGAGGTGGCCGACCAGGCGCGCGAGGTTGTCGAGGATGCGCGCCCGGTGGGCGGCGATGTCGGCGGCGTCGACGGCGAAGATCGGGCAGGCCAGGGCGAAGCGCAGCAGCGTGGCCGGTTCGACCCCGCATTCCAGCGCGCGCTTGTACCAGGCCATGGCAGCCTCGAAATCGCCGGCTTCCTCGCGCAGCCGCGCGAGGTTGGTGTAGGGCTCGACCGCCTGCGGCGCGTGGCGGGTGGCGCTGACAAAGGCGTCCTCGGCGCCGCGCGTGTCACCCGCGGCATGGCGGGCATGGCCGAGATTGCACCAGGCCTCGGCCCAGTCCGCGCGCACACCGAGCGCGCGCTCGAAACAGGCGATGGCGGTGGTGACCTCGCCACGCGCGAGTTCCAGGCGGCCGAGGTTGTAGGCGCTCTCGGCATGGCGCGGGTGGACCGCCAGGCAGTCGCTCCACAGGGTCGCGGCATCGTGCTGGCGGCCCTGGCGTTCGAGGCTGAGCGCCAGGGTGTTGTGGTGGTCCGGGGTGGCCGGGGCGAGGGCGCAGGCCTCGCGTGCCGCCCGTTCGGCCGCGACGGCGTCGCCTGCCGCCAGCTCGGCCACGGCGAGGACGTGCCAGAGTTCGGCATCGCGTGGCGTACGTTCCAGCGCGCGTCGGCAATCGTTTGCCGCACGCACCGCGTCGCCGCCGGCAAGATGTGCCGCTGCGCGCTGGGCGCCACCGCGGCTGGCGCGTGATTTCTTCTTCAGTACTGAGGACTTGCGGGCCATGCCCAGGTCTCCGAGGCGTGCATGGCGAGGGGGTGAGCAAGGATTGGGCCAGGCTGGGTGGCGGCGCCAGGGCGAGCGCGTGGCGCCGCGGGGACGCGGTGGCGGTGCCCGCGTCGCCTCGCGTGGGCACCGTCGTCGCTCGCGCCGCGCGAGCGGGTCACGCGACGCGACCGCAGGCCCGGCGCCGCCGGGCCGCGCGGGTATGGTCGCCGTGCTCAGCGGCTCGAGGGGCGGTGGGCGCGGCCGCTTGCCGCGGTGGTCACGGCGCGGGCTTGCCGGCGCTGTCGGCGGTGGGCGCCGTGCGGCGCGCGGCGGAGTTGGCCGTGGACCTCAGGCCGGGTCGGCCGCGTCCTGCACGGTCAGGCCGGCGCGGTAACGTTTGAAGTTGCGCTGGTAGCGTTCGGCCGACGCGGTGAGCCCCGCGATCTGCTCGGCGGTGAGTTCGCGCACCACCTTGCCCGGCACGCCCATGACCAGGCTGCCGTCGGGGATGGTCTTGCCCTCGGGAACCAGTGCGCCGGCCCCGATCAGGCAGTTGCGCCCGATGATCGCGCCGTTCAGCACGACGGCGTTGATGCCGATGAGCGAGTTGTCGCCGATGGTGCAGCCGTGCAGCATCACCTTGTGGCCGATGGTGCAGTTGCGGCCCACGGTGACCGGGAAGCCGGCATCGGTATGCACGATCGCGCAGTCCTGCACGTTCGAGCCTTCGCCGATGACGATGGGTTCGATGTCACCACGTAGCACCGCGCCGAACCATACGCTGGCATCGTTCTTCAACAGCACGGTGCCGATGACGCTGGCCGAAGCGGCCACGAAATGGTCGCCTTCGGCGCGGACGCGGCGGTCGTCGAGCTGGTAGATCACGCGGACTCCCCGATCACAGGTACTGGGTGAGCGCGCACCTTACCTGCTCGGGCGTGGCCGGCTCAACTCGCGACATGAGCGGGCGGTCGGGGCCGGGGAAGGCCTGGCGCGCGCGGTTCGTGGGTGGGGGAAGGGGACGCTTGCTGACGTCGGGTTCGTCTCTGCGCCCAGCAGGTCGACGGCGGCGGACCCCAGGGGGCGGCGTCCGCACGCCGGCGTTTCGATGGCGCCCGGGCGCGGCGGCGGTGATCGCGGACCGCAGCATGGCGGGACATAGTGCCGCGTCGCGCGGTGTGGACCGTGGCGGTGACCGGCAAGTCGACGGGGTCAGACCCCTTGCCGTGGCTTCAGCTTGCGAGGCTGTTGCGGCCCTGTCACGCGTGCTTTGTCCCGCGTCCGGTTCTACCATTCACGCCCATGAGCAAATCCGGCTTCGCCTTGTTCGATACCGCCATCGGCCCCTGTGGCCTGGCCTGGCGACCCACCGGCCTGGTCGGCGTGCAGCTGCCGGAGAAGACCCCCGGCGCGACCCGCGAGCGCCTCGCCGCGCGCTTCGCCGACCTGCAGCCGGCCGAGCCCCGCGGTACGCCGCGGCGCGCGCGCGAGGCCATGGTCGCGCTGCTGGCGGGGCGGACAGGCCGCAGCGCGGACCTCGCCGACATCGTTCTCGACATGGCTGCCGTCACACCGTTCCGCCGCGCGGTCTACGCCTGGGCGCGCGGCATTCCGCGCGGCGAGACCCGCACCTACGGCGACGGCGCCGCCGCGCTCGGGCAAGCGGGCGGCGCGCGCGCCGTCGGCCAGGCGCTCGGCGCCAACCCGTTTCCCATCGTCGTGCCCTGTCACCGTGTGCTCGCCGCGGGCGGCAGGCCGGGTGGCTTCAGTGCCGCGGGCGGGGCGACGACCAAGCTGCGCATGCTCGAGATCGAGGGCGCGCTGCGCGGCCAGGGCAGCCTCGATCTGACCCTCGATCACGGCATGCCCTACGACCTCGAGGCTGCCGTCGCCCACCTGCGCGGGGCCGACAAGCGCCTGGCCCGGGTCATCGACGCGGTCGGGCCGTGCCGCATGGAACTCAAGCACACCGCGAGCGTGTTCGCCGCGCTGGCCGATGCCATCGTCTACCAGCAGCTCTCCGGCAAGGCCGCGGCGACGATCCTCGGCCGCGTGGTCGCGCTCATGCCGCGCGGTCGGCGCGGCTTCAACGCGCGCAACCTGATGGCCGTCGACGACGTCGCGCTGCGTGGCGCCGGCTTGTCCGGCAACAAGCTGCTGGCGCTGCGCGATCTCGCCACGCGCACCCTGTCCGGCGAATTGCCGACCCTCGCGCGGCTGCGCAGCATGGACGACGAGACCGCCATCGAGGCCCTCACCGCGGTGCGCGGCATCGGGCGCTGGACGGTGGAGATGTTCCTCATGTTCCGCCTCGGGCGGCCGGACGTCATGGCCGTCGACGACCTGGGGCTGCGCCAGGGCCACGCCCGCATGCTCGGCCAGGACGGCGAGACCGAGCGTCGCCAGCTCATGGCCTACGCCGAACGCTGGCGGCCCTACCGCAGCGTCGCCAGCTGGTACCTGTGGCGGGCGGTGGAGCTGGCGCGCGAGGGCTGAGGCAGCGCCGGCCCTCGATCCGCGGCGGCAGACACGGCCACCGTCGTCTTCAATCGCTCGTCTCTCGGTGTCAGACACCGCGACGGAGTGAAGCGATCCGACCTGCACTTGACGCCGGACCGCTCGGCTGCGGACACGGTCGCCCTCGATATCAATCACTTGATGTGTGGTGTCAGACACCCGTCGATCGATACATCAGGCACTTGCGCCGCGGTGTCAGACACCGCACCGGGACGAAGTGAGCCGGCCTGCATTGACGCTCGCGGCGACCCGTGTGAACCTCGCCCTCGACCGCAAGGATGGCGGTCGCCCCGCGCGCGTCGCGGCCAAGGACAAGCGAACTACACGGAGGTAGTCATGACCCGCTCAGCCCGTCTCGACCTGCCGGGGGTGCCACAGCACGTGGTACAGCGCGGCAACAACCGTCACGCGATATTCGTCGCCGATGCCGACCGGCGTTTCTTCCTCGCCGCGCTGCGCCTCGCGGCGACGCGCAACGACGTCGCCATTCATGCCTACGTGCTGATGGACAACCATGTTCACCTGCTCGCCACGCCGGCGTGTACCGGTGCGGTCGGGCGCATGATGCAGTCGACCGGCGTGCGCTACGTCGCCTGGTTCAACCGGCGGTACGGCCGCAGCGGCACCTTGTGGGAGGGGCGCTACCGCGCCATCGTCATCGAGCGCGACGACTACCTGCTCGCCTGCCATCGCTACATCGAACTCAACCCCTTGCGTGCCGGCCTGGTCGCGCGTCCGGGGGCATTCGGCTGGTCGTCCTACGCGGCCAACGCGGACGGCATCCCCGATCCGCTGGTCACGCCGCACCCGATCTACCTCGCCCTCGCCGCTTCCGCCGCACGCCGGCGTGCGCACTACCGGGCGCTCTTCGAGGTCGCTCTCGATCCGCCCATGCTCGCCGGCTTGCGCGGGGGGGCGCGGAACGCGCGGCGGCCGGATTCGGTGTCTGACACCGTCACCTAAGTGTTTGATCGACCCTGGCGTGGCGTCTGCAACCGACGGGCAATTGGTTGAACGCACGGCCGGCCAGGTTGCCGACGGGCCGATCGAGCCCCCGCCCGACCGGCATGCCGTGCTTGTTCCCGCCTGCGGGCCGCTAGGCGGCCGCGCAGCGCCGCGTGCGCCCGGCGCCGACCACGGCGCCGAGGCCGGCCAGCAGCAGACCTGCCGCCGGTGGCAGCGGCACTGCGCTGATGGCGAGCGGGCTGCCGGCGCCGTCGAAGACCTCGAGACCGACGGCGACCGTGCCAATGCCGGCGAGGTCGTCGAACGCGAACTGGAAGCCGAGTCCGTGCGCGTAGAGCGGCGGCGGTTCGGGCTGGGGATTGAAGAACAGCGGATCGGAGATGCCGCTGCTGAGGTCGCCATCGCCACGCGGGGTGAAATGCAGGCGCATCACGAGGTCCTGCCCGCCGGCGGTGACGAAGCCGATGTCGATGATGTCGAAATCGACGCCGGGCTCGGGCGGCGCCAGGAAACGGCCCTGGCCGGCCAGGCCGACGACAAACGGCGTCGGTTCGATGCCCGACAGTGAGCGGGTCACGGCGGTGGGGTCGAAGATCGTCTCGCTGACGAGGGCATGGGGTGGCGGTTCCGGCTGGGGATTGAAGCCGAACAGCACGAGCGGGTTCTCGACCCCGGCATGGATCACCAGGGGTACGCCCTGGTCCCAGGGGACCGAGGCGGCCGGCGCGGTGGTGGCGCAGGCGACGAGGGCGAAGAGGGTCAGGGTGCGAACGAGTCGTTGCATGGCGCGTGCCTCCAGGCGGGTCTCCGAAGTCGGGACCCTAACCGCGGAGGCCTCGCGTCGCCACCGCAAGGCGGTAATCGTTCACGTAGCGGTATCTGACCCCGCGACTCGAGTCGTTGAACGGGGCCCGCGCGCTGTCTGACACCGCGGGATAAGCCCTTGATCGTTCAATCGAGGTGGAGGTTGATGCGGCGGTTCTGGCGGCCCTTCTTCTCGACCTTGCCGAGGCGCACGTGCCCGATCTCGCCGGTGCAGGCGACGTGGGTGCCGCCGCAGGGCTGCAGGTCGACGCCGTCGACGTCGACCAGGCGCACGCGGCCCTGTCCCATCGGCGGCTTGACCGACATGGTGCGCACGAGCGCCATGTTGGCGGCCATCTCGGCATCGGTGATCCAGCGGTAGCCGACCGGGTGATCGGCGATGACCAGCGCGTTCAGTGCCGCTTCCAGGGCCTCTTTGTCGACGCCCTCGGCCATGTCGAAATCGAGCCGGCCCTTGTCCTGGCTGATCGAACCACCGGTCACCGGGTAGGGCACGAGCGCGCACATGAGATGTAGCGCGGTGTGGGTGCGCATGTGACGGTAACGGTAATCCCAGTCGATGATGGCGGTGACCTCGTCGCCGGGTGTCGGCAGCGCAGCGTCCGCGGCCGGCAGGTGGAGCAGGCGGCCATCTTCACCCTTGCGGGTATCGACGATGGCGAACGTCGTGCCGTCGGTGCTGCGCAGCATGCCGCGGTCACCCGGCTGGCCACCCCCTTCGGGGTAGAACACCGTGCGCTCGAGTTCGATGCCGTCCGCACTGCTGGCGACGACCGTCGCGGTGCATTCGCGGAGATAGGCATCGGCGCGGAAGAGTTCTTCGGTCATCGCGTGTTCCTCACAGGGCGGGGCGCCGGGTGTGCCAGTCGGTCAGCGCTTCGTAGGCGGCGGCGGCACGGATGATGGCGGCCTCGTCGCCGTGGCGGCCGATGAACTGCATGGCCAGCGGCAGGCCGTCGGCGGTGAAGCCGTTGGGCAGGGTGATGCTGGGGTGGCCGGAGAAGTTGGTCGGCGCGGAGAAGCGGATCAGCGCCGGGACCTCGTCGTTGGCCATCAGGGCCTGCGGGTCGGGTTGCTCAGGCGCCGGGGTCGGCATGCCGGGGCAGACCAGCACGTCGATGCCGGCGAGCAGTTCGTCGAGCAGGGCGGTGGTCACCTGGCGCTCGCGGGTGGCGCGGGCGTAGGCCGTGGCGCCGACCGTCGTGCCGTGATCGAGCAGGGCGCGGAAGGCCGGGCCGTAGTCGTCGGCATGCTGCGGGTAGAAGTCGCGGTGGCCGATGAGGGCGTCGACCGCGCACACGTCCAGCCAGTATTGCGCGCAATCGGCGAGTTGCGGCGCGTTGAGTTCGACGACGATGGCGCCGTTGGCCGCGAGCAGGTCGACGGCGTCGAACAGCGCCTGTGCCACCACCGGGTCGGTGCCGCTCGTGCAATAGGCGTGATCGATGCCGATGCGCAGGCCCTGGCAGCCGGCGACCAGGGCCGTGCCGTAGTCGCCCGGCGGGTCGGTGCGGGTCGCGCCGTCACGCGGGTCGCGGCCCTCGAGCACCGCCAGCATGGCCGCGCAGTCCGCCACCGAGCGCGCCATCGGGCCGATGTGGTCGAGGGTGTCGGCAAGCGGGAAGACGCCGTAGCGGCTGACCTTGCCGAAGGTCGGCTTGATGCCGACCACGCCGCAGGCGGCGGAGGGGAAGCGGATCGAGCCGCCGGTGTCGGTGCCGAGGCAGCCGTAGCAGAGCGCGGCCGCGGTCGCCGCACCCGAGCCGCTCGACGACACCCCGGCCCAGTGCGTGGTCTTCCACGGGTTGCGTGGCGGCGCGAACTCGGGGTGGTAGCCGTACAGCGCGAACTCGGTCAGCGCCAGCTTGCCCAAGGTCACCGCGCCGGCGGCGTTGAGGCGTTCGACCACCGCGGCGTCGTAACCGGGACGGAAATCGCGCAGCAGCGGCGAGGCGCAGGTGGTGGGGATGTCCGCGGTGTTGACGAGATCCTTGAGTGCGATCGGCATGCCGTGCAGCGGCCCGCGGTAGTCGCCGCCGGCGATCGCAGCCTCGGCCTCGCGGGCCTGGGCGAGGGCGAGTTCGGCCGTCACGGTGAGATAGCTGCCGATGCCGGGGTCGACGGCGGCGATGCGCGCGAGCATGGCCTCGGTCAGGGCGACCGGCGACAGCTCGCCGCGTTCGATGAGGGGCGCGACGTCGTGCATCGTCGCGGTCAACAGGCTGGAATCCACGGTCATCGGGGGTCCTCGTTGGTGGGCGGGGCGCCGCCGTTCATTGCCGCGCGGTAGGCGCGGTGGCGTGCAGGCGGAACCAGTAGAAATGAATGTAGCGGTCGTCGTAGACGGTCGGTGCGTAGACCTGGTCCTCGGCGAGGAACTGGCAGGTGTCGACCTGGCCGTCCCGGATCATGCGTTCGAGTACCACGCGCACTTCCTTGCGGCCGACGTCGAGGCCGGCGTCCTCGCCACGTGCGACGAGGTCGCGCGCGAGGCGTTCGAAGTTGACCACCCCGCCGCCGGCGAGGCGCTCGTTGATCCATTGTCTGACCAGCATCGTGTCGTGTTCAGGTCTGCAGCAGGGCGTCGATCTCGGCATCGTCCGGAAACCGTCCACGGGCCTTCTTCGACCACGCGAGACGGCCGTCGACGGTGATCTCGAACACGCCTCCGCCGCCTGCCACCAGGGTGACCTCGTCGGCGCCTTGCGCCAGCAGCCGGTCCCGCGCACGGCGGGCGCGTGGCGCGTAGTTTCACATCGCGCAGTATTCGATGGTGATCATCATCGTCGTTCCTTCGTTTGCCCCAGTCGCTCGGCGCGTCGACCGCGTCCGCGCATGCCTGCGCGCCGGTGCGTCGACGCGCGCAGACCGTGTCGCGATCAACCGCCCGCCCGTGCCGCGAGCCGCAGGCGCAGTGCGTTGAGTACGCTTATGACCGAGAACTGGCGGACGCGTTCGCGATCCCCCGGCAGGCGCACGCGCTCGACGTCCAGTGTGCCCTCGATGTCGAGGCCGAGGTAGGTCTGGGCCGCGCCGCTGATGTCGCCGAGATCGTGCTGGCCGGTGGTGGCGAGCCCGATGTCGGCGCCGAACGCGGCGCGCACGGCGCTGGCCAGGGTCTTCGCCGCCTCGAAGGTGCCGAGCAGCTCGCCCGGCACGCCGAGCAGTTTCGTGCGCACGGCGCCGGCGGTCGGCACGATGCCGCCGCGGAACACCTCGCCGTGCGGGTCGAGCGCGGACAGCCGGGTCGCCATGATGCCGCCGCTGGTGACCTCGGCCACGGCCAGGGTCAGGCCGCGCGCGCGCAGCATCTCGAGCACCACCGATTCCATGGTGTCACCGTCGACGCCGAACACGGTGTCGCCGAGCAGGCCGCGGACGTGTGGTTCCTCGGCATCGATGGCGGCGTAAGCCGCGGCCTCGTCGGCGCCCTTGGCCGTGATGCGCACCTTGAGGCCCTCGATGCCGCTGGCGAGGAAGGCGATGGTGGCCTGGCCCGAGCGGTCGAGCTCGACGATGCGCGGTTCGAGCAGTTCGGCGAGCTTCGACTCGCTGTGGCCCCAGGTGCGCAGGGTGCGCGAACGGATGACGGCGCTGAAGCCGGCGCGGCGGGTGAGATCGGGCAGGATCGCCGTCTCCATCATCTGGTGCATCTCGTAGGGCACGCCGGGCACGGCGTAGATGACTTTCTCACCGACCGGGCAGACGAGTCCTGGCGCGGTGCCCGGCTGCTCGGGAATGACGCTGGCGCCGGCCGGCACCATGGCCTGGCGCAAGTTGTTCTCCGGCATCTGGCGGCCGCGCGACTCGAAGATGTGGCGGATGTGTTCGGCCACTTCGGGGTGGAATTCGAGTTCGACGCCCATCACCTCGGCAATGGCGTCGCGGGTGATGTCGTCCTGGGTCGGGCCGAGCCCGCCGCAGCAGATCACCGCCTCCGAGCGCTCGAGTGCCTGGCGCAGGGTGCCGACGATGCGCGCGTGGTTGTCGCCGACCTTGGTCTGGTAGAACGAGTCGATGCCGACCGTGGCGAGGCGCTCGCCGATCCACGACGAGTTGGTGTCGATGATTTGGCCGAGCAGCAGCTCGGTCCCGATGGCGACGACTTCACAGCGCATGGTGTGGTGATTCCGCTTGGCTCTGGTGACGCGGCCGCACCGCGCGGCCGGGCCCGATTATGCCCGCGATTCATTTCCGCGTGGCAACGACCACGCAACCATCGGAGGGCCCGATGGCGATGCCGCGGCGCACCGGCCGCGACACCGCGCCCGGCGGGCGGGCGAGGGCCAGCGTCTTGAACAGCGTCGCCAGCACCACTTTCATCTCGTAGAGCGCGAAGGCCTGGCCGAGGCAGGCGCGGTTGCCGCCGCCGAAGGGATCCCATTCGTGCGGCGCGAACCTGCGCTCGAGAAAGCGCTCGGGACGGAAGGCCTGCGGCTCGGGGTAGAGGTCGGGCCGCTGGTGCAGCAGGTGGATGGCCGCGCACAGCACCACCCCGGGCGGGTAGGTGAAACCGCCGACCGTGAAATGGTCCTTCAGTACCCGCACGACCAGGGCCAGGATGGTGCGCGCGCGCAGGCTCTCGCGGATGCAGGCATCGAGGTAGACGAGGCGATCGAGATGCTCGGGGCCGGGCAGCCCGGACCCGCACACCGTGTCCAGTTCGGCCTCGATGTGCGTCAGCACCGCGGGATGGGCGAGGACGCGTTCGAGTGCCCAGGCCAGCGACAGCGCGGTGGTCTCGTGGCCGGCGGCGAGGATGGTGATGACGGCGTCGCGGATCTCGCGGTCGGTCATGGCCAGGCCGTCGTCGTAGGTCAGTTCGAGCAGGTCGCTGAGCAGCCCCGGCGGCCGCGCGGCGGCAGGCTGGGCGCGCTGCGTGCCGATGACGTGGTAGAGCGCATCGTCGACCACCCGGCGACGGCGGTAGAACGACAACAGGCGCGAACCGTCGAAGCGGGCCGGCGGAAAGAGGGTGTACATGATGAGCGCGAGCGGGTTGCGCGTGACGTCGAGCAGGCGGCCGATGCTGGTCTCGAGCGCGTCGAACGCCGGCCCGCCGTCGACGCCGAGCACGGCGCGCAGGATCACCCGCAGGGTGACGCGCTGCATGGCGCGGTCGGCGCGTACCGGCCCGGCGCCGGCCCAGGCTTGGGCCGTGGCCAGGGCCTCGGCCTGCATCGCCTCGAAGAACTGGCGCATGCGTTCGCCCTTGAGCGGCGGCAGCAGGGCGCGGCGCTGGCGCGCGTGGGGCTCGTCGTCGAGCACCAGCACCGAGGTCTCGCCGACCAGCGCGGTCAGCACGCGGTTGCCCTCGCCGGCGTGCAGCACGGCGGGCGAACCGCGGAACAGCTCGCGGATGTCGTCCGGGCGGGTGAGCATGACCATCTGCGGGAAGCCGGCGAGGTGGAAGCTGAAGGTCTCGCCGTAACGCCGCGCGCAGTCCTCGAGGAAGGCCAGCGGGGTAAAGGAATAGCGCAGCAATTGCAGGGCGGGATGCTGCGTGGGGCCGGGTGGTAGCGCGGGCGGCGCGGTCATGGGATAAAGGTGAACTCACGTCCAGCAGGGGTCAAGCGGCCCGGGGAGAGGTCCGGTCTCATGCGTTTCACGATCGTCGGTGCCGGTGCGCTCGGCACCATCCTCGGCGCGCACCTTCTCGCTGCCGGCCACCCGGTGCGCATGCTGGCGCGCGGCCGGCGCGCCGCACAGCTCACCCGCGACGGGCTGGTCGTGCACGGCATCGCGTCGCTGACGCAGGCGTGCGAGGTGATCACCGCGCCCGACCCGGCCCGCGACGACGACGTGCTGGTGTTCGCGGTCAAGACCTACCACATGGCCGATGCCCTGGCGGCAACGGCGGGACTGCGCCCGGTGAGCGTGTTCTCGCTCGCCAACGGGGTGATGAAGAACGAGCAGCTCACGCGGGCCTTCGGCGCCGGCGCCGTGCTCGGCTGCATGGCCAACGTCAGCGGCGAACTGCAGGTCGACGGGCGGGTGCTGTTCACGCGCAACGTGCGCCTGGCCATCGGCGGGCAGGAGCCGCGTGCGAGTGAACTCGCCGCGGTCATCGACGCCGCCGGCATCCATGCCGACGCCGACCCCGCCATCGAAACCGTCGAGTGGTCGAAGTTCGTCGGCTGGGTGGCGCTGTTCGCGCTCGCCGTGATCGCGCGCACGCCGACCGGCGTATACCTCGACAACCCGGAGTTCGCACGGCTCGCCGTGCAGCTCATCCGGGAGGCCGCGGCGATTGCCACGGCCCGCGGCATTCCGATCGTCGACCAGTCGCCGCTGCCGGTGGCCTCAATCGCCGCCGCCGGGGACGACGCGGCCGCCGCCCACGTGCGCGAGGTCGGCCGCAACCTGCTGGCCACGGCGCCCGACCACCGCATGTCGAGCCTGCAGGATCTCGAGGCCGGGCGCGCGCTCGAGGTCCACGAGACCCTGGGTTACGCCGTGCGCGAGGCGACCCGGTTGGGGCTGGCGGCGCCCGTGCTCGGTGTCGCCTACACCATCGGCGCCGGGCTCGACGCCCTGCGTGGCACCTGAGTCCGAATCCATCCAGAATGTGCGGCCGTCGACCGCGTTGATCCCGAGGAGAGTCCCGCCATGCCGAGCTACAAGGCCCCCGTCGCCGATACCTTGTTCGTCCTCAACGAGGTCGTGCGCCTGCAGGATTACGCCCATCTGCCGGGTTTCGAGGAAGCGACCCCCGATCTCGTCGGGGCCATCCTCGAGGAGGGCGCGAAGTTCGTCGAGGAAGTGCTGCAGCCCCTGAACCAGGTTGGCGACGAGGTCGGCTGCACCCGCCACGAGGACGGCAGCGTGACCACTGCGCCCGGTTTCAAGGCGGCCTACCAGCAATTCTGCGAGGCTGGCTGGCAGGGGCTCGCGCAGCCGGTCGAGTTCGGTGGCCAGGGCCTGCCGCACGTCATCGCCAACGCCTTCGAGGAATACCTCATCTCGGCCAACATGGCCTTCGCCATGTACCCCGGGTTGACGCTCGGCGCGATGGCCGCCATCCGCGCCGTCGGTTCGCCCGAGCAGCAGGCGCTCTACCTGCCGAAGATGGTCGAGGGCACCTGGAGCGGCACCATGAACCTGACCGAGCCGCACTGCGGTACGGATCTCGGGCTGCTGCGCACCAGGGCCGAGCCGCAGGCCGACGGCAGTTACCGCATCACCGGTACCAAGATCTTCATCTCCGCCGGTGAGCACGATCTCGCCGAGAACATCATCCACCTCGTGCTGGCCAAGATGCCCGACTCGCCCGATTCGGTGCGCGGGATTTCGCTCTTCATCGTGCCCAAGTACCTCGTCAATGCCGACGGTTCCCTGGGCGCGCGCAACGCCGTCTCCTGCGGTTCGATCGAAGAGAAGATGGGCATCCACGGCAATGCGACCTGCGTGCTCAACTACGACGGCGCCACCGGTTACCTCATCGGCGAGAAGGAGAAGGGACTCGCCGCGATGTTCATCATGATGAACGCGGCGCGGCTCGGCGTCGGTCTGCAGGGGCTGTCGATCTCCGAGGTGGCGACCCAGAACGCCGCCATCTACGCCCGCGACCGCATCCAGGGCCGTGCCCTGACCGGGCCGAAGAATGCCGAGGGCAAGGCCGATCCGATCATCGTCCACCCGGATGTCCGGCGCATGCTGATGAGTGCGCGCGCCTTCAACGAGGGCGCCCGTGCGCTGGCGCTGTGGGGCGCCCTGCAGGTCGATCTCACCCACCATGCCGCGACGCCGGAAGAGCGCGAGGCGGCCGACGATCTCATCGGCCTGCTGACCCCGGTCATCAAGGGCTTCTTCACCGACAAGGGCTACGAGAACGCGACCAATGCGCAGCAGTGCTTCGGCGGCCACGGCTACATCCGCGAATGGGGCATGGAGCAGTTCGTGCGCGATGCGCGCATCGCCATGATCTACGAGGGCACCAACGGCATCCAGGCGCTGGATCTCGTCGGCCGCAAGCTGCCAGCCAAGGGCGGCAAGGCCCTGCGCGGCTACATGAGCCTGGTCGGCAAGTACATCAGCGCGAACAAGGACGACGAGGTGCTGGGGCCGATGGTGGCGAAGCTGTCCGAGGCGTTGTCGGACCTGCAGGGCGCGACGAC
Organism: Gammaproteobacteria bacterium; assembly: GCA_024235015.1. Taxonomy (GTDB): domain Bacteria; phylum Pseudomonadota; class Gammaproteobacteria; genus JACKNG01. The sequence goes on from JACKNG010000004.1 coordinate 445,113, forward strand.
CTGGCTCATGACCAACGCCATGGCGAAGCCGGACAACGCCGGCGCCGGCTCGGTGCCGTATCTCCATCTCATGGGCCTGGTCATGTTCGGCCACATGTGGGCGCAGCTCGCCCAGGCCGCCCAGGCCGGGCTCGCCCGCGGCGACGGCGATGCGCAGTTCTACGAGAACAAGCTCGCCACCGCGCGCTACTTCTTCTCCCACCTGCTGCCGGAGACGAAGGTGCACCGCGCGCGCGTCGAGGCGGGCGCGGAGAACGTCATGGCGCTGGCGGCCGAGGCGTTCTGAAATCAATCACTTGACCGTCGGTGTCTGACACCGGCCGGGCGAGCGGTGTCTGACACCGGCGCTCAAGCGATTGATTCGAGCTTCGGGTCGGGACTCAGGGCGTGTCTTCGGCACGCGGTACCGGCAGCGCCTCGACCCCGGCGTCGTCGTCATCCGGCCCGCTCTCGCCGGCGTCCTCCAGCAGTTCCTGCGGCAGGGCCTTCTTCGCCTTCACCCCCAGCTTGATCAGTCGCTCCGCGCGTCCGACCAGGTTGCCCTTGCCGCTCGTCAGGCGCTTGTGCGCGGTCTCGTACTCGTCGCGTGCGCGGTCGAGCAGGGTGCCGACCTTCTCCAGGCTGTCGATGAAATTGACGAAGGCGTCGTAGAGGCCGGCAGCCTGGCGGGCGATCTCCTGGGTGTTGCGGTTCTGGTGCTCGTGGCGCCAGATGTTGTGGATGATGCGCAGCGTGCCCATGAGCGTGGACGGGCTGACCAGCAGGATGCTCTTCGCCAGCGCCTCCTCGAACAAGGCCGGTTGGCGCTCGAGCGCGAGCAGCAGCGCGGGTTCGATGGGCACGAACATGATCACGAGATCGAGCGAGTTGACGCCGATGAGGTCGTCGTAGCTCTTCGCCGCCAGCCCGCTGACGTGCGCGCGCAGCGAGGCGATGTGCTGCTCGGCGTGGTGGTCACGTTGGGCGTCGTCCTCGGCGGCGTGGTACTGCTCGTAGGCGACCAGGGAGACCTTCGAATCGATGATGACGTCCTTGCTCTCGGGCAGGTGGACGACGACGTCGGGCTGGAAGCGGTTGCCGTCCTCGCTCTTGTAGCTGGCCTGGATCTCGTACTCGCGACCGCGTACGAGCCCTGATTGCTCGAGCACGCGTTCGAGCTGCACCTCGCCCCAGTTGCCGCGCAGCTTGGCGTCACCCTTGAGCGCGCGGGTGAGGTTGAGCGCCTCGTCGCTGATACGTTCGTTCATCGATTTCAGCAACGTGATCTCGGCGCGCAGCGAGGCGCGGTCGCGGTTCTCGGCGTCGTAGATGTCCTCGACCTTCTTGCGGAACTCGCCGAGCTGCTCGCGCACCGGGTTCAGCAGGGCTTCCAGGCCGGCCTTGCTGGTCTGGCTGAATTTCGCCTCGCGGGCTTCGAAGATGCGGTTGGCGAGGTTCTCGAACTCGCGCGTGAGCCGCGTCTCGGCCTGTTCGAGCAGGGCGATCTTCTCCTGCGCCGCGTTGAGCTGCTCGCGGGCGCGGGTGGTGAGGGCGGCGTGCTCCGATTCCAGCCGGGCGTGGGTGGCTTGCAGGGCCGCGAGGCGTTCGCGCTCGGTGGCGAGTTCGGTCGAGAGCTCGGGCACGCGCCCGAGTTCGGCGGTCAGGCGCGAGACCTCGCTTTCGAGCTTGCCAGCCTGGCCGCGCAGGGCCTCGATGCGCGTCTCGGCCGCGGCGCCCGCCGCGCGCGCCGCCTCCTCGCGACGTTCCAGCTCCGCCGTGAGGCGAGCGGCGTCCTGTTGTGCCGCCTGCAGACGCTCGCCGAGCGCGGCCTGTTCGGCGGTGCTGCGCGCACGCGCCTGCTCCGCGTCGTCGAGCGCCGTTTGCAGCCGCGCGCCCCGGCGCAGCAGAAGGACGGCGATGATCGCGAGGATCGCCAGGGCGACGATCCACGGCAGCGCAGCGGCGAGTTCGGGGGGCAAGGCGGACATGCGGGCTCCTGCTCGGGGGTGGGGTATTTAACCAGCCCGCGGAGGACGGCGTAAGGGCGGGGCTGGCGGCGCGGTCGGCAGCCGCCATGGTGTCTGACACCGCGCATCGAGCGATTGATTTCCAGTTCTGCCCCGTCGCTGCCGAGCGATGAGCGCGGGCGCCGCCTGGTCGCGATCAACGACTTGATGGCGGGTGTCAGACACCAGGCGTCGCCGGGTCGTCCTCGACGGCTTGATGGCGGGGGGCAGACAGTCACCGTTGCGGCCGTCTGCGATCGATGCGCCGGTCGCACCGGCAAACGCGGCGCCCGACGGGATACCGTACCTTTCCGCCATCGGTTACCCGGGCCGGTGGCTCACCCGCCCGAGCCCGGCGCGGGCAGGTCTGTCCGCGGTTGCATAGCCGTCCCGCGACGGTGACGGCACGGGCCCGCCATGGCTATCATCGCCCCATCCAAAAACGGGGAGCAGACCGCCATGATCGAGGATACCTACGTTTCGACCAAGGACATGCCGTGGCTCGAGTTCGGTGCCGGCATCGACTTCAAGATCCTGCGCACCAGCCAGGAGACCGGCGCCTGGACGGTCCTGTTCCGCTGCGCCAAGGGTGCCGCGTTCAATCCGCATCGCCACTTGGGCGGCGGTGAATACCTGGTACTCAAGGGCCGCATGGAAGTGCGCGGCGGCGCCGAGAAGGGCGGCATCACGGCAACCACGGGCGACTACGGCTACGAGCCCAACGGCGTGCTGCACGACGAGACCTTCTTCCCCGAGCCGACCGAGCTCTACTTCACCAACTTCGGCGCGATCCAGTTCCTCACCCCGGAACTCGAACCGGACTTCGTGCTCGACTTCGCCATGCTCGAAGAACTCGGCCGCAGCGCCAAGCGCCAGGCGGCCTGAGACGGCCTCGCTGCCGGTGTCTGACACCGGCAGCTAACGGCTTGGTTGCGTGCATGCGGTCAGCGCACCCGTCGACCGACCGCTCAGCGATCTGGGGCGCGCTGTCGGACACCGGCCGTTGAGTCGTCGGCCGGCGCGCCGCTCCGCTGCACGGCGACTCAGGTCGGAATCAACGCGTTGAACCCCGGTGTCAGACACCGAGGCCTGGCTCAGCTGATGACGAAGCCCTCGTAACCCTTCTCCGCGACCTCGTTGCACAGCTTGCGGTAGGTGCCGAAGCCGCCGATGTAGGGCAGGAAGACGCGCGGCTTGCCGGGGATGTTGGCGCCGAGGTACCAGGAGTTCGCCTGCGGGAACAGCGTCTCGTTGGCGAGTTCCTGCACGTGGTCGTTCCATTCGGCCTCGGCTTCCGGCTGCGGCTCGATGCGCGCCGCACCCTGTTCGCGCAGGTGCGCGATGCACTCGCAGATCCAGTCCACGTGCTGTTCGATCGAGGTCGGCATGTTGCCGAGCACCGAGGGGCTGCCCGGCCCGGTGACCATGAACATGTTGGGGAAGCCTTCGCTGGCGACGCCGAGGTAGGTGCGCGGGCCCTCGGCCCACTTCTCCTCCAGCTTGCAGCCGCCGCGGCCACGGATGCCGGTACGGATGAGCGGGCCGGTCAGCGCGTCGAAGCCGGTGGCGAAGACCAGCACGTCGAGTTCGTGCACCTTCTCGCTGGTCTTCACCCCGGCGGCGACGATGCGCTCGATCGGCGTCTCGCGCAGATCGACCAGGCTGACGTTGTCGCGGTTGAAGGTTTCGAAGTAACCGCTGTCGAGCGGCAGGCGCTTGCTCGCGATGGGATAGTCCTTCGGGATCAGCTTCTCGGCGACGGCCGGGTCCTTGACCGTCTCGCGAATCTTCTCGCGCACGTAGTCGGCGGCGATGTCGTTGGCGCGCTGGTCGTAGAGCATGTCGACGAAGCCGCCGAACATCCACTCGAAGCCGCCCTTTTCCCACATCTCGTCGAGACGCTTGCGCAATTCGGCCGGGGCGAGGTCGAGCGCGTTCTGGCCGTTGAAATCGTAGGGCTGGCCGATGGTCGACCAGCGGCAGAATTCGCGGATGTCCTTGATGTTCTTCTTCAGCTCGGCGACCTCTGCGGCCGACAGTTTGCGGTTGCGCGCCGGCACGCTGAAGTTCGGGGTGCGCTGGAACACCGTCAGGTGCCCGGCCTGGCGGGCGATGACCGGGATGGCCTGGATGCCGGAGGAGCCGGTGCCGATGATGCCGACCCGCTTGCCGCTGAAGTCGACGCCGTCGTGCGGCCATTCGCCGGTGTGGTACCACGGCCCGGCGAAGTCGTCACGGCCGGCGATGTCCGGCACGGCGGCGGCGGAGAGGCAGCCGACGCAGGTGACGAGGTAGGTCGCGGTGACTTTCTCACCGTTGGCGGCCTCGACTTCCCAGCGGTTGCTGGCCTCGTCGTAGCGCGCGCCGGTGACGCGAGTATTGAAGGTGAAGGCGGACTTCAGGTCGAAGCGGTCGGCGACGTGTTCGAGGTAGGACAGGATCTCGGGCTGCGGCGGGAAACGCGAACTCCAGGTCCATTCCTGCTCGAGTTCCTCGGAGAAGGTGTAGGAATACACCCAGGATTCCGAGTCGGAACCCGCACCGGGGTAGCGATTCCAGTACCAGGTGCCGCCGACCCCGCTGCCGGCCTCGAAGCCGCGACAGTTCAGGCCCATCTCGCGCAGCTTGTGGACGGCGTAGAGGCCGGCGAAACCGGCGCCGATGACGACGGCATCGACGTCGACGTTGGGATTGGGCGAATCGTTCCGGACTGGCGCGCTCGACATGCGGTCTCTCCTCTGCATCGCTTTCAATGGCGGCCCGCGGGGCGAAACCGGGCCGCACGACAGGGGCGGGATTCTAGCAGGCTGGCGAAAGCCGCCGCGGAGACTATCTGCCGCGTTGCCCGTCAGGCAGGACGTCCTGTCCTGGCGCCCTCGGGCCGGCGGGGTTCGCTGGCGGCGAAATCCGCGTCTGCGCTCCTGATTTCCTCCTGTATACAGCGATGCTCGACGCGCACGGGCCCGGTCCCCAGCCTTCCTCGCTGCGTCTTGCCGCGGGTTGCCGAGGCATGCCCGCCGCGCGGGCTCAGGCCACGTTCGCGACAGGACTGGTCGTTGCCGCGTGCTAACCTCTGCGCGGGGCAGGGAGGACCGGGTCGGTGCCGTGCGGCACCCCGGGCGCACGGTCCCTGCGGCGGGCCGCTCGAATCCTGGCGCAGGGGTGTGTGCAGACGCAGTCGTGTTTGGGGGAGGGCGGTCGCCGTGGTGGTGCCTGGAACAACGCGACGAGGCTGCAAGGGCGCCGGCATGCCGGCCGCGCCACGATGAAGCGCCCGGCTCGTCTGCGGCCCCTGCCGGGCCGCGCCGCGGCAGCCTTGCCGCGATGAAATTCTCCGAGGTCATCGCCGCCGCGCGTGCACTTGTCGAGCACAACGGCCGCGTCTCGCTGCGCGCAATGCGGCGCGAATTCGAGCTGGACGACGACACCCTGGCCGATCTCGTCGAAGAGCTGGTCGAGGTACTTGGTGTGGCGCTGCTCGAAGACGGCCGCATCCTGATCGCTGCTGGCGGGGAACCATCGGCGGCGACGCCCGCCACCGCGACGCCGACGGTGTCGCCCGCACCTGTCCGCTACACCCCCGCGCACCTGTCTGAACGCATCCGCGCCGAGCAGGCGGCCCTCGAAGCACGCGGCGGCAGCGGCGAACGCAAGATCGTCACCGCGCTGTTTGCCGACCTGAAGGGATCGACCGCGCTGATCGAGGGGCTCGATCCGGAAGAGGCCCGCGCCCTGCTCGACCCGGCGCTGCAACTGATGATGGACGCGGTGCACGCCTACGAGGGCTACGTGGCCCAGGTACTCGGCGACGGCATCCTGGCCCTGTTCGGCGCGCCGCTCGCCCACGAGGACCACGCCCAGCGTGCGCTCAATGCCGCGCTCCGTTTGCGGGACGCCGTGCGCGACTACGGCGCGGAAGTGCGGGTCGGCATCAATACCGGTACGGTGGTGGTGCGCGCGATCGACAAGGGCGACCTGCGCACCGACTACGTGCCGGTCGGGCATTCCACCAACCTCGCCGCGCGCATGGAGCAGCTGGCCGAGCCCGGCGCCATCCTGGTCACCGCCCATACCCACGCCTACGCCCGCGGCTGGTTCGAATTCCACGCCCGCGGCGCGATGGACGTGAAAGGGGTGGCGGAGCCGGTCGAGGTATTCGAGCTGGTCGCGGCGAGCGGCGCACGCAGCCGCCTCGACGCCGCCGTTGCGCGCGGCTTGACCCGCTTCGTCGGCCGCGAACCGGAGCGCCAGCAGTTGTTACGGGTCTACGAAGAAGTGTGCGCCGGCCGTGGCCAGATCATGGCAGTGGTCGGCGAGCCCGGCCTGGGCAAGTCGCGGTTGTTCCACGAATTCGCACGCGGTCTGCCCGACGACTGCCGCGTGCTCGGCGCGCACCCCGTATCCCACGGCCGTGGTACGGCCTACCTCGCGGTGATCGAATTGCTGCGCAATTGGCTGGGCATCGGCCCCGATGCCGACGACGCGAGCAGGCTGGCAGCGCTCGACCGCTGCCTGGCGCCACTCGGCGCCGATTTCGTCCCTTCGCGCCCCTACCTCGAGCGCCTGCTCGACGTCGGCCAGGCGCCGGCGAGTTGGGCGCAAATCGATCCCGAATTGCGCCGGCAACGCACCCTGGACGCCGTCAAGCGCGTGTTCCTGCACGAGAGCACGGTCAGCCCGCTGGTCATCCTGGTCGAGGATCTCCACTGGCTGGACGGCGAGAGCCAACGCTTGTTCGACCTCCTGGCCGACGGCATCGGCGCAGCGAGGGTCCTGCTATTGGTCAATTATCGGCCCGAGTACCAGCACACCTGGACGACCCGCACGTATTACAACCGGATCCGCCTCGCGCCCCTGGTCGGGCGTGATGCCCGCGCGCTGCTCGACGATCTGCTCGGCACCGCACCGGCGCTGGATGATGCCAAGGCGGAAATCCTCGCGCGCACCGAGGGCACCCCGTTCTTCATCGAGGAAGTCGTGCAGGCCCTGGTCGAGGAGGGCGTGCTGCAAGGCACGCGGGGCGACTACGCACTGGCTGGTGACCTGCCCGCACTGGAAGTACCGCCCACGGTCCAGGGCGTAATCGCCGCGCGTATCGATCGCCTGCCTGAACGCGAACGTGCGTTGTTGCAGCGGCTGGCGGTGATCGGGCGCACATTTGCTTTACCCCTGGTCCATGCGGTTTGTGATGAATCGGATAACGAGGTCATGGCCATGTTGCGCGTCCTGTGTGAGCGGGAGTTCGTCTACGAACGTCACGAGGGCGGCACACCCGGGTATCTGTTCAAGCACGCCCTCACGCAGGACGTCGCCTATGAAGGCCTCTTGCATGCGCGACGACGCGTCCTGCACGAACGCACGGCACGCGCCATCGAGCAGTTGTACGCGGCCAGCCTGGACGAGCACCTCGCCGAACTCGCGCATCACTACGCGCGCAGTGATGCTACGGCGGAGGCGGTCGACTACCTGCATCGCGCCGGGACGCAGGCGGTCGGACGGGCCGCCTACTCGGACGCGGACGGGTTCCTGGCGCGCGCCGTCGATCTCCTGCCGGCGCTGCCCTCATCGGCCGAACGCGACCAGCGGGAGCTGGCACTGCACACCGAGCTCGGTTCGGTGCGCTTGAGTACCCAGGGCTACGTGTCATCCCAGGTGGAGCAGCACTACGCGCGGGCGGTCGATCTGTGCATGCAATCGGAGAACGACGAGGAGCTGGTCCCGGCCCTCGCCGGCTTGTTCCTGGTCCAGTTCCTGCGTGGTGCCCACGAGAACGCGCAGCGGATTGCCGAGCGCGCGCTGTCCGTGGCTGAGACGACCGGAACCGCGGGCGATCGTTTGACTGCGCACTATATGTTGTCGCAGAACCTGCCGGCCCTCGGCGAGTTCGACCGTGCGGGTGAATCCCAACGCCAGGTGGCGGCGCTCTACGAGCCCGCCGAGCATCACGTGCTGGCCGATCGCTTTGCCGAGGATCCCGGTGCGATCAGCCTCGGGTTCGAGGCCGTGACCCTGTTCATACGCGGCTATCCCGAACAGGCCGTGGAGCGGGCGCGCGAGGCCAATGCACTCGCGACGGCGCTGCAACACGATGCGTCCCTGGCACAGACCTTGTTCTGGTCTGCCGTGGTGTCCATTGAGCGCCGCGAGTTTGCGGCGACCCGAATCGACACCGAACGCTCGCTGAAAATCGCCGCGCGTTTCGCACTCGGTTTCATCACCCTGTTCGTCAATCCCGTACACGGGGTCGCGCTCATGAACAGCGGCGATCCTGACAGTGGAATCGCGCTCATTCGAAGCAGTGTTGCGCAATACCTCGAGCACGATGCGCGCTTCTATGCGCCGTTCTATCGCCTGCACTGGGCAAGCGCCGAAGTCGCATGCGGTCGCGTAACGGAGGCCCTGGCCATCATCGACGACGCACTTGCCGACGCCACCGTGCGCGGCGAGCTGAAGCACGTGGCCGAACTCCACCGCGTTCGCGGTGAATGCCTGCTGCAAGCCCGCGCGGACGACGCGGAAGCCATGGCGGAACGGTGCTTCCTCGAAGCCCTGGAAGTCGCGCGTGCGCAGGGCGCGAAATCCTGGGAGCTGCGCGCGGTCACGAGCCTGGCCCGGCTGTGGCAACGGCAGGGGCGCGAGCGCGAGGCCCGGGAACGGCTCCAGGCGGTCTATGACTGGTTCACCGAGGGCTTCGAAACGGCCGATCTGCGCGACGCGAGGACGCTCATCGACTCGCTTTCGCGCGCTTGAACGATGGTTGGAACCTCGCCGCGCGCGAAGCCACCGCGTGCAGCCCGTCTCTTTCTCCGATCAACGCGTTGAACGCTGGTGTCAGACACCACATGGAATGCGTCCTGCGGCCGATCAACGGCTTGAGCGCCGGTGGCAGACCCCGCCGAGCCTGCTAGATCGCACGTGCCGTCATCTGCGCCGCGATGTGCTCGGCCTGGCGGATGGCCAGGGCGACGATGGTGAGCGTGGGGTTCTCCGCGCCGCCGGTGGTGAACTGGCTGCCGTCGGAGACGAACAGGTTGGGGATGTCGTGGGCCTGGCCGAAACGGTTGACGACGCCGTCGGCAGGTTTCTCGCTCATGCGGCAGGTACCGAGGTTGTGCGAGCTGGGGAAAGGCGGGGTGAGCATGACCTGGCGCGCGCCGACGGCCTCGTAGAGCGCCCGGCCCTGGCGATAGCCGTGTTCGCGCATGGCAACGTCGTTGGGGTGGTCGTCGAAATGGACGTGCGCGACCGGCAGGCCGAAGTGGTCGGTGACGGTGTCGTCGAGGGTGATGCGGTTCGTCGCCTGTGGCATGTCCTCGCCCACCACCCACAGGCCCGCCAGGTTGGCGTAGCCATCGATCATGGCGGTCAGCTCCGGGCCCCAGGCGCCGGGGTCGAGAAAGGCGGCGGCGAAGGGCAGGCCGGTGCTGATGGTCTCCAGCTCGTAGCCGGCAGCGAAGCCGCGCGTGGGATCGTGGCGTGACTCGTCGGTGATGACGCCGGCCATGGTCGTGCCGCGGTAGAAGTGCACCGGTTCGTCGAAGCGCGCGAACACCGAGCCCGAGGTGTGGCGCATGTAGTTCCGCCCCACCTTGCCCGAACTGTTGGCGAGCCCGTCGGGGTACTTCGACGAGGCCGAGAGCAGCAGCAGGCGCGGTGATTCGAGCGAGTTGCCGGCCACGCACACGATGCGCGCCCGCTGGCGCTGCTCGCGCCCCGCGGCATCGAAGTAGACCACGCCGGTGACCTGCCCGCGGGCGTCGTGCTCGATGCGGCTGACATGGCACTCGGCACGCAATTCGAGCTTCCCCGTGGCGATGCCGGCCGGAATCTCGGTGTAGAGCGTCGACCACTTCGCGCCCATTTTGCAGCCGGCGAAACAGAAGCCGAGCTGGCGGCACGCCGCGCGGCCGGCACGCGGGCGGCTGTTGATGGCCATGTGCCCGGTATGGCAATCCTTGTAACCGAGCTTCTTCGCGCCGTTGTAGAACACCTTGAAATTGTTGTTGCCGGGCAGGCCGGGGATGCCGTGGGTGCGGGTCACACCCATCTTGTCCTCGGCGCGATCGTAGTAGGGCGCCAGCTCCTCGAGCGTCAGCGGCCAGTCGAGCAGGTTCGCGCCGTCGAGGGCGCCGTAGGTCGTGCGCGCCTTGAACTCGTGGGCACGGAAACGCAGCGAGGCGCCGGCCCAGTGCGTGGTGGTGCCGCCGACGCTCTTGCACACCCAGGCCGGCAGGTCGGGAAAGTCGCGGGCAAGGCGGAACGAACCGGAACTCGTGCGCGGATCGCGCCAGGCGAGCTGCTCGAACGAACCCCACTCGTCGTTGACGAAGCTCGCCGTCGATTGCTGCTTGCCGGCCTCGAGCAGGACGACGCCGATGCCCTTCTGCGCGAGCTCGTTGGCGAGCGTGCCGCCGCCGGCGCCGGAGCCGACGATGACCACCGCCGAGTCGTCGTCGTGTGCGAACGTGCGCATCGCGCCTCCTTCAAGCCTTTGCCGGGCTCGCCGCCGCAGGCGGATCGGGCAACCAGGTGAGATCGTCGAAACCGCGCTCGAGGTAGCCGCCGAACTCGAACGCCGGCCCCTCGTAGCCGAAGTGGGCGAAGGCCAGCGCGTTGTTGTACAGCGCGACGACGGCCGTCGAGCGCACCTTCTCGAAGAACGGTGTGCCGGCGATGGCGTGGACGTCGCCGAGTTGCGCGGCGGGCTCGCGGGCGAGCCAGTCGCCATCTGCGCCCTGGTCGAGCGCGGCGACACCCGCGCTGAGCAATGCCCGTGTGTCTGCTTCGGCGGCAGCTTCGTCGAGCGCCTTCACCACCAGCGCGTACACGGCGTCGTCGAGGGTCGCATGCGGGTAGACGTGGCGGGTGAGCGCGAGCAGCGCGCGCCCGCTACGGGCATCGAGGTGCGCGAGTTCGAGCGCCCAGGTGCGCGACGGCGCGAGCGTGAGCAGCGCACCCGAGCTTGCCCACAAGGTGCCGTAGAGCGTGGCGCCCGTGGCGAGGAAATGGCGCCGCGTGATGCCGCCGGCGTGCCCAGCCTCGTTCATGCCGCCCCCTCCCCGGTGCGCACGAGGCCCGATTGTCGACCTGCGTGGCGCAGAACGCAAAACGTTTGCCTGCGGACGCGGGTTCGCGAGGGTGCCGATGAGCGCCGTCCGCGATTGAATTCGGCCGCCTGATCGAGTGTGATGATCCGACACGCCGGCCACCGGGGGGGAAGGCCGTCCCATGAGCCTGCTCGACGACACCGCGCGCGTGCGCGATCACCTCGAACGCCACGGCCGCGTGTCCTACCGCGTGCTCAAGCGTGAGTTCGGCCTCGACGACGACGGCCTCGAGGACATCCTCGAAGAGCTGGTCGACATCCAGGGCGTGGCTGCGCGCGGCGACAAGGCGCTGAGCTGGACGGGCGGTGCGTCACCGCCGGCCGACCCCGCGGCGCCTGCCCGTGAGCCTCGCACCTACACGCCGAAGCACCTCGCCGACAAGATCCTGCAATCGCGCGCCGCGCTCGAAGGCGAGCGCAAGCAGGTCACCGTGCTGTTCTGTGACATCCAGCGTTCGATGGAACTGGCGCGACGGCTCGACGCCGAGGAATGGCACCAGGTACTCGACGGTTACTTCGAGTGTCTCGCCGTGGCGGTGCACCGCTACGAGGGCACCATCAACCAATACACCGGCGACGGCATCATGGCCCTGTTCGGCGCGCCCATCGCACACGAGGACCATGCCCGGCGTGCCTGCTACGCGGCGCTCGAGGCCCGTGCGGCGCTGGCCGGGTACGCCGAGGGTCTGCGCCTCGATCGCGGCATTGATCTGGGTGTGCGTATGGGCCTCAACTCGGGCGAGGTGGTGGTGGGGCGCATCGGCGACGACCTGCGCATGGACTACACCGCCCAGGGCCACACCGTGGGGCTGGCTCAGCGTATGGAGCAACTCGCCGGCGCCGGCCACATCTGCCTCGGCGAGGCGACCGCCCGCCTGGTCGAAGGCTTCTTCGAGGTGCGCGACCTCGGCCTCGCCAGCCCGCGCGGCACGGCGCCGGTGCACGTGTTCGAACTCGAACGTGCCAACGAATCGCGCACGCGGCTCGACGTCGCGCGGGCCCGCGGGCTGACCCGTTTCGTCGGCCGCGCCGACGAGCAGCGCGCGCTAGAGGCCGCACTGGCCCGCGCGCGCGCCGGTCACGGCCAGGTCGTCGGCGTGGTCGGCGCGGCCGGGCTCGGCAAGAGCCGGCTGTGCTTCGAGTTCGTCGAGCGCTGCCGCGCCGAAGGCCTGACCGTCACCGAGGCGCACTGTCCGGCGCACGGGCGCAACATCCCCTTCCTGCCGATCCTCGAACTGCTGCGCAGCTATTTCGACGTGCGAGGCGACGACAGCCCCGAGCAGGCACGGCGCAAGGTCGCGGGCACCCTGGCCCTGCTCGACGACAGCCTGCGCGAAGCGCTGCCCGTGCTGTTCGATTTCATGGGCATCGCCGAGGCCGACGAAAGCACGGCCCAGACCGATCGCCAGCAGCGCCTGGTCGCCCTCGTCCACGGCCTGTTCCGTGCCCACACCGCGCGCGACCGGCCGGGGCTCGTCGTGATCGACGATCTGCATTGGATCGATTCCGGCAGCGATGCCTTGCTCGCCCAGGTCGTGGCGGCCGCTGCCGGCAGCCGCAGTCTGGTGCTGCTCAACTTCCGTCCCGAGTACAGCGCACCCTGGATGCGCTCGGCGCACTACCAGCAGCTGCCCCTGGTGCCGCTGGGCGAGCACGAGCTGCGCGAGCTGGTGGCGCACCTGCTCGGCCCCGAGCCGGCCCTCGCGGAGCTAGCTGGCCGTATCGTCGCCTGGACCGGCGGCAACCCCTTCTACACCGAGGAGGTGGTGCAGAACCTGGTCGAGACCGGCGCGCTTGCCGGACGCCGCTGCGCCTACCGGCTGGTCGAGAACGTCGCGGCCCTGGCCGCGCCGCCCAACGTGCATGCCGTGCTCGCCGCGCGCATCGACCGCCTGGCCGAGGTTCCGAAGCGGCTGCTGCAGGTTGCGGCCGTGATCGGCCGCGAGTTCGCCGAGTCCGTACTGGCCGCGGTCGACGGCCTCGGCGGTGAGCAGCGCGCCGCTGCCCTCGAACAGCTGAAAACCGCGGACTTCGTCTTCGAGCGCGCGCTCTATCCGCGGGCGGAGTACGGCTTCAAGCACCCGCTGACCCACGAGGTTGCCTACAACACGGTACTCAGGCAGCGCCGCGCCGAGATTCATCGCCGGGTTGCCGAGGTCATCGAGCGCAGCGCGGGTGAGACGATCGAAGCGTGTGCGGCGACCATTGCCTATCACCGCGAACACTCCGATGACCCGCTGAGCGCGGTGCCCTGGCACGCGCGGGCAGCGGACTGGGGTGGCCATCGTGATATCGCAGCGTCCGTGCATCACCTGCGGCGCATGCTCGAACTGCTCGAATCGGCCGGCGTCGATCCTGCCGCGGACGCCTGGCGCATGCAGGCCTGCTCGGGGCTGATCTTCCTGGCCTACCGGATTGGTGCACCCGACCGGGAAGTGGAAGGCCTGCTCGACCAGGGCGTCGCGGCGGCGACCCGCATCGGACGCGGTGCCCAGGCCGCGCTGTTCACCGGGATGCACGGCATGTACCTGGGTGTCGGGCGGGGCGACTGCGCGGCCTACTGGCGGGCCGGGGTCGCGGCGGCACGCGCAGCGGACGCGATCGACGATCCCGAGCTGCAATACTGCGCACGGATCTTCCACCTGTGGGGCGCCATGTTCAGTGGTCGCCTGGAGGAAGCGCGGCAGGTCGGCGCCGACGTCTTGGCGCGCAACGACAGCAGGCTCGATTTCGGCCGCCGTTACATGCTGCAAAGCCCGTTGACCGCGCACTTCGTCGGCCTCGCGTTCGCCGAACTCGCGCGTGGCGACCTCGGGGCAGCCGAGGGCCTTGTCGCTCGTGCATTACCCCTTGCACGGGCGGAACGTGACGCCGAGAGCGAGGCAGGGATTGCGGCCTTGCTCGCGCGTTGTGGCGGCTTGCGCGGCGATCACGCCGCCCGGCGCCGTTACGCGCGCGAGGCCTGCGAGACCGGCATGCGTTCGGAGAGCCTCCTCGGCCAGATCTTCGGTCCCATGCATTTCGGTTTGGCCCTGGTGGCCGACGGCGCGTTCGAAGAAGGCCTCGCCCGCCTCGAGCAGGTACGCAAGCTCATCGACGACACTGAAGGCGTGCTGATGCTGTCAGGCCTGGTCGATGCGCATCGCGCTGAGGTGTGGCTGCGGATCGGCGACCTCGACGAAGCACAGCGGCTCGCCGGGCACGCGGTCGATTTCAACCGCACCGGCGAAATCTTCTTCGACCTCTCGCCCTGGCCGATCCTGGCGGAGATCGAGATTGCACGTGGCGATGCACGCGCGGCAGGCGAGACCCTCGCCGAGCTGGCGGCGATCATCGAGCGTACCGGCGCGCGCGGCACGGCACCGGCGCTGCACGGCCTGCGCGCGCTGTTCGCGCTGGCTTTCGGCGGTGAATGGGATGTGGCAGCCGAACGCGCCGCGGCGCACGCGCTCTGCCGCACGCTCGGCATGCCGGGCGAGGCCGCGCGGATCGATGCGCTGCTGCGCGGCCGGGGCGGCTGACCGGCTGCATTGCTGCCGTCGGGCACTGCCAGCGCACCGGCGCCGGTCTGAACGGACGATGCGGCGCTTCGCGTCTCCGACTCCAACGCAGTCCCGGCCGGTCGGGGTGAGTCCGATGGCACGGTTCCATTGCGCCTGAGCGCACGCACCACGTGCGCCGATGACAGAGCATCGGCTGCCTTTCGAGTCCCCGCGCGGTTCTGCCGAGTGGCAACTCCCACATTGACGGCTATCCCGTCACGTATTCCGCTGCCCGTGGACTACGGTTGAACAGACGCGGCATTTCGCCACGTCATCGCTACAAGCAAGACACTGAAGAGGAGAGAGGTCATGCCCATAGGAAAAGAAGTCGGCGCGTTCACGTCGACCGCCACGTCGATGACCCAGGCCATCGACGGCGCGGGCAAGCGTACGTTCACGATGAACTTCGAGGGGAGCGTCAGCGGCGGTTGGGAGGGCGCCGGATTGAGCACGATTCATGCGACCGCAGCCAATGATGATTTGAGCGCGGGTACCTTCACCGGCAACTTCGCCGTGTACCTCGAGGGCGGCGGCGTCGCCGCCGGCAGCGGCAGCGGTGTGTTCGGCAGCTGCGGCGAACACAAGTGGCAGTTGAACGGGGTCGGTCTGCTGACCGACGGCACCCGTCTTGCGTTCGAGAGCACACTGGCGCTCGACGGCCGCAGCCTGAACGGCAAGATGTACGAGATCGGCTGATCTCCCACCATCCGGCCCTTGTGAAGCCCGCTTCTGCGGGCTTCACTTTTTGGGGCACGGTCTCGATGGTGTCTGACACCGGGGATTAAGTGCTCGAAAGGGAAAAAAGCCCGGAGGATCACGGCGTGCATGACGACAACCCGCAGCTCGACGGCCGCGTCTACGAGTACACCTACGACGACGGCGGTTCCGTGGTGCTCGAATTCGATGACGGACGCCTCGCCTACCGCTGGCTTTCCGGCCCCTTCGCAGGCGTCGCGCAGAATGCGCTCGAGTACCGGGCCCGCGTAATCGGTAACGGCGTTCTGGTGGTCAACTGGCACGATGCCGCGAACGGTAATTTCGTCACCCTGCTTCTCGACCCCGGCCACCGCACCATCTACTCGTCCGGCATCATCGGCTACGGCAGGGACGACATGACGACCTTGTTCGACGTTGGGCGGATTACGCGCGCCCCTGGGGGTGCCTGACACCCGGGGCAACGTGTGACGCCGCCGCGCGGCGACGTGGCGCGGAGCTCGCTGGTGTCTTTGCAGGGGGCGGATGGTACCGACGGATGCCCGGCTTCAAGAGGCCGTCGGCGCGCTCCGGATCCCCCCGGCAAGGCCCGCTCGAAGCGCCACTGACAGCCTTGCCCAGGAATCTGTCAGGTCCGCCGGGCAGGCTCTCAACCCATTGAGTACATTGTCTTGATTCGTCAAGACGCCGACCTGTACTGGATTCATGCCAACCATCAAGATCAGCTCCAAGGTCGACGCAGACGCCTGGGAAGACCTGCGTGCCCTGGCCGCGGAGAGCCACCAGAGCATCTCGGGCCTGCTCAGCGAAGCGGTGAACGATTACGTGCGGCGGCGGCGCGTGCGACCGGCCGTCCTGCAACATCTCGAAGATTCCATCGTCGCCAACGAGGAACTGGGCCGGCGCCTTGCCGAATAAGGTCGTCGCATTCCTTTCGCGGGACGAGGTTCGCGCGATCCATGAGCGCCTGATCGCAATTTTCGGTGGTCCACCGGGCGTGCGCGACCCGGGCTTACTGGAGAGTGCGCTCTACCGGCCGCAGACCGGCTACTACGCCGACCTCGTCGCCATGGCAGCGGCACTGTTCGAATCGCTGTTGATGAACCATCCATTCGTCGATGGCAAGAAGCGCGTCGCTTTCTTTGCCACCGACGTATTCCTGCGCCTGAACGGTTGGTGCATCGTCGTCGAGCCCGCGCCGGCCCATGCCTTCCTCATCGAATGCCTCGAGCACGGGCGAGCGGACTTCGAACATCTCGAGCCCTGGCTGCGTGACCACGTCTTCCCGCTCGCTTGAGCGAACCGTCCGGTTTCTGCGCACTGCAGTGCTGGTCGCGCGGCTGGAACGACCGGCCGGGTGTGGCGACGTTGTTCAGACAGCGGCTGAATCGCGCGTACGACGCACCCGCCGGAACCCGGCCAGGCCGGCCAGTACGAGTCCGAGGCCTGCCGGCTCCGGCACGTCACGCACCGGCGGCGGGTTGGTGGTGAACACCGGGTTCTGGGCGGTGTCGTCGGAGGTCAGCACGGCCATGAACGCGGTCGAGCCGCCGTGATCCTCGAGCTGCATGGCGAGGACGTTGGTGCCGGCATGGGTGTAGTCGGCGCTGATGTCGAACACGTGCTCCCAGCGGAAGCCCTGGCCCTCGGCGTTGACGCTGCCGGTGGCCTGCACCCCGTTCAGGTACATCGAGTTGATGCCGTTGTCGACGGCCAGCCACAGGGTCAGCGCGGTGGGCGCGGCGAGGTCGAAGGCGATGCGTACGAAGGGATCGTAGTTGACGCTCCACAGCGTGCCGCTGGCCGGGATGGCCGGCGCGATGCCGCCATAGGGTGCGCCGGCGTTGCCGAAGCTTGCGTCGCTGCCGAAGGTCGAGGCGGGGTTGGCGGGGTTCGAGGTGAACGGCGCGTTGCCGCTGAACCAACCGGAGTCGTCGAAATCGGCGGCGAGCCAGTTGGCCGGCACCACCTGCGTGGTGGACGCGGTGGCGTTGACGTAGCGCCAGGTGGCGTTCTGGTCGAAGTAGATGTTCAGCGCCGAGGCGGCGCCGGTGACGCCGGACAGGCTGAGGGCGAGCAGGGCGTAGAGGACGCGGCGGGTGGTCGTCGAGGATGTGCGGTGCATGGTTTTCGTGCTCCGGGCATGGATCTGGATGGGAAGGTTTTAGCAAGAGTCGCGCCAAGGCGCCACTGTCCCAGGTAATCAGTGGGTTACTGGTTCTCGGACCGGCCATGCGCGTGATGTTGTCGCCGCCGGGAGACGCCTTGCGGGTTGGTCGTCGCGGAGGCGCGCGCGAGCGCGGCCGCGACCGGTGCGAGATTCTCGCTGGCGCGTTCCGTGCACCTCGCTAAGCTGTTCGCTCGATCCGACCTCGCGGGAGGCTGTCGACGTGAGCGATACGCAGGATGCGGGGCGGCGACCCGCTGAGGCCGTCGACTACGACCTCGTCGTCATCGGCGCCGGCATCGCCGGCATGAACGCGCTCGAAGTGGCGAGCCAGTACCTGCCGCGCGGCGCACGGGTCATGCTGGTCGAGCGCCGCGCGCGCAGCGGCGGCATGTGGTGCGACACCTACGACTACGTGCACCTGCACCAGCCGCATCCCATGTTCACCGCGGGTGACGTCGAGTGGACGCTCGGTGCGCCGCCCCAGCACCTGGCGAGCAAGCCGGAGATTCTCGATCACTTCCAGCGCTGTCATGCCCGGGTACGTGAACACTTCACGCTCGACGAGCGCTTCGGCTGGGCGTACGTGGCGCACGAGGAAGTCGCGGTCGGCGACGGCTGGCAGGTCGAAGTGCAGGTGCGGCCGCTCGGCGGCGACGGCGGCGCGACCACCGTGCGCGCACGCCATTGCATCCGTGCCTTCGGTTTCGAGGCGCCGCGCAATCCACCGCTCGAACTGTCGAGCACGGCGGTGGCCTCGCTATCGCCCGATGGCGGCGGCCTGCTCGGGCCGGCAGCGGTCAACCCGGACAAGCCGGTGTGGGTCGTCGGCGGCGGCAAGACCGGCATGGATACCGCCCATGCCGTCCTGAGCGCCTGGCCGGGGCGCGAGGTCAACCTGCTGGTCGGGCGCGGCACGGCGTTCATGAGTCGCGACCGATCGTTTCCGACCGGGCTCCGGCGCTGGTGGGGCGGCAAGCTGACCCTGCGCACGTTCACCGATCTCGCGCGGCGTTTCGATGGCGACAACGAGCAAGAGGTCTTCGCGCATTTCATGCGCCGCTACGCGGTGACTCTGGATCCCGGCTTTGGCCAGTACCTGCTGGGACTCATGTCGGAAGCCGAGAACGCCTTCATCCGCGCCGGCATTCGCGAGTACGTGAAGGACTACCTCGTCGACGTGGTCGACGCGGATGGTGTTCCGATGATGGTGTTGCGCAGCGGCGCGCGGCGCCCGGTCGTGCCGGGCACGGTGTTCGTCAACTGCACCGGTTACGTGCTGCGCGGCCCGACGCACTACGAACCCTACGTCTCACCGCATGGCACGGTGGTGACGGTGAGCCCCAACGCCGGCATCCACATCCTCACCACCTTTGCATCCTATTTCCTCACCCACCTGCTCTATCTCGGCAAGCTGCAGGCGGTGCCGCTCTACGAGGTCGATCACCACGCCCTGCTGGCGGCGAATCGCACCGCCATGCCCTTTGTCTGCATGGCGCAGATCCTCTACAACCTGCTGCTCATCCTCGACGCCGTGCCGATGAGCGTGATGCGCGGCTGCGGCCTCGACTTCGACCGCTGGTTCCCCCTGCCCCGACGCATCGCCGCCGGTCTGCACCTCGACCGCAACAAGGCCGATTACCGCGCCCACTGCCGCCGTACCCTCGACCGCGTGCGCGCGCGTTTCGGTATCCGCTGCGGCGTGCTCGAAGGGCGGCGGGAGGCGGCGTGAGAATTGCCGCGGGTGTCTGACACCGCGGCGCAACGGTTTGATTCCGGGCCGACTGGCCGGTGACTGGGACCGCTCTTCGGCACCGGTTTTCGCGTGCTGGGTTGGGCAACGCGTGTGCATCACTGCCGGTCACCGGCGGCGGGCCATCACCGGCCAGGACAGTGCGAGAGATCAGGCCGTTGAGCTTCGGTGTCAGACACCAGGTCCGCCGACAACAGGCCCGTTGCGCGGCCGCGTCGGTGTCTGACACCGGGCGTCAACGCGGATTGGGAGGCAGACCTTCATCGGTGCCAGCCGCCAGCGGCCGGCCACCGCCGCGAAGGTCGACGCGTGAGATCAACCAGTTGAGCTTCGGTGTCTGACACCGGGTGTCAACACGTTGATTGAGGGTAGACTGCGACGATGCCGCGTTTTGCCGCCAACCTCACCACCATGTGCCGCGGGCAATCGCTCACGGCGGCCTGTGCGGCAGTGCGGGCGCTCGGTTTTCGCGCCGCCGAGATCCTCTTTCCCTACGATCATCCCGTTGCCGAGGTGCATGACGCGCTGGCTGACGCCGGCCTCGAGCTCCTGCTCGTCAACACGCCACCCGGCGACTGGTCGGCGGGTGAGCGCGGGCTGGCGGCGCTGCCCGGGCGCGAGGGCGATTTCGAAGCCGCCTTCGCCCAGGCCCTCGACTATGCACGCGGGCTGGGGGCGCCGATGATCCACGTCATGGCCGGGGTCGTTCCGGCGGGCGTGCCGCGGGCCGAGTGCGCGGACGTCTTCGTCGCCAACCTGCGCACGGCAGCCCGGCAGGCGCAGACACAGGGTGTCCGTCTCCTGCTCGAGCCGCTCAACGGGCGTGACGTACCCGGCTACCTCCACGCCACGGCCGCCGAGGCGCGCGCGCTGATCGAGCGCATCGGCGCGCCCAACGTCGGCCTGCAGTTCGACTTCTACCACCTGCAGATCACCCAGGGCGATCTCGCCGCGGCGCTCGCCGAGCATCACGACATCATCGGCCATGTGCAGTTCTCGAGCGTGCCCGGCCGCCACGAGCCGCAGTACGGCGAGGTCAACCTGCCGTTCCTGTTCGAACGCCTCGACGCGCTCGGCTACGCCGGCTGGGTCGGCTGCGAGTACACGCCGAAGACGGGCCTGGAAGCGGGTCTCGCGTGGGGACGTGCCTATGGCCTGGGCGGCCTGCTGGCGGTGTCTGACACCGACGCTCAAGTCGTTGATCGGGGGGAGCCAGTGGTGTCTGACACCGCGAGGCAAGTCCTTGATCGCGTGGGTGAGGAACGGGAGGGCCGGGGCTGAGCCCGCGCGCCATGTCACTCGACGCGCAGTACATCCAGGCGGCCGCCGACCGCACCATGATCGCCGACCTGCTCGGCCGCTATGCCTTCGCCATCGATTACGAGACGGCCGACCCGGCGGCGTGGGCGGCGCTGTTCACCCCGGACGGGTGTTTCGAGATCCCGGTGATGAAGGTCGTCGTCGAGGGCCGTGCCGAGTTGACGGAGTTCGCCGCCGGCCTGCAGCGCACCATCCCCGGCCTGCATCACGTGATGAGCAATTTCTACGTCGATGTCGACGGCGACCGCGCCCGCGGGCGCTGCGAGTTGAACGAGTTCCTGCTGCGCCCCGAGGGCATCCACAGCAACCTCATGGGTTGGTACGACGACGAGTACCGGCGCGACGGGCCGCGCTGGCTGTTCCACGTGCGCCGGGTGATGGTGCCGCGCGATGCCAGCCGCGTGGTCACCGGCGGGGTCATCGGCGAGTACTTCGCCGAGTACCTCGCCTTCTGCAAGCGCTACCGGCGCGACTGAGGCTCGGCAACGCGCCGCCCGCTGCCGCCGCGCGCGAGCGCGCGGCGGTTCGTCAACGCGCGAGTTCCGCCGGCGGGGCAATCCCGGCGGCGAGATCGGCCGAGGCTTCGGGTGCCCCCATGACCGTCGTCAGCGGGATCACCCCGGCCCAGTGCGGCAGCTCGAGATCCTCGGCGTCGTCGACCGGCCCGCCCGTACGCAGCTTGGCCGAAGCCTCGTCCAACGGCAGGCGTACCAGCATGGTGGCCTTGAGTTCCTTGGCCAGGTGCGCGCGGTAGTGCTCGCGCGAGAGCGGAATGAGGCGTTCGGTGAAGCGGTAGAGCAGTTCCGCGCGTTCGGCTTCCGGGACCGGTTCGGCACAGCCGAACATCACCACGCTGCGGTAGTTCATCGAGCAGTGGAAGGCGGAGCGCGCCTTGACCAGGCCGTCGACCAGGCACACCGATACCGATACCGGCGCGCCGTCCGCGAGCAGTTTGAACAGCCGGCTCGAGCGGCTGCCGTGCAGGTACAGCCAGTCGTCGATACGCGCGATGGCGGTGGGAATGGAGAAGGGCTGGCCGTCGACGACGAAGGCAACGTGGCCGATCAGGCTGGCGTCGAGGATGGCGTGGACGGTATCGGCGTCGTACTGGCCGCGTTCGGCCATCTGGCGGACGCGGCGGCGATCGCCGCGCGGTGGGATGTCGGCAGTCATGGACGTGCTCCGGGCTGATGGCGCGACCAGCCGCGCCATGGGTAACAGTGTACTTCCGCGCGCACCAGTAAACCGTCACCCGTGGACAACGTCACCGGCCTCGCCGCAGGCGGGGTCAACGCGCGCACAGGCCGCCGTCGATGGTGACGATGGTGCCGGTGGTGAAGGCCGAACGGTCCGAGGCGAGGAAGGCGACCATGTCGGCGATGTGTTCGACCTTGCCCGGTGGGAACTCGCGGTCGAGCAACTCGCGCCAGCGTTCGGCATCGCCGAGCTTCTCGGCGGCGAAGGCGCGCTGCATGGTCACCATGCGTTCGGTCTCGATGAAGCCCGGGTTGATGCCGACCACGCGGATACCGTCCGGCGTGCTGCGCGCGCCCAGCGCGCGGGTCAGCGCCATCAGGGCCGCGTTGCCACCGGCCCCGGCGGCGTAGGCCGCGGTCGGCTTCTCGCCGCCGGCGCCGATGATGTTGACGATCACCCCGCCGCGGCGCTCGCGCATGGCGGCATAGAAGCGCCGCGTCATGTTGATGTAGCCGAACACCTTGAGATCCCAGGCCGCGCGCCAGCGCGCCTCGTCGACGGTGTCGAGGCTGCCGGCGGGAATCGCGCCGGCGTTGTTGACCAGGATGTCGACGTCGGCCTGGGCGGCGGCCAGTGCATCGACCTTGGCGCTGTCGGCGAGATCGAGCGCGGCCCAGGTCGGGGTGGTGCCGGTACTCGCCGCGATGTCCGCGGCGGCGGCCTCCAGATCACGCGCCGTGCGCGCGACCAGGTGTACCGCGCAGCCCTCGGCGGCGAGCGTGCGCGCCGTGGCGAGACCGATGCCCTTCGAGGCGCCCGTAACCAGCGCGCGTCGTCCTCCGAGTCCGAGATCCATACCGTTTCCCCCTGGGCCAGAAAGGCGACAGTTTAGAGGGAGAAAGCTGGTCGGGCGCGTTGCGCGAGGCAGCGAGCCGGCGAACGCGCCCGCCCGCGCCGCCGACACCGGGCGCGAACCTCGTTTCTGCCCGCAACGCCACGAGCGGCGGACACGGTCTCGACGTGACCGTGGCGCTCGCGCACCATGGGCGCCGAAGCGCGGACACCGGTTCGCGCGTGAGTCGCCGTGCCGTGAACCCCCTACCAAGCATCCTGTGCCTGGCCGCACTCGGCCTGTTGCCGTTGGCCGCGGCATCCGCGGCGGACGCTGCGCAACTCGCTGCCGAACGCGGCGACGTGCTCGAGGAGACCCGCTTCGCCCGCGGTGAGCTGTCGGGGCGTCTCGCCGAGGTGCGCTACACCCTGCCCGGCAGCGACGCGTTCAGCGCGGTCGAGATCCGGCGCACGCGTCTCGAGGTCGAGGCCGGTGCGGCACCCGTACTGAACCTGGAGACCACCGCGGGCGGTTCGCGCACGCTTGCCGTGGGGCCGCTGGTGGCCGGCGCGGCGCAGGCCAACCTCGTCGACCGCGACGGTGACGGCCGCTTCGACAGCCTGGCCTGGCGTGCGCCGGCGGCCGACGGCAGCGGTGTGATCGAAACCGTCGACTACGATTTCGACGGTCAGCCCGATGCGCGGCGCAGCGTGTACGAGGACCGCGTCGAGACCGCGATCTGGCTGCGCGAGGGCTGGCACGACCTCGTCGGTGAAGGCGCGGCGCGCCACGTCGTCATCGATGGCCGCGACATCGCCGTCCGCGCCGACGGCCGTGGCCGTTACCGTGAAGCGAACGGAGCAGAACCTTGAAAATCTGGGTCGATGCCGATGCCTGTCCGGGGGCGGTCAAGGAGGTCATCTTCCGCGCCGCCGAACGCCGCCGGGTCGAGACGGTGCTGGTCGCCAACCACGCGGTACCGGTGCCACCCTCGCCGTGGATCCGCGCCCTCAAGGTCGCCGACGGCTTCGACGTCGCCGACAACGCCATCGTCGCCGCGGTGGCGGCGAACGATCTCGTCGTCACCGCCGACATCCCGCTCGCTGCCGAGGTGCTGGCGAAGGGCGCGCATGCGCTCAACCCGCGCGGCGAGGTCTACGACGACGACACCATCCGCCAGAAGCGCGCCATGCGCGATTTCATGGACACCATGCGGTCGAGCGGCGTGCACTCGGGTGGCCCGCCGCCGTTCGGCGCGCGCGACAAGAAGGCCTTCGCCGACGCCTTCGATCGCCTCCTTGCGCGCTACGCTTGATCAAGCACCTGCCTGCCGGGTGTCAGGCACCGATGACCCCAGGTCGAAGGCTCGCCTCTCGGTGTCAGACACCGACGCGTATCGACGGCTCCGCCAACGCGAGCAAGCAATGACGTGATCGGCGGTGTCAGACACCGCCGATCAGGCCACCAGGCCATCACAGCACGCCGTGACGGCGGCAGAACTCGTCGGTGATGTCGGCGATCTGCTGCGGCGCCTCGAACATCGGGTAATGGCCGATGTCGTCGAGGTGCAGGGCCTCGCCGTGGGGCAGGGCGGCGACGGTCTCCTCGACCAGCTCGCGCGGCACCCAGAAGTCGTCTTCGCCACGGATCACGAGCACCGGCCGCTGTACTGCGCCGAGCTTGTCCAGCACGTCGTGCTGCGACCAGCCTTCGAGGTCGCCGACGGCCGCACGCTGGGCGTTGCGATGCTGCCAGCGCAACTCCTCGACCAGGGCCGGCGCGGTGTTGCGGCCGAGCGATTCGAGCGCGGCCCGCTCCATCATGTCCTGCCAGCCCGGCGCCCAGGCGGGATGCTCGAGGTGGGTGGGGCAGGGGAAGGTCGGCGAGCGGCCGAGCCCTTCCATGGCGATGCCGGCGGCCATTTCCTGCCAGTGATGGGCGGCGTAATCGAGGGTGATGTCGCCGCCGATGGAGCAACCGGTGATGACCGGGTTCTCCAGGCCGAGGGTCTCGACGAACGCGTGCACGAACTCGGCATGCTCGTGGATGCTGCGGTGCTGCTGCCAGGCGACCGGGTAGGAGCGCGCATGCCCCGGCAGGTCGAGGGCGTAGGCATGGAAGCCGTGGGCGGCGTAGATCGGCAGGATGTAGCGGTATTCGAGCGAACTCGCGCCGGCGGTGTGGATGCACACCAGCGGATGGCCGCTGCTGCCGCACTCGTCGTAGAAGGTGCGCGTGCCATTGACGTCGATGTAATGGCCGGTGATGTCTTCGGGGGTTGCCATGAACGGGGTCTCCGGGGTGGCGCGGCGTCAGGCTGCGACCTGGCGCAGGGTGTAGGCGAGTTCGAAGGTGGCCTCGGTGAGACGGCCGGCCTCGACCAGGTTGCCCTCGATGCGGATGTCGACGCTGAGTTCGCCGACCCGCGTGAGCCCGGGGTCGTCGTCGAAACGGCGCTTGCCCGGGTAGGTCAGGTCGGCCCACTTGCGCGCGCCCGAGACCAGCAACTGCCAGGCCGCGCTGCTCCCGCACAGCTTGAAGGTGTAGCCGAACGGCGAGGGCGTGGCCTGGTGATCGATGACACGGCCCTTGTAGACCTTGAGCCACAGGCAGTCGTCGTCGACCTCGATCTGGATCGCGCCGTCGAACACGGCGGCCTGGGTGGCGAAGGCGGGATTGGCATTGAGCGCGTCGACGAAACGCTGCTGCAACGCGGTATCGGCGAGAAAGGACATGCGGGTCTCCCCGGTTGAAGTGTGACGGAAAGCATCGGCGGTGGATGCCTGTGCCGATGATAAATAAACCCGTGCGCTCGTGGTCGCCATCGCCGCGCCGCGAGCGGCGTGCCACCCGCCGTGGTCGGTGCGACCGGTCGCGCCGTGTTCAGGCGCCGGGTCCGAGCGCCAGCAGCCCGGCATAGGCGCCGAGCGGATCGCCGTTCGCCGGCAGGGTGTTGAGCAGCAGCAGGTCGTCGACCAGGCCTGCGTAGGCGGCGAGCCGGGCGCGGCATTCCTCGACCGTGCCGGCGATCGCCAGCGCGTCGACGCAGTCGTCGGGGATGGCGTCCAGCGCCGCCTCCACGCGCCCGGCCGGCATCAGCTCCAACAGGCGGTCGGCGACCGCGCCGAAGCCCTGCTCGCGCATGGTGTACTCGTAGTAGGGGTGCGGCAGCGGGTCGTAGAAATGCGCGATGGCGGTGCGCGCCGCCCGCCGCGCGCGTTCGCGATCGGCATCGACCGCGCACACGCCGACCGCCGCCCAGCGCAGGCTCGCCGGGTCGCGATCGGCCGCCGCCGCGGCGGCGGCGGCGGCCGGGCGCAGGACCTCGCGGAGATAGGCCGGGGTGAGGGTCGCGCCGCCCGCGATGCCGTCGGCGACCCCCGCGGCGACCCGCAGCATGGCCGGGAACACCGCGGCGAGGTAGACCGGGAAGGGTTCGGCGCGCGGGCCGACCGTCGGCGTCCAGTCCATGGCGTGGACTTCGCCGGCGAAGTGCAGGCGGCGGCCGGCGGGGGTGCGGGCGGCCCTTTGCAGCAGGGTCACGTACTCGCGCATCTTGGTCAGCACGCGGGCGTGCGGGATGCCCTGCCAGGTTTCGTTGATGACCTTGTTGCCCCCACCGAGGCCGAGCACCAGGCGGCCGCCGCTGAAATCGTCGAAATCGATCGCGGCCATGGCCGCCATCAGCGGGCTGTGGCCGTAGGCGTTGAGCACGTAGGGTGCGAGACGGATGCTGCGCGTGGCGGCGGCCATCGCGGTCAGCGGTACGAACGCGCTGCGCCAGGCCTCGGCCATGCCGAGCAGGCCGAAGCCGGCGTGTTCGGCCTGGCTCGCGATGGCGGCGAGGTCGGCCACGCCGCAGTCGCCGCCGGTGAAGATGATGCCGGGTTGCACGAGAGGACCTCCGCGTCGCTCGAACGACGCGCTACCTTAGCAGCTCGTCGGCGCGGCGCGCGCGGCACCGCGGGCAGCGTTCAGGGGGACGGAACCGGGCCGCACGCGCTGTCGCGCACCACGCCGCGCGGCTCACGACCACCGGGCGCGAAGGGCCAGGCCGGAGACCCGCGCGCGCCCGCCCCGGACCGGCGGCCGCGGCGACGGTGGCGGCGGCCCTGCCCTCACGGGCTATACTCGCGCTCAGGCCGATGGGGCCGGCGACGAGGGGAAACACGATGGCGACGAACGCCTGGACCATCAGCGGCGAGTACATGGAGAGCTGCAACTGCGACTACCTGTGCCCGTGCATCTTCACCAACCCGCAGGCCGCGGTGACCTACGATCACTGCACGGCGCTGCTCATCTTCCGCATCGACGAGGGGCGTGCCGGTGACGTCGACCTGGCCGGGCTCAAGTTCGCGCTGGTGGTCAAGTCGGGCAAGGTCATGAGCGAAGGGGGCTGGGTCTTCGGTGCCATCGTCGATGCCGCGGCCGACGACGCCCAGCGCGCCGCGCTGACGGCGATTGCCAGCGGCGAGGCCGGTGGCCCGCCGGGCATGATCAGGCAGAACCTGGTGGGCGATTTCCGCGGTGTCGAATACCAGCCGATCGATTTTCGGATCGAGGGCGAGACGCGCGCCGTGACCATCGCCGACAAGCTGCGCTTCGCCATCGAGGGCGTGCTCTCGCGGCTCGGCAACGGCAAGCCTTATTACATCGACAATGTCGGCCACCCGGCCTCGAGCAAGCTCGCCCTGGCGCAGTCGAAGGAAACCCACGTCAATTGCTTCGGGCTGGAAATGGACATCGTCGGCGCCGGCAACAACGGGCATTACGCGAGCTTCGCCTGGGCGGCCTGAAGCCGTCCGCAGCGTCGACTCCGCCCGCCATGAGCGCCGTCGACCCAGCCACAGCGGCGCCTGTGACGCCGCCGGCAGTGCTGCGCGTCGACGTCGACCACGGCCTCGTGCCGAGCGGCCTGGCGGCCGAACTGGTCCTCGCCGCGGTGCGCCGCGAACCCTGGCGGCTGCTCGCACCGCAACGCCTGCGCGCCGCCGTGGACGGCGCACTGCCGCCGCCCGATCCGGCGCGGCTGGTCTACGACGAGGCGGTGCTGGCCGCGCTGCGCGCGGCGCGCGAGGCGGGGCGCCCGCTGCAACTGGTGTCACGCTGCCCGCGCCGGGTGGTGGAGATCATCGCGCGCCATCTCGGCATCGAGGATGCCGACATCGTCGCCGCCACCGGCGCGGCGCCGGCGACCCTCCCGCCGGGCTGGCGGGGCGCGCTGTGGCGCGCGCTCAGGCCGCACCAGTGGATCAAGAACCTGCTGCTGTTCGTGCCGTTGGTCATGGCCCACCAGCTCGGCCACGCCGGTGCGGTGCTCGCCGCCGGCGCCGGCTTCGTCGCTTTCTCGCTCACCGCCTCGGCGGTCTACCTGTTGAACGACCTGCTCGACCTCGCCCACGATCGCGCGCATCCGCGCAAGCGCTGGCGGCCGCTCGCCAGCGGCGCGCTGCCCCTGCGCGTGGGCGCGCTTGCCGCGCCGGTGGTGCTGGCGCTGGCGCTGGCCATCGCGCTGTTGCTGCCAGGGCGTTTCCTCGCCGTGCTCGCCGTCTACCTCGCGGCCAACCTCGCCTACACGCTGATCATCAAGCGCGCCGCGCTGGCCGACGTCATCGTGCTGGCCGGCATGTACACCCTGCGCGTGATCGCGGGCGCCGCGGCCGTCGACGTGCCCCTGTCGTTCTGGCTGCTGGCCTTCTCGATGTTCTTCTTCTTCAGCCTCGCCATGGTCAAGCGTCACGGCGAGCTGCGCCGCGCGACGCTCGACCCGCACGAGAAGCTGCCGGGGCGCGGCTACCGCGCCGACGATCTCGACACCCTGGCGAGCTTCGGTATCACCAGCGGCCAGCTCGCGGTGCTGGTTCTCGCCCTGTACATCAACAGCGGCGCCGTGCACGGGCTCTATGCCCACCCCAAGTTCCTGTGGGCGCTGTGCCCGCTGGTGCTCTACGTGGTCAGCCGCGCCTGGCTGGTCGCCCGCCGCGGTGAACTCGACGACGACCCGCTGGTGTTCGTGCTCGGCGACGCGCGCAGCCTGGCGGCCGGGGCGCTGGCGCTCGTCGCCCTGTGGCTGGCGCTGTGAGCTACCACTCGTGGGGACGCGTGTGCCCGCCGGCCGCGCACGGGGTGCGGCTGGTCGCGCGTGACCGCCCACTACCCGCGGTCGGGCAGCCGTGGCTCGCCCGCGGCAACGGCCGCAGCTATGCCGACAGCGGTCTCGAACCCGCGGGCTGCATGCTCGATTGCCGCGGGCTCGATCGTTTCATCGCCTTCGACGCCGAGCGCGGCATCCTGCGCTGCGAGGCGGGTGTGCTGCTCGACGACGTCCTCCAGGTGATCGTGCCGCGGGGCTGGTTCCTGCCGGTGACGCCGGGCACGCGCTACGTCACCGTCGGCGGCGCCATCGCCAACGACGTGCACGGCAAGAACCATCACCGCGCCGGCACTTTCGGCCGTCACCTGCGCGCCTTCGAGCTGCTGCGCTCCGACGGCAGCCGGCTGACCTGCGGCCCGGCCGAGAACCCCGGGTGGTTTGCCGCCACCATTGGCGGCCTCGGCCTGACCGGCCTGGTGAGCTGGGCCGAACTCGCCCTGCGCCGCATCGACAGCCGCGGCATCGACGCCACCTGCACCCGCTTCGAGACGCTCGACGAGTTTCTCGCCATCGCCGACGGCGCGGTGGCGCGCCACGAGTACACCGTCGCCTGGCTCGATGCGAGCCCGCGCCGGCGCGTGCGGGTGCGCGGCCATTTCACCTGGGGCGACCATGTCGCCGACGGCGCCGGTCTCGCCGCACGGCGCCGCCGGGCCGGGCCCGCGGTGCCGTTCGCGCCGCCGTGGTCGCTGGTCACGCCCCTGACCACGCGCGTCTTCAACACCCTCTACTTCCACCGCCAGCGCAAGCCCGTGAGCCAGCGCCGCGTCGACTACGAACCTTTCTTCTACCCGCTCGACGGCGTGCGCGAATGGAACCGGCTCTATGGCCGGCCGGGTTTCGCGCAATACCAGTGCGTGGTGCCGCGGGTGGCCGCGGCGGACGCCCTGCCGGCGCTGCTCGGCCGGCTCGGCGCCGCCGGCGCCGGTTCCTTCCTCGCCGTGCTCAAGACCTTCGGCGACACCGCCTCGCCCGGCCTGCTGTCGTTTCCGCGCGCCGGCGTCACCCTCGCCGTCGACATACCCTGGCGCGGCGAGGACACGCAGCGTTTGTTCGCCGCCCTCGACGCCATCACCCTCGCGGCCGGCGGCACCGTCTACGCGGCCAAGAACGGCAGCGCCAGCGCGGCCTGTTTCCGCGCCAGCACGCCGGCGCTGGAGCGCTTCCGCGGCTTTGTCGACCCGGCCTGTTCGTCGGCCTTCTGGCGCGCGGTGGAGGCCGCGGCATGAGCGGCGTGCTGATCGTCGGCGCGACCTCGGCCATCGCCGAGCAGGTGGCGCGGCGCTACGCCGCGCGCGGGGCGCGCCTGGCGCTGTGGGGGCGCGACGCGGCGCGGCTCGCCGCCATCGCCGCCGATCTCGGCGTACGCGGCGCGGCCGCCGTCGAGCAGGCCGTGGTCGACCTCGAGGCCGACGACCTGCCGGCCCGCCTCGCCGCCCTGGCGGCACGCTGCGAGGGCCTGGAACTGGTTCTCGTCGCCCACGGCAACCTGCCCGACCAGGCCGCCTGCGAAGCGGATTTCGGCGCCGTGCGCGCGGCGTTCGCGGTCAATGCCCTGAGCGCGATGGCGGTTGCCGAAGCCGCGGCCACCTGTCTCGCTCAACAGGGCCACGGGACGCTCGCCGTGATCAGCTCGGTGGCGGGCGATCGCGGGCGCGCCAGCAACTACGTCTACGGTGCGGCCAAGGGCGCGCTGACCCGCTACCTGCAGGGCCTGCGCAATCGCCTCGCCGCCGCCGGCGTGCACGTGCTGACCATCAAGCCCGGGTTCGTCGACACGCCGATGACCGCGCACCTGCCCAAGGGTGCGCTGTGGGCGACGCCGGAACGTGTCGCCGACGACATCGTGCGCGCCATCGAGCGTCGCCGCGAGGTGCTCTACACGCCCTGGTTCTGGCGCTGGGTGATGGCGGTGCTGTGCGCGATCCCGGAAGGCCTGTTCAAGCGCACGCGGTTGTGATCCGCCCGGCCGCGCCGTGAATTCCGCCCGTCTCGCGTCGCCCATCGCCGCGGCGCTGGTGGTGGTCGGCGGCGCCTGGCTGGCCAGCGGCGGCCGCGCCGGCACCGCGGCGCTGCTGCCGGCGGCGGTGATCGGCGCGCTGGCGAGCGCGCTGATCGGCGCTGCGCCGCGTGGCCGCGCCGGGCCGCTGGCCGCGGCGGCCTTATCGGTGGCGAGCGGCGCCTGGTTCTATGCCGCGGCCGGCCGCGACGACGTCCACATCACCTACTGGGTCGCCCACGCCCTGGCCACGCGCGGCGCGCCGCTGAACCTCAACCTCGACTGGGTCGAGCAATCGAGCAGCTTGCTGCAGGTGCTGCTGCTGGCGCCGCTGGCCGCCCTGCCGGGCGCCGACCTGGTGACCCTGGGCGGGGCACTGGCGGTACTCGCCGGCGCCGCCACGGTGGTGTTCACGGCGTCCATCGCGCCGCGTGTCGGGGTGCGTCACGGGCTCGCCGCCGCCACCGTGCTCGGCCTCGCGCCGGGCTTCACCTACTGGAGCTGGGGCGGCCTCGAGACCAGCCTGGCGGCGCTCGTGCTGTGCGCCCTCGTCGCCGCCTGCGGCGCGGTGCTCGACGGCGGCGGTCGCCGCGCCTGGGCCGCCACGGCGGCGCTGCTGCTGGCCTTCGTCATGGTCCGCCCGGAAGCCTTGTTCGTCGTGCTCGCGGCATGCGCCGCGCTCGCCGTCGCGGTGGCCTGGGGGGCGCGCAGCCGGGCGGGGATGCCCACGCTGTCGCGGGTCGCCGCGCTGGGCGCGCTGGCCGTGCTGCTGTTCGGCCTGCTCGCGGCCTGGCGCCACCACGCCTACGGCGCGTTCTTCCCGCAGCCGGTGGCGGCCAAGGCGGCCGGCCTGGATCCCGACCGGGCCCTGGCCGGGGTCGACTACCTCGGTGCGCTGCTCGGCGCTTCGCCGACGCTCGCCGTCGTCCTGCTGGCCGCGACGGGCGCCGGCTACGCGGTGCTGCGCCCGGGCGCGCGCGCGCCGGGCTGCGCCATGGCCGCGGCCGCCTTCCTCGCCGCCAGCCTCGCCTTCGTCGTCGCCAGCGGTGGCGACTGGATGGAAGGCGGGCGCTTTGTCGTGCCCCTGCTGCCGCTCGCCGTGCTGCTCGCCGCGCGCGCGCTGGCCGGCCTGCGCCGCGGCGCGCCGCTGCTGCTGAGCCTGGCCGCGCTCGGCTTCGTCGTCGAGACGGTGATCTTCGCCGGCACCCAGTCGACCGGCGCCCTGCTGCCGCACGCCCTCGCCCAGGCCCGCGCCGCGCGCGCCGTGCACGGCGACGGCTTCTCCTGGTTCGAAGTCGCCAACCGCGTGCACCTGCGCGACATCCCGGTGGTGCGCCGGCTCGACGCGGTGGTCGGCGAACGGCTCGCCACCCAGCCGCAGGTGACGGTGTTGTCGGCGCAGATGGGCATGGTGCCCTACCACCTCGCGCGGCACTACGCCGGGCGCGTGCGCTTCGTCGATCGCCGCGCGCTGGCCAGCGCCGACTTCACCCGCTGCGCGGCGACCCGCGACGTGCCGCGGACCTGGGCCGGCCTCGAACTCGACTACGCCGCGCTGTTTCTCGGCCGGCCCGGCCTGCTGGAAGCCTGCGGTATCGCCCGGCCCGACGTCGTGTTCGACCTCGAGGCGCCGGGTGGACCGGTGCAACGCCTGCTCGAGCGCCAGGGCTATGTCATCGTCTACCGCCACGGCGGCGTCATCACCACGCCGGGCGGTGGCGGCGAGGTGCTGGCCGACCAGTTCATCGCCGTGCGCCGGGCGGTGCCCGGGGCGGCGCGTTGAGGCTCAGGAGCAATCCGGGAAGTCGCGGTTGACCAGGCGGCGCCACAGGCGCAGCAGGGGGCCGAACACGGGGTGGCGACCGAGGCGGGCGAGATCCCGGCGCGCCTCGGCCAGTTCGCGCTCGAGCCGGTGACGGTGACTGTCGCGGTAGGGCACCGGTGGCAGCGGCGGCAGCGACGCGGTGTCCGTTCCGTGCTCGAACGCGGCGATGGCACGCGCGATGACCGGGTCGGTGACGGGCGCGGACGACGCCCCGCCGCGCGCCTCGTAACGCCGCACGGTATCGACCAGCGCCCCGGCCTGGCCGCGGGTGGCGTTGAGGGTGGGGCTGCCGCCGCCCGGGTAGGCGATGTCCTCGAGCGCCTTGGGCCAGTGGGTCATGGCCTCGTCCCAGGGCAGGTCGAGTGCCGCGCAGGTCGCCTGCAGCGACGCCACCGGGGCGGCGCACAGGGCCTCGTAGTCGAGGATGACCCAGCCGGCCTCGCGCGCCCGGGCGAGGTCGGCGGCATAGCGCC
Organism: Gammaproteobacteria bacterium; assembly: GCA_024235015.1. Taxonomy (GTDB): domain Bacteria; phylum Pseudomonadota; class Gammaproteobacteria; genus JACKNG01. Next base: position 478,180 of record JACKNG010000004.1, read on the forward strand.
GCGCGCGCAGGTAGAGCGGTGGATCGTCGCTGGTCGAACCGTCGAAGCCGTAGTCCTTGCCGCGCAGCGAGCCGAGCACGTCGGCCAGTCCGCGGGTGACCAGCAGCGTGCTCACCTGCCAGCCCTGCGCGGTGTAGAACGCGACCAGTTCGTCGAGCCGGAACGCGCCGATGGTCATCTTGACCCAGGCGATGGCGGTGCGCACGGCGGCGAAGTCCTGCTGGATGAGCGGGTTGTGCAGGTCGTAGACGCCGTCCATGTCGCCACGCTGCAGGAAGCACCACGACACCAGCGAACTGCCGCTGCTCTGCATGCCACCGCACAGTACCAGCCGGCGCGCTTCGCGCTGGCGGCGCAACACCAGCAGGCGGTGCGGCCGGGCGACCTGCTGGTACCAGGCGAAGGGCACCGCCTCGCTGACCCCGGCGGCGACCTCGTGGCCATCGACGTGGTCCTCGACGGCGACCAGGCCGCCGTCTTCGTGCAGGCGCGGCAGCCAGTGTGTGAGGGTGTCGCGGATGGCGTCGGCGCCGAGGCCGGCGGTCACCACCAGCAGGTCGACCCGCGGCGGCGCGTCGCCGACGTCATCGTCCAGGGTCACGATTTCGATGCCGGCCGGGGCGGCCGGCAGGGCAGCGCCGGCGAGCACGTGCAGCACGATCCGCGCCGGCTCGACGAGGCCGTCGGCGAGCGCCGCGAGCAGGTCCACGCGCGGCTTGCCGACGACGACGATGACGCCTGCGCCGGCCGCGCCGGCGTGACGGGCCGCGGCGCTCAGCGCCGCGCGATCGGTCGTGCCCGGCAACCCGGCGATGGCGGCCAGCGGGCTCATGCGGCGGTGCCCGGTACCAGGCGCGCGCTGGCGCGCAGCATCACCAGGCCTTCGCCGAGCCAGGCCTCGCCAGCGCCGTCGACGTCGACGAAGGCGAGATCGCGTGACCAGCCGAGCACCTCGCCGTCGCGGCGGAAGCCGCCGGCGAAGCGGTAACGGCGCGGCGGCAGCGGCCAGTCGTCGATGTCGACCACCACCCGCGAGCGCCCGGCGGGCAGGTCGAAGCGCTGGCCGCGGGCGAGCGGGCGCAGCTCGGTGATGAGCTGGCCCTGGGGGGTCCACACGCGCAGGTGCAGCTCGGCGGCGGGGCAGGCCGCGTCGGTCTCGACGTCGAGTTCGAGGCTGGCGTCGTCGCCGGTGCCGAGCCGCCCGCCGCCGTTGCGCGGGCCGATGCGGGCGGCCGTGATACGCACCACGCCGTCGTGCACGTAACCGGCATCGACGTCGCGGCGGTTGCGGTCGGCGAGGCTGCCGTAGGCGCGGAAGGCGTCGTCGACATCGGCGTAGGGCGTGGCCCGGCCGTGGTGCATGAGCACGCAGCGCTGCGCGGCCTCGCGGACCTGCATCTCGTTGTGCGAGACGAACACCACCCCGGTGCCCTGGCGGCGCAGCTCGGCGATGCGGTTCAGGCAGCGCGTGATGAAGGCGATGTCGCCCACCGCCAGGGCCTCGTCGACCAGCAGCACGTCGGGTTGGAAGTGCACCGCGACGGCGAAGCCGAGGCGCACGAACATGCCGCTCGAATAGTGCTGTACCGGGCTGTCGATGAACTCGCCGAGCTCGGCGAACTCGACGATGTCGTCGAAGCGGCGCCGCGCCTCGGCGCGGCTCGCGCCGAGCACGGCGGCATTGACGAAGACGTTCTCGCGCCCGGTCAGCACCGGCGAGAAGCCCGCGCCCAGCGCGATCAGGGCGCCGACGCGGCCATGCATCTCGATGCGTCCGCGGTCCGGCTTGATGAGGCCGTTGAGCATGCGCAGCAGGGTGGTCTTGCCGGCGCCGTTGTGGCCGATCAGGGCCACGCACTCGCCGCGGCGGACCTCGAGATCGACGCCGTCCACGGCCCAGAATTCCGCGCCGCGCAGCGCGTCCTCGCGGGGGCGCCCGGCCAGCTCGCGGCCGAGGTCGCACAGGCCGTACCACAGCGAGCGCCGCAGCTCGCGGCAGAATTTCTTGGCCGCGCCGTCGACGCGGACGACGGTCTCGGCCGGGGCGTTCATGCGCTCATGCGCTCGATGAGGATGGGCATGGCGAGACGATAGACCAGCCACAGGCCGCCGAGAGCGACGAGCAGGGCCGCGCTCACCGCGACGCTCTGCAGCACCTGCGCGGGCGCGCTGCCGACGAGCAGGTCGCGCGCGGTGAGCAGCAGCGGGGTGAGCGGGTTGAGCGCGAACACCACCGCGCCCCAGCCGCCGGCCGGTGGCGGGAACACCACCGGGCTGACGTACATCGCGAATTGCAGGACCAGGGGCAGGCCCTTGCCGACATCGGTGTAGAGGATGCCGACCGGGGTCACCAGCAGGCCGAGGGTGGTGCCGGCGAGGATCAACGCGGCCACCGCCAGCGGCACCCACAGCACGGCCGGCCCCGGGTTGACGCCGAGCACGAGCAGCGCCGCCAGCAGCACCGCGAGCTTGACCGCGGCGTTGAACAGGGCCTGCAGGATGCCCGACAGGATCAGCGCCTCGCGCGGAAAATTGATCTTGGCCAGCATCGGCTTGGCGGCGATGGTCTGCTGCAGCGGCGCGTTGACCGCGTCCATGAAGATCGCCCACAGCACCGTGCCGGTGAAGACGTAGACCGGGTAGGGCAGGTCGGTCGGTGCGAGCTTGACGATGCCGGCGCGCTGGATGAACAGCCACGCGGCGGTATTGGCCAGCGGCAGGATGAAGGCCCACAACAGGCCGAGCGCGGCCTGGCGGTACTGGCTGCGGATGTCGCGCACGGCGAGCTGCCAGGCGAGACCGCCGCTGCGTGCGAGGTCGCGCCGCATGTCGGCAAGCAGGGTGCCGCCGCGACCGAGGCCCGGGGCCGGGCTGTAGACCGTCACGTTCAGCCTGCGGGTGTGCCGTTCAGCGCTCACTTGCTGGTCCTGGTGCTCGTCCTGTCACGACCCGTGGCCGCGCGCCGTGCCCGCGACGCGCTCGGCACGCCCGCCCTGCGCCGGCAGCGGGTGCCCCGGCGAGGCGGCCGTGGTGGATGCGTCCGCATCATAGCGATTCGACCGGGGGCCGGCGAACGGCACGCCGCGTTACAACTTCACGCAGCGGCCCTCGAAACCCGCCAGCACGCACTCGAAACCGGCCGGGCAGTCCTGGGTGACCATGCAGGTGCCGCCGCGCTCGTGGCCGGGCAGTTCCTGCTCGATGATCGCCTCCGGGTCGCCCAGCCAGGCCTTGGCCCGTTCGCGCCGTTCACCGGTCACCGGCCGCGGCGCGACGGTCCCGGCGTCCGGTGTCACGGGCGGCGCCGGCGTGTCGCTCGCGCGTCCGTAGCACACCCCGGAGGCGCGCTTTTCGCGCTTGATGCAGGTGCCGCCGGGGCCGCAGTCGGCATCGCTGTCGCAGGCCGGTGCCGGCGGCGTGGCGATCAGCAGGGCGATCCAGGCGGCGCCGGCGAGGCGGCGGAGTCGGTGGCGTTGCGGCATCGTGGTGGCCTCGGGCGCGGGACGGATTCCGATTCTAGTGTCCTGCCCGGTGCGTGCGTAGCCCGCGCGGGGGCCGGGCACCGGGCACCGGCCACGGCGCGCGCAGCCGGCACGCCAGGCCCGCCCGCTAGGTCGTGCAGGCCGCGGACCGCTTTCAGGCGGCCGGCGGCGGGCTGCCGGTGCCGGCCTGGTTGATGACGGCCACGGTGGCGTGCACGGTAACGAGCAGCAGCAGCCCGCGGGCCAGGCCGTCGTGCCAGGCGGCGCAGGCCGTGGCCAGGCTCGCATCGGCACTCGCCACACGCTGGCCGAGCAGGGGCAGGGCTCCGCCCGCGGCGGCGTGCGCGAACAGGCCCAGGGCCACCTCGACGAACAGGCCGGCATAGAGCAGCCGGTGCAGGTTGACGACCAGCGCACGCCGCCACGGCCGGAAACCGTAGGCCAAGGCGGGATTGGGGTTGGCCAGGCGCCAGGCGAGGCGCGCCAGCATCAGCGCGCCGAAGGCGAGGCCGAGGGCGACGTGCTGTGCGACGACCGCCTCGCGCACGTGCACCTTGGGCGGCACGTCGAGCCCGCTGACGAGCAGGTAGAGGAACAGCAGCAGGGCAACGCTGCTCCAGTGCAGGAGGCGGGCGACGAGGCCGTAGGCCCGCGGCGTATTGCGCAATTGCATCGACGATCGAGGGGGCTTGGGGGCGGCAGTGTAGCGTGCCCGCCGCGTTCGCACAGGCGTTGCCCGCGACATCGGCCGCGCCCCGTCCCGGCAAGGCTGCGGCGGGCCGATGTTGCACGTGACGTGGTCGTGGACCGGCCTGCCGTGTCGCCCGTCCGTGCTGCCCACCGGGGCGTACGCATCGTCGGCGCGAGCGCCGATCACGGCGTCCCCGATGCAGCGGCCGCGGCCTGCACGCCCGGCGCGCGGGACGCGCCGGGCAGCCGTCTCAGTCCTTCGCGCGCCAGCGGAAATCGCAGTGCGAACCGCCTTTCAGGATGGTCTGGCTGCGCTCGAGTTCGAGGTCGTCACCGATGCCCGCGGTCATCGGCGGATCCATGTCGCAGGTGATCATGGCGCCGAACTCGGGTTCGCCGATGGACTGGAAGAACTCGGCGTACTTGCAGCGCCGCACGTTCATCGCCAGGTTGCGCGCGTCGTCGGCGAGGGGTTCGACCTCCAGCGCTGCGCCGGCGACGAACATCGGCATCAGGCTGCGCAGTCGATCGAGCGAGCTGCCCGGCGCCGCGGCGGCCGCCGCGCCCACGCCGCGGGCGTACTCGTCGACCGCTTCGCGCAGCAGTTCGGCAGCGCGGGTCGCGCCGATTTCCTGGCGCAGGCGACGGTAGAGCGGGAGCAGGATTTCGATCTGGATCTTGACGCGGTCGAGGTAGGCAATGGGTTCCACGGCGAGTTCTCCCCTGCGGCCCGGTACCAACCGGCGTCACCCGCGGGGCCGCGCCGCGGGTACCGGGTCGACGGCGTTCAGCGCGCCATCAGGATGCGTTCGTTGGCGCCGTCGTAGGCGGTGATCTTGGCCGCCACGATGGCCGCCGTCGCCAGGACCTCGGCGAAGGCCGGGTCGGGCAGGCGCAGGTGGGCATCGAGATCGGCTTCGCTGGTCCAGATCTCGGTCAGGCGCACCTCGCTCGGGTCCTCGAGGTTGACGGAAAACGCGTAATCGATGTTGCCGGCGTCGCCGCGGCTGCGCGTGGCCCGCGCGGCCAGCGCGTCGCGCAGGCGCACCGCTTCGTCTGCACTCGCGACCTTGATCGTGCCGAGGATGATGACCATGGCGCCTCCCTCATGCCGTGCGGGGTGACCGGGGCGCGGCGTGCGCACCGGCGCTGCCTGGATTATCCACGCCCGTGCCCGCGCGCCCAAGCACGCGCTGGCCGCGCCCGCAGGTCGTCGGCATCGCCGCCGGCGCACGGGACGTCGGCGACGCCCGGCGGGGGGCGTTTCGGGCGACGCCCGAGCGGCAACAGGGAAATTTTCCCGGGCGCGCGCGACCCGGCCCGGCGGCCGCGGCGGCCGACCGCGCGCGCATCGATACTGCGTGGCGATGCCGGAGACGGGGTGGGGCGATGAAGGGGCTGGCGTGGCACTGGCTCGCACTGTGGGCGCTGACGATGGCGGTGATCTGCCAGCCGCTCGGCGATTTCGCACTGTTCGGCGTGCGCTACTACCGCTTCGGCTTCGTCGAGGTGTGCGGGCGCGGCGTGGCGGCGATCGCGCTGCTGTTCGGCATGGTGCGTTACGCCGGCCTGACCTGGCCGGTGGCGGTGAATCGCTTCGCCCGCCTGGTGGCGCTGGTGCTGCTCACCTGGGAAGGGGCGTTGAATGCGGACATTGCCTATCTCAGCGCGCGGGCGCATCGCTTGTGCAGTGAGGAAGGCGGGATTCACATCGCCGGCACGGCCGAGGTGGAGGGCTTTCTGTGGATGGCTGCGGGGATCGAGGAATGGGCTGCGGCCGGGTACTCGTATCTCGAGGAAATACGCCGGGACTCTGCCGGGAATCGCATCGTCAGGCGCGCTCGCATGGTCGATGGCGAACCCGTATTCAGCGTAATCGCCGTACCGTCGAGTCTCTACGAAGTCCAACTCGTCTGGGAAGTCGTCGGATATCGCGTCGAGCGTCGAGAGGTGCAGGTTCGCAACCGTGAGACCGCCGCGATCCTCGGCCGGTATGTGGCGTTCGAGATGCGGCCGGGATGGTTCGACGAGTTGATTCTTAGATTCTTGCCGCACGGGCACGCTGCATATTGGACATGCGGAAACGAAGTGCCCTCCGAAGTCGGTGATGGTGCGGATCACGACAGGACGCGCGTGCTCGGCACGGGCGAATTCATCAGGCTGGTATTGAAGCCCAGGCGGCATTGACGCCGCGGACTCGAGTAAGGGATGACTCATGGACATAGAACAAGTCTTTCGATACGCATCGTTCACCGATCTCGCCTATATCAATTGGAGCGACCTCGCCTGGGGGGATGAGGCCGAAGCGGATGCGGCGATAGTCGAGGCAATCGCGCGGCAGTCTGCACCCGAGCGCATCGCGCAGGGCGGGAGACCATCAGGTGCCGGGCTTGCTTCGCAGTTGTTCGCCACCGATCAGCAGGCCTGGTCGATAGCGCACTTCATGCCGAACGATCCGCAAACCGGCTTTGCCGCCGCACTGTTCCAGCGCAGCGTCGACGACGGTCCCGAACAGGTGCTCGCACTGCGTGGCACCGAGGCGACGGTGGTCGACCAGGTCATTCCCGATCTCGTCGTCGCCGACCTGCAGGAGATCGGTGGCCTCGGTCTGGCGGTGTCGCAGACGGTGTCGCTGATCAACTACGTGCGACGCCTGGCCGGCCTGCCGGGCGCCGCGGTCGAGCAGTTCACCCTGCGTCGGGGCGACGCCGCGCCGGACGGGGTGGCGTCGCTCGAGGTGGGTGGCAGCACCTACTGGCTCGAGGCGGGCGCGGCCGCGCCGGGCCTTGGTCTGATCGACCCGGGGCGGCCGCTCGGCGTCACCGGGCACAGCCTGGGTGGGCATCTCGCGGCGCTCGCCCTGCGCCTGTTCCCGCAGCAGTTCACCGCGGCCGTGGCGTTCAACGCGCCGGGCTTCGATGCCGTGGTGGGGGCCGACGAGGCCGTGTCCCTGACGACCCGTCTCGCCGCCTACCTGCACCCCGGCGTGGGCCTGCTCGCCCTGGTCGGTGACTTCCTGAGCCGCGGCGCGCAGGCCAGCGAGCGCTTCGTCGACGATCTCTTCGCTGCCGGCGCCGGGCTCGCCCCGGCGGCCGATTTCGACGGCCTCGCCGCCGCCGGGCGCATCCTCTACTTCACCGCCGAAGACCAGGCCCCGCTCGGCGATCCGTCGCTGGTCGCGGGCATCGTCAGCGGGCGGCCACCGGCGCCGCGCACGGCGGTGACCACCGAGGTCAACAGCCATGCCATCGGCGCCCTGGTCGACGCGCTGGCGGTCCAGGCCACCCTGGCCCGTGTCGACCCCACCCTGTCGCTGGACGTGGCCGGCAGCCTGTTGGTGCATGCCAGCACCACCGGCGCGGATACCCTCGAGCGCATCACCGACGTGCTCTCGCAACTGCTGCTGCCCGGGCCGCTGCCGCCGCTGGCGCAATCCGTGGCCCCGGCCCTGGGCCAGTGGTTCAGCGGGCCGGCGCCGTTCGACGCGCGGGCCGACCTGCACGAGCGCCTGGTCCTGCTGCAGGAGGCCGCCGCCGGCCATGGCGATCTCCACCTCGTGCCGCTCGCCGGGGTAGCTGCGACGACCCTGTTCGAGCAGGCCCGGCACGACCTCGCCTGGCGCTTCGCCCTGCACACCCTGAGCCCTTTCGTGGTCGCCGGCAGTGCGGCGCTCTACGAGCCGCACGCCGCGGCGCTCGCTTGGGACGACTGGGATGCGGCCTACTGGACGGCGCGGGCGCAGCTCCTGCCGCGGCTGCTCGGCGCCCATGCCGGCGACGCCGCCAGCGCCGAGGGTATCGCCTACTTCACCGCCGACGCGGCCGCCGACGTGGTCGATGCGCGCCTCGCCCTCACGCTGGCCGCCATCGATCCGCGCGACATCCCGGTCGGCCTGCGCCTGCCCACCCTGGCTGCCCTGCGCGGTGGCCACGACGATGTCGCGCTGGTGGCGTTTGCGGCCGGCGCGGCCGTCACCGGGCGGCACACCGACGATGCCCTCTACGGCAGCCCCGGGCCGGATGACCTCGCCGGCGGCGCCGGCGCCGATAGCCTGGTCGGTGGCGCCGGCGACGATCGGATCTACCATGCCGGCCGCGACCTGAGCGAGGACGGGGCGCCGGATCGCCTCGCCGGCGGCAGCGGTTTCGATCGTTACTACCTCGGCCATGGCGACACCGTGCACGACAGCGATGGCGCCGGTGCGATCTTCGTCGGCAGTGCCGCCACGCCACTCGCCGGCACTTACCAGCGGGTCGGCGACAACACCTACCGCCGCCGCGACGGCGCGTTCACCGCCTACCGCAACGCCGACGGTACCCTGCGCGTGGTCGACCTCGCGCGGGCGGCGCCGCTGGCCATCAGCATCGAGGCGCATGCGTCGGGCGCGCTCGGCATCGTGCTCGACGATGGCGCCGCCACGCCATCGCCGTTGAACCCGGTAACCGGCACCCCGGATGACGATCGCTTCAGTGCGGGCGGCGAACTGCACGGCAGCGCCGGTGACGATCGGATCGAGGGCCTCGGTGGCGACGACGACCTCTTCGGCGGAGTCGGGGCCGGGCCGTGGGGCGCCGATCGCCTGCTCGGCGGCCCCGGTCGCGACTACCTGTCGAGCGCGACCCTGTTCGATCTGAACCGCCTGACCCAGGTCGCCGACGATCCCGGCGATTTCATGGACGGCGGCGCCGACGGCGACATCCTCGTCGGCAACGGCGGCGATGATCAGCTCTACGGCGGCAGTGGCGACGACGTCCTCGCCGGGCGCGATGGCGACGACGTGCTCCACGGCGGCCCGGACGCTGACATCCTCACCGGCGGCAACGGTGCCGACCTGCTCATCGGTGGCAGCGGCAACGACGTGCTGAACGGCGAAATCGATGCCTGGGTGTCGCCGTCGCGGGCCTGGAGCAGCCGCCCGCTGCGCAGCGCGGACGGTCGCGTCATCGACGTCATCGTGAGCGATTCCTTCCTCGCCACGACGCCGGCGAACGACGATGCCGATGTCCTCTACGGCGGTGACGGCGACGATTTTCTCAACGGCGGCGGCGGCGACGACGCCCTCTACGGCGAGGGGGACGACGACATCCTGTTCGGCTGGCGCGGCGACGATCGCCTCGACGGCGGGGCCGGTGACGACATCCTCTACGGCGACAGTTTCGGCCTCGCCGCGCCGGGTGGCGAGGGCGCCGATCGGTTGTTCGGTGGTGCCGGCGACGACGAGTTGTTCGGCGAGGGTGGCCGGGACTACCTCGACGGCGGCGGCGACGACGACATCCTGCGCGGCGGTGACGACGCCGACGTGCTGCTCGGCGGTGAGGGTGCGGACAGCCTGTACGGCGGTGATGGCGTCGACACCCTGCTGGGTGGTGAGGGCATGGACACCCTGAACGGCGAGGGTGGCTCCGACGTCCTCGACGGCGGTGTCGGCGACGATACCCTGCTCGGCGGTCCGGGCCACGACACCTACGTCTACCGCGCGGGCGAAGGCCACGATGTCGTCGTCGACAGCGCCGGCTACGACACCGTGTTCGTGACCGGGCTGCCGCCAGGCGGGCCGATCGAGGCGCGTGACGAAGGCCTGTCGCTGCGCCTCGTCTTCGGTGAGGCCGGCAGCCTGCTGCTCGGCGACTGGTACCTGGGCGCGATCGAGCGCCTGGTGGTGGGGACGGCTGTCTGGCCGGGCGGCGAACCCGTCGACGCCGCGCGCCTGCTGGCCGGGGCGGCGGATGGCGCGGCACGGGCGGCCGAAGTCTACGTCTACCGCGGTGAGGCGATCGAGGTCACTCTCGCTGCCGCGGCATCCGCGGCGCTGTCCACCGTGGTCGTCGACGGCGCGATCACGCCGGCGGACTTCGCCGGCCTGGTCGGCGCCGACGGCCACTGGCGCTTCACGGCCGGCGGCGCCAGCCTCGTGATCGAGGACTGGGCGACGACGGCCATCGAGCGCTTCGTGTTCGGCGACGGCAGCGTGCTGTCGACGGCCGAGGTCGATCTGCAGTCGGACTACGTGCCGGTGGTCGCTGTCGCGCCACGGCTCCAGCACGCGGTGGCGGGCTTCGCCTTCGATTACCGCGTGCCCGCCGCGACCTTCCGCGACGACGATCACCTGCGCTTCGAACTGCGCGCGGTCGCGGCGCCCGCGCTGCCCGCCTGGCTGGATTTCGATCCCCTGCGCGGGCGACTGCGGGGCACGCCGGGCCTCGCCGATGCCGGGCGTCACGCGTTCGAACTCACCGCCCTCGACCCCGCCGGCCACACGGCGACGACCACGCTCGCCATCGAGGTCGCGCCGCACCCCTTCGCCGGGGCCGCCGCGCTGGACCCGCTGCTGCTGCCGGCAGCCGGCGGCTCCTGGTTCGGCTCGCGCGCGGCTTCGCCGTGGGCCGAGCGCCTGGACGGCGTGCTCGCCAGCCTGCCCGCTCCGTTCGCCCACGGCTTCGCCACTGCCGACGCGGATCCGCCTCCGGACCTGGCCCTGCGCCGGGTGTTCGCCGTCGCCGGCGCCGGTGATTTCGACGGCGACGGCTTCGCCGATCTCCTGGTCGGCGAAGTGGCCGGCAGCGGGGTCGCGGCGGTGGTCACCGAGCGCCTGGTGTTCGGCCGCGCCGAGCCCTTCGGCATCTGGCTCGACAGCGACGCTGCGTTGGCCGCCGGCGGCGCGGTCGAACTCGTCGGCGCCGGCATCGACCGCAGCTTCCACGGCGACATCGATGGCGATGGCCACGACGACCTCGTCATCGATCGCGGCGCGGGGCGGGGCGCGGTGATTTACGGCGAGGCCGGGCGCCAGCCGCGTCGACGGGTCGTCGACGAGCTGTCGGCCGCGCAGGGCTTCCTCTTCGAGGACGTTACGCTCGCCGCCGTCGCCGATGTCGACAACGACGGTCGCGCCGACATCGTGTTCGACGACGCGCGGGTTCTGCGCGGGGGGGCGACGCGCGAAACCTATGCCGCGAGCGGGGCAGCAGGCGCGGTCGCGGCCGGCGATCTCGCCTGGTTCCTGCCGCTCGGTGATTTCGACGGTGACGGCCATGCCGACATCCTCACCTTCGATTACGACGCGCAGACCGCGGCCGTCCTGCTGCTCGACGAACGCGGCGTCCAGGCCGACCTGCAGCGCGAACATTTCCGCAGCGTGCGCCTCGCGGGAAACCTGCAGGTCGCCAACCTGTGGCAGACCGAGCACGGCGACTTCAACGGCGACGGCCTCGACGACCTGGTGCTCCTCGGCAGTGACCTGGCCGATCACCACGACGACCTGCGCGTCGTGTTCGGACACCGCGCACCGGCGACCACGATCGACGTCGACGCCCTCGATGGCGTCAACGGTTTGCGCATCGACGGCTACTGGTTGGTCGAGGGTCTCGGCGCGAGCGAGGCGACGCGCAGTTTCGCCAACCTCGGTGATATCAACGGTGACGGCATCGACGATCTCGCCTTGTCCGATCTCGCCTATCTCGAACACCCCTGGCAGGCCCACGTGCCGATCGTCCTGGGCAGCGATGCCGGTTTCCCCGCGCTGCTGCGCACCTTCGGCATGGCCGGCGACGCGGGCTTTTTCGCGCTCCTGCCGGGGCTCGAGTCCCGTGACCAGCGCGTGGTGGAGGCCGTGCCGGTGGGCGACGTCGACGGCGACGGTATCGACGACATCGCGGTGATTTCACCCGCGCGCGAGCTCGGCTACCTCGCCCGCGGCGGCGCCGGTGCCGTCAATGGCCTGGTCGCGGGCACCTTTCTCGACGAGCGCATCGAAATCGAGGCGGGTGATGACCATGTCACCGTCGCTGCCGACGGCGGCAACGACGAGGTGTTGGTGTTCGCCGCCTTCGGCGTGGTGGTCGACCTCGGGCCGGGCGACGACCGCGTCGAGATCGCGCCGCGGGTCGGCCTGGGCAGTCTGCCGGCGGGCGTGAGCCTGCGCAGCTACAGCGCCCGGCATCCGATCGTCGTCCACGGCGGCGACGGTGACGAGACCATCGTGGTGCGCGGCGACCCGGTGGTGCTGCACCTGTTCGATACCAGCGGTGCCGGCAATCACCTCGTCCTCGACGAGCGCTACGATCCGGCGCAACTGTCGCTGACACCGGGCTCGATCCGCCTCGATTTCGGCCCGGCCCTGAGCGAGATCCATCTCCACGACTTCGATCCCCAGGACCTCCTCGGCGGGCCGCGCGCGCTGGCCGATATCCGCTTCGCCGACGGCCGGGTGCTGGACTACGCGGCGCTGGTCGCCCGCGGCTTCGACATCGCCGGCAGCCCTGGCGACGATCGCCTGGGTGGTACCGACCTGGTCGACCGCATCGATGCCGGCGACGGCGACGACGTCCTCGCCGGGCATGGCGGCGACGATGTCCTGGACGGTGGTCGTGGCGACGATCGCTACGAGATCGGGTGGGCCGGCGGCGCCGACGTCATTCGCGATGCGGCCGGTGCGGATCGCATCGTGTGGGCGGCGGGCATCGCGCCCGAGGGCCTGGTCTTCGAGCGCGCCGGCGCCGATCTGGTGATCGAGGTCGCGGGCGGCGGCCGGGTCACGATCCTCGACTGGTACGCCGATGCCGCGGCCGTGATCGAGACGATGGAGTTCGCCGACGGCACGCAGGCCGCGCTCGGCGCCCGCGCGCCGCGCGTGCCGACGGCCGCGCCGATACCCGCGCAGACCATCGCCGAGGACGTGCCGTGGATCTTTGCCGCCGGCGCGGACTATTTCAGCGGTGACGACCTCGTCTTCACCGCCACCCGTGCCGACGGCGCGCCGCTGCCGGCGTGGCTGGACTTGGATGCCACGGCCGGCGTGCTGGGTGGCGTGCCCGGTAACGACGACGTCGGCAGCCTCGCCATCGAGGTCAGCGCGACCGACGCGGGCGGGCTGCGCGTGGCGTCGGTGTTCGAACTCGCCATCCTGAACAGCAACGACGCACCCGAACTCGCCCTGGCCCTGGCCGACCAGCGCGTGCGTGCCGGCGAGGCGTTCAGCTACATCCTGCCGGATGGCCTGTTCGTCGACGTCGATGCCGGCGACGTGCTCACCCTGACCGGCGCGGTGCAGGGCACCGCCGCGGCCGCTTGGATCACCTTCGACCCGGTCACCCGCAGCTGGCGTGCGACCCCGCCACCCACTGCCCGCGGTGACTGGACGCTCGAGACGCGCGCGAGCGACGGCGCGGGAGCGAGCGTCAGCGCGACGTTCGTGTTGCGCGTCGAGGCGGCGGCCGTGGTCGGTCGTGGCGGCCCCGGCGACGACGTCCTGGCCGGAGGTGACGGCGCGGATCGCCTGGCCGGCGGGCCCGGTGACGACCGTTTGCGCGGCGGTGCCGGCGCCGATCGCCTGTACGGCGGGCCGGGCGCCGATGTCATTCACGCCGGGGCCGGCGCGGACATCGTCTACGGCGGCAGCGGCGATGACCTGCTGTTCGGCGAGGACGGCCATGACCGCCTGAACGCCGGCGCGGGCGACGACGTGTTGTGGGGTGGGCCGGGACACGACCGCCTGCTCGGGGAGCAGGGTGACGACACCTATTACTTCGCGCTCGGCGACGGCCGTGATCGCATCGAGGAGCATGCCGGCGGGAGCGATCGGCTGCGCTTCACGGAGCGCACGCTGGCGCCGGCCGATCTCCGCTTCGCCCGTCGCGGCAGCGATCTCGAGATCCGCCTGCCACGCGCCGGCGACGGCGTGACCATCGTGCACTGGTTCGAGCACCCGCGCTTCGTCGTCGAACGCATCGAACTCGCCGACGGCCGTTTCGTCACGGCGCGCGACATCGACCTGCTGGTCCAGTCCATGGCCGCCTTCGATGGCCCGGCGGGGAGCGCGGCGCCACTGCCCTTCCTGCCACCGCGGCCCGACCATGCCGTCCTGGCCAGCGCCTGGCACGACGCCGCCTGAGCCCGGGTCGTGATGCCCACCCACGCCTGCGCACCGGCGTTGCGGCACGGTGCGCCCGCCGCGGCGGCCCGGCCCCATGGCGGCTGAACCGGCGCCGGGCGGCCCGCTGCCGGATGCCCCCGGCGCGGCGGATTCCGGCCTCGTCGCCCTGGTCCGCATCGCCCGTCTGCATGAGGTGGCCGCCGATGCCGAGCGCCTGCGCCACGAGTTCGCGGCCGGCGATGCGCCGCTCGAGGGCCCGGCGCTGGTCCGCGCGGCGCGCTGGCTCGGGCTGAAAGCGCGTCGCATCGAGTCCGAGCCGGCGCGTCTCGCCGCCGCGCCGCTGCCGGCCATCGCCCGCCTGGTCGACGGCGAATTCGTCGTCCTGGCCGCGCTACGCAGTGACGCGGTGCTGTTGTTGCGCGCCGGCGCGAGCCGGCCGGAGAGCTGCGCGCGCGAGGATTTTCTCGCCGCCTGGAGCGGCGAGTTGATCCTGCTGACGCGGCGGGCGGCGCTCACCCCGGCGGCGCGTGCGTTCGGCTTTGCCTGGTTCCTGCCCTTCGTCATGCGTCACCGGCACCTGTTCGGCGAGGTGTTGCTGGTGTCGCTGGTGCTGCAGGTCCTGGCCCTGGTCTCACCGGTCTTCTTCCAGGTGGTGATCGACAAGGTGCTGGTGCATCGCGGCCTGGCCACCCTCGACGTGCTCGCGTTGGGCCTGTTGCTGGTGTCGTTGTTCGAGGTCGTGCTCGGCGGCCTGCGCACCTACGTCTTCGCCCATACCACCAATCGCATCGACGCCGCGCTCGGTGCCACCGTGTTCGGCCACCTCCTGCGCCTGCCGCTGGCCTGGTTCGAGGCACGACGGGTCGGCGACGTGGTGGCGCGGTTGCGCGAACTCGACGCCATCCGTGCTTTCATCACCGGCTCGGCCGTCACCGTCCTCGTCGACGCCGTCTTCACGGCGGTGTTCTTCGTCGTCATGACGCTCTACAGCCCGCTGCTCACCGTGCTCGTCGCGGCGACCCTGCCCCTCTACGCCGCGCTCGCCTTCACCCTGGCCCCCGTGTTGCGCGCGCGGCTCGGCGAGCGCTTCGAGCGCGGCGCCGATTGCCAGGCCTGGCTGGTCGAAGCCGTCGGCGCCATCGCCACGCTCAAGGCCGCGGCGGTCGAACCGGGTGCGCGCCGGCTGTGGGAGGAGCGTCTCGCCGCCTACGTCGCGGCGAGCTTCCGCACCACGCTGCTGGCCGAGACCGCCAACCAGCTCGCCGCCCTGGTCAACAAGCTGATGGTGCTCGGCATCCTGTGGGCGGGCGCGCACCAGGTCATCGCGGGCGCGCTCAGCGTCGGCCAGCTCGTCGCCTTCAATCTCTTCGCCGCGCGCGTGGCCGGCCCGATCCTGCGCCTGGTGCAGTTGTGGCAGGACTTCCAGCAGGCCGCGGTCTCGGTCAAGCGTCTCGGCGACGTGCTCGACGCGCCGCCGGAGCCACGCCCCACGGCCGGCCGGGGCGAGTTGCCGCGGCCGGCCGGGCGGTTGCGGTTCGACGCCATCCGCTTCCGCTACCGTGCCGATCGCGCGCCGGTGCTGGACGGCTTCTCCCTCGACGTCGCTCCCGGCGAGATCATCGGCGTCGTTGGGCCCTCGGGCGCCGGCAAGAGCACCCTGGCGCGCCTGCTGCAGCGGCTCTACGTGCCGGAACAAGGCCGCGTGCTGATCGATGGCGTCGACATCGCCGCGCTCGACCCGGCCCGCTTGCGGCGCCTGGTCGGCGTGGTGCTGCAGGACGACGTGCTGTTCAACCGCTCGGTACGCGACAACATCGCGCTGGTCGATACCGCGCTGCCTTTCGACCGCGTGGTGCAGGCGGCCCGGCTGGCCGCCGCCGACGAGTTCATCAGCGCCTTGCCGCAGGGCTACGACACCGTCATCGGCGAGCACGGCGCCACCCTGTCCGGCGGCCAGCGCCAGCGCATCGCGATCGCCCGCGCCCTGTGCGGGGCGCCGCGCATCCTGGTCTTCGACGAGGCCACCAGCGCCCTCGACCACGAGGCCGAAGCGGCGCTCCAGCGCAACCTGCGCCACATCTGTGCGGGGCGCACGGTGATGATCATCGCCCACCGCCTGTCGGCTCTGCGCCTCGCCGACCGCATCGCGGTGATCGAGGCCGGGCGGGTGGTCGAACTGGGTACGTCGCGCGAGCTGCTCGCGCGCGGCGGCTGGTATGCCGCCCTGGCGCGCCGCCAGGGCGTGGCCGGCGACCTCGCCGGCAGCGCGTGATGCCGGCGCGCGCGGTCGAACTGCAATTCCTGCCGGCCGCGCTCGAACTCGAGCAGACGCCGCCCGTGCCGGCCGCGCGCTGGCTGGCCCGGGCGCTGATCGCCCTGCTGGTCGCGGTGGTGACCTGGGCCTGCATCGCCGAGGTCGACACGGTGGCCATTGCCGATGGCCGCGTGGTGCCGGCCGGACGGGTCAAGGTGGTGCAGGCCGAGGCCGGCGGCAGCATCCGCGCCATCCACGTCGCCGAGGGCGACGCCGTCGTGGCCGGCGCGCTGCTGATCGAACTCGACGACACCGCGGCGCGCGCCGATCTCGCCCGCCTGCAGGCCGAGGCGGCACGGTCGGCACGCGAACAGGCGCGGGCCCGCGCCTTGCTCGTGCGCCTGGGTGCCGATGGCGTCGGCGCGACGTCGGCGCCGCTGCCGGTGGCGCTGGCCGAACAGGTCGAACGCGAGTACGCCGCCTTCAGCGCCGAACGTGCCGCGCTCGTCGCCGAGGCGGCACGGCAGCGCGCCGAACGGGTGGCGCTGGAGGCGGAGATCGCGCGCCTCGACGCCACCTTGCCACTGACCAGCGAGCGCGCCGCGGCGCTGGCCGAGTTGCAGACGCGCGCGCTGGCGCCGCGCGCGGCCTGGCTGGAGCTGGAGGAAAGCCGCGTCGCACGGGTGCGCGAGCGTGGCATCCTCGAAGCGCGCCTGGCGGTCATCGCCGCGGCCATCACCGCCAGTGCACGCCGCCACGACGCCCTGGTTGCCGCCACCGCGGCGCGCTGGCTGGCCGCGGCCAGCGCGGCCGGCAGCGAACTCGAACGCTGCGCGCAGGAGGTCGCCAAGGCCGCGGCCGCGGTCGCCCGCCATCGCCTGCGTGCGCCGGTGGCCGGGGTCGTGCAGGAACTCGCCGTGCATACCGTGGGCGGCGTGGTCGCGCCGGCCGCGACGCTGATGGTGCTGGTGCCGGTGCGGGCGGCACCGGAAGTCGAGGCCTGGCTACGCAACCGCGACGTCGGTTTCGTTGCGCCCGGCCAGGCCGCGGTGGTCAAGATCGAGACCTACCCCTTCACCCGCTACGGCACCCTGGCGGGTCGCGTGCGTGGCGTATCGGCCGATGCGGTCGCGCAGGACGACGGCACGCTGCGCTACCGCGCCGCCATCGCGCTCGGCGCGCCCGCGCTGAGCTTCGCTGGCCGCCGCCTGCCGGTCACCCCGGGCATGGCGGTCCGGGTGGAAGTGGATCTCGGGCGGCGCCGCGTCGTCGAGTTCCTGCTCGCGCCGCTGCTGCGCCATCGCGACGAGGCCTTCAGCGAACGCTGAGGCCGCCGCCGGGCGCGGGGCGTCGCGGGGGGGCGTGGCGGGGGGCAGGTCGCCCCGACGCCACGGGTGGCGCACGGGCTGGCGACGCGGCCGCCGCCGCGTACACTGTCGCCCCATGCCCCAGCAGCCGAACGCGCCGATGGCGCCCGACGACACGTCCGACGACACCTGCACACCGGTCGAGGCGGTCGAGGTGCCGTGGCAGGAACTCTCGGCAACCGCGCTGCGCGGGGTCGTCGAGGCCTTCGTCTTGCGCGAGGGGACGGACTACGGTGCGGTCGAGGCGAGTTTCGACGACAAGGTCGCCGCGGTGCTGGTACAGGTCGAACGCGGCGAGGCGCAGATCCTGTTCGATCCGGCGACCCGCTCGGTGGAGATCGTGCCGGTCACGCGTTTGCGCCGGCGCTGAAGGGGCGGGGCGCGCGCGGCGCCCCGGCCAGGACAGCCCGGGCGGTTCAGGCCGGGTTGTTGCTGTTGAAGATGTCGATGTGGAGCTTCCAGTCCTTGCCTTCTCGCTTCCACACCACGACGTACTTGGCCTTGTCCAGCACCATGCCTTTCTCGCCCTTCAACGTCGCCTCGCCGCGCTCGACGGCGGTGGTGCCGTGCTGCTCGAGATCGACGGTACGCAGGCTGGCATTCTTGATGCCCATGGCGATGGCGCCGGCCCAGAAGTTGGCGATGGCCTTGGCGCCCTTGCAGGCCTTGCTGTTGGGCGGCATGAGCACGGCACTCTTGGTGTAGAGCGCGGCCATGCCCTTGGCGTCACCGGCGGCGAGTCGTGCGCCGAGTTCCTTGTTGTTGGCCTTGATGATGTCGGCGAGCGACGGCTTCTTTGCAGTAGCCATGGCGTGGAGTCCTCCCTTGCCGGTGTGTCCCGGTCGTAGTTGTGTGGCGGGCCAAGTGTAGACCAAGTTCGCGCGCCGGGACGCCGCGTGCGTGGCGGTGGGTCGGGCCGGCCGTGGCGGGTGTCCGCCGGGGCGGCGCGCGGCACCCCGGCGGCGGATGGCGAGAGCTGCTAGCCGCCGAGTACGGCCTTGAGCTCGGCCAGGTTGTGAATGACGTGGTCGGGGGTCGCGGTGCCGCGGCCGGTCTGCAGCGGTGGTTCCATGCCGCCGTCGACGATCAGCGCGGTCTGCATGCCGAGCGCCGCGGCGCCGACGATGTCGTGCTCGGGCGAATCGCCGACGAACAGCACGTCCGCGGGCGCGTACCCGGAGAGCTCGAGCGCGTGCTCGAAGAAGCGGCGGTCCGGCTTGCAGGATTGCGCCGACTCCGAGCTCGTCCAGTGGTGAAAGAAGTCGCCGAGGCCGGCGCGGCCGATCAGCGGCACCAGCATGTCGTCGTCGATGTTCGAGACCACCGAGAGGTAGAGATCGCGTGCCTTGAGGTGGGCGAGGGTGTCTAGGCAGTCCTCCTTCAGCACCAGGCAGTCGACGATGGCCTGCCGGTGCGCTTCGAGGTACCACTCGAACACCGCGTCGTCGGCCGCGGCGCCGAGCTCGGCGGCGAAACCGCGCAGGGTGTCGAGGAAGAAATCGCGATGCAGGTAGTAGGTCTTGTCGGCGTAGGCGTGGGCGGCGTCGCGCTGGGCCGCGCTGTAAGCCTCGCCGATGCGGCGGCGATCGGCCGCGACCCCGAGCCGCTCGGCTGCCTCGGCCAGCAGCGGCATGGTCGCGCGCGGCACGTTGCGGTAGCTGTAGAGCGTGCCGCCGAGATCGAAGAACACCGCGCGGGTCATGCCAGCAGCCCGTCCAGGCGTGCTTTCCAGCCGTGGTCGGTCATGTCCATGCGCACCGGGGTGACGGCGATGGCGCGGTCGGCCACGGCATCGAGATCGGTGCCCTGCGGTGCGGCATGCTCGGGATAGCTGATCTTGACCCAGAAGTAGGGCTGGCCGCGGGCGTCGACGCGGGGGTCGATGGTGAACGAGCCGGGCGGGCGCTGGCCCTGGGTGGTGAGGCGCACCCCGTTGACCTGGTCCGGCGGGCAGTCGGGGAAGTTGATGTTGAAGAACGAACCGGCCGGCCAGTCCTCGAGTTCGAGCAGGCGGCGGATGAGTTCAGGCGCGTAGCGGCGGGACGGCGCGTAGTCGGCAACCCCGCCGGGCGGGCGGATCTGCGACAGGGCGATGGAACGGATGCCGAGCTGGGTGCCCTCCATCGCCGCGGCGATGGTCCCGGAGTAGGTCAGGTCCTCGCCGAGGTTGGCGCCGGAGTTGATGCCGGACAGCACCACGGTGGGCTGGCCGTCGGTCATGAACTGCCACAGCGCCATCAGCACGCAGTCGGTCGGCGTACCGCCGACCTGGTAGCGCTTGGGCCCGAGCTGGCGCATGCGGATGGGGTTGGTGATCGAGACCGAGTGGCCGGCCCCGCTGCGTTCGCTGTCGGGCGCCACCACCCACACGTCATCGGTGATGCCGCGCGCGATTTCCTCGAGCAGTTCGAGCCCGGGGGAGTGGATGCCGTCGTCGTTGGTGATGAGGATGCGGTGCTTGCCGGTCGGTGTACTCATGGGCGGCGAGTATAGCCCGAAGCGGTTACCGTGGTGCGTTGCAGCACCGGGTGCCGCGCCCGCGCCGGGCGCGGCGTGGCGGGTTCAGCCGAGCGGCTCGTCCGCCTGCTGGCCGGCGTGGTACTCGGTGTAGACGTAGATCGGCAGCGACAGCTGACCGAGGCGATCCTCGATGATCGGCCACACCACGCTCCACGACAGCCCGCCGACCCCGGTGGCGAGACGCGGCAGGGCGAGCGACTTGAAGTTCTCCTGGGCGATCAGCTTGGCCAGGTCGCGCAGGGCGTCGCGCACGTTCTTCTCCGTCGCCTTGCCCGGCTTGCCACCGTGGCCGTAGCCGCCTTCCTGGGTCAGCAGGTTGACGATGCGCACCCCGCCGGCGCCGCCCCACAGCCAGGCTGTACCGGCCTGCGGGTGGTGCTGGTTGCACCAGTGGTGGAAGTCCTTGTGCATGGCCGGGTAGCGCTCGTGCAGGGCGAGCGCAAGGCCCTGGTTCATGGGATCGTTGGCGGCCACGCCGTGGGCGATGACCTGGGCGCGGGAAAGGAGGATGTCACCGGAAACGGGATGCAGCATGAAGGGTCTCTCGGTTGGGCTCGGTTGGCGAATGTGCGGCACATGCTCGCCCATCCGGCGCCGGGCGACCTTGATCTGCCGCAACCGCGGTCAGGCCCGCCTCAGGCGGTGAACGCGAGCCAGCCGACGTAGGCGCCGTAGGCGCCGAGCAGCAAGGCGCCCTCGCCCCGGACCAGGCGGCGCCCGGTCGATGCCAGCGGCCACACCGCGAGGGCGAACAGCAGCATTACGCCGAGCGCGTCCCAGCCGACCTCGCCGCGCGGCAGCGGCGTGACCACCGCCGTCACGCCGAGGATGCCGAGGACGTTGAACAGGTTGCTGCCGATGACGTTGCCGAGCGCGATGTCGCCCTGGCCGCGCAGCGCGGCGACGATCGAGGCGGCGAGTTCCGGCAGGCTGGTGCCGACGGCGACCACGGTCAGGCCGATCACGGCCTGGCTGACGCCCAGCGCGGTGGCCAGTGCGACGGCGGCGGTGACCAGCGCCTTGCCACCGCCGACCAGCGCCAGCAGGCCGGCGCCGACCAGCAGCAGGTGGCGGCCGATCGAGCCCTGATCGGCGGGCAGGGCCGCGGCGAACTCGGCCTGGTTCTCCGCCGTCTCGCGCCGGGATTGCCACAGGGTGAAGCCGATGTAGCTGACGAGAGCGGTGACGAGGACGGCGCCGTCGCCGCGTCCGACGGTGCCATCGAGGAGCAGCGCCACCATCAGCACGCAGGCCGCGAGCATCAGCGGGCTGTCGATGCGCAGCACGTTGACGTGTACTTCGAGCGGGCGAATCAAGGCGGCGATACCGAGGATGAGGCCTACGTTGGCGATGTTCGAGCCGACCACGTTGCCGACCGCGATGTCGCTGGCGCCACCCAGCGCGGCCTGCAGCGAGACCACCAGTTCGGGCGCGCTGGTGCCGAAGGCGACCACGGTCAGGCCGATGGCGAGCGGCGAGATCCCGGTGCGCGCGGCGAGCGCCGCGGCACCGCGCACCAGCCACTCGCCGCCGAAGTAGAGCAGGACGAGCCCGAGCGTGGCCTGGCCTGCCGTGATCAGCCATGCAGTCATCGCAACGTATCCAGGCCGGGACGCCGGCAGTATCGCAAGCGTGCCCGGCGCTGTCGCCTCACGCCGCGGCGAGCTGCCCGCGCATGACGAAGTAGACCGCGCCCAGCACGCACAGCGCTGCCCACAGGTAATCGAGCTTGAGCGGTTCGCGCAAATACAGCACGGCAAAGGGTACGAACACCGACAGGGTGATGACCTCCTGGAGGATCTTGAGCTGGGCGATGCTCATGACGGTATGACCGACCCGGTTGGCGGGGACCTGCAGCAGGTACTCGGCGAGCGCGATGCACCAGCTCGCCAGCGCGGCGACCAGCCACGGCTTGTGGTTGAGCGCCTTGAGGTGCGCGTACCAGGCGAAGGTCATGAAGACGTTGCTGAGGGTGAGGCCGGCGACGGCGAGGAGAACGGCTTTCATACGGCCCTTTCGACGCGCATTGCGGCGCGCGGTTCAGGCGGTGGGCGAATCGTGCGTCGCGCGAGCGTCGCCGCCTGCTGCCGGTAACGCGCGGCGGAGCACACGCGGGCGCGCTACGTGCAGCCGGTACGGGGGCGGCCCTGCCACCGGGCGCAGGTGGGGCGTGTCGCAGTGTGCGCGAGAGGTCTGCCGGCGCTCAGCCGGTGCGGCCGCTGACGTCGCGCAGGCGGCGCTCGACGGCTTCGGCCTTGTCCGCGCCGCCGCCGAGGAATTCGGGCGCGGCACGGTAGTAGCGCAGCAGGTCTTCGAGTGCTTCGACGTCGTTCGGCGCGAGTTCGACCGCCTGCTCGAGGGCGGCGACGGTCTTGCGCGCCAAGGACATGGCCTCGATCCAGCCGGCGCGTTCGGCCAGGCGGCCGTAGCTCTTGCCGAGCAGGTGGGCGCAGCGGGCGCAGTCGGGTTCGACCGTCATCGCCGCTTCCAGCAGCTCGACCGCGCGGCTGAACTCGCTGGTCTCGTAGGCGCGCAGCGCGAGCAGGTAACCCGGGATCGCGTCGCTCGCGCCCAGCTCGGCACGCGCGCCGCCGGCGAGGGCGGCGAGGAGAACGACGGTGAGCAGGCGGTGGCGTGTCATGGGCGGCGTGGCGTAGACCGTGAACGGCCGCGGATTCTAGGGGAATTTGCCAATGGATGCGAATGCTTACGCGCCGAACCGCGAGTGGATGCGAGTTGTGCGGCGGGCCGCGGGCGGGCTCAGGCGCAGAGCCGCCCGAGCAGTTCGACGAGCGGCCCGTCGTCGATGGGTTTCGGCAGGTAGGCCTTGATGCCGGCGGCCAGGGCGTCGCGCTCGTCGATCGTGGCGCTGTAACCCGAGACCAGGATGATTGGCAGCGCCGGCCGCAGCCGGAGCATCGCACGCGCGAGTTCGTAGCCGGTCAGCCCCGGCATGGTCTGATCGGTGATCACGGCGTCGAAGGCGTCCGGGTCGGCGCTGAAGCGCTCGAGCGCCAGGCGCGCTTCGGTCATGGTGGTTACCGCGTAGCCTTCCAGCCCGAGGAGTTCGCCGAGAAAGGTCGCAACCGCGGCTTCGTCGTCGACGACGAGCACGCGTCGACGGGCCGGCGCGTCGGTGGCGGGCGTCACCGGCTTGGCCTCGGCCGGTAGGGTGACCGCCGGCAGCAGTACTTCGAAACGCGCGCCGAGCCCGGCCGCGCTGTCGACGCGCAGGTGGCCGTGGTGGGCATGCACGATGCCGTGGCACATGGCCAGGCCCATGCCCGCCCCGGCGCCCTGCGGCTTGGTGCTGTAAAACGGTTCGAACAGGCGATCGCGGGTGGCTTCGTCGATGCCGGGGCCGTCGTCGACGACGGTGATGCAGACGTAGTCGCCGTCGAAATCGGTATGGCAGGAGGCGCAGTGGCCCCGCGTTGCGCCGCGGTAGCCGGCCTCGATGCGTACGTGGCCGCGCTCGCCGGTGGCGTCGCGCGCGTTGATGCACAGGTTGACCAGCACCTGCTGGAGCTGGACCGGGTCGGCGAGCGCCGCCGGCAGCCGCGGGCCGACGTCGACCTCCAGGGTCAGCGTACTCGGCAGCATCGGCCGCAGCAGGCGCAGCGACTCCTCGATCGTGTGGGCGACGTCGACGGGTTGGGCGGTGCTGGCCTGGGCGCGGCCGAAGGCCATCAATTGCTGCACCATGTCGCGCGCCCGCTCGCCGGCGTGCTGGACCTCGTGCAGGTAGCCGAGCAGGCGCGGCTCGACCTCGCTGCCGTAGCGTCGCAGGGCGAGGCCCGAGTAGCCCAGGATGGCGGCGATGACGTTGTTGAAGTCATGCGCGATGCCGCCGGTCAGCAGGCCGATCGATTCCATCTTCTGGGCCTGCAGGAGTTGCGCACGCAGCGCCTCCTGCTCGAGTTCGCCGCGGCGCCGGGCGTCGATGTCGGCGGTGATGCCGTAGAAGCCCAGCACACGGCCGCCCTCGATACGTGCACGTGCCGTGATTTCGTACCAGCGCGACTCCATGCCGGGTAGCTGGGCGCGGTAGGCGACGCGGATCTCCTCGCCGTCGGGTGCGCTGATCTTGGCGCGGAAGGTGCCCATGACCTGTTCGCGATCCGCGTCGTGGATCATGGCCATGAAGCGCCGCATGTAGATCTTGCCATCCGCCGCGCGGTATTCCGGACGCACCGCGCTGATGCTCTTCACCTCGTCGCTGTGGGCATCCCAGTACCACGGGATCATGCCGGCGTAGGACAACGCCAGGTTGAGGTGCGCGGCGCTCTCGACCAGCGCCTGTTCGGCTTCCTTCTGCGCCGTGATGTCGGCCAGGTAGCCGTTCCACACGATGCTGCCGTCCGCTTCGCGCAGCGGCGTGGCGTGACCCATGATCCAGTGCACGCGGCCATCCGGGTGGTGGATGCGCACGTCTTCGCGCCACGGCGACAGGGTCAGCGCGGAGTGCTCGATGGAACTGCTCAGGCGGCGCACGTCGTCGCGATGGACGATGGACAGGATGTTGTCGAAACTGGTTTCGGCCGCGCTGCGGCTGATGCCCAGCAGCGCGGTCACGGCGTGGCTGGTGTAGTGGAACGCCATGTGGCCGTCGGGTGCGCGGCGGAACTGGTAGAGCACGCCGGGGACGAGGCGCGACAGGGTCGCGAAACGTTCCTCGGCCTCGCAGCGCTGCGCGTCGAGCGCGGCGCGGTCGCTGACGTCGATGACCACACCGCGGACCAGCGACACCGCACCGTCGTCGTCGGCGACCGAGGTGTAGCGTGCTTCGATGGTGGCGTAACGGTCGCCCGGCAGGCGCACGCGGTACTCGAGGGAATTCGTCTCGCCTGCTGCGGGCGGGTGTTCGAAGACGTGCTGGACGCTGGCGCGGTCGTCGGGGTGGATGGCATCCACGAAAGCGGCGGTCGGCCAGCTGCTGCGGGTCTCGTCGACGTGGAAGATACGCGCGAGGCTGGGCGGGCCGCTCAGCTCGTCGCGGCGGAGATCCCATTCGAACGGGGCGACGTGGGCCTTGCGCATCACGCTTTCCAGGCGCGCCTGGCTGCGCGCGAGTTCGCGCGCGGTCTGTTCGCGCTCGGTGACGTCGATGGCGACGCCGTGCAGGTGGCGGTGGCCCGATCTCTCGACCAGCCGGTAGCGAGCCTCGATGTGGCGCAGGCCACGCTGCGGGTGCTCGATGCGGAAGGTCACCGCGACGCCGTCGGGATTGGCGAGTGCGCCCGGGTCGGCACCGCCGGCAAAGGCGTCGTGCAGGGCGCCGTCGTCGGCGTGTACGCGCGCCGCGACATCGCTGGCGGCGTAGCGGCCGGCGTCCCAGGGGATGCCGAGCAGTGCCGCGAACGCGGCCGAGCAGCGCCCCCGAGCGGCGCCGATCTCGCGCTCGAACCAGCCCATGTGGGCCTCGACCTCGGCCAGTTCGAGCAGGGGTGGTTCATCGCTGGCCGCAACCGGCGCGATGGATACCAGCACGGCGCCCGTCGCGAGGCCGCGCAGTGGCGTGATTTCGACGACGCGGGCGGCGCCGCCCGCGGCCGTGGCGGCGAGTGTCAGGTGCCGCGCCTCGCCGTCGGCAGCCACTGCCTGCAAGGCGTCCGCGCAGGTCGTCACAGCGGCCGCGGGCAGCAGCGCTGCCAGGGGGCGGCCGACGGCGTCCGCGGCAGCGTCGTCGGCGTCAGCCGTGCAGGCGAGGACCACGCCGGCGGCGTCGACGATGTAGCTTGCCCGCGGGGGGGAAAGCGCGGTGCTCGGCGGCTCGGCGCCTTCGATGCCGGCGGGGGCGTAACGGGCGGGCTGGTTCACCCCCGCGTTAGCGGCCGCCGCCGGCGCACGTTGAGCGCTGGAGGCGGCTCTTGGTCCCGGATCAGAAGCGCGCGGCGAGCTCACGCGCCCGGGCGACGGCCGCCGCGACCGTGGCCGTGACGTCGTCGGCGGCGCCGAGCGTCGGGGCGACCGTCAGGCGCTCGACGTCGGTGAGGCCGACGAAGCCGAGCCAGCCCTCGAAGGCGGGCTTCTGCAGGTCGAAGGCCTCGGCGCCGCTGCCCGCGTGGTAGGCGCCGCCGCTGGCGTAGATGGCGACCGCCGGGCCGGAGACCAGGCCGCTGTAACCGCTGGCCGGGTCGAAGGCGAAGGTCAGTCCGGGCTGGGTGACGATGTCGATGTAATGCTTCACCACGTAGGGCAGGCCGAAATTCCACATCGGTACCGAGAACAGGTACTTGTCGGCACTCTTGAAGCGTTCGGCCACTGCTTCGACCTCGCCCCAGGCGGCCTGTTCCGCGGTGCTCGGCGCCTGGCCGTGGAGAATGGCGTACTTGGCGTCGAGCATGGCGCCGTCGAAACGCGGCAGGTCGGCGTTCCAGAGATCGAGGCGATCGACGGTGTCGCCGGGGTGGGCGGCGGCATAGGCCTCGATGAAGGCCTCGGCGACGGTGATGGAATGGGAGCGTCCCTTGCGCGGGGAGGCTTCGACGTAGAGCAGTCGGGCCATGGTACGGATCCTTTGGGCAGGGTTGGCGAAGGCGCTGCGCCCGGCACCCGGGCCGGTGCAACCTGGTCGGTCGATGATGCCGCATGTGCCGCGGGGCGCAAACCACACGCCGGGTGAGGAAGATCGGTACGCTGATGCGGGCAGGTACGGGTGCAAGGCTCGCACCGGGCACGAGGCGCGGTCGAGGGGAAATGCGCGGCTCGGTCGGCGCGTTGGACCGGGCGCCGCCCGCACTTGCCCGGGCCTTCCCCGGGCTTATGCTTGGCGACCATGAACCGTCGCGTGCACCACCCGTTCAATCCCGCCGTCCGCCTGATGGACCCGGCCTTCCATGCCGATCCGCTCGCGCACTACGCCTGGCTGCGCGCGGAGGCGCCGGTGTACTGGGACGCGACGGCGCCGCTGTGGGACGGCCGCGGCGCCTGGGGTATCAGCCGTTACGCCGACATCCGCACGGTGCATGCCGACCACGAGACCTTCGCCTCGCGCTTCGGCTCGCGGCCCGACGCGCCGCCGGTGCCGTCGATGATCAACCGCGACGCCCCCGAGCACCTCGCGCGCCGCGGCATCAACCGCCGCCGCTTCACCCCCGCCGCGGTGCGCCGCTACGAGGCCTACGTGCGCGAAGTCGCGGTGGACCTGATCGAGGGTGTGCGCGCGCAGGGGGGCTGTGACCTGGTCACGGATCTGGCCATGCCGCTGCCGATGCAGGTGATCGGACGCATGATGGACCTGCCGGCTGCCGACTACGCCCGCCTGCTCGAATGGTCGGACCTCATCGCCACCGGCCTGCCCGAGCAGACGCCCGCGTTCCGGGCCGCGGTGCTGGCCGCGGCCGCGGAATTCGAGGCCTACATCACCGCCTGGCTGGAGCGCCGCCGCGCCGCGCCCGGCGACGACCTGCTCTCGGCGATCGCCACCGCGCGCGTGCTCGGGCGCCCGCTCGGCGCCAAGGACCAGGTGCACGAAGCGCTGCTGCTGCTGGTCGGCGGCGACGAGACCACCCGCCACGTGCTCACCGGCGGCATCGTCGCCCTGCTCGCCGAGCGCGCCAACTGGGCCGCGCTGTGCGAGGACCCGGCGCGGATCCCGCGGGCCATCGAGGAGATGCTGCGCTGGGTTACGCCGGTGAAGACCATCGCCCGCAGCGTCACCCGCGAGGTCGAGCTCGGTGGCGAGCGACTCGCGCCTGGCGACCGCGTGATCCTGCTCTACGAGTCCGGCAACCGTGACGAGCGCGCCTTCGACGCGCCCGACAGGTTCGACATCGCGCGCGATCCCAATCGCCATCTCGCCTTCGGCGGCTACGGTCGCCACCACTGCCTCGGCGCGCACCTCGCGCGGCTCGAGATCCGGGTCATGCTGGAAGAGCTGACCGCGCGCCTGCCGGCGCTTGCGCGGGCCGATGACGCACCCCTGCGGCGCCGCCATGGCACCTTCGTGCTCGGCCTGGAGTCGGTGCCGGTGGTGTTCTGAGGGCGCCCGACCGCTTCAATCGAGCACGCGCCTGGCCTGCCACCACTTCGCCCGCCAGTAGCGGTTGCGCAGCTTGGAGATGGTCACGCCGACCAGGCGCGAGGCGTGCATGAACTCGCCGTTCCTGAGGTAGATGCCGACATGGCGGCTGTTCAGGCCGGTCTTGAAAAACACCAGGTCGCCCATTTGCAACTCGTCGCGCGGCACCTCGCGCCCGCTGCGCGCCTGGGCCTCGGTGGACCGCGGCAGTGTGATGGCGAGCCGGCTACGAAAGGTTTCGGCGACGAAGGCCGAGCAGTCGATGCCCGCACGGGTGCTGCCGCCGAGGCGGTACGGCGTGCCGTGCCAGGCCTCGTACTGGGCATAGAGGGCCTGGGCCAGCTCGCCGCGCGGGTCGATCTCGGCCGCGGGCCGCGGCGCGGGGGCGACCGGCGGCGGCAGGTGCGCATTGCGATCCTCGATCGGCGCCGGCGCGCCGCCGCCGAGCAGCCCGCAGCCGCCGAGCAGGTTCGTTGCGCCGAGCAGGACGAGGAGCAGGCGTGGCGGCAGCGGGCGCATGCGCCGGCATTATGGCGAAACTCGGGCGGCGCGCCACGCTGCCACGGCCGTGCGTTCGAGGTCGACGCCGAGCAATCGGACGCGCGCGCCGACGACCGCGATCTGGACCGCTGCGGCGCGGCGGGCGGCCGACGATCAGCCGTCGGGTGAGGGTGCGCCGCCGCTGGCCTCGAGGCGTGCCGGCGCCAGGTTCTGGACCTCGCGCGCTGCCGCCAGCCAGTTGGCCAGGGTCAGGCCCGCTCGCGTGACGGGCACCGGGATGCCGCGTCGCTCACGGACCACCTCGGCGACCAGCGCCGCGTTCACGGCCGCTGGTACAACGTCGGCGCGCGCGAGCGCCACGGCGATCACGCGCGCGGCCTCGGCGTCGAGATCGCGCGTGTCCTCGGCCAGCGGCGGGTGGACCTCGAGGTAGAGTTCGCCGTCGCGCCAGCCGGCCAGCACCGGCTGGTCGACGATGTACACCGGCGTCTTCAAGGCCACGCGGGCGAACAGGGATTCGATGTCCTCGGGGTAGAGCCGGATGCAGCCGTGACTGACCCGCATGCCGACCCCGCCGGGCTTGTTGGTGCCGTGGATGAGGTAGTTCGGTTGTGACAAGCGCAGGCGGAAGCGGCCGAGCGGGTTGTCGGGACCGGGCGGTACTGCGGCCGGCAGCGGATCGCCGGCCGCGGCGTGCTCGGCGCGTACCGAGGCCGGCGGATACCAGGTCGGGTCGCGCGTCTTCTGCGTCACCTGCATGCTGCCGGTCGGCGTCTCCCAGCCCTCGCGGCCGATGCCGATGGGATGGCTGTGCACGCGCAGCGTGCGGCCGGCGGCGCCGTCGGTGTGCTCGAAGGCGAGCAGGCGCATGGTCGGCAGGTTGACGATGATGCCGTCGCGCGGGGCATCGGGTATGACCAGCAGGGTCGGCAGGTAGAGTGGCGTGCCGGCGCCGGGCAGCCAGGGATCGACCGCGGGGTTGGACGCACGCAGTTCGGCGTAGCCGAGATCGTAGACGCGCGCGAGATCGGTGAAGGTGTCCTCGTGGCGGGTGTGGATCACCTGCAGTTCGCCGAGGACCTCGGTTGCCGGCGTGACCGCGTCGAAGCGGCGCGTGTCCAGCGGCGCGTGCACCACGCTCACGATGCGCGCCGTCGATTCGTGGCGCGGTTCGAACGAGGGCAGGCCAGCGGGCAGCAGGGCGCAGCCGGCGCCGCTGGACAGGATCAGCAGCGCCGCCAGGCCGTGCAGCGCCGTGCGCAACGGCGCGGCGGCAGCGGCGGACCTGTCCACGGGCCGCGTCATCCCGTGCCCCGGTTGGTGCGGGTCGTCATTCCTTGATGCCGAGCACGCACGACTTGGCGTATGCCGTCGCCTCGTTGGCGGTCCAGTCGCCCTTGGCCTTCGCGTCCATGGCCTTGCACCAGCGCTCGGAGCCGACTTCCGGCGCGCAGGCCGTCAACAGCAGCACCGCTGCACCGAGAATGAGTGTCTTCATGGCGGGAGGTTCCTTCGCTCGGGTGGTCGATTGTAGGCAATCCCGGTCAGCACGTAGACCTGCGCCGGGTGGTGCGGTTGCCGGGAGTGTGCGCCTGCGCGCAAGTCCGGCGGCTGCCACCCGGCGGCCATGGCGGGCCGAGGCGGCGTCGTGATGTCGCTGCGCCCGACCCGCGTGGCCGCGATGCGCGGCACGCGGCCGGCATGGTCCTTGCTGCCGTCGCGGTCGTTGGTGTTCACCTTCGCGGGGCAGGTGTCAGGCGCGCGCGGTTCGAGGCGCCGGATGAGAGCGCTGTTCTGCAGCGGGCTCGCCGGCTGCGCCGCCGTCGAACCGGCCACGGGAATGGCGAGCGGAAGGGCGCGGGGCATGACCACGAACGCGCGCCGGTGCGGGCCGTCGTCGCGCAGGACCCTGCGCGCCGTGTTCTCGCCGCCATGCCTCCGGTGCAGCTCGACGATGCCGCCACGGGCGCGGAGAACGCCCGGCGCGAGTGCGCGTCCGTGGACCCGAGCGGTGCGGTTTCGGGCCGCATGGTGCGCGGCCCTGCCATTGCCCTGTGGCCCCGCCCGCGCGTACAGTCGCCGGGGATCCCGATAGCGCGAGATGGCGCTGCGTCGGGGTCGGGGAGAACAGGATGACACTCGAATTCCGACCGCTGCACCCGAGCTTCGTCGCCGAGGCCAGCGCCGTGGACCTGCGCACGGTCGACGATGCCGCAACGCTGGACGCGATCCGCGCCGGTATGGACGCGTACGCTGTCCTGGTGTTCCGCGACCAGCAGTTCACCGACGCCGACCAGCTCGCCTTCGCGCGGCGCTTCGATGGTGAACTGCATGCCAAGACCGGTATCGCGGCGCTGGGCCCGAACCGCTTCGACAACGAGGCCCTGACCGACATCTCCAATGTCGACGCCAGCGGCGGCCTGTTGCCGAGCGACGATCGCCGGCGCCAGTACGGGCTGGCCAATCGCCTCTGGCACACCGATGCCTCGTTCGAGGATCCGCGCGGGCGCTACTCCATGCTGTCGACGCGGGTGGTACCGCGCGCGGGTATCGCCAACACCGAGTTCGCCGACATGCGTGCGGCCTGGGATGCCTTGCCGGCGGACGAGCAGGCGCGCCTCGACGGCCTGCGTACGCATCACTCCATCGCCTACTCGCGCCAGGTGCTCGGGTTCGAATTCTCCGCCGCGGAGGCGGCACGACTGGAGGGCGCGGAGCAGCCGCTGGTCCTGCGCAATCCGCGCACCGGGCGCGCCGCGCTCTACCTCGCTTCGCACGCCTCGCGCATCCTCGACTGGCCGCTGCCCGACGGGCGCCTGTTGCTGCGCGACCTGATCGAACACGCCACGCAACGCGAGTTCGTCTACGCGCACGAATGGCGCAGCGGGGATTTCATCATCTGGGACAACCGCGCGACCATGCATCGCGCGCGGCCGTTCGACGACACGCGCGAGCGCCGCGAGCTGCGCCGGGTGACGACGCTCGACCGGTGAGCGCCGCCGGTGGCGGCGCGGTCGCCTGTTACCAGCCGGGGGTCGATTCCGCGCCGTCGTCGCGGAACGGCGTGGTGAAGATGTCGAGGATGCCGATCGCCATGCGCGCACCGCCGCGCAGGGCCTGGCCGGCTGCCAGCACGGTACCGCGGGCGGTGCCGGTGATGAGGGCGCCGGCGCCGAAGTTGCGCGCATCGGTACCGATCTCATCGACGATGCGTCCGGGCGAGGTGACCGAATCGACGGCACCGGTGGCGATGAGCTGCTCGGCACGCTGGTCGCCGGCGATCATGCGCTCTTCGGCCTGCGTGGTCGGGGCGAGGACGACGACGAGGAAGAGGGCCGCGCAGGCGGCGCTGAGACGGATGTTCATGACGGGTGGTTCTCCCGGGATGGATTGTCGTGGGCCGGCGCACGGGCTCGGGCGGTCTGCCCGAGGGGCACCCATTGCGCAGCCAAACGCATTATAGACAGTAAGTTGCGCGATTTTCATCATAAATTGCGCAAATAAATGAAGAGAAGCGCCCGGCGGCGCGGGAGGGGAAGCATGCGGGCATTGCTGTGCCGCGCCTGGGGCGCGGTCGACGGGTTGGAGGTGGCCGAGAGCGACGCACCGCGGCCGGGCCCGGGCCAGGTCCTGATCGAGGTCCGCGCGACGGCGGTCAATTACGCCGACGCCATCATGGTCGGCGGCACCTACCAGACGAAACCGCCGCTGCCGTTCTCGCCGGGTCTCGAAACCGCGGGCACCGTGCTGGCGATCGGCGAGGGGGTGACCCGGGTCGCGCCGGGTGACCGCGTCATGGCCCTGTTGCACTACGGCGGCATGGCCGAGCAGGCGCTGGCCGACGCAGCGGATACCTGGCGTATCCCGGACGGTATGGGGTGGCGCGACGCGGCGGCGTTTCCGGTCGCCTATTTCTCCTCCGACGTCGCCCTGCGCTGGGCCGGGCGCCTCGAAGCCGGCGAGACCCTGCTCGTACTCGGCGCGGCCGGCGGGGTGGGGCTGACCGCGGTCGAGATCGGCAAGGCGATGGGGGCGCGCGTCATCGCCGCGGCCAGCACGGCGGAGAAACTCGCCGCGGCGCGCGACCACGGCGCCGACGAACTGATCAACTACGCCAGCGAAGACCTCAAGACGCGCATGCGGGAAGTGACCGGTGAGCGCGGCGCCGACGTCTGCTTCGATCCCGTCGGCGGCGATCTCTTCGACGCGGCCTTGTCGTCGCTCGGCTGGGGCGGGCGCTACGTCCACGTCGGCTTCGTCGGCGGCGTGCCACAGGTGCCGGCCAACCGCCTGCTGGTCAAGAACCGCGCCGCGCTGGGTTCGGCGCTGCGCTACTACCGCTGGCACGCGCCGGACAAGCTCGCAACGTCCGTCGCGGCCCTGCTGGGCTGGTACGGCGAAGGGCGCCTGCGCCCGCTGGTCACCCACGAATTACCGCTCGAGCGCGGCGTCGAGGCACTCCAACTGCTCACCCAGCGCCGCGCCCACGGCCGCGTGCTGGTGGTGCCCGGTGCGCCGTTGTGAGCACGGCGCGGCGTCGCGCGGGCCGAGGAATCAATCACTTGAAGCGCGGTGTCAGACACCGCCAGGCGCCACCGGCCGCTTCGACGTCGTCATGTCCGCGGCGCGGCGGGGCGCCCGCTAATCCGGTTACGGATCCTTAGATCAATCAGTTACCCGCCGGTGTCAGACACCGCCGATCAGCCCAGGGGAGATCAGTCCGCCATGTCCATCATCGTCACCGAGCCGCGGCCGCACGTCGTGCTCATCGCCATCGACAACCAGCCCAAGTTCAATGCCATGAGCCGCGCCATGATGGCGGACCTGGCCGGCCACTGGGATCGGCTGGAGGCCTCCGATTGCCGCGCCATCGTCCTGACCGGTGCCGGCGACAAGGCCTTCAGCGCCGGCGCCGACGTCTCCGGCGACCTCTCGGCGAGCGAGGAGACCGCGCGCATGGTCAACCGCGCCCTGCTCAAGACCTCGAGCTATCCCAAGCCCATCATCGCCGCGGTCAACGGCGTGTGCGCCGGCGGCGGGGTCGAACTCATGCTGTCGTCGGACATCCGTCTCGCCGCGCCGCACGCGCGCTTCGGCCTGCCGGAAGTCAAGTGGGGCATCTATCCCTTCGGCGGCGCGACCGCCAAGCTCGTGCAGCAGATCGGCTACGTGCATGCCATGAAGCTCCTGCTCACGGCGCAGATGATCGGGGCGGAGGAGGCACGCCGCATTGCGCTCGTCAACGACATCGTGCCGGCGGGCGAACTGGTCGACCGTGCGCTCGACCTGGCCGAGGTCATCGCCGCCAACAGCCCGGTGGCGGTGCAGGCGGTCAAGCGTCACGTCAGCGAGGGCGCCGCCGAGGCCGCGCTCGCCCGCGAGCCGGCCGAGCAGGCGCGCGGCGACGCGGTGCGCGCGAGCGCCGATTTCGCCGAGGGGGTGAGCGCGTTCCGCGAGAAGCGCAGCCCGCGCTACTGAGCCGGCGCCAGCCGGCTGCCGCCCTCACCCGGGCGGGCTTGCGCCGGCCTCCCCGCGCGGCTTTAATCTGAACAGCGTTCAGATTAAAGCCGCGCGGGGAGAACGACCATGTCGACGCCATCATCGCCACCGCGGACGCTCTACCACGGCGGCCGCGTCCTCACCCTCGACCCCGGCGACCGCCCCCACGACGCCCTGGTCACCGCGGGCGAGCGCGTGCTCGGCCTCGGCCCGCTGGCCGACATGCGCAGCCTGGCCGGGCCCGCCGCCGCGACGGTCGACCTCGACGGCACCTGGCTCATGCCCGGGCTGGTCGACGCCCACCCTCACGCCATGCACTTCGCCGCCTTCGGTCTCGGCGCGGTCGACCTGTTCGACGCCGTCGACTTCGACGACATCGTCCAGCGCATTGCCGCGCGCGCGGCGGTGACCCCGCCGGGCGAGTGGATCGTGTGTACGCCGATCGGCGAGCCGCACTACTTCGCCCGCCGCGACCACACCGCGCTGGCCGAACGCCGCATGCCGGATCGCCACGTGCTCGATCGCGCCGCGCCCGGGCACCCGGTGTGGCTGATGGCCTGGGCGCCGCGCACGCCCAACGTGTGCGCGTTCAACTCGCCGGCGCTGGCACGCCTGAACCTCACCCGCCATACCCCGGCGCAGGTCGAGCACGTGTGGATCGAGAAGGACGACGACAGCGGCGAGCCGACCGGCGTGCTGCGCGGCAAGGTCAACAACTACTACAACGACGACCCGTTCTGGCACGCCCTGTCGAAAAACCTGCCGGGCGTGCCGGACGCGCTGTGGCCGCTCGCCGGCGTCGCCGGCGTGCAGGCGGCCAATGCGCTCGGCGTGACCGCGCTCTACGAGGCCCACGCCATGATGCCGCCGCACCTCGAGGCCTACCACGCGATCGAGGCGCAGGGGTTGCTGACCGCACGCGTGGTGATGGCGCCCGAGCTGTCGAGCTATGCCTTCGCCACCATGGACTACCCCGAGGCCGAGGTGTGGGACCTGCTCGAATACGGGCATTCCCACCAGCAGCCGCGCGGCGAGCACCTGCGTACCGTCGGCGTGACCTTGTCGCGCGGCGGGCCCCTCTCGCAGGGCTATTTGCGCATGAACGACCCCTATCCCGGTCCGTTCGGAGCGCTGACCCGCGGCACGACCTTCCTCGGCCGCCACGTCGAGCGGCGCGTGGTCGAGTACTGTCTCGCCCACGACCTGCGTCTCAACATGGTCATCGGTGGTTACCGCGACCACGACGATTTCTTCCGCACCCTGGCCGAGACCACCACGCCCGACGCCATCCGCCCGCGCGAGTGGGTATTGCAACATTGCTACTTCACCGCACCGGCGCACGTGCGCGCGGCCCACGCCCACGGCCTGCACGTGACCTCCAGCCCGAGCTTCGTCTACGGCAAGGCCGACGTCGTGCGGGAGCGGTTTCCGCCGGCCGTCGCGGCGGATTTCATCGCGCTGCGTTCGATGATGGACGGCGGCCTCAACGTCGCCTGCGGGACCGACTGGGGACCCGCCAACCCGTGGCGGCAGATCGCCCTGGCCGAGACCCGCGAGTCCGCCCACAGCGGCCATCACCACCTCGAATCCGGCCAGGGCCTCGAGCGGCTGCAGGCCCTGCACACCTTCACGCGCAACGGTGGCGGCGTCATGCAATGGCCGGCGCTGGGACGACTGGCCCGCGGTGGGCCGGCCGACTTCGTCGTCGTCGATCGCGATCCCCTCGGGGGCGATGCAGGGGCGCTGGCCGCGACCCGCGTGCTGCGCACGGTGCTGGGCGGGGCGGCGGTCTACGACGCGGGTGGCCTGCAGGGCGGTCCGCTGGCGCTGCCCGAACCAGCCGCCGCGCTGGTCGCCCGCGCGACGGCGCCATCCGACGCATGACGCCGCGGGCGCGGCGGCGCGACGGCTACCATCACGGCGATCTCGCCGCCGAGGTACGGCGGCACGCGCTGGCCCTGGTCGCACGGCGCGGCCGTCCGGACTTCACCCTGCGCGAACTGGCCACCGCCGCCGGGGTCGCGCACAGCGCGGTCTACGCCCACTACGCCAACAAGGAAGCGCTGGTCGCCGCGCTCGCGGTCGAGGGGCTGGACACGCTCAACCAGCGGCAGGCCCAGGCCATCGCGCCGCTGCCGGACGATGCCCTGATCCGCCTGCACGCGATGGGCCTGGCCTACGTCGAGTTCGGCCGGCGCCAGCCCGGTCACTACCGGCTGGTGTTCATGCGCGATGCCGGCGAGCACGAGGACGCGGCGGTGGGTGAGGCGCGGCGCCGCGCGGCCGGACTGATGCTGGAGGTCATCCGTGCGGGCCAGGCCGCCGGACGGGTGCGCGCCGGCGACGCCGAGCGGATTGCCGCGCTGCTGTGGGCGACGGCGCACGGCCTGGCCATGCTCGCCATCACCGGCCAGGTGCGGGACCTGCCGGGCGCGGCCGCAGATTTCGAGCGCACCGTCGACGAGGCGCTGCGCGCGGTGCTCGATGCCCTGCGCGCCTGAGCGGCGACGACGGGCCCGTCGCCGTCACCGCACGGCGGCGCCCCTCGCGCCTCAGCCGGCCGCGGCCGGCCGCGTCGCGCCGACCTTGCCGCCCTGGCCGAAGCGGAAGCCCTCGTAGTCGGCCGCGGCGACTTCCTCGCACTTCACGCGGTAGGGGCCGACGCCGCCGATGTAGGGCAGGAACAGGCGCGGTTTGCCCGGCACGTTGGCACCCATGTACCACGAGTTGGCCTGGGGGAAGAGGGTCGCATTGGCGACCTCGTTGACGTGCTCGACCCAGCCCTGCTCGGCGTCGGAGCCGGCCTCGACGGTGTCGTAACCGTGCGCGGCCATCCAGCTCAGGCAGTCGCAGATCCAGTCCACGTGCTGCTCGATGGAGATGATCATGTTGCTCATCACCGAGGGGCTGCCCGGGCCGGTGA
Source organism: Gammaproteobacteria bacterium (assembly GCA_024235015.1). Classification (GTDB taxonomy): domain Bacteria; phylum Pseudomonadota; class Gammaproteobacteria; genus JACKNG01. Next base: position 515,310 of record JACKNG010000004.1, read on the forward strand.
TCATGAACAGGTTCGGGAAGTCGCTGACGGTGAGGCCGAGGTAGGTGCGCGGTCCGTCGGCCCACTTGTCCTTCAGTTCGCGCCCGCCGCGTCCGCGCACGTCGACGTTGACGATGGCCCCGGTCATGGCGTCGAAGCCGGTGGCGTAGACGATGGCGTCGAATTCGCGCTCCTGGTCGGCGGTCTTCACGCCGCGCGCGGTGACGCGCTCGATGGGCGTCTTGCGCACGTCGACCAGGTGCACGTGCGGCAGGTTGAAGGTCTGGTAGTAGTTGGTGTCGAGGCAGGCGCGCTTGGTGCCGATGGGGAAGCTCTTCGGACACAGGGTCTCGGCGACCTCGGGATCCTCGACGATGCCGCGAATCTTGTTGCGCACGAACTCGGCGGCGGTCTCGTTGGCCTTCTCGTCGACCAGCAGGTCGTTGTACTGCTGCAGGATGGCGATCAGGGTGCCGGTCTGCCAGGCCGCCTCGTAGGCCGCGGCACGTTCCTCGTCGCTGACGTCGAACGCGCCCTTGTCCATCGGGTAGTCGGGGACACCGAACAGCGAATAGCGCGACCGATGGCGATGCTCCGGGTACTCGGCGCGCCAGGCGGCGCGCTCGGCCTCGTCGAGGGGGCGATTGAAGGCCGGCAGGCTGTAGGCCGGGGTGCGCTGGAAGACGGTCAGCTCGCGCGCCTGGCCGGCGATGATCGGGATCGATTGCACGGCCGAGGAGCCGGTGCCGATCACCGCCACCCGCAGGCCGCTGAAGTCGACGCCCTCGCGCGGCCAGTCGGCGGTGTGGTAGCTCTGGCCCTGGAAGTCGTCGGTCCCCTCGATGTCGATGGCCTTGGGCACCGAGAGGCAGCCGGTGGCGATGACGTAGTAGCGCGCCTCGAGGACTTCGCCGGTGTCGGTCTCGATGCGCCACAGGTTCTCGCCCTCGTCGTAGCGCGCCGATTCGACGCGCGTCTCGAACTGGATGTCGCGGCGCAGGTCGAGCCGGTCGGCGACGAAGTTGGCGTAGCGCAGGATTTCCGGCTGGGTGGCGTACTTCTCGCTCCAGTCCCACTCGTTCTGCAGTTCCTCGCTGAAGCTGAAGGAGTAGTCCATGCTCTGCACGTCGCAGCGCGCGCCGGGATAACGGTTGTGGTACCAGGTGCCGCCGACGCCGGCGGCGGCTTCGAGCACGCGCGCGCGGTGGCCGAGGCCACGCAGGCGGTGCAGCATGTACAGGCCGGCAAAACCGGCGCCCACGATCAGGGTGTCGTATCTCATTGGGTCTGTTCTCCACGGTCAGGGGCCGCCGGCGGGGCGCAATGGGTGCGCGGGGGCCGCACCGACCCGGGCGGCGGCCGTTCGTGAGGCGGAACTATCCGGGCGTCGCGGGTGGATTGCAAGGCACGCACCGGCGACAGCCGCCGGCGCCGGGGGTTCCCTAGAATGGTGCGGATTCACGTCGAGCGGGAGGCGGACATGGCGAACGGCAGGACGGTGGGCGGGGCCCACGCGGTGCGGCGTCCGGGTGGATTCGGGCGGCGCGTGGCGAGCGCGCTGCTGGCGGTCGGCCTGGCCTGGGCCAGCGTCGGCTCCGCCGCCGCCGTCGCGTTGCGCACGGTGTCGCCGCAGGGCAGCGTGCGCGACGTGCGTCAGGTCGTGCTCACTTTCGACAGCCCGATGGTCGCCTTCGGCGAACCCCGCCTGGCGGCCCCGGCCAGCGTCGACTGCGCGGTGGCGGGGCGCGGGCGCTGGGCCGACGCGCGCCACTGGGTCTACGATTTCGAACGCACCCTGCCGGCCGGCCTGGCCTGCGCGGTGGAACTCGCCGAGGGCCTGCGCGCCCACGACGGCAGCGCGTTCGTGGGCCCGCGCCACTACGCCTTCGACACCGGCGGCCCCGCGATCCGCGCCAGCAAGCCCTACGACGGCCACGGCGCCATCGACGCCGGGCAGGTCTTCCTGCTCGCCCTCGACGCCGCCGCCGAGCCGGCTTCCGTCGCCGCCCATGCCGCCTGCGTCGTCGACGGCATCAACGAACGCATCCCCGTCGTCGCGCTCGACGCCGCCGCGCGCGCCGAGCTGTTCGCCGCGCGCGCCGAACTCGGCTACGACTACTACAACCTGCTGCGCCGCCTCGCCGGCGACGCCACCACCACCACGCCCACGCCGGAGGATCTCGCCGCGGCCGAGGCGCGGGTACTCGCGCTGCGCTGCCAGCGTCGCCTGCCGCCCGACACCGATCTGCGCCTGGTGTGGGGCGCGGGTATCCGCGCCCCGTCCGGGGTGGCGACCACCACCGACCAGGCCCTGGCCTTCCACACCCGCCCCGCGTTCACCGTGCGGGTGGAGTGCACGCGGGTCAACGCGCGCGCGCCCTGCCTGCCGTTGGCGCCGCTGCGGGTGGTGTTCTCGGCGCCGGTCGCGCAAGCGCTGGCCGGTGCCGTGCGCGTGGTCGACGGCGAGGGTCGGCACTACGCCCCGGGCGGCGACGACGCCGGTACCGACACGCCCTACACCGAGGCCCTGAGCTTTCCCGGCCCGTTTCCCGAACACGGTCGGCTGACGGTGAGCCTGCCGGCGGATTTCGTCGACGATGCCGGGCGCGTGGCCGAGAACGCCGCGCGCTATCCCCTCGAGCTGGCGCTGGACGGCTACCCGCCGCTGGTCAAGTTCGACGCCGACTTCGGCATCGTCGAGGCGCGTGCCGGGGCGGTGCTGCCGGTGACCGTGCGCAAGGTCGAGGCGCCGCTGGCCGCGCGCGGCCTGCCGGCGCGCACGCTGGCGCTGCAGTCCGATGCCGACATCGCGCACTGGCTGCGGCGGGTCGACGAGGCGATGGCGCGGCGCGGCGAGTGGGTGCCGGGCCAGGCCCCGGGCGAGGACGGCTACTGGCGCGAGCTGACCGGCAGCACCTCGGTGTTCGGTGCCGACGATGCGACCACCGCCTTGACCGTGCCGACCCCGGCCGGCGACCAGGCCTTCCAGGTGGTCGGTATCCCGCTCGAGGGCCGCGGCCTGCACGTGGTCGAGATCGCGAGCCCGCTGCTCGGCGCCGCCCTGCTCGGGCGCGACGCACCGCGTTACGTCGCCACCGCCGCGCTGGTCACCGACCTCGCGGTGCATTTCAAGTGGGGGCGTGATCGTTCGCTGGTCTGGGTCACGGCGCTGGAGAGCGGCGAACCGGTCGCCGGCGCACATGTCGCCATCAGCCGTTACTGCACCGGCGAAGTATTGTTCGCGGGCGACAGCGGTGCCGACGGCACCGTGGTCGTCGAGCGCGGTCTCGGCGTACCGCACGGCCGTGATTATTGCTCGGAGTACACCGACGGCCCGCTCATGGTCAGTGCGCGGGTCGACGGCGACGTCGGTTTCAGCCTGTCTTCCTGGGACGACGGCATCTCGCCGGATCACTTCAAGCTGCGCCGCGACTACGGCCAGCGCGGCGAGGTCGCCCACACCGTGTTCGACCGCGCGCTGTTCCGCGCCGGCGAAACGGTGTCGATGAAGCACTTCCTGCGCGGGCACGGCATGCAGGGCTTCGACGTGCCGGCAGCGGCGGCGCGCGTGACCCGCCTGCGCATCGTCCACGCCGGCAGCAACGAGCAGGTCGAACTGCCGCTCAGCCTGGGCACCGACGGCATCGGCGAGAGCCGCTGGGCGATCCCGGCCGCGGCGCGCCTCGGCGAGTACCGCGTGCTGCTGGCCGGTGACGATGCCACCGTCGGGCCGTGGGAATCCGGCCGCTTCCGCGTCGAGGCCTTCCGCGTGCCGACCATGAAGGCGCTGGTGCAGGCGCCGGCCGCGCCGCAGGTGGCGCCGGCCGCGGTGTCGCTCGATCTCCACCTCGCCTACCGCTCGGGCGGTGCAGCGAGCGGCGCGGCGGTCAAGCTGCGCTCCGTGATCGAGACGCGCGAGGTGAGTTTCGACGATTACCCCGAGTTCCGTTTCGGCGGCGAGGACGTCAGCGCCGGGGTCACGCGCGAGGACGCCGGCGACGACGGCTACACCGCGCTGTGGCGGCGTTACGGCGACCACGGCGGCGGGCCGGTGCCGGCGACGCCGGCGCGGGTCATGCCGCTCGACCTCGACGCCGCCGGCAGCCGGCGGGTGGAGATCGACGACATCCCGCCGTTGGCACGCCCGCAGCGCCTGCTCGCCGAACTCGAGTACCAGGATGTCAACGGCGAGCGTTTCACCACCTCGGCCAGCGTGCCGCTGTGGCCGGCGGCGCTGGTCGTCGGGGTCAGCGTCGAGGGCTGGGCGGGCAGCCGCGAGGCACTGTCGCTCGATCTCCTGGTGCTCGATCTCGAGGGCCGGCCGCTGGCTGGCCGCGCGGTCGCGGTGAGCCTGTTCAAGCGCGACTGGTACGGCTACCGCAAGCGCCTGCTGGGCGGCTTCTACACCTACGAGAGCGAGAGCCGGGTGACGCCGCTGGCGGCGCGCTGCAGCGGGGTCAGCGACGCCCACGGCCGGGTCACCTGCACCCTCGCGCCCGACGCCAGCGGCAACGTGCTGGTGCGCGCGAGCGCGCTGGACGACGCCGGCCGCGAGGCGGTGACGACGACCTCGGCCTGGGTCGCCGGCGACGACGACTGGTGGTTCGACCCCGGTGCCGGCGATCGCATGGACGTGCTGCCCGAGCGCCAGGCCTACGCGCCGGGCGAGACCGCGCGCCTGCAGGTACGCATGCCCTTCCGTGCCGCCACCGCGCTGGTCACGGTCGAGCGCGAGGGCGTGATCGACGCCTTCGTCACCCACCTCGCGGGTGACGAACCGGTGGTCGAGGTACCGCTGGCCGGCCACTACGCGCCCAACGTCTACGTCTCGGTGCTGGCGGTGCGTGGGCGGGTCGGCTGGTGGCAGTCGCTGGCCGCCGAGGTGGCGCGCGAACTCGAACTCGACTGGCGCGCGGAGGGCGGTTTCCCCACCGCGCAGGTCGATCTGGCCAAGCCCGCCTGGCGCCTCGGCATGGCGCGCCTCAAGGTCGGCTGGGACGCCCACCGGCTGGACGTCGACGTCGCCCCGCGCGGCAGCGTGTTCCAGGTGCGCGAGACCGTGCCGGTCGACGTCACGGTGCGGCGTGCCGACGGCGGCGCCCTGCCGGCCGCGGCCGAGATCGCCTTCGTTGCCGTCGACGAGGGCCTGCTCGAACTCGGCCCCAACCAGTCCTGGCAGCTGCTCGAGGCGATGATGGACGAGCGCGGGCTGAACGTGCTCACCTCCACGGCGCAGATGCAGGTCATCGGCAAGCGCCATTACGGGCGCAAGGCGGTACCGCATGGCGGCGGCGGCGGGCGCGGCGCGGCGCGCGAGCGTTTCGACACCCTGCTGCTGTGGCGCGGTCGCGTGGCCCTCGACGGCGCCGGCCGGGCGACCGTCGAGCTGCCGCTCAACGACGCCCTGACCGGCTTCCGCCTGGTCGCCGTCGCCCATGCCGGCACGGGCTTCTTCGGCACCGGCGCGGCCAGTATCCGCACCACCCAGGACCTCATGCTGCACGCCGGGCTGCCACCGCTGGTGCGCGAGGGGGATCGTTTCCGCGCCGGCTTCACCGTGCGCAACGCGAGTCAACGCGCGCTCGCCGGTACGGTCGCCGCGCAATGGCGCGCGGCCGACGGCGGCGTGCACGCCCTGCCCGGGCAGGACTTCGATCTCGCGCCCGGCCACGCGGTCGAACTCGGCTGGGAGGTCGCGGTGCCGGTCGGCGCCGGGCAGCTGGCCTGGGACGTCGCGGCGCAGGCAGCCGATGCGCGCGATCGCCTGGTCGCCAGCCAGGCCGTCGAGCCGGCTTACCCCGTGCGCACCTGGGCTGCCACCCTGGCCCGTCTCGATCGGCCGCTCAGCCTGCCGGCGGCGGCGCCGGCCGGTGCCATCGCCGGCCGCGGCGGGCTCGCCGTGAAGCTCAGCGCGAGTCTCGCCGGCGGTCTCGACGGCGTGCGCGAGTACATGGCGCGTTATCCCTACGTGTGCCTGGAGCAGCAGGTGTCGCGCGCGGTCGTGGCCGGCGACGAGGACGCCTGGAACGAGTTGGCGACGCGCTTCGCGCGCTACCTCGACGACGATGGCCTGCTGCGCTTCTACCCCTCGCCCTGGCTGCCCGGCAGCGACGTGCTCACCGCCTACGTGCTCGGCATCGCGGCCGAGGCCGGTTGGGCGATCCCGGACGACGTGCGTGGCCGCATGCAGGACGGGCTCGCGGGGTTCGTCACCGGCCGCCTGCAGCGCGCCTCTGCGAGCGGCGCGATGGATCTCGCCATCCGCCGCCTCGCCGCCATCGCCGCGCTCGCCCGCCACGGTGCGGCCAGGGCCGAGATGCTCGAGACCATCGCCATCGACCCCGGCCTGTGGCCGACCTCGGCGGTGCTCGACTGGCTCGACGTGCTGGCACGGGTGGAGGGCGTCCCCGCGGGCGCCCACCGGCGCGAGCAGGCGCTGGCCGTGCTGCGGGCGCGGCTCGATTTCCAGGGCACGGTGATGGGCTTCGCCACCGCGGCCACCGACCAGGCCTGGTGGCTGCTCGCCTCGGGCGACGTCAACGCGGTACGCGCGGTGCTCGCCGTGCTCGACGAACCGGCCTGGCGTGAGGACGTTGCGCGCATGTTGCGCGGGGCACTGGCACGCCAGCGTGCCGGACACTGGGACACCACCGTGGCGAATGCCTGGGGGGCGCTGGCGGTGGCGCGCTTCGGTGCGCGCTTCGAGGCCACGCCGGTGACCGGCGAAACCGAGGTCGCGCGTGGCGGCGAGCGTCGCACGCTGGACTGGGCCACGGCGGGTGACGATGCGGCCACGGCGGCGAGTCGCGCGACCGAGCTGCCCTGGGGCGACGACGATGCCGCGCTCGAATTGCGCCACGCAGGCGGCGGCGCGCCCTGGGCGCTGGTGGCGAGCCGCGCCGCGGTACCACTGCGCGCGGCGCTGTCGAGCGGCTACACCGTCACGCGGACGGTGACCGCGGTCGAGCAGGCCGTCGCGGGTGAATGGCGCCGCGGCGACATCGTGCGCGTCAGTCTCGCCATCGAGGCCCGCGCCGACATGGGCTGGGTGGTGGTCGACGACCCGGTGCCGGCCGGCGCCACCATCCTCGGCAGCGGCCTGGGTGGCGACAGCGCCATCGCGACCCGCGGCGAGCGCCGCACGGGGCGGGTCGAAGCGGCCTACGAGGAACGCCGTTTCGATGCCTTCCGCGCCTACTACGCCTTCGTCCCGGCGGGACGCTGGACGCTCGAGTACACCTTGCGCCTGGACAACCCCGGCACCTTCGTGCTGCCGGCGACCCGGGTCGAGGCGATGTACGCACCGGAGATGTTCGGCGAGCTGCCCAACGCACCGCTGACGGTGGCGGCGCCTTGAGAGCCGGCATTGCCATCGCGGCGGCGTTGCTGCTGGTATCGGCGGCGGCGGTCGCGGCACCAGCGGACTTCGACGCCGTGCGCGCGGCCTGGCGGCCGTCCTACGCCTGGCTGCTCGATCGCCACGGCGAGCCGCTGCATGCGCGGCGCACCGACCCCACCGCGATGCGCCTGGACTGGGTGACCTTGGACGACGTCTCGCCGGCCCTGCGCGCGGCGGTCGTGGCCGTCGAGGATCAGCATTTCGCCGCCCATGCCGGGGTCGACTGGCGCGCCCTGGTGGCGGCGGGCTGGGCCTGGGCGAGCGGTGGCGCACGGCGCGGCGCGAGCACGCTCAGCATGCAGCTCGCCGCGCTGCTCGAACCGCGCCGCCTGCGCGCCGGGCTGCACCGCGACGTGTTCGACAAGCTCGCCCAGGTGCGCGCCGCGCGCGCGCTCGAAGCGCGCTGGAGCAAGGACCAGATCCTGGAGGCCTGGCTCAACCGCGTGCCGCTGCGCGGCGAGCTGGTCGGCGTGCATGCCGCGGCGCGGGTGTTGTTCGGCAAGCACCCCTCCGGGCTCGACGACGCCGAAGCCTGGCTGCTGGCGAGCCTGGTCGCCGCGCCCAATGCCGCGCCGCGGCGCTGCTGCCGCGCGCGCGCCTGCCAGCTCGCGCGCGGCGCGTGCCTGGCCGGTGCCCTGCGCGCGCCTCGAACGCCTCGCCGCCGCCGCGCTGGACGCCCGCCCGCAGCTGCCGCCGGTCGCCGCCCTGGCGCCGCAGTTCGCGCGGCGTTTCGCGCTCGCTCCCGGTGCGCACGTGGCGACGACCCTGGACGCGCGCCTGCAGGCCTCGGTGCAGGCCGTCCTGCGCGATCACCTCGCCGCGCTCGACGGCCGCAACGTGCGCGACGGCGCCGCGGTGGTCGTCGACAACGCCAGCGGCGCCGTGCTGGCCTACGTCGGCTCGGCCGGGCCGGCCTCGACCGCGCCGGCGGTCGACGGCGCGGCGGCGCACCGCCAGGCCGGCTCCACGCTCAAGCCCTTTCTCTACGGTCTCGCGCTCGAACGCGGCTACCTGACCCCGGTCTCGCTGCTCGACGATTCCCCCATCGATCTCGAAACCGCGCGCGGTCTCTACATCCCGCAGAACTACGACCGTGACTTCAAGGGCCTGGTCAGCGTGCGCACGGCACTGGCCAGCTCACTCAACGTGCCGGCAGTGCGCACGCTGGTGATGGTCGGGGTGGAGGCGCTACGCGAACGCCTGGTCGACCTCGGCTATGCCGGCATCACCGAGGACGGCGCCTACTACGGTTACTCGCTGGCGCTGGGTTCGGCCGAGGTCAGCCTGCTCGAACAGGCCAACGCCTACCGCGCGCTGGCCAACGGCGGGGAGTGGCGGCCGCTGCGCTTCACCCCGGACCAGCCCGCCGCGGCGCCGCGCCGGGTGATGAGCGCGGCGGCCGCCTTCCTCGTCGCCGACATCCTCGCCGACCCGGCGGCGCGCGCGCTGACCTTCGGCCTCGACAGTGCGCTGGCGACGCCGTTCTGGAGCGCGGTGAAGACCGGCACCTCCAAGGACATGCGCGACAACTGGTGCATCGGCTTCAGCGATCGCTACACGGTGGCGGTGTGGGCCGGCAACTTCGAGGGTGACGCCATGGGCGACGTCTCCGGCGTGCAGGGCGCGGCGCCGGCCTGGGCCGACATCATGCGCGTGCTGCATGCCGAAACGCCGTCGCGCCCGCCCGCGCCGCCGCCCGGGGTGGTCGCCCGGCAGGTGCGTTTCGAACCCGCGCTCGAGGCGCCGCGCACGAGCTGGTTCGTCGCCGGGACCGAGCTCGAGCGGGTGGTGGTGCCAGCGCCGGCGCGCGAGATCGCGCGCATCACCAGCCCGCCGAACGGCGTCGTCATCGCGCTCGACCCCGACATCCCGCCGGACCGGCAGCAGGTCTTCGTGCGCAGCCGCGGCGCCGCGGACGGCGCCGCGTTCTACCTCGACGGCACGCGCCTCGGCGCGGCCGATGCCGCCCATGCCTGGGCGCCGCGCCCGGGCTTCCATCGCCTGGAACTGCGCGAGCCCGGCGGGCGGATCGCCGACACGGTGCTGTTCACGGTGCGGCGGCCGTTTTGAGCCCGCGCCTTGCCGCCGCCGGCGAGGCAGAAATCAACGACATGACGCCCGGTGTCAGACACCGTCAGCCTCGGTTCGTCGGTCGAACAAAGGGTTGAGCCCTGGTGTCAGACACCGCCGACGATGCCTGAAGTGGGAATCAACGGCTTACCCTGCGGTGTCAGACACCTGCCGGTCGCCGGCCGGCCCGCTCACAGGCGCCGAGCGACGTGCCGAGGCCGGCCGTCGGACACTACGGGCGTCCGGCTCGCCCGGGGCGGCGGCTTTCGGGGGCAGCGAGAGGGCGGCGAGGCCAGGCCCGGCGCCGGGATCCGCGGCGCGTGCCGACGGGCTATACCGCGACGGCGACGTAACCGGCGTCGGGGCGTGGACCCTTCCTGACGTGCATGGTGCGGGCACCGAGGTCCATCACGACCGTGGCGCAGGAGCCGACGGGCAGATCGCCGAGCACGGGTTCGGGGTGGTAGGGCACGGTGAGGGTGCCCTTGTCCTCGCCGCCGGCGAGCACGCCCTTGAGCGCGGCGACGTCCTGGGTCGGGCAGGCCGTGGCCAGGCGCCGCGCGGTGGCCAGGCGTTCGGGCGAGGTCGGGATGACGAAACGCCCCGCCGCGAGGCGCGCGTCGACGCAGTGATTGGTATGGGCGAGCACGTCTTCGCTCGGCGCCAGCTCGGCGGCGTCGGCGCCGGCGATCTCGATGGACAAGCCCTGGCCGCCGGCGTCACCGAGCAGAAAGTTCGACGCCTTGCCATGGCCCGAGCGGGCGATCGCGGCGCGCGCGGTGGCGAGATCGGGACTGTCGAGCACGGCGCGCAGCACCACGTGGACCGGCACGCCGTCGAGGGCGTGCGGCGCGAGCAGGAAGTTGAGGCACACGCCGAGGCCGGCGTCGTTCTGCCCGATCTTGGCCAGCATGCCGGGTTCGCAGAAGGCCAGCACGCGGCGGCCGTCCGGGCGCACGGTGCGGGTGATGACGGCGAGTTCTTCGAGCGGTTGCAGCCAGTCCCAGGTCTGGCCCAGCACGCCGCCGCGGGCGAAGTAGACCGCGGTGCATTCGCCGACCGCGGCATTGAGGATCTCGGTGCGCGCGTTGAGACAGTAGAGCTGCCAGGGCTCGAGGCCGGCGCCCGTCGCCATGGCCTCGATCTCGGTGCAGTAGGCCGGCTCGAAGTCGCCGACGAGTTCGCGCACGCGGGTCGCGCGGTGACGGATCTCGGTCGCGTCGATGGCACTCAGGGTGAACACCTGCTCGCTGTAGAAGCGCCAGGCGGCGGCGATGCGCGGGGCGAACGCGCGACCGCAGGCGAGGCCGCGGGCATGTGGGTCGCCGGCGAGTTCGAGGACGGGGAAACTGTCGTTCATTCGATCGCGTGCTCGCCGGTGAGATCGGGATTGGCCGCCTTCCAGGCTTCCAGCGGGTTGGCCGCGCGCCAGCGCTCGACGTAGCGCCCCATTGATTCGAACACCACGCCGTCGTGACCGGCGAAGTAGTCGAGCAGGCGTTCGAGCATGAGGAAATAACGGCCGCGCGCGATGGTCTGCGGATGCAGGGTGAGGATGTAGACGCCGCCCGGCTGGTCGCGCCAGGCGTAGTCGAAGTCGGCGCGCCAGTTCTCCTCGATCAGGCTCGGCGCCTGCAGGCCGGTGTTCATGCCGAGGACGAACTCGGCCGGCGGGAAGTCGTCGAGCATCCAGGTCACCGGCATCTCGACGAGGCTGGTGGTGACGCCGAAACGGAAGGGGTCGTCGACCGTCCAGGTGTCGCCGCTGCGCAGGTAATAGGGCCGGAAATCGTGGCCCATGCAGCTCGAGTCGTAGTGGAAGCCGTGTTCGACGAGCAGTTCCACGCTGCGTTCGCTCAAGTCCCAGGCCGGCGAGCGGTAGCCGCGCGGACGTACGCCGGCAACCCGCTCGAGCGCTTCGAGGCCGCGTTCGAGCACGCGCAGTTCGCCGTCCGGGTCGAAGCTGGCGGGGTTCTCGTGCACCCAGCCGTGGTGGACCAGCTCGTGGCCGGCCGCGGCGATGCGCTCGACCAGGTGCGGATAGGCGTAGGCCGTGTGGCCGGGCACGGCGAAGCTCGCCTCGATGCCGCGCGCGGCGAGCAGGTCGAGCAGCCGCGGCACGGCCACGGCGCCGAACTGGCCGCGCGAGACCATGCTCGGGTTGCGTGTCTTGAGTGTGCCGATCCAGGACGACATGCCGTCGAAATCGAACGTGATGCAGCAGGAGAGCCTGTGCTCCGCCATGGTCCGGTCTCCTCCCCGTGTGGACGCGACCGGACGATAGCGCCGCGCGTCGCCCGCCGTCTACCGCGGCGGCCGGCGCGACACGCGCGGTCAGGCGACGGCTTCGACCAGATCCTCGTCGAGTACGGCGGTGACGCCGGCGAGCGGCAGCACGACGCGGAACTCGGTGCCGGCGCCGGGCGCGCTGTCGACTTCGATGCGTCCACCATGGCGCTGCACGATGCCGTGTGACACCGACAGCCCGAGCCCGGTGCCCTGGCCGACCGGCTTGGTGGTGTAGAAGGGGTCGAAGACGTGCTCGCGCACGTCGGCCGGCATCCCGGGGCCGTCGTCGCGGAAGCGCACCACGACCTCGTCGCCGGCCACCGCCGTGTCGATGCGCAGCCGCCCGCAGCCGTCCATCGCCTGGCAGGCGTTCTGCACGATGTTGAGGAACACCTGGTTGAGCAGGCCGAGGTGGCAGGGCACTTCCGGCAGGTCGCCGTAGGTGCATTCGAACGCGACCCCGTCCTTGTACTGCGGCGCGACGATCTTGAGCGTGGAGACCAGGCCCTGGTTGAGATCCGCCGGGGCCGCCTCCAGCGCGTCCTTGCGCGCGAACTCGTTGAGGTTGACGACGATGTCCTTGACCCGCAGCAGGCCGCTGCGCGATTCGCTGACCAGCGCGCGCACGTCGGTGAGCACGAAGGCGATGTCGATCTCGCGGCCCAGGTCGTCGAGCGACGAGCGCAGCGTGCGGGTCTCCGCTTCGTCGCGCGTGTCGATCGCCGTGACGAAGCGCGTGTGCAGGTCGAGCATCCGCGACATGCAGTCGAGGTACTCGTCGAGCGGCGAGAAGTTCGACAGCACGTAGGCGATCGGATTGTTGATCTCGTGGGCGATGCCGGCGGCGAGCTGGCCGACCGCGGCCAGTTTCTCGGCCTGGTCGAGTGCCGCGCGGGTGGTCGAGAGTTCGGCCAACGTGCCCTTGAGCCGCTGGTACTGGCGCTTCAGACGCGTCTCGGCTTCGTGGCGTTCGAGCAGCACGCCGAGCTGCTCGCCCGATTTCTCGATCACGGCCACGAGGTCGACCGTGACCGCTTCCAGGCCGCCCGCGGGCAGAAAGCATTCGACCACGCACAGCGTGCGGGTGAAGCTCTTCAGCGGCACGGTGAAGCTGCCGGCCAGCGGCAGGCCGACGAGGTCGCCGAGATCCCGGTAGAAGCGCGGGCTCTCGTCGAGGGAGACGGTCAGGCTGCCCTCGCGGGCCGCGCGCGTGATCACCGGGCGATCCGGGGTCGGGTCGATGGTGACGAGCTTCTCGCCGGCATCGGCACCGGTGCCGGCGGCGCGGTAGGTGATGCGAGAACGCTCGATGCGGCCGTCCTTGCGCACCGTCACCACGTTGGCCAGCACCGCGCCGCTGATGAGCGCGATGCTGCGGGTGAATTCGGCCAGGCACTCGCTGACCCCGAGCTCGGTGCGCGAGAAGCGGGCGAGCGCGGTCAACAGGTCGTGCTCGACCGCGCGGCGGGCGCGGTCGTCCTGGAAATCGCGGTAGGTGCGCAGGTTGGAGCCGAGCAGGGCGAGAAAGCGATCGGCGTCGCAATCGCTCTCGTCGAGCACGGCGTCGACCCCGTGCTCGACGATCAGGTCGAGATCGGTCAGCGGCCACTGGCCGCAGCGGCAGGCGATGACCCGCACCGTGGTCTCGTGCATGAGCTTGCGCAGCGTGCGGCAGAACTCGGCGAATTCGTCGAGTTCCGCGGCCCCGACCACGGCGACCACGGCGGCGACGTCGTCACGCCGACGCAGGGTCTTGAGGGCCTTGCGCAGATCGCGGGCGTGCTCGACGGTGAGCCCGGCCAGTTGCGGGGTGGACTCGATGGCAGCGACGCAGCGCTCGAATGGCGAGCCGGGCGCGCCGACGGCAACGATGGTGGCGGAGTGCCGTGATGACATGCTGATTCCGAACACTGGGGATGCACGGGGATAGCGGCCGCGTGGTCGGTTACTAAAGGCGCGCGCGCGCCGGCCGCTATGCCTGCCGTCTCCCCGATTGCGAGGTGCATCCGATGCCGGTGCGACTCATCTACTGCTCCCGCGCGCTGCGCGAGATGTCCTTGCAGGACATCCAGAACATCCTGCGCACGGCACGCGCGAACAACGAGCGGCTCGGGATCTGCGGCATGCTCAGCTACCAGTCGAGCTGGTTCCTGCAGGTGCTCGAAGGCCCGCGCAGCGAGGTCAACGAGTTGTTCCTCGACATCGCCGACGATCCGCGTCACGACGCCGTGACCATCATCGCCTACGAGTATGTCGACGAAGCGCTGTTCAGTGACTGGCGCATGGGCTACGCCGCCGACGGCGGCGCAGTCGCCCAGCTTCTGCACGAATTCGGGCTGGAGCGCTTCGAGCCGCTGGCGATGTCGCCATTGCAGGCGCTGCGCTTCCTGCGCGAATTGTCCTCCGCGCAGGATCTCGCGGCCTGAGTCCAGCCTGCCTGCCGCGCCGGTCGCGGCCCGGTGGTGCCTGACACCAACGCTCACGTAGCGCCCGGGTCGCTGTCTGACACCGGCGAGCAACTGCCTGATTCGTCGAGCCGGCGGCTTGCAGCCCGCCGGGGCGGGTGTCTGACACCGAGATTCAAGGGATTGATTCGCGTCCGTCTCGGCCGGACGGCGCGCGGGGCCGCGACATGCACTGAACGGCGCCACGATTCAAAACAGTACGATCGTATTGTTTTTGCCCGGGCGGCGGCCTAAGGTGTGCGCATCATCCGCGCGGGGAGGGCGTCGATGGTCGCAAACGCCGGGCCGGCGCCGCGCACCCGCCAGCGGGCCAAGAGCTCGCAGATGCACGCGCGCATCGTCGATGCCTTCATCGAATGCCTCGACCGCCACGGCTACGCGGCGGCGTCGATCGGGCGGGTGCTCGATTGCGCGGGCGTCTCGCGCGGCGCGATGCAGCACCATTTCCCGGCCAAGGCCGACCTCGTCGTCGCCGTCGCCGAGCGCCTCATGCAGACTTCGCTCGAAGTCGTCGCGGTGTCGGCGCGGCGGCGTGAGCGCGTGGTGGCCGACGAACTGGCCGCCATGTGGACGCGCCTGGTCGACACCCGCGCCTACCGCGCGCTGCTCGAAATTCTCAATGCCATGCGCACCGACGCCGCCCTGCGCGCACGCGTGCAACCGACGCTCGCGCACTGGAACGAGGCCTTCGAGCGGCGTGCGCTGGTGCTCTACCGCCCGGCCGGCGGCGACCCGGCCGAGGTCCGCGAGTTGCTGGTGCTGGTTCGCTGCGCGCTGCGCGGGCTGGTCATCCAGGCCAGCATCGCGCCCGATGCCGCCCTCACCCGTGCCGTCGTGCGGCGCCTGATCGATCTCGTCGCGCCGCGCCTGTTGCCGCGCGACGCCGACGCCCCGGCCGAACCATCCCCCGCGCCCGCGCGCACCGCCCCCAGGAGGGCCTGAATGGACCACAACCTCACCGCCGAACAACGCCAGATCCGCGAATCCGTGTTGAAGCTCTGCAGCCGTTTCGACGATGCCTACTGGCTCGCCCACGACGACAGCGGCGAGTTTCCCGAGGACTTCTGCCGCGCCATCGCCGAGGCCGGCTGGATCGGCGTCGGCGTGCCCGAGCAGTACGGTGGCGCCGGGCTCGGCGTCACCGAGGCGGCGCTGGTGCTGCAGGCCATCACCGAGTCCGGTGCGGCCAACAGCGGCCTGTCGGCCATCGGCGTCGGCTTCTTCGGCTTGAACCCGCTGATCGCCTACGGCAGCGAGGAACAGCGCACCACCTGGCTGCCGCGCATCATCCGGCGCGAGGACATCGCCTGTTTCGGCGTCACCGAGCCCAACACCGGCCACGACACCACGCGGCTCAAGACGCGCGCCGTGCGCGACGGCGATCGCTACCTCGTCCACGGCGAGAAGGTCTGGATCTCGACCGCCCAGGTGGCGAACAAGATCATGCTCATCGCCCGCACCACGCCGCTGGAGGATTGCGCGCGGCCGGTCGACGGGCTGTCGCTGTTCTACACCGATCTCGATCGCCGCTACTGCGACATCCGCGTCATCGACAAGATGGGCCGCAAGTGCGTCGACTCCAACGAGATCTTCTTCGACGGCCTGCCGGTGCCGCTGGCACACCGCATCGGCGAGGAAGGGCGCGGTTTCCGCTACCTGCTGCACGGGCTCAATGCCGAGCGCATCCTGGTCGCGGCCGGGCTGGTCGGCATCGGCCGCGCGGCCTTGCAACGCGCCACCGACTACGCCCGCGAGCGCGTGGTGTTCGATCGCCCGATCGGTCAGAACCAGGCCGTGCAGCACCCGCTGGCGAAGAACTGGGCCGAACTCACCGCCGCCAACCTGATGGTGTTCGATGCCGCCGCGCGCTACGACCGCGGCGAAGACTGCGGCGCCGAGGCCAATGCGGCCAAGTACCTCGCCGCCGAGGCCGCCTTCGCCACCTGCACCAATGCCGTCATGACCCACGGCGGCATGGGTTACGCCAAGGAGTACCACGTCGAACGCTACCTGCGCGAATGCCTCATTCACCGCATCGCGCCGATCAGCCCGCCGCTGCTGCTGTCCTACATCGCCGAGCGCGTGCTCGGCCTGCCCAAGTCCTATTGAGTCCGCAACCGGGGAGAACGCTCATGGAATTCGCCGTCATCATGGCCACCTCGCACGACAGCTGGAAGGTCGCGCGCCGCGCCGAGGAACTCGGCTTCGACACCGCCTGGTTCGAAGACAGCCAGATGGTCGCCGCCGACCCCTTCGTGGTCATGGCCGCCGCGGCCATGAACACTTCGCGCATCCGCCTCGGCACCGGCGTGTGCATCCCGTCCAACCGTATCCCGCCGGTCACCGCCAACATGCTCGCGACCCTGAACTCGCTGGCGCCGGGGCGCATCGACTGGGGCGTCGGCACCGGCTTCTCCGGGCGGCGCGCCATGGGCCTGCCGGCGATCGGTCTCGATCACCTGCGGCGCTACATCGAGGCGGTCAACGGGCTCGTTGCGCGCGACACCGTCGAATGGTCCTTCCAGGGCCGCCCGCGCAAGATCCGCTTCCTCAATCCCGAGCGTGATCTCTTCAACACCGACGACCCCATCGCCGTGCACGTCGCCGCCGGCGGGCCGCGGGCGCGCACCCTGACCGCCGAGACCGGCAGCCACTGGATCGCGATTTACGCCGGCGACGCGCAGGCGCGGGCGGACGCCCGTGCCATGGACGAGGCCTACCGCGCCGCCGGCCGCGACCCGGCCGATTTCCGCAAGACCGCCTTCGTGTTCGGCTCGGCCATCCGCGACGGTGAGACCTA
The DNA here is from genome assembly GCA_024235015.1 of Gammaproteobacteria bacterium. Lineage (GTDB taxonomy): Bacteria > Pseudomonadota > Gammaproteobacteria > JACKNG01. Next base: position 532,312 of record JACKNG010000004.1, read on the forward strand.
CGACAGTCCGCGGGTGCGGGCCCAGGCCGGCCCGACCGCGATCATGGTCATGCACAACCTGATGGAGCGGCAGTACGGTGACCTGGGTACCGGAGGCATCGCCGACGAGGCCATGCTCGCGGCCTACCAGGCGATGTACGACGCCTACGAGCCGGCCGACGCCCGCTACCTCACCCTGCACCGCGGCCACGCGCTGTTCCTGCGCGAGGACGAGGAACCGCTGGTGTCGGGTGAGTTCATCCGCCAGGTGTCCTGTTCGGGCACGGTCGACGAGCTCGCCGACCGCGTGCGCGGGCTCGCCGATGCCGGCTTCAACGCCGTCAGCTTCCTCGTCCTGCCCCATCTCGCCGATGCCCTCGACGACTGGGCGCGCGTGATGGAACGGGTGCGGCGATGAAGTAAGCTGCGCTGACCCGCGCCGATTGCCACTGCCGAACCATGAAAGCCACGCGCCACCGCGACGCCCACCACGAACCGGACATCGAGATCAACAAGACCTCGCGGCACCATTTCTGGCAGCAGCCGCAGTTCACCCTGTTGCTCTACCTGGTGTTCATCGTGATCTCGGCGCAGTTCTGGCGCGAGGCGGCCGAGGCGCGCCGCACCGAGATCCCCTACAGCGAGTTCCTCCAGCACGTCGACAAGCACGAGGTCGCCGAGGCTGTCGTCACCGACAGCCGCATCAGCGGCACCCTGACCACGCCCGATCCGGGCACCGGCCAGGCCCAGCGTTTCTACACCATCCCGCTGTGGAACCAGGAGCTGGCCGACAAGCTGGCCGCCCAGGGCGTGCGTTACAGCGTGCGCCGCGAGGACAACTGGCTGACCAACTTCGTGTTCAACTGGATGCTGCCGTTCGGCGTGGTGTTCCTGGCCTGGAGCTGGATGGCGCGGCGCATCGGCGGCATGGGCCGCGGCTTTCTTTCGATCGGCAACCGCGTGCGCGTGCATCCCGACGAGCGGCCCAAGGTCACCTTCGACGACGTCGCCGGCTACGACGAGGTCAAGCAGGAACTGCGCGAGACGGTCGAGTTCCTGCGCGATCCCTCGCGCATCGCCAAGCTCGGCGCGCGCAGCCCCAAGGGCGTGCTGCTGGTAGGTCCGCCGGGTACCGGCAAGACGCTCTTCGCGCGCGCCGTGGCGGGCGAGGCCGGTGTGCCCTTCTTCAACATCTCCGGTTCGGAGTTCATCGAGATGTTCGTCGGCGTCGGCGCCGCGCGCGTGCGCGAGATGTTCGACCAGGCGCGCCAGAAGGCGCCCTGCATCATCTTCATCGACGAGCTCGATGCCATCGGTCGCACGCGCAGCGCGGGCCCCGCGCTGGGTGGTCACGACGAGCGCGAACAGACCCTGAACCAGCTGCTGACCGAGATGGACGGCTTCGACGCCTCCACCGGCGTGGTGGTGATGGCGGCGACCAACCGTCCCGAGATCCTCGACCAGGCCCTGCTCCGCGCCGGCCGCTTCGATCGCCGCATCCCGGTCGACAAGCCGGACGTCGTCGCGCGCGAGGGCATCCTGCGTCTCTATGCCGAGCGCATGCCGCTGACCGCCGACGTCGAACTCCACGTCGTCGCCCTGCGCACGCCCGGTTTCGTCGGTGCCGACCTCGAGAACATCTGCAACGAGGCGGCCATGCATGCGCTGCGCGAGGGCCGCGAACGCATCGGGCTGGCCGATTTCGAGGCCGCCATCGACCGCGTCGTCGCCGGCCCCGAGAACCGCCAGCGGGTGTTGTCGGCGGCCGAGAAGCATCGCGTGGCCGTGCACGAGGCCGGGCACGCACTGGTCGCGGTCACGGTGCCGACCGGCGAGCCGGTCCACCGCGTGACCATCATCCCGCGTGCCATCGGCGCGCTCGGCTTCACCCTGCAGTTGCCGGTGACGGAGAAGTACCTGTCGACGACGCCCGAGATGCAGGACCAGGTCGCGGTCCTGCTCGGCGGGCGCGCCGCCGAGCAGCTCGTGCTGGGCAGCGTGTCCTCCGGCGCGGCCAACGATCTCGAACGCGCCACGGAGATCGCCCACACCATGGTCACGCGGCTCGGCATGAGCGAGGCGCTCGGGCCGGTAGTGTGGGGGCGCCAGCAGCAGCTCCAGTACCTGACCAGCGCGCAGACCGTCGAGGAGCGCAATTTCAGCGAGGCCACCGCGCAGGCCATCGACGCCGCGGTGCGCGCCATCGTCGAAACCGGTCGCGACACCGCGCAGGCCATCCTGCACAGCCGGCGCGATGCACTCGATGCCATCGCCGCCGCGCTGGAGACGCGTGAAACCCTCGACGGCGCCGCCATCGAGCGTCTCGTCGCGGAGCACCCGCCGGCGTCCTGAGCCGGGCGCATCCAGGGCCGGGGTCCGCCACCGCCGGCCGGCGCGCTGTGCTAGATTCCGCCCACCACGAAAACACGACCGCTTGTCCTGTCCTTCGCGAGCGCGAACGACGCGGCGAGCGGAATCGACAATCTCTACGGGAAGAGGATGAACGACATGGCAGGTTGGTTCGAATTGAGCAAGAGCTCCGACGGACAGTTCCGTTTCGTGCTGAAAGCCGGCAACGCCGAGACCATACTCACCAGCGAGTTGTACAAGACGCGTGCGGCGGCCGAGAACGGCATCGCCTCGGTGCAGAAGAACTGCGCCGACGATGCCCGCTACGATCTCAAGGAAGCCTCCAACGGCAAGTTCTTCTTCAACCTCAAGGCTGCCAACCACCAGGTCATCGGTTCGAGCCAGATGTACGCCAGCGTCGCGGCGCGCGACAACGGCGTCGCCTCGGTCAAGACCAACGGTGTGTCGACGACGGTCAAGGACCTGCTCGGCTGAGATCGCACCGCGGGGGCGGATGCCCCCAGCCGTGGGCACGGCCGCGGTGCGCGCCGGCCGGCGCGGTCGCGGTCGTCAGGCGCCGATGCGGCCCAGGCAGGCGTTCAGCCGGCGCCGCCCGTCGTCGCCGAGGCGCTTGTCGACGTAGGCCGTGACGGCTTCGCGGGTGAAGCGCTTGCGGCGGATCTCGCGCAGCAGTTCGACGACTTCGGGTTCGGGTTTGCGCTCGAGTGCGACCACCAGCATTTCGAGCAGGGTGTCGGTCCACAGGGTCCTGATGACGGTGTTTTCGTCGCCCATCGCACGCTCTCCCGGAAATCGCTGTTGAACGCCGGGCGCTGACACGGACCGCCGTGGCGGTATCCGTGCAGCGAGGTGTAGTGCCCGACCCCACTGGAGCGGCTGCGCGCGCCAGCACTTGAGGACGCCGGCGAGACGCGCTTGTCGCCGAGGCGGCCCGGCCCGGATAATCGGGCGCCCGGGCAGCCGCCGCGGCGCCCGTTTCGCCCAGGGGAGATTCCGCCATGTCCGCGCCGCCAGACGCCCGCACCGTGCCTGCGTTGGTCGACGAACTCGCCGCGCGTCACGGTCAACGCGAAGCGCTCGTCGGGGGTGGGCGGCGGCTGAGCTACGCGGCCCTGCGCGAGGAGGTACGCGCCTGCGCCCGCGGCCTGCTCGCACTCGGCGTCGCGCCGGGCGACAAGGTCGCCCTGCTGATGGGCAACCTGCCCGAGTGGATCATCGCCGACTTCGCCGCCACGGCCATCGGCGCCGTCATGGTCGGCGTCAACACCTGGGCCACGGCGCGCGAACTCGAACACGTCCTCGCCCATTCCGACACCCGCGTGCTGATCACCAGCGGGGATTTCCTCAAGGCCGACTACCTCGCCATGCTCGACGCCATGCAGCCGCGCGCCGCGCGCCTGCCGGCCTTGCGCGAGGTCGTGCTGGTCGGGCCGCGTCGTCACCCGGGCTGCCGCGGCTGGGCCGAGGTGCTCGCCGCCGGCGCGGCCGTCGACGACGCCACCCTCGATGCGGCGATGGCAGCCGTTGCGCCCACCGACGTCGCCTACCTGCTGTATACCTCGGGCTCGACAGCCCTGCCCAAGGGCGTGTTGCTGCAGCATTACGCGCTGATCGAGAACATGTGGCACATCGGCGAGCGCCAGCACGTCAGCGAGCGCGACCGCGTGTGGCTGGCGGTGTCGATGTTCTGGTCCTTCGCCTGCGAGAACGCCTTGTTCAACGTCGTCACCCACGGCGGCTGCATCGTGCTGCAGGAACACTTCGACGCCGGCGAGGCGCTGGCCCTGATCGAGCGCGAACGCTGCACCCTGTTCTACGGCACGCCGAACATGGCGCAGGCCCTGTACGAACACCCCGAGCGCGCGACGCGCGACCTGTCCTGCCTGCGCAGCGGCGCGACGCTCGGCAGCGCCGAGCAGATCATGCGCGTGGTCGAACTCGGCGCGCGCGAGATCTGTAACATCTACGGCCTCACCGAAACCTACGGCAACTGCACCGTGACCGATGCCGGCGACCCGCTGGAACTGCGCCTGCGCTCGGTCGGGCGCGCCCTGCCCGGGGTCGAACTGCGCATCGTCGATGCCGACAGCGGCGCCGAGTGCGCGGCCGGTGAAGCGGGTGAGATCCGGGTCAGGGGTTACGTGCTGACCGAGTACTTCAAGGACCCTGCGCAGACCGCGGCGGCGTTCGACGCGGCGGGCTATTTCCGCACCGGCGACATCGGCTACCTCGATGCCGACGGCTATCTCTACTTCCGCGGCCGCAGCAAGGAGATGGTCAAGACCGGCGGCATCAACGTTGCGCCGGTCGAGATCGAGGAGATCCTGCTCGCCCATCCCGCGGTCAAGCTCGCTTTCTGTACCGGCGTGCCCGACGCCGTGCGCGACGAGATCATCGGCGCGGTGATCGTCACCCGGCCCGGCGCCGAGGTCACCGCCGCGGCCCTCGTCGAGCATTGCCGCGCCGCGCTGGCCGCCTACAAGGTGCCGCGCCTGCTCCGCTTCGTCGCCGAACACGAGCTGCCCCTGACCACCACCGGCAAGCTGCAGAAGAACCGGCTCGCCGCGACTTTCTTCAGCGAACACGACGGTCGCGCGGCATCCTGACGCCGCGCCGGCCACCGTCCAGCAACCCGACCACACAGAGGTACCAACGACCATGGCCAACAAGGGACGCCTGCGCGTCGAGGATTACGGCGCAAGCATGCCGGTGACCGGCGAAGCGGTGCAGAAGCCGCCGTTCTACTACCGCAACATGGAGATGATGTTCCTCGTCTACCGTACCGACGAGGACGCCGCGCTGGCCTGGCTGCCGGATGCGCTCGAACTCGACGGCGAGCCGACCGTGACGGTGATCCTCGCCCATTACGGCTGGTCGACCTTCGGCCCCTACCACGAAGCGATGATTTCCATCCGCGCCCGCTTCGAGGGCAAGGTGTGGAGCTACTACCCGGCCCTGTTCACCGACAACGAGGCGCCCTTGATCGGCGGACGCGAGATCTGGGGCTTCGCCAAGAAGCTCGCCCACATCGAGGTGCGCCACGAGAGCGAGGCCATGATGGGCCTGGTCGAGCGCCCCACCGGCAATCGCCTGATGACCGCGGTGATGCGCAACGTCACGCCGGTCGCGACCGAGGATTTCGGCATCACGCCGAGCATCTCGCTCAAGATGATTCCCTGCGCGACCGAGGCGACCCGCCCGGCGCTGGCCCAGCTCATCGGCAGCGAACTCGCGCTCAAGCCGCACCTCGGCGCGAATGGCATCCCGTGCATCTGGAGCGGGCCGGGCTCGCTGGTCTACGACGCGCCGTCGGCGATCGACCCCTGGTACCGGCTGCCGGTGCGCGAGATGGTCGGCTGCTACTCGGGGTTGTTCGACGCCGTGCTCGGCCACGGCCGTATCCTCGCCGAGCTGTAGCGGCGCCGGCGCCGCGGCGGTCGCCGCCTCACGCCGACAGGTCGGTGAAGCGCTTGCGAATGGCCGCCGCCTCGCCCCGATTGTGGACGAGGGCGGCGGCGCAGGCGGGATCGAACTGGCGCCCGCTCTCGGTTTCGAGGTAGGCGCAGGCCTCGTCCAGGGTCCACGCCCGCTTGTAGGGCCGCACGCTGGTCAGGGCGTCGAAGACGTCGGCGACCTTGACGATGCGGGCCTCGAGCGGGATCGCGGTGCCGGCGAGTCCGGCGTTGTAGCCGCTGCCATCGAAGTTCTCGTGGTGGTAGCGGATGATGTTGCGCAGCATGTCGATGTGGTCGAGCCGTTCGAGCTCGAATTCCTCGATCAGGGAACGCACCAGGTTGTAACCGTGGTCGACGTGGGTGCGCATGCGCGCCATCTCGTCGGCATCGAGCGGACCCGGCTTGCGCAGAATGTCGTCGGGAATGGCGATCTTGCCGATGTCGTGCAGCGGCGCGAACAACAGCAGGAACTCCATCCGTTCGTCGTCGAAACGGCTGGCACCCGGCAGGTGATGGGCGATGAGGTGCGCATAGTGCGACATGCGCAACAGGTGAGCGCCGGTCTCCTCGTCGCGGAAACGCCCGAAGCGGATGGCCGTGCGGATGGCCGCCGTGAGGGTGTGGATGGAAGCCTGCTCCTGTTCGACCAGCAGCGCGATGAGCTGCGCGTAGACCTCCACGCGGGCGCACACCGGCGGCGTGAAGACACCGCGCGCGCTGGCATCGAAGAACAGGAAGCCGAGCAGGCGGTCGCCGGCGAACATCGGCGCGGTGTAGCTGGCGCGGTAGCCGGCCTCGAGCAGGCGGCGACCGTGCTCGGAGTCGCCGCCCTGCACGGCCGGCAGGTCGTTCTGCACCCGCGCGCGCCGCGCACGGGCGATCTGCACCAGCGACGGCACCTCGTCCAGCGCGCAGGTGTAGCCCGGCAGCGGATTGTCGCCGCGGGTACTGTGCAGGAATGAGTGCAGCTGGTCGGTGGCCGGGTCCAGCAGGGCGACGGCGACCCGGCTGATCGGCGGACAGAAGGCCGCGAGCTGTTCGTGCACGGTCGCCAGCCGTTTGCCGAGCTGGCTCGGTGCGCATACCCGCAGCGTGCCGTTCGCGGTCGATGTCATCGGCCGAAATGCCATGAAGAGCGGCCTCCTTGTCGCGGTGGTGTGAAGTCCCTGGCCGTTGTAGCGGCGGCGGCCGCGGCTTCTGCAATTGCGACCGCCCGGGCACCCCGGCCGGCGGGGGATGGCTTAGGCTGTCAACAGGCCGGGGCGGTACGCCCGGCCGGTACGACTCAGCGGCCGGAGGAGGACGCCATGAATGCGCTCATGAGGACATTTTTCCAGGGCTTGTTCGCCTTTCTCCCGGTGTTCCTCACCGTCTACGCGGTCTACGCCTTCGGTGACTGGCTCGACCGCGTGACCGGGGCCCTGCTCGACCGGGTGGCGCCCGGCGCGGCGGGCATCCCCGGGCTCGGCATCGTCATCGGGGTGGGCGCGGTGTTCCTGCTCGGGGTGCTGGTGTCGTCGCGGCTCACGCGCTGGATCTATGGCGTGATCGAGTTGCCGCTCAAGCACCTGCCGGTGGTGCGCGATCTCTACAGCGCACTCAAGCAGCTCACCACCCTGCTCGCCCCGGCCAAGGGCGAGGAGATCGGCCAGGTGGTGCGCATCGACCTGCCCGACTGGCCGCTGGCCTCGGTCGGCATCCTCACCCGTGACGATGCCGCGGTGGTCGGTGCGCCCGACGACCACGTCGCCGTCTACCTGCCGATGAGCTACCAGATCGGTGGCTACACGATTTTCGTGCCGCGCGCCTGGCTGACCCCGCTGGACCTCAGCGTGGAAGCGGCCATGCGCGGCGTCCTGACGGGCTGGATCCCGGAGGACGTGCGGCACCGCCGTGCCCCGACGCGGTGAGCCCGCGGCGCGGTGGCGCGCGCCGCTTGCGTGGCCGATTTCACAATATGTAACAATTACCCTGGCGGTCACGTACGACCCCCAGCACACTCCGCGGCATCGCTACGCATACCGTTGGAGTCTGGCATGCAAGAAGACAACACGACTCCCCGCACGGTATGGACGGAGACACTGCTCGAATTGCTGGTCGCCGCCGTCCAACGTCAGCAGGACACGGAAGCGCTGCGGATCCTGCGGGACATCAAGGCCAAGGGTTACCGCAAAGCAGCGGTGATCCGCTTCGCGAGCAGGCATCTCAACGGCGCGGAAGTCGGTCGCCTCGACAAGCTGATCACGGTCATGGGCAAGCGACGGTCGAACCAGGGATGATCGCGAACCGGCAGGAAGCGGTGACATGAGCAGTTCCGACCTCATCCGGCGCGATGCCGAGTACGACCGCACGCGGGAATTCCAGGCCGACGATCTCGACCTGGACGGTAGCGCGCGAACGCTCCTCTGCGCCGTGCTCAGTGCGCGTCAGCAGCCGGGCGTACCGGTACGCATCACCACCCCGGCCAACGTCGTGCTGGAGGCCTGGGAAGCGGTCTCCAAGCCGCTGGCCGAGGCCGCGTGGATCCGTGGCAACCGCCTGCTGGCAGTGTTCGACGGCCCCGATACGGCCCTGCCCGTGGCACGCCAGCTGGTCGAGAACCTGGTCTTCCCCGAGGAACTCAGCGCCCGCCTGGGCCTGCACGTCGGCCAGGTGGAATGCGTCGACGGCGAGTACCGTGGCGACGCCCTGGCGCTGGTCGAACACGTCACGCGCATCGCCAACCCGGGCTGGATCGTCGCCACGCGCTCGGTCTACGACCGCCTGGCCTACAACGACCAGCTCAACCTCTACTCGCTCGACCACGTCGCCTTCGGCCCGGCGCAGGCGCCGTTCGAACTGCTCAAGGTGGCCGAGGACGCCGATTACCTGCGCTCCACGGCCACCCGCCCGCCGTGGGGACCGTACCGGCGCATGGTCGCGCGCTGGGGCAGCGACCCCGAAATCGTGCTCGAAGCCGACAGCAAACCGCTGACCATCGGTCGCGGCCGCGGCAATCGCCTGCGCACCGACGATGCCTTCGTCTCCGTCGAGCATGCCCGCATCGTCTTCCGCGACCGCGAATTCCTCCTGCTCGATTCGAGCACCAACGGCACCTTCTGCGCCGCCCGCGGCGAGCCGCACTTCAAGGCGCCGCCGATGCTGCGCCTGCGCAAGCCGGGCACCCTGTGGTTCGGCCGGCCGCCGGCCGACGCCGAGGGCCACAGCCTGTCGTTCTATTTCGAGTGACGCGCCGGCGGCGTCGCGGCCGCGGCGCGCCGTTCTCAACGATCCCAGATGACGTAATCGCCCTCGGCGAGGGCGGTGCGCAGCATGTCGATGAGCGGCCCGGCACGGTGGGCGATGCTGACCGGCGCTTCGCGCGGGCGCTCGTCGTCGGCGTCGTCGTCACGCGCCGGCCGCTCGGCAGTGAGGGCGCGACCGGGCCCCTCGGCGACGGCACCCTCCAGCCGCGCCAGCGCCGCGGGCAGGTCCTCCACGGCGAAGGATCCCGGCACGCCGCCGCTGTGCCCCGCCAGGTGCAGGAGTTCGAGCCCGACCTGCTCGAGCATGACGATGTTCGGGGCGTGCTTGCTCTTGAATGTGATCGGCATGGTCTTCCTCGATTCGTGTGCGGTGGGTTGCAAAGCCTACCGGAGCGGATAAATTGGCGTCACCCGAACACGACCGAGGGGAGGACGTGATGGCAATCGTGGAAGTCCTGGTACCGGTGGCTGCGACCCGCACCACGGCACACCCGCTGGCCGCGCGCCCGGCCCGGCTCGCCGGCGCCCGCATCGGCTGGCTCGACAACCTCAAGGCCAATGCCGGCGCGCTGCTCGACGGCATCGCCGCGCAGCTCGCCGCCGACGCGGTCGCCCCCGCCCTGCGGATGACCAAGAATGCCACGGCCGCGGCGCCCGAGGCAGTCATGGCGCATCTGCGGACCTGCGACGCCGTGGTGCTCGCCATCGCCGACTGAGGCTCCTGTACGTCGTGGTGTATCCATGACGCGATCGCACTGGAACGCGCCGGCATTCCCACCGCCGTCGTATGCAGTGACGAGTTCGGACCGCTCGGGCGCGCCGAGGCGGAAGTGCTCGGCATGCCCGGCCTGCCGCTGATCCCGATCCCCCACCCGTTGGCCGGCAACGGGCCCGCGCTGGTGGCCGACAAGGCCGCGGCCATCGCCGGGGAGGTCGTGGCGGCCCTGTGCGGCGATGCCGCCACGATCGCGGCGACGCACGCGGCGCGCTTCACCCACCTGACCGAGCGGCGCCTGTCCGGCGGCGCGGTGTGCATCGACGCGGTGTGCGCCATCGACCCGGCGGTGGCGCAGCGGGCCGGGGGCGGCGGGCGGTGAGCACGGCGACCATCAAGGTCGACGCCGATGCCCTCGACGACGCGTTCGAGGCGCGCGGCTGGAGCGACGGCCTGCCGGTGGTGGCGCCGACGCGGGCCCGCGTCGACGCCATGTTGCGTTACTGCGACCGGCCGGCCGATGCCGAGCTCGGCGTCATGCCGCCGCGCCAGGGCGTGGTCACGCCCGAGATCCTCGCCGTCAATGCCGTCATGGCCGGCTGTCGGCCCGAGTATTTCCCGGTCGTGCTGGCCGCGGTCGAGGCCATGCTCGAGCCCGCCTTCAACCTCTTCGCCGTGCAGGCCACCACCCATCCCTGCGCACCCTGCCTCATCGTCAACGGCCCGATTGCGGCCGAACTCGGCATCAACGGCCGCTACGGCGCGTTCGGGCCCGGCGTGCGCGCCAATGCCACCATCGGCCGCGCCATCCGGCTCATCCTGCTCAATGTCGGCGGCGCGGCGCCCGGCATCCTCGATCGCTCGACCCAGGGCCAGCCGGCCAAGTACGCCTACTGCGTGGCCGAGAACGAGGCCGAGAGCCCGTGGGAACCCCTGCACGTGGAGCGCGGCTTCGCGCCGGGCAGCTCGACGGTGACCCTGACCGCGGCGGAAGGCCCGCACAACCTGAACGACCACGTCAGCACCGGGGCCGCCGGCATCCTCGCCACCCTCGCCGGTGCGATGACCGACATGGGCTGCAACAACGCCTATCTCTACGGCCAGCCGACCATCGCCTTCGGGCCCGAGCATGCTGCCATCCTCGCCGCCGACGGCTGGGGCAAGGACGCCATCCGCGAGTACGTCTTCGAACAGGTGCGCCTGCCGCGCGCGCTGTGGGCGCAGGGCGGCATGGCCGGCATGTTCGAGGACCTGTTCCCCGCTGCCGACCCGGTACCGATCATCAAGACGCCGGCGGATCTCGTCATCGTCGTGGTCGGCGGCTTCGGTCGCCATTCCTGCTGGCTACCGACCTTCGGCGATACCACCCGCGTGGTCACCCGCGCCATCACCCGCGCCGATGGCACGCCGCTGGCCCGGGTCGCCGATCTCGCCGGCTGAGCCTCGCTACTCGCCCTGGTGGACCTCGCCGCGTGGCCCCACGGGCGGCGGCCTGACGCCTTCGCCGAGCGTGGCGGCGACGATCGATTGAGCCTCCGCGCGCCCGCGTGTGCGGGCCTCGCCATCGCTCTCGGCCGGGACGAAATCATCCGCCGGGACCGGCAACGGGGTGTCCTCGCCCTGGCGCATGTAGAGGGTGCGCGTGGGGAAGGCGAACTCGACCCCGAGGCGATGGGCGAGGCGGACCGCGTCGAGCAGGAAACGATGGCGTTCGCGCAGCTCGGTTCCCCAGTCCGGCGCCTCGAAGAACACGTAGACCAGGATGTTCAGCGTCGACTGGCCGAGGTCGTTGAAATAGATGTGGTAGTTGTCCTGGCGCATGTAAGGGTGGCGGCGCACGAGTTCGCGCAGGCCGGCGCAGAAGGCCTCGATCCGCTCGGGCGGGGTGTCGTAGGCGATGCCGAAGGTCGAGGTGTAGCGGCGGAAGCGGCGCGCGCCGAGGTTGTCGACGTTGGCCGTGATGAGGGTCGAGTTGGGTACCGAGACCAGCGAGTTGTAGAAGGTGCGCACGCGGGTCGAGCGGAAGCCGATGCGCTCGACGGTGCCCTCGACGTCGCCGATCTTGACCCAGTCACCGACGTGGAAGGTCTGGTCGAGCAGCACGGTGATCGAACCGAACAGGTTGCCGGCGACGTCCTTGGCGGCCAGGGCGAAGGCCAGGCCGCCGAGCCCGAGGCCGGCGAGCAGCCCGGTGATGTCGATGTCGAGATTGTCGGCGATGAAGACCACGCCCATCACGGTGACGAAGACCTTGATGGTCTTGGTCACCAGCGGCACCACGGCGTCGTCGAGGCGGCTCGCGGTGACCAGGGCGCGGTCGAGGAGGTAGGCGGAGAGCAGGTCGACCAGGCGGTAGGCGCCCCACACCGCCGAGAAGCAGGCGAGGAACTTGACCGACACCAGCAGCACGGCGAGCACGCCGTCGGGCAGGCCGAGCAGGTTGAGGCCCGACCACCACACCAGCGCCATGGCCATCAGCCCGAGCGGACGCAGGAGGTCGTCGTCGAGGTTGCGGAAGGCGCCCTCGGCATAGCGCCGGCGCCACACCCGCACGACACCGTGCAGGGCCAGCGCGATCAGCTTGTCGAGGACCACGCCGACGAGCACCGTCAGCGCGATACCGATCCACTGCCATTGCTCGAGGATGAAGCTGCGCTGGCGCAACTGCTCGGGGATCTCGGCGCGCAGGCGCAGGTGCAGCGGCAGGTCGGAGCGGTCGACGTCGATGCCCTCGGCCTGCTTGGTGGCGAGCAGGTGGTCGAGGATCACGGGCAGGGCGGCGATGGTGTCGCGCGAGAAGCGCCAGCCGACATGCTCCTCGAAGACCAGGGCGATGCGCCCCGCGTCGAAGGTCTGGAACACGAACGGCTTGCCGCTCTTGCGCGTGGAGAAACGCGTGGTGTCCGGTTCGCGGGTGAGCTCGATGACCTCGCGCAGCATCCACGCGATCTCCTCGCCCTTCTCGCGCCGCACCAGCGGGTTGATGTCACCGAGGTCGAGCGTCGACAGGGCCTGGTCGAGGGCGCCGTCGTGACCCTCGCGCAGTCCTTCCATCGCAGCGAGGAAAGTCTCCATGGTGGCGCGCGGGCTGGCCAGGCTGTCCGGGATCGGCGGCGGTTCGGCCGCCGGGGCGTTGTCGGCCGGCGTCGCGCCCGGCGCGACGCCGAGCTGGGCCTCGGCCGCCGGGGCAACGAGCAGGGCACAGGCGAGCAGGGTCAGGAGCAGGCGCAGGGCTCGGGCGATGGTGGCAGGCATGGGTCTCCCTTGGGTTGGCGTGGGCGGGCGGTCCAGTCTTGCCGCTCGGCCGGACGAGGTCAAAGCAGGGGCGCGGCAGGCCGCAATCGGCCGGCTCAGGCGCGCCGGGTCGCCGCACTCGGCAGCCGCGCCAGGCGCTGCATCTCCGGGTCGGCCATCAGCGCCGGGTCGGCGAGGTAGTCGAGCAGCATGTCGGTGGCGTCGAAGCCCCAGAACAGCTCCTCGTCGACGGCGAAGGTCGGCACGCCGTAGACGCCGCGCGCGATGGCTGCCGCGGTGTTGTCGCGCAGCGCCTGTTTGACGGCCGGTGCGGCGACGAGTTCGGCGGCATTGCCGACGTCGAGGCGGGTGGCGAGGGTGTCCAGCGCGCCCGGCGCGGCGATGTCGCCGCCCTCGCTCCAGATGAAGTCGAAGAGGGTCGCGACGGCCTCTTCACGGGCCTCGAGCGCGATCGCCAGGCGCAGCGCGACCAGCGGGTTGAAAGGGTGCGCAGGCGGCACGCGGAAGGGTACGCCGAGACGGCCCGCCAACCAGTGACAGTAGCGGTAGGTCTGCACGCGCTTGGCCGGGATCTCGGCCGGGCCCTTGTGTTCCCAGTGACCGAGCAGGCCGGCGAACAGCACCGGTACCAGGCGGACTTCGAGGTCTGCGGGCAGGCGGTGGAAATGCTTGAACTGCAGGTAGGCGAAGGGCGAGATGAAGTCGAAGTACCACTCGGCGCTGCGGGACATGGCGCGTTCCTCGTTGCGGGGGTCGCCATTGTCGCCGCCGCACCCGCCCGGTCAACGGGCGGTGCGCGGAGATGCGAGGGCAACGGTGGGCGGTTATCATCCCGGGGTTCGCCAGAGGCCGGCCGATCGCGTGCCGGCCACGAATTCGCAGGAGCAGCCCATGAGCAAGCCGACAGCTACCCATTACGAGGTCATCGTCATCGGTGCCGGCGTCGCCGGTATCTACCAGATCAAGCGCCTGGTCGATCTCGGCGTCGACGCCACCGTGCTCGAGATGTCCGCCGATCTCGGCGGCACCTGGTACAACAACCGCTATCCCGGTGCACGTTTCGATTCGGAGTCCTACACCTACGGTTACTCGTTCTCGCGCGAGCTGCTCGACGAGTGGCACTGGCGCGAGGCCTATTCCAGCCAGCCCGAGAACCTGAAATACCTGAACTTCGTCGCCGACAAGTTCAACCTGCGCCCCTACATGCAGTTCAACTGCCGCGTCGAGAGCGCGCATTTCGACGAGGATGCCGATCTGTGGCGCCTGCACGTCAGCGACGGCCGCGACCTCACCTGCCGCTTCCTCGCGCTCGGCCTCGGGCTGCTGTCGCAGCCGACCCTGCCGCGCATCGAGGGCCGCGAGGATTTCCAGGGCCCCGCCTTCCACACCTACTACTGGCCGCACGAAGGCATCGATCTGAAGGGCAAGCGCGTCGGCATCATCGGCACCGGCGCCACCGCCATCCAGGTCATCGGCGCGATCGCGCCCGAAGTCGGCTCGTTGCACGTCTTCCAACGCCGCGCGAACTGGGCCGCGCCGCTCAACAACTACGAGATTTCGGCCGAGAAGATGGCCGAGATCCGTGCCCGCTACGACGAGATCTTCGAAACCTGCAAACGCACCCCGGGCGGTTTCGAGCACGAACCCGATCGGCGCGGTTTCTACGAGGTCTCGCGCGAGGAGCGCATCAAGCTGTGGGATCGCCTCTACGACGAACCGGGCTTTGGCATCTGGCTGCAGAACTTCCGCGAGATCTTCACCGACGAAGAAGCCAACGCCGAGTTTTCCGAGTACATCGCCGAGCGCATCCGCCGGCGCGTCAAGGACCCGGTCACGGCCGAGAAGCTGGTCCCGCGCGACCACGGCTTCGGCGTGCAGCGCGTGCCGCTGGAGACGAATTACTACGAAGCCTACAACCTCGACCACGTCCACCTGGTCGACGTCGCCGAGACCCCCATCGAGCGCATCACCGCGCGCGGCATCAAGACCACCGCCCAGGAGTACGAGTTCGACGTCATCGTCTACGCCACCGGCTTCGATGCCATTACCGGCGCCTTCGATCACATCGACATCCAGGGCGTGGGCGGCGAGAAACTGCGCGACAAGTGGCGCGACGGGCCGCAGACCTACCTCGGCATGTTCATCCACGGCTTCCCCAACCTGCTCATGCCGGCGGGCCCGCAGAGCGGTTCGGCCTCGACCAACTACCCGCGCGGCATCGAGACCGGCGTCGACTGGTGCACCGAGTTCATGCAGTACGTGTGGGCCAACGGCTACACCCGCGCCGAGGCCACGGCGGCGGCCGAGGCGCGCTGGACGCGGCACGTCGAGAAGATGTACTCGACCATGCTGATGCGCAAGGCCAAGTCCTGGTTCACCGGTTACAACTCCAACGTCGAAGGCCACGAAGCGGGCAAGATCCGCTACTTCGTCTACAACGGCGGCTCGCCCAAGTACGTCTCGACCATCAACATGGTCGCCGAGCAGGGCTACGAGGGCATCGAGCTGACCGGTGCGCCGGAGCCGCAGCAGGCGGCACGCTCGGGGGGCTGAGGCCGCCGCGTGGCGGCGGTCAGCTCACCGCCGCCATCATTCACCCGGCGGCGCCGGCACGCGCCGCCGCCACGTCGCCCAACCCGTAGATCCGCCGCACGTTCTCCCCGAGCACCTTGGCGCGCGTGGCCGGCGCGAGCCGCGCGGCGTAGCGCGTGAGGTCGTCGACCCAGGTGTGGGGGTGATCGGGGTGCGGGTAGTCGGTTGCCCACACGAAGCAGTCCGCGCCGACGTGATCGACGATGAGCGGCGCCGCGGTCTCGTCCGGATCGCTCGAAATGAAGCACTGGCGGCGGAAGAGCTCGGTGGCCGGGGCGCGTTTCGCGTGCAGTGAGCTGGTGTAGGCGTCGAGGCGGTCGAGCAGGGCGCCGATCCAGCCCGCGCCCACTTCGAGTACGCCGAGGCGCAGTGCCGGGAAGCGTTCCAGTGTGCCCAGCGAAAAGAACGAGATCAGCGCCTGCTGGCTCAGCGCGCGCAGCCAGATGGCTTCGCCCCAGGGCTGGCCGCGGCGCGGCCAGTCGAAGATGCCGGCCGCCGCCGCGTGCGGGGTGAAGGTCGGATGGATGGCGAGCGGTACGTCGAGCTCGACGCATTTCGCGAACAGGACGTCGTGGCGTTCGTCGCCGTGGATCACCCGGTGGTGGTTGAAGGGGTTGACCCAGGCCCCCTTGCAGCCGTCCTTCACCGCGCGTTCGAGTTCGACCGCCGAGCCGGCCGGGTCGAGCAGGGTGAGCTGGGCGATCGGCACCAGGCGGCCACCCGAGTCGCGGCAGAAATCGGCGATCCGGCGGTTGTAGGCGCGCACGTAGGCGAGCGAGAGTTCGGCGTCGTCGAGTTCGCATTCCCACAGCAGGCCCAGGGTCGGGTAGAGCAGGCTGGCGTCGAGGTTCTCGGCATCGAGCAGGGCCACGCGCTCGGCGGCGTCGCAGGCGCCGTAGGGGATGTTGTCGGCGTAACGGCGTTCCGGGCTCGGGCGCAGGTCGTCTTCTCCCATCGCACCGAGCAGGCCCAGCGAACCCTTGTTCGAGCGCGCCGAGGGCCGCCCGCCGATGTCGAGATACTCGTAGCCCTCGTCGTCGACGCGGATGCGGAGTGCGCGCTCGCGGTAGCGCGCCTCGAGGTAGTTCTCCCACAAGTCCGGCGGCTCGAGCACGTGGCCGTCGGCGTCGATGGTGCCGTCAAAGGCGAAGCGTTTGATCGCGTAGGTCATGGTGTCCTCCCCGGCGGCGACGTTAACATCCGGCGCACGGCGAGGGGAGTACGCCCGACGCCGGCCGACAGCAAGGGGGAGGACAGCACATGCGTTTCCATCACATGGCCGTATTCGTCAGCGATCTCGACGAAGCCCTGCGCCTGTGGCGCGACGTCATGGGTTTCAAGGTCGTGGTCCGACGCGAGATCCCGGACGGCGACGGCCCCGGGCCCGACGTCTACATGTATCCGCGGCTGCTCGACGACATCTTCAAGGTCGAAGGCGCGCGATCACAGATGGCGCTGCTCATGAGCGAGGAGGGTGCGTTGATCGAACTGCAGCAGTGCGAGGTGCCGAAGATCGAGCGCACGCCGCCGGAAAAGCTGCGCTACGGCCACACCGGCTTCCACGAACTGGGCCTCGTCGTCGACGACATCGACGCCTTTTTCGACAAGGTGCGTGCGGCCGGTTACGAGACGCAGACGGAGTACGTGTGGGAGTGCGCCAACATCGGCCGTTCGTTCCTCTTCTACGACCACGACGGCAACATGATCCAGATGTGGGAGCACTCCGGGGAGGGGCGCTGGAAATAGGACGCGCCCGCCCCGGCGACGCCCGTCACCCGGCGCTGGCCCGCGCGGTGCGCTGCCGCAAGCGCACCGGCAGGTGCTTGAGGCCGCCGACGAAGCTCGACTGCACGCGCTCGACCGGGCCGGTGATCTCGAGGCCATCGTAGCGTTCGAGCAACTCTTCCATGGCCAGCCTGATCTCGAGCTTGGCCAGCGGTCCGCCGAGACAGAAATGTGGCCCGCCGCCGAAGCCGACGTGCAGGTTGGGATGTCGGGTGATGTCGAACCGGTACGGCTGGTCGAAGACCTCCTCGTCGCGGTTGGCGGAGGGAAACCACAGCATCACGCGGTCGCCGGCGCGGATACGCCGGCCGCGCAACTCGGTGTCACCGGTGGCGGTGCGCATGAGCGAGATGACGGGGTCGGACCAGCGTACGAATTCCTCGACCCCGAGCCGCAGGCGCTTCGGATCCTCGCGCAACAGCGCCATCTGGTCGGGGTTCTCGAGCAGCGCGAGTACGCCGCCGGAAAAGGCGTTACGCGTCGTCTCGAAGCCGGCGAGCATGAGCTGGGTGCCGTTGTGGGCGATCTCCGAGGGCGTCATCGGCCGCCCGCCGACCGTGGCGTTGGCGAGCGCGGTGAGCGGATCGGCGAACGGGCAACCGCGGCGCGCGCTGGCGGTGCGGAGCGAATAGTCGTAGAGCAGCTGGTAACCCTGGCTCACGGTCTCGGCGGCCGTACCCTGGCGGTACTCGGG
The DNA here is from genome assembly GCA_024235015.1 of Gammaproteobacteria bacterium. Lineage (GTDB taxonomy): Bacteria > Pseudomonadota > Gammaproteobacteria > JACKNG01. The sequence continues at coordinate 550,402 of JACKNG010000004.1, forward strand.
GTCGCTGCCGCCGATGGCCATCTTGCCCCAGCCGAGGAGCTTGTCCCAGTCGCCCTCGGGCAGGTCGAGGATGTCGCAGATCACCGCCATCGGGATACGTACGGCGAGGTCGGTGACGAGATCGATCTCGCCGTCTGCCGGCAGCCCGTCGAAGATGCCGCCGATGAGCGTCCTGGTGCGCGCTTCCGCCGCGGCCAGCGCGCGCGGCAGGAACGGTTCTGACACCACTTTTCGCATCTCGCCATGACGCGGCGGATCGATCGTGAGCACGTTCTCGCCGACGCCCATGGCCTGCTTGGCGACCGCCGACATCTCGGCATCGACCGCCGGCATCACGCCCTCACGCTCGGAGCTGTAGAGCTCGGGTTCGTTGAGAATGTGCTTGAAGTCGGCATGCTTGAACACCGACCAGTAGCCGCGCCCGTCGGGACTCGTCGTCCAGTGCACCGGGTCTTCGGCGCGCAGGCGATCGAACAGCGCGTAGTAGCGGTCGGTGGCGAAGAAGGCTGGATCGTTGAGCTGGTCGTCGACGTTCACGTGGCGGCTCCCCTGGGTATTCATGGCGCAGCCTAGGCCCGCCGGTGACGTGATGTCTTGCGCAAAGCGACGACGCTTTTTGCAGATTCTTCGCCGCGTTCAGTGGCGCAGTTGCTCGCGGTACTGCGCGGGGGTGACGCCGAGCAGGCGGCGAAAGGTCGTGTTGAGGTGGCTCTGGCTGGAGAAGCCGTGGTTGTGTGCGATATCGACCAGGGAGACCTCGGCGTCGCGCAAGGCCGCGCACACACGCTCGAGTCGCAACCGGACCAGGTACTGGTGCGGCGAGAGGCCGGTGGCGCGCTTGAACAGCGTGCTGAAATGCGCCGCACTGAGTCCGGCGGCAGCGGCCAGTTCGGCGATGTGCAGCGGTTCGGCGCAGCGCGCCTCCATGATGCGGATGGCGACGGCGGTGACGTCACAGGTGCTGCGCGGGGTCGCACTGCTGCGATAGCGCAAGCGGCGCCGGCGCGCGAACGCGCGCAGGGTGGTTTCACACAGGCTGTCCAGCAGGGCATCGTCGGCGCCGTCGTCGCCGCGATCGCCGAGGACCTCGATCATGCCCTGTGCCAGGCCGACGTTGAGGGCGTCGGGCAGGCCGACCTCGAGACAATCCTCGGCATCGGTGATCAGAGCGCGCAGGCGCGAGTGCGGACCGATGGTGATGGACAGATGCTCGACCTCACCGCCCTCGACCACCCAGCGCGTATGCACCCCGACCGGCAGGTAGGTCACCGTGCCGACGGTCGAACTGCGTCGGCTCCAGGTATCGCCGTCGCCGTAACGCACGCGGCCGGCGCCGGCGACATGGATGGAGATGATCGGGTCGGCGAGCGCTGGCACCACGTACATGCGATCGCGCTGGCGCCACACGGCGAGTTCGACATCGAGCGCTTCGACGCGCGTCGCCAGGTGCGGTTCGAGACGCAAGGCCCGCGCGAGCGGCGATCGCGGCAGGGCCTTGCAGCGCGTGGTATCGGTCATGACAACCTCCCCGGTCCGCGGCGGCAGGCGCAGCGTGCGGGCGGCCGACGGTGGCGCAAAATTATTCAACAGCCCGCTGCCGGCGGCAAACCGGACGCCCGCCGTCGCCCCGCACTTGTGCCCGATCAAGCGCGCAAGCGAAGATGCCGGCACACTGCGGAACCGATCGTGCGGGGCAGCGCCGCACGACGCATGCCCGCCGCGGCCGGCGCGGCATCGATCACGTCATGCCCGACCCGCTGCGCGGGTGCTCATCAAGGGGAGAACAGCCATGCGCGTAGGCGCCACCATCTTCAACCAGAACTACGGCGACTGGGATCGTTACGAGGCCGAGGAGCGCGGCGAGGCCGTACCGCCGCGGCCGGCCAAGGCCGATCGCGAGATCTTCAACGAAGAGCTGAACCTCGCGCGCATCGCCGACGACACCGGCTTCGACTCGGTGTGGACCATCGAACACCATTTCACGCCGTACACGATGGTCACCAACCCGTTGCAGTACCTGACCTACGTCGCCGGGATCACCAAACGTGTCGACCTCGGCACCATGGTCACGGTGCTGCCCTGGCACAACCCGGTGCGGGTGGCCGAGGACGTCAACATGCTCGACACGTTCTTGGGGCCCGACCGCGAGATCATCTGCGGCGTCGGCCGCGGTCTCGGCCGGCGCGAGTACGACGGGCTGTCCATCGACCAGGCCCAGGCGCGCGAGCGCTTCGACGAGTCCATCCAGGTCCTGCGCGAGCTGCTGGCGACCGGGCGGTGCGACTTCCACGGCAAGCACTTCGACATCAAGGGGCTGCGGCTGCGGCCGCAGCCGGATCGCGACCTCTCGCCCAATCTCTGGTGCGCCGGCGGCACCGACCAGACCGTCGAGATCATCGCGAAACACGACGTGCGCCCGCTGATCGTGCCGACCGTCAGCCTCGACATCGCGCTCAAGACGGCGCGCCGTTACCAGGCCATCCGCGCCGAGCACGGCCTGCCGGCGGCGGCGACCAAGCTGGCCCTGTGGACCTACGTCGCCGAGACCGAGGCCGATGCGCGCGCCGGCGCCGAGCAGTACATGGTCGAGTACGCCGAGTCGGCGCTGCGCCACTACGAGCTGCTCGGCGATCATCTCGGCGGCATCAAGGGTTACGAGTCCTACGGCGAGATGCAGAAGATGCTGCGCCAGGACGCCACGCCGTTCCTGCGCGGCTTCTTCGACTCCCACCCCTGGGGCACGCCGGAGCAGGTCGTCGCGCGCGCCAGCGAGCTGGCCGAGAGTTTCGGCACCGACGAGCTGATGTTCATCTTCAAGTATGGCGGTATGCCGATCGAGAAGGCGGAGAAGAGCATGCGCCTGTTCGCCGAGGCCGTGCTGCCCGAGCTGCAGAAGCTCGCTCCGCAGCCGATGGCCCAGCGCGCCGCGGCCTGAGCATGGCGTGGCCCGGCCGACGATGAAGATCCGTTTCGCCGTCACCCCGCCCGCCGCAGCGCTGGCCGGAGATGCCTTCGCCGATTACCTCGCCCACTGCGAGCACCTCGGCTTCGACACCCTGTGGCTGTCCGACATCCCGCTCGGCCCGGGCGGCGACCCGCTGGTCAGCCTGGCCTGCGCGGCAGGCTGTACCCGGCGCCTCAAGCTCGGCGCCAACCTCGTCCCGCTGGGGCGCAATCCCTGGTGGCTGGCCAAGCAGCTCGCCCAGCTCGACCAGCTGTCCGGCGGCCGCCTGTTGTTGTCCTTCGTCCCGGGCCTCGGCTCGCCGCCCGAGCGCGCCGCCCTCGGCTACACCCGCGGCGACCGCGGCCGCGCCATCGAGACGGTGATGGACTTGTGTCGACGCTGGTGGGCGGGCGAGGCGGTGACGGCCGAGTTCGAGGGCGCACGCTTCGATGGCGTGACGCTCGACCTGAGGCCACGACAGGCGCCGCTCGAAGTGTGGCTGGGCGGCAAGGGGCCGCTCGCGCTCGCGCGCGTGGCGCGCGCCGGCGACGGCTGGCTGACCGCCGCGGTGACCCCGGCCGAGGCCGCGGCGGGGCGACGCAGCATCGAGCAGCAGGCGGTTGCCTGCGGCCGCGCGGTCGATCCCGAGCATTTCGGTATCAGCATCCCGGTCAGCCGCGATACGCCGCCGCCGGCGGCCCTGGCCGCGCTCAAGGCGCGGCGCGACGACGGCGACCTGAGCCAGGTCGTGGCCACCGGCCGCGAGGCCCTGCGCGCCCTCGTCCGCGCCCATCTCGACGGTGGCTTGAGCAAGTTCGTGCTGCGCCCGCTCAACGCGCTGGAGCGTCGCGCCGACTGGCGCACCGACCTCGAGTGGATGGCCGACAGCGTGCTCGACCTGCAGCGCTGAAGACGTCGCGGGCGTCTCCCGCAACACCGGGCCGTACCCGGGAAGCGCGCGGCGTGGGCCGTCGTTGCAAGCCTGCTGCCGTCGTCCACCTGCATCGGGTCCGCCGTTGCAAGCGCGGCAAACGGCGCAAATGTAAAACATGATGAGATGAGACGACGCGCACGGCAGTCGTCATGTTCGCTCGGCACAATGCGCGCCGAATAACAACATGCACGAACCGCAAGGAGCCCGCGTCACCATGGCTACACCCGCCAGTGTCATCAGCCTGCGCACCCGCCCGCAGACCCTGCAGAACTATCTCCTCGCCGCCGAGCGCGCCGCGCGCAGCGACGGCGCCCGTTCGCTGTCCTGGATCGTCTCCGCCGTGTCGAGCGCGACCAAGGGCATCGCCGCGCGCCTGCGCACCGCCGGCCTCGACGGTGCGCTCGGCGCGGTCGGCCAGGTCAACGTGCAGGGCGAGCAACAGCAGGCGCTCGACGTCATCGCCAACGAGCTGCTGATTGCCGAGCTGCAATCGCGCGACGGCGTGGTGGTGCTGGGTTCGGAGGAGAACGACGAGCTGATCGTGGTCGACGAGGCCGACTGCGGGGCCTGCCGCTACGCGGTGCTGTTCGACCCCCTCGACGGCTCGTCCAACCTCGACGTCGGCGGCAGCGTCGGCACCATCTTCTCGATCTACGAAGTCGCCGCCGGCGCCGAGCAGGACCTGCAGGCCGGGCGTCACCAGGTCGCCGCCGGCTACGTGCTCTACGGACCGTCGACCATCTTCGTCATGACCCTCGGCCAGGGCGTCGACATGTTCATCCTCGACCCGGCGGTGGGCAACTTCGTGCGCGCCGGCGAACCGCTGCGCATCCCCGCCAGGGGCCGCAGTTACTCGGTCAACGAGGCCAACCTCGACAGCTTCCCGGCCGGCTACCAGCGCTTCCTCGCCGAGTGCCGCGCGGCTGGTTACTCCAGCCGTTACGCCGGCGCGATGGTCGCGGACGTCCACCGCGTGCTGCTGCAGGGCGGTATCTTCATGTACCCGCCGACGGCCAAGGCGCCGGCCGGCAAGCTGCGCCTGATGTACGAGGCCAATCCGATGGGCTGGCTGATCGAGCAGGCCGGCGGTGCAGCCAGCACCGGGCAGGGTCGCATCCTGGAAGTGTTGCCGGCGTCGCTGCACCAGCGGGTGCCGGTGGCCCTCGGCAGTCGTGACGACGTGACCGCGCTGGAGCTTGCGCTGGCGGCGACTTGAATACGGCGTCGCCGGCCGGGAGAGCCCGGCTGGCGGTGACGAAATGGCGGGCGCGCCGGGTTACGACGCGCCCGCCGCGAGCGCTAGTCGCGCAGCGGTTCGGTGACCGCTTCGACCACGCCGACGCCGACTTTGGCCGCGCCCTTGACCGCCTGGCCGGCCGCTTCGGCACCGCCCTTGACGGCGCCGGTGACGACGCCGACCGGGCCGGATTCCTGGGCGCCTTCGCTGATGCCCTCGACGACCTTGCCGGGCGAGGTCACCGTGTCCTTGGCGCCGTCGACGGCGCGATCGACACCCTCCTCGGCGAACGCCAGCGGCGTCAGCGCGAGACCGAGCACGAGCGCCAACGCGCTTTCACGAATGCGATGAGTCATTGGGGTTACTCCCTGTTTCTAGTGGCGGGCCGATGTTAGCGCGGAACCGCGTTGCGCGCGCGGGTCGCGTGCGTGGTAGCTTGACGGCGTGAGCGCAGCGTTCGAAGAACTGGATTACCGGCACACGCCGATCGGCGCGATCAGCCTGCGGCGACGGCACGAGCCGCGGCTCGGCGTCGAGGTCTACGAGATCAAGCTCGACGACGCCTTCCTGATGTCGAGCCTGTTCACGGCCTCCGAAATCGCGCTGGCCGAGCTGGCGTTGGATTACCACGGTGGTACGGGGCTCGACGTCGTGGTCGGTGGTCTCGGCCTCGGCTACACCGCGGTCGCGGCACTCGATCACCGCGCGCTGCGCGAACTGCTGGTGGTCGAATTCCTCGCCCCGGTCATCGCCTGGCATCGCCACGGCCTGCTGCCGCTCGGCGCGCGTCTCGCCGGCGATCCGCGCTGCCGCCTGGTCTGCGGCGACTTCTTCGCCCTGGCCAGCGCCGCCGACGGTTTCGACCCGGCTACTCCGGGGCGGCGCTTCGACGCCATCCTGGTCGACATCGATCACGCCCCGGGCGATCTCCTCGATGCGCGCAGTGCGGCCTTCTACGGTCCCGACGGCCTGGCGCGCCTGGCGCGGCACCTCGCGCCGGGCGGGGTGTTCGGCCTGTGGTCCAACGAACCGCCCGACGCGGTGTTCACCGCGCGCCTGGGCAGCGTCTTTGCCGACGCCCGCGCCGCGCCGGTCACCTTCGACAATCCCTACCAGGACCGCCCCGTCACCCAGACGGTCTACCTCGCCCGCCACTCAGCCGGGTGACGCCGGCCGCGCCTGTGCCAGGGCGGCGACCTCGTCGCGCCGGGCCCGGGCCGCGCGCAGCTCGACGACCCCGCGCCACAGGTAGAGCGCGTGGGCGACGACGACGAAAGCAGCGAGGCCGTGGGGGCGGACGTCGTAGTAGAACAGCCCGCTGGCGACGTGGTGGGCGATGGTCATGCCGGCCAGCCACAGGAACAGGACGACGAAGTACAGCACCGCGTCGAGAAGCGGGGTGAAACAGTCGGTGCCCGGATGCAGTGTGGCCGTGCCCGCCCGCGCACGCCGGGCCAGGCGCCAGCGCACCAGGACCTGCCAGGCCAGGATCGCGGCCAGGCTGGCCAGGGTCAGCGGCTCCCCGCGCACCCAGGCCAGCAGGTCGAAGCCGCCGCTGCGCGCAAGTTCGTAGAAGACCGCACCGATCAGGGTTGCGACCAGCCACGCCGCCGCGACGAGCTCGCCGGCTGGTGACAGCGTCCGCGCGGCGCGGTGGCCGTCTTCGCGCCGGGTCGCCGTGGGCCGCAGGCGCTCGAGGACCGCCTCCGCGGCGCGCGCCTGCTCGCGCCCGTCCTCCAGTGCAGCACGGGCGCCGAGCCACAGCGCGACGTCGCCGCCGAGGGTGATGGCGAAGCCGGCGACGACGAACAGTGCCAGCGGTGGCGCGTCCCAGCCGAGCGCGAGCAGGCCGGTCAGGGTGAAGGCGCTGGTGGCGATGCGCTCGGCGGCGGTGCGGCGTGCCGCGGCCAGCCAGTCGGTGTCGAAGGCACGCGCGAGCGCGGCGACTTCCGGGGTGGTGGTGTGGGCCATGGTCGGGGCGATCGTGGAGATGACGTTCGTTCCCGATCAGCGGCCGCGGCGCGGGATGTTTGACCGCGGTCGCCGCGGCTCGCGCCCCGTCCGCTCAGCCGATCAGTGCCGACTGGCCGCCGTCGACCGGCAGGCACACGCCGGTGATGAAGCGCGCCTCGTCGGAGGCGAGGAAGAGCGCCGCGTTGGCGACGTCCCAGGCCGTGCCCATGTGGCCGCCGAGCGGCACCGCGGCGTTGCGCTCGGCGATCAGCGCGGCGCGGTCGTGGCCGGCGGCGACGTAGCCCTCGATGGCCATCGGGGTATCCATCAAGCCGGGCATGATGACATTGGCGCGGATGCCGTAACGCGCGTTGCCGGTGGCGAGCGCGTGGGTGTAGGCATTCAAGGCAGCCTTCGAGGTCTTGTAGCTCACCAGCCCCATGCTGCACACCGCGGCAATGGAGGAGATGTTGGTGATGACGCCGGCGCCCTGCGCGCGCATCACCGGCAAGGCATGCTTGCAGGTGAGCATGACCGACTTCAGGTTGGTGTCGAAGATGCGATCCCAGATTGCCGTCGTCATGGTCGTCGCGCCGCGATCGCCGGCGCCGATACCGACGTTGTTGTGCAGGATGTCGAGGCGCCCGTAGCGCTCGACGCAGGTCGCGGTGACGGCGGCGCATTGCGCCTCGTCGGTGACATCGGCGACCAGCACGCTGCCCTCGCCGCCCTGGCTGACGATCATCTCCAGCGTTTCGTCGGCGGAATCGCCGTCGCGGTCGACGACGAGTACCGTCGCGCCTTCCTGGGCGAAACGCAGCGCGGTGGCGCGCCCGTTGCCGATGGTGGCGCCCGGGGTCTGCCCGGCGCCGACCACGCTCGCAATCTTGCCGCTCAGCCTGTCCATGGTATTTGCCTCTCCTTGCCCGTTGGGGGTTGTCACAACGCGGTGTCGCCCTTGAACAGGCGCTGCGCGATGGTGCGATTGAGGATCTCGTTGGTGCCGTCGGCGACGTTGACCACGCGCAGCGTGTGCCAGGCCTCGGTCAGGCCGAGTTCGTTGGTGAAACCCATCGCACCGTGGACCTGCATGGCGCGGTCGACGGCGCGGAAGCCGACCTGCACGGCGTAGGCCTTGGCCATGCTGAGTTCCTTCACCGCGGCCTCGCCCTGGTCGAGCAGCAGCGCGGCGTTCAGGCCCATCAGGTGGGCGGCGTGCAGCTCGGTCGCGGCCTCGGCGAGGGGAAAGCTGACGCCCTGATAGTGGGCGATGGCCTGGCCGAAGGCTTCGCGCTGGGCGGCGTAGTCGAGCGCACGTTCGAGTGCCCAGCGGCCGTAGCCGACACCCCGCGCGGCGTTGTAGACACGCCCCAGCGAGACCCCGTAGAGCGCCGCGCGGAAGCCCTCGTGCAACTCGCCGACCAGCTGCCAGGGCGCGACGGCGACGTCGTCGAGGGTGATCTCGGCCTCGTCGCCGCCGACGTGGCCGAACATGCGGATGACGCGCTCGATGCGGAAGCCTGTGGCGTCGGTCGGCACGAGAAACGCGCTGATGCCGCCCTGCTTGGCGCGGGCGCGTTCGGCATCGGTGACGGCGAACACCACGCAGTAATCGGCCACGGGGGCGTTGGTGGTCCAGATCTTGCGCCCGCTCAAGCGCCAGCCGTCGCCGTCGGCGGTCGCACGGGTGGTGATCATGGCGGCGTCCGAACCGGCGTTCGGTTCCGACAGGCCGAAGCACATCGAGCGCGAACCGTCCATCAGGCCGGCCATGATGCGGCTGCGCGCCTCGTCGGTGATCTTCTCCAGCATGCGGCTGGGGCCGAACGCCCAGTGGGAGAGCGCGTAGAGCATCAGCCAGTGGCGCGGCCCGCAGTGACGGAACATCGCCTCCCAGGCGACGAAGTAGGCGAGGTGGCCGAGCCCGCCGCCGCCCAGCGAGGTCGGCGTGCACATCTGGAAATAGCCGGCCGCGGCGGCAGCCATGCGGACTTCGCGGATCAGCGCCAGCGCCGCGTCGCTGTAGCGGCCGTCCTCGCGGTAGCGGCCGCGCGGATCGTCGAGCACCGCGGCATGGCGTGCGTGGCGCGGCAGCACCTCGTGGTCGACGAAGGCGAGGATGCCGTCGCGCGCGGCGAGGACGTCCTCCGGCAAGGCGAAACCCAGCGCGCTCATGCATCCTCCCCGGCGGCGCGGAACGAAAACCCAGTATAGCCAGTACACTGTGCCCTGCCCGCGACGATGTCCGCGGGCGTTCCAGTCCGCCACCAGCACGAGGGGAGAGCCGTGAGCACACTCGATACCCAGGATCTCGGCGTCAGCATCGCCGACCACGTCGCCACCGTCGAAATCCAGCGCCCGCCGCACAACTTCTTCGACATCGACCTGATCATGCAGATCGCCGACACCTACGCGGCGCTCGACGACAACCCCGACTGCCGCGCCATCCTGCTCTGCGCCCAGGGCAAGAATTTCTGCGCCGGCGCCAACTTCGGCGCGTCCGATTCGGCCGGCGTGAAGGATGCCTCGCAGGGTGACTTGTCGAACGAGCTCTACCGCCAGGCGGTGCGCATCTTCCGCGCCAGGAAGCCGGTGGTGGCGGCAGTGCAGGGCGCGGCCATCGGCGGCGGCCTCGGCCTCGCCGTCTCGGCCGACTTCCGCGTGACCTGCCCCGAGGGCCGCTTCAGCGCCAACTTCACCCGCCTCGGCTTCCACCCGGGTTTCGGCCTCACCGTCACCCTGCCCGAGCTGCTCGGGCGCCAACGGGCTGCGTTGCTGATGCTGACCTCGCGCCGCATCGACGGCGAGACGGCGGCGGCCTGGGGCCTGGCCGACCTGTGCGTGCCGGCCGACGAGCTGCGCCAGGCCGCCCGCGGCCTCGCCGCCGAACTGGCCGGCTGTGCGCCGCTGGCGGTGATGTCGACCCGCGCGACCCTGCGCCATGGCCTCGCCGATCGTATTGCCATGCAGACCGACCACGAACTCGCCGAGCAGAACACCTTGCGCCGGACGGCCGACTGGGCCGAGGGCATCAAGGCCACCGCCGAGCGTCGCGAGCCCAACTTCGTCGGCCGCTGAGACGCCAGCTGGCCGCGCGTCGCCGGAAATCAACAGCTTGACCAGCGGTGTCAGACACCGGCGGCGCCGCTTTCAACGACTTCGATGCCGGTGTCGGACACCGGCAACACGTCGGCCGCCGAGCGCGGATTTCTCACCGGTGTTCGTCGCGCGGGCCCCAGCCGGAGGCCGTCGTAAAACGGCCGCGAGCAGCCCGGGCGACGCGACGCCGTTGTCGCGCGGCACCGGATATCAACGACTCGACCGTCGCTGTCAGGCACCGTCGGCAGGGCGCGACGGCGGCGCCCCGGTGCCTGGTCGATGACTCGCATCGCGCTGTTCGCCGACGTCCAGAACGTCTACTACACGACCCGCGAGCGCTACGGGCGGGCGTTCGACTACCGCGCCCTGTGGGCGCGCGTCGCCGCCACGGGTGACATCGTCGCCGCGCGTGCCTACGCGACCACGCGCGGCGACCCCGGCCAGCAGCGCTTCCAGCGCGCCCTCGAACACATCGGCTTTGGCCTGCGCCTCAAGCCCTACATCCGGCGCGCCGACGGTTCGGCCAAGGGCGACTGGGACGTCGGCATCACCATCGACGTGCTCGACTGGGCACCCCAGGTCGACTGCATCGTGCTGCTCTCGGGTGACGGCGACTTTGCCTTGCTGCTCGACACCGTGCGCGCCCGTCACGGCGTGGTATGCCAGGTCTACGGCGTGCCGGGATTGACGGCGCGCGATCTCATCGCCGCGGCCGACGCCTATCACCCCATCGGCCCCGACCTGCTGCTCGATTGAGGCACCGGCGGCGCGTCACCCGCGATCGTCGACCGCGTACTTCGCGCGGCGCGTCAACCGTCACCGTGTGCGCCACCTGCTGCTATGCTCAGCGCCGCAACAACAGCCTGGGGAGGCGGCAATGATGGCGATGCGCAAGACGATGGCACTGGTCCTGTTGGCGTGGGCGACGGGCGTCGCGGCGGACAACAACCCGGTCGACGAGCAATGGTGGCCGAGCGAGTTCGGGCCCGAGGACGAGGCCGGTGCGACCAACTGGATCACCCCGGCCAAGCGCGTCGAGGCGGCGCAGCTGGTACGTCGCGGCGAGGCGGTGACCCTGGGCATGCCCTACCACTCGCGCATGCCGCTGTTCCCCGGCCGCATCTTCTCGCTCACCATCCCCGGTGGCGGCACGCCCACGCACAACCTGCCGTGGTCGGGCGACAACTATCGCCAGACCTTCGAAGACGAGTTCGTCAGCGCCCAGATCGGCCAGGTCGGCACGCAGTTCGACTCGCTCGGTCATCCCATGATCCGGGTGCAGGGCAAGCGCGGCTGGGTCGACGGCGACTATCTCTACAACGGCCGCCGCTTGCAGGATGTCGGTGGCCCCTACGGTCTGCAGAAGAACGGCACCGAGAACGTCGGCTCGTTCTTCACCCGCGGCATCGTGATCGATCTCGTCAAGCTCAAGGGCGGCAACCTGCCAATCGGCTATCCCGTCACCATGGCCGATTACGAGGCGGCGCTGAAACAGGCCGGCATCGACGACGCGCGCCAGGGTGACGTGGTGCTGTTCCGCACCGGCTGGAACGACCTGTGGCGCGACAACCTCGACAAGACCCAGGCCGAGGCCGAGGCCGACAACGCGACCTTCAACAGCGGCGAGCCGGGGCTCTCGCCCGAGGTATGTGACCACCTGGCCAGCCGCAAGGTGGCCATGGTCGGGGTCGACAACTGGGGTATCGAGCCCTACGACTTCGCTGCCAAGGGTGAGCACCCGACGCCAATCGCGGAGTTGAAGGAATGGGCCTACTGCCACATGAACCTGTCCGCACGGCGCGGCATCTACCTGTTCGAGAATCTCGATCTCAAGGAACTCGGCGAGCGCGCACCGGGCGAGTTCCTGTTCACCTGGGCGCCCTTGAAGCTGGTCGGCGCGACGGGTTCGCCGGGCAATCCGGTGGCGGCATGGTGAGGCGCACGGGCCGGGCATGACCTGTAGCGGGGCGCGGTCCGGCGCGCCCGGCCGCGGCGGAACGCGGCCGACGCCGACGCGAACCGTGCACCGGCAAGTGCGCTGGCGGGCGAAGTTGAGCGCGTACGGCAGCACGCGTGCCGCGGCGCGGATCGCGGCTGCTGCTGCACACGCAGCGCGACCACGCGTCCGGCCGGGGCTGGTGGCCTTGGTCCTGCTGGCGAACCTCGGCACGTTCGCCGGTGCCGAGGCTTATCCCGAGGTCGTGGCCTACCGCTTGATATCCGACACGGCCACCGCCACCGGTGAGCGCGAGTACACCTATGCCGTGACGATCCGCACCGACGGGCCGATGGTCCGGGACCTGGCGCTGAACCTGGCGACGGTACCGGCGGGCACGGCGATCGTCGATGGCAGTGTCGTCGTGCCTTACGTCGCCCGTGGTGCGTCGATCGAGGCGCCCGACAGGTTCACGGTACGAGCGGCGCAGGGCACCCCCGTGGCGCCCTCGACCTGGACCTGGACGATCGCGAATATCAACACGGGCACGTCCGGTCGCGTTGCCCCGAGTGGCGGCACGGTGCGGTACGACAACATCATGGAAGTCACGACAGGTCCCGGCACATTCGCGGCGGACACGCTCGTCATTCTCGATGTCGGCGGCCCGTCGGCGATGCTTGCCACGCTGAGCGCCGAACTGGATGCGCGAGCCGGCGCATTCGGCGTCACCGCCTGGGCACCGCTCGAATACCGGATCGTGGCGATGAAGCAGGCGCCGGCCGCAAGCGTCGTCGCCCGGATCCTCGTACCCGAGGGATTCGGTGACGCCTTGCCGGCGGGACACCACGTCGGTGCGATCGCACCGCGCCGGGAGCCGGGCGATTTCGAAGACGGCGTCAACTTCGGTGAACTGGCGAGCCGCTACGATCCGGCGACGCGGGTGCTCGACGTCGACGTACCCGAGCGGGCGTTCCTTCCCTCCTCGCGTGGTGCGCGGCGCTCCGAAGCGGTCATCATCCTGTGCACGTTGGCCGACTGAACGCCGGTCCCGCCTGGCCACGCGCCGGGAGGGTCGAGCTGGCTGAACGTCTCCTGGCCGAACGCGCCGGCGCTCGCCGCGCCGCTTGCCGGCAGCGTCGACGTCACGCATCCTGCCACCCCGAAGCCCTGTCCACAGGCCCCTGGCGCCGATGAGTCAGCCTGCCGTCATCCATGTCGCCCTCGACGCCTTCTGGCGCGACCCTTACCCGGTTCTCGCCGAGATGCGTGCCCGCGCGCCCGTTGCCTTCGTGCCCGAACTCGGCGCGGTGCTGCTGACCCGCCGCGACGACGTCTTCACCTGCGAGAAGAACGTCGCGGTGTTCTCGTCCTGGCAGCCGGGCGGCCTGATGACCCGCCTGATGGGCGAGAACATGATGCGCAAGGACGGCGCGCCTCACCAGGCCGAGCGCAAGCAGATGTTCCCGAGCGTGTCGCCGGTGACGGTGCGCGATCACTGGCGCGAGCGTTTCGTCGCGCACACCAGCAACGTACTCGACGCGCTCGCCGGCACGACCGAGATCGATCTCGTCGCCGACTACGCGATGCCGGTCTCGGCGCACGCCCTGCGCGAGATCACGGGGCTGGTGAACCTCACGCCCGAGCGCATGAACGCGGTGTCTCAGGCCATGATCGATGGCTGCGCCAACTACGCCGGTGACACCGAAGTCGAGGCACGCTGCCACGCGGCGACGGCCGAGATCGATGCCGCCATCGATGCACGCCTGGGCGAGGTCGAGCAGGCGCCCGACTTCGGCCTGCTCAGCGTGCTGAGCCGCGCCGGGCAGGCGCTCGACAGCGTCCGCGCCAACATCAAGCTCGCCATCTCGGGGGGGCAGAACGAGCCGCGCGATGCCATCGCGGGCACCGCGTGGGCGCTGCTCACCCATCCCGAACAACTGGCGGCGGTGCGCGCTGGCCGTGCGACCTGGCAGCAGGCTTTCGAGGAATACGCGCGCTGGATCTCGCCCATCGGCATGTCACCACGGCGTATCGCCGCGCCCTTCACCTGGAACGGCGTCGATCTCGAGCCCGAGAGCCGCGTCTTCCTCATGTTCGGTTCGGCCAACCGCGACGAGACGGTGTTCGAACGGGCCGACGCATACGACCTCTTCCGCGACAACGGCCGCGCCATTCCCTTCGGTGCCGGGCCGCATTTCTGCGCCGGCGCCGCGGCCTCGCGCTGCCTCATCGCCGAGGTCGCACTGCCGCTGCTGTTCGAGCGCTACCCGCGGATCGAGCTGGCCGGCGAGGTGCCGTTCGGTGGCTGGGCCTTCCGCGGCCCGTTGCGCATGCCGGTGAGGCTGGGCGGCGGGTAAGCGGCGGGGGGCGGCGCACCGGGCAGCAAACGGGAGGCGCGACAAACGCGGCAAATGGGGACAGTTTACTTCTGGCTCACGCTCCGGCCATGGCTCCGGCGCGAGGAAAAGTAAACTGTCCCCGTTTGCTGCGTCCCCGTTTACCGGTCCCCATTCGCGGGCCGCCGCGCTCAGTGCTCGCTCTGCTTCATCTCCAGGCGGCGGCGGTGCAGGACCGGTTCGGTGTAGCCGTTGGGATGGTGCACGCCACCGAAGACCAGCTCGCAGGCGGCCTGGAAGGCGATCGACTCGTCGAAGTTGGCCGACATCGGCTTGTAGTCCGGGTCGCCCGCGTTCTGGCGGTCGACCACCTCGGCCATGCGCTTCAAGGTCTCCAGCACGTGGGTGCGGCGGACGAAGTCGTGGCGCAGCCAGTTGGCGACGTGCTGGGAGGAGATACGCAGCGTGGCGCGGTCCTCCATCAGTCCCACGTCGTTGATGTCCGGCACCTTGGAGCAACCGATGCCGAGTTCGACCCAGCGCACCACGTAGCCGAGGATGCCCTGGCAGTTGTTGTCGAGTTCCTGCTGGATCTCGTCGGCCGTCAGGCGCTGCTCGCCGAGCAGCGGGATGGTCAGGATGTCGTCGAGGCTGGCGCGCTTGCGGTGCTTCAGGCGGTCCTGCACGTCGCTCACCAGCACCTTGTGGTAGTGCGTGGCATGCAGGGTGGCGGCGGTCGGTGACGGCACCCAGGCGGTGTTGGCACCGGCCTCGAGGTGGGCCTGCTTGCTCTCCAGCATCTCCTTCATGAGGTCGGGCTTGGGCCACATGCCCTTGCCGATCTGGGCCACGCCCTGCAGGCCGCAGGCCAGCCCGATGTCGACGTTCCAGTTCTCGTAGGCCTTGATCCACGGCTCGTGGCGCATGGCCTCCTTGCGCGCCATGACGCCCGCTTCCATCGAGGTGTGGATCTCGTCGCCGGTACGGTCGAGGAATCCCGTGTTGATGAAGATGATGCGATCCTTGGCCGCGCGGATGCACTCCTTGAGATTGATGGTGGTGCGGCGCTCCTCGTCCATGATGCCGATCTTCAGGGTGTGCCGCGGCAGCTTGAGCACGTCTTCGACCTTGGCGAACAGCTCGCAGGCGAAGGCCACTTCCTCGGGCCCGTGCATCTTGGGCTTGACGATGTACATCGAGCCCTTGCGCGAGTTGCGCAGCTGGTTCAGGCCCTTGATGTCGTAGAGCGCGATGGTCGCGGTGATGACGGCGTCGAGGATGCCTTCGGGTGCTTCCTGGCCCTTGAGCAGGACGGCCTCGTTGGTCATGAGATGACCGACGTTACGCACCAGCAGCAGCGAGCGGCCGTGCAGGGTGATCGGCCGGCCCTTGGGATCGAGGAAATGCAGGTCGGGATTGAGCGTGCGGGTCATCATGTGCCCGCCCTTGCGGAAAGTGTCGGTGAGGTTGCCGCGCATGAGGCCGAGCCAGTTGCGGTAGACCTCGGCCTTGTCCTCGCCGTCGGCGGCGGCGACCGAGTCTTCGCAGTCCTGGATGGTGGTGACCGCCGACTCCAGCACGATGTCCTTGATGTGGGCGGCGTCGTCCTTGCCCACCGGGTGGCTGGGATCGATCTGGATGATGACGTGCAGGTTGTTGTTCCTGAGCAGGATCTCGGACGGCGCGTCGGCGCGGCCGTTGTAGCCGGCGAAGCGCGTCGCATCGGCGAGGCCGGTCTGCGTGCCGTCGCCGAGCTTCACCGCCAGTTGTGCCTCGACCACCGAGTAATCGACGGCATCGGTATGGCTGCCCGCGGCCAGCGGCGCGATCTCGTCGAGGAAGGCGCGCGCCCAGGCGATGACCTTGGCGCCGCGCCGCGGGTTGTAGCTCGTGCCCTTTTCGGCACCGTCGGCCTCGTCGATGGCGTCGGTGCCGTAGAGGGCGTCGTAGAGCGAGCCCCAGCGCGCGTTGGTGGCGTTCAGCGCGTAGCGCGCGTTCTTCACCGGCACTACCAGCTGCGGGCCCGCGATGTGCGCGATCTCGTCGTCGACATTGGTCGTGGTGACGGTGAAATCGGGGCCTTCGGGCAACAGGTAGCCGATGCGCTGGAGGAACTTCCGGTACTGCTCGTGATCGTGCGGCTTGTCGCTGCGTGACTGGTGCCAGGTGTTGATCTGGGCCTGGATTTGGTAGCGCTTCAGCAACAGGATGTTGTTCTTGGGCGCCATTTCCGTGATGACCTCCTCCAGCAGCGACCAGAAATGCGCCGCGTCCATGCCGAGGTCGGGCAGGATCTCGTTGACGACCAGGTTGTGCAGGGGCACCGAGACTTCGAGGTCGGTACCGGCAATGGCGACGTGGGAGGTGGCGGTTGTCAGCAGACCGGAACTCATGCTGGATGTCCTGTGGTGGAAGCGGGCGGGGGGAGCGGCAGCTTACCCAATGGCCTCGATATTTCAAGGCGAGCGCGGCGCGCCGGCGCCGGACGTTGCGGTGCGAATCCGGGCTGGTGCAGAATTCCCGACCTCCAACCCCCACCGGGAGCATTGCCATGGCCGCCGACGAACCGACCGAACTCGAAGGGATCCCGCTCGACCGCCGCGAGTTCGTCCAACGCCTGTTGCGCGGTTCGGCCTTCGCCGTACCCGTCGCCCTGGGGCTGTCGACGGTCGCCCTGCGCGACGCCCAGGCGCAGGCGGCAGGTTCGGCGTCGTCGAGCGCGGCGAGCTCGTCCGGCGGTGGCCTGCAGTCGAGCGCCGCCACGCCCGGCGGAGGCTTGCCGTCGAGCGCCGCGGCGGTACCCGAACCGGCCACCCTGGCCCTGCTGGGCCTGGGCGCGGCGGGCGCCGCACTGGCGGCCCGCCGGCGCGGCCCGGGCGACGACAGCGACACCGCGTAAGGGATGTCCACGGCGCCGGGCCGCGCGGACCCGCGCCGCTTCGCCGACTACACGGCCACTGAACGCGAGGCCCTCGCCGCGGCAGTGGCGGGGTTCACGCGCCTGTTCCACGACGAGTTCGGTCTCGCCGTCTTCCTCACCTGGGGCACCCTGCTGGGTGCCGTGCGCGAAGGTGATTTCATCGCCCACGACAGCGACGTCGACCTCGCTTACCTGAGCGCCGCGGACAGCGACCACGCGGTCATCGAGGAGCACGAGCTGATCGTGCGCGTGCTGGCCGGGCGCGGTCTCGCCGTGCGCCCTGCTTCGCGCGGCCAGATGCACGTCGACGTCGGCGCGGGTGCCGACGCGCCGGCCGCGTTCGACCTCGACATCTGGACGAGTTGGGTGCGTGCCGGACGCTTCTACCACTACCCCGACATCCAGGGCGAATTGCCGGCGAGCGCGGTGATCCCGCCGGTGCCGGGCCGTCTCGCCGGCGCCGAGGTGCTGCTGCCGGCGCGGCCGGAGGCCGTGCTCGAGCAGTTCTACGGCCCTGACTGGCGCACGCCCGACCCGGACTACGGCTGGTATCCGCGCTACCACAGCGAGGACGTGTTCGAGTTCCTGCGTGCCCCGCGCGCGGCTGGCGCGGTGCCGCGGCGACCGCGACGTGCACCGGGCCTGGCGGTGGAAGAACACGGGCGGTATTTCCAGGTCGCGGGTGCGGCGCTGACCGAGCCGCAGCGTCTCAATGCCACGGCCGTATTGATCCTGGAGCTGTGCGACGGTACGCGGGGTGCCGCCGACATCGTGCTCGCCGTGCAGCACTGCTACGGGCTGGGCGACGCGCCCGAGGTCGCCGTGCTGGATTTTCTCGCCCATGCCGCCGCCACCGGTCTCGTCGAGGAGGCCGCGCCCCAACGATGACACGGGGCGGCCGCTGCCGCGGCCGCCCCGGGCCTGCAACGACCAGAGGAGGACTGAACCATGCAGATCGAGAACAAGGTCGCCGTCGTCACCGGCGCCGCCAGCGGCATCGGCCGTGCCTGTGCCGAGGCTTTCGTGCGCGCCGGTGCGCGGGTCATGTTGAGCGACGTCGACGAGGCCGGCGTGCGTGCCGCGGCGGCGGCCATCGGCGCCGAGGCCTGTGCCTGTGACGTCGGCGTCGAGAGCGAGGTCAACGCCCTGGTCGCGGCGACCGAAGCGCGGCTCGGGCCGGTCGACGTCTTCTTCAGCAATGCCGGCATCGCGACCGGCGCCGACCCGTTGAGCACGTCGCTCGACGTGTGGCAGACCCAGTGGCAGGTCAACGTCATGGCCCACGTCTACGCCGTGCGCGCGGTCCTGCCCGGCATGCTCGAGCGCGGCCAGGGCTACCTGTTGCACACCGCCTCCATGGCCGGCATCCTCACCACCCACGGCAACCTGCCCTACGCGGTGACCAAGCATGCCGTGGTCGGGCTGGCCGAGTGGCTGTCGGTGACCTACCACGATCGCGGCGTGCGCGTATCGCTGCTTGCCCCGCTGGGCGTGCGTACGCCGATGCTCGGCGATACGGATTCGGCCTTTGCCAAGCTCGCGGCCGGACCGATCCGGGAACCGGAGGAGGTCGCCGCGCAGGTGCTGGCCGCGATCGACGCCGAGCAGTTCCTGATCCTCACCGACCCGATCGCGCAGACCTGGATGGAACGCAAGACCAACGATCTCGAACGCTGGCTGACCGGCATGCGCCGCATGCAGGCCAAGATGGAGAGCATGGAATCTTGAACGGCGTGCAACGCCCGGCGAGCGGCACGGCCGCCGGCGCAGTGCAGGTGATCACGGCATGTCGCCGGCCGGGGTGAGCGCGCCGCAGCTGCTCGACCCGGTGGCGATGCAGGTGCGCTACCTCTATCGCAACGCGCGCACCGGGCTGGTCGTCAACGCCGTGCTCGGCCTGCTCATGGGCTGGGTGCTGTGGGCGCGGGTCGAGCGTACGCTGTTGCTGGTCTGGGTCGTGG
The DNA here is from genome assembly GCA_024235015.1 of Gammaproteobacteria bacterium. GTDB lineage: Bacteria > Pseudomonadota > Gammaproteobacteria > JACKNG01. The sequence continues at coordinate 569,722 of JACKNG010000004.1, forward strand.
CCATCGTCGGCGCGTCGGCCCTGCGCCTGTTGCAGCTGATCGCCTTCGAACGCCGCTTCGTCGCCGCCGCGGCGCCGCGCTGGGCCAACGCCTTCCTGGTCGGTTCGACCTTCACGGCGGCGCTGTGGGGTGCCGCGCCCTGGTGGTTCGGCGCGCACATGACCCGCGAGACCGAGGTGTTCCTCGCCTTCGCCCTCGGCGGGCTGACCGCGGGCGCGGCCGCGGTACTGGGCGTCGTGCAGCGCGTCTACGTCAGCTACGCCCTGGTCATCATGCTGCCGATCATCGCGTGGTTCTTCAGCCGTGACACGGCCTACGGTGCACAGATGGCGGCGATGCTCACCGTCTACCTCGCCGCCATGCTGGTCACCGGCCTGATCTACCGGCGCGTGGTCATGACCAGCATCGTCGTTTCCCACGAACTGGCCGAGGCGCGCGATCGGGCCGAGACCGCGAGCCGCGCCAAGAGCGAGTTCCTTTCGCGCATGAGCCACGAGCTGCGTACGCCGCTCAACGCCATCCTCGGCTTCGCCCAGCTCATCGCGCTCGACCGTGCGCGTACCCTGAGCGAAGAGCAGCACGCCCAGGTCCGCATGATCAACGACAGCGGCACGCACCTGCTCGACCTCATCAACGAGGTGCTCGACCTCGCCCGTATCGAGCAGGGGCGCCTGGAACTGCGCGTCGCGACGGTCGGCGTCGCCGCGGAACTGGTCAAGGTGGTGGAACTGTTGCGGCCGCTGGCCGAACAACGCGGTATCCGCGTCGAGTACACCTGCGCTGCCGATGTCGTCGCGCTGGCCGACGCCCAGCGCCTGCGCCAGATCCTGCTCAACCTGATCGGTAACGCCATCAAGTACGGCGATCCCGGCAGTCTGGTCGACATCGTCGTGGGCGCGAGCGGCGCGACGGTGAACATTGCCGTCAGCGACGATGGTCCGGGCATTCCCGCCGACCGCCACGAGGCCGTGTTCGAGCCCTTCAACCGCCTCGATGCCGACACCGCCGCCACCGAGGGCGCCGGCATCGGGCTGACCATCAGCCGCAGCCTGGCGCGCGGCATGCACGGCGACATCACCCTCGCCAGTGCGCCCGGCGGCCCCACCACCTTCGTCCTCGACCTGCCCGCGGCCAGCGCCTGAGCCGCGGCACTCACTCGAAACGCGGTTCCTCGCGCGCCTGGAAGGCGGCCAGTCCGCGGCCGGTGTTGGTGCTCATGAGCCCGGCCGCGGCACCGGCAGACTCGCGCGCGAGGGCGCCATCGAGGTCGTTGTCCAGCGCGAACTCGCTCATGGCCTTGACGAAGGCGTTGGCGTCGGGGTTGCCACCAGCCAGGCGCGTGGCGAGACCGCGGGCGCCGGCGTCCAGCGCGTCGTCGTCGACGACTTCGTTGACGAGGCCCCAGCTCAGCGCCTCGGCGGCGTCGAGCCAGCGCGCCGAGTAGAGCAGGTCCAGTGCACGGCGACGGCCGACCAGGCGCGGCAGGCGTACGCTCGAACCCCATGCCGGGTGGAGGCCGTAGCGGGCGTGCTGGTCGCCGATGCGGGCGCTGCGCCCCATCACCACCAGGTCACAGCACAGCAGCAGTTCGAGCCCGCCGGCCAGCGCCAGGCCCTGGACCGCGGCGACGGTCGGTTTCGCCAGTTGTTCGAGGTGCCGGAACACGGCGTGGCCGCGCTCGACGAAGGCGCGCATCGCGGCGGGGTCGTCGCGCGCGGCGAGGACCTCGTCGAGATCGGCGCCGGTGCAGAAGTGCTTGCCGGCGCCGCGGATCAGCACCGCGCGCGTGGCGGGGTCGTCGGCGATGGTCGCGAGCGCGCGGTCGAGCGCATCGAGCAGGCCGCGCGAGAGGCAATTGAAGCGTGTCGGGCGATTGAGGGTGAGGACGGCGAGGGCGCCATCGCGCACGTGGCCGAGCGGTGCGTCGTCGGTTGTCTCGTTCATGGTCGTGGACGCTCCGGGAGACGCATCATTCGCGGTAAGCCGAGCGGCCGGCGCTGGTCGGTACCAGCCGCGAATCGGCCAGTGCCGCGCTGCGGTGGTGCACGCAGGCCTGGTAGCGCGGCGAACGCACCATGTCGAGAAACGCGTCGACCCCGGGATACTCGACCAGCAGGACGTCGTCCCAGGCCTCCCCGACCGGGCCGATGACGCCGGCACCGGCGGCGCCGGCATACACCACCCGGCCGCCCACGCCCTCGACGCAGGCCAGCGCCTCGGCCGCGTAGCGTGCGTAGGCCTGCCGTCCGCTGCACGGCGTAGCCGCCGGATGCCCGCTGTAATCGGCCTGGGCGCGGTAGCGCAGCAGGTTGAGCATGGTGACCGGGCCGGTGTCGGCAAAGGCCGTGGCGAAGGCCTGCAACTGCTCGGCGGTAGGTTCGATGGTGGCGGTGGTCATGGTGCACCTCGTGGGCATTGGGGGGGGCTTTCAGTGTGCCACGCGCCGCCGCGGTACAGGACGGCGCCGCGCGCGCAGCACGAGCGGCCACGCCGCCGACGGCGCGCGCCGAAGCGCCGCGCCGTGGTGGTGGTGTTGGTCTGCAGGGTGGTCCCCGGAACGGTGCCGCGGGCGCTGCTTCGGGCACGCGCGCGCACTTCCGCCACGCGTGGCTAAACTCTGCCGCGCGCAGGTCGCTAGCAAGGGCATCGTCATGTGCGCGAGGTGGAGCGTGCCGATTGCACGAGAGGCCCGGGGCCGCGATCCCGAACTGGGCGAATTCGCCCATGTCGACCTGTTGCACGACGTCGACCCCGGTTGCGCGCGTCGCCTGCTGGCGGGCTGCGCCGAGCTCGCCGTCAGCACGGGCACGCGGGTGCTCGAGGCCGGTGCCGACAACGATGCCGTCTACCTCGTCCTCGACGGTGAACTCGAAGTGCGCCTGGGCGAGGCCGACACCGCGCCGGTGGCCCGCATCGGCAGCGGTTCGTGCGTCGGTGAACTGTCGATCCTGAGCCGGCTCAAGGTCTCGGCCCATGTCGTCGCCACGCGTCCCAGCCGCCTGCTGGTGATCCCCGATGCCGTGGTGTGGGAGTTCATCGGCGCATCGCACGAATTCGCCGCCAACCTGCTGCGCCTGCTGTCCGGGCGCGTGCGCGAGGACAACCTGCGGCTGCGCGACAGCCTCGACGCGCAGCTGCGCTACCAGCGTGCGGCCAAGGTCGATGCCGTCACCGGCTTGTACAACCGGCGCTGGTTCGACGAGGTCGCGGCACGCCAGGCGCAGCGCGCCTGCACCGAAGGCGTACCGCTGAGCCTGTTGTTCATCGACATCGACCACTTCAAGCAGGTCAACGACCGCCATGGTCACCGCGCCGGCGACGACGCCCTGCGTGGTGTCGCCGACGTGCTGCAGGCCGGGGTGCGGCCGATCGACGTCGTCGCGCGCTTCGGCGGCGAGGAGTTCGCGACCGTGCTCTACGGCGTCAACGCCGCCGAGGCCGGCCAGGTCGCCGAACGCCTGCGCCGCGACATCGCCGCCCACGCCCTGCCGGGCGCGGCGCGCGCGGTCCGCGTGACCGTGTCGGTGGGCGTGGCCGAACTCGTGCCGGGCGAAGGTATCGCCGAGCTCATCGAGGCCTGTGACGTCGCCATGTACGCGGCCAAGGGCGGCGGGCGCAACCGCGTGGTCACGCGCGGCACGATCGCCGCGGTGGCCGCCGCCTCCTGAGCTGCGGGTACCGGCGCCTCGCCGACGCTGCCGCGAGCCACGGGCTCTGCTATGTTGCGGCCTCCATTCGTACCGGGGAGACCGCGCGCATGACCGCCACCACCAACAAGGACCTCGTCCGCACCGCTTGGAACGCCGTCAGCAACGGCGACAGCGACACCTTTCTCGGCGCGCTCGCCGACGACGTCACCTGGACTTTCTTCGGCTCGCACCGTTTTGCCGGCACTTTCCGCGGCAAGGACGAGTTGCTGGCCAAGCTGTTCGGGCCACTGGGCGAGATCCTGGAGGACGGCATCCAGGTCACCATCAACTCGATGACGGCCGAGGACGATCGCGTGGTCATCGAGTGCAAGGGCAAGGCGCGGGCGAAGAGCGGGCTGGATTACAACAACGACTACTGCATCGTCATCGAGTGCGGCGGCGGCAAGATCCGCCACGTACGCGAGTACCTCGACAGCGAGCTGGTGACCAGCGTGTTCGGACGCTGAGGAGACGCTGAGACGAAAGCCGTGCCGTGCGCGTGGCCGGCACGGCGCGCCGCTTACCCGGATCGGTCGCTCTCGGCTACCGGCGCGGCCACGCCGGGTTCGGCGTCGAACAGTTCCTCGCGCAGTTTCTCGCGCACGCGTTCGAGCAGCCTGCCGTAGCGATTGTCACCGCGGCCGTCGCGACCGCAGCCCCAGAACGCATCGAAGCTCGAGCATTCGATGATGCGCTTGCCCGCCGTCTCCAGCAGGCGGTCGCGCACCTCGCGGTGGGTATGGCACTTGGTATAGAGCGCGCGCGTCATGTAGGTGATGCGATTGCGCCGCCAGTGCGGCCGGTGGCGTTTGAACCAGGCGTGGCCGAGACGGGTCGCGAGGTCCGGATGGGAAGCGGTGCGGATGCGCTCGAAATGCGGTCCTGGCGGGAACTTCATCGCCTGGTAGTAGTGTTCGGCCGACGGCCAGTCGTGGTCATCGAGGTTGAAGCCGTGGCGCGAATGCGTGCCGAGCAGCTCGTAGGGATCACTGCGCACGATGAGCACGGCATCGGAGAAGTCTTCAGGTTCGAACATCGGCGGCTGGGCTGCAGGCAATCGGTGGGGCGGGCACGTCCCGCGCCATTATGCCGGGGACGGCCGCCGCGATCTCAATCGGCGAAGGCGCCGCGCCAGCGCGCCGCCGGGTGGCTGGCCGGCAGCCGGTCGTGGCCGAACAGGCGCTGGCGCAGCGTGCCGTCGCCATAGGCCTCGCGCGCCAGGCCGCGCCGGCGCAGCACCGGCAGCACGTGTTCGATGAATTCACGGTAGCTGCCGGGGATGGTGGCGTTGATGACGTTGATGCCGTCGATGCCGACCGCCTGCCAGGCCTCGAGACTGTCTGCGATCTGCTCGGGGGTACCGCTCACGCGGCTGGCACGGCTCGCCAGTACGCCGATGTCGCGCACCGTGGCCTCGCGATCGCGGACCGCGGCGCGCACCCAGTCGAGCAGGCTCTGCGCCCCCTCGGTACGCACCTCCGTCAGCGGCATGTCGAGCGGGCAGGCGCCGAACTCGATGTCCATGACGCCGCCGAGGTGGGCGATCATCGCTTCGTGGTCGATCGCTTCGTCGAGTTCGCGATCGCGCCGGCGCGCCTCTTCCTCGGTACTGCCGATGACGAAGGACAGGCCCTGGAAGAAGCGCAGTTCGTCGGGCCTGCGACCGCATTGCGGCAACAGGGCGCGGGTGGCCTCGATCGCCTGGCGGGCAGCGTCGGGGAACGGTGCAATCAGGAACACGGCTTCGGCATGGGTGGCCGCAAAGCGCATGCCGCGCGGCGACGAACCGGCCTGGAACAGCAGCGGCGTGCGTTGCGGCGACGGGGCACACAGGTGCGGACCCTCGACGCGGTAGCGTGGGCCGACATGGTCGATGCGATGAACGCGCGCGAAGTCCGCGTGGAGACCACGGGCGCGATCCTGGAGCAGGGCGCCGTCGTCCCACGAACCCTCCCACAGCTTGTAGACCACTTCCATGTACTCGTCGGCCCAGGCGTAGCGCTCGTCGTGCGGGGTCAGGCCGTCGAGACCGAAGTTGCGCGCGCCGTTCTCGATGCCGTTGGTGACGATGTTCCAGGCCACCCGTCCGCGCGAGGCATGGTCGAGGGTGGAGAGTTTGCGCGCGAAGGCGAACGGGTGTTCCTGCACGATGCTGCTGGTGAAGGCGAGGCCGAGGTGCTCGGTGTGGCTGGCCAGGGCGGAGAGGATCACCGCCGGGTCGTTGCTCGGGATCTGCAGGCCGCTTTCGACGTGCTTGCGGAAGCTGCCCTGGAAATTGCCGTACAGCCCGTGAACGTCGGCGAAGAAGATGACGTCGAACAGGCCGCGCTCGAGTTCGCGCACGAGGTCTATCCACATCTCGAGCGAATTGAAATCGACCTGGCGGGCGTCCGGCTGCCGCCACAGGCCATGCAGGATATGTGAGGCGGTGTTCATGACGAACGCCGAAAAGAGCAGCGGGCTTGCCATGTCGTCCTCCCCAAACGGTCACGGCGGGATCAGCAGGCACCATAAGTGCCGCCACGGCGTGCGGCAAGCGGGCCGTGCTCGCCGCGTCGGCGTCAGCGTGCCGGCAGCAGTGCGCGCAGGCCGCGCCAGGCCAGCAGCGCCACCACCGCGAGCAGGCCGCAGGCAAACCACAGGACAGCGGCGCCGGCGGCGAGCGCCGCCACCGGCGGTATCCCGCTCAGGGCCAGGCGCGGTGCGACCAGGCGCCAGCGTGCCTCGGGCAGGTCAACGAAGGGACGTTCGCGCAGCTGGCCGTCATCGACCTCGATGACCCGGCTCGCGCGTGGCCCGGCGCGGGTGGCGAGGACGAGTTCGAGGCGGCCGTCGTCGTCGAGGTCGAGGGCGCCGACGAAACCGCCGCCGAAGAGATCGTGGTCGATGGTGAACGCGCTGCGATGGACCAGGCGCCCGCCACAGCGGAAGTCGAGCGCGTAGTGCTCGAGTTCGCCGTCGACACGGTGGTCGATCGCGATCTCGACCGGTCGCTCGTCCAGCCGCCAGCCCAGGGCGGTGGGCGGCAGCAGGCCGTCGACGGCGCGCCGGGCGGCCCAGGTGGTGTAGCCGATGGCGCCGGCCAGGGCCAGCAGCGGCGGCAGGAACAGGGCGGCGGCGAGGAAGCGGTGGCGGCGGCGCACGCCGTCAGTGCAGGGGCGGGCGACGCGCGTTCACGGCGCGCTCGCGCGCCGTGGCAGCAACCACCACAGGACCGCGGCCATGGCGAACAGGGCCGGTATGTCGCCGAACAGGTTGGCGTGTTCGGTGTGATCGTGGCCGGCCTGCACGGCCATGATGCCGCCGTGCACGAGGCTGGACCAGATGGTGAAGCGGATCAGGCTGAGGTTGGCGAGGGGGTCGCGCGCGGCGCGGAACAGGAACACGCCGAGCGTGGCGTAGATCCCCGTGATCATCTGTTCGTACTCGCTCTGGCGCGGCTCCCAGGCCCAGCCCGCGGGCCACAGCCAGTTCATCAGCGGGTACACGCCGACGACCAGGAAGATGCCGAACACCCTGAGCGCGACGCGCAGGTAAGCGAGTCGTCGTGCCTCGTCCATCGTCGATGCCTCCTCGCCGGGTCAGGACGTGCCGATTATGCGCTTTCCATCGCCGGCGTGGTCGGCTGCAGGTGGCGTGCGAGCAGCCGCTCGGCGATCTCGATCACGCGGGTCTTGGGCCGTTGTGCGGCGCGGGCGTAGCTGACGTAGTGGGTCGGCATGCTGAGGCAGTCGCGCAGGAGGAGGAAATGCCGCCCGAGACCGGCAAAATCCGCATCCGGGTGCATGATCGGAAAGAACGCGTCGGTGGCCTTGATGAGCCGCCCGATAAGCTCCGGGTTGCTGGTCACGTAGCGCGGCTTGGGGCTGGGCAGGTCGTTGTGCAGGTAGCGCAGCGCGATGTCGGAGAACGCCGCCTCGATGCTTTCCGGCAGCAGCAACGGGTAGGCCAGCACCTCGGCCTCGGTCGGTTCGTCGATCAGCGACAGCGGGTGGTCCGGACGCACCATGACCGCGAAGTGGAGCGGGGCGATGGGCGTGACCTCGAGTTCGCGCCAGCGCTTGAGATAGCTCGACGAGCCGACCACGAGATCGATCTCGCCGTGCAGCAGGCGCGGCACCAGGGTCTGGTCCGACGCATGGGTCGTTTCCAGCGCGACGTCGGGGTACTCGCGGGCGAAATCGACGAAGGCCAGCGCCGTCGACGAGCCGGCGGCAGCGACGCCGACGCGCAGGCGGCCGGTGACCCGGTTCGGCGCGGTGGAGATCTCCGCCACCATGTCGTCGACCTCGGCCAGTACCGAGCGCGCGCGGGCCACGAACAGGCGCCCGGCATCGGTCAACTGGATGCCACGGGGCAGGCGGTCGAACAGGCGCTGGCCGAGCGCCTCTTCGACCTCGGCGACGGTGCGCGAGACCGCCGACTGGGTCAGGCCCAGGGTCTGCGCGGCGGTGGTGATGGCCTCGGCGCGGGCGACTTCGACCACGGTGCGCATGCGGCGCAGGTCGACGACGTGGGCAGGGTCATTAGTCATTCGGATATTTCATGCAAACAGACCAAAACATCATTTGACATTATGTCAGCATCGACGCAGCTTGGGTGGCCGCCCGACCCGGATTGATGCCATGCCCCTTGCGACCCTGCGACCCGGCGTCCTGCTCGTCGCCTGCCTCGCCGCCGTGCCGGCCGCCGCCTTCGACACCTCGCGCATCGAGGACCCGGCGGTACGCGCCTGCGCCGAACGGGCGTTGCCCGCGCGCACCGCGCACCAGGTGCAGCGCGTCGAGGTCGTCGGCCGTGACGGCTACGTGCGCGAGTCGCTGCGCGAAATGTACTGGAAGCGCAGCGAGGACAACGATTCGCGCGTGGTCGTGCGCATTCTCGAGCCGATCGACGAACGCGGCGTGGCGGTGCTGGTCAACGACGATGCCGATCGCAACCAGACCTCCTACATGTCCTACTCGCCCAAGCTCAAGCGGGTACGGCGGGTCACCGGCGAATCCTTCTTCGGCAACATCCTGGCCTCGGATTTCACCTACGAGGACTTCTCCTATTTCTACCGGGTGGACGAGCGTGAACAGGTCACGCGGCACGACGACGCCATGCTCGACGATCACCCGGTCTACGTGCTCGAGGCCGACAAGCCCGGTGACGATGCGCACTACAGCCGCGTACGTTTCTACATCGATCAGGACATCTGCCTGCCCATGCGTACCGAGTTCTTCGCCCACAACGGCGAACTGCGCAAGGAGCTGCTGGTCGCGCGCGATGCCGTCGAGCAGCATGGCGAGCGCTGGGTGCCCTACGACGTGACGATGATCGATCACAAGCTCGGCACCCGCAGCATCTTCAAGGCCGAGGCGGTCGAGATCGATCCGGACATCCACGATGCCATGTTCGAGGTGCAGGCCTTGAAGGTGGGTAATTTCTGAACGCGTCTCCGCCTGGCGGAGGGAGGTCACGCGCACCATGCACATTCGCAAGTACGATTTCGATTACGCCCGGCGCAGCTTTCTCGAGCGCACCGCGCGCGGACTCGGCGGGGCCGGCGTGCTCGCACCCCTGTGGCCGACGCTGTGCCAGGCGGGCGATGCCGCGCCGGCCTATCCCGAGGAACTGCTGTCGATCGAGGCGTTTACCGGCGGCCGGGTCAAGGTCGGCGACACCATCGACAAGGACAACGTCGAACTGGTCCAGGACCTGCTCGATCCGATCGTCTACCAGGAGGTGATCCAGGACGGCCGCACGTTCGAGATCGTGGCCGAGGAACAGGCGATCGAAACGATGTACCCGCCGTACTTCCTCGATGCCACGCTCAGGAACCAGGGCCAGGCGGTGTTCGACGACGTCGGCAACGTGCGCACGCAGGACGGCCAGCCGTGGATCGGCGGCCTGCCGTTTCCCGCCATCGAGAACGGCAACCAGGCCATCGCCAACATCACGCTGTCGTGGGGCCGTCACGATCGCACGCGCTACGCCATTCCCGCCGTCACCGTCGACCCCGAAGGCACCCCGCGCTACGAGTACGACTGGGTGTGGGCCGAACAGCAGTGCACCGGCCTGGTCGGCCCGGATGCGCCCGGCCCCTACCTGCCCGGCCACGAGGACATGACCCGCATGCAGGCGATCTGGTTCACCTGGACGCCGGAGGTGCGCGGCCACGCCTTCCTCAGTTACTGGCACTACGACCAGCGTGAGATCCCGGAACTGTGGGGCTACCTGCCGGCGCTCAAGCGGGTACGCCGCTTCCCCGCCAACCAGCGCTTCGAGCCCTACATGCCAGGCATGAATCTCTACCTCTCCGATGCCTGGTCGGCCGGCGATCCCATGCTCACCTGGGGCAACTGGAAGATCATTCACCGCGGCCCCTTCCTCGGTTCCTCGCATCACCAGTGGCGGCCCGAGAACGACAACTGGCGGCCCGACCTGGTCGGCGGCAAGCAGGGCCAGTCCTACTTCAAGGTCGGCAAATCGTTGATCCCCGAAGTGGTGGTGTTCGAGGGCGAACCGACCGGTTTCCCCCACGCGCCGGTGTCGAAACGCCGCATCTACATGGACGTGCGCAACATGGGCGCCGGCATGGCCATCAGCTATTCGCGCGATGGCGAGATGTGGAAGGGTCTCGAAGGCGGCGGCGGCCAGGCACTGAGCGGTGCGCACAGCCTCACCGCCGCCGACGGGCGCCCGGAATGGAGCTGGTGGTGGGCGATCAGCCACGACGTCGCGCGTAACGACGTCACCCGCTTCCATCTCGGCCAGACCTGCCGCGGCGGCTGGGAGTCGGCCCTCGATCCGGACGAGGACATGGTCAACCAGTACATGACGCAGCAGGCCTTGCGTCGTCTCGGGTTCTAGCCGCGTAGCGCGCAGCCCTGCGACGACCTCGTTCGGGGCAGGGGTGAAGGGCGCGTGTATCGTCGCCCGCCCGCGATCGGCTAGGCTTGCCGCATGCCCGAGTCCAGCCGCGGCCGCGTCCTCCACCAGCTCCTGCCGCGCGGGCTCGCGCGCACCTTGGTCGTGGTGTGCGGCGAGGAGGCTTGCACCGTCGGCCGCCTCCGCCGTGAAGGCAGCGGCCAGGTGCGACTCGACCCGCTCGGCCGCTTCGCCCCGCAGCCGCTGCCCGTGATCGGTCGAATCGGCCTGCCCGACCCGCAGCTCGGGGATGGCTGGGCGGACGGCCTGCCGTTCTACGGCAAGTGGTTCGACGACATCGGCGAAACCGATGTCGGCTATCACCTGCGACGCAACATCTCGGCGCTGTCGCGCGAGCGCTTGCTCGAGCAGATCCGGCGCGACGAGCAGTACGCACTGGTCGGCGATTACGCGGCCGTCTTCGCCACCATCCTCGAGGTCAAGCAACGGGTGCCGCTGGTCCTGCTCGATGATCGCTACCTCGAACTGGTCAGCTTCCCGGTGGTGTTGCCGACGCTCGCCGAGGAGGGGCTGGGTACGAAACTCGCAGGCATCCTGCGCATCATGCTCAAGGCGGTCAGTCGCAACGAAGACCTCGCCGCCACCACGCTCACCGGCATCGAGGTCGACGAGGGCGAGTAGGGCCGTGCCGCCGCGCGCGCCGTTACAATCGGCGCCTGCGCAGGCTCAGCCGCAACGCGCTGCCCGCCGCGCCGTCAATTCCCGAGGAGTACCGCAGCATGAACAACCCCATGAGTCTCGCCGGCCGCGTCGTCATCGTCACCGGCGCCGCCCAGGGTATCGGTCGCAGCGTCGCCCGGCGCGCCGCCGGACTCGGCGCGACCCTGGCCCTGGTCGACCTCAACGGCGATGGCCTGAACGAACTGGCCGACGAACTCGGCGGCCAGGTTGAGGTCCATGTCGGCAGCGTCACCGATGCCGCGTTCGTGCAGGATACCGTCGCCACCGTGGCCGAGCGCCACGGCACCATCCACGGCCTGTTCAACAACGCCGGCATCACGCGCACGGCGATGATCAACAAGATGTCGATGGCCGACTGGCAGGCGGTCATCGACGTCAACCTGACCGGCGTGTTCGTCGTGCTGCAGGCTGTCGGCCGCCACATGATCGCGGCCAGCGAAAACGACCCCGATGCACCGCGGCGCATCGTCAACGTGTCCTCGATCGCCGGGCGCCGCGGCACCATCGGCCAGATCAACTACGGCGCGGCGAAGTCCGGCGTGCTCGGCATCACGATGAGCGCGGCACGCGAATGGGCGCGCTACGGCATCTGCGTCAACAGCGTGTGCTTCGGCGCGGTCGAGACGCCGATGACCGAGGTCATCCGCGGGCCGAAGTTCCTCGAGCGCACGCTGGCCGGCATTCCCATGGGCCGCATCGCCCAGCCCGACGAAGTCGCCGGGCCGTGCTGCTTCCTGCTTTCCGATCTCGCCAGCTACATCACCGGCCAGCATCTGAACATCGACGGCGGCGCCCAGATCGGCTTCTGAGCGGTGCCGGCTGGGCCCGCGCGACGCTCAAGCGTCGGCGGGCGCGACCGCTAACGGCCCCATGCCCCCTGCTCCCGACCCCAACCCTGTCGGGCGGAGACTGCTGTGCCTGATGTTCGACCAGGCGCGTCCTGCCGCCGCGGCCGCCGTGATTGGCGCAACAGCCATCTGCTTCCTGTTCGCACCGGCCTGCGGCTGGCCGGCGGTGCTGCGATGGTTCAGTGCCCTGCTGGTGACCACGGCGGTGCGTCTGCGCCTGTTCCGCCAGTTCTGCCTCGATCCCGACGCACGCAGCGTCGACGCCTGGCTGCGCGCACACGCGTTCACGGTGGTGCCGGTGGCGATGGTCTGGGCCGCCGTGGTCCTGCTGCCGGTGCCGCGCGAGTTCGGCTACCTGCACGAGTTCAAGGTCATCGTCCCGGGCTTCGTGCTGATGGCGACGATCACGGCATTCGGCGTGTTCTATCACCAGTACCTGGTGTTCTGGAGCGCGACCACGGCCTCGGTGTTCGTGTTCTGGATGATCGCCGAGGGGCGCGAGGCGCTGGTCGGCGCGCTGCTGTTCCAGATCTTCGCCCCGGTCCTGCTGGTGACGGCAAAGCGCTACGGCGCTTCGATCGGCGCGGCCACCGCTGCCCAGCAACGCATGGAAGGCCTCGTCGACGAACTCGGCCGGGCCAACACGACCCTGGCCGAGAGCAACACCCTGCTCGAACGCCAGCGCGCCGTGATCGCCGAGGAGGCGCGTCTCGCCCGGCATGTCTTCGAACAGCTCACGCTGGCCGGCACCACCGCGGTCGAGGGTGTGCACGTGTGGCAGCAGTCCATGGGTACGCTGTCCGGCGATCTCGTGCAGACCTGCCGCCTGCCCGCCGGCGAGGTGTACTTCTTCGTCGGCGACTTCACCGGCCATGGTCTACCCGCGGCGCTCGGCGCGCTGCCGGCAACATCGGTGTTCCAGGCCATGGCGGCCAAGGGCCTCGACATCGCGACCATCGCCGCCGAACTCAACGCCAAGCTTCATCGCCTGCTTCCGGCCAGCCACTTCTGTTGCGCGGTACTCGGCCGACTCGCCGCCGATCGACGACGGTTGGAGATGTGGAACGGAGGCCTGCCCCCCGCCTTGCTGGTGTCGCCGGGGGTGGACGGACCGACTCGCTGGCCCTCGACCTCGCTGCCGCTCGGTGTCGTCGGCGCGGACGCGTTCACGGCCCGGGTCCAGGCCTTCGCCTTTCCGGCGGGCAGTCGTTTCTACGCCTACACCGATGGCATCACCGAGGCGCGTGATGCCGCCGGCGAGATGTGGGGGGCGGCGCGCGTCGAGCGCATCCTGGGCGAACCGTCCTGCACGGCACCGCGGCTGCCGCGGCTGATCGAGGCCGTACTCGCCCACGTCGAGCAGGCGCCGCCCTCCGACGACATCTCGGTCATCGAAATCGAGGCCCTGCCCCGCGTCGAGCACGGCGTTGCGGCCTGAGCCCGCGCCCCCCGCGCAGGGCGCGAAGCGTCAACAATTGTGTCGCCAGCGGACGTGACGCGTGCGCCGCCCGTCGATGATCGGGCACTTGCGGGCTCACGCACCGCGCCGCGGCGGCGGCGGTTACCCATTGAGTCGAGGCGCCTTTGCCCAGGTCGGCGCGCCGCCCGCCGCGCCGTTGGTGCGTGCCCGCAGGCGTCGCCGGGGCCAGCGTGCGCCAGCCCGCTGGGCTTGATCTGTCATCTCCTTCGCCTAGGGTCACTGGACGTGCCGACACCGAACAGGAGGATGAGGTGAAGCGATGGAATCTCCTGCTGGCCGCACTGGCGGCCCAGAGCCTGTCCGCGAGCGCCGCGGCAGCCGCCCTGTATTACACGGAAACGGGCTATGCCGACGGCGCCTGGCGGGTGAGCCCGGTGCCAGGCATCGCAACCGCCACGCGCGAGGCGCTCGCCGTGCTGCCCGGCCTCGACCCGCGGGGCGTGGCGGTCGACAGCGTCAACGAACAGCTGTACTACGCGCGCGGTACGAGCATCGAGCGCGCCAAGCTCGACGGTTCGGCGGCGACGACGGTGCTCACCGCGAGCGCCGGGATCGGCGACATCGAAGTCGACCCGGTGGGCGGGAAGATCTATTTCTCGACCATCTTCTCCGGCGCCGGTGACGGCATCTACAGCGCCGACCTCGATGGCTCGGCCGTGACCCTGGTGCAGGACGCGACGACCCTGGCCGGGGCCGGCGCGCTCGGCACCATCACCACGCGCGACGTGTTCAACATCAAGGTCGACACCCATGCCGGCCTGCTCTACTGGACCGCCGACGACGGTGGCGTGGCCGGACGCAAGGGCTTGAACGTCTCCGCGCTGGGTGGCGCGGGGCCGAGCCAGCTGTGGGTGGCCGCTGGACGTGCCGATGCGATCAGCAAGATGGACATCGATTTCGCCAGCGGTACGCTCTATTACACGGTCGGCAGCACCACCAACGAGGTGCGCCGATCGGCGCTCGACAACAGCGCGCTGAGCACCCTGGTAGCAGGCGTCGGGCGTCCCGGGGCACTGGCCATCGACGTCGCCGGTGACGACCTCTACTTCTGGGTCGGTGACACCCTCTATGCCGGTGCGCTCGACGGCAGCGGACTGAGCAGCCGCACGTTCGTCGGCAGTTCCCTGTTCGCCGTCAGCGACATGGAACTCGGTCCGAGCACGGCGGTGCCCCTGCCGTCGGCGCTGCTGCTGTGTGCCGGCGGACTGGCTGGCTTGCGCCTGACCGCACGCCGCCGCGCCTGATCCCCCGACGGCTGTGCCCGCGCCGGCGCGGCGACCGCGCCGCGTCCCGGCTTGCGACGCTGCCTCCATGTGGCGATGATGTCCGCCACCGAGCGGCGGGGAGACGGCAAGGCGCAGTGCACGCGTGTCGTGGCCGCTCGGCGTGACGACGACGGTGCGTACCGCGAGGGCGCCGGGGAGGTCCGACATGCTCGAACGCGTGGCCGCGGCAGCGGCCGACTACCGGCGCGATGGCGTCTGCTTCCTGCCCGGGGTGCTGGACGACGCCACCCAGGCCCTGGTCCGCGAGGCCTACGCCTGGAGCCTGGCCCATCCCACGCCCTCGGGCTGCATGATGTTCGCAGGCAGCGACGGCGCCTTCTACCAGGATCTCAGTCATCCCGCGGCCGCCCACGCCTACCGTGAGCTGCTCACCGCGACGATCATCCCCGACATCGCCGCGACCCTGTGGGATACGCCCGAGGTGTGGTTCCTGTACGAACAGATCTGGCTCAAGGAAGCGGGCGCCGCGCGGCGCACGCCCTGGCACCAGGACACGCCCTACCTCGCCGTCGAGGGCGAACACGTGGCGGTGCTGTGGATCAATCTCGACCCGGTCCCGGCCGCGCAGTCGCTCGAATTCGTACGCGGTTCGGCGCGCGGCACGCTCTACGACGGCTCGGCCTTCGACGCCGCCGACGACACCGCGCCGGTCTACGGTACCGGCCTGCCGCGGCTACCGGACATCGAGGCCGACCGTGCCGCCTGGGACATCGTCAGCTGGGCCGCCGGCCCCGGCGACGTCATCGTCTTCCATCCCTCGACCCTGCACGGCGGCGGCGCTACCCGCGACGGCGTGCGCCGGCGCACCCTGTCGCTGCGCCTGTTCGGTACCGACGCGGTGTTCGCCGCGCGCCCCGGGCTGGCGCCGGCACCGCTGGTCGCAGGGCTCGAGGCGGCGCTGGTGCCGGGGGAGTCCTTCCGCCATCCCGCTTTCCCTCGGCTGCGGCCGGTCGCCGCCGGGTTCGAAGCCATCCCCGTAGTCGACGGCGGCCACCAGGTCACCGTCAGCCAGCGCCTGCGCGCGGCCGAGGACGCACGTGTCTGAGCCGGCGATGCCGGTAGCGCTTCGTCGAAACCCTGACCAGGAGGAGTTGCATTTGAACAGAGCCGCAATGCGTCCCACGGGTGAAGTTGCCAGGTGGGGGTGCGCGCCATGAGCCTGCTCGCCGGCCAGCGTGTCGTGATCACCGGTTCCTCGCGCGGTCTCGGTCGCGCCTGCGCCGTGGAGATGGCGCGCCACGGCGCCGCCGTGGTCCTGAACGGCACCAACGCCGCGGCACTGGCCGAGGCCGAGCAGGCGGTGCAGGCGGTCGGCGGGCGTTGCGTGGCCGTGGCCGGCTCGGTCGCCGAGTCGGCCCTGTGCGAACGCCTGGTGCAGACCTGTGTCGAGGCTTTCGGCGGTATCGACCTGCTGGTGAACAATGCCGGCGTGGTGCGCGATCGCACCCTGTTCAAGATGAGCGACGCGGAGTTCGACGAGGTCATCGCGGTGCACCTGCGTGGCACCTGGGCGGCGAGCAAGTACGCCGCCCTGGCCATGCGCGAGCAGGGCGGCGGCCACATCATCAACGTGGTGTCGAACTCGGGGCTCAGCGGCGGCTTCGGCCAGAGCAACTACGCCGCGGCCAAGGCCGGCATGATGGGGCTGCTGCGCACCTGGGTGCTCGAACTCGCGCGTTACGGCATCCGTTGCAACGCCTTCTGGCCCATCGCCGAGACCGCGATGACCGAGGTGGTGTTCGCCAACGCCGCACGCGCGGCCGAGGCCGAGAACCGCGCCGCGCCGAGCGCGGTCGAACTCGGTTTCGGCACCGCGACCGAGGTCGCGCAGGGCCTGGTGTGGCTGGCGAGCGAGGCGGCGGCCCGGTTCAACGGCCAGTGCCTGACGTTCAACGGGCGCAAGACCGCGTTGTGGACGCATCCGCGCGAAGTGCACGAGACGTTTCACGAGCGGCCGTTCACGATCGAGGAACTCACCGCGCACTACGCCGGCATCGAACCCGAACCGATCGTGCAACCCCGTTTCGTGCCATGAGCGCCGCACTCGAGGACGCGGCCGCCATCCGCGCGCTGATGGACGGTTACGGCGCGGCGGTCGACGAGCGCGATTGGGACGCTTTCGCCGCGCTCTTCAGCGATCCCCTGGCAACCGATTTCAGCGGCATCGATGCCGCCTTCGCACCGGCCACGCTCGCGCGCGCGGCGCACGTCGCCGGTACGCGCGCGGTACTCGAACAGTTCGAGGCCACCCAGCACATGATCACCAACGTGCAGGTCGTGCTCGACGGCGATCGCGCGCGTTGCCGTGCGGTCATGCGCGCCGAGCACTGGTTGTCGGGCCTGCGCGGGGCCGCGCGCTACACCATGTTCGGCGTCTACGAGAACGGCTTCGTACGCGAACCCGGCGGCTGGCGCATTGCGCGGCTGGCATTGCGCCTCACGCGCGAGGAAGGCAACGGCGCGGTGTGGGCCGAAGCCTTGCGGCGCGCCCAGGGCGGTGTCTGACACCGCGGGCCAACGCCGCGATTGGCGGCCGCACCCTGGTTGCCGACGACCAACAATCAAGCACTTGATCGCTGGTGTCAGACACCAGCGCCGGGTGATGGGGCGCCGGGCGGGCTGCTTCCGCCAGCGGCAACCAAGGGCTTAACCCCCGGTGTCAGACACCGGGCTTACAGGAGCACGAGACATGGAACTCACCAGCAAGGGCGTCTTCCTCTTCAGCGAAGGCCTGTCGGCGGCGCAGCTCGCCGCGGCCGCGCAACGCATCGAGGGCCTCGGCTACGGCGCGGTGTGGTTTCCGGAAGCGGTCGGGCGCGAGCCCTTCGCCAAGGCGGCTTTCATCCTCGCCAGCACCGAGCGCCTGGTTGCCGCCACCGGTATCGTCAACATCTACGGTCGCGACCCGATGGTCTGCGCCATGGGCCAGCAGACCTTGAACGAACAGTCCGGCGGGCGTTTCCTGCTCGGCCTCGGCGTGTCGCACAGCCTGCTGGTGTCCCTGCGCGGCCACGAATACGGCAAGCCGGTCGCTACCATGCGCAGCTACCTCGAGCAGCTGCGCGAATGCCACAAGCTGGTCTCGGTCGAGAAGAACCTGCTGGTCGAGGGCATGGACGAGCAGCCGGTCGGCCGCGGCACACGCGGCGCCATCGTCACGCCGACGGGCGAGATGCCGGTGATCCTGGCCGCGCTGGGGCCGAAGATGACCGCGCTCGCGGGCACGATGGCGCAGGGCTCGCACCCTGCCAACACGACGCCGGAACATACCGCGAAGGCACGCGAGATCCTCGGCCCGGGGCCCTGGCTCGCGCCCTTCCAGCGCGTGTGCCTGACCCGGGACGCCGCGCGGGCGCGCGCGATCGGCCGCCAGATGATCGGTTTCTACCTGCAACTGCCGAACTACCGCAACGTGTGGCTGGACTCGGGCTTCACCAATGATGACTTCGAGCACGGCGGTTCCGATCGCCTGGTCGACGCCATGCTGGCGTGGGGCGACGAGAACGCCATCCGCCGCCGCGTCCAGGCGCACCTCGATGCCGGCGCCGACCACGTCCCGGTGTTCTCGGTCGATCCGCAGGCGCCGCACCTGCCGTGCTGGCGTGCGCTGGAGGCGATCGCGGCCGGCTGAGGCGGCAGGCGGTGTCGGGATCGACTGCCGTGGTAATCCCCTCGAAGCGCGCTGAACGGCCACGCCCCGGCCGCGGCAGGATGTCGGTGAACCCGCGGTAGCCAACCGCCGCGACCAATCCGCGGCACGGTGTCTGACCCCGCGGGGCACGATTCCTGCACCCACCCGCAAGACAAGCGGTCCGACCCCGCGGGGTCGGACACCGTCGAGGCTCGATCGACCGCCGCACTCGATCCCCCACACCGCATCAGTAGTGCGGCGGCCGCTCCTCGCTCGCATCCGCCGGCGCCTGGCCGTCCGCGCGCGCCGCCAGCGAGCGCTCGGCGCGGGCCAGCCACTCGCGCAGCAGTTCGATTTCGCGTTGCTGGCGGTAGACGATGTCGCCGAGTTCCTCGGCCGTGCGCTCGAGGTAGGCGAGGCGGAGTTCGAGGTTTTCGATGTCGATGTCGCTCATGGGCACATGATCGCATGCCCGGCACGGGTCGACTGCGGGGGGCGCTTTCGGGGACACTGGCGGCTTTGCCAGGAACCATACCGGGGAGACTCCATGACCAGTGCATCCGTGACCGAGACCGTAGCCGCCCCTGCCGCCGACGTGTGGCGGGTGATGAGCAACTTCGCCGGCGTCGAGCCGAACGAGATGATTGCCGGCTGCACGACCACCGGCGAAGGCGTCGGCGCCGTGCGGACCATCACCCTCACCGCCGGTGGTGAGATCGTCGAACGGCTCGAGAGCCTCGACGACGCGACCATGAGCTTCAGCTACGCCATCATCAACGACAGTCCGCTGCCGGTCGCCGACTACCTCTCGACCGTGCGCATCAGCGACGACGGCCAGGGGGGCACCAGTGTCACCTGGTCGAGCACCTTCGAGGCCCGCGGCGCGCCCGAGGCCGATGTCATCAAGCTCATCGAAGGCGTCTACAAGGGCGGCATCGCCCGCGCCCGCGGCAAGCTCGGCCTGTGACGAGGCGGCCGGCGTCGACCATCGTGCGGCCCTGCCGTGCGTATGCGACGCCGGCACGCGGATGGCTGCGGGCGGGGCAGCGATGAACGACGCCGCGGCGGACCCGGTGCCGAGCACGACGCCCGTCGTGGCCGGCGGGGCGCCGGCATTGCCGCTGCGCTACCACACGCCGGCGGCCTGGGTCGCGACGGCGCTGGCCGACCCGCTCGCGCTGCTCGCCGACCATGCCCAGCTCGAGCGCAAGGCCGCGGCTAACGCCCTCGACCTCGTCAATCGCTGGCCCCGCGCCGACTGCGCCGAGGCCTGGGTCAGCATCCTCGCCGCCGTCACCGCCGACGAGGCGATGCACCTCAAGGCCGTGACCCGGCTGCTGGCACGACGTGGCGGCGAACTACCGCGCGCGCACCGCAACGCCTACGCCAGCGCGCTGCACGCCGCGGTGCGCCGGGGCGACGGCCCGCGCGAGCTGCTCGATCGCCTGCTCGTCGCCGCGCTGATCGAGGCGCGGTCGTGCGAGCGCTTCGAACTGCTCGCCGCCCACGGCGAGGATGGCGAGCTGGCCAGCTTCTTCGCCAGCCTGTGCGCCTCCGAACGCGGCCACTACAAGGTGTTCCTGCGCCTCGCCGACATGGTCGCCGGGCCGGCCGAGCGCAAGCGTCGTTGGCACGCCTGGCTCGACGGCGAGGCCGCCATCATCGCCGCCCAGGCCCCCGGGCCACGCATCCACAGCGGCGTACGCGACTGAACGTCACCGCGTGCCGGCGGCGTCTGCGCGTGCCGTTCAGGCGCCGCGGGGTGTCGCGGTCGTGCGCCGCCGCAGGGCGAGCGCGGCCACGCCGGAACCCAGGCCCCACAACGCCGCCGGCAGCGGCACGGCCGTCAATGGGGCGCTGAGGGCGTAGAAGCGGTTGTGGGTGCCGGGGGCGTCGAAAGCGCCCTGCACCCAGCTCGGGCCCGCCGTGTAGTCGTAGCCCACGGTCGCCGAGATCCAATCCGTGCCCAGATAGGCACCCTGGGTCGCGCTGACATGGTAGGCCTCGCCGGCCGTGTTGGTGCCGGTCCACACGTTGGCGATGCCGATGAAGTCGTCGAACTGGTCGCGGCGGAACTGGAAGCCGATCAGGCCATCCCACAGGTCGGCGGCGCTGGTTGCGATGCGCGTGCCGTTGAGCAGCAGCACCAGGCCCTCGACGACGGCGTTGTCGCGGGCATCGACGGTCGCGGTCGATGCGATGGCATACCACTCGACACCGAGACCCGCGGTGAGCGCCCCGGGGCGGTTGGCCTCGGCGGTGACGAAGGCGTTGTAGTCGGCGATCGAGGTGCTGGTTGCATCGCGCACCCCGTCGGTGACGAAGGCCCAGTGGTAGACGGTGCCGGGGGCGAGGTTGAAATCCGCCACCGGGTCGGGCAGCGCGGCCGCGGCTGGCAGGGTGAACGAGAGGGTGGCGATGGCGAGCAGGCTCGCGGTCCAGCGGCGTTTCATCGGTTTGTCGTTCCTCGTGTCCGGGTGGAAACGCCACCGAATCTGCCGCGGCCGGGCGCGCGTTGTTTGACCTCGGTCAACGCGCGGCGACCGGCTGGTGCGGCCGCCGACGTGCTTCTGCCCGGGGTCAGATCGCCGTCCGTCGCCGCGGTGCGACACCGGCCAGGATGAGCGCCGCCTGCGCCAGGCTGGCCGGCTCGAGCACGGCCCGGCGCGCGCCGGGGAACGGGTCGGGGCCGAGGGCGACGTCGGCGATGCGCGCGGCGCCGATCACGCCGTGCAGGTACCGGCGCCCGTTGTCCTGCAGGTTGCCGCGTGCGACCCCCGCGTTCCACGCGGCCAGGAGCGCGCCGTCCGGACGCAGCGGGGTGGTGGTCGAGGCCGGCCCGCCGAGGTACCACGGCATGCTCGGCAGCGAGGAGATCACGGCGAGAACGAGGTTGTAGAGCCGCAGGCCGTAGCAGAGGCCGTTGCGCAGGCCATGGGCGGTCCCGGTGCGTGCCAGCGCGCGGCCCCGGCCGGCGGGTGCACGGCTAATCGGCAGGCCATCGGCGGCGTGGCGCACGGGACGTCGAGTCCCGCAACCGGGGCGGCGTGGTCGGGGGCGGCCTCGCCGCGTCGCCCGGGCCGGTCACCCGGACGTGGCCGCAGCCAGCATCGCCGCCATCTTCTGGTGGACGAGGTTGATGGCCTTGAGCGGCCGCACCATCACCTTGAAGTCGACGATGCGACCGTCGTCGTTCCAGTGCAGCATGTCGACGCCGTTCACCTGCAGGCCATCGAGCTCGACCGCGAACTCGAGCACGGCATCGCGTTCGCCGACCACCTCGCGCACGTAATGGAAGCTCGGGTTGACCAGCACCGTGAAGGCCGCGGCGAGGTAGCGCTCGACGAGCGCGCGCCCGCGCTGCGGGGTGTGCACGACGGGCGAGTGGAACACGGCGTCCTCGGCCAGCAGGTCGTGGAGAGCGGCCAGGTCTCCATGCTCGACGAGACGGTGCCAGGCGGCGATGACGGAGGGCTCGGACATGCTGTTTTTCCTCGTGGCCGCACGGCGCGCGGCGCGATGCCGGTTATTGGATCGTGAGCCTGCGCGCGGGTCAAACGTGCGCGCCGCCGTGAGCGCGGGTCAACCCTCGCGACGCATCCACCAGCGCACGAATTCCACGCCACCGTGAGGCGAGCGCTGCACTTCGACGAGGCGGAAGCCGGCGCGTTCGAACAGCGGGCGCGAGACGGCCGAGGCGTGGGTGGTGAGGACGCTGCGGCCATTGGCCGCGGCGGCATCGATGACGACGTCGAGCAGGCGGGTGCCGAGGCCGCGGCGCATGGCGCTGGGTGCGACGTAGAGCGCGGTGAGGTGGCCGTGACCCGGCGGGGTGTCCGACGCCAGCCCGGTGAAGCCGACGATGTCATGGGCCGCGTCCGCGGCCACCCAGGTCGACGCCGCTTCGATCCAGGCCGTGAACGCGGCGGCGTCGTCGGCGAAGCCGGCCCAGGCCGCGATCTGCGCGGCGGTGTAGAACGGTGCCGCGGTGGTCAGCACGGCGGCGCGGTAGAGCGCGCGCAATGCCTCGGTATCGTCGCCGCAGGCCAGGCGGATGCGCGGTGCGTTCGCCATCAACCCGCGCGCTGCCCGGCCAGGTACACCAGCGGCGGCACCAGCGCCAGCCAGGCCAGGAACAGGCCCCACACGCGGCCGCGGCGCAGGTCGTAATCCGCCCACAGGCGCTGCCAGGAATGTCCGGCGACGTAATGGCCGAAGCCGAACTCGAAGGCGATGGTCATGACCAGCCAGGCGAGACCGACCCGCAGCGCGACACCGACGTCGGCGAGCGGCCAGCCCCGCTGCAGCAGCCAGCCCACGATCCCCACCGCGGTCGCCGCGAGCAGGGTCGAGAGCTGGTGGGCGGTGCGCTCGCCGAGGTGTCGGCCATAGGTCTTCTCGCGCACGATACCGTTGCCGATGGCGATCAGCGCGAGCAGGAACCAGCCGAGGACGTAGGGCAGGGGCACGGGGACATTCGATCCGCTGGGCAGGGGGTGTGAGGCGGCGCCGCACAGGCTGTGTGGAGCCACCGTCCGTCGCGACACGAAATTTAACACCGATCGATCGCCACGCGGCCGTCAATCCCGTTCCGCGGCCGGAGCACTGCGATTAATCTTTCCGCCATCGAATTCTTCATCACAGGAACAACCGGTCCATGTCCCGATCATTCATGGAGCGCGCCCGTGCGCTCGCCGCTCGCCCCGACAGTCTCGCCAGCGCCGTCGTCGCCCTGCCGCTTGCCTGCGCCGCACCGCAGGCTTCCGCCGCGGCCCTGGCTCTCGGCGACCTGCTGCTCGAAGAGTCGTACGTCGGCTACTGGAACGCTTCCGGCTTTTTCACCGAGGTCGGTTTCGTCGACAACGAGACGAGTGACTGGGTCTCCCTCGGGAGCGCACCGGACGGCGCCAGCATCGGCGGCGAGAGCCTCGGCAACGGGCTCAAGCTCTACGGCCAGGCCACCATGCTCGACAACTACCTCGGCGTGGTCGGCGACGATCAGTGGGACAACTCCGGCAACGTCGCCTACGGCGTGGCCTTCGCCTGGACCGGCTCGCTGGCGCAGGCGCCGGTCGACGGCGACCACCTCGAGTTCGCCTACGAGTTCGACATCGGCCTGTCCGACAACCAGAACGCCGGCACCTCGGTGTCTTGGGAGCTGCGTGCCGGGTTGTTCGACGTGTGCTGCGGACCGTGGGTGCCCGGGCCGTATGCCTACCCGCCGGTATGGGAGACGGTGGCCTACGATAACGTGCAGGGCGGCGAGAGCCGTTCGTTCAGCGGCACTGCCATGAGCAGCGAGCTCTATCCCAGCGAAGGTGTCGATTACGCCTGGGCGGTGGTCCTCACCACCTATTGGTACGACCCGGATGCCTTCGACGGCAACTACCAGTTCTCGTCGGGCAGTGGCGACACGCTCATCGTGACTGTGCCGATGAACTCCATCGACGTCGGCCTGAACGCGGTGCCCAACGCCGTACCGGTGCCGGCCGCCGCCTGGCTGTTCGGCAGCGCCGTCTTCGCGCTCGGGGCGCGGGTGCGCCGGCGCGCGGCCTGAAGTCGACCGACCCGGCGATGACGATCGCGCGGCCACCACGGCTGCTGGTCGTCATCGCCCAATCGCCGTTCGATCCCGCCAGCGGCGCGGCGCGCTCGACGCTCGACACGGCGCGTCTGCTGGCGCGCCGTGGCTGGACCGTGCACTGCATCGCCTCGACCGCCACCGAGAGCGGTGCGCCGTGCCCGGTCGGCGGTGCGGTGTCCGGTGCGATGCCGCACCGCCTCCGGCGTGACGGCATCGATTTCGAGCTGTGGCCGGCCGCGCGCGAGGGCTGGGCGACGGTCGCCGGCGCGGCCATGTCGGACAGCCTCGTCCGCCAGTTGCGCGCAGCGGAACCGACCGTGCTGCTGACTTTCGGTGGCAGCGCCACGGAGGCGCGCTGGCGTGCGCTCGCCACGGCCGCGGGCGTACACACCGTGTTCGCCGTACACAACGAGGCTTACCTCCATCCCGACACGCCCGCCACTGGCCGCGCCGCGGTGCGCGAAGGGCACCTGCTGCTCGCGCCGAGCGAGTACCTCGCCCGGCAGTACCGCGAGATCTGTGGTGCTCAGGTGGCCGTGTTGCCGCCACCGCTCGACTGGGCCAGCGTGCGCGCGCCGCGGCGCGAAGCGGTGTTCACGGTCTTCGTCAACCCGGAACCGGCCAAGGGCCTGATGTTCGTCGTGCGCCTGTTCGACGAACTGGCGCGCCGCCGGCCCGACATCCCCTTGCTGGTGGTGGAATCGCGCGGCCGCGCCGAGCACCTGTTCGCCGCCGCGCGCCGCGGCGGCATCGATCTCGCCGCACATGCCGGCCTGTTCGTTTCGCCCGCGCTGCCGACCCCGGCCGAGGTACTGGCCAACGCACGGCTCCTAGTGATGCCGAGCGTGTGGGAGGAACCTGCCGGGCGGCTCGCCTGCGAAGCGATGGTGAACGGCGTGGTCCCGCTGGTCGGGCCGCGCGGCGGCCTGCCCGAGATGGTCGGCGATGCCATCGCACCCCTGCCGCTGCCCGCCGGGCTCACCATGGCGACGCGCGCGCCCGTCGACGCCCCTCAAGTCGCAACCTGGCGCGAGGCCATCGAGCACTACTACGACAACGAGGCGGCGTGGCAGGCGGCCAGCGATCGTTGCCGCGCCTACGCCGCGCGCCACTACGACGAGGCGAGCCTCGCCGAGCGCTACGACGTCTTGTTTCGCGCCCTGCTGCACTGAGCGGTTCCTGATGTCCTGTGGCACCGGCGGCCACGGGTGCCACCGATGACACGATTGGTTATCGTGTCGGTCGGATTTCGCGGGGGAGGCGACGATGACGGATGAACGGAACGTGGTGGGTGCGTGGGATGTCGGTACAACGCTGCCATCCTGGCAGGTCGAGGCCTACAACGACGCCGTCGACAGCGGCAACGCCATCCACGCCGACGACACCGCGCAGCGCTACGGGTTCGGCGGCGGGCTGGTCCCTGGCGTCACCACCTACGGTTACCTGCTGCATCCCGTCGTCACCGTGCTGGGCGTCGACTTTCTCGCCCGCGGCGCCAGCAGCGTGCGCCTGCGCCGCCCGATCTACGAAGGCGAGATAGTCACGGTCACGGCCACGGTCAGCGCCTGCGTCGACGGCGTGACGGGGTTCGAACTCGAAGCGCGCAACCCGGCCGGAGAGGTTTGTGCGCTCGGCACGGCGCACTACCCGGCACCGGCGAGCGCCGCGTCGAACCCACCCGACCGTGCGCCCTTGCCGTCACCGCGCGTGCCGGCGACGCCCGAGGCATTGGCCGCGCTCGGCACGCTCGGCAGTTTCGAATGCGCGCAGACCGCGGCGGAGGCGCAGGCCTTCGTTGCCGCCGCCGGGGATGCCGATTCAGCCTGCTACGGCGACGTCCTGCATCCGGCCTGGCTGCTGCGCCAGGCCAATTACGTGGTCGATCGCTCGATCGCGCTCGGCCCCTGGATTCATACCGCGAGCGAGGTCGTTCATCTCGGCCACGCGCGCATCGGCGAGACGCTGGAGGTGCGCGCAGCGGTGGTCGATCTCAGCACGCACAAGGGCAACGACTACGCCGCGTTCGACGTCTTCGTCAGCGGCCGCGAACCGGTGATGCGGGTGCGGCACCGGGCCATCTACCGGCTCGCCGCGCGCTGAGGCCGCCGCGCGCTCGGCTCGGAAGCGCGCGGCCCCCCGGCGTTCTCAGTCCGTCAGCGCCCCCAGCACCAGGCTCGCCACCACGCCCATGCGTTCGAAATGGTAGCTGTCCTCCATCAGGCCGGAGGACAGGAAGGCGAGGGTCAGTTCGCGCTCCGGATCGACGGTGAAGCCGGTCGAACCGGCGCCGAAGCCGCCGAAGGTGCGCGCCGAGTTCATCACGCTGAACAGGCCCGGCAGGTTGCCTTCGCCGCGCATGAAGAAACCGCAGCCGATGCTGGCCGGGTACTCGATCCAGCCGCGCGTGCCGATCCACATGTCGAACAGCACGTTGCGCAGATTGCCGGTGTGGTTGCGGGTACAGAAGTCGATCATCGCCGGCGACAGGATGCGCACGCCGTCGAGTTCGCCACCCCGGCGCAGCATCTCGGCGAAGCGGTGCACGTCCTGCACGCTGGTCACGCAGCCGCCGCCGGGGATTTCGCAGCCGGGCTGGACCAGCAGCGCGCCGATGCCCTCGACCGCCTCCGGCGGCAGCAGGGCGGGGATGTTCTCGTAGGAGACCTTCACCGGGCACAGCCGGCCCTGCAGGTCGGCGCGCGCACCGAGCGCCGTACTGGTCATGCCGAGCGGGGCGAAGATCTCGTCTTCCAGCATCTGCGCATAGCTGCGTCCGCGGCCGTCGGCACGCAGGCAGAGTGCGGCGATGATGCTGTGGCCGAGCAGGATGGAATAGTTCACCCGTTCGCCCGGCTGCGATTCGAGCGGCAGGCCGCAGGCGAATTCGACCACCTTCTCGATGTTGCACAGCACTTCCGGCGGCACCGGCGGGATGGCCGACATCACGCCGCTGGTGTGGGTGAGCAGGTGGTAGAGGTTGACCTTGTCCTTGCCGAGCGTGCCGAAGCCGGGGATGAGTTCCTCGACCGGCGCATGCAGCTTGAGCAGGCCGCGTTCGACCAGCGACAGGGCCAGCACGTTGGTGAACTGCTTGGCCACCGACATGGTGGCGAACACGCTGTCGGCGCTCATGGCCTTGCCGGCGGCGCGGTCGGCGTGGCCGGCGGTCAGGTCCAGCACCACCTCGCCGCGGCGCGCGACCAGCATGCGCACGCCGTGGCAGCGGCCCGCGGCGATGTCGCGGTCGATGTAGTCCTGCACGCGCGCGAGGCGCGTCGGGTCGAAGCCCTGGCGGGTGGCGGTGTCGAGATCAGCGGTCTTGGGATTGGCGGCCATGGAATTCCCCTCGTGTTCGGTGATGACGTGTCAGGTGGCATGGCCGCGGGCTTGCTCCCCGCCGCGGCCCTACCGGCGCGAGCGGGGACAGTATATGTAGACCTGCGACCGTGTCCGAATTTTCCTGTGCAATTCCCGTTTTCCGAGGCTCACGCCCCGGTCGCGTTCCCCGGCCGCGGCGGGACGCCGTGTGCGGCCACCCACGCGCGGCGTTCGTCGAAGGGTTGCGCCACGTAATCGCGCATGCGCGTCATCGCTTCCTCGGTGACGATGGTCTTGAGCCATTCCTCGGCCTCGACCTTGAGACCTTCCTCCATCGGCAGGTTGGCGCCACGGGTGATCACGCGCTTGGCCGCGATCACCGACACCGGCGCCGAGTCGGCCAGGGCGCGGGCGATCTCGATGGCGCGCGCCCGCGCATCGGTGGCGAGTTCGGTCACGAGGCCGAGTTCGAGCGCGCCTTCCGGATCGACGGTGCGGCTGCGCATGAGGAAATCCATCGCCCGGCCGTGGCCGACGATGCGCGCGAGCAACTGCGAGCCCGTGCCGGTGAGGATGCCCAGCGCGACCTCGGGGAAACCGATCCGGTAGTCGCCGCGCTGGGCGACGCGGATGTCGCAGTTCAGCGAGAGTTCCAGCCCGCAGCCCATGGTGTCGCCGGTCATGCCGACCACGATCGGCTTGTCGAGGTAGGCCAGCGAACGCAGCAGGGTGTGATAGCCGTAGATGAGATCGTGGCCGGCGCGTTTCAATGCCGCGGGGTCGTCGCCCATCTCGACCAGCTCTTCGACGCTGTAATGGGTGATGTAGCGATCGGGTACGGCGCCGGTCAGCACGACCGCTTTCACGTCCGGTTCGCGCCAGCGCGCGATGAGTTCGCCCAGCTCGGCGACGGCCGGTGCGATCATGTAGTTGGTGGGCGGGTTGTCGTAGGCGGCGACGAAGACGCCGTCGGCGAGTTCGGTTTGCCAGTACTGCATGGCTAGGTTCTCCCCTGGGTGTGTCTGGTGCGCCCGCGGCAGCGGGGCGGCGACGCGTGTGCGAGAGCCGCCACGGTAGCCCTCAACGCGACGCTGTGCGACCCGCATCGTGTGTGATCGTCGCCTGGGCTGCCAGCACCCCGGCGATCACGGTGTTCAATTGGCGCACGTAACCGAGATGCAGAAACTCGTTCGGCCCGTGTGCGTTCGACTGCGGGCCGAGCACCCCGGTGATGAGGAATTGCGCGGCCGGGAAGGCGCGACCGAGCATGGCCATGAAGGGGATGGTGCCGCCTTCGCCGGTGTACATGGCAGGCCTGCCGAACACCGCTCGCGAGCTCGCCTGGCAGGCGGCGTCCAACCAGGGCGCGACGGCCGGCGCGTTCCAGCCGCTTGCCGCCTGGTCGGCTTCGAAGCGAACCCGCGCGCCGTGCGGGGGGGCGGTCTCGAGCAGCGTTTTCACTTCGGCTGTGGCGTGTTCGGCATCGATGGTCGGTGGCAGGCGCAGCGAGAGCTTCAGTTGCGTGCGCGGGCGCAGCACGTTGCCGGCGGCGGCGATCGGCGGCAGGCCACCGGCGCCGGTGACCGAGAGCGCCGCGCCCCAGTTGCGCGCCAGCAGCCGCGCTTCGCCATCGCTGCCCATCGGCGTGGCGCCGTCGACCCAGGGATACGCGCTGTGGACCTCGTCGCCGAGCGCCTGCGCCACCGCCGCGAGCTGCGCACGGCGCTCGGCCGGGATGTCGGCCTGCAGGGCGGCCGGCAGGATGCGGCCGCTGGTCTCGTCCTCGAGGCGCGAGAGCAGTTGCCGCGCGAGGCGGAAGCTCGACGGCACGACCCCGGAGGCGTAACCCGAGTGCACGCCTTCGCTGAGGATGTCGACGGTGAGCGTGCCGGCGACCAGCCCGCGCAACGAGGTCGTGATCCAGAGCTGTGCGTAGTTGCCGGCGCCGGAATCGAGGCACACCACCAGCGAGGGCTCGCCGATGCGCGGCGCGAGGTGCTCGATGTAGGCCGGCAGGTCGTAGCTGCCCGATTCCTCGCAGGCCTCGATCAGCAGCACGTAGCGCGGGTGCCGGACGCCCTGGGCCTGCAGCGCGCGGATGGCGGCGAGCGAGGCGTAGGCGGCGTAGCCGTCGTCGGCGCCGCCGCGACCGTAGAGGCGCTCGCCTTCGATCACCGGTTGCCACGGGCCCCGGTGCGTGGCCCAGCCGCTCATCTCGGGCTGCTTGTCGAGGTGGCCGTAGAGCAGCACGGTGTCGTCGAGCCGCCCCGGAACTTCCATCACGATGACCGGCGTACGGCCGGCCAGACGGACGACCTCGACGGTCAGTCCGTCCACCGGCTGCGCGCGGCACCAGCGCGCGACGTGTTCGGTGGCGGCGTCGATGTGACCGTTGGCCTGCCAGTCGGCATCGAAGTGCGGTGACTGCGCCGGGATGCGGATGTACTCGACCAGCTCGTCGGTGATGCTGGTCGTCCACAGGTCGTCGATGAGGCGGGCGGCGTGTTGCAGGTCCATGGCGATTTCCCGTTGCGGGCGATGACGGCGGCGAGCGGCAGTATAGGTGCTCGCCCGACGCGCTCTCCATCGCGCCGCGCGGCGCTGTCCGACTGCGCGACTCGGGCTGCGGGAACCGATGACCCTGAGAGCGACAGGTAACGTGCCTGGGCCGCGGAGGCCGCCCAGGCCGCACCGCGAACGTGCGGCGCGGGCCTCGCGGAAGCGGGTCCTTACCCGGCATCCGGCGCGTGCAGCCCCTCCCATTCGGCCTCGGTGAAGACCTGCGCGGGCGCGTGGGCGGGATCCGGTGGATTCTCGCGATTGTGCTTCTCCACCCAGGTTTCCGCATCCGCCCGCGAGGTGAAGGTGCGCTCTTCGAGCGTGGTCGGGCAGCTCACGTAGTATTTCTCCATCGGGTCACCTCCGCTTGCGACGACACTTCGCGTGTTCACCCGAAGTCTAGACCGCGAGGCGGTGCCGTTCAGGGCGCGCGGATTCTCGGCCGACCGCCGCGCGCTCACCGGTATTGCATGCTGCCGTGCAACACCAACGCTCAGGACCTTTCGACGCGCTGCACGTCGTAGTAATTGTTCCGACCCTCGTCCGCACGGGTGGCGACGATGCGGCAGCCGGCGCCGTGCAGGAGCGTCGAATAGCGCGCCTCGCCCAGCGACAGGCAGGCGTGCCCGGTCGTGACATCGGCCCAGGTGCCGGGTTCGAGCGGGGCGGTGAACAGGCCGCGTCCGCCCGCTACCAGCAAGGTGGCCATGCGTTCGATCAAGGCGGCCTGGTCGTCCGCGTCGAGGAGGAAGACCAGCCCGATCGCGATCACGGCGTCGAATTGCCGCGCGAAGCAGGCGGCAGTCTGCGCCGCAGCGCACTCGGTCGGCAGGTCGGGAAAGCGCGCTGCGAATTCGGTGAGCAGTGTCGGCGACGCGTCGACGGCAAAGACCCGGAGCCCGGCATCGACCAGGGTGCGGGTCACCGGGTAGCCACCGCCGCAGCCGATTTCGAGCACCTCCGCACCTGCCGGGAGCGAGCGGGCCCAGCGTTTCACGACCGCGACGCCGACCGTCGAACGATCGCGGGCGGCGAGGAATGCGCGGGCGTGGGTTTCGTACGCGTCGATCGAGTCGCCGTTCATGGGGTGCCCTGGTTGCCGGTGACGATGGCTCTGCGGTGCGCACCTCGACCGTGGCCCGTCATCGCCGTGTGTCCCCCGGTACGCGACTAGAACGTATACGACAGAAACGTCTCGACCACCGTGAAATCGTCGCCGCCGAAAATCTCCTTCGCCGCCCGGTTCGGCGTCGACCAGGCGATGCCGGCATAAGCGTAGAAGCGCTGGCCGACGAAGCGTTCGACGCCGACGTTGATCTCGTCCGCCCAGTTCTCGTCGCTGACCGGGGTGCCGAAGTACTGCGGTTCTTCCAGCTCGTGGTGGTAGTAGTAGAAGCTCAGCGCCCAGCCCGCACGCGGAAAGGCCTTCACCTTGAACATCTGCGTCACCTGGTTCTGGTTGAACAGGTGGTACTCGCCGGCGATCTCGCCCTGGTACCAGGTATCCCAGTCGCGCTTGAAGATGGTGAAGTACATGCCGCGGTATTCCTCGTTCTCGGGCGTGTCGAGTTCGTCGCCCGAGAAGCGCGCGTAGCGGTAGTTCACGCGCGGCGTCCACGGCAGGGTGGCGAAGCTGTACTGCGCCTCCAGGTACCAGCCGACGGCGTCGTTGGGGCGGCCGCCGGCATCTTCGTCGCGGCCTTTCTGCAGCACCCATTCGCCGAACAGCTCCGCGCCCGGCAGGCCCGGCACCTTGACGTTGGCGCCGCGCAGGTTCCAGGCCTCGATGCCGTCGAGGTTGAACGCGCCACCCTGCAGCACCTCGACGTACATCGCGCCGAAGGTGCCGGCCGCGAGATCGACCGTCTCGACGTTGATGCCGGCCACGCGGCCGTCGCGGAAATCGCTGTCGGTGCGCAGCCAGAAGGCCTCGGCGCGCAGCGGGCGGGTGTTGACCCGCAGCACTGCGCTGTTGCGCCAGGCGAGGAAAGCGCCGGTCCAGTACTGGCCGTCCTCGCCGCCCTGGTTGAAGTTGCCGTCGCCGATGATGAAGCCGTCGCCGACGGTGAACTCCTGCGCGCCGAAGGAGAGGTCGACCAGATCGGTCTTCCAGCCGACGTAGGCGTGGTCGGTGTCGAAGGCCTGGTCGCCCGAGCGCGCGACCTGCCCCGACAGTTCACCGTCCAGCGTGGTGGTGGCGGCGACGTAGGAGAAGCCGGCGTAGGCGTGCTGCGTCTGCGAGCTTGCGTAGTCGAGCGTGAACTGTGGTTTCAGCGCGAGGTAGAGCACCGAGCGCTCGGTCTCGCCGAGGCTGTCGAGTGCGCCGAGGCCGTAGTTGACGTTGTCGCCGTGCTGCAGGCCGAGGCGGGTGTTGAAGCTCGGGGCGATCGTGAGCTTGCCCCATTCGATGGGCTCGAAGGCGGCCGCGCTGAGCGGCGAGGCAGCGAGCCACAGCGCCGTTGCCACGCTGGCCACGCATTGCGACGCCGCGCTATGCGCACCGTCCGCGGGCTGCTTTTGCGTCATTCCCCTGTCCTCCCCGGGCGTCGCTCGACACGCTGGCTGCCGCGCACCGCCGCGCGTCGTGACGGCGCATCGTCGCACAGCCTGGCGGCGTGCGCAGCGGTCGCCAGGCGCCGCGTCCTGCGCCGGTCGCGGGCGCATGGCCAACGGGGCCGGCCGCCGGCCTGCTCGACTGTATCATCGCGCGGCGCACAAGGACTCGCGCACCAGGACCAGGTTCAGCGACAGGTCTGCGACGTCGACCTGGTAGGCGCGGCCGGCGCTGCCCGGCAGGGATCTCGACGCGACGAAGTGCCCTTGCGACTCGAGAAACCCGACGAGGGCGGCGGGTTCCGTGATTTCCGGCAGCGCGGGCACTTCCCGTCGCAACGACGCCATGGGTTCGCATTCGCCGTGGCGGGACATCAGCACCCAGGTGCCGTGCCGATCGTCGGCAAGGGCGCCGTGCCGCACCGCCAAGCATGCGAGCAGGGCCCCGGTCGCGATTCCATTGACCCGGCCGCGGTTCATCGAGGATCGAGGGGCAGGGTGCCGGTGCCATGCTCGAAACACGGGCAAGCCGTTGCGTCGATTGCCGTGCCGGCCATAGCGCGAGCACGATCGATCATCTCCCGAGCCGCAAGCGGTGCTCGATGGCGGACATCCGGATTCGTCAGATGGTTCACGCGAACATCTGTGTCAGGGACATGGAGAAAACCGTCCCGTTCTACGAGAGGTTGGGCTTCGAGAAGCTTGCCGACCAGGTCTTCGAGGCCGGCGCCGGAGTATGGCGGGGCCTCGGCCTGGAAGACAATCGCCGCTTCAGGGCGGTGTTCATGAACAGCCCGGGCGACAACCCCCCGCCTTTCCTCGATATCATCCGGTGCCTCGATCGCCCCACCGCCGGGGACGTCTACGAGGCGCTGGACAACGTCGGCATCGCGCGGCTGTGTGTCGAAGTCGCGGACGTCGACGCGGTGGCAGCGCAAGGCGTCGAGTTCGTCGGCCCGGTCTCGCCCTAGGAGTCTCCCCCGGGGTGGCGCCGTCCGGCGTCGAGGCCCGCTTCCTGTGTGTGGGATCCGCATGGCGCGGTCATCGAATACGCGCAGTTCGCCCGGGATGCGCTCGACGTGATTCGCGCATAGCGGGCCGTGGCGGGCGACGCGAGCGGGCGCTCGAAGACGATTGAAGGGTTCATCGAAAGAAGGGGATTGGCAATGGCTGCGCTCGGCATCCACCACATCGCGCTCACCGTCAACGATTGGCATGCATCCCGGCCGTTCTACCTCGAACTGGCCAGGGTCCTCGGCGCGAAACCCTTCATCGAGAACCGGGGCGCGCCCCATCGTGCCGCGGATGGGCGCGTGCTGATCTTCGTCGGCGCGGGGTTCATGTTCTCGATCTGGGAAGCCCTGGAGGAGAACCGCGCGAACGGGTTCAAGGACTACAACGTCGGTCTGCACCATTTCGCATTTCGGGCGCCGTCGCGCCAAGCCGTCGACGAACTCCACCAGGCGATGATGGCGCTCGGCGCCGACATCGTGGACGCGCCGCGGGAGTACGACTACGTCCCGGGTTATTACGCGGTCTTCTTCCGCGATCCGAATGGCATCCGGCTCGAGTACGCCTACCTGCCGGACTAAGGCGGGGCACGGGCGCTGCCGGCGCGAGAAGGGGCACCGGGGATGCGGGTGCCGTCCACGACGCCGCCGCGAGAATCGCGGCCCGCCCCAATCACGCCAGCACGGTTTTACCCGGCTACGGTCACACCGTTCCGTCGCAGCACTTCCAGGGCCCTGGCGATATCCGGATTGGTCGCGTCGACCTCGGCATCGACCTCGGTGAACATTTCCGCCGCCCGGCTCTCGCGGCTGGTGAACTCCAGCATCGAGCCGCCGCCGGCACCGTAGGTGAAGGCATGAACGGTGTCGCGGGGCACGTGGACCAGC
This sequence comes from Gammaproteobacteria bacterium, assembly GCA_024235015.1. Taxonomy (GTDB): domain Bacteria; phylum Pseudomonadota; class Gammaproteobacteria; genus JACKNG01. Next base: position 604,182 of record JACKNG010000004.1, read on the forward strand.
GTGCCCGGCCCGCAGACATGGGTCTCGTCAGCGCAACGGAAGGTGATCTCGCCGGTCAGCACGAAAAAGGCTTCGTCCCAGCCATGGCTGTGCGGTGGCGGGCCGCTGCCCGCGGCGCCTTGCTGGTGGGTGATGCCATAGCCACCTACCCGGGACGCTGCGGCCAGCACGGTGACGTCGGTACCGAAGACGTCGAGGGCGGCGGGACGCTGGTTCGGGGGGATCACCATGTGTCGATTCATTGTTCGGACTCCGGTGTCGGGGTTGAGCAAGTCGCGTCAGTTGGTCTCACGGGTTGCCCGCTCGCCTCCCAGGGGAGCGATAGGCAACCGCGGCTTCCCGGAAAACGGACGTGCCGGGTGCTGAAGGAGCCTGGCGCATTTCCGTTGCAATCTCCTCAGCGTACGTAGCGCTTCAAGAACACGTTCTTGTGCTTGATGCGTTCGCTCTCGAAGGTGAACAGGTCGACGCCGCGTACGACGCGGCGCTGCCCGTCGGCGGACGTGAACGCGAAATCCCACTCCGCGTAGGCGTGCTCACCGTCGACGACCAGGGGGCCGACGGGATCCAGGCGGCCATCGGGGAACGTGGTGAATATGTGCGTGAGAATCGCGCGTATCGCGGCATGGCCGACATGACTGCGTCCGAGCCGCTCGGGACCTTCCGGCTCGTGATAGGCGCCGTCTTCGGCGAAGGTGGCGACGATGGCTTCGACGTCCTGGGCGTTCCAGGCGGTGATGAGCCGCTCCAGGGTGGCGGGAATGCTCATGATGGGCCTCTCAGTGAGAACTCGACGGACCTGGCAACTCTAACAGGCCGGTGAAAAACGTGGCGAGGCAGGCCAGATGCAAGACGAGCGGGTAACGCAGAAGATGGCCTCCGCTGTAGTTTTCACCAGCCTGCTAACCATCCCCCAGCACCTTGGTGAACCAGATGTTCGCGTGCCCGACGGGATGGTCCCGAACTTCCGCTGCTCGCTGGAAGCCCATTCGTTCGTAGAACTCCGGTGACTGAAAGCTGTGCGTCGACAGCACGATGTTGCGGCAACCGCGCGCGCGGGCTTCGTGTTCTACCGCGCGCATGAGCCGCGAGCCCAAGCCCTTCCCGCGACAGGATTCGGCAACCCAGACGTAACCGAGAAAGCAGGTGTGATGCCAGGTGTGGCCGGCAGCTCCCGCGACCACGTCGTCGTTCGAATCCCGCATGGCGAGCCCGAGGTATCTTGCCTCAGCATGCCCCGTCGCCTCGACGTTGAATTCGTAGAGCCGCTCTTCCAGGTAGGCTGCCAGTTTCTCGTAGTCGTCCGGCTCGCCCAGATCTTCGATGCGCTCCATGTCCGGTGGCGTCGCGCTTACGGGCGGCAACGGCGCCGCGGCCATGCAACGGGGAGACCGGACCTGGTCGTTCGGCCGACTAGTGGGCGCGTGATCGACTTCACCCGGCCAAGCCCTCCACAACCCCGTCCTCCACGATCCCCACCGCCCGCGTCCACCCCGCGCTGGCGCCGCGGATCTTCACCGGGAAGCAACTCACCATGAAGCCGTCGCTGGGCAAGGCTTCGAGGTTGTGCAGCTTCTCGAGGTGGCAGTAGCCGATCTCGCGCCCGGCCTTGTGACCTTCCCAGATGAGCGAGGGGTCGTGCGTCTCGGCGTACCTGTCCTTGGTATGGACGAAGGGCGCATCCCAGCTCCAACCGTCGGTGCCGGTCAGGCGTACGCCGCGTTCGAGTAGATAGAGGGTCGCTTCGCGGCCCATGCCGCAGCCGGCGGAAACGTAGTCGGGCTGGCCGTAGCGGCCACCGGCGCGGGTGTTGACGACGACGATGTCGAGCGGCTGGAGTTCGTGACCGATGCGTTTCAGTTCGGCCGCCACATCGGCGGCCGTTGCCACGTAGCCGTCGGCGAAGTGACGGAAGTCGAGTTTCACCCCGGGCTGGAAGCACCAGTCGAGCGGGACCTCGTCGATGGTGATGGCGCGCTCGCCCTGGTTCATCGTGGAATGGAAGTGATAGGGCGCGTCGAGGTGGGTACCGTTGTGGGTCATGAGGCGGACCCACTCGATGGCCCAGCCTTCGCCTTCCGGCAGGTCCTGCGTCGCCATGCCGGGGAAGAACTGCACGACGTCTTTCGCCGACTGCCGGTGGGTGACGTACTCGATGTGCGGGCCGTAACCGGGCGGGTCGGAGGCGACGTCGTTCTCGAGTGGCATGGAGATGTCGATGAAGCGGCGGGCCATGGTGTTCCCCCTGGGCGTGCGTTGGGCGGCGCGGGAACGACGGCCGGGACCCGCGCTGGTGTTGCGCCGAGCCGTGCCTCCCCGTGGGTCGAAAGATAGCCCACGGTGGCGGCCGAGGCACGTCGCGGATGGCGGGGGGCGTGAGGGGACGGCCGTCGTTGGTGACAGTTTACTTTCGCGCTACCCGGAGCCGCGGCGCCAACGCGTGCGAAAGTAAACTGTCACCAACGATGCCTGGGCGGCGCACGGAAACGTGGTGATCGGCTTCGACTTGTCACTGCGCCCCGCGCCGCGGTCATCGCAGTGCCATCGCCCTGCGCTAATCTTGGCGCTCTGCGCCGTACCCGTGCGCCGCTCCACCGCCCGCCCGGAGGTCCGCCATGCCCAGCCGCCGTCGTTTCCTCGCCCAGGCCGCCGTACTCGCCGTCGCCGCGCCGCGCGGTTTCGCCGCGACGCCTCGCTTCGAAGCAGACCCCTTCACGCTCGGCGTGGCCTCGGGTTACCCCTCGCCCGACGGTTTCGTGCTGTGGACGCGCCTCGCGCCGGAACCCTTCGCGCCGGGCGGCGGCATGGCGCCGGTCGCGGTGCCGGTGCACTGGGAGGTGGCGGAGGACGAACACTTCGGCGCGGTCGTCGCCAGCGGCACCAGCTGGGCCGAGCCGGCCTGGGGGCATTCGGTACACGTCGAGACCGCGCGCCTCGCCCCCGGGCGCGCCTGGTTCTACCGCTTCCACTGCGGCGATGCGACCAGCGCCGTGGGCCGTACGCGCACCGCGCCGGCGGCGGATGCGAGCCCCGCACGCCTGCGTTTCGCGGTCGCCTCCTGCCAGCACTTCGAGCACGGCCACTACGCCGCCTACCGCCACATGCTCGACGACGAGCTGGATTTCGTCCTGCACCTCGGCGACTACATCTACGAGAGTACCTGGGGCCCGGTGCACGTGCGCAGCCACGAGGCGGTACGCGAGCCGACCACGCTCGAGGACTACCGCGCGCACTACGCCTGCTACCGGGGCGACCGGGCGCTGCAGGCCATGCACGCCGCGGTGCCGTGGCTGCTGGTATGGGACGATCACGAGGTCGAGAACGACTACGCCAACGACCGCTCGCAGAACCTCGATCCGCGCGACTGGTTCCTGGCGCGGCGGGCGGCGGCTTACCAGGCCTACTACGAGCACATGCCGTTGCCGCGCTCGATGCTGCCGTTCGGCCCCGACATGCGCATCCACACCACGGTGGATCACGGCCGCCTCGCGCGTTTCTACCTGCTCGACGATCGCCAGTACCGCAGCTACCAGCCCTGTCCCCGGCCGGGCCGCGGCGGCTCGAACATCATCGAGGGCTGCGCAGCGATCGGTGACCCGGCCGCGACCATGCTCGGCGCGCAGCAGGAAGCCTGGTTCGCCGCCATGCTGGGGGCGAGCAAGAGTGCCTGGAACCTGGTCGGCCAGCAGACCCTGATTGGCCCTTCGGATGGCAAGCCCGGCCCGGGCGAACGCTGGTATACCGACATCTGGGACGGCTATCCCGCCGCGCGCCGGCGCTTCACCGACAGCCTCGTTGCGAGCCGGGCGGCGAACCCCGTCACCTTCGGCGGCGACGTGCACTCGTTCTGGGTCAACGATCTGAAACGCGATTTCACCCGTCCCGAGTCGGACACCATCGCGACCGAGTTCGTGACGACCTCGATCTCGTCCAACCCGGCGCCCGAAGGCATCATCGAGAACGCGCTCGCCGCCAATCCCGGCCACATTCGCTACGCGGTCAGCGGGCCGCGCGGCTACCTGCGGGTGGAGGTGACCGCGGCCGGCATGCACACCGAGCTGCGCGCGCTCGACGACGTCACCCGCGCGGACAGCGGGTGCGCCACGCTGAAGCGTTACGCGGTGACGGCGGGGCGGGCGGGGGCGGAGGAAGCCTGAGGTCCTGCGCGGGGAGGCGAATGGGGACAGTTTACTTCTGCACACCATCGAGCCGTGGCGCCGCGCCGCGCGAAAGTAAACTGTCCCCATTCGTGCCGATGGTGTCTGACACTAGCGATCAAATGCTTGATCTGCAGTTCTCATAGGCAACGCCCGCCCGCGCTGTTTCGATCATCGCGCGCACCCGCGCCGGCGACAGCGGGCCGCTCATGACCTTCCCGCCAAGCGGGCGCAGCGCGTCCTCCACCGCGCCCATCAGCGCCGTGGTGGTGGCGACGCAGCCGTCCTCGCCGCCGATGCGGGTGGCGGGCGAGGGACTGACGAGGTGGTGGATCTCAATCTCCGGCGCCGCCCACACCGGCGGCATGCCGTATTCCTTCAACGTCTTCTGCAGCGGGATGCCGTCGGCGTCGTAGGCGAGGTTCTCGTAGAGGGTGCCGCCGAGCTGCCATCGACTCGATCGAGGTATCGGCGTTCGAGCGAATTCGCTTGCCAGCGGGGGCGCGCCACTGATCGCCAAACTAATGCGGTAACAGGCGGTGGGCGGTGGTTCGAGTCGGGAACCATGAGTCTGTCCACGCCGATCCGGCTTCTTGCGATATTGATCGATTACGCCCGGTGTCTGACACCGCCGGTGATGTGTTCGACCGGGGCACGGGCGGGCGCTCAGTCGTCGTAGCGCAGCAGCCGGGCGACGAGGCGCCCGTCGACGCGGCTGGCGGCGACCACGCGCGCGCCGGGCCACGGTTCCTCGCCTGCGGCGGTCTGCGCGCGGTCGGCGAGGACGAGATGAAAACGGCAGGGTGGTCGTTGCGGGCGGGTCTCGCCCGTCGGCGCGGGGAAGGCGAGGCGGTGGGCGTGCAGCATCACCGCGGCGGGGTGACGCGCGTGGACGCACTGGCGCGGACCGACGTAGGCGGGCAGGCCGCGCAGGAAGAGGGTCATGGCGTGCTTGCCGGCGAGGTCGGCGAGCGCGCGTGCCGGTTCGGGCGGCGACGTCCAGTAGCGAGTGCTGCGGTAGGCGGCCAGCTCGCCCGGTGGCGGTGACGCGTAGCGGGCGAGAAGCGGGCTGCTCCAGCCCGCCACCGCCACGAGCAGGACGGCCAGGCCGGCGCTCGCCAGTGGCACGCCCATGCGCGTGGCCTGGCGTGGCGCCAGGTGCGTGGCGAGCCTGCGTACGCCACACCCGAGGTAGAGCAGCGCGAGCGGCGCGAGTGGATAGAGGAACCGGGTCATGAAATCGGGAAACGGCCAGATTGCGACCAGCCCGAGGTAGAGCCCGGCGTAGACCGCGTCGACTTCGAGCCGGCGCAGCCGTGGCCAGGCGCCGACGAGGGCGAGCCCCGCGACGAGGCCGCCGACCACCCTCGCGGGGATGCCGGGGTGATCCTCGAACAGCCCCGCCCAGCCCGCTCCCGCCGCGTGCAGGTTTGCCATCACGACGTCGAGGATGCGCAGCAGGTTCGCCACGCGGGCGTCGAAGACGTCGACGTAGCCGCCCGGGTCACCCTGGCCGGCCAGGCGCGCGAGGAGCAGGGGCAGCGCGGCGAGCGCGACGACCGCGGGCAGCGCGCGCCGGCGCCGCGCCGCGACGCCGACGACGAGCGCGCCGACCAGGGCGAGACCGAGCCCGCGGGTGGTGGCGGCGAGGCCGGCCAGGCCCGCCGCCCAGTACCACGCGCGCGGTTCGACGCGGGCGTGGTGGGCGCCGGCGAGCGCGAGCCCGGCGAGGACGAGGTAGAGGAACTCGCTCCACAGCTCGGTGGCGAAGAGCAGGGTGGCCGGCAGTACGGCCAGCACGGCGAGCGTGAGCAGGCCGAGCCGATCACTGCCGCTGACCTGGCGCACGTAGGCCGCCTGCACCCCCAGCGCGGCGACGACCAGCACGCCCTGGACGAGGTGGGCGCGCGCCAGCGCGTCGCTGCCCGCCCCGGCGAGCGCGAGCAGCGCGGGGTAGAGCGGCGGCAGGTGCGCGACCTGGCGCACGTAGACGAGCAGGGGATCACCGGCGTGCGCCGGCTTCAGCGCATCGGCGAGCAGCAGGTAGAGGGCGTCGTCGGCCATGAATCCGGTGAAGCCGACCTGGCCGGCATAGGGCAGCAGGAGCAGTGCCAGCGCACCCAGCGCGAGCGACCAGGCGGCCAGGCGGACGGCGGTCAGGGGCGGCGCGCAGGCCGCGTCGTGTCCAGGTGGACGCATCACGCTCATCGGTACACAAAGCTGTCGGGGTGATCTATGTTGGCGACCGGCCGGCGGTCCGGCCATTGTCCTGCCCGCGCGGGGCGCGCACCACCCGCGGCCGTCATCACGCAGCCGTTCTGCCCGAGGGGAGCCCGATTCCAATGCACGATTCCACTCCGATCCTGGTCGGCGCCGGCCAGTATGTCGATCGCGAACCACCCGCGCCGGGGCGCAGCCTGTCGCCGGCCGACATCGCCGCCGCAGCGGCGCGCCGCGCCATCGCCCACGCCGGCGCCGCGCAGCCGCTCGAAGCCCACGTCGACGTCCTCGCCGTTGCGCGCCTGTTCGAGCATTCCGTGCGCGACACCGTGATGTGGCCGAATCCCTTCGGCTGCTCGAACAACATGCCGTGGTCGGTCGCCAACCGTCTCGGCGTGAAACCGCGTCGTGCGATCTACGCCGAGGTCGGCGGCGAGACCCCGCAGCGCCTGGTCAACCAGATGTGCGAGGCCATCCATGCCGGCGAGACGCAGATGGCGGTGCTCACCGGCGCCGAGGCGCTGGCCACGATCCGGAACGCGCAGCGCGCCGGGGTCAGCTTCGACTGGCACGAGGAAGTCGCCGGCGAGTACGAGGACCTGTGGCCCGAGGACCCCATGACCAACGCCTGGGAGACGGCCCACGGTATCACCTACCCGATCCAGGTCTACTGCCTGTTCGAGCAGGTGTTGCGCCATGAACTCGGGTTGTCGTCGGACGACTTCCGTGCGCGCATCGGGCGCGTGTTCGCGCCGTTCAGCGCGGTCGCGGCGGCCAATGCCTACGCGCAGTTCCCCGAGGCGCGCGATGCTGCTTTCATCGCCACGCCGTCGAAGGCGAATTTCCAGCTCTGCGAGCCGTACAACAAGTGGATGGTGGCGCAGGACGCCGTCAACCAGGGCGCGGCGGTGGTGCTGACCTCGGTCGGCCTCGCGCGCGAACTCGGCATTCCCGAGGCCAACTGGGTTTATCTCAACGCGTATGCCGATTGCGACGATCTGTTCGTCAGCCAGCGCCCGCGGCTTGCCACCTCACGCGCCCAGGGGCTGGCCATCCGCCGCGCGCTGGACGACGCCGGTCTCGCTGCCGACCAGCTCACCCACATCGATCTGTACAGCTGTTTCCCGGTCGCCGTCACGGCGGCCTGCGAACACCTCGGCATCGACCCCGAATCCGATCGCGCGCTGACCCTCACCGGTGGCCTGCCGTACTTCGGCGGCTGCGGCAACAACTACTCGCTGCATGCCATCGCCGAGGTGGTGGCGCAGCTGCGTGGCAAGGGCGACGTGCACGCGCTGGTCGCGGCCAACGGCGGGTACCTCTCCAAGCACTCGGTCGGGATCTATGGCCGCCGGCTGGACGGCGCCTGGCAACGGCGTTCGAGCGCGGCGGAGAAGCGCGCGGCCAAGCAGACCGACGTCGTCATCGCCGAGCAGGCCGAGGGCGCCGGCCGCATCGAGTCCTACGCCGCGCTGTATGCCAAGGGTGAACGTTCGGGCGGCTACGTGGTGGGGCGGCTCGCCGACGAGCGACGGTTCCTCGCCGTGATGGAAGCGGGCTCGGCGCGCGCGCTGGACCTGCTGTTCGCCGCGCAACCGATCGGTGCGCCCATCAGCGTGCGTCATGCCGACGGCATCAACTACTTCGACGCGGCCTGAGCGCGTGTCCTCGCGACGAATCCCCGGCAGGCGGCAAACGGCCGCCCGACCCGGGTGGCCGACACCGCGGGCGCGGGTGCTCGAGCCCCGGCAAGCCCGCCCGGTCGGCCCGGCTGTCGCTGCCTGACACCGCGGGGCACGAGCGCGCCCCTCGTAGCAACACTCGCTGAGCACCGGAGCTGCCACCATGACCATCCCCAACCTCGCCGCCTTCGGTTTCGACGACGATTACCAGGCGATCTACGACGCCGCCTACCGCTATGCGCGCGAAGAGCTCTATCCCCTGTGCGCGCGCATGGACAACGAGGACTGGTTTCCGGAGACGGCGTTCCGCACGCTGGCGGAACAGGGCCTGCTCGGCGTGACGGTACCGGTGGAGTACGGCGGCGCCGGGCTCGACGTGCTCGCGCAATGTTTCATCAGCGAGGCCGTCGCCTACTGGAACCACACGGTGTCGGCCGGCATGCTGGCGAGCGACAACCTGTGCCTGCACAACCTGGTGCGCAATGCCAATGCCGATCAGAAGCAGCGCTACCTGCCGCGCTTCTGCGACGGCACGGTGATCGGCGCGCTGGGCATGACCGAACCGGGTGCCGGTTCCGACGCCCTCGGTTCGATGGCGACCACCGCGCGTCGCGACGGCGACGACTACGTGCTCAACGGGCGCAAGCTGTTCATCACCAACGGCCCGGTCGCCGACGTCCTGCTGGTCTATGCCAAGACCGCGCCGGAGAAGCGCCAGAAGGGCATCTCGGCCTTCATCGTCGAGAAGAATTTTCCCGGCTTCTCGGTCGCCCAGAAGCTCGACAAGATGGGCTGGCGCGGCAGCCCCACCGGGGAACTCGTGTTCGACGATTGCCGCGTCCCGGCCGGCAACCTCGTCGGCGCGGAGAACCAGGGCCACGTCGTGATGATGAGCGGGCTCGACATCGAGCGCGTCATCGGCGCCTTCTTCGACATCGGCCTCGCCCAGCGCGCGTTCGACCTGGCGCTCGAGTACAGCACCCAGCGCAAGCAGTTCGGCCAGCCCATCGGCCAGTTCCAGATGGTGCAGGCCATGCTTGCCGACATGTACACCGAGATCGAATGCATGCGTGCGCTGACCTACCAGGTCGGGCGCGAGATCGTCGACCTGGCGGAAGGCGAGGGTGGCCGCGGCGCCATCCACAAGCGCTCTGCCGCGGCCCTGCTCGCGGCTGGCCGCGGTTGCATGCGCGTGCTCGACCAGGCGGTGCAGATCCACGGCGGCATGGGCTTCATGCGCGAGACCGAGGTCAACCGGCTCTACCGCAGCGGCAAGGTCGGCGAGATCGCCGCCGGCTCCAACCAGATCCGACAGGTCATCATCGCCGGCGAGTTGCTGAAGGAGGCCGCCGGTTGAGCCGCCGCGGTGTCTGACACCCGCGGTCAAGCCATTGATTCAAATCGACGCGGTGTCTGACACCGGGGTATGAGTACTTGATGCATAGGACCGGCGAGCGGGGCGGCTAGCCGGGCCGGGGGAGGGCCGGAAGCATGGTCAAGGAGAGTTGGGTGCGCTTCACCCTGTGGGTGAGCTGCCCGTTCAATCTCGGCGCAGCGGCGCTGTTCGCGATGCCCGGTGCGGCGCCCGGCCGGCTGGCCGGGCTGCCGCCGTCGGCGCCGGCGGTCTACACCGCACTGACGGCCTTTCTCGTTGCCCTGTTCGGCTTCACCTATGCCTGGCTCGCGCAGCAGCGCGAGATCGACCGGCCCCTGGTCGGCATGCTCGCCATCGGCAAGACCGGGGTCTTCGTCGTCGCCGTGGTACTGGCCGTGGCGGGTGCCGCGGCGCCCCGCCTGGTCGGGTTGGCGGCCGGCGATCTCGTGCTCGGCCTGCTGTGGCTGACCTGGCTCGCGCAGACGCGCGGCTGAGGGCGTCCGCCTCAGGCGACCTTCTGCCAGACCAGGGTGTGGACGGATTTCTCGCCGTCGTTGCCGCGCATCGGCGGCGTGCGCAGGGTGAGCTTGTCACCAGCGAACTCGTAGAAACGGATCTGGTCCTGGCCGGGCCAGTTCGGCACCGTCGCGCCCTGGACGTGGTGGATCACGGTGCCGTTGGCGGCATCGACGGTGTAGGTGCCGAAGTAGGCGGTATAGGTCTGGAAGGCCTCGCGGTACTCGGCATCGGAGACTTCCTGCGGGTTGCGCGAGCTGAACGGCGGGCGGCCCTCGCCCATCAGTTGCGCGGCCATGTTGCCGGCATCGTCGTAGTTGATGCGGCCGACCACGCGCTCGCCGAGCGGAAAGGGCACGCGGCCGGAAGTGCGGTCCGAGTAGCTGTCGAGCAGTTTCCAGGTGCCGACGAAGACGGCTCTCGCGGCGTCGTTGGTTTGGGGATCGGGCATGATGCGGGTCCGGTATTTTCAGCGCGCCCATCCTGCGCATTCGCGCCCGGGCTTGCAAGGCCGGGCCCGGTGAGAGGCCGGTCACGGCGCCGGCGTGGCCGCCCCTGGTGTCGTTTACCTGCCGCCGGTGACCGCGCACAATGGCCGCTCCCGCCCCTGTAGCGCACTGTCCTGGAGTCCCCATGCGTTTCCTGCTCGCCTTCACCTGTGCGCTCGCCGGCGCGTTCGCCAACGCTGCCGAGCCCGCGCCCGATGCGCAGCGCCTGCCCCTCAAGCAGGCCTTCGACGGCGCCATGACCTGCGCGGCGCTGGCCGCTATCAAGAGTGACGCGGCACTTGGCGACGAGCAGAAGATCTGGGGCAACCGTTCGTTCGCCTTCGGCATGTTCGCCGCCCAGGTCTATTACAACCTGACCCAGAAACCGCTTTCGGGCGAAGAGCTGGGCCAGGCCGTCAACCAGTACGCCGACGGCCTGGCGGTGATGGTCGAGGAAGAGCTCGAGCCCTTCGAACAGGGCTGCAGCGCGAAGTACGAGTTCGCCGACGAGCTGTGCCTGCAGAACGCGTGTCCCTATCCCGAGGTGGTGGAAGCGGCGCCGGCCGCGCCGACGGCGGAGTAGCGATCGCCGCGGTCGGCAGGCTGGTGACGGGGCCGGGCCGCGCGTTCGCGGCGTTTCGAGGGGGCGACCGGTTTCGATCGCGACGGCGGCTGTCGCCGTGCCGGTGAAGGGCGTGGCGCCGACGGTGCCTGGCCCCGTGCGGGGTCACACACCTTGCCGGGGTTCTGTCAGGACGCCGGTTCCAGCCTGACCGGCAGCGACTCGACGACGCGGAAGCGCGAGCGGTGCGGGCGCACCGTCGGGCCGGCGCGCTCGAAGCGCGGAAAACGTTCGAGCAGTTTGCCGAAGGCGATGCGCGCCTCGATGCGCGCGACCGAGTTGCCGGCGCAGGTATGGATGCCGTGGGCGAAGGCGAGGTGCTTGTTCGGGTTGCGGGCGATGTCGAAAGTCTCGGGCTGGTCGAAGCGGGCCGGGTCGCGGTTGGCCGCGGCGATGCCGAGGTGCAGAAAGGTTCCGGGCGCGAGGTCGACGCCGCCGAGGCTGGTCGCCGCGGTGGTACGGCGATTGCCGATCTGCAGCGGGCTCTCGAAGCGCAGCATCTCTTCCACCGCCGACTTGATCAGCGCCGGCTCGTCCTGCAGGCGCGCGCGCTGCTCCGGGTAGCGCAGCAGCAGGTCGACGCCGTTGGCGATCAGGCTGCCGGTGGTGTCGTGGCCGGCGTTCAGCATGAAGATCGAGTTGTGCAGGATCTCGAGCTCGGTGAGGGTGTCGGCGTCGTCCGCGTCGCCCTCGCTCGCCTCGATCAGGGCCCACAGCACGTCCATGGCGTCGGCGCCGGGCGGGTTGGCGCGCTTGCGCGCGATGAGCGTGCGCAGGTAGGCCTTGAAGTCCTCCACCGCCCGGTTGCCCGTGGCGAGTTCCGCGGCCGAGCGCACCGGTTCGAGCGCGCCGAGGATGGCATTGGCCCAGGCGCGCAGCGGGTTGCGTTCGTCGTAGGGCACGCCGAGCAATTCGCCGATGAGGTTCAGCGGCACCACGGTGGCGAATTCCTGCGCGATGTCGATGGTGCCGCGCTCGGCGGCACGGTCGAGCAGGGCATCGACCATGCGCGCGATGCTGTCTTCCATCTGGCGCAGCACGCGGTGGGCGAAGAACGGCGCGAGCAGGCGGCGCACCCGGGTGTGGTAGGGCGGGTCGTTGAACACGATCGAGGTCGTGTGGTGCTCGTAGAGCGGCGAATCGCCGAAGCGCGGCTTGAAGTCGACGCGCTTGTCGGAGCTGAACAGCACCGGGTCGCCGAAGACCTGCAGCAGGTCGGCGTAGCGCGTCAGCAGGTAGGAACCATCGGGCTGGCGGCACAGCGGGGCATGCGCGCGCAGGGTGGCGAAATCCGGGTAGGGATCGACGGCGAAGGCGTGGTCGCTGGTGGCGAGCACGAAATCGGCGGCGCTGGCGGCGGTGAGGCGGCTCATGCCGGGCCCGCGATGCGGTTCTCGAGCGCGCCGAAGATGGAGCGGCCGGCGGCGTCGCACATCTCGATGCGGACGACGTCGCCGAAGCACAACCACGGCGTGAGCGTACGGCCGGCCTGCTCGTCGTCGAAACGCGCCTCGGCCAGGCAGCCGTGGCCGCTCGCCGGGTCGCGGTTCGACACCGCGCCGGCGGCGATGATGGTGCCGGCACCGAGCGCGCGGGTGCGCGCGGCATGGGCGATGAGCCGGGGATAGCCGAAGAAGGCGTCGACGCCGGCGTCGGGGCAGCCCACGGCGCGCGCGTTGACGAACGATTGCAGGCGGCCGTGCAACAGTGCGCCGTCCCAGGCCGCACCCAGCGCGTCGGGGGTGACGGCGACCGGCGAGAACGCGCTGGTCGGCTTCGATTGCACGAAGCCGAAGCCCTTGGGCAGCTCGCTGCGGGTCAGCGCGCGGCAGGTGAAGTCGTTCATCAGCATGACGAGCTTGACGTGGCTCGCGGCCGCGCCGACGTCCACCCCCATCGGCACGTCGTCGGTGACGATGGCAATCTCGGCCTCGAAGTCGATGTCGAGATCTTCCGAGGGCAGGTGCATCGCGCCGTGCGGCGCGCAGAAACCGTCGGACACGCCCTGGTACATGAGCGGCTCGGTGTCGTGGTTGGCGGGCATCGCCGCGCCGCGCGCCCGCCGTGCCTTCTCCATGTGATGCAGGTAGACCGAGCCGTCGAGGAACTGGTAGGCGCGTGGCAGCGGGCTGGCCAGAGCCGACACGTCGAGCGCGAAGGCGTCGGCGCAGCGGCCCGCGGCGAGGTCGGCGGCGACGGCACGCAGCGCCGGTTCGGCGCGCGTCCAGTCGTCCAGCGCGCGCTGCAGGGTGGGCGCGATTGCGGCCACGGCCACCGCGCGTTCGAGGGCGTCGTCGACCACCACCAGGGTGCCGTCGCGGCCGCCGCCGGCGAGGCTCGCGAGTTTCACTCGGCGCTGTCCGTCCGCTCTGCGTCGTCGTCCGCCGGCCCGCCGAGGCGCTTGCCGACGGGGCACTGCTCGCGCGCCGGGTCGCAGATGCGCTGGTAGGCGAGGAAGCCGAGCCACAGCTTGCGTTCGTCGAGCGAGACCGGCGACGGGCCGTCGAGGGCGTAGGGTTCGACCTGCCAGGCCTTCTGCAGCAGGTAGAAGTTCTGTTCGCCGGCGATGCCGCGCAGGAGGATGAAATCGCCCCGCCCGCTCTCGGGGTTGCGCCCGCAGCGCATGATGACCGCGAGCGTCGGGTGGGCGTCGACCCCGCCGAGCTCGACCGGCTGGACGTCGAACTCGGGGCACTGCTTGCCGAGATGCACGGCGATGCGCGAGAGCATGGTGTCCGGGTCGGCATTGGCCTCGCCGAGCAGGATCTGCACGGTCAGCATCTCGCGCCAGTCGTCGCCGTCCTGGCCTTCCGGCACGTACTCGGTGGTGGCGAGGTTCTCGTCGAGATCGCCGTAGACCTCGTGCCAGCCGTCGGGCTCGGCGAACAGCAGTTGTTCGTTGTGCTCGGCGGCCGTCGCGCCGGCGCTGAGGCCGAGCAGGGCGCCGAGCAGGGCAAGGCATAGCGGCATGGTGCGGACTCCCGGGGTGGAACGACCCCTGTTCGATGCGTTAACGGCCTGGTGAAAAGTGACCGCGGTCGTGGTCAGCGTTGCGTGCGCGCCTGCGATCCTCGTGCATTCGCATGAATTCCGATCCTCGTTTCGCTCGCGCCTTGCCCACGACCGACCTCGTCACGCTTTTCACCGGCCTGCCAGGGTGCCGGGCGTGGCCGGCGCCGTCCAGCGGGCACGTCGCGCGCCAACGGCCGGCTGTCGGCCGGCCGGTCAAGGCCTGCCGCCTTCAGGCGTGCTCGAAATCGACCAGCTCGGCGCCCTCGGTGACCTGCTCGCCGGCGTCGAAGAAGAACGCCTTGACCGTGCCGTCGGCCGGCGCGCAGATGGTGTGTTCCATCTTCATCGCCTCCAGCACGAGCAGCTTGTCGCCCTTCTTGACCGTGCTGCCCGGCGCGGCGATGAGGCTGATGACCTTGCCCGGCATCGGTGCGAGCAGGCCGGCCGCGCCTTCCTCGCCCTCGCCGCTGGCTTCCAGGCTGTCGATGGCCTCGAGCGGCCATGCCGTGCCGGCGACGAACACGGTGAGCCGGGCGCCGTCGACGACGACCTCGCCGGGCACGTGGTGGCCGTCGATGGCGACGGCGAGGTGGCTGCCGTCACGCCGGGTGAGCTGCACCGTGCGCGTGGCCTCGCCGAGATCCACGCGCATCGCCGCGCCGTCCGCGCGCACGGTGACGACGCGTTCCTCGTCGCCGGCGCGCAGGGTCAGGCGGCGGCCACCGCTGCCGTTGAGGCGCCAGGCGTCGCGGCCCGTCCAGGGGTTGTCGTGCTCGCCGACGGCGGCGGCGCGGCCGGCGCAGGCGTCGTCCTCGGCGCCGGCCCGGGCCAGCGCGGCGAGCACCCAGGCGCTGTCCGGCACGGCGCCGCGCGGGGCGAACAGGTGCTCTTCCTCGCGCTCGATCAGCGCGGTGTCGAGGTCGGCCGTGGCGAAGGCCGGCGAGGTGACCAGCCGGGCGAGAAAGTCGATGTTGTTCTGCACGCCGACCACGCGGTAGTCGCCGAGCGCGCGGTGCAGGCGCGCCAGCGCGGCGTCGCGATTTTCGTCCCACACGATGAGCTTGGCGATCATGGGGTCGTACCAGGGCGTGATGACGTCACCCTGCTCGACGCCGGTGTCGACGCGCACGTGCGCCGATTCGGCCGGCGGCGCGAGATGCACCAGGCGCCCGGTGGCGGGCAGGAAGCCGGCTTGCGGGTCCTCGGCATAGACGCGCGCCTCGATGGCATGGCCGGCGAGCGGAATGTCGCGCTGGGCCAACGGCAGCGCCTCGCCGTGGGCGACGCGCAGCTGCCATTCGACCAGGTCCTGCCCGGTGATCATCTCGGTCACCGGGTGCTCGACCTGCAGGCGGGTGTTCATCTCCATGAAGTAGAAGCCGCCGTCGGGGTTGGCGATGAACTCCACCGTGCCGGCGCCGACGTAGCCCACCGCGCGCGCGGCGTCGACCGCGGCGCGGCCCATGGCGGCGCGGCGCTCGTCGGTCATGCCGGGCGCCGGCGCCTCTTCGAGCACCTTCTGGTGGCGGCGCTGCACCGAGCAGTCACGCTCGTGGAGGTGCACGGCGTTGCCGTGGCCGTCGGCGAAGACCTGGATCTCGATGTGGCGTGGCTTCAGCACGTACTTCTCGATCAAAACGTGGTCGTCGCCGAAGGCATTGGCCGATTCGCGCTTGCACGAGGCCAGGGCCTCGGCGAAATCCCCGGCGCGATCGACCCGGCGCATGCCCTTGCCGCCGCCGCCGGCGCTGGCCTTGATCAGCACCGGGTAGCCGATGGCATCGGCTTCGCCGGCGAGGAAATCCGGTTCCTGGCGGTCGCCGTGGTAGCCCGGGGTGAGGGGCACGCCGGCCTCGGCCATCAGCGCCTTGGCCGCCGACTTCGAGCCCATCGCGCGGATGGCGGCGGCCGGCGGGCCGATGAAGACGATGCCGGCCGCGGCGCAGGCCTCGGCGAACTCGGCGTTCTCGGACAGGAAGCCGTAGCCGGGGTGGATGGCCTGGGCGCCGGTGGCGCGCGCGACCTCGATGATCTTGTCGGCGCGCAGGTAGGACTCGCGCGCCGCGGCCGGGCCGAGCAGCACCGCCTCGTCGGCGAGGCGCACGTGGCGGGCGAGCGCATCGGCTTCGGAGTAGACGGCGACGGTCGCGATGTTCAGCCGCCGCGCGGTCTTGATCACGCGGCAGGCGATCTCGCCGCGGTTGGCAATCAGGATCTTGGAGAACATGGCGGCTACCTCGGGAGATGACGCTGCAGGCGGGGCGATGCGGCCACGCCTGCTCACATGCGGAACAGGCCGAAGCGGGTGTCCGGGATCGGCGCGTTGAGGGTCGACCACAGCGACAGGCCGAGCACGCGGCGGGTCTGGGCGGGGTCGACGATGCCGTCGTCCCACAGGCGCGCGGTGGCGTAGTAGGGGTGGCCCTGCTCTTCGTACTGGGCACGGATGGGCGCCTTGAAGGCCTCTTCCTCGTCGGCCGGCCATTCGCCGCCGCGCCCCTCGATGCCGTCGCGACGCACCGTGGCGAGCACCGCCGCGGCCTGTTCGCCGCCCATCACGCTGATGCGGGAGTTCGGCCACATCCAGAGATAACGCGGCGAGTAGGCGCGTCCGCACATGCCGTAGTTGCCGGCGCCGAAGCTGCCGCCGATGATCAAGGTGATCTTCGGCACCTGCGCGGTGGCCACCGCGGTGACCAGCTTGGCCCCGTCCTTGGCGATGCCGCCGTTCTCGTACTTGCGCCCGACCATGAAGCCGGTGATGTTCTGCAGGAACAGCAACGGCACCTTGCGCTGGGCGCACAGTTCGATGAAGTGCGCACCCTTCTGCGCCGATTCGCTGAACAGGATGCCGTTGTTGGCGATGATGCCGACCGGCACGCCGTAGAGGTGGGCAAAGCCGGTGACGAGGGTCGACCCGTAGCGCGCCTTGAACTCGTCGAAGCGCGAGCCGTCGACCACGCGCGCGATGATCTCGCGCACGTCGTAGGGCTGGCGCGTGTCGGTCGGCAGTACGCCGTAGATCTCCGCCGGGTCGTAGAGCGGCTCCTCGCTGGCGCTGAGGTTCACCGACTGCGGGCGGCGGCGGTTGAGGTTGGCGACGATGTGGCGCGCGATGGCGAGCGCGTGACTGTCGTTCTCAGCCAGGTGATCGGCCACGCCGGAGAGGCGGGTATGGACGTCGCCGCCGCCGAGATCCTCGGCGCTGACGACCTCGCCCGTCGCGGCTTTCACCAGCGGCGGGCCGCCGAGGAAGATGGTGCCCTGGTTCTTGACGATGACGGTGTCGTCGCTCATCGCCGGCACGTAGGCGCCGCCCGCGGTGCACGAGCCCATCACCACCGCGATCTGCGGGATGCCCATGGCGCTCATGTTGGCCTGGTTGTAGAAGATGCGGCCGAAGTGTTCGCGGTCGGGGAAGACCTCGTCCTGCTTGGGCAGGAAGGCGCCGCCGGAATCGACCAGGTAGAGGCACGGCAGGTGGTTCTCACGCGCGATTTCCTGCGCGCGCAGGTGCTTCTTCACCGTCATCGGGTAGTAGGTGCCGCCTTTCACGGTGGCATCGTTGGCGATGATCATGCACTCGGTGTCGTGGACGCGGCCGACCCCGGCGATCATGCCGGCGGCCGGGGCGTCACCGTCGTACATTCCGAACGCGGCGAGCTGGCCGATTTCGAGGAAGGGCGTGCCCGGGTCGAGCAGGCGATCGACGCGGTCGCGCGGTAGCAGCTTGCCGCGCGCGACGTGCTTCTCGCGTGCCGCCGCGCCGCCGCCGGCAGCGACCTCGGCGGCCCGGGCGCGCAGGTCGGCGACCAGGCCGCGCATGTGCTCGGCGTTGGCGCGGAACTCCTCCGAGCGCGGATTGATGGCGGACTTGAGCTGATTCATCCCCTCTCTCCCGTCGACGGCACGGCCGGCGCCGCGCGGCGCCAGTGTACCGGTTTCGTCCGTGCCCCCGGCGAACCGCGGCTCGCCGGGGGCTCACCCGGGCGTGACCTCAGGCGACGTGCGCCTCGCCGGCGAACTCCCGGATGTCGAAGCTCTCACCCACCATGAGGTCCTCGCGGGCGAGGAAGCGCGGGTGGATGAACCATACCAGCAGCGGCAGCAGCACCAGCGACAGCACCATGTTGATGAGCATGATCGCGACCAGCAGCATGCCCATGTCGGCCATGAACTTGAGGTCCGACAGGAAGTACCACGGCAGGATGCCGAGCAGCATGATGGTGGCGGTGAACATGATTGCCTTGCCCGTCGTCGTCAGCGCGGCGTTGATGGCCTGCGGCAGGTTGTGATCGTGCGCGGTGTACTCCTCGCAGATGCGCGACAGCAGGTAGATGCCGTAGTCGATGCCGACGCCGACGCCCATCACCGCCACGATCACGGCATTGATGTCCATGCCGATGCCGAGCACGTGCATGGAGGCACCGAGCAGGAAGTTCGACAGGTTCACCGGCACCAGCAGGATCACCGCGGCCATCAGCGAGCGGTAGGCGTAGGCCGAGATCACCATCACGGCGAGGTTGACCAGGCCGAGGATGAACCAGTGGTAACGCTCGACCACGCTGTTCATGGCCTGCTGCAGGGCGATCACGCCGGTGCCGAGGCGCACGCGGAATTCCGGGTGATCCTCGCCGACCTGCGCGACCGCCTGGCGCGCGCTCTCCAGCGCGGCGTCGACCGTCTCCTGCTTGTTGTCCTTGTACCAGAGCGAGACGGTCGAGTTCTGCACGTTGAAGTCGACCACGTGGCTGAAGTTGATCGGGCTCGAACCCATCATGGTGGCGAAACCGGCCGCGGCGATGGCGTCGTCGGTCTGATCCAGTGGCAACCACTTGGGGTTGCCGCCCGAGAACAGGCGGTTGACCTCGCCCATGTAGTCGGTGAAGGACAGGGTCGCGCGCGGCTGCAACTCGTGATTGCTCTCGATGATGGTCTGCAGTTCGCCGGAGACCTTGGCCACCTCGGCGGTGCGCGCAATACGACGGTTCATGTCGTTGTTCTTCGCCTCGAGCACGATTTCGAGGGTGTTCATGCCGGGGAAGTGCGCGTTGATCGCGCGCACCGCGGTATTGAACTCGGAGTCGTGCCACAGCAGGTTGGAGCCCTCGACCGGGTTGCCGATCTTGATCTGCGAGTTGAGGTAGACCGCGGCGACGGCGATGCCGATGAAGACCACGCCGGTGAGGCGCGCGGTCTTGCCGAAGGTCAGGCGCGAGATGCGGTCGAGCAGCTGCTCCTGCACCAGGTGGATGCCCGATTCCTTCTTCTCACCGCCGACGATCGCCTCGAGGTTCCTCGGCGCCGGCAGGTAGGACAGCAGGATGGAAATGAGGAACACGCCGGTGGGGATGATGAACAGCGCCCACATGCCGCAGAAGATGGCGTGGTTCTCCATCGTCTTGATCGGCGCCACGGCGATGAACACGATGCCGAAGACGTCGGTCATGATGCCGAGCACGGAGGGCGCCATCATGATGGCCATGGTGATCTCGGCGGCTTTGCGTCGGTCCTTCAGGTGCATGAGGACTTCGTAGTAGCGTTCGGTGTACTGCACGCAGTGCGAGAAGGAGCGCGCGATCAGCAGCAGCGGCACGATCATGAGCAGCGGCTCGATCGGGCGCGCCATCCAGCCGATGAAGCCGAAACCCCATACGGCGGCGACCGCCGCGCACACGATCGGGGTCACGGTGCCGGCAAGGTTGCGCATGTAGAACACCAGCGCGATGACCAGCGCCGCCAGGGTGACGCCGAAGATGTTGTAGGTCTGCTTCTGCAGCAGGTAGACCCAGCCGGTCAGCGCCGGCTGGCCGGCGAGATGCACCTCGTGATGCGCGTCGCGGGCTTCGACCACCAGCTTCTGCACGAAGTCGAAGGCTTCGCCGTAGTCGACGGAGTCGAGGAAGGCGGCGTTGATCAGGGTCGCGGTCTCGTCGGTGGAGATGTAGAAGCGCTGGGCGTTGGGCGACTTCTCCACGCGGCGGCGGAAGTCCTGGATTTCCTCCTCGGTGGTCGGCGCGTGGTCGTCCATCAGCGGGCGCATGTCGATGCCCTCGGCATTGGCCTCGGCGTAGCGCAGCTTCTCGGTCGAGATGGAGACCACCTGGTCGTGGTCGATGCCCGGCGCGAGGTCGATGTCGCGGGTCATGCGGAAGACCTTGTCCAGGGTCTCCGGGTTGTAGATGTCGCCGTCCTTGCGCTTGACCATGATCGACATGGTCAGCGGGTTGCCGAAGTTGCGGTGCGCGAAGAACACCTTCACGTACGGATCGTCGAGCGGCAACAGGTCGTTGAAGATGGTGCGGATCTGCACGTGGGGGAAACCGGCGGCCATGCCGATGGTGACGAGGAGGAAGGCGACACCGACACTCGCGCGGTGTCGCATGATCCAGGCAGCCAGACGAAATCTCATGGGGCAGAAGCTCCGATCAAAGAAACTGTGAATACGTAGGATCGCCACGCGGACGGGAACCCGTCCGCGATCGAGGGCGACGAGGCGGTCAGATGGTATCCGAAAAGAGCTCCCTGCCAATCAGCATTCGTCTGATCTCGGAAGTGCCGGCGCCGATCTCGTAGAGCTTGGCGTCGCGCCACAGGCGGCCGGTGGCGTACTCGTTGATGTAGCCGTTGCCGCCGAGCGTCTGGATCGCCTCGCCGGCCATCCAGGTCGCCTTCTCGGCGGCGTAGAGGATGGCGCCGGCGGCGTCCTTGCGCAGCGTGCGGGCGTGGTCGCCGACATCGCAGGCGCGGCCGACGGCATAGACATAGGCGCGGCAGGCCTGCCAGGTGGTGTACATGTCGGCGAGCTTGCCCTGCATGAGCTGGAATTCGCCGATCGGCTGGCCGAACTGCTCGCGGTCGTGGACGTAGGGCAGGACGATGTCCATGCAGGCATCCATGATGCCGAGCGGCCCGGCCGAGAGCACCGCGCGCTCGTAGTCGAGGCCGGACATCAGCACGCGCACGCCTTCGCCTTCCTTGCCCAGCACGTTCTCCACCGGTACCTCGCAGTCGTCGAAGAACAGCGGGAAGGTGTTCGAGCCGCGCATGCCCAGCTTGTCGAGCTTGGAGCCGGCGCTGAAACCCTTGAAGGTCTTCTCGATGATGAAGGCGGTCATGCCGCGCGGACCGGCCTCCGGGTCGGTCTTGGCGTAGACGACGAGGGTGTCGGCGTCGCCGCCGTTGGTGATCCACATCTTCGAGCCGTTCAGCACGTAGCAGTCACCGCGGCGTTCGGCGCGCAGCTTCATGCTGACGACGTCGGAGCCGGCGTTGGGTTCGCTCATGGCCAGCGCGCCGACGTGCTCGCCCGAGACCAGCTTGGGCAGGTAGCGCTGCTTCTGCTCGGCGGTGCCGTTCCTGTGGATCTGGTTGACGCACAGGTTGGAATGGGCGCCGTAGGACAGGCCGACCGCGGCCGAGGCGCGCGAGATCTCCTCCATGGCCACGATGTGGGCGAGGTAGCCGAGGTTGGCGCCGCCGTACTCCTCGGCCACGGTGATGCCGTGCACGCCGAGATCGCCGAGCTTCTGCCACAGGTCGGGCGGGAACTGGTTGTCCTGGTCGACGTCCTGCGCGCGCGGCGCGATTTCCTTCTCGGCGAAGGCCTGGACCGACTCGCGCAACATGTCGACCGTCTCGCCGAGGTCGAACCGCATGCCCGGCAGTGCTGCCATTTCTCTCCTCCCCGCGGCCGCGCCGCTGTTGCTGGACCCGCCGGCCCGCACCGCGGGCGCGTGCCGGGCGGCAAGCCTAACCCCGCCGGCAGTACGGGGGGCGCCATCGAGGTTGCATATCGTGCCAGTCCTGCGCAAAATTCCGCGATGCCCGGACGCGCCTCCGTCAACCTGCCCGAAGCGCAGCGGGGGGCCGATTCCCGCGCCGTCACCCCGATCGCCTTTGTCCGCGACATCTGCGCCGCGTATGCCCGTTACGGCATGGATCCGGCCGCGGCGCTCGCCGCCGCCGGCATTGCCCCCGAGCG
>JACKNG010000005.1 GCA_024235015.1 Gammaproteobacteria bacterium
ACCCCGGTAACGGACCCTGAGGCCTTTCTGCAGACGCGTATAGGGCTTGAGCAGGTGGGCATTGACCCTTCTGACGACTGTCGGGATCTGCAGATAACCATCGACCTTATTGGAAAGCTCCGCGAAAGGGGCATCGACTGCTGCAGAGCGTCCACTAGAGCTTTCGGGTTGCTCGGCCAACGGCGATGGGCGCCGTTCCGCTTCCACTCCGCCGAGACGCAGATCGACTTGCCGTTGCCGGCTGTCCATCGAGTACAGGGACACCGCAATGATGATGAACAACGCAGCATAAACCCCAACGCGGCCGTTATCGCCTCGTCTCATTTCGCCCACCTGAAGCTCCTCATCCTCGCGGCAACGCGTCGGCCACGGCATCGGCAAAACAACGGAATCGAGACATGTCGAATTGGGCCCGAAGCGCGGTGAGATCGGGCACCATTGACCCTGGGTCCTTACCTTCGTTGCGCCGGAAGACGGGCTCGCGCCCAAGTAAACGGCCAATGTGCCGCGCGAGTTCCTCGATCGAGATGACCTCGTCGGAGGCGACATTGAAAATGCCGTCCCAGCGCTCCTCGAGCGCGGTAGCAATGACATCGACGACGTCGTCGACATAGGTCGGCGTGATGCGCAGGCCTCCATTGGCTCCAGTCAAATCGACGGGATGCCCGCAGCGGATACGCTCGGCGAGATTAGGCACCAGGCGCCCGATCTGACCCGGCCCATAAATAAAGAACAAACGAAGTACGGCCACTGGGAACAATTCGCGATAAGGCTGGCACAGCACTTCTCCCGCTAGCTTGGAGGCCGCATAGAAATTCCTGGGCGTGACAGCCAAGG
This sequence comes from Gammaproteobacteria bacterium, assembly GCA_024235015.1. Classification (GTDB taxonomy): domain Bacteria; phylum Pseudomonadota; class Gammaproteobacteria; genus JACKNG01. The sequence continues at coordinate 838 of JACKNG010000005.1, forward strand.
CTTCACCGAACGGAGCACTGGCGCCTTCGTAGACGCCTCCGGTCGAGGTATCGACGAACGTACTTACGCCGCATTTGCGGGCATGCTCGAGCAGTCGGAACAAGAAATCGACGTTTACCCCAAACATGTCGTCCGCGCCATTTGGGAAGTCGCGATATTGCGCTGACTGAGCAAGGTGGACGATACCCTCGATGTCGGTCGGCAGGGCCTCTGCCGCGTCGGTACCATGCCTATAGCGCCACCAGGCGACTCCAGGCAGCGCAGGCTTGTGGCTGGCATAAAGCGCGGTGATATCGTGGCTTCGAGACAGGCACCGGCACAATCGCTGCCCGAGGAAGCCGCTCGCACCGGTCACCAGGAGTTTCATGTGCGTCTCCCTAGCGTGGTTTTTGCAGCATGACCGACAGGCCATTCGGGTTGGCGTCGTTGAACTGAAAGTTCGTCACACCCAGCGCGCCCATCCATTGCACGATCTCCTCCTCGGAATGCTGCCAGGCGTCATGCGGGTGATACCAGTCGAAGTTGACCATGTTGTTCGTTTCGTAGTCGAACGCGTCGTTCCAGAAACACTTGAGGAAGTTGTAGTAGAACAGGCGCTGAACATCGTGGGTCCCTGCGGGGATCCCCAGGATTTCGATCGGCTTGGTCAACGTTACAGTCGCATTGAGATCGGATAGCGCTTTGCCAAGCTCGGTGATCGGTTCGCATGCCGCGTAGCAGGCGTCCGGGTCGAGTTTGGTGAACGATTCTCGAATGTGTTGATCGGCGAATTGCCGAATAGCGCCCATCTTCTTGTACACGTAGAAGAAAAACCGCCCGCCGGGCTTGACCTTGCGATACAAAGCCTCGACTGCCTTGCGCGTATCCGGTGTGTGGTGAAGAACACCGTCGGCCATGACGAAATCAAAGCTGTCATCAGGAAATGGCGCCGCCATGAGATCCGCCTGCACGACGAGGCAGTTGTCCAAGTCGCAGGTGTTCTCGTAGGTCGTGAACGCCGCGTCGGAGATATCCAGGGCACAGACCGTGCCCTTCGTATGAGTACTCGCAAAACGTACGTTGAAGCCGGATCCGGGCCCCACTTCCAGCATCGCGCCGAAATCGCCGTAGAACGCCTCGAGTTCAGCAATACTGCCCAAGCCAAACTTCTTGCGGTACCACTCCTGCAAGAACTCCTGCTCGGTCGGCTTCATACCGTACGACTTGAACTTCGACCACTTGTCAGAGAACGTGACCGTCGTCTTACTCTGGCTTTCGTAGGCGGCATCCTGCGCATCTGGAACGCTCAGGAATCTCGGCACACCGTCGACGATTGGATAGCGAGCGCCTCCCTCGTCATCAATCAGCGTCCCGCTCAACACCTGTCCTTCCGTTTCCCGGTCGACCTCCAGGCGCAGCGTCGCGCGGGCCGCCGCGCCCGGGGCGCACACCATACCAATCTTGTCTCTTCTCATGATTCTTTATCTTCAGTCGCTTTACGGAAAATCTATGTCCCAGTCGTCGTCGACAATTTCGTGTCTTGCCCCGCCGCGGGGCAGGATTATATCGCCGCTGACCGTCCGTCCTTCGATATGAGCAATGCCGCCGCGCGGCACGCCGTTCGGCACGGCGTAGAACCCGTTGTGCAGCAGCAAGGCCCGTTCAACACCACCACTCTCGATACGCACCTCGACCGACTCCATTGCTTCGCTGCCGACGCGACCGCCCACGAAGCATTGCGTACGACCCGCGCGTTTGCCGTCGTCTCGGAGGAGCAGGACACGATGCAAGAGGAGACTGTCACCGACACCGCCTTCCATAGTCAGGCGCAGGCTCGCGAGACGTCCGACCGGCGCCGTGGAGGCTCCACAATCAGCGCACAACTGCCAGAAAGGTAGAACTTCGACGTGCCGGGCCACGGAATTCCACGCAAACCTACGCGGCAGCTGCGGCGCGAAGCGCATGCCTTCTTCCGCCCAACCCACACATAGCCCACTGGAATCCTCCAGCTCCACGGAAAACCGTAGCGTCGGGGTAGTCTTCTCGTACTCGACCAGGATGTAGTGGCGATTTGCCAGCATAGGCAGCCACCCGCAAAGCTCCAGCCAGCCCATCGATCCACGCAGGCTCAATCGATGCGCGGAGCGTCGGCCATCGGGCTCCTCCAGCGCGACGCTGTCGACGTCCACCACCAATTCCCGTTCCGAGACCGGCACTCGTCCAAGCACAACCGCCGGTGCGGAAGTATCGACCACGGTTACGGAATGCCGCCCGCTGGCATCGGCAGGATTACGAATCAGGGCATCCACGGCATCACCATCGACGGTGACACCGGCCGAACTCGCATCGTCGACGTAGAAAGTCAGCCCGCGTAGATCACGGAAACCGTCCTCACGCCTGGGTACCTTGCGGCCGAGGCAAGGGTCGTGTACCGAACTGATTCGCACGGTATTACTACACGTGTCGTAGTCCATGTGCCCCTCTAGCATCATCATCATCGCAGACATCCTCGCCAGCATGGCCGCGGGCGCGACGAACAAGCGTTCTCCGGTGCCTGCGCAATCACCTAGCCCGAAGTAGCGTGCCGAAAGATCGGCAAGTGCCGTCCGTAACGGTGCGTTGCAGATGGTGCGAGTATCGATGCCGTCACGCATGAAGGTATGCGACGCCGAAGCGTAGTTCAGGTGGGTATAGATCACCCCACCGCACCATGATTTCGATGCTGCCTGCTGCAGGCAGTAGTCGATCTGGATGGACGCGGTGTCGGCCCACGACGGGTTGAGGACCTCGCCATCGACCTGAAACGCGCCCAGATCGAGCGTGCCGTCTTCACGGCGTGGGATGAACAGGTAGCGGTGATAGTCGTGCACCTGCGTGCCGTCGGCAAGCATGCGCGGATAGGCCAGTTCAGCGACGTCCCGAACACAATACTCATGTGTTTCCGCAAACGTCTGGATTGTTTCGTAACCGGCTGCACGAAACAGATCGGCGCAATAATGCGGTGACTCCGGAACATCCGAGTAATACGCCGTCTCGGGATACTGTCTATGCTGGCCCTCCGCGACAGCGAAGACCAATCCTCCGGCATGGCTCGAGAAGTTGCTCACCGCGATGTTCAGGGCGCCCAACGAGCCCAATTGATGCTCTATGTCGCGCCGGACCTCCGTGACCAGCGCGATATTCGCCAGGCATACGCGGACGTCTCCCGTCGGGAACGCGCGCCCTTCGAGCACGAGCGGCCCTTCTCCGAACCATGCGCCGATGGACGCACGATCGATGATGGGTAGAACTACCCCCACTTCCGGCGACTCGCCGGTCGGCACGACTGATGTCGCAGGTACCCTCCAGCGAGACAGGATCTCACCACCTCTGCGCACGACCAGCTCACTCAGGAGCTCTAGTTCGCCTTCGGCGCAGCGGAACGCGAGGTAACGCGGCACGGCGGGCTCTTCCCACGACGGCGGAGCAGCGAAAACCGCTTGCCCGCACCCGCCTTCAACCGTCAGGTCCGGCGCGACCCTAACACTCATGTTGTAGGCCCAGCCGTGCGTGGTGTCGAACCAACCGCGGTGGAAGCCCCTAATCCATTCGGCGCAGCGTTCGAAGAACTGCACCTTGTCGAAACTGCCGTGCACGGCCCGATTGCTTCGCGGTTCACGCTCACCGTCGAGACCGCATTCGAACAACCACTTTCCGAAGAAGGAATCGCATACAGGCAGGCCATACTCCTCACGGATCACGGAATTCAGGGCCACCGCGGCACCCACCAGATCGTGGATACTGCCATCGCAATCACTGTTGATCGTCACGAACCGCTCGAACGGCACCGGTAGCGGACGCAGGCATGCCTCCGATGCTCCCGTGCCTGCTGCCGGCGTCGTGTTTTCCGGCGCGGCTACCGGACCAGACTTCCGGTACGGCAAAAGCCGGGTGCGCAGGGCGCGCAGCCAGCTCATCGTCCGAACAGGCCTTTCAAACGGGCGATCAACCCGCGGTCTTGCGCATGTGGTATTTCGGCAGGCGGTACGGCCGCCGGCTGACCAGGCTCGGGTGGCATCGAGTGAACGATGGTTTCGGGCGCGTTTGCGCTGTCGTCGGGCAAACCATTGCGCTCACGAAAGTCGCGTAGTTCGTCCGCACCGATATGGTCCCGTTCGTAGCCCATGGCCGCATGCAGTTCACCACACAGGTAGTCGTAAGCAACGAGATCGTCGCGGCTGAGATAGTCGCGCCAGCTCTCGTCGAGCACCGGGGCTTCCGGTTGCGTACGCGCCGATTTAGCCAGTTCCTGGTAGTAGCCTTCGCGGGCATGCTTGGCTCGCGGCATACCGCGCATGTCGCGGAGCAGTCCGAGAGTGCCGGTATTACCCCCGATGTAGTGATGTTCGTGCTCCCAGTAGCGGAACGCGTCACTCGAGTACTCGATCCCAAGGAAGGCGCCCGCGCGGGCCATGGTCGCGTCCGGTGCGCAGACCATGTCCTCGTACTTGAGCACCAGCATGCGCTCGTCATCACGCGGCAAGCCGTTGAACAGGTTTTCCCATGCCGGCTTGAGCCACGTCCGCATGGCGTTGTAGCGATTCAGGAACAGATCGGGTGTGTGACGCAGAGCGCTGGTGACATTGGCCCGCCCGTCGCGCAGGACGACCATGTAACGCAGGTCCACCTCGTCGTCGACGATATGCTCGGCGAGCAGATTCATATTGATGTTATTGAGCAGGACCACCCGTGCCCCAGCGGTCTCGGCGAGGACTGACATAGCGCTGCCGGGCCCCCGCCAATGCTCGAAATACCGGGGCCAGAACTCGCATTGTGCCCCGTGGATCGAGCACAGGCGTGCAGCCTCCGTAACGCCCCCGCTCCAGATGCGATCGGGAACGCCGAGCGCAAAGGCCGCCGGATTGCTGCCGAGTACCAGATTGATCCAGGTCGTTCCAGAGTAGGCCAGAGAGCGAATGTAGACGACCATGGGTCTTGGCATTGCAATTCCCCCTTTCGTTAAATTGTTTGCCCGGCACAGATACCGCCGGCAGCCGTTTTCCGAATCATGCCCATCAGCTCACCATTTCGAGCGAGCGGTGAAATGGCTCGGCGGCATTCACATATTGCCGAGCCATCGCCGCAGCCAGTTTGCGTGGGTCATGCCAGCGTTCCACGAACGCCCTGCTCAGACCCGACCAACGCTGCCATTCGGAGCGCCGCGCCAACACGTCGGCCAGGCTTTCCCTGAGGTGATTGGGATCGATGTTCCGTAGTGGCAGTTCGTCGATCATCTGCGACGGGACATGCGCGAAATCCGCCTCGCGCAGATAGCACAGGGTCGGTTTTCCCATCGCCATCATTTCGACCGCGAAGCCGCCATACCAGCCAGCCATCAGCTGGTCGATGGCGATGTCGGCACTGCGATACAGTTGCAAAGCTTCGGCGTAAGGCTTGTTCTGCACCAGGATCAGATCGAAGTCGAAATCAGGGCGCAAAGACTCCAGCGCCTCGAGTATCGCCGCAGTGCCCTTCAGGGCGCTGTCACTGGGTGCGTGCACGATCCGCGGTCGGCCTACGGCAGCCGGCGGCAACACATCGAACTTGTGAATGTCGACACTGGCATAAGGCATGAACTCGGCCGTTCCGACGTAGTGGCCGAGTTCCGGATTGAGGAAGAAGACCTTGTCGCACAGGGGCAGGACGTCTCGCGCCAACGCCAGGCGCTGTGCATCGAGGTTGGCGACACAGTTAGCGAAGAAGTTACAGCCGCCTTCTTGGCACGGGGTGTGTTCGTTACGCCGGTTCGACTCCGCTGCGAGGCGTATATCGCAACCCTGGAGGGTCATGAAGACCTTGCGCCCGAGCGCCCGGCCCAGGCGCAGGTCGAGGAAGGGCTTCTTCCAGCCGCGCGCCCAGTCATCCCAACTGAGCAGGGAACGTCCGAAGTAGTAATGGAGGACGTCGTAGCGCAACGGCGCGCTGATTCCGCAGGCGAAGCGTCGGACGACGGCGCGCCAGTCACGTTTGCCGTACTCCCCCAGGGTCCGGTCGGCCGGAAGGCCGAGCCAAGTACCGTAGTTGACCACCAGGTCGCTGGCCAGGCCGAGTTCTCGCTCGTAACGCGACAGCACCCAGGGCTGGTTGCCGACGTTGACCGGGGCGTGGAGGACTCTCAAGACGGCATCTCCGCATCCGGGCAGCCAGTCGCACCGGATACCATCAGCGTACGTCCGCAGCGGCGATCAGCTGCACCAGGCATTCGACGATGGCTTCGGCGGCATGTCCATCACCGTACTCCTCGATGGTCATGCGCGGGCGATAGGTCGGCGTGTGCCACAGCCGGTTCCAACCGGCCTCGATCGTCTCCACCCACTCGGTTTCCTCGCGCAGGGTGACGCAGGGCGTGCGGTGGAAATAACACTCCTTCTGCAGCCCGCCGGAGTCCGTGAAGACACTGGCTGCGGCACGTACGGCCTGCACCATGTCGAGGTAGCCCAGCGGTTCGATGACATCGAAGCCATGCAGCGGGATCCGTGCCTGCTCCATGGAGCGCGCGGTACGTGGATGAATGGGCAGAACGATCCGTCGCCCCGCGGCCTGCTCGCGAATGTAATCCACGAGTAGCGCCAGGCGCGCGTGATCGTCGGTGTTCTCGGCTCGGTGCAGGGTTACCAGTACGAATTCGCCCGCAGTCAGCTGCTGCGTCTCCAGAAACGAGGCTCGACGCTCAGCGATGGCGGCCGCCGCAAGCGCAACATCGAGCATCACGTCACCCACGTGCACCGACAATTCGCCGAGCCCCTCACGCTGCAGGTTAGTCATCGCTTCCGTGGTCGGGGCCAGCAACAAGGCGCTTAGATGATCGGTGACGATACGGTTGACCTCTTCGGGCATGGCCCGGTTGAACGATCGCAGGCCGGCTTCGACATGCCCAATCGGAATGTTCAACTTCGCTGCAGCCAGCGCTCCGGCCAGGGTCGAGTTGGTGTCGCCGTAGACGAGCACCGCGTCGGGCTGCTCGTCACGCAACACCCGCTCGATGACGGGCAGCATCCGCCCGGTCATCTCACCATGCGTACCTCCGCTGATCTCGAGGTGGTGGGCGGGGGCAGGAATGCCGAGTTCTTCGAAGAAAATGGCGGACATCAGCGCGTCGTGATGCTGTCCGGTGTGCAGCAGAATCTCCCGCACGCGTCCGTCATCCAGAAAAGCCTTGCTCACCGGCGCCGCCTTCACGAACTGCGGGCGGGCACCGACCACCGTTACTATGCACTTCGTCGTCATACTGGTTCCATTCGTCGTTTCACGCGGCCCGTGGCGGACGTCGCTGCGTGGCGTGACGCACTCACAAACGGCCACCGTAGAAGCCGAACACCGAGCACCAGCTGTCGATGCTAAGGAACGACCAGATCAAGGCCACGTGGTTGCCCGTTCCGGCGATGTGCTCGTCGAGCACACGCTGCACGAACTCCGGCCTGAAAATCCCCCGGGCCCGGATCCGGTCAGGCGCCAGCCGGCTGCGCAGCCAGGTGGCGAGATGTGTGCGATACCAGGAAGCTTCCGGCGGCCCGAAGCCCATCTTGGGTTTGCGATATATCACATCGGGCACCCACGGCCGGACCGACTCGCGAAAGACGAGCTTCCCCGTACCGTCCGAGGACAGCAGTTCCCACGGCAACGCGCCGACAAAATCGACCAGGTCGTTGTCGAGCAACGGAACCCGCGTCTCCAGCGAATGCGCCATCGACAGCTTGTCCTCCAGCACCAGCAACCCATGCAGGTAATGCCGCGCATCGAGATAGAACAACTTCTCGCGCAACAACTCGCCGGGCGCGGCGTCGACGGCATCCAGGATGCGGCGCTCGTAGTCGACCGCCGGCGCCGCCGCGACGAACTCGTCGGTCAGGGCGGCCGAAATCTGCCCCCCTCGCAGGGGCACGTTTAGCATGGCCGCGATACGTGCGGCGCCTTCCGCACGCGCCCTTCCCGGATCCGCGCCACCGCGTTTCACCAACCGCCGCACCAACCCCGCCAGTCCTCGGCCGGCGACAATCGTTTCGTCGTAGGGTTCGAGCAGGGTGTAACGCCCGATATAGCCACCGTGTATTTCGTCCCCGCCCATGCCGGACAGCACGACCCGGCCATCGGCCGCAACGCGTCGGGCAATGAGAAAATTCTCGTAGGAAATGCCCATGCGCGGGTATTCCAGCGCATGCATGGTCTCGTCCAGAGCATCGACGATGGCATCCGGCCTGAGCATGTACTCCGTGTGCTGCAGTTGCATCTCCTCGGCCATGGCACGCGAAAACTCGCGTTCGTCCACGCTGGCATCGGCACCAACCCCTTCGAGATCGAACACGCAGGAATATGAACGCACGCTGTGATCGAGCCGATGCGCGGCCGCAGTAATCGCACCGCTGTCGATACCGCCGGACAGGTAGGTCGCAACCGGCACGTCGGCGTCCACGTTGCGGCGGATGACGTCCAGCAGGATCTCCCGATGCTGCTCGGCCGCCGTAGCGAGATCGATGCGCTGGTCGCGCGCGAAACCGTAATCCCAGAAACGCTCCTGCACGAGGCCGCTGGCCCGCACCACGGCGAAGTGTCCGGGTGGGAACAAGCGCACGCCCTTGAACGGCGTGGCACCGTCCCAGTTGTTCTGCAGATTGAAGTACTCGAACAGTGCGGCCGGGTCCGGTTCGCCGCGAACCCAGCCCGATGCGAGGAGCCCCTTGACTTCGGATGCGAAAAGCACGGTACCGCCGCCGCTCTCGCTGATGTATAGCGGCTTGATGCCGTACCGATCGCGGGCGAGGTAGAGCAGCTTGTCGCGATCGTCCCACAGCGCGAACGCGAACATGCCGTTCAAGCGGGTTGCGAGGGCACTGCCCCATTCGTGATAGCCGTACAAGAGGACCTCGGTGTCCGAGTGGTCGCTGCTGAATACGTGACCACGCGACTCCAGCTCGCGGCGCAGGGCGCGGTGATTGGTAATTTCACCGTTGAACACGACGCAGAACCGCCCGCTGCGATCGCGCATCGGTTGCCGGCCGCCGTCGATATCGACGATCGCCAACCGGTCGAAACCGAGTTCGATCTCCGGGAAGCTGGCAAATCCGCGATCATCGGGACCGCGGTGGTGCAATGCCGCGGCCATGCGCTCGACGCCAGCCCGCGGCTCGGTGACCGTGCCCCAGTGCGCAATTCCCATCAAGCCACACATCACATCGACTCCAGCCCGCTCGTGGCCCTGGTTACGCGCACGTCAATTCCTCCCGAGCAGGCCATCGTAAAGACAAACCAGCTTCTGCCACTCGGCGTCGACGTCGAGATCCGCATTGGCCCGCGCGATGTTGGCACGACAACGTGCGGCGAATTCCGGATCTCCGGAAATCCGGGCGATGGCATCGGCAATCGAACGGGGGTCGTAGGGGTCGAAGGTCAGGCCGACGCCATAGCCCTCGATGATCTTGCGTGCCTCCGGGAAGTTCGCGCCAACGATGGGCAATCCCGCACCGAGGTACTCGAAGATCTTGTTGGGCAGGGAATAGTAGAAATTGCGCGAGAGGTTTGGCAGTGACCACACGCCGAGATCGGCGGTTCGCGCGGCAGCGACGACCTGCTCGGAGGGCACCGGGGGGACGCAGAATACGCGACCGCCCGCGCCACTACGCTCGGCGAGCGCAAGATATTCGTCCTGAAAACGCTCGATGACCGGGCCGCGAATGACCAAAACGATATCCTCGATGAGGCCGATGGACTCGATGATCGGCTCAATCAGGCGCGTCGGTCCTACCCCGCCCTGCCACAGCACCACGAAGGTGTCTTCGGGTACTCCAACTTCTTTTTTCACGGACGGCCAGCAACTAGCATCTCCGCGCGTGGTTTCCGGGATATTGCGAATCACGTGGACCGGCCGCTTGCTCAGGTAACGCGGCGTGCGTAAATCGTTGGCAATCGAATCACAAACCGTGATGACCTCGGTCGCGCGGTGCATGACTACGAGCTCGGACAGCCAATAGACAAACTTGTGCAATCGAGGATGCGGAAGATACTGTTTCTGCTGGGCATCCCAAGACACGTTTTCCGAGAACCACTCGTGGAAGTCGCAGATGCAGTGGCAGCCGAGCTTGCCCGCCGCAGCGAGACCGATGATCGAGGTGTTGAGGTCGTGACAATGGATCACGTCGGGCCGTTCTTCCTCGACGGCGCGCAGATACTCCTTGCCGAGAACCCATGGAAACCCGTTGGCGAACCACGCGTAGGATCCTTCGAGAGGACGAAACTCGATGCCTGGCCCCCAATCCATCGGCCCGAGTTTTCTAAGTTCGCTGAAGAAGTCCGGATAGACGATGCGTACGCGGTAACCAGCGCTCGCCAGCGCCGTCGCCGCGCGGCGCACCCGAGGGTCGATCCACAATTCAGAGATCACCAGCATGACGACCACGCCGCGCCCGTCGCCCGGCAGGGAATCGCCGCGTCGCGGTCGCCGCCCCAGCAACGCCGCGTTGAAGACCCACGCGTCGAGGAGTCCCATCTTCAACCGGCGTGCACCATCGATCAGTTTGCCGGCGTAGTTCCGCAGGCGCGCTTGCAGAGTATTCATCAATTGCTCAACTCGTTATCGTTGTCTGGCCCGAGCGGGTGCGTTTCGGTCATCGCCTTGGCCCGACGACACATACCCGAAATCATCAGGGGCTCCATCCTCCTGCAGTCCGGCGATCGCTTGCCGCAGGGTTGCCTCGACGCGGGGCGGGAAGTCCCCACATTCGAGGTAGACACGGGCCAGGCTGCGGGACACAGCGTCGATCGCGTAATACCGCTCGACATAACGCCGCCCGCGACGGCCCAGTTCGGCCAGGTCATAACGTCCCGCGAGCAGGTCACGCAGGACAGCTTCAATCTCTTCCGGTGTCGCGCTGATGATGGGGCACTCCTCCGGGCCCGCCAAACGCTCGCGGTCACGGATATAGGAAATCACCGGCTTCCCGACGGCCATCGCTTCGAGGGCCGTATAACCATGGAACCCACCCAAGAATTGCTCGGCAACGAGGTCCACCTCGCTGAACACGCGCAAGACCTCGGTGTTGGGCAACCCCGACACGCTGACGAGTTCGACCGGAAGGCCTTCGGCCCGTAGCTTCTCGACCGCGTCAACCAGATGCGCCGTACCCTTGAACCACGGCTGGTTGGTCGCGTGCGCGACGCGTAGCACGCCGTCGCCGCGTTGCCGATGCCCGCAATACTCGATCGTTGCCAGGTCGAGCGGCCAGAAGTGGAGCTCGCGATGACCCGGCACGTAGACACACATATCCCCCATCGCCAGCATCCCCGTCGCGTAGCGACTGACGAGTTCTGTATTGGCGCGGCCAGCCGATTCGTCGCAGATGCAGAAACGCCCCACCTCCGGGCACTCTGTACAGAAAGTGTATCGACCGAGGGCCTCAGTGCGCTCCCGGGTGCGGACATCGGCACCATAGGTGTAGACGAACAGGCGCTTGCCGGCCCGCTGCAATGCCTGCAGTTCCCCCTCGTTGAGGCCCATTCGCCCAAGCGGGGCCTCGACACCGCGGTCGAAGAAGTAGTTGAACACGTCGTAACGCAGGAGCGCGTACGCGAACACGCATTGGGAGTAGGGACGATACAAGCGGGGGTGACGCTTGATGAGCCAATTCGTGACCTGTTTCAGATTGACATCGAAGTTGGAGGTCACGCTGTAGGTCGTAAAGACAAAAGACTCGCTGTCCAGGCCCAGTGCACGGTCGCACCTGCTGAGCAGGCGCAACGTGATGATTGGAGTGACGCCCCACAGCGTGCGTGGACGGCCCAGGCGCATGCGTAGCGTGGTCGCCAACCTCCCGATCGGCACCGCACCCGCCACCAGCGCCGAGCCGAAAGCCTGGGGCACGGTCCGCGTGACCCGCTGTGCGGTTCTGGCGACAGACCGCCGGACGCGCGCCAGCCTGCCCTTAACGAGCCCGGCAACTCGCCCACCCACTCGCCGGAGCCTTGCCAGGACATGCTGTCCGGCTACTCGCCCGCCGACTCGCCGGATTCTCCCCAGGACATTCTGCCCGGCAATTCGCCCGCCGACTCGCCGGATACTCGCCAGGACGTTGCGCCCGGCGAATCGCCCGGACAGACTCCGTGGCTGTATTGTCAATCGCCGAAGCCGAGCACCCGCTGCCCTGCATCTGCGTACGACCACGCCCGCCAAGCTGCGCAGCGCACATAATCGGCGCCAACAGAACCGTGCGAAGGGCCGTAGCAGCGGGTATCGCTTGACCAGGGCTCTGGCCCAATCGAGGCGGTCGGGGACCGTTGGTGGCCCGATGACTTCGCCGGTCCGGGAACCACTCGTATCGTCCACTCCGAGCCAGCGCTTGAACGCCTCGACCACGGAGCCAGTGGATGCTGCAGCTAGGCCCGCTTCGTAACCCGGGACAGTGCTTCGATAGAGCGCCGCCAGTCGCTGCCCAAACGGCTCGAGGTCCAATTGTTGCTCGACGTAACGCCTCGAGCGTTCGCCGATGATTGACAGCTCATCACGGCGATTGAGCAGATCACGTAGTACTTCGTAGATGCGATCTGGGCTGGCGTTGATGATTGGACAATTCGACAGGTCGGGAACCAGATCGTCGTGCGCCAGGTAGCACAATACTGGCCGCCCCATTGCCATCGCTTCGACCGCCGTGTATCCGAACATCCCGCCGAGAAACTGATCTGCGACGATGTCCGCGTGAAGCATCGCCTCCCGCACGGCAGCATTGCTGACACCGGACAACAATCTGAGCTCCAGCGCAGATCCTTCATTGCGCAGCCGTTCGACTGCTTCGCGCAGGTAGTGCGTGCCCTTGAAATGCTCATGGTTCGGGCAATGAAGTATGCGTAGCGGGCCTTCGTGCTTACCTGAGGGGGCGCCGATCGGGTAAGTAGCCGCTTCGACGACGAGGTAGTTGAGATTAACTGCCTCGGGCACGTAGTAAGTCGACAGACCGGAGGTCAGGTTCGCCGTTGAGTACTCACTGATGGTTTCCAGCATCTGCCCGGCCTGGGTATCGTCGCAGATGCAGAACCGACCGATATCCGGGCATTCAGCGCAAAAATTGTATTTCCCGAGCTCCAGGGTCTTGCGCCGCGAACGGTGATCGGCGCCATAGGCCATTGTGTACAAGGCCTTTCCTGCCGCCTTGAGCAACTTCATTTCGGTCAGGTTTATGCCGAATCGGTCACTGCCATAGCCACCCACCGGTATGACTATGCCCTGGTCATTGAAAAGGAAGAAGTTGTCGAAACGGAGCATGGACCAGATAAAAACCATCCATCGGTAGGTCACGAGATGCGATGGCGCGTTCAAGGCGATCCAGTTGGCCTGCGGTGCGAGCACCAAGTCGAAGCCAGCGCTGATTCGATAGGTGTTGAAAACCAGCGAACAGGCATCCGAACCAATCAATCGGTCGGCCTGCACGCAGGGGATCAAGTTGATGATCGGGGTAACTCCCCACAGCGATGCTCGCTTACCCGTCGCAGTACGATGCCTCGTCAGGTTGCCACCATCGGCAACGAGCGCGGAGAGAAAATCATCGAAATCGGTCTTCTTTGTACGCATCCTCGCAATGCGCGCCAGGAGATCGCTAAAAGCCGCGTCGGTCCGGCGACTACGGATGACGTCGTCGAGCAAAGCACAGAAACCACCAGCAGGGGTCGAACCGGGTACGGCCGGGCCGATCGACAGGTCGGGCAAGAACGACCGTTTCCTGGCGAAAAAGGCCTCTAGCGCCGGTAACTCAATCTCGACCGGCCACTCGCTCACACGCGATTTCCTCCGCACATTGCAGCAAGGAAAGCGGCGGACACGCGTTCGACGTCGTCAGCGGTCATGCCGGGGAACAGAGGCAGCGTGATCGTAGTGTCTTCGCACGTGCTCGCCGTCGGGAAGTCGTTGCGCGAATAGCCGTACCGCTGGCGGTAATAACCCAAGACCGGCACAGCATGCGTACCCGGCCGTGTGCTGATGCCGGCCGCCGCGAGCCGGGTCATCACGGTATTGCGGGTCGCACGATCAGCGCTCGTCAGACGTACGACGTATGACTGGTAGGCATGTCCGGCGTCCGGGCCGTGATCCGGCACCTGCAAGCCATCGCAACCGGCGAGGCGCGCGTTGTAATCCATTGCACGGGCACGCCGCTCGTGCAGCAGGGTCGGAAACTTCTCCAGCTGGGCGAGACCTACCGCTGCCTGTATGTCGCTCATGCGGAGATTGAAACCAAGGCGGTTGAAGGTCGCCATCGTCCACGGACCCTGAGCTTCCGGGCTGTCCGGATCGACACCAGTTGCGCCGTGATTGCGATAACTGCCCACCGCCTCGGCGAGCACCTGGTCGTCGGTTGTCACCATGCCGCCCTCTCCAGTGGTAACGACCTTACGCGGATGGAAGGAGAAGCAGCCGATATCTCCCAGCCCGCCGACCGGGCGACCGCGCAAGGTGGTTCCGAGCGCGCACGCGGCGTCTTCGACGATAACGATGTCGCGCCCGCCGATAACGTCGCGCAGCGCATCGATGTCGGCAGCCAGGCCGAACAGGTGCACGGCGATGATGGCCCTCGTGCGCGGCGTGATGGCGGCGGCGACGCGCGCGATATCGAGGTTGAAGGTGAACGGATCGACATCGACGAACACGGCCCGGGCACCGACGTACTCGGCACAGTTCGCCGAGGTGATCCAGGTGAAGGCCGGCACGATTACCTCGTCACCCGGCCCCACCCCCAGCGCGAGCATTGCGAGGTGCAATGCGGCCGTGCACGAGGTCGTGCTGCGCGCGTAGCGCACCTGGTGCAGTTCCGCCACGGCATGTTCGAACTTCTCCACCATTGGTCCCTGGGTCACCCAGAGGCTCTGCAGGCACTCCCGGAGCAGTTCGATTTCACGCTCATCGAAGCGCGGAAAGGTCAATGGCAACTGCTTATCGCTCATAGCTGGGCGCCCAAGTTGTTCGATGCAAGGCGACTCAAGGTCTGCCATTCCGCAGGTGAGATGCGAATATCTTCGCGCGCAGGGAACGACTCCGGCATGCGCGTATTGGCCAGGTTCTCGATACCTGCCGCCGCCGCGATGCGTCGGCACAAGGCTGCCGGATCGTGGCACATCGAGGCGTAGTCGACCCGCACGACGCGCTCCGCGGGTATGGCGGCGAGTTCGGCCTCGAGCCCTTGCTGGATATCGCGCGCCTGGCCGACGACCTGTTCGAGCACGGGCAAACGGCGCAGCGCCTGGTAGGTCGCCGGGCGCACCGACCACCACGCATCCGGGTCCTCCAGTCGTTCACGTCGCGCCATCAGTAACGATTGCGCCAACCAGACGAGGTCGCGGAAACACGCCACGAAGATGGCGCGCGGAAACAATTGTGCCAGGTAGGCAGCCTGCAATGTGCACCAGGTGTTGTTCTTGAGCACCAGCGGCGCGTCGTACTCCGCCTGTATGCAGTCGATCGCGCGCCTCAGCGCATCGCCATCGACGCGTTCGAGATCGGCTGCAGCAAGCTTGTGGGTATCCTGGCCCAAATCGAAAAACCGATTCCAGAAATAGCCGAACTCATGGGGCTCGAGCCAGCCTTCCGTCGTACCCCAGGCCGACGCGAACGTCGAACGGAAATCTTCCGCGTACAGTCCCATTGCCCGGGCAATCTTCACCCCGACAAGCGGGGCGCTCCAGAAGCGGGCGACGAAATTGTTGACCCAGGCATAGGTCCCGCTGTGCGCGAGGATCTGCGATGCGAGCGTCGTGCCCGAGCGCGGTGCTCCGATGATGAACACGAGCGGCGCCGTGGGTACGGTCCACTCCGCTTCGAGTTCGCGTTCGACGTCGACGAGCAACTCGTTGATTTCGTCCAACCTGGCCCGCTGGGCGGACGGCTCGCGATACTGCGGCCGGCGTATGCTCTCTTCCATTACCTGTGGTCGCTCGTCCCGGTAGTCGGCATCAGAGAGCCGTGAACGGGTAGACGTAGTAGAAAGGGAACAGGGTGCGCAGCTCACCGCGGTGCGTGCGGATCCGGTCCACACCCGCTTCGCTCGCCATGATGAAGTAGTGGTATGGCCGGTCGACCGCCCCCCACCCCGCCTTGAAGTGGTGCAACGAGTCCTGCACACCCCAGGTGCCGCCCCAGTTCCAGCAGGCATACCCTTGTTCGGCTGCCCACTGCATTGCGTGCCAGATCAGGAACGAAAGCGGCTGCCGGCTGCGATGTTCGACCGCGATCGCCGGTACCAGATATTCGACGGTACTCCCGTAGGCCAGCACCAGCAGCGCCGCGGCGACCTCGTCGCCGGCCATCGCCAGCGATAAGCGGCGCCGTTCGGCCGGGATATGCCGGCGCAGCGCTTCCAAATGCGACCACGGCTTCGCCATGCCGCCGAGCGCTGCCATGTTCGCGACATGGAGCTCGTGCAGGGCATGCCATGCGTCCGCGTCGTCGCGCACCTCCTCGACGAAATCCTGGCGGCGGGCCTTGCGCGCCTGGTTGCGCGTCTTCTGCCTGAGGACCGCTTCGAGTTCACGCTCGAAATCTGGCCCCGCTGCCGGCAGTCGGGTGAATTGACCGATACGAGAGTCCTCCGCGCGCGGCGCGAGCGCGCTCCTGTAGGCAGCAACGTGTGCCGATTCTTCCGGCGTGCAGATGACAGTTGCCGACAGCGGCCCTGTTTCGTTCACGTATTCCCGCAAGGCGGCCAGCAAGACCCGGCGTGCGGAATCATCGAGACCGGCCCCGAAACACCCGCCGTGGCTGCCGTACCACGGCAGGCTGTTGATGACCGTCCCGACCCCGGGCACGGTCTTCTCGAACAGGCACAGCGCCGCCTGCGCCTGCCCGCCTTCGCGCACGACCAGCGCGAGCTGTTCGCCGCCGACGGCCTCGGCGAGGAAATCGTGGAAGCAGCGTGCGCCATAGATCATGGATGTGTCGACGGCTCCCAGATCCATCGAATCGCGGCCCGACAGTCCGCCGCGCACCCGTTCTACTGCTGGCAGGGTATCGACCGCGCGCAGCACGTCAGCGCACCTCGTCCCACGCTTCGCGCAATGCCGAGATGACGCCGGCGACCGCATCGGGGTCCAGAGCCGGGTACAGCGGTAGGGACACGGTCGAGGCGTGCAAGGCCGAGGCGCCGGGAAACCCCGCCAGGCCAAGGCACTGGTGGCAGGTGGGCTCGACCGGGCGTCGTGCAACGATCCTGCGGCGAGCCAATGCCGCGATCAGGGCGTCCGCGCGAGCTGCGGATTCGACACGCAAGGGCAGCCGAAATGGCACGGGTGCACGTCGCGCTGCAGCGCCGACCTCGATACCCGGAAGCTGGTCGCAGGCTGCAACATAGGCCCGGGCGATGCGTTGACGGTCATTCGCGAACTCGGCGTAGCGCCGCAATTGGCTCGCGACGAGCGCCGCCGACAGGTCCGAAAACGCGTAGAGGCTCGAGACGACACCAGGCAACGCGCACGCACTCGCGGCGCGCAGCGCGCGCGCGCGCGCGTCCGAACGAGTAAGGACAAGGCCGCCTTCACCGCCGGCCACGAGCTTGGTCGCCTTGAACGAGAAGAACGCGAGGTCGCCGACGATGCCGCCCCCCGGGACACCCGGGGCGAGAAAGTGGGCACAATCCTCGATGACCGGCAGGCCGAGAGCCACGACGTCGTCGATCGCGCGATGGATGCCGAACAGGTAGGGGAAGACAATTGCGCGAGTACGTGGGGAGACCGCGCGTGCGATGGACTGCGTTACCGGCAGAAAGTCGTCTGCGGAGTCGACCAGTACGGCGTTGGCGCCCAGAAGATGGATCGGACCCATGACTTCCGGACAGACATAGCTAGGCAGGATCACCTCGTCGCCCTGCCCGACCCCAAGGCTGCGCAGTGCCAGGAGCAATGCCTGGCTACCCGACCCGGTGGCAATCGCCGCACGCGCCCCAAACGCGTCGCGGAACCAGGCTTCGACCGCCTCGACGCGGGCACCGCGTTCGAGCATGCCCGAGTTCAACACGGCCTCGATGTCGACGCGATCAGCCTCTCCCAGCATCGGCCGACTGTGCGTGATGGACCGTTCTTCCATCAGGATACCGCCATTGCGCCAAGTCCACCGAACAACCGTCGCCAGGCAGCTTTGAATCCCCGCTTGCCGCTACGAACGGCCGCTCCGGACAGCGGTTTGTCGCGCGAATTGAACCAGGCGATACATTCACTCAGCGTCCAGTACAGGAACCCGCGTTCCCCCAACTCGTGCATCGCGCGGTGTAGTTGTGGCGCGCGAGAAGCGTTCTCGGGATGGAGGTTGATCACAAGGATTCCCGGTATCGAGGACTCGACGATCGCATCGGCGAATTCCAGCACGTGGCGCGCAGCATCCGCGTCGCTCATTTCGAGCGCGAACAGCATACCGTCGCCGAAAGCGGTCAGGAGGGACCAGTGGTCCAGCAAACAATCGTCGAGAACCAGCCTGGCTGGTAGAAGCGAACCGTTCAAAATCGTCCCATTGAGTCCCGGCAGGTTACTGCTGGCGGTGAGACCGGCCCTGACCCAGTGCGGCGCATGACGCCAGTATCCATCGTTAAGGAATCCGTGATTGCGAACAGCCGTCGCCGCAAGACCGAAATGTCGGGCAAACCAGCGGCTCTGCTGTTCGAGTAACGTCCCGTACTGTTCCGGCGCATGTAACGCGTCGGGGTGCAGTTCGAAGTCGACCGTGCGTCGAGCAAACAGCGCACCGCGCAGCTCGCTGTCGATCTTCGTCGCCGGATGCATGAAGTAGGTAACGGGCAAACCATCCAGGGCGGCGAGTTGGGTCTCGTACGCAGATATCGCCGCCTGGTCGTCGTCTCCGGTGATGACTACCGCTGCGCGCGCATTTCCCGGCAGCAAGGGCAGACGCGAGACGCCGGCCAACTCGGACAGCGTGCGCGCCAATGTCTCACACCATTGATCGGCAAGGCGCTCGCGCGAAGGAGCGGGTGCCGCCAGACCGTCGAACAGGTAGGTAGGACGCTCGAAATCGAACCCCCACTCGCTCCTGGGCCTGGTGGTCTTCGTACGGTCGCCCTGACGCAACAGGGCCAGGTCCTCGGCCAGGCGTGTGCCGACGAGTAGGATTTTCCGCTGGTCCGCTTCGCACAGTCGCCACACACACCTTCCCGCGTCGTCGACTACGACGACACGCCCGTTCGGCCCGTCGAAATGCAGGTAGTCGAAGAACGAGCGTAACGACCCTGCCCGCGCCTCACAGCACGCCGAGAACAAGCCGTCGGTCGACCAGTCGCAATCGGCGACCGAGGCTCCGAGGCTTTTGCAAGTTTCGACGTCCGGCTCCAACAACACCAGCACCTTCTGCGCACGACGCGCAGGTAACCGCCCGAGTGCCACACCCACGTCACAGTCCGCGCCGGAGTCCGCTTCCGCCGGCTCTGCTGCAACCCCGAAGACTCGCAACAGGTGCGCGACGTACTCGCAGGACGCCAGCCCCGAACACTGTGGCTCGAAGGGGCTTCGTGAATGGACCTGTGCTCTCATCGCGCCCTTTCTGGAGAGCCTTCGCGTTGTGCGAACACAACCCAGTTGACTCTCATCGATCGCGGCGTGAGCATCGACAAAAGGCGCTGCATACGCGGTGTGACGATCGTATTGGCCGCAAACCACCAGAGGTTGCCGAAGAAAGGTGGCCAGAAGCCGAATGAGAACACCCGTGTTACGGTCAATCCATGCCGCTCCAGCAATGCCGTCAATTCATCTTCCGCATACAGGTTGCGCGATGCCGGATCCAGGCGACGGCCGGTGCAGAACGTGAGCAGGTTACCCCGGTTGACCGTCCGCAGCACCAGCCGACCACCCGGTTTCATAACCCGAGCTATCTCCGTGAGCGATTTCTCGGGGTCTTCGAAATACAGCAGTGCCCCCATGCACGCCACCGCATCAAATGTCTCGTCGCGGAACGGCAGATCCTCGGCAGCTACTCCGCTCTTGAAATCCACGTTGGACGCCGCAGCGAATTCCTTCCACGTCTTGTATTCGATCGGGTCGACACCGGTCACTTGGTATCCCAGGCCCGCCAGCATCGCGACGAACTTCCCGTCACCGCAGCCGAGTTCGAGGACGCTTCGCGGCTCGCTGCCCGCCCCCGGCATCCCATCCCCGACACATGCATACAACGGATCGGCCGCCGCTTGCCGCGCGTACGCAGGGTCGGTCATGAAACGCGATCGCTCGGCCTGCAACTTGCCGTGAACCACGCGCCATTTCCACGCGTCGAACTTCCGCGTCAGGGACGTCAGCATGCCGACTTCTCCCTGCGCGCGCGGGCCTTGCGATTGATCTCCTCCCATTTTTCGGATTGGGGCCGGAAGAACTCGTTTTCCGCTGCCGTCAGGACTCGTTTTTCGAGCTTTCTGCTCTTGCCTAGAAACCGCCACCCGCTCGCCGCCTTGTAGCCGAACCGTCTCATCTCGGACGCAACGACGCCCTCAACCCCGCGTACCTCGCGCAGGTTCCATTCGCGGTAGAACTTGCCGTAGTTCCGCCGCATCAATGGCCTCGCAACATTCGCCCAGGCATGCGATCGCTGCGCGATCTCCCGATTCGCCCGTTCGGTATGGAATGTCAGGGCCTGCTTGCAGTCCGCGACGCCGAGATACGACCAAATCCGGCCCAATGTCCCTTTCGGGTCTGACAACAAGTCCTCGTAGCGCTGTACCAGTACACCGTGCGGATGCGCCTCCAAAGCCTTACCCGCATGCTCTTGCGCAAGCTGCCATCGCCGCGCGACCTCTTCCGGAGTTTCGTCGACGAAGCCGGTCTTGACGGTCGACAACACCACGTCACGGGGGTCTCTTACCTGATAGATGACGTGCGAGAAATCCATTTCCGCCATGAACAAGGCGAGGTCCTGCATGTTCGTACTGTATTTGTAGCCGAACATCCGGGCACCCTGCGACTGGGCGATGATGCGATAAGTTGCGCGCACGAGTTCCGCCCAACTGCGCGGGCCTGAAGCCGTCGCGGCAATGATCTGATCGCGCGTCACTCGACACGGCAATGGCTGGTGATTGACCGCAATCAGGTCGACCACGTCGTCGATCAACTCCAGCCAGTTGTCGTCGTGCCCGAGGTCGCCATACGAGTCGATGATCGGACGGAAACACTCGAACAGTGGGATCGGCGGCCCGATGAAGATGTCGGGATGCTGACTGAGTATGGCTTTGAGAAGGTTGGACCCGCTACGCTCCGAGCAGATCACTAGTACGCTCTCTTGCTTTTCACCGAGCATTGGATTCAATCCCATCCTCGACCTCGCCCGGTGCCGCCTCCAATGCTTCCGAAACCGGAACGATCATATTGACGACTCCGAACTCCAACTCGGCGTGGCGCTTGCGGATGATGAGTGTCGCAGCATTGATCTTGCGATCGAAAACCTGCGAGTGCGGGTAGTTATTCTTGAGATCCCAACCGTTACCCAGGGTAACGCTCACGTGGTACTCGCCTGGTCCGAAAATGTTCGGGTCGAAATGAAACGTAACGGCGAAATCCCTAGTCGCGTTTCGGACGTCTTCTTTGTCGTATCCGCTCGACTGCCAGAAGACATACACGCCATCCTTACGCATGATCTTCAAGCATACGTCCGTCGCCGACGTTGGTCTGTTCACGATCACGCCGACCCGGATCTCGAACGGCGTACGCTCGAGCACCGAGGACACCGCACACTTGTTCTGTATGATGCCAACTGCACCGATGGCGACATCGGGCCTGTTTTCCAGCAGGAACGATTGCCGGCTGTTCTCGACTTCGTCCGGGGGCGGCAAACTCACCTCACCGCTGACCTCGTATCGGGTCCAGGCACCGTCTACCGCAGGAGTCCGCTCGCACGACAGCGGCGTCCACGTACGAGTCGCCAGGTCAAAGCATTCGATACGAAGCTTCTCGCCGCGCTCGGAAGCCGCTTCGAACCGAAGTTTGACGCTCAAACGGTCACCGTGGCCTGCCGTACCGGTCTTGAGCACGAGCACACCACCACGCATGCGGCCGATCTTTGCACTCAGTTCCCGGCACTCACGTCCTTCGTGATTGTGCAGGCGTCCCCATTCGGTTCCCAGCAGAGCAAGGCCGGCTGCATGCCCGATGTCATCGAGGTCGACGAGCTCGAGCGGAAGACTGATCGCCTCCCCGTTGTCGAGCGTCACGACAATATTTGTCAGGAAATGCGTATCGTGAAACCGTGTATCACCGTCCGCCACGACCCGCAGGTGGAGGCGGCCGTCGCGAAACAAATCCATACCGGAGCCCGGCTGGTCCGAGTCGGGGCGCACGGCCTCCTTGTTTCCGCTCCGCGTCCGGAGATCCTGTTGACGCTTGGCATCCTCCTCGTATGCCTTGAGCACGAAATCGGCGCTGGAATCCATACGGATTTCGCCATTTTCGAGCCAGATCACCCTATCGCAGAGATTCCGTAGGGCGGACGTCGCGTGACTCACGAAAAGCAAGGCCTTTCCGCGCGAACAGAGGTCGCGCATGCGCGCCTCGGCCTTGCCCTGGAAATAGGCGTCACCGGTACCAAGCACCTCGTCGACGATGAGAATCTCCGGCGTAACCGCGGTCGCGACCGCGAACGCAAGCCTGGCTTGCATACCGGAACTATAGGTTCTGACGGGCTGATAGATGAACGAAGAAAGTTCGGTGAAGTCGACAATCTCGTCGATCATCGACGCAATCGTACGGCGATCAACGCCGTTCATCAGCAGGTTGAGCTTTATATTCTCTAGACCAGTTTCTTCCTTCCTCAACGCCGGTATCAGGCTAAGCAATGCGGAAATGCGTCCGTCGATTCGTACTCGCCCACTACTAGGCGTCAAATTGCCGGTGATCAACTTGAGCAACGTCGACTTGCCCGCGCCGTTCGGGCCTACGATGCCGATGCGCTCGCCCTCCATCACCGAAAAGCTGATGCCGCGCAAGGCCCAGAAGAGATCGTGCCGTTGCCCGCCGAAAAGCCCCTCCTTGAGGATGTCGCCGAGTCGCCGGTACACCCGGTACGCCTTCGACACGTCGACGAGTTCAATCACGGATTGATCGGACATGCGGCCTAGACGAAATCGCCGAAATACGGCTTCATGAAACGAAAAATACGGTATCCCGTGAGCAGGCTGCCCACACTCAACCCGAGAAATACGGCCCACGCTGCGGGATTCGTTATCTGGCCGTAGTACAAGGCATCCTGATAGCACCAGACCATGTAGCTGAACGGGTTGACATAGAGCAGCGGTTCGACCGTGGCTGGAACCCATTCCCGCTGGTACACGATGGGTGTAACGAAGACACCGATCATCGAGAACATCTGCACGAGCTCCAGGGTATCGCGCACGACCACGGTAAGCGCCGACAACATGAACGCGACGCCGATCATGGCCATGACCTGCATCAGCACCAGGAGCGGCAATAACAGCCACGTCAGGTAACAGACATGGTGCACGACACCGACGTAGACCAGCAGCAGCAACGTCCCGAGAAGCTGACCTGCAATTGATGCCAATGACGACGTAACCGGAAGCAATTCCACACGAAAAATGAAGTCCTTCAGCAAGCCGGCGTTGCCGACGATCAGCATGCAGGACTGGTTCATCAACGTCTGAAAAGCGAGCCAGGGAAGGATCCCAGCGAGGATATAGGCAGTATGGTCGAGCGGCAGTTCGTTGCTGACATCGACCCGGGCGCGAAAGACGACCGCGAAGATGAAGATATACAAAATCGCGATGAACATGGGGCGCACGAAAATCCACATCGGCCCGAGGAACTGGGAGCTGTGACGCCCCACCAGCTCCCGTCGAGTGAGTTCGACGATCAGCTCGCGATTCGCGCTTAGCGTCGCCAACAACTCGGCGCCGACGGACAGGTAGGCGTGCGGATTCGCATACCGTCCCAGCACGCTCATCGGCCACCCATCCGTCCGGTCACAGATAGCGCTTGCATAGCTCTTCGACGTTCAAAAGCGACCAGATCAGCAGGCGCCGGTTGCGCGCCCCGGACAGGTGTTCGTCGACGAGCGCCAATGTCGCAGAGCGGTCGAGGAACTCGAAAATGCGAGCGCTACCGTCGTACAACGTGCTGCGGACGTAGTCGATACTCTCGCCCTTGAACCAACTGGCATCAGGCGCGGAGAAGCCCTGCTTTTCGCGCTCCACGATTTCCGGCGGGATATACCTCGCCATCATCTTCCGCAGCAGCAGCTTGCCATCGTTCGTGCGCTGGAAATACTTGGCGGTCTTCGAGCCCACCTCGTTCTCGTTGAGGGACACGACCTCCGCCAGCTTGCCGAGCTTGAGACTGGCCGGCACCTTGGTCGCGAAATCGACCAGGTCGTTGTCCAGAAACGGCACACGCGTCTCGAGGCTGTGTGCCATGGACAACTTGTCCTCCACGACGAGCAAGCCGTGCAGGAACGTCTTCGCCTCCAGATACAAGGAATGGTTGACGTAGTCCTCCGGACGCGTGAGGCGCTCCATGTGAGTGGAGAACACGTCTCGAAAAATGTCTCTCGTCCAGACCTGGCTGACGTCGCTCCAGACGGGTTTGAACACGTTCTTGATCTGGGAATTCGGTATCAGGCGCTGCCAGTACTCGTAATACTTGTCGATGTAGTGCTCGAAATTGTCGTTGACCACGGCGCGGTAGTAGCGCCAAGGGTACCCGCCAAAGATCTCGTCCCCCCCCGCACCCGACAGGACCACCTTGACGAACTTACCGGCAAGCTGGGCAACGTAGAAATTCGGGTAACTCTGCCCGACCCGCGGTTCCTCGAGGTGCCAGGCAAAGCGCGGCATCACGCGCTCCATGTCACCCGCCTTCAAGACCATCTCGTAATGCTCGGTACGGAACTGGTAGGACATCGCCTCGGCCGCACCACGCTCGTCGAAACTGATCTCGACCCCACTCGCCGAACTCAGGTCGAAGCCGCAGGTGAAGGTCTTGATATAGGGCAAGTGCGTCGCGGCGAGCGCGGTGACCGAACCCGAATCCATCCCGCCGCTCAGGTAGGAGCCGACATCGACGTCGCTCACGAGCTGGCGGTTGACCGCCTGGCGAAAAAGACGGTCCAGCTCTTCCAGATACTCTTCCTCGTCGATGTTGCCTTGCGGCTCTTCGAAGGCGAAATCCCAGTATCGAACCGGTTCACCGACCTTGGCCGAATTGAGATCGACGGTCATGTGGCAGCCGGCCTCGAGCAGCTTGACGTGCCGGAAGACCGTGCGCGAGGTGAAGAAATTCTGAAACGTGAAGTACTCGACGAGCCCTTCTGGGTCGAGCTCCGAGCGCAGCGCGCCGTGCGCCAGTATCGCCTTGATTTCCGAAGCGAACAGGAAAGTGCTGCCGACCTTGGCCCAGTAGAGCGGCTTGATTCCGTAACGATCCCGCGCGAGGAACATCCGCCGCTGCAAGCGGTCCCAAATCGCGAAGGCGAACATGCCGTTGAGGCGGCGCAGCGCATCCAGGCCCCATTCTGCGAACGCGTGCAGCACGACTTCCGAATCCGTACGACTCCGAAATACGTGGCCCAATGACTGCAACTGGGCCTTCAGTTCCGGGAAGTTGTACACCTCGCCGTTGTAACTGAGGACGTACCGCCCGTCCGCCGTTGCCATCGGCTGCCGCCCCGCATCGGACAGATCGATGATCGACAAGCGACGGTGCCCCAGCGCGACCGGCCCGTCCACGTAGACCCCTGCGCCATCCGGGCCACGATGTGCAATCGCGGTATTCATGTATTCGACGGCGGCCTCGCTTGCCGGCTGGCCGTCGAAGTTGATGATGCCGGTCAGGCCGCACACGGCGGGACGCCTACCCTCGCGCCTTCGCGCGCCGCCGCTCGACCGCTTCCATGTCGGCTGCACGCCAGTCGATCAGACGACCAAGGCCTTCTATGAGGTCGATGCGGGCGGTGAAGCCGATCTGAGCGGTCGCCTTCTTGGGGCAGCCGATCCGATTACGCACCAGGGTTGCCTGCGACCGCGGCGCGTAGTTGATGGCCTTGTCGGAGCCGGTGAGCTGCAACAGCATCTCGGCGATTTCCTTCAGCGAGGTTCGCTTGCCGGTACCGACGTTGTAGAACTCGTCGACGGCGTCGGCTTTCATGGCGCACACGTTGGCCAGGCCGCAATCCTCCACCGCGACGAAATCGAACGCCTCGCTGCCATCACCGAAGATGGTCGGGCCGTCGCCGTTGTCGATGGCATCGAGCATCTTCATGATCACGGCGATGTACGCACCGTGGTAATCCTGGCGCGGGCCGTAGACATTCATGTAGCGCAAGCCGACGTAGTTGAGACCGTAACGATGATGATAGGCCCGTGCCATGGCCTCGCCGCAGATCTTGGTCGCGCCGTAGAAATTCTTGTTATTGAACGGGTGGTCCTCGGTCATCGGCTCCTCCACGGCGTCGCCGTAGACCGAAGCGGAAGACGAGTACACGAGGCGCTGGACATTGTTGCGCACGCAGGCGTCGAGCACGTTGAAGGTGCCGCGCACGTTGACGTCGAAGGCAGCGCGCGGAAACTCGTGGCATTGCAGGAGCCACAGTGCGGCGAAATGAAACACGCCATCTGCGCCCTGCAGGGCGGCATCGAGGATGTCGGTCTGGGTGATGTCGCCGCCGATGTCGAACACGCGGACACGGGGGTCGCGCAAAGCCTGGGCGAGATTCTGCTCGGAGCCGCGCACCATGTTGTCGTAGATGATGATCTCGCCGACATCTTCCTTGGTCAGCAGGTCGACCGTGTGCGACCCAATCAGGCCGGCGCCGCCAATGACGACGAGTTTCTTGCCGCGGATGTCCATTGCGTCTCCCTGTATCGTTCTCAGTGATTTCAAGCCTTGCGCGTCGCCGCCACCAGCGCATCGACGACCAGGATCTGGTCCGCGTCGGTCAAAAACGGGTGCATGGGCAGGCTCATTACACGGTCGGCGGCCGCTTCGGCGACCGGGAAAGCACCTGCACCGAGGCCGAGACCGGCAAACGCCGGTTGGCGGTGTAACGGCACGGGGTAGTGCACCGCTGTCGGGACCCCGTGCTCACGCATCGCTTCCAGCACCGCATCGCGGTCGTCGACCTGCACGGTGTATTGTGCGTAGACGGAGGTGTTGTGCGGTTCGATGTACGGCGCGATCACCCCGGCGCAGCGTTCGCCGATGAGGGCGCTGTAGCGCGCACCGAGACGTTCGCGCGCAGCGACTTCGTCGGCGAAGGTGTCCAACTTGCCGAGCAACACGGCGGCCTGCAGCGTATCGAGGCGCCCATTGGTACCGATGACCGGGTGGTGATAGCGACGATCCTGACCGTGCACGCGGATCTCGCGCATGAGTTTCGCCAGTTCGTCGTCGTCGGTGAAGCAGGCGCCGCCGTCCCCGTAGCAACCGAGCGGCTTCGAAGGGAAGAAGCTGGAACAGCCGATGGTCGACAACGCGCACGACCGCCGCCCCTTGTAGGTCGCGCCGAAACTCTGTGCGGCATCCTCTATCACGGCAACGCCGTGGCGCGCGCCAATGGCATTGATGGCATCGAATTCGGCGCATTGGCCGTACAAACTGACCGGCATGATGGCGCGTGTGCGCGAGGTGATGGCGCCTTCGACCAGCTCGGGCACGAGGTTGTACGTGCGCGGGTCGATGTCCACGAACACCGGGATCGCACCGAGCAGCGCGATCATCTCGCCAGTCGCGATGAAGGTGAACGGCGTGGTGATGATCTCGTCGCCGGCCTTGATGCCGAGCGCCATCATCGCGATCAGCAGGGCATCGGTACCGCTGGCCACGCTGATGCAATGCCGGCTGCCGACGTAGGCCGCCAGGCGCTCTTCGAGTTCCGCAATTTCGGGCCCCATGATGTATTGCCCGTGATCGAGCACGCGCTGGATGCGCTCGTCGATGGCGGGTTTGAGCTGCTGGTACTGGGTCTTCAGATCGATGAATTGCATGACCTATTCCTTCACGCGGCCGCGACGATGGTGCAGCGACCGCCGCTCACGCGGTAGCGTTCCCCGGTATGTTCACAGGTTGCCTCGCCGTCGCCTTCGAGCGGCAAATCGAGACGCTCGCCAAAGCGGCTCATCCAACCGATCTGGCGCGCCGGCACGCCGGCCATCAGCGCGAAGTCGGGCACGTCGCGGTTGATTACCGCGCCGGCGGCGACGAAGGCATAGCGACCGACCGTCACGCCGCAGACCAGGGTCGAGTTCGCCCCCAGGGTCGCGCCCTGGCGTACCAGCGTGTTGCGGTATTCGTCCTTGCGTGAGATCTCGGAGCGCGGGTTGTAGACGTTCGTGAACACCATGCTCGGGCCGCAGAAGACGCCGTCCTCGATGGTCACGTTGTCGTAGACTGAAACGTTGTTCTGCACTTTGCAGTTGTCGCCGATCGTCACGCGATTGCCGACGAAGACGTTCTGGCCGAACGAGCAGTCCCGACCGATGACCGCGCCCGCGCTGATGTGCACCCAGTGCCAGACCCGGGTGCCCGCGCCGATTGTCGCACCGTCGTCGACGATGGCCGTTTCGTGCACGCTGTAGCCCTTGTCCATGTCTGTCAGTACTCCAAGGGCAGGGAGACGCGACGACCGTCGCGGGCCGAGGTGTACATCGCAATCAGGGTTTCGAGTGAGCGCAGGCCTTCGCGGCCGTCGGTTTCCGGCTCGCCTTCACCGCGCAGCACCTTGATGACGTTCTCGTAGTAGGTCGGGTGGCCGACGCCGTAGACCGAGGCCGTCTGGTAATTCGCCTGCATGATGGCTTCGTCTTCGGGCTGGGTCGTCTCGAATTCCCAGTGCTTGATCTCGTTCACTGCGACGCCGCCGACCACGACCGAACCTTTCTCACCGAGGATGGTGATCGAACCCTCGAGATTACGCGGATAGGTCAGCATCGTGACGTTGATCGAACCCAGCGCACCGGAGCGCCACTTGATGTTGGCGACGGCCGAATCCTCGACTTCGATGTTGCGCTCGAGAGTCGCCGTGTAGGCATGCACGCTTTCAATCGGCCCGACCAGCCAGTCGAGCAGGTCGACGTAGTGGCTTGCCTGGTTCATCAGCGCACCGCCGTCGAACTCCCACGTGCCGCGCCAGCGGGCGGAGTCGTAGTAGTCCTGCGGTCGCGTCCAGAATACGTTGACGTTGACCATGTAGATGCGTCCGAAACGCTTGGCCAGCAGGGCCTTCTTGAGGCACTGCAGGGTCGGGTTGAGGCGGTTCTGCTTGACCACGAACAGGTGCACGCCCTCGGCGTCGCAGGCCCCGACCATGCGCTTGCCATCGGCCAGACGCGTCGCCATCGGCTTCTCGGTGACGACGTGACGGCCGGCACGTGCGACTTCGACGGCCTGGCCAGGATGCAGCCCGCTCGGCGTACACAGCGCGACGACATCGACGTCGGTTGCGGCCAGCATGGTCTCGAGACTGCCATACCCCGGCACACCGAGCCGCGAACTGGCTTCTTCGAGCACGTTCGGCGCCGTATCACACACGGCCACCAGCTCGGCGTGGGTGGTGTGTTCGGCGAGAGCGTCGGTGTGGCGTCCGGAAATGCGCCCACACCCGACCACGGCGAAACGAATCTTGCGATCGTTGATGATTGTCGGCGCTCGATATGCCATGTGGTCTTTCCTCCCTAGATGAATCGCGGCGGCCGGCAGCGGCTTTCCCCTGCGACCGTCATTGCCGCCGTCCCCCGTGGTACGCCGTCGTACGTTTCGTGCTCACTCGGCGACAGCCCGTTCGACGATGCTTTCGATGATGTCCGGGACATACAGTTTGCCTGCCGCCGCGATCCCGGCAACGGCACGCCGGTTAGCCGGTGTCGCGGCCAGGTCCGTGAACAGCGCCGCATCGAACGCGTCCGCCTCGTCAAGGCTATGCCAGACGGGCCGGCCGACGAACTGCGGGGAGGCCGTGCCGAGGTCCAGCGTACCGACGATGCCCAGGTCGAAATCGTGGGCCCGCACCGAGGCGATTTCAGCGAGTTCGGACACCCCGACCAGCAGCACCTTGCCCTGCCCCGCGTCCTCGATCGCGGCCAGCGAACGGCGCAGCGAGGCGCCCGCGCGGTGGTAGTAGTCGAGCGACGAGACCAGATACTCGGCCGTCAACCGACTCTTCTCCGCGAATCCCTTGGGCGTCAGGTAGTAGGCGTAGCGGTTGGCCGGCGCCTGCGTGATCTTGACCAACCCCTTGCGCACGCAGCGGCGCAGATAGGAATTGGCCAGGCCGAGCGCAACGCCCAGCTCGCTGGCGAGATGGCGCTGGGTGACCTCGCTGCGGGTTTCGATCGCTTCGAGGATACCCAGCGTCAAGGCCGCATCGTGCTCGCGTTCCTTCTTCAAATCCCGGCCCCGGGGGGAATTGGGCGCGCATACTAGCACGGACGCGTTCACAAATTGAACACGCAACATGTTGTGGCCGCGCGCGCTCAGGTCGCCGCCGCAAATCCGTTCAGGGCAGGTAGCGCACCGCCGCCCCCGTAGGCGTACCGCCAGCGAGCGCCGTGGCCAGGTCGCGGGTCACGCGGGCGGACACGGCGCGCGTGAAATGGACCGGGTCCCAGTAATTGTCGTCGTTGCGCGTCAACGGCGAAACGAAGAGGTAGTCGAGGATCGACGTCCCCGGACGTGCTGCGGCGAGATCGCGCACCCTCCCCTTGCACTCGGCGAAGAGCGCCGCCCGGGGTTCGATATAGGCCGCGTGCAGGGGCGGGAAGAGCAGGACCACGCGCGTCGCGGCTGGCGTGGCCGCGAGCAGGTCGGCCAGCGCGGGCAACAGCGGGAAGCGCCATTCCGGGTGCTCCCGCGATGGCAGGATCGCGGCGTCGGCAATCGGGCGCGGCGCGCCCCCGTAGAGCCGCCGCCGCACGGCGGCCGCATCGTAGGGTGGGAAATCGGCAGTGAAATCACGGTAACCATCGGGACGGTACTTCGCCTCGCGGCGCCCGAGCAGGAACTCGGCCATGCGCACGGCGTCTTCCAACGCCTTGTCGTTGAACAGGTAGCCGAGGTCGTTCCACGGGTCTTCGTCGTACATCCATTCCGGGAAATCCCGGAAGGTGTAGCGCTCCGGCGCGGCGTCGTGCACGCACCAGGTTTCGTCGACGCCGAGCACCACGAAACGCGGGGCGGGATGGTGACGCAGGAAGAGCTCGTAGATGCGTCGCTGCTCGTAGGCGGTCGCGGAATTCATGGCGAGGTTGGCGACCTGCGCACCGCTCGCGGCGCCCAGCGCGCGCGGCTCGATGAGGCGCGAGGTCGAGGTGCCGATGATGACGGCGTCGAAGCGCGGATCGCGTGCTACCGCGGGGTAGGAAAAGCGCTGGTTGGTACTGATCGGGGCCCGCGCCGCCGACGGCGCGAACGGCACGTTCTGGTAGGGATCGAGCACGATGATGAAGCCGTAGAGCAGGGCCGCCAGGACCAGGGCGGTGACGAGCAGGCGACGACAGTACCCCAGCCAGTCCATGTCAGAACTGGAAATAGATGAATTCGAGCGCGCGGCCCTGGCCGACACGCATCAACACCGCGACCAGCAGCAGGGCAAGCAGGGAACGCGCCCACGGCGTGGTCACCAGCCGGCCGCGGGACAGCTCGACGTTGCTCGGCCCGAGCAGTGCGAGCGCCGCGCCGAGGCCAACCACGATCCAGCCGTCGTCGTCGAACCTGCCGGCCCCGGCCATGCCACCCATGCCGCCGAGCACGTGGGCGGCCACGCTGAAGCTCTCGGCGCGGAACAGCACCCAGCCGACGATGACGAACAGCAGGGTCAGCAACCACGCCAGGCCCCTGGGCATCGTCCACCCACGCCCGCCCCACCAGCGGTTGGCGCACAGCCCCAGGCCGTGCAGCCCGCCCCACGCGACGAAGGTCCAGCCGGCGCCGTGCCACAAGCCGCACAACAGCATGGTGATCAGCGCGACGACATAGGTTCGCAGCGCCCCGTGGCGGCTGCCACCGAGGGGGATGTAGAGGTAGTCGCGCAGAAAGCGCGACAAGGTCATGTGCCAGCGCCGCCAGAACTCGCGCACGCTGGTCGCGCGGTAAGGCTTGTCGAAATTGAGCGGCAGGTCGAAGCCGAACAGCCCGGCGAGGCCCATCGCCATGTCGGAGTAACTGGAGAAGTCGAAGTAGAGCTGCAGACTGTACGCGGTCGCCGCCTGCCAGGCGGGCAGGTAGCCGGGCGTACCGAGATCGGCCGCGCCGAAGCCGACGTCGGCCAGCGGGGCGAGCTTGTCGGCGAGGAAGACTTTCTTCCCCAGGCCGAGGATGAGCAGGATCAGGCCGCGCGCGATGCATTGCGCATCGGGCGCGCGCACCGTGACCCGGCGGAACTGCGGGATGAGCTCGTTGTGACGCACGATGGGGCCGGCGATGAGCTGCGGAAAGAACGCGACGTAGGCCGCGTACTCCGGCAGCGTGTACAAGGGCGCGTCCGCTCGCCGCAGGTCGACCAGGTAGGAGATCTGCTGAAAGGTGAAGAAGCTGATACCCAGCGGCAGGATGATCGTCCACGGTTCGAACGCCACGCCGAGGAGCCCGAGCACGCTCTCGGCGACGAAGTTGGTGTACTTGAACAGGCCCAGCACGGCAAGGTTGAAAGCCACGCCGAAGACGATGCAGGCGCTGTGGCGCGTGCGCACGTAGGCAGCCGCGATCAGCCAGTTGAGGGCTATCGTCGCCACCAGCAGCGGCAGGAAGCGGACGTCCCACCAGGCGTAGAACAGGCACGAAGCCAGGGCCAGGAGCTCGACCCGCAAGCGCTCGCTCGCGCGTGCGCCGTAGTACGCGAGCAGCGTCAGCGGCAGGAACAGGAGCAGGAAGACCTGCGAGGGAAACAGCATCGTCGGCCGGGACGATCGCGTGCGCCAGCAACCGCCGGCTCAGGCACGGCCCGGCGCCGGTCGCGCACAGGTGACGCGACCGACGGCGAACCCGGGCGGCTTACCCACGGTGGGCGCCGGTTGCTCAGTGAACCGCAGCGCGGGCGCGACGCTCAACGCCCGACGCAGTGGTATTCGAAACCGAGGGCCTCTACGGTCGCGCGCTCGTAGACGTTGCGCAGGTCGATCAGCGCGCAACCGCGCATCGCCTTGCGGACGCGCTGGAGATCGAGCCCGCGGTAGGCGTTCCACTCGGTGAGCAGAATGACGGCATCCGCGTCCTGGCAGACGTCGTACATTTCGTCGCAGTAAATCAGCTCGGCCGGCAGCAGCTCGCGCGCCTCGTGCATGCCCTGGGGGTCGTGCGCGCGAATGCGCGCGCCCTTCTCGATCAGGGGCGGCAGGATCGACAAGGCCGGAGCGTCGCGCATGTCGTCGGTCTCGGGCTTGAAGGTGAGCCCCAGTACGCCGATGGTCTTGCCCGCCTCGTTGCCGCCCAGCGCGCTGCGGATCTTCTTGATCATGCGCGCCTTCTGCGCGGCGTTGACTTCGATGACGGCTTCCACGATGCGGCTGCTGGCGCCGTGCTCCTGCGCGATCCGGACCAGGGCCTGGGTGTCCTTGGGGAAGCAGGAGCCGCCATACCCGGGGCCGGGGTGCAGGAATTTCGAGCCGATCCGCCCGTCCATGCCCATCCCCTTGGCCACGGCGTGGACGTCGGCTCCGACCGATTCGCACAGTACCGAGATCTCGTTGATGAAGCTGATCTTGGTCGCGAGGAACGCGTTCGCGGCGTACTTGATCAGTTCGGCACTTTCGAGATTGGTGATCAGGATCGGCGTCTCGCGCAGGTTGAGGGGCCGGTAGAGTTCGCGCAGGAGCTTTTCGGCACGTTCGCTCTCGGCGCCGATGACGACGCGGTCCGGACGCATGAAATCGGCGATCGCCGCGCCCTCGCGCAGGAATTCCGGGTTCGAGGCGACGTCGAAATCGGCCTGGGCGTTGGTCTCGCGCACGATGCGTTCGACGTTGCGCGCCGTGCCGACGGGGACCGTCGACTTGTCGACGATGACGGTGTAGCCCTCGAGGTGGGCCGCGATCTGGCGCGCCGCCTCGTAGACGTAGGTCAGGTCCGCGAAACCTTCGCCGCGCCGGCTCGGTGTGCCCACGGCGATGAAGACGAGGTCGGCGCCACGCACCGCGGGCCCCAGTTCGGTAGTGAACTGCAGGCGTCCGGCGGCGACATTGGCCTCGACCAGGCGATCCAGCCCGGGCTCGTAGATGGGAATGCGACCGGCCTTGAGCTTGTCGATCTTCGACTGGTCGACGTCGACACAGGTGACGTCGGCGCCGAACTCGGCAAAGCAGGTCCCGGAGACCAGCCCGACGTAGCCGGTCCCGATCATAACGACATTCATGCGTTCACAGTCTCCAGAGAGACACTCCGACGGGGATCGCTTCGCGGTCCAGTCGGCCCTTGACGTCGAGCACGGCACCCTTGCCGCCGTCAAGCCGTGCCGTGACCAGCGGCCATCCCCCACTCAGGTACTCGCGATGAGGGACAGCGAAGATCACGACCGCGGCCGGCTCCAGCGCGTCGAGTTCGGCTAGTTCGATGCCGTACTCTTCGCGCGCCTCGTGGGCGTCGGCGTAAGGATCGTGGATCTGTACCCGGATATCGTATGAGCGCAATTCCTCGACGATGTCGATGACACGCGTGTTACGGAGATCCGGTACGTCCTCCTTGAAGGTAAAACCGAGGATGGTGACCACGCTGCCACGGACCGGACCGCCGGCGGCAATCAGATGCCGAATGGCCTGTTTGGCGACGTGCTGCCCCATGCCGTCGTTGATCGCGCGCCCGGCGAGGATGACCTGCGGCGAGTAACCAAGGATCGCCGCCTTGTGCGTCAGGTAGTAGGGGTCGACACCGATGCAGTGGCCGCCGACCAGGCCCGGATCGAACTTGAGGAAGTTCCATTTCGTTCCCGCTGCCGCCAGTACGTCACGGGTATCGATGTCCATGCGGTCGAAGATCAGGGCCAGTTCGTTCATCAAGGCGATGTTGAGGTCGCGCTGGGTGTTCTCGATGACCTTGGCAGCCTCCGCCACCTTGATCGTCGGTGCGCGGTGGACGCCGGCGGTGACTACGCTGGCGTAGACATCGGCGACGATGTCGAGGATCTCTGGCGTCTGCCCGGAAACCACCTTGGTGATCTTGGTGAACGTGTGTTCCTTGTCACCCGGGTTGATGCGTTCCGGCGAATATCCGACGAAGAAGTCCTCGCCGCACTTCAAGCCGGACATGCGCTCGAGTACCGGCACGCAGTCTTCCTCGGTGGCACCCGGATAGACGGTCGATTCGAAGACCACGATGTCGCCGCGCTTGAGCTGCGCGCCGAGCGTCTCCGAGGCGCGCAGGACCGGGGTCAGGTCCGGCCGCTTGGCGTGATCGATGGGGGTCGGCACGGCGACGATGTGGAAATCTGCACGCTTCAGATCCGCCGGGTCCGAGGTGAAGAGGATGTCACTCGCCTTGAGATCGGCATCCTCGACCTCGAGCGTGCTGTCATGACCACGCTTGAGCTCCTCGATACGCGCCTTGTTGATGTCGAAGCCGACCGTCTGCTCGCTGCGGCCGAACGCCACCGCGACCGGCAAGCCGACATAGCCGAGACCGACCACCGCGACCTTTCTGTTATGCGTGCTCATGGGATCTTGTAATACTCCTTGTACCAGGACACGAAGTTCTCGATGCCCTGCCGGATCGGCGTCCCCGGGGTGTAACCGATGTCCTCGACCAGGGCGGTGACGTCGGCGTAAGTATCGGGAACGTCGCCAGGCTGCAAGGGCAGCATGTTCATCTTTGCCGCGACACCGAGGCAGTCTTCCAGCGTGGCGATGAAGTCCATCAGGTCCACCGGCGAGTTGTTGCCGATGTTGTAAATCCGATGCGGTGCCTGGGACGTGCCCGGGTCTGGAGCGTCACTGGACCAACCAGGATTCGCCGTAGCGCTCTTGTCCAGGCATCCCGTCACGCCGCCGACGATGTCGTCGATGTAGGTGAAATCGCGCCGGTGCTTGCCGAAGTTGAAGACATCGATCGGTTGGCCTTCGAGGATGCGCTTGGTGAACATGAACAACGACATGTCCGGCCGGCCCCACGGCCCGTACACCGTGAAGAAGCGCAGTCCCGTCGCCGGCAACCCGTAAAGGTGACTGTAGGTATGCGCCATCAGTTCATTGGCCTTCTTGGTCGCTGCGTACAGGGAAACCGGGTGGTCGACGTTGTCGTGTACCGAGAACGGCATGCGCGTGTTCGCGCCGTAGACCGAACTCGACGAGGCGTAGACGAGATGCTCGACCGCGTTGTGACGACACCCCTCGAGTACGTTCATGGTGCCGACGATGTTGGCGTCGATGTAGGCGTGGGGATTTTCGAGCGAGTAACGCACCCCGGCCTGTGCAGCGAGGTGGACGACCCGATCCGGACGCACCGTGGCGAACAGTTCCGCCATAACCGGACGATCTTCGATGTCGAGCTTGCGGAAGGTGAAGTTCGTGTGCTTCTCGAAACGTCCCAGACGTCCGAGTTTCAGTGACACCTCGTAGTAATCGTTCAAGTTGTCGACGCCGATGACCTGGTCGCCGCGTTCGAGCAACTTTTCCGTCAGGCGTGCGCCTATGAATCCGGCCGCGCCGGTGACCAGAACCTTCATTGTGGAATCAAGTACCTCGGAGACCGCCGCATTCTACACGTTAGCCTGCGCCGCGGTGTCAACAAATGTTCGCGGACGCGGCGCCCGCCGCCCACGGTTCTGGTAATATGTCGCATTCTCCAAGCGCGCGAGAACCCAGCATGTCCGACGCCGATACTGCCGGCCTCGACTCCGTCGCGGTCGACACTGCGAACCTCTACCGCGAGGAATCGATTACCGACCTTCACGCCGCCACCATCCGCCGCCTCGTGCCGATCCGCGTCGACGGTAGTGACGACCCGGCCCGGCAGCAACGATTCATCGGGGATACCACGCTCATGACTCAGATGGGCCCCATCCCGGTCCAGTTTCCACTCGACGCCGACAACCTCGAAGAAGCCTGTCGCCTGTTTCCCGACGGCGTTCGTGGCGCCATCGAACGCCTCAACGAGCGCGCCCGCGAACTCGCCCGCGAGGAAGCCTCGCGCATCGTCGTGCCCGGGCAGGGCGCGGCACCGGGCCTCGGTGGCATGCCGGGCGGTATGCCCGGCGGCGGCGGCAAGTTCCGCATCGACTGAGCCGCGCCGCGCGCGCCCCCGCGCGTCCGACTGCCCCAGCCACG
Organism: Gammaproteobacteria bacterium; assembly: GCA_024235015.1. GTDB lineage: Bacteria > Pseudomonadota > Gammaproteobacteria > JACKNG01. The sequence goes on from JACKNG010000005.1 coordinate 38,052, forward strand.
CTCGCCGTGAGCGCCAACGCGCCCTGCCTCGAGGTCCGCGGCCTGACGGTCGAGCGCGGCCGTCTTACCTTGGTCGAGGGTCTCGACCTCACCGCCTGCGCCGGTACGCTGGTCCAGCTCAAGGGCCCCAACGGCAGCGGCAAGACCACCGTCATGCGGACCCTGGCGGGCCTGATCAGCCCCGCCGCGGGCAGCGTCAGCTGGCGCGGCCAACCGCTTCCCGATAGCGGCACGTTCGCCGCGGAGTTGAATTTCATCGGGCATCTGCCGGGCCTGAGTGGCGAGCTCGATGCCCTGGAGAACCTCGCTTTCCACGCCGCGCTGAATCGCGCACCACGTCGCTGCACGCCCCAGGCGGCGCTCGCCCGCCTCGACGCCCGCCGCTTCGCGCGGCGTCCGGTACGCCAGCTGTCCGCTGGCCAGCGCCAGCGTGTCGCGCTCGCCCGCCTGGCCCTCTACGACACCCGCCTGTGGTTGATCGACGAGCCCTTCACCGCGCTCGACATCGACGGCCGGCGCCTGCTCGAAGACCTCATCGACGAGCATCTCGATGCCGCCGGCATCGTGCTCATCGCCACCCACCAGGCCTTCGACAGCCGCCACCGCGTGGAGGTCATCGAACTCGGGCGTCGTGCCGCATGAGCACCTTCGGCGTGTTCGCCGCGGTCATCCGGCGCGAGTTGCGGCGGGCTCAGCGCAACCACAGCGAGGCGGTCTACCCGCTGATGTTCTTCGTCCTCGCCGTGATCCTCTATCCCTTCGCGCTGGGCCCCGATCCGCAGGCGCTCGCCGAGGTCGCTGCCGGCATCGTGTGGGTGGCCGCGTTGCTCGCCGCGAGTCTCTCGCTCGATGCCCTGTTTCGTAACGATTTCGCCGACGGCTCGCTCGAACTGGTGGTGCTCTCCGGCGCCCCGCTGGCGATGGTCGGCCTGGCCAAGGCGCTCGCACACTGGCTGCTCTCGGGCCTGCCCATCGTGGTGCTCACCGTACCGCTCGCGCTGGCCCTCGAACTCCGCGGCGAGGTCACGGTCATACTGGCCGCGAGCCTCGTGCTCGGCACGCTCACGATGAGCCTCATAGGGGCGGCTGTGAGTGCGCTCACAGTTGGCCTGCGTGGTGCCGGCATGCTTCTGGCAATGTTGATCCTGCCGTTGTACATTCCGCTCCTCATATTCGGCGCCGCCGCGACCGCCAACGCGGCCCTCGGCCTCGATGTCGCCGCCGAACTCTATTTCCTCGCCGGACTGTTCGTGCTCGCCCTCACGCTGGCGCCATGGGCAATCGCGGCGGCTCTGCGGATCCGCATGGGCTGATGTTCGCGTTCCTGCATAAATATGCATCCCTGATGCATTTCTATCGCCTCAGCGCGCGCCTGGCGCCGTGGCTGACGGCGCTGACCGCCGTGCTCCTCGCCGGCGGCCTGGTCGGTGGCCTGGCGCTGGCACCGGCCGACTACCAGCAGGGCGACAGTTTCCGCATCATCTACCTCCACGTGCCGAGCGCGTGGATGTCGCTGTTCGTCTACATGTGCATGGCCGGGGCGGCCTTCACGACCCTGGTCTGGCGCATCAAGCTGGCCGAGATCGCCCTGCGCGAGAGCGCCCCGCTCGGCGCCGCGTTCACCTTCCTCGCCCTGGTCACCGGCTCGATCTGGGGCAAGCCCATGTGGGGCACCTGGTGGGTGTGGGATGCCCGCCTGACCTCGGAACTCATCCTGCTGTTCCTCTATTTCGGCATCATCGCGCTGGACGGCGCCATCGACGATCGCCGCATGGGCGCACGCGCGGCCGCCGTGCTGACCCTGATCGGGGTGGTCAACATCCCCATCATCCACTACTCGGTGGAATGGTGGAGCACGCTGCACCAGGGCCCGACGGTGAGCAAGTTCGACAAGCCGTCGATCGACACCCGCATGCTGATTCCGCTGCTGGTGATGGTGGTCGCCTTCACCACCTACTACGCCGCGGCGCTGGGCGCGCGCATGCGCGCCGGCATCCTGGCCTACGACCACAAGGCCAGCTGGGTGCGCGCGCTGGTGCGCGGGCGGAGCCCGGAGCATGCATGAGTTTCTCGCCATGGGCGGCTACGCCGCCTACGTATGGACGTCCTACGGCATCGGCGCACTGGTGCTCGGCATGATGGCGCTGGGCGCGCGCCGCGCCGAGCGCAAGGCACTCGACGCGCTGGCCGAGGACCTCGCCGGAGACGACGATGACCCCACGGCGTAAACGCCTGATCGTGATCCTGCTCAGTATCGCCGGCCTCGGCATCGCGGCCGGCCTGATCCTGACCGCCTTCAACAAGAACCTGATGTATTTCTACAGTCCGACCGAGGTCGCCGCCGGCGAAGCGCCGCAGAACCGGCCGTTCCGCCTCGGCGGCATGGTCGTCGAGGGCAGCGTGATGCGCCAGCCGCAGGGCCTGACAGTGTGGTTCACGCTCACCGACTTCAACAAGGAACAGGTGGTCTACTACGAGGGCATCCTGCCCGACCTGTTCCGCGAGGGGCAGGGCATCGTCGCCAACGGCCAGTTCAACGAGACCGGCGTGTTCGTCGCCAGCGAGGTGCTGGCCAAGCACGACGAGAACTACATGCCGCCGGAGGTCGCCGACGCCGTCGCCGCCGGCAAGGCGGCCGGCGACCACACGCCGTGATCGTCGAACTCGGCCATTTCGCGCTGGTCCTGGCGCTGGCGGTGGCGCTGCTGCAGGCGGTGGTGCCGCTGATCGGGGCGGCCCGCGGCGATCTGACCTGGATGGCCTTCGCGCGCAGCGCCGCCCGCCTGCAGTGCGGCTGCATCGCGCTGGCCTTCGCCGCCCTGGCCTGGGCCTTCGTCAACAACGATTTCAGCGTCGCCTACGTCGCCGCCAACTCGAACTCGGCGCTGCCGCTGGCCTACCGCATTTCCGCCGTGTGGGGCGCCCACGAGGGATCGCTGCTGCTGTGGGTGCTGCTGTTGTCGGTGTGGACGGCCGCGGTCAGCCTGCGCAGCGGTGGCCTGCCGGCCGCCTTCGTCGCCCGCGTGCTGGCAGTGATGGGCATGATCAGCGTCGGCTTCCTGCTGTTCATGCTGCTGACCTCCAATCCCTTCCTGCGCACCATCCCGGCGCCGGCCAACGGCAGCGACCTCAACCCCCTGCTGCAGGATCCCGGGCTCATCATCCATCCGCCCATGCTGTACACCGGCTACGTCGGCTTCTCGGTCGCCTTCGCCTTCGCCGTCGCCGGCCTCATCGGTGGCCACCTGGACAGCGCCTGGGCGCGCTGGGCACGGCCGTGGACGCTGCTCGCCTGGTCCTTCCTCACCGTCGGCATCGCGCTCGGCAGCTGGTGGGCCTACTACGAACTCGGCTGGGGTGGCTGGTGGTTCTGGGATCCGGTCGAGAACGCCTCCTTCATGCCCTGGCTGGTGGGAACGGCCTTGCTGCACTCGCTCGCCGCCACCGAGAAGCGCGATGCGTTCAAGAGCTGGACGGTGCTGCTGGCCATCGCCGCCTTCGGCCTGAGCCTGCTCGGCACCTTCCTGGTGCGCTCCGGCGTGCTGACCTCGGTCCACGCCTTCGCCACCGACCCGGCGCGCGGCATCTTCATCCTGGTCTTCCTCGCCGCCGTCATCGGCGGCGCACTGGTGCTGTACGCCTGGCGCGGCCCGCGTACGCTGGGCGGCGCCGACTACGCCCTGACCTCGCGCGAGACCTTCCTGCTCGCCAACAGCGTGCTGCTGTCGGTGGCGACCGCGACGGTGTTGCTGGGCACGCTCTACCCGCTGGTCCTGGATGCCCTCGACCTGGGCAAGATCTCGGTCGGCCCGCCCTACTTCAATGCCGTCTTCATCCCGCTGGTGGCGCCGGTGCTGGTGCTGCTCGGGATCGGCCAGTCCGCCCACTGGAAATACGATCGCATCGGGCGCATCGCGCGCGGGCTGGTCCAGCCGCTCATCGCCACGGTGGTGGTCACCGGCGGCGCGGTAGCCATGCTCGAGCCCGGCCATCGCCTCGCCGCCGCCTGCGGCCTCGCCCTCGCCGCCTGGGTGGTGCTGGCGACGCTCGGCATGATCGTGGCGCGCTGTCGCGCCCGCCAGCGGCCCTGGCAGGCGTTGTTCGCCCTGCCGCCGGCCTTCCTCGGCCAGTGCCTGGCCCACATGGGCTTCGCGGTGACCGTGGTCGGCGTCACCCTGGTCAGTCTCTATGGCGTCGACAAGCACGTCCGCATGGCAGCCGGCGACGTCGCCGAGCTGGGCGGCTATCGTTTCGAGTTCGTCGCCGACGAAGCCGTCGACGGGCCCAATTACGACGGTCGCGTGGCGCGTTTCCGCGTCGCCCGCGACGGCCGCGAGGTGGCCGTGCTCGAGGCCGAGAAACGCGTCTACCGCGTGCGTGGCATGCCCATGACCGAGGCCGGCATCCTGCCCGGCCTGACCCGGGACCTCTACGTCGCCCTCGGCGAGCCGCTGGACGACGGCGCCTGGAGCGTGCGCCTGAGCGTCAAGCCCTTCGTGCGCTGGCTGTGGCTGGGCGCGCTGCTGATGGCAGCCGGCGGGCTGCTGGCCACGCGCGACGCGCGCTTCCGGCGCGCCGTGCTGCGGCGGCGCGCCGCCGACGACGGCGCGGCCCTCGAAGCGCGGGGCTGAACCAGGCATGCGCTACGCCCTGCCCATCGGCCTGTTCGTCGTCGTGGTGATCTTCCTCGCCATCGGCCTCGAACGCGATCCGCGCTACGTGCCCTCGCCGTTGATCGGCAAGCCGCTGCCCGCGTTCGAATTGCCGGTGCTCGACGCCGGCGCGCCGCCGCTCGGCCGCGCACAGCTCGCCGGGCGCGTCTTCCTGCTCAACGTGTGGGCCTCGTGGTGCGTCTCCTGCCGCGAGGAACACCCGGTGCTGAACGCGCTCGCCGCACGCGGCGAGGTGCCGGTCATCGGGCTCAACTACAAGGACGAACGCGCTGCGGCCCAGCGCTGGCTGGAGCAGCGCGGGGATCCCTACGAGACCAGCCTGTTCGACCACGATGGCAAGCTGGGCCTCGATCTCGGCGTCTACGGCGTGCCCGAGACCTTCCTCGTCGACGGCACGGGCATCATCCGCTACAAGCACGTCGGTCCGCTGACCGAGGCGGTACTCGAACGCGACGTGCTGCCGCTCGTGCGCCAGTACGGGGGCGGCTCGTGAAGGCGGCCACGGGCGCCGCGCTGGGCGTGCTGCTCGCGGTCCTGGCCTGGCACCCGGTGCAGGCTGCCGATACCCCGCTCGGCTTCGACGACGACCCGGCGCTGCAGGCGCGCTACGACGGCCTGCTCGCCGAGCTGCGCTGCCTGGTGTGCCAGAACCAGTCGCTGGCCGATTCGCATGCCGACCTCGCCCAGGACCTGCGCGACGAGGTCCATCGCATGCTGGCCGCGGGTGCGAGCGATGCCGAGGTGCGTGAGTTCATGGTCGCGCGTTACGGTGATTTCGTGCTCTACGAACCACCGCTGAAGGCGACCACGGTGGTGCTGTGGACCGGCCCGGCCATCCTCGTGCTGGTCGCTGCGGCCATCGTCGTGCGCCGCGCACGCGGCGGGCGCGAGGCGGCGCCGCCGCTCGACGAGGCCGAGCGCGCCCGTCTCGCCGCGCTGGTCGACGCCGAACGCCAGCGCCACTCCTGATGTTCCTCGCCCTGCTCGCCGCCGTCGCGCTGGTCGCGGCCCTCCTCGCCCTGCTGCCGGCCTGGCGCAGTCGCGAAGAAAGCGCCGACGAGGGCCGCGCCGACAACCTGCGCCGCCTCGACGAACTCGAGGCCGACATCGCCGCCGGTGACGTCGACCAGGCCTCCGCCGCGCTGGTACGCGCCGAGCTCGAACGCGCCGTGCTCAGCGCCACCAGTGCCACGCCAGGTCCACAGCGGCGCGGCAACCGCGCCCTGCTCGGCGTGATCGTGGTGGCGGTCCTGGCGGGCAGCATTCCGCTCTACCAGCATCTCGGCACACCGCGGCTGGCCGAATTCGCCATCACCCATCCGGGTGCCGATGTCGCCGAACCGCGCAACGCGGTCGAACTGCTGCTCGACGAGGTGCGCGCGCGCACCGTCGCCGTGCCGGACGACGTCGAGGCCTGGACCGTGCTCGGGCGGACCACCCTCTCGCTGGGCCAGTTCGACGAGGCCCTCGCCGCGGCCGAGCACGCACATGCCCTCGCCCCCGACGACGTCGGCGGGATGCTGCTGTTGATCGATGCCCTGGCCATGCGCGATGGCGGGCGCTTCGGGACCCGCGCGCGCGAGCTGATCGGCCGCGTGCGCGAGCTCGAACCCGGCAACGTCACCGCGCTGGTGCTCGAAGGAATTGCTTTCGAGCAGGACGGTGCCTCCGCGCAGGCCCTGGCCGCCTGGCGCCAGGCGCTCGCCGCGCTGCCGCCGGCGGCGCCCTTCCGCCACGAGCTGGAAATGATGATCGCCGGCGTCGGTGGTGCCCCCGCCACCCAGCCCGCGGCAGCGCCCGGCCCGAGCGTGGCGCGCGCCCTCGACGTCGAAGTACGGCTTGCACCGGGCCTGGGCACGGACCTGCCGCCGGATACCCCGGTGTTCGTGCTCGCACGCGCGCCGCAGGGCCCGCCCGCACCACTGGCGGTCACCCGGCTGCGCCTCGCCGAGCTGCCGGCGCAGGTTCGTCTCGACGACAGCATGGCCATGGTGCCGGGCCACAATCTGAGCGCCCACGAGACGGTCGAGGTGCTGGCGCGCGTGTCCCGTTCCGGTGCACCGCAGGCCAGCCCGGGCGACCTCGAGGGCAGCGTCACCGCCACGACCACGGGCGAAAACGGTGCGCTCGACGTCGTCATCGATCGGGTCGTCGAATAGCCCGCCACGGGCTGCCCGAGCGCCGCTTGCGTCCCCCGGGACACCCGCCTAATCTTGCTGTCCCTTTTCGCGTGGCCCCGATCGCATGACTTACTGCCTGGCTATCAAACTCAATGCGGGGCTCGTGTTCGTATCCGACTCGCGCACCAATGCCGGTGTCGATCAGATCAGCACCTATTCCAAGATGCACACCTTCGGCATCGACGGACAGCGCCAGTTCTGCCTGCTCACCGCCGGCAACCTCGCGACCAGCCAGGGCATCGTCAACCAGGTCAAGCACGACATCAACCAAGGCATGCCGATGTCGCTGATGACGATGAAGAACCTCGAGGATGCCGCCGACTACGTCGGCCAGGTCAGCGTGATGCAGCAGCAGAAGACCGGCGGCGGCCCGGACTTCGAGGCCAGCATCATCTTCGGCGGCCAGATCCAGGGCGCGCCGCCCGACGTCGTGTTGATCTACCCGCAGGGCAACCACATCTCGACGTCCTCGACCACGCCGTTCCTGCAGATCGGCGAGAGCAAGTACGGCAAGCCCATTCTCGACCGCATCATCGCGCCTGACACCGCGCTACACACGGCCGTCCTGTGCGGCCTGGTGTCGATGGATTCGACCATGCGCAGCAACGTCACCGTCGGTCCGCCGATCGAGGTGCTGGCCTACGCCACCGATTCCTTGGTGCTCAAGAACCGCCTGGCGCTCGACGAGGACAGCGACTACCTGCGCGAACTGAAGCGCAACTGGGACGCCCGCCTCAAGGATGCCTTCCGCTCCCTGCCCCACCCGGCCTGGGCCTCGGCCTGGGACCACCCGGTCGAGAACCCGGGTAGCGGCGGCTGATCCACACCGCCGCCTGCGCGGCCCGTCGCGCAGCGATCCTTCGATAGGACACGCGAACGCCGCGGCGCCCGGCGGCGCCGCCGGCATGGACTTGTTCAGAGGCCTGCCGCCGTCAGGCCGGCGGCAGGAACCAGGTCGCCTCGATGGCGGCGTGGAGTTCGGCGAAATCGACCTGCAGGGTGTCGATGAAATCGTGCAGGCCGCCGGCGGCGAGTATGGCCCCGACGTCTGCGCGCTCGACGTTTCTCAGGGCATGGCGCCCGGCGCGTACCGCGCTGCGGTCGTTGGGCAGGGCGTCGAGCGAGAGGCGCAGCGCCTGCAGGCAATGGGCGACCGCGCGCGGGAACTGGCGATCCTGCAGCAGGAAGGTCACCACTTCGTCGGCACGCACGCGCTCCGGCACCAGCCGCCGGTACATCTGCAGCGCCGACAGCGAACGCAGCACGCTCATCCACAGCACACTCTCGTAGGGGCTCTGGGTGCCCTCCGGCACGTTGCCGCCGTGCATCCAGCTCACCCACGGGAACACGTTGGCGATGCCGACGTCGACGATGCGCGAGGTCATGTCGGCCCGTTCGAGGTAGCGCCCGGCGCTGAGGAACTGCCAGGCCGCGTCGCGGCTCATGGTGCTGTCGAGGCCGCCGACGATGAACTGGCAGGCATTGATGACGCGGGTGAGGAAGGCATCGCGGTCGCGCCGGGTGAGCGCACGGTCGATGTGGTCCTGCAGGTAGAGGTGCAGGTCGTTGATGCCCTCCCAGGAATTGCTCGGCACGATTTCGCGCACGGTGCGCGCGTTCTCACGGGCCAGGGCGACGGACTTTCGGATCGACGACGAGTTGTTCGGGTCGGCGACGTAGAACTTGACCACGTTGCGTTCGTCGGCGCGGGTGTAGCGCTCGGCGAAGCCCGCTTCGTTGCCGGTGATGGCGACCAGGGATTCCCACACCAGCTTGGCGGGGCGCGGCAGGTCGAGCAGGACGTTACCGTAGACGTTGATCAGGCGCGCGGTGTTCTCGATGCGCTCGAGGTAGCGGCCCAGCCAGTAGAGTCGTTCGGCGACGCGCGACAGCATCAGTCGACGATCCAGGTGTCTTTGCTGCCGCCGCCCTGCGAGGAATTCACCACGTAGGAGCCCTTGACCAGCGCCACCCGGGTGAGTCCGCCGGGGGTGACGTAGTGACGCGCGCCCTGCAGCACGAAGGGACGCAGATCGATGTGCCGCGGCTCGATGCCGCCCGGGCACACCGTGGGACAGGTCGACAGCGAGATCAGCGGTTGGGCGACGTAGTTGCGCGGGTTGGCACGGATGCGGCGGGCAAAGGCGCGCCGCTCGCGCTCGCTCGCCGCCGGCCCGATGAGCATGCCGTAGCCGCCGGACTCGTTGGCCGGTTTGACCACCAGGCTGTCGAGGTTCTCGAGCACGTACCGGCGCGCCGCCTTCTCGCTGCAGCGCCAGGTCTGCACGTTTGGAATGATCGGTTCCTCGCCGAGGTAGTAGCGGATGAGATCGGGGACATAGGTATAGACCGCCTTGTCGTCGGCGACTCCCGCCCCCGGCGCATTGGCCAGCGCTACCTTGCCCTTGAGCCAGGCGCGCATGAGACCGGGCACGCCCAGGGCCGAGTCGGCGTTGAACACTTCCGGGTCGAGAAAGAGGTCGTCGATCCGCCGGTAGATGACGTCGACCCGTTCCGGGCCGGAGATCGTGCGCATGTACACGCAATCGTCGTCGCCGACGAACAGGTCGGGCCCCTCGACCAGTTCCGCGCCCATCTGCTGGGCGAGGTAGGAATGCTCGAAGTAGGCCGAGTTGAAGATGCCCGGGGTCAGCACGACGACCTCGGGATAGGCACCGCGGCGCGGCGACAGCGAGGCCAGGGTGTCGAACAGCGCCGAGGTGTACTCGCCGATGGGGCGCATGTTCTGCGACTCGAACAGCTCGGGGAACACCCGCTTGGTGACCTTGCGGTTCTCCAGCATGTAAGACACGCCGGAGGGCACGCGCAGGTTGTCTTCCAGCACGTAGAACGTCCCGTCGCGGTCACGGATGAGGTCGGAGCCGCAGATGTGCGCCCACACGCCGAACTTGGGTTTCATGCCGAGGCAGGCGGCACGGTAATTGCTCGATTCGAGGATGAGCTCGCGCGGCACGATGCCGTCACGGAACACCTTCTGGTCGTTGTAGACGTCGTTGATGAAGTGATTGAGCGCGGTCAGGCGTTGCGTGAGACCGGCCTCGACGCGGTCCCACTCGCTCCCCGAAATGGTGCGCGGGATGATGTCGTAGGGCCAGGCGCGATCGATATTGGTGCCCTGGGCATAGACGGTGAAGGTGATGCCCATGGTCTTGACCGCCAGTTCGGCGGCCATCTGGCGCTCGCGGATCTCCTCGGTGGTCAGCGAGCGGATGTGCCGGGCCACGGCCCGGCCAGCCGGCCGGTAGCGGCCCGGCGAGCTGATCAGCTCGTCGTAGAAGCTGCCCGGGTCATAGGCTTTCCAGGAAAATTTCATACGATTGGAAAAGCAATCTTCGTTCCATCATGTTAAACCCACGGACCAAACGCAATCACCGAGGACCGCCGGCTTGAGCATTCGCGTCGCCATACGTCACCACACCGACTACCGCTTCGACCGTGCGGTGACCCTTTCGCCGCACGTGCTGCGGGTGCGACCGGCTCCGCACAGCCGCACCCGTATCAGCGGTTATTCGCTCAAGGTCGAGCCGGCCGGGCATTTCATCAACTGGCAGCAGGATCCCTACAACAACTACCTCGCCCGCCTGGTCTTTCCGGAGCGCACGCGGCGCCTGAGCATCGACGTCGAGGTCATCGCCGAGCTGGTCGCCATCAACCCCTTCGACTTCTTCCTCGAAGAGGCGGCGATGCACGTGCCGTTCGCCTACGAGGATGAGCTGCGCGAAGACCTCGCGCCCTACCTCGCGATCGACGAGCGCGGTCCGCGTCTCGATGCCTGGCTGGCCGAGGTCGACCGTGCCGAGACCCCGACCATCGACTTCCTGGTCGCGCTCAACCAACGCCTGGAACGCGACATCGACTACGTCGTGCGCCTCGAGCCCGGCGTGCAGACCTGCGAGGAAACCCTCGCCAGCGGTCGCGGTTCGTGCCGCGACAGTGCCTGGCTGCTGGTTCAGATCCTGCGCCACCTCGGCCTGGCCAGCCGCTTCGTGTCCGGCTACCTGGTACAACTGGTCGAGGACGTCGAGGCACTCGATGGTCCGAGCGGCCCGAGCGCCGATTTCAGCGATCTGCACGCCTGGACCGAGGTCTACCTGCCGGGCGCCGGCTGGGTCGGCCTCGACCCGACCTCCGGCCTGTTCGCCGCCGAGGGCCACATCCCACTGGCCTGCACGCCGCACTACGGCCACGCCGCCGCCGTGGAGGGTGCGAGCGATCCCTGCGAGGTCGAATTCGGCTATACCAACACCGTCGAGCGCATCCACGAGGATCCGCGCGTCACCAAGCCCTACGACGACGCGCAGTGGCAGCGCATCCAGGCCCTCGGCCAGGCCGTCGACGCGCGCCTCGCCGCCGGCGACGTGCGCCTGACCATGGGTGGCGAGCCGACCTTCGTCTCCATCGACGATTTCGAGAGCCCCGAGTGGACCATCGCCGCCGACGGCCCGGCCAAGCGCCACGCCGCGGAAGTCCTGCTCGGACGCCTCAAGCGTCACTACGCCCCCGGCGGCCTCGTCCACCACGGCATCGGCAAGTGGTACCCGGGCGAGCCGCTGCCGCGCTGGGCGTTGTCGGTGTTCTGGCGCCGCGACGGCGAAACGCTGTGGTCCGATCCCGCCCTGCTGGCCAACCTCGACCAGCATTCGCCGCCGCTCGTACAGGGCGTCGACGAGCGCTTCGCGCGCGCCCTCGCGGCGCGCCTGGCCCTGGCCCAGGCGCATGTCCACACCGCTTTCGAAGACACCTATTACTACCTGTGGAAAGAAGGCACCCTGCCGGTCGACATCGATCCGCGCGACGCACGCCTGCTCGAACCGCTGGAGCGTGCGCGCCTGCGCCGGCTGTTCGACGGCGCGCTGTACCGCCCGGCCGGCTACGTCCTGCCGCTGGCACGCCGCGCCGAAGGCGGCTGGCAGAGCGGGCCCTGGCCGCTGCGTCGTGGTGAGCTCTACCTGCTGCCGGGCGATTCGCCGCTGGGCCTGCGCCTGCCGCTGAGCGCGCTGCCGGCGGCGGGCGCGGAGGACACCCGGCCTCCAGCCGATCCCTTCGCCCCGGCGCAGCCGCTGCTGCCGCGCCACTGGTTCCTCAACGCGCCGCGCCAGCCGCACGGCGAAGACACCGAGCCGACCAGCGCCGAGACGGATGCGGCCGTCGTCCGCACCGCGCTGTGTACCGAGATCCGCGAGGGTCGCCTGCACGTCTTCCTGCCACCGCTGAACCGGCTCGAGGAATACGTCGAACTGGTCCACGCAGTCGAGGCCACCGCCGCCGAGCTCGGCCAGGCCGTCGTCATCGAGGGCTACGAACCACCGCGCGATCCGCGCCTGCGACTGCTCCAGATCACGCCCGATCCCGGTGTCATCGAGGTCAACGTGCAGCCCGCCCACGACTGGGACGAGATGGTCGAGCTGACCGGGACGCTCTACGACGAGGCCCGCCAGGCGCGCATGGCGACCGAGAAATTCATGCTCGACGGCCGCCACACCGGCACCGGCGGCGGCAACCACGTCACCCTGGGCGGGCCGACGCCGGCCGATTCGCCGCTGCTGCGCCGTCCGGATCTCCTCGGCAGCCTGGTCACCTACTGGCAGAACCATCCCGCCCTGTCCTACCTGTTCTCGGGCCTCTTCATCGGCCCCACCAGCCAGGCGCCGCGCGTCGACGAGGCGCGCGACGATCGCCTGCACGAACTCGACATCGCCTTGTCACAGTTGCCGGCCATGACCGGCGAGGTGCCGCCGTGGCTGGTCGATCGCATCATGCGCAACCAGCTCATCGACCTCACCGGCAACACCCACCGGGCGGAATTCTGCATCGACAAGCTCTACTCGCCCGACCATGCCGGCGGCCGCCGCGGGCTGCTCGAATTCCGTGCGTTCGAGATGCCTCCCCACGCGCAGATGAGCCTGACCCAGATGCTGCTCATCCGTGCCCTGGTGGCACGCTTCTGGGACACGCCGTACCGGCGCAAGCCGGTACGCTGGGGGACCGAGCTGCACGATCGCTTCATGCTGCCGTGGTTCGTGTGGCAGGACTTCGGCGAGGTCATCGACGACCTGCGCGCGGCTGGTTATGCCTTCGAGCGCGACTGGTACCTGCCTTTCTTCGAGTTCCGCTTCCCGCGCTTCGGCAGCGTCGTCGCCGACGGCGTGGAACTCACCCTGCGCACGGCGCTCGAACCCTGGCACGTGCTCGGCGAGGAGAACACCGCCGGCGGCACCGCGCGCTACGTCGATTCCTCGGTCGAGCGCCTGCAGGTCGAGGTCGCGGGATACGTGCGCGAGCGCCACGCCGTGACCTGCAACGGGCGCGTGGTGCCGATGCGCGCGACCGGCCAGCGCGGCCAGTTCGTCGGCGGCGTGCGCTTCAAGGCGTGGGACCCGCCGTCCGGCATGCACCCGACCATCGCCGCGCACAACCCGCTCACCTTCACCCTGGTCGATCGCTGGAACGCGCGCGCCCTGACCGGCTGTCGCTACCACGTCATGCACCCGGGCGGACGCAGCTACGACACCTACCCGGTCAACGCGCGCGAAGCCGAGGCACGGCGACTGGCGCGCTTCGAGGCCGGCGGCCACGCGCAGGGTCGGATCGAAATCGGCGCCCCGTCGATCGCCCCCGACATGCCCTGCACCCTCGACCTGCGCCGCACCTGACGCCGCTCAGGCCGGCGCCAACGCGGCACGGTCCGCACCTGTCGAATTCGAAGTGGCAGGTGTGGTGCCGAGGAAAGTCGGCGAACGCACGACCTCGGCGAGAACAGCGGCATCGGCGTCGTCGGACGACACGGAATGCATCCACCGGACGCGATCGCTCGCGTTCGATGGACCGGCGCATGGCCTTCACCAATCGGGCCGCACGGCCGAGCGCGCACCGGCGAGCGACGGTAACGCGACGCAAACTCGCTGTTTCGATAACGCGTGACCTCGGCGCCCGGGTCGCAGCACTGTGGGCGATGCGCGTGGGGCACGCCTATTTCACCTTTTCCTAACGCACTCGCCATACCTCCCGCAAACGTCGCAATTGAACCCTCTGGCGCCGAGACGGACAAACCTCACGAGGCCAATCGCGTCGACGAACTGCTGATCGACAGGATGTCGCCCTGCGCGGCGACGTGCACACACCGGCTAACCCGACACGGCGGGCAGTGTTCGTGACTCAGCCTCGTACCGTCCATACCCACACCTCCGAGCGCGGCTCGGAAAGGCAGTCAAACATGCACATCAGGAAATACGACTTCGATTACAGCCGACGCTTCTTCATGGAGAAGGTCGCGACGGGCGCAGGCTCCGCCGGCATCCTCGGTGCGCTGTTCCCGCTCATGGCGGAATCCGGCGATCACTACAAGGCCTACCCCGAAGAACTCATGAGCATCGAGGCCTACACCAAGGGCAAGGTCAAGGTTGGCGACGTCATCAACAAGGACAACGTCGAGCTGGTCCAGGACTTGATCGATCCCATGCTGTTCCAGGAGGTCACCCAGGACGGCCGCGAGTTCTTCATCCTGCCGACACAGGCCGAAATCGAGCACCAGTTCCCGCCCTTCTACCTCGACGCGACGCTCAAGAACTGGGGCCAGGCCGTCATCGGCGACGACGGCAACGTGTGGACCAAGGACGGCAAGCCCTGGATCGGCGGCCATCCCTTCCCCGATCCGCAGACCCCCGAGCAGGTCCAGGCCAACGTCGTCCTGTCGTGGGGTCGCCACGACGCCGACATCTTCGCCATCCCGACCTACGCGCTCGATCCCGAAGGTTCGATTCAGTACAAGTACGACTTCGTGTGGGCCCAGCAGCAGACCATCGGCCTGGTCAACCCGCAGTCGGCCGGCGGCGCGCCCTACCTGCCCGGCAAGGAGAACATGCTGCGCTACCAGTCGGTGTGGTTCACCGCGCCCAACGACATCAAGGGCACGGCGTTCATGAACGAGTGGTACTACGACCAGTCGAAGTTCCCCGAGCTCTACGGTTATCTGCCAGCCTTCAAGCGCGTACGGCGCTTCCCCACCAACCAGCGTTTCGAACCGCTGGTCGCCGGCATCAACCTGTTCCTCTCCGACGCCTGGGCTGCCGGTGACCCGATGCTGACCTGGGGCAACTGGAAGATCGTGCACCGCGGCCCGATGCTCGGCGCCATGCATTACAACTGGCGTCCCGACCAGGACAACTGGCAGCATCCCACGGTGGGTGGCCCCGGTGGCAATTCCTACTACCGTGTCGGTAAATCACTGATCCCCGAAGTCATCGTGCTCGAAGGCGAACCGACGGGCTTCCCGCGTGCACCGCTGTCGAAACGACGGGTCTATTTCGATGCGCGCAGCATCGAGTACCCGCAGGCCATCTCCTACGACCGCCGGGGTGAAATCTGGAAGTCCTTCGAACCCGGCTTCGCTGCCTACGACACCACGCTCGATCTCGACAAGGGCGTGCCCGACTACGGCAATCACAAGAAGGTGGCCTCGGACGGGCGTACCGAGTGGAGCTGGAACTGGGTCATCTCCAACGACATCCAGTCGCGGCGCATCACGCGCTTCTGCCAGTCGCAGCACTGCCAGGGCGGCTGGGAATCGGGCTGGGACAACCAGGGACCGGCCGAGGACTTCATCAACCAGTACATGACGCAGTCGGCCATGCGTCGCCTGGGTACCTGATACTCGCTGGCGTGGGGCGGGCGGCGGTCGCCCGTCCCCTCTCTACGCCGTGTTCAGTCGAGACCGATGGAAAACACGCTCTCGAGATCGTGGCGCGAATACGTCTTGAACGCGATCAGGGTCTCGGTGCGCGCGATACCGTCGACCTTGACCATGCGCTCGGTGACCATGGTGGCAATGTCCTCGTTGCGCTTCACGCGCACGATCGCGATGACGTCGTAGCTGCCGCCGACCGAGTAGACCTCGGAGATCTCGGGGAACCCGGCGAGGGCCTCGGCGACGGCGCTGGCGTGGCCATGATGGGTCTGGATGAGAACGATGGCTGTGACCATGGCATGAACACCTGAGTTGCAGTCGGCGGCGCGAAAGTGCCGCCGCATGTTACCGGCAATCGGTCACGCTGCGGCAAGACGGATCACCGCGCGCGTGATGTTGCGCTGCAATACATCAAATTCCGATCCGGTCCCGGCCATCCGGTCGGCGAAATTTATTGAACCTCTGTCAGTAGCCCGGGTACTCAGCCGTCGGACCGGACCGCGCGCGTGCTCGCAGTCAGACTTGGCCGAAGCCACCAGGTGCGCTACCTTATGCCGCCGGTGGGCCTCCGAAGCTTCGTCTGAAGCCTGACCGCAACAGGAGCCCGGGACGCGGTCCTCAATAGAAAGCTCCGACTCGTTCAACCGATTCGCATCGGAAAGGCAGGGGAAAATATGCATATCAAGAAATACACCGACTTCGACTTCAGTCGTCGTGCCTTCATGGAGAAGACCGCGCAGGGTTTCGGCACCGCCGGCATTCTCAGCGCACTGTGGCCGCTGATGGCCGAGTCCGGCGATACCTGGGGCGCGTACCCGGAAGAACTGACCGACATCGAGGCCTACACCAAGGGCAAGGTCAAGGTCGGTGACGTCATCAACAAGGACAACGTCGAGCTGGTCCAGGACCTGATCGACCCGATGCTCTACCAGGAAGTCACTCAGGACGGCCGCGAGTTCTTCATCCTGCCGACGCAGACCAAGCTCGAAGAGCAGTTCCCGCCCTTCTACCTCGATGCCACCCTGAAGAACCAGGGCATGGCGCAGTTCGATGCCACCGGCAACGTGTGGACCAAGGACGGCAAGCCGTGGATCGGCGGCCATCCGTTCCCGAACGCGCAGACCGGTGAAGAGGTCATGGCCAACGTGACCCTGGCCTGGGGCCGTCACGACGCCGACATCTTCGCCATGCCGACCTACGCGCTCGATACCGAGGGCGAGATCCAGTACGAGTACCACTTCGTGTGGGCCCAGCAGCAGACCATCGGCCTGGTCCATCCGGACAACATGGCCACCGGTCCCTACCTGCCCGGCAAGGAAGACATGCTGCGCTTCCAGTCGGTGTGGTTCACCGCGCCCAACGACATCAAGGGCACGGCGTTCATGAACGAGTGGTACTACGACCAGACCAAGTTCCCCGAACTGTACGGCTACCTGCCGGCCTTCAAGCGCGTGCGTCGATTCCCGACCAACCAGCGTTTCGAGCCGCTCGTCGCCGGTATCAACCTGTTCCTCTCCGACGCCTGGGCCGCTGGCGACCCGATGCTGACCTGGGGCAACTGGAAGATCGTGCACCGCGGTCCGTACCTCGGCGCCATGCACCACAACTGGCGTCCGGACATGCCCAACTGGGAGCACCCGACCCACGCCGGTCCCGCGGGCAAGTCCTACTACCGCGTCGGCAAGTCGTTGCTGCCGGAGGTCATCGTGCTCGAAGGCGAGCCCACGGGCTTCCCGCGTGCACCGCTGTCCAAGCGCCGCGTCTACTTCGACGCCCGTAACCTCATGTACCCGCAGGCCATCTCCTACGACCGTCGTGGCGAGATCTGGAAGTCCTTCGAACCCGGTTTCGCGTACTACGACACCGATTACAACCAGAAGAACTACCCCGGCATGCCGGACTACGGCAGCCACGTCAAGAAGGCCACCGACGGCCGTTCGGAGTGGAGCTGGAACTGGGTTATCTCCAACGACATCCAGTCGAAGCGTATTACGCGCTTCTGCCAGTCGGAGACCTGTCAGGGCGGCTGGAAGTCCGGTTGGGACAACCAGGGCAAGGCCGAGGACTTCATCAACAACTACATGACGCAGTCGGCCATGCGCCGCCTGGGTACCTGATACCTCGGGTTACCACTGTCACGAACCGCGGGACGGGCAACCGTCCCGCGGTTTTTTTTCGCCTGCCGCTTGACCGGCATCAGGCATACGCGATCCGTCTCCGACGTCGCCGCGTATCCCCCTGCGCTAAGCTTGGCCCTTCCCCACGAGCGCACGACCCGACATGACTGAACCCACTAGCCCCTCGCGCAGGATCCTCATCGTCGGTGGCGGCACTGCCGGCTGGATGGCGGCCGCCCTGTTCGCGCACGCCTGGCAGAAGCGTGGCTTCGACATCACCCTGCTCGAATCCAGCGCCATCGGCACCATCGGCGTCGGCGAAGGCTCGACGCCCAAGATGCGGCGTTTTTTCGAGCGTCTCGGCGTCCCCGAGGCGGAGTGGATGCCGGCGTGCAACGCCACCTACAAATGCGGCATCCGTTTTCCCAAGTGGGCCACGCGCAAGGGCTACGAGAGCTACTACCACCCGTTCTTCTCGCACGACGACGACGCCACCATCCGCGCGTTCTTCAACAACGTGACGCTGCGCAACCGGAATTTCGACGTCCCCGCGCATCCCGACGCCTTCTTCGTCTCCAACTACCTGGCCCGGCAGCGCCGCGCACCGCTCGCGGAAGCCGGCACCGGTTACGCGGCCGATTATGCCTACCACTTCGACGCCAGCGGCATCGTCGAATTTCTCAAGGGCTTTTCCGCCACCCACGGCGTACGCCATGTCATCGATACCGTGACGGCGGTCCACCGCCACGAGAACGGCGACCTCGCCGGCGTCAGCACCGAGCAACACGGCGACATCGAGGCCGATTTCTTCGTCGACTGCACGGGCTTCGCCAGCCTGCTCATCTGCAAGACCCTCGGCGTCCAGTTCGATTCCTACAAGGACATCCTGTTCAACGACAGCGCCGTCGCGTTACCCACGCCGCACGACGCCGACGGCAGCCTGCCCTCGGAAACCCTGTCGACCGCGCTCAAGTACGGCTGGGTGTGGAAGATCCCGCTGACCAACCGCTTCGGCAACGGTTACGTCTACTCTTCGTCCTACATTGACCAGGATGCCGCAGAAACGGAACTGCGCGCGCACCTCGGCCTGCTCGACGCCGACGTCGAAGCTCGTCATCTCAAGATGCGCGTGGGGCGTGTCGCCCACAGTTGGGATCGCAACTGCCTCGCAGTCGGCCTGGCACAGGGCTTCATCGAGCCGCTCGAGGCGACGGCATTGATGATCGTGCAGGACACCGTCGAGACGTTCATGCAGCGCTACGAACAGGGCGGCTTCTCCGACCGCTACCGCGCCGACGTCAACGAGAAGATCAACCTGATTTTCGACGGCGTGAAGAACTACGTGTTCATGCACTACAAGTTGAACAGCCGCGACGACACCGACTACTGGATCGACAACCGCGCCAATCCCCACGTCGCCGACGACGTGGCGCGTATCCTCGAGGTGTGGGACAAGGGCGGCGACCTCCTCGGCGAGCTGCGCAACCAGGCCTCGCGCCTGGTCTACAGCCCGACCTCGTGGTACTGCATCCTGGCCGGCATGGGACGTTTCCCGCGCGCGCCGAAAAAACCCAAGCGGAAACTGCAGGTTGCCGATCCGGCCGATGCCAAGCGCTACTGCGAGGGCCTGGCCCGCCATTTCCCCGACCACCGCGCGGCACTGGCGCGCTTCGCCGCGAGTGACTGAAACCGACCCTGGCGCTGCACCTATCCCCGGCGCAGGAACCGCAGCCGCGCATGGTGCGCGGCACCCGCCTCAATACTGGTCACGGAATTCCGGGATCTTCTCGCCCGGAAACCACCGGTCGACGTCGCTCTGATCGAACAGGGTTTCCTGTGCATCGATGCGCCAGGCACCGTCGGCCGCGGTGACCAGGGTGTAGAGTTCGAACTCGGTCGTACCCTGGTTGTTGAACTTATCGCGCGACTTGAGCACGTTGGGCACGATGGCATGACTGGCGCAGGCGGCATCCTCGGGCGTCGCCTGGGGCGGACGGATGTCGATGCCGAAGATGTTGACCTCGCCACCCTCGTAGAACAGCTTCTGCAGCGCGGCCCACTCGCCCCGGCTCTTGCCATCGGTCATCTTGGCGGTGACGTAATCGTAGGCATCCTCGAAGCGATGGTCCTGCATGGCGACCAGGTAGCCCTCGACCGCGGCGCGCGGCCCGGCACCGGCAGCGCAGGGTTCGGCGTTTGCCGACAGGCCCGTGGACAGGCCCGCCACTAGCAGCGTCATCGCGACGATCAGCTTCTTCATGCACGACCTCCCCACCGCGTGGTTCGCGGCCATCAGGCTTGTACGCGCCGGTGCAGGCGCACATTCAGGTTGACCGGCCGCATGGCGAAGGCGAGTTGCTCCTCGACGGCCTGGCGTGGTGACGCGAATTCGACGTCGAAGTTGCGCAGCAGCATCGACAGCACGGTGCGGATCTGCAGCAAGGCCAGGTTACGCCCCGGGCAGAAGCGTGGCCCCGTGCCGAACGGCAGGAACGTGGTGGTGTCGTGCGGCTCGGTGCGTGCGTCGTCGTGATGCATCCAGCGTTCCGGGTCGAACGTGGCGGCGTGACCGAAGTTCTCGTCGCGCGTGGCGATACGGCGGTTGAGCAACATCACCACGGTGCCCCTGGGGATCACATGGCCGAGCATCTCGACATCCTGCAGCGGCTCCATGGCGTTGATCGGCGCCACCGGCTTGAGCCGCATCGCCTCGTTGTAGAACGCCTCGACGAAAGGGAATTCGTGGGTCTGTTCGATGGCTTCGGCGATGGGCGCGCTGCCCAGCACGCCATCGACCTCGGCACGGGCGCGCGCGCAATGCTGCGGATACTCGAGGAGGTAGTTCACCGTCCAGGCAATGGTGTTCGCCGTGGTGTCCTCGCCGGCGAGCAGCAGGGTGCACACGTTGGCGAAGACGTCGGCATCGGAGAAGCCGATGCCTTCGGCCTGCTGCGCCGCGATCATGGCCTCGAGAAAATTCGTCGGCGCCTCGAACAGACTCGGATCGGCAGCCATGCGCCGGTGCACTTCCTGGATGATGTCGTCGACCTGGCCTTCGAGTTCGTCCAGCGCGTGGTCCAGCGCACGGTCGCGAGGCAGGCGCAGGTAGCGCCAGTAGGCGAAGGGGGCGTTGACCCGCCAATTCAGGATTGGAAAGACCTTGTCGAGGTTGTGCTGGATGACCGGGCCGTCGGTCTCCAGGGTGTTGAAATCGATGCCGAACGCGAGCTGGGTGGTGACGTCGACCGTGAAGCGCATCAGCTCGCGACACAGGTCGAGCGTCGTGCCGGCGTCGGCTGCGCGCTCCCAGCGCCGCAGCAACCGCGTGGTGGTCACCTGCAGCTTGGGAAAGAAGGGCTTGAGGTGCGCGGTGTTGAGCGCCATGGCGACGATCTTGCGCTGCCGCCGCCAGTCGTCGCCCTCGGAGGAGAACACGCCCTTCAGGCGCATCTCGCGCGTCGCCGCCTCGACCGAGCGGGTACGGCGGAACATGTCCGGGCGCTCGCGGTGCATACGCTTGATGACGTCCGGGTCGGACACGGCGGCGAGCTTGCGCGGCCCGATGCGGAAGCGATAGAGCGGGCCGTAGGTATCCGCCCAGCGCTCGAGAATGAGATGGAAGTGGTCGAAGCGCAGTTGCAGCAGGTTACCGAGCAGCGGCAGCCCCGGCGGGCCATCGAGCTCGTCGTAACTGCGCAGAGAGGTCGGGACTGCAACCATTGCGAGTGCTCCCGTCGATGCACGACTGTAATGGGCAAGGCTTCGGATCGTAACAGGTTTGGCCCGCGCCAACGGGGTACGGCACGGCCCTCGCACGCGACGCGTGCCGGGCGCCCCGGCCGCCGTACTCGTCGGCGAGCGGGCAACGTCGGGCGCGCGCTGGTGGTGGCCGCACCGCGGTGCGTGCGGTGCACGGGTCTCGTACAACCGCGGTATCCGGAGCATCGCCGGGCCGCGGCGATCGGGTATAAATAGACCGCCGCAGCGTAGCCCGGGACAGGTCCATTCGACATCCACTCAGGCGACGACGAGCGCACCGCTCGTCGCGCCGATGGCAGGTGGCCGGGCGGTTGCGGCACTCACTCGTCCATACGCCGCCGTGCGGACGGTCGCGATGCCCCGCGCACGGCGACGCCGGCCGCTGCGTGGCCGCAGGGCGTGGCAACCCGCAAGACCTGGCACGGACTGGAACATGATCGACCCGAGGCCCGCGCCGCCGGCATGATGCTCAACGCCCTGCTCGTCGCCACCGGCGCGTTCGTCTTGCTCCTGCTGCTGCGTCCGCGCGTGCGCGGCAATCGCACCTGGCGCGCGACGGTCACGCCGCTGGCGTCGATCATCGGCAGCGGTTTCCTCGTCCTCGCCCCCATCCTGCTGCGCGAATTCGGTGCCCACGCGGTCACCGCGATGACGGCCCTGTGCCTGGTCGGCTACGGCGTCGGCAGCGCGATCCGCTGCAACATCCGCGCACTGGATGCGCGCGGTGGACGGCTGCGCCGGCGCGAGGACCTGCTCGACGCCGCGGCCTCGACGGCGCTCGCCTTCGCCTACCTGGTCTCCGTGTGCTACTACCTCAACCTGTTCGGCGCCTTCGCCGTGGGCCTCGCCGCGCCGGGCGCGACCTGGCCGGGGCGCGTCGTCACCACGCTCACCCTGGCCGGCATCGGCCTGCTCGGCTGGTGGCGCGGCCTCGACGGTCTCGAGGCCGCCGAGACCGTCACCGTCTCACTCAAGCTCGCCGTCATCGCTGCGCTGCTGGTCGGCATGGGTGATTACGCGGCACTGCTGTCGTTGAACGGCGGCCTCGCCGCCAACCCGGCGCACCTCGACGCGCACGGGCTGCGCATCGCCTGCGGCCTGCTCATCACCGTGCAGGGCTTCGAAACCTCGCGCTACCTGGAGGAGAAATACGACGCCGCCACCCGCATCGCCAGCATGCGCCTGGCGCAGTGGTGGGCCTCCGCCATCTACGTCGTCTACGTCGGCCTGGCCGTGGCGGTGTTCGACGTCGCCGACGTCGGCACCGAGGAAACCGCCATCATCGGCATGACCGCGAGCATCGCTGCCATCCTGCCCTACATGCTGGTGGCCGCCGCGCTCGCCGCCCAGTTCAGCGCTGCCGCGGCCGATACCAACGGCTGCGGCGGGCTGGTCCGCGACTTGACCCATGCGCGCGTGTCCGCCCGCCTCACCTACGTCGGCCTGGTGACCGCCTGTATCGCCTTGACCTGGGCCGCCGACATCTACGCCATCATCAGCTATGCCTCGCGCGCCTTCGCCTTCTACTACGCCCTGCAGTGCGCGCTGGCGACGCGCCTGAGCATCGCCGATCAACGCCACCCCCTACGCAGCATCACCTACGCCGCGTTGACCCTCGGCATGATCGCGGTCCTGGTCCTGGGCCTACCGGTCGAGTGAGGTGAGCGTCGGGGCGACCGCGGCGCGCCGGGCAGGCCGGTCGCGCGCGCGGCGCGTATCGCGCCCTCAATCGTCGAGCCCGCCGAAGCGACGCCGCAACTCCGGGCCCGGCGGCGGCAGCGGCCCGTCCGCATCACACAACACCGCGCTCGCCTGTGCGCTGGCGGCGGCATGGACGCGCCGGTAGAGCATCGTGACCAGCGCGCGCGCCGCATGGCCCGGCCAGTCGGCCGGCAGCAGTTCGCCGGGCAGGTCGGCGCTGCGCAGCAGGATGCGCCGGTATTCGTGGATCAGCAGGACGCGCAGGCGGAAGGCCGTCGCGGCCGGGCACGACGTGGCCGCGAGCAGGTCCGCGCACGGTGCGAAGTCGGCGATGAACGCGTCGAGGCGCTGGCGCGCGTCGCCGAGTTGCCAGGCGTCGGCGATCTGCCGCCGCAAGGGCGCCAGGGTCTCGGTACGGGCGCGCCACGTGCTCACCCGTCCGCCGAGTTCGAGTTCGTCGAGAACGTCGGCGAGCGCCTGCGCGTCGGCACGGGGATGGGCGAGGATGCCCGGCGCGAGCGAACCGAAACCGAGCCAGGCGAGGCGCTTGCGCAGTTCCTCGCGCGGCGCGGCATCGAGCGCCGCCGGCATGACCAGGGTCCAGTCACCGTCCCAGCTCGACGGCGCGGCGGCATAGATGCGCTGCGCGGCGCGCGCGTACTGGCGCTGACCGAACGGCGTCAGGCGGTAATAGCTGCGACGCCCCCGCTGCACGCCACTCAGCCAGCCGTCCTGGGCGAGGCGGAATACCGCCGTGCGCACCTGGCGCGCGTTGAGACCGAAACCGGCCAGGACGTCGACCAGGCCGCCCAGCCACACCGCGCCGCCCTGCGCCGAGACGACGTCGCCGAACAGGGTGATGACGAGCGAACCGGCGCGCGGCGGCGTGGCTGCGAGCAGGGTGTCGAGATGGCGGGCGAGCGCTTGCTCGTCGCCGGCCAGCGCTGCACTGCCCGCCCGGCGCGTGCCTAGCGGGGCGGCCATCGCCGCCTGCGTCCGGTGGGCTGTCCTGCCATCGACATTCGGGGCTCGCTGGTTTCTCGGCCGCTGTCGTTCGTTGCTCGTCGCTCACGGGCCAGGCACGCGGACCACGCCTCGCGGGGCGTCTCGCGACAGAAGTCCCGCGCGATTCGTCCCGCTCGATGGCGGCCCGGCAGACTACACGGCGCGATCGAAATCGACCGTGACCTCGTCGCTGACCGGGTGGGCCTGGCAGGTGAGCACGTAGCCGGCGGCGACCTCGTCGGCGTCCAGCGCATGACAGAGGTCCATCTCGACCTCGCCCGCGGTCACCCGCGCCTTGCAGGTCGCGCAGGCGCCGCCCTTGCAGGCGTAGGGCAGGTCGACGCCGGCATCGAGCGCGGCGTCGAGGATGTTCTCGCCATCCGGGCTCAGATCGAGCTGCGTGGCGCGGCCATCGACCCGCACCGTGACCCGGCTGGTCCGGCCGCCGAACCTGCGCGCCCGCTCGTGGTGGCGCGCGACCGCCGCCGCGGCGTCCTCGGCACTGGCGCCGAACAGCTCGTAGTGGATGCGCGCCTCGTCGATGCCGCTGGCACGCAGTCCCCGCGAGACTTCCGAGATCATGCCTTCCGGCCCGCACAGGAAGAACTCGTCGACGGCGGCGAGATCGAGCAGGTTGCGACACAGCGCCGCGCCCTTGCGATTGTCGATACGGCCGTTGAGGATGTCGGTGTCACGCTCCTCGCGGCTGAGCACGTGGATCAGCTGGAAGCGCGCCATGTAGCGGTTCTTCAGGCGTTCGAGCTCCTCGCGGAACATGATGCTGGCGACGCGCTGGTTACCGAACAGCAGGGTCACCTGGCTGTCCGGTTCGCGTGCCAGCACCGACTTGACGATCGACAGGATCGGCGTGATACCGCTGCCGGCGGCGATACACAGGTAGTTGCGCGCTCGTGTCGGGTCCAGCGCACTGGTGAAGCTGCCCTCCGGCGCCATCACCTCGACGACGTCGCCAACGGCGAGCTGCTCGTTGGCGAAGGTCGAGAAGCGCCCGCCTGGCACTGCCTTGATCGCGACGTCCAACCCGGGCTCGTCGACGCCACTGCAGATCGAGTAGGAGCGGCGCACGTCCTCGCCGTCGATCTCGCGACGCAGGGTCAGGTACTGGCCGTGCTGGAAGCGGAAACGCTCGCCGAGTTCGGCGGGAACGTCGAAACTCAGGCACACGGCATCATCGGTGAGACGGCGCACGCGCGACACGGTCAGGGGATGAAACTCGTTCACAGGCATTTGAAGTAGTCGAAGGGCTCGAGACAGGCCCGGCACCGGTAGAGGGCCTTGCAGGCCGTGGATCCGAATTCGCTGACCAGCTCGGTGTCGCTGCTGCGACAGCGCGGACAGGCCACCGCCGCGCCGTGCAGGCGCAACACGTTCTTGTCGCTGCTGGCCTCCACCGGCGGCGCGATGCCGACTTCGAGCAGCTTGCGCCGCGCCGCCGGGGTCAACCAGTCGGTGGTCCAGGCCGGCGCCAGGCGGGTTTCGACGACGACGTCGGCGTAACCGGCGGCCGCCAGCGTCGCGCGGACGTCGCCTTCGATCGCATGCATGGCGGGGCAGCCACTGTAGGTCGGCGTGATCACCACGTGCACGCGGCCGTCCTCGACGCGGACCTCGCGCAGGATGCCGAGGTCGGCGATGGTCAGGATCGGGATCTCGGGGTCGCGTACCGCTTCGAGCGCGGCGCGCACCCCGGCCACGCACGCGACCGCCACGCTCACCACTGCTGGCCCGGGTAGGCCCGCTGGACGAACTGCAGCTCGGCGAGCAGACGCCCCATGTGTTCGGTGTGACGGCCGGCGCGTCCGCCCTCGGCCTGCCAGTCGTCCGCGGGCACGGTGAGCCCGGCCTCGGCGAGCCGCGCCAGCACGTCCGCTTCCCAGCGCGTGCGCAGGGTGGCGAGATCGGGCGCCACGCCGGCCTCCAGCATGGCCGAGTCGACCGCATCCGGGGTGAACAGTTCGGCGGTGTAGCCCCACAGCTCGTCGAGCGCGGCCTGGCAGCGCGCGTTGCTCTCGGCGGTCCCGTCGCCGAGGCGCAGCACCCAGTCGCCGCTGCGCCGTGCGTGGTAGGCCGCTTCCTTCACCGCCTTGGCGGCAATGGCGGCGAGTTCGTCGTCGCGCGATTCCGTCAGCGCCGCGTACAGGTGGCGGTGGTAGACGTCGAGCAGGTACTGGCGCACCAGGGTGAAGCCGTAATCACCGTTCGGCAGCTCGCACATGAGGAAATTGCCGAACTCGCGCTCGTCGCGCAGGTAGGCCAGCGCGTCCTCGTCGCGGCCACGCCCCTCGAGGCGACCGGCGTGGCTGTAGAGCATGCGCGCGCGGCCGATGAGGTCGAGCGCGGTGTTGGCCATGGCGATGTCTTCTTCGAGAAAGGGGCTGTGGCCACACCATTCGGACAGGCGTTGCCCGAGCACCAGCGCGTTGTCGCCGAGGCGCAGGACGTAGGTGAAGTGGGCGTCGCTCACAGCTTGAGGTCTTCCGGCACGTCGTAGAAGGTGGGATGGCGGTAGACCTTGTCCTCGGCCGGGTCGAAGAATGCGCCCTCGTCTTCGAACTGGCTGGCGTGGATGTCGCTCGACTTCACCACCCAGATGCTCACGCCTTCCTGGCGGCGGGTGTAGGTGTCACGCGCGGCCAGCAGCGCCTGTTCGGCATCGGCCGCGTGCAGGCTGCCGATGTGCTTGTGGTCGAGGCCACGGCGGCTGCGTACGAAGACTTCCCACAGCGGCAGGTGTCGTTGACTCATCGCTCCTCCCTCAGGCAGCGGCGCCGGCCGCGCGGCGGTTGTGTTTCTCGGCATGTGCGAGCATGGCCTCGCGCACCCAGGCGCCGTCTTCGTGGGCGCGACGGCGGTCGCGCATGCGGCTGCGGTTGCACGGGCCGTTACCGCCCAGTACGCGCTGGAACTCGTCCCAGTCGATCTCACCGAAGTCGTAGTGACCACGCGCCTCGTTCCAGCGCAACTCGGGGTCGGGGATGGTGAGACCGATGCGCGCGGCCTGCTCGACCGTCTGGTCGACGAACTTCTGGCGCAGCTCGTCATTCGATTGGCGCTTGATCTTCCATTGCATCGACTGCTGGGTATGCGCCGAGTCGGCATCGTGCGGGCCGAACATCATCAACGTCGGCCACCACCAGCGATCGAGGGCGTCCTGCGCCATCGCCTGCTGCTCGGGCGAACCCTGGGCCAGGGTCTGCATGATTTCGTAGCCCTGGCGCTGGTGGAAACTCTCTTCCTTGCAGATACGCACCATGGCGCGCGCATAGGGGCCATACGACGTGCGGCAGAGCGAGATCTGGTTGACGATGGCGGCGCCGTCGACCAGCCAGCCGATGGCGCCGACGTCGGCCCAGGACAGCGTCGGGTAGTTGAAGATGCTGGCGTACTTGGCGCGCCCCTCGAGGAGGTCGTCGAGCATCTCTTCGCGCGAGGTGCCGAGCGTTTCGGCGGCGCTGTAGAGGTAGAGGCCATGACCGGCCTCGTCCTGCACCTTGGCCAGCAGGATGGCCTTGCGGCGCAGGCTCGGCGCGCGCGTGATCCAGTTGCCCTCGGGCAACTGGCCGACGACTTCGGAATGGGCATGCTGGGAAATCTGGCGGACGAGGTTGCGCCGGTATTTTTCCGGCATCCAGTCACGCGGTTCGATCTTCTCGTCGGCCGCGATGACGGCGTCGAAGCGGGCTTGTTCGTCGTGCGGGGCAGGTGTCGCCATGCTGAGACCTCGTCCGGGAATGGGAAGCACCGGCGGCATGCCGCGGCAGGCGAAGTATTACATAAAATATCTTGATGTCCATATTTTTGTAACACCAAAACCTCGCTGCTGCCCCGCGCGACTACCCAGGCCGGGTACGAATGGCGATACTGCGGCCCGCCCCGCTCCATGCAGCCCAGGAGATCTCGTCCATGGCAACCCAGCTACCGGCCATCGGCCTGGTGGCGGTCCCCGGCCGTCGCCGCCGCACCGTCGACCTCGCGCGTGAAATCGAACAACGTGGTTTCAGCGGGATCTACTGCCCCAGCCTCGGCGACGGCGTGGCCCTCTGCGAGGCCCTGGCGCTGGTCACCGAACGGATTCCCTTCGGCACCGCGATCGCCCCGATCTATTACCGCCAGCCGGAGGACTACGCGCAGACGGTGAGTTTCATCCACGAGGTCTCGGGTGGCCGCTTCCGCTTCGGCATCGGCGTCGCCCATGCACCGTCGCTGGCACGCCGCGGCCTCGCCGCCGGCCGTCCGCTGGCCGACACCCGCGAATTCGTCCAGCGCCTGCGCGCGACCGAGGGTGCCGGCGAACTGCCGCCGGTGGTGCTCGCCACCCTGCGCCGGCGCATGACCGCGCTGGCCGGCGAGATCGGCGACGGCCTGGTGTTCGCCAACGCTGCGCGCAGCCACATGGGTTTCTCGCTCGCCGCCCTGCCGGCAGCCCGGACCAGCGCCCCGGACTTCCTCGTCGCCAACATGATCCCGACCTGCGTCGACGACGATCTCGACGCCGCGCGCGCGGTCAACCGCCGCACCCTGTCGTCCTACGCCCTGCTGCCGAACTACCGCAACTACTGGCGCGAAGCGGGTTACGGCGAGGAGATGGACGCCGTCGAACGCTGCATCGCCGAGGGCCGCACCGAGCACATCGGGCCCTGCCTGTCCGACCAGTGGCTCGACGACACCACCATCGCCGGGCCAGCGTCACGGGTGCGCGAGGAAGTCGAGAAATGGTATGCGGCCGGCGTGTCGACGCCGATCCTGGTGCCGAGCTCGGCCCGCGGCGGGCAGCTCAAGGCCTTCGAGGAACTGTTCGCCGTCTTCGCCTGAGCCACGCTTCTATCAGTCGCCCTGGTCGACGCCGAGGGCAGCGCGGAAGCGATGCTGCAGCAGTGCGCCGTCGCGCGGCGGCAACACCATCGGCCCGTTGCCGGGCGCGACCTTGACCACCGCGAACAGCGGCCCGTCCGACCCGTGGATGCGTGCGCGGAGCGCGGTGACGGCGGCGAGGTCGCGCAGCGTTTCGCTCGCCGCGAGGCCCGCGCCACGGGCCACCGCGGCGAGGTCGGTGGCGGCCGCGGTATGGGTACGCTGGCCGCCGGTCTCGCCGTAGCGCTCGTTGTCGATGACGACGATGGCGAGATTGGCCGGCCGCGCCCGCGCCACCGTTGCCAGGCTGCCCAGGCCCATCAACATCTCGCCGTCGCCGGTCACCACCAGCACGCGCCGCGCCGGTTGCGCCAGGGCCAACCCCAACCCGGTCGGCACGGCCAGGCCCATGGCGCCCCACAGGTAGGCGTTGGCCGGGTCGTCGCCGGCCGCGGCCACGTCCCAGGTGGTTCCGCCGAGGCCACTGACGACCAGCAGATCGCCGCGCGCGGCCAGCAGGGCGGCGACGACGGCGCGTCGTTCGGGCAGGGCCGTGCTCACCGGGCAAAGACCTTGGCGCCGATCACGCGCTGGCCGATCAGCACCGCCACCGGCGGGCCGCCGGCGAAGGACATGCGCGCCGCCGCCTCGACCACGGGCAGGACGTCGGCGGCGGCGTCGGCCCGCAGCACCACCACGCCCAGCGCCTCCAGCACCGGCGCCACCGCCTGCCCCATCGGAACCTGCCAGGGATTGCCCTCACCCCACTCGCCGCGCATGGTGACGAGCAGGAGCAGCGGCAGCGAACAGGCACGGCTCAGCGAAGCGATGGCGTTGACGCAATTGCCGACCCCGCTCGACTGCATCAGGACCACGGCGCGCCGGCCGCCCAGCCAGGCCCCGGCCGCCAGCCCGATGCCCTCCTCCTCGCTGGTCAGCGCCACCGCCGCGACGGCTGGATCGGCCTCGGCGAGTTCGATCAGGCGCTGGTGGCCAGCGTCCGGCACGTAGGCGACGAGATCGATGCCGCTGGCCTTCAGGGACTCGTGCAGCGCCTCGCGCCAATCGTCCGCGACCGGCGCATTCATGGTGAAGAAGTGCCGGCGGTGTGCGCAGCGACCGCGACCCTCGCCGACGGCAGCGTTAGAATGCGCCGCCGCGCGGTCCAACGCCGGCAGCCGCACGACCATGCCATGAAACCACTGTCCAGCATCTCCGTTCGTCCCCCGCCGTTGCGTCGCCACGATTCTAGCGAGGCTTGCGTCCCGCGTGCAGGGTGGCCGCAAGGCCTCCTCGCCGCGCTGTGCGGCCTGCTCCTCGCGCTGCCCGGGGTGGCCGCCAATCCCTTGCAGCAACCCATCGACGTCCTGCGCGAGCAGGTCGCCGCCGGCATCGAAGTGCTCAAGGACCCGGCTTATGACGACCCTGCGACACACGCCGCCCAGCGCGAACGCCTGTGCGCCATCGCCAACGGGATGTTCGACGTCTACGCCTTCTCGCGCCTGGTCCTGATGGGTGGCTGGAACGATTTCGACGCGGCCGAGCAGGACGAATTCGTCAGCGTGTTCGGCGACTTCCTGTGCCGCTACTACCTGTCGCGCCTGCAGCTCTACTACGCCGACGAAGAAGTCCGCTTCGGCGCACAGGAGATGAAGTCGGACACCCAGGCAGTGGTCTCGGCGAGCGTGCTGTGGCAGGGCAACAGCATCCCGGTGGAAGTCCGCATGGGACGGCGCGCCGGACGCTGGCGCGCCTACGACATCCTGGTCGGCGGCATCAGCGCGGTGCTCGTCTACCGCGCCCAGTTCCAGCCCCTGCTGCTGACCTCCTCGCCGCGCGAGATCATCGCCGACCTGCGCCGCCGCATCGCCGAGCAGGGTTGAGCGGGTAGCGGGGACACCCGCGCCGGCGCTGGCGCCACCCGCGGACGACCGTGCCGGGAACAGCGGTCGAGCGCCTGTGGAATAATCGCCGGCCACCCCGCGCCGTCCCCGGAGAGCATCCCATGCCACAGACCGACCGCGTCGCCATCGTCACCGGCGCCTCGCGCGGCATCGGCCGCGCCATCGCGCTCGAACTCGCCGCACAGGGTTGCGACATCGTGCTCAACTACGCCCGGCGCGCGGACAGCGCGGCGGAAGTGGTCGAAGCCATCGAAGCCGGTGGGCGACGCGCCGTGGCCGTGCAGGCCAACATCGGCGAGCCCGCCGCCGCACAGGCACTGTGCGACGCCGCACTCAGCGCCTTCGGCCGGATCGACATCGTCGTCAACAACGCCGGGGTATCGTCCAACGAGACTTTCATCGCCGACACCCCCGAAAGCGTCTGGCGCGCGATGCTCACGACCAACCTCGACGGCGTCTACCACATGGTGCGCGCCGTCGTCCCGCACATGCGCGCGCGGCGCAGCGGGCACATCGTCAACCTGTCCTCGAACGTGACCCAGCGCATGCCGGCGACCTTCGGCCCCTACACCATCTCCAAGGTCGCGGTGGAAGCGCTCACGCGCATCCTGGCGAAGGAGGAAGGCCCGCACGGCATCCGCGTCAACGCCGTCGCGCCGGGCCCCATCATGACCGAGATGCTGGCCGGCCTGCTCGAGCACATGGGCGCGGACAAGGCCGAGGCCTTCGTGCGCTCGGTGCCGCTCGGGCGCACCGGCGAACCGCGCGAGATCGCGGCCATCGTCGCCATGCTGGTCTCCGACGTCGCCAGCTACGTCACCGGCCAGGTCGTCTACGTCAACGGCGGCGGCCCGGGCGGCTGAGCCCCGCGCCGTCGTCCCACTGCGCGCGGCTGCGACCACGGCCGGCGCCGCGTATAGTGGCTGCCCGCGCCACGATGCCCCAGTCAGGAGCCGCCCGCCATGACCACGGCCGCCGCCCAGCCCGTTTCGATCGCCCGGCTGCCCGGGCCGCGCACCGCGCCGCTGGTCGGCAACCTGCACCAGCTCGACCTGCCGCGTCTGCACCAGCAGCTCGAGCGCTGGGCGGCCGAGTACGGCCCCATCTACCGCATCGCGCTCGGGCGACGTCAGCGTGTGTGCGTCAGCGATCTCGACACCATCAACACCATGCTGCGCGAGCGCCCGGACACCTTCCGCCGTACCCGCCACATCGAGACGATCATGGACGAGATGGGCTTCAACGGCGTGTTCTCGCGCGACGGCGAGGCCTGGCGGCGGCAGCGCAAGGTCGTCGCCCACGCCCTCAACCCGGCCCACCTGGCCCAGTTCTACCCGGCCATGCGCGAGACCACCGAGCGCCTGCGCCGGCGCTGGGCGGGGACGCAGGGCACGGCGCTCGAGGTGTGCCGCGAACTGATGCGCTACACCGTCGACGTCACCGCCCATCTCGCCTTCGGCATCGACGTCAACACCATCGAGA
This sequence comes from Gammaproteobacteria bacterium, assembly GCA_024235015.1. Lineage (GTDB taxonomy): Bacteria > Pseudomonadota > Gammaproteobacteria > JACKNG01. Next base: position 70,449 of record JACKNG010000005.1, read on the forward strand.
CCGACGGCCCGGTCGTCCAGCAGCAGCTCGACCGCGTCTTTCCCATGCTGTTCCGGCGCACGGTGGCGCCTTTCCCCTATTGGCGCTATCTCAAGACGCCGGCGGACCGCGAGCTCGACCGCGCACTCGCCGCGATCCGCACCACGGTGGTCGACTTCACCGAGCGCTGCCGCGAGCGCATGCGCGCCGAACCCGGCCTGTTCGCCCAACCGACCAACTTCCTCGAGGCCATCCTCGCCGCCCAGGCCGAGGAAGCCGTCGATTTCAGCGACGACGAGATCTACGCCAACGTCATCACCCTGATGCTGGCCGGCGAGGACACCACCGCCAACACCCTGGCCTGGGCGTGCAAGTTCCTCGTCGACTTCCCCCAGCACTTCGCCCGTGCCCGCGCCGAGGCCGATGCCGTACTCGGCGCCGACACCGTTGCCGCCGACCTCGACGCCATCCGTCGTCTCGACTTCATCGAGGCCCTCGCCCACGAAACCATGCGCCACAAGCCGGTCGCACCGATCCTGGGCGTGGAGCCCAAGGTCGACATCGAACTGCTCGGCTGCCACCTGCCCGCGGGCACCGAGATCCTGGCGCTGACCCGCCCCAACGCGATGAGCGACGACCATTTCGCCGCGGCCGAACGGTTCGAGCCAGGCCGCTGGCTGCGTGCCGACGGCGGTGAGGAGCCGCACAACCCGCGCGCCTTCATGCCCTTCGGCGCCGGGCCCCGCTTCTGCCCCGGCCGCGGCCTGGCCATGCTCGAGATCAAGGCCGTGCTCGCCATGCTGGTACGCAACTTCGACATCGCCCTGGCCACGCCCGGGCGCGACGTGCGCGAACAGCTCAATTTCACCATGCTGCCCGAAGGGCTCGCGCTGCGATTCGCCGCACGCACTTGACGTCACTCGGCCATCTGGCAGTAAATGGCGCCGGCGCCCGCGCGCCGTCCGTTACCGCCAACCAGCCGAGGGAGTCGTCATGATCACCAAGGGGATCAAGGAGCTCTGCGCCGAAGCCGAGCAGGAAATCGAAACCATGACCGTCGAGGAGGTCCTCGCCGCCCGCGACGATCCCAACGTCCAACTCGTCGACATCCGCGACATCCGCGAGCTGTGGCGCGACGGCACCATTCCCGGCGCCAGCCACGCGCCGCGCGGCATGCTCGAATTCTGGGTCGACCCACAGAGCCCCTACCACCGCGACGAATTTGCCTCGGGCAAGAAGTTCATCTTCTACTGCGCCGGCGGCATGCGCTCGGCGCTGGCCGCGCAGTCCGTGCACCGCATGGGCCTGGCGCCGGTAGCGCACATGCGCGGCGGCTACGGCGCCTGGGTCAAGGCCGGCTACCCGACCGAGGCCAAGGAAGCGAAGCTGCCCAAGCCCAAGGAATGATGCCGCTCAGGCCCGACCAGGCCGGCGAAAGACGTAGCGCCGAAAGCCGGTCAACCAGGCGCGCGCGAGCCGCGCACCGGCGTGTCGCGGTGTAGACGAGGTGCGCAGGCGACACGACGCCGGGGCCGCAATCGAACGGCCGTCAGGCCGGCCCGCGGGGAGAAGGGCGGGCCCGCCCGGCGTAGCGCGTAACGCCGCAGATGGCCTCCTCAGCAGGCGTTCTTCACCGCCCGGCTACAGGGCGAGGCCAGTACCCTCGGCGAACTGGCGCATGCAGAAGTAGTCGCGCCAGGCCGTGATCAGGCCGTCGTGGACTTCGAACGCACCCGCCACCGGTAGCGCGAAGGCGCGACCGGTCGGCGGCGCGAAGTGATCGAGACGTTCGTTCATGACCAGGCTGCCGACCGCGACCTGGCGCAGGGTCTCGATGCGCACTGGCCCCGTGATCGCGAAGAACCCGGCCAGGGTGTCACGCACCCCCTGCGGACCGTGGACCGGCGCGAAGGGCATGTTCTGGTAGATACAATCCGCGGCGATGTAGACCAGTGACGCTTCGAGATCCTGGTTGAGGGCCTGGCAGAACGCGTTGACGACTTCTTCGGGCGACATGACTCGTATCCTCCCTGCCCGCAAGTGGGCGCAGGCATGGTAGCCCGCCGGAGACCTGCGGCGCACGCCGCGGCAACAGCCCAGACACGCGCGATTCCCGCGCGTGGGAACGGAGACCCGTCATGGACGAGCAAGAAGTGGACTTGAGCATACCGCCGGGCCCTGGCGACGCCGGGCCTCACCGGGTTGCCGTGTCGGTCACCGTCGTCTGCGATCGCGCCGGCACGGTGCTGTCCTACGCGCCCGGTGCGGAACCTGCGCCGCGCATCGAAACCGGCCGCGCACTGGAGCACCAACTACCCGAGTCGGACCGCGCATCCTTCCGCGCCTGCCGCCAGCGCGTGCTCGACAGCGGCCGCGCGGCGAGCTGTCAATGCATCGCCAACGGTGACTTCGCGACACCAATCCGCGAATGTGAAATCACCCCGCTCGGTGATGCCGACGGCAACACCTGCCACCTGCTGGTGGTCATGCGCACCATCCAGGGCTACGCCGGCATGCGCCCGTTGCACAGCGAGGAGCGCTTCGACCTGGCCATGGCCCATGCCGGCGCGGCCTGGTTCGAGCGCGATCTCGCGACCGACATCGGTATCGGCTCACCCTCGCTGGCCGAACTCTACGGTCTCGAGAACCCGCTCGGGCCCTGGCATTACGACGAGATCCGTGCGCGCATCCTGCCCGAGGATCGGCCCGGTTACGATGCGACCGTCGACGCCGCGCTCGCACGCGGCGCGGCGGACGACGCCGTGCATGTGCTGGACTACCGCATCCGCCGGCCCGACGGCACGCTCCGCCACCTCGAGGTGCGCTACCGCAACTACCTCGACCAGGCCCAACCGCGCGCCTACGGCATCGTGTTCGACGTCACCGACACCCGCGAAACCGAGCGCCGGCTGCGCGAGCAGCGCGACTGGCTCGAACACGCCGCGGCCGGCGCCAACATCCTGCTATGGGACGTCGACGTCGCCAGCGGTCGCATTCGCGTTTCGGCCAACCGCGACGTGTTCTACGGGGTGAAGGTCGACGGTGACGACGCCTCCGTCGACGACTACCTCGCCATCGCCCATCCGGACGACCGCGCGCAACTCGCCGACAGCGTGGCACGTATCGCTCGGGGCGAGGACGTGCGCTTCGCCCACTACCGCGTTCCGCAGCCCGACGGCAGCGTGCGCTGGTTCGCACCCGCCGCCCGCTGCGTCGGTGACGGCGTGACGGCGCCGCGCCGCATCATCGGCGTGACCCGCGACGTCAGCCGCGGCGAAGCCATGATGCGCACCCTGCGCGAGACCGAGGACCGCCTCGAACTGGCCATGGAACAGGCCGGCCAGGTGATGTTCGAGTGGAATCTCGATGACGACAGCGTGAGCGGCTCCACCGGCCTCGCCGCCCTCTACGACCTCGAAGCCGGCGACGGGCCGTGGACGATCGACGCACTCGTCGCGCGCACCCACCCCGCCGACCTGCCGGCGCTGCGTGCCCAGCTCGCCGCGACCCTGCCGCCCGCCGTGCCGGCAGGCGGGACCTACAGCCTCGAACAGCGCATCGTGCATCGCAATGGCGGCGAGCGACAGCTCGAGCTCCATTACCGCTGCTACGCCGTCGCCGACCGACCCGGCGTGCACGTACTCGTGCTGGCCGCCGACGTGACGACACGCAAGCAACGCGACGCCGCGCGGTTCGAAAGCGAGCGGCGCCTGGCGAACATCGCCAAGCTCGTACCGGGCATGGTCTACCAGTTCAAGCGCCACGCCGACGGCCACTACAGCTTTCCTTACACCAGCGACGGTATCCGCGCGATCTACGGACTCGAACCCACGCAGGTGGTCGCCGATGCCGGTGTCATCATGTCGGTCATCCACGCCGACGACCGCGCCCGTATCGTGAGCTCGATCGAACGTTCCGCGGCCACCCTCGAAACATGGTTCGAGGAGTACCGCGTACGCGGCCACGACGGCGCGCTGCGCTGGGTCGTCGGCCACGCCAACCCGACGCGCGAGAACGACGGCAGCGTGTTGTGGCACGGTCACATCATGGACATCACCGCGCGCAAGGTCGCCGAGATGGCCCTGCGCGACAGCGAGGCGCGCCTCAATCTCGCCCTGGCCACGGCCTCGATGTCGGCCTTCCAGTGGAACATCGCCAGCGACGTCATCACGGTCACCAACGCCGCCGTGGGGCCGGCCGGCCTCAACCCGCCGCGCACCATGCGCGAGTTCATGGGGCTGGTGCACGAAGAGGACCGCGCGCTGGTCTGCGAGGCCCTCGACCGCATGCGCCACGGCGCCGTCGACGCCAGCGTCAGCACGGAGTTCCGCATCGTCGCCGCACACAGTGGCAAGGTGCTGTGGCTGGAAGTCCACCTGCGTCGACTCGACGCCGCCGGCAACACCAGCGGCGTGGCGGTGGACATCAGCGCGCGCCGCGCGGCCGAAGGCGACCGTCGTCGTCTCAACGAACAGCTTCTGCAGGCCCAGCGGGTCGAGGCCATCGGCCTGCTGACCGGCGGCATCGCCCACGATTTCAACAACGTGCTGGCCGGCATCCTCGGCTATTCCAAGCTCGCGCTACGCCGCTTCGCCGACGAACTGCCCGAGGGGCTCGCCGAGTACCTGCACGAGATCCAGAGTGCCGGTGAACGCGCGCGTGACCTCGTCCAGCAACTGCTGACCTTCAGTCGTGGCGAAGCGGTGGAGATGGAGAGCGTCGCTGTCGAAGCGGTGGCGGCAGAAGCCCTGCGCATGCTGCGCCCGACCGTGCCCAGTTCGATCGAGTTCACGCTCGCGGCGGCCGCCGGGCTGCCCGCGGTGCGCGGCAACCCGGTGCAACTGCAGCAGGTCATCGTCAACCTGTGCATCAACGCGCGCGATGCGCTCGACGGCAGCGGCCATATCCGTGTCGGCGTCGAACGCCGGCACCAGCCACGCTGCGCCTGCGCCTCCTGCCATCTCGATTTCGCGGGGGAGTTCGTCGTACTCAGCATCACCGACGACGGCGCCGGCATTCCTGCGCCCGATCTGCCGCGCGTGTTCGAACCGTTCTTCTCCACCAAGGCCGGCAGCGGGCACGGCAGCGGCATGGGGCTGTCGATGGTGCACGGCCTGGTGCACGGTGCTGACGGCCACATCCTGTTGCACAGCGCCGCCGGACAGGGCACGCGCTTCGAGATCTTCCTGCCCCTGGCCGAGCCGGTATCAGCGACGACACGCAGCGGCGGCGACGACGTGCCGACGCGCGCCGCCGCGCCGGACATCGAGGTCCTGGTGGTGGACGACGAACCGGCCGTCGCTGCCCTGCTCGGGGAAGTGCTCGAGCTGAACGGTTACCGCAGCACGGTGATGAACGATCCGCGCGCCGCGCTGGCCTGCGTCGAGCGTGACGGCACGCGCTTCGGCCTGCTGTTGACCGACCAGACCATGCCCGGGATGACCGGCGCCGAACTCGCCGTCGCGGTCCGCGCGCTGCGCCCCGGCCTGCCCGTCATCGTGGTCAGTGGTTACAGCGCAAACCTCGACGCGGCCGGCGCCGAGGCCCTCGGCATCGACGCCCTGCTGGCCAAGCCGATCGACGAGGCGGCGCTGCTCGCGGCCATCTCCAGCGCGCTCGGTGAAGTCCGGCCCGCACGCTGAAGCCGCTCAGACCGCGGCATGCTGGCGGCGGTGGGCGTGCAGGTCGACGGCCAGCTTGAGCACCACCAGCAGCACCAGCGCGGGCACCGCCGAGCCTGCCGCCATCGCCAGCATGCCGCCGAGGATGATGGTCACCTGCATCACCGCGACGCGGGCATAAGGCGCGCGCATGAGATCGCGCGTCGACAGCCGGGCATGCTCGGCGCGGCCGAGGAAATTGCTCACGAAGGACACGCCGTGGCTGACCACCAGCGCGAGCAGCGCCGGCCACAGGGCGACGAAGCTCGCGCCGACGGTGGCGAGCGGAATGGCCGCGCTGTGGTCGTCGCCGAACAGGGCGAACACGAACAACAGGTGGATGCTCATGAAGGCGCCGTAGTGCGCGACGAAGAACGGCGCCGCGGCGAGTGCGCCCCAGCGTGCCACCACGGCCAGCTTGAGCACATTGAATGCCCCGACCACCGCGCTCTCCGCCCAGTACAGCAACAGCACGTCGAGGATGCGCCAGCCCAGGAGGACGACCCCGACCAGGGGCACGAGGTTGGCCGCGACCAGGGCCACGGTCGAGGGCGCCAGCCAGCCCGGCGGCGTCCGCGCAGGCACCGTGACGGCGTCCGTCGGCGACGCCGCTTCGGCCAGCGCAGTGGCCAGCGCCGCCGCACCCAGTGCGCGGTCGGCAGACCCTGATGGCACGGCGGCCGGCAGGCGCGTGCGCAGTGCCTCGAGCAGGGCCGTCGCGCCCTCGGCGCCGAGCCCCGAGCCGCAGTGCATGGGGATGCCGAGATACTCGAACACCAGGTGCGGTCCGCGCCAGGCGTCACCGCCTTCCGCGGTGCCCTCGGTCACGCGCAGGTCGACCACGCGCGCGGCGGGGAACTCGCTCTCCACGCCCAGGCGCAGGATCTCGAAGCGCAGCACCAGGCCCGCCGGGGTGACCGTGACGACTTCGCGTGCACCGATGAGGGCGACGAATACCGCGGCCAGCAACAGCACCCCGAGCGACCAGCCGAACAACCAGAAGGCGTGGAACAGGGTCGTCGTGAGGTCGAACAGGTCATCGCCCGGCGCGGACAGGCGCTGAGCAACGCCGACCAGCGGCACGCAGAACACGGCCAGCATGGCGCCGACGAAGCCGATCGCCGGCCACGATCGCGGCAGTGGCAGGACGCGCTGCCAACGTCCCCCTGCCGCCCACGGGGCGCGAAAACGAAATCGAAAGCGCGGCCGTTCGTGCGCCGGCAGCGCGCGCATTCGAGCAACGCTGGACGGTGCCCTACGTGGCCGCGCCGCCATGGCCGGCGAATGCCGAGGTCAGCGCCACTGGCCGCCGCGTGCGGGCTTGAGACGCCCGCGTCCCTTGCGCGGTCCAGGGCGGCGGGACGGCCCTGGTGACGGCCGTGCCGGCGGTACCAGGCAGGCGTCGCCCTCACCGACGAGGTCGCTGCGCCCGAGCGCTTGCAGCGCCTCGCGCAGCAGCGCCCAGTTGGCCTCGTCGTGGTAACGCAGGAAGGCCTTGTGCAGGCGACGCTGCGGCAGCGACTTGGCGCTGAACACGCGCTCGCCCTTGTAGGACAGCTTGCGCAGCGGGTTGCGCTCGGCGTGGTACATGGCGGTCGCCAGCGCCATCGGCGAGGGATAGAAGGTCTGCACCTGGTCGACGCGGAACTTGTTGCGCTTGAGCCAGAGCGCGAGCTTGACCATGTCGGTGTCTTCACAGCCGGGATGCGCGGCGATGAAGTAGGGGATCAGGTACTGCTCCTTGCCGGCCTCGCGCGAGTAGCGGTCGAACAGGCGCTTGAAGCGGTAGTAGCTGCCCATGCCCGGCTTCATCATCTTGGCCAGCGTCGCCTCCTCGCTGTGCTCGGGCGCGATCTTGAGGTAACCACCGACGTGGTGGGTGACGAGTTCGCGCACGTATTCCTCGTCGAGCACGGCGAGGTCGTAACGCAGGCCGGAGGCGATGAGGATGCGCTTGATGCCGGGCAGGCGGCGCGCCTTGCGGTAGAGCTCGGTGGTCGGCTGGTGGCTGGTCTCGAGGTTCGAGCACACCGTGGGGTAGACGCAGGACAGGCGCCGGCAACCGGCCTGGATGGCGTCGTCCTTGCAGTTCAGGCGGTACATGTTGGCGGTCGGACCGCCGAGATCGGAGACCACCCCGGTGAAGCCCGGCACCTGGTCGCGGATGGCCTCGATCTCGCGCAGGATGGAATCCTCCGAACGGCTCTGGATCACCCGTCCCTCGTGCTCGGTGATGGAGCAGAAGGTACAGCCGCCGAAACAGCCGCGCATGATGTTGACCGAGGTCTTGATCATCTCGTAGGCCGGAATCTTGGCCGTGCCGTAGGCAGGGTGCGGGCGGCGTTGGTAAGGCAGGTCGAACACGCCGTCGAGTTCGGCCGTGGTCAACGGGATCGGCGGCGGATTGACCCACACTTCGCGATGACCATGGCGCTGGACCAGCGCGCGCGCATTGTGCGGGTTCGATTCCTGGTGCAGCACGCGCGAGGCGTGCGCGTAGAGCACCGGGTCCTTGCTGACCTTTTCGAACGATGGCAGGCGGATGACGGTGCGTTCACGCGTCGCGGCGGCCTGGCGATGCAGCGGCATCGGCACCACGCGCACGGTCTGCGCGGCACCGGGCGCGGCATCGGCGCAGGCCGGCTCGGCCGCGACCTCGTAGGGGTCGGGCAGCGCGTCGACCTGTTTCGGCCAGTCGACCCGGGTCGAGTCGAGTTCGGTCCAGCCGGCCGGCAGTTGCCGGCGCAGGATGGCGGTGCCACGGATGTCGGTCAGGGTTTCGATGGCCGCGCCGCGCGCGAGCCGATGGGCGACCTCGGCGACCGCGCGCTCGGCGTTGCCGTAGAGCAGGATGTCGGCGCCGGCGTCGACCAGCACCGAGCGCCGCACGCTGTCCGACCAGTAATCGTACTGGGCGATGCGGCGCAGGCTGGCCTCGATTCCGCCGAGCACCTGCGGCACGTCCTTGTAGGCTTCGCGGCAGCGCTGGGCGTAGACCAGCACCGCGCGCTCGGGGCGGCGGCCGGCTTCGCCGCCCGGGGTATAGGCGTCATCGCTGCGCAGGCGCAGGTCGGCCGTGTAGCGATTGATCATCGAATCCATGTTGCCGGCCGTGATGCCGAAGAACAGGGTCGGCCGGCCGAGCGCGGTGAAAGGCTCGGCCGAGTGCCAGTCGGGCTGGGCGATGATACCGACGCGGAAGCCCTGGGCCTCGAGGAAACGCCCCATCACCGCCATGCCGAAGCTCGGGTGGTCGACGTAGGCATCGCCGCTGACGATGATGATGTCGCAGGCATCCCAGCCGAGCGCGTCCATTTCCGCGCGCGACATCGGCAGGTAGGGCGCCGGGCCGAAGCATTCGGCCCAGTGCCGGCGGTAGCCGAAGAGATCGGGGGCGTGGACGGGTGCTGGCATGGAACTGGCTGGCGGTTGCGATGGCGGCCCCGGTGAGGGCCGGCCATTGTCGCTCATGCCGAGGGCGCGCGTCGCCCACGCGAAGCGTGCGGTCTTTGTGCCGCGGCCGGGCCCCGGCTTGCACCGCTTCGCGCCGCGATGGTTCAATGCGCGCCCCGCCCGCGCCCGCCAGCGAGGCCGCCCGTGGTCCTGCACCTGCTCGACATCGTCGGCACCTTCGCCTTCGCCCTGTCCGGCGCGTTCCGTGCCGTGCGCCACGAACTCGACCTGCTCGGCGTCGCTGCCCTGGCCGTCGCCACCGGGGTCGGCGGCGGCCTGGTGCGCGACGTCCTGCTCGGCCTGACCCCGCCGCTGGTGCTGGTCGACCAGCGCTACGCCCTGGTCTGCGTGGCCGGCGCGCTGGTCACCTTCTGCGCCGCGCCACGCATCGCGCGGCGCTGGGATCTCGTCCTCGCCGCCGATGCCGTCGGGCTGGCCGTGTTCACCGCCATCGGTGCGGCGCGTGCCGAGAGCGTCGACGCCGTGCCGCTCACCGTGGTCCTCATGGCCACCCTCACCGCCTGCGGTGGCGGCGTCATCCGCGACCTGCTGGTCAACGAGGTCCCGGCCGTGCTGACCCACGATTTCTATGCCAGCGCAGCGCTGCTCGGCGGCACCGTGTTCGTCGTGCTGGGCGGCGTCGCCGTCGACGAAGACCTGCGCATCGCCGTGACCATCGCCGTCACCCTCGCCGCGCGCGTCCTCGCCATGCGCCTGCGCTTCGGCCTGCCGCGCGTGCGCGCGCTGCCGCAATCGCCGTCGCAACTGACGCGTGCCCGCAAGACCCGCCACGACGACCAATGAGGGGGATGCCCCGGGAGCGGTTGACGGGTATCAATGGCAGCGGCGGGACGATCGGCTAAAGTTGGCGGAGTCATGATCGGCAGCGGGAGTATCCAGCCATGAGCGCGCTCAAACACATCCTCGTCCCCACCGACGGCTCGCAGGGGGCGCTCGACGCGGCGACGTTCGCCGGCAACCTCGCCCGCGACACCGGTGCCCGCGTCACCCTGCTCGCCGTGCACAGCGAGGACATGCTGATGCCCTATGCCTGGGGCGCCGGCGAATGGCCCGCGCTACCCGCCAACGCGGTGCTGTCGATGGAGGAAATCCGCGCCAGCGTCGAGAAGGCCACGGCCGAGAACGAATTCGCGCAGTGCGCCAACGCCCTCGGCGAGGTGCCGAACGCGGCCGAGCGCGTGCAACTGTGGGGCCACGCGGCCGAGGAAATCTGCCGCTACGCCGTCGACAACGGGGTCGACCTCATCGTCATGGGTACGCGCGGGCGGTCCAACTTCTCACGCCTGCTGCTCGGCAGCGTCAGCACCCAGGTCGCCAACCACGCGACCTGCCCGGTCACCCTGGTGCGCTGAGCGCGCCCCGCGCGGCGGTTGCGCCGGGCACCGCGTCAGGCGGGCCCGGCGTCGGCAGCGAGATCCGAGAGGTAGCGGAACAGCGCGCGCGCCGCGCGCGGCGGGCGCCCGGCGGCGGCTTCGCGCCGCGCCTCCCCGGCCAGGCGCACGGCCTGGGCGCGATCGAAGGCGGCGAAGCGCGCCGCCAGCTCGTCGACGATGTCCGCGCCCCCGGCGACGAGTTCGTTGCGCCAGCGTTCGACGTCGCGGAAGGCGCGCACGGTTTCGCGATCGGGCTTCTCCAGCGCGGCCAGCGCCGCCCGCACGGCCTCGATGTCGACCCGCGCGAGCAGGCCGCTGGCATAGCGCACCTGCCGTTCGAAGGCCTGGCGCTTGAGCCGGCGCGCGGTGGCCAGCGCGTCGCGCAGGTCGTCGTCGAGCGGCAGCGCGGCGAGCCGCGCGTCCGGCAGCACGGCGAGGCGTCGTGCCAGTGCCTGGATGGCGGCGTACTCGCGCTTGACGGCGGAGCGGCTGGGCGGCGCTGTGCCGTCCACCTCGTCGTCGAAATCGTCCTCGTTCATGCCTTCTCCGGCCACGCGACCGGCAGTGGCCGCGGCGCGTTATGATTGCACAGCGCAGCCGCCTCGGCGGCAACCCCGACCCCCGCCGGAGTCTCCATGACCACAGCCAGGCTGCAGCGCCTCGCCGCGCTGCTCGAACGCAGCGTCGTCGTTCTCGCGCTGGCCGCGCTGGCCTTCCGCGCGACGCTCTACGGCTCGCTGCCCCGCACGGCCGGCGCCGCCTACGGCAGCGCCGACGTCGTCGATTTCGCCCTGGCGCTGCTGCTGTTCGCCCTGTGCACGGCCTGCGGCGGGGTCGGCGTGATGCTGTCGCTGCGCGCCTCTTCGGACCGCGAGCGTGGCATGAGTTTCCGCCCCGCGCTGGTCGGCATGTCGACCTTCGTCATCTACTACCTGCTGCACCCGCTGGTGCCCAGTCTCGCCCCGGTGACCACGCCCTGAACGACCACGAGGACCCGAGCATGCAAGACCGACACTTCGAGATGATCGAGACCAACGGCGTGACCCTGCGCACCGTCGTCGAGGGCGAGGGCCCGCTGGTCGTGCTGCTGCACGGCTTCCCGCAGTGCTGGTACCTGTGGCGCCACCAGATCGACCCGATCGTCGCCGCCGGCTACCGCGTCGCGGTGCCCGACCAGCGCGGCTACGGCGGCAGCTCCTGCCCGCCCGATGTCGACGCCTACGACATTCGCGCGCTGACCGGCGACGTCGTCGGCCTGGCCCGCGCGCTCGGCGAAGACCAGTGCATCGTGGTCGGCCACGACTGGGGCTGCCTGGTGGCCTGGAACACCGCCCTGCTCCACCCGCAGGTCTGCCGCGCGGTGATGGGCCTGGCGGTACCGATGTGGCGGGCGAGCCCGGCCGTGATCGATCCGCCCGGCATGGACGACCGTTTCTGGTACATCCGCCACTTCCAGCAGCCCGGCGTCGCCGAGGCCGAGCTCGAAGCCGACCTCGAACGCGCGCTGAAGAACATCTACGTCGCCATCAGCGCCGACAGTCCGCGCGGCACCTTCATGCGCCAGCTCGAGCACCCCGCCGACAGCGGCGCACTCGACGTGTTCCCGGAAGTCGACACGCTGCCGGCCTGGTTGAGCCGCGAGGACCTCGACTACTACGTCGCGCAGTACCGCCAGAGTGGTTTCCGCGGCCCCATCAACTGGTATCGAAATTTCATGCGCAATGCCGACATCACGCCCGAGAACGCCCGCTTCACCCAGCCGGCAGCCTTCGTCGCCGGCGCCGAGGACGACGTGCTGTTGTTCGATCCCGGCTGGCGCGAGCGCTTTCCCAAGGCCTTCGACGACCTGCGCTTCATCGAACTCATCGAGGGCGCCGGGCACTGGGTGCAACTCGAGAAACCGGCCGAGACCACCGCGCAGATCCTGCGCTTCCTGGCCGCGGTCGACGCCTGAACACGCCCTCGGCTCAGTGGGCGATATGCGACTTGAGCTTGTAGAAGGCGCCGTCGAAGGCGCCGAAATAACGCTCGACGTCGGGATGGTTGACCGGCGCGCCGCTGTCGTCGGCGAGCAGGTTCTGCTCGGAGACGTAGGCGACGTAGGTGGTCTCGGCGTTCTCCGCCAGCAGGTGGTAATAGGGCTGGTCCTTGCGCGGCCGCACGTCCTCGGGGATCGACTGCCACCATTCCTCGGTGTTGCTGAAGGTCGGATCGACGTCGTAGATGACGCCGCGGAACGGGTAGAGGCGATGCTTGACCACCTGGCCGATGAGGAACTTGGCGTCGCGCACGATGCGCGGCGCCGGCTGGTCGTGGGCGGGAACTTCCATGCTGCGGATTCTACCCGAGCGCGCGCCCCGATCCGGCAACCGGCGACAGTCGGCCGCGCCGGCCAGGCCGTCGCCACGTGAATCCGGCGCGCGTCGACCTGCACCTGCACAGCACCGCGTCCGACGGCGCGCTGGCACCGCAGGCCGTGCTCGACCTCGCCAGTGAACGCGGCGTGGAACTCCTCGCCCTCACCGACCACGACACCCTCGCCGGCTATACCGGTATGGCGTCGACGCCGCCCGGCCTGCGCCTGGTCCCCGGGGTGGAATTCTCGACCAGCTGGCGGCGCATCGGCATCCACGTGGTCGGCCTCGGCGTCGACTGCCATGCTGCCGCGATGCGCACCGCCTGCGCCCACCAGGCCGCGGCGCGCGACCGCCGCGCCCACGCCATCGCCGACTACCTGCGCCGCCGCGGCGTGCCCGATGCCTATGCCGGCGCGGCACGGCTGGCCGCCGGCGCCGGCATCGGCCGCCCGCACTTCGCCGCGTTACTGGTCGAGCGCGGTGTGGTCAGCGAACCCGAGCAAGCCTACAAGCGCTATCTCAAGCGCGCCCGCGAAGCCCACGCCGTCGACTTCTGGGCCGGCCTCGGCGAGATCGTCGGCTGGATCCGCGACGCCGGCGGCAGCGCCGTGCTCGCCCACCCCGGGCATTACCGCCTCACCCACATGCGCCTGGACGAACTCGTGGGCGAGTTCGCCGCTCTCGGCGGTACCGCGCTCGAACTGGTCAGCGGACGCCAGCACCCCACGCTGACGCCGACCCTGGCCACGCTGGCGCGCCGCCACGGCCTGGCCGTCTCGTTCGGCAGTGATTTCCATCGCGTCGGGCCCGGCATGGCGGGCCCGGGCATCCACGTCGAGCTACCGCGCGGCCTGCGCGCGGTGTGGGAGGACTGGTAGACGGACCGAAATCGGGGACAGACCACGGTTTCTGCGGGGAATATGGGGACAGACCACGGTTTCCACGAGGTGGAAACCGTGGTCTGTCCCCATATTCCCCCATATTCCTAATCCGCCCTCCCAGGATTCCCTCAGCGCCCGGTCACGCGCCGCGTGGCGTCGCGGAAACGCGCGCTCTGCTCGGTGCTGCCGCGCAGCTCGCGGTTGATCGCCCGCTCGGCCTCGCACGCCGCCTCGACCAGGGTCGCGCGATCGATGATGCGCTTGGATTCCTGCACCGCCCGCGGCGAGTTGGCCGCGATGGCCGCGGCCATGTCGAGCGCCGCCGGCAGCAGGGAGGCCGGTTCGTGCACGGCGTTGAGCAGGCCGCAGGCGAGTGCCTCGGCGGCATCGAAACGGCGCGCGGTGAAGATCAGCTCCTTGGCCTTGGCTGCGCCGACCAGGCGTGGCAGCGCCGCCGCGCCTACCACCAGGCCATACTCGGCGCCGGGCAGGCGGAAGCTCGCCGTGTGCGCGCCGAGGCGGATGTCGCAGGCAATGGCCAGCGCCGCCCCGCCGCCGAAGCAATAACCGTTGACCGCAGCGATCACCGGCAGGCGGCAGCGCTCCACGCGTTCGACGGCGAACATCGCCGAGCTGACCTTGGCGTCGCGCGCGCCGGCCTCCACGCCACTCGCCTCGAGCATATCCTGGCCCGCGCAGAAGGCACGCTCCCCGGCACCGCTGACGACGACCACGCGCACGTCGTCGTCGGCCTCGGCCATGTCGAACGCGGCGATCAGGGCATCGGCCAATGCCGCGTTGATGGCATGGTGACGCTCGGGCCGGTTCAGCTCGAGTACCAGCGCCGCGCCTTCGCGGCGCGTGCGCAGCACCTCGCCCATGACGCGCTTACAACGGCCCCGGGCGCACCGGGTCCTTGCCGTCCCAGCCCTTGGCGGCATTCTCGACCAGCATGAACAACTCCTTGAACACCTCGTTGTTGTCCCACAGCTCGATGAAGTGGCCGACCGTGTCGACGGTGTCGAAGTAGACCAGCGGCGCGCCGCCGACCGTGCATTCGAACGCAGCCTCGTGCCCGAGCGCGCGGTAATGGGCGCAGGCCTCGTCGTAGTTCTGCGGCATGATGCCGAAGTGGTGCACCCCGACCCGCCCGGCATCGAGGAATTCCTTGTACACCGACGGCGCATCGGTCTCGCAGTAGATGAGTTCGATCTGGAGATCGCCCGAGTTGCCCAGGGCCAGGCTGACATCGGCATTGGACGGCCCGCCGCGGTAGCGCTGGTTCTCCAGCGGGCAGTGTTCGAACAGGAAGAACGGACCGACCTTGAGTTCCTCGGTCCAGTACTTCAGCGCGGCGTCGAGATCACGGACGACGTACGCCAGCTGGCGCACCGTTTGGAGCGGTTGGGTCATGCGGCAAACTCCCCTGCCTGGATTGATTCGAGCGCGGACAGTAGCGCGAAACCACGGCCGGCGGGAAGCCGGCGCGCGACGACCGATCAACCACAGGGCACGACGCGGCGAAAGGTGTCCTTCGCCCACAGCGGCTGGCCGTCCGGCGTGCGCCCGTCCTGGTGCCACTTGTCGCTCACTTCGAGACAGAACGAACCGGCGCTCTCGGTGCGCGGCATGCCGTCCGTCGGCCGCTCACCGCCGACCTGCAGGTCGGGGTTGTTGTTGACGTAGCTCGGCACGATGGTCTGGCTCGCGCAGGCGCACAGCAGGATGCCGCCGAGGGCATAGGCGATCAGTCGCGATGGCATGGGTTCTCCGGGCGCGTGGCGCGCGATGGAAACGGACGTGGAACAGGTCGGGGCAGCACCCCGAACGGTGAGGACTCACCGGCACGCCGGCGTGGACCGCCGGCGCGGCGCGCGATCCTGCGCCGCCCCCTGCGCGCTGTCAATCTGGCGGCGCCTCGTCTCGGCGCCGGCCAGGGAGACGTGCGGCGGCGGCACTCGTTCGACGCTACACTGCGCGCTTCGATCACCGCGCACCCGCCGCGGCCACGGCCCACCCTCGCGGCCGGGCGGCCCACCGGCGCTGCGCCCTGCAGCGGAGTTGCATCCATGCTCGAGCGCATCCGCGCCATTGCCGTCGAACAGGCCTTCGCCCGCCATCTCGGCGTCGAACTGGTCAGCGCCACCACCGACCACGCCGTGCTGCGCCTGCCCTACGGCCCGCACCTCGGCGACGACCGCGTCAACGGCGGCGCCATCGCCTCGCTGGTCGACCTCGCTGCGACCTGCGCGTTCTGGGCCCATCCGGACGTCGGCCCGCGCGCCCGCGGTGCGACCATCGGCTTCTCGATCAACTACCTCGAACTGGTGGTCGGAGACGCCCTCACGGCGAGCGCGCGGGTACGCCGGCGCGGCGGCAGCATCTGCGTCGGCGACGTCTCGGTCAGCGATAGCCGCGAGCGCGAAGTCGCGCTGGCCAACGTCACCTACAAGCTCAACCCATGAGCGCCAGCCGGTGCTGGGTATACTGCCCGGCCACGAGCGTCATTCCAGATATCGGAGGTCTTCCAGCATGTTCAACCGCATCCTGCCCGGCGCCCTGCTCGCGCTGTCCCTGACGACGCCGGCGCTCGCCGCCGACGCCGCCCTCGAAGCCGCCGCGACCGCCAGCCACCGCTCGGCGGAGAACATCGCCCGCAATGCATGGCGCCACCCGGTCGAGACGCTCGAGTTCTTCGGCATCCGCCCGGACATGACGGTGGTCGAGATCTGGCCGGGCGGCGCCGGCTGGTACACCGAGGTTCTCGCGCCCTACCTGCGCGACCAGGGCAAGCTCATCGCCGCCAACTTCGACGGCAGCACCGGTGTGGAGTACTTCGCCAAGGCCGCTGAATCCTTCCGAGCCCAGCTCGCCGCCAACCCGGCGGTCTATGACAAGGTCGAGGTGACGGCGCTGATGCCGCCGGCCAGAACCGAGGCCGGCCCGCCCGGCAGCGCCGACCTGGTCGTGACCTTCCGCAACCTGCACAACTGGGTCATGAACGGTTTCGCCGACGCCATGTTCAAGGCCATGTTCGAGGTACTCAAGCCGGGCGGCACGCTGGGCCTGGTCGCCCATCGCGGCACGCCGGAGATGGTCGGCGCGGAGGCGGCGAAGACGGGTTACCTGGCCGAGAGCGAGGCGAAGCGACTCGCCGCCGAGGCCGGCTTCGAGTTCGTCGCGGCGAGCGAGATCAACGCCAATCCCAAGGACACCAAGGATCACCCCAAGGGCGTCTGGACCCTGCCGCCGAACTTCCGGGCCGGCGACGTCGACCGCGACAAGTACGCCGCCATCGGCGAGAGCGATCGCATGACGCTCAAGTTCCGCAAGCCCGAATAACGCTCAGCGGATCACCCGCGGGCGGAACGGCTCCCAGCCCGCGGCCGGCTCCGCCTGGGCGCGCTGGTCATGGTGCTGGCGGCCCAGGTTCCCGACGCTGCGACGGCCGAACAGGGCCTCGTCGTAGGCGCGGCGCTTGCGCGGGTCGGACAACACCGTGAAGGCCTTGTTGATCACCGCCGCGTTCCACTCGTCGCCGCCGAGATCCGGGTGCGCCTTCAGCTTCTGCATCAGGGTGCGGTAGGCCGCCTGGATGATGGCCGGCGGCGCGTCCGGCTGCACGAAGAGGATGCGGTAGTAGTTGCGCTGGTTCTGTCCGTTGCGCCCGGGCATGGGGTGACGTCCACGTAGTAGTGCAGCTCGGGTTAGCGGCACGGCGGCACGCGGCCTGAAATCAGGATGCGGCCGGGAGGGGGCCCACCACGCTCTCGCGACGGGCCTCGCGCCCAGCCGCGGACCGCTTCAATGCACCCGCGACGAGACCTCGGACAATTCGAGCCGGCGCGCCGCGAGGCGCTCGCGCACCGCCTCGTTCGGCGCCAGCGCGATGGCCCGGTCGAGATCGTGCCGGGCCATGTCCGGCACGCCCGCGCTCAACCACAGGTCGACGCGCTCGATCAACAGCGGCAGCGGATCCTCGGCCAGCAGCAACTGGTAGCCGCTGAGGTCGAGGGCACGGGCGGCCTCGCCGCGATGCTGCGCGATCAGGCGCAGGTTGTTGAGCATGCGCAACACGATGTCGACCGGCGTTGCCGGAGCCAGCGCCGCCGCCGGGGTATGACCCTGGGCGGCGAGTGAGCGCGTGAGCTCGTCGCCGTCGAGCAGGCGCATGGCGAAGGGATCGACCAGGCGACCATCGACCTCGGCGAGGAAATGGCGCGGGAAATTGATGCCGCGCCCGCTCAGGCCGAGCCGGCCGGCGATCCCGAGTACGACCAGGGCGAGCGTGATCGGAATGCCGCGGCGGCTCTCCAGCACCCGCACCAGCGAGCTGTTGTCGACCTGGTAGTAGGCCTCGGCACCGCTGAAGCCGGCGCCGTGGAGGTATTCGACCAGCGCCGCGGCGTCGGCCGGCGCGGCAACGGCCGCCGCATGCCGGTCGAGCTCGTCGTTGACCCAGGCCGCGTCCGTCGCCGGGTCGATGATGCGCGCGACGAGCAGGCCGCCGGCCACGGCGTCCTGCGGCGCGCGGGCGAATTCGCGGAAGTCGTCGGCCAGCGGGAGATCGGTCATGGCAGGCATCGTCGGGACGGCGTGTCTGCACCTTGGCCGATCGGGCCGGTCATCTCAAGCCATGCGCGGCGCCGGGCGCGCGGGCTCACCGCAAGCGGTCAGGTCGGCGACGGCTGCGGCCACGGATGCCACGCGCGGCGAGCATCCTGGCGACGCCCGCACGCCGCGTCTCGCTTGGGCCGGACCGTGCCGCGTCGTACCGACCGCCGGCGGCGGCGCGCCTCGCTTGCCGGTTCGCCGGCCTGATAGCATGCCGGCTCTTTGAACCCGAGCAAGCGGAGGAGATGTCCATGAGCGACCCGATCAAGGATGCCAGCGAGAGCGGCTGGATTGCCGAACACCGCGCCAAGTACCTCGCCGACCCCAAGGCCGGCCACCTGTGGGATTCGACCTTCGCCGGCGGCCCCGGCCCGCTGCCGACCCTGCTGCTGACCACCCGCGGCGCCAAGAGCGGGCAGGAATCGGTCATGCCCCTGCTCTACGGCAAGGTCGACGGCGGCTACGCCATCATCGCCTCCAAGGGCGGCGCGCCCAAGCATCCGGGCTGGTATCACAACCTGATGAAGCAGGGCACGGTGAAGGTCCAGGTCGCCGAGGACGTGTTCGAGGCCCGCACCCGCATCGCCGCCGGCGACGAGCGCGCGCGCATCTGGAAACAGATGGCCGAGATGTACCCGCCCTTCGCCGACTACCAGGCCAAGACCGACCGCGAGATCCCGGTCGTCGTGCTCGAGCGTGCCTGAAGCGCCGCTCGACGACGTCCCGCGCGGCAGCGTGCTGTCCGGCATGCTGTGGATGTTCCTGGTCTCGCTGCTGCTGTTCTGGCTGCCCGGGATCGGCGCGCTCGTCGCCGGCATCGTCGGCGGCATGAAGGCCGGCGGCATCGGTGCCGGCCTGCTCGCCGCCGTGCTGCCCGGGCTGGTCTTCGGCCTCGCGCTCGCCTTCGTCGCCACTGCGTTGAGCGGGATGCCGATCTTCGGCCTGCTCGCCGGCATGAGCGGGCTGCTGCTGGTGCTGCTGCAGATCGGGCCGCTGCTGGTCGGCGCGCTGATCGGCGGCGCGCTGGCCTGAAGCCATGGGCGTCACGTCACGGCCGGCTGGCGGCCGGCACAGCACGACGCCCACCACCGCTGCCGCGCCAGGCGCACCCTTCCGCCTCGATGCCTTCCTCGACGGCCCGGCGCGCCAGGGCCGCCGCCTCTACCGCGGACGCAGCGCGGGGCACGCGGTCGAGGTTCGCGAAGCGGACGGCCTGCGCTGGTTCAGCGTCGGCGGCCGCTTCCCGCAGTCGATGATGCGCCTCGACGACCCCGCTGCGGTGGTCATGCCCAACCAGCTCACCATGTTGTCGGCATTGACCTGGAGTGGCCTGCCGGCGCGGGTACTCGACCTCGGCGCCGGCTGCGGCACTTTCGAACGCTTCTTCGCCGCCCGCCTGCCCGGCTGCGCCGTCACCGCCATCGAGCGCAGCCGCGCCCTGGTCAGGCTCGCGCGCTGTCACTTTGCCCTGCCCGAGACGATCGAACCGCTCGTCGCCGATGCCGCCACCTGGCTCGCCGACGCCGCCGACGACGCGCCCCGCTTCGACCTCGTGCTGTGCGACATCTTCGACGGCGAGCACCACCCCGACTGCCTGTTCGATGCCTGGTTCTACGCCGACTGCGAGCGTCGCCTCGCACGCGGCGGCGCGTTCGCTCTCAACGTCTCTCCGACCGCTGAAGACGAGCTGGTCGAAATGCTCGCCGCCCTGCGCCAGGCCTTCGCCTGGGTGGTGCTGGCGCCCGTCGTCGAGCATGGCAACGTGGTCGTGCTGGCGGGGCCACGGCGCCCGCCCGGCGAGCGCACGCGACGCGGCCGGGCCCGCGCACTGGCCACCACCCTCGCCGTCGATGCCGGCTGGCTCGCGCCGGCCTGGGAGCGCCTGCCGAGCCGCCACCAGGTCCGGCGCGGCGCGCCGGGCTGAAACGCGCGCCGCTCAGGCGGCGCGGCGTGCCTCGAGACCACCCTCGAACCAGGCCACCAGGGCATCCACCAGCACGCGCAGGCGGGTGGCGAGGTGCCGCCGGTGCGGGTAGAGGGCATACACGCCGAGTTCGCGCGGCTCGTAGACGAAGGGCAGCGCCTCGAGTTGCCCGCTGGTAAGCGCGGCGGCGACGGCGAACTCCGGGACCAACCCGATGCCGGCACCCTCCAGCAGCAACTCGCGTACGAACAAGGCGCTGTTGACCTGCACGCGCCCGCGCACCCGGATGCCCCGGCCGCCGGCGAAGCGCCACTGGCCGCCCTGGCGGATATTGGCGTCGGCGACCAGCACGTGCGCCTGGAGGTCCTGCACGCGGCGGGGCCGACCGCAGCGCGCGAAGTAGGCGGGCGCGCCGCAGCACACCACGCGGGTCACGGCGAGCCGCCGCGCCACCAGGGACGAATCCTCCAGCGCCCCGACGCGGATGGCGACGTCGGTGGCTTCCTGTACCAGGTCCACGTAGTCGTCGGACAGGGCGAGGTCGAGCACCAGACCCGGGTGCCGGGTCATGAAGTGGGCCGCGAAGGGCGCCAGGTAGAGCTCGGCGAAGCTGCGTGGTGCGGTGACGCGCAGCAGGCCTTCGAGCGCGGCGTCCTCGCGCCGCACCCGGCCCTCCAGATCGGCGAGGTCGGCGAGCAGCTGGCGACAGCGTTCGCGGTAGACCTGGCCGGCCTCGGTCAGGCGGACCTGGCGGGTGGTGCGCACCAGCAGCTGGACCCCGAGCGCCGCTTCGAGCTCGGCCACCAGCCGGCTCACGGCGGCCTTGGAGCGGCCCAGTTCACGCGCCGCGGCGGAGAATCCCCCGCAGGCCGCGACCCGCTCGAAACACGCCATGGCGGCGAACTTGTCCATGCCGAATGTCCCGAATATAGAAACGATCAGTTTCAATATTACCCAATTGTTTCATTCTCGGCCGCCCCGAATAATGCGCGCTCGATCTTCCCGGCGGAGTCAGCCCGCATGTCCGAGTCCATGCCCAGCGTGTTCGTCTCGCACGGCGCACCCACCATCGCCATCGACGACAGCGCGAGCCGGCGCTTCCTCGCCGGCCTCGGCGCCCGCCTGCCGCGGCCGCGCGCCATCGTCGTCGTCTCCGGCCACTGGGAATGCGCCTGCCCGGCCGTCCTGGCGAGCCTGCGCCCACCGACCATCCACGATTTCTACGGCTTCCCCGAACCGCTCTACGCCCTGTACTACCCGGCGCCCGGCGCCCCCAGCGTGGCGCGCCGCATCGAGCAGTTGTGCGCCGCGGCCGACCTTCCGCTGATCAGCGATCCCGCCCGCGGCCTCGATCACGGCGCCTGGATCCCGCTGCAGCTGATGTACCCGGAACACGACATCCCGGTCACCCAGCTCGCCGTGTGCCCCAACCACGACGCCGCCTACCACTGGCGGCTCGGCCGCGCCCTCGCCCCGTTGCGTGACGAGGGCGTCCTGATCCTGGGTTCGGGGGCCATGACCCACAACCTGGGCGACTTCCGCGAACTGCGCGGCAACACGGCCGCAGCGCCCGACTACGCCGGCGCTTTCTGCGACTGGATGGCAACGACCCTCGAAGCCGGTGACACCGCGGCCCTCACCGCCTGGCGCGAACGCGCCCCGCATGCGCTGCGCGCCCATCCCAGCGAGGAGCACCTGCTGCCCTTGCACGTCTGCGCCGGCGCGGCCGGTGACGACTGGCGCGGCCGGCGCCTGCATCACGAGATCCTGCACGGCGTCATCGCCATGGATGCCTACAGCTTCGAACCCGCCCTGCGCCGGGCTGCCTGAGCGCGACCCCAACCCAACGTACGGAGACATCCCGACATGCGATTCCCGCTCCCCACCCTGCTGCTCGCCCTCGGCGCCGGCGCCGCGTCCGCCCCCGTGGCCGCCGCGGAATACGCGCTCGACCCCACCCACTCCTTCGTCGAGTTCCGCGTGCAGCATCTCGGTTACAGCTGGCTCTACGGGCGCTTCAACGCCGTCGAGGGCACGCTCGAATACGACGCCGCCAAGCCCGCCGCCAGCCGCGTCGCGGTAACCATCGACACGGCTTCGATCGACAGCAACCACGCCGAGCGCGACAAGCACCTGCGCAGCGCCGACTTCCTCGGCGTCGAGGCCTTCCCCAAGGCCACCTTCACCAGCACCGGCTACCAGGGCGACGCCGAGCGCGGCGTGCTGAGCGGCGTGCTCAGTTTCCACGGCGTCGAGAAGGCCATCGAGATCCCGGTCGAGAAGGTCGGCGAGGGTGAGGATCCCTGGGGCGGCTACCGCGCCGGTTTCCACGGCACCTACACCATGACCCGCGCCGATTTCGGTCTCGACTACAACCTCGGCCCGGCCGCGACCCAGGTCGTACTCGAGCTCGGCATCGAGGGCGTGCGCAAGTAACGTCCTGTCTGAGCCGTTCCGAGCGTGCCACAATGAGCGACGACGGCCGCGCGGCCGTCGTCCGTGACAGCAGTCCCGATTGAGGAGCAGGACATGAGCGAACCCGTGCGTGCCGCCGACACCCCGTTCGGCATCGACGTCGAAGCCGGCAAGAGCTACTGGTGGTGCAGCTGCGGTCGCAGCCAGAAGCAGCCCTTCTGCGACGGCTCCCACACCGGCAGCGAATTCACCCCGGTCAAGTACGAGGCGGCCGAAACCCGCAAGGTGTTCTTCTGCGGCTGCAAGGCCTCGGGCAAGGCACCGCTCTGCGACGGCGCGCACGCCAGGTAGCGCACCCCTCAGCCCTCCCAGCCGGGCAGGCCGGCATCGAGCTGCACGCCGAAGCTGTTCAGCGCCATCGACACCAGGTTGTACTGGCCCACGGCGAAGACGAGGTCCATCAGCTGTTCGGTCGACAGGTGCGCAGCGAGCGCGTTCCAGGTCGCGTCGCTGATGAAGGCATCGGCGTGGAGTTCGTCGGTGGCCCTGAGCAGCAACCTGTCCAGTTCGGGGATCCCGGGCGTGTCCGGCCCGCTCCTGGCGCTGGCGATCCCGGCCTCGTCGAGTCCGCAGCGGCGCGCGATGACGACGTGCTGCCCCCACTCGTAACCCGCCCCGCACAGGTAACCGATGCGCAGGATGACCAGCTCGCGTTCGCGAGCCGGCAGGCTCGACTTCATCAGCACGTGGTTGGCGAAGACCAGCCAGCGGCGCATCAGCGCCGGGTAGTTGGCCATGGTGCGGAACACGTTGTGATCGGTACCGGCGGCGACGAAGGGCGCCATGATGTCGGCGACCTCGGGGCTCCATTGCTCGGGCGCGAGCGGTTCGATGCGGGGCTTGGACAGACGCATGGGCGGCTCCTCTGGCGATGACGGGGCCCGGCAGTGGGCCGCCGGGATCATGCCATGGAGCGCTGCCGGCCTGATCGCGAGAAGCCGTCGACGACGGCGGAGCGCCGGCCAGGCGCTCAGCGCGGATCGGCGTCGAGGACCAGAACCTGTTCGGGACGGGAAGCGACGTAGGCCGCGACGGCGAGCAGGATGCTCGCCACCAGCACGCGCACGCCGTCGGATTCGACCAGCGCCACGGTGATCAAGGCCGACACCAGCATCGAAGCCAGCGCCGCGCGCTTGCCGGCGCGGCAGATCACGCCGTGCTCGCGGAAATCGCGGATGGGGCGTCCATAACGCGGGTGGGCGAGGATGCGCGCCTCGAGCTCGGGACAGCTCTTGGAGAAACACACCACGGCGCCGATCCAGAACACCGTCGTCGGCAGCACCGGCAGGAAGATGCCGACGAAACCGACGGCGAACAACGCCACCCCGGCTGCCATCAGCAGGTGGCGGGCGAGTCGCGAGCGTGGCGCGGGTGCGTTCATGGTCTGCCTGTTAGCGTGCGCTGGCGGCCGCGACTTGAGCGTCGGCCGCCCCTCGAATTATAGCCACCGCGCCGCGCGTGCGGCCTGCCATGGCCTCAGACCCGCGGGATCTTGCGCTTGTCCAGCGGCCCGAGATCGTCGATCGGCTGGCCCAAGTGGGTGTCGACGAAGGCGACGAAATCCGGATGAAAGCGCCCGCGCCGCGGTTCCCACCAGCGCGCGAAGCCGGGCCCGGTGCTGGCATAACGCACGCTGTAACCGATGCGGCGCACGGTGAAGGGCTCCTCGAGCTCGATCGCGCGCAGGTAGGTGGCCTGGGTCGAGTCCCACAGGTAGAGCCCGAGCTCGTCCCAGCGGTAGCGTTCTTCCTCGGTCATGGCATCGGGTTCGCGCATGCCCTTCAACCACACCGCGAGGTTGTCCCCCTCCAGCAGCACTTCACGGAAGCGGTTGGTGGCATCGCGCAGGGCATCGATGGCGGACAAGCGCGCGAGGCGGTTGGAACGCTTCATCTCCTGTGCGACGTAGATCAGCGATACGACCACCGCCAGCGAGCTGATGAAGCTGCCGAGGTAGCCGAGGATCTCGACCAGTGACATGGCGTGCTCACTCCGGGTGGCGGGACGCGGGAAGACTAGGCGGGGCGGGGGAAACTGGCAATGGTTATGGTGGCGGGCGGCGACCTGCACCCCGGGGAGGCTCGATGGCCCTGTTCTGCGCCGCGCAAATCAGGCCCGGGAGGAGCATGCCATTCCGCCGCGGCTGGTACGTCAACCCAAGCAATGCAACCAAACCAGACGCCTTCAGGAAGCAGCCGCCGAAAGCAGAAAAGGGAAAGAGAAAAGGCGAAGAGAAAAGGTGTCAGGTTTATTTGCGCCAGCTTCGACCGAAGAGAAAAGGTGTCAGGTTTATTTGAAGGCAGAAAAGGTGTCAGGTTTATTTGCGCAGAAAAAAAGAGAAAAGGTGTCAGGTTTATTTGCGCCAGCTTCGACAAGCGTAAATAAGCGAGCGTAAATAAACCTGACACCTTTTACCTGCTCCGTCCCCCCCGGGGAGCGGTGCAGGCCTTTGCCGCGGTCAACGCTCGGCGCGGCCCCTGGTGGCCCGCTGGCAAGGATAGTTCGTGCCGGCGGGTTCCCCGGTTCGGTTGCCGGTGGTCGGAACGCAGCAGTGCACGCATTCGCACGCGCTGTACGGTGTGGCCATGCCGGGTACCACTGCAGGCGCCCGCACGCTGGGCGGCAAGTCTGAACGAGGGAGCGAACTGGGCAGGATAGGGTACGCCGGCCAGGGGCCGGCGTACTTCGCAGGGCCGCGCCGCGGGCGACGAACCCTGGGGAGGCGGACTAGTTCTCTTCACGCATGACGTGAAACTCCACGCGTCGATTGCGATGACGGCCTTCAGCGGTACCGTTGGGGGCAACCGGGTGACGTTCTCCCATCGCCACCGCCGTCAGGCGCTCGTGCTTGATACCGTGACGCACCATGTAATCAAGCACCGCATTGGCGCGCCGCTGCGACAGGGCAAGGTTATAGGCTGCGGTACCGACACTGTCGGTATGTCCCTCGATACGGATGTCGATACCGCGGTAACGATTCAGTGACTTGATGGCATCGTCGAGCGCCCCCACCGAGGCCGGCTCGATGTTCGAACTGTCGAACTTGAAATTGAGGCCGGTCAAAGTGAGTAACAGGTCATGACAGCCGCGCCGGTCAACAGTGCTCCCCTTGGGCGTATCCGGACATTGGTCCGCGCCATCGGCGATGCCGTCGCCATCGGCATCCGTGATCGTGGCGACCATCGGCATGGGCTCGGCCAACGGCTCCACGGGTGCTGCGTATTCGGTCCTGGCCGCAACCACCGTCGCCGGTGGATGGTCGGGACAGGCCAGCCCGCCAATCATTGCGCCCACGACCGCGCCCAGGCCGATTGGGCCGGTCGCCGCGCCGAGGGCCGCCGCCGTACCTGCGCCGATCCCACCGCCGACGAGCAGGCAGAACGGGTTGGTGTCGGCATCGGAACGGACGAGCTGCGAGCCGCAGCCGGACAGCAGTAGCACGGTCATCGCGGCCGTACCCAGTCTGGAAACAGATCTTGTCATGATGGTTCTCCGTGTCACTTAGGCTGTCGGCGTCGCGGCGGCATCGCGTAAATCGTCGCGGTGGAAGTCGAGCGGGCGGCCTGTCGCGCGGACGCAGTTGGCGACCACGCAAATCACCGCTGCGATGCCGCGGGGCGAGTGGCATGCGGGCGGCCTTGTCTGTAACGCAGTGTCCGCTAAGCGCGGTGGGCACGTCTGTGCGATATCGAACACTGAGTGTCCGTACGGACCCGGCCACCGGGCCCGTGTGCGGTCACCACCACGCCGGCGGGCTGCGATGAAGTCGAGTATCGGGGTCCGTGCAATATGCGCTGCACTCGAACCCGCGGTGCGCGCGACAGCCCTCCTCCCACGCTTCTCTGATGCTTGCCGTGTTCAGTCGCGACGACGGCGCCATCGAGCCTGCCCACGGGCCCTTTAGGTGAACGCACGCGCGACCTCGGCAGGGTCGAGCACGCGCCGGTCGCGCGCACCGCGCATCCGTAGCAGGCCGGGGCGCCTGGCGAATTCCGCCGCACGACACACCATGCTGAACATGACGGGCGTGCGTACCCGGTTTCCTGCCGATGACGTCCGGCCCGTGCGGGCGCGTCCGCGCTGAGAACGTTGCGCCTGCGGCCGTGTTCCGTGGCGCGGGCAACGATCTTGCCCTTCCACGGCGCATGAACGGCTGACTGGATGATCACGAAGGTGGGCGCATAGCGGTGTTCCCATCGCCCGCCTTCGCCGCCGCCTTCAAGCCGGCGGCCGTCTCAACCTCTCAATCCCGGCCTTGCTCCCGACTCCGGGTGAGCGCGCACCGTGCCCAGGGCATCGACCCGTACACGGACCGTGCACTGGGTGTGACAGCGTACCGACGGCGCGACTTCCCGTTGCTATCGTGCGGCGACGTTCCGACGAGCGCCACGCATGCGCCGGCAGGCACGACGAGACGGGCGCACGTCCCAGGGGAGCCGCCTTCGATTTCAGCCAGGAATGACGACATGTACTCGGAAAGAAAAGACACCACCGACATGATTCTAGCCATCGGTGCAATCGTCATGCTCGGCATGACGTGCCTGCTGCTCGCAGTTGTCGTGCTCGGTTCGACGGCGACGGTTTAGAGCCGGTTGCGGAGCCCTCGACGACATCCGTGCCCACGCCCTGACCGGCACGAGCGAACGATCGTTGCCGACCAGGCGGCCTCGCGCGGATCCATCGTCACGCGAACCTTCCCGCACCGGGCTGGTCGCCTGGTTTCACCGCTTCGTCGCCGATGCCGACGCCCAGCACGCGGCTGGTTAAAGCGAAGGCCGGCAGGGCCGGATCGCCCGAGGGGCTCCTCGCGGCGGTGTCAGAGCGCGGTGGGACACCGCGACCCGACTCTACGACGGTTCCGTTCCCGGCTTGTCTGCGTGATGCGCCGCCGGCCTGCATGCCGACGCTGGTGGCGACGGTCTCTCGCATCGGGACCGTCGTCACTTTCTCGACGGCCGCTCGTATCGTAATGGTCTCGGCCCGCGATCCTGATCTCGACCCGCGTGCTGCGCGTGATGTCGGGCAGGTACCTGGTCTCGATCGACTTCCATGGCACGGCTGCCCCCGGCGCCGCGTCCGAACGGAAAGTCGTCTCGGGCACGCCGCAGTCGTCGTCGGCGTGCCCCGCGAGGCGCGGGGGCTACGAATGGCTCTGGATGGCTGGCACGTTGAGCGTGTTCACGCCCTGCGCCCGGTCTTGCCCTTGCGCCAGGCTGACCCCGCCGCGACGGTGGCGGGCGTCTGTCACGCCCCCGCCAAGGCGTCCGTCGCCGGCATGACCACGACACACCGTCGCCGCCCGCTTTCCGCCGTCGCGTACAGCGCTGTCAATGGCCGCGACGCGTTGCCTTCAGCCCGGTCTTGGCCCGCGGTACCGGCAATGCCATGCCGTGGGCGCGCTGCAGCGCGCCGGCGAGTTCGGTGCGCTGCCCGGCGATGCACCCCGGGATATCCCCGATGAGGCGGGACCACCAGATCCTGAGGCGCCCCGTGAATTGCTTGGAAGTACCGGCAATGATATCGATGTTCATAATCGCGTCCTGTGGTTGTCGTTGATCGAACGGCGCGCATGGCAACGCGCCTGCCGTCGCGGGTCATCACGGCACCTACGCGCCTAGCGCGCACCGGTTCCGCGCAGCACCACAGGTACCGTGCTGAACAGGATGCGGCTGTCGAAGCACAAGGACTGATGGCTCACATAATGCAGGTCGTAGCGCAGCTTCTGCGCGGCGTCCTCGATCGAATCACCGTAGCGGTAGGAGACCTGGGCCCAGCCTGTGAGGCCCGGTTTGACACGGTGGCGTAAGTCGTACTGTGGCAGCTCGAGCGCGAGCCGGGCCACGAAGTAGGGGCGTTCGGGGCGTGGCCCCACCAGGCTCATCTCGCCTCGGAGTACGTTCCACAATTGCGGCAACTCATCGATGCGCAATGTGCGCAGAACACGCCCGACACGGGTCACCCGCGGGTCGCCGTGCGAGGCCCAGCAGGGGATGCCATCGGATTCGGCATCGGTGCGCATGCTCCGGAACTTGACCAACGAGAAAATCCGGCCGTGCAGGCCCACGCGGTCCTGGCGGTAGAACACCGGCCCGGCACCCTCGCTTGCGACGAGGAGTGCGGCTAGCAGCATCACCGGCCAGGCCAGAGCGAGCAACGCGAGCGCCGCCACGATGTCATAGGCGCGCTTGGCGAAGGCCCGCAGGCGGCCGTGCGTGACCACCCGCCCGTTGTCGCCGGGTTCGAAGCCCGGTGTCGTGGCGATTACCGCGGCCGGCGTCGCGTTGCCGGCGGGACCACGGCGACCGCGTCGGAATGGCTTCCGCGGCACGCCGGGACTGTGGTGTGCGGGTGGCTGCAGGTCCGACGCGGCCGGCTCGGCAGCGAGGGGATCGCGCAGCGGGACATGGTGGCTCGCGAGTGATGACGGTTGCGTGCAGGGCAATGCTTGGGAAGCGGGATTCAAGGGGGTGGTTCCGAAAAGAGCAAACCCGAACCATACCCGCTTCGTGGCGGCCGGACGGTTCGGTACCGAACACGCGGAACGTTCAGGCGATCAGCGCGCTTACACCAGCCAATGGTCGTAACTGGCGATCAGCGCCGCGTAGCAAGAACAGGCATCGTCGCAAAGGCCGACCCGCGAGACGATATTGATTTCACCGCGGCTGTAGTCGATATGGCGGCGTCGCTGCAACTCGCCGGCAGCGATGGTCACCGCGCTACGACGGACACCGAGCATGTTGGCGAGCATCGTGTGGGTGAGAAAGAAGTGATCGGCGTGCGCGCGGTCCTGCATCATGAGCAGGCGGCGCGCCAGCCGCCGCTCGACGTCATGGAAGCGTTGACAGGCAATTTCCACCGATAGTTGCAGGTACCCGACATAGAGATACCGGTTCACTACACGTTGCAGGCCGGGACCGGAGCGAAACTCGCGCCGCAGGTCGGCAACGGCGACCCGCAGGATCCGGCCGCCACCATGCACCGTGGCGCGACACGGCGTGACATCGATGCCCAGCGTCAGGGTTGCACCGAGCATGCCCTCGTTGCCGACGAGTCCCGTTTCCAGCGGCTGATGCCGGTCGACGCCGCTAGCCAGGCCGATGATGCCGCCGAGCGGGAAGTAGGCATGACGCGAAATTTCACCCTGATCGAGCAGTACCGTGCCGGCGGTGATTTCCAGCGGGTCGCAGACCGCCAGGAGCCGCTGGCGCACCCGGTGTGGCAGGCCGTCGAGCAGACGGTTGGTCTCGGGCATGGCGCTATGCAGACCCCGCGGTTGATCTGGTTACACGATGCGCACGGGTTCAGCCTCGGCGCGAGCACCCGAACCCACGCGTCGCGGCAGCCCCTGCGAAACCGGCAGTGTCGGTCGAGACGGGTCGGTGGTCGGTGCGCTGGACCGCTTTGGCTACGAAACAGCCGCGGCGGCTCTCTGCTGGCCGCGGGCGACGCGGCGTGCCGCTTACCGCGGGTCGTTGCCGATGTCGGGCAGCAAGCGATCAGTTTCCTTCTTGACCACCGCGTAGCACTCGCAGCACAGCTGCTCGAGACGCGCACGATCGAGAACCGTGATCTGTCCGCGGCGATAAGCAATCACCCCGAGATCCTGGAGTTTACCCGCGGCTTCGGTCACGCCTTCGCGGCGCACGCCGAGCATGTTCGCGATCAGTTCCTGGGTCATCGTCAGCCGGTTGGTCGGCAAGCGGTCGAGCGACAGCAGCAGCCAACGGCATAACTGCTGGTCGATCGAATGGTGTCGGTTGCACACCGCGGTTTGTGCCATCTGCGTAATCAGGGCCTGGGTATAGCGCAACAACAGCACCATCAGGTCGCCGTGATTATTGAATTCCTGCTTGAGCCGCTGACCGGGCAAGCGGTAAGCGGAGCCGGCGCTCTGCACGATTGCCCGGCTCGGCGTACTTTCGCCGCCCATGAACACCGCGATGCCGATCATGCCCTCATTGCCGACCACGGATATCTCGGCCGACGCGCCGCTCTCCATCACGTAGAGCAGTGAGACGATAGAGTCGGTGGGGAAGTAAACGTGGCGCAGGGTGTCACCAGGCTCGTACAAGACCTTGCCGAGTGGAAGGGCGACGAACTCGAGGGCGTCGAACAGGCGCTTCTGGACCGCCGACGGGAGCGCCGCGAGGATGTGGTTGTGTTCTGGGGCCTGGAATTCAGGCATGCCGCACCTGTGGTTATTCCGACAGCTGACGCGCAATCGGTTCAATGGTTCCGTGCACGGCAGTATACAGCGCGGGGTGCGCGCGTATGTTCGGTATCGAACCCAAGCGCGCGGCGTGACCTGCACGAAGTGCGTTATCCACCCTGCCCCCGGCGTGTACGCAAGCGCACAGAGGCGGCCCGGCACGGTCGCGCATACTCGGCGCACGCGACCTTAGTCGCCTTGATGCAAGAGGGAGTGTCATGCTCGAAACCATTGCCGTTATCCTGCTCCTTGCCTGGGCCGTTGGCCTGGTGTCGTCGTACACGATGGGCGGGTTCATTCACCTGCTGCTGGTGCTCGCGATCGTCGTCGTGTTGGTGAGAGTCATCCAGGGCCGGCGTATCTGAGCGGCGCGAGCGCGCGCCGTGCCATTGAATGCGCCGTGCGGCCCTGCCGGAACCGCGCTGGCGTGCGCCCGGCGCCGGGTTTAAGGTGACACGCGTCGCCTGGCAGGGCAGGCATGCGTCGCGAACCCGGCGTCGCCGTTCGGCGTTGCCTAGCGGACCGCCACGCTCGTAATGGTCGCCGGGGAGCGCGTGCGCTTGGCGCGGTAGAGGCCACGGTCGGCGCTGCGCATCAGGGCGTTCAACGATTCTCCGTCGTACGGAAATACCACCCGCCCGATACTCGCCGTCATCCGGACATCGTAGCCATCGATACGGTACGGCGCGGCGATCGCCGCCTGCAGCTTGCCGGCGATGGCATCGATGACCCGGATATCCTCGACCTCCGGCAACATGGTCACGAACTCGTCGCCACCGTAACGGCAGGTGGTATCGGCATCGCGGGTCGTCTGCGAGAGCCGCGCGCCCACGGCGCACAGGACGCGGTCCCCGGCCACGTGGCCGAGTCGATCATTGATGGATTTGAAATCGTCGAGGTCGATCAGGATCAAGGCCAGCAACCGGTCGTGGCGTGCGCCCTGGGCCATCGCCTGGTGCAGGCGGTCGTTCAACAACCGGCGGTTGGGCAGGCCCGTAAGCTCGTCGAAATAGGCGAAGCGATATACCTGGGTGTCGCGCACGGTCAACATCGAACGTTCGTGTTCGAGTCGGCGGTTGGTGGTCTCGAGCCGATCGATGCGCGCTTGTTGCCTTGTTGCGCGTGTCTGCAGCGCAGCAATAACACGTTGCGCCGACGCGAGATCGCGGGGAACGAGTTCGCCTTCCAAGTAGTCGGGCGGACAATGCGCGGCATCCGATTCTGCGAATCCGGCCGCGGCGCCATCGGCCGGGCGCTGTTCGTGAACTGAGTCTTTCATCTTGTCTGTGGCTCCTTGTCCTGATCCCTGGGCCGGTACGAAACGGGGGCAGGTGCGCTCGTCGGACCGGCCTGACGGACACGAAAAGTTACCGCGCGCCTGGTCCTCGCTCCGTGCGGTCGCGCACACAGCCCCGGTCGGAGCCGTGAGGGATTGTCGGGGGCAGTCCACGGCAAGGCGCGACCGGATGGGCCGATCGCGGTCTGCCCCTGAAAAACGGTGCGCGAGCATACAGAGCCCGTATGTCGTATGGCGCCAGAGTCCACCAGCCGTCGTCCTTGTCATCGTCGCGCTACTCCCTCCCGTTGACGGTTCTCGCGCCATGAACATCACGTTGTCCCTGGCGCCCCTGGTGTCGATCGCCTGCGGGTACTGATCCTGAACGTGCCCCGAATGCTCAATTGCGTTGTCGCCATCTACCTGATCGGCATCGGCCTGACCGGTCTGTTCAGCGCCGCAAACCTGCCCTTCTGGTCCTCGCCGCGCGCGGCTTCGGGCGGTGCCGCGGGCCTCGTTCGCCGCGCCCGCGGTGCCGGCCCATGCGCGCCACCGCACCGACACTCACCAGGCGTTGCTGCACGATTGGCCTGCGGACATGCGACAACGCGTCGCAGCCGCGCATTACCCAGGAGGTAATCGAAATGACAACAACTCTGAGGGGTGCGGCAATCGCGCTCGCAATGTCAACCGTACTGGCGCTGTCCGGCTGTTCCGGCATGTCGAGGCAGGAGAAAGGAACGACGTTGGGCGCTGCGGCCGGCGGTGTTGCTGGAGCGGTGATCAGCGGCGGTGGCGCGCTCGGCACGCTCGGTGGTGCGGCGGTTGGCGGCTTGATCGGGCACGAAGTCACCGAGGACGACAAGAAATAACCCCGGGATGCCGTTAGTCCCGTGTGGGACTGGTCACGATCAGGTGGCCTGAGCCTGGAGAAAAAAGGAGAGAAAAGAGAAAAGGTGTCAAAAAGAGAAAAGGTGTCAGGTTTATTTGCGCCAGCTTCGACGAGCGTGAATAAACCTGGCACCTTTTAGCTAATCGGGGACAGACCACGGTTACGACCTTAGCCGCGACGGCTTAATCGTGGTCTGTCC
Organism: Gammaproteobacteria bacterium; assembly: GCA_024235015.1. GTDB lineage: Bacteria > Pseudomonadota > Gammaproteobacteria > JACKNG01. Next base: position 103,762 of record JACKNG010000005.1, read on the forward strand.
CCAAATGTCCCAAGTTTATTTTGCGACAGCTTCGACGAGCGCAAATAAACCGGATCCCTCTTAGCTCAAGCACCAAGCCAATCGTCGATCGCGAGACCGGGTACGCGTTCGAATTCGCCACGGTTCGCGGTGACCACAGTCAAGCCGAGTGCACGCGCGTGGGCTGCGATGAAGAGATCGTTGGGGCCTATGGGCGTGCCGCGCGCCGCGAGTTGCGAGCGGATGTCGCCGTAGTGGACGTCGGCCGGTGCTTCAAGCGGCAGCACATCGAGCGCGGCCAGCACGAGCGCGACGCGTTCAGCCAGGCGGGCCGAACCGGCCCGCGCGGCGCCATAACGCAACTCCGCGGCGACCACCACGCTCGTACACACGGCCGACTCGCCGACCTCTGCGATGCGTGCAGCGACACGACCGCGTGGGTTGCGCACCAGGTCGGAGAGGACATTGGTATCGAGCAGGTAGGCGAGCGCCATGATCAGACTGCGACATCGTCGAGCGGCGGCAGGCCCTCGTCGAACTCGGGAAAGGCCTCTTCAATGGGTTCGAGTGTCGCGAGCAGCGCGAGCAGGCCGCCTTTGCGCACGGGCTCGACGATCAGGCGGTCGCCTTCCTTGCGCAGGATCGCTTCGTCACCCGGAAGCTCGAATTCGCGCGGAATACGCAGAGCCTGGTTTCGCCCGTTGCGGAACAGGCGCACGTGTCGTTCGGTTTCCGCCATCACGCATTCTCCTAGAGTGGCATATGCCGAAGCCTATGCCGATAAATCAGGCAATTCAATGCCACGTTGTCACCGGTCGCACGGTCCCTACTCCGCCCGCAACGCCTCCACCGGGTCCAACCGCGCCGCACGCGCCGCCGGCAGCAAGCCGGCACCGATGCCGATGACGATCGACACGACCAATGCCCCGCCGACGAAAGGCCACAACACCGCCAGCGGCAGGCCCGGCACCAGGGTGCGTGCAGCGCCGACCAGTGCCAGGGCGACGGCCACGCCAACGGCGCCGCCGGCGGCGCCGAGCACGGCCGACTCGACGAGGAAGATGCGCAGGATGTCGCTGCGCCGGGCGCCGAGCGCACGCAGCAGGCCGACCTCGGCGGTGCGTTCGCTGACCGCGATGGTCATGATGGTGGCGATGCCGAAGGCGCCGACGACGAGCGAGATGGCGCCGATGGCGGCGACCCCGGCGGTGAGGATGTCGAGGATGTCGCCGAGCACGTCGAGCATCTTGTCCTGGGTGATGAGGGTGAAGTCGACCTGGCCGTGGCGCGCCAGCAGCAGGCGTTCGATGTCGCGTACCACCTGGGCGGAGGGTTCGTCCTCGGCATAGGTGACGTCGATCTCCATCACCCCCTCGCGGTCGAACATCTCGGTCGCGCGGCCGACCGGGATGAACACCGTATCGTCGAGATCGAAGCCGAGCATCTGGCCCTTGGACGCCATCACGCCGATGACGCGGAAGCGATCGTTGCCGATGCGCACGCGCTCGCCGAGCGCGTTGTCGTCACCGTACAGTTCGCGGTACATGCGCTGGCCGAGCACGACGAAGGGCCGCGCGTTGGTGAAACCGTCGTCGGGCAGGAAGCTGCCGCTGGCCACGGTCATGCGCCACACCGCCGGCATGTCGGCACCGACGCCGAACACCGTGGTGCGCCGGGCGCGCGCGCCGGATTCGACCTCGGCGTTGCCCTGGATGACCGGCACCACCGCGGTCACCGCCGGCACCCGGGTCAGCGCCGCGGCGTCGTCGACGGTCAGCGGCCGCACGCTCGAGATGGTCGCCCCGGACATGCCGAAGGTGGTGTTCTTGCCCGGCTGCACGCCGACGATGTTGGTGCCGAACTGGGTGAACTCGCCGAGCACGAAACGCCGCACCCCCTCGCCCACCGCGGTCAGCAGGACCACCGCGAGGATGCCGACGGCGATGCCGAGGACGGTCAGGCCGGAGCGCAGGCGCTGGCCGCTGACCGCGCTCCAGGCGAAGCACAGGCGATCGACGGCGCGCATGGCCGTGCTCATCGCCGCGCCAGCGCCTCGACCGGGTCGAGCCGCGCCGCGCGCCGTGCCGGCACCACGCCGAACACGAGGCCCGTCCCCAGCGCGACGACGAGCGCGGTGACGATCGCCCACGGCGGCGCCGCGACCGGGTAGCTCGGCCAGGTTCGCGCGACCACCGTCGCAGCGGCGACGCCGACGGCCAGCCCGGCCAGCGCACCACCCGCGGCCAGCAGCACGGCCTCGATCAGGAACAGGCGGCGGATGTCGCCGGTGCGTGCGCCGATGGCCTTCATCAGCCCGATCTCGGCGCGGCGCTGGGTCACCGCCACCAGCATCACGTTCATGATCAGGATGCCGGCCACGGCCAGGCTGATGGCCGAGATGCCGGCGACACCGAGGGTGATGGTGCCGAGGATGCGTCCGAGCGTTTCGACCACGCTGTCCTGGGTGATCACGGTGACGTCGTCCTCGCCCTCGTGCCGGCTCGCGATGATGTCGTGCACGGCCTCGACCGCCGGCGCGGTCTCGGCGCCGGGCCGCGCGCTGGCGATGATGCGGAACAGCGACTCGCGGTCGAACAGCATCTGCGCCGAGGCCACCGGCACGATGACGAGGTCGTTGAAATCGACGCCGACCGAGACCCCCGAGTCGCGCAGCACGCCGACCACGCGGAAGCGCCGATCGTAGACCCGGATCCAGCGCCCGACCGCCGGCTCACTGCCGAATAGCTCGTGGTGCAGCTTGTAGCCGAGCACGCACACGGCGGCGGCGCGATGCGGATCGCCGGGTGGCAGGAAACGGCCCTGGGCGATGTCGAGATGACGCACGCTGGCCATCGCCGCGGTCGAGCCGAGCACGGTGACCTCGCGCTCCAGGCCGCTCGCCACCGAGACCGGCGCGTTGCCGACCATGACCGGCGCCACTTCGAGGATGTCCGGCCACGCGGCCAGCGCGTAGGCATCGTCGATGGTCAGGTCGCGCGGGGTGGTGCCGAGCACCGGCGGCGGCCCGCCGGTGGTCTCGTTGCGGCCGGGCATGACGATCAGCAGGTTGGTACCGAGGGCTTCGAACTGGCCGACGACGAACCCGCGCGCGCCTTCGCCGAGTGCGGTCAGCAACACCACGGCGGCGACGCCGATGGCGGTGGCGAGCGCGATCAGGAGACTGCGGCCGCGGTGGGCGGCCAGCGCACCGAGCGCAAGCGCGAGGCTGTCGCGCCAGCCCATCGCGCCCCGTTCAGCCACGCTCGTCGCTCTCGACCCGGCCGTCGACCAGGCGCAGGCGGCGCTGCGCGCGGCGGCCGATCGCGGCATCGTGGGTGACCACGATGAGGGTGATGCCGCGGTCCTGCTGCAGCCCCTCCAGCAGCTCCACCACCTGCGCGCCGGAATGGCTGTCGAGGTTGCCGGTGGGTTCGTCGGCCAGCAGCAGGCGCGGTTCGGCGATCATGGCGCGCGCGATGGCGACGCGCTGGCGCTGGCCGCCGGAGAGTTCCGCCGGGCGGTGATGGGCGCGGTCGGCGAGGTCCATCGCCGCCAGCATCGTCGCCACCCGTTCGCGACGCTCGGCCGGCGCCACCCCGGCCAGGGTCAGCGGCAGCTCGACGTTGGCCGCCGCCGTCAATCGCGGCACGAGATGGAAGAACTGGAAGATGAAGCCGATCGAATCGCGCCTGAGCGCGGCGAGCTCGTCGTCGTCGAGCGCGGTGACGTCGCGGCCCTCGAAGCGATAGCTGCCGCTGCTCGGGCGGTCGAGCAGGGCGACGAGGTTGAGCAGGCTGGACTTGCCGGAGCCGGACGGCCCCATGATCGAGAGGTACTCGCCGGGCCCGATGTCGAGATCGATACCGTCGACCGCCTTGACCACGCTGTCGCCGAGGACGAAGCGGCGCGTGATGCCGCGCAACTCGATCACGGGCACGGCCATCTCAGCCGCCGCGATGCGCTGCCGTCACGGCGCCGCTTCCGGGGTGACGCTGGCACCGTCCACGACCCCGGCGCGCCCGGTCGAGAGCACCACCTGCTCGCCGGCCGCGAGGCCGTCGGTGATCTCGGTGTACTCCCAGTTGGCGAGCCCGGTGGTGACGGCGCGCCGCGCCAGCAGCCCGCTGGCGGCATCGTAGACGAGGACATGATCGCCCTCGATGACGGCCTCGCTCGGCACGCGCAGCACGTCGCCGCGGCTCTCGATCAGAACCTCGATGTCGGCGCTGTAGCCGGGCAGGAAGCGCGCGGTGTCGACCGCCGGGCCGAAGGCGACCTCGACCTCGACCGTGCGCGCCTGCTTCTCGCGGTCGAGCACGTAGTTGGCAATGCGCCGCACCGAGGCATCGCACACGCGGTCGGGAAATGCGTCGAGGGTGACGCAGGCCGACATGCCGGTGACGATACGCGGCGCATCGACCTCGTCGATCGGCGCCGAGACGTAGATGCAGTCCGGGTCGATGAGATCGACCGCCGGCACCGTGGCGATGCCGGGCGGCGAGGGCGTGAGGAACTCGCCGAGCTTGACGTCGAGCTCGGCGACGACGCCGTCGAAGGGCGCACGCAGCCGGGTGCGTTCCAGCGACTCGCGCGCCACCGCGATACGCGCCGCGCTGACCCGGGTCGCGGCCAGCGCCGCCTCGCACGCCGCCTGGCTGGACTCGGCCCGGGTCTGGGCGTCGTCGGCGACCTCCTCGGCGACCAGCTTGTTGCGCCGGAGCTTGGCCTGGCGATCGGCCTCGCGCCGCGCCCCCTGGGCCAGCGCGCAGGCTTCGCGTGCCTGCGCATGGGCCTGGCCGGCCTCGCTCTCGGCCAGTTCGAGCTGGGCGGCGAGGTCGCGGTTCCAGATCTCGAGCAGGAGCTGGTCGGCGGCGACGTTCTGCCCTTCGACGACCTCGAGCGCGGCCACCTGCCCCGCCGCGGCCGGCGACATGCGCGCGCGGCGGCAGGCTTCGACCGTGCCGACGCGGGTGTTGGCGACGGTGGCGCGAACCTCGCCGCGGCCGACCTCGGCCAGCCGCACGGCGATCGGCTCGGGGCGGGTCAGGTGCCAGGCCAGCGCCGCGAGGGCGCCTGCGCTCAGCAACACGATCAGGACTTTCTTCATCGGCCGCCTTGCCATCCCGGTCGAAACGTCGTGCCCATGCTACACGCCGGCAGCGCATCCCGCGCACACCGCCCGCGCCGCGCTTGATGCGCGTCATGGCTGCGCGAGATTCGGACAGGCACAGTGGCATGACGTCGGCCGCGGGAGAGCCAGACCATGCGTATCGGGGTACCGAAGGAGATCAAGAACCGCGAGAACCGGGTCGGTCTGACTCCGGAGGGGGTCGCCCGGCTGACCGGCCAGGGTCACGCCGTGGTGATCGAAGCCGGCGCGGGCAAGGGCTCGGGCTTCGACGACGCCGCCTATACCGCCGCCGGGGCCGAGCTCGTCGACCAGGCCGCCGCCTGGGGCGTCGACCTCGTGGTCAAGATCAAGGAACCGCTGGAGGCCGAGTACGCCTTCCTGCGCGGGCAGACGGTGTTCACCTACTTCCACCTCGCCGGGGTCACGCCGAGCCTGACCGCGGCCCTGCTCGACAGCCGTACCACCGCCATCGCCTACGAGACCGTCGAGGACGCCGCCGGGCGCCTGCCGCTGCTGGCGCCGATGAGCGCGGTGGCCGGTACCATGGCCGTGCCCATGGGCACCTATTACCTGGCGCGCTTCAACGGCGGCCGCGGCCTGCTGCCCGGGCGCATTCTCGGCGAATCCTTCGGCCAGGTGCTGATCGTCGGCGATGGCGTGGTCGGACGCCACGCAGCGGCCGCCGCCCTCGGTCTCGGTGCGCACGTCACCATCGCGGGGCGCCATCCCGAACGCGCCGCGACGCTGCGCGCCGAACTCGGTGAGGCGTTGCAGTTCATCGAGTCGACCCCGGCGAACCTCGCGCGGGCGCTCACCGGCACCGATCTGCTGGTCGGCGCGGTGCTGCTGCGCGGCGCGCGCGCGCCGCACGTGGTCAGCCGCGACATGGTCGCGGCCATGCCGGCCGGCGCGGTGCTGGTCGACGTCAGCATCGACCAGGGCGGTTGCATCGAGACCGCACGGGCGACCTCGCATTCCGACCCGGTCTACACCGAGTGCGAGGTCATTCACTACTGCGTGACCAACATGCCGGGCGCCTACCCGCGCACCTCGACCCTTGCGCTCACCCGCGCCACCGGCGCTTACGTCGAACGCCTCGCCGCGCACGGCCTCGACGCCCTGCGCGAGGACCCGGGCTTCGCACGCGGCCTCAATACCCTCGACGGCCACCTCACCTGCGCCGCGGTGGCCGAGGCGCTCGGGCTCGAGGCGCGCTACCGCGCGTTCGACCCGGCCTGACGGTCGCCCCTGACTTCGATCAACACGCCCGCGCGGCGAGTGCGGTCCAATCGAGAACACGGCCAACGCGGGGAACGAGAGCGACGCCATGAGTGACGCGAACGACGTGCGCGCGAGCAGCAAGACCGACGCGGTCATCCACAAGCAGGCCAGCCCGGCCTGCCCGCCCAACCTCGCCGACTACGACGCCGTGCGTGCCGGCTTCTCCTGGGATGCCGCGCGCGCCCGCCTCGACGGCCTGCCCGACGGCGGTCTCAACATCGCCTACGAAGCCCTCGACCGCCATGCCCGCGGGCCGCGCGCCGGGCGCACCGCGCTGCGCTGGCTGGGCCTGGACGGTAGTCGCCGTGCATTGACTTACGCCGAGCTGCTGAGCGCGAGCTGCCGCTTCGCCCATGCCCTGGCCACACTCGGCGTGCAGCCCGGCGAGCGCGTGTTCGTGCTCACCGGGCGCGTGGTCGAACTCTACGTCGCCGTACTCGGCGCCTTCCGCGCCGGTTGCACGGTGTGCCCGCTGTTCTCGGCCTTCGGCCCCGAACCCATCGCGACCCGCATGGAACTCGGCGACGCCCGCGTGCTGGTCACCACCAGCGCGCTCTACCGGCGCAAGGTCGCCGGCATCCGTGAGCGCCTGCCCGGTCTGCGCCACGTCATCCTCACCGACGGGAAGGGTGACGAAGACGACTGCCACGCCTGGCGCGAGGTCGTCGAGCGCGCGCCGGACGCCTACACCCTGGTCGCGACCCGCCCCGAGGACATCGCCCTGCTGCATTTCACCAGCGGCACCACCGGGCGGCCCAAGGGCGCGCTGCACGCCCACCAGGCCGTCGTCACCCATCACCTCACCGGCCACTACGTGCTCGACCTGCACGACGAGGACGTCTTCTGGTGCACCGCCGATCCCGGCTGGGTGACCGGCATGAGCTACGGCATCATCGCGCCGCTGACCTGCGGCGTGACCAACGTCGTGGTCGAGGCCGAGTTCGACGCCGCCACCTGGTACGGCGTACTGGAGCAGGAGCAGGTCTCGGTGTGGTACACCGCGCCGACCGCCATCCGCATGTTGATGAAACTCGGCCAGGAAGCGCTGGCGGACTACGACTTCAAGCACCTGCGCTTCATGGCCAGCGTCGGCGAACCACTCAACCCGGAGGCCGTGGTGTGGGGTAACGAGGCCTTCGGCATGCCCTTCCACGACAACTGGTGGCAGACCGAGACCGGCGGCATCATGATCGCCAACTACGCCGCGCTCGACGTCAAGCCGGGCTCGATGGGCCGGCCGCTGCCGGGCATCGAGGCGGCCATCGTCGCGCGTCGCGAGGACGGTGGCGTCGACGTCATCGCCGAGCCCGACCGCGAAGGCGAACTCGCGCTGAAGAAGGGTTGGCCCTCGATGATGCGCGACTACCTGAACGAGCACGAACGCTACGAGCGCTGCTTCGCCGGCGACTGGTATCTCACCGGCGATCTCGCGCGGCAGGATGCCGACGGTTACTTCTGGTTCGTCGGCCGCGCCGACGACGTCATCAAGTCGGCCGGTCATCTCATCGGCCCGTTCGAAGTGGAGAGCGCGCTCATGGAGCACCCGGCGGTGGCCGAGGTCGGCGTGATCGGTATCCCGGACCCGGTCGCCGGCGAACAGGTCAAGGCCTTCGTCGCCTTGAAGCCCGGCCACGAACCCTCGCTCGAACTCAACCGCGCCCTGCTCGGCCACGCGCGCAAGCGCCTCGGCGCCGCCGTTGCGCCCAAGACCATCGAGTTCCGTACCAACCTGCCCAAGACGCGCAGCGGCAAGATCATGCGCCGGCTGTTGAAAGCGCGTGAACTCGGGCTGCCCGAGGGCGATCTCTCGACCCTGGAGAGCGACGAGCAATGAGCCACGCCAAGCTCCGCCTCGACCACGCCCACCTGCTGCACCTGATGCGCGAACTGCTGCGCATCCGCGTCTTCGAGACCAAGTGCGCCGAGCTCTACCAGCGCGAGAAGATCCGCGGCTTCCTCCATCTCTACGACGGCGAGGAGGCGATCGCCGTCGGCATCATGCAGGCGCTGCGGCCGGACGATGCCGTCGTCGCCACCTACCGCGAACACGGCCAGGCACTGGCCCGCGGCGTGCCCATGGACCGCATCATGGCCGAGCTCTACGGCAGGCAGGAGGGCCTGTGCCGCGGGCGCGGCGGCTCCATGCACCTGTTCGACCGTGAACGCCGCTTCCTCGGCGGCAACGCCATCGTCGGCGGCGGCCTGCCGCTCGCCGTCGGCACCGCGCTCGGCGATTCGATGCAGGGCCGCGATGCCGTCACCGCCTGCTTCTTCGGCGAGGGCGCGGTCGACGAAGGCGAGTTCCACGAGAGCCTCAACCTCGCCGCGTTGTGGCAACTGCCGGTGCTGTTCGTGTGCGAGAACAACTTCTACTCCATGGGCATGGCGCTGGACCGCGCCGAGTCCAACCCCGACATCGCCGCCAAGGCGGCCAGTTACGGCATGCCCAGCGAAGCGGTCGACGGCATGGACGTGCTCGCCGTCGAGGTTGCCGCGCGGCGCGCGGTCGAGGCCATCCGCGGCGGCGGCGGGCCCTACTTCCTCGAGTGCCGCGGGTACCGCTTCCGCGCCCACTCGATGTTCGACGCGCAGCTCTACCGTCCACGCGAGGAGATCGAGACCTGGAAGGAGAAAGGCCCGATCGCGCGTTTCCGGCATTGGCTGGAGGACAGCCACCTCGTGTTCGAGGACGAGTTCACGCGCCTCGAAGCCGAGGTCACCGACGAAGTCGCCGCGGCGATCGCCTACGCCGAGGCCGGCACGCCGGAAGCGGTCGACGATCTCACCCGCTTCGTCACCCTGGACGAGGTGCCGCAATGAACGCGCCCGCCACCCTCACCTACCGCGAGGCCCTGAAGCTCGCCATCCGCGCGGCGATCGAGCGCGACCCGCGGGTGTTCCTGATGGGCGAGGACGTCGCCCGTTACGGCGGCTGCTACGCCGTGACCAAGGGCCTGGCGGCGGAACTCGGCGAGGAGCGCATCCGCGACACGCCCCTGTCCGAATCGGCCTTCGTCGGCGCCGGTATCGGCGCCGCGCTGGCCGGTATGCGGCCCATCGTCGAGATCATGACGGTCAACTTCAGCCTGCTCGCGCTCGACCAGATCGTGAACACCGCGGCGACCCTGCCGCACATGTCGGGCGGCCAGTTCGCCGTGCCCATCGTGATCCGCATGGCGACCGGCGCCGGGCGCCAGCTCGCCGCCCAGCACTCGCATTCGCTGGAGGGCTGGTACGCCCACGTGCCGGGCCTGCGCGTGCTGGCCCCGGCGACGATCGAGGACGCCCGCTACATGCTCGCCGCGGCGCTGGCCGATCCCAACCCGGTGCTGATCTTCGAGCACGTCATGCTCTACAACGCGAACGGCGAACTCGATCCAGCGGTCACAGCGGTCGATATCGAGAAAGCAAAGATCCGCCGCGCCGGGCGCGACGTCACCCTCGTCACCTACGGCGGCAGCCTGCCCAAGACCCTCGCCGCGGCCGAGACCCTGGCCGCGGAAGGCATCGAAGCCGAAGTGCTCGATCTGCGCGTGCTGCGCCCGCTCGACTGGGACACCCTCGCCGCATCGGTCGCACGCACCCACCGCTGCGTGGTCGTCGACGAGGGCTGGAAGACCGGCTCGCTCGCCGCCGAGATCAGCGCAGGCCTGGTCGAGCGCGTGTTCTTCGAACTCGACCAGCCCATCGCCCGCGTGTGCAGCGCCGAGGTGCCGATCCCCTATGCCGCGCACATGGAGCAGGCCGCGCTGCCGCAGCCCGAGGCGATCGTCGCCGCCGCGCGCGCCCTGGTGCGCCCGGCCTGAGCGGCGGCACGCGCGTGCACGAATTCCGCCTGCCCTCGCTCGGCGCCGACATGGAATCGGCGCGGGTGGTCGAATGGCTGGTCGCCCCCGGTGACACGGTGAAAGCCGGCGACCTCGTCGCCGTGCTCGAGACCGACAAGGGTGCAATCGACATCGAGATCTTCGAAGACGCCGTGATCGAGGCGCTGGTCGCGCCGCTCGACGTCGAACTGCCGGTCGGCGCGGTGCTGGCCACCTTGCGCGGCGGTGACGACGGGGCCGCTGCGACGCCCTCTGCCATGCCGCCCTCGGCCACCCCGGCAGCGCCCGTGGCCGCCGCCGCGCCGACCCCGGCCGCGCCACCGCCGCAGGCCCCGCCAGCCCTGGTACCGCGGGCAGGAACGACGACCGCACCCGGCGCCGACGGCTTCGTGCGCGCGAGTCCGCTGGCACGTAAACAGGCCGCCGCGCGCGCTGTCGACCTCGCCACCCTCGCTGGCAGCGGCCCCGGCGGCGCGGTGCTGGCCGCCGATGTCGACGGCGCCCGGGCAGCCGCCACCGCGACGCCGCGCCCGCGCGGTTTCGATGCCGCCAGCATGCGCCGCGCCATCGGCGCCGCGATGAGCCGGTCCAAGCGCGAGATTCCGCACTACTACCTGAGCCAGGCGGTCGACCTCGGCCTCGCGCTTACCTGGCTCGCCGAGTACAACGCGAGCGTCGATGTCGCGAAGCGACTGTTGCCGGCCGTGCTGCTGGCACGCGCGGCGGCGCGCGCGCTCGCCGCCCACCCCGCGTTCAACGGTCACTACGTCGACGAGGCCTTCGTGCCGGCCGCGGAGATCAACCTCGGCTGGGCCATCGCGCTGCGCGGCGGCGGCCTCATCGCGCCGGCCCTGCGCCGCGCCGACCAGGGCAGCCTGGACGAACTGATGGCGGCGCTGCGCGACCTCGTCAAGCGCGCCCGCGGCGGCGGCCTGCGCGGCTCCGAGCTGACCGCGGCCAGCGTCACCGTGACCAGCCTCGGCGACCGCGGCGCCGATCTCGTGTGGCCGGTGATCCACCCGCCGCAGGTCGCCATGATCGGTTTCGGCGGGATCGCGACGCGGCCCTGGGTGGTCGACGAAGGGATCGCCGCGCGGCCGGTGGTCAACGTCAGCCTGGCCGCCGATCACCGCGTCAGCGACGGCCACGCCGGCAGCCTGCTGCTCGAGGCCATCGCCGCCGCGCTCGCCGCGCCGCGGGACCTGTGACCTCGCCGCGGGTCGCGTGCCGCGGCCATCATCGACTCAACCGTTCGACCGGAGAGCCCCCACCGACATGAGCACCACCGCGACCCGTAGCCTGGTGGCCGAACTGCTGGCCGACATCGCACCCGAAGCCGAACTCGACAGCGTCGCCGACGGCGAGGACCTGCGCCAGGCCCTCGACCTCGACTCGATGGACTTCCTCAACCTCGTCGTCGCCCTGCACGAGCGTACCGGGGTCGACATCCCCGAGGCCGATTACCCCAGGCTGTTCACCCTCGCCGGCATGAGTGAGTACCTCGGCACCGGCTGAGGGCACCTCCGAGAACCCGCCGCGTCAGCCCTTCTTGAGGGCGTCGCGGATGCGCGCGTAGCCATGCTGCAGCTCCTCGCCGAGCAGGCCGAGCGCGCTGCCGACGTCCTTCGACGCCTCGCCGGCGGACGCCGCGACCTCCTTCGCACGCACCTCGAAGTGCTCCCACTTGGGTTCGAGCTTGTGCCACTCGTCACGCACTTCGGCGCGCGCGAGATGCATCTGCACGTTCAGTTCGTCGCGTTCGCGACGCAGGTGTTCGAGCAGCTTGGCGGCGTCGTCCCTGAGGCCATCGAGCGATTTCATCGTCATCGGGTTACCTCCACGCGGTGTGCGTGATCGAAGCGGGTTGCTACTGTGCCGCGGCGACGCCCGGCGCTCGCTGATCCCGGTCAGTCACGGTCACTGCGTGCGGTGCGCCGCTTGATCGGCGGCAATGCCGCCGACCGCGCCACGGATTAACGTTCGTACCTGAGCGTAGTTCATCGGGGGAATGCCATGCCACGCACGCCAGCCACCATAGCCCGCAATGTCGAGGCGATGGAGATCTCGGTCATCAAGGCCATGGCCATGCGCGCGGCGGCCACCCCGGGCGCGGTGTCGCTGGCCTGGGGCGTGCCGTCCTTCGCCACCCCGCCGCCGATCCGCGCCGCGGTCGCCGCGGCCCTCGAAGCCGACCCCACGATCGGCCGCTACACCTTGCCCGACGGCCTGCCCGAACTGCGCCGCCTGGCCGCCGGGCGTCACCGGCTGGACACCGGTATCGACGTCGATCCCGATTCCCAGCTCGTCGTCACCGCCGGCAACATGCAGGGCATGAGCGTGCTGCTGCACGTGCTGCTCGACCCTGGCGACGAGGTCGTCGTCACCGACCCCGGCTTCGCCTCGCACGTGCAGCAGGTGCGCCTGTGCGGCGCCGTGCCGCGTTACTGGAAACTCGACGAGGCGGCTGGCTGGACGCTCGATCTCGCCGCGCTGGAAGACCTGCTGACGCCGCGCACGCGCGCGGTGATCATCGTCTCCCCCTCCAATCCCACCGGGCGCATCTTCGATCGCGACAGCCTGCTCGGCCTCGCCCGCATCGCGCGCGAACGGGGCTTCGTGGTCATCGTCGATGATCCCTACTCGCGCTTCGTCTACGACGGCGCCGCTTGCTTCAACCTCGCCAGCGCCGCCGAGTTCGCCGACCACCTCGTCTACCTCTGCACCTTCTCCAAGGCCTACGCCATGAGCGGCTGGCGCCTCGGCTACCTGGTCGCGCCGCCGGCGCTGAAGGGCGAGATCCTCAAGGTCCACGATGCGAATCTCATCTGCGCGCCGCACGTCAGCCAGGCCGCCGGTATCGCCGCACTCGCCATGGATCCGCAGCCCTGGCCCGAGTTCGCACGCCTGCTCGAAGCCCGCCGCGCGCTGATCTGCGAGCGCCTCGATCGCGTGCCGCAGGTGTTCGCCTACCAGCGTCCGCAGGGCGCCTACTACGTCTTTCCGCGCATCGTCGCCGCGCATACCGATTCGCGCAGCTTCGCCATCGAGCTGCTCGAGCGGGTGGGGGTGAGCGTGACCCCGGGTTCGGGCTTCGGCCCGGCCGGCGAAGGCCACGTGCGCATGGCCTACTGCGTCGAGGAGGACACCATCAACCAGGCCTTCGACCGCATCGAGGCGCACTACGGTCGCGAGACCTGATGCGCCTGGTCGTCGCCCTCGGCGGCAACGCCCTGCTGCGTCCGGGCGACACGCCCGACGCCGCCACCCAGCGCGGCAACGTGCGCCGCGCGGTCACCGCGCTCGCGCCACTGGCCGCCGAGCACGAACTGCTCATCGCCCACGGCAACGGTCCGCAGATCGGCCTGCTCGCGCTGCAGGACCGCCCCGGTCACTACCCGCTCGACGTCCTCGACGCCGAGACCGAGGGCATGATCGGCTACCTCGTGCAGCAGGAGCTGGACAACGCGCTGCCCGCCGGCCGGCGTTGCGCGGCCCTGGTGACGCAGGTCGAGGTCGCCGCCGACGACCCCGCGTTCGAACACCCGACCAAGCCCATCGGCCGCCGCTACCCGCCCGACACGGCACGCGAACTCGCCGCGCGCCTCGGCTGGCGCCTGGTCGAGGACGGCGACGGCCTGCGCCGCGTGGTCGCCTCGCCGCGCCCGCAGGCGATCGTCGAGCGCGACATCGTCGCCTGGCTGCTCGCCGCCGGGGCGGTGGTGATCTGCGCCGGCGGCGGCGGCATCCCGGTGGTACGCCGCGCCGATGGCAGCCTGGTCGGCGTCGAGGCGGTCATCGACAAGGATCACGCCAGCGCGCTGCTCGCGCGTGAACTCCATGCCAACGCCCTGCTCCTGCTGACCGACGTCGACGCCGTCTACGACGGCTGGGGCGGGCCCGCGCCGCGCGCCTGGCGCGAGATCGACTGCGCGACGCTCGCCGCACACGACTTCGCCGCCGGCAGCATGGGGCCGAAGGTGGCGGCGGCGTGCGCGTTCGCGGCCAGCGGCGGGTTCGCCGCGATCGGGGCGTTGGATGCGGCCGCAGACTTGCTCGCGGGACGTGCCGGCACGCGCGTCGTTGGCAGCGATACGACGGCGCAATTCTGGGACTGAGCATCCGCGCCTGGCCGGTACGATTCCGCGCCAGCACCTGTCGAACCGACACCATCATCGGACCACGACTCGCGCGCTGACCGTCTGAGAGACGTATGGATGTCGCCGCGCCCCACCGTTCCGTGGCGCCGACAACAATCCCAGATTGGGCATCAACCAGCCCATTCCGGGCATGTTGCCGTTGGTAAAGCTGGCTTCCTGGACTGCGCTTAAAAGTAAATTAATCTTTACTTAAATCCATAGATGGTAAAGACTCCATTACCATGCCCGCACAACCCACAGGCCAGTACATCACCACGTCCGTCGCCGGCGAATCCGTCGAGGCCTTCGTGCCCGATTCGCTGCCGCCCCGGCTCGCAGCCACAGACCTGGCGACACTCGACGGCCCTCTGCGCGCCGCCGAGGCAGCCCTCGCCAGGCTGGATCTCGCCGGCGAGATGATCCCCTCACTCGACTGGTTCATTTACGCCTTCGTGCGCAAGGAGGCCCTCCTCTCCTCCGAGATCGAGGGCACCCAGGCGACCCTGGTCGACGTGCTCGCCTGGGAGCAGGCCGACCAGGCCGGTGATTCCCGCATCGAGGACATCGAGGAAGTCACCAACTACGTCGCGGCCGTCAACCACGCTTTCGCGCAGATCCGCGCGCCGAAGGGCGTGCCACTCTCCGTGCGGCTCTTGAACGATTGCCACCGCCTGCTGATGGAGGGCGTGCGCGGCGCCGGCAAGCAGCCCGGCGAGCTGCGTCGCTCACAGAACTGGATCGGCGGCAGCCGGCCCGGCAATGCCGTGTTCGTGCCGCCGCCGCCCGAGCGGGTCGCCGCACTGCTGGGGGACCTGGAGCGCTATATCCACGGTGAGGATGCCCTCGCGCCACTGCTCCGCGTTGGCCTCGTCCACGTCCAGTTCGAAACCATCCATCCCTATCTCGACGGTAACGGCCGCCTCGGCCGCATGCTCATCGCGCTGCTGCTCGATCACTGGGGGCTCCTGCGAAGCCCGCTGCTCTACCTGAGCCTCTACCTCAAGCAGAACCAGGCGGCCTACTACCGCTGGCTCTCCGCCATCCGCACCGAGGGCGACTGGATCGGCTGGCTGCGCTTCTTCCTCGACGGCGTGGCCGAAATCGCCGAGGACGCCACGCGTACCGCACGCAGCCTGTACGCCCGCGTGAGCGAGGACCGCCAGGTCCTGCTCGCCACACCTGGTACCACAGTCACCGCCATCCAGCTCTTCGAACGGCTGCCTGAGCACCCGGTCATCACCATGCCGCTGGTCACCCGCTTGCTGGAAACCACCAAGCCCACCGCCGGCAAGGCGATTGACGTGCTGCTCAGGGCTGGCATCCTCGCCGAGGTGGGGGCGCGCAAGCGTGACCGGCTTTATCGGTACAGGGATTACCTGCGCTTGCTGGACTAGCCCAATGGCAGTTGTAAGAAATTGTGTCCCGGCATCCGCACAACCCATGCGGGCGTAGGCAAGGCGGTCCGGCGGTGGCCTACGATGAAACGATGTCCATTCGGGGCGGGGGCAGGCGCATGAACAAGAAAGATCTCACCGAGGCGGACATCCGCACCAAGTTCATCACCCCTGCCCTCGACAAAGACAAGCACGGCGCCTGGGACCTCATGACCCAGCTTCTCGAGGAGCACTACTTCACCAAGGGACGGGTGATCGTACGGGGGCAGACCGTCCATCGCGGCGAGGCCAAGAAGGCCGACTACATCCTGTTCTACAAGCCGAACATCCCCATCGCCGTCATCGAAGCGAAGGACAACAACCAACCCGTCGGCGCGGGGATGCAACAGGCGCTCGACTACGCGGAAACCCTCGACCTGCCTTTCGCGTACAGCTCGAACGGCGACGCGTTTCTCGAACACAGCCGCCTGGCCGGCGCGAATCCCGTGGAACGCGAGATTCCCCTCGACCAATTCCCGAGCCCGGAGGAACTCTGGCAACGCTACAGCGCCGCCAAGGGCTACACGCCCGAGCAGCAAGCCGTCGCAACCTTCGACTATTACGACGACGGCAGCGGCAAGAAGCCCCGTTACTACCAGCTCAATGCCATCAATCGCACGGTGGACGCCATCGCCCGCGGCGAGGACCGCATCCTGCTCGTCATGGCCACCGGTACCGGCAAGACCTACACCGCCTTCCAGATCATCTGGCGCCTGTGGAAGTCCGGCGCGAAGAAACGCATTCTCTTCCTCGTCGACCGCAACATCCTCGCCGACCAGACCAAGACCAACGACTTCAAGCCCTTTGGTCAGGCGATGACCAAGATCACTCACCGTACCGTCGACAAGTCCTACGAGATCTACCTCTGCCTCTACCAGGCCGTTACCGGCACCGAGGAGGCGAGCAACATCTACAAGCAGTTCTCGTCGGATTTCTTCGATCTGATCGTCGTCGACGAATGCCATCGCGGCAGCGCCGCTGCCGACGCTGCCTGGCGGCAGGTTCTCGAATACTTCGCCGCGGCCACCCAGATCGGCCTCACCGCCACGCCGAAGGAAACCCGCGAGGTTTCGAATATCGAGTATTTCGGCGAGCCCATTTACACCTACTCGCTGCGCCAGGGCATCAACGATGGCTTCCTCGCGCCTTACAAGGTCGTGCGCATCGGCCTCGACAAGGACCTCGACGGCTGGCGGCCCGAGGCCGGCAAGCTCGACAAGTACGGCTTCGAGATCGAGGACCGCGAATACAACCTGCGCGACATGGACCGCAATCTCGTGCTCGAACGGCGCACCGCGCGCGTGGCCGAGAAGATCACGGAGTTTCTCAGGGCCACCAATCGCTATGCCAAGACGATCGTGTTCTGCGAGAACATCGACCACGCCGAGCGCATGCGCCAGGCGCTGGTGAACGCCAATCCGGATCTCGCCGCCGAGAACAGCAAGTACGTCATGCGCATCACCGGCGACAACAACGAGGGCAAAGCGCAGCTCGACAACTTCATCGATCCGGAATCGACCTACCCCGTCATCGCGACCACCTCGCAGCTCATGTCCACCGGTGTCGACGCCCAGACCTGCCACCTGATCGTGCTCGACAAGCGCATCAACAGCATGACCGAGTTCAAGCAGATCATCGGGCGCGGCACCCGCATCAACGAAGACTACGACAAGTTCTTCTTCACCATCATGGACTTCAAGCAGGCGACGGCGCTGTTCGCCGACCCCGACTTCGACGGCGATCCGGTCCAGATCTACGAGCCCGGGCCGGATGAGCCCGTCGTCCCGCCGGGCGACTCACCGCTACCCGGCGAAGACGAACCGCCGGGCGGCACCGTCGTCGACCCGCCACCGCCCACGGTCCCTGGCGGCGAGGAGCCCGGCGCCCCACGGCGTTACTACGTCGATGACGTCGAAGTGAGTGTCGCCACCGAGCGCGTGCAATACCTCGATGCCGATGGCCGCCTCATCACCGAATCGCTCACCGACTATTCCCGCAAGACGGTGCACAAGTCCTTCGCGACGCTCACCGACTTCCTCACGACCTGGAACGCGGCCGATCATGAAGAAAGCCCTGATCGAAGAGCTGGCCGTCCAGGGGGTCTTCCTTGACGAACTGGCCGAGCAGGTCGGCCGCGACTACGACGCGTTCGACCTCATCTGCCACGTCGCCTACGACCAACCGCCACTCACGCGCAGGGAACGCGCCGAGGGCGTCAGGAAGCGCAACGTCTTCGGCCAGTACGGCGACCAGGCCCGTGCGGTCCTCGACGCCCTGCTCGCCAAGTACGCCGACAGCGGCATCCAGAGCGTCGAATCGATGGAGATCCTCAAGGTCGATCCCCTGCGAGGCTTCGGCACGCCGATCGAGATCGTCCAGCTCTTCGGTGGCAAGGCGGGCTATCGCGCCGCCGTACATCACCTCGAAGCCGAGCTCTACGCACACGCCGCATGACCTCCACGGCCGAGCAACTGCGCTGGGAAGACGTGTCCGAGGCGGCGGCGGCCATGTTCCACGTCTGGCAGGGCGGCGGCGAGCTGGCGTGGGCTGAGGAGTGCTGGCAACACCTGACCGCGGCCGGGCTCACCCCAGCCGGCACGGTGCTGGAGACGACGGCGACCTGCCTGCGCCTGGTCGAACTCGCCCGTATCTACGAAGCGTTCAGCGGGCTCGCCTGGGATGAGAATCCGCACACGCCGGTGACCCTGCTCGCCGAAAATCTCGCCATAGACCCCTTGGCGCTCGGCATCATCGCGGCTGCTTCGACCAGTGAATCCTTCGCGGCCTGCGTCGACCCATACGAACTCTACCAATCCACCCTGCACGCGGCTGCGGGCGCCCGGCGCGCCGAGATCTTCCAATGCCTCGTCGAGGCTTACGACGGCGAAATCAACCTGTATTCGAGACTATCGAAAACCAATCAAGCACCCGACGCCGAGGATGACGAGGACGCGCTCGAACCCACCTTCCCCAATGTCGACGCGTTCGCCTACGTCCAGAACGGCTTCCAATACGACTAGCAACCCATGCCCAACATCAGCAATCTCGTCAAATCCATCCAGGACATCATGCGCAAGGACGCCGGCACCTACGGCGATGCCCAGCGCATCGAACAGATGGCCTGGCTGTTCTTCCTCAAGATTTTCGATGACCGCGAGACTCAGGCCGAACTCTTCGACGACGACTACAAGTCCCCGCTCAAGGACCACCTGCGCTGGCGCAACTGGGCGGCGCACGAGGAGGGCATGACCGGCGAAGCCCTGCTCGCTTTCGTCAACAACACGCTCCTCCCGGCGCTGAAGAGCCTGACGGCCGGCCAGGACCATATCGCCGGGCTCATCCGCATGACCTTCGAGGATGCCAACAACTACATGAAGAACGGCACCCTGATGCGGCAGGTCATCAACAAGATCAACGGCATCGATTTCAATGCCTCCGAAGACCGCCACCTGTTCGGCGACATCTACGAGAAGATCCTGAAAGACCTGCAGTCGGCCGGGAACGCCGGTGAGTTCTACACCCCGCGCGCGGTGACCCAATTCATCGTCGAGCAGGTCGATCCGCGCCTCGGGGAGACGGTCTTCGACCCGGCCTGCGGCACTGGCGGCTTTCTCACCTGCGCCATCGACCACCTGCGCGACCAGGCCAGGACCGACAAGGACATGGCCACCCTGCAGAGTTGTTTCTCAGGGATCGAGAAGAAACACCTGCCGCACGTGCTGTGCATGACCAACCTCATGCTGCACGGCATCGACGTGCCGTCCAACGTGCGCCACGACAACACGCTCTCGCGGCCGCTCACCGACTGGAAGCCGAAGGAATACGTCGACGTCATCGTCACCAACCCGCCGTTCGGCGGCATGGAGGAGGACGGCATCGAGGCCAACTTCCCGAGCGAGTTCCGTACCCGCGAGACCGCCGACCTCTTCCTCGTGCTCATCATGCGTGTGCTGAAACCCGGCGGCCGCGCCGGGCTCGTGTTGCCTGACGGCACGCTGTTCGGCGAAGGCGTGAAGACGCGGATCAAGGAGAAGCTCCTCGCCGAGTGCAACCTGCACACCATCGTCCGGCTGCCGAACGGCGTCTTCAATCCCTACACCGGCATCAAGACCAATCTACTTTTTTTCACCAAGGGTCAGCCGACGAAGGAAGTCTGGTACTACGAGCATCCCTATCCCGAGGGTGCGAAAAGCTACAACAAGGGCAAACCCATCCGGATCGAGGAGTTCAAGTCAGAGAAGAAATGGTGGGGCAAGCCCGACAAGAACGGTCTGTACAGCAAGCGCAAGGAAACCGAGCAAGCCTGGCGCGTCAGCATCGAGGACATCAAGGTCGGGAACTACAACCTGGACCTCAAGAATCCGCACAATGCGGACACAGGCCCTGGCAAGGTCGACGACCTCCTGCCCGAGTACGAAGCGCTTCTCACCCAGATCTCGGAGACACGCGGCAAGCTGAAGCAGGAACTCCACCACGCGCTCATGGCGACCACCGGACCGACGGAATGAAGCTGACGACCTTCTTTGAGAAGTACGACCAAATCGCCGGCGCGCCCGATGCGGTGACGAAGATTAGGGAGTTGGTGCTCGATCTGGCGATGCGGGGAAACCTAATTGAGCGGAAATCCCACGAAGGTGACGGCCATTCGCTGCTGAAAACGCTCCGCACGCTCCCGCCCGAAAGGAACTCGAAATCCAGGACGCCGAAGGACATCACAGTCGAACCCGAGACCCCGTTGGAGATTCCAAGCCATTGGGCGCTCACGACGGTGGAGAACACTACGCGCGAAACAGGGTTTTTCTGCGACGGCGACTGGGTAGAGAGTAAAGACCAAGATCCGGATGGCGACGTTCGGTTGATTCAGTTGGCAGATGTTGGCGACGGTCAGTATCGCGACCGGTCGTCGCGTTTCATGACGAAGGCCGCGGCTACGCGACTCAACTGTTCGTACCTCGAGCCGGGCGACATCCTCATTGCGCGGATGCCGGACCCACTTGGGCGCTGTTGCCGATTTCCCGGTGACTCAAAACCCGCGGTGACTGTCGTAGATGTCTGCATCCTCCGGCCGAATGTCAGCTTTTTCGATCCGGATTTTGTTGTTATTGCGATAAATTGCCCACGATTCCGACGATTAGTGTCGGCACTGGCTACTGGCACAACTAGGAGCCGTATCTCCCGAAGCAACCTAGGCGGCCTTCCAATTCCACTCCCACCCCTCGCCGAGCAGAAGCGCATCGTGGCGAAGGTGGATGAGTTGATGGCCTTGTGTGATCGGCTGGAGGCGCAGCAGCAGGAACGCGACACTCGGCGCACCGCACTCGCCCACGCCTCGCTGGCCCGCTTCGCCGATGCGCCCACCCCGACCAACCTCCAGTTCCTCTTTCACAAGTCCTACGACATCGAGCCAGGCGACCTACGTCATTCAATTCTCTCCCTTGCTGTTCGAGGCAAACTGATTCCGCAAGACCCCAAGGACGAATCCGCGCAAGAATTGCTTAAGAGGATCTCAAATCAACGAGCAACACTGGTCGCTTCCGAGAACCGTCGAAAATCTAAACCTTGCCGGCAGTTCATGGCCGGAGACGCTCCGCATGACGTTCCTGAGACCTGGGCTTGGACTCTGCTTGGAGAAATCAGCGATATCGGAACGGGCAGTACGCCGTCGCGTACAGAGTCATCGTATTGGATGGGCGGAACGGTTCCTTGGATAACCAGTGGCTTGACGTCCCGCTCCACAATTGCCGAAGCAGACGAATATGTGACCGCGGCGGCAGTGAAGGCACACCGGCTGCGGATCTATCCCCCAGGAACACTACTCGTGGCACTGTACGGTCAAGGCAAAACTCGCGGTCAAGTCGCGACACTGGAAATCAAGGCCACGATCAATCAAGCGTGTGCGGCTATTTGCCCGCTGGTTGGAATCCAACCGATGCAAGAATACCTGAAACTACTTCTCGAGAAGCAGTACGACGAGATGCGGGCACTTTCTGCCGGTGGAGCGCAACCAAATCTCAATGTTCAGAAAATCAAGGAGGTATTCGTCCCACTCCCGCCTATCGCGGAGCAACGCCGCATCGTCGCCAAAGTGGGTCAACTGATGGCGGTTGTCGACGAGCTTGAGACGCAACTCGCCAGCTCCCGAACCGCCGCCAAGAACCTCCTCGAAGCCCTTGTCGCCGAACTCACTGCTGCCGGCGCGTCATCGCCCAAGGTGTCCGCGTAACCAGTGAAGCTCCGCCGATTCGAGTCGGGAAGACACAGCCCGCCAGCCACTACATAGGTGAACCATGCCCATTCAGCATTCAATCTGGACCGTCGGCGCCGAACCCAAGGCACTGGAGACCAGCCGGCTGGCCAGCGAACAGACGCTGGAGGAGATGATCGTCCGCGATTCGCGCGTGCTCTCCGGCGAGTGGATGCTGATCGGGCGGCAGGAAGTCACCAGCTTCGGCGGCCGCATCGACCTGCTGGCCATCGCGCCCGACGGCTCGCTGGTGCTGGTCGAGCTCAAGCGCGACCGCACACCGCGGGAGATCATCGCCCAGGCACTGGACTACGCCTCCTGGGTGGACCAGCTCAGCGCCGAGAAGATCGCGCAGATCTACCACCGGTTCTCGAACGGTGGCAGCCTCGACGAGGCGTTCGTTCAGCGTTTCGGCACTGAGCTGGACGAAGACACGCTCAACGCATCGCATCAGATCATCATCGTTGCCGCCGAGCTCGATGCTTCGACCGAGCGCATCGTCAGCTACCTGAACGCGCGCGACATCGCCATCAACGTCGTGTTCTTCCAGGTCTTCGAGCACAACGGCCAGCAACTGCTCAGGCGCGCCTGGCTGATCGATCCGGGCGAGACGCAGGCCAACGTGGCGACCTCGACCAAGTCCAAGGGTGAGAAGGAACCCTGGAACGGCGAGTACTACGTGTCTTTCGGAGACCCCGCATCGCGGAGCTGGGACGATGCACGCCAATATGGATTCATCAGCGCCGGTGGCGGCAGTTGGTACAGTCAGACGCTCAAGCTGCTGTCGCCCGGCGACCGGGTGTGGGTGAAGATCCCGAAAGTCGGCTACGTGGGTGTCGGCCGTGTGCTGGAGGCCGTGCAACCGGCGAAGGATTTCAAGCTCATCACCCAGGAGGGCGAGCGCCCGGCACTGGAGGTGCTGCAACATGCCGACAAGTACCGGCAGCACGCGGATGACCCGGAGAAATCGGAATACTTCGTGCGGGTGCAATGGCTGGATGCCGTTCCCGCTGCCGAAGCGGCCAATGAAGTGGGCCTGTTCGGCAACCAGAACACGGTTGGCCAGCCGCTCACGCCGAAGTGGCGACACACGGTCGAGCGGCTGAAGACCGTTTTCACGAAGTGGCAGGGGTAGGTGAGCAGGCCCAGGTTTCGCAAGTTCCGCTTCGAAGGCTGGATACCGGCCCTGTCCCTGAGAGTTCCCTACGAAATCAGTCGAGGACGAAGGCCCGTTGTTCGACGGCAGGTCGGACGGTGAACCATAGCTCATGCAGTTCAACGGTTGTGAGTCGCAATCGCTGGTCGACTGGTCGCTGACCGATGAAGAACACGCGCGTATCGCTGTCGAAATCGCGCACGTGCGCGTCACGAAAATGAAGACCCGGTGGGGAACCAGCAATACAACCGCTCGGCGGATATGGCTGAACCTGGAACCGGCGAAGAAGCGATCCGCACGCGTGGAATACATCCTGGTACACGAGATGATTCATCTTGTGGAGCGGCAGGATAACGAGCGTTTCCGCGAGCTGCTGAACGCGGCGATGCCCAGTTGGCGGGTTGCGCGAGACGAGTTGAACAGCGCGCCGGCGGCCCACGAGGGTTGGGCGTACAAAAGTAGCCAGCCCGCGCTGCACATCCGGGGCGACAAACGCCTTCCCCGGACCTGCGGTTCCGCGACACGAAGGCCCGATTGGCGACACGACAGGGGCTGTCACGACAAATAGGGTGCCTCGTCGATTTGCTCGAACCCGCCGGGGCATACCTTGAATAACTGTATTTATGTACAGTACTCTTTGCTGGCATGCGACTGGTGAGGGCTGTGATGGAACACAGGTTCGGCGGCATCTGGACACAGCGGAAGCTGGATTTGCTGAGGAAGTACCTGGCTTTCTACACGCGGGCACTTGCCGGGAGAGGGTTCACGCTCCACTACGCGGACGCGTTCGCCGGAACCGGGACGCAGAACCTGCGTGTTGATCCTGCCCAGGGCGATTTTCTGCCCGAAGAGGACTTTCACGGCTCGGTTAGAGTCGCGTTGGAAATTGACCCGCCGTTCGACGCATACCATTTCAACGAGACTGACTCGCAACGGATTCAGGCGCTCGAGAACCTGCGGCAGGATCATCCGGGCTGTGACATCCGGGTAACGCAGCTGGATGCAAATGCCTTCGTCCCGGGGTTTTGCGAAAGCCTGGGGCGCAATGACCGCGCCGTGATGCTGCTGGATCCGTACAGTACCGAACTCGACTGGAACACGCCGGGGATAATCGGCGCATCTCGGAAGGTCGATTTGTGGTTCCTGTTCCCGATCTCCGCGCTCCTGCGCATGACACCGAGGCATGGGAGTCGGATCCGCGAGGAATGGTCCAGCGCCATTTCCCGACTGCTCGGGAATGACGGCTGGAAGGAAGCGCTCTACAGGCCCGTGGAGCAAGCACCCATGGGCGATCTGTTCGGTGATGCGGCGGACGCCGAACTGGAACGGCTCAACGTGCGCGAACTGGAACTATGGGTAACGACGCGGCTGCGTGAAATCTTCAGCTACGTCGCTGACCCGGTGACGCTCTACAATTTGAATCGACCGCTTTTCCTCTTCTACTTCGCGGTCGCCAACCCGTCGGAGAAGGCCTGGCAGCTGGCCGCGAGAGTGGTCGGCGACATTACGAGGGCACAGGCGAAGGTTCGGAATCGATAACAGGCGGCTAACTTCATGAGCAAGATCGAATGGACTGATGCCACCTGGAACCCGGTGACCGGTTGCACGAAGGTATCCCCGGGTTGCAAGCATTGTTATGCGGAGACGATGGCGCGACGTCTGCAGAAAATGGGCGCGCCGGGTTACGACAACGGTTTCGCGCTGAGCCTGCTTCCCGAAAGGCTCGCCCAGCCTTTTGCGCGGCGGAAGCCGACGATGTATTTCGTCAATTCCATGAGCGATCTCTTTCATGCCAGCGTACCATTCGACTTTATCGACGACGTGCTCGAAGTCATCGAGAAGACGCCGCACCACACGTACCAGATCCTCACGAAACGCGGCGAGACCATGCGGCGTTATTTCTCGCGGCGCCGGGTTCCCGACAACGCCTGGCTCGGAGTCTCCATCGAGAACAGAAAGCACGGCGTCCCTCGTATCGCCAGCTTACGCGCCATCGCGGCAAAGACGCGCTTTCTGTCGGCCGAACCTCTATTGGAAGACCTCGGACCGCTGGATCTCTCCGGCATCGCCTGGGTGATCGTGGGTGGCGAATCGGGGCACAAGGCACGCCCGATGCAGGAGTCCTGGGCCATACGTCTGCGCGATCAGTGCAGGGCCGCGAACATCGACTTTTTCTTCAAGCAATGGGGAAACTGGGGCCACGATGGCGTGCGGCGTTCCAAGAAAGCGAATGGCCGAAAGCTGCAGGGGCAAACCTGGGACATGAGGCCGGAGGCGTCTGTGTGACCACCCGGGTCTCGGAAGGCGCCGATACATTCCGTCGTTACTCGCATGGAACAGCGTCGTCGGTATTCCCGGGCCGGAGGGCTTGCACCCGATCAAAGGGTCTCATTTCGTCGGCACACTAGACCGCCGACCATCACCTCCCGGCTCCCATGCGAGAACCACCCGCCGTCGCCGCCATCGTCCACCTGCTCGATGCCAACGGCATCGCGCACGTCCTTCATCGCCACGTCGCCGTCGCGACCATCGAGGAGGCCCAACGCCTGGTGCCGCACCTCACCGTGGATCTCCTCAAGACCGTCGCCTTCGAGATCAGCGGCACCTCGCGCGTGCTGCTCGTCGCGGTGCGGGCCGAGGACCAGGTCGACTACCGCGGCGTCGCCGCCGTGGCCGGCTGCAACCGCCGCGCGCTGCGCCTGATGCCCGGCGCGCGGGTGGCCGCGGAGTTCGGTTTCGAGGTCGGCGGGGTGGGGCCGTTCCGCGTCGATCCGCGCATCGAAGTGGTGCTCGACGCGGCCGCGGCGGATCTCGACCAGGTCAAGGTGGGTGGCGGCAGCCGCTCGCTGACCTGTGAACTCGCCTTCACCGATCTCGCGCGCCTCGGTGACGCGGTGGTCGCGGCGGTGTCGAAGAATGCACCGACGTGATACACAGTCGCGCATGAGTCCCGCCCCGAAGACCGCCGCGCTCGGCGATCGCATCCAGGCCGACGAGGTGCGCCTGGCCGCCGCCATCGGCCACCAGATCCGCCAGTTCCGCGGCGAGCTCGGCATGACCATCGCCGAGGTCGCCCGGCTCGCCGGGCTTTCGGCCGGCATGATGTCCAAGATCGAGCGCGGCAACGCCTCGCCCTCGCTCAGCACCCTGGTCGCCATCGCGGCGGTGCTGAACGTGCCGGTGACGGCGTTCTTCCGCAAGTTCGAGGAACAGCGCGACTGCTCCTACGTGCGCGGCGGCGAGGGCCTGCTGATCGAGCGCGTGGGCACGCGCGCCGGCCACGAGTACCGCCTGCTCGGCCACAACATCAACAGCGCGGTGAACGTCGAGCCCTACCTCATCACCCTCACCGACGAATCCGAGGTGTTCCCGCTGTTCCAACATGCCGGGGTGGAGTTCGTCTACGTGCTCGAGGGCGAGATGCGCTACCGCCACGGCAAGAAGCTCTACGACCTCAAACCCGGCGACTCGCTGTTCTTCGATGCCGAGGCCACCCACGGGCCGGAGGCGCTGGTGCGCCTGCCGGTGCGCATGATCGCGGTACTGAGCAAGCCGCGCGAAGAGGGTTGAACGAAAGCGCTTGCCAGAATTTGCATCAGGGGATAAAAATATTCCCCAGATGAAACACCTGGTCAGGTAACCCGATGTGCGGCATCGCCGGCTTGTTCGCCAAGACCCCTGAGTTCGAAGCCGAACTCGGCCACCATTTCGCCGCCATGCTGGTCGAGATGACCGACCGCGGCCCGGACAGCGCGGGCTTCGCCATCTACCGCGATGCGCGCCCCTTCGGCCAGATCAAGATCACCCTGCTGGCCCCGCCCGGTTTCTCCTGGCCCGATTTCGAGCACCGCCTGCGTGCGCGCTTCGCCGGCATCCTCGGCCTCGAGCTGCACGACACCCACGCCGTGATCGTCGCCACCGACTGGGCGCCGGATCTCATCGGCTGGGTGCGCGAGTGCTGCCCGGAGCTGCACATCCTGAGCTCCGGCGGCGCCATCGAAATCTACAAGCAGACCGGCCTGCCGGCGAAGCTGGTCGAGCACTTCCGCGTGACCGACATGCACGGCAGCCACGCGCTCGGCCACACCCGCATGGCGACCGAGAGCGCGGTGACGGTGGCGCACTCGCACCCCTTCTCGACCGGCGAGGACCTCTGCCTGGTGCACAACGGCTCGCTCTCCAACCACAACCGCCTGCGCGCCGACCTCGCGCGCCGTGGCGTGCATTTCTCGACCGACAACGACTCCGAGGTCGCCGCCGGCTACCTCACCTGGCGGCTGGCCAGCGGTGACAGCCTGGAGCAGGCGCTGGAACGCGCGATCGCCGATCTCGACGGCTTCTACACCTTCGCCGTCGGCACCCGCGAGGGCTTCGCCGTGCTGCGCGACCCGATCGCCTGCAAGCCGGCCGTGATCGCCGAATCCGACACCTGGGTGGCAATGGCCTCGGAATATCGCGCGCTGGCGCACCTCCCTGGTGCCGCCGAGGCGCGCACCTGGGAACCGGCGCCCGGCCGCATCTACAGCTGGAAACATTAAGAGCCTGTGAAGCAATCACCTCGCCTGCTACGACGTCCCCTGAACGCCCGTGGCGGCGTTGTGGGGACCCCCAAAATCACTTACGTAGCCGGGCTACGCGCGCGATTTTGTGCACCCCTACACCTTGCCAACGTCATTCAGGAAACGTCCCGGGACAGCGGGCGATTACTTCAAAGGCTCTGACATGACCCATCGCTTCGATCTAGCCGAGCAGGGCGTGCGCGAACTGAACCGCGCGCTGCACGCCGCCAACGGCACGGCCCGCGCGGATGCCTGGCATATCGTCAACCCGCGCGGCCTGCACAACGTCGCGGTGGGCCTGGACTGCGCGCTCGACGTCACCGTCGAGGGCCACGTCGGCTACTACTGCGCGGGCATGAACCAGCGCGCCCGCGTGACCGTGCTCGGCAATGCCGGGCCGGGCTGCGCGGAGAACATGATGTCCGGCCTGGTGCGGGTGAAGGGCAGCGCCTCGCAGTACGCCGGCGCCACCGCTCACGGCGGCCTGCTGGTGATCGAGGGCGATGCCAGCGCGCGCTGCGGCATCTCGATGAAGGGCGTCGACATCGTCGTGCGCGGCTCGATTGGGCACATGAGCGCCTTCATGGCACAGAGCGGGCGCCTGGTGGTGTGCGGCGACGCCGGCGAGGCGCTGGGCGACTCGATCTACGAGGCGCGCCTGTACGTGCGCGGCGCGGTCGCCTCGCTCGGCGCGGACTGCATCGAGAAGCCGATGAAGGACAAGCACCGCGAGGAACTCGCCCAATTGCTCGCCGACGCCGGCATCGACGACGTCGACCCCGACGACTTCCGCCGCTACGGCTCGGCCCGCCAGCTCTACAACTTCAAGGTGGACAACGCCGATGCCTACTAGCCCGCATTTCCCACCCGTGTTCGTCGCGAGGCTGTCGCGCTGCCGCAGCAGGAGAGGAATGAGCAATGCCGGCTAAGTCGAAGCGCAAACGCCGCAAGGGCGCCGCCCAGCCGCCGGTGTCGCCGGCGCTGCGCGAATCGGCCAGCTTCCCGCGCGCGGTGATTGCGGAGATCCAGCGTGCCGCGGCGAGTGGCATCTACGACATCCGCGGCTTCGGCGCCAAGCGCCGCGTGCCCTGTTTCGACGACCTGCTGTTCCTCGGTGCGAGCATGTCGCGCTACCCGCTCGAGGGCTACCGCGAGAAATGCGACACGGCGGTCACGCTCGGCACCCGCTTCGCCTCGAAGCCCCTGGAGCTCAGGATCCCCATCACCATCGCCGGCATGAGCTTCGGCGCGCTGTCCGGCCCGGCCAAGGAAGCGCTGGGCCGCGGCGCGACGCTGGCCGGCACCAGCACCACCACCGGCGACGGCGGCATGACCCCGGAGGAGCGCGAGCACTCCGCCCTGCTGGTCTACCAGCTGCTGCCCTCGCGCTACGGCATGAACCCCGATGATCTCCGCCGTGCCGACGCCATCGAGGTGGTGGTGGGCCAGGGTGCCAAGCCGGGCGGCGGCGGCATGCTGCTGGGCCACAAGATCTCCGACCGCGTGGCCGCGATGCGCAACCTGCCGAAAGGCATCGACCAGCGCAGCGCCTGCCGTCATCCCGACTGGACGGGCCCGGACGATCTCAAGATCAAGATCGAGGAGCTGCGCGAGATCACCAACTGGGAAAAGCCGGTGTTCATCAAGATCGGCGCCGCGCGTTCCTACTACGACACCGCACTCGCGGTGAAAGCCGGCGCCGACGTCATCGTCCTCGACGGCATGCAGGGTGGCACCGCGGCGACCCAGGACGTGTTCATCGAGCATGTCGGCATCCCCACCCTGCCGGCCCTGCGCCAGGCAGTGGAAGCGTTGCGCGAGCTCGACATGCACCGCAAGGTGCAGCTCGTCGTCTCCGGCGGCATCCGCAGCGGCGCCGACGTCGCCAAGGCGCTTGCCATGGGCGCCGACGCCGTCTCGATCGGGGTCGGCGCACTGATCGCGCTCGGCGACAACGCCCCCGATTTCGACGCCGAGTACCGCGCGCTCGGTAGCGCCGCCGGTTTCTACGACGACTGGCACGAAGGGCGCGACCCGGTCGGTATCTCGACCCAGGACGACGCCCTCGCCGCGCGCTTCGACCCCATTGCCGGCGGCCGCCGCCTGGCCAACTACCTCAACGTGCTCACGCTCGAGACGCAGACGCTGGCGCGCGCCTGCGGCAAGAGCCGCGTGCACAACCTCGAGCCCGAGGATCTCGTCGCCCTGACCGTCGAAGCGGCGGCGATGGCGAAGGTGCCGCTGGCCGGCACCGACTGGATCCCCGGGCAGGGCTCCCTGTAGGACAGCAACGGAGGACCGGCGCATGGCCATCGATCTCGCCCAGACCGCGAAAACCCGCGGCATCGAGTACTTCCTGATCAGCTTCGTCGACCTGTTCGGCGTGCTGCGCGCGAAGCTCGTGCCGGCCGCCGCGATCAAGGCCATGCAGCGCGACGGCGCCGGTTTCGCCGGCTTCGCCACCTGGCTCGACATGACCCCGGCCGACCCCGACATGTTCGCCGTGCCCGATCCCGCGAGCCTCGTGCAGCTGCCGTGGAATCCCGCCATCGGCTGGGTCGCGGCGGACCTGTGGATGGACGGCAAGGAGGTCGAGGCGGCGCCGCGCACGGTGCTCAAGCGCCAGGTCGCCGCCGCCGCGGCGCAGGGCTACCGCATGAAGACCGGCGTCGAGTGCGAATACTTCCTCGTCACCCCGGATGCCAGCGACATTTCCGACCCCGCCGATCGCCAGGCCAAGCCGTGCTACGACCAGCAGGCGCTGATGCGCCGGCTGCCCGTGATCCGGGCCATCTGCGACGCCATGCAGTCGCTCGGCTGGGGCCCCTACCAGAACGACCACGAGGACGCCAACGGCCAGTTCGAGATGAACTGGGATTACGACGACGCCCTGGTCACCGCCGATCGCCACGTGTTCTTCAAGTACATGGTCAAGACCATCGCCGAGGAACACGGCATGCGCGCGACCTTCATGCCCAAGCCGTTCGCCAACCTCACCGGCAACGGCTGTCACACCCACGTCTCGCTGTGGGACAAGGCCGGCCGGCGCAACCTGTTCCTCGACAAGCAGGACGACCTCGGCCTGTCGCCGCTGGCCTACCAGTTCCTCGGCGGCATCATGCACAGCGCGACGGCGCTGTGCGCGGTGTTCAACCCCACCGTCAACAGCTACAAGCGCATCAACGCGCCGGTCACGAGTTCCGGCGCGACCTGGTCGCCCAACGCCGTGACCTACGCCGGCAACAACCGCACCCACATGATCCGGGTGCCGGATGCCGGCCGCTTCGAGCTGCGGCTGATGGACGGATCGACCAATCCCTACCTGTCGCAGGCCGCGGTGCTCGCCGCCGGCCTCGACGGCGTCGCCAACGCACGCGACCCGGGCGCGCCGACCCACGTCAACATGTACGTCGACGGCCACAAGATAAAGTCCGCCCCGCGCCTGCCGGCCACGCTCTACGATGCGCTGCGCCTGCTGGAGAAGAACAAGCCGCTGCGCGCGGCCTGGAGCGCCGAGGTCGTCGATTCCTTCATCAAGCTCAAGATGCAGGACTGGAGCGCCTACACCGCCCATCTGAGCGAATGGGAACGACAGAACACGCTGGATTGCTGAGCACGCGATGCAGGCACAACACGGCACGGCAAAGCACCCGGCGTCATAGGCATCATGTCCGTTCGCCTGCTGAAGTACGCCTTCATCGAGGACCACGCCGAGCAACCCTGGTTCGGCACCGCCGGGCCGTTGCGCGACAGCTACGACGTCGTCATCATCGGCGCCGGCGGCCATGGCCTCGCCTGCGCCTACTACCTCGCCCACGATCACGGCATCACCAACGTCGCGGTGCTCGATCGCAGCTATCTCGGCGGCGGCAACACCGGGCGCAACACCACCATCATCCGCTCCAACTACCTCACGCCCGAGGGCGTGGCCTTCTACGACGCCAGCCTCGCCCTGTTCCGCGATCTCTCGCTCGAACTCGACACCAACATCTTCTACTCCGAGCGCGGCCACTACACCCTCGCCCACAACGAGTCGACCCTGCGCACCGCGCGCTGGCGCGCCGAGGTCAACAAGCACTTCGGCATCGACAGCGAGGTGGTCGACGCCGATGCCGTGGGCCGCGCCATCCCCGGCATCGACCTCGCCTGCGGCGGCAACCACGCCGTCGAGGGCGCGCTCTACCATGCCCCCGGCGCGGTGGCCCGCCACGACGCCGTGGCCTGGGGCTACGCGCGCCAGGCCGTGTTGCGCGGGGTCGAGATCCACCAGCACACCGCGGTCACCGCGATCACCACCCGCGGCGGCCGCGTGAGCGGCGTGGAGACCAACCGCGGGCCGGTCAGCGCCGGCTGCGTGCTGAGCGCCGTCGCCGGCGAGACACCGCGCGTGCTCGACATGGTCGGGCTGACCAGCCCGATCGAGATCTTTCCCTTGCAGGCCTGCGTCACCGAGCCGGTCAAGCCGTGGCTCGACACCATCGTCGTGTCCGGCTCGCTGCACCTGTACGTCAGCCAGAGCGCGCGCGGGGAGATGGTGATGGGCGCCGCGCTCGATCCGCTCGAGGTTCACCAGCGCCGCTCGACCTTCGAGTTCGTCAGTGGCCTGGCCGACCAGATCCTCGACCTCTTCCCGGCCATGGCCACGCTCAAGGTCAACCGCCAGTGGGCCGGCATGGCCGACATGACCCCCGACTTCGCGCCCGTCATGGGCACCACGCCGGTCGACGGTTTCTACCTCGACGCCGGCTGGGGCACCTGGGGTTTCAAGGCCACGCCGATCAGCGGCAAGACCATGGCGGCGACGATTGCCGCGGGCCGCGACCACGCCCTCGTCGCGCCGTTCAACCTGCGCCGCTTCGACGACTTCCGCCTCGTCGGCGAGAAGGGCGCGGCGGCGATCGGTCATTGAGCCCGGGCCGGCGCACCGCATGAAATACGCCGAATTCCCCCACCTCGGCCGGCGCCCCTACACCGAGTTCGCGCAGGCCGGCGTGCTCGAACCGGAACCCGACGAACTCGCGCCGGAGGCGGTCGCGCCCTGGGTCTACGCCCGCCGCAGCGTACCGCGCGAGCGCGTCGAGTGGTGGTACCACCTGCCCACGCGGCTGTGGTTCAGGGTCCGGCGCGACACCGCCAGCGATACCGTGCTCGGCGTCGAAGCAGCGCGCGGTGACGAACGATGAGCGGGCGCCTGCCGCCGCGCGCCGGCGAGTGGATCGATCGCACCGCGCCCTGCACCTTCGAGTTCGAGGGCGAGACCGTCGAGGCCTTCGCCGGCGACGTCATCTCCAGTGCGCTCATCGCCAGTGGCCGGCGCACGCTGGCGCGCAGCTTCAAGTACCACCGCCCGCGCGGCGTGCTGTCGTTCGCCGACCACGACGCCAACGTGCTGCTCGAAACCGCCACGGCGACCAACATCCGCGCCGACGTCACCCGCGCCGTCCCCGGCGCGGCCTACCGCGCGGTCAACACCTGGGGCGGCCTGCGCCACGATGCCGGGCGTGTCCTCGGCCTGCTCGCCCCGCTGCTGCCGGTGGGTTTCTACTACAAGGCCTTCCACCGCCCGCGCTGGGCCTTCCCGTGGTGGGAGAAGCTGATCCGCCACGCCGCCGGCCTTGGCCGCATGCCGCCGGGCACCGAGACCGCCCGCCGGCCGCGCCGCCACGCCTGGTGCGAGGTGCTGGTGATCGGCGCCGGCGCCGCCGGCCTCGCCGCGGCCGACGAGCTCGCCGCGCACGGGACCGACGTCATCGTGGTCGACGAGAACCCGCACCCCGGCGGCAGCCTCAATCACCGGGACCGCGACCTGCCGGGGGCCGGCGCCTTCCGCGACGAGGTAATGACGCGCCTCGCCGCCGCCACCCACGTCACCACCCTGTGCGGCCACGTCGCCAGCGCTTTCTACGCCGATCACTGCGTGCCCGTCGTCGGCGACGACGGCCTCGTGCTGGTCCACGCCCGCAGCGTCATCGTCGCCACCGGGGTATACGAACAACCGGCGGTGTTTCCCGACAACGACCGCCCCGGCATCCTGCTCGCCGGCGCCGCGGCGCGCCTCGCGCACTGCTACGCGGTGCGCCCGTTCGAGCGCGGCGTGCTGCTCGCCGGCCACGCCGACGCCTACCGCCAGGCGCTCGCCCTGCGCGACGCCGGGCTCGTCATCGACGCCATCGTCGACCTCGGCGACGGCGCCGATCGCGAGGGCGCCATCGACACCGCGCGCGGCGCCGGCCTCGACGTTCTCACCGGCGCCACCGTCGTCGGCACGCAGGCACGCCGTGGCGAACTCGCCGCGATCGAGCTGGCGTGCGGGGGCGCCATGCACCGCCTCGACTGCGACGGCCTGCTGATGGCCGTCGGCGTCGCCCCCGCCGCCGCCCTGCTGGTCCAGGCCGGCGGGCGCCTGCACTACGACGAACGCCTCGGCCAGCACCTGCCGACAGACCTGCCGCCCGGCGTGTTCGCCGCCGGCTCGGTCAACGGCGTGTACGACTTCGCCGATCGCCTCGCCGACGGCCGCGCCGCGGCGGCAGCGGCGCTGGCCACGCTCGGCCACGCGCCCGCGGCGACCGCGCCGCACCCGCCGCGCAGCGCGGTGCCGGCATCGCACCCCTACCCCGTCCAGCCCGGCCACGGCGGCAAGGCCTTCGTCGATTTCGACGAAGACCTCACGACCGCCGATCTCACCACCGCCATCCGCGAGGGCTTCGACTCGGTCGAGCTGATGAAACGCTATTCGACCATCGGCATGGGGCCGAGCCAGGGCAAGGTGTCGAACGTCAACGGCATCCGCCTGCTCGCCGCCGCGCGCGGCGAACCCGTCGGCGACATCGGCATCACCACCCCGCGCCCGTTCGTGCAGCCGGTGCCGCTGCACGTCCTCGCCGGGCGCCGCCTCCGCCACGCCGCGCGCACGCCGCTCGATGCCTGGCACCGCGCCCACGGTGCGCGCATGAAGGAAGCGGGCACGTGGCTGCGGCCGATGGTCTACGGCGACGGCGACCCACAGGCACGCATCGCCGCCGAGCACCAGGCCGTGCGCGAAGGCGTCGGCCTGATCGACGTCTCGACGCTCGGCAAGATCGAGCTGTTCGGCCGCGACGCGCGCGCCCTGCTGGAATACGCCTATCCCTGTTCGTTCGCGCGCCTGGTCTCCGGCATGACGCGCTACGTGTTCATGGTCGACGGCAGCGGCACGCTGATCGACGACGGCGTGTGCGGCCGCCTCGCCGAGGATCACTACTACCTGACGACCACCACCACGCAATCGGCCCACGTGGTGCGCCAACTCGAACTGTTCGCCGCCCAGCTCGCTCTGGACGTCGCCATCGTCGACCGCACCCAGGCCTGCGGGGCACTCAACCTCGCCGGGCCGCATGCGCGCAGCGTGCTCGCCCCGCTCACCGACATCGCGCTCGGCGGCGAGGACTTCCCCTACCTCGGCCTGCGCGAGGGGCGCGTGGCCGGCGTCGCCGCGCGCGTGATGCGGGTCGGCTTCGTCGGCGAGCTGGGCTACGAGATCCACGTCGAGGCCAACGCCCTCCTGCACGTCTGGAACGCGCTGATGACGGCCGGCGAGCCGCTCGGCATCGCGCCCTTCGGCGTCGACACCCAGCGACTGCTGCGCCTGGAGAAAGGTCACTGCATCGTCGGCCAGGACACCGACGGCACCACGAACCCGTATGAAATCGGCCTCGCCCGCGCAATCCGGCGCGACGGCAAGCGCTTCCTCGGCCGCCACGCCCTCGGCGTGCTGGCCGCCCGCGGGCAGCGTCAGCTGGTCGGTTTCACCGCCCCGGCCGAACTCGCCGCGCAGCTCGCCGAATGCCTGCTGGTCATCGACGACGGCCGCATCGCCGGGCGCCTCACCAGCGTCGCTTACAGTCCGTCGGTCGGGCGCACGATCGGCCTCGCCATGGTCGAGACCGCGCTCGCCGCACCGGGGACGCAGCTCACGGTGCGTCTCGCCGACGGCGGCAGCCGCGTGGTCGAAGTGGCCACGCTGCCGTTCTACGACCCGGGCAACGCGCGCCAGGACGTGAGCACGACGACGCGCGCGTCGACGCCGCCGGTCGCGGGTACCGTGCGGCGCACCAGCCCGGTGCTGGCGGCGACGAAGACGGATACGCTCGAAAGCGGCGAACGCGCCGGCCTCCGCATCATCACCCGCAACCCGCACGCGCGCCCTGCGCCCGTCTACCTCGCCGACCTCAGCGCGCTGCGGCAGCGCCTCGTCGTCGGCCGCGGCGCGGCCGACTGGCTGCGCGGACACGGCGCCCCGCTCCCGGCGGGCCTGCAGGACAGCGCCGCCTGGGCCGAGGACGGTCTCGTCGTGCACGGCCACGTCGACCAGTACCTGGCGCTGGAAGGCATGGCGCCGCTCGAATCGACGCTGTTCGATGCCCCCTGCGGGCGCCACGGCGAAACCCTCGTCGTGCTGCCGGACCTGGCCGTGCTCGTTCTCGGCGGCGCCGCCCGGCACGCGCTGCTGGCCGAGTTCTGCGCGACGCCGCTGCCGCTCGCGCGCGCGTTCTGGCGCCAGGTGCGCTTCGCCCACTGCAACGCGGCCTTGTGGCAGGGCGCCGCCGGCCTCGACCACACCCGCATCCTGTGCCAGGGCGCCGACGCGCCCTTCCTGTTCACCGTCCTGCGCGAGGCGCTCGGCGCGGACGGCGAAGTCATCGGCTTCGACGATTACCGCGCGCGCTGCACGACGCCGTCCTGAAGCATCTCGAGGCGACCGCCGTCAGCGCGGCTGCTCGCGCCCGCGACCGCTGGCGACGAACTCGTCGACGAGCGCCCCGAGCCCCGGCCGATCGCGATCGGCGAACTCGTAGCGCGCCCGCACCACCGGCTTGTCGATGCGCACCAGGCGCGCGAGATCGCAGGGCGTGGCGAGAACCACGACCTCGGCCGCGCTCGCGTTGATGGTCGCGGCGAGCGCGGCGAGCTGCGCCGGCGAGTAGCCGACCGCTGGCAGCACCGGGCCGATGTGGGGATAGTCGCGGTAGACCGCGGCGATGGCCGGGTGGGCGCTGGCGCGCGGATCGACCAGGGTGGCAATGGGCGAAGCGGCGACGTAGCCCGCGCCCCAGGGCATGCCACCGTGGGTGAGGGTGGGGCCGTCTTCGACCACCAGCGCGCGCTTGCCGGCGACGGCCTGCGCTTCGTCCAAGGTCACCGGCGAGCCGCCGTGGACCAGCACGGCGTGCGGGTTGGCCGCGCGCGCCGCGGTCGTCACGGCGTCGATCGCCGCCGGCTCGGCGCTGTCGCACTTCGCCACCACCACCACGTCCGCCATGCGCAGCACCGCTTCGCCGGGGTGGTGGCTGGTCGCGTGACCGGGCCGCAGCGGATCGACCAGCACGAGATGCAGGTCCGGTCGTACGAAGGGGAAGTCGTTGTTGCCGCCGTCCCACAGGATGACGTCGGCCTCGCCTTCGGCGCGGGCGAGGATCGCGGCGTAGTCGACCCCGGCGAAAACCAGCGAGCCAGTGGCGAGGTGTGGCTCGTACTCCTCGCGCTCCTCGACCGTGCAGGCGGCGGCATCGAGATCGGCCAGGCTGGCAAAGCGCTGCACCGCCTGGCGCGCGAGGTCGCCGTAAGGCATGGGATGGCGCAGCACCGCCGGGGTCAGGCCACGCGCGCGCAGGCGCCGCGCCAGCCAGCGCGCGACCTGCGACTTGCCGCAGCCGGTGCGCACCGCCGACACCGCGATCACCGGCAGGCGCGAACGCAGCATGGTGCGGGCCGGGCCGAGCAGGGTGAAATCGGCGCCGGCGGCGAGCGCCAGCGAGGCCTGGTGCATGACCGTCGCGTGCGCGACGTCGCTGTAGGCGAACACCACCTCGTCGATACGCTCGCGGGCGAGGATGCCGGGCAGGTCGGCGGCGTCCAGCACCGGGATGCCGTCGGGATAGCCCGGTCCGGCCAGTTCGGGTGGGTAGCGGCGCCCGGCGATGTCCGGGATCTGGGTCGCGGTGAAGGCGACCACGCGGCAGCCGGGGTCGTCGCGGAAGACGGTGTTGAAATCGTGGAAATCGCGCCCGGCCGCGCCCAGGATGACGACCCGCCGCACTGCTGCCGCTGCGTTCATGTCCGCTTGCCTCCCCGCTCGACGACGACATCCTGGCCGACGATGCGTATGCGCCGTTGACCGCGGTCAATATCGCCGGGCCCGGTCCTTGAATCCAGGCCGGCCGCACCCATCTCCGCCGCCATGCAAGACACACTACACCTCGTCTGCCCCGCCTGCGGGCAGCTGAACCGCGTGCCGCGGGCGCGCCTCGCTGAAGCGCCAATCTGTGGCACGTGCAAGGACGGGCTCCTGCCCACGCACCCGGTCGGCCTCGACGATGCCCGCTTCGAACGCTACGTCACCCGTAACGACCTGCCCGTGGTGGTCGACTTCTGGGCCGCCTGGTGCGGGCCGTGCAAGGCCATGGCGCCGGTGTTCGAGCGCGCCGCGGCCGAGTACGCCGGCCGCGTGCTGTTCGCCAAGCTCGATACCGATGCCGCGCCGCGTTCGGCTGGCACCCACGGCATCCGTTCCATTCCCACCCTGATCGTGTTCCGCCAGGGCCGCGAAGTCGCGCGCCAGGCTGGCGCGCTCGACGCCGCGCGGCTGCGCGCCTTCCTGCAGGCCGCCTAGGCGGGCCGACGCGTCCGGGCCGTCCGGACGCCGATGCGATGCACGGGGCGTCGCCCCGGGGCAAGGTCCGACCCCGGACCCGCACCATCCCGGCCGGCAGCAGTGACAGAATGTTGCAGATTGCAAAATCTGCGCTGGCACGCTGCACGGCGCTGCCCCCCGTGGGCGCGCTGTGCTATTCCTGTCGGCGACCGTCGCACGCGGCGCAGCGAACCCAACCCCGTTCACCGCCCGGACCACCTCATGCCCCAGTGCTACTCGACGAGGGCCACCCGGCTGCTCACCGCCACCGGCCTCGCCCTCGGTGTCTTCGCCGATGCGCCCGCCGAAGAGTCGTACCCCGGCTTCGCCGAGTGGCAGGATGTCGTCAGCGGCAACTATTTCGATTGGGATCTCGAACCTGGCGCCAGTCACTGGGCCGAAGGCCTGCCGCCGGCCGCGGGCGACTACGTCTACTTCAACGTGGCGAATCCCTTCTGCAGTGCCGGCAACCCGGGTTGCAGCCCGCTCACCGTCGACCTCTACGCACCCGACCCGAATGCCTCGCCACCGGGCAGCGAACCGCTCACCAGCGACGTCGTGCAGTCGGCAATGGATTTCGGCTGGGGTGACTACGTCATCGACCAGCGCGGACGCGACCTCCACCTGACCGGCTTCAGCGACCCCGAGCCCCTGCCCTTCGACGATTCCTTCCCGGGCACGCTCTACGTCGGCACCACGGCCGAAGCCGGTGCGCGGGTGCGCTTCGACGGCGGCGCCACGCTCCACAGCGAACAAGGCATGCTCGGCAACGGGCCGACCACCTACGGCGAAGTCATCGTCGCGGAGAACCATCGCTGGCTGAACAGCGACGCAATCCACGTCGGCTACAGCGGGCTCGGCGTGCTGCGCATCGACGACGGCGGCGTGGTCGAGAGCGATTACATGCTGGTCGGCGGGGCGATCGATCCGGACCCGTTCGATGTCTTCGAGTTCGGCAACGGCGAGGTCGAGATTGGCATCGCCGACGATCTCGTTCCGCTCACCGGCGCGCGCCTGACGGTGAACCAGATCGACATCGGCGGATTCACCGGCGACGGCACGCTGGCGGTGCGCGGCGCGGGCCAACTCGTCGTCGGCGACTGGTTGAGCCTGAACGGCCACAGTGGCCAGGAGCGCTGGCTGACCGTGCACGAAGCCGGCAGCGTCGATGTCGCCGGCGAGTTCGCCGCCCACGAAGGCGCCGGCGTCCATGTCTACGGTGGCAGCCTGCGTGCGCACGACCTGCTGTTCACCAGCGGCGCGTTCCTGCGTGTCGACAGCGGCCTGGTGGAGGTCGACGGCGGCACCTTCGACATGGGCGACTACACCGGCTTCTACGTCAACAGTCTCACCGACGCCGAGAACTTCGCACGTGGATTCACCCTGACCCTGCGCCACGGCGCCAGCGCGCCGCAGGCCTTCGACCGGTTCGACGTCGGCACCTTCGGCAAGGGCGAACTCCAGATCTTCGACGGCGCATCGCTGGCAACCGGCCACACCCTGGTCGCCACCACCGACCTCGACACCAGCGGCAAGATCTTCGTCTACGGGCCCGCTGCGCGGTGGTCGAGCAGCAGCACCGTGCAACTCGGCGGCGTGCGCGATCCGCTGTCGCTTGCCGGTGCACCGGGCGGCAGCGCCACGCTGTGGGTGGGCAACGACGCCCGCGCCGACCTGGCCTCGTTGTTGATCGGCTACCGCCTGGAGGCCAA
This sequence comes from Gammaproteobacteria bacterium, assembly GCA_024235015.1. Taxonomy (GTDB): domain Bacteria; phylum Pseudomonadota; class Gammaproteobacteria; genus JACKNG01. The sequence continues at coordinate 143,892 of JACKNG010000005.1, forward strand.
TGCCCTGCCGGGCCCCACGCACCTCGTCACCCCGGCCGACGTGCAGGTCTACGATCGCGGCGAGCTGCTCGTGACCAACCTCAGCAACCGCGGACAACTACGCATCTCGACCGGCGCTTACGTCGGCGCGACGTTCCTCTTCAACGACGGCCGCCTGATCCTCAACGGCGGCAGCGTGGCGACCTCCGGCGGGCTCAGCAATCGGCGGGTGGCGGGCGTGGATTATTCGGGCCTGCTGATCACCGCGCAGGGGTCGAGCGGCAACCGGGTCGGCGGATGGTTCCACGGCGAGCAGTCCAGCACGGTCGACGTCACCGCTGACAGCGATCTCACCTTCGACGACGACGTCCGTTTCGACTATGGGGCCGAGTTCTACGTCCGCGATGGCGCCTGGGTACACCTGCGCGGCAATACCAGCATCGCCGGCGGCAATACCGTGTTCGGCGCAGGCGAGATCTACCTCGGCGGCACGCTCGACATCCACGACGGGGTGTTGGCCGACTGGCTGCTGCATCCCGACCTCATCGTGCAGAGCGACGCCGTCATCAACCTCGACATCGCCGGCACCGCGTTCAATCGCTGGGAAGCCCTGCAGGTCGACGGCGAAGCGGCCCTCGGCGGCACCCTCAACATCCGCCTCGTCGAGGAATTCGCCCCGTCTGCCGGCGACAGCTGGAATCTCGTCATCGCCGATTCGATCACGGCGTATTTCGACCTCGTCGCGCTGCCGGCGCTCGGCCCCGGCCTGGAATGGGACATCGCCTATCTTGCCGATGCCTTCAGTTACGGCCTCGAAAGCTCCGACATCGTCTACGACGTGCTGCGGGCGAGTGTGCGCAACGTCGTCGCAAACCCGGTTCCGCTACCAGCCTCGCTGTGGCTCACGGCGCTGGCGGTGCCGTTGTTGGCGCGCCGCCGCGTGGCGTAACGCGCCGGCCGGCGAGCCTCGCGCGGGGATCCGAGCGGCCCGCACGCCAGCACGGCGTTCTTCGCGGACAACGACGTGCGGTCGACAAGCTGCGCCGCCCTGCGTATCGTCGCCGGGCGCCGACCTCACACGGTAACGACGGAGCCCACGACCATGGCCGACACCGCGCGCCGCGTCACCCGCATCATCGCCGGACAAGCCACCTCCGACGGCGCCGGGGTGCGCCTCTACCGCGTCATCGGCGGCCAGGCCCTGCCCGAACTCGATCCCTTCCTGCTCCTCGACGAGTTCGTCTCCGACGATCCGGACGACTACATCGCCGGTTTCCCCGAGCATCCGCACCGCGGCTTCGAGACCGTCACCTACATGCTCGCCGGGCGCATGCGCCACGGCGACAACCTCGGTAACTCGGGCCTGCTCGAGGCCGGCAGCGTGCAGTGGATGACGGCCGGGCGCGGCATCCTCCACTCCGAGATGCCCGAGCAGGAGGATGGCCTGATGTGGGGCTTCCAGCTGTGGGTCAACCTGCCGGCACGGAACAAGCTGCGTGCGCCGCGCTACCAGGACATCCCGCCCGCCGACATCCCCGGGCTTACCCTCGCCGGCGCGCGGCTGCGCGTCATCGCCGGCGCCTGGGGCGAGGTGCAGGGGCCGGTGCAGGACATCGACGCCGCGCCGGTCTACCTCGATCTCGAACTCGATCCCGGCGCCATCCTCGCGGTGCCGCTGCCGCGCGGCCATGCCGCCTTCGTCTACTGTTTCGGCGGCGAACTCGCCATCGGGGACGGCGGCGCGGCAACCCTGCTCGAGCGGCGGCGTCTCGCCGTGCTCGGCGACGGCGACAGCGTGCGCCTCGCCGCGGGCACGGCCGGCGCCCGTGCCCTCGTCGTCGCCGGGCAGCCTTTCGGCGAACCCATCGCGCGTTACGGGCCGTTCGTGATGAACACCCGCGAGGAGATCATGACGGCGATCGAAGATCTACGCAGCGGACGGTTCTAGCGCCCCCACCCGGCGACGCCTCATGGGTCTGCGCGCCCTTCCAGCCAGGCGTCGAGGGCATGCGCGATCGGCTCGTAGTCCTGGTAGCCGACCGTGATCCCGGTCAGGCCGGATGCCTCGTCGCCGACGACCAGCGCCGGGAAGCCCTGGATACCGACGCTCTGCGTGGCCATGAAGTCGTTGCCGGTTTCGAGCCGCGTGACCTGGTCGTCGAGGCAGGCGGCGTAGGCCTCGCGCGCGAAACCGAGACCGGCGGCGATGTCGCACAGCACGGCTGCGTCGGTGACGTCGCGGTTGGCGGCGTAGAACGCCGCGTGCAGCGCGTGCAGCATGCGGAACTCGCTGCCCGGTTCGAGACGGCGCGCAGCGACCACCGCGCGGCAGGCCGGCTCGGTGTTGTAGACGAAGCTCGCACGCTCGAAGAAGCCGAAATCGAACGGCTGCCCGCTCGCCTCGAAGACGTGCTGCCAGTGTTCGCGCACGGCGTCGCGGGTGCGCGCGTCGAGCGGCCGGGTCTCGTGCGGACTCAGGCCACCGACGACCAGGCTGAGGTCGAAGCGCTCGCCGTAGGCCTCGCGCACCCGTGCCATGACCGGGTTGAAGCCCCAGCACCACGAGCACATGGGGTCGGCGAAGTAGAGCATCATCGGCACGCCCATGGCGGTCCTCCTGCTGAAAGTGGCGGCAGCGGTGTGCGCCGGGTCACGGCCACTCGAACCAGTATTCCTTGCGCTCGCGCTGGTGGAAGCCGTGCCCGGCGGCATCGGTGACGGTGACCTCGGTGGTCGACACGGCATGCCTGGGCACGAGGTCGGCGGCGCGGGTGACGAGCTCGGTCACGCTGCGCGAGCGCGCGCCCGAGATGCCGCCCTCGAGTTTGCCACTGGCGGCCAGGGCATCGGCGAAGCCGGCCAGCAGGCTGGCGAGTTCGGGGCCCTCGACCAGGGTGGTCATGCGCAGGCGGACATAGCCGGGCGCGCCGGGCGCCGCGCCGAGATGTTCTATCGTCACGCCCTGTTCGAGTTCGCCGCCGAGCGCCCTGAGCGGCACGCGCGCCTCGAGCTGCTGCCCGGCGGCGAGGTCGAGACCGTTCCAGGCGCCCACCCACACGTTCCAGATCTCGCCCGATTTCTGCTGCAGCACCTGCTGCATGCGCGGCGAGCGCAGGCCGCGTTCGAGCTGCAGGCGCTGCGTCGACGGGGTGTCCTCGGGCAGCAGTTCGAGCACCCGCTGGAGCACGAGGTTGAGCCCGCGCACGCCGCGGTAATCGCCGCTCCGCGACAGGCGCATGCTCGGCAGCGCCGAGGTCAGCGCGGCCAGCGGCCCGAGCGCCGCGGCGACCTCCGGCTGCGTGGCGTCCTTGCCGTTCAGGGTGAGCAGGGCGAAATCCTCGAACGAGAGTTCGAGTTCGTCGGCGTCGCCGGCCGCGGCGAGTTCGATGCGGTAACGCGCCGTGCTGACCAGCCCGTCCTTCTCGACCGTGCTCCTGACCTCGGCCGTCGCCGGGACCGGCCAGGCGAACGCGAAATGCTCGGCCGCGGCGCGCTGCGCGAGCAGCAGCCCGGCGACGACAAGGACGAGGCCCGACCAGGGGCGCGGGGTAGCACGATTCATACACGCGGGTCCGGGTAGTCGATGTCGACGATGACGTGGGCACCGAGGCCGTCGAGTTCGACCTCGTCGTCGAGGGCGCGGCCGAGCAGGCGTTGCGCGACGGGCGAGTCGAGACTGATGGCACCGTTCGCGGGTTCGGCCTCGTCGGCACCGACGATGCGGTAGGCCCGCGCGCTGCCGTCGTCGGCCTCGAGTTCGACCCGCGCGCCGAAGAACACGCGCGCGTCGTCGGCCGGCCGCTCGCTCACGATCTCGAGTTGCGGCATGCGGCGTTGCAGGTAGCCGATGCGGCGATCGATCTCGCGCAGTTCCTTCTTGCGGTACTGGTACTCGGCGTTCTCCGAGCGATCGCCCTCGGCGGCCGCGGCGGCGAGGTGCTGCACGACCTCGTTGCGTCGTACCCATAGCGCACGCAGCTCGGCTTCGAGCCGGCGGTATCCCGCTGCCGTGATGTAAGGGGCCGCGCGCGCGGCCGGCGGTCGCCATCGTCCCATGCCGTGCCGGTGTTCCAGGGGTGCCGTGACTGCGCATGATACGGCCTCACGTGGTCCCGCGGCAGGCAGGCGCGACGCTGGCGTGCGCCCCGTGGCTGCGGTTATCGTTGACCAAGCGCCCGCGGCGCACGCGTCGTGCGGCGAACGCCAGTCTCTGGCAAGACCTACCATCCAGTTGCCCGAGGGGAGGACCTCCATGCGACGCGACATCGAGTTCAAGGCCGACGGAGTGACCCTCCGCGGCTGGTTGTACAAGCCCAACCGGGGCAAGAGCCCGTTTCCCACCGTGGTCATGGCCCACGGCTTCTCCGGCGTGAAGGAGATGACGCTCGACAAGTACGCCGAGGTGTTCTGCGCCGCCGGCATGGCGGTGCTGGTGTACGACAACCGCTGTCTCGGCGCCAGCGGCGGGCGTCCGCGCCAGGACATCGACCCGACGATGCAGCTGCGCGACTACCGCTCGGCCATCACCTTTGCCCAGTCGCAGAAGGAATGCGACGCGGAGCGCATCGGCGTCTGGGGCACGAGCTACACCGGCGGCACGGTGTGCGCGGTCGCCGCGCTCGATCGCCGCGTCAAGTGCGTGGTCAGCCAGGTGCCGTTCCTGATCGGCTGGCGCAACCTGCAGCAGTTCATCCCGGTCACCGGCATCCGCGACTTCGAGAAGATGCTCGACGAGGATCGCGAGCGGCGGGTCGAGGGCAAGGCCTCGGCCTACATGAAGATGTGCTCGCTCGACCCCAACGAGCCGCACCTGTTCCCGGGCGAGGCGACCTACAACTACATCCACCAGTTCCTCGACGCCGATCCCGACTCCACCTGGCAGAATCGCGTCACCCTGCGCTCGATCGAGTACATGGCGGAGTACGACGTCAGCGGTTACATGGTGCGCCTCGGCACCACTCCGCTGCTCATGATCGTGTCGCGCTTCGACACCACCACGCCGACCGACATCGCGCTCGACTGTTTCGGCATGGTCAAGGGGCCGAAGAAGCTGTTCGTGGTCGAGGCCGACCACTACGCGGCCTACACCGATGCCTTCGACGAGACCAGCGCCGCCGCGCGCGACTGGTTCGTCGAGCATCTCTGAGCGTCGCCGCCGGCCCCGGCGTCCGCACGCGGACGCCGGGAAGCCCTGGGTCAGTGAGCGAGGATGTCCGCGGGCACGGCGCGCGTCGCTCGAGATGCGCCGTTGACGCGCGATCGCAGGGCGGCGCGCAACACCGCCAGCGGGCGGCGCAGCCACTCGCTCAGAGCGCCCCTCAGTGGGCCGGCCCGCCGTGGTGGGTGTCCATGCGCCGCGCGAACCAGGCACCGAGCGTGGCGATACCGAGGCCGGCCACGCAGAAGGTGAGCCGGTAGCCGGCCGCATCGATCAGGCGCCCGGCGACGAACACGCCGAAGCCCTGGCCGAGGAACAGCATGAACACCCACAGCGCGACGGCGGTGCCGCGCGCTTCCTGCGACAGCTCCGTGGCCTGCATCTGCATGGTGTTGTGAAACAGGTAGAAACCGAAGCCGCAGGCCAGCAGTACCAGCGGGCACAGCCACCAAGCCGGAACCCAGGCGAAGAGCACGAAGCCGCTGCCGAGCAGCAGCGCGCCCCAGGCCACCATGCGGCGCTCGCCGAGCAGCCGCACCAGGCGATACACCGCCGCGGCGTAGATCATGCCGCCCAGGCCGTAGGCGCCCAGCACGATGCCGATGCGCGCATAGTCGAGGCCATGGGCGTGGCGCAGCCAGGCGCCGAAATAAGCCAGCACGCCGAAGATAAACACGCCTTCCAGGGTGCCGACGATGATGATCCGGCGCGATCGCCGCGCGCGGAACAAGCCGGCGTAGATCGCCAGCACCTCGCGTAGCGGACGCGCGTGGGCAGAACGATCGACGCCGTGCTCGGCGCGCGTCCACAGCGCCGCGGCGACCACCGCCGTGGCGCAGGCGAAGACGTAGAAGATGTGCCGCCACTCGAAGTACTCGGCGACGATGCCGCCGAGCGCACCGCCCGCGATCTGGCCGAGCACGAGGCCGTTGACGTAGCGGCCGATGACCGGTTGACGCACCGCGGCCGGGACCTCGTCGGCAATCCAGGCCATGGCGAGCGGAATGGTCGCGGCCATGCACAGGCCGGACATGAAGCGCAGCGCGGCGAGTTCGCCCAGCGTGCGGGACAGGCCCGAAAGGGCGACGAACAGCGTGGCGGCGGCCATGGCGAGCGCAATCACCCGCACCTTGCCGTAGCGATCGCCGATCGGGCCGAACACGATCTGGAACGCACCGTAGGGCACGGCGAAGGCGGTGACGATGATGCCGACCTGGCCGACGCTGCGGCCGAACTCCTCGGCGATCAGCGGCAACAGCGGCCCGGTTACGGTCATCACCGCGACCACCACGAAGGCCACGGCGGCAAGCAGCAGGATGGTCAGGTTCAAGGTCTGGGCGGTCCCTGGACGGCGGCGAGCCGGCGACGTTAGCCGCTTACGCGCGAACTGTCCACGCGTTGGCAATCCGTCCGCCGCCACCCTGCGCTGCGCCGCCGCCCATCCATTAGAATGTCCAGCCCCGGGGCCGCCACGCCCCGTCACGCAGGCCGGGGAAATGGACAGGACCGCGCTCGACAGGGTGCTGGAGATCGGCTTCGAGGTGGCCGGCGAATGGCTGCTCGAAGACGGCGGACCGGTGGTCGAGCTGAGTCGCTACGGCAGCGCGGCCAACGTCCTCTATGCCTTCGTCAGCAGTGACGAGCTGCTCTACATCGGACGCTCGGGACGCAGCCTGCGCCTGCGCATGGATGGCTACCAGCAAGGCGGTCCGCCGCGCTCGACGCGCGCGCGCAACCGCGAACGCATCCTCGCCATGCTGATGGTCGACCAGCCGGTCGAAGTCTACGCCCTGCCCGATCCGGGCAATCTCCACTACGGCTCGTTCCGCATCAATCTCGCCGCCGGGCTGCAGCACAGCCTGATCGAGAGCCTGCAGCCGCCGTGGAACGATACCGCCGCGCGCGCTGCGCCCGCCCGCCCGGCCAAGAGCATGCGTCGCCCCACCCCACCGCCGCGCCCGGCGGCGGACGACAGCCACGGCTATACCGATCTCACCACCGACCGCCCGAGCTACCGCTTCCTGGTCGGCTATCACTATCTCGACAAGGGCTATTTCAACGTACCGCTGCGGTACTCCCGGCTGTTCGGCGGGGACCAGGAGAAGATTCGTATCCTGTGCGGGCGCGAGCGCGATACCATCCACGGGCACATCGACCGCGCGACCAATACCAATGCCTCGCCGCGCATCATCGGCGGGCGCAAGCTCAAGCGCTGGTTCGAGGACAACGCGGGGCTGAACAACCCGGTCGACATCGACATCCTCGCCCCCAACGCGGTGTGGCTGCGCAATCCCGGCACGCGATTCTGACGCCGCACCCGACACCCTCCACGCAACTGCCGCAATCGATTAAACTGATTCTCGTTTCGCCTTCGTTTCGCCATGGACAAGTCGCTCAAGAATCTCGCCGTGCTCTACGCCGACGTCTCCGGCAGCACACGACTGTACGAACAGTACGGCGATGCCATTGCGCGGACGGACCTGGCCAAGTGCATCCAGCTGCTGCAGAACGTGGCGCAGGGCCTGTCCGGCGAGACCCTCAAGACCATCGGCGACGAGATCATGGTCGCCTTCGCCGAACCGGTGAAAGCGGCCCTCGCGGCGACCGAGATGCAGGCCAGCCTGCGCCGGGTCGGCGAGGAAGGCGCCTTCCAGATGGGCATCCTGCACATCAAGATCGGCTGGCACTACGGCGCGGTGGCCTGGCGCGGCGAGGACCTCGTCGGTGAAACCCCGATCACCGCGCAGCAGATCATCAAGCTGGCCAAGGCCGACGAGATCCTGACCTCCAAGCAGGCCATCGACACCCTGCCGCTGCCGCTGTTCCCCGAGGTCCATCCCATCGACCACGTGCCCGCCGAAGCCTTCGAGGGCGAACTGCTGGTCTACAAGATGCCGTGGGAGCGCACCGGCGACGAAACCCAGATCAGCTCCAAGCCGCGCCTGCAGGCGGCGGCGGTCGAGATCGCGCTGACCCTCGATTACGAGGGCAAGCACGTGCGCGTCGACAACCGCAACAACGCCTGCGTGATCGGCCGCGGCCGGCACGTCAACCTGCAGGTCAACGGCCGCCTGACCTCGCGCCAGCACGCCGAGATCAACCTGCGCCACGGCCGCTTCAGCATCCGTGACGAAAGCACCAACGGCACCTACGTGGTGCTCGACGACGGCACCCGCAAGCACCTGCGGCGGGAGGAAGGCATGCTCAGCGGCCGCGGCACGATCGGTTTCGGTTCGTGGCCCGAAGACGACCCGGGCGGCACAGTGCGTTTCGACTGCGGCGGCGCCACCGAGTAGCCACCGCCCCGTCCCGCGCGGCGGGACGGCCATCACCCCGCCCCCCCATCAGCGTCCGGCGCACGGCCGGCAGGCTCGGCGCGAACGCCCCGCACCGGACCGCCCGTCCGCCGCGCCGGCGACGCGAGTTCTACCCGGCGCGCGCCTCGCGCGCCCGCCGCGCACTGCCGACGATGCCCAGCATGGCGTAGCCGTCCATCACCGCGCCGACCGCGATCAGTGACCAGGCCACCGGCGTCGAGGACAGGGCCGGCACGCTGTCGGGCGCGGTCAGGCCGAGGACACCGCCGGCCAGGCAGGCCACGCCGACGGCGTTCAGCACCAGCAGGGGCAAGGGAACGGGCAGGCCGCCGGGCGCGGCGTTCTTGGGGGTCGCAGTCATGATCCTCTCCGTGCTCGGAAGCGCTTCAGTCGTGATCGACGGACAGTACCGGCTGGGTCTCGGAATCCCCCACCAGCACGGTCATCAGGTTGGTCACCAGGCGTACCCGCGCGACGTCGTCGAGGCGTACCACGCCCTCGTTTTCGAGGCGCTCCATGGCCAGGCTGACCATGCCGACCGCGCCCTCGACGATCTGCGTGCGCGCGGCGACCACCGCCACCGCCTGCTGGCGACGCAGCATGGCGCCGGCGATCTCGGGCGCATAGGCGAGGTGCGAGATGCGCGCCTCGAGGATTTCGAGGCCGGCCAGTTCGCAGTGGCTCTGGATGCTGTCGACGAGCAGGCGCGCGACCATGTCGAGGTCACCGCGCAGGGAGTTGGCGCCGTTCTCGTCGCCGTCGTACCAGCGCGCGCTGACCACCTGGCGCACCGCCGACTCGCTCTGCATGGTGACGTATTCGTAGTAGTTCTCGACGTCGAAGGTCGCGCGCGCGGTATCGGCCACCCGCCACACGATCACCGCCGCCACCTCGATCGGGTTGCCGGCGCTGTCGTTGACCTTGAGCGTGGGCGTGTTGAGGTTGTGTGCGCGCAGCGACAACTTGTGCTTGGCGTAGAAGGGATTGACCCAGAAGAAGCCGTCGTCGCGCAGCGAGCCGGCGTACTTGCCGAAGAACACCAGCACCGCGGCCTGGTTGGGCTCGAGCACGACGAAGCCCTTGAGCAGGAAGGCCAGCACGGGCACGGCGAGGATGCCGGCCACGGCCGGGTCCCCGCCACGCAACGCGACCGGGGCGATCAGCGACCACGCCGCGACGGCCACCCCGCCCAGCCACAGCGGCAGCGCCAGCCAGCCCGACAGGGCCCCGGCGCCGCGTTCATCGACCTGTCCTGCCATGGCGCGCTCCTTTCGCGTGGACGAATCCCATGGATAGCGTCGTGGCCGGCGCGGGCTTGAGGCGCGCGGCACGCGCCGCGCGCGTTCAGGCCACGGCGCGGGTGTGCGCGGCGACCCCGCGCGCCAGCACGACGCCGGCGAACAGGCAGGCCGCGACGACGTAGTAGATGCCGCCGACGATGCCGTGGTCGAGCATGCGCCCGAGCAGCGGCGGCCCCACCGCGATGCCGACGTCCAGCCCCGAGTAGACCACGCCGTAGACGCGGCCGGTGGCGCCGGGTGGCGCGGCGGCGCGAATGAGGAGATCACGCGACGGCCCCGACAGGCCGGAGCCGAAACCCATCACCGCCATCAGGGCCAGCGCCAGCGACGCGGCCGGCCAGCCGCTCGCGACCAGCAGGGCCGCGGCCACGGCCAGCAGCAACGCCACGGTGATGTTGCGCTCGAGCACCCGGCTGCGCGTCACCAGCCAGCCGCCGACGAGCATGCCGGCGCCACTCGCCAGCATGTAGAAGGTCACGCTCATCGCCGCCGGGCCGAGGGCGAGACCGTAGCTGCGTTCGAACACCGTCGGCGAGAAGCCCTGCACCCCGCCCAGCGCGGCGGCCACGCAGGCGAAGAAGCCGAAGCACAGCCACACCGCGCGCAGGCGCAGGAAAGCGAGCGCGGGCGCCGGTGCGGGGCTCGCCGATGCCGCCGCCGGCGTCGCCGCCACGCGCCCGAGTACCCCGCGTGCCCACCACGCCCCGGCCATGGCGACGAGCGGCAACGCGGCCGCGGCGAGCAGCGCGGCGCGCCAGCCGAACGGCGTCGCCACGGCGAGCATGAACACCGGCGCCGCCGCCCAGCCCAGGCTGCCCGACAGGCCGTGGACCGAGAAGGCCGGGCCCAGCCGCGGCACGCTGACGCGGTGGTTGATGAGCCAGAAGTCGACCGGGTGGAAGACCGCGTTGCCGAGACCGAACAGCACCGCGGCGCCGAGCAGGCCGGTGTAACCGGAGGCGCTCGCCGCGACCACCGCACCGCCGGCGAGCGCAGCGAGCCCGGCGACCAGCGTCGGCAAGGCGCCGTAACGATCGACGACGAAGCCGGCCGCGGCCTGGCCTAGGCCCGAGACGCTGAACAGCACCGACATGATGAAGCCGAGTTCGACGTAGGACAGCGCGAAGGCCTCGCGCAGCCACGGGAACATGGGCGGCAGGACGAGCTGGAAGAAGTGACTGACGAGGTGGGCGAAGGCGACGACGCCGACCACGCGGGCGTCGTCGCGCCACGGTACCGGCGCGGCGGCGGGCGCGAGCGTGCTCACCGCGCGTCGACCATAGCTCAGGGGCCGACGAGCTTCTTGCCGTAGGCCGCGGTCTCGACCAGCGCGGTGTCGAGGTACTCGGCGACGTGGGTGATCTTGCCGTTCTTCACGCTGAAGACGAAGGCGTAGTCGTTGTCGTAGCGCTGGCCGAAGACGGTCTTGGCCGAGCCGTGACCGAGCACGCACACGCGCTCGCCCTCGCCGATCAACTCGTCGACGTGGACCACGAGGTCGCCGTCGATCTGCTTGCGCCAGGGGGCGAAGAACTTGTTGACGATCTCGTCGAGGCCGCGATAGACGCCGGACACCGGGGTGGTGCCCTTGAGGTCGTAGACGACGTCGTCGGCGAACAGCGCGAAGGCCGCCTCGGCGTCGCCCTTCGAGACGTGGTCGAACCACGCCTGCACGATCTTCTGGTTCTCGGTCATGCGCTCATCTCCCCGTTTGCCTGCAGTTCAGCGGATGCTGTTGTTACACTGGCCGCGCACCATAACCCGGCGGTCCAGTCCGCGCCACACCCGGAGAAGACGATCGATGAAAGCGATGTTGAGCATCACCCCAGGCGGCCCCCAGACCCTGCAACTGCAGGATGCAGCGCTGCCGGAACCCGGCGCCGGCGAGGTCCGCATCCGCGTGCGCGCCTGCGGCGTGAATTATCCCGACACGCTGATCATCGAGGACAAGTACCAGTTCCGCCCGACCCGCCCGTTCTCGCCGGGTGGCGAAGTCGCCGGTGAGATCGACGCCGTCGGCGACGGGGTCGACGGCCTGGCCGTGGGTGATCGCGTCATCGGCATGGTCGGCTGGGGCGGCATGGCCGAGTACGTCGTCACCCGCGCGGTGAAGTGCGCGCCGATCCCGGCCGGCATGCCGTGGGACGAGGCCGCCGCCTTCGTCTTCACCTACGGCACCTCCTACCACGCGCTCAAGCAGCGCGGCGAGCTCGGCCAAGGCGACACCCTGCTGGTGCTCGGCGCCGCCGGCGGCGTCGGCCTCGCCGCGGTCGAACTCGGCCGCGCCATGGGCGCACGCGTGATCGCCGCGGCCTCCAGCGCGGAGAAAGTCGCCCTGGCCAAGGCCCACGGCGCCGCCGACGGCGTGGTCTACCCACCCGGGCCGTTCGACAAGGACGGCGCCAAGGCGCTGGCCACGCTGTTCAAGGACGCGGTCGGCGCTGACGGTGCGAACGTCGTCTACGACGGCGTCGGCGGCGCCTACGCCGAGGCCGCACTGCGCGCCATCGCCTGGGAAGGGCGCTTCCTCGTCGTCGGTTTTCCCGCCGGCATCCCCGCCATCCCGCTCAACCTGCCGCTGCTCAAGGGCTGCCAGATCGTCGGCGTGTTCCTGGGCTCCTGGAGCGAGCGCGATCCGGCCGCCAACCAGCAGAACATCAACGAGCTGGTCGAACTGTACGCCGCCGGTAAGATCAAGCCGCACGTCTCCGCCCACTATCCCCTGGCCGAGGCCGGCCAGGCCATCACCGACCTCGCCGAGCGCCGCGCGCTGGGCAAGATCGTGGTCATGATCGATGCCTGAGGACCGCCCCGCGCGGTGACGCTTTACGGCGCACTAACACCGCCGTCGGCACGATCGCGGCGATGGACCTGCCCGTGATCGACCCACCGCGTGCGCCCCGGCCGCGGCCGGGCTGCCGCGAACGCCTCCTCCCGGCGCGCCGGGTGACGCGGCCGCCGTGGCGCCGGCGCCTGGCCGCCGCCCTGCTCGGCCTCGTCGCCGGCTGCGCCCACTACCAGCCCGCGCCGCTGCCGGACAGCGCCGGGCTGGCGCCGGACCTCGGCACCCTGGACGCCACGCCGGCGCCCGGCGACGCCCTCGGCCTCGACGCCGTGGCGGCGCTGGCGGTGCGCCACAACCCCGATTTGCGCGCGCGCCGCCACCGGCTCGACGTCGCCGAGGCGCAGGTCTTCGCCGCCGGCCTGCTGCCCGACCCGCAGCTCTCGGCCAGCCTCGACCTGCCCTTCCACAACCAGCCGGGCCTGGTCACCGCCTGGGGCGCCGGCCTGGCCTGGGACATCGTGCAACTGATCACGCGCCCGGCGCGGCAGGAAGCGGCGCACCAGCAGGCCCGCCAGGTGCGCCTCGACCTCGTGTGGCAGGAATGGCAGGTCGCCCAGCAGGCGCGCCTGACCGCGCTGCGCGTGATCGCCGAACGTCGCCGCCTCGGCCTGCTCGAAACGATGCGCGATGCCTACGCCGAGCGGTACCGCCACTCGGCGCGCGCGCTGGCCGAGGGCAACCTCACGCTCGACGTCAGTGGCACCGACCTCACCGCCCTGCTCGACGCCGACAGCCAGGTGGCGCAGAGCGAACAGGCCCTGGCCGCCGATCGCATCGCCCTCAACCTGCTGCTCGGCCTCGTCCCCGGCGCCGAGTTGCCGCTGGCACCGCTGCCGCGCTGCGCGCCGCCCGACGCGGCGCAGACCCGCGCCGCGCTCGCCGACCTGCCCGCGCGGCGGCCCGACCTGCGCGCGCTCGGCGCCGGCTATGCCGGCCAGGAAGCGAGCGTCGAGGCCGCCATCCTCGGCCAGTTCCCCAGCATCAGCCTGGGCGCGAGCGGTGCGCGCGACACCGGTGACGTCACTTCCGCCGGCCTTGCCGCGACCCTGGACCTGCCGCTGTTCAGCGGCAACCGCGGCGCCATTGCCGGCGCCCGCGCGACCCGCGGCATGCTCGCCGCCGAGTACCAGGCACGCCTCGCCCAGGCCGCGGTCGACGTCGCCACGGTGACCGCCCGCCAGGCCGTGGTCAGCCGCCAGCAGGCGCTGCTGGCGAGCCGCCTGCCGACCCTGCAGACCCTGGTCGAGCGCGCCCGTGGCGCCTACGCCGGCGGCGACATCGACGCCCTGACCTTCCTCAACATGGAGCAGACGCTGATGAACAAGCAGCTCGAAGCCATCAGCCTCGAGCAGGCGACCTGCGCGAACCAGGTCGCGCTGGAGGTGTTGCTCGCCCTGCCCGCGGCCGCGACCGCAGCGCCCGCGCCATGACGCGGCAACGCACGGGGCCGGCCGTGACGCTCGCGCTGCTGCTGTGCGCCGTGCGCGCGGCGCCCGCGGCCGGGCCCACGGTCGCGGTCGACGTGCGGCCCGCCGAACGACGCGCGCTAGCCGAGACCGTCACCGCCTACGGCGTACTCGAACCCGACCCCGACCAGGTCATCGCGGTGTCGATCCCGCGCGCCGGCCTCATCACCCGGGTGTGGGTCGAACTCGGCGAGCGCGTCGAGGCCGGCCAGCACCTGCTCGAGATCGCCACCGCGCCGGATGCCGTCATGCAGTTCCAACAGGCGCAGAGCGCGCTCGATCTCGCCCAGCGCGAACTCGCGCGCAGCCAGCGCCTGTTCGACGAGCAGCTCGCCACGCGCGCCCAGGTCGACACCGCGCGCGCCGCCGTCAGCGACGCGCGGAGCACGCTCGCGGCCCTGCGCGACAAGGGGATCGGCCAGGCCACCGAGATCGTCACCGCGCCGGTCGCGGGAGTGGTCTCGCGCATCGACGTGCAGCAGGGCCAGCGCGTGCAGGCCGATACCACCACCCTGCTGCTGGCCAACCAGCACGCCCTGATCGCGCGCCTCGGCGTCGAACCCGAGGACCTGCGCCGCATCAGCCCCGGCGCCGCGGTCGAGGTGCGCGACGTGTTCGACGATCACCTCAGCTTCGACGGCACCACGCGCGACGTCCACGCCAGCATCGACCCGGTCACGCGCCTGGTCGACGTGCTGGTGCCGGTACCGCAGGCGCGCGCCGACCTGCTGGTGCTGGGCAGCGCGCTCAGCGCCCGCATCCGGCTCGCCACCGTCGACGGCACCGTGGTGCCGCGCAGCGCGGTACTGCGCGACGACCGCGGCGCCTACGTGTTCACCGTCAGCGACGGCCGCGCGCGGCGTATCGACGTCACCACCAGCGTCGCCGAGGGCGACTGGATCGCCGTCGATGGCGACCTCGCCGCCGGCACGCCGGTCATCGTGCGCGGCAACTACGGTCTCGACGACGGCACGGCCGTGCGGACCGGCGCGCGGTGAGCGCCGCGACCTGGGCGGCGGCGCACCGCCGCTCGATCCTGTTTCTCGCCGCGGTCCTCGCCCTGGCCGGCGGCGCCATCGCGCTGCGCCTGCCGGTGGCGCTGTTCCCGCACGTCGAGTTCCCGCGCGTGGCGGTCTCGATCGAGGCCGGCGATCGCCCGGCCGACCAGATGGTCATCGCCGTCACCCAGCCGCTCGAACAGGCCGTGCGCGCCGTGCCCGGCGTGGTCGGCGTGCGCTCGACCACCAGCCGCGGCAGCGCCGAGCTGTCGATCAACTTCGCCTGGGGCGGCGACATGGTCGCGGCCACGCTGCAAGTCGAATCGGCCATCAACCAGGTCCTGCCCAGCCTGCCCGCCGGCACCGGTTTCAAGGTCCGCCGCATGGACCCGACGGTGTTCCCGGTGCTCGCCTACAGCCTGGTGTCGCACGACGTCTCACCGGTCGCCCTGCGCGACACCGCCCTCTACCAGCTGGTCCCGCTGCTGTCAGCGGTCGAGGGCGTCGCCCGCGTCGACGTGCTGGGTGGCGCCAGCGCCGAGTACCGCGTCGAGATCGATCCGGGCAAGCTCGCCGCCCACGGCATCACGCTCGACGAACTCGCCGGTGCGCTGACCGCGAGCAACGTGCTGCAGGCGGTCGGGCGTCTCGAGGATCACTACAAGCTCTACCTGCTGCTGTCCGACACCCGCGTGCGCTCGCTGGCCGCGATCGAGGACACCGTGGTGCGCAGCGGCAGCGACGGCGTGGTACGCCTGAGCGACCTCGCCCAGGTCTACCCGGCCAGCACACCGCAATGGCGGCGCGTCACCGCCGACGGCACCGACGCCGTGCTGCTCCAGGTCTACCAGCAGCCGGGCAGCAACACGGTGCGCATCGTCGCCGACGTCGCCGCGCGCCTCGCCGACTACCGCGCCCGCCTGCCGGCCGGCATCGCGGTGGCCAAGTGGTACGACCAGAGCGAACTCATCACCGCCGCGGCGACCAGCGTGCGCGACGCCATCGCCATCGGCGTGGTACTCGCCGCCCTGGTCCTGCTGGTGTTCCTGCGCAGCCTGCGCATCACCCTGATCGCGGCGATCGTGGTGCCGGCGGTGCTCGCCACCACCATGCTGCTGCTCGACCTGCTCGGCATGAGTCTCAACATCATGACCCTCGGCGGCATGGCCGCGGCGGTCGGCCTGATCGTCGACGACACCATCGTCATGGTCGAACACCTCGCCCGCCGCCTGCACGAGGCGGGCGGCACGCGCGCCGCGAGCCTGCGCGCGGCGACGGCCGAGTTCACCGTCCCGCTGGCCGGTTCGTCGGCGGCGACGACGGTGATCTTCGCCCCGCTGGCCCTGCTCGACGGCGTCACCGGCGCGTTCTTCAAGGCCCTGTCCCTGACCATGGCCGCGGCACTGGTGATCTCCTTCCTGCTCGCCTGGCTGGTGGTACCGCTGCTCACCGAGCACCTGCTGGCGAGTGCGCGCGCCCCGGCCGGGCCGGGGCCCCTCGCGCGGCTGTGTGCCCGTGCCTACGCCGCGCTGATGGCGCGGCTGCTGCCACGCCCCTGGCTGGTGGCCGTGCCGCTGGCGCTGTTCTGCGGCGCCGGTTACTGGGCTTACCAGCACGTCGGCTCGGGCTTCCTGCCGGCCATGGACGAGGGCGGCTTCGTCCTCGATTACCGCGCGCCGTCCGGCACCTCGCTGGCCGAGACCGATCGCCTGCTGCGCCAGGTCGAGGCCATCCTGCGCGCCAATCCGTACGTCGACACCTTCTCCCGGCGCACCGGCCTGCAGCTCGGCGGCGGCCTGACCGAGGCCAACGAGGGCGATTTCTTCGTGCGCTTGAAGCCGCTGCCGCGGCCACCCATCGAGACCATCATGGACGCGGTGCGCCACGACATCGACAACCGGGTCCCGCTGCTCGACATCGAGCTGGTGCTGTTGATGGAAGACCTCATCGGCGACCTCACCGCGGTGCCGCAGCCGATCGAGATCAAGCTGTTCGGCGACGACAGCGACGCGCTGCTGGCCGCCGCGCCGGCGGTGGCGCAGGCAATCTCCGCGATCGACGGCGTGGTCGACGTCAACGACGGCGTGATGCTGGCCGGCGACGCGCTCGAGATCGTCGTCGACCGCGACAAGGCGGCGCTCGAAGGCATCGCACCGCAGGCCGTGACCCGGCAGGTCGACGCCTGGTTCACCGGTCTCGTGCCAACCCAGGTGCAGGAGGCGCAGAAGCTGGTCGGCATCCGGGTGTGGGTGCCGGGGGCGGCGCGGCGCTACGCCGCCGACCTGCCGGACGTGCCGCTCGTCGCCGCCGACGGCCACCGCCTGCCGCTGTCGCGGGTCGCCCGCATCGTCACCGATGCCGGCCAGCCGCAGATCACGCGCGACGATCTCAAGCAGATGGTGGCGGTGACGGCGCGCATCAGCGGCCGCGATCTGGGCTCGGCGGTGCGCGCGGTGCGGCACGCGGTCGATGCCATGGATCTCGGCGGCAAGGGCCTGTACTACACCCTCGGCGGCCTCTACCACCAGCAGCAGGTCGCCTTCCGCGGCCTGCTCGCCGTCGCCCTCGCCGCGGTCGCGCTGGTGTTCGTGCTGCTGCTCGCGCTCTACGAGTCGTTCCGCACCGCGCTCGCCGTGATGAGCTGCCCGCTGCTGGCAATGAACGCGGTGTTCCTCGGCCTGTGGGCGAGCGGCATCGAGCTCAACATCACCGCGCTGATGGGCATGACCATGATCATCGGCATCGTCACCGAGATCGCGATCTTCTACTTCTCCGAGTACCACGCCCTGGTCGCCGCCGGCAGCGCGCGGCGCGAGGCCCTGGTCGCGGCCGGCATCAACCGCCTGCGCCCGCTGACCATGACCACCCTGGCGGCGATCCTCGCGCTGCTGCCCCTGGCGCTCGCGCTCGGCCAGGGCGCGGCCATGCAGCAGCCGCTGGCGGTGGCCATCATCGCCGGGCTGCTGGTGCAGATGCCTCTGGTCCTGGTCAGCATGCCGCTGCTCTACCTGCTGCTCGGCGGCGGCCGGGAACAGCCGGCCTGAGGGCAGGGGGCGCTGGCGCGGTGGCTCAGCGCACGGGCGCGGGCGGGCGCAGCAGTCCGCGGGCCAGCAGCCAGGCGGTGGTCCAGCACACCGCGACGGCGGCGAAATCGTGGGACAGGAAGTGCGCGCCGCGGATCTGCTGGGCGAGACCCAGCACGGCGCCGGCGGCGAGCGCCGCGGCGGCGTAACGCCAGGCGCCGGGCAGGCCGTAGTAGCGGGCGTGGAAGTACCAGCCGCAGAGCGCGAAACCGCCGCTGGCATGGGCCGAGGGAAAGCAGCCCTTGCCCACCGCGACGAATTCGCGCCCCAGCCACAGGCGGCTCGGCAGCAGGCCGCCGTAACGTTCGAGCTGCGAGGGACAGGCCATCGGCAGCGCGTGCTTGCCGAGGCTGACCAGGGCGAGCCCGGCGAGGCCGGTCACGGCGACGCAGCTCAACCCGCGCCGCCAGCGCCGCAGGCGCGGGTGCCAGTGGCTGGCAAGGGCCAGGCCCACCATCGACAGCTCGATGGCGATCGACAGCTTCTGCGCCTTGGCGTGCAGGATCTTGGAAACGAGGAAGTCGTGGCGCAGCGACCACGCCCCGCCCTGCCAGGCGTAGAGCTGGTCGGCGAGACGGAAATCGAGGCCGCTGGCCAGGGTCAGGAGCATCAGCGCGAGCGCGGCGACGGCCGGCGCCAGCGTGGTCACCGGGGCCGCCATCACTCCGGCGCGACGGCGGCGAGCGAATCTGGCCCGGCCGGTGGCTGCCAGGCGTTGAGACCGTGGGCATAGATGTAACTCGCGCCCTGGTACAGCGCGACCGCCTCGCGCACCAGCCGGTCGTCCAGCCCCGGGTGCCGCGCGTAGCCGCGCAGGAGACTGCGCCCGGCCCGGTGGCGGCTGATGCGGGCCTGCGGGGCGAGCACGGTGACCACGCCGTCCTCGACCAGGCCGAGATCCTGGTAGGTGCTGATCAGCGCGCGTGGTTCGGGGGGCGTGGCGGCGAGGACGTCGTGGCCGAGGAAGGCCGAGTCGTAGTCGAGATGGAGCAGCCCGAGCAGGGTCGGCGCGACGTCGATCTGGCTGGCCAGGGTGGCGACCCGCCCCGGCTCGACGTGGCGCGGCGCATAGACCAGCAGCGGGATGTGGTAGCGCGATGCCGGCAGGTCGACCTTGCCGGCGGCGTTGGCGCAGTGGTCTCCCAGGATCACGAACACGGTGTCGTCGAACCAGGGTTGGCTGCGGGCCTTGGCGAGGAAGTCGTCGATCGCCCAGTCGGTGTAGCGCACGGCGTTGCCGCGCCCGCCCTGCGGGCCGGGCACGCGGCCCTCCGGGTAGGTATAGGGCCGGTGGTTGGAGGTCGTCATGATGTGCATGAAGAACGGTCGCCCGGTGGCGTGGCTGCGCGCCGCGACCGCGAGCGCCTGGCGGTAGAGATCCTCGTCCGACATGCCCCAGGCGTTGCTGAAGCCGATGTCCGCATCGGGGGTCGAGCTCTGGTCGACCACCGCGTAGCCGTTGCCGGCAAAGAACGCGCCCATGTTGTCGAAGTAGGCGCGCCCGCCGTAGACGAAGGTGCTGTCGTAGCCGGCGGCGTCGAGGACGTGGCCGAGCGACCAGAAGCCGCTTTCGCGGCCGAGGCGCTTGACGATGGCCTGGCCGGGGGTCGGCGGCAGCGACAGGGTCACCGCTTCGAGGCCGCGCACGGTGCGCGTACCGGCGGCATAGAGGTTCTCGAACACCAGGCTGTGGGCGGCAAGCTTGTCGAGGTGCGGGGTCATGCCGCGGACGTCGCCGAAATACCCCATGAAGTCCGCGCCCAGGCTCTCGACCATGATCAGCACGACGTTGAGCTTGCGCGGCGTACCCGGGTTGTCGACATGCCGGCGCAGGTCGAGCGGCGTGTCGCTGAGGAAACGGACGCCGGGGGCGGCCAGCGCGTGGCGCAGGCGGCGATCGACCTCGGCCACCGGCAGGGTCGGGTAGAAGCGTTCGTAGTCGAGCTCGTTGTTACGAAACGCGGCGAAGAACTGGTAGGGCCCGTTGCTGGCGAACTCGCTGGCATAGGCATTGGTGAAGGCGTCACGCGGCGACTGGTCGAGGGTGAGCGCGAACAGCGCAACCAGGCTCCATAGGCCCACGGCCAGCGCCGGGCGCGCCGGCGAGGGTCGCGCCAGCAGGCGCTCGAGGCGCGGGCGCAGGAACCAGAAGGCGATGGCCGCCAGTGCGGCGTCGGCCACCAGCAGCCACACCACGCGGTAGGACTCCCAGATGTTGCCGAGCACCTCGGAGGTGTAGACGAGGTAGTCGACGGCGATGAAGTTGAAACGCGTGCTGAACTCGTCGAAGAAGATGAACTCGGCCTCGGCGACGAAGCCGAGCAGGAACAGCAGGGCGAGGAAGACCAGGCGTACCTGCCAGCGCACCGGGCCGGTCCGCCACCAGCGCCCCGGCACCAGCAGCCACAGGCCGGCCGGCGCGACCAGGTAGCAGGCGAAAGCCAGGTCGTAGAGCAGCCCGCAGGCGAACACCTCGGCGTACCCCAGCGGCGACAACACGCCGACGGCACCGGCGTAGAGCATCAGGCCGAGGCGGGTGAGGGTCGCGACCACCACGACCACGGCCAGCATCAGGCCGATCAGGACCAGGCGGGGGTAATGCACGCCGGCATGACGCAGGCGCTGGCTCAGTGAGGACATGGCGGACCCGGCACGTTCGGCATCGACAGGGCGGGAGTATCGGTGCCGGGACGTTAGCTACCGGTTAAGGAAGCCCGGCAAAAGCGGCTGCGCCACCCGATGGCGGCGTTGCGCGGGCTTCTGCGGTGCTCATTTACCCAACGTAAACTGCGCGCCTCGCAGTCCGCGCGCCTTGCCCTCGCGTATGCTCGCTCACTTTTGCAGGGCTTCCTCCAGGCCGCTGCAAAAGGTACTGCGCCGTCCATTGGTGACGACGTGCGGAAGATTCAGCGCGTGGCGTCCGCCATGTGCAGCTCGACGCGGGTGCCGCGGCCGGGTGCGCTGTCGAGCGCGAGGGTCCAGCCGAGCCGCGCACACACCCGCCCGACGAGATCGAGACCGATCCCCTGGCCACCCGACTGCGCGCCGCGCACGCCGCGCTCGAACACGCGCGGCAGCAGATCGGGGTCGATGCCGGGGCCGGCATCCTCGACCACCAGGCGCTGGCCGTGCAGGGTCACCGCGAGCGCGGCATCGCCGGAGTGCTCGTGGGCATTGCGTAACAGGTTGTTGACGATGCACAGGAACAGGCCGCGCGGCACGTCGAGCATCACGTCCTCGACGATCGCGAGCTGCACCGCGTCGAGCGGCACGTGGCCGGCGTCGGCCTGCAGGCGCAGTGCCTCCTCGAGCAGGCGGGCGGCACTGACCGGCTCGCCCGGTTCGCGCTCGTCGCCGCGGGCCAGGAACAGCAGGGCGTCGATCAGCGCCTGCATCTGCTCGGCGGCGGCGCGCAGCCGGGCCAGGCGCGGCGCCTGCACGCTGGACGGCTCCAGGGTCGCGTCGATGAGCTGGGCCGAACTGCGGATGACGGCCAGCGGCGTGCGCAGCTCGTGGCTGGCGTCGCGGGTGAAGTCGCGTTCGCGCGCGCTGAACTCGTCGAATCGATCGAGCACCTCGTCGAAGGCCCGGGCGATGGTGCCGAGTTCGCGCGGCAGCTCGGTGGCACCGAGCGACGGCCGCTCTGCCCCCGGCGCGATGCGTGCCAGGCGGCGTTCGAGCGCCAGCACGGGCGCCAGGACCAGGTTGGACAACCACAGGGACAGCGCGATCCCGGCGAGTACCGCGCTCACCCCGGCCCAGCCCGCGATGTCCTGCAGGCGGCGTTCGAGCAGCTCGATGGGGTCCTGTTCGAGATCGAGCAGGAGGTAGAGGGTACGTTCGCCGAGCCGCCGCTTGGCAACGCCGTACTCGCGGTCGCCGACCGCGATCTCGGCGTGGATGCCCGGCGCCAGCGCGCGCAGCTCGGCGGGCAGCGCCTGCTCGTCCGCGCCATCGACGAACAAGACCTCGCTGCCGCGCGGCACCGGCACCTGCGCGAAACCGTGGCGCTCGACCTCGTAGGCGTAGTGCTCGAAATCGCGCGCGAGCTCGCTGCCGATGAACTCCTGCTCGATCACTTCGAGGAACTGGTTGATGGCGAGCCAGAAGCCTGCGATCAGCACCGCCGAGAGGAACAGCGAGCCAAGCAGGAAGCGCGCGCGCAGGCTGAATTCAGGCGTCGTCATCGATCCCGATGCGGTAGCCGGCGCCGGCCACCGTGTGCACCAGCCGGGTCGGCGCGTCGCCATCGACCGCGCGGCGCAGGCCGTGCAGGTGGACACGCAGCGAGGCCTCGCTCTCGGGCGGCGCGTCGCCCCACAACACGACCTCGAGTTCGTCACGCGTGACCACGGCCGGCGCGCGCTGCATGAGGACTTCGAGCAGGCGCAGTCCGCTCGGGGTGAGCTTGAGCAGGCGCCCGCCACGCCGCACCTGGCGGGTGTCGAGATCGAACTCGAGGTCGGCCACGGTGAGCCGCCGCGTGCCGCGCTGGCGGCGCCGCAGCAGCGCCTGCAGCCGCGCGTACAGCTCGTCGAGGTCGAACGGCTTGGTCAGGTAGTCGTCGGTGCCGACGGCGAAGCCGTCGAGCTTGTCGGCCGTGGTATCGCGCGCGGTGAGCATGAGGATGGGCGTGTCGTCGTCGTGCTGTTCGCGCAGGCGGCGGCAGAGCTCCAGGCCGTCGAGCCGGGGCAGGGCGATGTCGAGCACGATGGCGTCGTAGCCGCCGGCGCGGGCGAGTTCGAGACCGCTGGTGCCGGTGTAGGCGAAGTCGACCACCGCGCCGGCGGCCTCGAGGAACTCGCCGACGTTGGCGGCCAGCGCCGCGTTGTCCTCGACCACGAGCACCCGCATCGCGCTGCCCGCCGCGCCCCCCTCAGGAGGCGTCCAGGCCCTGCGGAATGTCGTCCATGCGCACGGCGACGAAATGGCGGCTGAGGAACTTCCAGCCCTGCGGCGTGGCCATGTACTCGTCGGTGTAATAGCCCGCGCCCATGAACTCCATGTTGTTGCGCGCGCTGTGCAGGTCGAGGTAACAGCGCCCGGTGGCGAAGCCTTCGCCCGTGAGTTCGATGACGTGGTTGTGGATGTAGGGTCGCGGCTGGATGCCGAGGCCGTTGACGAACATCTTGCGCAGTTCGTCGCGGCCCTTGAAGGTGTAGGTGTTGCCGCCCATGTCGGCGACGAAGCTGCCGTCGGCGGTGAACAGGTCGACGATGCCGTCGATGTCGTCGCGCCACACGCAATCGCAGTAGCGGCGCGGCAGTTCGCGGATGGCCTCGCGCGCGGCGAGTTCGGCGACTTGTTGATCCAGGCTTGCCATGTGGTCCTCCCCTTGGTTCGAAGGCGGCCAGTATAGGGCGACGGCGGCGTCGCGCCACGCGCTATCGGGCGCGGCGGGCAGTCTGCAATAATCGGGCGCCCGCCGAGAGGCGCGCCGGAACACGACGAACGACAGGCGGCCCGCGCGGCCGCCACCCGAACCGGGCCGAAGGGCCCGTCAACCCGAGGAACACGACGATGATTGGATACACGATGGTCGGCACCAACGATCTCGACGCCGCGGCGACGTTCTACGACGCCCTGTTCGGCGAGGCCGGCGGCAAGCGCGTGATGGAGAACGAGCGCATGGTGCTGTGGGGCTGGGGCAAGGGCGCGCCGATGTTCGGCGTGGTCAAGCCGTTCGACGGCAACCCGGCGACGGTCGGCAACGGCACGATGATTGCGCTGTACTGCCCCGACCACGCCACGGTCGACAAGCTGCACGGCAAGGCCATGGCGCTGGGTGCGAAGGACGAGGGCGCACCGGGCCCGCGCGGCGATGCCTTCTACGGCGGTTACTTCCGCGACCTCGACGGCAACAAGCTGGTCTTCTTCAACATGTAATGCCGCAGGGCCGGGGCACCCGGGTGCCCCGGCCGTCCCGGGTTCCCCGCATGACCACCACCGCAACGCTGTGGTTCGAAGACGTCCGCCCCGGCGAGACGTTCCACTTCGGCCCCTACCACGTCGATCGCGACGAGCTGCTGGCATTCAACCGCCGCTGGGATCCCCTGCCCATCCACCTCGACGACGCCGCCGCCCGCGCGCGCGGCCTGAAGGGCCTGAGCGCCTCCGGCCAGTACACCCTTTGCATCAAGCAGGCCATGCTCAACGGCGCCGCCTGGCGCGAGGCCATCATCGGCGCGCTCGGTTTCGACGAGCTGCGCTTCCCCCACCCCGTCCACCCTGGCGACGACATCCGCCTCGAGATCGAATGCCTGGAGACGCGGCCCTCGCAGAGCAAGCCCGACCGCGGCATCGTCAAGTTCCACTTCCGCCTCTACAACCAGGACGAGGTGCTGGTGCTGAGCTACCTCGACACGGTGATGTTCGCGCGCAGGCCGGGCTGAGCGCGCTGCGGGGGGTGGCGATTGCCACCCAGTCGACAGCCGCACAACTGGCAAGGCGCGCCCCCGCCAGCCACAATCGACCGACGACCCCGACGCCCGCCGCAGGAGGTGACCCGATGCGCCACGCCAGCCCAGCAACCCTCGCCGTCATCCTCTGCCTGCTCGCCGCCAGCCCGGCCGGCGCCGCCCCCGCCACGCCCTGCCCGAGCGACGACGATGGCCCGCGTGGTGCCGTGATGGGTTACCTCACCGCCATGCACGAGCACCGTTTCGTCGACGCCTACGATTTCGTCACCGACGGCATGACCGACGGCCGCGATCGCACCGTGTGGGCGGTATTGCAGGGGCGCGCCTACGGCCCGGGCAAGGTCGAAATCTACGGCGTCGACCCGCGCGCGGCGATGGTCGACGGCGACGACACGAGCTGTACCCATCACGCCGTCGTGCCCAACCTGCTCTCCGCGCGCGATCGTCTCAACGTCCACGGCGCGGTCGAGTTCGAGCTCTACCACGTGGTGCGCGAGGATGGCCGATGGCGGGTCGACAGCCAGGAGACCCTGTTCGACGACCCGGCCATCCTGCACTGGTTTCCCGGAACCGAGATCGTCGAGGTCGGCGCGCCCTGAGGTCTGTCAGCGCGGCAGGGGCCGCAGCAGGTTGAGACTCGCCGCCGCGGTCAGCGCCGCCACACTGCACAGGGGCAGGGTGTAACCGCCGCTCAGGCTGGCCAGGGCGGACACCGCGGCCGGCCCGGCGACGAGTCCCCCGTAGAGGAAGAACAGGCTGCCGCCGGTCGCCGCGCCGATGCCGACCGTGCCGGAGTTGCTGGCGATCTCGGCCAGGAACACCCCGTTCCAGCCGAAGCCGAGTGCACAACCCAGTACCACGACCAGCGCGACCAGTGCGAATGCACTGTCGCCGTCGAGCCCGGCGAGGACGACCAGGCCGAGGGCGCTGCCGAGGCCGAGCACGACCAGGATGGTGCGCGCGCCGAGGCGGTCGGCGGCCCAGCCCATGACCACGCGCAGCGCCGCGCCGCTCGCCTGCGAGGCGGCGAACAGTGCGCCGGCGAGCTTGAACTCGAGCCCGATCACCTCGACCAGGTAGATGACGACGAAGGTCATGACGGTGGCCTGGGTCGCGGTGAGACAGAACGCGACCAGCAGCAGGCGGCGCAGGCGCAGGTCGCGCATCACCGCGGTGACGGCGCGCCAGGGTGAGGCCAGCGCGATCGGCGCGGCGGCGTCGCGGTCGTCGTCGAGCGCCGCGCGCAGCGGCTGGATGGCGACCACGCCGGCCAGCGCCAGCAGCACCGAGACGACGATGGCGCCACGCCAGCCGACCGTGTGGACCATCGCCGGCACCAGCAGGCCGGCGAGCAGGCCGCCCAGCGGCGCGCCGCTCTGCTTGAGCGAGAACACGAGACTGCGCGCGCGCGGCGGGGTCACCCGCGCCAGCACGTGCGAGCCGGACGGCGTGTTGGGGCCGTAGCCGAGCCCGACCAGGGCCGCGGCGAGGTAGAGCCAGGGCAGCGAACCGCCCAGCGCCAGCAGCAGGCAACAGGCCGACAGCGTCATGCCGAGCTGGTTGGCGCGGATGCCGCCGTAGCGATGGATGAAGCTGCCACTGGCGGCGGAGAAGAACATCGCCGAGACGAACACGATGGAGACGAACAGCGCGATGTCCTTGGACGCCACGCCGAACGCGGGCGCGATCTCGGTGGCCATCACCGGCACGGTCATGAACAGCAGCACGGTGACCGTCTGCGTGCCGAGCATGGCGAACACCGTCAGCGGCAGGCTGACGGCAGGCGGTGACGGCGGCGCGTTCAATTCGGCGGTTTCCTGGGCGGGTTCGGCAGGCGCGGGCGCCCAGTATAGAGCTTGCCTGCCGGCCCCGAGCGCTCGGCTATACTGGCGCGCATCATGCGCTTGCGTTCACTCCAGCTCGCCGGCAGCGCGCTGCTGATCGCGGCTGTGGCCTTCTATGCCGGCTACCGCGCGGCGCCGTCGCCACCGCCGCCCCCGGTCATGCCGACGGTATCGGCCATCGTGTGGCCGCCGCCACCACCGCTCGAGCCCTTCACCCTGACCGACACCCACGGCCAGCCCTTCGGTCCGGACCAGTTGCGCGATCACTGGACGCTGCTGTTCTTCGGCTACACCCATTGCCCGGACATCTGCCCGACCACGCTCGCGACCCTGCAGCGCGTCTACGCCCTGCTCGCCGACGTGCCCGGCTTCCGTGCCCGCGGCCAGGTGCTGTTCGTCTCGGTCGACGGCGAGCGCGACACCCCGGAACATCTCGCCGAGTACACCGCCTACTTCGACCCCGCCTTCCTCGCCGCCAGCGGCCCCGACCGCGAGCTGCACCACCTCACGCGCCAGTTCGGCGCGCGCATCGTGCGCGTGTCCGGCGAAGACCCGGACGAGTACTGGTTCGATCACCCGGCCGCGGTGCTGATGCTGGGCCCGGATACCCGGGTGACCGCGGAGTTCACGCCGCCGCTGGATGCCGCCGACATCGCCGCCCAGGTGCGCGAGATCGTCGAGTACTTCGACGCCGTGCGGTGAATCCCCGGCGCGCTCGCGCCGGCCGCAATTCAGGCCCGCCGCACGCCCAGATCGGGCAGGCCGTAGAAGGCGCCGAGCAGGCGGTACAGCGCCCAGGCGTCGTCGCGGCCGGCCAGCTCACGAATCGAGTGCATGGCGAAGGTCGGCACGCCGATGTCGACGGTGCGCACGCCGAGCGCGGTGGCCGTGAGCGGGCCGATGGTGCTGCCGCAACCCATGTCGGTACGGGTGACGAAGCTCTGCACCGCGACCTCGGCCAGCGCCGCAGCGTGGCGCGCGATGGCCGCGCTCTCGCTGTTGGTGGCATAGGCCTGGTTGGCGTTGACCTTGATCACCGGCCCCGCGTTCAGCAGCGGGCCGTGGCGGCCATCGTGCTTGTCGGCGAAGTTGGGATGGATGCCGTGGGCGTTGTCGGTCGAGATCAGCAGCGAGCGCACGATGGCGCGCGCCAGCGCTTCGTCGCTACCGGCGATGCGCTCGAGCACGCTGCGCAGGAAGTTGCCGCGCGCACCGGACGTCGAGCCGCTGCCGACCTCCTCGTGATCGTTGGCGACGAACAGTTGCGCATGGCCCGCCGGGGCATCGATCAAGGCGCTCAGGCCGGTGTGGCAGCTCAACAGGTTGTCGAGCCGTGCGGCGGCGACGAATTCCTCGTTCAGACCCACCACCGCGGCACGCTGGGTGTCGTAGAGCATGAGCTCGAAATCGAGCAGTTCCTCGCGCGCGAGCGGGCTCTTCATCGCTTTCAGACGCGCCTTGAGCGTTGCAGCGAGATCGAAGCCGCCGCTGCCGGCCAGCGCCAGCACCGGCGGCAGCATGGTCTGCTTGTTGACCGTGCGCTTGTCGTTGGCCTCGCGGTCGAGGTGGATGGCGAGGCTGGGAATGACGGCGACCGGGCGCTCGAAGTCGACCAGGGTGCTGGACAGGCGCCCGGCACGGTTGCGCGTGGTGACGCGCCCGGCGATGGAGAGATCGCGATCGAACCAGGGATTCAGCAGGACCCCGCCGTAGACCTCGACGCCGAAGCGCAGGTAGCCGTGGCTCTCGAGCACGGCGTTGGGCTTGAGCTTGAGGCAGGGGCTGTCGGTATGCGCCCCGACCATGCGCAGGCCGTCCGCCTCGATGCCGCCCGCACCGAGGCGGAAGGCGACCAGCGAGGAGTCGTTGCGCGTGACGTAGTAACGCCCGCGCGGCGCGAGTGCCCAGGCCTCGCCCTCGTCCAGCGCGGTGAAGCCGGCGGCGTCGAGGCGGCGGCGCATGGCGGCGACGGCGTGGAAGGGCGACGGCGAAGCGTCGAGGAAGGCCAGGAGATCCTGGTCGAAGCGTGACTTGGACATGGCGCGATTGTAGAGCCGGCCCCGGAATTATTCATGACCGCGGGCAGGACGCGTGCGTTGTCGCGGGGCGGACCTACGGCGCGAGCGCGGCGCCGTGGCCAAGCCGAACGTCGTCGGCGCGCCGTTGGACTACGCCAATCGGCGCCGATGTGGGATAAACGTGGTGCGGAACCGTACGCGCGCACCGGCACCACGCCGCGCTCGTGCCGACCGCAGACCGCCAACCGAGACGCGAAGCCCGAGGAGTACCCGCATGACCGACACCGTCCTGTTCGACATCGCCGAGCGCGTCGCCACCATCACCCTCAACCAGCCCGACAAGCTCAACGCCTTCACCGATCCCATGCTCGAACGCCTGGTCGCCTGCATCGACGAATGCCAGGCGCGCGACGACGTGCGCGCGGTGGTGCTGACCGGCGCCGGGCGCGGCTTCTGCTCGGGCGGCGACGTCAGCGCCATGGGCGCGGCGGCGGACAACCGCCCCCATGTCACCAAGAATTACATCGACACCACCATCCAGGCCTTCCCCAAGCGCCTGGCGCGCTTCGACAAGCCCATCATCGCGGCGGTCAACGGCGTCGCCACCGGTGGCGGCCTCGACCTCGCGCTGGCCTGCGACCTCCGCGTGGCGGCGGCGAGCGCACGCTTCGCCGAGACCTACGCCCGCCTCGGCCTGCTGCCGGGCGGTGGCGGGGCCTGGTTCCTGCCACATCTCGTGGGCCGCGCCTGGGCGCTGGAACTGTTGCTGACCGCGGATTTCATCGACGCCGAGCAGGCGCTCGCCATCGGCCTGGTCAACCACGTGTGGCCGGACGAGGCGCTGCGCGCCAACGCCCAGGCGCTGGCCGCGCGCATGGCGCGCCTGCCGCCGCTGTCGGTGCGCCTGATCAAGCGCGCCGTCGACCACGCCGCGCAGGCCGACATGGCGACCTGCCTCGACCTCGTGGCATCGAACATCGCCATCGCCAAGGGCGGTGCCGATCACGCCGAGGCCATCGCCGCCTTCCGCGACAAGCGCGACGGCGAGTTCGTCGGTTACTGAGGATTCGGTAAGCGGTGCAAGCGTGAGCGCGTAGGCCCGCGGGTCCTCGCGCCGAACCGCCTTCAGGCCCGGCTGACGACGTAGCCGGCGCGCGGGTAATGCACCGCCACCTCGCCCACCGCCGCATCCTCGCGCAGCACGACCACCTCGTTGGCCTGCATCCGCACCAGCCGGCCGACGGTGGTTTCCGGACCGTAGTCGTCGGCAACGATGCTGACAGTGTCGCCGGCGGCGAACGGCGCATCGGCGGGCACGCCGCCGTCGACGTCAGCCGGCGTCGCGGCCGTGGCCGCGGCCAGCGCCTCGGCGCCGCTCAGCGGCGTCACCTTGCCCTCGCCGAAGCCCGCGATGCGCCCGCACCAATCCGCCAGCGCCGGCCGCGCGGCGACGTGGGCGGCGAGTTCGGGCGCGTTCTGCATGAAGCGCACCGGGTGGTAGGCGGCGGCATCGGCCAGGGTGAAGTCCGCGCCGAGCAGGTAAGGCGAGCGCGCGAGCTGGGCGTCGAGTTGATCGAAGGCGTGCAGGGCCTGTTCCAGCGCATGCGGGGCGGCGGCCTCGATGGCCTCGCGCGAGAAGCCCGGCGACATCGCGCGGCGATCCTCGATGAAGCCGGGCGGCAGGTCGTCGAACAGGGCGAGGATGGTCGGCGGCACGGCGAACATGAACAGGCGGTGATCGGCCCAGTCTTCGATCATGGCGACGGTGCCGGCCGCGGCCTGCGGGATCACCGGGCGTTCGGGGTGGAGCTGCTCGATGCGCCGCGCGATGCAGGCGGTGTCGCAGTAGACGTCCGCACCGACCTGCATGGCCGGGATGCGGCGGTTGCCGCCGGTCAGCGGTACGAGCTCGGGCTTGGGCATCATGATGGGCTGCTCGACCGCGCGCCACGGCACGCCCTTGTAGGCGAGCACGCGGCGGATCTTCTCGGAGAAAGGCGACAGCGCGTAGTGGTGCAGGATGATTTCGGCCATGGTTCCCTCGCTGCGATGCGGGCGGTGATTACTCGGGCAGGGCGAAGGCGATCACGGCATCGCCCTGCGGAAAGTCGAACAGGGCGTGACCGCCGGCCGCGACGACGACGTACTGGCGGCCGCCGACCCGGTAGGTCACGGCCGGGGCGTTGACCCCGGCGCCGGTGGCGAAGTGCCACAGGCGCGTGCCGTCGGCGGCGTCGAAGGCGCTGAAGTCGCCGTTCGACTCGCCGGCGAAGACCAGTCCACCGGCCGTCGCCAGCGCGCCCGACATCAGCGGCAGCGGGCTCCGCGCCTGCCAGCGGATGGTGCCGTCACGGGGATCGATGGCGCTCAGCGTGCCCCAGCGCTCGGCGTCGTTCATGAACTCGAGCACGTTGACCGGGTGGCCGTCCTTGCCGGGCTCGAGGTGGTAGCGGGTGGGCTGGTGACCGGCCGGCACGTAGACCAGGCCCGTGCCCGGGTGCCAGGCCGCGGGCGGCCAGTTGGCGCCGCCGGCCGCGCCCGGGGCGACCAGGATGCCGTCGGCGGTGGGGCGGTGGAACATCATCGCGTTCTGCGGCACGAAGGGCTCGGAGCGCCGGATGGCTTCGCCGCTGCGACGGTCGAGGACGTACAGCCAGCCGGTTTTGGACGCCGCGGCCAGTACCGGCCGCGTGCTGCCGTCGGCCTGTGGCAGGTCGATCAGGACCGGCGGCGAGGCGCTGTCGTAGCCCCAGATGTCGTGCGGCACGACCTGCTGGTACCAGCGCAGCGCGCCGGTGGCGACGTCGAGGGCGACGATCGAGGAGGTGTAGAGGTTGTCGCCGGGACGCAGGTGGTCGGCGTAGGTCGGCGAGGCGTTGCCGGTGCCGAAGTAGACCAGGCCGAGTTGCGGGTCGATCGAGGGCGAGGAGTAGATCGAACCGCCGCCACCGCGCCAAGCGTCACGGTGGGTCGGCGCCGCGGCGCGCTCGCCGGCGATGTCGCGGTGGAGGTCGTCGCCGAAGGACGTCGTCGGCGTGAACTCACCCTCCCAGCCCGCGGCCGCGGTCGAGTACCAACGCCACAGCAGGCGACCGTCGTGGGCGTCGTAGGCGGAGAGGAAGGCGCGCAGGCCGTCGCGCACGCCGGGGCGGCCGAGCACCGAGGCCGACTGCGACTCCGCGTCGCCGAGCACCGCGCTGTAACCGGTGCCGCTGACGCCGACGAACACGCGGCCGTCATGGACCACCGGCGCCATGTTGCCGGCGAAGCGGGTGTAGCGCTCGAAGGCGCCGGGACGTTGCGGGTCGTAGGTGCGGATGGCCTCGAGATCGGCCGGGTCGCCGCTCTGCGGATCGACCATCGGAATGTCCCACACCGGCGTACCGTCGGTCGCGTCGAGGGCAACGAAGCGGGCGTCGGCGGTGACCATGTACAGGCGTCCATAGCCCCAGGCCAGCCCACGGTTGTGCCGGCCGCAGCACAGTTGGTCGGTGGCGAGGCGGTGGCGGTAGCGCCAGCGCTCGGCGCCGCTCGCCGCGTCCAGGGCGACGACGTCGTTGCCCGGCGTGGTGAGATACATCACGCCATCGACCACCAGCGGGTTGGCCGGGAAGGTGCCGAGCTTGCCGGTCTGGTAGATCCAGGCCGGCCTGAGCCGGGCCACGTTGTCGCGCGTGACGGCGTCGAGCGCGCTGTAGCGCTGGTTGGCCCAGCCGTGACCGTAGGTGAGCCAGTCGTCGGCGTCACCGCCGGCGCCGGCGAGACGCGCATCGTCCGCGCCCGCGGCGAAGGCCGTGAGCAGCAGCGCGGCGGCGGCGAACCCGTGCGCCCGTTTGCATGCGAATGTCATGTCCCGCCCTCCCCGGCTATGGCGACCCCACTGTAGCGCATGCGTGGCGCCGACACGCCGTTCAGGGGTCGAGGTCGAGTTCGGCGGCGAGCGTTTCCAGCGCCTCCTGCGCTTCGAGCCAGGCCTCCTCCTGCGTCGCCAGTGCCTGCTGCAGGGCGCCCTGCTCGCGCAGCAGTTGCTGCAGCTCGTCGGTGCGCCCGGCTGCGTAGAGCGCGCTGTCGGCGAGACGTGCCTGCAGGCCGGCAAGCGCGGCGCGGCCACCGTCCATCGCCTGCTCGAGGCGCGCGACGTCCTTCTTCAACGGCGCCAGGCGGGCGCGGCGCTCGGCTGCATCGCGACGCTCGGCGCGGGCGTCGCGTGCCGGACGCGCCTCGACGCGCACGCTCGCGGCCGCCTCGCGCCCGGCGAGGTAGCGGTGGTAGTCGTCGAGATCGCCGTCGAAGGGCGTGACGCGACCGTCGGCGACCAGCCAGAACTCGTCGACCGAGTGGCGCAGCAGGTAGCGATCGTGGGAGACCACCACCAGCGCGCCGCCGAAGGCCTGCAGGGCCACGGTCAGGGCATGGCGCATGTCGAGATCGAGGTGGTTGGTGGGCTCGTCGAGCAGCAGCAGGTTGGGCCGCTGCCAGGCGATCAGCGCCAACGCGAGGCGCGCCTTCTCGCCGCCGCTCATGGGCCGGATCGGGCCCAGCGCGGCGTCGCCGTGGAAATCGAAACCGCCGAGGAAATCGCGGCAGTCCTGCTCGGTGGCGCGCGGCGACAGCCGGCGCAGGTGGGTCAGCGC
Organism: Gammaproteobacteria bacterium; assembly: GCA_024235015.1. Classification (GTDB taxonomy): domain Bacteria; phylum Pseudomonadota; class Gammaproteobacteria; genus JACKNG01. The sequence continues at coordinate 176,954 of JACKNG010000005.1, forward strand.
GCTGGCGTCGAGGTCGAGCGCTTCGAGTTGCTGCTGGTCGTAGTAGCCGCAGGCGAGGTGGGTGCCGGCGGTGCGCGCGCCGGCGAGCGGTGCGAGTGCACCGGTGAGCCCCTTGATGAGGGTCGACTTGCCGGCGCCGTTGGCGCCGAGCAGGCCGATGCGCGCGCCGGGATGGAGATTGACGCGGACGTCGTCGAGCACCCGGCGGCCGTCGTAGCCGAGCGCGACGCGGTCCATCACCAGCAGCGGGTCGGAGACCTTGTCGGCCTCGCGGATGCGGAAATCGAACGGTGAATCGACGTGCGCAGCCTCCACCTGCGGCATGCGCGCGAGTTCCTTCAGCCGGCTCTGCGCCTGGCGCGCCTTGGTCGCCTTGGCGCGGAAGCGCGCGACGAAGGCCTCGATCGACTTGATGCGCGCCTGCTGCTTGTCGTGCAGGGCCTGCTGCTGGGCGAGGCGCTCGGCGCGCTGGACCTCGAACGCCGAGTAGTTGCCGCGGTAGGCGCGTACCGCCTGGTGCTCGATGTGCACGATGGTGTCGACGGTGCCGTCGAGGAAGTCGCGGTCGTGGGAGATCACGAGCAGGGTGCCGCGGTAGCGCTTGAGCCAGCCTTCCAGCCAGTCGGTGGCATCGAGGTCGAGGTGGTTGCTGGGCTCGTCGAGCAGGAGCAGGTCGCTCGGGCACATCAGCGCGCGGGCGAGGTTCAAGCGGATGCGCCAACCGCCCGAGAAGGCGTTGACCGGGCGCGTGCCGTCGTCGTTGGCAAAGCCCAGCCCGTGCAGGAGTCGGCCGGCGCGGAAGTGCGCGTTGTAACCGTCGCGCTGGTCGATCTCGGCGTGGGCGGCGGCCACCGCGTGGTCGTCACCCGCGGCCTCGGCGCGTGCCAGGGCGTCCTGCCAGTGGCGCAGTTCGCGGTCGCCGTCGATGACGTAGTCGAGCGCCGCGCGGTCGGTGTACTCGACCTCCTGCGCCATGTGCGCGATGCGCAGGCCCGCGGGCACGCGCACTTCGCCGGCGTCGACTCCGAGTTCACCCAGCAGCAGGGCGAACAGGCTCGACTTGCCGCAGCCGTTGGCGCCGGTCAGGCCGGCGTGCTGGCCGTCGTGCAGGGCAAAGCTCGCGTCCTCGAACAGCACGCGGCTGCCGCGGCGCAGGGTGACGGCTTCGAAGCTGATCATCGTGGCGCGGGCACCGGCAGGCGACCGCCGCGCTCAGTGGTGGTGATGGCCCGGGCCGTGGGCGTGGCGATGGGCCTTCTCCTCGGCGCTGGCTTCGCGGACGTCGACGATCTCGACCTCGAAGCTCAACGCGCGCCCGGCCAGCGGGTGGTTGACGTCGACGTCGACGACGAACTTGCCGGCCTTGACCACCGTGACCTGGCGCGGTCCGTGCTCGGTGTTGACCGCGATGACCTGGCCCGGCTTCAACTTGCCGCGGGTCATCACGGCCTTCATGGGGATGCGCTGCAGGGCGTCGGCGTGACGCGGGCCGTAGCCCTCCTCCGCGCTCAGGGTGACGGTGAAGCGGTCGCCGGCGGCGCGCCCGCTCATCGCCGCCTCCAGGCCCGGCACGATGCCCTCGTGGCCATGCAGGTAGAGCATCGGCTCGTCGGGTCCGGAACGCTCGACCTCGGCGCCCTCGGCGTCCCTGAGCACGTAGTGGAAGCTGACCACGCGGTCCTTTTCGATGTTCATCGCACCTGCCTGGATGGGTTGTCACGGGCGCCGCCGAGCGCGGCGCGCGGCGATTGTAATCCCTCCGCGCCGCCGGCTCACGACAGCCTGTCGGCGCGCGGCCTTTTGCGTAGAATCGGCGACGGTTGATTTCACCCGGAGCAGCGCCATGTTCAAGATCCTCGGCATCATCAAGCGCCCCGTCGGCATGGACTTCGAGGCCTTCAAGACCTGGTGGCTGACCGAGCATGCACCCAAGGTACAGCGCTGGCCGGGGCTGGTGCGCTACCACATCAACCTCGCCACCTCGCCCGACCAGGCCTTCGACGGCGTCGCCGAGGTGTGGTTCGAATCGCGCGCGGCAATGGAAGCCGTGTTCGACACCGCGGAAGGTCAGCGCGCCCGCGACGGCGCCACGGCGACGGCCTCCAGCATCGCCATACTCATGACCGAAGAACACGTCATCGTCGAATAGGAGCCCCCATGCTCGATCGCTCACCGCAAGCCGTCCTGCTGCGCGATTACACGCCGCCGCCCTTCCTCGTCGACGAGGTCGACCTCGACATCGACATCCGCGACGGCCACACCCGCGTCACCGCGACGCTCGCCTTGCGCCGCAATCCCGCTGCGACCGACCCGGGCGCGCCGCTGGCGCTGGACGGCGAGGGCCTGGAGCTGCTCGACATCGCCATCGACGGCCGCACGCTCGACGCCGCCGCCTACGAGATCGACGGTGACCGCCTGGTCGTCGCGGAACCGCCGGCGCAGTTCGAACTGACCACCACGGTGCAGATCGATCCCGACGACAACACCCAGCTGATGGGCCTGTACCGCTCCAAGGACGGCTACTTCACCCAGTGCGAGGCCGAGGGTTTCCGCCGCATCACCTGGTTCGTCGACCGCCCCGACGTGATGGCGCGCTATACCACCACCATCCACGCCGACAAGGCGCGCTTCCCCCAACTGCTCTCCAACGGCAACCCGGTCGCCCACGGCGACGAGGACGGCGGGCGCCACTTCGCGCGCTGGGAGGACCCCTTTCCCAAGCCGTCCTACCTGTTCGCGATGGTCGCCGCCAGGCTCGACAAGCTCGAGCGCCGCTTCGTCACCGCCTCCGGCCGCGCGGTGCGCCTGATGGTCTTCGTCGAGCCGGGCAAGCTCGACCAGAGCGAGTTCGCCCTCGACGCCCTGCAGCACGCCATGCGCTGGGACGAGCAGACCTTCGGTCTCGAACTCGATCTCGACCAGTACATGATCGTCGCCGTCGGTGACTTCAACATGGGCGCGATGGAGAACAAGGGCCTCAACATCTTCAACACCAAGTACGTGCTGGCACGGCCCGACACCGCCACCGACTTCGATTACATGATGCTCGACCGCGTGGTCGCCCACGAGTACTTCCACAACTGGACCGGCAACCGCGTGACCTGTCGCGACTGGTTCCAGCTGAGTCTCAAGGAAGGCCTCACGGTGTTCCGCGACCAGCAGTACGGCGGCGACCGCTACTCGCACGCCGTGCAGCGCATCCAGGAAGTGCGCCAGCTGCGCGCCGCGCAGTTCCCCGAGGACGCCGGCCCCATGGCGCACCCGGTGCGCCCCGAGTCCTACATCGAGATCAGCAACTTCTACACCGCCACGGTCTACGACAAGGGCGCCGAGGTGGTGCGCATGATCCACACCCTGCTCGGCCCCGCACGCTTCCGCGCCGGCATGGATCTCTACTTCCAGCGCCACGATGGCCAGGCGGTCTGCACCGAGGATTTCGTCGCCGCCATGGCCGACGCCTCGGGGGTCGACCTCGAGCAGTTCAAACGCTGGTACGGCCAGGCCGGGACGCCGGTAGTCGAGGTGCGCGCCGTGCGCGACGAACCGGCGCGCAGTCTCACGCTCGAGTTCAGTCAGTCCTGCCCGGCGACGCCGGGCCAGGCCGACAAGGCGCCCTTCCACATCCCGGTCGCGCTCGGCCTGGTCGACCGCGACGGTCGCGACCTGCCCCTGCGCCTGGCCGGCGAGGCGCACGCGGTGACGGGCACACGCGTGCTGTCGCTGACCGCGTCGCGCCAGTCGTTCACCTTCGTCGACGTCGACGGCGATCCGGTGCCATCCCTGCTGCGCGGCTTCTCGGCGCCGGTCAAGCTGCTGTTCGACTACGATGCCGCCGACCTCGCCCACCTCGCCGCCCACGACAGCGATCCGTTCAACCGCTGGGAAGCCGGCCAGCGCCTGGCCGTGGACGTGCTGCTGCGGGCCATCGAGCAGCATCGCGCCGGCCGCGAGCAGCATTTCGATCCGGCCCTGGTCACCGCCTTCGCCCGCATCCTGGACGACGCCGCCGAGGACCCGGCCTTCGCCGCCGAGGCGCTCACCCTGCCCGGCGCCGGCTACCTCGCCGAGCAGATGGACGAAGTCGACCCGGAGGCCATCCTGGCCGTGCGCACGGCGCTGCGCCGCCACCTCGCCCGCGAACTCGAGCCGGCCTTCGCCGCCGCCTACGTCGACTACGCCGTCGCCGGCCCCTACAGCCCGGCGCCGGAACCGGCCGGGCGTCGCGCGCTCAGCAATCTCGCGCTCGGCTACCTGATGGAGCTGGAGACGCCGCAGATCCGCGCACGCTGCCTCGACCAGTTGCGCAACGCCAACAACATGACCGACGCCATGGCCGCCCTGACCGCGCTGGCCAACTGTGACTGCCCCGAGCGCACCCAGGCCCTGGACGAGTTCTACGCGCGCTGGCGCGGGGAACCGCTGGTGGTCGACAAGTGGCTGGCGGTGCAGGCGTCCTCGCGCCTGCCGCGAACCCTCGACGAGGTGCGCCGCCTGCTCGACCACGAGGCCTTCGACCTGCGCAACCCGAACAAGGTGCGCGCGGTGATCGGCGCGTTCTGCCACGGCAACCACGCCCATTTCCACGCCGCCGACGGCAGTGGTTATGCCTTCGCCGCCGAGCAGGTCATCGCGCTCGATGCGCGCAACGCCCAGGTCGCCGCACGCGTGGCGCGCGCCTTCGACCGCTGGCGCAAGTTCGACGCCGCGCGCCAGGACCACGCCCGCGCGGCACTGGAGCGCATCAAGGACACCGAGGGCTTGTCGAAGGACACCTTCGAGGTGGTGACGCGCGCGCTCGACTGAGCGGCGGGCCGAAGCAAAAAAAAGCGGCGCCCGAAGGCGCCGCTCACAATCTCCGGCCTGGACGGCGCAGGCTTACTTGCCCTTGCGCTCCTTGGTCTCCTTGATCACCTCGTCGGCGATGTTGCGCGGACACGGCGCGTAGTGCGAGAACTCCATCGAGAACTGGCCGCGGCCGGACGTCATCGTGCGCAGGTCGCCGATGTAGCCGAACATCTCGCCGAGCGGGGCTTCCGCCTTGACGCGCACGCCGAGCGGGTTCGACTCCTGTGACTTGATCATGCCGCGGCGCCGGTTGAGGTCGCCGATGACGTCGCCGACGTTGGCATCGGGAGTGAAGACGTCGACCTTCATGATCGGCTCGAGCAGCTGCGGGCCGGCCTTGGGCATCGACTGGCGATAGGCGGCCTTGGCCGCGATCTCGTAGGCGATGGCCGAGGAGTCGACGGCGTGGAAACCACCGTCGGTCAGGGTGACCTTGAGATCCTGCACCGGGTAGCCGGCCAGCGGCCCTTCGACGATGCTGAGGTTGAAGCCCTTTTCGACCGCTGGCCAGAACTCGCGCGGCACGTTGCCGCCAGTCACCGCCGATTCGAAACTGAACCCGGTACCGACCTCGCCCGGCTCGATGACGTAGTCGATCTTGGCAAACTGGCCCGAACCACCGGTCTGCTTCTTGTGCGTGTAACTGTCGGCGACACGCTGGGTGATGGTCTCGCGATAGGCCACCTGCGGCTTGCCCATCTCGACCTCGACCCCGTGGGTGCGCTTGAGGATGTCGACCTTGATGTCGAGGTGCAGTTCGCCCATGCCCTTGATGATGGTCTCGCCCGACTCCTCGTCGGTCTCGACGCGGAACGAGGGGTCCTCGGCGATCATCTTGCTGAGCGCAATGCCCATCTTCTCCGAGCCCGCCTTGTCCTTGGGCGCGATGGCAATGGAGATGACTGGGTCGGGGAAGACCATCGGTTCGAGGGTCGCCGGCGACTTCGGATCGCACAGCGTATGACCGGTCTGCACGTTCTTCATGCCGAGCACGGCGACGATGTCGCCGGCCTGGGCCGAGTCGACGTCGTTGCGCGAGTTGGCATGCATCTCGACGATGCGGCCGATGCGCTCGGTCTTGCCGGTGAAGCTGTTGAGCACCGTCGAGCCCTTCTCGATGCGCCCCGAGTAGATGCGCAGGAAGGTCAGCGCGCCGTAGCGGTCGTCCATGATCTTGAACGCCAGCGCGCGCAGCGGGCGGGCCGGGTCGACGATGGCCTTCTCGCCGGTCTCGTTGCCTTCCGGGTCGACCTCGGGCTGCGGCTCGACCTCGGTCGGGTCGGGCAGGTAGTCGACGACGGCGTCGAGCACCAGCTGCACGCCCTTGTTCTTGAACGAGGAACCGCAGTAGGTGGGGAAGAAGCTCAGGTTGATGGTGCCCTTGCGGATGCAGCGCTTGAGGGTCTCGACGTCCGGCTCCTCGCCCTCGAGGTACTTCTCCATGACGTCGTCGTCCTGCTCGACGGCGGTCTCGATCAGGGTCTCGCGCCACTTCTCGACCGTGTCGGCCATGTCGGCCGGCACGTCCTCGACCTTGTAGTTCATCGGGTCGCCGGACTCGTCCCAGATCCAGGCCTTGCGCGTGAGCAGGTCGACCACGCCCTTGAACTGGTCCTCGATACCGATCGGCAGGGTCATGACCAGCGGACGCGCCTTGAGGATGTCCTCGATCTGCTTGACCACGCGATAGAAATCCGCGCCGACGCGATCGAGCTTGTTGACGTAGATGATGCGCGCGACCTCGGAGTCGTTGGCATAGCGCCAGTTGGTCTCCGACTGCGGCTCGACGCCGCCCGAACCGCAGAACACACCGATACCGCCGTCGAGCACCTTCAGCGAGCGGTAGACCTCGATGGTGAAATCGACGTGCCCGGGGGTGTCGATGATGTTGAAACGATGGTCTTTCCAGAAGCAGGTCGTCGCCGCCGACTGGATGGTGATACCGCGTTCCTGCTCCTGCTCCATGAAATCCGTGGTCGCAGCGCCGTCGTGCACCTCTCCAATCTTGTGGATCTTGCCGGTGAGCTTGAGGATGCGCTCGGTGGTGGTGGTCTTGCCCGCGTCCACGTGGGCGAAGATTCCGATATTGCGGTACCTGGAAAGGTCGGTCATAGCTGCTCTCTGCAATGAAGGTGCTGGGGAATAACGTGCCGGGGCAATATCACCCGGGCCCCTGATACGCGCGGAGCACGCCTCTCTGACCCTGGTGACGGGCCGGGAAATCCGGCCGGGGGGGCCGCCCTCCTCGTGGCAAGGGCGGCGTCGGCGCGCATGTTAATGGGAGCGGGGCCGAAACGGAACGGCCTGAGGCAACTTTTTCGCGTGATTGACCGCCGCGACGACGATTTCGCGGCTCAGGTCCCCGGCGCCGGGACGGGGTCGCCGGGGTGGGCACGCCGGGGGATGACGTTGCGAACCCCGCCCAGCGGGTCCGGGTTGTCGCCGTGGTAACGCGGGATGACGTGGACATGGGCGTGCCACACCGACTGTCCGCCCGCTTCCTCGCAGTTGACGCCGATGTTGAAGCCGTCCGGGGCGTGTTCGGCGACCAGCAGGTCACGCGCCGCGCGCGCGAGATCGAAGCAGGCGGCGTATTCGTCCGGCGCGAGGTCGAAGATCGTCCGCACGTGGCGTCGCGGCGTGACCAGGACGTGACCAGGTGACACCGGGTAGGCATCGTGGAAGGCCCGCGCGAGCGCGTTCTCCAACAGCACCGGCCGATCCAGTGCACAGAAGATGCACGGGTTGTTGGGATCCATGAGGTGTCAGTTCTCCTCTGCGTCACGTCCGCTGGCGCATCGCCTGCCCGGTTGACAGGCCACGCCCGGCCGCGATTCGCGACGTATTACCTAAAGTTGGCAGGCCGGGAACCGCTATTTTCGATTAATGCGCTAGAATCGATACATTCGCTCGAATCGCTATCGCGCGGGAAACGGGCCGCGACGCGCGCAGGGCCCGGTATCACCACGGTTCGTATTCGAAGGGGGACATGGTCACCATGCTAACGGATGAACACACCCTGACGCCGGCCGAGGTCGCGGCCCTGTTACATGTCTCGCCGGTCACCGTCCGCACCTGGGCCAGCCGCGGCGAACTCGAAGCCATCGTGACCCCGGGCGGCCATCGGCGCTTTTCGCGCGCCGCGGTCGAACGCTTCGCCGCCGCCCGCGGCGTCGCCATCAGCTTCCCCGACCGCGGCCCGCTGCGCGTGCTCGTCGTCGACGACGACGCCATGCTCGCCGGCCTGCTCGACGAGGTCCTGCGCGACGCCGGTGCCGTCACCGAACTCGCCGCCGACGGCTTCGCGGCCGGCCTGGCCCTGCTGCGCTTCAAACCGGCCGTGGTGCTGCTCGACCTCATGATGCCGGGCCTGGACGGCTTCGCCGTGTGCACGCGCATCAAGGCGGACGCGGCAACCCGCGACATGCGGGTCATTGCGATGACCGGTTACCCCACGGTGGAAAACATCGAGCGCATCTGTGCCGCCGGCGCCGAGCGCTGCCTCGCCAAGCCCTTCGATCTCGACGCCCTCATCGCCCTGCTCGGCCTGACCTCGCTCGAGGCTGCAGCATCGTGAACAGGCCAGCCACGCAACCCGGCTTCGCCGCCCTCGCCGCGATGACGGGTGCCGCGCCCTACCGCGTGCTGCTGGTCGACGACGATCCCCTGCAGCGCGCCCTGGCGACGGAAATCCTCGAGCCGCCGCACTACCAGGTCGACGCCGTGGCCGGTGGTATCGACGCCATGGCCTGCCTGCAGACGCACACCTACGACGTCATCCTGCTCGACCAGCACATGCCCGATGTCAGCGGTGACGATGTCTGCCGCCACGTCCGCCAGGCACTCGGTGACGCCATGTTGCCCATCATCGTCGTCACCGGCAGTTCCTCGGCCGACCAGCTCGAGCGGAGTTTCGCCGCCGGCGCCACCGATTTCATCCGCAAGCCCTACCAGGCGACCGAACTCGTCGCGCGCATCGAGAGCGCGGTCAGCCGCAAGCGCCTCACCGACCAGCTCGACAGCGCCGAGGAGGTCATGTTCGCCCTCGCCCGTATGGTCGAGGCGCGCGACGGCGAAACCGGCGATCACTGCACGCGCCTGGCCGAACTCGCCGTGCGTTTCGGCCGCGCGCTCGGCCTCGCGCCGGAGCAGCTGCTGGCGCTGCGCCGCGGTGGCGTACTCCACGACATCGGCAAACTCGGCATCCCCGACCGCGTGCTGCTCAAGCGCGGCCCGCTCGACGACGCCGAATGGACAATCATGCGCACCCACCCACTCATCGGCGATCGCCTGTGCGCGAGCCTGCGCAGCCTGCACCTGACTGCGCCCATCGTGCGTTCGCACCACGAGCGCTGGGATGGCAGCGGCTACCCCGACGGCCTCGTCGGCGAGCAGATTCCACTGCTCGCCCGGGTGTTCCAGCTGTGCGACATCTTCGACGCCCTGACCAACGCCCGCGCCTACAAGCCCGGGATGCCGACGGCAGCCGCGCTGGAGATCATGCAGGGCGAGTGTGATCGCGGCTGGCGTGACCCGGCGCTGATGCGCACCTTCCGCGAGCTGGTCGCCAGCCAGCCGGCGGTGCACCCACCAGCGGTCGAGCACGACGATCTCGGCCGCACCCTGTTCACCGCGGTGGTCGCCTCCGGCGCCCGCATCCGGGAGGACGACGGATGACCCGCGGAGGAAGCCCGGATTTCCTCACCCTGCGCGCCGCCGATGCCGGCGTCCCGATCGTCGAGGCCCTGACCCGCGAGCTGGATGCGCTGCGCGGTGCACTGGACGCCCACGCGATCGTCTCGGTGACCGATGCCCACGGTCGCATCATCGCCGTCAACGACCACTTCTGCGCCATCAGCGGTTACAGTCGCGATGAACTGGTCGGCGCCAATCACCGCATTCTCAAGTCCGGTGCGCATCCGCCGGCGTTCTACCGCACGCTGTGGCGCACCATCGCCGGCGGTGCGGCCTGGCATGGCGTGATCGAGAACCGCGCCAAGGACGGCGACGCCTACTGGGTGCAATCGAGCATCCTGCCGCTGCGCGATGCCGCCGGTGTGACCACCGGCTACCTGTCGCTGCGCACCGACGTCAGCGCCATCGAACGCCAGCGCCGCGCCTTGCGCATCATGACGCGCAACGCCCAGCGCCCGCAGCGCTTCGACATCATCGCCGAGGCGCTGGGTTTCGCGCGCCACGCCCGCACCGCCGCCGTGCTGGCCTTCCCCGTCGCGACGACCCGGGTCGAGGTGGTGGGCTATTGGCACGCGGATGGACGCGCGGCGCCGGGCGACTTCGAACGCGCCGGCACGACGGCCGGCTTCAATCCCCGCACCACCCTGACTGTACAGGGCGATGCCCTCGATGCCTGTGGCGAAGACCCGTTGCTCGACGCGAGCGTGCGCTCGGTCGAACTGACCCCCCTGGTCAACGACGAGGGCCGCATGTTGGGCGTGCTGTGGGTCGGCGGGCCGCATCTGCCCGACGCCGGCCACGACGACCTGCCTCTGACCGAACTCGCCGCGCGGCGCGCGGCGAGCCACCTGCAGAACGACCTCGCGCAACGCGAACGCGACGAGCAGCGCGCCTGGCTGGAGTTCGTCATCGACGGCGCCAAGGCCGGCATCTGGGATTGGGAACTCGACTCCGGCAAGGTGCGTATCAACCCGCGCTGGGCCGAGATGTTGGGTTACGCGCCGGGCGAAATCGCGCCGGAACTCGAGAGCTGGGACAAGCTGATACATCCCGACGACCGCGCCATGGTGTGGCGGAAGATCGAGGCGCACCTCGCCGGGGAAACCGCCTACTACGAGAGCGAGCACCGCCTGCGCAGCGCATTCGACAGCTGGATCTGGGTCCTCGATCGCGGCATGGTCACTGCCCGCGACGCCATCGGCGAGGCGCGGCGCATGTCGGGTATGCATCTCGACATCACCAGCCAGAAGCAGGCGCAGAGCGCACTCGCCGCCGAGCAGGAACGGCTCGACATCGTCATGCAGACGACGCCGATCGGCCTGTGGGAATGGGACATCACCACCGATGTGATGACGTCCAGCCCACAGTGGCTCGCGCGTCTCGGTTACCGCAGCAACGACCGTCCCACCACGGTCGACGGCTGGCGTGCGCTGATTCATCCGGAAGACATCGACCGGGTCCTGGCCGTCAAGGAGGCACATCTCGCCGATGCCACGGTGCCCTACCTGGCGGAATTCCGCATTCGCACGGCGGCCGGCGAGTGGCGCTGGGTGCTGAGTCGTGCCAGCGTCACCGCGCGTGACGAGCACGGCCAGCCGACCCGCCTCAGCGGCGTGCACGTCGACGTGCACGACCAGCACGTCACTGCGGAGCACCTGCGCGAGGAACGTCATCGCCTCGAACACATCAGCGCGGTGGCCGGCCTCGGACTGTGGGAGTGGGAAATCGCGCCCGACCGCTTCGTCGTCAACGCCGAGCTGGCCCGCCTGCTGGGCTACGACGTCGATCACTTCGCGCATGTCGCCGACTGGACCGCCCTGCTCCATCCCGACGAGCACGATGCCATCATGGCCGTCGTCGAACAGCACCTTGCCGGCCACAGCGATTACATCGAGATGGAAGCGCGCGCCCGCCATGCCGATGGCGGCTGGCTCTGGATGCTGAGCCGCAGCTACGTCGCCGAACGCGATGCCGAGGGCAACGCGCTGCGCATGGTCGGGGTGCAGATCGACATCCACGAACGTAAGCTCGCCGACGAAGCGCTCGCCGAATCGAAGGCGCGACTCGAACTCGTGCTGCGCGGTGCCGACGTCGGCTTGTACGAGTGGGACGTCTCGAGTGGTGGCCACCACGTCGACGAACGCTGGGCCAACATGCTCGGCTACGAGGTCGACGAACTCGAGCCCGACATCTCGACCTGGCGCAAGCTCGTACACCCGCACGATCTCCCGGCGATCGACGGTGAACTCGAGGCCCTGCTGCGCGGCGATACCGATACCTACATGCACGAGACGCGCCTGCGCACCAAGGACGGCAACTGGGCCTGGGTGCTCGACCGCGGCGCCATCATGACCCGCGACGCCGATGGCCGTGCCCTCACCGGCGCCGGCATCCACATCGACATCACGGAGCGCAAGCGTGCCGAGGCGGCGCTGAGCGAGAGCGAGGCGCGCCTGCGCGCGCTGATCGAGTACTCCCCGGTCGGCGTATGCATGAGCGACCTCAACGGGCGTATCACCTACGCCAACCCGGTCGTACGGGCCCTGCTCGGACAGCCGGTGCCAGGCTCCTTCGATCGTGCCTGGGCGCGGTCGATTCACCCCGCTGACCGCGCCGCTGCGCTCGGCGCCTGGGAACGCTACATCGAGGCAGGCGAAACCGAGTTCGACCACGAGTACCGCATCGTGCGCCATTCCGGCGAGGTGCTGACCGTACACGTTCGTGCCGCCCCGGTGCGCAGCGCCGGCGAGGTGCTCGGCCATGTCGGCATCTTCGAGGACATGACGGCGCAACGTGCCTTCGAAGAAGAGAACGAACGCATGCGCCGGCAGGTTCAGCAGGCGCAGAAAATGGAAGCCATCGGCCAGCTCACCGGCGGCATCGCCCACGACTTCAACAACATCCTCGGCAGCGTGCTCGGCTTCGGCTCGCTGGCGCTGCGTCGCTACGGCGCCGAGGCCACGCCCAAGCTGGTCGAGTACCTGGAAGCCATCGTCGCTGCCGGTGAACGCGGCCGCGACCTCGTTGGCAAGATGCTGGCCTTCAGTCGCGGCACGCCGTCGGAAGACGTCAAGCCCATCGATCCGGGGAGCGTGGTTCGCGAGGCATCGGGGATGCTCGCCGCCGTCATTCCGTCCAACATCACCTACCGTCTCCAAGCCATACCGGCCGACCTGCCGGCAGTCCTCATCGACAGCGTCGAGCTGCACCAGGTACTGGTCAACCTGGTCGTCAACGCGCGTGACGCCGTCGGTGAGCGCGGCGCCATTCGCGTTCAGCTCGAGGTTCGGGCGGTCGACGGCGCCGAATGCGCGGCCTGCCATCAACCGGTCTCCGGGCGGTTCGTCGAGATCACGGTCAGCGACGACGGCTGCGGCATCGACGACGACGACCTCGGCCGCTTGTTCGAACCCTTCTACACCACCAAGGAGGTGGGCAAGGGTACCGGCATGGGGCTCGCCGTCGTCCACGGCGTCCTGCACCGCGCCCACGGCCACATCCTGGTCGAGACCCGGCCCGGCGTCGGTACCACCTTCCGCGTGTTGCTGCCGGCGGTGGCTGGCGACGAAGTCGCCGAGACTGTCGCCGTGCCCACGCAGGCGGCGCAACTGCGGCCCGGCTTGCGCATCCTCGTCGTCGACGACGACGCCCCCATGCTGGGCCTGCTGCGCGAACTGCTCGGCGAATTCGGTGCGCACCTGACGACGCTCGCCGACGGCCGCGCCGCCGAACGTGCCTTCATTGCCACGCCCGATGCATTCGATGTTCTCCTCACCGACCAGACCACGCCCGGTCTCGGCGGCCACCAGCTGGTCGAGGCCGTGCGCCGCTGCCGCCCCGGTTTCCCGGCCGTGGTCATCAGCGGCAACCTGCATGGCCCGGGCATCGAGTCGCTGCGCCGCGACGGCATACCGGTGCTGGCCAAACCGCTCGACGAGCAGGCGCTGATCGCGGCGCTCGATGCCGTCACCGCCCTTGGCGCGAACGACTGACTACCGCACAGCGCCTCGGCCACCTCAGCGCAGTCCCTCGACGCGGGGAATGACCTCGCTGACCAACAACTCCAGGGAGCGCATGACCTGCGCATGGGGCTGACCGGGAAACTGCATGCGCAGGATCATGTTCTCGACTCCGACCTCGTCACGGTAGCGGCGCAGCTCGCGGGCGCAGAATTCCGGGTCGCCGATGATGTGGCGGTCGCGGCGGAAGGCCTCCGATTCGAAATAGGGGTCGCCCGGATCGTCGACCAGGCGGCGGCTGCCATCCGCCTGCTCGTCCCAGAACGGCAGGTAAGGCGGGCAGTAGACCTTGCGATAGATGTGCAGGAAATGCGGCTTGACCTCGGCCCAGGCCCGCGCCTGGTCGTCGGCGACGTAGAACTCGCGGATGAGTGCACGGGGGTAGTCCGACGGGTCGCGGCCACAGGCGCGCAGCGACGCGGTGTAGTCGTCGAATTCCACGCGTGTCTCGGCGAGGTTCGTGATCAGCGAGATCAGCAGGGGATGTCCACGTTCGGCCGCTTCGCGGCGCGACTTCGCGGTCGCTGCACCGAGCCAGATCGGGGGAAACGGCTGCTGCGCCGGCAGCGGCGCCAACTGCACCTCGTCGAATCGGTAGTGGCGCCCGGCATGGGCGAAACGCTCGCCGGCGAGCGCGCGACGGATGATGTCCAGGGCCTCCTCGGTCATCGACTTGCGGCGCTTGATGTCGACCCCGAACGCGGCGAACTCGTGCGGGCGGTATCCGCGCCCGACCCCGAGTTCGAAGCGCCCGCCGGAGGCGAGGTCGAGCACCGCGGTATCTTCCGCCAGGCGCAGCGGGTGACCGTAGAACGGCGCCAGCACCACGCCCTGGCCGATGCGGATGTTGCGCGTGCGCCCGGCGATCGCCGCCGCCGCAATCATCGGCGACGGGCAGTAGCCGTCAGCGAGGAAATGATGCTCGGTCAGCCACACCTGGTAGAGACCGAGCTCGTCGGCGTAGGCGACCTGATCGAGCGCCTCGGCGTAGACCCGCGCCGGGTCGACGCCGAACTCGGCCGGCGCCTGCAGGCTGTAGAAGATCGAGTACCGCATCGCCGCCTCCCCGCGCCACTGTTCGGAACCAGCAGTGTACGGCACGCACGACCACGAGGGCGGGGCAGCGCCGCCCGCCTGCGCACTCACCGCCCGGCCTGATGATGTGGCGTACAGCGCCCGCGCCGGTTCGCCGGTACCGACCCCGCCGCCCGATTGACGCGCCGCGTGGCCCTCCCTAGGCTTGCACGAGTCCCGTCTTGCGAGACCTCTCATGAAGTTCGGCATCTTCTACGAGCACCAGCTCCCGCGGCCCTGGACCGAGACCTCGGAGTACGAGCTGTTCCAGCAATCCCTCGACCAGATCGCGCTGGCCGACGAACTCGGCTTCGACTTCGCCTGGGAGGTGGAACACCATTTCCTCGAGGAGTACTCGCACTCGACCGCCCCCGAGGTCTTCCTCGCCGCCGCCAGCCAGCGTACCCGCAACATCCGCCTCGGCCACGGCATCATCCAGCTCACCACCAACCAGCCCCACCGCGTGGCCGAGCGCGTCTCGACCCTGGATCTCATCTCCGGCGGGCGGGTCGAGTTCGGTATGGGCGAAGGCGCGGGTCCGGCCGAGCTGCATCCCTTCGGCGTACGCGTGCGCGACAAGCGCGATCGCTGGGAAGAGGCCGTGCAGGCCATCATGCCGATGTTCACCGAGACGAGCTGGGAGTTCCACGGCGAGTACTACGACTTTCCCGCGCGCAACGTCATTCCCAAGCCCTACCAGAAACCGCATCCACCGCTGTGGGTGGCCTGCTCGAACATCCAGACCATCGCCAACGCCGGGCGCTGGGGCATGGGCGCGCTCGGCTTCTCCTTCGTTTCGCCCGAGGCGGCGACGGCCTGGGTCAACAAGTACTACAACATGCTGCTGCACCAGCAGCAGCGCCTCGCCGATTACGCCACCAATCCGAACGTTGCCATCGTCAACGGTTTCATGTGCGCCGAGACCGACGAGGAGGCGATCGAGAAGGCTTCCGGCTGGACCTTCTTCATCTTCGCCCTGTCCTACTACGGGCGGAAAGGTATCGATGCGCCAGGTACCGGCAACCTGTGGGACGAGTACCAGGACTGGCGCAACTCGGACAAGGCAAAAGCGGCCCTCACCAACGGCCTCATCGGCTCGCCCGAAACCATCCGCAAGCGCCTGCGCCAGTTCCAGGCGGCCAACGTCGACCAGGTGATCCTGCTCAACCAGGCCGGCAAGACCTCGCACCGGGACATCTGTGACAGCCTCGCGCTGTTCGCACGCGAGGTGATGCCCGAGTTCCACGCCGACGAGCCGCGCCACCAGCAGTGGAAGCAGGACGTGCTGGCCGGCAACATCGTGCTCGAGGATCTCGACACCTCGCCCTACGATCTCTACAGCCACCAGAACGAGGACATCGTGCGCGAGTCGCCGGAGCAGCTGAAGGCGCGCATGGCGGCGAAGGAAGCGGCGGCAGGCAGCGGCGGCTGAGGGCGGTTCAGGCGGCGGACTGTCCCGCCGGCGGGCACCGTCGATCACGAACACCGGCTGGCTCCGGCGTCCCGATTCGCTTCGCGAATCGGTCGAACCGTGGGGGTCTCTCCGGACTAAGGGACGCCATAGATCACATAAGCCGGCTGGTGCCGGCTTGCGGCGGTGTTTGGCATCGGTGTCTCGGGGATTGACTCGAACGCGCTTGTTGCGCGCGCTCGCCCCTGCGGGGCGCAGTCGCTACGCGCCGGCGTCCCGATTCGCTTCGCGAATCGGTCGAACCGTGGGGGTCTCTCCGGACTAAGGGACGCCATAGATCACAAAAGCCGGCTGATGCCGGCTTGCGGCGGTGTTTGGCATCGGTGTCTCGGGGATTGACTCGAACGCGCTTGTGGCGCGTTCTCGCCCCTCCGGGGCGCCGTCGCTGCGCGCCGGCGTCCCGATTCGCTTCGCGAATCGGTCGAACCGTGGGGTTCTCTCCGGACTAAGGGACGCCATCGATCACAAAAGCCGGCACCAGCCGGCTTTTGTGATCGATGGCGTCCCCTAGGGGATTCGAACCCCTGTTGCCGCCGTGAAAGGGCGGTGTCCTAGGCCTCTAGACGAAGGGGACGGGAAGGTGGTGGAGCCAGGCGGGATCGAACCGCCGACCTCTACAATGCCATTGTAGCGCTCTCCCAGCTGAGCTATGGCCCCGTCATGTGCTGGCTCGATACCTTGGACCTCATCGATTTCATCGCGAGATCAAGCCGTTAGGGCCGGGTATCGAGGGCGCGCAGATTACGGAATGGCGGCCTTGCTGTCAAGCCGGGTCGACGCGCTCGGCGATGTAAGCCAGCGCGGCGTCGAGGCGCTCCAGGCATTGCGTCTTGCCGACCAGTTGCAGGGTGATGTCGATCGACGGCGAGGCGGTGCCGCCGGTGACGGCCACGCGCAGCGGTTGTGCGACCTTGCCGAGTTTCATCTCGTGCGCCGCGGCAGCGGTTTCCACCGCGGCATGCAGGGCCTCCGGTTGCCAGTCGTCGAGGACCGCCAGCGCCTCGCGCAGCGTGCGCAGCGGCGCCGCGACGCCGAAGCGCAGGTGCTTGTGCGCGGCGTCCTCGTCCATTTCGGCCAGCGGGCCGAAGAAGGGGCGGCTCTTGTCTGCCATCTCGACCAGGGTCTTGGCGCGGGTGCGCTGCGCGTCGACCACCGCCGCGAGTTGGGCGGCATCCTCGGTCGGCAGACCGAGCGCCGCGAAGTAGGGTGCTGCCGCCGCGACCAGCGCATCGAGTTCCATGGCCTGAATGAACTGCTGGTTGACCCAGGCCAGCTTGTCCGGATCGAACGAGGCCGACGCCTTGTTGACCCCGCTGATGTCGAAGTTCCGGACCAGTTCCTCGAGGGTGAAGATCTCCTGGTCGCCATGGGACCAGCCGAGGCGCGCGAGGTAGGTCAGCAGCGCCTGCGGCAGGATGCCCTGGTCGCGGTATTCGAGCACGCTCACCGCGCCGTGGCGCTTGGACAGCTTCTTGCCATCCGGACCGTTGATCATCGGGATGTGCGCATAGACCGGGCGGTCCGCGCCCAGGGCTTCCAGGATATGCACCTGGCGCGGCGTGTTGTTGAGGTGATCGTCACCGCGGATGACGTGGGTCACACCCATGTCGATGTCGTCGACGACCACGGTCAGGTGGTAGGTCGGGGTGCCGTCCGAGCGCGCGATGATGAGATCGTCGAGTTCGCTGTTCTGGAACGTCACCGCGCCACGCACGTGGTCATCGATCACGATCGTGCCGTCGGGTGGCGTACGGAAACGCACCACCGGCGGATTGCCGTTGTCGGCCCGCGCGTTGTCCCGGCAGTGGCCGTCGTAACGCGGCTTCTCCTTGGCCGCCATCTGCTGTTCGCGCAGGGCGTCGAGCCGTTCACGCGAGCAATAGCAGTGGTAGGCGCGGCCACCGTCGAGCAACTGCTGCACGGCCTCGCGGTAACGGTCGAAACGTTGCGTCTGGTAATACGGCCCCTCGTCGTAGTCGAGCCCGAGCCAGCTCATGCTCTCGAGAATGGCATCGACCGCTTCCTGGGTGGAGCGCTCGCGATCGGTGTCCTCGAGGCGGAACACCATGCGCCCGTCGCGACCGCGCGCGTAGAGCCAGTTATAGAGCGCGGTGCGCGCGCTGCCGATGTGCAGGTAACCGGTGGGGCTCGGCGGGAAGCGGGTAACGACGGTCATGGGCGGGTTCGAGCGATTGTGGACCGCGCATTATAGAGGCCGGGTCGACCAAACCCCATGCCGGACCAAGCCTTCAATCGAGCCCCGCCGGAATCCCGAGTGCCGGCGCCGAGGTTGCCGCCGGGCCGTTTGACCGGCACGCGCGCGGCGCCTAAAATCGCCTCCCTTCGCGTAAGCGGGCGATTAGCTCAGCGGGAGAGCACTGCCTTCACACGGCAGGGGTCGCTGGTTCGATCCCAGCATCGCCCACCATATAAATCAGCAGATTGGACTTGTAATTGCGGGACCTGTCCCGGACCCGTTACCGGAACGGTGTGCATCATCGACACGGGTGCATTCGCGAAAGAGGAGCACGCAGCTACGCCTTCCTTCCCAGCAGGCCGGGCTTCGGTACTCGTCTGAGGCGGCGCTGTTGAAACCGGTTTTGGGAGGGGCTCGAGCGAAGCCCGAGACCTGACACGTTCTCCTGGGTGACACGGCTCCTTGCGTGGGCTGCTGTCACCGGAACGCCCGCGCGGCAAGGCAACCGGCGCATCGCGCCGGTCCTGTTCGGCCAAGCGAACGGCGGCGCGATCAGAGTCTGCGTCGCACCACGCCCACTCCCGCGAGCGCAATAGCCAATGCCGGCAGCATGCCGGGCAGGGGCACCGGCGTCGCGAGAAAAGCGCCGGATTCGGATTCGAACGTCACGCCTTCCGGCAACACCAGCTGGAGTACACCATTGAGAGCGATGTC
This sequence comes from Gammaproteobacteria bacterium, assembly GCA_024235015.1. Taxonomy (GTDB): domain Bacteria; phylum Pseudomonadota; class Gammaproteobacteria; genus JACKNG01. The sequence continues at coordinate 195,969 of JACKNG010000005.1, forward strand.
AGAATTCGCACCGTCTCCGGGGTACATGTCCACGCTGTAGTCGATGTACGCAGCGATGTCGAAAACGGCGTTACCAGTAAACGATTGAGTGACGGAAAGAACGTCATTGATTACGCCATCGCTGGTATAGCTGCCGGAATCATCGCCTGCGTCCAGCGACAAATACACGAAGGCGCCACCGTCGCCCCCATCGAGGCCGATGCTGCCGTTCACCGTGAGCGTGAGCGTGACGTCGTAGCTGCCCGGCAATGTGCTGGTCAACGTCAGCTCGTCGCCAATCGAACTGCCGCCGAAGATTACGCCGCCGTCCAGGCCCATCGATGCCGGATCCCCCGGCGACGAATCCACCTGCCCTGCACTCCGCAGCGTACCGGCAGCGATGTCGGCATGCCCGCTGACGTCGGCGGTGTACTCGCCCGACGTCGGAAAAAGAGAACCGTCATGTTCGACCCGCGTGTTGCCGAGCGGACCGTTGGCGAACTCGCTGTCGGACTGACACGTGAAGGCTGGCGTTCCCAGGCAACCTTGCGTCGAAATGCTGGCCGCGGCAACACCGTTGGATGCGATGCCGAAAACCGCTGCGGCGCATGCGCCCATCAATCCCTTCACGTACATGTCGATTCCCTCTCCTTCGTGTCGGCGCGGATACCCAGCGCGGTGCGCGCGCTCATCCAGCGCCCGTGCCGGGCGCACGGCGCCGACACGCGCAACTCGCTGCCGGGTGATGATTGCCTTGGAACTTACGCGGTCAACCGTGCCGGCGGCAACCCTGCTGAAGCTGCGAATTGCGGTAATTCTTGGCAACAACGGCGACGCCAGGAATGGGTGGCTGACGGTTCCGCCGGGCGGGACGCGGCCCACGCTCGGTGATCACACGACACGGATTCGCCTGTGGGCGCCGCGCCTCCTCGGATACGCGGGTGGCAGGCGCAAGGTACCAACTCGTGCCGTGTTCGGGAGCGCAGCGCTTGTGGGCCCCGCTTCAGTGAGGGAATCGAGCAAGATGCCGGACCTGACACCGCTGCTGGCACCGCCCGGATGAACGCTACGCGTGAAACCGGCGGGCGGCGACTGACCGCGGGCAGGCCTTGGCCTGTCGTACGTTCACCTTCATTCTGCCCTGCCCTCGACTATAGTTAGCTGCATGGCGGTGCGGGACGGCTGCACGGTGTGCGTGATCGTCTCGACTCGGGCACGTCCCCGAACTGGTCGCCGGGTGCAGCCCCCCGTAGCCGCCAGCCCTCAGGCGCGGCGCCGCCGCAACCCGAGCAGCGCGCAGCCCGCGAGGCATGGGCCGAACATCGCGGGCAACGGCACGGTGGTGGCGCCGTACTGCAGGTGATCCACCTCCCAGTCGCTGCTGAAACCCGCCATCGAAATCGTGATGCGGCTGATGCCCAGCGGATCGATCACGCCGAAGAAGTAGTCCTCGGCGGTGGCGCCGAACGTCGAGCCGTCGCCGAACGTGCCACTGACGACAGTGCCGAGCGCGCCGCCAGCGCCGAAGGCAGTGAAGGTGACGCTGCCAAAACCCGGCGTCGGCGTCGCCTCGCCGACGTCCGTCCACACGATGCCGACATGCGTCGGCAAGCGACCGAGCACACCGGCATCGAAATCGAAGGTGAAGGTATCGGTGCCGCCAGGGAAGCCCGAGAAGAAGCTGTGCCCGCCCGCGCCGCTGCCGTCGATGGCACCGTCATCGCCATCCACCGAATCGGTCTGCGCACTCGGTCCGATCACGAACCCGCCGCTGGCCGAGCTCACCCCGGGCGTGTTCAACAGGCCATCCTCGAAGTCCTCGAGATGGAAATAGTCATCGAACGCGACGCCGGCAAACGCGCTGTCGGCGAAGGACAGGTAGGGTTGGGCGTCGACGAAGGTGGCGGCGCCGGTGGAGAAGCTGGCGCCAGCGGTGAGGAGGCTGGCCATGGCCAGGCGAATCGAAAAGCGGCGTGCAGAATCCATCGCAGGGTCCCTCCCAGTTGGTGATCGTGACCGGTCGAGTCTAATGCTCCCGGGCAATCGCGGCGGCGACAGAAGCGCCGGCTGGATCACACTTGGACACTGCGGTGCGGGTTGCACACGCTGCCGGATCCACGCACCGCGCTACCTGCCCTGCCCGCCGGCCGCGCAGTGTGCGCGGCCGGCTCGCCCTGGGTCGCAGGGCACCGCCATCGACTTCCCTCAATCGAGCAGCTCGACCCGATCGCCGACCCGCACCCGGCCCGGCTCGACGACCGCCGCGTACGTAGCGAAACCCGGGGTCGCGTAACCGGGCAGCAGACCATCGGGCAGGGCGGTCTTGGGACGATAGCGGATCAGCCCCCGCATGACGTCCTGGTCACGTGCACCGGACGTCGGGTTCATGCCGGTGATGGCGCAGCGGGGCACCGCGGTACGCACTTTCAGCACGACGTCGCCGAGGCGCAGGTGACGGCCATCCCAGCCGTCTTCCGCGTGCGCCTCGGCATGGTCGATCACGAACCCCGCCCGGAACCGCGCCGGGTCGACCTCGCTGCCGACCTCCTGCGCGAGTCGCGCCAGTGAGCCGGTGGTGACGAAAGTGACGGGAAAGACGTCGATGGCGGTACTGCCGAGGCAACGCACGAGGCGGACGGGGCGCCCGGCGTGTTCGCTGAGCGTCGCGGCCCACGGCCCGCCGACCTCGCGCACCGGGACCGTGCGCAGCCCGTGCAGGTCGACGTCGAGCGCCTGGCCATCGGCCAGCGCGGGCCCGTCGATACGACGGCCGTCCGGCAGGTGCAGACATAGCCTGTCGGTCGCGGCATCGTAAGCGAAGCGCAGCGCGAGGAAATCGGCGTGTCGATCGGAGGGTACGAAGCGATCGTCGGCCTCGAGGAGCGCGAACGCGCGATCGTGACGGATGCCATCGGTATCGACCTCGACCGCGGTCGGCTGCAGGAACTGGGTGGCTTTGACATAGACCTGGCCGATGTGCGCTACGGTCATCATTGAGATTCGCTCCTCGCGTGGTGACGCGGCGAAGCTAGCGCGTGGCGCCGGGCAAGTCGAGACCACGCCAACGGGCCGGCGTGCTGCACGGCCGTGGTGAGGTCGACGAAGAAATCCCGGCGCGGGCAGCGCCCAAGCGCCGTCACCACGCCATCCCGCGGGCAGAATTCGAGCCGACGCAGCCCGCAACGGTTTGCAGAACGGCGCGGCGGCGCCGGTATCCAAGTTCGGGCGCATGCGCCTGCAGCCCCGGCGAATCGCCCCGTTCACCGGGAGGGCCCCGAGCCTGGCCTACGCCGCTTGCGCCATTCGGCAATGCGGCGTTCCTTGCGCATGGCATGCCAATCGGGTCATGGTGGGCACGGTTCGCCGTGGCCGTGACATCAGAACCGCTCCCCGCATTGCCATCGACCGCCCAATGTCCCGCGACTACCCGCAAAAGACCCCACCATGTGGCTGAAGACCCGTTGCACCCTCGACTTCGACGTCCCGCAACCCGTACCGTTCGTGCTCATGCTGCGTCCCCGCAGCGGCGCCCAGCAATGGATCGCGCGCGAGGAGTACCGGCTGACGCCGAGCGTACCCGTCACCGAGTACACCGATGCCTACGGCAACCTGTGCCAGCGCCTGGTCGCGCCGGCCGGCCCGTTCGAGATCCACACCGAGGCCGAAGTAATGACCGCCGACGACATCGACCAGCACCCGGGCGTGCCCTTCATCGAGATCCAGAACCTGCCGGCCCAGGTCCTCGATTACCTGCTGCCGAGCCGCTACTGCGAGGCGGAGAAGTTCCACCAGATGGCCCGCGAGATCACCGCCGGCGCCCTGCTCGGCTATGACCAGGTCGCCGCGATCGTCACCTGGCTGCGCGACAACATCGCCTACCGGCCGGGCAGCAGCGACATGGCCTACTCCGCAGTGGAGGTGAACGGCCGCGGGATCGGCGTGTGCCGCGACCTGGCGCACCTCGGCATCGCGCTGTGCCGCAGCCTGAGTATCCCGGCGCGCATGGTGGTCGGCTACCTGCACGCACTCGAGCCGATGGACCTGCACGCCTGGTTCGAGGCCTACGTCGGTAACCGCTGGTACACCTTCGATGCCACCCAGTCGACGCTCCATGGCGGATACGTCGCCGTGGGGTACGGCCGCGATGCCGCGGACGTGGCGGTATTCAACCAGTTCGGACCCGCGGTCTTTCCCAGTCGCCAGGTCGTGAGCGTGGAACGGATCGACGACTGAGCCGGCCGCGCCGACTCCAGCCACAAGGCACCACGACGATGTTGTTCACCATTCGCCACCACACTCGCTACGACTACTCCAACCCGGTCCGCCTCGGCCCCCAGGCACTGCGTTTCCATCCACGCGACGACGGCGCCCAGCGTGTAATCGAGCACCGCCTGGACGTCACCCCGGTGCCCTGCGGTATCAATGCGCACATCGACCTGGAAGGCAACCGGGTGAATCAACTCTGGTTCGACGGGGAGACCACGCGGCTCGACATCAGCCTGCTCATGCAGGTCGAGACACTGCGCGAGAATCCCTTCGATTTCATCCTGGCGCCGGAAGCCGCCCGCCTGCCCATTGCCCATGCGCCGGACGAGCCCTGCGCCCGCGCGTACCTGGAACGCATCCTGCCCGACGACGCGGTGACCGCGTTCGCGGCCGAACTGAGCCTCGGCGTCGAACGCGACACGCTGCGATTCCTCGATCATCTGAACCGCCGCCTGTTCGGCGAATTCGATCACGTGTACCGCCACAGCGGCGCGCCGCAGGCCCCGGCCGTCACGTTGCAGTCCCGTCGCGGTGCCTGCCGCGATCTCGCCGAACTGTTCGTCGACTGCTGCCGGGCCGAGGGCATCGCGGCCCGCTTCGCCAGCGGTTACCAGCGCGGCAACCTGGACCGCGAGCGACGTGACCTGCATGCCTGGCCGGAGGTCTACCTGCCCGGCGCCGGCTGGCGCGGCTACGACCCGACGCATGGCGAAGCGATTGGCGACACCCACGTCACGATTGCCGCCGCGGCCCATGCCAGCGACACCATGCCGGTAACCGGCAGCTTCGTCGGGGTGGGGGTGACCAGCTTCCTCGAATTCGAGGTGAGCATCAGCGTCGGGGGCGGCGCGTCGACGGATGCCGGGGCAACCCTCCAGGACGGACCTGCCTGACGGCGCGGGCGCGCGCCCGGCGGGGCGCCCGCATCGCCGACGTGGATGTACGTCGCACGAAACCGGCCCCGCCGGCCGCTGGATCGTGCCCCGGGCTCATGCCGTGCCCTCCCATTTTGCCTCGGCATAACAATGAGCGCCTCGATGGCGCGGCCACCGGTTGGCAGATCATCGCCGGGACGAGTGGACGATGGACCTGAACGAAGACGCCGTAGTCGTCATCCTGCAACGCTACTTCGAAAGCCCTTTCCCACGTGACTGCCCTACCTGCGGGCGCCACTACGCGAACCTGCGCCAGTACGTTCGCGAGACGGCCCCGGTGGGCTACTCGGTCTCGTACGACGCCAACCGCGGCGACTGGGACACAGCGAACCCCATCGGTTCGGCCGCGTTCGCGAATTGCGCCTGCGGCAACACCCTGGCGCTCACGACCAAGGAGATGGAGATGAGCCAACGCCTGGCCCTGCTCGCCTGGCTCAAGCGCACCTCCGAGGGCAGTGGCCGGACGCCGTCCGAAGTTCTCGACCAGCTGCGTGCCCGCATCCGGGCCAACGCCCGGGGCGACGCGCCGGCGGATTGAATCCAGGCGCGACGGACCCCGTGGCCGGGCGCGCGTCACGTCGCGGCCGCCCAACGACCATGCGGGTAATGGTGGCCGTACCGCCGCCCGCGCCGGGGCCGAGGATCACCTCGCCACCGGCACCGGCGCCCTCGAGCGTGCCCGTGGCGCCCGCGTGACGCGACGATCGCAGCCGCCGGCCGCGCCAGTCGTCGCCCCACGCCGAGTGGCGCGAGGCGGCGCCGTACCCGGGTCGCCTGGAACCGAATGCATCTTTCGTTTCGGCGCAGGCACGCGTGCCGGCACCGTCACCAAACTGACGTAAGCGCATCGGACGCCGGCTTCATTCGTCGCGTAAGCCCGAATTTGTGACCGGAATCCCTGCCCCGGCGGTTGCCGACGGACACCTCCCGCCCTGTTGCTGCGCTAGAATCCGGCCCTGCCCGATCGACGAGAAGTCTTCAAACCGCAGTTACGACCATGCCCAAACGGATTTACCTCATTGGCCGCCACGGCAACGTGCAGCTCAACGACGAAACGGTGTCGCGCCGCCACGCGCGCCTGCTCATGGACGGCGCTACGCTTCATCTCAAGGACCTCGGATCGCGCAACGGCACCTACCGGGTGTGCGGCTCCGATCTGCAGCGCTTCACGGCCGGCCCGGTCGAACGCCACCACGTGTTCGCGTTCGGCGAATGCGTCCGCACCATCGGGCAGATCATCCGCACCGCCGAACTCGAGGCGGCCATGGCACGAGCCAACCCCGAGCCCGACATCCCCATCGCCGACGATCGCTTCGAGGCCACCACCACCGGCTCACTCCTGGTACCGCGCCGCCGCCTGTCGGCGTCCGACATCGTGCAATTGCTCGAGCGCGTGGAGGACCAGCTCGCCGAGGACGTCAAGCTCATCGACGCCTGTACCTCGATCGGCATCACCCTCCAGCGCTACGAGCGCTGGTGCCGGGAATTCGGCCGTACCCGCCGCGAACGCGAGCACAACGTGGCCGTCCTGCGCCAGGAGAACGAACGCCTGCGGCAGCGTATCGCCGCCCTCGAGGCGAAACTCGGGGTGGCTGGCGACGCGGCGCCGCGCCTCGCCCGGACCGACGCCTGAGCGCGCGCCTCGTCGGCCTGCCCGGCGGCGCGCCCACCGACTCGCCAGACCACCCGCGCCCCGCGCTGAACCAGCGTCCGCCCGCGATCGACGAACCGCGGCGCCGGGGTCAGCGGGCGCGCGACACGCACATCACCTCGCAGCGATGACGTAGCGCAGGATGTCGACCACCTGTGCCGGCGTGCGTGCCCAGGCCATGGCCGCCGCATCGACCTCCTTCAGCGGGTGGATGATGTCGTCGTCGTGCAGCGTGACATAGGGCTTGCCGAGCGCGGCGAGCTGGCCGGCATCGAAGGCCGCGTTCCACTGCTTGTACTTGTCGCCGAAGCGCACCACGGCGAGGTCGCAGCGTTCGATCAGGGTGCGCGTACGCATGGCGTTGACCTTGGACGACTTGTGATCGCGCCAGAACCCGTCGCTCGCCGGCTCGAGCGCATCGCCCGCGGCATCGCTGGCGGCATGGTCGGTGACCGCCGAGGTGAAAGTCACCGGCAGATCGTGCGCGGCCGCGCCGGCGACGATCTGGTCACGCCAGTCGGTGTGGATCTCGCCCGAGAGGTAGACGTTCCAGTTCATCGTGGGACTCCTGCATGCGATCGACTGTGAACAGCGCGCGGACGGGAACGGCGGCCGGCTTCGGCCGCGACACCCGGCACGCCACGCCGGCCCGGGCCGCCGTCCGGTTCTGCGTCGGCTCGACCTGAGGCCGCACGTCCGCCGGCGCCACCGGGCCTCGACCCCGCCGCGCGGATCAACACCTCGCAGCCGCAACCCGGCCGGCCGCTCCGGCGTGTGGCCTCGCCGGTAGTTTTGCATCACTCTGTCGGGGGAACAAACGCCGCTCCGGGGGGAGGAATCGACACATGGATCAGCCACGTCCAGCAACCCTTTTCACCAACGGCCGGGTGGTCACGGTCGATGCCGAGTTCAGTATCCAGCAAGCCGCGCTCGTCGCCGACGGCCGCATCGTCGCCACCGGTAGCGACGCTGCCGTCGGCGCGCTCGCCCCGGCGCACGCGCGCCGCGTCGATCTCGGCGGACGCTCGCTGCTACCCGGCTTCATCGATACCCACGGCCACATCGCCCTGTTCGGCCTCGACCAGCTCAAGGTCAGCCTGGCCGGCGCGACGACCCGGGCCGCCATCCTCGCCCACCTCGAGGCCGCCGTCGCCCACCGCGCGGCGGGCGAATGGATCGTCGTCATGCCGATCGGCGAGCCGCCGTACTTCCTCGATGCGAACGCCATTCGCGCTGCCGGCGAAATCCCGAGCCTGGACGAGCTCGATGCCATCGCCCCGCACAATCCCGTCTACATCCAGGCGCCGACCAACCGCGTACCCAACTTCGCCGTGCTCAACAGCGCAGCCCTGCACGCTGCCGGTATCGGTCCCGGCAGCGACCTCTCGCCGCACACGCGCGTGCTCGCCGATGCCGACGGGCGACCGACCGGTATCGTCGAAGGCGCCATGCAGCCGATCTACAACTTCGATCCGCTCTACCAGCGCGTGGAACAGGCGGCACCCCGCGCCGGATACGACGAACTGCGCGACGGCATCGCGGCGCTGGCGCCGCAGTTCATCGCCCACGGCACCACCACCCTGCTCGAGGCGCATCTGACCAGCCCCGAGGAGCTGCGTGCCTACGCCGAGCTGCGCGCAGCCGGACGCCTGCCGTTGCGCATCTTCTATACCTTCGAGATCGACTTCACCCGCAGCCTGGACGAGATCCGCGATTTCCTGCGCACCGTGCGCTTCGCCGCCAACGGTGGCTTCGGCGACGACGCGCTGCGCGTGTGCGGGGTGAGCATCGGCCTCGACGGCCCCTACTGGCACGGCGCGGCGGTGCACGACCGGCCTTACCCTGGGCCGTTCGGCGATACCGTCGACCCGGGCCCGCTGGTTGCACGCGATCACTACGATGCGATCCTCGACCTCGCCGCGGACATGAACTTCCGCATCCACGCGGAGGCGGCCGGGCGCGGTTCGATCGGCATCGCGCTCGACGCCTTCGAACGCATCGACCAGCGCACGCCAATCCGTGACAAGCGCTACGTGCTCGAACACTGCGAATTCCCGACCCGCGAACAGATCGCGCGCTGCGCGCGCCTCGGCGTGGCGGCGACGACCTCGACCAATTTCGTGTGGGGCAAGGGCGCCGAGGTCTATCGCGAACGCCTGGGCGCCGACGACTGCGCGGTCGCGATCCCGCTGCGCGACTGGCTCGATGGCGGCGTGCCCATCTCGCAGAGCACCGATTGGGGTCCGCGCGAGGCGATGTTCACCCTGTGGCAGAGCCTCGCCCGCCAGGCCGGCCTGACCGGCGAGGTGATCGGGCCCGCCCAGGTAATCACCCGCGAGGAAGCCATCCGCGCCTTCACCCTCAACGGCGCCTGGGCGCTGCGCATGGAGCACGAACTGGGCTCGATCGAGGCCGGCAAGCGCGGCGACCTCATCGTCCTCGACGGCGACGTGATGGGCTGCCCGACGGACGAACTGCGCGACATGACGGTCGACCTGACGATGATCGATGGCGCCATTGTCCACGAACGCAGCTGACAGGCCACGGGCTCGTCGCGCACCGGGCGCAGGCCGTGCGAGACGCGGCCGCAGTCCGCCGGCAGCCGCCTGCGTCACCGGCGATAGGCGCGGCAAGCAGGCCGCAGGTCGCTTGGTCGGCGCGCGGCGCCCACCGCCCCTCGTCATCGGCGACACGCTAAACTGCCGCGGCATCGACGGGGAGGAAACATGGCAACGATAGACACCGACGTGCTGATCATCGGCACCGGGCCGGCCGGCTCGGCGACGGCGGCGCTGCTGTCCACCTACGGCATCGACAACGTGGCCGTGAACCGCTACCGCTGGCTGGCCAACACGCCGCGCGCGCACATCACCAACCAGCGCTGCCTGGAGGTGTTGCGCGACCTCGGTCGCGAAGTCGAGGACGAAGCCTACCTGCACGGCACCCACCAGGATCTGATGGGCGAGAACGTGTTCTGCGAGAGCCTCGCCGGCGAGGAAATCGGCCGCATGCAGAGCTGGGGCAAGCACCCGCTGTCACGCGCCGAGCACCTGCTGGCCTCGCCCTGCCACATGATCGACCTGCCACAGACCCTGCTCGAGCCGATCCTGTTCGGCACCGCCTGCCGGCGCGGCACCCAGGCGCGCCTGTCGACCGAGTACCTCGCCCACGAGCAGGACGCGGACGGCGTCACCACGACCTGCCGTGACCGTCTCACGGGGGAGACCCTCACCATTCGCTCGCGCTTCCTGGTCGGCGCCGACGGCGGCAACTCGCTGGTCGCCCGGGACGCCGGCCTGCCGTTCGCCGGCCGCATGGGCGTCGGCGGCTCGATGAACATCCACTTCCGCGCCGACCTCTCGCGCTACGTCGCCCATCGGCCCTCGGTGCTCTACTGGATCATGCAGCCGGGCGCCGACGTCGGCGGCATCGGCATGGGCCTGGTGCGCATGGTGCGCCCCTGGTACGAGTGGCTGATCGTGTGGGGCTACGACATCAACGAGCCCGCGCCCGAGGTCGACGCCGCCTTCGCCACCGAGGTCGCGCGCCAGCTGGTCGGCGACCCGGCGCTCGAAATCGAGCTGCTCTCGGCCAACACCTGGACGGTCAACAACCAGTACGCGGAGAACATGCAGGCCGGGCGCGTGTTCATCATGGGCGATGCCGCCCACCGCCATCCGCCGTCCAACGGGCTCGGCTCCAACACCTCGATCCAGGATGCCTACAACCTGGCCTGGAAGCTCGCCATGGTGGCGAAGGGTCAGGCTGGCCCGGCGCTGCTCGACAGCTATTCCGCCGAGCGGGTGCCGATTGCGCGGCAGATCGTGACCCGCGCCAACCAGTCGATCGCCGAGTTCGGGCCGATCTTCGCGGCGCTCGGCATGACCGGCGGCACCGACCACGCGCGCATCCGCGCGAGCATGGACGCGCGCTGCGATGCCACTCCGGCGGGCGCGGCGCAGCGCGCTGCGTTGCGCGAGGCAATCGCCTTCAAGCGCTACGAGTTCGACGCCCACGGCGTGGAAATGAACCAACGCTATCGCTCGGGTGCAGTGGTGAGCGACGACCAACCCGAGCCGGCCTTCGAACGCGACGCCGAATTGCACTACCAGGCCACCACCTGGCCCGGCGCGCGCCTGCCGCATGCCTGGGTGTTCGACGGCGCGACGGGCGCCGAGGTGTCGACGCTGGATCTCTGCGGCAAGGGCCGCTTCACCCTCTTCACCGGCATCGGCGGCGCGGCCTGGGCGACGGCGGCGCGCACGGTCGGTGCCGAGCTCGGCCTCGATCTCGCCGTCCACGTCATCGGCCCGCGGCGCGCGCACGTCGACCACCGCGGCGACTGGGCCCGCGCGAGCGAGATCGAGGACGACGGTTGCATCGTGGTGCGCCCGGATCAGCACGTCGCCTGGCGCGCGCAGCACCTCGCCAGCGATCCGGCGCACGCGCTGCGCCGCGTGTTGCGGAAGATTCTCGCCCGTTGAGCGTCGCGCGCGGACGCGGGGAACTTGCGCCCGTTCGCGACCCGCGCCGGCCTCGGCCTAGAATGAATGCCCGCCATCGCGTTTCCGGAGGACCGCCATGACCCTACCCAGCCGGAGCCTGCTGTGGATGGCCGTGTTCGTCGGCCTCGTGCTGATCGGGCTTTCGTTCATCACCGGCCCGCTGGTGGCGGCTTTCGCTGCCAATCCCTGGTTCAACGGTGTGATCCTCGCCGTCCTCGTCGTCGGCATCGTCATCGACGTACGCCAGGTGCTGTCGCTCTACCCCGAGATCGCCTGGGTCGAGGCCTGGCGGCAGGGCGAACGGCGGGCGGCGCAGGAGACGCAACCACGCCTGCTCGCCTCGATGGCACTGATGCTGAGTGGCCGCGGCGACGCCTCGCTGTCGGCGACCTCCCTGCGTACCCTGCTCGACTCCATCCGCACGCGTCTGGAGGAATCGCGCGACCTGTCACGCTACTTCATCGGCGTGCTGGTCTTCCTCGGCCTGCTCGGCACCTTCTGGGGATTGATGGCCACCGTCGGCTCGGTCGCCGGCGTGATCCGCGGCATGGCGGTCGAGGGCGCCGACGGCGCCGCCATCTTCGCCGACCTCAAGGCCAACCTCGAAGGCCCGCTCGGTGGCATGGGCGTGGCCTTCTCGTCCTCGCTGTTCGGCCTGGCCGGCTCGCTGGTGCTGGGCTTCCTCGATCTCCAGGCCGGGCACGCGCAGAACCGTTTCGTCAACGAGCTCGAGGAATGGCTGTCGGGCAGCACGCGCCTGTCCAGCGGCCTGATGGCCGAAGAGGGCTTCGCCGGCGGCGCGCCGGCCTACGTCGAGGCCCTGCTCGAAAAGACCGCCGACAGCCTCGAACGCATGCAGCGCGCGAGCCGCGACGACGACGGCCTGCGCGAACGCCTGCACGGCGAACTGGCGACGCTGGGCGACGCGCTGACCCGCTTCAACCGCTCGCTGGGTGAACAGAACGAGCGCCTCGCACGGCTCGCCGACGGCCACGCCGAGCTCACCGCGGCGCTCAACCGGCTGGCCCAGGAGCGCGGCGATGCGGCCTTCAGCGACGAGTTGCGCGAGGAACTCCGCCTGCTCTCCCGCACCATCGCCAATGCGCTCAAGGCGCGCGCGCCGTGAGCATCGCCCGCCGTCGCCGGCCGCTCGACATCTGGCCGGCGTTCGTCGACGCCATCGCCTCGCTTTTGATGGTGGTGGTTTTCGTGCTGCTGGTCGCGGTAGTCGGCCAGCAGTTCCTCACCGATGCCCTGCTCGGCCGCGACCGCTCGCTGGCGCGGCTCAATGCGCGCGTCGACCAGCTCGCCGATCTCCTCTCCATGCAGCAGGCCGAGAGCGCACGCCTCGACCAGGAGCTGGCCCTGCGTTCGGCCAGCCTCGCCAGCAGCGAGCAGGCGCTGGCCGCCGCGCGCGATCTGAACGCCGACCAGGCGGCGCAACTCGAACGCCGCGCGCGCACCATCGACGAACAGAACGAGGCCCTGGCCGGACAGCGCGCCGAGCTCGCCACGCTCGAACACGACATCGCCGCACTGCAGAGCCTGAAGGACCGCATCAACGACGAGCTCGAAGCGACGCTCGCCGAGCGCGACGACATCCGCGCCCGCCTGGCCGAGGAGAACGAACTCAACGTCGCCGCCCAGGCCGAAGTCGAGAATCTCAACCGCCAGCTCGAAGAGGTGCGCCGCCAGCTGGCCAGCCTGGCCGAGACCCTCGAAGTCGCCGAACAGGACGCCGCGGCCAAGGACCTGCGCATCGCCGAGCTCGGCCAGAAGCTCAACCTCGCCCTGGCCAACAAGGCCAGCGAACTGGCCCGCTACCGCTCGGATTTCTTCGGCCGCCTGCGCGAGGCGCTGGCCGGCACGGACGGGGTCGAGGTGGTCGGTGACCGTTTCGTGCTGCCGGCCGGCGTGCTCTTTCCCAGCGGCACCGACGAACTCGGCCCGGCCGGCCGCCGTCAGGTCGCCCGGGTGGCCGAAACCCTGACCGGGCTGATGACACAGATCCCGGCCGACATCGACTGGATCCTGCGCGTCGACGGCCATACCGACCGACGCCCCATCAACACCGAGCGCTTTCCCTCCAACTGGGAGTTGTCGACCGCGCGCGCGATTGCCATCGTTCACGAACTCGTACGCTTCGGCATCCCGCCCACGCGCCTCGCCGCGACCGGCTTCGGGCCCTACCACCCCATCGACAACGGCGACAGCCCGGCAGCACTGGCGCGCAACCGGCGCATCGAGTTCAAGCTGACGAGTCGCTGAGCGGGATCCCGACGGCCCGCAGCAAGCCCTGGAAACGCGCCGATCCGCGCCAGGCTTCGAACTCCTGCGCGACGGCGAGCCACGCCAGGGATCGCGACCGCGCCTCGCGTGCCGCCTCCAGCGCCGCGAACATGGCCTCCTCGTCGCCAAGCCCGGCGAGCACCGTGGCACGCCGATAGGGCGACACGTAGCTGCGCGCGGCCAGCACCGCGAGCTCGTCGAGGACCGCCCGTGCCTGCGCGGCGTCGCCAGCGACGGCGCAGCAATGACCGTAGGACTCGAGTGGCAAGGTGTGACCACCGGGCAGATCGACGGCGGTGCGCAGGACCGCACGGGCCTCGGGCAGGCGCCCCAGCTCCCGCAGCACGTGCCCGCGCACCCAGTGCCCGCCCCAGAAACCGGGCTCGGCTTCGGCGAGCTGCTCGGCATAGCCGAGCGCGCGGTGCGGGTCGCCGGCCTGGTGCCACTGCCAGGCGCGGTTCATGAGCACGCCCTTGTTGAAGGGATCAACGCGGTAGGCGCGTTCGGCGTAGTCGGTGGCGCTGTCGAAGTCGCCCAGCGACTCGTGGTACAGCCCGGTTTGCACCAGCGCGCGCACGTCACTCGGGTTGAGGGCGAGGGCACGTTCGAACTCGGCGCGCGCACCCGGCCAGTCCCAGGCGTACTTGAGCTTCATGATGCCGAGAAAGGCATGGCCCTCGACCGACGCAGGGTCGAGTTCGATGGCCCGCTCGGCCAGGCGCATGCCGTAGGGCAGTACTTCGTGCGGCGCGCGCAGTTCGAGTCCGTAGGTGCCGTAAGAGCAGTAGCAGCCGGCGATGCCGGCATAGGCTTCGGCATACTCGGGATCGATCTCGATGGCACGCTCGAACCAGCCGACGGCCTGGTCGAGACCCTGCGCCGTCAACTGCATGCGATGCCGCCGTCCCTGCAACACGGCTTCGAAGGCGGCCGGGTTGACGCTCCGCGCGCCGCTGCCGGCGTCACCGCCGATGGCCCGCCCGAGGGTCGTGCCGATGGTCCGCGCGACCTCGTCCTGTGCACGCAGCATGTCGTCGAGCGGGCGCTCGTAGGCATCGGCCCACAGGTGCAGGTCCGGTTCGGCCTCGATCAGCTGCGCGGTCAGGCGGAAGCGATCGTGGAGCGGCAGGTAGGTGCCCTCGTAGACGTAGCGCACGCCGAGCTCGGCGGCAATCTCCGCCAGGCGGCGCCCGCTGTCGCGATAGCGCATCACCGAGGTGAAGGACGTCACGCGCAGCGCCGGGTTGCGACCGAGATGATTGATGATGGCGTCGGTCATGCCGTCGGCGAGGCAGACCTGCGCGGGGTCGGGCGAGAGGCTGACGACGGGCAGCACGGCGATGCTGTTGGCCGGCACCGTGACCGCTGCCGCCGGCGCCGCGTTGGCTTCGAAGCGCATCACGTAGCCGCCCTTGGGCAGCACGAACTGCAGCGCGTCCGCCATGCCGGGACCGGCGTAGTAGTCGCGCAGCTTGGTGCGCAGACGGCCGGCCTCGACGCGCACGATGGCATCCAGCGAGGGATCGAAATCGGCTGGGCGATCGAACACGTCGACCCCCAGCGTGTAGCCCTTCAGGCGTTCGGTTTCACCGGCGAGGCTGCACTCGACGAGGTAGCGCAGCAGGCGCTGCTGGCGCGGCGCGTCGGCGAACTGCGGGCTCGCCAGGATGCGCTCGAGTTGCGCGATTACGGCACTGTCGTCCATTCCGCTCCGAAGTTCCGTCCATCCGCCGCCAGGTAAGGTTAGTTACGGTAAGAAACTCGGCCCCGCGTCGCCGACCCATGATACTCGCCACCGTCATCCGGGAGCAGCCCCGGCGGCAACCCGGGATGCCACGGACCTGGTGCCGTTCCACCCCGCAGGTGTCGTCGGTGCCGCCCTCGACCAGCCTAGCCAAACCGAGGAAACGAAGATGAAGAACCTGTCATCGATCGCCGCCGGCCTCGCCGTCGGCCTGCTGCTCACCCTGCCGGCCGCGGCCGAGGGTTTCATGCCCTGGACCAGCGCCGTCGCCAAGGCCGACCTCAACGGGGACGGCATGCTGACCATGTTCGAAGTCGAGCGCTTCAAGCCGGTCACCGAGTTCCCGGGCTTCCAGCCGTTCATGGCCGATCACTTCCAGGACCTCGATGCCAACCACGACGGCATGGTCGACCAGGCCGAGCTCGAACGCGCCAAGGACATGTTCGGCATGACCGATGCCCAGATGTCGGAAGCCTTTTTCAAGCGCCAGGGCTTCATGCCGCGCAATCCCTGAACCGGGTCGACGGCGCCCGCCCGTCCTCGACGGGCACGGCGCCGCAGGCCGCCCCACGCCGCGACGGACCTGGCGGGGCGGTTATTTCTGGATCGTGCGCAGGTAGGCGACGACGTCGATGATGCGCGCGCGCACGCCGATCTCGCGCTCGCCGGCATCCGACCAGACCTTGCCCCAGATCGGCATTTCCGCCGTACCGTGCGCGATCGGAATGCGGCGACCGTCGATGACCGCGCGCACCTTGGCGGCGGGGAAGTCGCCGCCGTTGCGCTCCGCCAGGCGGGTGAGGTCGGCCGGCGGCGTCTTGAGCATGGGAGCAAAAGGCCCGTTACCGGTGCCGTCACGGCCATGGCAGACCGTGCAGTGCTCCAACCAGGCGGCTTCGCCGACCCCGTGGGCATCGCCCTCTTCTTCCGCGACCGCGGCAGGACCGCTGATGGCGGCGGCGACGATCAGGCCGAACAGGCCAGTGCGCTTCGAAATCATGTCGGATTGTCCTCTCGTGCAATGGTTGCACCATAACCGCGGGGCGGGCCCGCTGCCTTGATGGGTATCAAGACGGTGCCGGCGCGCGCAGGCGCAGGCGCATGATCCGCGCCGCCGGCGTCGACGTTCGCCAGCCGGACTACCCTTGGCACGGCACTCTTTCACGTCCTGCAATGGCAACGCCGGCCTGCAGCTCGATGCGCAAGATCCGGGGTGCACGTCCGGTCCGGCCGCGTCATCCTGTAGGCCCGCGTGGAGGACCCCAGTCATGCCCCGCCCGACCACGACGCGTGCCGCGCTGCTGCTCGTACTGGTCACCGTTCTGCCGACGGCCGTCGCGGCTGCGCCAACGGCCTTTCCGCCGGGCCAGTACGAACTCACCTGGCAGACCGTGATGCCGCACCTCGACGAGATGCGCCAACAGTCGAGCACCGCGACGCGCTGCCTCGACGGTACGCCCGATGCCCTCTTCCCGGTACTGGCCCAGCCCGCGCTGCGCGGCTGCGCCCTGCAGCCCGTCGCCGAGGCCCCGGCCGGGCGCTGGCGGCTCGCCTGCCAGAGTGAACGCGTCGCCACCGGCAGTGCGCGCATCGAAAGCCGTGCCACGCAGATGCGCGGCGACCTCGCGATCAAGATGGGCGGCAAGAACATGACCTTCACCCAGCACACCGAGGCCGTGCGTCGCGGCAACTGTAGCGCCGGGCGCTGAACGCGCAGGGCGGAGCGGCCGGAGCCGACCTCGGCAAGGCCGCCGGTCCAAGCATCATGGGCCAGCGGGCGCCCCGCCCGGGGCGCGTCCATTCAGGTGGCGTCGTGGAAGATCAGCCCGAGCACGTGGCGGTGACCGGCCGTGACCTCACTCACGCCGTGGCGCAGGTGCACGCGGTAATCACCGCGCGTGCCCCGTACCGGGCGCTGGTCGACGGCGAAGACCACCGCGTCGCCCTGCATCAGCGGTACCACGCTCACCCGCGATTGCATGCGCGGGCGCTGCTCGGTGAGGACGAATTCGCCGCCGCTGAAATCCGCACCCGGCCGCGACAACAGCACCGCGACCTGCAGGGGAAAAACTTCCGCGCCGTAGAGATCGCGGTGCAGGCAGTTGTAGTCACCGCGCTGGTAGCGCAGCAGCAGCGGGGTCGGCCGGCACTGACCGGCCTGGTGGCACTCGGCGAGGTAGCCGTCGAGACCCGGCGGATAGACGCGCGGGTGGCCGAGACGCGCGGCCCAGGCGTTTGCGATGTGCGCCAGCGGCGGGTACAGCGCGGCGCGCAGCGCGGCGATCGGCGCGGGCAGCGGGTAGGTGAAGTAGCGGTACTCACCGCGCCCGAAGTTGTGCCGCGCCATGACGATACGGCTGCGGAACAGCTCTTCGTCGTCGTACTGCGCGGCCAGTGCCACGCACGCCGCCGGCGCGAGCAGTCCCGGGATGCAGGCGAAGCCGCGCGCGTCGAGCGCCGCGCCGAGGACGCCCGCATCGAGTGCGGCAAGCTTCGCGCTGCCGGCCGCGACCGCATTCATCCACCGGCCTCGCGCGCCAGCAGCGCGCGCTTGCGCGCCACCCCCCAGCGGTAACCGGACAGGCTGCCGTCGGCGCGCACCACGCGGTGACAGGGGATGGCGACGGCAAGCGTATTGGCCGCGCAGGCGCCGGCCACGGCGCGCACCGCGGCGGGCTGGCCGATCGCTGCCGCGATCTCGCCGTAAGACACCGTGCGCCCCGGCGGGATGGCGGCGAGTGCCTGCCACACCCGTTCCTGGAAGGCGGTACCACGGATGTCGAGCGGCAGGTCGAGGCCGCGGCGCGGTTCCTCGACGAAGCCGATGACACGCGCCACGGTGGCCTCGAACGCCGGATCACCGCCAACCAGCTCGGCGCGATGGAAACGGTCCTCGAGTTCGTGCACCAGGGCCTGCGGTTCGTCACCGAGGGCGATCGCGCACAGGCCACGTGCGGTGGCTGCGACGAGGATACTGCCAAGCGCGCACTGCCCGACTGCGAAGCGGATGGTCTCGCCTGCCCCGCCGTCGCGGTAGGCGCTCGGATGCATGCCGAGCGCCGCGCCGCTGGCGGCATAGAAGCGGCCGTTGGAATTGAAGCCGGCATCGTAGATCGCTGCGGTCACGCTCGCGCCGTCGACCAGGGCATCGCGCATACGCGCCTTCCGCCTGGCCGCGGCATAGGCGCGCGGGGTCAGGCCGGTGACGCGCTTGAACACGCGATGGAAATGGTAGGGGCTCATGTCCGCGGCCGCCGCCAGCTGGTCCAGCTCGGGCAGGGTGGCGCTGTCCTCGATCAGCGCGCAGGCGCGCGTGATCGCGGCCAGGTGGCGGGATTGGCGCCCGCCGCCGGCGGGCTGGCAACGCTTGCAGGCACGGAAACCGGCGGCCTCGGCGGCGGCCGGATCGGCGTGGAAGCTCACGTTCTCGCGCCGTGCCCGCCGCGAGGCGCAGCTCGGGCGGCAATACACCCCGGTCGTGCGCACGGCGTAGACGAAGTGGCCGTCGGCCGCGACGTCGCGCGCGCACACCGCGGCCCAACGGCTGTCGTCGTCCCACGAGCGATCTGCGGGCAGGGCTTTCATGCGTGCATTCATGCTACTCCTCCGCTGGGCGATGACCCAGATTGCATGGGTCGAGCATGCCCGGGCCGGAGCCGCGACGCAGCCCGCTGCTTGCCCTGCAATTCGCGCCCGCGGCACTGGCCGAATCGACTTGCGCCGCCGTCGGCACCTGAGAAAATAGCCCCCCCAGCCCCGGAGCGCACCGCATGAGCCAGCCCCAGCCGCAGACCGATTCCGCCCCCGCGTTGACCTCCACCTTGGCCGACGGCATCCGCACCGTGACCCTGGCCCGGCCCGCGCGCTACAACACCCTCACCAGCGCGGTGATCGCCGCACTCGATGCCGAGCTGGCACGCATCGCCGAGGATGCCGACACCCGCGTCGTCATCCTCGCCGCCACCGGCAAGGCCTTCTCCACCGGGCACGACCTCAAGGAGATGAACGCCCATCGCGACGAGGCCTTCTACCAGCAGCTGCTCGCCGACTGTTCGAAGATGATGCAGGCCATCGTCGCCCTGCCGCAGCCGGTCATCGCCCAGGTCCAGGGCATCGCCACCGCCGCCGGCTGCCAGCTGGTCGCAACCTGCGACCTGGCCATCGCCGCAGCCAGCGCGCGCTTCGCCACCAACGGCATCCACAACGGCCTCTACTGCGCGACCCCGGCCGTCGCCCTCAGCCGCGTGGTGCCGCGCAAGCACGCCCTGGAGATGCTGCTGACCGGCGACTTCATCGACGCCGAGCGTGCCGCCGCCATCGGCCTGGTCAACCACGTGGTGGCGGACGCCGCGCTCGAGGCGGAGACGCGCGCGCTGGCGCGGCGCATCGCCGACAAGTCGCAGTTCGCCGTGCGCCTCGGCAAGGCGTCCTACTACCGCCAGGCCGGCCAGGCGCTGGACGGCGCCTACCGCGGCGCCGGTGCCGACCTCGTGTGCAACCTGATGAGCCGTGACGGCCAGGAAGGCATCGACGCCTTCATCGAGAAACGCCAGCCGACCTGGCGCGACTGCTGAACGCGACGCGGACGGCAACCAGAATCCAAAACACCGCAGGGGAGTATTTCATGAGCGACCAGGTGTCGAATCCTTACGAACGCGACCTCGACCAGGTGCCGGCGAACTACGTACCGCTGAGCCCGTTGAGCTGGCTGGCGCGCTCGGCCGCGGTCTATCCCGACCGCCTCGCCGTCGTCCACGGTACGCGCCGTTTCACCTGGGCCGAGACCTTCCGGCGCTGCCGCCAGCTCGCCTCGGCGCTTGCCCGCCGCGGCATCGGCCGCGGTGACACCGTCGCCGTCATCGCTACCAACATCCCGGCCTTCTACGAAGGCCTGTTCGGCATCCCCGCCGCGGGCGCGGTGATCAATCCGATCAACATCCGCCTCGACGCCGATGCCATCGCCTTCATCCTCGATCACGGCGAGGCCAAGGTGGTAATCACCGACACCGAGTTCGCGCCGACCGTGCGCGAGGCGCTGGCCAAGTGCAAGGTGCAGCCGCTGGTCATCGACATCGCCGACGAGGAGGCGCCCTGCCACGACCGCCTGGGCAAGATCGAGTACGAGGAGTTCCTCGCCGAGGGCGATCCCGAGCACCCCTGGACACTGCCCGACAACGAGTGGCAGGCGATGGCCTTGTGCTACACCTCGGGCACCACCGGCAACCCCAAGGGCGTGGTCTATCACCACCGCGGGGCCTATCTCAACGCCCTCGGCTGCGCCATGGCCTGGAACATGACCCATCACCCGGTCTACCTGTGGACCCTGCCGATGTTCCACTGCTGCGGCTGGACCTTCCCCTGGACCATCGCCGCCCTGGCCGGCACCAACGTGTGCCTGCGCCGGATCGCGGCGAAGAACATCTACGACGCCATCGACGCGCACCAGGTCACGCATTTCTGCGGCGCGCCCATCGTGCTCAATTTCATCGTCAACGCGGCCGAGAGCGACAAGAAGCCGCTACCGCACACCGTCGAGGTGATGACCGCGGGCGCAGCGCCGCCGGCGGCGGTCCTGCGCGCGACCGAGGCCGCCGGTTTCCACATCACCCACACCTACGGCCTGACCGAAACCTACGGCCCGGCGGTGTTCAACGCGCCGCAGGACTACTGGGCCGATCTCGACGACGACGCCTATGCCGAGACCCTCATCCGCCAGGGCGTGCGTTACCACGTGCTCGAGGATCTCGAGGTGATGGACCCCGAGACCATGCAGCCGGTCCCGCGTGACGGCGAGACGCTGGGCGAGATCATGTTCAAGGGCAACGTCGTCATGCGCGGCTACCTCAAGAACAAGAAGGCCACCGACGAATCGCTCGCCGATGCCTACTTCCATTCCGGCGACCTCGCGGTGATGCACCCCGACGGCTACCTGCAGATCAAGGACCGCTCCAAGGACATCATCATCTCGGGCGGTGAGAACATCTCATCCATCGAGGTCGAGGAAACGCTCTACAAGCACCCGGACATCCTCGAGGCCGCGGTCGTCGCCCGCCCCGACGACAAGTGGGGCGAAACGCCCTGCGCCTTCGTCACGCTCAAGGCGGGCGCCGGCCCCGTCAGCGAGGCCGACATCATCGCCTATTGCCGCGAGAAGCTGGCCCATTTCAAGGCGCCCAAGACGATTGTCTTCACCGAGCTGCCGAAGACGGCCACGGGCAAGATCCAGAAGTTCAAGCTGCGCAAGGAAGCGGACGAGATGGGCTCACCCTGAGCCTGCGCCAGGGATGCGTGCCGCCGCGCCCGCACGGGCCGCGGCGGCGGGCGTGGCTCAGACGAACAACCAGGGCGCGTCGGCCATGCGCCGCGCTTCGTAGGCCTTGATGTCGTCGGCGAACTGCAGGGTCACGCCGATGTCGTCGAGCCCTTCGAGCAGGCGCTCCTTCAGCCCCGGGTGGAAATCGAAGTGGCGCACCGCGCCGCTCGGCGTCGTCACGGTCTGCGCTTCGAGATCGATGGCCAGGCGGTAGCCGGGCGTAGCCGCCACCTCGTCGAACAACTGGTCGACGACCGCCTCGGGCAGGGTGATCGGCAACAGGCCGTTCTTGCACGAGTTGCCGAAGAAGATGTCGGCGTAGCTCGGCGCGATCAGCGCGCGGATACCGAAATCGTGCAGCGCCCACGGCGCATGTTCACGCGATGAACCACAGCCGAAGTTGTCCCGGGCGAGCAGGATGCTGGCGCCCTTGTAGCGCGCCTGGTTCAGCACGAAATCCGGGTTCAGCGGTCGCTGCGAGTTGTCCTGGTCCGGCTCGCCCTTGTCGAGGTAGCGCCACTCGTCGAACAGGTTGGGGCCGAAACCGCTGCGCTTGATCGACTTCAGGAACTGCTTGGGGATGATCGCGTCGGTGTCGACGTTGGGGCGATCGATGGGGACGACGATACCGTCGAGGCGTTCAAAGGCTTCCACGTTCAGAACTCCCTCACGTCGACGAAGTGGCCGGCGATGCCGGCCGCGGCGGCCATCGCGGGGCTGACCAGGTGGGTACGCCCGTTGCGGCCCTGGCGTCCTTCGAAGTTGCGGTTCGATGTGCTCGCACAGCGCTCGCCCGGTTCGAGCTGGTCCGGGTTCATGCCGAGGCACATCGAGCAGCCCGGCATGCGCCATTCGAAACCGGCCTCGACGAAGACGCGGTCGAGACCCTCGGCCTCGGCCTGCTGCTTGACCAGGCCGGAACCTGGCACGACCAGCGCGGCCTTGACCGACGCGGCGCGCCGCCGGCCCTTGACCACCGCCGCTGCCGCACGCAGATCCTCGATGCGCGAATTGGTGCACGAACCGATGAAGACCTTGTCCACCGGGATCTTCGTCATCGGCGTGCCGGGCTCGAGATCCATGTAACGCAAGGCATTCATCATGCCGATACGGCGGGTCTCGTCCTCGATACCGCGCGGGTCCGGGACGACGCCGTTGACCGGTACCACCATCTCCGGCGACGTGCCCCACGACACCTGCGGCTCGATCGCCGCGGCATCGAAGCCGTACTCGGTGTCGAAACGCGCGTCGTCGTCGGAATGCAGCTCGGCCCACGCGGCGAGCGCGCGTTCCCACTGCTCGCCGCTGGGCGCGAACGGGCGTCCCTCGACGTAATCGCGCGTGACCTGGTCGAAGGCGACCAGCCCGGCCCGGGCACCGGCTTCGATCGACATGTTGCAGACGGTCATGCGCCCTTCCATGCTGAGCGCGCGGATGGCCGCACCGGTGTACTCGATGGTGTGGCCGGTCGCGCCGGCCGTGCCGATGGCGCCGATGACGTGCAGGATGATGTCCTTGGCGGTGACCCCGGGGCCGAGGCTGCCGTTGACGGCGACGCGCATGTTGCGCGCCTTGCGCAGCACCAGGCACTGCGTCGCCAACACGTGCTCGATCTCGGAGGTGCCGATACCGAAGGCCAGCGCGGCCAGCGCACCGTTGGTGGCGGTGTGCGAGTCGCCACAGACGATCGTCATGCCCGGCAGGCTCCAGCCCTGCTCCGGCCCGGTCACGTGCACGATGCCCTGGCGCAGGTCGCCGATGTCGTGATGGGTGATGCCGTAGTGCCGACAGTTGCGCGTCAGCGTCTCGAGCTGCACGCGGGCGACCGGGTCGGTGATGTTGGTGACGTCGACCGTGGGGACGTTGTGATCGGACACGGCCTTGGTCGACTGCACGCGCCACAGCGTGCGGCCGGCCAGTTCCAGGCCCTCGAAGGCCTGCGGCGAAGTCACTTCGTGGGCGATGTGTCGATCGATGTAGACGAGCGCTGAGCCGTCGTCGAAGGTACGCACGACATGCTGGTCCCAGAGCTTGTCGTAGAGCGTCTTGCCGGGCATGGGGTGTTCACTGGCTGTCGGGGGAGCGCGATTCTAACATCTTCGCCGATAGGCCGGTGGCGGGAACTCCGGTACACTGCGCGCGTCGAAACTGCCGTGTTTTCCTGCCGTTTTGCCCTGCCCGGAGATTAGCCCGTCCATGCGTAAGATCACCGCCCTGTTGCTGCTGAGCCTCCTCGCCACCCCGGCCGCGGCCGATTTCAACGATGGGGTCGTGGCCTTGATGATGGGCAAGTTCGACGAGGCGTTGCAGACTTTCGTACCGCTGGCCGAGTCGCAGGATCACGCCTACGCGCAGTATTTCCTCGGCCGCATGTATGCGGCCGGCCAGGGCGTCGAACAGGATGACGCCAAGGCCGCCGAGTGGTACCGCAAGGCCGCCGAGAAGGGTGTGGGCGACGCCCAGTACCGCCTCGGTGACATGTACGAGAACGGCGTCGGTGTGCCGGCCGACATGGAGTATGCCTACGGTTGGTACAGCGTTGCCGCCCATCTCGGTAATGCCAAAGGCGCCAAGTCGTTCGATCGCGCCAGGGACAAGCTGTCCGCCGCCGAGCTGGTCGAAGCGGAGAAACTGTCCCGCGAGTTCATCGAGAAATATGGCGCCGTGCCGCAGAGCACCGCGCGGCAGCAGTAGAGGTCGGCGCGTTCAGGCGTCGAGACTGACGAAACTGCCGCGCGGCAGGGAGCCGGCGCCCCCTCCCATCTGGTCGATCATGCGGGCGAGCAGCACCGCCCCGTCACGCATGCCCGAGTAGCGTTGTTCGCGTTGCAGCCAGGCCTGGTCGGCACCGGCTCTGACCCAACCCGGACGCGCCCCATGCGCGGCGCGCGCCGTGGCAGCACCGCGCAGGCTATCGAGCGCGCCGGGGCGCGACGGGCGGCCAGGCAACGAAGCGGAGATGCGATGGATGTGGGGCATGAGAGGGTTCGCCTTTTCTCCAGCCGGTTGGATGCCGCTACTGCGCCGGGGTTCCGCTGCGTGCGGCCACGCCCTGGACCAGCCTGTCGAGGTTTGCCAGCGAGTGCATGTGCAAGTAAATCAACTCCAGGTAATCCTTGTCGAGGAACTGCTTCGCAACCGCTGCCTCCAGTGTTTTCAGGCGCGCACGCGTGACGCAGTGCAGGCCCGACAGGGAAAACTTCTCGCCCGAGTTCATCGCCACGTTGGCTTGCATCGGTTCCAGCAACCCGGCCTGGTCGACAGCTTGGCAGAACTCCCGGGTAAGCAATGTGTGCTGGTGGAACTCCCGCAAAAAATTCACCGAATTTGACAATAGTTCGCCATGCTCGCCGTCCTCGGCGATCAGCCGCTGGCCTTCTTGCACGGTATTGAACCCGGAATAGGCCTCGTCGATGCATACCGTGAGCTGGTCACCACCATCCGCGGCGGTGGCCAGGATGAAGGGGTAACGGCGCACGTAGGCCGGCACGTAGTTGGTCAGCCAGCGTCCCTCTTCGTCGACCACCACGTTCTCGTTCGCGCGCAACCCGAGCAGCACCGCGGGGGCGAGCCCGCCGCCCGCATCGCGCGCGAACACGATGGGGAACTCGCGCGCCGCGACGACGAACTCGCTGGCCGCGACGTAGACGGAATTGCTGCTAGCGGCAAACGAGTAGCCCTGTTCGGGATCGATGTACCAATCCTTGTGACGCTCGCGACTGAGCGCCACGACGTCGCGATAGAAGACAGGAAGCTGTGGAGCGGGTGTGGCCATGGATTTCAGAAACGTCGGTGCAGGGTCGGTAGTAGAACATCACCGCTCCACAGCACGTTGCCGTCGGCGCCAATACGCACCGTGCCGGCGAGCTGGTTGACGGCGCGTGGATCGTCGAGCTGATTGAGGAGCATGTCGTCGAACTCTTCCTCGAATTCCTCGAACTCGTCATCGAGTTCCTCGAATTCGGGTTCGCCGCCGTCGCTTTCCGGCGCCGGCTCGGCCGCGGCGGGTTCCGGCGCCGGCGCCGCGTCGAAGGTCTCGACCGCCTCGTCGAGGTCTTCGAACTCCGGTTCGACCGCAGGCTCTTCCACGGCCGGCGCAGTATCCTCCTCCAGCGGCGCGAAGGGCTCCTCGGTCGCCTCGTCGAACACGGGGAGTTCCTCGGCGGGTTCGGCCGCCTCCGCGGGCGCCGCGCTCTCGGCCGGCTCCAGGGTCTCCTCGGCCTCGAACACGTCCTCGAACTCGTCGCCGAAATCGTCGCCGAACTCGTCGGCCTCCTTGGCCTTGTTGTAGGCGACCAACTGTTCCTGGTAGGTGAGGAAATTCTGCAGTTGCTGACGATAGCCGGTGAGCAGGCGCTGACCCTCCTCGGCATCGATCTGGCCGGCCTCCAGCAGCGTCTCGATGCGCGAGATGCGCTCGTTGAGCGACTCGATCAGTGCGACGAGTTCTTCCTCGGTCACGCTCGGCGCGCAACCCTCGGCGTCCTCGCATTGATCCAACGACAAGGCGATGCCGTTGCCGATCTGCCCGAACAACGAGAGGTCTTCCTCGAACAGCGAGGAATCGACGAACGATACCGCCTGCAGCAGGGTGAGGACGGCGGCCGGATTGGGGAATGACACCCGTGCATTCTGGAACAGGGAATTGGCAGTCACACCGGCGCCGAGCAGTGAATTGGCACGCACGAACCGATTGGCAACGCTGACATTGGTCTCGGACAAGCTCGAGAACAGGAACGTGTCGGTGAGCGAGACGTTCGACGGACTCGCGTTCGACTGCACGTTGAACTGTACCTGCTGGTTGACCGCGGTGTCGCTCTGCGCGACCGCCACTTCGCCGCCCGCCATGCTCATGATCATGTTGCCGGTATTGAGCAATTCACCGGTTGCGGCAAGCGTGGCGCTGCGTCCGGAGATCCTCACCGTGCCGGTATCCGGCCCGGCGATATTGCCCAGCGCAGTGCGAGTGGTATCGGCCAACGCGTCGAAAGTGACGATATTGTCGCCGAAGGCGAGCATGACGATCTCGCCGACGCGCTCGCCACCGGCGGAAATTTCGAGGTTCTGGCCCGGCGCGTTGACCATCTCGATGGCGCTGCCCAGCAGCATCAGGTTGCCGCCGGTGGCAAAGTCTTCCGAGATCTCGATGTAGTTGGCATTGGCGGACTGCAGCGCGCCGTCCAGCATCGTCGGCGCGCCGGGCGCGACGAACAGGCGCCCGCCGATGACCAGCGTTCCGAGGAGTCCTGCGAAGCGATCGGCGGCGAGATGACCGACACCGGCGTCGAGATCGATGAACAGGTCGCGGCCGGGAGTCGGCACGATATTCAGAACGGCATCGTCCGCCGAGACAACTTCGTTGTTGAAATCGAACACGTCGGTCGACGACGACATCGCGATGTCGCCGTCGATCGTCGTGACGCCGTTGAACACGAGATCCGCGCCACTAAGGTCGCCCGCCAGGGTCGTGGCACCGCCGTAGGTCTGGTTGCCGGAGGTCGTGACCGGGCCGCCCAGGGACGCGCCGGCAGCAAAGCTGACCGTTGCCACCGTGCCGGTATTGCTCGCCGTCTGCCCGATGCTGCCCGTGACCGTGCCGACGTCGCCGGAGAAGGCGACCGCGGTGCCCTGCAGGATGCTGCCACCGATGGTGGTCGCACCGACATAGCTCTGGCTGGCCCCGGTCGAGACGTCACCATCGATGGTGGCGCCACCGGTCACCGTCACGCGGCCGCCCGCTACGACGTCGTCGCCGAGGCTGGTACCGCCGGCATAGTTCTGGTCGCCGGTCGTCGTGACCGCCCCACCAACGGACGCGCCGTTCGCAAAACTCACCGAGCCGACCGTGCCGGTATTGGTGGCCGTCTGGCCGATCGTTCCGCCGACCGTGCCCTGCCCGCCGGAGAACGCGACGGCGGTGCCCTGCAGAATGTCGCCATTGATATTGGTGGTGCCCGCGTAAGTCTGGCCGGCGCCGGACGACACGTTGCCACCGATCGTGGCCCCTCCGGTGACGGTCACGCCGCTGCCTGCGGTCACGTCACCGGTGATCGTGGTGCCACCGGCGAAACTCTGGCTGCCCGTCGTCGTCACCGAGCCGCCGACCGTGGCCCCTCCGGCGACGGTCACGCTGCTGCCCGCGGTCACGTCACCGGTGATCGTGGTGCCACCGGCGAAACTCTGGCTGCCCGTCGTCGTCACCGAGCCGCCGACTGTGGCACCGGCACCGAAACTGACCGAACCCACGGCGTTGTTCGCGCTGCCGCCGATGCTGCCCGTGACGCTACCGGCACCCCCGGTAAAGGCGACGGCGCCACCATTGATGATGCTGCCGTTGATGCTGGTGATGCCCTGGTAGGTCTGCGCGCCCACGGAGGTCACATTGCCGTTGACGGTCAAGTTACCGTTGCTGGCGACCGTGGTGCCGGCCGCGAGGTTGCCACTGACGGTCGTCTGCCCCGTAAAGCTCTGACTGCCGCCGGTGGTGACGGCGCCGCCGATGGTTGCCGTACCTGCCGCCACGCTGGTCGCGAAATTCCCGTTCACCGCCACCGGCCCGGTGAGGTTGATGTCGCCGGCGCCACTCGCAGTAAGGGCGAGCGCGCCGTTGCTGGTGATGCCGCCGGCCGCGACCAGGTTGATGCCGGTTGCGCCGGTCGCGACGCTGGCCGTTTCGATGGTGATGCCGTTGGCACCGGTACTGGTGATGGTGCCGGTGACCGACGTCGGGTTACCGGCGGGCACGGGGGCGAAAGCGAGCAAGGTGCTCTGGTTCGAGCTGAGATTCTCGACGTTGCGGAAATCCACGCGCAACGCGTTGTTGGCCTGGTTGCTCGCGAAACCGGAACCGATACCTTCGAGCGTCCAGCGCACGGCGACGGTGGAGGACAAGGTATCGGTGCCAGCGCCGAGATCGAGGCGTGTCGTGGCCGCAACGGCGTTGTTGTCGTTGGGTGCGACTGCGAGCGAGACCTGGTCGTCGCCGTCACCGGTTTCGAGGATTTCGATCTCGTCGAAGTTGCCCACGGCGAAGCTGGCCGAGCTGCTGCTGAGCCCGCCGGCAGTGCCCTCGTTGATCTGATCGATGACGACCTGCACCGCGACGTTCGTGCGCAAGGTATCGACACCGCCGCCGCCGACAATACGTCCCCCCCATACCGTGTTGCCGTCGACGACGATCACGTCGTTGCCGGTTTCGGCGCCGACATCCGTTGCCTCGACGAATTGCGGCTGCAATTGGACGCCGCCGCCGTAGACGCTCGTGAACGAACCGTCGACATGGTTGACGTTGGTCATCGTCGTGGTCAGGCCGCCGACGGTGTAGCTCAGCTGTTGTGCGCCGGTGAGGGTGAAGACGTCCGCCCCCTTGCTGCCGACGAGGATGTCGCCGCTGCTCGTCCCGCCGTCGATCCCCGCCGGGTTGAGCCCGACACGGATCACGCCATCCGACACGCCGGCGTCGTACTGGACGTTTTGCGTGTTGGCGCCGCCGACACCCGGAATGCGGCCGTTGGGGCCGAAGAAGAACACGTCGTTGCTCGGCCCGGCGAGGATGCTGAAGAACTCGAACGTCGTCGCGCCGCTGCCCGGACCGAAGGTCACCGTCTTGGACGTCCCGTCCCATGCGATGAATTCGCCCGTGCCGAAATCCGAAATGAAGTACGCGGTGGAACTCGACGGGCCGTTCAGCTGCGAAGCGCCGTTACCCTTGATGTTCTCCACGCTGAAGAACTTGTTGCTGATCAGATCGACGGTATGGCCGTCGAACTTGGTGCCCGAGAAATCGATGGTGTCGTTGTCGGCACCAAGGTTCACGGAACCGACCACCACGCTCAGCTCGTCGGTCGGATCGTCGGCGGGCAGCGCTTCCGGAACGCCGAAATGGACCTGGTCGTCACCCGCGCCACCGAGAATGTCGCCCGTGAACGTGGTGAAGGTGTTGGCCGGGTTGTCGAGGAGGAAGACGTCGGCCCCTGCGCCGCCCTCGAGCGCGGTGGCACCGGACGTCGCGACGATCGTGAAGGTGTCGTTCTGATCGGAGCCGCGGATGGTCTCGACGTTGGCGAAATTGGTCGTTGTCGCCGAGCCATTGATGACCAGCGAACCGCCGTTGACGGCGTTGATGGTGTAGGCCATCGCTTCGTTGGCACCTTCGATGACATCCGCCCCACCGAGGCCGTCGACCGTACCAGCGAGGCGACCGTTGGTGGCGAACGTAAAGGTGTTGGCAGCGCCGGTAGCGGTCAGATTCTCGATACCCTGCCAGGCCGTGATCGAGGTCGACGACCCCGCGTTCAGATTGCTGACGGTGTAGTTCAGGTCACCGAGCAGCGTATCGCCGGTACCGCCGGAGCCGTCGGCAGTTCCGGACAGGGTGCCGCCACTGACCGTGAAGGTGTCGTTTGCGCTCGAACCCGTCAGGTTCGCGATGTCGACGAAGGTCGTCGCGATGGCGTTCGAGGTCACCCGGCCATCATCGGCGCCGTTGTCGACGTCGCCGCGAATATCGAAGGCCAGCACCGACGAGCTGCCGGCGATGGTGTCGCTGCCGCCCGCGCCGGTGACCGTACCCGACAGCGAGCCGGTCGCATTGAAGGTGAACAGGTTGGCCGCGGCCGTGCCCGTCAGGTTCTCGATGCCCTGCCAGGCCGTGACCGAGGTCGACGAGCCGCTGTCCGGGTTGCTGATCGTGTAATTCAGGTCGCCGCTGAGGAGGTCACCCGTACCGCCAGCTCCATTCGCGGTCCCCGACAGGGTCCCGCCGGTGACGGTGAAGGTGTCATTGGCGCTCGAACCCGTCAGGTTGGCGATGTCGACGAAGGTCGTCGCGACGGCGTTCGAGGTCACCCGGCCATCATCGGCGCCGTTGTCGACGTCACCACGGATGTCGAAGGTCAGCGCCGAGGAGCTGCCGGCGATGGCGTCGCTGCCGCCCGCACCGGTGATCGTACCCGACAGCGAGCCGGTCGGATTGAAGGTGAACAGGTTGGCCGCAGCCGACCCGGTCAGGTTCTCGATGCCGTTCCAGGCGAAGATCGAAGTCGATGAGCCGCTGTCCGGGTTGCTGATGGTGTAGTTGAGGTCGCCGCTCAGCAGGTCACCCGAACCGCCGGCACCGGCCGCCGTTCCGGACAGGGTGCCGCCGGTGACCGTGAACGTGTCGTTGGCACTCGAACCGGTGAGGTTGGCGATGTCGGTGAAGGTCGTCTGCACCGCGTTCGACGTCACCCGGCCATCGTTGGCACCGTCGCCGACGTCGCCGCGGATGTCGAAGGCCAGGGCCGCCGAGGTACCGACGATGGAATCGGTGCCGCCGCCGCCCGTGATCGCGCCCGAGAGGGATCCGCCGGCACCGAAAGTGAAAATTTCGTTGCCCGCCGTACCCTGCAATCGTTCGATGTTGAGCCACGCCGGGATCGTCGCCCCGCTCAGCAGCGAGGTCGTACCCTGATCGGCGCCGGTCACGGTGAACGTCGCCGAACCCACCGAACCACCGGACAAGGTGTCCGCCGTGTTCGCGCCGCCCGACAGGCGTTCTACCCCGGCGTAACTCATCGCCACCGGCCCCGAGACCGTGCCCGCATCGGTGGCCGTCGCACTGAAGGTCAGGGCGCCGGTCCCGGCCAGGTAACTGCCGAGGTCGAGGAAATCCTCCGCGCTGCCGCCGTTGACGACGTCGACGGCCAGACCATCGGCGAAATCGAAGGTGTCGTTGCCGGCATCGCCGTTGAAGGTAACCGTCTCCGCGCCGCCGTCGTCGATGGCGACGTTCAGGTTGAAGGTGTCGTTGCCGCCACCGCCGTTGGCGGTCACCGCGCTACCGTCGACGTCAGCCATGAAGGTCAGGACATCACCGCTGGTGCCGCCGGTGAACGTCGCGCTCGTCGCGCCGGTCACCGGCGCGTTGACCAGCAGGGTCGCCGCGCCACCCTGTCCGAACGATGCGGACAGGGTCGTCACGGTGAGCGGATTGGTCTGGAAGGTCAGCCCGCCACCTGCGACCAGGGTCAGCGCATCGCCGGCCAGGGTGGCGTTGTAACCGCCGGCACCGCCGTCCATGGTCAGCGCGGCGGTACCGGTGGTGGTGATCTGGACGGTATCCACGGCGCCGGACGTCGCGAGTTCGTCGATCAGCAGGTTGCTCGCCGACTGCAGGAAGATCGCGGGGCCCGTGGCCTGGATGGCGCTGCCGCCGGCGACGGCGACGTCGAGCTTGTTGCCGCTGTTCTGGCCGACGCTCGCACCGGCGACCAGGGCGAGATTGGCACCACCCGACTTCGACAGGACGAGGCCATTGCTGTCGCGGATGGTTCCCGTCGTCGCCGTGACCGTCTGCAGTGCGCCGCCGTCGAAGGTGCCGCTGCCAGTGCCGTTGAACACGACGTTGGCGCTGGCGGTGAGGTCGTTCGACGCGGTGAAGCCGTCCTCGATGACGAGATCACCGTTGCTGACCACGAGGGTACCGTTCAGGTCGACGCCGCCGTTGCCGCCGAGCGTGAGATTGCCGGCATCGGTCTTGGTGAAGGCGCCCAGGGTCAGGGTCGACGTGCCGGCATCGATGACGTTGCCGCCGCCGCCCGCGGTGAGGATCGTCGTGCCGGTGAGATTGATGGCGCCGCTGGCAGTGGAAATGTCGCCGCCGGCACCGAGGTCCAGGGTGCCGGTATTGCCGGTGAGCGCGCCGACGGAAGTTGTCTGGTCGTTGACGTCCAGGACCGCCCCGGCGCTGATGGTCACCGCGCTGTTGGCGCTGAAGCCGGTGCCGCTGCCGGCGCGCAAGGTGCCGGCGGCTACTGACGTCGCGCCGGAATAGGCGCTGTTGCCCGAAAGCGTCAGCAGCCCGGCCGTGCTCTTGGTCAGCCCGCCCGTGCCGCTCATCGCGCCGGCGACGGCGCCCTGCTCCACGGTCAGGGTGACGCCCCCGCCGTTGAGCAGGATGGTCGAACCGCCGAGACTGTTCACCGTGCCCAGGGTTTCCGAGGCATTCACCTGCAGCGTGCCGGCGTTCACCTGCACCGTTCCCGCATCGGCGATGGCGGCACCGCCCTGCAGCACAAGCGCACCGGCTGCCACCGTGGTCACGCCGGTATAGGTGTTCGTGCCCGACAGGGTGAACGCTCCCGCGCCCTGCTTGGTCAGGGCGCCGGCACCGGCGATCACGCCGGCATACACGTCGTTGCCACCGTCGCCGGTGGTCAGGACCTGGCCCGCCGCGACGCTCACGTCACCGCCCGTAGCGCCACCGCCGTTCAGCGACCCGATGGTCTCCGAGTTCGTGACCAGCAGGTTTGCACCGGCGGCATTGGCCAAGGTCACCTCCACGCTGTCGGCCAGCGCCGCACCGCCCTGTACTTCCAGCGTGCCACCGTTGATCGCGGTCTGCCCGGTGAAGGTGTTGGTGCCGGTCAAGAGCAGCGTGCCGCCGTCGTTCTTGGTCAACGTACCGGTGGTCGTCGTGATGTTGCCGCTGATGGTCGTATTGCCGGCGCCCTCGAGGGTCAGGTTCTGGGCGGCTCCCGCGACCGTCCCCGTCAGGGTCAGCGTGCCGGCGTCGGTCTGCACGGTCGATGCCGCCGCCAAGGTCAGGAGCCCGGCCAGGCTGTTGGCGCCGCTGATGCTGCGCAAGGCGCCGTTACCGCCGACACCACTGCCGCCGAGCAGTACGGATTCGGCGCCGACGGCGATGCCGCCCTCGAGTTCGAGCACGGCGCCACTCGAAACGACCGTTCCAGCACCCACCGTGCCCAGCGCCGAAGCATCGCGGATGTTGAGCACGCCGGCGTTCACTGCCGTTCCGGTGGTGTAGGTGTTCGCCCCACTCAGGATCAGCGTGCCGGTATCGGCCTTGCTCAACGTGCCCCCGCTGCCGGCGATGATGCCGCCGTACGTCAGAACCTGTCCCGCGTCGACGTCGAACGTCCCCGCGCCCGCCAGTGCCACGCCACGGTTGGCGTTGAGCGTGAACGTCACCGTCGCTTCCAGGGTGCCGCCGTTGAAGACAAGCTGACCCGGGGTCGCCGCGCCGGGTGCCGCGCCGAGGTTGTTGTCTGCGCTGATACTGAGGATGCCGGCCGCGAGGGTCGTCACGCCGGAATAGGTGTTGGCGCCCGACAGGATGAGCCTGCCCGCCCCCTGCTTGGTCAGGGCGCCCGCGCCGGAGATCACCCCGGCGTAGGTGTCGTTACCGGCGTCACCGGTCGTGAGGGTCTGGGCCGCCGCGATGGTCACGTTGCCGCCCGTAGCGCCGCCACCGTTGAGGGCGCCGATGGTCTCGGAGTTGGTCACGATCAGGTTCGCGCCGAGCGCGTTCGCCAGCGTCACTTCTACGCTGTCCGCGAGCGCCGCGCCGCCCTGCACCTCGACCATGCCGCCGTTCACGCTCAACGTCCCGGTGAAGGTGTTCGCGCCGGACAGGGTGAGAATCCCGGTGCCGGTCTTGGTCACACCACCGGTTCCACTGACCACACCGGCAAAGGTGGTGCTGCTGCCGTCCCCGCCCGCGGTCAGGGTGCCACTGCCCAGGGTAATCGACGTCGTGCCCGCCGCGCTCGCGATCGAACCCACCGTCTCGTCCTGGTCGTTGACGTCGAACACGCCGTTGGCGGTCAGGACCACGGCGCTGCCGTCGCCGATCGCGGTCGCCGAACCGGCCCGCAGGATGCCGTCGTTGATGGTGGTCGTGCCGGACCAGGTGTTGTTGCCGGACAGGACCAGGGTACCGACCCCCGTCTTGGTCAGCGCGCCGCTGCCGCCGATGCTGCCGGCGACCGTGCCGGCCGCGATCGTGACGTTCGAACCCGCGTTCAGGGTGATGGTGTCGCCACTGGCGGAGGTCAGGGTACCGACGCTGGCGCTGGCCGCGGCGATGACGTTGATGATGTCATTGCCGGCCAGGCCGTCGAGGCTGGCGATCGACCCGGTGTTGTCGAGGTTGAAAGTCTGCTGCGCGGCGGTGCCGCCGAGGTTCTGGATATTGGACCAGCCCCCCACGACCGCGGTCGGCGCCGTGCCCAGGTTCACGCCGGTGACGTTGATGATGCCGGTCAGGCCGTTCAGGGTGTTGGTGCCGGCGCCGCCGTTGACCAGCCCGCTGAGCGAGAAACCGGCGAGGTTGATGACGTCGTTGCCGGCATCGGTGAAGTTGGGTGCGCCCTGCGTGGCATCGATGCTCTCGACCGACGACAGCACCGTGCTGAAGGTATTCAGGTTGATGGTGTCGGCGCCGGTGAGCGTGAAGGTGTCAGCGCCGATGCTGCCGACGAGCACGTCGGTGCCGTCACCACCACTGATGCCGCCCGGCACGCTGCCGGTGCCGCTGAAGATGAACACGTCGGTGGCCGAACCGGCCTGGACATTGATGTCGACGGTGAACTCGGTGCGCGTACCACCGGCGAGATTGGCGATGCTGTCGGCGAAGAAACCGTGGTTGAGCGAGTCGAACAGCCAGAACGTCGCCGTCGTCGGCCCGACCAGGGTACCGCCCGGGTTCGCGTTCAGCGTCGCGAAGTCTGTCCAATCCGTCGCCGCGCCGCTTTCGATCAGGTTGAAGGCGAGGCCCTTGCTGGTGGAAGTGAAGAAACCGTCCTTGTTACCCGGTCCTGTCTGCTCGAATGTATGGGACTGCGTGGCCGCCGACCAGTCGATGGTGTTGGTGCCGGTACCGCCGGCGACCGACCCGACGATGCGGGCGTTGCCCGCACCGAACAGGACGATGTCGTTGTTGCCCTCGCCGTCGAAAGTCCCGGTGAACACGGCCGAGTTGGTCAGATTGAGGGTGTCGTCACCGGCACCGCCGAGGATCGAGCCGGTGACGGTCGCGTTGCCGGCGACGTTGAACTGATCGTTACCGCCGCCGCCGGTGACATTGCCTGACAGCGAACCGAGCCCGTTGGCATCGAAGTTGAACATATCGGCGTTACCGGTGCCGGTCAGGTTCTCGAACCCGCTCCAGGTACCGGTGCCACCGCTGAGGAAGCTGGCCGTGCCGCTGTTCGTGCCGCTGATACCGAACGTCACGCTCGCCGTGGATGCCGTCAGCGTATCGTTGCCGCTGCCGGCATCGATGGCGCCGACGCCGGTGAACGCCGCCGTCATGCCATTGGTGACGTTGCCCATGCCTGCACCGCTGCCCGAGACCGTGAGATCGACCGACAGTGCGGCCATGTCGAGCAGCGTGGTACCGGTACCGGTCAGGGACACACCGCCGCCTGCAGCGGCGGTGTTGCCGAGTTGGATCTCGGTGGCGCCGCCGAGTACCAGCGCGCCGGTCGCCTTGTTGAGCGCTGTACCCGGGGTGCTGAGCGTGCCGCCCGCGGTCAGCGTGTCGGTGCCGGTGCCAAAGGTCAGGCCGAGGTTGGCGAGATTGATGTCGGTCGTCGCGGTAAGCGTGGCGGCGCCGGCACCGGCACCCATCGCCAACGTACCGGACGTGCCGCCGAGGGAAGCCACGGTGAGCGACAGGTTGTTGAGGTCCAGGGTGCCGCCGCCCAGGGTCACGGCGCTGGCGCTGCTGAACGCGTCGGCGACCCCGGCGCGCAGCGTCCCGGCGTTGACCGTGGTCGGGCCGGTGTAGGTGTTGATGGCGTTGAGGATGAACACCCCGGCGCCCTGCTTGGTGAGGCCGCCGGCGCCGGAGATCACGCCGGTGTAGGTGTCGTTGCCCGCGTCCCCCGTCGTCAGCACCTGGCCGGCCGCGACGCTCACGTTGCCGCCGGTGGCGCCGCCGCCGTTCAGCGCGCCGATGGTCTCCGAGTTCGTCACCAGCAGGTTGGCACCGGCGGCGTCGGCCAGGGTCACTTCGACGACATCGGACAAGGCCGCGCCGCCCTGGACCTCGAGCGTGCCGCCGTTCACCGTCGTCACGCCGGCAAAGGTGTTCGTGCCGCTCAACAGCAGGGTGCCGGCGTCATTCTTGGTCAAGGCGCCCGTGCCCGTCCCGATCGCGCTGTCGACCGTCGTGTCGCCCGCGCCGTCGATGGTCAGGTCCTGGCCGGCACCACCGATGCCGCCGCTCAAGGTCAGGCTACCCGCGTCCGACTGCACCGTCGTCGCGGCCGCCAGGGTCACCGCCCCGGCCAGGCTGTTCGCGCCGCTCACGTTCCGCAGCGCGCCATTACCGCCGACTCCGCTCCCCGCCAGCGACAAGGCTTCCCCGCCAATGGCGATGCCGCCCTGCAGCTCGAGGGCAGCGCCGCTGGCCACGGTGGTACCGACGCCGGTGGTGCCGAGCGCGGCGGCGTTCTGGATGTTCAGCACGCCGGCGTTCACGTTGGTCGCGGTGGTGTAGGTATTCGCCCCGGTCATCACCAGCGTGCCGGTATCGGCCTTGTTCAGCGCACCACCGCTGCCGGCGATGACGCCGGCATAGGTCAGCACCTGGCCGGTGTCGACGTCGAACGTCCCCGCGCCTGCCAGCGCCACCCCGCGGTTGCCGTTCAAGGTGAACGTCGCCGTCGCTTCCAGCGTGCCACCGTTGAACGTCAGGTGGCCCGCCGTCGCGCCGACCGGCGCCGCACCCAGGTTGGCGTCCGCACTCACGCTCAGCACGCCACCGGCAAGCGTCGTAGCCGTGTCGTAGGTATTGACGCCGCCGAGAACCAGCGTACCGGCATCGGCCTTGCTCAGGCCGCCACCGCTGCCGGCAATGATGCCGGCGTAGGTCAGTACCTGGCCGGTGTCGACGTCGAACGTCCCCGCACCGTTCAGCGCCACCCCGCGATTCGCATTCAGGGTGAACGTCGCCGTTGCTTCCAGCGTGCCGTTGTTGAATACCAGGTGGCCCGGGGTAGCCGCACCCGGTGCCGCGCCCAGGTTGGCATCGGCGCTCACGCTCAGCACGCCACCGTTGATCGTCGTCGCACCGCCGTAGGTGTTGGTCCCGGTCAGGGTCAGCTTGCCCGCGCCCTGCTTGATCAGCGCGCCGGTGGCGCCCGAGATGACGCCGGCAAAGGTGTCGTCGCCCGCGTCGCCGGTCGTCAGCACCTGGCCCGCGCCGATACTCACGTCACCGCCGGTTGCGCCACCGCCGTTCAAGGCACCGAGGGTCTCGGAGTTCGTCACCTTGAGGTTGGCGCCCGCCGCGTCCGCCAGCGTGACTTCGACGGTGTCTGCCAGCGCCGCCCCGCCCTGGACTTCGAGGGTGCCGCCGTTGACCGTCGTCAGGCCGGTGAAGGTGTTGGCACCGCTCAGCAGCAGCGTGCCGCCGTCGTTCTTGGTCAGGGTCCCCGTCGCCGTTGTGACGGCGCCGCTCAAGGTGGTGTTGCCTGCGCCTTCGACGACCAGGTCATGCGCCCCGGAGATGCCACCACCGTAGGTGAGGGTACCGGCGTCGGACTGGATGGTGGTGGCGCCGAGCAGGATCGCGGCGCCCGCAATACTGTTACTGCCGCTGATGTTGCGCAGCGCGCCGTTGCCGCCGACGCCGCTGCCGCTGATCAGCAATGCCTCGGTGCCGATCGTGATGTCGCCCTGGAGTTCCAGGGCGGCGCCGCTCGCCACCGCGGTGCCGGCCACGGCCGAGCCCAACGCGGTGTCGTTCCGGACGTTCAGCACGCCTGCCGCGATGTTCGTACTCGTGGTGTAGGTGTTCGCCCCGCTCAGCACGAGGGTACCGATGTCGGCCTTCGTCAGGCCCCCGCCACTGCCGGCAATGACGCCGGCGTAGCTCAGCACCTGGCCGGTGTCGACGTCGAACGTGCCTGCGCCTGTCAGCGCCACCCCGCGGTTGGCGTCCAGGGTGAACGTCGCCGTCGCTTCCAGGGTACCGCCGATGAATTCCAGCTGGGCCGGTGTCGCCGCCCCTGGCGCCGCACCCAGGTTCGCGTCCGCGCTCACGCTCAGCACGCCGCCGGCGATCGTGGTGGTGCCGCCGTAGGTGTTGGTGCCGGTCAGGGTCAGCTTTCCCGCACCCTGCTTGGTCAAACCGCCTGTAGCGCCCGAGATCACGCCGGCGAAGGTGTCGTCGCCCGCGTCGCCCGTCGCCAGCACCTGGCCGGCAGCGATGCTCACGTCGCCGCCCGTCGCGCCGCCGCCGTTCAGCGCGCCGATGGTTTCCGAGTTGGTCACCGCCAGGTTCACGCCGGCTGCGTCCGCCAGCGTGACCTCGACCGTGTCCGCCAGCGCCGAGCCGCCCTGCACTTCCAGGGTGCCGCCGTTGATCGTGGCCGTCCCGGTGAAGGTGTTGGCGTTGCCCAGCACCAGCGTGCCCGCGCCCTGCTTGTCGAGCACCGTCGTCCCGCTGATCGACGTCGCGCCCGATTGCGACATCGTGCCCGCCCCCACGTTCAGGGTCAGCGTGCCGCCTCCCGTGGTCACGGCACCGAAACTGCCACCGGTGCCGGACAGGATGGTCACCGCGCCCGCTTGTGCACCGCCCGCACCGGTTGTGTTGAAGCCGCCTACCGTCGCGGTGCCTGCGGACGCATCGATGGTGATCGCGCCGCCCTCGGTACGGATGACGTCGGTCTGGGTCGTGAACACGACGTTGCCGGCGGTCGAGCGGATGGTCAGGCTGCCGGTGGTCAGGTCGAGTTCGACCAGCCCCGCGCTGGTGATTCCGGCACCGGCAGCACCCGTCACCGTGTCGACCGTCACCAGGCCCGTCGCTTCCAGCACGACGTTCGCCGTCGCGGCCAGCGCGTCGATCGCGCCCCAGGACACGGTGTTGCCTGCGATGTCGCCGTCGCCGGAGGCAATGGTGGGAAGGCCGCCGTCGTGGTCACCGCCGGCGGCCGCGTCGATGATGGTCAGGGTCGCCGGGTCGAGCAACAGGGTGCCCGTCTCGCCTGCCGCTGCGGTGACGTCGACGTCGCCACGCATGACCAGGGTGTCCTTGCCCGAGACCTCGACGAAGCCGCCGTCACCGTCCTGGCTACCGCCCTTCGCCGTGGTCTTGCCGTGGTACTGCGTGGTGTCGTCGGCCCACACCACGACCTTGCCGCCGTCACCGTCGACGGTGGCATCGGCCGTCAACGTCGCCTGGCTACTGACGAAGGTGGTTTCGGCGTTGG
Organism: Gammaproteobacteria bacterium; assembly: GCA_024235015.1. GTDB lineage: Bacteria > Pseudomonadota > Gammaproteobacteria > JACKNG01. Next base: position 235,659 of record JACKNG010000005.1, read on the forward strand.
CCACATCCGGGTTCGCACCGTGGGCATCGCCGCCGACCAGGATCTCGCCGCCGCCCTGCCCGCCCGAGGCGTCGATGGCCGCTGCACGGTTGAGTGCGACCGCGCGCCCGGTGACGACCACGCGCCCGCCTTCGCCTGCTGCCGAGCGTGCCGAAACGACGCCCTGCTGGTCGAGCGTGACGGCAGCCGCGGCGGTGAGTTCGACCGCGCCTGCGTCGCCGCCGCTGGCGTCGGCGGCGATCGTTCCGGTGTTGACGATCGTCGCGGCAGTGACCTGCACCGTGCCGCCATCGCTGGTGGCATCGGCGGCCGAGGCATCGATCTGCCCGGTGTTGAGCACCGACGACGAGGGACCGAGCCCGACCAGGCGGACCTTGCCCCCGGCGTTCTCGATGCGGCCCGCGCGGATGACGCCGCTGTTGTTGATGCTGTTCTTGAACACGCCGTCGGCCGCGCTGGCGGTGATGAGGACATCGCCGCCCTCGGCAACGATCTGGCCGCTGTTGGCGACCTGGTCGTCGATGGCGCGGGCGTTCTCCAGCACTGCTTCGTCGACGGTGAAGCGCAACAGGCCGTCGCCTTCGAAATCGACGGTCACCTTCTCGCCCGCGGCGAGCTGTACGCGCCCGGCAGTGGCAACGATGACGCCCTCGTTGGCCACGCTGGTGCCGACCAGGGCGACGTCGCCGTCGCTGGCCTCGATATGCCCCTGGTTGACCACCCGCCCGCCGGCTTCCTTCAACGCCTGCAGGCTGTAACTGCCACGCATGAAGTCGTCGATGCCGACCTGCATCGCGCCGGCGACCAGGCTGCCGACGTTGACGCGCGCGCCAGGCTTGAAGAACACCCCGTTGGGATTCATCAGCACGACCTGGCCGTTGGCCTTGACCTGGCCGAAGATCTCGCTGGGCTTCTGGTCGAAGATGCGGTTGAGCGTCGCCGCGCGGGCGCCGGGCTGATTGAACTGGACGGTTTCGTGTTTCGCGACGTTGAAACTCTGCCAATCGATGGCAGCGCGGGCCGACTGCTGATTGATGGTCGTGACGCCTGGCCCCTGGGTGATGGCCGCCTGGCCGGCACGCACCTGTCCACCGGTGGGTCCGGCGACGGCCACCTGCGGGCCGAGCCCGAGCACGACGCCCGGGACGAGCGCAAGACGCACCGCCCGCGCCAACGGGTGCAGGGCATGGGACGGCAGGTTCCCGCCGGCCCCGACCGGCTGATTGTGACGGCTACTCATACGTCCGCTCCCTCCGGCTGGCGCAAGTCCTGCGCCCGCCCGTGCTCATGACCGGGCCAGTTTAGTTATCAGGCAGTTGCGGGGTCCGTGAATCACTTCACATCGGATTTTCCACTGCCCGTGCATGTCGGTCCGCGCGCCGCCGGTATCCACCGCGCCATCACCGGATCCTGGCCCACCCGCTGTCGCCGCGCGCGGCGACCAGCCGCAGGCGGCTCAGAAGAAGAAGTTCAGGTCGACCCAGTACTGGGGCCGCTTGTCGTTCTCCGGCCGCGGGCTGCCCACCGGCGTGGCGATCGTGATCTTGCTGGAGAAGACCTTCGGATTGTTGAACGACAGAGCGAAGCCGATGGCGTTGAACCGTTCCGAATGCTTCTCGGTCGGCAGCGAGCTGTTCAACTGCCCCGTGGACCAATCGTAAAAGATCGAAAATTGCATCAGCTCGCCCCAGGTGCGATTGCCGAAAGCCGGCTGATCGCTGATGAACGGGGCATTGATGATCCATTCGAGGGACGCGAACAGGGCACGGTCGAACAACTGCTCGGTGGGGCGGTAACCGCGGACGTTGGTCGGACCGCCGACGCTGTACTGCTCGAGCGGCACCAGCAGGTCGGGCGACCACATGGCCTCGAAGGTCAGCAACAGGTTGTGATTCTCGAGCTTGTCCCACAGCGGGGTCAGCGACTGGAAGCGCGATGCGCTCAAGAACACCTTGTTGAATTCGCCGGCCGCGAATTCGCCCGTACCACTCTGGCGCGAGGGCTGGACCGTGGCCGGATTCTTGCCCATGGCGCCGAGGAAATCGTTGAAGCCGTGGGAGATTTCGAGATAGGCCGCGTTGAGGCCGCCAAAGCGGGCATCGACGTTGTCGAAATTGACCTCGAGCGCCGCCACCGTGAGGCTGTCCATGCTCACCCGCCGACCGAGGGCCTTGGTGCCGCTGCGCTTCTTCGACAGTCGCGCGCCGACATTGAGGTTCATCAGGCGGCTGCGGATGAGATCGTTGCTGAGTGCCAGGTGATAGTTGCGGATGTCGCTGTAGATGCCCGAATCGCGGAACTGTCCACCGACGTCGAACTGGTTGCGGCTGGTACCGATGTTGAACACGCTGTCGTAGAGGCCGGTGACCGGCACCTCGTAATCGACGGCATAGAAGAAGGTGTTGTCGGGTACCGCGGTGTGCTGGGCGGTCACGTCGAGGCGATCACCCTGCCCGAGCGGGTTGTTCCAGGAAACCTTGGCGAGATAGCGGTTGCGCCCGGTCTCGGTGATGCCGTGGTTGTCGGCACGCACGGCGAGCGCAAAGCGATCCTCGTCCTGGACCTTGAGCACCATGTCCGCCGTACCGACCTCGACTCCGGGCTGGAAGACGCCGAACGAGGACTGGCCGGGGAGGTCCGACACCCGCAACAGGGCCGATTCCGTCGCGTCCTTGGTGATGGGCTGGCCGAGCAGGGAGCGGAACGGCGCCTCGAGCACGTCGGCGTTGTAGAGCTCGTTGCCCTCGGTGACCACACGACCGAGCAGCCCTTCCATCACCTGGATCCTGACCGCGCCGTCCTCCACCGTCTGCACCGGCACGAACGCCTGGGCGAGGATCAGGCCGTGCTCGCGGTAGTACTTGGTGACCTCATCGGCGACTTCCTGCAGGCGACCAACGGTGAAACCGTCCGCGCGCGCCGCCAGGGCCTGGTCGAGAATGCCTTGCACGTCGGACAGCTCGATGTCGAACTCGGGGCGATCCTGGGCGCCGTCGACGACGAACTTCGACACCGCGATCTTCTCGCCCTCGTCGATCTCGAGCGGCCGATCGGCCACCGGCGGCACCTCGAACAACGGTTCGGTGGGGGGTTCGGCGGGAATGAGCTTGCGATCTTCACCCGGACGGATCGCGCCCGGGCGGGCGGCATCGGGGAGATCGGCGACCTGCGCAAGCGAGCGGTCGTTGACGCCGAACCCGTCTTCGCCGGGGCGCAGCGCACCGGGACGCGCCGCGGCCGGCACGTCGAAACGATCGGCGATCTGGGCGGCATTGCCGATGCCGGGACGGACGGCGCCAGGCCGCGCCGCGTCGGGCACCTCGATGAACGCGGCATGGCCGGGGCCGGCCACGGTGAGCAGGAACACGGCCGCCGGCAGCCGGAGCACACGCAGATCAAACGCCCATCGGTAATCGAATCCGATTCGCATGAGAAATCTACGTTGTCCCCCTAACTCCCTGAATCCCTTGACTGCCTCGCTGGCCAAGGGCGGCTCGCCACGCGTCGGGGAGTATAGCCGTGACGACGCTGCCGCAGCAAACGCCGGGATTGGCCGGACGCCACCATGTTGCAGCGCACTACGCGGCATCGACAGGCGCGGCGGCCGCGCCGGCCGCGCGCAGTCGTCCCGCCTACTCGTTCGCTGACGCGGAGGCCGCCGCGGGCGCAGTCGTAAGCGGTGCCTCGAGCAGGGCTTCGCGCCAGGACTCGGCGTCGCCCGCACCGGTGTCGACGGGGAATTCGGCGGCGATCTTCTCCAGCGCCGCCTGGCGAATCTTCAGTGCAGCCTCGCGGCGCAGCCGCTCGCGGACCTGGGCTTCGACGGCATCGAATGCCAGCATCTCGGACTCGATCGCCTGGCCACGCTTGATGATGTGGAGTCCGTCGGCCGTCTCGATCGGGTCGCTGATGCCGTCGACCTTCAGCGCGTTGGCGGCATCGGCGACCGCCGGCAGCAGTTCGTCGACCCGGATCAGGCCCATGTAGCCGTCGTTGAGCCGGCTCTGCTGATGCCCCGAGTATTTCTTCGCCGCCGCTTCGAACGTGGTCTTGCCATCGCGCAACTCGCCGACCAGGCGCCGGGCGAGGTCGCCGGTCTGCTTGCGCGCGGCCGCGTCGGCGCCGTCGGCGAAGGGCAGGAAGATCTGCCAGATGTGCATGCGACGCGGCACGCGGAAGGCGTCCGGGTTCTTGTCGTAGGCCTCGCGAACCTGCGCGTCGCTGGGGAAGTCGGGGTCCAGGTTGCCGCGGACGACCTGGTTCAGATAGGCCTCCGCGAGCACCCGCTGCCCGGCCCGCTGCATCAGTACCTGGATCGCCTCGTTGCGATCGGCGCCGTTCGCGTAGGCCGCCGCGAGGACCGCCTGGTTGACCGTCTCCTGCTCGACGAATTTCGAGAAATTGTCCGCATCGTCAAGGATCTGGGCGCGCTGCTGCGCGGGCAGTACGGCCATCAGCTCACGCAGTGCGGCGAGATCGATATGGGCATGGAAGCCGCTGTCCGTGGGCGCGACGGCCGGTTCTTGGACGAGTTCGACCGTGCCGTCGGCATCGGGCGGGCTCAACCAGCGCGCGCCGAATGCGCCGACGAGTATCAGCAGCGCACCCAGCGCCACTGCTCCAATCACAGGTATCAACCGCATGTTCGATTTCCTTCGCTAGGGCCACCGTTCGCGGCGCGCAGTGTAACGCGCCGAAGCGCGCGCGGACATCGCTCGGGCGCCCCGATCGGCCCCGTTCAGGTTCCACTCGGGCGACCAGAAACGTGTTGATGTATAGAGACTTGTTCCATAAACTTCGGCGCAAGCTGACCTTGGCAGCCCCAGTCGACCGTGCATCGCGTGCAGCCGCTTGCAGGCTGGAGGAACACGTGGCGAGGAAGGTCGTGGGCAAGGCGCGCGCGAGACTAGGACCGGAATTCATGCGGAAAGATGAAGACCGCAGGCGCGGGTTTCGCCGGGAGCGAAATCGAACGGCCGTCGGGCCGGCCCGCAGGACACAGGGCAGGAAGCCCTGAGCAACGCCGCCCACCAACTCCGCCGTGGTTATTCACCGGCCTGTTAGGGCACCCAGCTGACCGATTCACTGCGAGGACGCGACCGGGTTACCGCATGGCCCCCAAAACGACCCACCTGACCATCGTCTTCGCGGACATCAGCGGCAGTACCCGTCTCTACGAGGTACTCGGCGATGCACCGGCGCGGGCCCAGGTGGCGAGCTGCCTGCAGATCCTGACCGACGTCACCCAGCGTCACGGCGGCTCGGTGATCAAGACCATCGGCGACGAGCTCATGTGCACCTTCCCGACCGCCGAAAGCGCGGTGTCGGCAGCCTGCGAGATGCACGAGATGCTCGAAGACGAGGTCGTCGAGGCGCCGTCGGGCGGACCGATGTCGCTCGCCATCCGGATCGGCCTGCACCACGGGCCGGCGATCCTCGAGGCCGGCGACGTGTTCGGCGACGCCGTCAACGTCGCCGCGCGCATGGCCTCGATGGCCAAGGCCGGCCAGATCATCACCACCCAGTCGACCATCGACGAGTTGCCGCCCATTCTCAAGGCCAGTTCGCGCTTCATCGACCGTGCCCCGGTCAAGGGCAAGAAGGAGACGATGGACATCTTCGAGGTGCTGTGGCAGCAGGAGGACGTCACGCGCATGTCGACCGGGGTCATCCCGGAACCGGTGAACCGCGCCCGCCTCGACCTGCGCTACCACGACAGTCGGGTCAGCGTCGACGCCGAGCGCACCCAGGTCGTACTGGGCCGCAGCAAGACCGCCGACATCGCGGTCGCCGAGGCCCTCGCTTCGCGCCAGCACGTACGCGTCGAACACCGCCGTGGCAAGTTCTTCATCATCGATCAGAGCACCAACGGCACGTACGTCTACTGCGACGGCAGCGAGGCGTTCCTGCGCCGCGAGGAGATGCCCCTCACCGGCAGCGGCAAGATCAGCCTCGGCCGTTCGTTCGCGGAGAATCCGCAGGAAATCGTGCATTTCAAGACCGACGGGTGATGCACGACCTGCCGGACCAGGGATCCGACCGCGCCACCGGCAACGGTTCGGCGAGCCGGCACCGCGAATCGATGTGACTGCAAGACTGGATGTTATGAGCGACAAGCCCTTCAGCTGGACGTCGGCACTGATTTCCGACGTCGGCAAGGTCCGCAAGCTGAACGAGGATTCCGGCCTGGACCGCGGCGATGAGGGCCTGTGGGTGGTCGCCGATGGCATGGGCGGGCATTCCGCCGGCGACCTCGCCAGCCAGCTCATCGTCAACTCGCTCGGCAAGCTCGAACTGGAGGACGACCTGGCCACCCTGGTGGAGCATGTCGAGGACGCCGTCGTCCATGTCAACGGGCGCTTGTTCGAGGTCGCCAATGCGCACAACCAGACCAGCGGCAGCACCGTCGTCGTGCTGCTCATGCGCGGCCGCTACGCGGTGACGATGTGGGCCGGCGACAGTCGCCTGTACCGCTGGCGCGACGGTGAACTGACCCAGCTGACCACCGATCACACCCAGATCGAGCTGTACATCGAGAAGGGCCTGCTCGACCGCGCCGAGGCCGAAGGCCATCCCTCCGGCAACATGGTCACGCGGGCCGTTGGCGTCACCGACACCCTGACCATGGAGATGGACATCCACGAGCTGGCCGACGGCGACCGCTTCCTGCTCTGCTCGGACGGCCTCGACAAGCACGTCAAGGACCCCGAAATCGAGCGTATCCTGGCCACTGGCACGCCGGCCGAAGTGGCCCGCGAGCTCGTCGACCTGACCCTCGAACGCGGCGCCATCGACAACGTGACCGTGTGTATCGTGGAGGTCACCGCGACATGCGCATGAGGATGCACGGAGCCGCCGCGACCCGCACGCCGGGCAGCTCTCACCTGGCGCACGGCGAAGTGCGCGGAGACGCAGAACATGGCTGATTTCAAGACCACCCTGGAACGCCTGTCGCGCCGCGAAATCGAGTTCGACGCCGTTGCGGCCAACCTCGACAAGCTGCTGCGCAAGCAGCCGCAGGCCGCTGTCGTCATCATGGATCAGCTCAAGGAAGCGGTGACCGAGGAGGTCATCGACGCCGAGACCTATGCCCGCCTGCGTGCGCGCGTCGCCCGCCACGTCGAAGCGGCCCCGCTCGGCGGCCGGGACGGCGGCGACGAACGTACCCGGTTCGCCGGCGACGACAGCGATGACAGCAGCGAGATCCTCGACATCACGTCCGGCGACACCTACGACCCGACCCGGGTCGAGCGCACCCCGCCGGGGGTCGACGACGCCACCGAGGTCGTCGACGGCACGGCGGCGGCGACGCCGATGTCCGGGCAGACCAGCGGCATCGATTTCGACCTCGGCGGCGACAGCGGCACGCAGACGTCGTCGTCGTGGCCGACCGGCGGCACCGATACCGGCCAGACCGGTACCGACTGGGCCCAACCGGCGGCGGGCGCAGCGACCACGCGCCTCGGCCCGGGCGGGGTGTTGCGCGGTCGTTTCAAGCTGAACAAGGTGCTCGGCCAGGGCGGCATGGGCGCGGTCTACCTCGGCGAGGATCTCATCAAGGTCCGGGCCAAGGACAAGAAGCCGGAAGTGGCGTTGAAGGTTCTCAACGAGGACTTCAAGCAGCATCCCGACTCGTTCATCGCCCTGCAGCGCGAAGCCAGCCGCCAGCAGAAGCTGGCCCATCCCAACATCGCCACGGTCTACGATTTCGACCAGACCGAGGACGGCCTCGCCTTCCTGGTCATGGAAGTGCTCGACGGCGAGCCCTTGAACGACTTCATCAAGAAGCAGGTCAAGCCCAAGGGCGGACTGCCCTTCGCCGAGGCCTTCCCCATGGTCCAGGGCCTCGGCAATGCGCTCATCTACGCCCACGAGCGCAGCATCGTCCACTCGGACTTCAAGCCGGGCAACTGCTTCGTCACCAAGGAAGGACAGATGAAGGTGCTCGACTTCGGCATCGCCCGCGCGGTCAAGGCGCCAGGCGCGGCCGAGGGCGAGACGACCATTTTCGATCCGGGCAAACTCGGCGCATTGACGCCGGCCTATGCCAGCCTCGAGATGCTCGAGGGCGAAGAGCCCGACCCGCGCGACGACATCTATGCGCTGGCCTGCGTCGCCTACGAGTTGCTCACCGGCAAGCATCCGTTCAACAAGATCCCGGCCAACAAGGCGCGCGACGCCGGGCTCTCGCCGGAGCCGGTCAAGGGCCTCACGCGCAAGCAATGGCGTGGCCTGCAACGCGGCCTGGCCTTCCTGCGCGAGGATCGCAGCCAGAGCACCGCCCAGTTCCTCGAAGAGTTCGAAGGCGCCACCTCACCATGGCGAAACCCCTTCGTGATGGTGCCGGCGATCACCGCGCTCATCGTCATCGCCGGTTTCTTCCCGGCCAAGAACTACCTCGAGAATCGCGACATCGAGGCGCGCATCGCGCTGGCCAAGTCCGGTGACCCGGCGCAAATCGAGCGCATGCTCGACGGCCTGCAAACGGACGGCATCGCCGCGGACAAGCGCGATCGCATCTTCACCGCGGCCAAGGACGAAATCATCGTCTACTTCGAGAATCGTGCGCGCGACCAGTTCGCCGTCGACAAGGGGCACTACGATTTCACCGGCGCGCGACGCACCGTCGAGCAGGCCAAGGCCTTGTCGACGGTGTACAAGGATTCCAGCGCCTTAGCCGAACTCGAACGCAACATCCAGGAATCCGAGAACCGCCTGTTCAACGAGCAGTTCGAGAAATTCAACACCGCGCTCGAGAACGGCGCCCTGCTCGCCGTCGACGGCGAGGACGACATCTTCGACGCCATGAACGTCGTCCGCCAGGTCGATCCCAAGCACCCCATGCTGACCGATCGGCGTATCCCGGGCGCCTATGCCGCGGCCATCAACACGGCGCTCGAAAACGAGGACTACGACTACGCCGACGAGCTCGGCCAGGTCGGCCTCGGCCTGATTCCCGACAGTGCCAATCTCGCCAACCTGACCGACAAGATCGCCGGCGCCCGCGATCGCGCGCAGACCCGTGCGCGCATCCTGACCGCGATTGCCGCCATCCGGCAGGCCGAGGATGCCGATGCGGGCCTGGCCGGTTACGTCGACGTCGCCGGGGCCATCGCCGATCTCGCCCGCGCCGACCCCGGCAACGAGCTGCTCGAGAAGCTGCGCGCCAGGATCGAACCACTCGCGACGAAGGATCTCGCCGCCCTCGAACGCAGCAAGGACTGGGGCAAGAGCGCGCTGATGGGCGGGGACTACAAGGCGCTGCTGCGCGGTCTCGGCCTGCACGACCTGAACGCCCGCGCGGAGAGCCTCGGCGACGAGTTCGAAAACACCCTGAGCGCCGCGCGTGGCGCGGTCACCGAGGCTGTGGCCAGTGGCGACATCGCGCCCCGGGCGACCGCCGCGCTCGACCAGCTGGCCGCGGTTGCGCCGCGTAGCGACCGCACCCAGAACGCGCGTGACCAGGTCGCCAAGGCCTTCCTGCAGCGCGCCTACGCGGCGCGTGACGCGGGCCAGTATGACGTTGCCGGCAAGGCCCTCGCCGCGGCCGCCGCAGTCGCTCCCCGCGACGACGTCAGCGCCCTGCTCGACGCCGAGCAGGCGCGCGTGGCGGCCGAACGCGGCCTCGACGACGCCGCGCGCGAAGCGGCGCGAGCGCAGCGCCAGGCGCGCTTCGACGAGCGCCTGGCCGCCGTGCGCGCCGAGACCGCGGCCCTCGGCACCGATCCGGACGCCTACGACACCGCCCTCGCCGGCCTCGACGAACTCGAGGCGCTGGCGCCGGCGGCGCCCGCCCTCGACGAGCTGCGCGGGCAGCTGGCGCAGGCGGTGACGAACGGTGCGCGCCGCATGGGTGAGGCCGGCCAATGGGATGCCGCGGTCGCCGTCACCCGCCGCGCGCTCATCGACCTGCCCTCGGCGAGCGGACTCTCGGCGAGCCTGGCCGAGCTCGAGAGCGAGCGCCGCGAGTTCATCGTCGAACAGGAGAAGCAGCTCGTCGCCGACGCCAAGCGCGACATCGAGCAGCTGCTGCAGAACCCGACCGCCGATCGCGACTGGCGCGCCAGCGTGCGCCAGAAGATGGAGGACATCATCGCGCTGGGCGAACCGGACGACCCGTGGTTGGCGGAGAACGGCAAACGCATCGCGCGTACCTACATCGAACGCGCGGCCGAGATGCGCGGCGAGCAACGCTTCGCCGAGGGCGCCAACCTGCTCGCCGATGCCGAGCGCTTCGCGCCCGACGCCCCGGGGCTTGCCGACGAACGTGCCGCACTGACCGCGGCGACCGAAGCCTTCGAACGCGAACAGGCCGAGCAGGCACGCCTCGCGCGCATCGACGGTCTGAAGGAGACCTTCCAGACCCAGGCCCGCGCCAACGACGTCGGCGCCGCGCAGAAGACCCTCGACGCCCTGCGCGGCGAACTGGGCAACGACCAGGATCCGTTCGTCGAGAAGGAAGCGCCGCGCATGCTCGCCGCGGCCTACTACAAACTCGCCACGCAACGCGCCGCCGCCACCGATTTCGCTGCGGCGCTGCGTTTCGCCAAGGCCTGCGCCGAGCTGCAGCCGCAGCGGCTCGATTGCAAGAACGCGGTGCGCGATTACACCGTCGACGGCAACAAGCAGGATCTCGAGAAGATCTTCGCGCGCGGCGGCAATTTCGATCTCGGCGAGGCGATGTCGAAGATCTCCGAGGTCCAGATCCTCGACCCGGGCGTGTTCAGTCGTTCCGAGGGCCAGTGGGCGGAGGCCATCGGTCAGCGTCTCGAGGGTCTCAAGGAATCGGCCGGCACCGGCGCCAACGAGGTCATCGAGCAGGCCAAGCAACTGTTCGCCGGCAACCAGCTCATCGCGGCCATCGCACCGGTCAAGCTCGAGGTGGCGCCCTCGCGCTATGCCGCCGAGGTCAACGCCGCAATGGACAAGGCGCTGCTCGGCGAAGCCCGCGACCTGCTCAAGAAAGCCAGCGCGACGGAAGGCGAGCATCCCGACATCGTGCGCCTCAAGGCCGCCTTCAACGCCCGCGTGGGCGAAGCCAAGGAGTTGTTCGAGACGTACAAGGCGCAGTACACCGACGGCGATTACGAGGACGCCCTGGCAACCATGGAGAAGGCGCTCACCGTGTGGGCCGACAGCAACACCTTCAAGAAGGAGCACGCGCGCGTCGTCGCCAAGATCAACGAGCAGGCCGTCGCCAGCGACGGCACCCCGGCGTCCCGGGTGATCGCCGCGGCCCTGCCGCCGACCGACCCCTGCGACAGCCGGCTCGCCGGTCACGGCAAGCGCCGCAAGGGTACCTGCTTCTACTTCGTCTCGGGCAACCAGCGCGGACCGTTGATGGTGGTGGTGCCGAAAGGCGGCGAGTTCGCCCGGCCCTACGCCATCGGCAAGTACGAGGTCACGGTGGCGGACTACAACCGCTACTGCGTACTCAGCGGCAGCTGCGAACCGCGCCGCGACGTCGAGGGGCGCCAGCCCATTACCGGCATCTCGATCGAGGACGCGCAGGCCTACGTCGCCTGGCTGTCGGAACGCACCGGGCAGCATTTCCGCCTGCCGACCGTCAGCGAATGGGCCTACGCCGCCGAGGCCGGCGGCGACCAGCCGAAGAAGGATTACAACTGCCGGCTCGAACAGGGTGGGCAGTTGCTCAAGGGACAGGGCACGATGGGCGTGAATACCGGCAAGCCGAACGGCTGGGGCCTGTACAACTATGTCGGTAACGTGCAGGAATGGGCGACATCCGGCAACGGCGTGGTCGCCCGCGGTGGCGCCTTCGAGGACACCTTCGGCAAGTGCGACATCACCCTGGAGAAGAACCACGACGGCCAGCCCGACGAGGCGACCGGCTTCCGCGTGGTCATGGACCTCGGCTGATGACCGCGCACCATCTCGCAGGCCACGGCGCGCGCAGGGAGCGCGACTAGCGTGGCGCAGAACAAGGACACCGTACGCGGTCTGTCGCGCAGCTATGCCGCCGGCGACATCGACCGCGATTCCTATCGCCTGCTACGCCGCCAGCTGATCGGCGGCATCGTCGACGACGAGCTCGAACTCGTGCCCTACGCCGTGCCGGCGCCGGAAGCGCCGACGGTGTTCCCCTACGAGGACGACGACGGCGACACGACCCAGGAAATCATCCCGCCGGTGGCCGCCGACAACCCCGCGGGTACCGCCCCGGGTGGCGGCGCGCGCGGCCTCGTGGTCGCGCTCGTCGTCGTTGCCGTGGTCGCGGTGGTCGGACTCGGCTGGTGGTCGTCGCGTGACGCGCCGACACCGCCGACAGCCCCGGCACCGGCCAGCGCCGTGACCGGCGCCCCCGCAACCCCCGACCCGGTGGCGCGTTTTCTCGCCGTCGACGTGTGGAGCGCGGACAGCCTGGGGCGATTCCTGGAAGAATGGCAGGGCCTCGAGGCGCGCGCGCGCGAAACGCTGGTCGAACACGGCGCGCTGCGCCGCATGGGCGACGCCATCCTCTCGCAGATTTCCGGCGAGACGGCGCTGATGGACCTCGGCGATCCGCGCGATGCGCTCGATGCCCAGGAACGACTGCTCGATTTCGCCGAGCGCCTGGCCATCGACGACGCCCGCCTCGAACGTGCCCGGCGCGAGTGGCAGGAAGCGCGCGAGCGCCACCTGCAGGCGGCACCGTCGGATGCCGTCGAGGGGGAGGATGGCGGCGACGCAGCGCCGACGGCGGCGCCGGCCGGTGCCGCCCTGCCGGCGCCGCGCGAAACCACCACCCTGGCGGCGCAGCCGGCACGTCCGCCGCCGCTCGAGCCGCGCCGCGCCCTGCCCGCCGCCGAACCGGCGACCGGCACGGCAACAGCGCTTGGCGCCACCGCGCCGGCGGCGCGCGACGCACTCAGCAACTGCACCCGCGCACTGGCTGGCAGCGCGCTGCCGTTCTGCATCGATGTCGTCGGCGACATCCGCGGGCCGGCCCTCGTCGTCGTCCCGGCCGGTCACTTCACCATGGGAGACGAGGGCGCGCACGAAGGCCCGCGCCACGCCGTCGACATCGCCGATCCCTTCGCCCTCAGCATGTTCGAAATCAGCGCGGCCGAACTCGCGCGCTACTGCGCGCAGGCTGCGCGCAACTGCCCGCGCCAGCCGTGGCCGGAGGACGACATGCCGGCGGTCAACGTCAACTGGTACCTGGCGCGCGACTACGCCGCCTGGTTGTCCGAGCTCACCGGGGCGGAGTATCGCCTGCCGAGCGAGGCGGAGTGGGAGTTCGCGGCGCGCGCGGGATCGTCGTCCCGTTTCCCCGACGGTCGCGACCACCTCGCGCCGGGCGACGCCCGCTTCGCCGCCGCGTCCGGCCGACCGCTGGCGGCCAACGATCGCAGTCTCGACGACAACGCTTTCCATCTCTACCACATGGCCGGCAACGTCCGCGAGTGGGTCGCCGACAGCTGGTTCGAGGACTATGCGGGGGCACCCGCCGATGGCCGTCCACGGCGCGGCGAGGCTGGTCTCTACGTGGTCCGCGGCGGCTCCTATGCCGACGGCGCCGATGCCCTGCGCGCGGCCGCCCGCACCGCCCTGGCGGCGGACGCGGCCGACGTCTATACCGGTTTCCGCGTCCTGCGCGTACTCGCCAACTGAGGACGGCCGCCCGGCAGGCGCTTGTGCCGGCCGGGCCGGCCGGTAACATCCGCACCATGTCGATCACCGCCAACCTCGAACCGACCGAACGGGACAACTTCGCCGCCCTGGCGGATCGCTGGTGGGATGCCGAGGGCCCCTGCCGCACCCTGCACGACATCAATCCCTGCCGCCTGGACTACGTGCAGCGACGGGTCGACCTGGTCGGCGCACGGGTGGCCGACATCGGCTGCGGCGGCGGCCTGCTCAGCGAGGCGCTGGCGCGCGCCGGTAGCCGTGTCACCGCCATCGATGCCAGCCCCGAACTGATTGCCGTCGCGAGCGAGCACGCCGCCGGCGGCGCGCTCGACATCGATTACCGCGCGATGCTCTCGGCACAGCTCGCGCTGGAGGCAGCGGGCTGCTTCGATGTCGTGACCTGCATGGAATTGATCGAGCACGTGCCCGACGCCGACGCCCTGCTTGCCGACTGCGTCGCGCTGCTCGCGCCCGGCGGCAGCCTGTTCGTGTCGACCTTGAACCGTACCCCGCGCGCCTACGCACTCGGCATCGTCGCCGCCGAATACCTGCTCGGCCTGGTCCCGCGCGGTACCCACGACTATGCCCGTTTCATCCGTCCCTCGGAACTCGCCGCGGCGGCCCGCCGGCGCGGCATCGACGTGCTCGATGTCAGCGGCATGCACTACAACCCGCTCACGCGGCGCGCCCGCGCCGGCGGCGATCCCGGCGTGAACTACCTCGTCCACCTGCGCCGCGAAGCGGCGCCATGACGGCGCCGCCGCGCGCGGTACTGTTCGACCTCGACGGCACCCTGCTCGACACCGCCCCGGATCTCGCCCGCGCCCTCAACCGCGTGCGCGTCGACGACGGCCTCGCACCGCTGCCCTTCGCCACCATCCGTCCCCATGTCTCGCACGGCAGCACCGCGCTGATCGCACTCGGTTTCGATCTCGAGCCCGGCACGCCCGCCTTCGAGAACCGCCGCCAGCGCCTGCTCGACGCCTACCATGCCGAGGTCGCGGTCGAGTCGCGCCTGTTTCCCGGCATGCACGAAGTGCTGGCGACACTCGAGGCACGCGGGCTGGCCTGGGGCATCGTGACCAACAAGCCGGGCTGGCTGACCGCGCCACTGCTCGCGGCGCTCGCCCTCGACCGCCGCGCCGCCTGCGTGGTCAGCGGTGACACCACGCCACGCGCCAAGCCGCATCCCGATCCGCTGCTCGCCGCGGCCGCCGCCATCGGCCTGCCGAGCGCCGCCTGCCTCTACGTCGGTGATGCCGAACGCGACGTCGCCGCGGCGCGCGCGGCGGGCATGGCGGTGCTGGTCGCCCTGTACGGCTACCTCGCGCCCGGCGACGAGCCCGCGCGCTGGGGTGCAACGGCGTGCATCGAGCAGGCCGCGGACATTCTCGCGTGGCTGTGACCGGCGCCGACAGCGGTACGCGCCATCCGGCCGTCGCGCCGGGCAGCGATTTCTACTACGCCAGCCTCTACCACCCGGCGCCGGTGCGCGAACAGCTGCGCGCGGCGGCGGCGCTGCGTGCCGAGCTGCTCGGCATTCCGCCCGGCTGCAGCGACCGCGGGGTCGCGCACGTCAAGCTCGCCTGGTGGCACGAAGAACTCTCGGGCACACAAGCACCGCGGCACGACCTGGCCCGCGCACTGCGGCCGCTGTTCGAGGCCGAACCCGCCTGGCGCGCGCGTTACCTCGCCCTGGTCGAAAGGTTGCACGACGCCCTGGCGGCCGCCGCACCGGCCGACGAGCCCGCGCTGCGCGCCTGGACCGACAACCTCCACGGCGATTTCGCCGGCCCGCTGGCGCGCCTCGCCCGACCGGGGCTCGCCGTCGACGACAGCGTGCTCCGTGAACTCGCCGTCGACACCGAACTCCTGCGCGGCGTGCTCGAGCTGCGCAGCGAACGCCGTGCCGGGCCAGCGCCCTTCGCGCGTACGACCCTGGCAGGCCACGGTCTCAGCGTCGCCAGCGTGGTCGAGGCCACGCACACCGCCGCACTCGGCGCGCTCGTCGAGGCCGAACTCGGCGCGCGCCGCAGCCGGCTCGCCGCGTCCGTCGCCGCCCTGCCACGGCGCCAGCGCCGCGCGGCGCGCCTGCCGGTGACCCTCGCCCGGCTCGCCTTGCGCGCCGCCGCACTGACCCTCGCCGACGGCGCCGCGGTACTCGAACGCCGTGTCGAACCGACCCCGGTGGCGAAGCTCGTCATTGCCTGGCGCACCTGCTACCTCGGCTGAGCGGCTGGTCGTCGCCGATGCAGCGACGCCAACGCGCCGCCCGCGGTGGCCCCGGCCGCGCCGACCGCGCTTCGTGCCGGCCTTCTCGCGCTGCGCGCGAGCCGGCTCAGCGCGCTTCGGCGGCACCGGCCAGGCGCAGGTGCACGCGCAACCGGCGCCAGGGCGTCGCCGGGGCGTTGTCGGCGAGCAGCACCACGGCATGGATCTCGCCGTCCTCGGTGCGCAGGCGGAATACCGTCAGCCAGGCCTGTACGAACGGCACACCGAGCAGTCGTGCGGCGAGCACTCGGCCATCGCGACGCGTGACCACCCAGCGGCCGTCCGCAGTCCGCAGCACCGCAACCAGGGCGCGCGAAGCATGCTGGCGTCGCCGCCGCGCACAGGCGTAGAAGTTGGCACCCACGAGCGCAGCGGCCAGCACGCGTGCGCCCGCGTCCGGCAAGGCCACCCAGGCCAGCGCGAGGAGCACGAGATGGGCGAGCGCGACGATCCGCAGCCAGCGGCGTGACGTAGTAACGGCGAGATGCACGGGGATGTCGAATCCGGCCACGTGTCCTTCCCTAGGCGCGAGGCGGCGCGCCGGGAAGCTTAACCGCTCCGTTGCGCGCTTGAAATTCCTGCGCTGCGACAAGATACTACCCGCCCATACGGCGGCGTCCGTGGACCCGCTGCGACCACGCCCTCTATGAACTCGAAAGACCAGCGAACGGACCAGCAGCGCCCGGCGGCCGACGATTCCGACACCGCGCCGGAAGCGCCCGTGCGACCGCGCGAAATCGGCGGCCCCAAGGGTCCCGAACCGACCCGCTACGGCGACTGGGAGCGCAAGGGTCGATGCATCGATTTCTGATGCCCGCGGACGCCCGCGATGTGGGGCGGCGGGACATCGCTTGAGCAATTCCTGACAGCGAACGACACGCCTATGGCCAACAACCCCTTATCGCCGCACCTGCAGGTGTATCGCCCGCAGCTGACCTCGATACTGTCCATCACCCACCGCATCACCGGCGTGTTCCTCGCCCTCGGCACGGTGATGATCCTGTACTGGCTGGTCGCCGCGGCCAGCGGTCCGGCGGCCTACGCCGAAGCGCAACGCTGCCTCGGCGCGCTGCCGACGCAGGTCGTGCTGTTCGGCTGGACCTTCGCCTTCTTCTATCACCTCGCCAACGGCATCCGGCACCTGCTGTGGGATACCGGCTGGGGCTTCGACCTCGACACCGCCTACAAGACCGGCTACGCCGCCATCGCCGCGGCCATCGTTCTCACCCTGCTGACATGGGCGTGTGTGCTTGCCCAGGGAGGCCAAGCATGAGCCTGCGCAGCCCGCTCGGCCGTGTCCGCGGTCTCGGTTCCGCCAAGAGCGGCGCCCATCACTGGTTGCACCAGCGCCTCACCGCGGTGGCCATCGTGCCGCTGTCGCTGTGGTTCGTGAATGCCATCCTCACCCACATGCACGACGACCACGCCGAAATCGTCGACTGGATCGGCTCGCCGCTGGTCGCCGCCCTGCTGATCGCGCTGATCGTCGCGGTGTTCTACCACGCCAAGCTCGGCCTGCAGGTCGTCATCGAGGATTACTTCCACGGCGAACTGGCCAAGGTGGTGCTGCTCGTCGCGATGAAGCTCGGCCTCGCCTTCGGCGCCCTGCTCGGCGTCGTCGCCGTGCTCAAGATTTCCTTCGGATCCGCGTGACGGGAACCCTCCATGCCTGCTGATTACAACCTCATCGAACACAAGTACGACGTCGTCGTCGTCGGCGCCGGCGGCGCCGGCCTGCGCGCGACCTTCGGCATGGCGGCGGAAGGCCTCGCCACGGCCTGCATCACCAAGGTGTTCCCGACCCGCAGCCACACTGTCGCCGCCCAGGGCGGCATGAGTGCCGCGCTCGGCAACATGGGTCCGGACGACTGGCGCTGGCACATGTACGACACCGTCAAGGGTTCCGACTGGCTCGGCGACCAGGACGCCATCGAGTACATGTGCCGCGAGGCCATCCCGGCGGTGATCGAACTCGAGCACTACGGCGTACCGTTCTCGCGCACCGAGGCCGGCAAGATCTACCAGCGGCCGTTCGGTGGCATGACCACCAACTTCGGCGAGGGCATCGCCCAGCGCACCTGCGCCGCCGCCGACCGTACCGGCCACGCCATCCTGCACACCCTCTACCAGCAGTCGCTCAAGCACGACGCGGAGTTCTTCATCGAGTACTTCGCCGTCGACCTGGTGATGGACAAGGACGGCGCCTGCCGCGGGGTCATCGCCTGGAACCTGGAAGACGGCACCCTGCACCTGTTCCGCGCCCACAGCGTGGTGCTCGCCACCGGCGGCTACGGCCGCAGCTACTTCTCCTGCACCTCGGCCCATACCTGCACCGGCGACGGCAACGGCATGGTGCTGCGCGCCGGCCTGCCCCTGCAGGACATGGAGTTCATCCAGTTCCATCCCACCGGCATCTACGGTGCCGGCTGCCTCATCACCGAGGGCGTGCGCGGCGAGGGTGGCTACCTGACCAACTCCGACGGCGAACGCTTCATGGAGCGTTACGCGCCCAACGCCAAGGACCTCGCCTCGCGCGACGTGGTGTCGCGCTCGATGACCATCGAGATCCGCGAGGGGCGCGGGGTCGGCTCGATGCAGGATCACATCCACCTGCATCTCGAGCATCTCGGCGCCGACGTCATCAACAAGCGCCTGCCCGGCATCGCCGAGTCGGCGGCCATCTTCGCCGGCGTCGACGTCACCAAGGAGCCCATCCCGGTGCTGCCGACGGTGCACTACAACATGGGCGGCATCCCGACCAACTACCACGGCGAGGTGGTGACCTTGAAGGACGGCAACCCCGACGCCGTGGTGCCGGGGCTCATGGCCATCGGCGAGGCGGCCTGCGTGTCCGTCCACGGCGCCAACCGCCTGGGTTCGAACTCGCTGCTCGATCTGGTCGTGTTCGGCCGCGCCGCGGCCAAGCGCTGCTCGGCCGAGATCACGCGCAACCAGTCGCACCCGACGCTCGACGACGACGCCGTCGATCGCGTGCTCGCGCGCCTCGACAAGCTGCGCCATGCCGACGGCAGCGAGCCGACCGCGAAGCTGCGCATGGACATGCAGCGCACCATGCAGAGCTATGCCGCGGTGTTCCGTACCGGCGACGTGCTGGAGGAAGGCAAGGTCAAGCTGCGCGAGACCTTCGACGCCTTCCCCAAGATCAAGGTCAGCGATCGCTCGATGATCTGGAACACCGACCTGCTCGAGACGCTCGAACTCGACAACCTGCTCGGCTGCGCCATGGTCAGCATCGCCGCTGCCGCCAACCGCACCGAGAGCCGCGGCGCCCATGCGCGCGAGGACTACCCCGACCGCGACGACGAGAACTGGATGAAGCACACCCTGACCTGGCTCGGCAATGACGGCGAGGTCAAGTTCGACTACCGCCCCGTACACATGTACACGCTGACGGACGATGTCGACGTCGTCCCGCCGAAGAAACGCGTTTACTAAGCCGAGCGAGTACGACCCATGGCGAATTTTTCCCTCCCCAAGAACTCGACCATCGGCCAGGGCAAGGCCTACGACCATGCCCCGGGCGCCAAGCGCACGCGCACCTTCTCGATGTATCGTTGGGATCCGGACAGCGGCGAGAACCCACGCGTCGATCACTACCGTATCGACCTCGACAAGTGCGGACCGATGGTGTTGGACGCCATCATCTACATCAAGAACGAGATCGACCCCACGGTGACCTTCCGCCGCTCCTGCCGCGAAGGCATCTGCGGCTCGTGCGCGATGAACATCGATGGCACCAACACGCTGGCCTGCACCAAGGCCATCGAGGACATCGACGGCGACGTCAGGATCTACCCGCTGCCGCACATGAGCGTGCTCAAGGACCTGGTCCCCGACCTTACGCACTTCTACGCCCAGTACGCCTCGATCAAGCCATGGCTGCAGTCGCAGACGCCGGCGCCGCCGGACAAGGAGCGCCTGCAGTCGGTCGAAGAGCGCGAGAAGCTCGATGGCCTCTACGAGTGCATCCTGTGCGCCTGCTGCTCGACCAGTTGCCCCAGCTACTGGTGGAACAGCGAGCGTTACCTCGGCCCTGCGATCCTGCTGCAGGCCTACCGCTGGCTGGTCGACAGCCGTGACGAGGCCACCGGCGAGCGCCTCGACGAACTCGAGGATCCGTTCCGTCTCTACCGCTGCCACACCATCATGAACTGCGCGAAGACCTGCCCCAAGGGTCTCAACCCGGCCAAGGCCATCGCCGAGATCAAGAAGATGATGGTCGCGCGCACGCTGTGAGCGGTGAGCGCCGCACGCCGTAACCGCCTGCGCTGGCGCTGCCGCCGCGGCATGCGCGAGCTCGACATGCTGCTCGAGCCCTGGGTCGAGCGGCATGCCGCCGGACTCGACGACGCCGAACTGAGCAGTTTCGAGCGCTTCCTCGATTCCAGCGACATGGATCTCTACGCCTGGTTCACCGGCCGCGGTCGGCCCGACGACGGCGTGCTCGCCGCCTGGGTCGATCGCATTCTCGGCGCGAGCCGCGCGACACGATGAACGCCGAGCAGTTGTGGCGCGAAGTCGCCGGTGAGAACCTGCTGGCCGGCCCCGCCTGCGCTCCGCCGGCGGCCGCGAAAAGCCCCCTCGACCTCGCCATCGTCGCCGTGCGCGGCGCCGACGCGCAGGCTTTCCTGCACGCCCAGTTCGCCGCCGACCTGCGCACGCTGGGCGCAGACCAGGCGGTGCTCACCGCGTGGTGCTCGCCCCAGGGCCGGGTGTTGTTCGCCCCCGAGGTGCTCGCCAGCGAGGACGGCTTCCTGCTGCTGGTCGACCGCGTCCAGGCCGCCGACCT
The DNA here is from genome assembly GCA_024235015.1 of Gammaproteobacteria bacterium. Taxonomy (GTDB): domain Bacteria; phylum Pseudomonadota; class Gammaproteobacteria; genus JACKNG01. The sequence continues at coordinate 256,372 of JACKNG010000005.1, forward strand.
GGTGCGCCGGCTGCGCCTCTACGTGCTGCGCGCCCAGGTCAGCGTCGACGCGCTCGACGAGGCCTGGGCGGGTATCCGCGTGAGCGGGCCCGACCCGGCCGTGGCCGCCACCGGTCTCGTGTCGGCCGCCGACGGCGAGGTGCGCTGGTACCTCGGCCCGCAGGATCTGGTCGCGACCGCCTGGGCCGGGCTGGCGGCACCTGCCGTGAGCCCCGCGACAGCGCGCCTCGACGACATCCGGCGCGGGCGCCCACGCCTCGGTGCCGCCACCGCCGATCGTTTCCTGCCCCAGGAACTCGACCTCGACCAGGGCCGCGGCGTGAGCTTCGACAAGGGCTGCTACCCGGGCCAGGAAATCGTCGCCCGGGTGCGTTACCGCGGCAACGTCAAGCGACGACTGGCCCACCTCGCCTGCGCCGCTGCGCTCGCCACCGGCGATCGCCTGGTCGAACCCGCCGGCGACACGCCGCGCGGGACGGTCATCGACGCGGTGTCACTGGCTGATGGCTGGGAGTGCCTGGCGGTGCTCGACGCCGAGGCCGGCGAGATCGCCGCCGCCGCGCATCCCGCCACGCCCTGCCGCCGCCTCGCACCGGCGTCCACCGCGCTTGCCGACTGACGCGTCGCGGCCGTCACACGGGCGGGTGATCCGCCGCGACGACTTCGCGCCCTCGCGCTGGCTGCCCGGCCCGCACCTGCCGACCATCTGGGCCAGCTTGTGGCGACGCCCGCCGCCGCTCGAACTCGACTTCGAACGCCTCGAGCTGCCCGACGGCGACTTCGTCGAACTGGCCTGGACGCGGCCCTGCGAGGCGCCCCTGGTCATCGTCCTGCACGGCCTCGAAGGCAGCCACGCCTCGCGCTACGCGCGCGCGCTGCTGGCCCTGCTCGAACGCGCCGGCTTTCGCGGCGTGCTGCTGCAGTTCCGCGGCTGCGGTGGCAGCCCCAACCGACTCGCGCGCAGCTATCACTCCGGCGACACCGCCGACCTCGCCCACCTGGTCGAGGTCCTCACGCGCCGCGCGGGCACCCCGCCCTGCGCCGCCGTCGGTTACTCGCTCGGTGGCAACGTGCTGCTCAAGTGGCTCGGTGAGCAGGGCGCGGCCGCGCCGCTCGCGGCCGCCGCCGCGGTCTCGGTACCGTTCGATCTCGCCGCCTGCGCCGACCGCCTCGGCCGCGGCTTCTCACGCCTCTACCAGCGTCAGCTCGTCACCAGCATGCAGCGCAAGTACCGCGCCAAGTTCGCCGACCGCGCGGGCCCGCTGCAAGCGGCCGAGATCGCCCGCCACGGCACGTTCTGGGCCTGGGACGACGCGGTCACCGCCCCCCTGCACGGCTTCCGTGACGTCCACGACTACTACGCGCGATCGAGCTGTCGCCAGTTCCTCCGCGACATCCGCGTACCGACCCTCATCGTGCAGGCCGACGACGACCCCTTCGTCCCCGCCAGCGCCATCCCGCGCGCCGACGAACTCGGCCCGCCGGTCACGCTCGAACTGACCCGGGGCGGCGGCCACGTCGCCTTCATCGGCGGCACCTCGCCGTGGCACCACGGCTACTGGTGCGAACCGCGCCTGGTCGATTTCCTGTGCCGCACTGCGCGCCCGGCCCGGGCCAGCACGGGCGGCGCCGGGTACAATGCCGCCCCTTGATTCCCGCACCGGAAGTCCGCCCGTGCTGACGACCCTGTTCCATCCACGCCTGTTGTTCGCCGCCACCTTCCTCGCGTGTGCCGGCCTGCTCGGCTGCGGCTCTTACCTGCAGTTCCACGATGGCCTCGAGCCCTGTCCCATGTGCATCTTCCAGCGCCTGTGCTTCATGGCTGCGGGCATCGTCGCCGTGGTCGGCGCCGCGCATGGCCCGCGCGCCCGCGGCGCCACGGTCTACGGCGCGCTGGTCACCCTCGCCGCCGGCGTCGGCGCCGCCATCGCCGCCCGCCAGGTGTGGTTGCAGCATCTGCCGGAAGACCAGGTTCCGGCCTGCGGCCCGGGGCTCGAGTACATGCTCGAAATGTGGCCGTTGGCCGAAGTCGTCAAGAAGGCCCTGCGTGGCACCGGCGAATGCGCGACCGTCGACTGGACCTTCCTCGGCGCCTCGATCGCCGAGTGGTCGCTCGTCTGCTTCGTCATCCTGGCCACCGTGCACCTGGCCGCCATCGTCCACCGTCTGCGTGGGCCGCGCACCGCGGCCTGAGGAGCCCCGTCATGTCCGTTCGATCGACGACTGCCGTCCGCGCCTGGAGCCTGCTGCCAGGCCTGCTCCTGTGCGTCACGCTGACCTCGGCGACGCACGCGGCGGACACTTTCAGCGCCAACGCGCTGGCCGGCGTCGGCCGCGTCCAGGTCGAGGTCGAAGGGGTCGCCAACGACTTCGCGCGCTACGGCCTGACGCCCGACGAGTTGCGCCGGCGGGTGGAGGCCCGCCTCGCTGCGTACGGCCTGCCGGTGGTGGATGCGGCCGGCGCGCGCAGCCACGCCGACGCCGCCCAGCTGCTGGTCAAGCTGACCACCAACCGCGACCAGTACTCGATGTACTTCTACGCCATTTCGCTGCGGCTCAAGCGCAAGGTTCCACTCGATGCCAGCGGCACCAGCTTCGCCGCGCAGGAAGTATGGTCGGAAGGGCAGCACGGCATCCTCAACCCGTCCGACCTGAAGGCCATCTACGGCTACGTCGATACCCTGCTCGACGCCTTCATTACCGCCCACGGCCGCGACAACGCCGGCCGCCCGCTGGCCGGCAGCTGACGAACTTCTGCGGCGGCCGCGCGCAGCGTTGCGCGCTCGCCTGCGGTCCTCATCGATCAGCGTGAGCTGCGGTCATCGCTTCGCGCGCGCCCGGCTCACGACGTTCCTCGCCACGTTTTTCAATCACCTGCTCACGGAAGCCGATGAGCCGGCGTTCGCTCAGGTCGCCGTTTCGGCCGCGGCAATCTGGGCATCGACCACCGCCAGCGCGCTCAGGTTGATGACCCTGCGCACGGTCGCCGACGGCGTGAGGATGTGCGCCGGGTAACGGCAGCCGAGCAGGATGGGGCCGACCGCGACCCCTTCGCCCAGCACCGTCAACAGGTTCAGCGCGATGTTGGCCGCGTCCATGCCCGGCATTACCAGCAGATTGGCCTGGCCGTCGAGCTGGCAGTCGGCCAGGGCCTTGTCGCGGATCGCGGGGATGAGTGCGGCATCGGCCTGCATCTCGCCGTCGATCTCGAGTTCGGGCGCGAGCCGGCGGATGAGCTCCAGGGCCTCGCGCATGCGTACCGCGCTCGGCGCATTGGTGGTGCCGAAATTCGAATGCGAGAGCAGCGCGGCTTTCGGCACCAGGCCGAAACGCCGCACCTGCTCGGCGGCGAGCAGGGTCATGTGCGCGAGCTGCGCGGCGTCGGGCGTGTCGTGCACGTAGGCATCGCACAGGAAGTAGGTCCCCTTGCGCAGCACCAGCACGTTCATCGAGGCCATGTCGAGGCGGGGGTCACGCGCACCGAGCAACTGCCGCACGTGCACGAGGTGATCGTGATACTCGCCGACCATGCCGCACAGCATGGCGTCGGCGGCGCCGCGGCGGACCATCATCGCCGCGATGACGGTGGTGTTCGAGCGCATGACGTCGCGCGCATCCTGCAGCGACACCCCGCGCCGCCCCATGATGGCGTGGTAGGCCTCGACGTACTCGCGGTAACGTCGATCGGACTCGGTGTTGACGACGTCGAAGTCGACCCCGGCTTTCATGCGCAGGCCGAGCTCACGGATGCGCTTACCGATGACCCGCGGGCGCCCGATCAGGATGGGCTGGGCGAGGCCGTCGTCGACCACCGTCTGCACCGCGCGCAGCACGGTCGGGTCTTCGCCGTCGGCATAGGCCAGCCGCTTGCGCTCGGCCTTGGCCCGCGCGTAGAGCGGGCGCATCAGCAGCACCGACTGGAAGACGAACTTCGACAGCTGCTCGCGGTACTCGCGGAGATTCTCGATCGGCCGCGTCGCCACGCCCGAACGCATCGCCGCCTCGGCCACCGCCGGCGCCAGCTCGGTGATCAGGCGCGGGTCGAAGGGCTTGGGGATGAGGTAGTCGGGGCCGAAGCGCAGTTCCTCGCCGCCGTAGGCCGCGACCACCACGTCGGAGGCCTCCTGGCGCGTCAGGCGCGCCAGCGCGTGCACGCAGGCCAGCTTCATTTCCTCGGTGATGGTGGTCGCACCGACGTCGAGCGCACCGCGAAAGAGGTAGGGGAAACACAGCACGTTGTTGACCTGGTTCGGGTAGTCCGAACGGCCGGTCGCGATGACGGCATCGGGCCGCGCCTTGCGCGCCTCCTCCGGCATGATCTCCGGCGTCGGGTTGGCCAGCGCCAGGATCAGCGGCTTGTCGGCCATCGTCGCCACCATCTCGCGACTGAGCACGCCGCCGGCCGAGAGGCCGAGAAAGATGTCGGCGTCGACGATGGCCTCGGCCAGGGTGCGGTGGGGCGTGGCGCGGGCGAAGAAGGCCTTGTGCTCGTCCATTTCCTCGACCCGGCCTTCGTAGATCACCCCGGCGCGGTCGGTGACGATGATGTTGTCACGCGGCAGGCCGAGGTTGTCGAGCAGGCGCAGGCAGGCAATGGCGGCGGCCCCGGCGCCAGAGGCCACCAGGCGGACCTCCTCGATGCGCCGCCCGGCCAGTTCGAGCCAGTTGAGGATGGCCGCCGCGGCGATGATCGCGGTGCCGTGCTGATCGTCGTGGAAGACCGGAATCTGCACGCGATCTTTCAGCTTCTGTTCGACGAAGAAGCATTCCGGCGCCTTGATGTCCTCGAGGTTGATACCGCCGAAACTCGGCTCGAGGCTGGCGATGATGTCGACCAGCGCATCCGGGTCGGTCTCGTTGACCTCGATGTCGAAGACGTCGATGCCGGCGAACTTCTTGAACAGCACCGCCTTGCCTTCCATCACCGGCTTGGCGGCGAGCGGCCCGATCGGACCGAGGCCGAGCACGGCCGTGCCGTTGGTGATGACCGCGACCAGGTTGCCGCGATTGGTGTAGAGCGACGCGGTGCTGGGGTCGGCAGCGATCGCCTCGCACGGCGCGGCGACGCCGGGCGAATAGGCCAGGGCGAGATCGTTCTGGTTGGCGAGCGGCTTGGTCGGCGCGATCTCGACCTTGCCCGGGCGCGGCAGCTGGTGATATTCGAGGGCGCGGGTGGCGAGGTTGTCGTCAGTGGCGGCCATGGAGTGTCCTCATCCGGCGGCGCACCGCGCCGCACTCATTGCATGGGAAAGCCGGGCGGCATCTGTCCGCGCATGCCACGCATCATGTTCTTCAGCGCCCCCTTCTTCGACAGCTTCTTCATCATCTTCTGCATCTGGTCGAACTGCTTGAGCAGGCGGTTGACGTCCTGCACCTGGGTGCCGGAGCCGGCCGCGATGCGGCGCTTGCGCGAGGCCTTGATCACGGCCGGGAACTGGCGTTCGTGCGGGGTCATCGAATCGATGATGGCGCCGAGGCGCTTGAGTTCGCCGTCATTGACCTGGCTCTTGACGTTGTCGGGCAGCCCACTCATACCGGGCAGCTTGCCGAGCAGCGCCTGCATGCCGCCCATGTTGGCCATCTGGTCGAGCTGGTCGCGGAAGTCCTGGAGATCGAACCCCTTGCCCTTCTTGAGCTTCTCCGCGACCTTGAGCGCCTTGTCCTGGTCGACCTTCTGTTCGACTTCCTCGATCAGCGACAGCACGTCGCCCATGCCGAGGATGCGCGAGGCCATGCGATCGGGATGGAACGGCTCCAGCGCGTCGGTCTTTTCGCCGGTACCGAGGAACTTGATCGGCTTACCGGTGACCCGGCGTACCGACAGCGCGGCACCGCCGCGCGCGTCGCCGTCGCTCTTGGTCAGCACGACGCCGGTCAGCGGCAGGGCCTCGTTGAAGGCGCGCGCGGTGGCCACCGCGTCCTGGCCCATCATGCTGTCGATGACGAACAAGGTTTCGTGCGGATTGACCGCGGCGTGCAGGCGCTTGATCTCGTCCATCATCTCGGCATCGATGGCGAGACGCCCGGCGGTGTCGACGATGAGCACGTCGTCCTGGGCACGGCGCGCCGCGGCCAGGGCGGCGGCAGCGATGTCCTCGACCCGCTGGCTGGTGTCGCTGGGGTAGTGGTTGGCGCCGATCTCGGCCGCCAGCACGCGCAGCTGCTCGATGGCGGCGGGGCGGTGCACGTCACAGCTCACCACCCCGACCTGCTTGCGCTCGGCCGTCATCAGGCGGCGTGCGAGCTTGGCCGCGGTGGTGGTCTTGCCCGAGCCCTGCAGGCCCGCCATCAGCACCACCACCGGCGGCTGGGCGGCGAGGTCGAGGGCGCTGTTGGCATTGCCCATCAGCGCGGTCAGCTCGTCGCGCACCACGCGGATGAAGGCCTGGCCCGGGGTCAGGGTGCCGATGACCTCCTGGCCGAGCGCGCGTTCGCGCACGGCGGCGAGGAAATCCTTGATGACATCGAGGCCGACATCCGCCTCGAGCAGCGCGACGCGCACCTCGCGCAGGGTTTCGTCGATGTTCTCCTCGGTCAGGCGCGCACGCCCGGAAAGATTCTTGACGACTTCGCCGAGGCGCTGGGTGAGATTCTGGAACATGCTGAATTCGCTCGGAATATCCGCGTTGCAAGCAAGCGCGGGGCGAACTGCCGCGCGCTTCATTAGGGCCGGCAATTATGCCATCATCCCGCGTCCCATGGTTGCCCCCGCGCCTGCATGAGCATCGTCCTGTTCGGGCTTCTCGCCATCGTGCTCTACGTCGCGGTCGCGATTCGTTCGTCGACCGGCAGCGTGGCCGCTCCGGGCGGTGACACGCTGAGCGCGCCGACCACCCTCATCGCCGCCGCTGCCCTGGTCGCCCACGCCCTGGCGCTCTACCCGATGGCCTTCACCGCGCAGGGTTTCAACTTCGGCATCTTCACCGCCGCGTCGCTGGTCGCCTGGCTGATCACCGTCATCACCGTCATCGCCAGCACCCGGCGGCCGCTGGCCAGCCTCGCCGTCGTCATCCTGCCCTTCGCCGCGGTCGTGGTGGGCCTGTCGCTGGCGTTCTCGCACCCGCATATCATCCATGAGCATGCGCCGGGCATCGCGCTCCACATCGCGCTGTCGCTGGTCGCCTACGCGTTGTTCGCCATCGCCGCCGTGCAGGCGCTCTACTACGCCTTCGCCGAGCGCCGCCTGAAGGCGCACCACCCGGTGATGAGTTTCCTGCCACCGCTGACCGTGATGGAACAGACCATGTTCCAGCTCACCGGCATCGCCTTCGTGCTGCTGAGTGTCGGCCTGGCCACCGGCATCGCCTACATCGAGGATGTCCGTGGGCAGCACCTCGCGCACAAGATCGTGTTCTCCGGCCTGGCCTGGCTGACCTTCGCGGTCCTGCTCGCCGGCCGCCGCTGGCGTCGCTGGCGCGGCCGCCACGCGGTCAAGTACGTCATCGGCGGCACCTGCCTGCTGGCGGTCGGCTTCTTCGGCTCGAAGATCGCCCTCGAGCTGATTCTCAACCGCGCCTGAGCGCGGCCCATGGACGACTTCCCGCTCTTCGCCCTGTTCATCACCCTGTTCGCGCTGATCGGCGCCTCGGCCTATTTCTCCAGCTCGGAGACGGCCATGATGGCGCTCAACCGTTACCGCCTGAAGCACCTCGCCGAACGCGAACACGGCGGCGCGCGGCGCGCGCTGGCGCTGCTCGAACGGCCCGATCGCCTGATCGGCCTGATCCTGCTCGGCAACAATTTCGTCAACATCCTGGCCGCCCAGATCTGCACCCTACTGACCCTGCACCTGGTCGGCGAAAGCGGTTTGATCGCCTCGACCCTGATCCTGACCGCGGTGGTGCTGGTGTTCGCCGAGGTACTGCCCAAGACCCTCGCCGCCCTGCATCCCGAGCGCGTTGCCTTTCCCTCCGCGCGCCTGCTCGGCCCCTTGCTGTGGGCACTCTATCCGCTGGTGTGGCTGCTCAACCAGATCTCGAACGGCACCTTGTCGCTGTTCGGGGTCAACCCGCAGGGCGGCGCGGTCGACGCCCTCAGTCGCGAGGAGCTGCGTACCGTGGTCAAGGAAGCGGGCGCCATGATCCCGCACAAGCACCGCGAGATGCTGTTCGGCATCCTCGACCTCGAGAACGTCACGGTCGAGGACATCATGGTGCCGCGCGGCGAAGTCTACGGCATCAACCTCGAAGACGAGTGGAGCGACATCCTCGAACAACTCGTCACCTGCCACCACACGCGCGTGCCGTGTTACGAGGGCAATCTCGACAACATGGTCGGCATCCTGCACATGCGCCGCGTGGCTCGCCTGCTGCGCTCCGACGAATTCGACCTCGGCGACCTTCGCTCGATTCTGCTCGAGCCCTACTTCGTGCCGATGACCACCGACCTGTACGTGCAGTTGATCAACTTCCAGAAGGCCCGCCAGCGCATCGCCTTCGTCGTCGACGAGTACGGTGACCTGGTCGGTCTCGTCACCCTGGAAGACCTGCTCGAGGAGGTGATCGGCGAGTTCACCACCGATCCTCAACTCTACGTGCGCGACGTCTATCCGCAGGCCGATGGCAGCTTCCTCGTCGACGGTAGCGCCAACATCCGCGAGATCAATCGCGCCTACGGCTTCGACCTGCCGAGCGACGGCCCCAAGACCATCAACGGCTTGATCCTGGAGACGCTCGAGGACATCCCCATCACCGGCACCACCTTCCGCGTCGGCGACATGACCATCGAGATCGTGCAGACGCTGGAGAAGTCGGTGAAGACGGCGCGCCTGACCCTGATTGGCGAACGTACGCACAAGCCGGACGACTCGGGCGAGAGCTGAGCGCGCACAGGGTGTCGACACGCGCGGACGTGAATTTTCGTCACACCGCCGGATCCTGCGCGTTGCGGCCGCCCGACCGGCGCCGTGCGCACGGCGCCTTCTGATAAAGTGCCGGCAGCCGAATGCCGCTAGTCCTGCCATGCCCTCAATCCGCACAATCCACTTGCTCCTGTGCGCCGCGCTCGCCTTCGTGAACACCGGCCCGGCCGGTGCCGCGCTCGCGCCCAGTACGGCTGCCGAATTCCACGAGAAGGCGGTGCAGCTCGAATCGCAACACAAGGCGCTCGATGCCATCATCGAAATCAAGAACGCGCTGCAGGCCGATCCGAACCATTTGCCTTCGCTGCTCCTCGCCGGACGCATCTATCTCGAGCAATCGCTCGGCCTGGCGGCCGAAGACTCCCTGCGTACCGCGCTCAACGCCGGCGCGGACCGCAGCCTGGTCCTACCGCTGCTGGGCGAAGCCCTGCTCCTGCAGCGCAAGGCGGCGCGGGTCCTGGTCGAAGTGCAGCCGGACGGCCTCGCCAACCAAGCCGCCGCGCGCGTCCATGCCCTGCGCGCGCAGGCTCATCTGCTACGCCAAGAGACGACCAAGGCCGCCGCCGAGATCGATCGTGCCCAGGCACTCGAGCCCGATCTGCTCGACGCGCAGCTCGCCCGCGCAACGCTCGAAATGCACGAAAACAAGCCGCTGGCGGCCCGCGACATCGTCGCCGACGCGGTCGCACGCCATCCCGGGAGCAGCGAGGCCTGGAGTCTCTACGGCGCAATCCAACACACCCTGCGCAAGCCGAGCGCGGCCCTCGACGCCTACGCCAAGGCGATCGAACTGACGCCGCGCAATATCGACGTGCGCATCGCGCGCGTCGGCCTGCTCATCGATCTCGGTCGCGATGCCGAAGCCACGCCCGATCTCGACTACATCGACGAGGAATTCCCCAAGGAACCGCGCGCCGCCTACCTGCGCTCGGTGATCGCCGCGCGTGCCGGCGACCTCGATGCCGCGCGGGCCGCGCTCGACGTCGCGATCACCGCACTCATTCCGCTGGACGAGGAAACCTTCCAGAATGACCCCGCGCTGCAACTGATCCTGGGCCTGGCCAATTACGGCCTGCAGCGCTACGAGGCCGCAGCGGCGCCGCTGCAGGCGTACATCGTCAAGCAACCGCGCGACGTCGGCGCGCGCAAGGCCCTCGGTGACATCCTGCTGCGGCTCGGCTCCGCACGCGACGCCATCCCGGTGCTGGAGCCGGTGACCACGCTCGCGCCCGAGGATTCGCGGGCCAGGCTGCTGCTGGCAACCGCCTATGCCATCAGTGGTTACGAGGCCAAGGCCACGGCGCTGCTCGAGGACGTCACCGGGGAACCGCGCAGCGCGGCAGCCGCGCGCGGTCGCCTCGCCATGCTGAACATCGGCGCCGGCCGCGTCACCCAGGGGCTGTCCGACCTCGCCACGGCGTTCGCCGAGGATCCATCCGATGCCCAGGGCGGCATCGCGCTGGTGGTGACCTACATGCGCCAGGGCCGGCTCGACGATGCCGTCACCGCGGCACGTACCCTGGCCGCGACCGATCCGGCCAACCCGGTTTTCACCAACCTGCTCGGCATCGCCCTGTTCACCGCCGACAAGACGGACGAGGCCCGTCCGCTCTTCGAACAGATCCTCGCCGAGCAGCCCGACTTCCGCCCGGCCGCCATCAACCTCGCCAAGCTCGACCTGCGGACGGGCAAGCTCGACGCCGCGCGCACCCGCCTGCAACAACTGCTGGCGGTCAAGCCGGACGACAGCAAGGTCATGCTGGAGCTGTCCCGGGTGGCCCTGGCGGCTGGCGACAAACGCGAGGGCCTGCGCCTGGCCGAAGATGCCGCGCGGCCACGCAAGGCCGGCCTGGACGCCCTCTTCCACCTCTACAACCTGTACCTCGCCGACGGCAAGCTCGACGAAGCCTACGACCTCGCGCTGCGCGCCAAGGCCCGCGACGATACGAACTTCGAGGTGCTCGAGCGACTCGCCGCGGTCCTCATCCGCCTCGGCCAGCGTGACGATGCCCGCGCCACGCTGAAGACCATGTCCCAAGTCGCCGGTTTCGATCCCGACAAGCAGCTGCGCACGGCTTCCTACCAGATCCGGATCGGCCAGTTCGCTGACGCCGAGTACGCGCTGTTCAAGGCGCTGCAGGAGAATCCCGATCACCAGATGGTGCGCCTGGCCCAGATCGAGCTGTCCCTGGCCAAGCGCGCATTCGACGAGGCGCGTGAGCGTGCTTCGGCGTTGATTGCGCAGCAGCCCGAGCTTGCCGCCGCCTTCGTGTTTCGCGCCCAGGCCGCGCTCGGACTGAAGGACTATGCCGGAGCGCTCGAAGACTACGATCGCGCCAACTCGCTCAGCCCGAGCACCGAGGGCACGCTCGGCGGCTATCGCGCGCTGGCCGCGAGTGGCCGCCTCGACGACGCTCGCGCGCGCCTCGAACGCTGGCTCGAGCGTCACCCCGACGACGTCTCGGTGCGCATCGCCCTGGGCGAGCACTGCATACGCGCCGGGGAGCTCGAGCGGGCGCGCACGATCTACGACGATCTCGTCGCTGCCCGGCCCGAAGACGCCGGCTTGCGCAACAACCTCGCCCTGCTCGACCTTCAGCTCGGCGACAACGCGCGGGCGCTCGACAACGCCCGCGCCGCCTACACCCTGGCGCCGCAGGATGCGGGCGTGAACGACACGCTCGGTTGGATCCTGGTCCAGACCGGCGCCCACGAGGAAGCGCTGAATTTCCTGCGCGAAGCCCTCGCCCGGCGCGCCGGCGACAACGAGATCCGCTACCACCTGGCGGTGGTCCTGGAGCGGCTCGGCCGGCCGCAGGAGGCGCGCACGGAAGTCGAACAGGTATTGGCGAACGGCCGTGATTTCGCCAGCCGGGCCGCGGCCCTCAGCCTGCGGGACAGCCTGGATGCTGCCGCGCCCTGACGCCGGGTGTCAGGATTCTTTACACGGCAGGCCGGCGGCGGCGCGCACCGACACGGGCCTGCGCGACGACGTCCGCGGTTACGGGTCGACGCCCCGCCGGACCGGCAGGATGCGCTTTCCGGATCACCTCGGGCATGCTGTACGCACCCCGCAGCCAAGCCCGAACCTCATCGAATTCAATCAACTGGAAACGATTCCTCGAGATCGGCCGCGGACCGGGAAACGCGACTGAGAGGACCCGGTTGTGAAGTTTGGTTACAACTCATCGCTGTGCGGAATGGTCGCTGGCCGGACGCCGTTGCGCTGACTAAGATTGCCAGCCTGAGTGCAGGGCCCGGCGCACCCGCACGATCGCGCAGAGGGTGTCAATGGATTTTACAAATTGCCGCGCCGGATGAACTCGACGAGCAAGGAAATTCGACTAACTTATTGTTATATAAAGCTATGTCAATTTCAGGCCCGAAACTTGCTTTGAATTCGCCATCGCTCCCCGGGCACCCGCTGGGCGCCTGACACGAGATTGGAAGACGGAATGAAAACTATGAACAAGAGAATCACGGCAACCGCGCTCGGCGCGCTGTGCATCGCTTTCGCTGCGAACTCGTATGCTTGGTACTCCTACAACAACTGCGGTGGCGGTGGCGGTGGCGGTGGCAGCACCTGCAACACCTACGACTGGAACTTCACCAGCACGAATCCGGACTCCAACCCGCCGGGCATCGCCGTAGACGCGACGGGCTATCACCAGAACACGGATTACAGCAACTTCATCGAACGCCCGCTGACCATTTACAGCGGCGACCACATGGCGCTGAACTACGACAACTACTACGGTAGCGGCGGCGAAGGCTCGCCTTACCACGCGTTCGACAACAGCGGCGGTTACGATCTCGTCATCTTCGAGTTCGAAGCCCCGGTCACCATCTCGCAGATCTCGATGGGCTGGTGGAGCGGTGATGCCGACTTCTCGCTGTTCGCCTTCGAACCGGTCCCGCCCGGCACCGAGTGGGGCCCCGACACGCCGCCCGGCAGCAACGGGTTCTCCTACACCAACATGATCGCCAACGGCTGGGACCTGGTCGGCAGCTTCGATTACGACGACAACGACGTCAACGGTTACCTCGACCTCGAGGCCGTGACCAACGGCGACATCCTCAACTACGCCTCCAGCTTCTGGGCCGTGGGCGCGGTCATGGACGCCGTGGTCAACATGGGCGCGACTTATGGCAGCGGTTCGGTGGTGCAGGGCACGGGCGGTAACGACCGCTTCAAGATCGCCTCGATCGCCGGGTGCTACACCGACATCCCGCCGCCGCCGCCGAACCAGGGCGTGCCGGAACCGGCCTCGCTGGCCGTGATGGCGCTCGGCTTGGCTGGTGTGCGTCTGCGCCGGCGTCGCCGTAGCCCTCGCGCCTGACCGGCTCGAGCGGATACGCGTCAACGACCCCGCCCCGGCGGGGTCGTTGCGTTATGGGCCCTGGCAACGCCGCCAGCGCGGCATCCGGCTGCTCAATCCCGCCCCACCTCCAACGCCTCGCCGAGGCGCGAGACCACGGTCACCTCGAGGCCTTCCGGCAGCGGCTTGGGCACGTTGCCGCGCGGCACGATGGCTCGGCGGAAACCGTGCTTGGCTGCCTCGCGCAACCGTTCCGGCCCGCCCGGCACAGGCCTGATTTCGCCGGCCAGCCCGATCTCGCCAAAGGCCACCAGGTCGTTGGGCAGCGGCCGGTCACGCAGGGACGACAGCACGGCGAGAACGATGGCGAGATCGGCCCCGGTTTCCGTCACCCGCACGCCGCCGACGATGTTGGCGAACACGTCGCAGCCGGCGGTCGATACGCCACCGTGACGATTGAGCACCGCGAGCAGCATCGACAGACGGTTCTGATCCAGGCCGACGGTGACGCGGCGCGGATTGCCGAGCTGTGATTCGTCGACCAGGGCCTGCACCTCGACCAGCATCGGGCGGGTACCTTCGCGGGTGACCATGACCACGCTGCCGGGCACCGCGCTGTCGTGGCGCGACAGCAGGATCGCGCTGGGATTGGCGATCTCGCGCAGGCCGGTGTCCGTCATGGCGAACACGCCGAGTTCATTGACCGCACCGAAGCGGTTCTTGATCGCCCGGATCATGCGGTAGCGGCCGTCCGGATCGCCCTCGAAGTAGAGCGTCGCATCGACCATGTGCTCGAGGACCCGCGGCCCGGCGATGCTGCCATCCTTGGTCACGTGCCCGATGAGGTAGAGCGCGGTGCCGCTGCTCTTGGCGAAGCCGACCAGGCGCGACGCGCATTCGCGCACCTGGCCGACGCTGCCAGGCGGCGATTGCAGCGCCTCGGAATAGACCGTCTGGATGGAATCGATCACCAGCACCGCTGGCCGGGCACGCGCGGCCTCGGCGAGGATGCGCTCGAGATCGGTCTCGGTGAGCAGCTTGAGGTCGGCGACCGGCAACTTGAGGCGCTCGGCACGCAAGGCGATCTGAGCCGCCGATTCCTCGCCGCTGACGTAGAGGGCGTCGACCCCGTTCAGGCCGCGCGCCGCGGCCAGGCTCTGCAACAGCAGCGTGGTCTTGCCGATGCCGGGATCCCCGCCCAGCAGCACCACCGAGCCCACTACCAGGCCGCCGCCGAGTACCCGGTTGAGTTCACCGAGGCCGGTGTCGAGACGCGGCCGGTCCTCGGTGGCGACTTCGCCGAGGGTCTGCACGCGCGGCACCGCACCGCTGCCGGCGAAACGCTGGCGCTTGTCGCGCGCCGCCTCGGCGCGGATCTCGACCAGGGTGTTCCAGGCCTCGCACTCGGCGCATTGTCCCGACCACTTCGGCGCCACCGCGCCGCACTGCTGGCACTGGTACTGGGTCCTGGCCTTCACGGTGCGCCCTCGCTGTAGTGCGCGCGCATGCGCACGCGGCACAGCAACTCGTAGGGGATGGTACCGGAGGCCCGCGCGACGTCCTCGACCGGCAGCCCGGCGCCCCACAGGGTCACCGGGTCGCCGAACGCGGCTGCCGGCACCGGCCGCAGGTCGACCGTCATCATGTCCATCGAGCAATTGCCGATGACCTGGGTGCGTACGCCGCCGACCAGCACCGGCGTACCGGTCCGCGCGTGGCGCGGGTAGCCGTCGGCGTAACCGTAGGCCACCACCCCGACCGGCATCTCCTCGGGACACACGAAGGCGCCGCCGTAGCCGACCGCCTCGCCGGCCGCCACGCGGCGGACCGCGATGAGCCGCGAGCGCAGCGTCATGACCGGACGCAGGCCGAGCGCCGCGGCCGGCTCGTCGTCGAGCGGGGAGACACCGTAGAGCATCAGCCCGGGCCGCACCCAGTCAGCATGCGCGGCCGGCCGTGCCAGCAGCGCCCCCGAATTGGCCAGGCTGCGCTCGCCCGCGGTGTCGCCGAGCATGCGTTCGAAACAAAGCTGCTGGGCGGCGACGCTAGGATCGCCGCGACGATGGGCATTGGCGAAGTGGGTCATGAAGCGCAGCGGCGCGGCGCACGCGCGCGCCGCTGCCACGATTTCGGCGAAGCGTTGCGGCGCGAAACCCAGGCGATGCATGCCGGTGTCGAACTTGAGCCATACCGGCAGCCGGCAGCGTGCCGCACGCAGCATCTCGATCTGCTCGAAGGTGTGCACCACGACTTCGAGGCCAAGGCCGACGATGGTGGCGATCTCGGCGGCCTCGAACGGCCCCTCCAACAGCACGATGGGCTTGCTCGAACCGCCCTCGCGCAAGGCCACCGCCTCCTCCAGGGAAGCCACGGCGAAGGCATCGGCGGCGTCGAACAGGCGCGCCATGCGCGCGATGCCGTGGCCATAGGCATCGGCCTTGATCACGGCCATCACGCGCGCGCCCGGCGCGTGGCGGCGGGCGAGCTGGAGATTGTGGCTGGCTGCCTGCGGGTCGATGATGGCCCGCGCCGGCCGGGTCATTCGTAGTCCCCGCCGAAACCCTCGTGCGAAAGGTTCTCGAACAGGGTGTATTCGCCGAAGAAGCGCAGCTTGCAGGTCCCGATCGGGCCGTTGCGCTGCTTGCCGATGATGATCTCCGCGATGCCCTTGTCGGGGCTGTCCTCGTTGTAGACCTCGTCGCGGTAGATGAACATGATGACGTCGGCATCCTGCTCGATGGCCCCCGATTCGCGCAGGTCGGACATCACCGGACGCTTGTCGTTGCGCTGCTCGAGGCTGCGGTTGAGCTGCGACAGTGCGATCACCGGGCACTCGAGTTCCTTGGCCAGGGCCTTGAGCGAGCGCGAGATCTCGGAAATCTCGGTGGCCCGGTTCTCCTTCGTACCGGGTACCTGCATGAGCTGCAGGTAATCGATGACGATGAGGCCGAGACCGTGTTCGCGCGCCAGCCGCCGGCAGCGTGCGCGCAGGTCGCCGGGGGTGAGTGCCGGCGTGTCGTCGATGAACAGCTTGACCTCGCTCAGCATGCCCACCGAGCTGGTCAGGCGCGGCCAGTCGTCATCGGACAGCTTGCCGGTACGCACCTTGTGCTGGTCGATGCGGCCGAGCGACGACAGCATACGCATGGCGAGCTGCTCACTCGGCATTTCCATCGAGAAGATGGCGACCGGCAACTCGTCCTTGATCGCGGCGTTCTGCGCGAGATTGAGGGCAAAGGCAGTCTTACCCATCGAGGGCCGTCCGGCGATGATGACGAGGTCGGATTTCTGCAGGCCGGCAGTCTTGCGATCGAGGTCGTAGAAGCCGGTGGCGACGCCGGTCAGCGGGTTGTCACGCTGGAACAGGTAATCGATGCGATCGAGCGCATCGACCAGCAGTTCCTTGATCGGGCGGAAGCCGCGCCGCCCGCGCGATTCGCGTTCGGCGATCTCGAAGACCAGGCTCTCGGCGGAATCGAGCAACTCGTCGGGGCTGCGCCCCTCGGGACGGAACGCGCTGTCGGCAATGCGGGTGCCGGCGCTGATCAGCTCGCGCAGGATCGCGCGCTGCCGCACGATATCGGCGTAAGCGGCGATGTTGGCCGCGCTGGGGGTGTTCTCGGCGAGCTGTGCCAGGTAGCTCATGCCGCCCACCGCGGCGAGGTTACCGTGGCTGTCCAGCCACTCGGCTACGGTGACGACATCGAAGGGCTTGTTGTCGCCGGCCAGTTCCAGCACCGCGTTGTAGACGGCGCCGTGGTCGCGACGGTAGAAGTCGTCGGTGCTGATCTTCTCCGAGACCTGGATCAGCGCCTCGTTGTCCAGCATCAGGCCGCCGAGCACGGCCTGTTCGGCCTCGATCGAATGCGGCGGGACCTTGAGTGCGTCGGTCGCGGCGTCGGCGACGAAGCGCGCGGGAGTGTCGAGCGCCATGGCGGTCAGGCAGTGCCTGCCGCGGCGCCAGGGCGCGCGGCCGGCCGTGCGTATCCGTGCCCGGACACGTCGTGACGGCTGCGCGCGCCCAGCATCATCAGCCCTGGGCGATGCCGTCCTCGGCGACGATGCGCACGGTGATCTCGGCGTCGACGTCGGCGTGCAAATGCACCTCGACGGCGAAGTCGCCGACTTCACGCAGCGCGCCGTTGGGCAGGCGCACTTCGCGCTTCTCGATGGTCACCCCGGCCGCGCTCACGGCCGCGGCGATGTCCGCGGTACCGACCGAGCCGAACAGCTTGCCTTCCGCACCGGCCTTGGCGGTGACGGTCACGACCATGTCCTTGAGCGCTTCGGCACGTGCAGTCGCCGAGCCCAGCGCGTCGGCCTGGGCGCGTTCGAGTTCGGCGCGCTGTTCCTCGAAGCGGGCGATGTTGTCCGGCGTCGCCGGCACCGCCTTGCGCTGCGGAACGAGGTAGTTGCGGCCGTAACCCGCGCTGACGGTGACGCGATCACCGAGCGCACCGAGGCGGTGGATCTTTTCGAGCAGAATGACGTCCATAGTTACTTGTCCTCGAGCGCGGAAGGCCGCGCGTTACAGGGGCACCCCGGGGAGTGCCGAATTCGTCGTCGAACCGCCTTCCGCAGGGTCACCGCGGGGCACGGTCGCTCAAGCTTCGCCGTCCTCGCGCCCACGCCGGGCGCTCAGGCGGCGGAAATCGCTCACGCAGTCGGCCACGCCGGCGGTCGCCAGTACCGGGCCGACGATCTGCGGCGTGAGTGCGAGCAGCACGTACAGCCCGACCAGCCAACCCCTTGCCAGCGTCACCACCCGTGCGCGGTGGTGGATTACCGCGAGCCCCTGGAAGGCGAACAATACCACCACGATCACGAAGCAGTCACCGGCGATGCCGAGTGCTTCCACGCCGCTCAGCCGAGCCAGCATGCCGGCGCCGCTCAGCGCCGCCACCGGCAACAACAGACGCGGCAGGCGCAGCTCGCGGAACTCGGCGCCGAAGCCGCCGGGGTTGTACAGCACCGCCTGCCACCAGCGCGCGAGCAGGATGGTCGCAGCGTACAGGCTGAACATCGCGACCAGGGTCCAGTGATGGACCTGGCGCGCGATGATCGCCACCTGCTCCGCGCCGAGGCGCGGCCCGCCTTCGGCAGCCAGGGCGTCGAACAGGGCCTGCAGCCGCGTCGCCCAGAAGGCGTCGACATCGCCGACCCCGACCCGCATGACAACGGCATAAGCCGTGACCAGCGCCGCAATCATCATCAATGGCAGCGCCTGGTGCCGCGTGCGCGCCAGGTTCAACGCCATCAGCCAGGCCGGGAGCCAGACGATCAGGCCCAGCACCATGACGGGGACGGCCGGCAGCCCCAGCCCGATACGCACGGCGACGACGAGACTCGTCGCCAGCGCCATGATCTTGAGCCCTTCGCGCGAGCCCTGGCGTAGCGCGGTGAGACCGACGGTGGCACCACTGAAGACGATCAGCACACCGAACGACAGCGCGCCGAGCAAGGTCGCCGCCGCCACCGCGGCCGCCTGGAACGGCCCACGCATGGCGAACCGTGCGAGGAAACGCACGGCGCAAGACCCTCAGCGCTTAATGCGCGTCACAGTAAGGCAGCAACGCCAGGTAACGAGCACGCTTGACCGCCATCGACAACTGGCGCTGGTAGCGCACCTTGGTGCCGGAGATGCGGCTCGGCACGATCTTGCCGTTCTCGGTGATGTAGGCCTTGAGCGTGGCGAGATCCTTGTAGTCGATCTCCTCGACACCCTCGGCGGTGAACTTGCAGTAACGGCGACGTCGAAAATACTTGGCCATGATCTGGGTACTCCTGTTGCGCCGTTACGCTTCCGCGTTCTCGGTCGTCTCGGCCTCCGCCTCGGACGCGTTGTCCGCGGGCCTGTCGGTGGCGCTGGCTTCCGGCGAGCTGCGCTCGCGATCCCGCTCGCGCTGGCGGCGATTGCGCTCCTCGTCGCGCTCGGACTGCTCGTCCTTGGCCTGCGCGATCGGCGAGGGCTCGGTGACCGCGCTCTCGCGCTTGACCACGAGGTTGCGCAGCACGGCATCGTTGAAACGGAAAGCGCTGGTCAGCTCGTCCAGGGTGGCCGCGTCGCACTCGATGTTCATGAGCACGTAGTGGGCCTTGTGGACCTTGTTGATGGGATAGGCGAGCTGGCGCCGGCCCCAGTCTTCGAGACGGTGGATGTGGCCGTTGCTGCCTTCGATCATCGAGCGGTAGCGCTCGATCATGGCGCCGACCTGTTCGCTCTGGTCAGGGTGGACCAGAAACACGATTTCATAGTGCCTCATTGGCGCTCCTTCCGGATATTGAGCTTCCCGTACTGGCGGTGAAGCAAGGAGGTCTGTAGCCCTTGCGGGGCGCGTATTCTAGGCTGCCAGCGGGCGCCGTGCAAAGGCGTCGACGCGAACGCCGCCCGGCCGGCACCGAGCCCGGGCGGCGGCCGGCAGGTCTTTGATTCCGCGCCGCGTGGCCAGCGCCCGCCACCTCACTGCCCGGTACCGCCACCGGCCCGCCGCTGGCGACGCGCCTCGAACAGGCACACCGCGGCCGCCGTGGCGACGTTCAGGCTCGGCACGCGGCCAGCCATGGGAATGCTGACGAGGTGATCGCAGCGCTCGCGGGTCAGGCGCCTGAGACCACTGCCCTCGTTGCCCAGCACCAGGGCCGCGGGTGCGGTGAAGTCGGCGGCGTAGATGTCGAGCGGGGCATCGTGGGCCGTCCCGGTCACCCACACCCCGGCGGCCTTGAGCGCGTCCAGCGCGCGCGCCAGGTTGGCCACGGGGACGAGGGCGACGGTGTCGAGAGCACCGCTGGCGGCCTTGGCCGCCACGCTCGACAAGGGCGCACTCTTGTCGCGCGGGTAGACCACGGCGTCCACGCCGGCGCCGTCCGCCGCGCGCAGGCAGGCGCCGAAATTGCGCGGGTCCTGTACACCATCGAGGACCAGCAGCAGCGGCGTCATACCGGCGAGCCGGGCCAGCAGGGCGTCTTGCGTCAGGGTCGCGGGCGGGCGCCGGCGCAGTACCACGCCCTGGTGGCGCTCGTCACCGTTGAGGCGATCGAGCGTACGCGCCTCGGCACGGTGCACGGCGACACCGTACCGCCGGGCCTGCACTTCGAGCGCGCGAGCGGCAGGGTCGTCCTGGCCCTGGCGCAACCACAGTTCGAGTGCGCCATCGGCTGCGAGCTCCAGCGCCAGGCGGACGGCATGCCAGCCGCCGATGACGAGATCGCGCTCGGCCATCAGCGCCGGCGACGACCGCGTCGCGAGCGGCCCTCGCCGGCATCGGCCAGGGTGAAATCGATCTTGCGTTCATCGAGGTCGACCCGCGCCAGGCGCACCTCGACGGCCTGGCCGAGATGGAACTCGCGATGGCTGGCGCGGCCGCGCAGGACGTGGCGGGCGGCGTCGTAGAGGTAGTAGTCACCGGGCAGCTCGGTGACGTGCACCAGGCCTTCGACGAAGATGTCGTCGAGTTCGACGAACACGCCGAACTCGGCCACCCCCGAGATGATGGCGGGAAAGACCTCGCCGATGCGCTCCTGCATGAACTCGCACTTGAGCCAGCCGATGACGTCGCGGGTGGCGTCGTCGGCACGTCGCTCGCACATCGAGCAATGCTCGGCGAGTTCCACCATGTGGGCCTGCTCGGGCCCTTCCCCGCTACCCAGCACGGCCTTCAGCGCGCGATGGACGATGAGATCGGGATAGCGCCGGATGGGCGACGTGAAGTGGGTGTAGGCGTCGAGCGCGAGGCCGAAGTGCCCGCTGTTCTCGGCGCTGTAGACGGCCAACTTGAGGCTGCGCAGCACGACCGTCTCGACCAGCCGGCGATCGGCGCGGCCGGTGGCCGCGGCCAGCACCGCGGCGTAGGACTCCGGTGTCGCGACCTGGCCGAGGTGACCACCGAGGCCGAGTTCGCCGAGGAAGCGGCCGAGTTCCTCCACCTTGTCCTCTGCCGGCACGTCGTGCACGCGGTACAGGGCGGCCTGGCGGCTGCGCTCGAGACGCCGCGCGGCGGCGACGTTGGCCGCGATCATGCACTCCTCGATCAGGCGGTGGGCATCGACCCGCACAGTGCCCTCGATACGCGCGATCTTGCCCTGCTCGTCGTAATGGAAACGCGGCTCGACGGTGTCGATGTCGAGCGCGCCACGCGCCTCGCGCGCCTGGCGCAGGCTGGCGTAGAGGTCGTAGAGGGCGGCGAGATTGGCGGCGACGTCGGCGTCGAGCCCGGGTAGCGCGTCGGCCGCGCCGTCCTGCCAGCGCTGCACGTCGGTGTAGATCAGGCGGGCGTGCGAACGGATCACCGCTTCGTAGAACCGCGCCCGACGCACCTCGCCGTCGGCGGTGATGGTCAGCTCGCAGACCATGGCCAGGCGATCCTCGTCGGGCACCAGCGAACAGAGGCCGTTGGACAGCGCTTCGGGCAGCATGGGGATCACGCGGTCGGGAAAATAGACCGAGGTGCCACGCCGCCGCGCCTCCTCGTCGAGCGCGCTGCCGGGGCGCACGTAATGGGCGACGTCGGCAATCGCCACGGTCAGCGCGAACCCCTTGCCGGTACGCCGCGCGTGCACGGCATCGTCGAAATCGCGCGCATCGGCGCCGTCGATGGTCACCAGCGCGAGACCGCGCAGGTCGCGCCGCCGCGCGAGTTCCGCCGGCGGTACGCGCTGCGGTACGCGCGCGGCCTCGCGCGCCGCGTCCGCTGGCCACTCGCACGGCAGGTGATGGCTGCGCAGGGCGATCTCGATTTCCATCCCCGGCGCCATGTGCTCGCCGAGGATCTCGACCACCCGGCCGACCGGCTGCTGGTGGCGCTCCGGCTGCTGCTCGATGGTAGCCACCACGATCTGGCCATCGTGGGCGCCGCCCTCGGCGCCGGCCGGGATGATCAGGTCCTGGTTGAGGCGGTGATTGTCGGGCACCAGGCGGCCGAAACCGCGGTCGCGGAAGTAGCGCCCGACGATGCGTTCGTGGGCGCGTTCGAGGATCTCGACCAGGTGGCCGTAGGGCCGGTCGCGGCGATCGAAGCCCGCCACGCGCACCAGGACCTTGTCGCCGTGCAGGGCGCGGCAGGCCTCGCGTGGCGCGAGGTAGATGTCATCCTCGCCCGTCTCCGGCCGTACGAAGGCGTAACCGTCGCGGTGCGCCAGCACGCGGCCCGGGATCAGTTCCATGCGGTCGGCGAGGCCGTAACGCTCGCCGCGGGTACGCACCAGCTGGCCGTCGCGGGTCATCGCGGCCATGCGCCGCTCGAGTGCGTGCCGCGCGGCCTTGTGCGTCACCCCCAGGGCGCGGGCGACAGCGTCGAAGTCGCTCGGCGCCCCCAGTTCGGCCAGCGCGCGCCCGATGTCGTCGCGGCTCGGCAGGTCTGCGACGTGTTCGAACTCCGCCGGTTCGGCGCGGGACGCGCGGGATGGTTTACGACGCATTGACTCGCTCAGGCCGAATGGGTAGATTGCGCGCCTCTTGCCGAGGTGGCGGAATTGGTAGACGCGCTGGCTTCAGGTGCCAGTTGGGGAAACCCAGTGGAGGTTCAAGTCCTCTCCTCGGCACCAGCCCTGTGCCCGTTGTGACATCGCCACCCCGGCGACGGCCGTTCCGCGCCGACACTGCCGGGGCATTCTCACCGAATTCCGACGCCGACGCATGCCGTCCTGCCGCCACGCCCACGGCGCAGCGGCGACGCCGTGACACGGTCGCGCGCGGCATGCGCACGCTCAAGCGGCGCCGGTCTGCGCCGCCCACAGATCCTGGGCCTGCTCCCAGCCGACCACGGCGACCGGGCTGCCATCCTCGTTGATGAACTGCAGCGGGCCGAGGAAGGTCATGTAGAACTCGCTCGGCACGGGGAAGAAGGTCTTGTCGTGGCGGGCGTTGCAGGACTCGTAGCCGTAACCCATCGCGAGTGCCGTCGCACCGCCCTCGTCGACGCCACCGCGGACTTCCATCTTGCCCTTGGTCAGCAGGTATTCACCGGGACCGACATGGATGTGGCGGGCGAACGAGGAACCGGCCGGGCAATCGAAGATGGCCGTCCACGCGCCCATCTCGGGCGACACGTGGAGCAACTTCCAGCGGATTCCGCCATCGGAAAAAGCGTCCGGGAACGGCTGCCACGCGAGATCCTGAACTTGCACGTATTCCTGCGCTACTTTCGGTTTCATGGGGCTCCCCTCTTGCAAAGAAGCCGGCAGTATAAGGCAGCGACCGGCGGCGCGGTTCCCTCGCCGCGGCCGGTTGGCTACCATGCGCCCTCGCCGGCCCGCCGCCGGCCCTCCGGACGCCCCGCCATGACCGATCCTCAAGCGGGCGGACTCAGTCTCCGCCCGGTCGACAGCCGCCGCACCCGCGATGATTTCGTGCGCGTGCCGTGGGCCATCTACGGCGACGATCCAAACTGGATTCCGCCCCTGCTGTTCGAACGCAAGGAAGTTCTCGCCGCCAAGCAACCGGTGTTCGAACATCTCGACTGGCAGGGCTGGGTGGCCTACCGCGGCGGGCGCGCGGTCGGTCGCATCACCGCCCAGGTCGATCGCCTGCACCTCGAGCGCCACGGCGACGACACCGGCTTCTTCGGCTTCATCGAGGGCATCGACGACGGCGTGCTCGGCGCGCTGACGGGCACCGCGGAGGCGTGGTTGCGTGACCGCGGCATGCGCCGCGTACGCGGCCCGTTCGGCTTCAACATCAACCAGGAAGTCGGCCTGCTGGTCGAGGGTTTCGACACCCCGCCCTACTTCATGATGACCCATGCCCGGCCCTTTTACGGCCCGGCCCTGGAGGCGCTCGGCTACGCCAAGGCCGCCGACATGTTCGCCTACCTCATCAGCGCCAACTTCCAGCCCCCACCGGTGATGCGGACGCTCTTCCGGCGCCTGCAGCGCGACGTCACCATCCGCCCGCTGGATCCGAAGCGCAAGGATGCCGACCTCGAGATCCTGCGCGACGTCTTCAACGACGCCTGGGCCGACAACTGGGGCTTCGTACCGTTCACCGCGCGCGAGTTCCACACCATCGGCCACGAGATGCTGATGATCATCCCGCCCGACTTCATCCAGATCGCCGAGATGAAGGGCGAACCGGTCGCCTTCATCGTGCTGCTGCCGAACGTCAACGAATGCATCGCCGATCTCGACGGACGGCTGTGGCCGGGCGGCTGGTTGAAGCTGCTCAAGCGGCTCAAGTTCGGCTACCCGCGTACCGCGCGCATTCCCTTGATGGGGGTGCGGCGGCGCCTGCATAACACCCGCTACGGACCGGGCCTGGCCCTGTCGGTGGTCGAGGCTTTGCGCGAACCCGGTCTGCGCAAGGGACTCGAGGAGGTCGAGATGTCGTGGATCCTCGAAACCAACGAGGCGATGAAGAACATCATCGAGACGCTCGGCGGGCAGGTCACCAAGCGCTACCGCGTCTACGACAAGGGCCTGAGCTGAGCGCCGCCACGCGCATGAACACCCTGGCGCGTCTGCCCGCGGTGGTCCTGGCCGGCGAGCGTCCCGGCGGCAACGCGCTGGCGCGCAGCCACGACGTCGCGGCCGGAGTACTGGTCGAAGTGCTCGGGCGCCCCTGCCTGGCGCGGGTGCTCGACGCCCTGCGCGCCAGTGACCGCGTGGGCGGAGGCGTGGTCGTCGGCCCGCGACGCGAGGTCGTCGACGGCGACGCCGCCCTGCGCGCCCTGCTGGAGGCCGGCGACTTCCGCTGGCTGCCGCCGGCCGACGGGCCCTCGGCCAGCGCCATGGCCGGGGTGGCCGCGCTCGCGCGCTGGCCGGTGCTGCTCACCGCCGGTGACCACGCCCTGCTCACGCCGGCCATCGTCGACGATTTCTGTACGCGCGCCGACCGCCTCGCTGCCGACGTCGTCATCGGCCTGGTGCCGTGGGCGCGCGTGCGCGCGGCCTGGCCCGAATCGCGGCGGACGCTGCTGCGCTTCGCCGACGGCGCCTGTTGTGGCTCGAACCTGTTCCTGTTGCGCAGCGCAAGGGCCACCGCCGTACTCGATTTCTGGCGCGCTGTGGAACGCGAGCGCAAGCGGCCGTGGCGCATCGCGCGGGCGCTCGGCGCCGGCACCCTGCTGCGTTACCTGGGCGGCCGCCTCGAACGCGCCGAGGCCTTCGCCCGGCTGTCCGCGCAGGCTGGCGCCGAGGTCGCCTGCATTACGATCGACGAACCACGCGCGGCGGTCGATGTCGACTCCGCCGCCGACCACGCGCTCGCCGAGAGGATCCTGGCGCATGACTGACACATCCGCTTTCTACCGCTGGCGCCGCGCCCTGGTTCACCGCGCGGGCAAACGCTTCCTGCGCGCGGTGACCGACTTCCAGGCCCGCCACTCGCTCGTCGCGACCAGCCCCGTGCTGCCCAACGAGACCTTCGACTGGCTGCCGCGCCTGGAAGCGGCCTGGCCGAGCGTGCGCCGCGAGTTCGACCAGGTCTGGACCCACCCGGAGGACATCCCGGCCTTTCACCAGATCTCGCCCGACCAGTACCGCATCTCCAAGGGTGACCACTGGAAGACCTACGGCCTGTACGTGTTCGGCCAGCCGGTCGAACAGAATTGCGCGGCCTGCCCGGAAACCGCCGCCCTGCTGGCCAGCCTGCCGCGCCTGCTCAACGCCTGGTTCTCGATCCTGGCGCCCGGCTACCACATCCCGCCCCACCGCGGCCCGACGCGCGCCCTGGTGCGTTGCCACCTCGGCCTGCGCGTGCCGGCCGACCGCGAGCACTGCTGGATCCGGGTCGACGACCAGATCTACCACTGGCGCGAGGGCGAGGCGGTGGTCTTCGACGACACCTACGAGCACGAAGTGCGCAACGACACCCCGGAATACCGCGCGGTGCTGTTCATCGACATCGACCGCCCTATGGACCGGGTCGGCACCTGGTTCAACAACGGCGTGCTGCGCCTCATGCAGGCCACCCACTACGTCAAGGACCCGCTGCGCAACCTCGCCGACTGGAACCGCCGGGTCGCCGCGCGGCGCTGAGCGCGCGCGATATCGAACCGCCGCCGCGAACGTGGTAGAGTCGCGCGCGCCGCGCCACCGGGCCGGCCCATCGCGCGGAATCTGCACCCCACCATGAAAGCGATCATCCTGAGTGCCGGCCAGGGCCGGCGACTGTTGCCCCTGACCGAACAGCGCCCCAAGGCCGCGCTCGCGGTGGGTCCGCGCGCAGTGCTGGAATGGCAGTTGCACGAAATCGGCCAGTGCACGGTCGACGAGGTCGTGGTCGTCACCGGCTTCGGCGCCGATTACATCGACGCCATCGTCGCCGGCCAGCACGCGGTACCCGCGCGCACCCTCTACAACCCCTTCTACGCCGCCTGCGACAACCTCGGCACGTGCTGGGTCGCGCGCCACGAAATGACCGCGCCCTTCGTCGTCATCAACGGCGACACCCTGTTCGAGGCGGCCATCCTGCAGCGCCTGCTCGACGATGCAGCGCGCGCGCCGATCACCCTGGTCACCGACAGCAAGGCGGGTTACGACGCCGACGACATGAAAGTGGTGGTCGCCGACGGCCGCCTGCGCCGCGTCGGCAAGCAACTCGACCTCGCGCGGGTGACCGGCGAGTCCATCGGCATGATGCATTTCGATGCCCGCGGCGCGCGCCGATTCCGCGAACAGGTCGATTACATGATGCGCCACGGCAGCGGGCTCAAGCAGTGGTACCTGTCGGCGATCGACACCCTAGCCGGCGAGGACATCGTCACGACCTGCGCCATCGACGGCCTCAGCTGGGGCGAAATCGACGACCGCGCCGACCTCGAACGCGCCGCTTCGATTGTCGCGGCCTGGCGCCCCGCGCGGCGTCCGCACACGCCGGCGGCGAGTTGACGCGCCGCTTGCAGCCCACATTTCCCTTCCTGCTCGCCGCTTCGGCCGGCCACTCCGGGCCGCTGCGCGGCCGGCACCGCCGAGCACACGCGCCGCTGCCGGCGTAACCGCCTCAGTGCGGCGTGGTGACCACGCGCACCCGACCGCCAGCACCGGCGGCGAAGGTGTCGCGATCGAGCAGGTAGCGGATCGATTCGCTGCTGACCGAACGGCCGCCCTTTTCCACGCGGGCCGCCCCCTCCAGGCGCACGATGTCGGCACGGGGATCGAACTGCAGTCGCTGGCTGAAACCCTCGAACGGTTCGTCGTCGTCGGCCTCCTGCACCCGGATGTGCGCCGGCGCACCGGTGACATCGATGAGATCGGGATCGCGCAGGTGCCCGCTGATCACGGCCCGGTCGGCCTGCACGGACCAGGCACCGCTGCGCAGATACACGTCACCGCTGACCGTCAGACTCGACGCATCGTCGGCCTGGCGCGCCTGCGCAGCACGCACGAACACGGTGTCCTCGAGTACCCGCAAGGGCGGCTGGTCGTCCGCGGCGACGACGCCACTGCCGAGTAGCACGACGATGATCGTGACGATGCAGGCGCGACGCAGTTGCGCCGCACCGGCACGCTGACCATCATAGTGCGCTTCGCCTGCAGCTCCCTTCATGCCACCGTCCGTCATCCCGCCGTGTTGATCGATCGATACCTGATGCGCGAAATCGGCGCGAGCACCGCGACCGTGGCCATCATACTGACGACGATCTTTCTCGCCTACAGCCTGGCGCGCTTCCTCACCGACGCCGCCAGCGGCCTGCTCGGCACTGCCGAGGTCATGCAACTGACCGCCTACAAGGCGGTCATCGCGCTCGAGGTGCTGCTGCCGCTGGCGTTCTATTTCGGCATCATCGTCGGCTGCGGGCGGCTCAACCTGCACAACGAACTGGTCGTGATGCGTGCCTGCGGCCTGCCCGGCGCGCGCCTGCGCCGACCGCTGCTGATGCTCGGCCTGCTGCTCGCCACGATCGTCGCGGCGTTGTCGCTCGAGGCCCGCCCCTGGGCCTACGGGCAGCTCTTCGCGCTCAAGGACCAGGCCGAAAGCGGCTCCGAGCTCAACCGCATCAAGGCCCAGCGCTTCTATCTCTACGAAGACGACGCGCGCACGGTCTATATCGAACACATCGGGCACGACGGCAAGGAACTGCGCGGTGTGTTCATCCGCACCCGCGGCGCTGACGGCATCGAGCTCATCACAGCGCCCCACGGCGAGCTGGCAGCCTTCGCCACACCGACCACCCATCGCCTGGTCCTGCGCGACGCCAGCGTGTTCCTCGCCGCCAACGCACCGCCGGATTTTCTCGGCCGCTTCGACGATCTGACCCTGTCGCTCGATGCCGCGCGCCCGGTCGACCACGAGTACCGCACGAAATCGGCCGCGACCCTGCAACTGCTCGGTTCCGCCGCGGCGGACGACCGCGCCGAGCTGCAGTGGCGCCTGTCGACGCCCCTGTCGACCCTGCTGCTCGCCGCGTGCGCGCTGTTGATGGTCGATCAACGTCCACGCGAAAGTCGCTTCGCCCGCTTGCCGCTGGCGATCGCCATCTATGCGATCTACTACAACCTGCTCGGCGTCAACCGCACCTGGGTCGAGCAGCAGGTCGTCTCCGGCCTGTGGTGGGCACCGGTCCTGCTCGCCAGCGGGCTCGGCGTGGCGCTGCTGTGGCGTTCGCGCAGTGGTCCGCGCTGATGCTGCTCGCCCGCTACATCGCTGAGCATTTCTTCAAGGCCGCCGGCATCGCCCTGGCCGTGCTGCTCAGCCTGTTCAGCTTTCTCGCCCTCGCCGAGGCGCTGGAAAGCGTCGGCGAGGGTTCGTTCACCACTGCCGACGCCATCTCGGTCGTGCTGCTGACCACGCCGGCGCGCTTCCTCGACCTGCTGCCGGTGACCACCCTGCTCGGCTCGGTGCTGGGACTCGGCCTGCTCGCCAACCACCACGAACTCACCGCCATGCGCGCCGCCGGCCTGTCCGCCGCGCGTCTCGCGCGCACGCTGGCCGCGATCGCCGCGGCCCTGGTCGCCGTCGCCATCGCCCTGCAGTTCGTGGTCATCCCGGCCGCCGAACGCAAGGCCCAGGAATTCCGCGCACGCACGCTGGAACAGACTGCGCGCGGCGGGGCGGAGTTCTGGAGTCGGCACGATCAGCGCGTCATCCGCGTCGGCGAAGTCGCCTTCGGGCGCATTCCGCGTGACATCGAGATCTACGAGATGGGCCCTGCTAACCATCTCGTCCACGTCCTGCTCGCCGTCCGTGCCGACATCGAGAGCGCCCATCGCTGGCTTCTGCACGACGTCGAGGAACGCGTGATCGACGGTGACACGGTGTCCGGACGCCACCTCGAGAGCCTGCCGTGGCCGAGCTTCCTCTCGCCCGATCAGATCTCGACCCTGGTCAGCCCGGCCCATGCCTTGTCGCCCATCGACCTCTACCGCTACCTGCGCGAGACCGCCGGCTCCGGCCTCGACACTCGCGAGCACCAGGTGCGATTCTGGCACCAGGTCAGCCTGCCCCTGACCCTGTTCGGCATGACCCTGCTCGGCCTGCCACTGGTCGCCGGCGCGGTGCGCGCCCGCTCGACCGGCCTGCGCACGATCATCGGCGGCGCCATCGGCATCGCCTTCTACCTGTTCGAACGCATCACCGGCCAGCTCGCCCTGCTGCTCGATCTCGATCCCGCGTTCACCGCCCTGGTGCCGGCACTGCTGGTCATGACGGCCGCCCTGCTCGGCATCCGTCGGTTGCGTTGATGCGCCGGCCGCAGCCGCGGCAGCACCGGGAATTCAGCTCGATGGAGGCAAGCCGGCGGCCCAGCTCGACTGCTCGAGTTCACGCGCATGACCGCCGGCGTCCACCGTGACCAGGCGCATGGCGAGCTGCCACGGCGCGGCGGCGGACGTGCAATCGAACACGCGGTAGCTGGCCGGCGCGTGGGTCGCCGCGTTGGACGCCGAGGCGGTGGCGAATATGCGCGTGCCGCCGGCAAGCCGGCTGGCGCGGTTGCGATGGACGTGCCCGTGCAGCACCAGCTCCACCGCGTGGCGTTCGAGCACGGCGCACAGCGCCCCGGCATCGCCCAGGGCCTTGCGCCGCGCGCACTGGCCGGGCTGCGGCGGATGATGCAACATCACGCAGCGCAGACGCCCGCGACTCTCGCCGAGCAGGCGGTCAAGGCGTTCGAGCTGGGGCCCGCCGATCTCACCACCGGCAGACCACCACGGCATGGGCCGGGCCGAACACAGGCCGATCACGCGCACAGCGCCGAGATCCAGGTGCGACGGAAAATCGTCCACGCCGGCCGCCGCGGCGAGCCCGAGATAGGGTGCCCACGCGGCGAGCGCCGGGCCGGGCGAGTCGGGCTGGTAGAAGTCGTGGTTGCCGGGCACGATGCGCACCGGCACCCCCTCGAAGGCGTCGAGCCATGCCCGCACCTGCGCGATTTCGTCGCCGAGGCCGAGCTGCACGAAGTCACCGCTGATGAGGACGAGGTCGGGACGTTCGGCCAGCGCGGCGACGCGCAGCGCGTCGAGGACCTCGCGCCGATGGTGGTGACGCCGCCGCCGGTTCCACGACAGCATGCCGAGCCGCCGCTTGCCGCTGACGCTGCCGTAACCGCGGGCGTCGAGGCTGCTGAGATGGGGATCGCTCAAGTGGACGAAGCGCATCGTGGAGGGGAATCGCGCCCGCGTGGCGGGATCGCGACTAACTCTATATAATTTCTCGTTTTTTTCACCCCGACGGGCAGACAGCATAGCATGACGACGACGGCCTGCATCATCGCCACGGACACGCTCGAACTGTGGGGCCTCGGTGCACGTGAACGCATCGCCCGGCAACTCGCCACGCTCGGCATCGCGTTGGTCGACGACCTCGCCGATCTGCCCGCCACCAGTGGCCACGTGCTCCTGGTCCGCGCCGACTACCTGTACGAGGTCAGAACCTTCAAGGGCCTGTTGCAGCACCCGGGCGCCGTGCTGGCCTGCCCGGCCGACGGCAAGCTCGCGGCCGCCCTGCTCGAGCCCGCCGCCGCGCGCGCGGCAGCCGCGGCGTGGCCGACCGCCGACGCCTTGCCGGCGGGTGCGGCGCGGCTGGATCCGGCCGCGCTGGAAGCCTTCGACGGCGACCTGCGCAAGACCGCCCCACCGCTGCTCGAGCCGCTCGGCGCGGCGCGCCGCGCCGAGCTCGAAGCCCTGCTCTACGGCAATGCGTACAAGGGCATCACCGATTTCGTCACCAAATGGTGGTGGCCGACCCCGGCGCGCTACCTGGTCGGCGTGTGCGCCCGGGCGCACATCACGCCCAACATGGTGACCCTGACCGGCGTGTTCCTGATGCTCTGTTCCTGCGCCTGGTTCTACGGCGGACACTACCTCGCCGGGCTGGTCAGCGGCTGGGTCATGACCCTGCTCGACACCGTCGACGGCAAGCTCGCGCGGGTCACCGTGCAGAGCAGTCGCCTCGGCCACGCGCTCGACCACGGCATGGACATTCTCCATCCGCCGGTGTGGTACGTGCTGTGGGGCCTGGGGCTCGGCGTGCCCGCGATCGCCGGCATCGAACTCGCGG
Organism: Gammaproteobacteria bacterium; assembly: GCA_024235015.1. Classification (GTDB taxonomy): domain Bacteria; phylum Pseudomonadota; class Gammaproteobacteria; genus JACKNG01. The sequence continues at coordinate 287,981 of JACKNG010000005.1, forward strand.
CCGTGCACTTCGTCATCGTCGGTGGCTACGTCGCCGGGCGCCTGCTGGAAGCGCTGTTCCATGCCTTCGCGCGCTGCAGCCTGTTCGCGTGGCGGCCCTTCGACGCCTATTTCCGCCTGTTCACGGCCCGCCGCAATCCCTGCCTCGTGCTGCTCACCCTGCCGACCCTGGCCGGGCGCCCCGATCTCGGCCTGCTCGGCGTGGCCGCCTGGACCGCACTGAGTACGGCCATCATGACGGTGCGCCTGGCGCAGGCCGCGCTGGCACGCCTGGCCGGCCCGCCGCTCGAATCCTGGCTCAGCGAAGCCGACGCCGCGACCCGCTACCCTGCCGCCTACGCGAGCTTCTCCGGCACGCGCAAGGCCTATGGCTGACGACGGCGACGCCGCGCCCCGCCGCTTCGCGGCACTGCTGCGCGAACGGTTCGGCGACGGCGTCGCGGCGGTCGTGCTCTACGGCTCCTACCTGCGCGGCAAGCGCGACACCGTGCTCGATTTCTACGTCCTGCTCGACGACTACGCAGCGCTGGGCTCGGCGCCGGCCGCGCTGGCCAACCGCCTGCTGCCGCCCAACGTCTACCACGTGCGCGACGCGGTGCCGGGCGGCGCCGGCGCGGCGAAGTACGCGACCGTCACCCTGGGCCAGTTCGAGCGTGCCGTCACGCACGGCTTCCACCCCTACTTCTGGGCCCGTTTCGCCCAGCCCGTGGTCGTGCTGCACGCCCGCGACGACGGCGTGCGCGCGCGCCTGGACACCGCCACGCGGCAGGCCGCGCGCCGCATGATCGCGGCCACCGCGCCGCTGCTGGATGAGACCTTCACCACCACCGACCTGTGGCGACGCGCCTTCACCCTGACCTACGGCTGCGAACTGCGTAGCGAGGACCCGGCACGCGGCGCCGAACTGGTGACGGCGTACGGTGCCGCCCTCGCCGCCCTCACCGCGACGGTGGCGGCAGACTGCGGTCTGGTACGCGACGGCGACGAACGCTGGCGACGGCGCGCGGGCGGCGCCGCGCGGGCGCGCGGCGCCTGGTGGTTGCGACGGGTGCTCGGCAAGTGGCTGTCGGTGGCGCGCCTGTTCAAGGCCGCCTTCACGTTCAACGATCCGCTCGACTACATCCTGTGGAAGGTCGAGCGGCACAGCGGCGTGCGCGTCGAAGCCAGCGCCCTGCAGCGCCGTCATCCGCTGCTGTTCGCCTGGCCGGTGCTGTGGCGCCTGTACCGGCGTGGCGGCTTCCGATGAGTGGTGGCGATCGCCTCACCCAGGCGCCTTGGCGCAGCGTACTGCGCAACTTCCTGACCCTGCTCGGCGGGCGCGCCGCCGGCGGCGCGCTGGCCCTCGCCGCCACCCTGCTCAGCGCCCGCGCGCTCGGCGCCGCGGGCTTCGGCCTGGTCGCACTGATCCACGCCTACACCCTGGTCATCCGCGGCGTGATGAACGTCAAGCCCTTCGAAGCAGTCATTCGCTACGGCGTGCCACTGCTCGACGACGACGATCGCCCGAGCCTGGCCACGCTGCTGCGCACCCTGCTGCTGGTCGATGTCGCGGCCGCCCTGCTCGGCACCCTGGTCGGCGTCGCGGGCGCCCCGCTGATGGCCCGGGCCGGAGTATGGAGCAGCGAGGTGACGCCGCTCGCCATGGCCTACAGCCTGTTGCTGCTGACGACCGGCCAGGGCACGGCGAGCGGCGCGCTGCGCGTGTTCGATCGCTTCGATGCCATCGCCAAGGCCCAGGTGGCGGGCAATGGCGCACGCCTGGCCGGGGTCGCCGTGGTCACCTGGGCAGGCGAACCGGGCGTGGCTTCAATTGCTACGGTGTGGGCCGCGTCCCAGGTCCTGCAGAACGTGATGACCCTGGCCTACGGCTGGTCGGTCACCCGGGCGCGCCTCGGCGCGGACGCCTGGCGCGGCCACCCGGCGCCGCGCGCCATCGCCGCGCGCCACCCGGGACTGTGGCGTTTCCTGCACGTGGTCTACTGGCAGAGTTCGCTCGACGTCGTGCCGAAGTCGCTGGGCACCGTCATGGCCGGCGGACTGCTCGGTACGGAGGGCGCCGCGTTGTTCCGCATCGCCCGCGAATTCGGCAACGTCGTGGCCAAGCCCGCGCTGCTCGCGCGCCAGGCCATCTACCCCGATCTCGCGCGCCTGCGGCACCGCGCCGCGGGCGGCTTCGGCCGGCTCACGGCGGCCGTCGCCCTGGCCCTCGCCGCCCCGGCGGCGCTGGCCACGGCGCTCGCCACCTGGCTCGGCGCCGATCTCCTGCGCCTCGCCGTCGGTGCCGACTATGCCGCTGCTGCCGGCCTGCTCACCTGGCTGGTCGGCGCCGCCACGATCGAACTCGCCGCCGCCCCCTTGCGCCCGGCCGCCTACACCCTGGCACGTGCCGGTGCCAGCCTGCGCGTGCAGGCCCTCGGCGCGCTGGTCTACGTCGCCCTGTTCGCCCTGCTCACGCCGCGACTCGGCCTACCCGGGCCGGGCATCGCCGCGCTGGGCATGGCACTGTTGACGCTGGTCGGCACCGCCTGGGTGGTGCGCGCGGCGCTACGTGCCGACGCCCCGGCCGGCACCCATCCCTGAATCAGGCGGCGCAACCCGGCAGGTGTCGGCGCACGGCCTGCTCGAAGGCGGCGGCGATGGCATCGACCTGGGCATCGTCATGCGCCGCGGTGACGCTGACCCGGATGAGGCTGCCGCCTTCGGGCGCCGCCGGCGGCAGGATCAGGTTGGTATAGACGCCATCCTCGAGCAGGCTCTGCCAGCAACGCAGGGCCACCGTGCGCTCGCTGAAGCTGACCCCGACCACCGGGCTGACGTGTGGACCGAGTTGCAGGCCGAGACGCTGCAGCGCGCCGTAGAGGCGGTGCGCGTTGTGCCACACGCGGGTCCGCAGTTCGGGCCGCCGCGTGACCTGGCGCAGGGCCTCGCGGGTGGTCGCGATGACCGAGGGGCAGGGCGACGCGGTGAAGATGTAGGGACGACTGGCGTACCGGAACAGGCCGAGTTCGGCGTGGCGGCTGGCGCAGAACCCCCCGATCGAACCGAGACTCTTGCTGAACGTGCCGACGACGAAATCGGTCTGCTCCAGCACCCCCTCGGCCTCGGCCAGGCCGCGCCCGTGCTCGCCGAACACGCCGAGCGAATGGGCCTCGTCGACGAACAGGTAGCCGCCGTGTTCGGCCTTGATCGCGGCATACTCCGCGAGCGGAGCGCAATCGCCGCGGATGCTGTACAGGCCCTCGACCACGATCAGGGCATCACGCGCGCGCTCGCCGAGCCGACGCAGGCGCTTGGCCAGCCCGTCGGGGTCGTTGTGCTTGAAGCGGAAGATGTCGGCGCCGCTCATCCGGCAACCGTCGAACAGGCTGGCGTGCGCCTCGGAGTCGAGCAACACCGCGTCGCCCTCGCCGAGCAGTGCGACCAGCGAACCCAGGTTGGCGGCGTAACCGGTCGAAAACACCATCGCGTGCGGCATATCGAAGAAGGCCGCGAGTTCCTGCTCGAGTTCGAGGTGGGCACGGTAGGTGCCGTTGGCCATGCGCGAGCCGGTGGTACCGGTGCCGGCCTCGGCCAGCGCGCGCTGGCCGGCCTCGATGCACTGCGGGTCGAACGTCAGCCCCAGATAGTTGTTGGTGCCGGCCATGATGGTGCGGCGACCGTGAATCATCGCCTCGGTCGCTGACACCACCTCGTCGATGACGATATCGGTGGGATTGACCGGTAGCGCGGCGAGCAGGTCGCGGGTCGCGGCGGCCGCACGAAAGCGTTCTGACAAGCTCATAGGCAATTCACTTCGCGATCAGGCTGATGCAACGGAAAGGCGGCCGCCGCGCGTGCTCATCCTGTGTGCGCGCCTGGGCGTGATCGGCCGCGGCCAGCACGCCGCCCCGGCCCGTTGTAGCTGCGGTACGCGGCACCTCGGCCCACGTCACCGGTCCAGCAGCCGGCCGACCACGCCGGCGAGATCGCCGACGGTGTTGACGTCGGCCAGGGTGTCCTCGTCGATGGCGAGATCGAAATGGTCCTCCACTTCGCACAGGTACTCGATGACCTGGATCGATTCGAGGCCGAGGTCGCCAATCAGCGCGGTTTCGGCGCTGACCGCTTGCGGCCGGTCGAGGGTCTTCGTCAGCAGGGCGATCAGATCGTCGACGATGGCATGGTGTTCGGGTTTCACTACGGACCGTTCCTCAGCGGAGCGCACAACCGGCAGCCGTGACGACGGCGCCGTCCGGGGTGTAGCGCGGGCCGCGCGGCTTGCAACCGGCGCGTATCCACCGGCGGGCGGCGGCGCGCCCGGCGTACGGAAAGTGTCGCGGCACGCGTGGGGATCTTGTCACGGGTTCTCGGATCGTTTCTGCCCGGCCGGTGTGAACAGGCTGTCCACGCCTTCACGCAGGGCGACCTGCGGTCGCCAGCCGGTGGCCGCAGCGAGCGGCTGATTATTGCAGAGCCAGCGAGGCTCGCAAAGCTCGTTGACCTTGCCCGGGCTGAGCATCGGCCGGTAGCCGAACAGCCGCGCCAGGACCAGGTTGGTCCAGGCGAGCGCGCCGAGCAGTGCCCGGGGTACGGGCAGCACGAGCGCCGGCCGCCCGCGACGCGCGAGGGCCCTGAGATCATCCCAGCCATAGCCACCGGGGCGACCGTCGTCGAGGTCGAAGATCTGCGCGCGGCAGGCTGCGAAGCATTCGATCATCGCGCGCACGGCGCGCGCGAGGTCGGTGACGTGCAACAGCGACAGGCGCTGATCGGGAGGCCCCAGGCGCGGCGCGAAGCCGCGGCGCATGGCCGTGAACAAGGGCAGCATCTCGCGATCGCCGGGGCCATAGACCGCCGGCGGCCGCACGATCGTCCAGGCCAGGCCGTCCTGCGCGGCGAGCGCCGCCTCGCCGGCGCGTTTGCTCGCCGCATAGTTGGACAGCTGCGGGCGGCTGGCCGCTAGCGAGGACAGCAACAACACCCGCGGGTGCGCCATCGCCGCAACTGCGGCCTGCGCGAAACACCTCACGCCGGTGACGTTGGCGAGGGCGAAATCGGTCGCATCGCGACCGCGTACGGCGCCGGCGCCGTAGATCGCGAAATCCGCTTCGCGGAGGGCCGCGCACAAGCCGGCATGGTCATCGAGTTCGAGATCGTGGACGCGCGCGGCGGGGTGGACGGCGGCGCGATGCGCCGAACGCGGTCGCACCACGACGGCCAGGTCGCAGCCCGCCGCGATCAGCTCGCGTTGGAGGTGGCGACCGATGAAACCGGTCGCGCCGGTGAGGACTATGCGGGGACGCGCCTCGGCACGCTCACCCATGCGCCCCGGCAACGTTGCCGGCGTTGCCCGCGGCGCGCGCCAGGAAATCCTGTTTCGCCTTGGAGCGCGACAGCTTGCCGGACGAGGTGCGCGGCAGGGTTCGCGGCGGCACCAGGTCGATGTGGCAGCTGATGCCGAAGTGGGCCGTGATCGACGCGCGGAGCTCGTCGACGAGCGCACGCACCTTGGCCGGGTTGGTTTCGCGCGACTCGACCACCATCACCACCTGGTCGGCGCCGGTATCATCGGCGAAGGAGAACGCGGACACGTTGCCGAAACGAACGCCGGGCAGGCTTTCGGCCAGGTACTCGAGATCGTGTGGCCAGATATTGCGGCCATTCACGATGATGACGTCCTTGCGTCGCGCCGTCACCACGACGTGGTCGCCGACGCGGTAGCCGATGTCGCCGGTGTCGAGCCAGCCGTCCTCGGACAGGGCTTCGGCGGTGGCCGTGGGATTCTGGAAGTAACCCGACATGACGCTCGGGCCGCGCAGGCAGATACGGCCACACTGGTAATCGGGCAGGTCGTTACCCTGGTCGTCGCGGATGGCCAGCGCGAAGCTGGGCAGGATCTTGCCGCAATCGACGAAAGTGAGCGTGCTCTCGGCCGCGGCTTCGGCTTCGTCGACGAGGTTGACCAGGCCGGTCGTCGACATCGCGTGCTTGTCGACCTTGACCGCGCTGATGCCGGAACCGAGCTCGGCGAAGCTGATCGCGAGTGCGCACTCGGCCATGCCGTAGCAGGCGACGAAGGCGCGGGGGTCGAAGTTGGCCGGCTCCAGCACGTGCGCGAACTGGCGCAACGGCTCGGGATGGATGCGTTCGGCGCCGACGCAGGCAACCCGCCAGGAGCTGAGGTCGTAGCGGTCCTGGTCGGTCAGGCGCAGGCGCTTGGCACACAGCGCATAGCCGAACGGCGGGCTCGAGGATATCGTGCCGCGGTTCTGCGAGATGACCTTCAGCCACAGGCGCGGGCGCATGGCGAACGTGCGCGGGCTGAGGTAGTCCGCCGAGAGCTGGCTACCCAGGGGCAGGAGGACGAAACCGACCAGTCCCATGTCGTGGTACAGCGGCAGCCACGCCACCATGCGGTCGTTCTCGGTGATCTTGAGACCATGCACGGCAATGTCGCGCAGGTTGGTCATCACCGTCTTCTGCGAAATCTCGACACCACGCGGGAAGCGCGTGCTGCCGGAGGTGTATTGCAGGTAGGCGATTTCGTCGGCCCGCAGGGGTTCGAGCGTGCAGGCGGCTTCGGGCAGAGCGTCGAATTCCTCCGGCGTGCCGGCCTTGACCAGGTTGAGCCGCTCGACCGCCTGGCGCAGGAAAGCGACGTGGGAATCGGGGGCGACGGCGATCTCGGCGCCGCAGCTGTCGAGCATGCGCTCGAGTTGTTCGACGTAGGCCTTGCGGCCGCCGAGCTGGAAGCCAGCCGGCAGGGCGACCGGGATGTAGCCGGCGTACTGGCAGGCGAAGAAGAACCGATGAAACATCGGCTCGGTCTCGGCCACGATGGCGACGCGTGCACCGCGCTTGCAGCCCAGCCCGCGCAGGCGTCGCGCGAGCTGTTGCGCCTGCTCGCGCAGTTCGGCGTAGCTGACGACTGCGAACAGTTCGCCCTTGCCGTCGTAGAAGTTGTAACCGGTCTCGCCTTCGGCGGCGTACTCGAGAGCTTCTACCAGGGTATCGAAAGAGGCATTGCGCAAAGGCAATAACTTGTTGATTTTTGTAGCTTTCATCATGAATTGAGATGCATTGCTCTGACTGAATCAACGAGCCTCGCGCACGCGACTCGCTCCCCCTTGATACAGCGGGCGGGATTATAACTGGTTCGTAACATTTTTGAGGGTTTGATCCTCGAAATACTTGCCGCTGGCGATCGCCGGGGCGCGCGGTGGGCTGGACTTGATGATTGTTCGAATAGCCGCGCGCTCGAACCGGTTTTCGGATATGGGTGCGAATTTTCGTCGCCTGGGCCGCGATATGCAATCAATTATTTGCCCCACGCCGGCGATGCCGCGCGTGATGCGGCAAGGCCTTGGGACAGGTTGAACGGTTGAGGGTTCCGGACGGGTGATGGACCGGCAGGCCGGCAGGCAACCGATGTGGAAGCCGTGCCAGGCTTCTACATAGGACGGCGCCTACTCTTCACGGCAACCGCCGGCCTGGCGCCATTGTCGCGGCTCCGGGTGAAACCACGGCATCCGCGCGGCGGCACTCACGCGCGGTTCGGGCTGGGCCCTGGGGTGACGATCGCAACCGGCCCGCAGCGGACCGTTGCCGCGGTTCACGGTATTCATTCGAAGATGCCATGCAGGTACCACTGCCGCGCACCGTCGAGTTCGCGGTAGAGCCACAGACGATCACCACGCGGGTGGCAGGCGACGAAATAATCGCGGTCGAGTCGCTCCTCGCCCCACCAGGCGTTCTGGATGCGTTCACGTTCGGGTGCCAGTTGCAACGTGCCATGGAATATCGGTTGCCCGTTCCGCACGTGCAGGCGTACCGGACGATGCAGCAACCACAGCGGGCGGGGCGCGAGACGGGTCTCGTCGTGCGCCAGGCTGCGCCGTCCGGGCTGGTGGCTCACCATCGCCGGCAGACGCCGCGACGCCTGCACGGGATGGTGAACCGTCGCCATGCGCAGGCTGCGCAGGGCCGCCTCGCCGTAGCGTGCGCGCAAGCGATCGACGAAGGCGGCATAGGCCTCGCCTTGCGCGGCATCGCGTGCACCGAACAAGTCGTCACAGCGCGGCGCGCCGGTGGCAACGAGTTCGTCGACTTCGAGCAGGACACCGTGCACGGGAACCGCGAGTTGCCGGCGGGCGAGCAGTTCGCGCATCAGCAGCAGCAGGTGCCCGGTATCGCGCCCGGGACGGGCGAGTTCCAGTGGCACGCGCTCGCGCTGGCCGTCCCGCCCGAGCAGGAACCAGTGCAGGCGCCGGGCCAGGACCTGGCGGGCAGTCAGGAACGCCACCAGTTCCCACACCAGGCGCTCGACGGCGAGCATCAGTCCGCGTGCGTTGTCGACCTCCCAGGGCAGATCGATGGCGCCTTCGAAACGCCCCGGCAGCGCGAACGCCGGGCGCGGGTCGGGCAGCTGGCCGAACAGGCGATCGAGCTGGTTGACCAGCTCGGGCGAGAATCGCCGGGCCAGGCCGCCACGCGGCAGGCGCCGGCAATCACCCAGGTTGCGCACCCCGAGCTGGGCCAGCGCATCGCGCCAGGCTGCCGGCAGGCGCAGCGCGGCGAGCGGCATCCCGGCCAGCCGCGTGGCGAGCTGGCAGGTTTCGGTGATGATCTCGCGCGGCCGCGCTCGCGCCAGCAACCCCGCCGCCAGGGGGGTCGGTGCGACGGCGTAGTCGGCGCGGTAACCGAGTTGGCGCAGGCCGCGGCGCACGCGGGCGAGCAGCGCGTCGAGACCGCCGAACAATCTGAGGCTGCCGCGGATCTCCAACACCAGGCCGTCTTCACCCTCGGCACTGACCTGCGGCGAGAACTGCGTCGCCCATACGCACAACTGGCGCAGGGCACGCGCCTCGGCGCGCGGATTACGCTCGACGAGCTCGAACCCGCCGAGCGCATGCGCGGCACCGAGCGGCAGCCCGGGACGAATGCCGAGGGCTGCCGCGTGGCGATTGCAGCACAGGATCTCGGCCCGGCGCTGCCCACCCTGCACGACCACCCGGGGCACATCGCCGGCGACCCCGCGCGTCATGGCTTCCAGGGGCAGCAAGGGCAGGTGCAGGTGCAGCCACAGCGCGCTGCCAGCCGGTGCCGGCACACCCCGGCCGGTACGCGAAATGTCGTCGACGGCGCGTGACGGCACGCGGCCTTGACGCAACGACAAGGCGTTCACGGCCATGTCCGCGACCTCGTCCGTGCCCCCGGCGCCGCTCGCACCCGCTCACGCATGGCACGTGGCCTCGGCCGGCACGATGCGACAACGTGCACCGCTCCGCCCACCGCGAGCCTTGAGCACCGTGAGTTCGAGTGGCCGGGGGCTGCCGTCGCCCGCCGCCGGGCTGACCTCGAGCGCCACGCGCAAGGGCGCCGGCGAAGCTTGCCGGGCCCGTGCCGGCGGCCGGAACAACACGCCCCAGGTGGCCCCGGCCTCGGCTGCCAGTTGCAGGCGACGCAGGGCGAGCATCGAGGCCTCGTCGAGCCAGGCCAGGGCCGCGCCGCAGCCGTCGAAGCGCAGGGCTTGCTCGCAGGCCCACAGGGCCTCGCCGTCACGCTCCGCAGCGGCTTCGGGCAACTCCACGACCAGCACGCGCGAGAGGTCGACCCCGTGTGCATCCAGCATAGGCGCATAGGGTGCATGCGGCGGATTGATCCAGACGACCCAGCGTTCCTCGCGGGTGATCGTGGCCAGCGCCGGCAAGACCGCGTGCAAGGCGCCGCGGGCCGCCGCCGGCGACAGGATCTCGGTCAGCCCGCTGCACGGCCAGCCACCGCCCGGGAGCATGGCATCGAGCGCCGCATGGCCGCTGGCCCGCACGGACCGCGGCGACAGCTCTCCCGCGCGCCAGACGCCGGCGCGACGTATCAGCTCCTCGAAGTTCATCGCGTTGCGGTGCGCAGCACGCCCACCCCGCGGCCCTCGATGACGAGTTCCCGCTGGTTGAGATCGATTTCGATCGGGGCGAAGTCGGGGTTCTCGGCCAGCAGGCGCACCTTCGCGCCGCGACGCCGAAAGCGCTTGACGGTGACCTCGTCGTCGATGCGCGCCACCACGATCTGGCCATTGACGACCTCCCGCGTGGCATGCACGGCCAGCAGGTCGCCATCGAGGATGCCGGCGTCGCGCATGCTCAGGCCGTGCACGCGCAGGAGGTAGTCGGCACGCGGATGGAACACCGCCGGGTCGACCGCCTGGTATTCCTCGATGTGTTCGACGGCGAGCAGCGGCTGCCCCGCCGCGACCCGCCCCACCACCGGCAGGCCGGGTGTACGCAACTGCTCGTCCTCGACCACCCGGATGCCGCGCGAAGCCCCGGGCAGGAGTTCTATCGCGCCCTTGCGGGCCAGCGCGCGCAGGTGCTCCTCGGCCGCGTTGGGCGAGCGGAAACCGAGCGCCCGGGCGATCTCGCTGCGCGTCGGCGGCAGGCCGTGGCGCCGGATCGCGGCGCGGATGAAAGCGAGGATTTCGGCCTGGCGGGACGTGAGACCGGCAACCATGACGACACCTGTATATAAATACAGGTGTAAGTATATACAGGCGACGTCCGAACTCAAGCCTGCACCGGGTCGTCGCCGGAGCCGGCCGGCGGGCGCGGCGCGTCATCAGCGCGCACGCCGCCATCCGGTATACTCCGGCGCCCGCGCGGCGCGCGCCGCCCGGCGCCGACGTCGGCGCCGCTCTCGCTCCAACGCCCCAGGAACCGCCATGACCGACGCCTCCAGCCCCATTCCCTGCACCCTGTTCCCCGGCGACGGCATCGGCCCCGAGATCACCGCTGCCACCCTGGCCGTGCTCGATGCCCTCGGCGCACCGTTCGAATGGCATGCCCACGTCGCCGGGGCGACGGCTGCCGCGCGCGGCGACGATCCCCTGCCCGAGGCCGCGCTGGCCGACCTCCGCGCTACCCGCCTGGCGCTCAAGGGGCCGCTCGCCACCCCGCTCGGCTCCGGTTACCGTTCGGTCAACGTGCGCCTGCGCGAGGCCTTCCAGCTCTATGCCAACGTGCGCCCCGGGCGCTCGCTGCTGCCGGACGGCAAGTTCCCCGACGTCGACCTCGTCCTGGTGCGCGAGAACACCGGCGGTTTCTACGTCGGCGTCGAGCACTTCATCCCGATCGGCGACGATCCCCACGCGGTGGCCGAGGCAACCGGCATCCTGACCCGCGAGATCTGCCGCCGCATCGCCGAGTTCACTTTCGAGTACGCGCTCAAGCACGGCCGGCGCAAGGTCACCGTCGTGCACAAGGCGAACATCCTCAAGTCGCTCACCGGGCTCTTCCTCGAAACCGTGCAGGACGTCGCCGCCGCCTACCGCGACCGCGTCGTGCTCGAGGATCGCATCGTCGACAACTGCGCCATGCAGCTGGTGCTGAACCCGGCCCAGTTCGACATGATCCTGACCACCAACATGTTCGGCGACATCCTCTCCGACGAGGTCGCCGGCCTCATCGGCGGCCTCGGCCTCGCGCCCAGCGCCAACATCGGCAAGGACGCCGCGATCTTCGAGGCGGTGCACGGCTCGGCGCCCGACATCGCCGGCCAGGACAAGGCCAACCCGACCGCCCTGATGCTGTCGGCGGCGTTGATGCTGGAACACTGCGGGCATCTCGAACGCGGCCGCCGACTGCGCGAAGCGGTCGTGCGCACCGTGGCGACCCCGGCCACCCGCACCGGCGACCTCGGCGGGCCGCTCGGCACGCGCGCCTTCGCCGACGCCGTGATCGAGAATCTCTGAGGGGCTCGGCCGGTGGCCAATTCCTCGCAGGGTCTGGAACGCCTGGTCAAGGCCTTCGGCTACTCGATGAAGGGTTTCGCAGCGGGCTGGCGCCACGAGGCGGCGTTCCGCCAGGAAACCCTGCTCGCGCTGGTGCTGCTGCCGTGCGCGCCGTGGCTCGCGCGCGACCTCTTCGATGCCGCCGTCCTCATCGCGAGCCTGCTGATCCTGCTCATCACGGAGTTGTTCAACTCCGCCATCGAAGCCCTCACCGACCGCGTCGGCACCGAACATCACGAATTGTCGGGGCGGGCCAAGGATCTCGCCTCGGCGGCAGTGTTCCTCGCCCTGGTGCTGGTCGCGGTTACCTGGGGCGCGCTGGCGTGGCTGCGCGTGGCCGGCTGAAAGTTACTTGGCGAGCGCGCGAGCCAGTTCGCGGCTGGTCGCCTGCAGGCGTTCGATGAGGACTTCCTGGAAGACCCGGTTCAAGCGTACCTGGGTCGGCAGCGACGCCCATTCCTTGTAATCGCGTTCGACCTTGACGATGGTCGAATCGCGGTTGGCCAGGACCGCCGCGGTACGCCCGATGTCGGCCAGGTATTCCATCTCGCCGAAGCAATCCCCCGACTCCAGATCGCGGATGCGCGTGCCGTTGATGGCCACCGCAACCGAGCCGTCGGCGACGACGTAGAACGCGCGTTCCTTGGCACCCTCGGCGAAGATCGCCTCGCCGGCACTATAGTCGCGCCAGCTCGCCACGCGCGCGACCTCCTTCAGTTCGTTCTTGGAGAAATTGGCGAAGAAGCGCAGCTCCTTCATTTTCTCGATCTTCTGCTCCTCGCTCAGCATCACCGGCGAGCGCTGGAGGAGTTCGAGCACGTGATCGAGATCGACGACGATTTCATGCCCGTTCTGGTAGCGGCCGGCGAGATCCTTGGTCAGCATCTTCCTGACCACCCGCCACACCGCCTCGGGAACCTCGGCGCGCACGTCCGGCAACGGCGTCGGATCCTCGTTGACCACCTTGTGGATGAGGCTGGACAGGCCCTTGGCCGCGAACGGCGGTGCGCCGGCCAGCATCTCGTAGAACACCGAACCGAGCGAGAAGAGATCGGATTGCGGCGTGAGATCCTTGTCCTGTGCCTGCTCTGGCGACATGTAGAGCGGCGAGCCGAACCAGCCGATGATCTGGGTCTGGTCCACGCCCATGCGCCGGGCGATGCCGAAATCACCGAGCTTGGCCACGCCTTCCTCGGTCAGCATGATGTTGGCCGGCTTGATGTCGCGGTGCATGACGCCCTTGGTGTGGGCGTAATCGAGCGCGTCGGCGGTCTGGCGGATCAGCTCGCACACGCGCTTGATCGGCAGCAGCGTGTCCGGCTTGCAGTACGAGCGCAGGGTGTCGCCGCCGCTGATGTACTCCATCACCATGTACGGCATGCCGTCTTCCTCGCCGGCCTCGTAGACCTTGAGGATGTTGGGGTGATCGAGCCGCCCGGCGGAGCGCGCCTCGTTGATGAACATGCGCTTGGCCATGCTCGAGGAGTCGTCCTCGGCATCGGCATTGGTGGCAACCTTGATCGCGACGGGGCGATCGACGTAGTCGTCGTGGCCCTTGTAGACCACGCCCATGGCGCCCTTGCCGAGCACGTCGACGACGTCGTACTTGCCGATCTTCTGCGGCTTCTGATCCTGCACGCTCACGACGCGTCCCCGCTCATGACGATGCGTTCGCTCTGATCGTGCAGGAAGTCGATGCCGATGTCCTTCATCGTCTCGCCGAGGTCGATGCCGGGCTGCTGCTTGGCGACCGTCTTCTTGCCCATGAAGTGGACCAGCTCGTTGATCGACTTGGCCATGGCGAAGTCCTTGGGGTTGCTGCGCGCGTCGCTGACGAAGCCGCTGCGGATGCTGACGAAATCGACGTCGATCGACTTGATGTAGTCGTAGTTGGCGTGACCGCTGCCGAACTCGTCGAGCATGAAGCGGCAGCCGAACTCGCGCAAGGTGCTGATGAGTTCGCCGGCCCCGGCGACGTTCTCGACCACGTCGTGGTCGGGCAGCTCGAAGCAGATCCGCCCGGGTGGTACCGGCGTCTCCATGAACTCGGTCATGATGAGCGTCGCGAGGTCCTCGTTGCGCACCGAGGCCGAGGACAGCGGCACGATGACCACCGCGTAGCGCTCGAGCTCGTCCTCGTGCGCCTGCATCCAGGCCAGGGTGCGGCGGAACACCCACAGGTCGACCTCGCCGGCGCGCGAGCAGCGTGCCAGTGCGGGTGCGAACTCGGCCGGGCTCACCGCCTCGCCGTCGGCCCGGCGCAGGCCGATGGCGACGTGCAGCCCGGGCAGGCTGTCGTCGCTGACCAGGCTGGAGACGTACTGGCCGCTGAGCACCAGGGTCTGCTCGTCCAGTGCGCGCTCGGCCAGTTCCACCAGCGCCTCGATGCGCCGGCGCTGGTCGTTCTCGGAGCCGGCCACGTAGATCGCACCCTGGCCCATCTCCACCGCGGTCTCGCAGGCCTCGCCTGCCGCCTCGAGCAGGCCGGCGGCATCGACCAGCGCGTCGTCGCTGCTGGTCAGGCCGATGGCGAACTCGGCGCGCGCGGTGCCTGCCGCATCGGCCCCGGCGCCCGCACCCGATTCGACCGTGACGTCGGGATCGAACTCGGCGTCGAGCACCGGCACGCCGAGTGCGGCCAGCGGTTCGACCACGCCCTGCAGCTTCTTGTAGGCACTCTGCACCCCGCCGTTCGGCCAGTACACGCCGAGCACGTTGTCGTCGAGGCGACCGAAGACGATGTCCTTGCCGCGCACGCGCGCGGCGAGTTCACCACCGAAGGCCTTGAGCAGGGCGTCGGCGACGGCCTGGCCATGGGCCTGCGCGAGCGCGTCGAGGTTGGTGATCGCAATCTGCGCCACGGCCACGCTGCGCGCGGCCGCGGTCTCGGCGTCGGGCAGCACGGCATCGATGGCCTCGGCGAAGAACCGCCGGTGCAGGAAGCCGGTCACGTCGTCGCGCGTGGCCTGGCTCTCGACGTCGCGATGGAAGCGCCCGACCATGCCGAGCATGGCGCGATCGAGCGCACTGCCGGCATCGCTCTCGTCGAGTGGGCGCAGAACGCCGCGGCGCAGGTACATCGCGACCTGTTGCAGGGTCAGGCTGTTGGCCTTGTTACCCTGCTCGTCGACGAATACGTAGCGGTTGCCGCGCGCGTCGCGCCACACCAGGGTGAGCAAGACCGGGTTGGCACTGTTCGCATTCATGACCATGCGCTGGCCGACCTCGAGCTGGCGCGAACGTTCCAGCCACTTGTGCCATTCCTCCGGCCAGTCGGAACGCTCGGCGCCGCCGTCGGTGGTCTCCAGCGATTCGCCGCGCCGGGCCTCGAGCACGCGTTGCTGGCGTTCGCAGGACTCGACCACGTCGGCAACCTGCGCGCGGTACTCGTCTTCCTGGGCGGCGAGGATGTCGTCGAGTTCACGGGCGAGCTCGTCGAACAGCCCCAGGTCGTTATCGAACTCGCTGTTGGCGCGCCCGACCAGTTCCCGGACCTGCGCCTGCCGGGTCGCGTGGCCCTCGCTCTTGCCGTCGCGCAGGCGCGCGATGCGTTCGAGCACCCGCCGCACGGGATGCTCGTCGTCGGCGAAGAAGTCCTCGTCCTGGATCGCGGCGCGGTGCACCGCGGGCTGCAGGCGGGTGAGATGCTGGCGCGCACCACGCGCGACCATGGCATCGTGCAGCAGGGTGCCGAACAGGCCGGCGACCACTTCCATGGCATCGCTGGCCCCGGACCCGAGTTCACGTGGCGGGATGCCGGCGGCACCGAGCACGGCAGCGATGCGGGCCTTGATCGTGTCGACGTCGAGTGGTTCACCCTCGCCCGCGGCGAACTCGCGCTGCACGGCGGCCAGCCCCGCGCCTAGCTGGGTCTGCGAGTAGACTTCGTGCGTGCCGCCCGTCGCCGCGCCGGCCGCGGCCGGCAGCAACTGCCGGCGCAGCGAGAGCTGGGCCTGGGCAGCCGAGTAGGCGCGCCCGATGTTGACCGGGCCCGCAGCGACCGGGCCACGGGTCCAGCCGGCATAGGCGAGCGCATCGCCCGCAACGTTCCCCGCACCTTGTCCCACCGTCGCATCGAGGGCCGGTGCAGCCTGCACCCCGGCGCCTGGCGGCATGCTCGGCGGCGCGGCCTGCACCCCGGCTGCGGGCGGCATGCTCGGTGGTGCGGCCTGCACCCCGACGCCCGGCGGCATGCTCGGTGGTGCGGCCTGCACCCCGACGCCCGGCGGCATGCTCGGTGGTGCGGCCTGCACCCCGACACCGGCCGGCATGCTCGGTGGCGCGGCCTGCACCCCGGCAGCAGCCGGCATGCTCGGCGCTGCGGCCTGCACCCCGGCAGCGGGCGGCATGCTCGGCGGCGCGGCCTGGACACCCCCGGCAGTGGGCACCGGCGCCGACGCCACGGGCGCGTCACCACGACCGTGGTAATCGTCGGGTGCCGGCATGAGATTGGACAGGTCGTCTTCGGGGATCGGGGCCACAGCGTCCCCGGCCGCCGGCGCGTCGAAGCCCACATTACTGCGCGGCCGGCGCTTGATGACCGGCTTGTCGCGTTCGATGACCGGCAGCACGCCGTGCTCGACCAACAGGGCGTTGACGGCATCGTAGAAGCCACCGAGTTCGGCCGACATCACGTCGTGCAGGACGCGGAAGACGATGTCGCTCACGCCGCGATCGGATTGCAGGCCCTTCAGGGACTCCGCCACCGCGTTGCACAACGCGCTCGGCCCGATGGGCAGGCCGCTGGCATCGATCTCGCGGTTGGCGAGGTGGGAGAAGCGGCGCGTGAGTTGGAACAGCGCGGCGTTGAATTCCGGTTCGAGCTCCGAGACCATTTCGGAAATCGCGAGGAATTCCTCGAACTCGTCCTTCTCGATCAGTGACAGGTCCGACAGGCCGATCGAGCCCGGATCCTTGTCGTGGCTGCCGAGTGTATTGCGCAAGGTGCGTACGGCGTCGTCGATACGCGGTGGGACCTCGTCGCGCAGGCTGGCCTGGCGGCCGCGCAATTCGCGCTGGCCATCGAGGAAGCGGGTTTCGTCGACGTTGTTGCCAGCGTCGCGGGCACGCAGGAACAGCTTCTCGTCGACGCGCTCGATGAAACGCTCGACGAGCGCCTTGACCTGCGCGGAGACGACCTCCCGCAACGCCCCGGCCACGCTGGCGAACTCCGGCGCGAACTCTTCGTCGACACCGGTTCCGGCGGCGCTACCGCCGGGTTCGGGCAGTCCCTGCGGCGCCGCCAGCTGGCCGAGCAGGCGCAGCGTCGCGTCGTCGGCCGCGGCGAACGACACGCCGATGCCGGCGGCGACGACACGGGCGACACGCAGGCCGACCTGGAAGTCCTGCTTCTCGCCGTCGATCATCAGCGCGAAATAGAGCGTCGCCGAGGCATCGACCGCGGCGCTGGCGTAAGCCGTGGGATCGGCGCTGATGAACATGCCGCCGAGACAGAAATCGCGTACGGTGCACGGCACCGCCGCCTTGCCGGCCACGGCCAGGTAACCATCGAGGTTGATGGGTAAGCGGGCGAAGCGCCTTTGCTCGACGCCGCCGGATTGGCCGTGACCTGCGCTCATCGCTCCGGAATTCGTTCCAAGACGCCCCTGCTGGGCCCCGACCGGCGGGGCATGAACCTCGTTCCCCGCCCGTTCCGGTACCGACGCGCGCAGCGCCCGACGCTGGCGGCGTAAGGGGATTGCCAATTGTAACACCGCGCTGCCGTCACGCGCGGGCGCGAGCGGCGCCGCGACGTGCCGCCAGCGCCACACCGCGATCCCGTTGCGCGCCGCAAATCCTTATAATTTCGCGCCCTCGTTCCCGATGCCCCGCAAGCAGGACCCGTTCCCCCCGATGGAAGACAGACCCGTAACCGCGCCGGCCAATTTCATTCGTCACATCGTCGAAGGCGACCTCGCCGCCGGCAAGCACGACGGCCGCGTCGCCACCCGTTTCCCGCCAGAGCCCAACGGCTACCTGCACATCGGCCATGCCAAGTCGATCTGCCTCAACTTCGGCACCGCGCTCGAGTACGGCGGTACCTGCAACCTGCGTTTCGACGACACCAACCCGGCCACCGAGGACGAGGAGTACGCACGCGCGATCGAGGACGACGTGCGCTGGCTGGGTTTCGACTGGGCCGACCGCCTCTACCACGCTTCCGACTACTTCGAACGCCTCTACGACTACGCCTGCGACCTCATCCGCGCGGGCCAGGCCTACGTCGACAGCCAGAGCGCCGAGGACATCCGCGCCACGCGCGGCACCCTCACCGAGCCGGGCCGGGCCAGCCCGTGGCGCGACCGCGACGTCGCCACCAACCTCGACCTCTTCGCGCGCATGCGCGCCGGCGAGTTCGCGGAAGGCGCGCACGTGCTGCGTGCGCGCATCGACATGGCCTCGCCCAACATCAACCTGCGCGATCCCACCCTCTACCGCATCCGCAGGGCGCCGCACCATCGCACCGGCGACCGCTGGCACATCTACCCGATGTACGATTACACCCACTGCATCTCCGATGCCCTGGAAGGCATCACCCATTCGCTGTGCACGCTCGAGTTCGAGGATCACCGCCCGCTCTACGACTGGGTCCTCGACCAGCTCGACGTGCCCTGCCATCCGCAGCAGATCGAGTTCGCCCGCCTCGAACTCGATTACACCCTGACCAGCAAGCGCAAGCTGCTGGCGCTGGTGCGCGAAGGGCATGTCAGCGGCTGGGACGACCCGCGCATGCCGACCCTGCGCGGCATGCGCCGGCGCGGCTACCCGCCGGCAGCCATCCGCGAATTCTGCGACCGCATCGGCGTGACCAAGAAGCAGACCGTGATCGAGTTCGGCGTGCTGGAGAACTGCGTGCGCGAAGAACTCGACCGCAACGCGCCGCGCGCCATGGCCGTGCTCGACCCGATCAAGGTGGTCATCACCACCCTGCCCGCGGATCATCTCGAGTGGCTGGAGGCGCCCAACCATCCCAAGGAACCCGCGCTGGGTACCCGCCGCGTGCCCCTCACGCGCGAGGTGTGGATCGAACGCGACGACTTCATGGAAGACCCGCCGAAGAAGTTCCACCGCCTCGCGCCGGGGCGCGAAGTGCGCCTGCGCTACGGCTACGTCATCCGCTGCGAGGAGGTGGTGCGCGATGCCGACGGCAATGTCGTCGAGCTGCGCTGCATCCACGACGCCGCCAGCGGCGGCGGCCAGACCAGCGACGGGCGCAAGGTCAAGGGCATCATCCACTGGGTCTCGGTGAGCGCCGGCGTGGCGCTGGAAGTACGCTTGTTCGATCGCCTGTTCGACGTGCCCGACCCGGCCGCGGCCGAGGACTTCCGCGCCCATCTCAACCCGGAGTCGCTGCGCGTGGTGGCCGCGGCCTGGGGCGAGCCCGCGCTGGCCGAGCATGCCGCCACGACCTTCCAGTTCGAGCGTCTCGGCTATTTCTGCCGCGACGCCGTCGACGCTGCGCCGGCGCGGCCGGTGTTCAACCGCACCGTCACCCTGCGCGACACCTGGGCGCGCCTGCAGGGCGACAAGCCCTGAAGCGCGGCGCGCGGGCACCGCGGCGCCCGCTTCGAACTAGCGCCAGGAGCACGCCGAACGCCCCGCCACAGGCAGCGACACGCGCCCGGCGCGATCTACTTCTCGTCCAGGGTCCACACGCCGTCCCATTGCGGCGATGGCGGGTGGGCGCGGTAGTGCAGCGCACGGGCACGCAGGCGCCAGCTCGGTTGGTCGCCGGCCTCGATACCGAGCACGGTGTCGAAACAATCCACGGCGCCGTCCCAATCCTGGTCGCGGTAGCAGGCGAGTCCGCTGGCGAACACTTCCAGCAGGCGCGTCTCCGCCGCCGAGACGATGTCGCGCCCGAGCCCGCGCACCTCGAACACCGGGATCGGCGCGACGCGTCCCTTGACCCGGATGAGATCGAGTTCGCGCAGGCGGTACTGGCCGCGCAGCAGGGCGCGCGTGCTGCCGCTGATGAGGATGCGCGTGCCGAGTTGCTTGTTGGCCGATTCCAGGCGTGCCGCGGCATTCACGCCGTCACCGATGACGGTGTAGTCCATGCGCCGCGCCGAACCGATGTTGCCGGCGACGACATCCCCCGAGTTGATGCCGATGCGGGTCTCGAAGATGGGCTGGCCGGCCGCGCGTCGGCGCGCGTTGAACGTGGCCAGAACTTCCTGCATGCGGATGGCCACGCGTACCGCGTTGTCGGCATCGTCGTCGCTCGGGAACGGTGTACCGAACACCGCCATGATGGCGTCGCCGATGTACTTGTCGAGGATGCCGTTGTACTCGAACACCACTTCGACCATCTCGGTGAAGTACTCGTTGAGCAGGGACACCGTGGCCTGGGCGCCGAGCCGTTCGGCGATGGTCGAGAAACCACGAATGTCCGAGAACAGGATGGTCGCCGGTTGCGAACGCCCGCCGAGGACGGCCTCGCCTTCGGCCAGCACCTGCTCGGCGACCTTGGCCGTCATGTAGCGCGCCATGGTCGCGCGCACGCGCTTGTCCTCGGTGACGTCTTCGAGGATCAAGGTGCAACCCAGGGTCTCGCCGTCGCCATCGGCCAGGGGCGAGGCGGCGAGATTGACCGACACCTGCGTGTCGTCGCGGCGGGTCAGCACGCCGTCGAGCACCGTTTCGGTGGTGTGCGCGTTGACCACCTTGTGAATGACTTCCAGCACCCAGGCGTTGTCGCGCCCGAACAGCTTGTAGGCCGGCGCGCCGAGCACGTCCGAGGCCGGCAGGCGGAACAGGCGCGACGCGGCCTCGTTCAACTTGACCACGTTGTAAGCGGTGTCGAGGGTGACCACGGCGTCGGACAGCGAGCGCAGCACGTTCTCGCTGTAGTTGCGCTCGTCGAGCACTTCGCGGAACAGGCGCGCGTTGTCGAGCGCGATGGCGCTCTGCGCGGCGAGCATTTCGAGACGGCGCTGGTCGCGCGGCCGGAACGGTCCGCCGCGGCGGTTGAGCACCTGCACCACCCCCACCGCGACACCGTGCTTGTTGATCACCGGCACGCACAGGATCGAGCGCGTCCGGTAGCCGGTCTTGCGGTCGACCGCGGGGTTGAAGCGCGGGTCGGCATAGGCATCCGGAATGTTGACGGCGCGCCGCGTGGTGAACACCTCGCCGGCGATACCGACGGCAGCGGGGATGCGGATCTCGCGTTCGGCGATGCCCTCGGCCACGCGCGACCACAGCTCGCCGCTGTCGGGGTCGTGCAGGAACAGCGTGCTGCGCTCGGCCTCGAGCAGGTCGGTGGCGATGCCGATGATCTTGCGCAACAGCTTGTCGATGTCGAGCTCGGAGGACACCGCCTGGGTGACCGCGAGAATGTGTGCTTCCTCGCGCAGGGACTCGCGCGCCCGTTCGGTGAGGTGCGCTGATTCCAGGACCGAGGCGGTATGCGTGGTGAAGGCCTGCAGTAGCGCACAGTCGGCGGCACTGAAATCCCCACCGCGCTTGTTCAACACCTCGGTCACGCCGATGACCTCGCCGTTGCGCGCGCGCAGCGGCACGCACAGGATGTTGCGCGTGCGATAACCGGTCTCGGCATCCACCGCCTGGTTGAAGCGCGGGTCGGCGTAGGCATCGTCGATGATCGCCGAGCGCCCGTCCTGGAACACCTGGCCGGCGATGCCACTGTCGGCCGGGAAGCGGATCTCCCGGGTCAGCTCACCCTGCGCGACGCGCGAGAACAGCTCCTCGGTCTCATTGTCGTAGAGGAACAGCGAGCTGCGCTCGGCGTCGAAGGCCTCGGTGATCAAGGCGATCAGGCGCGTGAGCATGAGGTCGAAAGAGAGCGGTTCGCGCACCTTGCGCGTGGCCTCGATGAGGCTGTCGAGCTGGCGTGCGAGGTCGTCGATCTGGCGCAGCAGGACTTCGCGCTCGGCAGCCGACAGGGCGCCGACGGCGCTGGCCAGGACCTGGTCCTTGAAGCGCCGCTCGAGCAGATCGTAGACGACGCGCGCGCCCGCGTTGCGTCGGTCTTTTCCTCCGGGCCCTGTTGTCATGCTGTCACCCCCGCCCGCGGCGGGCCGCCCAAACTGGTTGCCGGCGGGATCCCGCAGCGCGGGCCTGGCGCCGGCAGGGATAGTGTGGGTCGGTGGGTAGACGGGCACTCGGCAAACCTGCGCGATGTAGCAATCGTTAACGTCGGACTGACAATCCGCCACAATTCGGTGTTCCAGCAGCCGGGCTGAACCGATTTGCTAGACTTGCAACCCGGTCCCGCCCTGGTAGCTCAGGGGATAGAGCAACCGCCTCCTAAGCGGTAGGTCGCAGGTTCGATTCCTGCCCAGGGCGCCACATCGCCGCGGCGCACCCCACGATCTCCCACGCCCTCAATGCGCCGTACGCCCGGCGCCTGGCCAGCGCGGCGCCGCTACGGCGGTTGCGCCGGACAGCGCATGGGCAATCCCGATCACACGCGCCGCAAGCAATGCGGCCACGGCCAGCGCATGGCTGTAGCGAAACACCCCGAACAGGATGCCTTCGGTGCCGCAGTCCAGGCCGGCGCGACAGCCCAACAGCGAGGCTGCCAGGGCGCCTGCAGCGATGCCGAGCAGGACCAGGCCCGTGACGTCGAGCCGGTGCGGCAGTCGCCGCGCCTCGTCGTTCAGCACGCCCATGTCGCACCCTCCGTAATCCGCAAGCGGACCGCAGCATAGGCAGCCCGTAGCCCGGGCTCACTGACACCGATCAGATCCGTTCCGCGTGGCGACTCAGCGCCCGCTGAAGCGCGCCGGCCGCTTCTCGACGAAATGTGCCACGCCTTCGCGGAAATCGTCCACCTTTCGCCGTTGCCAGTGATGCCGGAATGCCCGGTTGCTCTGCGCATTCTCCGTTCGTATGCTTGTCGGGCGAGTCGGTATGCCTGCCGACACTCACGATGAGTCTGGTCCGATTGATACACGATGCAGCGTCGCCCTGCCTAGACATTTGCTCGACGAGGCCGCATCCAGGATCACAGGTGAGAGGGAATTCCGATGCCGAGCCTCAATCAGTCCGCCTACCCCGCCAGCACCCAGCGCGCGTGCCGCCTTTCGGGCGTCGACCAGAAGCTTCTGCGGAACCGATTGCCGTCGCTCAGGGACGGTCAGAAGCTTCTCCGACAATCAATAATCGACAGCGAAACGGCGCTATCGGACCACGAGAAGTGGCGCGCTCTCGAACTCGGCGCGCGCTCCACGCTCATGGTGTGCGACATTCTGATGGTCGGACTCGAAGCCATGACCGGCGCTGCCGGGCCCATGACAGGCGCCGCCGGTGCAGCCGTTGCCAAGCTTTACGACGGCAGCAAGCTGGTCGCCGATGCGGCGCTTTCGGGGCAGCTCGACCCAAGCACGGGGACCATTCTGCTGGCCAAGAACAAAGCCAAGGTCACCGAGCTTGCAGCCAAGGGCGTGGGTAAGACGGGATTCGCCAAGGCTTTGGACCTCACGATGCAGCTCGTCGGCTACGGTGAAGCTCTGTGGGGCTTCGTCGCGGGAACGTCCGGCATGGCCAGCGATGGTAGCGAGGGTATTCGTGCAGGTATCCAGACTGCCCGCCATCAACTCGAACGTATCGAACGGAAGATTGGGGAGATCGAGAACCCCCTGCAGGCGTGCGAATCTGTGGACGCGATCGAGGGCGTGTTACTCACTTGAGCGATGCCGCTTTTTGCATGCGAACGCAACATAGCTGATGTGTACCCGAGAAACCTGCATTGATAAGGATCGTCAAAACCTACTGATTGCTAGAACTTGGCTCCGCTGATCTAGGCTGCATGTCGCGGATAGCAAGCTCGCAATCGTATCTGCAGCGAAGGCATTTGTGGAACGCTTGGTGCCGCTGTACGGATTCGCGAGCGGACCGGGAGAAGTTTAATGGGATACTGGACCCCAAGTGCGCGAGAAATTCGCGCATTCCAAGACTGGAAACCTAGGTTCACTGAGATAAGCGGTCCGAGATCTCTTTGGCATTTCACTAACGCCAGAAGCCTGAGTGGTGATTCAAATACAGCTACGTGGTGGATGGACAAATCCGTCGTGACCTCCGCTGCGCAGCGGTCACAAACCGCAGGGTCTGCAGATTTTGTGTTCGAGTACATCCGTGATGCAATTGCACTCAGGGAGGATTGGGGAAACCAATTGCTTTACGCATTCGAAATGATCATTCCCGAAACCTACCGCGGCATCCACGGATGGGTTGGACGAGCGAAAGCTCAGCAAGCTCACATACAGGCAAGAGCACTGCAGGAGCGAATTCACAGAGGCGACAAAATAATCTTCGAAGGAGGGGCTACCCAGTACCTTATTCGTCACGCGTCACCGCACGTACGCCGACTGATTAGCCCTCCAATCACGACACGAAAAACGTGAGCGCCGGGCGATTACTGTACCGAATCGAGATATGCCCCCAAATCACCGCGCAGTGCCTTTTCCGTGGCCACGTAGTCTGCTCACTACGGGGCGGAGGCCCTAACAGGCCGCCGACAGGTACCATCCGGGCAAGGGGCCGGATGCGGTCTGGCTGATACCACGCAAATAGGCAATCGCTCAAACAATCTCCTGGTTCGACGACTGCACAACCTCCCGCCACTGACTGTTGTCGTCGCGCGCGGTCCCACACATCTGCCAAAGGCCCGCGCCCGCGAAGATGCCGTAACCGCGCTTGTCGGAGGATCCAGAAATGCCGATCTTCGGCGCGTGGAACAGGGTCCCTGAACGCGTCCGGGCAGAGACGTGTAGTGCCATCCCACCCTTGGCCCCCTCTATGTGGCCGAACCAGTCGACTGCTTCCATGCGTCGCACGAATCCGGCGGCGAACCAGAGGTCGGACACTGCGAAAGGCCGCTCGCAGACCAACGGCCAGAACCACAGGTCGCCAGTCGACATGGTTCGCTCGTATTCTGTCGATATCGCGCCCCGGGCGATACGCGTTGCATCTATTCCGTCGGACACCGCGTTGGCGATCCGTCCCAGCGGCATCAGCTCAAGCAGGTTGCTGAAGCTTGCGCCCAGACCGACTTCGAGCGCGTTCAGCGAAAACATGGCCCCCATAACATTGGCTTCGCGGCTCCTGAAAACGAACCGCCAACCGCCGAAACCAACCCCGGCCGACATCGAATCGTGAGAAACCAGCGCCGCCTGCCAGTCGCTGCCTTTGCGTGCCATCCATCCCATGATGTAGTCCTCCTGTCCTAGGCGATCGCAATAGCAGCCCCGGGGCCACAAGGTGATTGCGGGGGCCCAACCCGAAATCAGCTCCAACCGTGGTCTGCTCCTGTTTTTGGTTGCCCAGTATTCCCGTAGCGTGCAGCATCCCCAACCCGGATTCCTGAAGTACCTAGATCAGCCGCTCCAAGGCGTTTCGAGCTTGATTCGCAAGGTAGGTGAACAATAGGCCAAGCACCCAGCGTAATGCGGACTGGGTCAGATCTGCGATACTGCTGCCGATGCGGCCGAGAAATCCGAATATTGCATTCACAAGCCCCGTGATCTCCTCTCGGATCGCGTTGGCAATCGCCGCAGCTCTGGACAGCAACCAAGCGACAAAATCCAGTGCCGTTAAAGTTGCAGTTGCCGCTGCGCTAACCCCCGAGCCGACCACGTAGAAGACAGCCTTCTTGATGAGGCGTGACAACCCTTTAGCGATCCGTTCCAGCAAAGCCGCGGACGCCAATACGAAACCGCCTCTTTGTTTTGCCGCTTGCTGCAACCAGCTGTCGATTTGGAAATCACCCAGTAGGGTGTTCGCCCTTTCCAGCGCGTCCCACTCGCGCCCGCCAACTAACGTCTGATAGCTCAGTTCCATATCGTGCGCATCGGCATCAATCAATGCGCCGGCCGGCGCAGTCAAGCGTATGCCATAGGTAAGCGGTGCGTGTAAGAAAGGCAGCAGAGGAATCATCGGTACCGGATCAGCCGGATGATAAACCCGCTTCACCCGCTCTCGCAGCCGTACTGAAAGCTCCGTGGCAAAATCGAGCGCCCCGACCCTCGGCGCGCCAAAGGTATAAAGCGCAACATCGTAGCCACTCTGTGCTAGCGACAGAGCGTTGAGATTGGCGAGCGCCCCACCGAGACTGTGGCCGACACAATGTATGTGAGCCGGGCGATATTGCTCGACCGCTCTGTGAACGAAGCTGCTCATCTCTTGCCAGGCCCGGTAAAATCCTGCATGCACCAGCCGTCCATCCGGGCCCGTTTTCAAGCCTATGTTGTAGTTGCTGAGCCAATCCGGTGATATGCCCTTTGGGCCCATGGTACCCCGCGTCACAACGAGCATATGGCCATGCCAACTCGGGGCGTTGCCCATGGCCACATAGCCAAAGTCAGTCTCAACCGGTGCGAAAATTTCTGGTTTCAGACTTTCCGCCAACGCAGCAACGCCGGGTATTGGCAGTCCGCCCGTGGTACTGCGCGCGAAGGGATGACGATCCCCGTGATCTGGGCGGGGAATCGAAAAATCAGGTTCGCAGCCGACGAGTCGGACGCGCTTCTGCGCCGAGAGTAGGGGGTTTTCATTTACGCCGTAGACACCATTTGCCAGTACGGCAGCATACCCAGGCGTGAGCAAATTCATGAGTCGTCTTCGAACAGCGTGTGGCCGAGTACTTTGCCGCGCAGCTCTTCTGGTGAGTCGAGGTCAATCGTGACCCGCAAAGGCACTGTTGGAGCGGTGCCCTCACTCGGTCCGCCTACCGCTTCAGTACCTGCGTTGAGATTGTGCTTCGATGCTGCCCAAACCTCCCACTCGTGACCATCTGCCAGCACCCGGATCAACTGCGCAACGACGGGCTGCTGGGGAAGGAAGCGAGGCTTGCGATAGGAGTGAAGGACAGGGGCAAAGCTGAACCTCCCCCGGGTATCGGTGGTCGTCTGGTCGCTTGCCTGCACCCGATCCTGGGCAAATATCCACTCGCGGATCAGAGTGGCATCGGCCACGGGCTGCCCGTCCTTAAGGACATGGCCCTCGATCCCGGA
Source organism: Gammaproteobacteria bacterium (assembly GCA_024235015.1). Lineage (GTDB taxonomy): Bacteria > Pseudomonadota > Gammaproteobacteria > JACKNG01. Next base: position 314,719 of record JACKNG010000005.1, read on the forward strand.
AAACAGAACCACTTGTTCCACTGCCGCCTCCCCGTTGGTGCATGACGCGACCAAGCCGAAAATGACGAGCGGCCAATGCCGCACCATCGACTTTAGGGCAGTTCGCGTACTACGAAACGGCTTGATCATGTCTCTCATAGGTTCCGCCTCAAGCACTTCGACTTAAGAAATGGCGCCGCCACGCCCACAACATCGGTTTCGAGGCAATCATTTCGGGATCACCTAGTAACCGCACCTCATGCAAAACCGCGCTCAGCGCCCGCCCTCAATGCTCCTGCTTCGGCGACGTAAAGGAGCGACCGGTCGGTATTATTCTCCAAGCTTGTGTGACCATCACCTCATCGCGATCTCATCGCCAAACGAACAGGTCTTCGCGGGCCGAATCGCCGGCCATCTAGCCCCCAATCAGCACCGTCGGATACCCGACCACTACCACCCCGCCATGCGCTGTCTGGTCGCCCATACGTGCCGCGGGCGTACCGGATACGAGTACCGTCCCTGAGCCGACGACGATGGTATCGGGCGGGCCCACGCAAGTAGCCATATCCGAAACTCGCGCGCCTGGCAGCCCGCCGATGAGCACCGTCGGTGCTCCGGGACTGGCGATCGGGCCACCGACATGCGGCTTCGGCCCATCGAACATCGGGCAGGTATGCATGTCGGTCAGGCGTGCAGCTGGTTTACCCATAATCGGCAGTCCCTATCCGTGTCCGATGCGGATGCTTCGCAAGGGATCTCAACACCCAGACGATGCTGTCACGACCAAGCGGCCCGTTGCTATCGAAACCCGGACGCACAAAACAAGCCGTCACGACGGCTCGCCCTTCTCGTTGCGCGCCGTCCCCCCTGCAGCGATATCCCGCCCATAACGCAAGTAGGCCTCGTACCGCGCTTCCGTCTGCGCGACCGGTTCCGCCACCGCCGCGAGCAGGATCGCCCCGGACACGGCAACACCCGTCAGGTAATCCGCCGGCGGCACCGCCGGCTGGCCCTCCGGCGCCAGCGAACCCGAACTCCAGAATGCACCCACCGCGGCCCAGCCGCCCGCGGTGAGGAAGCCGCGCTTGTCGGCCTCCGCATAGGCGGCCCGTGCGTGGGCTTCGGTAGGTTCGTAGACCCACGCCTCGGCCGCCGCGATGGCATCGCGGTCGAGCGGGGTGCGCGCTTCGCGATCGAGAGCCCGACAGCAGGTGCAGGCCCACCACACGCTCTCGCGCTTGGGCAAAGCATGGGCGAGGAGCTTGATGGCGTCGACGGGGCGGCCGTCCGTTGCCAATTGTTCGATCACGGTAGCAACCGGCAGATCGCGACCGATGGCGGCTGCCACAGATTCCTCGAGGCCGGCATTCGGCAGGATGTCTTCGAGCCGGCGCGACTCGATCTTGACGAGCTTGTCCATGGCCGGCCTAGTTGATCATCACCACGCCACCCTTGATGGTGACCGTGGCGTCGCCCTTGATGGTGGTCATGGGAGCCTTCTGATCGATCATCGCGCTGCCTTCGATCTTGATCTGCATGCCCTTGATGGTTACCCCGGAATTGTCGATCAGGATGCTGCTCTGCCCGACCTTGAGCAGGATCGACTGCTTGGCCTCGGTGACACTCTTGCCCTTCTCGATGGTGATCGAGTCGTTGCCGTCCTTGAGGGTCTCGGTGCGGTTGTTCTTGATGACGATGGTCTGGTCCTTGCCGACGTCGAGCGAGTCGTCATTCTCGACCACCGTGGTCATGTCTTTCTGGGCGTGGAAGTAGACCTCTTCGCTGCCCTTCTTGTCCTCGAAGCGCAGTTCGTTGAAATCAGCCACGCCACCGCCCTTGGAACTGCGCGACTTGACGCCGCTCTGGGTGGCGTTGGCCGGGAGGTCGTAGGGCGGCATGTTGTCGCCGTTGTAGACTCGGCCGGTGACGATAGGCTGGTCCGGGTCACCCTCGAGGAACTCGACGATTACCTCCTGGCCCACGCGCGGGATCTGGATGCCGCCCCAGGCCTTGCCGGCCCACACCTGGGCCACCCGCACCCAGCACGAACTCTTGTCGTCGCCGGAGCTGTTGCGATCCCAGTGGAACTTGAGCTTCACCCGGGCGTACTTGTCGGTATAGATTTCGTCGCCGGACTTACCCACTACCACCGCCGTCTGCGGTCCGTTGATGCTCGGTTTCGGAGTCACCCGCTGCGGCCGGAACGGCACCTTGGTGTCCATAGCACGGAAGGTCATGCTCCAGGCATCGCCCCCTCCTCCGCCACCGCCGGATTCCCAGTTCTGTCCGCTGACGCGATAGCCCGCGCTCAGGATCAGGTATTCCTTGGCATCCTCTTGGCGCGGATTGCGCGGGTCAGGCACGTAGTTGAAGGTCGCGCCCGGGTAGAGCGAGATCGAGGAAGCCTCGACATCTGCATGGCAGTTCATCGCCTCCACTTCTTCCAGGCGCAGGCGCACGTAGCGCTCACCTTCCTTGAGTTCGCGCACACCGTCGTCGTCATAGATGTACTCGCCCGGATAGTCGTAGAGCTCGCCCTTGAGATCGTGAGCCTGCCCCTGCGCGGTTACGACCAACGGATTACGCGGCTGCTTGAAATCGAAATCGTTGAGCGAATACTTGTGGCTGTTGGCGCGGCTGATCACCGACCAGTGGCGGATGTGGTCACCGGGGCGTACCCGTGATGCCGAGGGCGGCAGGTAGGGCACACGTTCCAGGCCGGGCACCGGCTCGTGCCCGCTCATGGAGTCAATGGTCACCAGCTGGTGCTGGCCGCGTGAATGCTTGAAGAAGTAGTAGATGCCCTCCTGCTCCATCAGCCGGCTGACGAAGTTGAAATCGGTCTCCCGGTACTGGACGACGAACTCCTTGCTTTCGTAGGTGCCGATGAGATTGCCGTCGTCGTAGCCGTCACCGCTGATGCCGTGCTCGGCGAAGACCTCGCGGATGATCTCCTTGATGGTCATGTTCTGGAAGATGCGGCAATCCGACCTCAGGGTCATCGCCCACATGCGCGGGGCGAGCTGCAGGCGATACGAGGCATGGCTGCCGTCCAGACCCTGGTAGGCCGCCTGCACGACCACGCCGTTGAAGTAGCGGGAATCCGCCGCCGGCAGCGCGCCACCGCCCGGACCGCTACTGCCGCCGTCCGTCGGCACGGTGACCGTCACCTTCTTGCCGAGGAAACGTTCCAGCGCGATATCGTGCTTGTCGGCGAGCACGTCGACGTGAAACTCGAACAGCCGGCCGAGTTCCTCGTGACCCTGGAAATTCCGCAGCTTGAGTTCGTCCCTGCCGAAACCGTCGCAGTCGATCTCGACCAATCGTCGCTTCGATCCCTGTGCCATACCGTCGTCTCCTGCGCTTGCGACGCGCCGTCTGTCGCGAGGTCCTCGCGGCGCGGGCTACCGGCGCGTCACTCGGACACGCTATAGGTGAACCCCTGTGCATCTGTCCCGATCGCGATGCCGCCGAACGTACGGCCGTCCATCGTGCGCTGGAGGAACTCGTCGCTGATGCGCGGAAGGATGCTGTTGGTGAGAATGCTATCGATCATGCGGCCACCACTTTCGACCTCGGTGCACATTTTTGCAATGTGTTGCACTACCGATTCGTCGTAGGTGAGCGCCACGCCGTAGTGCTCTTCCACGCGCCCCTGGATGCGCCCGATCTGCAACCGGATGATGTCCCCCATGATCGTGTCGGACAAAGGATAGTAGGGGATCGAGACCATGCGTCCGAGCAAGGCCGGAGGAAAGACCTTGAGCAGGGGGTCGCGCATGGCCTTGTTGAGCGCCTCCGGGTCCGGCAACAGCTCGGGGTCGTTGCACAGGCTCATGACGAGATCGGTGCCGGCGTTGGTGGTGAGCAGGATCAGGGTGTTCTTGAAGTCGATCATGCGGCCTTCACCGTCTTCCATCACGCCCTTGTCGAAGACCTGGAAGAAGATCTCGTGCACGTCCGGATGTGCCTTCTCCACCTCGTCGAGCAGGATCACGCTGTAGGGACGGCGGCGCACTGCCTCGGTCAACACGCCACCTTCGCCGTAGCCGACATAGCCGGGCGGCGCGCCCTTGAGCGTCGACACCGTGTGCGCTTCCTGGAACTCACTCATGTTGATGGTGATGACGTTGTGGTCACCGCCGTAGAGGACCTCGGCCAGGGCCAGCGCCGTCTCCGTCTTGCCGACACCGGACGGCCCGGCGAGGAGGAATACGCCGATCGGCCGATTGGGGTTGTCAAGGTGGGCACGCGAGGTGCGGATACGCTTGGCAATGGTGGCGAGCGCGTGGTCCTGGCCGATGACGCGCTTGGCCAGCAATTCCTCGAGATGCAGCACGGTGCGGATCTCGTCCTTGACCATGCGCCCGACCGGAATGCCCGTCCAGTCGGCGACGATGACCCCGACCGCCTGGGCGTCCACCACCGGCAGGATCAGCGGGCTCTCTCCCTGCATCGCCTTGAGTTCCTCCTGGCACTGGATGAGCCGCGCGCGCATGTGCTCCCGCTCGGCCTCGTCGGGTACGGCTTCAGACGCGGTGCCGTCGTCACCCTCCGCCTCGGCGCCGCCCGCCGGCGGCGGCCGTAGCTTGTGGCGCAGGTCGAGCACCTCGTCGACTACGGCACGTTCGGCCTCCCAGCGCGTTTCCAATGCGCCGAGCGATTCACGTTCCGCTACAAGCGCCGTCGCGACGCTCTGCTCTCTCTCCGCTGTCTCTATGCCGACGGCATGCTCGCGGGTGAGGATCTCCTGCTCGGCCTCGAGGGCCTCGATGCGGCGGCGGATGTCCTCGATCTGGGCCGGTGTGCCGTGCTGGCTCACCGCCACGCGGGCGCACGCCGTGTCGAGCAGGCTGACCGCCTTGTCGGGCAACTGGCGGGCCGGGATGTAGCGGTGCGAGAGCTTGACCGCCGCTTCGATGGCCTCGTCGAGGATCTGCACCTTGTGATGTTTCTCCATGACGACGGTGATGCCGCGCATCATGTTGATGGCCTTGAGCTCGTCCGGCTCGTGGACCTGCACGACCTGGAAGCGCCGGGTCAGCGCCGGGTCCTTCTCGATGTGCTTCTTGTATTCCGCCCAGGTGGTCGCGGCGATGGTACGCAGGGTGCCGCGCGCCAGGGCCGGCTTGAGCAGGTTGGCGGCATCGCCGGTACCGGCCGCGCCGCCGGCGCCGACCAGGGTGTGCGCCTCGTCGATGAACAGGATCACCGGCTGCGCGGCCGCCTGGACCTCGTCGATGACGCTGCGCAAGCGGCTTTCGAACTCACCCTTCATGCTGGCGCCGGCCTGCAACAGGCCGACGTCGAGCGCACGAACCGCGACGTTCTGCATCGCGGGCGGCACGTCGCCCGCGGCCACGCGGGCCGCGAAACCCTCGACCACCGCGGTCTTGCCGACGCCGGCCTCGCCGGTCAGCAGCGGGTTGTTCTGCCGGCGCCGCATCAGGATGTCGATCATCTGGCGGATTTCCTGATCGCGTCCGAGCACCGGATCGAGCTTGCCCTCGCGGGCCTGGGCGGTGAAATCCACCGTGTACTTGATCAGCGCTTCCTGCTTGCCAAGCGCCGCCGGGCTCGGCTCGCCACCTTCGGCGGCGGCACGTTCACCGCCGAGCTCGGCGCCGGCGTCGTCTTCGGGCGAACCGGCGACGATCTCGCCGAGGCGATCGGAGAGCATGTCGGAGGAAATCTTCGCGAATTCCTTGGATATCGACAGCAACACGTTGCGCAGTTGCGGCGAGCGCAGACCGCCCAGCAGCAGGTGCCCCGAACGCACCCGCGTCCGGTTGAACAGCAGCGACGCGTACAGCCATCCCTCCTGGACCAACTCCTCGACGTGTGCCGAAAGGTCCGACACGCTGCTGGCGCCGCGCGGCAGCTTGTCGAGCGCTTCGAGCAGATCCTTGGACAGCCGTCCGGCGTCGAGGCTGAAGTGCTGCACGAGACGATGCACGTCGGAATCCTGCAACTGCAACAGTTGGTGCAGCCAATGCGCGACCTCGACATACGGGTTTCCCCGCAGCTTGCAGAACACGGTGGCGCCCTCGATGGCGCGATAGGTCACCGAGTTGAGCTTGCCGAACAGCGCTACGCGACTAATCTGCGCCATGTCGTTCCATCCCCCCGTTCATTGCGGGCGACCGCTCTGTGCGGGCCGCCATGGTCCTTCGTCGTTCGTTCTCAACACCGGTTCAGGCGCAGGGTGAGATCGGTCGCCGGGCTCGGCGTACGCCGCTCGCCCAACCAGGTCGTCCACCCGAGCTGTCCACCGCCATCGAGCCGCAGTTCCGGTACTTCTGCGGCCTCGAGCTGCAGGTTGAGGTCCCATTCCAGCTCATCCCCCATGAGATTCCGGATGGTGGCCAGCACGACCCCCGCCTGATCGGCACGCGGCAGAAACTCGCGATACTGCTCCAACTGCAACGGCCCGAGTTCGATGCGCGCACCGCTCTGCACGTCGAAGACCCGTTGCCCCACGATCACGTCCACGCCGAGCGTGCTGAAGCCAGGCCGCCGACCGAGGCGCCAACGGCCATTCTCCGGCAGTTCGAGCCAGCGCGCCGCGTAGTCGACGACCCGCAGCGGGACACGCAGGATATCGCGCAACATCGCAGCCAGCGCCGCTGGCCGCTTGGCGACCGCGGCGAGATGGCCACTGAAATAGAGCTTGGCATCATCGGGCATCGCGTCGCGAGCGACGAAGGCCTCGCCGGCATGACCGATCAGTGCGCGTACGCGCTCCGCGAACCTGTCGTCGCCCGGACGATCGCGCCCGACGATGGCGCGGGTCTCCGCCCAGGCGCGATAGAACAACAGCAGCATGCGGTGATTGAAGATGTCGAGAAAACGAGCATGGACGTCATCGCCGTGATGCCGAATGCGGTTCTGCACGTGTTCGGTCACGTGCAGCGGCATCGGGCCCTGCGGGCCGAGCAGGCCCATGAAGGCAACCCCCACCGTTGGGCGACCCGAGCGCGGGTTGCGGCCACCGTGCGTTACTGTCGACGGCGCGAACGACAGGCTCGGCGGCTGCGACAGGCGCACGGCTTCGTCACGCGGCGTGCGCCCCGTGCCGAGTCGTGGCAGCTCAGGCCGCGCACCTTCGACCCGCCGCAACAGGTGGAAGAAATCGAAGCGATGCGGCTCGCGCTCGATTTCTTCGAGGAGTGCGTCTAGAACAGAGGCCGTAGACCGGTCCGCGCTGGCCATCGCATTACCTCCTGTCCTACGGCGTTGCACAGCACCGTCTCCGTGAACGAATTGATCGACGCGAACTTGGCGATGAAACGCTCGAGAACGGCGCCAAAGAGGAAGGTACCCGTCGAACCGGCAAAGCCGCGCTCGTCGCAGCGTACGCTGACCTCGACGCCGCGGGCAGCCACGATCGGCCCTTGCGGGCGGATCCGGCGGACCACCGGCCGCGCCGACGTGTGCTGGATCGCATCGATGAGGCGCTGCATGGCGGGTTCACTGTCGTCAGCGTAGAGCGAGAGCAGCTTGCGCAGGGCGAGCCCGTTATGGTCGCCGCCGTCGTCGACCAGCGTCTGGTAGTTCAGCGACAGGTGATTGAGCAGTTGCCATGCGCGCCGGTCGTGGGCGCGCGAGTCGCGCGGCCGCGTCGGCCCGGCGAGAACCTTGACCTTGGCGACTGGTGCACCGGACTCGAGGAGGAAGTCACCGCGCTCGCCGCCGACGACCATGGACAAGGGCAGGTCGCGGTTGGTGCACAACACGCGCGAACTCAGGTGGCGCAGGTCTTCGGGCACCGGCGGCGCGGCGGCATCCGCCAGGGACAGGTACACCTCCGTGCCGCGGTAGCGTGAGCGACCGCGGCGGCTGTTGCGGTTCGACGAGGCAACGCGGGGCAGGCGTCGTACCGCATAATGCGTTTCGCCGTGCTCGCTACGAAAGCCGCCGCCGGGCGCCCGGTAGAGCGGGTGCAGCTCGCGATCCGGCTGCCCGTTGGCGTAGTGCCCGACCACAGAGAGAACGCTGAAGACCTCGAAATCCATCGGCTTCGCCCGATCGACCACCAGGTGGTACTCGCGCGCCGTAGAATCTACGGTTATGCGGTCGGCACGACGATCGAAGAGGTTGATCGCCGGGGCAGCAAACAGGGCCACGTTGTTCTCGTCGATACTGTTCTCGAGTTCCGGTGCCGTACTGCCACTGAGCAGGATGATCTCGAGGCGATCGCCGCTCGCGGCGGCCGCGTACTCGGCGAAGCGCGCCAGCGTGACGAAAAGGTAGCGCTCGGGAAGCATGAAGTACTCGCGCAGAATGCGATATCCGTCGAAGGACGGCGGTGCGCTCGGCATCATTGCCTCGGCTTCGTCGAAGCCGCGCGCCTGCACGGCATCGGACGCCAGCACGTGACCGAGCACGGCGCCAGTCATCGGGTCGCGCACGATGAGCCCCTTGGGATCGCGCAGGCAGCACTCGTAGAGACGTCCGGCCACGCTCTCGCTGCCGCGCAGGAACAGGTCGAGGGTGTCGAACTCGATATCTTTGATCTGGATACCCGCCGTGGCACGCAGGTCGAGGCGCAGCGCGCATTTGACATCCGATGGCACTTGCGCCGCACCCGCGCCGATGGCTGCGCGGTTGGGCAGGTAGGCGAATGTCGCGACCTGCACCGGGTAGAGGTCGACATTGTGCGCGAGGCGGTACTCGCAGGCGGTCTGCTCGCCCGGTGCGAGATGGCTGCGCAGGGGTGTGCCGCGCGGCACCCGGTGGCGCGAAGCGAGGGCGCCGTCGTCGCTATCCGGGCGCAACTCGACGATTACGGCGGACGGCAGCTGGGCGAGGTAATCGGGGTAGACGATCTGCAACAGCTCGCCGGTGAACTGCGGGAACTCGGCGTCGAGCTTCAGGCGTACCCGTGCGGCGAGAAACGCGAACCCTTCGAGCAGGCGTTCCACATACGGGTCCACCGCCTGATCGTGCTGTTCGAGGCCGAGCTTGCTCGCGGTCGAGGGGTACTCCTGGGCAAACTCCCAGGCCAGTTCGCGCAGGTAACGCAGCTCGTCCTCGTAGTACTGGTAGATCTCGGTATCCATCGACCGCTAACCGCACCTCATGCCGGCCGGTCCTCGATGCGGATGGCGCCGGTTTCGAGGTCGATCTGTGACATCAGGTGCAAGCGGCGTGGGACTGGCTGGGCCCACATCAGGCCCTTGATCTCGATGCTCAGTACGTTGGGATCGGACTCGTCGGCAGACATCTCGACATCGACCTCCAGCGCGCTGGCCAGAACACGCGGCTCGAAGCGCTGGATGGCCTCGCGTACCGCGCTCTGCACGCCTTCGGGCGACAGCGCACTGCTGTGCCAGCCGGTCAACCCGGGCAGGCCGAAATTGACCACTGCGCTCTGCGCCTGCGGGTAAGGTTCGAGGTCGAAGGTACACCCAAGCGAGGCGGTCCCCATCAACCAGCCGAGATCGCGCAACACGGCTGCACGGAACAAGCTGTCACTCATCGTCGCGGCGCCGACCCGCTCGCCCAGGTCCCTGACGATCGCGCGCTCGGCGGCGATCCGTTCCTCGAGTTCCAGGCGGCGGCGTTCGGTCGGCGGTTGCTCGGTGCTGTCCCGTTCTCGTTCCAGCGTGCGCAACCGCTCGCGTGCCCGCTCCAGCGGAAGGCTGTCGTCCTCCAGGCGGTCGAACAGGCACGGAAGCAACTCCCTGGCCACCGGGTGCTCCTTCAACCCGCGTCGTCGAATAGGAGTTCGCGAATTTCGAGCAGTGGATACTCCCCGGTGTCGGTCGCGAACATTCGCTGCCCGGAGCCCACCCACATGCCGGCGACCGACTCGGCGAACTCCGTCGAGCGCGCCAGCCGCAGCCGCGGTTCGGCCTGTGCCGCACCCGGGTAACGCGTCGGCATCAGCGCGTGCGCCGTGCCGCCGTTGGTCCACTCGATGGCCACCGGCAACCACACCAAGTCGCGCAGGTCGTGGGGCTCTTCCGGCGCCAGTCGACGGATACGATGGCCAGGCACCCAGAAGTAGCGACCGTTGAGAATCAGTTCGAAGAATGGCCCGAGGCGCATGTCGGCATCGCCGCACCAGGCAAAATCATCACCGTTTATGCGTCCGGCTACCTGTGGTACCTCGGCCAGCGCCTGCTCGAACTCCGTACCCGTGACGGCACTGCCACCCGCTTCCCCGAGGCGGCTCACGAGTTCGATGAGTGTCGCCATCCATTGCTCGGGCTCGCCCAGCACGGGCGCACGCCGGGCACCGGCAAATACCTGCTCGCGCACGCCTTCGGCCGCGATCGCAAGTCGATAGGCTTGGGCCAGGTTGACGTGCGCCTGGTCGAGGCCCGCCGCGGCCTGAAGCTGGCCGAGGGCGCGCTGCCAGTTACCTTGCACCATGCTGAGTTGGGCCAGGAACAGGCGCAGGGCCGGATCCCCGGGCGCCGCACGCACGGCATCCAGTAGCGCGCTCAGGGCGTCGTCGGGACGCCCTTCACGCAACAGTTCTTCCGGACTCACCGGCGCTTGGTCCGCATCAGAAACACGCCCTGGTCAGGAATCAGGACTCGGCGTTCTTGCCGACATCCCACTTCATGTCGACCTTGGTGTCGGCGGAGCCGTCTTCCTTCTGCGGCGTGTAGATGTACTCGAACTTCTCGAAGTTGAGGGTGACGTTCTCCGTCGGAACTTCCTCACCGGTGGCGCCGCCAACCGAGATGCTCGAGACCAGGATGTTGGTCAGCTTGATCTTGAGGAACTCCACCGGTTTGTCGCCGCCGGCCTTGCGACAGGTCAGGAGCGCTTCCTTGAAGTGTTTGCCCTGGCACATGCTCTTGTACATCACGGTGCTCGACTTATCGATGTACTTGGTCAGTGACAGGTCGTTCACGTTGACCTTGCCGGCGCCGCCACCGCCGCCCTGCTTGTGGAACGTGCCACTCTGCGATCCGCCCCAGCTCCAGGCCAACACGGCGATCTGATCCTCGAACCCCTTGGTCTTCGACTCACCCTTGACTGAGTCCAGTTTCAAAAAAGCCTCAACAGCCATGTCGTTCTCCTTAGTTGGACTTAATAAGGGACGCGCCCACAGGGGGTCTGGTCCCGTTGTTGAACATCATCGAACTTCGACGATCTCCGTGCCGGTTGCGCGTCGGAATCAACCGCCGCCCTGCTTGACCGAAGGCAGCTTGGATACCAGCCGTAACGATACGGTCAGTCCCTCGAGCTGGTAATGCGGCCGCAGGAAGAACTTCGCACTGTAGTAGCCGGGGTTCTCCTCGTCCGCTTCGACCACGACCTCCGCTGCGGCGAGCGGCTTGCGCGCACGCTCCTCGTCGGTCGCGCGTTCGGGATCGCCGTGGACGTACTCGCGAATCCACTCGTCGAGCCAGCGCTGGACGTCGTCGCGCTCCTTGAACGAGCCGATCTTGTCGCGCACGATGCATTTCAAATAGTGCGCGAAACGACAGGTCGCGAACAGATACGGCAGGCGGGCAGCAAGCGCAGCGTTCGCAGTGGCGTCCTTATCCATGTACTGCAACGGCTTCTGCAGACTCTGTGCACCGATGAACGCCGCGACGTCGGTATTCTTACGATGGATCAGCGGCATGAAGCCGAGCTTGGAGATCTCGCCCTCGCGGCGATCGCTGATCGCAATCTCGGTCGGGCACTTCATGTCCACGCCGCCATCGTCACTGGGGAAGGTGTGCACCGGCAGGCCTTCCACTGCACCACCCGATTCGACACCGCGAATGCGCGTGCACCAACCGTACTCCTTGAACGCGCGGTTGATATTGACAGCCATGGCGAACGCGGCGTTGGCCCAGGTGTACTTGGTGTGGTCCGCACCCTCGACGTCTTCCTCGAAATCGAACTCCTCGACCGGATCGGTACGCGCTCCGTAGGGCAGGCGCGCGAGGTAGCGCGGCATGGCCAGGGCGAGGTAGCGTGAATCCTCGGATTCCCGCAGGCTGCGCCAGGCAGCGTACTCGGGTGTTTCGAAGATCTTGGTCAGGTCGCGCGGATTGGCCAGTTCCTGCCACGAATCCATCTGCATAACGCTCGGCGCTGCGGCAGCGATGAAGGGGGCGTGGGCCGCGGCGGCGATCTGGGAGACGGACTTGAGCATGTCGACGTCTTGCGGACCGTGATCGAAATAATAGTCGCCAACCAGGCAGCCGAATGGCTGGCCACCGAGCTGGCCATATTCTTCTTCGTAGATGCGCTTGAAAACCGGGCTTTGATCCCAGTTCGTACCCTTGTACTTCCGCAGCGTTTTCTGCAGGTCGTTCTTCGAAACGTTGAAGACCTTGATCTTCAGCATCTCGTCAGTCTCGGTGTTGTTGACCAGGTGATGCAGACCGCGCCAGGTCGACTCGAGTTGTTGGAACTCGGGATGGTGGAGGATCTTGTTGACTTGCTCGGTGAGGCGCCGATCGAGTTCCGCGATCATCGCCTCGACAGTGCTGATCGCATCGTCCGAAACGATGGCGACGTTTTCCAGCGCCACCTCGGCCAAGGTGCGCACGGCCCGTTGGACATCCTCCTGGGCACGGTCGGTGCGCGGCTTGAATTCCTTCTGCAGAAGTGAGGCGAAAGCATCGTTGCTCTCGACCGCCACTTCGCCCTGTGCTTGCGTCGCGCCTGCCTCTTCACTGGCCATGTCGGACCTCCTCTCGTGTACGCCTCGATTTCACTCGCTCAATCATGCCGCGGACATGCTTCAGGGTTAATCCTGCGCGTCGGCCTCCGGCTTGGGCGCCGCGGTCAACGACTGTAGCAGGGCCGGATCGTTCAGCGCCTTGGCGATGAGCTGTTCGGCCCCCGCCTTGCCGTCCATGAAGGTGATCAGGTTGGCCAACTGCGTGCGCGCCTCGAGCAGCTTGCGCAGGGGTTCGACCTTGCGCGCGACGGCCGCGGGCGAGAAATCGTCAAACTTCTCGAAAGTGATGTCGACCATCACCTTACCCTCACCGGTCAAGGTATTGTCGACCTGGAACGCCACCCTCGGCTTGGTCGCCTTGAGGCGCTCGTCGAAGTTGTCGACGTCGATCTCGAGGAACTTGCGGTCACCCACGTCAGGCAGTGCCTCTTCGGGTTTACCCGAGAGATCAGCCATCACCCCCATGACGAACGGCAACTCGATCTTCTTTTCGGAACCATAAAGCTCCACGTCGTATTCGATCTGCACACGCGGCGCGCGATTGCGTGCAATGAAGCCCTGCCCGCTCTTCTTAGCCATGCGTCTTCCTCCTCAAATTAGTCGCGCTCTCGGCCCGAGGCGCGCTTCCCCTGCTAGTCCTCATCGCCATAATCCCCCGTCGAGGCGGAACCGCGCAATACTTCGAGTTCCGACCGCCCACCCGGGACAAGATCGTTGACGATCTCCCAGAAGTCCTTGCCCACGAGGGTACGTGCCCGCGTCAGCAGCACCGGTACCGGGCTGCTCGGCTCGTGTCGCGCGTAATAGGCAATGATGCGATCGAGCGCCGCGACGACATCGCCACGCGATGTCAACGCGCCGCCGCCGGCCGCTGCTTGTGGGCTGCTGCCGGCGACCGGCTGCTCGACAGCACCCGCCGTCACCGAGATTGCCTCGCTCGCGCCATCCGGCCCGGTGTTGCCATATTCGTGCAGCGCCGCCTGGATATCGCCCATGAGATCGACCAGGCGCTCGACCGACTGGCCGGAGCCGTGTTCGCTCATACGGCCGGTCAGGGCAGACAGCGCGCCTGCCGCGCGCCCGATGTCCGCCCACAGGCGGGTGCCTTCCTCGTTGTCGCAATCACGGAACACGGCCTGCACGTCGGCCAGCGACAGCTCGGGCTCGTCCTCACTCGCCTGTACCTCGCCGCGCGCGATCTGCAGGCTGCGCGCCGACACGATACCGAGACGCGGCGAACGCGCCAGCGGCAACAGGCGTACTGCGCGCAAGGTCGGCATCGCGGCCAGCAACCCAAGCGTGCCTTCCCGCATCGCGGGATCGAAATCGTCGAATGGATCGAGCTGCGGATGGACGGCTTCCCATTGTTCGTCGCACAGCCGCGCGAGCAATTCGAGCCCGTCGGCCCAGCCTTCCCAACCGCTCGTCCTGAGCAAGGCCGTCGCCAGGTGAACGCCGACCCGCAGGTCGCGCGTGCGCTCGAACAACGCGAGCGCCGCGTCGCGCACCGCTGGCCAATCGGGGTCCCGCCCGGGCTCGATGGTGTCACCGACCTGGCGCTCCGGCACGATCGTGGCGAGGTCCTCCAGCGCCGTGATGCCTTCGTATTCGAGGTCGGGTCCGCAGGGCGCGTCGTCCGCCAGGGGCCGAACGAGGGTTTCGATATCAATGACCGGCATCTTTCGCCTTCCTTATCCCCTGTATCCGTGGAACTCAGTCGCCGCTCGATTGCGACAACAGGCGCTCGAGTTCGTCGTCGACCAGGTCGTCCAGCCCGTCCGTCGCGTCTGCGGCCGACGGGCGTACCGCATCAGGCACCGTGTCGTCCCAACCATCGGTGCGCGGTTCGTCCGACACCACGGCCGGCGGCGCCGACTCCGGCGCTGTCGGGACTACGGGCGACGTGGGGGTAGGCGAGCCCGCATGGAGCGGCGCCGCGGCAGGCACTGGCCGCGCTGGCGGCGCCGCCGACGCAGCCTGTACCTGCTCGCCGGCCAGCATCGCCCCGAACGTGTCCCCTGTGGGCAACCCGCGCATGACGAGGAATTCGCCGGCACGCACGTGGCCCTGGCGTGCATACCAGGCGGAAAACGGCTTGAAGCGTTCGGCCAACGCGGTCGCCTGGGCAACCAGGATGACGTCAGCCACGTCGGCACCGCGCTCGGCCGGCCAGTGCCAGCGTGCCACCTGCCCGCCACGCTCCTTGCTCGTCTTGACGTGATCGATGGCGAACGCAACATCCTCCAGCACGGCGCTGTCAACGCCGGCCGACAGCGCGATTGCCAGTTCGTCGGCGTTCATGCCGTTGTCGCCGAGCACGGCCAGCATCGCCTGCTCGACGGGGGTGAACCATGCGTCCTCGGCATTGCGCGACAGCACCAGGGCAACCCCGCCATCACGACCGACGCGCACCGGTTGGGCGACCGTGAGCGGGTAGTAGCGCCCGACGCGGTCGACGCTGGGCATCAGTGCCCCGATCCAGGCTCCATCGCCAATCACCCCCGCCCCGAGCACGAAGTGCCAGATGGGGCAGACGAGGTAGGTCTCCAGCCAGTCGCTACCGAGATGCGCCTGGGCCGCGGCGACCACGCCCTGCAGCCATTCGTCCCACGGCTCGATGAAGCGCTCGGCGAGGTTGCGGCTGACGAAATCGCCGTGCTTCGGCATCTTGCCGAAGAAACCCGGTACGGCATTGTTCAGGTTGTCGTTCATCGTGCCCCCCCCGGGCAAGTGAACCCGCTGAGCAGGTCGTTCCCCAGCGGATTGAGCACGCTGCCCGACACGAACTCGAACGATGCACTGCTCTGGCCGAGAGCGAGGTTGAGCAGCAGGGCATCGGGCGAGCTACCCGGTTGACCGAGCTGATCGAAAATGCGGAACAGGGCCCAGGGGCCGGCGACCGGTTGACTCTGCTGGGTGCCATCGAGACGCGTGAACACGATTCGTACCTCGCTCGGCCCACTCTTGCCCGGCCATTCTATGCGCTGTGCCTGCACCGGGCCGTGACGGTAGACGACCTGCTGGCCATCGATGACCATCATCACCTGCGCCGCATCCGGGCTCAGGCGCAAAGTCTTCACATCGAAGTAAATCTTGGGCATCTGGCCGCCGGCCATGAAGAAGCTGTCCCGGATAGCCGCCGCACGCTCGAACTGCCGCAGGGCATCGTTCGACAGGCCGAGTTTGAGCCCGTCCGCCGAGCGCCAGCGCCATGGCCGTGCACTGGTGTCGACCATGCTCGCGATACGCGTGTTGAAGAATTGGTCCAGCACGCCGCCGGGTGCGAACAAGCGCGCGAAGTCGGCCAGCTTGACGTCCACGGTGGCGGTACGGTTGAACGGGTAGCGCCCGCCGATGAGTTGCCGACAGGTTTGGGTCACACCCGAATCGATTTGCGCCTTGACCTCGCGCGCCGCACCGGCGGCGACCCCGCCGCGGATGTCCTGCGCGACCTGCAGGACCCAGCGCTTGACCGGTTCGGGCAGGTTCTGGGCGTGAAGCTCGAGTCCACGCGCCGGGTCACCCTGCGCGACCACTGTCGTCGCCGACTGCATGCCGAGGCCGCTGCCGGTGCCGGCGAGCTGACCCTGCAACTGGCCGAACATCGCCAGCAGTCCGTCGAGGCGGCCGGGGCCGCCGGACGCATCGCGCACCAGGCTGGCGAGCGGCGCGAAGTGCTCCTCGATGCGCTTGCCGGGCGCGTTACCGACCGCGCCGGTACTCGCCGCGAAATCGAGCGCCGCGCCGAGCCGCTGCGACGCCGCGTCCAGCTTTGCCACCTTCTCACCCAACGCGGTATCGGCAAGCGCCCCCGGCAACGCCGGCGGCGTGAAGCCCGACAGCCGGGTGTTGCGCGCCAGCGCATTCAACAGGGTGCGAATAGGGGAATCCTGCCCCGACAGGATCAGCAGCTTGTCGCTGGCGTCGCCCAGTCCTCGCAGATGAACCAGGTCGATATCGTTGATGAGGGTGTCCCAGAACTTGATGTATTCGCCTTCGTACAGGGCCTGCAACCGCCCCGGCAGGCCTGCGATCTCGTTGTCGGCGAAGCTCCCGCTCTCGATCCCGAGCACCCATTTTTCGTCGGCCAGGGTGCTGATGGCCTTGGCGCTCTGCACGGTGAACGTCTCGTAGAAACCCTTGGCGGTGTAGAGCCCGGGAATGGGAGTGTCGAGCGGCTGGCCGCTGCGACGTGTCACCAGTGCCTGGCCCTGCAGGCCGAGGATGTCGCTGAGCCGCTGGGGGGTGGTGCCGCGGCGCTCGTAATCGCGCTTGATCCGGTTCAACACGAAGACTTCCAGCGGTTCGGCGCGCAAGCGCTGGCGGGCCCGGTCGACGACCTCCGGGCGCAGTGCCTGTGGGCGCGGTTCCCCCTGCAGGCCATCGCGCAGATTGGCGACCAGCGTCTCGAGATCAGCCGCCGGCATGCCGGGATCCGCCGCCCCCAGGAGTCGTGCGGTTGCCACTACGTCCGCCACCTCGAAATGCGCCGGGTCGCCGAGCATCAGGTACACCCGGAGCAATTCGTACACGTGATAGACGTCGCGGGCCGGGTTGGCCAACTCGGTCTCGAGCGCATGCTTGACGCGCGAGAGCAACTGGGTGTTGACTTCGCGCACGTGGGCATCGGTTGCCGCAGTGGCCAGGTAGTCGCCCTGGTAGAGACCGAGGCGCATGGTCAGCGGCACGTCGGCGTCCTGCTCGACGGCCGCGTCGCGCAGCTCGACGAGCGCCTGCAGACGCGGCAGCGTCGCGCGCAGCGCGGGCGATTCCGCGTCCGATGCGGCCACGGCAGCCGCGTAGGCGTCATCCAGCGCAGCCAGGTGCTCGAGATGCCCGCGGTTGAGCGAATAGCTCACCGACCACAGCGTGATCGCTGCCACCGTGACCACCGCGGCACCGAGATAGGCCGCGCGCTGCATCCATAACAAGTGGCGCTCGAAACGGCGGTCGACCCCCGTCAGCCCCGATTCCTGGAACATGACGTCGCGCAACAGGCGCGTGATGAAGTAGCTGCGGCCCTGGCCGCCGCTGCCCGAGGTCATCGCCGCTTCCAAACCGAAGCTGCGCGCGAGGCCACCGAGCAGGCGATCGATCGGCGCTCCTTCCTGGGTGCCACTGGTGAGATAGATGCCGCGCACGAAGGCCGGTTCTTCGTAGGCCGACGGCGCGAACGTGTCGAACACGAAGCCGCGCACCGTATCGAGGACGTCGGCAACCTGGTCGGGGAAGGTGAACACCCGGCTACGCCGTTCCAGGTCGCGCTCTTCGTGCATGCGCCGTACGACTCGCGCGCGCAGGCGCTCGACCAGGGCGGCGAACTCGGTGCGCAGGCGTTCGTCGAGGTCACCGAGATGCTTGCTTTCCTCGACGTCGAAGGTGAATCCCCATACCTGGGTGCGTTCGTCGGCGCCGAGATCCTCGAAGAAGTCGACGAAACCCGGGATGAGATCGCACTTGGTGAGAATGATGTAGATGGGGAAGCGGATGCCGAAGTGGCGGCGCAACTCGCCGATGCGCTTACGGATCGCGGCGACGTGTTCCTGGCGCTGGTGGGCATCCAGGGTCAGCACGTCCTGCACGCTGATCGCGATGAGCACGCCGTTGATGGGCCGCCGCCGGCGATAGCGCTTCAGGAGGTCGAGAAAGCCCAGCCAGCCCTCGCGGTCGAGCGCTTCGTTGCTGTCCTGGGTGGTATAGCGCCCCGCGGTATCGAGGAAGATGGCCTCGTCGGTGAACCACCAGTCGCAGTTGCGCGTCCCGCCCACGCCGCGTACCGCCTTGTTACCAAAACGGCTGGCCAGCGGGAAACGCAGGCCCGAGTTGCTGAGGACGGTGGTCTTGCCGGCGCCGGGCGGACCGATGATGACGTACCAGGGCAGCTCGTAGAGAGAAATGCCGCCGCGCCGCCCGCGCGCCTGCTTGAGCGTGCGGATGGCCTGCTCGAACTGCTCGCGCATGCGCGCGAGTTCCTCGCGCCCCATGCCGGCCTGCCCCGGGCCCTCGTCGGATGCGATGCCGTTCATCAGGCCGGCATTGGCGCGCCGTTTGCGCACCACGACGAAGGCCAGCACGATAGCGCCGAAGAACAGGATGAGTGCGGTCGCGACGACCCGGGCCGTAACGGATTCGAACGGTGCCCAGCCGGCGATCGCGAGATACGGGCCGATCAGCCAGATCAGCGCGCAGATCGCGAGCAGGCCGATGAGACCGTAGAACCACCCTTGCCGCAGAAACGCCACCCGGTCCTCCTAACGCGCCGGTGCCGTGAATGGCAGCGGTGTGGCGGAACCGTGGCCGATGGCTTCGTAGACGACGATCTCGACCCGTCGATTGAGCGCGCGTCCCTCGGCGGTCGCGTTGTCCGCGACCGGCTCACTGTCGGCACGGCCGTCGGCGGAGAGGCGAGTCGGGTCGACGCCGAAGTCACGCAAGGCCGCGACCACGCCTTCGGCGCGCAAGCGTGACAACTCGAGATTGGAGGCGAAACGCAGCGAACGCAGCGGCTGGTTGTCGCTGTGGCCGACGACTTCGACCCGGCCCGGCACTCGGTTGATCTCGTCGGCCACGCGTTGCAGGGTCGGCAGGAAGCGCGGCGCGATGGTGGCGCTGCCCGAGGCGAAGTACTGGTCGCCGTTGAGCCGCACCACGGTACGGTCCGGGTATTCCTCGGCCGTCACCAGGCCCTCGGCGATCTCGTCTTCGAGGAAGGGTTTCAAGCGCGGCATGCCGGTCGGCACCGCCAGCGGTGCCGGCGGCGGCCCGAACTGCGGGGTATCGCGGCCGATGCCATTGATGGCGAGCTCGATCGGGTTGGCCTGCGCACCGAGGGTGAGGCGGAAGAACAGGAAGGCCGCGGCTACGGTCAGGGCACACACCGCGCCCACGACCCACAGCGGCACCAGGCGGATGATGGGATTGCGCTTGTCTTCGACGCCACGCCAGTTCTGCGCCAACTCGCGTTCACCATCCCCGCGCTGGGTGCGAATGGCGCGGTAGATGGCGTCCTGCATTTCGGCCAGTTGCGCCATGCCCTGGTCGCGTATGCGAAAACGCCCCTGGAAACCGAACGCCAGGCAAAGGTAGAGCAACTCCAGCAGGTGCAGGTATTGCGCCGGGTCACGCAAGGCATGCTGGGCAATGGTGAAAAAGCGTTCCCCGCCCCAGGCCTCGCCGTGCCATTCCGCGAGCAGGGTCAACCGATCCCAACCGCAGGCGCTGCCCCACGGGGTCTTCTGCACCGTCTCGTCGATGAAGCTGCACAGGGCGTAGCGCGCCGACATCGCCGTCTGTTGTTCGACGCGCGCCGCACCCAGGGCCGTGTCGAAGCGCTGGATCTCGCTCGTCATCTGTTGACGAAAATGGCGCGGATCTGGCGCGCTCGACGACAGCCGCAGCTGGCCGACCACGGCGAAGACCAGCCGCGCGGCATCGACGATGGGGTTGTCCGAGGCACTGGCGAAGCCCGGATGGGTATCGAAGTCGAACGGCGCCGGCCGCGCGCTGCGCTCCGCCGCCCGGCGGGGCGGCGGCTCCGCACGGCGCGGCTGTTCGACCCGCCGCGTACGCGATCCGCGGCCGCCGTCCGGCGTCGGGTGGCCACCCGGCCGCGGCTGTCCGCCCGGCGCGGGCTGCCCGCCCGGCCCCTGGGTGTGGAAGACGGTGGCGTCCGGATCGACACCGTCGTCGGCGCTGCCGTCACCGAACGTGCCGAAAGGGTCGCGAGGATCGCGGCCAGCCATCAGCCCCGCCTGATCGCCCACAATTCGAGCTTGAGCTCGGGGAACTCACCACCGACGTGCAACGCGATCGCGCCCGCCGTCTTCACCGCACCCCACAGGTCGCTGCGCGGGTCGAGCTCGAAGTACACCGAGCCGGCATGAAAATGGATCTCGCGCGGGCAACTCGCCAGCGGTTCGAGCAGGATCCCGGGCAGTGCCAGACGCACCATGTCGGAGATGTGCACGGGCGAGCCGAGCTTGGTCTGACGCGGAAAATGCCGACGTACCTCCTCGGCCGACATTGCGGCACTCACCATGAGCACGAAGCTCGCGCCGCCAACCAGGCCGCGATCCGGAATACGGCCGACGCGGATGCCGAATTTCTTCAGCTCGAGCGGGATCGCCACGGCGCGCTGCTCCTGCACGAAGCTGAAGGCGCGGCGCAACTCGGTGACCAGCGGCACGAAGCATGACTGCAGGTCATCGTGGCGATAGGGCGGAAAATCGATCGGGCGGCGGCTCTCGGCGGTGAACGCCGCGGCCTCGCCGGCGAGGCTCAGGGCGAGCCGGTAGAAATCCTCCGCGTGGACGTCCCGGATCGCGTTGAGATGCGCGACCACGGGTTCGGTGCGGTTGATCATCATGAGCATGAGGAAATCGGCGACATCGGCCACGGCGCCGCGACTCTGCCCGGCGACGCGCGACGCGACCGCCTCGCCGCGCTGGGCGAGCATGCCCTGCAGCTCGCCCATGAAGGCATGCAGGTAGTTGCTGGCATGACAGTCCAGCACCGGTGGGATGTAGTTGTCGTCGAGGACCACCGTCTTGTCGGCACGCACTTCGAGCACGCGGACCACGCCGAGACAGACGAAGTCCTCGCGCGGGTCGGCGGCCCGCAACAGGCGCAGGCTGGGTTTGCCGATCTCGACCGCGGCGACCTCGCCGTTCTCGACGCTACTGTCGCGGGTATCGATCTCCGAGTGGCGGTAACGCACGATGCTCCCCGTCCCGGCCTCACGGCCGTATTCCTGCGCGCCGGCACGGCGCGCAGGCAGGCAGAGATAGATGATCTGGTCGCGTACGCTCTCGTCGAGATCCAGCGGGGTCGGCGGCGGGTCGGTGTTGGGAATGTCGACGGGCACACCGTCGGGAAACACGGCACGCGCGGAACGCAGCGAGAGCTTGCCGAGCGCGAGCAGTTCGCGGTCCAGGGCGAGCTCGGAGAAGCCCCAAGGATGATTGCGCAGCGCGCCGGCCCGGGTTTCGACGAAATGTTCGAGCCAGCGATCGTGCTGCTGAAAATGCTGGGGGCGAAGGAACATGCCCTCCGTCCATAGCGGTCGACTAGCGTGGGACATCGGCCGCTCCCGCGTTTGCATTGGTGCCGGCCGCGCCGAGCGCAATGGTCACACCGCCGCGACCCACCGCGACCTGCGCCTCGACCCGGTGCGGTTCCGACGGCCGCACGGTCTTGCCGGGCAGGGGCGCCGTGGCGCGCCAACGCGCAGCATCGAGATCGCGGACGGCGGCGATGGCGCCGATGAACTGCGTACGCGGCTCGACCTGGCCCGAGATGTCGACGACCTGCCCGGGCACCAGCTGGAACTCCCGCGCGCGGAGCAGCGCGGCGCCGAGCACGGCCTGCTCGTGGTCGAACAGGGAAAAGAAATCGGTGCGGTTGAAGACGTCGTCCGAGGCGAGTTCGTAGACCCGCACCAGGACCGGGGCGGGCACACCGCCCGGATCCGGGTTGACGTCCGCGCTGGCGGCGATCTGCCCGGACAACAGGATTTGATCGGTCGGGATCTCGATCTTGGGCGGGGGCTTGCTGCCGCAGGCCACCAGCAGGCCGAGAACGGCGAGCAACAGTGCCCGTAACGTCAATGTCCAGTTCCTCATCCGCCGCCCTCCTCGCTCATGCTGGTTCACCGTCTCTTCCCGCGCCGGCTGGGTGGATCGTTGCGGTACTTGGCCGTCGTCGTGACGCGCTCGTAGGCATCGACCAGGCGCTCGCGCCATACCGGCGGCAGGCCGTCGTCGAGCCGCCCCACTTCGGACTCGAACCATGCCACGTATTCCTGCCAGGCGCGCGCCCGCGCGAAACCGCCGCCGCGCAGCACGCCGGCCTCGATGGCGTGACCGCGGTCGCGGGCGAAGGCCTGGGGATCGAGATACTGGATCAGGGCCGGAAAGGCCTCGCGCACCCCGGCGAGAAATGCGACCTCGTGGTTGCGCTGATCATCGAGCGCTTCACGCACTGCTTCTTCGGCGGTGAGGAAGCCCGGGCGCGCGCGTCCCAGCAGTTGCAGCAGGGCGTCATCCGCGGTCGGCGCGAACTTGAGGGGATTGTTGCCGGCATCCGCGATCATCGTGCGGCTCATGCGCAGCGCGTTCTTGGTCTGGTTGCGGGTGCGCAGCAGATCGAGCATGCCGTCGACCATGCAGCGGAACACCTGCCCGGCCCGCTCGAGCTGGTCTAGTGGGGCTTCACTCACCGTGGCGTCCTCCGGGGCCAGACCAGCGCCGCGCAGAAAGGCGAGCAGGGCGGTGAGATCGTCCGCGCCCGCCGGTGCGCGTTGCGAGCTTGCCGCGGGGGCCGCTGTCTCCGACGCCGGCGCGGCGGGCCGTCGTCGTCGACGCGGCGCTCTCGCGGCCGGTTTCTCCACTTCGCAGGCCACGTCGCCGGAATCCCGTTCTGCGACGGCAACGGGTTCCGGCGCGGGTGCCGGCGGCGCCTCGAAGTTCCATTCGGTGGGCACGTAGCCCTGGGGGATCTGCGCCGGCTCATCGGCCAGGGCATCTGCCCCCTTGCTCACCGGTACGTTCATCGCCTCGGCGATGCCGCGGCCGGGATCGGCCGGCGTCGCCGCCGGGTCGAACGGATCGTGCACCGGCGTGTCGTCGTCGAAGACGTCATCGCCGAGCAGACCCGGGCCCGCGCCGCCGCCCACCGAGAAATCCGTGCGCCCACCGAGATCGGGGGAAGGTACCCTGCCGCGCGACGATGACCGCGGCGGTTTCAAGTCGTCGAACAAGGGCGAATTGCGCCGCTCGTCGGCGTCGAAATCGTCGAGTGCGAGGCCGGGCAGGCTGATGTCGTCGGTATCGAATTCGACCTGGAAGCGGTAGGGCCCGATGTCGAACTGGTCGTCATTGCCGATCGGCACCGAGTTTCCGCCACCGATCACGGTGCCGTTGAGAAACGTGCCGTTACCGCTGAGATCGAGCAGCCGGTATTCCCCGGCCGCCGGATTTATCGAAGCATGTTGCCGGGAGATACGTCGCTCCGGATCATCGAGCTTGATGTCGTTTTCCCCGCTGCGGCCCAGGGACAACGACTCCGCACCCACGTCCCACGTCTTGCCGACGGGCAACGCAGGATCGGCGCTTCTGATCAACTTGAGCTTCAGGCGCATACCTCATTGGCGCAAACTTCGCCACGCTCGAACCCGGGATGGCGCGCTCAATCTACCAGAAGATGGCCGACGATAGTCCGCTGAACGGCGCGGACGGGTCCAACAGGTCGCGGTCAGCGAAGAGGCTGCGCGCACCCCAATCGCCCGCCAGCGCCGGCGCGCAATCGGTCTCGTCCTCGCACTGCTCGGGGGGCAGCGCGATGCCGGTACCGACCTGGCCGAACAGCGATACCCCTTCGGGCAGGATGCTCGTTTCGAGGACCACTTCGTCGACGAGCTGGTTGTTGCCGAAGCTGGTCTGGGTGACGAGGACGTCAGTCACGCTGCCAACGGCGAAAAAGCTCGTCAGGCCAGGGAAGAGTTGACTCGCCGTGTTGAAACTGACCGAGGTCGCGCTCGCCGAGCCCGCGGCGAACTCGACGCCACCGGCATTGGCCGCCTGCGACTGCAGGATGCTGCGGGTGGTCAGTCCACTTTCCAACTTTATGAGATTGGCGTTCCGGATCGAGCCGGTAGCGGCCATGACCAAGCGCTCCGAGGTCAGGCTGGTCGCGCTTTCGCCGGAGATCACGCCACCGACCGCGCCGCCTCCACCCAAGGCATAGATGAGCAGGTCACCGCTGCCAACCGAGATAGATGCGGCGAGGTCCACATTCTGTGCAACGAGCATCAATCCGTGGTTACCGCCGAGCGAGATGGGGCTGTCGACCAGCAGTGTGCCGACAGTCGCGCCGGTTGCAGGCGTCGTCCCATTGCCTCGCCGGCTTGCCGCACCCAGAGTGTCCGGCGTCCCGCCGTTGACCCATGTCCCGATCACGATTGGGCCACCAAACGACCGCGACATCGCGTCCAGGCCGATGATCGCGCTGGTTGACGCCGTGCTCAGGCTAGCAGCTAACGGCATGATGGACAGCGTGCTGCCGCCCGTAACACGATCGGCCAGGGCGACGTTCGGGGTGAACCGCCACAGCGCATCGCCGTGAACATCCACCGTGCCGTTGAACCTGACGGACGATTCCAACACGTCGTCGAACTGGCTGAGAGTGATCAGGTTGAGTTCCCGGAAGATGAAGTCGTGACCACCCGCAGCGGTATTCATGTGGCGCGCCCCGGTGGTGTCGTCCATGAGGAGCGTGACACCTGCTGTAGTCACCTCCAGGCCCTGACTGGCCAGTTGCAAACCGGCCTCGCTCAGGGTCAGCGTGCTACTGCTCGTGTTCGCGACATCGAACTCGAAGCTGCCTTGGACGCTTCCCCGTAACGTGCCGCCGTTCAGGGTGACCGTCGAGCGTGCAGCCACGCTGTTCTTAACGACACCCGTCTCGGCACTGTTCAACGACGCAACGGTTACATCGTTGCCATTGAATTCGAGGGTGCCGCCGTCCACGCTGACCGAGGTACCGTTGGCGAGTGCCTCGGGCGCGCCGAGTTTGAGCGTACCCGCCGACACAGTCGTCGCGCCGCTATAGGCGTTGCGGGCAGCAAGCGTCAGGGTGCCCGCGCCCTGCTTGGTCAGACCGCCCGTACCCGAGATGACGCCCGCGTACGTGTCATCCCCGGCATCACCCGTCGTCAGTACCTGGCCCGTGACGATGTTCACGTTGCCGCCATTGGCCCCGCCGCCGTTCAGCGAACCGATCCTCTCCGAATTCGTCACCACCAGGTTGACACCGGCCGTGTCCGCCAACGTCACCTCGACGGTGTCTGCCAGCGCCGCGCCCTTCTGCACTTCCAGCGTGCCGCCGTTCACCATCATCTTCCCCGTGAAGGTGTTCGTACCACTCAGCAGCAGCGTGCCACCATCGTTCTTCGTCAGCGTTCCTGTCGTCGTCGTGATGTTGCCGCTGATGGTCGTATCGCCCGCACCCTCAACCGTCAGGTTCTGGGTCGCGCCCGTGATACCGCCGCTCAAGGTCAACTTGTTCGCGTCCGACTGGAGCGTCGTCGCACCCGTCAGCGTCACCGCGCCGGCAAAACTGTTGTCACCGCTCACATTGCGCAGCGCACCGTTACCGCCAATCCCCATGCCGATCAGCGACAAGGGCTCCGCCCCCACCGTGATACCCCCTTGAAGTTCGAGTGCCGCGCCGTTGGCCACCGTCGTCCCGTTCGCAACCGTGCCGAGCGCCATCGCGTTCTGGATATTCAGTACGCCGCCATTCACGGTCGTCGCCGTCGTGTAACTGTTGGCACCACTCAAGACGAGCTTACCGGTATCGGCCTTGGTCAGCGCGCCGCCGCTGCCAGCAATGATGCCGCCGTAGGTCAGGGTCGTCCCATTGTCGACGTCGAACGTCCCGCCCCCCGTCAGCGTCACCCCGCGGTTCGTACTCAAGGTGAACGAGGCCGTCGTTTCCAGCGCCCCACCGTTGAACACCAAGTGGCTCGGTGTCGCCGCACCCGGCGCCGCACCCAGGTTATTGTCCGCGCCGATACGCAGCACGCCGCCAGTAATCCTCGTTGCCCTGGTGTAGCTATTCGCACCGCCCAAGACGAGCGTACCGGTATCGGCTTTGGTCAGCACGCCGCCACTGCCAGCAATGATGCCGCCGTAGGTCAGGATCGTTCCGGTGTCCACATCGAACGTCCCTGCGCCCGTCAGCGCCACCCCGCGATTTGCGTTCAGGGTAAACGTGGCCGTCGTCTCCAGCGTGCCGTTATTGAATACCAGGTGGCCCGCCGTCGCCGCGCCCGGCGCCGCACCGAGGTTGGCGTCCCTACTCACGATAAGCACGCCGCCACCAGTAATCGTCGTCACGCCGCCGTAGGTGTTCGTTCCTGTCAGGGTCAGCTTGCCCGCACCCTGCTTGGTCAGGCTGCCAGTAGCACCAGAGATCACGCCCGCGTAGGTGTCGTCACCCGCGTCGCCCGTCGTCAGTACCTGGCCCGCCGCAATATTCACGTTGCCGCCGTTGGCCCCGCCGCCGTTCAGCGAACCGATCGTCTCCGAGTTCGTCACCACCAGGTTGACACCGGCCGTGTCCGCCAACGTCACCTCGACCGTGTTCGCCAGCGCCGCGCCCTTCTGCACTTCCAGCGTGCCGCCATTCACCATCGTCTTCCCCGTGAAGGTGTTCGTACCACTCAGCAGCAGCGTGCCACCATCGTTCTTCGTCAGCGTTCCTGTCGTCGTCGTGATGTTGCCGCTGATGGTCGTATCGCCCGCACCCTCAACCGTCAGGTTCTGGGGCGCGCCCGTGATACCGCCGCTCAAGGTCAACGTGTTCGCGTCCGACTGGATCGTCGTCGCACCCGTCAGCGTCACCGCGCCGGCAAAACTGTTGTCGCCGCTCACATTGCGCAGCGCACCGTTGCCGCCAATCCCCGCTCCTGTTAGCGACAGGGCCTCCGCCCCCACCGCGATACCACCTTGAAGTTCGAGTGCCGCGCCGGTCGCGACCGTCGTGCCCGCACCCGCAGGCGCGCCCAGCGCATCGTCGCTCTCGATTCGAACCACGCCGCCATTGATCGTCGTCGCGCCCGCATACGTGTTGTCGTTCGTCAGGCGCAGCGTGCCACCGTCATTCTTCGTCAGAGTGCCACTCGTCGTCCCGATCACACCCGTGACGGTCGTATTACCCGCACCCTCAACCGTCAGGTTCTGGGTCGCGCCCGTGATACCGCCGCTCAGGGTCAACGTGTTCGCGTCCGACTGGATCGTCGTCGCACCCGTCAGCGTCACCGCGCCGGCAAAACTGTTGTCGCCGCTCACATTGCGCAGCGCACCGTTGCCGCCAATCCCCGCTCCTGTTAGCGACAGGGCCTCCGCCCCCACCGCGATACCACCTTGAAGTTCGAGTGCCGCGCCGTTGGCCACCGTCGTGCCGTTCGCAGTCGTGCCCAGCGCATCGTCGCTCTCGATTCGAACCACGCCGCCATTGATCGTCGTCCCGCCCGCATACGTGTTGTCGTTCGTCAGGCGCAGCGTGCCACCGTCATTCTTCGTCAGAGTGCCACTCGTCGTCCCGATCACACCCGTGACGGTCGTATTACCCGCACCCTCAACCGTCAGGTTCTGGGTCGCGCCCGTGATACCGCCGCTCAGGGTCAACGTGTTCGCGTCCGACTGGATCGTCGTCGCACCCGTCAGCGTCACCGCGCCGGCAAAACTGTTGTCGCCGCTCACATTGCGCAGCGCACCGTTGCCGCCAATCCCCGCTCCTGTTAGCGACAGGGCCTCCGCCCCCACCGCGATACCACCTTGAAGTTCGAGTGCCGCGCCGTTGGCCACCGTCGTGCCGTTCGCAGTCGTGCCGAGCGCATCATCGCTCTCGATGCGTACCAAACCGGCATTGATCGTCGTCGTGCCACTGTACGAATTGTCGGCCGTTAAACGCAGTGTGCCACCGCCGTTCTTGGTGAGAGCGCCTGCCCCAGACACGGCACCCGCCACGGTACCGCCCCCCACCGTCAGGACAACTGCACCGCCATTCAGGACGGTAGAAGAGCCACCAGAACTATTGAGCGTACCGAACGTTTCAGACGCATCGATTCGCAGCGTGCCCGAAGTAACCGTAACGACGCCTGCGTCAGCAATCGCCGCTCCACCCTGTAAGGCCAGGATTCCGTTCGTAACGGTTGTCGTGCCGGTGTAATTGTTCGAGCCATCGAGGATGACTGTTCCGGCACCCTGATTGACAACAATCGTATTGCCCGTAATCGACCCGGACTGAGCAAAGTCTGACCCAGCACCTGTGTTATTGAGTGTCAGAACGCCGCCACCGGTGTCTACATTACCGAATGCTCCGCCGCCAACATTGAACGTGACATCCCCTCCGTTCGACTCGAAATGGCCCAAGGTCCCGAGCCCCAAGGTTGCATTAATAATGACCCTTCCGCCTTGCGTTTGAATCCGATCTCCTTGGTCCTGGAAGAAGACGTTGCCGCTGTTCGACGATATGGTGAGACTACCCGTGGTCAGATCGAGCGTAACGAGATCCGCGCTGGTGATTGCGCCCCCTGCCGCACCAGTAACGTCCTCGATCGTAACCAGCCCGGTCGCTTCGAGCACTATGTTGGCCAGCGCACCCTGCGCACGAATCTGACCCCATGAAACGGTGTTGCCGCCAATGTCGGCAGCACCCTCCGCGATAGTGGGCAGGCCACCGTCATGATCGCCACCGGCGGCCGCATCGATGATGTTCAGGGTCGCTGGGTCGAGCAACAGGGTGCCCGTCTCGCCCGCCGGTGCGGTAACGTCGACATCACCGCGCATGACGAGGGTGTCCTTGCCCGAAACCTCGACGAAACCGCCATCGCCGCCGCTAGCGCCGCCCTTGGCCGTGGCCGTGCCGTAATACTGCGTGGTGTCATCGGCCCACACCACGACCTTGCCGCCGTCGCCCTCGACGGAGGCATCCGCCGCCAGCGTCGCCTGGCTGCTGACGAACGTGGTCTCGGCATTGCGCACCGCCGGGTTCGCGCCGTGGACGTCACCACCGACCAGGATCTCGCCGCCACCGCTGGCGCCGGACGCATCGACGCGGGCGTCGTAGTTGAGCGCGACCGCAGCGCCCTGGACGACGACCTTGCCGCCGCGGCCGCCGGCCGAACTCGCCGAAGTTTCGCTGCCCTCGCCGAGGGTCGTCGCATCATCGCCGCTCAAGACCACGCTACCGGCGGCACCACTGGCCGCGTTGGCGCTGACGAGCCCGTTCTGCACGACGTCCGATGCGGCAAGTTCGACGACGCCACCATCATCTGCGCCCGCCGACGACGCATCGAGCGTCCCCGTGTTCTCGACCGAACCATCCTCACCTGCCGCGACCAGGCGGATCACGCCACCCGAGTTGTCGATACGCCCCGCCGTAACAGCGCCGTTGTTGACCACGATGCGCGAGAAGACGTCGCGCGCGGCGTGGGCGGTCATCAGCACCTGGCCTCCACCGGCGTCGATCACACCATCGTTGACGACCGCGGCTTCACTGCCCGACGGGTTCTCGTCGACGGCCTCGCCAACGGCGATCTGCAACAGACCGTCGCCTTCGAAATCGACCGTGGCCTGGTCGCCAGCAGCCAGGGTGACCTGGCCCCGCTGGGCGATGATGAGGCCCTGGTTGCTGACGGCGCGCCCGGTCAGCACCACGCTGCCGCCGGTGGCCGCCTCGATCGAGCCCTGGTTGATCACCGTACCGGCGGTCCCTGGCAGCGCCTGGAGATCGAGCTTGCCGGCCATGAAGCTGGCGACGTCGGCGGTGAGGCCCGCGGCAACGAGACTGTTCACCTGCACTTGAGAGCCCGGCCCGAACAGCACGCCGTTGGGATTGGCCAGGACGACACGGCCGTTGGCCTGGAGCCGGCCGTAGATTGCGCTCGGCGCCTGGCCGAGCACCCGGTTGAGCGCCGTCGCACTCGCCGAGGGCTGGTCGAAACGCACGGTCTCGGCCGCGTTGACGTCGAAGGACTGCCAGTCGATGGCGAGATTGTGCGACTGCTGGCTGACTACCGTGGTCAGGGCATTCGGTCGCGACACCGCGCCGCTGCCGCCGACGATGGCCTCGCCGGCAGGGCCAGCCACGGCCGCCGTGGCCAGCAACATGCCGGATCCGGCGACCGCCGCACGGATGGCCAGCGCCAGCGCGCGCGGCTTGAACGAATCGGCCACGAGCGGCGAGGCGCCGTGTGCGAACGGGTGGGGGCGGTGCTCATTCATGGCGTTAATCCTTGCTCCTACGGGTCACACCGGACCGGCCGTGGATTTGTTCAGCGAAGCGATCGAACCATCGGGATCACCCGTCGCTCAGAACTGGTAGTTGAACTCGAGCCACACGCGCGGATTCGAGCGGACGCGCTCGCGCATTGCCGAGGCGATGGTCAGCTTGGAGTAGAAATCCTCGCCGTGACGGAACTGCACGGCCATGCCGGCGGAATGGAAACCCCGCGACTCGTAGGCATCGCCAGCGGTCACGGCGTCGTTCAGCTTGCCCCAGGCGTAGTCGTAGAAGGCCGAGACCTGCAGCAGCTCACCCCAGGTCTGACCGAACGGGCTCGCCGTGTCGGCGATGAAGGGCGGCGGCATCTGGTACTCGATGGAGCCGAACACCCCGCGGTCGAACAGTGCGTGGCTGGGCTCGTAGCCGCGCACGCTCTGGATGCCGCCGACGGCGAACTGCTCGAAGGGTACCAGGAGGTCGTTCGACCACTGGCCCTCGAAGCGCACCAGGATCTGGTGGTCCTGGAAGAACTCGCCGAACTGCGACAGGCTCTGCAGGCGGTAGACGTTGGCCTGCAGGGTGTCGAACTCGCCGGTAGCGAAGGAGTTCGGCTTGGAACCGCTGGCGCGGCTGGGGTTGGGACGGTGTGGGGCCGTCGAGGTGCCCGTCATGGCGCCGGCGATACCGGGAATACCGCGGCGGTACTCGATGCCGAAGCCGTTCACGCCGAAGAAGCGGCGATCGACCATGTCGCCCTCGACGCGGAAATGGACCACGGCGAGGATGTCACTGAACTGCTTGACGTTGTTGATGTAGGTGTCGGCCTGCTTGCGGGTAAAACCCTCGAAGCTGCGCAGGGTCCAGGTGCGACCGAGGATCCAGTCGTGGCGCAGCTCGATACCGCCCTCACCGGTGACGCCGTCGACCTCCACACGATTCGGCGTGTAGTCGCGATCGACGCGGAAATCGTTGTAGCGGTAGAACACGGCGACGTTATGCCCCGGCCACAGTAACGGCGCCTGGTACTCGCCGAACATGTACTTCTGGCCACCGATGGGCTGATGGGGCCAGATCGAGGGCTGGAAGTAAGCGGTGAACTTGTCGCCGATGCCGAAGGGGTTGTAGAACTCGGCGAGACCGTGGATGCGCCCGACACCGGTCTCGCGGCGGCCGAAGCTGTCGCCGCCCACGCTGAGGTCGAAGCGGCGTTCCTGCTGCACGCGCGCGACGAGCTCACCTTCGCCGACTTCCTGCCCGGGGCGCATGACGCCGGTCACCGCCAGGCCGGGGTAGGTGTTGACCCGTAACAGCGCGGCTTCGAGCTCGTTCTGCTCGATGGGCTGCCCGACCAGGTCGTCGAAGGGTCGCGCGATGCGCGCCGCCGTGTAGTGCTCGTTACCCTCGACCGTGACCCGCCCGAGCCGCCCGATCAGCAGCTCGATGACCACACTGCCGTCGGCCACTTCCTGCACCGGCACGATGGCCGTGGCGTACAGGTAGCCGCGCGAGCGGTAGAGGTTGGATATGGCATCCGCCACCGCCTGCAGCTGGCCGATGGTGAATTGCCCGTTGTGGTCGGCGATCGCACCGTTGGCGATGGCCTCGACCTCGCTGCGCGCGACGCGTTCCTCGTCGACGGCGTCGAGCCCCTGGATGTCGAAGCGGTTGACCGGGATGCGCGGGCCTTCGTCGGCATCGAGCGGACGCTCGATCACGGCCGGGATATCGATCGATGGCGCACTCGGCGCCGAGCGCGGTGCCGTGGGTTCGTTACGTTGCGCGCCCGGTTGCACCCCCGGCGCGAGCTGTTGAGCCGGTGCCAGTGGCGCCACCGCGATCAGTACGCTGCATACCGCGCACGCTGCGAAAAGCTTCCGTTTGCTCAAGATGCCCTCCACCCTCTTCGACATTCGACGTTCGTCGGGTTGGTCGGCAGCAGGTCCCTGGGGCCTGGTCCCTGCCCTGAATTCACGACCCGAGTGCGTCACTCGGGTCCTGGTGCGGTGCTTCCGTGGTGCACTGCAACGGGGGCTCTGACGGCCCTTCTTTCGTATCGTGCGGGGTGAAGTGAGCGACGTATTCTACGAGGTTGCATGAATGCAACAAGAATGTGTCACAGCGTGACGCGTGTCAGAAACTCGCTATTGACTTTCCGACACTTCCCCCTTCGCCCTAATTTAATTAGCATCTGGAACGATTGCAACACCCGAGCCGCATGTTCGCATGCGGAAAACGCATGGAAGGACCGTCGACATGTTGCGAATTGTTACGGCGGTGTTGCGTAGACGACGAAACACGGCGCACCCTGCCGCGCTGACCCACGCACGACGCGCGCCACCGTCTCGAGAAGGAATCGATGCCTGAATTGCACTGGGAAGCCGTTGGCAGGACCGACACCGGGCGCGTGCGCAAGCACAACGAGGACAGCATCCTCCTCCGCGAGGACGGCACCCTGTGGTGTGTCGCCGATGGCATGGGCGGGCATGGTTCCGGCGAGGTCGCGAGCCAGCTCATCACGTCCACGCTGCAGCGCATCAAGACTCCGGCGCACCTCGCCGATGCCATAGACAGCGTCGACCGGGCCCTCCAGTCAGTCCACCGCGCGCTCGGCGAGCAAGGCGAGAAGCGTGGCCAGATCATCGGCTCTACCGCGCTCGTCGCCATCCCGCGCGCCGAATATCTCGCCATCCTGTGGGCCGGCGACAGTCGCGCCTACCTCCAGCGCGGTGCGCAGTGCCACAACCTGACGACCGACCACACCCAGCTACAGGCGATGGTCGACCGTGGCCTGGTACCGCCGGAGGAAGCCGAAGACCATCCCGCCGGGCGCATGGTGACGCGTGCCGTGGGCGCCCCGGGGCCGATCATGGTCGATGTCGAAGTTGTCCGGGTGGAGCCCGGTGATCGCCTGCTGCTGGCTTCCGACGGCCTCGGCAAGCACGTCGCCGACCGCGAACTCGCCGGCCTGCTGCGTTCCACGACCGATCCCCGGCACGTGGTCGATCGCATCATCGCGACGGTGCTCGAGCGCGGCGCAGGCGACAACGTATCGGTCGTCGTCGCCGACTTCCGGGGTGCTGCCGAGAGTCCACGGGGGGAGCAGGCGCCGGCATGAGCCCGGGCCCGCTACGCCGCGATGGCTAACTTCCGCGACGCCCTCGCGGCACTCGGCCGCGGCCAGCTCAGCGAACTCAAGCTGGCTGAGAGCATTGACGAACTGCTGACGCGCCGGCCCGCGCTGGCTGCGCAGATGCTCCATCAGATCGAAGACGCGCGCGCAGCCGGGATCATCACGGACACCCAGTACCACGCGGTGCGCGGCTGCGTGACCAGTGTCAGTTACCCCGACCCGGCCGCCGGCCGGCAGGCTACGGCCGCCCAACCCGAGACCCCGCCGCCGGGCAAGCGACGGCAAACGTCCGCCGCGGCAGATGCGGGCGAAGGCCGCCGCGGCCGGCCGCGGCGTCATGCTCAGCGACATCCCGATGATCCAGCAGTCGGTGAACGCACCCAGTTCGAGCCACAGGACGCGGCGGACAACCGATCCGACTCGGCACGCCGCGATACCGATTCTGCGATCAGCATCAACCTGAGTGGGCCCAACGCGACGACCGGCTCACCGTCCGGCGGCTACGCTCGCAGCCCCGGAGATTCGGGCGGCAGCATCGACGAAGGCGATACCCTGCGCGGGCGTTACGAACTCGAACGCATGCTCGGGCGCGGCGGTATGGGCAACGTGTTCAAGGCGCGCGACCTGTTCGCAGTCGAGGCGGAGTCGCGCAACCCCTACGTCGCGGTGAAGATTCTCAACGAGGATTTCCGCCGCCACCCCAAGGCCTTCATCGCCGCTCACCGCGAGGCGGATCGCCAGCAGAAGCAGCTCGCGCATCCGAATATCGTCAAGGTGCTCGCGTTCGATCGCGACGGCGAAAACGTGTACATGGTCATGGAGCTGCTCGAGGGCAAACCGCTCAACGAGTACATCCGCGATCGTGACAAGTCGCACCTGCCGGGGCTCTCGTTCGACGAAGCGTGGCCAATTATCGAAGCGCTGGGCGAAGCGCTGCAGTTCGCCCATGACCGCGGCTTCGTCCACTCGGATTTCAAACCCGGGAACTGTTTTCTGTGCCGGGACGGCTCGGCGAAAGTACTCGACTTCGGCATCGCCACTGCGGTCGGCGCATCGGGCGGCAACACGGCGGCAGCAACCGGCGGCGCGCAGGCGGATCGCATCGTCGTCGGTCGCGACAGCGCCGGTGACGAGACACGCTGGGACGCCCAGGAGCTGCACGCGCTGACCGTGGCCTACGCTTCGCTGGAGATGATCCAGGGCGACAAGCCACAGCCCGCCGATGACCTCTACGCCCTTGCCCTGGTCGCCTACGAACTGCTCACGCTGAAGCACCCGTTCGGGCGCCGCGGCGCCGACGAGGCGAAGAAGACGGGCCTCGTGGTTGCGCCCGTACCCGGCCTCAAACCGAAGCAGATGCGTGCGCTGGCGCGCGGCCTCGCCTTCGAACGGGCCGATCGTTACCCCGACATCCGCAGCTTCCTGGCCGATCTGGAAGGCCGCGTGGCACCGTGGAAGAACCCGCGTATCGTGGTGCCGGCGGCCTTGTTCGTGCTCGGCGTACCGGGGTTCTTTCTGGCCCGCCACGCCCTGCACGAACACGACATCGCGCAGCTCGCTGCGCGCGTCGAGGCGCCCCAGGTGATCGACGTCGACGGCCTGCTGACGACCATCTTCGCGCTCGAAGAGAGCGAACGGCGCGGCTTCGTCGATACCCACCTGCAGGCCATCGAACAGCACGTCGAGGCCCGCGTCGCCGGCCTGCTGCGCGGCGACGATTTCGACACCGCGGCGGCATTCATCGAACGGGTCGACAGCCTGCGCAAGGGCTGGGCACTGGTTGCCGAACTGACCGCGGAGCTCACCCAGCGCCGCGCCGAACGCCTCAACCAGCTCGACGTGGCAATCGATGCCTGCCTCGCCGACAGCGCCTGCTTCCTGCGCGACGACGGGCAGGGCTACCCGGGGCTGCTCGCCGCCCTGCGCAAGATCGACCCGACCCACGTCAAGCTGCGCGACGAGTCGGTGGCGACCAACTTCGCCGACGAGGTGCGCACCCTGCTCGCGCAGGACCAGGTCACGCGGGCGGCACAGGTTCTGGCCAGCGGACTTGCGCTGGTGCCGAGTGACCCCCAGCTGACCGCCCTCCAGGCCGACGTGCAGGCGCGCGAAACGGCCGCCGCCGCGGAACGTGAAGTCGAGGAGCTGGCAAGTAACCTCGATCGCCTGGCGTCGACGGCGGGCAGCCGCCAGCAACTGCTCGATGCCCTCGGCCCGGCGGTCGAACTGCAGCGACGCCAACCGAACCATCCTGCCCTCGCGCGTGCCGCGCAGCGTCTCTCCACGCTCGCCGGCAAGGAACTGCAAGCACTCGCCGCCAGTGCCAACTGGCCGGCGCTGGCAGAACTGCGTGAACGCCTCACGCCGCTGGCCGAATCCTGGCAACTGAGTGACGCGCTCGCGCAGGCTGCGGCGCAGAGCGCCGAGTTCGAAGCGCGTACGGCGGCGCTCCGGCAACGCCTGCAGGAAGCCCTCGCCGCCGGGCGCCTGCTGCCGCCCGCGCAACCGGAGGATGCCCTCGGCGTGTTCGCCAAACTCGCCGAGCATCTCGGGGACGGCAAGCAACTCGACGAGTTGCGTGCACTGGTGCTGTCTTCTTTAATCGCCGAAGCGCGCCGGGCTTCGCGCGACAATGTCTTCGACCGTGCGCGCCGGCTGGTGGACGAGGCGTCGCACCTCGGCGGCACGGACGCGGCACGCCGCGATATCGAGCGCCTGCGCCAGGACATCGCACTGGCCGAAACCGCCAAGGAGAGTGCCGACAAGGAGGCGCTAGAGGCCGAGCGCCTGGCGCGTGCGACCAGCAGCTTCGAGGAGCACCTGCGCAACCTCGAACCGACCCAGGCCGCGATTGCCTCCGCGCTGAGCCTGATCGACGACATCCGCGCCCTCTCGCCGGCCCACGAACTCGTCACCGCCGGACCGCTGCGTCTCGAGCAAGGGATCCTGGGCCTGGCGCAACAAGCCCTGGAGCGCGGCGAACTCGATGCCGGTCTCGCCGTGCTGGATGCTGCGCGCGCCGCCGGGGTCACCCCGTCGCCCGCGCTCGCCGACATCCGCCAAACCCTGGAAAGCGAGCGCCAGGCGGACCAGGTCGCGGCGGCCGCCGAGAACATCGCGCAAGCCAAGGCCACGGTCGATGAACTCCTGGCGTCGCCGCGCTTCGACCAGCGCTGGCGGGCGCGGGTCGAGGATGCGCTGCAAGCGGCCAAGGCCCTGGTCGCCCGCGACGATCCCTGGGCGCAGGGGATCGACGCGCACGTGGCCAGCAGTTACCGCGAGGAGATCGAGCGTCGCCTGACCGGCAAGAACTTCGACGGCGCACGCGAGCTCTATGCCGCGCTCGCCGGAGCGCCGGAACTCGCCGCGGCCCTGGGGCCGGAGCTAGAGACTCTCCAGGCGCGCATAGGCAGCGAGGAAGCCGACTGGCAAGCGAGCCGCCAGGCCCTCGAACTCGAAGAGCGCAAGACGCGCCTGCGCACGCTGATCACGGCCAACAAGCTCGACGATGCGCGCAAGGTCTTCGACGAATTGCAGGGCGAACTCGCGCCGGACGACCCGTTCCGTGCCGAGGCCAACGAACAGTTCGCGCAGGCCTACCTCGCGCGCGCCGAAAACCTCGCCGAACGCGAACCTGACAAGGCCCTCGCCCTGGCCGCCGAGGGTCTCAAGTACGCACCGGGTCTGCAATCGCTGGTGAAGCTCGCCGACAAGCTCTACGCCGCCTCGCGCGAGCGCGCGCTGGCAGCCGCGGATACTCTCGACAATAGCAACGCCCGACGTGTCGGCGCAGCGCTGAACGCCTTGCGCCAGGTACGACCGGATGCGCGCGACACCCTCGACGCGGCCTTCGTCGCCGCCATCAACGCGCGCATCCAGGCCTGGCCGGCTGCCGAGGCCGCGAGCTGCGGCGCGTATCTCGACGCCGCCGGCATCCTGTTCGTCGACACCGCGTTCGCGGCCTGTCCACAGGTCGCAGCGCCACCCAGCGAACCGCCGGCCTGGCAGGTTGACGTGAACCGGGCTCTCGAAGCCGGCCGCCTGAGCGCCGCCGATGAGGCGCTCGAGACCGTGCCCACGGCCGAGCGCGGCGCGCCCGCTTTCGCCGCGGTGCAGGAGAAACTCGAGGCCCGGCGCAAGCT
The DNA here is from genome assembly GCA_024235015.1 of Gammaproteobacteria bacterium. Taxonomy (GTDB): domain Bacteria; phylum Pseudomonadota; class Gammaproteobacteria; genus JACKNG01. The sequence continues at coordinate 352,403 of JACKNG010000005.1, forward strand.
CGCGCTGGCCGCCGAGGACCAGGCCAGGACGGCTGCTGGCCAGGGCGATGGTGCGGCGGCGCAGGCCGCGCTCGACGAGGCCAAGCGCATCTGGACCGATCGCAAGGACTGGATAAAAATCCTCATCCCCCCCGACCAGCCACAAGTCGCCGACAACGGCGGCAAGGCCTGCGTGGCCAAGTTCGCCGGGCGCGGCGGGAGCGCGCGGGCGCAATGCTACGACGGCCTGGGTGCGGGCGAGAACGGCCCGAAACTCGCCGTCGTTCCCGCCGGCGACGGACTGCCCTCGTTCGCCATCGGCGTGTACGAGGTATCGATCGGCGACTACAACACCTACTGCACTCGAAGCAGTGCCTGCGCGCCACTGAACGGAGATGCCACCATGCCATTGACCGGCGTGAGCCTGGATTCGGTGCAGCAGTACCTCGCCTGGCTGACCACGACCACCGGCAGGAAATATCGCCTGCCGACCGCTGCAGAATGGGAGTACGCCGCGCGTGGTGGAGCTGCACAGCCGGATCGCAACGTCAACTGCCGCGTCGTCGTCGGCGGCGCCGTGGTCAAGGGCCAGGGCCCACTGAAAGTCCGCTCCGGCACGGCCAATCCCTGGGGCCTCTACAACACCCTCGGCAACGTGCAGGAATGGGTGCAGGACGGCAGCGTCCACGGCGGTGCGTTCGAGGACGACATCGAACGCTGCCTGCCCGGGCTGCAGGAACCCCACGACGGCAGCGCCGACCAGGCAACCGGCTTCCGGCTGCTGCGCGAACTCGGCTGATCCCGCGCCTCCCGACCATCGCTCGCGTACAGTCCCTCGCCAGGAAACCCGCCATGGAACAACCCCGGACCCTCGCCGAACTCCGCGCGGCCTACGCGCGAGACGAGATCGACGGCGAAACCTACCGCGTGATCCGCCGCGCGCTGGTCACGGCGATCGTCAGCGGCGCCCTGCCCGCCTCGCCGCTGCAACCGGTGCGGACCGCCCCCCCGCTGCGACGCGAAGTCGACGACGCGGCGAACGCCTTACCCGCCGAGCCCCCCGCCGAACACAGCGCGACGACCATCTTCACCGCACCACCGGCAGTCGAACAGGGCGCGCCCGAACGCGCACCTCGGGCGGCACCTGCAGCGGCAGAACCGATCACGGACGAGCGACCTGCCGCACGCACCGGCCGCCCGCCGTGGCAGTGGATGGCCGTAGCCGCAACTGCGGTGGTAGTCATCCTGGTCGGCGTCGTGTTCACGCGTGGAGGTGAAGAGCCGCCCGCGCCCGTGCGCCCCACGGCTGCGATCACGGACACTGCCGCCGAGGCCAGAATCGAGGCCATCGAGTCCTTCGTTGCAGGCGGCGATTGGACCCCGCAGACGATTGCGGCCGCACATACCGCCTACCAGGGCCTCACCGCCAGCGAAGCGCGTTCCGCGCGCGCCATCGCGGCCGGCGAGTCGCTCCGCCGTGCCGTCGGCGGCCGTATCGACGATATCGTGGAGCTACGCCGTATCGGCTTCGTGGACAGCGGCGAGATCACGGCGTTGCAAAAACTGGCTGCCGACCTGGGGCTGGACACCAGCCGGCTGGAAGCGGCCGAGCCCAGTGGTCCGCTCGTGGCAAGCCGGGACGACGGCGCGGCGGCGGATGCGCCCGGCGATGCCGGAGTGGCTCCGACCAGTACCACCACCGCAATAAGCGCGGCATCGGCGCGCGGCGACGTTGGCACCGGCACCGGCACCGGCACCGGCACCGAGGCCGACGCCTCAAGACCCATCATCGCCGGCCGACCGGTTGGCGACACCGCCGCGTCCGATACCACCCCGGGCGACACCAGCGCGGCCGACACCACCACCGCGTCGGACACCACCGCGTCGGACACCACCGCGTCCGACACCGCCGCGGCCGACACCGCCTCGTCCGACACCACCGCGTCCGACACCACCGCGTCCGACACCGCCGCGGGTGACACCGCCGCGGGTGACACCGCCGCGGGTGACACCGCCGCGGGTGACACCACCGCGGGCGACACCACCGCGGGCGACACCGCCGCGGCCGACACCGCCGCGGCCGACACCGCCGCGGCCGACACCGCCGCGGCCGACACCGCCGCGGCCGACACCGCCGCGGCCGACACCGCTTCGGCCGCTAGCACGATAGGTGACACCACTGCGCGGGACGCCACCATCGCCGCGAACCGCAGCGTTACTGAGGCCGCGGCCGCGACCGACCCGATGACACCGCGCGTGAAAGCCAACCCCGCCGCAGCGGGCGCCGCCGTCAAAGTTGCAGGCGAGAACACGGCGGCCACGCCCGGCACGGCGCCGTCTGCAGGGCCGGCAATGGTGCCCCCCGGGACAGCAGAACGAACCGCTGGCGCGGCAGGGTCAGCTGCGTCGGCCACTCCCAGCGACGGCAAACCGCGGCACTACTTGCGGACGGACTGCGACAATCCAGTGATACTCGACCATCCCGGGCAAACCTGCTACGACCGTCTGCCCGCCGGGCGACCGGGGCCTCGTCTCGCCATCGTGCCGGCGGGTTCGTTCGACATGGGCGGCGACCGTCCGGCGGAGCAGCCTGTCCAGCATGTGAACATCCCGTACGCCCTCGCCGTCGGCATGGACGAAGTCACGATCGGTGAGTTCCGCGCCTACGCACGCGCCGCCGGCGTCCCGATGCCGGCTCAAGGTGTCGACGACGCGGCCCTGCCGGTGGCCAACGTAACCTGGGCCCAGGCCAGGGCCTTCGCCGACTGGCTCTCGGAGCAGACCGGAGAGCGCTATCGCCTGCCTTCGGAAGCGGAGTGGGAATACTTCGCACGGGCAGGCGAGACGCAACGGTGGCCCGGCAGCGACACCACTTTCCCCGCACCGAACGTCCACAGCAGCGTCATCGGCCCGCAGAACGCACCGTTGCCGGTCGCGAGCACCGCCCGCAACAAGTTCAAATTGCGCAACATCCTCGGCAACGTGCGTGAATGGACCCTCGACGCCTGGCGCGCCGACCATGCCGGCGCACCGCTCGACGGCAGCCCCGTGTCGGGTTCGGGCCTGCGCGTCGTCCGCGGCGGGTCGTACGAGGACGGCGACAGCGACGACCTGTCGTTGTCGGCACGGGCGCCACAGGCGGAGAACGAAGCGACCAGCGTGACCGGGTTCCGCATCGTGCGGGAAATCGCCTCACGTTGACCACGGCAGCCGGCGCGTCGCCGTCGGCTCAACAGGTGCCGCTCGCCACTGAACCGCGATTGGCGCCGGGCGAGCGGGTTCAGGCCGATGTTCCGCCGGCTGTGCTTCGCCGCACCACATTGCCTGCCCATCGCATCGACGAAACCTTCTCACAAACGTAACGCCAGGACGCGCAGTGGACAGGTCGTCCTCTTCTCGCTCCTCCCCGACCTCTGTCGCCTGGATGGGCAAGTGTGCCCGTTTCGAACGCCTCAAGTGAAACCGCGGCGGCCGTGTGCAATCCACCTCTTCTCGGCCTCGAGAAATTTGCGCCACGCGTATTGCTTGATCACCGGGTCCAAGAGCAAGGAGGCACGCGGCGTACGTTCGCGACCGCGTCCAGCAGCAAATCGAAAGTCTCCCGCTGGGCCTTGTACATCTCTCGCGAGGCCGCGCCGAGCCGGCCGCGCAGCGATTTGAAGTAGGCGGATTGCTCGTCCTGACCGTGCGCCCCGCGGATGCAATTCTTGTAGTCGCGCGTCGCCGGCAGGAAAACCTTGCGCGAAACGCACGTCGCGTTCCAGCAGGGCCAACGTCTCGACGAGCTATTTGAACTTGTCGCACCTCTCCTTCGCCTCGTCCAAATGGCTGAAGAACTCGTGAATATCCATGGCATTCCTCGTACGCAGGAACAGGTATCCAACCAGTCACCGCCCGTCTTTGGACGCTGGTTCCTTGAGGGTCCCGACATGATTCAATACGTGCGCCGAAGACAGATCCGCCGGCGTGGCACTCGCCCCACCACTCACCAACGGTACCCCCGCATGTTCGAACGCCAAGGCGACCAACTCCGAGCAGAAGAACTTCTTTTCGGGGTTCAATCGATTCATCACATCCGCACTGAGCGCGGATCCCACCAGGGTCGGGCCCGCTAAAGGAATCAGGCTTCCTGCGAATACCGAAATGATGAACCCACGCGGTGAGGTGACGCCTGCCCCTATTGCGCCTGCGGCATCATAATCTTTACCCACTTGTCGCTTGACGTAGCGCACGACCTGGCCGGCTTGTGCCGCCGACATGTTGATTCGCCGATAGACCGCAACCAGAACGTCATCGCTCATTGCGCGCTCGAGAGATTGCCGGACCACTCCGATTCCAATCGCTTCGACGATGTAACCGTCACCGACATACAAGGCCGCATGACTGTAAGGCGAGCCCGTGCCGATTCGAATCGCCTTAGATTGCTTCGCCTCGCCGGTCGACAGCAATATGTCGGCCACTTTCAAATCTTCCGTGTTCATCTTTCGAGACCTATTTGTTGCTCGTATCGATCCAACCGACTCGGTCGACAACGATTTCTGGCCTGGACGACAATCGAACGGCAACGTAACGAACGGTACTCGGCGTCGGCTCAGGTTCGCTGACGTTCGAGAACAACAGATCCTTACCAAAGCTCACTGAGTCCATGCGACGGAAATTGCCTTTTTGGTCTTCCAGGCGTACGTCCAGCTGAATCGCCTGGCCATCGGGGCCCTGCAAGATCCCCGGCCGACTTGTGGGCTCCCATAGTCCGGGACTGCTGACGCCCAGCGCGACGTACTGGATGTCGTGTCTGATCTCCAGCGGCGGTTCTACCGGTATGCGAATCTCTTCGCCGGTAATCCGTGTTCTCGTTGCGAGCGTTCTTTCAGCGGTCGGGTAGAGCAAGTTGGTCACGTCGGCGTCTCCGGGGTTGCAAGCAACCAATAACGAGCACAATGCCATGTGCTGCAGGAACGTGCGCCAGCGGCGGAGGAGCTTTGGTTTGAATAGCGCAATTCTCGGCATGTATTGAGCCAACGGGTTGTTCGACAATCTCCTCCCCAACGACGGCGCTGCAGCGCCGCAGGGTAAACGTGATGCACGGACATCGGCAGGCTCTACGGGATCATCGACATCATGATCACCACGCACTTCGCGGCAGCTATCCATGGGCCTCGCCCGCTTCTCTCTCAGCTCCAATTCGCCACCGCAATCGCTTCGAACGGACAAAAATCCTCGCCGCGTGCGTCCTCGGCAGTCGCCCTGTGCCAAGACCAGCGAACACCTGGAATACTCGCGGCCATAGGGTATCGCTTCATATATCCAGCTCCGTCCTTTGCTCGTGTATCAACCACCCCTTGAATCCGGAGGCACCCTGACTGCGGTATGGATCGACCAGGAAATACGAGCCAACATGCACTACGCTTGAATCCTGCTTTCCGATCTCCTCGACCTGCCACAGTTCGTCGCCCGGGCGCGCCAGCACCCGGTGACTCGTCTTGGACAGATTCAGTGCCGTCGAAACGATCGTGAAGACATACCCTGCACCTACCGCCACGGCACCGGCAGTCGCCCCGAGCACCGCATCCAGGATCGGATAGCTGTTGCCCCCCAGGAGCTCGGAATTCAGTGTGTGCAGGAAAGTATCTTCGCCCCCTCCCGTAGCCAGACTCATGAGCTTCCGCCTGGCGGCGGTGTTGGCTCGAATCGAAAGTGATTCGGCGCCATTCGTCGGCTCGTACGCGAATCCCGGGCCCGACGTCCTGACGCGGCTGCGGATCAGTTGGTGCCGAGCCTGGGTCAGGCTGCGCGTCATACCGGTTATGAGATGGTCGGGGATTCGCATACCCGAATCTCTCTTCAGTTCGGCAAGCTTTGCAAGAATCTTCTGATCGGCCACTCGACGTTCCTCCTTGACCCGTTTGACCCGGGTAGCTGAATCATGGACGCAATCCGCGGTTTATCGGCTAAGCATACATGCCCGTATTCTGATCTAGCCATCGCACCGCGCCTGCGCGCTCAGCGCCCGCTGAAGCGCGCCGGCCGCTTCTCGACGAAATGCGCCACGCCTTCGCGGAAATCCTCCGAGGCGAAGCTGCCGGGCATCTCGGCGTTGCCGATCAGAATGGCGTCTTCCAGCGACTGCTGCACGGCGCGGTAGACCTGCCGCTTCATGACGCGGATGGAGCGCGGCGAGACGTTGTCGGCGAGATCGCGCGCGTAGGCCATGACCTGGTCAATCAGGGCGTCGGCGGCGGCGAGGTGGTTGACCAGGCCGATGCGGTGGGCTTCGCCGGCGTTGAGCTTGCGCGCCGAGAGCAGCAGGTCGAGGGCGTTGGCATGGCCGACCAGCGCTGGCAGCAGCCACGAGATGCCGTGCTCGGCGATCAACCCACGGCGTGCGAAGGCGGTGGTGAACACGGCGTCGGTGGCAGCGAAGCGCACGTCGCAATAGAGCGCCATGATCAGTCCGAGCCCGGCACAGGGACCGTTGATGGCGGCGATGATGGGCTTGGGCACGGTCGGGAAATAGGCGTAGCGCAGCGAGAAATCCGGCGGCAGGTCGAGCCCGCCGGCGATAGCGCCGGGCGCGTGGTCCTGCGGACGGGTATCGGCGCCGGCGGCGCTGGTGTCGGCGAGCAGGTTCATGTCCGCGCCGGCGCAGAAACCGCGCCCGGCGCCGGTCAGCACGACCACGCGCACGGCCTCGTCGTTGGCCGCCGCGGTCATCGCCGCGCGCACCTCGCCTTCCATCACGCGCGTCCAGGCATTGAGCTTGTCGGGGCGGTTCAAGGTCACGGTGGCGATACCGTCGGCCACCGCGTAGCTGATCTCGGTGTAGTCCATGCTCGATTCTCGTTGCGAATGCGGGGGCCCGAGTGTACGAAAGCCGCGCGTGGTTGGCACGGCGCCACGCGACGGGCACCCTATCGGCGCCCGCCAGCCGCTGGCACGCACACGGAGCACGCCATGACCTACGAACAGATCCTCTACGCGGTCGAGAATAACGTTCTCACCATCACCCTCAACCGCCCCGACAAGCTCAACGCCTTCACCCACCGCATGCTCGACGAGCTGCTCGACGCCCTCGATCGCGCCGATGCCGACGACGACGTCCGCGCCATCGTCTTCACCGGCGCCGGGCGCGCGTTCTGTGCCGGCGCCGATCTCTCGGCCGGCAAGGACGCCTTCGATCACGACAAGCGCGCCGACCGCGAGTCGGGCCTGCACCGCGACGGCGGCGGCCGCCTGACCCTGCGCCTGTACGAGTGCAACAAGCCGCTCATCGCGGCCGTCAACGGCGCCGCGGTCGGGGTCGGCGCCACCATGCAGCTGCCCATGGACATCCGCATCGCCTCGGAGAACGCGCGCTACGGTTTCGTCTTCGCCCGCCGCGGCATCGTGCCCGAAGCCTGCTCGAGCTGGTTCCTGCCGCGCATCGTCGGCATCTCGAAAGCCCTCGAATGGGCTTACTCGGGCCGCGTCTTCCCGGCTGCCGAAGCGCTCGCCGGCGGGCTGGTCAGCGAGGTCGTCGCAGCCGACGCCCTGCTCGAGCGCGCCTATGCCATCGCGCGCGAGATCGCGACCGAGAATTCGGCCCTGTCGGTCACCCTCATCCGCCACATGATGTGGCGCATGCTCTCGGCCGATCACCCGATGGAGGCGCACAAGCTCGATTCGCGCGGCGTCTACCACCTCGGCCGCGGGCCCGATGCCAAGGAGGGCGTGGCGTCTTTCCTGGAGAAACGCGCGCCGCAGTTCAGCGGCCGGGTATCGAGCGACCTGCCGCCGTTCTTCCCGTGGTGGACACCGCGCGATTTCGAGTGACGGCGCGGCCCCACCGCCGGTGACGGCCGGCGGCTCTCACACCCGCACCTCGGCCCAGCGCCCGCGCCGGTACCAGGCCCAGGCGATCAGGGCCACGGCCACCTCGGCGACGGCGATGGCGACGAACACGCCGCGCGGCCCCTGCCCGGCGGCCGTGGCCAGGCCCCAGGCCAGCGGCAGTTGCAGGCCCCAGAAGCCGGCCAGGTTGATCCAGGTCGGCGTCCAGGTGTCGCCGGCGCCGTTGAAGGCCTGGGTCAGGGTCATGCTCAGGCCGAGGAACCCGTAGCCCAGCCCGACCAGGGCGAGGCAGGCGGCGCCGTGGGCGACGACCGCGCCATTGCTGGTGAAGAAGCCGACCAGGGCGGCCCCGGCGCCGACGAAGACCAGCCCCACCGCGGCCATGTAGCCCACGGTGTAGCCCATCACCACCCGCACCGCCGCGCGTGCCCGCGCCGGTACGCCGGCGCCGAGGTTCTGCCCGACCAGGGTGGCAGCGGCGTTGCTGAAGCCCCAGGCCGGCAGGATGGTGATGTCGATGATGCGCACGGCGATGGTGTAGCCGGCCACGGCGGCACCACCGAAGGCTGCCACCAGGCGCATCAGCACCACCCAGCTCGCGGTCGCGACCAGGAACTGCAGGATGCCGCCGGCGGAGACCTCGAGCAGGTGCCCGGCGAGGCGCGCATCGAAGCGCAGGTCGGCGCGGGCGACGGCGAGATGGGGCTGGCGCCCGGCCAGCTTCCACAGCAGGTAGACGACGCCGACGCTGCGCCCGAGCGTGGTGGCGAGCGCGGCGCCGGTGACGCCGAGTTCGGGGAAGGGCCCGAGACCGAAAATGAAGCAGGGGTCGAGGACGATGTTGAGCGCGTTGGCCAGCATCAGCGCACGCATGGCGATGGCCGGCAGGCCGGCGCCGCGGTAGGCCGCGTTGAGCACGAAGATGAACACCACCGAGGCCGCACCGCCGAGCAGCAGGCGGGTGTAGCCGGTGCCGGTGGCGACGACGTCGGCATCCGCGCCCATCGCGCGCAACACCTCGGCGCCGGCGCCGAGGCCGATGGCGGCGACCACCGCGGCGGTCGCGGCGCCCAGCCACAGGGCCTGGCCGGTGACGCGCGCGGCGCCGCGGTCGTCGCCCTCGCCGACGCGGCGTGCGACCAGCGCAGTGACACCCATGCCGAGGCCGACGGCAACCGCGTAGACCAGCGTCATGACCGCCTCGGTCAGCCCCACCGCGGCGACCGCGGCAGCGCCGAGACGGGCGACGAAGAAGATGTCGGTCAGTGCGAACACCGACTCCATCGCCATCTCCAGGACCATGGGGATGGCGAGCAGGATGACCGCCGTGTGCACCGGGCCGTGGGTGAGATCGGTGTCGGCGGCGCGGAAGGCGCGTGCCAGCAGCGCACGCCAGCCGGTAGCGCCGCGACGGCGATCGTCGCCGCGCCCGTTCACGCGCTGAGCGCCGGCCGGTGCGCGTGGTATCGTGGCGCCGGTTTCAGCCCTGGGTCGTTCCGGAACACCGCGTGATCCCGATTTCGCTGCCGCATCTCGCGTTGTCCTTCCTGCCACTCGTCGCCGTCGCCGTGGTGTTGTGGCGCTGGTCCATCCCCACCCGCACCCTGGGCTGGGCGACCCTGCGCATGGTCCTGCAACTGTTCCTGATCGGCTACGTGCTGACCTTCGTCTTCGATGCCGAGCACCCGCTCGTCGTCGTGGTGGTGCTGGGCGTGATGCTGACGGCGTCCAGCCTGATCGCCCTGCGCCCGCTCGAGCGGCGGCGCCCCGGCCAGTACCGGCGCGCCTTCCTCGCCATCGCCGGTGCGGGATTCGCCACCCTCGCCGTGGTCATCGCCGGCGTGCTCGACCCGCCGTCGTGGTTCGAGCCGCGCACCCTCGTGCCCATCGCCGGCATGATTTTCTCCAATGCCATGAACGCGGTCAGCCTCGCCGCCGAACGCTATGCCCAGGCGCGCAGCCACGGTGCCGCGCCGCTGGTCGCGCGCCGCGAGGCGCTCGAGACGGCCCTGATCCCGATGCTCAACTCGTTCTTTGCCGTCGGCCTGGTCGCCCTGCCCGGCATGATGACCGGCCAGATCCTGTCCGGCGTCGCGCCCCACCTCGCGGTGCGCTACCAGGTCATGGTCATGTGCATGACCCTGGGCGCGGCCGGCCTCGCCGCCGCCGGCTACCTGGCCCAGGAAGCGCGCGCCGACGCCGACGAGGGCGCAGGATAAGCGCAATGCCGCCCGGTCCACGTGACATTCCCCATTCGACCCACGGAGAACAGCGAACATGACACGACAATGCCAGGACAAGGTCGCACTGGTCACCGGCGGCGCCTCGGGCATCGGCCGCGCGAGCGCCGTGGCCCTCGCCGGCGCCGGTGCCACGGTGATGGTGGCCGATCGCAACCACGACGGCTGCGAGGAGACCGTCGAGCTGATCCGCGCCGCCGGCGGCAGCGCCGCGGTGCACGCCGTCGACGTCGCCAGCGAGACCGAAGTCGAGCGCCTGGTGGCGGAAACCGTCGCCACCTTCGGCCGCCTCGATCTCGCCTTCAACAACGCCGGCGTCGGCGGCACCTTCGCCAAGACCGCCGACTACCCCAGCGACGACTGGGACCGGGTCATCGCCGTCAACCTGACCGGCGTGTGGTACTGCATGAAGCACGAGATCCGCTACATGCTCGACCACGGCGGCGGCGCCATCGTCAACACCGCCTCGGTGGCCGGCCTGGTCGGCATGGGCGCGGCGCCGGCCTACACCGCGGCCAAGCACGGCGTGGTCGGCCTGACCCGCAACGCGGCGCTGGAATACGCGCGCAACGGCATCCGCATCAACGCGGTGTGCCCGGGCCTGGTCCGCACCGGCATGACCGAGGGCGCGGAGGCGGCCATGCCGGGCTTCTTCGATCGCCTCGCCAAGCAGGAGCCGGTCGGGCGCGTCGCCGAGCCGGAGGAGATCGCGAGCGCCGTGGTGTGGCTGCTGTCCGACGGCGCCTCCTACATGACCGGCCACGCGCTCGCCGTCGACGGCGGTTACGTGGCGCGCTGAAGCCGCCCGCCGCCCGCGGGCCTCAGCCCAGCACGACGACACCGTCGGCGGCGAGGGCCGCGATGGCGTCACCGTCGTAACCGGCCTCGGCCAGCACCTCTGCGGTGTGCTGGCCGAGCGTCGGCGCCATGCGCGGCGTCCGCTTGGTTTCGCCGGCAATGCTGATGGGCGAATCGACGGTGCGCAGCCCGGCGCCGTCGCTGAACTCCGGATACAGACCGTTGGCATGCGCCTGCGGATCGCGCGGCAGGTCGTCGTAGGGCTGGACCAGGCCATGGGTCACGCCGTGGCGGTCGAAGACCGTGCTCCAGGCACTGGCCGCGCGCGCGGCGAAGACCTCGTCGAGGATCGCGACCAGGGCGACGTTGTTGGTCGAACGCAGGTCGGAGCTCGCGAAGCGCGGGTCGTCCTTGAGTTCCGGCCGGTCGATGGCATCGCAGAAGAGCTCCCACTCGAACGCTTCCTTGACCATGGCCAGGAACAGGTGATGACCGTCGCCGGTGCGGTAGACGTTGACCAGCGGGTTGGGCGCCTCGGCGTGGCTGATCGGCCGGAAGGCCGCGGCACCGCACAGCGCCGCCTGGGCCATGATGCCGTTGGCCCACAGGCCGCTGGCGAGCAGCGAGGTCGCCACCTCCCCCCCCGCGCCGGTGCGCTCACGGCGGAACAGGGCCGCCATGATCGCGCCGAACAGGCCCAAGGCGGTGGGGTGATCGCCCATGCCGGGCGCCGACATCGCGACCTCGCCGTCGCGCGGGCGGACGATGTCCATCAGGCCCGAACGCGCCCACCACGCGGTGGCGTCGTAACCCGGGCGCCCGGCCTCGTCACCGAGTGCGCCGTAACCGCTGACGTGGGCATAGACCAGGCGCGGGTTGAGCGGCGCGAGATCGGCGTAGCGCACCTCGAGTTCGGCCGCGACCTCGGGCTGGTAGTTGGTGATGAAGACGTCGGCCCCGGCGACCAGGCGGCGCAGCACGGCGCGGCCCTCGGCCTGCTTGAGATCGAGCACCACCGAGCGCTTGTTGCGGCCTTCCAGCGCCCAGGCGTAGGGCTGCTCGGAATCCGGCAGGGTCTGCAGCAGGTGGAGCAGGCGCAGCGGGTCGCCGTGTCCCGGTGGTTCGACGTGGACGACGTCGGCGCCGAAGTCGCTCATGATCGTGCCCGCGCCCGGCGCGGCGACGAAGGTCGCCACCTCGACCACGCGGATCCCGTCCAGCATGCCACTCATCGTCCGCCCTCCCCGGTGTGTGCGTGCAGTGTTAGCACGCCCCCGCCGTCACTGTCACCTGCGCCGCCGCTCAACGTGGCACGTGGCGGCGGCCGAGCAGCAGCACGCAGGGGGTGAGGACGACGAAGATCGCACAGATGGCCCAGAAGACGTCGTTGAAGGCGCCCATCTGCACGTGGCGGAACAGCTCGGCGGCGAGCTTGACCGGCGCGTCGGGCTGGTCGAGCGCGATGTCCGTGTGATCGAGCCAGTCGTAGACGCGCGGGTTGGTCGCGCTGACGTGCTCACCGAGATGGTGCCAGTGGACCTGCTCGCGACGCACCAGGAAGGTACTGGTCAGCGCGATGCCGATCGAGCCGCCCATGGTACGCATGACGTTGTACAGCCCCGCCGCCTCGGCGCCCTTGTCCGAGGGGATGGTCTCGAAGGTCGCCGTCGACAGTGGCGAGAACACCGCCGCCATGCCCAGCCCCAGCACCAGGCCCGGTTGCGTCAGCGCGAACATGTCGGCGTCGAGCGACAGGCGCGCCATCAGCGAACTGGCCAGGGCCGAGATCAGCATGCCGCCCATGATCAGCCAGCGGCCGTCGACGCGCGGCGCGACCCAGGTGCCGATGACGATCATCATCACCGCGCTGACCGTGCCGCGCGGCGCCAGCACCCAGCCGGCGGTATCAGCCGGATAACCCATGACGTCCTGCGCCAGCAGCGGCCACATGACGATGGTCGAGTACATGGCCAGGCCGTAGCCGGCCATGAGCAGGTTGCCGGCGGCGAAGTTGCGATCGCGGAACAGGCGGATGTCGACGATGTTGTGCTCGCGCCCCAGCGCGCGCACCACGAACAGCGCGAACGCGCTGCCGGCGATCCAGGCCAGCACCCAGATGAAGCCGGAATCGAACCAGTCGCGGGTATGGCCCTGGTCGAGCAGGGTCTGGAAGGCGCCGAGCGCGACGGACAACAACACCAGGCCGCCCCAGTCGGTACCGACGTCGCGCCGCGGCGGCGCGCCGCCGACCTCGTCGAGCATGAGCACGATGGCGATGGCGCCGAGCGGCAGGTTGATGAAGAACACCCAGCGCCAGCTCCAGTACTCGGTGATGTAGCCGCCGATGACCGGCCCCAGCACCGGCCCGACCATGATCGCGAGCCCCCAGATGGCCATCGCCTGGCCGCGCTTCTCGCGCGGAAAGGCGTCGAGCAGGACGGATTGCGAGATGGGCACGAGCACCGCGCCGAAGGCGCCCTGGAAGAAGCGGAAGCTGACCATCGAGGCCAGGCTCCACGACAGGCCGCAGGCGGCGGAGGTGCACAGGAAACCGATCACGCCGGAGAACAGCACCAGGCGGCGGCCGAAGCGGCCGACCAGGTAGCCGGTCAGCGGCATGACGATGGCGGTCGACACCAGGTAGGCGGTGATCATCCAGGTGATCTGGTCGGGGGTCGCGCCGAAGCTGCCCATCATGTGCGGCAGGGCGACGTTGACCACCGTGGTGTCGAGCACCTCGAGCAGCGCGGTCAGCATGACACCGACGACGACGCTCCAGGCCGGACGCTCCAGCGCAGGCGCTGCCGCCGTGGTCACGGCTCGACGTCGACCGTCACCGTGGCGCTGGCGCCGACGCGCAGCGGGCGCAGGTTGTCCGGGTCGTCGTGGCGCGGGGCGATGGCGACGCGGACCGGGAAGCGTTGCGTGACCTTGACCCAGTTGCCCGTCGCGTTCTCCGGCGGCAGCAGCGAGAACACCGCGCCGGAGCCGGCGCCGAGGCTCTCGACCTCGCCGTCGAGAACCAGCCCCGGATACATGTCCATCGCGATGTGCGCGGCCTGGCCGGGACGCAGGTGGGTGAGGTCGGTTTCCTTGAAGTTCGCCTCCACCCACCAGTGGCGATCCTCGACGATGGAGAACTGCGCGCGTTCCTCGATCACCATCGCGCCCTCGCGCAGGGTGCAATTGGAGATCCAGCCGGATACCGGCGCCACCACGCGGGTGAAGGACAGTTCCAGCTCGGCCGCGGTGAGCGCCGCCGCCGCCGCGCGCAGGCGCGAATTCTGGTTGCCGCGCTTGCCGAACTGGCTCTCGGCCCGGCGCAGGTCGGCCGCGGCGCTGGCCACCGCCGCCTCGGCCTCGGCCTCGGTGGCGACGGCGTTGTCGTACTCGGCCTCGGCGATGAGATTGGCCTCGTTGAGTGCCGTGGCGCGTTCGAGGTTGCGCTTCGCCCGGGCCAGCGTGACCTTGCGCTCCTCCAGGGTCGAGCGCGCCACGCCGACCTCGGCATCGGACGCGCCGGTGGTCTGCGCAGCCATGTCGTAGGCCGCGCGCGCGGCGTCGACCGCGGCGGCGAAGGTCGAGGGATCGATTTCGAACAACACGTCGCCGGCCTCGACATAGTCGTTCTCGTCCACGTGCACGGCGACCACCGGCCCCGATACGCGCGCGGCGATGTCGACGATGTGGGCCTGGACGTAGGCGTCGTCGGTCGCCGGATGCAGCTCGCGCCACAACCAGTACTCGCGCAGGCCGTAACCGATGCCGGCACACAGGGCGACGACGATGAGCATGCGCAGGCGGCGCATCGGATTCCTCCCGGGTTGCTGGGCAGGCGGTGCGATGCGCCGGGTGACGGAACGAACGCCTGCTGGAAGCGGGATTGTAGCGGCATGCCGCCGGGGCATGCCCGCGCCCGGCGCAGCGTGTCGGCGGCGCGGCGGTCCGGCGCTTTCACACGCCGGGCGATTTGGTTAGCGTGGACCTCCGCGAGGGAACGAGCCCGGGGAGGCAGCAGCATGGCGCGCATCCGTATCGTCGCCAGTGACGACGTCGCCTGGCGACGCACCGACGAGTTGGTGGCACCGGCTACCGCGGCGGTGATGTCGCGCGCCGAGCGCGAGGCCGACGTGCGCATGCTGCACGCCGGCGCCGACGACGGCCTGCAGCTGTTCGAGGCACGCATCGCGCCGAACGAGACCATCGCGCTGCATGCCCACGCCGAGGACGAGATCATCTACGTCCTCGACGGCGAGTTGCGCATGGGCCGCAAGCGTCTCGGCCCCGGCACCTCGCTGTTCGTCGCCGGCAATACCCTCTACGGCTTCAGCACCGGCCCGGCCGGCGTGCGCTTCCTCAATTTCCGCGGACGAGCCAACACCAGCTTCATCCCGCGCGAGGCCTTTCTCGCCGCGCGCCCGGGCGACGACGACTCGCGCTGAAGCGCGCGCTCAACCCGCGATCGGCGGCTGCCGCCCGGCCCACGGCCGGGCCTGTTCGAGTTGGGCGGCGAGGCGGATGAGGGCGGCCTCGTCGGCCGCGCGACCGACCAGTTGCACCCCGATCGGCAGGCCCGTGCGCGACCAGCCCAGTGGCAGCGAGATGGCCGGCGCACCGGAGGCATTGAACGGCGCGGTGTAGCAGCAGTCCGGGCCCATGCGGGTGTCGTCGTAGGTCTCGACGTCGAGCGTCATGTCGTAGTAGCCGTGTTCGCGCGGCAGCATCGGCAGGGTCGGCATCAACCAGGCGTCGAAGGCGTCCATGGTGCCGGCCATGGCGACGCAGGCGGCGCGCATCTGCTCGATCTGGTTGGAATGGTCGATGGCGCTGAACGATCGCCCTTTCTCGCTCATCGTCCAGTACAAGTGCGCCATGTCGTCCGGCCCGGCCGGGCGTCCGACCACCGGGGCCATGGCCTCGAAGAAGGCCGCGGTCTGCGCCGCGACGAGCGCGGTATAGGTCTTGTAGAGCGGCCAGAAGTCGTAGGGCACGGGCCGTGGCTCGACGTGGTGACCGAGCTCCTCGAGCAGGCGCGCGGCGTCCTCGACGGCCTGCTTCACCTCGGGGTCGAGCGGCGTGCCGTGGTCGGGGGTGTCGGTGACCAGCGCGAGGCGCAGGCGCCCGGTCGGCGCGCCGACCTCGGCGGCGAAGGCGCGCGGCGGCGGCGGCAGTCGGTAAGGCTCGCCGGGCAGGCCGCCGGCGAGCACGTCGAGGAGCACCGCGGTATCGCGCACGCTGCGCGACAGCCCGAAGATGATCGCGCCGCCGTACCAGTAGTCGACCGTCATCGGCGCGAGGGTGATGCGCCCGCGCGCCGGCTTGAGCCCGACCAGGCCGCAGTTGGCGGCGGGGACGCGAATCGAGCCGCCACCGTCGGAGGCATCCGCCACCGGCGTGACGCGGGTGGCGACGGCGACCGCCGAGCCGCCGCTGGAGCCGCCCGGCGTGCGTGCCGGGTCCCACGGGCTGCGGGTCACGCCGTGCAGGCGGGACTCGGTCGCCAGGCACCAGCCCTGCTCGGGCGAAGTCGACTTGCCGAAGGGCACGGCACCGGCGGCCTTGAGCCGCGCGACGATGACGGCATCGCCCGGCGCGACCTGGTCCTGCAGGTACGGCAGGCTGTTGGTGAACGGCTGGCCGCCCCAGGCCGTGGCCAGTTCCTTGACCAGCCACGGCACGCCGGCCAGCGGCCCCATGGGCAGGGCCGGGTCGCGCGCCCGCTCGCGGGCGACGTCGAAAGCGCGATGGGCGAGAAAGTTGAGCTGCGGATCGATCCGTTCGGCACGCGCGATGGCTTCTTCGAGCACCTCCAGCGCGCTGATCTCGCCGGCGCGTACCAGCGCGGCCAGGCCGACCGCATCGTAGTCACCGTATTCGCTGAAAGCCATCGTCTCCCCTCCCCTTGCTTACCCCGGCTGCTGATTGTCGGCACGACGCACGCAGCGATCAACGTCGCCCCGCCATCGCGCTTGCCGGCGTGGCGACGAACCCCGTTAGAATCGACCCCCTCACCACATCGGGCCACACCGGGGAAACGTGCCATGGATCATCGCGAACTCGCCTTCCTGGATCTCGTCGCGCTGGGTCGCGCGCTGCGTGCACGGGAACTCACCGCGCTCGAGGTCACCCGCGCCATGTTCGAACGCATCGCGGCGCTCGACGGCCGCCTGCACGCCTACGTCACCCTCATGCGGGACAGCGCCGAGGCCGAGGCGCGCGCCGCCGATGCCGCCTTCGCCCGCGGCGAGGACCGCGGCCCGTTGCAGGGCGTGCCGGTGGCGGTGAAGGATCTCTGCGACGCCGCCGGGGTGGCCACCAGTGCCGGCATGCCGGTGGTGCGCGCAAACGTTGCCGCGGCGACCCGCGACGCCACGGTGGTGGCGCGCCTGCGCGCGGCCGGCGCCGTCATCCTGGGCAAGCTCCAACTCACCGAGGGCGCGGTCGCCCATCACCATCCGGACATCACGGTGCCGGTCAATCCGCACAACCCGGATTACTGGAGCGGCGCGTCGTCGAGCGGTTCCGGGGTCGCCGTCGCCGCCGGCCTGTGCTACGCCGCGCTCGGTTCCGATACCGGCGGCTCGATCCGCTTCCCGTCCTTCGCCAACGGCATCACCGGGCTCAAGCCGACCTGGGGCCGGGTCAGCCGCGCCGGCGTGTTCCCGCTGTCCTGGTCACTCGATCACGTCGGCCCGATGGCCCGTTGCAGTGCCGATTGCGCCGCCGTGCTCGGCGCCATCGCCGGCGCCGACGACGCCGACCCGACCGCCCTGGCGGCGCCCGTCGACGATTACCTCGGCGGCCTCGGCAGCGGCGTGCGCGGCCTGCGTATCGGCTTCGACGAAGCCTGGGCCACGCGCGACGTCGACGCTGAAATCGTCGCCGGCCTGCACGCCGTGCTCGCGGCCCTGCGCGTGGCCGGCGCACAGGTCGTACCCGTCACCATGCCGGCGACCGACGAGGTCATCGCCGCGTGGGCGCCGTTGTGCACGGCCGACGCGGCGGCCGCGCATGCCGCCACCTACCCGACCCAGGCCGCGGGTTACGGCCCCGGACTCACCACCCTGCTCGACGCCGGTCGCGCGGCCAGTGCCGTCGACTATGCCCTCGCCCACGACGTTCGCCTCAACTACCGCGGCGCGCTCGCGCGGGTCTTCGCCAGTGTCGACGTCGTGATCGCGCCTGCCTACATGCGCCAGAATCCCACGCTCGCCGCGTTCGCGACCTTCGGCGAGGCCGAGCAGGACTGGCCCGAGCTGATCCGCTTCACCGCGCCGTTCGACCTCAGCGGCACGCCCACCCTGTCGCTGCCGACCGGCTGCAATGCCGACGGCGCCCCGCTCGGCATCCAGTTGCTCGGCCCGCATCTCGGCGAGGCCACGCTGCTGCGCGCCGGCCATGCCCTGCAGGGTGTGACCGACTGGCATCGGCGCCGGCCCGCGCTCGCCTGAGCACCGCCGCGGCGATTCCCACAAGCGGCGCGCGGTTCAGTCCGGAGCGCGCGGGATGCTATCCTTGCGCCATGTCGTGCCATGCCGATTCCGGTACGGCGAGACGGGTTTTTCGTGACATTCACCGTGCTTCCGCCCGGTCGCACGGGATCGTGCAAACTGCAATGTCGTTCCACTCGGGTGGCCCGCGGTCACCCGGAACCCGCGCGCCGTCGCCGTGGCCCCGACGCCTTAGACAATCCGCCGTGCCCGCACGGCCAAGCCAACAGGAGCCCTCGATGGACAGCTGTCTGAAGTTCTATATCAACGGTGAATGGGTCGACCCGACCGATCCCAAGCCGCTCGACGTCATCAACCCCGCGACCGAAGAAGTGATCGGCCAGATCATGCTCGGCAACGCCACCGACGTGGACAAGGCCGTGGCCGCGGCCCGCGCCGCCTTCGAAACCTTTTCGCAGACCACCGTCGAGGAGCGCGTCGCGCTGCTCGAGCGCATCCAGGCCGCCTACAAGGAGCGCTACGGCGAGATGGTCGAGACCATCTCGGCCGAGATGGGCGCGCCGGTGTGGCTGTGCAAGGCGGCCCAGGCCGCGATGGGCCCGGCCCACCTCGGCACCGCCATCGACGTGCTGAAGAACTACCAGTTCGAAGAGCAGCGCGGCAACATCACCCTGCGCCGCGAGCCGGTCGGCGTGTGCGGCTTCATCACGCCGTGGAACTGGCCCATCAACCAGATCGCCTGCAAGGTCCTGCCCGCGCTCGCGGCCGGCTGCACCATGGTGCTGAAGCCCTCCGAGGTGGCTCCGCTCAATGCCGCCATCTTCGCCGAGGTGCTCGATGCCGCCGGCGTGCCGAAGGGCGTGTTCAACCTCGTCAACGGTGACGGTCCGTCCGTCGGCGACGCCATGTCGCGCCATCCGGGCATCGACATGATGTCCTTCACCGGTTCCACCCGCGCCGGCATCCAGGTCGCCAAGTCGGCCGCCGATACCGTCAAGCGCGTCGCCCAGGAACTCGGCGGCAAGTCGCCCAACATCATCCTCGACGACGCCGATCTCGAGAGCGCGGTCACCGGCGGCGTGCAGGGCATGATGATGAACTCCGGGCAGTCGTGTAACGCGCCGAGCCGCATGCTGGTCCCGGCCAAGCTGCACGACCAGGCCATGGCCATCGCCAAGACCGCCTGCGAGGGCGTCAACGTCGGCGATCCGAAGATGAAGGATTCCAACATCGGCCCGGTCGTCAGCAAGGTCCAGTTCGATCGCATCCAGGCCCTCATCCAGAAGGGTATCGACGAGGGCGCGACCCTGGTCTGCGGCGGCCCCGGCCTGCCCGACGGCTTGACCAAGGGCTACTACGTCAAGCCGACCATCTTCGCCAACGTCAACAACGACATGACCATCGCGCGCGAGGAGATCTTCGGGCCGGTGCTGTGCATGCTGCCCTACGAGAGCGACGAGGACGCCGTGCGCATCGCCAACGACACCGTCTACGGCCTGTCGGCCTACGTCTCCGGCGGCGACCCGGCACGGGTGCAGCGCGTGGCCAACGCCCTGCGCGCCGGCAACGTGCACGTCAACGGCGCCGGCCTCGACTTCCACGCGCCCTTCGGCGGCTACAAGCAGTCCGGCAACGGGCGCGAGTGGGGCGAGTTCGGCTTCGAGGAGTTCCTCGAGGTGAAGGCGGTGATGAAGCCCGCGGCGGCCTGAGCCCGGCGCGGTGAAGGGGGCGGTCGCGCGGCTGCCCCGACCGGCTGCGGCCGGTTCTCTCGCGCGACGCGATGCGGGCCCCGGCCCGCATCGTCGTTTCTGCCACCGCCATTTCAGGGCAGGCGAATCTTGATGCCGGCGAAGACGAAGCGGCCCTGCTGGGGAATGCCGTAGCTCTCGGCGTAGTCGGCATCGAGGATATTGTCGGCACCGGCGTAGAGCTGCACGCGCCGGCCCGGCAGCGGCACCGTCACGTTGACGTCGACGACCATGAAGTCGTCGAGCTCGCGGCGCACCCGCGGGATGGTACGCGAGTAGAAGTACTGGTCGGCGGTGTACTCGGCGCCGAGGTGCACGGTGGCGGTCTCGCGCCAGGTGTAGTCGGCGCTCAGGGTCATGCGGTGCGTGGGGGTGTACTGCTGCTGCCGGCGCTCCGTACCCGGCGTGCGATCGCGACTCCACAGGTAGCTGTAACCGGCGCGCAGGTTTATGCCGAGCCAGTCGTGCTGTTCGCCCAGCACCTCCACCCCGCGCAGGGCGAGCCGCGCGACGTTCTCGAAACGCTCGCTGATGAGATCGGTCTGGATGAAGTTCTCGACGTCCTGGTCGAACACCGTCAGCGCCAGCCGCGTCGCTGCCCCCGGCCGCCACTCGACCCCGCCCTCGACGCTGTCGGCCTGCTCGAAGACGAGTTCGGGATTGCCCTGGTCGGGGTCGTAGAGCTGGTTGACGCTGGGCACGCGGACCTTGTGCGAGCCGGCCGCGCGCAGGCGGATGCCGTGGGCGAGGTCGTAGTAGCCGGCCAGGCTGTAACCGGGCTTGGCGGTGCTGCCGCCGCCGTCGCGGACCAGGGCGTGGTAGCCGAAGCTGGCGACGACGGCGGCCGCCGGCCAGGGGTCGAAGGCGTACTCGATGGCCGCCGAGTAGACCTCGATGGCGCGCTCCTGGGTCAGCAGGCGCTGGCCGAAGCGCAGGCTCGGCACGCGCTCGACCCGGTTGTTGCCGAGCCCGAGCCCGCCGCCCCCGCCACCGGCGCCCGAACACAGGCGCACGTCGACCAGCAGGTCGCCGACGTCGGGATCGGGTTCGAGCACGGTGCGCGTCGAAGTCGTGGTCTGCGCCTCGGTCGTGGTCACTGGCACCTGCTTGGTGGTGGTCGTGGTCACGGTCGTGGTGGTCTGGGTGGCGACGTCGACGGTGGTGGTCTCGGTCACTTCTTCCGAGGTCGTCCGGGTGACGAAGGCGCCCGGGTCGACCGCCGCCAGGGCCTGGACGTTGACGTTGTTGCGATCGCCCGGGGTACCGCCGGTGGCCTGGTCCTCGGCCACGCCCCAGAAGCCGTTGGCCAGGGTGCGGCGCAGGGTCACCGCGCCGTAGGCGGCGGGCAGGCCCGGCGCCGCCAGGGCCGGCTGTTCGAAGAACTGGGTCACCGTGCCCTGGTCGAACAGCCACGCCGCGGTTTCACCGTCGTACAGCGCATCGCCCTGCTCCGGGCGGCGGAAGTTGACCCGCAGCGCGTAGTTCCAACCGTCGATGTCGTCGGCGCGGATGTTGATGTTGCCGATGTCGCCCTGGCTGCCCACCGCCTGCGCCCAGGTCAGGCCACTGAGATCGAAGGCCGGGCTGGGGCTGAGGTAGACGTACTTGAGGTAGGACTCCGGCCCGTAATTGCTGCCGGCGAGATTCTCGAGCGTGAAATCGATGCCACCACCGGCGCGGTTGGTCGCGGTGAGACGGGCCACCGGGTCGTTGCCGCCGGCGGCCGAGGTGGCGCCGAAGGCGTTGGTCGAAGTTTCCGTGTAATCGAGGACGTAGGTCGAGGCCGGCACCCCCGAGGGCACCAGGCTGGTCTTCGTCACGGTGCGCGTCGTCGTCACCGTGGTCGGTGTCACCGTGGTCGTCGTCACGGGCTCGGAGGTGGTGACGGTGACCGGTTGCTGCGTGGTCGTGTCCACGGTCGTCGTCTGCGTGTCGACCACGGTGCGTTCCCGGGCGATCGGCAGGTCCTGGATCACGCAGTCGCTTTCGAGCTGTTCCTGGCGCGCGGCGAAGGACACCGCCAGCCGGCCGAAGCGCTCGCCCTCGTAGGACAGGATGTCCTGCACCCCGGTGATGCGCGCGCGGGTCTCGTCGGTGAAGGTGTTGCGCACGGTCGGATCGCGCGTCGGGCGCAGGGTGGCATCGGCGAAACGTTCGGTCACCGTGACGTCGTTGGTGAGGTAGGTCCAGGCATGGTTGCGCCAGCCCGAGGCCGGTTCGTACAGGGCGCTGGCCTGCACGTACCAGCCGTCCTCGCGGCTGGCGCGCTCGTAGCGCGGACGGCTGGCGAAGATGTCGCCCTGGTCGTCGAACACGCTGGTCGGCACACCGCGCTCGCCCTCGTAGTAGTTGAGGGTGAGGCCGAATTCCCAGTTCGCCAACGGCCGCCAGTTGGCCACCGCGTAGATCGTGTTACGGGTGAGATCGCTGTTGAAGCGCTTGCCACCGTCCTCGGTGTCGGCCGGCTCGAAGTCGGCCGGCTCGAAGTCGTCCGCCAGGCGCCAGGCATTGCGATGGCGGCGTCCGACCGAGACGAACAGGTCACCGTTGGCAAAGCCGGTGGAGAAAGTGCCGGCGAGGCGCTCGGCACCGAGGTCGCCGGCCTCGGCCTGCACGTCGCCGCGCGGCGGTCCGCTGCCACGGCGGGTGACGATGTTGATGGCGCCGGCCAGCGCGCCGTCGCCGTAGAGTTGCGAGCCGGCGCCGGGCAACACCTCGACCGCCTCGATGTACTCGGTGGGCACCACGGTGGGGTCGAAGTTGCCGTCGCCGACGGCGTTCAGCGGCACGCCGTTGATCAGGATCTTGACCTGGCGGGTGCGCAGGCCCCGCATGTCGATGCGTGGCGTGCCGTCGCCGCCGGTGCGCACGTTGATGCCGGGCAGCAGTTCGAGCACTTCGTCGAGACTGCGCGCGTTGGCACGCTCGATGTCGACCCGGCGGATGCCGTAATGGGTGCCGGCGTTGGTGCTGACGCTGAGCGGGGCCGGGTCGCGGTGGCCGAAGACGACGATCTCGTCGAGGACGCTGGACGGTTCGGCGGCACCGGCGGTTACCGCGCAGGCGCAGCCGAGGACGAGGTAAGCCAGTCGGATCAAGCCGGGCGAGACGCCGTGACGGGCGCGCCCGGCCGACGACCGGGCGCGGCGACGAGATGGGTGGGACACCTCGTCGCGGAGCGGAACGCGTGGATCAGTGCGCGGTGCGCAGCGCGCGGCGACGGCCGCGCAGAAGCACCAGCGCGCTGCCCAGCAGCACCACCGGTGCCGGCAACGGCACCGCGGTCACTTCGAAGGAGAGATTGTCGATGACGTACTTGGAATTCCCCTGCAGGCGAATCTCGTCCACCGCACCGAACGCACCGTCGTAGGCGAAGTTCACCCAGCCATCCGCGAGCTCCCAGTTGATGGTGGCAAAGGCATGGACGAGGTTGCCAGCGCTGTAGATGCTGACGTCGATGTCGCCGATGTCGGTCGGGCGGCGGTAGTCGAAACTGAAATTCATGGTCGCTTCGGCCAGTTGTACCAGCACGTCCGGCGGATTGCTGTCGAGGTGCAGCAACTGGTTGTTCGGATCTTCGCCAGTCGCCAAGGTGTAGTTGTTGAAATCGTCCGGCGTCTTGATGACGGCCTTCTTCGTCCCGCTACCCGACGCGAACGTCGCCCCGAGCCCGGTGTAGGGATTGGTCTGGATAATGTCCTCGAGCGTGCTGACGTAAGGCTCGTCGAAGGTGATGGTGACGGTGGACGTGGCGACGGCGGCCGCGGCGCTGACCGGCAGCAGGCCGGCGAGGCCGAACGCGGCGGCCAGGCCGAGGTAGCGAACAGACGGAAACATGTACGGGAACCCTCCGCAAACGATGAAAATGCGTGCGTTGTCGGTATTGTTATGTGGGCCGCGAAGCTAGCTCAGCGAGGTCGAAGATCAAATATGCAGGCACTGACCAGTCTCGTCCTCCGTGGTTTGCTCGTGCCATTCCTGGCAACCGCGCCGGCGCGCGCCGTGTGCGCCGAGGACACCCCGCCACCCCCGCCGCTGCGCGCGCTGGTGGTGACCATCGTCGCCCAGGACGGTTTCCTCGACGGGTTGCTCGCCGCGGCTGTCCGCGCCGGACGCATCCCGCCCCTCGAACTGAGCACGGCCCACGTGCGCGAGATACCGCGGCGCCTCGCTGCGGAGGACTTCGACCTCGTCATCGCCCACGATCACGCCGGTCCGCCGCGCCGCCTGGCCGAACGGGGACTCCTCGCCGACGGCCGCGTGGTATTCGCCAACCCGCTCGCCGTCATCGGCCCGGCGGACGATCCGGCCGGGGTCGCCGGTGCGCCCTCGTTGGCCACCGCGATGGCCCGCGTGGCCGACGCCGGTCGCTGCTGGGTGATCGAACAGCAGCCACGCCTGGCCGCCCTGCAGCGGCCACTGCTCGCCGGCCCCGCGGCGCCGGCCTGCATCGTCGACCAGGCGGGCGCGCGCGGCGCGGCGGCCGTGTCACTGGCGCACGCGCGGGGCGGCTACAGCGTGTGGGGACTGCATCCCTTCGACCGCGCACGCCCGGCCGGCCAGCGCGCCTTCGTCATCGACGAGGCGCGCCTGTTGAGCCCCTTGCGCGCCTGGCGGGTGACGGCGAGTGCGCGGGGCGAGGCGGTGATGGCCGTGCTGGCAGAACTGGGTGCGCCGGCGACGCAGGCGCGCCTGGCGGATTTCCGCCTCGAGGGCGACGCCGACAACCAGGCCTGGTGGCCGGCGCCGGCAAGCGATCGCTGATGGCGGCGTGGCGGGCGCCGGTACGCACGGGGTCGTCGGTGTACCGCGACGTCGCCCGTGCCACGCCGCCCGCGGGCAGCGCGTTCAGTGCGGTTCGCGTGCCCCGGACGGCGACCGCCCCTGGCCCTGCCATAGCAGGGCACCGATCACCGCACCCACGCCGCCGAAGCAGGCATGGGCGAGCACCACCACGCCGAGGCCATGGCGTAGCGCGCCGCCCTTGAGCTCGAACGCGGCGACGGCTACCGCCAGCAATGCGGGCTTGAGCGCGAAGGCAACGGCGCCGATGAGCGCGGCGCTGAACGGGTGGGCGAGCAGCGCCGGGGCCAGCCACCAGGCGCCGTCGAGGCACAAGGCCGCGGCCAGGTAGCCGGGCGCGTTGACCATGCCATGGGTGGCATGGGCGCCGAGCACGGCCCCCCCGCACAGGTAGCCGAGGGCGGTGACGAGGGCCGCGGCAGGCAACGGCGAGGCGCTCCGCGCCAGCACCAGGGCCGCCATCCAGAACACGCCGAAATGCCCGGGCAGGCCGAGCGAGAGATCGAGCGCGCGGTGGAAGACGGCCAGCATGAGCCCGGCGCCGAGCAGCGCCAGGCCGCGGCCGAACGCGCGCTCAGGGACGAAAGGCCTTGAGACGCTGCTTGTCGATGCAGGCGTAATCAGCGTGTTCATGCGGTGATCCTTGTGAGACGAGGAGGACGGACGAACCGTCGATGCGCACCGGGCGTGGCCACGGACCGAGCGCGATGCGGGTGTCGGGCTGGTCACGCAGGCTGTCGCCGTCGATGACGCGGATGTCGTCGACGCCCGTCGCGGCGATGATCTCGGCCACGCTGGCCACGCCATCGGTGAGTTCGCGCAGGCGACGTTGCCACAGGTAGCGCCCGTCGTTGCCATCGGCGAACAGCCCGACCCCGGCCAGCGAGCCGATGATGCCGTCGCGGGTACCGGTGAGGCCTTCGAGGCGGATGCCGGCCTCACCGGCGGCGCGGCGCGCGCGCCCCTGGTCGAGTACTTCGGTCTTGGCGGCACGCCCGAACGCGATCACCCCGGCCGCCTGCGCCAGGCTCGCCAGGCACAGACCGACGTCGGCGCCGCGCGCGGCGAGGTCGAGCATGAAGCGGCGGCAGAACTCGAACAGGGTGGCGGTGTCCGCAACGTCCGACAGCTGCAGGCAGGCGCTGCTGTTGTGCGAGGTGTAGGGAATGCGATCGTCGACCAGCAGCTGGTGGCGGGTGACGCCGACCCCGCGCGCCAGGCCGGCCTGTTCGATCGCCGCAATCAGGCTGCGCGCGCCGTGCCCGGTGCCGCGGGTTTCGAGGTTGTCGGTATCGTCGATACCGACCAGCCAGAGCGGGGAATCGGTGGCGGCTTGCAGCATCAGGGCGTCGCGGGTCGGGCCCGGCAGGGCATTGGTCGGCGATGTTAGCAAAATTGCAGGCCTGCGCGGCGCCCCTGCGAGCGCCTGCCGAGGTTCTTTCCGCGGGCCGAGATCAAATATGATGCGGCATGCCGATCAGGCAGGTAAGTGCAGGAATCGCATGGGAATCAAGCTCGGCCTCGCGGTGCGTTGGCAGGTCGAAATCGACGGCGAGACAATCGTCATCGAACCGCTCGTGTTCAAGCTGCTGAGCGGCATCCGCCACGGCGGTCACCTCAACTACGCGGCGCGCGAGGCCGGCGTGTCCTACCGCCACGCCTGGGGCGTGCTGCGCGACTGGGAGGGCCGCCTGGGCAAGCCGCTGGTGTCCGCGCGCCAGGGTCGCGGCGCCCACCTGACCGCCTTCGGCGAGACCCTGCTCGACGTGACCACCGCCGCCGGCGAACAGCTCGCCCCGGCCCTCGACGGCCAGGCGCTCGAAGCCGGCGCGCGCCTGAGCGAGGCCGCCGACCCGCGTCGCCACCCGGTGACCATCGCCTCCAGTCACAGCGAGGCGGTGCTGGCCCTGCGCGAGCAGCTCGCCGACCGCCACCGCGTGACCCTCGACATCCTCGGCAGCGAGAGCGCACTGCAGCGCTACCGCCGCGACGATGCCGACATCGCCGGCTTCCACCTGCCGCAGGGCGAACTGGGGCGCACCGTCGCCGCCCGGCTCATCGAACTCCTCGAACCGACTCGCGACCTCGTGTGGCTGCTCGAAAAGCGCCGCCTGGGCCTGATCTCACGGCCCGAAGCGCCCTGCCGGCGTCTGCAGGACCTCGTCGACGGCAGCCGCCGCTTCATCAACCGCCAGGCCGGCTCGGGCACGCGGCTCGCCTTCGACGGCCTGCTCGGCGCCGCCGGCCTCGCACCCGGCAGCATCACGGGCTACGGCGACGAGGAGTACTCGCACACCGCGGTGGCGGCGCTGGTCGCGAGCGGGCACGCCGACTGCGCCTTCGGCGCCGAGGGGCCGGCTGCGCGCATGGGCCTCGGCTTCGAGCCGCTGGTCGACGAGCGCTTCTACCTGGTCATCCGTCGCGACGCCGATTCCGCCCTGCGCCGCCTGGTCGCCGAGTACTGCCGCGGCCGCGACATCGACGGTGCGCAGAAGATGAAGGCCGACGAGTTCAACCCGACGGTGGCCGTGCTCAAGCGGGTACATCGCGCCGGCTTCTGGAAGCAGGTCGGTAAGCCGGGCCGGGGCGCATGACGGCTGCGCCCGCGGCACGTATGATCGCGCCCCCGCGCACCTCGTAACTAGGGTCACCCGACCATGAGCCAGGCCAGCACCGTGTTCATCGATGGCGAAGCCGGTACCACCGGGCTGCAGATCGCCGAGCGGCTGGCGGCGCGCGACGACATCGAACTGCTGCGCCTCGACGGCGCCGCGCGCAAGGACAGCGCGGCGCGGCGCGAGGCGCTCAACGCCGCCGACGTCGCCATCCTGTGCCTGCCGGACGATGCGGCGCGCGAGGCGGTGACTCTCATCGACAACCCGCGCACACGGGTCATCGACGCCTCGACCGCACACCGGGTCGCCGACGGCTGGACCTACGGCTTCCCCGAGTACGACGCCGCACAGCGCGAACGCCTGCGCGCGGCGACGCGCATCAGCAACCCCGGCTGTTACGCCCTGGCCTCGATCGCCATCGTGCGGCCGCTGATCGCCGCCGGCCTGCTCGGCGCCGACTGGCCGGTGACGGTCAACGCGGTGTCGGGCTATTCCGGCGGCGGCAAGGCGCTCATCGCCGCCTTCGAGAACGCGCCGGCCGGCGAGGCCATCACCAGCACCACCTACGACTACGCGCTGACGCTCGCGCACAAGCACGTACCGGAGATCACGCGCTGGGGCACGCTGGCCCACCCGCCGATCTTCCTGCCGGCCGTGGGCCGCTACTACAAGGGCATGCTGGTGCACGTGCCGCTGCCGCTGTGGGCGATGCCCGGGCGGCCCACCGCGCAGGCCGTGCACGCTGCCTATTGCGCACACTATGCCGGCGAGCGCTTCGTCAGCGTGGCCGACCTCGACTGCGGCGCGAAACTCGCCCGCCTCGACCCCGAAGACCTCAACGGCACCAACGAGCTGCGCCTGCACGTGTTGCACAACACCGAGCGCGGCCATGCCGTGGTGGTCGGCCAGCTCGACAACCTCGGCAAGGGCGCCTCCGGCCAGGCCGTACAGACGCTCAACCTGCTCATCGGCGCCGACGAGGGCCACGGTCTCTGAGTCCGCGCGCCGCGGCACCTGTCACGCGGCCTTAACCTTCCCCGCCTAGGCTTGCCCACGGTGAACGGCACGCATGCCGGTCACCGTCGCTGCTCCAGGGAGAAGCCGCCTCGATGCCCGCGAGACCTCGCACAGACGCCCTCCACGACCGCCTCTTCAACGCACTGCATGCGCACGCCCTGATCTACAACACCTGCTGGGAAGACCCGGCCATCGATCGCCAGGTGCTCGATATCGGCGCCGACGACGAGTTGCTGGTCATCGCCAGTGCCGGTTGCAACGTGCTCGACTACGCGCTGGCCGGGCCGGCGCGCATCCATGCCGTCGATCTCAACCCGCGCCAGATCGCCCTCAACGAGCTCAAGCTCGCCGGCATACGTGCCCTCGATTACGAGGATTTCTTCGCCGTCTTCGGTAAGGGCCGTCACGCCCGTTTCGGCGCGCTCTACCATCACCAGCTGCGCGCGCAGCTGAGTCCCTTCGCGCGCGCCTACTGGGATCATCACGGTGCCGTGTTCGAAGCGCGCGAGGACAGCCTCGGCGGTCTCTACTTCCACGGCCTCGCCGGCAAGGTCGCACGCGGCTTCCATGTCTACCTGCGCTGCCGCCCGCGCCTGCGCGCGGCGGTCGATGACCTGCTCGCAGCGCCGACGCTGGCCGAGCAGCGCGCGATTTTCGACGAGCGCATCGCGCCCGTGCTGTGGCGGCGCGAACTGGCCTGGCTGATGTCGCGCCAGTTCACCCTCGCCCTGCTCGGCGTGCCGACCCCGCAGCGCCACGAGGTCGAGGCCCAGCACGTCGGCGGGGTTGCAGCCTTCGTCCGCGAGGCCATCGAGCACGTGTTTCGCGAGCTGCCGTTCGCGAGCAACTACTTCTGGCGGGTCTATCTCACCGGCAGCTACACCCCGGCGTGCTGCCCGGCGTATCTCGAGCCCGGCAACTTCGCCCGCCTCCGCGCCGGCCTGGTCGACCGCATCGAGCTCCATACCACCTCGGTGACCCGCTTCCTGCGTGAACGCGGCGCGGACATCTCGCGCTTCGTCCTGCTCGACCACATGGACTGGATGGCCGGCGCCTGGCCCGAGGCCCTGGGCGAGGAATGGCAGGCCATCCTCGACTGCGCCCGCGACGGTGCGCGCGTGATTTTCCGCAGCGCGCATGCCACGCCGGCCTACCTCGACGCGGTGCGCGTGGACGGCGGACGCACGGCGCTGGCCGAGCGCCTGACCTACCACCCGGACCTGAGCCGCGCCCTGCAGCCGCACGACCGCGTGCAGACCTACGCCGGCTTCCACGTCGCGGACGTCGTCGCATGAGCGCCACCCGGTTCGGCGACGCCCAGGTATTGTGGCAGTTGCTGCGCGGCCAGCCGCGCCTCGACGACCACCGCGAATGCCTCGAACGCTTCTACGCGCCACAGGCCCGCCACTACGATGCCTTCCGCGAACGCCTGCTGGCGGGACGGGCGGCGCTGCTCGACCGCCTGTGCCTGGCGCCGGGGCAGCACGTGGTGGAACTCGGCGGCGGCACCGCGCGCAACCTCGAGTACCTCGATCCGGAGCTGCGCGGGGCGCTGGCCCGGGTCGACGTCGTCGACCTGTGCCCGTCCCTGCTCGAGCGCGCACGCGAGCGCTGCCGCACATGGAGCAACGTCCATGTGATCGAGGCCGACGCCGCGACCTACACGCCACCGGCGGCGGTCGACCGCGTGTATTTCTCCTACGCCCTGACCATGATGCCGGAGTGGCGCGCGGCCCTGCGCAATGCCTTCCGCATGCTGCGCCCGGGCGGGCTCGTCGGCGTGGTCGATTTCGGCCAGGCGCGCGGCGGTGATGATTGGCGCGCGCGCGCCGACGCGGCCTTCTGGCGGCGCTGGTTCGGCCACGACGGCGTGCGCCCCGACCCCGCCCACGGCGCCTACCTCGACGGCCTGTTCGAGCGCGTCGAACGTTGTGACGGCCGCAACCCCATCCCTTACCTGCCGGGGCTACGCGCGCCCTACTTCATCTACGTCGGCCGCAAGTGAGGAGAGACCTGCGATGAAACGCCTGCTCGTGGTACTCGATTTCGATGGCCTGCTGGTCAACGCCTACGATCTCATCCGCACGACCTTCGCCGGCTTCGACCTCGACGTCGGCGACGAGACCCGCTTCCGCAACCGCCGCAAGTTCCTCAAGTACCTCGGTGGCGGCAAGGAGCTGCTCGGCAACCTGGCGAACTTCGCCCTGCCCAAGAAACGCCGTCTGCGCGAAGAGCTGACCCGCGTGTACCTCGCCCGCGGGCGCGTGCACGAGCCCTTCGTCGGCTACGTCAATGCCTGTATCCGCGCGCCGCAGGTGCACGTCGGCGTGGTCAGTCGCAATTTCACCCTGAACCCCGGCGCGACCATCCGCCACGTCCTCGCGGTGAGCGGTATCGACGACGGCGACCTCGACTTCGTCGTACCCCTGCCGGTGGGTGCCAAGAAGTTCAACGTGCTGGATGGCATGGTGTCGTCACGCTACCGCGCCCGCCTGCTGGCCGGCGACGAAATCGGCGACTACAAGGCCGCGGTGGCGACTGGTTACACCCCGCTCATCGCGAGCTACGGGTTCGATGGCGCGGAGCGCCTGCGCGTGCACGGCGACGTGCCGCCGGCAGCGCTGTTCGACACCCCGGCGGCGCTCGCCGCGCGGCTGTGGACGCTGAGCGCACTCTATCTCGACGAGCCGATGCCCGCGGGCCTCGGCGATCGGACCACGCCTCAGGCCACGCCGCTGACCCTGGTCGCCGGTACCGTGCGCCCGGCGCACAGCTCGGCACAGATGCCGGCACCGATCTCGTAGCTGCGCAGGCGCGCCGCGTGATCGTGGATCTGCGCGGCGAGCATGACCTCGTCGGCGCCGGTCTGCGCGACGAAATCGGCGAGCTGCGCCGCGACCTGCTCGCGGTCACCGACGAAACAGTACTTCAACGCCCGCTCGACCCCGGCGCGTTCGGCCGGTGTCCAGTAGGTGTCCATGTCCTCGATCGGCGGCTGTACTTCGCCGGGCGCACCGCGGAAGAGATTGGTGAACTGGATTTGCATCGAGGTGTACAGGCGCCGCGCCTCGCGCTCGTTGTCGGCGACGTAGAGCCCGGCGCCGACCATCACGTAGGGTTGCTCGAGCTGCGCCGAGGGACGGAACTGGGCGCGGTAGATCTCGACCGCCTGCAGCAGCGCGTCCGGCGCGAAATGCGAGGCAAAGGCATAGGGCAGGCCGAGCCAGGCCGCGAGCTGGGCGCCGAACAGGCTCGAGCCGAGGATCCACACCGGCACCTCGAGGCCGGCGCCGGGCACTGCACGCAGGGCCTGGCCGGCCGTCGCCGGCGCGAACAGGCCGATGAGCTCCTGCACGTCGTCGGGAAAGCGGTCGGCGTGGCTGGTCGAGGCGCGGCGCAGGGCGCGCGCGGTCAACTGGTCGCTGCCGGGTGCGCGGCCGAGGCCGAGATCGATACGCCCGGGATAGAGCGACGCCAGGGTGCCGAACTGCTCGGCGATGACCAGCGGAGAATGGTTGGGCAGCATGATGCCGCCGGCGCCGACGCGGATGCGGGTGGTGGCCCCGGCTACGTGGCCGATGACTATGGCCGTCGCCGAGCTGGCGATGCCCGGCATGTTGTGGTGTTCGGCCAGCCAGTAGCGATGGTAGCCCCACTGCTCCGCATGGCGGGCGAGGTCGACGCTGCGCCGGAAAGCCTCCGCGCAGTCCGAGCCGGCGGTGACCGGCGCGAGATCGAGGATCGAATAACGCTGCATCGTGCGCTCTTGCTCAGGCTGCACGCCGGCGGCGCTTCGGGCGCGCCGCGGCAAAGGGCTCGCCCGCGGCCGGGCGGCGGTGGAAGTGGCCGTCCTTCATCACCGCGGTGATGCGCGAGCGATCCTGCAACACGGTGATGTCGGCGATCGGATCGCCGTCGACGACGATCAGGTCGGCAAGGTAGCCGGCCTTGACCCGGCCGAGCTTGTCGCCGTCGGCGCCGGCCCAGGCCTCGCCGCCGTAGGCCGTTGCCGCCCGCAGCGCCTGCCACGGCTGCATGCCGAAGTAGTTGACCATGTGCTCGAGATCGCGGGCGTCCGAGCCGATCGGGATCCAGGCGAAGCCGTAATCGCCGAATGGCAGCACGCGGATGCCGGCCTCGTGCATGAGGGTCATGCTGCGGCAGCCGCTCTCGAACTCGCGCTTGTTGCCGATGGCCTCGGCGAGGTCCTCGGTGATACCCCAGTCGCTGGCCTCGTACGTGGTGTTGTAACGCGCGGCGATGGCCGGGGTCACCCAGTGCCGATCGGCGACCCTGGCCAGCTTCTCGATGGTCGCCTCGCTGGCAAAGGTGGCGTGGTTGATGAACTCGACGCCGTGCTCGATGCACTGCAGGACCCCCGAATCGGCGTGCGCGTGCGCGGCCACCCGCCGCCCGAGGCGATGGGTGGTCTCGCAGATCGTGCGCACCTCGTCGTCGGTCATCGGGTTGATGTCGCCCGGCAGGCCACCCATGGTCAGGCTGTCGCCGGAATTGTTGAACTTGACGATGTCGACGCCCTCGCGAATCTGCTCGCGGATCGAGCGGCGAAATTCGTCGGCGCCATTGCAGATGAGCCCGATCGACGGGATCTCGCGGTCGAGACGGTTGTCGTCGCCGAGCCCGCCGGTGACGGTGTACTCCGGCGTGCAGGCGCGGATGCGCGGCCCGGGGTAATGGCCGGCGGCGACGGCGTTGCGCGCCACGACCTCGAGACGCGGCTTGGCCGAGGCCATGCCGATGACCGCAGTGAAACCGTAATCGAGGTAGGTGGCGAGGTTGCGCATGGTCACCAGCATGTGCTCCTCGACCGGCAGCGCGGTGATGTCGGCGATGCTGGTGGCGTTGTTGTAGGTGAAATGGCAGTGCGGGTTGACCAGGCCCGGCATCAGGGTCGCGCCACCGCCGTCGACGACCTCCGCCGCCTTGCTGCGTGCGATGTGCTGACCGCCGCGCGCGACGGTCTTGATGCGATTGCCCTGGACCAGCACTTCGGCCGGCTCGAGGGCATCGCCGGTGCCCTCGAAGACACGGACATTGGTGAACAAGATGGCACTCATGCAACGTCTCCCCGGCGCCGCGCGCGAAACCCGTGTCGCGCCGTCGAACGGCCGCCGCTGGCCATGAAAGCAGGATTGGCGGCGGGGTTCAATTGGCTGTGCCGACCGTTTCGAGCCGTCGGCCGGATGCCACCGCCGCGTCGTGCATTGCAGCGGCGCCGCGAGGTGGCCAACAATGGGCCGCACCAATTCCGGCGCGGGCCGGGAATGCGCGTGCGCGTCCGGCCGCGCGGCGACCGCGGCAGCATGCGCGTGGGAATTCCTGACCGGCCCCGGGCACCGCCCTCAACGACACTCGCGGAGGTAAAGCGACGATGAAACTCTACGACACCCAGATGGCGCCCAACCCGCGCCGTGCCCGCATCTTCATCGCCGAGAAGGGACTCGACATCCCGCGGCAGGAAGTCAGCATCATCGAGGGCGACAACCTCAAGCCGGAATACCTCGCGGTCAATCCCTGGGGCACCCTGCCGGCGCTGGAGCTCGACGACGGCAACGTGATCACCGAAGCGCCGTGCATCATGCGCTACCTCGAAGCGCTGCATCCGGAGCCCAACCTGCTCGGGCGCGACCCGCTCGAGGCGGCACGCATCGAGGCCTGGGAACGCTTCTGCGAGATGAACGGCATGCAGGCCGTGGGCGAATTCTTCCGCAACAAGTTCGAGCCCTTCGCCGAGCGCGCCATGCCCGGTTACAGCGGCGTGAAGACGATTCCCGCGCTGGTCGAACGCGGCAAGCAGCGCGTCGCCTTTTTCCACGCCCAGCTCGAAAAACGCCTGGCCGAGAGCGAGTACCTCGGCGGCGATCGTTTCACCGCGGCCGACATCACCGGCCTGTGCGCGGTCGATTTCGGCAAGGGGGTCGGCCTGCCCTTCCCGGAGGGCAACCAGGCCACGGCGCGCTGGCACGCCGCCGTCAGCGCCCGTCCGAGCGCGGCCAATTGACCGGGTTGCCGGCGCGCGCCGGCGCGGCGCGCCTCAGGCGGCGCCCGCCGGCAGGCGCAGGCCACGCGCCTCCAGGCGTGGCACGACCTCGGCGAGGAAATAGGGCAGCTCGTCGAGATAGTTGACGAAGGCCACGGTCGCGCCGCCGAAACCGGCGTCGGCGATCGCGGCCAGGCCGGCGGCGACATCGTCAGGGTCGCCGACCAGCGGGTAGACCCCGTGGCCGGCCGCGAAATTGGTTCGCAAGGCTTCGATCTGCTCGCGCGGAAACGAATGCGCATGCATGCCCATCAGGGTCATCAGGCGATCCGCTGCCGCGAGATCGGCCCGCTCGACCGCGTAGTAATGATGGTAGTCCTCGGCCTCGCGACGCGTCGGGCGGCACACCACGTAGGTGGTGGTGAAGACCTCGAGTGCGCGCTGGTAGCGTTCGGCCGCGATAGCCTGCCACTGGCGCACGGTTTCGGCGCCGCTCGCGAGATCGACCATGACCGTGAACAGGGCATCGCAATTGCGCGCGGCAAAATCGCGGCCCTGCTCGGACGAACCCGCGTTCATCAGTGGCGGCAGCGTACGGCCGTAGGGCTTGGGCGAGCACACCGCGTGGCGCACGGTGAAGAACTCGTCCTGCCAGTCGAAGGGCTCGTCAGCGTCCCATGCGCGACGGATGAGATCCCACCAGCACTGGCCGTAGCGATAGCGCGCATCGTGTTCCTCGGGCAGGTCGAGGCCGAACATGTCGTACTCGGGCTGGTTCCATCCACACACGATGTTGAGGCCGAAACGTCCGCCGCCGATGGCGTCGATGGTGGCGAACTGCTTGGCGGCCACCAGGGGATGGGTAAACGCGGTGTGGGCGGTAGCGAACACCGTGATGCGCGTGGTCGCGGCCAGCAGGCCTGCGCACCAGGTGATGGTTTCGAGCGACTGGCCCTGGAAGTCGGTCTCACCACCGTAGCCCGTCCAGCGCGCGATCGGCAGCAGGAACTCGATGCCGCCGGCCTCGGCCATGCGCGCGAGGGCGAGATTGTTGTCCCAGCTGGCATCCCAGCGCTCGGGCACCGTGGTCGCCGCCATACCGCCGGAGCAATTGGGCGAGAACAGGCCGAGCTTGAAGCGGTTGCGGTTGAACATGCTGCTGTGCGGCCGGTGCGACATCGCTGCCCCCTCCCTTGTTTGATGCCTGGCCGCGCGGTTGCGGCGCGCGCAGTATCTCGCAAGAATTCGCCTTCACCAAACCACGAAGGAGAACGCGGCGTGACCGGGATGTTTACCGAGATCGAGACCGGTGACGGCGCGTTCCGCGCCTGGGTGACGACGCCGCCGCGCGGCAGCGGTCCGGGCCTCGTGCTGCTGCCGGACATGTTCGGCCACGACCGCCATATGCGCGAGCTCGCCGGGCGCCTGGCCGAGGAAGGCTACGTGTGCATGGTGCCGGACCTGTTCTGGCGCCTCGAACCCGGCACGGCACTGGACGAGGGGCAGCGCGAGCAGGCCCAGGCGTTGCGCGAGCGCTTCGACGTGGAACGCGGCGTCGAGGATGTCATGGTGACCCTGGCCGCGCTCGACGCGCATCCGGCCCGGCAGGGCAAGTGCGGCGTGGTGGGATTCAGCCTCGGCGGGCAGCTCGCCGTCCTCGCCGCCGCCCGCGGCGGCGGCGATTGCGCCGTGGCCTATTACCCGAGCGGTCTGGAGCAGCAGCTCGACCGGGTCGCCACCGTCACCTGCCCGCTCACCGTGCATCTAGGCGAGTGCGACGACAAGATCCCGCCGCCGGCGCGCGACGCCATCGCCAGCGCCGTCGCCGGGCTGCCGCAGGGCCGCGCCCACGTCTACCCCGCTTGCGCACACGCCTTCGCCAATCCCCATCGCCACGCCCATGACAAACCGGCGGCGATGATGGCCTATTCGCGCACGCTCGCGGTGCTGCGTGGCGTGATGGGGCCGATCTACGACCTGTCCACGCTATGGGACCTGCACACGGCGTACGAATTCGAAACCCGCGACGTCGACGCCACGATGGCGACGATGGTCGAGCAACCCTACGTCAATCACATCCCGACCATGACCGGCGGGGTCGGCCACGACCACCTCAAGCGGTTCTACAAGTACCACTTCGTCAATTCCAACCCGCCCGACACGCGGCTCATCCCGGTCTCGCGCACCATCGGCACCGACCGCCTGGTCGACGAGATGATTTTCTGCTTCACCCACACCTGCGAGATCCCGTGGATGCTGCCCGGGGTCGCCCCGACCGGGCGCTACGTCGAAGTGCCGCTGGTCGCCATCGTCAACTTCCGCGGCGAGAAGCTCTACCACGAGCACATCTACTGGGACCAGGCCTCGGTGCTGGTCCAGGTCGGCCTGCTGGATCCCGGCGGCCTGCCGGTGGCGGGTATCGCGACGGCGAAGAAGCTGGTCGACGAGACGCTGCCGTCGAACGAGCTGATGGCGGCGGCCTGGGCGGACAGCGCGGGCAAGCCGCTGTAGAGCCTCGAAGCCGACGCCCGCGAACGGTTTGCGCGGCTTTTCAGCAGGCAAAAAAAGAGGCCGCCCGGGGGCGGCCTCTCTGACCTCGAACGGGTCGGCCGATCAGCGGCCTTCCGTGAGGTAGTTGACGTCGAGCAGACGCTTGATCTTGCTGAAGTCGTTACGCGGGGCGGAAATGCCGCGCGTCGGCACCAGGGTGCCACGATTGTTCTGCAGATCGATCACGTTGATGCTCTGGAACACCTGGAAGTTGGTGCCATCCGGCGTCGGCTCGCCGTTGAACTCGTGCTCTTCGGCGTCGAACTGGGGATCCTCCGACCAGATCTTGGTCAGCTGCCAGACCTTCCACAGCTCGCCGGCCTTGTCGAAGGCATTGGCGTAGTAGGACTCGCCGGACACGCGATCGACGCAGATGAACTTGGTCGAGTAGGGATGGTTGGGTGACTTCGGATACTGGCGCATGATGTCGACCTTGCGCAGCGCGTAGTCGTCCTTCACCGCCCAGCCGTTGGGGCCGTAGTAGATGGTGTTGGTGTTACGCGAACGCGCCACCACCAGCATGCGCGCGGTACCGACGTATTCCCACTCGTGCTCCATCGGGCGACCGTTGAAGCCGTAGAAGTCCTCCAGGGTGTGGTCGGTGCCGAGCAGCGAGTCCGACTTCACCTCGACGGAGATACGGCGCACGCGACGCAGGCTGGGGATGTAGGCCCAGGAGTCGTCGGCCTTGCGCGGATCGTCGTAGCGCAGGATGAGGAAGGCCGTGCCGGCGATGTCGAACGGCGAGGTGAACCCGGTGTACTCGCGGAACTCGGTGTTCTTGGCGAAGCCCTCACCGTTGTTCAGCTTGTAGCCGCTGTCGGCGAGGTCGGCGCGGTGCGACATCATGACGCGCTTGTAGGGGCCGGTCAGCACGCGCTCGAAGGAGCCGCCGCCGGTGTAGAACTGGGCGTACTTGCCGCCGTCCTGCTTCATGATGTCGTGGCCGCTGTGCTCGCCACCGCGGCGCACCCACACCCAGTGCACTTCGCCGACGGTCAGACCTTCGTTCTGCCAGCGGTACATCCAGTTCCACACCATCTTCCAGCCCGATTCCGTACCCGGGGTGTATTCCTCGGGGTCGAACGGGCGGCCCGCGGTGTAGTTCTCGATGGCGTTGTCACCGGCCAGCGTGGCGGTGCCCTTGAACTTCTCGGTCGCGTCCACGTAGATGGTGGCCGGGGTCAGGTCGCCGGCGTCCTTGATGGTCATTTCCATGCCATCGAAGATCCACTCGTCCTGGAACTCGGTCGGGATGAACGGCCGCACGAGGTCGGCCTTGTCGACGGTGATGACGTCGCCTTCGACGAACTGGGGTTCGGCCGACTGGTTGGCTTCCACCCACTTGAGGAAGTCGTCCGGGCCGTAGGCATTGGCCGCGAACGGCGTGGCCGCGGCCGCGGCCAGCATGACCGCCCTGATGTGCTTACGCATGCATGTCTCCTGCTAGGTCCTGGCGCTCGAAGCGCCGCTTGGAATAATGACTGCGCCGGTCTCTCCCCTCGCCCTCTGCGGGGCACTCGACAGCCCGACACGGCAGCCCGCCGCGGCGTATCGCGAGGACACGGTGGCAACGGGCCGCAGGACGCTAACACGGGGGTTGTGAACAGGATGTGAAGCGGCCGGGCGGCCGGGTTTGCGAGGCGCGCTCGTTGCAACGCAGCAATAACCGCGGGTGCTCGCCGCCGCCCCCTGCCGCGTTCCGTGAGCGGGTTCAAGAAGGGCGCCGCCGAGCCGCTAAAGCGGTATCCACGCCGACGAGGAAACCGGGCCGTACGAGAACAATGAAAAAGAACAGATCCACTTTACGCCGCGTCCCGATGGAACAGGTCCGCCTCGGCATGTACGTGACGGAACTGTGTGGATCATGGATGGATCACCCGTTCTGGAACACCCGGTTCAAGCTGGAGGACCCGGCTGACCTCGAAACCCTGCGCAATAGTGCCGTGTCCGAAATCTGGATTGACACCGCGCGCGGGCTCGACGTCGCCGAGGACGAGGCCGCCACACCCCGGGAGACACCCGCCGACCGCGAGGCACGCGTGGAGTCCGAACTCCACGACGCGATCGAGGCGCCGAGCGAACTGCCGTCTCGCGTCGATCTCCAGAGCGAAGTCGCACGTGCCGCTGCCATCTGCGCGAACTCGCGCGCCGCGGTGACCGACATGTTCCGCGAGGCCCGCATGGGCCAGGCCGTCGACACCGCCCACCTCGACCCCCTGGTCGAGGAGATTTCCGGCTCCGTCCTGCGCAACCCGGGCGCCCTGATCAGCCTGGCCCGGCTCAAGAGCCAGGACGACTACACCTACATGCACTCCGTCGCGGTGTGCGGCCTGATGATCGCGCTGGCGCGCCAACTGGGACTCGACGCGGAACAGGTGCGCGAGGCCGGCCTGGCGGGTCTCATCCACGACGTCGGCAAGGCCAAGGTCGACCTCGAGATTCTCAACAAGCCCGGCAAGCTCACCGACGCCGAGTTCGAACACGTCAAGAGCCATCCGCAGGCCGGTTTCGAGCTGCTGCGCGAAGGCGGTACGGCCGGGCCAATCCCGCTCGACGTCTGCCTGCACCATCACGAGAAGGTCGACGGCACGGGATACCCGCACAACCTCGACGACAAGTCCCTGACCCTGTTCGCGCGCATGGGCGCGGTATGCGACGTCTATGACGCCATCACCTCCGACCGGCCCTACAAGGCAGGTTGGGACCCGGCCACCGCTATACGCAAGATGTACGACTGGAGCAAGGGACACTTCGACGCCAAGGTCTTCCAGGCCTTCGTCAAGACCGTCGGCATCTACCCGACGGGCTCGCTGGTCAAGCTCGAATCGGGTCTCCTCGCAGTCGTGACCGAAATCGACACGGCCAGGCTGCTGACCCCGCGCGTGAAGGTCATCTACTGCACGCGGCGCAAATCACGGACCCGCATCACGGAACGCGATCTCGCGGCCCCCGGTTGCACCGACCGCATCGTCGGTTGGGAAAACCCCGAACACTGGGGCTTCTCGGAGTTGAACGAATTGTGGGCCGGCGAGGACGCCCTCGCCCAGCAACGGCGCGGCGCCGCCTGAGGCTCGGGCCGGCCGCCCGCAGCGCGACGACCACACCGGTCGCCCTGGGCTCCGGCTAGCCCGCGCTCATCGCCGCAGCATCGTCACCGCCTTCGTCGTCGCGCTCGGGCAGGAAGCCGCCGGCCTGCATCTGCCACATGTGGGCGTAGTGCCCGCCGCGCGCCAGCAGTTCGGCATGGCTGCCGCTCTCGAGGATGCGGCCTTCGTGGAACACCACGATGCGGTCGAGATGGGCCAGGGTCGACAGGCGATGCGCGATCACGACGACCGTGCGTCCCTGCATGAGGTGCG
Source organism: Gammaproteobacteria bacterium (assembly GCA_024235015.1). Classification (GTDB taxonomy): domain Bacteria; phylum Pseudomonadota; class Gammaproteobacteria; genus JACKNG01. The sequence goes on from JACKNG010000005.1 coordinate 392,794, forward strand.
CGAGGCTGTCCTGGATGTTGCGCTCGGTCACCGAGTCCAGCGCGCTGGTGGCCTCGTCGAGCAACAGGATCGGCGCCTGCTTGAGGATGGCGCGGGCCAGCGCAATGCGCTGGCGCTGACCGCCGGAGAGCTTCACCCCGCGTTCGCCGACCAGCGAGTCGTAACCCTCGGCGGTGGCCATGATGAACTCGTCGGCATGGGCGCGGCGCGCCGCCTCGCGCACCTCTTCGTCGCTGGCATCGAGGCGGCCGTAGCGGATGTTCTCCATCAGGCTGCGATGGAAGAGCATGGGATCCTGGGGAATCATGGCGACCGCCGCACGCAGGCTCTCCTGGGTGACGCCGGCAACGTCCTGGCCGTCGATGAGCACGCGCCCGGCCTGCGGTTCGAACAGGCGCAGGGCGAGATTGACCAGCGTGCTCTTGCCGCTGCCCGAGTAGCCGACCAGGCCGACCCGCTCGCCGGCGTGGATGACGAGGTCGAGTTCCTCGAATACGCGTCGTTCCTGACCATAGCCGAAGCCCACGCGTTCGAAACGGATCTCCCCGCGCGAGACGACCAGCGGCCTCGCCGCTGCGCGGTCGACGATCTCGTGCGGTCGCACGATCATGGCCACGCCGTCGTTGATGTTGCCGAGGTACTCGAAGAAGTCGAGAAAGCGCCGGCTCAGCCCACGCGCCTGCTCGATGAGCAGCAGCGACAGGCTGGCGGCCATGGCGAAATCGCCCGCGCCCATGCCACCGGCGCTCCACACCCGCAGGGCATAGCCGATCACGCCGATCATCAGCAGCATGGCGGCGAGGAACTGGAACCAGCGGATGCCTTCCATGAACCAGAACGTCCGTCGCGCGCGGCTGACCTCGAGGTCGAGGTAGTCGTCGAGGTAGGCACGTTCGAAATCGCGCCGTGCGAACAGCTTGGCGTTCATGATGTTCGACACCGAGTCGACGATCTTGCCGCTGACCACGCTGCGCGCCGCGGCGTAATCGCGGGCGTAGCGCCGGCAGCGTTGCGCGAGCAGGAAGGACACCGTGACGTAGACCGCGACCCAGGCGCCGAGGACGCCGGCGAGCTGGAGGCTGACCCCCCCCAGCAGCACCAGCGAGACGCCGAAGGCGATGGCCAGCGGCCAGAAGTCGAACAGCACCGTCCACAGCGTGTAGGCCACGCTCATCGCCACCTCGGCGATACGATTGGCGAGCGAGCCGGCGAAATTGCTCATGAAGTAGCGCTGCGAATGGTGCTGCAGGTAGGCGAACAGCTCGCGGCGCACGCGCCGCCGCAGCTCCGGCCCCAGGATCACCAGCAGGGTGCCGCTGGCACGCGAAAACACCACGACGCCCAGGTTGAGCAGGGCGAACAGCCACAGCGGCGCCTCGACCAGGTCGAGCACCGCGCCGCTGCCGGCCTGCGCCGCGGCCACCCCGTCCATGATGCGCTTGATGGCATAGGGCAGCATGATCGAACAGGCCGACTGGCCCGCTTCGAGCACGACGATGGCGCACACGAACAGGAGGTAGATGCGGCCGTACCGCAGGCAGAAAGCCAGCGTCCCCGCCGGCAGGGACGGCGCGCCGCGATCGATGCCCTCGATGTCCTCCCGCGCCGATCCGGCCGCCCTTCGCATGGCCGATCAGCGCCCCCCGGCGACGTCGACCAGCGCGCCGGTGACGTAGGACGCCTCGTCGGACAGCAGCCACAGGATGGTTCGCGCGACCTCGTCGACCTCGCCCGCGCGCCCCAGCGGGACCTGCGGCCCGAGGCGTTCGACGCGGTCCACGGCACCGGCGCTGGCGTGGATGCTGGTCCGGATGATGCCGGGACGCACGGCGTTGACGCGGATGCCGCGCTCGCCGTATTCCCTGGCCAGCCCCAGGGTAAAGGTGTCGATCGCGCCCTTGCTCGCGGCGTAGTCGATGAATTCGTGCGGCGAGCCGAGCCGGGCGGCGGCCGAGGAGACGTTGACGATGGCGCCGCCGGCGTCGTTCGCCAACATCCGTTTCACCGCTTCGCGCGCGCACAGGAAAGCACCGAGCAGGTTGGTATCGAAGGTGGTGCGCAGGCGTTCCGCGGTGTACTCGACGAAAGGCATCACGCGACCGGTCACGCCGGCGTTGTTGACCAGCGCGCGGAGCGGTACGCCGCAGGCGTCGAGCGCCGCGTAGACCGCGGCGACGCCGGCTTCGCTCGCCACGTCGCCGGGACAGGGCACGGCATGCCCGCCGGCCACTGCGATGGCCGCACAGACGGCTTCGGCCGCTGCCCGGTCACGGCGATAGTTGACGCCGACGACGTAGCCCTGCGCGGCTGCCGCAAGGGCCACGGCGGCGCCGATGCCGCGCCCGGCGCCGGTCACGAGTACGAGTCTGTCCATCGCCGGAAACCTCCGCCGCCGACCAAGGGGCCGGGCACTATAGCGGATCCGCCGCGGCGTCAGCGCGCGGTGGCCATGAACACCGCGCGCAGGGGCGCCGGGTAGCCCTCGACCGTGCGCGAGGGATCGTCGGCATCCAGGCACTCGGCCAGCGATTCGTAGGGCATCCACGCCGTGCTGCGCTGTTCTGCGGTAGTCGTCGCGCTGACGTCGAGCAGGCGCACGTCGTCGAAGCCGGTCTGGCCCAGCCAGGCGCGCACCAGGCCCGGGCTCGGCACCACCCAGACGTTCCGCATGCGTGCATAGCGAGCCGCCGGCAGCAACGGCTTTTCGCCGCGCACGACGAGGGTCTCGAGCACGAGCTGCCCGCCACCGACCAGCGCACCGCGCAACTCGCGCAGGTGGGCGAGCGGATCGCGACGGTGGTAGATCACGCCCATCGACAACGCCAGGTCGAAAGCCGCCAGCGGCTGCGCCAGCGCCGCGCTCGGCAACGGCAGGACCACCACCGGTGCATCGTGCGCGTAACGCCACAGCGCGCGAAACTGCATCACCGCCAGCGCTGCCGGGTCGAGGCCGAGCACGAACCCGGCGCCCGCGCCCCACAGGCGCCAGGCGTAGTAGCCGTTGCCACAGCCGACGTCGAGAACGCGACGACCGGTCAGCTCGGGCAGGTGCGGCGCGACCCGGTTCCACTTGAGATCGGAGCGCCATTCGGCGTCGACCTCGATGCCGAAGATCGAGAACGGTCCCTTGCGCCAGGGCGTCAGCGCCTCCAGCGCGGTCCGCACCCGCGCCTCCGCGGCGGCCGCGAGGCCCCCAGCCGCTCGCAGGCAGAAACCCTGGCGGGCATCGATGCAGGCGTCGGCGACGTGCGGCAGCGCCGCCAGCGCCGCTTCCCAGTCCGGGCGCCGCCGGTCACTGAACCAAGCCCGGGGCAGGTGCCGGGGCAGGGTGTCGAACCAGGCCGGCGCGAGGGTCGGCAGGCCCGTGCGCAGGCGCGCCAGCGCGGCCGTGAGGTACGCATCGGATTCGACGGTGTACACGGTCTCGCTCATGCTTGCGGGCTCCGCACGCGGGGCGGCCAGGCCGCATCGCCCCGCCCCTGCGCCGCCGGCGTAGCGGCTGCCCGCGACATCGTTCTCACCGGCCTGCCGTGCCGCATGTCTCACATGTCTCCGCTCGTCGTTACCGTTGCGCGCGCACAGCGCAGCCGTGGCCACCACTGACGCCGCGCGGCCGGGATGCGCGAGGACGCGACGCCCTGGCGACGAACACGGGTGGCGAAGTCCGGCTTAACCCCGCGCAGGGAGCGTGCGATGATCGCGCCCCCAAGCCCAACGGGAAGACCATGCCGTGGCCAAGGTCGGCGACATCATCGACGCGCACAATGCCGACTGGCGCTTCTCGGGCGCCGCGAGCACACATTTCGACGCCCACGTGGCGCGCTCGGTGCCGTTCTACGCGGAGACCCACGAACTCGTCCTGCGCCTGTCCGATTTCTTCGTGCACGAGGATTCGCGCGTCTACGACCTCGGCTGCGCGACCGGGGGCCTGCTCGCCGGCCTCGCCGCGCGGCACGGCGCGCGCCGCCTGCGCCTGGTCGGCATCGATTGCGAGCCGGACATGGTGCGGCTCGCGCGCCAGCGTTGCGCCGAGCACGCCGGCTGTAACATCGAGCAGGACAATCTCGCGACGTACGCCTTCGAGCCCTGCGACCTCGTCGTGGCGTGCTATACCCTGCAATTCGTGCCGCCGCGGGTGCGCCAACAGGTGTTCGATGCCATCTACGGGGCGTTGGAATGGGGCGGCGCCTTCGTTCTGTTCGAGAAGGTCCGCGCGCCCGACGCCCGCTTCCAGGACATCATGAGTGCGCTCTATGTCGATCACAAGCTCGAGCAGGGCTACAGCGGCGACGAGATCGTCGCCAAGGCGCGCAGCCTGAAGGGCGTGCTCGAACCGTTTTCGCGCGAGGGCAATCTCGGCCTGCTCGAACGGGCCGGCTTCGTCGATGTCATGAGCGTGTTCAAGTACGTCTGTTTCGAAGGTTTCCTCGCCATCAAATGAGCCCCTCCGCCGTCCCCCACGCTGCCGCCACGGCCGACGGCACCGTCGCCGCGTTCTACCGCTTCGCACCGCTCACCGATCTGCCGGGCCTGCGCGCGGCCCTGCTCGAGCAGGGCCGCCTGCTCGGCGTCAAGGGCAGCATCCTGCTCGCGCCGGAGGGGGTCAACGGCAGCCTGGCCGGCCCGCGCGACCGGGTCGCGGCGATGCTGGAGTGCCTGTGCCAACGCGCCGGACTCGACCAGCTGTCAGCACGCCACGACCCGGTGCACGACATCCCTTTCCGGCGCTTCAAGGTCAAGCTCAAGCGCGAAATCGTGACCCTCGGCATCGCCGAGCTCAGCCCGCCGCCCCAATCCGGGCGCCGCGTCGGTCCGCGCGAATGGGACGCCCTGCTGCGGGACCCACAGGTCCTGGTGATCGACACGCGCAACGACTACGAGTACCGCATCGGCAGCTTCGCCGGGGCGGTCAACCCGCAGACCGCGCATTTCCGCGACTTCCCCCGCTTCGTCGCCGCGCAGCTCGGCGACCAGCGCGCACGCCCGATCGCGATGTTCTGTACTGGCGGCATCCGCTGCGAGAAGGCCAGCGCCTACCTGCTCGGCCAGGGTTTCGAACGGGTCTTCCAGCTCGACGGTGGCATCCTGCGCTACCTCGCCGAAACCGACCCGGCGGACTCGGCCTGGCGCGGCGACTGCTTCGTGTTCGACGAACGCGTGGCGGTCGACCACGCGCTGAACGCGGCAGGCTACGAACAATGCCCGGCCTGCCGCCGCCCGGTGGCGCCGTCCGCACGCGGGCTGCCCGGTTACGAGGCCGGCGTATCCTGCGCCGCCTGCCATGCCGGGCTGCCCGCCGGCCGCCGCCGCACCCTGCGCGAGCGCGCGCGCCAGGTGCGCCTGGCCGCGGCACGCGGCGAATCCCACCTCGGCGCCGTGATGGCAGTCGACGACTGAAGCCCGCGCGGGTTCAGGTCAGGTAGGACTCGATCAAGGCCGCGATCTCCTCGCGGCTCGCCTGCGGCGGTTGCAGCGGGAACCACAGCACGGCCTTGGCCAGGATCTGGTCGGCGATACGTGCACCGTCGAAGAAACCGTGCTCGTCGCGACACTGCTGCGGGAACCGCGTGACCAGGGCCAGTGCCGCACCGAGCAGCATCTCGCGCTCGGCTGCGCGCGCCGCGGCGGCCGGCGCTGCGGCCTCGGCTTCGACGCCCAGCACGACGCTGGCGATGAAATCGAGCAGCTGTTCGGCACAGGCTGGCAGCGCGACGGCGTGGTCGCGCGCCCAGCGGCGCAATTGCGCGGGGGTGACGTCGCCGTCGGACGCGACGCCGAGGTCGGCACCGAGGCGCGCATCGAGGGCCGCGGCCCACGCCGCGACCTCGCCCTGCCGGCACGCCGCCCAGCCCGCGGGATCGACCCCGAGCAGCAGCGGCACCGCCTCCACGCTGCGCCGCCAGGCGTCCCGCGCGACCCAGGTTTCGTACAGCGGCTGCAGCGCGCTCGCACCGGCGTCGACGTCCAGGGCCGCGCGCAGGCGCGCCACGAGAGCGGCCACCTCGCTCACGGCGCGGTATAGCGCACGCGGTAGATGCGGCCACCGTGATCGTCGGACACCAGCAGGGAGCCGTCGGCGAGCATGGCGAAATCGACCGGCCGGCCCCAGTAGGCCTGGCCGTGCAGCCAGCCCGTGATGAAGGGCTCGTAGGCCGTCACCGCGCCGGTGTCGTCGACGAACGCGACCATGACGCGGTAACCGGCCTTCTGGCTGCGGTTCCACGAACCATGCTCGGCGACGAACAGCGCGCCCCGGTAGCGCGCCGGGAAAGCCCGTCCGCGGTAGAACTCGAGACCGAGTGGTGCCACGTGGGCGCCCAGGGCGAGCGCCGGGGCGACGAATTCGAGGCCGTCGCCGGCAGCGCCGAATTCGGGATCGCGCAGGCCGTCGCCGTGGCGGTAGGGAAAGCCGAAGTGCTGCCCCGGCACGCTCACACGGTTGATCTCCCCGGGCGGGCGGTCGTCGCCGAGCCAGTCACGGCCGTTGTCGCTGAACCACAGCACCCCGCTGGCCGGATTCCAGTCGAAACCGACCGAGTTGCGCACGCCCCGCGCCACGCTGCGGCGCTCGCCGCCGCTCGCCGTCATGCTCAGGATCGAGGCATAGGGCGGGCGCGGATCGCACACGTTGCACGGCGCCCCGACCGGCACGTAGAGCCGGCCATCGGGCCCGAAGGCGATGAACTTCCAACCATGGTGGGCGTCACCCGGCAGGTCGTCGACCACCACGCTGGGTTCACGCCCGGCGACCGTGTGCTCGTCGACGTCGTCGAAGCGCAGTATGCGGCTGACCGCCGCCACGTACAGGCTGCCGTCGCGATAGGCGATCCCGCTCGGCATGTAGAGGCCCTCGGCCAGCACCTCGACGCGATCGGCGCGGCCGTCGTTGTCGTCATCGTGGATGGCATGGACCAGCCCGGCCTCGCGCGAACCGGCGAAGACCGTACCGTTGGCGCCGATCGCGAGCTGGCGGGCATCGGTGACGCCCTCGGCGTAGGTGGTGATGGTGAAGCCGGGCGGCAACACGAGATCGCGGGCATCGAACGCCGCCAGCGGGGCGGCAAACAAGGCCGCGGTGAGCAGCACGAACGCGGCGGCCATGCGACCAGGAGACGCCGGGCTCCGCTTGTACGGGGTGACGCGCACCGCTCTGCGCGTCGCTCAGAATTCCTGCGACATCTTCTCGGTCGTGACCGAAAGACGGTGGATCAGCGTACGCAGGAAGACCTTGAGGAAGCGTACCTGGCAGTTGAGCGAAACCTGGCTGATGACCGTCGAGTTGACCTTGAGCAACGAGGTCGGCCCGCGCGCGACGATGGTCGCGGTGCGCTTGGTCTTGGCCAGGTAGCCCATCTCGCCGAAACAGTCACCGGCCAGCAGTTGCCGCAGATCCTTGCTGTGCTTCTGCACCGAGACCTCGCCGTGCACGATGATGTAGAAGGAATCGTCGAGTTCTCCTTCGATGATGATCTCGGCGCCGTCCTTGTAATCCTGCCACTTGCCGGCGCGCACGATTTCCCAGATCTCGGCATCCGGAAAGCCGTCGAAGAAGTCGAGCTGCTTGACGGCGAGGAACTGCTCCTGCTCGGTGATGTTCTCCTGCGGCGCCTCGAGCAGCGCATCGAAGGCCTTGCTCAGGTCAGAGGCCAGTTCCATGCCCATCTGGTAACGGTCGGCGCGATCCTTTGCCATTGCGCGCTTGACGATGCGGGACAGCGCTTCGGGGATCTCCGAGCGCAATTCACGCACGTCCGCCGGGTCCTCGTTGAGGATGCGCTGGACCAGACGCGAGAACGATTCTGCCGCGAACGGATGCTTGCCGGTCAGCAACTCGTACATGATCACGCCGAGCGAGAAGATGTCGGTCTGGCTCGTGATGTAGTCCTCCGTGACCTGCTCCGGCGACATGTAGCGCGGCGAGCCGACCATGCCCATCGGCATGGTCTCGGTGGAGTCCATCTTGGTCAGGTGGGCGATACTGAAATCGCCGATTTTGACGTCGCCATCCTGGGTCACCAGGATGTTGGTCGGCTTGATGTCGCGATGGATGACGCCCTGCTTGTGTGCGTAGTCGAGCGCCTTGGCACACTTGAAGATCATCTCGACGACCTTGTCGATCGACTGCAGGTTGTCGGCGCGGCAGTAGTCCTTGAGCGTCTCGCCGCCCTCGACGAGTTCCATCACGATGTAGCAGGTATCGCCGTCGACGCCGGCATCGTAGATGCCGATGATGTTCGGATGGGTGAGGCGGCCGGCGGTGTGGGCCTCGTTGAAGAACATCTTGCGGTAACGGTCACCGCCTTCTTCGTCGTTCAGTTGCTCGGCGTGCGCAACCTTGATGGCGACCTGGCGATCGATGTAGGGGTCGTGCCCGAGGTAGACGGTGCCCATGCTGCCGCGCCCGATCTCGCGCATGACCTCGTACTTGCCTAACCTGTCGGGGATCTGGGCGCTCATGATGTCGTGCATTCATCCGTGGTCATGATCGCAATCGCTCCGGAGCCCCGGCCGTGGGCCGACGGAACGCGGCAATACGCGGTGGATGGAGGCATATTAATTGAATTCCCGCAGGCTGGATAGCAAGGCGCCGACGGCGCGGAATCCCCCGCACAGCACACCGACCACGTAGAATGGCGTCGACCGACCACGCCTTGGCGGTAGGCCGCCGAACCCGGATCCTGGTGACCATGAAACCGACTCTCTCGCCCTTGCTCAGCGAACTCGAGCAGCGTGCTGCCAAGCACGCCGAACTGTCCATCACCCGCCTGTTCGAGTGGGAACCGGACCGCCTGCAGCGCATGAGCGCCGCCGCCGCCGGCATCACGCTCGATTTCAGCAAGCAGTGCCTCGACCGCGGGACCCTCGACCTGCTCGGACGGCTCGCCGATAGCGCCGGCGTGGCCGCTGCGCGCGATGCCATGCTGGCCGGTGACATCGTCAACCCGACCGAGCAGCGGGCGGTCCTCCACACCGCCCTGCGCGCACCCGGTGGAGCGGCCCACGCCCGCCTCGTATCCGAAGTACAGGAGCGCATGGCGGCACTGGTCGAGGCGACCGCCGACGGCGAACTGCTCGGGGCGACCGGCGCGCGTTTCACCGACGTCGTCAATATCGGCATCGGCGGCTCGCACCTCGGGCCGCAACTGGCCTGCGACGCCCTGCGCTACCAGGCCGACGGACCGCTGCGCTGCCACTTCCTCGCCAACGTCGACGGCGGCGAGTTCGATCGCATCACCGCCGGCCTGGACCCGCGCTCGACCCTGTTCATCATCGCGTCGAAATCCTTCACCACCGCCGAAACCCGCCTCAACGCCCACTCGGCGCGCGCCTGGCTGAGCGCGGCGCTGGGCGTCGATGCCGATGTCGGCAGGCACTTCGTCGCGGTGACTGCCAACACCGAACGCGCCGTCGAGTTCGGCATCGACGCCGGGCGGGTGTACCCGATGTGGGACTGGGTCGGCGGGCGCTACTCGATGTGGTCGGCTATCGGCTTACCCATCGCGCTCGGCGCCGGCATGGTCGCGTTCCGCGAACTGCTGGCCGGCGCGGCGGAGATGGACCAGCACTTCGCCACCGCGTCGACCCTGGGCAACCTGCCGATGCTGCTGGGTGTGATCGGGGTGTGGAACCTCAATTGCCTCGGCGCCGAGTCCTACGCCGTCGTGCCCTACGACGACCGCCTGCGCTACCTGCCCGACTACCTGCAGCAGCTCGAGATGGAGAGCAACGGCAAGCGCGTCGGTCTCGACAACGCGGTGCTCGATCATCACACGGCTGCAGTGACCTGGGGCGGCCTCGGCACCAATGCCCAGCATGCCTTCTTCCAGCTGCTGCACCAGGGCACCCGCTTCATACCGGTCGACTTCGTGGTCGCCCTGCAGCACCCGGCGGGACGGCGCGCGCACCACGATGCGCTGGTCGCCAACTGCTTCGCCCAGGCCGAAGCGCTGATGCACGGGCGGCGCTTCGACGAGGCCGTCGACGAACACGGCATCGACCTCGGACGTCACCGCACCACCCCGGGCAACCGGCCGAGTTCGATGCTCGTGCTCGACGAACTCACACCGCGCACGCTCGGCGCGCTGATCGCGCTCTACGAGCACAAGACCCTCGTACAGAGCGTTATCTGGAACATCAACGCCTTCGACCAGTGGGGCGTCGAACTGGGCAAGGTGCTCGCCGCCGACATCCTCGCCGAGCTGGACGACCCGGCGCGCACGCAGCGGCACGATCCGTCGACAGCGGCGCTGATCGCGCGCTACCGCGCGAGCCGCGGCGCCTGAACGCAGCGCTGCCTCAGTTGGCGCTGTTGCGCACCATCATCTCGGTGGTCTTCGAGAGGCGATCGATGAGCGTCTTCAGGAACACCTTGTAGAACCTCAGCTGGCATTCGTGGGAGACCTGTTCGATCAGCGTCGAGTTCACCTTCATCAGTGATACCGGGCCGTTGGCGGTAACGCTGGCGGTGCGCTTGATGCGATTGAGATAGCCCATCTCGCCGAAGCAATCGCCTTCGCCGAGCTTGCCGACGAACTGGCCCTTCTTGCTCACGATGACGTCGCCGCTGATGATGATGAAGAACGAATCCTCGACGTCGCCCTCGGCGACGATGCGCTCGTCGACATCGACATCGACCCACACGCTGGCCCGGATGATTTCCCAGATCTCGGAATCGGGGAAGCCGCGAAAGAACTCGAGTTCCTTGACCCGCTCGAACTTGTCCTTGATCGAGATGTCTTCCTGCGGTCGCTCGAGGTGCGTGAAAACCATGCTGAGATCGGACGCGAGATCGATGCCCATGCGGTAACGCCGGTCCGTGGTTTTCTCCAGCGCCCGGCAGATGATGCGCTCGAGCACGTCCGGCGTGTCCGTCCGGTACTGGCGCATCGGCGTCGGTTCCTCGTTGACGATCTTGTGCACCAGCGCCGAGAAGCTTTCGCCGCCGAACGGGTGGTGACCGGTGACGAGCTCGTAGGCGACGATGCCGAGCGAGAAGAGGTCGGTCTGGTTGGTGATGATGTCTTCGTGTACCTGTTCCGGCGACATATAGCGCGGCGACCCCACGAACCCCATCGGCATCGTCTGGGTGGTGTCGGTACGCGCGGCATGGGCGATGCTGAAATCGGCGATTTTCACGTCCATGTCGTCGGTCAGCAGGATATTGGACGGCTTGATGTCGCGATGGATCACGCCCTGCCGGTGCGCATAATCCAGCGCCTTGGCACACTTGAAGACGATCTCGGCCGCCTGGTGCAGGGGCAGCAGGCGGTCGGGACGGCAGAAGTTGCGCACCGTCGTGCCCGAGGCGACCAGCTCCATGACGATGTAACACATCTCGCCGTCGACGCCGGCATCGAAGATGTCGAGGATGTTGGGGTGGCGCAGCATGCCGGCGGTGTGCGCTTCGTTGAAGAACATCTTGCGGAAGCGTTCACCGGTGTCGCGATCCTTGAGCGCTTCGGCCAGGGCGACCTTCACCGCCACCGCGCGGTCGATGTAGGGATCGTAGGCACGGTAGACCACGCCCATGCTGCCGCGGCCGATTTCCTCCTCGATCTCGTACTTGCCGAGCTTGGTCGGCGCATTGTCCTTCATGGGAAATCCACTACCCGCGCAGCGCGCATTCGGATCTGCGGTCCGCCGCGGCGCCGCCCTGCGCGACGCAGCGCCGCCCCGCACGGCCGGCCGCGCAAATGGTGGCCATTGCGCGGGGTATTTGCAAGGTTGCGGGCGAACCTTGGTCGACCGCGCGGGTCGGACGGTGAGGCCCACCGTATAATGCCGCGATGAACGACACCAAGCCGGCTTCACACCTCGGCATCATCCTGCTCGGCGCCATCGTCATGGCCACCGCCTTCGCCGCCGGCATGTGGCTGTCCTCGACACGCCATGCAGGCGAGGCCGGCGGCATCGACGGCCTCCTGTGGCCGGACCCACCGCAGCTCGCGGGATTCCATCTCGTCGACCAGCATGGTCGCCCCCTGGAGGCTGCCGACCTGCGCGGACACTGGTCGCTGATGTTCTTCGGTTTCACCCATTGCCCCGACGTCTGCCCGACCACGCTCGCCGCGCTGGCCCGTGCCGAGGACCAGTTACGCAAGCAGCCAGCTTACGGGGAGAGCGGACGCGTGGTGTTCGTCTCCGTCGATCCCGAGCGCGATACGCCGGAAGTGATCGCCGAATACGTGAACTACTTCTCACCGGACTTCATCGGTGCGACGGCCTCGGAGAGTGAGCTGCGCGCACTGGGGCGCAATCTCGGCGTGCTGTTCATGAAGGTCGAACAGGCCGACGGCGGCTACTCGGTGGATCACTCGGCCGGCGTCTTCTTCGTCAGCCCGCAACTCGAACTGCTCAGCGTGCTCACGCCACCCTACACCGCGGCGGACATCGTGCGACGCTTCACCGCCGTGAGCCAATTTCTAGAGAAACAAGGATGAAGAACCCCGCCATGACAGTTGCGACGCTGGTCGCCATCCTGCTCGCCGCCGGCCCGGCGGCGGCTTGTGATCACCTGCGTGCGGAGCGTGGTTGGCTGCGACAACCGCCACCGGGCAGCGACAGCGCCGCGGCCTACCTCGTCCTGCACAACGACGGTAGCGAGGCACTTACGGTGCGCGGGGTATCGAGTCCCGCCTTCGCCCGCGCCATGATGCACGAGACGCGCTACGTCGAGGGTCGCGCCGAGATGCGTCATCTCCATGCCGTGGAGATCGCGCCCGGCGGGCGCTTCGAGGCGCGTCCGGGTGGCGCCCATCTCATGCTGGTCGAGCCACGGCAGACGCTCGCCCTGGACGACATGGTCGAACTGCGTTTCGAATGCGCGCAGGGCGACCCGCTGGTGACCTGGGTGCCGGTACGACGCAGCGCGCCGACGCCGTGAGCCGCACGCTCGCGCGGCGCGCGTTCGTCGCGCTGCAGTTCGTCCTGCCCAAGGCAATCCTGTCGCACGCGGTCGGCTGGCTGACCCGGCGCGAGTGGGGGCCGCTCACCCGCCTCGCCATCGTGGCATTCATCCGGGCCTTCCGCGTCGACATGAGCGACGCCCGCGAACCCTCGGCGGCGGCCTATCGGAGTTTCAACGCCTTCTTCACTCGCGCCCTGCGTGACGGGGCCCGCCCGCTGCCGAACGGGCTCGACGTCGTCGTTGCACCGGCCGACGGGCGCGCATCAGCGCGTGCGGGCAGCTCGCTGGCGGCACGTTGCTGCAGGCCAAGGGCGTGTCTTACAGCCTGCTCGACCTCTTCGACGGCGACGCCGCGCTGGCCGCCCGTTTCGCCGCCGGCAGTTTCTGTACCGTCTACCTGGCACCCTACAACTACCACCGCGTGCACATGCCGACCGGCGGCCGCGCAGTGGCCTTGCGCTACGTCCCGGGCGCGCTGTTCTCGGTCAACGCGGCGACGACGCAGGGATTGCGCGGCCTGTTCTGCCGCAACGAGCGCGCCGTGGTCGTGTTCGAGGGTGCGCGTGGCGATTTTGCCCTCGTCATGGTCGGCGCGATGAATGTCGGCAGCATCGAGTTGTGCACACCGCTCGCGCAGCCTTTCGCCAACCGCCCGCTCGCGAACTGGCCCGCACGCCGCACGCATGCGCTGGAGGAATCCGCGACGATGGAGCGCGGCGCCGAGTTCGGCCGCTTCAACATGGGTTCGACGGTGATCCTGCTGGCGACACCCGGCCTGCTGCGCCTGGACGCGGGCCTCGCGCCGGGAGACGTGCTCAGGATGGGACAGCGCATCGGCTGCGCGTCGTAGTCCCGCGCGTTGCCGCAGGGCTTACGCCTGGGACGGGCCGCGCAGGCCGTGCGCGGGCCAGCGGCGCCATATGACCGTGGTTGTCGGGCCGGCCGCGCGCGGCGACCGCTTCAGATGCCGTTGACGAGCATGGCGGACAGGCAGACCGACATCAGCGCGCCCGGCAGGAAGCCGAGGGCGAGCACGGCGAGGCCGTTGACGCTGAAGACCAGGGCGACGTCCTCGCCGGGCGGCGCGCCACCGCGTTCGAGTTGCTGCGGTTCGTCGAAGTACATGAGCTTGACCACTCGCAGGTAGTAGAACGCGCCGATCAACGAGAACAGCACCGCGACCACCGCCAGCCAGGCGTTGCCGGCCGCGATGAGTTCCTTGAGTACGAACCACTTGGCCCAGAAACCCGCGAACGGCGGCACCCCGCCAGGGAGAACATCAGGATCAGCATGATGAACGCGTGCCACGGCTGCGCTTGGCAAGCCCGGCGAAATCCTGCAGGCGATCCGAGGCATGCCCGGGCGAGGCAAGCAGGATGATGGCGCCGAAGGCCCCGGTGCTCATCAGCGCATAGACGATCACGTAGAACATCGAGGCCGCGTAACCGAGCGCGTTGGCGGCAATGATGCCGATGAGCAGGAATCCCATGTGGGAGATCGTCGAGTAGGCCAGCATGCGCTTGAGGTTGGTCTGCGCGATGGCGACGATGTTGCCGATCGCCATCGAGGCGATGGCCAGCAGGATCAGCATGGACTGCCACTCGCCGGCGACCGCGCCGAGACCGTCGGCGAGCACCCGCACGGCCATGGCGAAAGCGGCGAGCTTGGGCGCCGAGCCGATGAACAAGGTCACGGGGTGGAAGCGCCCTGGTAGACGTCCGGCACCCACATGTGGAACGGCGCCACGCCGAGCTTGAAAGCGATGCCGATCAGCACGAACACGAGGCCGAAGGTGAACAGCATGTGGCTGCGGTCGTCGGTCACGTGATCGGACAGCATGGCGAGGTCCAGGGTACCGGAGACGCCATACAGCATCGACATGCCGTAGAGCAGCATGCCCGAGGCCAGGGCGCCCAGCACGAAGTACTTCATGGCCGCTTCCGATGCCGCCACCGAGTCCCGCTCCATGGCGACCATGGCGTAGAGCGACAGCGACAGCAGTTCGAGGCCGAGGTAGACGGTCAGCAGGCTGTGCGCCGAGATCAGCACCATCATGCCGATGGCGGCGAACAGGGCGAGGATGTAGAACTCGGACTGGACCTGGCGGTGGCGCTGGAAATAGTCCCGCGCGTAGAAGAACGACAGCAGCACGAGCACCAGCATGAAGGCCTTGAGCACGAAGGCCTTGAGCACGCCATCGGGTCGAGAACGAACGTGCCGTCGAAGGCCAGCACGATCTCGCCTGGGAAGCCGGCTGCGACCTGGCCGAGCACGACCAGCACCGAAAGCAGGGCCGCCCAGAAAGTCGCCGCGTTGCTGCTGCCGCGCCGGTAGACGTCGACGAGGAGCACCAGGCAGGCCAGGCCGGTCAGCGTGGCTTCGGGCAATACATTCGATATTTCGTTCATCGCCCGGGACCTTACCTGATTTTCGAATGCTGGATGTGCGTGATGAGCTGGTCGACGCTGGCATGCATCATGTCGAACAGCGGCGCCGGCCAGATGCCGAAGACCAGCACCGCGACAGCGAGGGCGAGCAGGATGATGCGCTCACGGCCGTCGATATCGGTCAACTCCGCGACCTTGGGCCCGGCGACCGCGCCGAACACCACGCGCTTGTACATCCACAAGGTATACGCGGCGCCCAGGATCAGGGTCAGGGCCGCCATCACCGCGTACCACACGTTGGCCTTGAAGGCGGTCAGGATGACGAGGAACTCACCAACGAAGCCGGAGGTGCCGGGCAGGCCAGAGTTGGCCATCGCGAACAGCATCATGAAGGCGGCGAACACCGGCATGGAATTGGCCACGCCACCGTAATCGCTGATCTGGCGGCTGTGCAGGCGGTCGTACATGCAGCCGATGCACAGGAACAGCGCACCGGAGATGAAGCCGTGCGAAATCATCTGCACCATGCCGCCCTCGATACCGGTGGCGGCCTGGTTCCAGTCGCCGGTGCCGGACGCGACCTGGAAGACGATGAAGAAACCGAGGGTGACGAAACCCATGTGCGAAATCGACGAGTAGGCGATCAGCTTCTTCATGTCCTGCTGCACCAGGGCGACGAAACCGATGTAGACGATGGCGACCAGGGACAGCGCGATCATGAGCCAGTCGAGCGAGGCGGCGGCGTCCGGCGCGATGGGCAGGCTGAAACGCAGGAAACCGTAGCCGCCGAGCTTCAGCATGATCGCGGCCAGGATGACCGAGCCGCCGGTGGGCGCTTCGACGTGGGCGTCCGGCAACCAGGTATGCACTGGCCACATCGGGATCTTGACGCCGAAGGCGAGCAGGAAGGCGAAGAAAATCCACTGCTGCTCGGCCAGGGTCAGCGCCGCGCCCTGCATGTCGGTGATGGCGAAGCTGCCGCCCTTGAAATAGATGTAGAGCAGCGCGACCAGCATGAGCACCGAGCCCATGAAGGTGTAGAGGAAGAACTTGATCGTCGCGTAGACGCGGCGCGGCCCGCCCCATATGCCGATGACCAGGAACATCGGGATCAGCAGGGCTTCCCAGAAGACGTAGAAGAGGATCGCGTCGAGCGCAGCGAAGACGCCGATCATGAGCCCCTCGAGCACGAGGAAGGCGCCCATGTAGAGGCTCAGGCGATCCTTGATGACGACCCAGCCGGCGAGCACCACGAGCACCGTGGTGAAGGTGGTCAACAGGACCAGCGGCAGGGCGATACCGTCGACGCCGACGAAATACTCGATGCCGAAGGCCGGGATCCACGGCATGCGCTCGACGAACTGCATGCCGCCGTTGGCATTGTCGAAACCGTGCCACAAGGCCAGCGACAGCGCGAAGGTGCCGAGCGCGATGGCCAGGGCGTCGTTGCGCACCGCGCGGTCGTTGACGCGGCTGCCGGCAAACGCGACCCACAGCCCACCGATGATGGGCAACCAGATAGTCAGACTGAGAAGAGGTAGGTCAGCGGCCATGCGTCGTTTCTTTGTGCGGCTGGAGGTTCGTACCCGGGCTCGGTGATGCGATCAGGCGAGCACGCCATGCACGAAGACACCGAGCAGCACGAGCAGCCCGAGGATCATCGCGAACGCGTAGTGGTAGAGATATCCGGACTGGATATGACGGATGACCCCGGCCCACCAGCCGACCGCGCGGGCCGAGCCGTTGACCACCAGGCCGTCGATCAGGGCGACGTCACCGCCGCGCCACAGCGCGGCGCCGAAGGCGCGTGCACCGCCAGCGAAGAACCACTCGTTGAAGCGGTCGAAACCGTACTTGTCGAGCAGTACCCGGTAGGGCATGGCGAAGGCGTCCGCGACCCGTTGCGGGATGTCCGTGCGTTTCATGTAGCAGTACCAGGCCGTCGCCACGCCCCCCATGGCGAGCCAGAACGGCGGTTGCACGAGCCCGTGGGTCATCATGCCGAACACGCCGTGGTAGTGCTCACCCAGGTGGCCGAGCACGTCGTGCGCCTCGTGCACCACGATGCTCGAGCCGAAGTAGGTGCCGAACAGCATGTCACCGACGAACCAGGCGCCGGCCAGCACCGACGGCACCGCCAGCAGGATCAGCGGTATGGTCACCACTGCCGGCGACTCGTGCAGATGTTCCCTGGTGTGATGATCCATACGCTCTTCGCCATGGAACACCATGAACACCAGGCGGAAGGAATACAGCGCGGTGACGAACACACCGCTCAGCACCGCGGCGTAGGCGATGCCGGCGCCGGGGATATGCGATTCGGCGACCGCCTCGATGATGGCGTCCTTGGAGAAGAAGCCGGCGAATCCGGGAAACCCGATCAAGGCCAGCGAGCCGATCAGGCTGGTCCAGTAGGTCTTCGGCATGTAGCGTTTGAGCCCGCCCATCTTGCGCATGTCCTGCTCGTGGTGCATGCCGATGATGACAGAGCCCGCAGCGAGGAACAGCAGCGCCTTGAAGAAGGCGTGCGTGAACAGGTGGAAGATGGCGGCGGCATAGGCCGAGGCACCCAGCGCCACGGTCATGTAGCCGAGCTGGGACAAGGTCGAGTAGGCGATGACGCGCTTGATGTCATTCTGCACCAGCCCGAGCAGGCCCATGAAGAAGGCCGTGATGGCGCCGATCACGAGCACCACCGACAGTGCCGTGGTCGACATCTCGAACAGCGGCGACATGCGCGCGACCATGAAGATGCCCGCGGTGACCATGGTCGCGGCATGGATGAGGGCGGAAATCGGCGTCGGGCCCTCCATCGAGTCGGGTAGCCAGACGTGCAGCGGCACCTGCGCCGACTTGCCCATCGCGCCGACGAAGAGCAGCAGGCAGATCATGGTCATCAGCGACCATTCGTGCCCCGGCAGCACGGTGATCACGGCATTGTCGAACTTGGGTGCGGCGGCGAACACCGTGGCGTAGTCGAGCGAGCCGAAATACATCAGCACCGCGGCTATACCGAGCAGGAAGCCGAAGTCGCCCACGCGATTGACCAGGAACGCCTTGAGATTGGCGTAGATGGCGCTGTCGCGCGTGTACCAGAAGCCGATCAGCAGGTAGGAAACGAGGCCCACCGCCTCCCAGCCGAAGAACAACTGCATGAAGTTGTTCGCCATCACCAGCATCAGCATGCTGAAGGTGAACAGCGAGATGTAGGAGAAGAAACGCTGGTAGCCCGGGTCGTCGTGCATGTAGCCGATGGTGTAGATGTGCACCATCCAGGACACGAAGGTCACCACCACCATCATGGTCGCGCTGAGCTGGTCGACGAGGAAACCGACGTGGAAATCGACGCCGCCGGTCGACAGCCAGGTGTAGAGATTGGCGTTGTATGGTGCCTCGTCGCCGAGCACGATGCGCGCGAACGGCACCAGTGACAGGAAGAACGACAGCCCCACCGCACCCGAGGTCACCCAGTGTGCGCCGGCACGCCCGATCTGACGACCGAACAACCCGGCCAGGATGGCGCCGATCAGCGGCGCCAGCACGATGGCGAGACAGATATTGCCCATGTCTCAGAGGTTCCCTTTCAACTCGTACACAGCACGCACGACCTCAACCCTTCATCATGTCGAGATCCTCGACATTGATGGAGTGGCGGTTGCGGAACAGCACCACCAGGATGGCGAGGCCGATGGCGGCTTCGGCCGCCGCCACGGTCAGGATGAAGAACACGAACACCTGGCCGGCGACGTCATCGTTGAAGTGCGAGAAGGCGATGAAGTTCATGTTCACGGCCAGCAGCATCAACTCGATGCACATCAGCAACACGATGACGTTCTTGCGATTGATGAAGATGCCGGCGACGCTGAGGCAGAACAGGACGGCGCCGATGACGAGGAAATCCGCGAGTGCGAGCACGTTCGATTCTCCTCAGGACTGCCGTTCGGCTTCGACCTTGACCAGGCGCACGCGGTCGGCGCGGCGCACCTGCACCTGCCGCTCGGGACGCGGTGCCTTGGTCTGGCGGGTGGCGCGCAGGGTGAGCGCGATGGCGGCGATGATGGCGACCAGCAGGACCACGGCGGCGATCTCGAACGGCCAGATGTACTGGCCGTAGAGTGCAAGCCCGAGTTCGCGCGTGTTGCTGTAGTCAGCGGCGTGGCTGGCCGCGGCCGGCACCTGGTCCAAGCCGAAGTTCTGCGGCCCGACCACCGTGCCGATGGCAATCATCATGACCAGGGCGACCACCGCGGCCACCGGCAGGTAGCGCGCGAAGCCTTCGCGCAGTTCGGCGATGTTGATGTCTAGCATCATGACCACGAACAGGAACAGCACCATCACCGCGCCGACATAGACCAGCACCAGGGCAATGGCGAGGAACTCGGCCTCGAGCAGCAGCCACAAGCCCGCACTGGAGAAGAACGCCAGGACGAGGAAGAGCGCCGCATGCACCGGGTTGCGCACCGTGATGACCATCGCCGCGGCGAAGATCAGGAAGCCGGCGAAAACGTAGAAGACTAACTGTTCGACCATGTAATCAAGCCATCCGGCACTCGGTTGTAGCGGTGCCCACCATCAGCGGTAGCGGGCTTCGGCCGCGCGATCGGCGGCGATCTGCGCCTCGAAACGGTCGCCATTGGCGAGCAGCTTGTCCTTCGTCATCAGCAGGTCGCCGCGCTTCTCGCCGTGGTACTCAAAGTGGCGCGTCTCGACGATGGAATCGACCGGGCAGGACTCCTCGCAGAAGCCGCAGAAGATGCACTTGCTGAGGTCGATGTCGTAGCGGGTCGTGCGGCGCGTACCGTCGTCGCGCGGTTCGGACTCGATGGTGATGGCGAGCGCCGGGCACACCGCTTCGCACAGCTTGCAGGCGATGCAGCGTTCTTCCCCGTTGGGATAGCGGCGCAGGGCGTGCAGGCCGCGGAAGCGCGGCGATTGCGGCGTCTTCTCCTCCGGGTACTGGACGGTGATCTTGCGATCGATCAGGTAGCGCCCGGTCAGGCGCATGCCCTTGAGCAGTTCCCACAGGGTCAGGCTCTTGAGGTAGCTGGTAACCGTGCTCATAGGTATCGACTCCTCAGGCCCCGGCGAACCACGGCGGCAGCTTCCACACGACCATCGCCGCCACGACCACGATCCAGACGATCGTGATCGGCAGGAACACCTTCCAGCCCAGGCGCATGATCTGGTCGTAGCGGTAGCGCGGGAACGTGGCGCGGAACCACAGGAACAGGAACAGGAAGAAACCGATCTTGGCCAGCAGCCAGTGGATGCCGTCGGGGATGCCGGGGATGGGCGACAGCCAGCCGCCGAGGAACAGTACCGCGGACAGGCCCGAGACCAGGATCATGTTGGCGTATTCGGCGAGGAAGAACAGCGCGAAAGCCATGCCGGCGTACTCGACGTGGAAACCGGCGACGATTTCCGATTCGCCCTCACTGACGTCGAAGGGCGCGCGGTTGGTCTCCGCCACGCCGGAGATGAAATAGATCACGAACAGCGGGAACAACGGCACCCAGAACCAGCTGAAGATCGACAGGCCGCCGCGCTGGGCCTCGATGATGTCGCCGAGATTCAGGCTGCCGGCCGCGATCAGGACCCCGACCAGGGCGAAGCCCATGGCGATTTCATAGGACACGATCTGGGCCGCGGAACGCATCGCGCCGAGGAAGGCATACTTCGAATTGGACGCCCAGCCGGCCACGATGATGCCGTAGACGCCGAGCGAGGTCAGGGCGAGGATGTAGAGCAGGCCGGCGTTGATGTCGGCCAGCACCATCTCGGCGCCGAACGGGATCACGGCCCAGGCCGCGAGGGCCGGGCCCAGCGCCAGGATCGGCGCGAGCAGGAACAGGAAGCGGTTGGCCCCCGTCGGGATGATGACTTCCTTGGTCAGCAGCTTGAGCGCGTCGGCGATCGGCTGCAGCCAGCCGCGCGGGCCGACCCGGTTGGGGCCGATGCGGACCTGGATGTAGCCGATGATCTTACGTTCGGCGAAGGTCAGGTAGGCCACTGCGCCCATCAGCGGCAGCACGATGCAGAGAATCTTCAGCACGATGAGGGTGGTCAGTACCACCGGCTGCGGCAGGAACGCGCCGAGCTGGGTCTCGAGGAAGCCGACGATGTTCATGCCGCGGCCTCCCCGCTCGCCCGCGCGACGCTGACCGCACCGCCGTAGACCGCGATGTCGGCGAGCGCGGCGCGTGCGCCGGCGACCAGGCAGACCCCTTCCGGCACGGTCGCGTCGACAACCAGGCGGGTGGCCACGGAGCGCTTGCCGGCAGACACCGTCACCGCCGCGCCGTCGGCGAGCCCGAGGCCACTGGCCGTGGCCGGTGCCAGGCGCACGTCGTCGTCACCGCTCTGCGGCATGTCCTGCAGCGCGCCGGCGTGGCGCACGAGCGCGTCGACGCGGTACATCGGAACCTCGACCACGACCTCGAGACCGTCGCCGAAGGCATGGGCGCTGCTCTCGAGGGTCGGGGTGGCGCGGCTGCCGCCCTGCACCTTGCCGGCGAGGTTGTCGATTGCGCGCGTGACGTCGGCCACCTGGACGGCGTCGAAACCGTCCAGCTCCAGGCGGTTGCCGAGCATGCGCAGGATCTTCCACGCCGGCCGCGCTTCGCCCTGCGGGCGCACCGCCGCGGCGAAGCTCTGCCAGGCACCGTTGAGGTTGACGAAGCTGCCCTCGTTCTCGGCCAGCACGGCGATCGGCAGTTGCAGATCGGCGACCTCGTCCAGCGCCGCACTCTCGAATCCGTGCAGGGCGACGACGAACTCCGCCGCGGCCAGGGTGGCACGGGCGGTGGCGCCATCGGCGCAGTCGAGGTCGGGCTCGACGCCGAGCAGCACGTAGGCACGGCGCGCGGTGGCGAGCAGGTCGCCGGCCGTGGCGCCAGGTCGATCGATGACGCGCCCGGCCGGACCGCGATGCGGCACGGCGCCGGCCAGCCAGGCACCGGCGGCGTTGGCGCCGGCGGCGAGATGACCGTTGGCCGCGCCGAGCAGGTCGGCCAGCACCTTGGCCAATTGCATGAGTACACCGCGGCACGGGTGTTGTTCCAGCCCGGCGCCGGTCATGACCAGCGGGCGGGAGGCCTCGACGAGGCGCCGCGCGGCGGCGCTGGTGGTTTCGTCCGCGGCGTGCCCGGCGACGAGCTTGTCGAGTGGCGCAGGGACACTGGCCTGCTTGAGCGCGGCGACCGCGCCGACGAGCCCGGCGCAGCGGGCGACGAGTTCCGACGGCCGCACCGCGAATTCGCCGGCCAGCGCGTAGTTGTAATCCCGCCGCAGGGTATCGACGGCAACCACGGCGGCGCCGCGCAGGGCGGCCTTGCGCAGGCGCAGGTTGACCAGCGGCGCCTCGTGGCGCGGGTAGGCGCCGAGCAGCACGACGCCGTCGGCCTGTTCGATGTCGGCCAGGTTCGGCAAGGTCGGGTAGATCGGCTCGGCCGCCTGGTCGGCGAAATCGCGCTGGCGCAGGCGATGATCGATGTTGTGCGAGCCGAGCTCACGCATCAGTTTCTGCAGCAGGAACAGCTCTTCAATCGTCGCCGAGGGCGAGGCCAGCGCGGCAATGGCATCGGCCTGCTCGCCGGCGATGGCACCGAGCCGCTCACGCATCAGGTCGAAGGCGGCGTTCCAGTCGCAGTCGACCCAGCGGCCATCGCGCTTGACCCGCGGCCGCGTCAGGCGCGCCGCGTCGTTCATGCCGAGGTAGCTGTAGCGATCGCGGTCGGACAACCAGATTTCGTTGACGGCATCGTTCTCGCGCGGCACGACGCGCTTGACCACCGCGCCCTTGGCGTGGAAGTACAGGTTGGAGCCGAGGCCGTCGTGGGCGGCGATGCCCTCGCGCTGCTGCAGCTCCCAGGCCCGCGCCGAGTAGCGGTAGGGCTTGTTGGTCAGCGCGCCGACCGGGCACAGGTCGATGACGTTGCCGGACAGTTCGGACGTCATCGCCTTGGCCACGTAGGTGCCGATTTCCATGTGCTCGCCGCGCCCGGTGGCGCCGAGCTCGCGCAGCCCGGCGATCTCCTCGCCGAAGCGTACGCAGCGCGTGCAATGGATACAGCGCGTCATGTCGGTCTGCACCAGCGGGCCGATGTTCTTGTCGCGCACCACGCGCTTGCGCTCGGTGAACTGCGAGACGTCGCCGCCGTAACCCATCGCGAGATCCTGCAACTCGCACTCGCCGCCCTGGTCGCAGATGGGGCAATCCAGCGGGTGGTTGATGAGCAGGAATTCCATCGTCGCGTGCTGCGCCGCGATCGCCTTCTGCGAGCGGGTGAAGACCTTCATGCCGTCCATGACCGGGGTGGCGCAGGCCGGCATGGGCTTGGGCGCCTTCTCCACCTCGACCAGGCACATGCGGCAGTTGGCCGCGACGCTCAGGTGCTTGTGGTAGCAGAAACGCGGGATATAGATGCCGGCGGCGTCGGTCGCCTCGATCAGCATGGCGCCCTTGCGCGCGTCGATCTCGCGGCCGTCGACTTCGATTTTCACCTGTTCGTCGCTCATGGTTCGCTGTCGCCGCTCAGGCTGCCGCCGATTGGCCCTTGGCTTCGAGGATGCTGTGCCCGTGCTCGATGTAGTGCGCGAACTCGTGGCGGAAATGGCGCACGAAACTGCGTACCGGCATGGCCGCGGCATCGCCCAGCGCGCAGATGGTGCGGCCCTCGATCTTACTCGCCACCAGGTCGAGGCGGTCGAGATCCTCCGGGCGGCCCTCGCCGTTGACGATGCGGTCGAGCATGCGGTAGAGCCAGCCCGTGCCCTCGCGGCACGGCGTGCACTGGCCGCAGGACTCGGCGTAGTAGAAGCGCGAGATGCGGCGCAGGACCTTGACCATATCCGTGGTCTCGTCCATCACGATGACGGCACCGGAGCCGAGCATGGAGCCGGCCTTCGAAATGGAGTCGTAATCCATGTCACACCCGAGCATGGTCTCGGCCGGCAGCACCGGCACCGACGAGCCGCCCGGGATGACCGCCTTGAGCTGGCGCCCGCCGAGCACGCCGCCGGCGAGTTCGAGCAGGTCCTTGAACGAGGTGCCCATCGGGATCTCGAAATTGCCCGGCTTGTTGACGTGGCCGCTGACCGAGAAGATCTTGGTGCCGCCGTTGTTCGGCTTGCCGATGGCGGCGAACCATTCCGCGCCGTTGCGCAGGATCGTCGGCACCGACGACAAGGACTCGGTGTTGTTGATGGTCGTCGGCTTGCCGTACAGACCGAAGCTGGCCGGGAACGGCGGCTTGTAGCGCGGCTGCCCCTTCTTGCCTTCGAGCGACTCGAGCAGGGCCGTTTCCTCGCCGCAGATGTAAGCGCCGGCACCGAGGTGATCGTGCAGGTCGAAATCGATGCCCGAACCCTGGATGTTCCTGCCCAGCAGGCCGGCGGCATAGGCATCGCGCAGGGCCTGCTGGAAGTGCAGCGCCGGCTCGTCCATGAACTCGCCGCGCATGTAGTTGTAACCGACGGTGGCGCCGATGGCGTAGCCGGCGATGGCCATGCCTTCGACCAGCGCGTGCGGGTTGAAGCGCAGGATGTCGCGATCCTTGCAGGTACCGGGCTCGGACTCGTCGGAGTTGCAGACGATGTACTTCTGCATGTCGCCCTTGGGCATGAAACTCCACTTGATGCCGGTGGGGAAACCGGCGCCACCGCGGCCGCGCAGGCCCGAGGCCTTGACCACCTCGATGACGTCGGCCGGCGGCGTGCGTTCGGCGATGATCTTCTCCCACGCCTGGTAGCCGCCGATCTTGCGGTAGTTCTCGTACGTCCACGGCTCATCGAATTGCAGCGTGGCGTAACAATTCTGGTTCAGCACGATGTCGCTCATGAGAGGCCATCCAGGATCTCGTCGACCCGCTCGGGCGTGAGATTCTCGTAGTACACGTGATCGACCTGCATCATCGGCGCACCACAGCACGCAGCCAGGCATTCCTCCTCGGGCTTGAGGAAAATGCGACCGTCGGCGGTCGATTCGCCGATCTTGATACCGAGCTTGCGCTCGATGTGGGCGACGATCTCGTCGCTGCCGCGCAGCATGCACGACACGTTGGTGCACACCGCGACGCAGTGACGCCCGCACGGCTCGGTCTCGTACATCGAGTAGAAGCTCGCCACCTCGTAGACCGCGATGCGCGGCAGCTCGAGGTAGTCGGCAACGGCGTCCATCAGCGCGGTGGTCAGGTAGCCCTGGTTCTCGTGCTGCACTTCGCTCAGCGCCGCGAGCACGGCCGAGCGCTTCTGCTCGGGCGGATACTTGGCCAGCCAGGCGTCGATGACTTCGCGCGCGTGGTCTGACAGGACGGTGGCAGTCTGTTCGCTCATCGGTTCCTGGCTCAGCGGTCGATCTCACCGAACACGATGTCCATCGTGCCGATGACGGCGACGACGTCGGCGAGCATGTGCCCGGCGACCATTTCGTTCATCGCCGAAAGGTGGGCAAAGCCCGGCGCCCGCGCCTTCAGGCGGTAGGGCTTGTTGGCGCCGTCGGAGACGAGGTAGATGCCGAACTCGCCCTTGGGATGCTCGACGGCGGCGTAGACCTCGCCGGCCGGCACGCAGTAGCCCTCGGTGAACAGCTTGAAATGGTGGATGAGCGATTCCATGTCGCCCTTCATCTCGCCACGCTTGGGCGGGGTGAGCTTGTGATCGTCGAGGATCACCGGGCCGGGGTTCTCGCGCAGCCACTTCACGCACTGCTTGATGATGCGGGCGGATTGCCGCATTTCCTCGACGCGGACGAGGTAGCGGTCGTAGCAGTCGCCGTTGACGCCGACGGGGATGTCGAAATCGAGGTCGGCATAGACCTCGTAGGGCTGCTTCTTGCGCAGGTCCCAGGCGATGCCGGAACCGCGCAGCATCGGCCCGGTGAAGCCGAGTTCGAGCGCGCGTTCCGGCGTCACGATGCCGATGTCGACGGTGCGCTGCTTCCAGATGCGGTTGTCGGTGAGCAGGGTTTCGTACTCGTCGACGCAGGCCGGGAAGCGGTCGCAGAAATCGTCGACGAAGTCGAGCAGCGACCCCTGGCGGGCGGTGTTCAGCTCGCGCACTTCCTTCTCGTTGCGCCACTGCGAGGGCTGGTACTGCGGCATCTGCTCGGGCAGGTCGCGGTAGACGCCGCCGGGACGGTAGTAGGTGGCGTGCATGCGCGTGCCCGAGACCGCCTCGTAGCAGTCCATGAGGTCTTCGCGCTCGCGGAAGCAGTACAGGAACATGGTCATGGCGCCGATGTCGAGACCGTGCGCGCCGAGCCACATGAGGTGGTTCAGGATGCGCGTGATCTCGTCGAACATGACGCGGATGTACTGGGCGCGGATCGGCGGCGTGATACCGAGCAGTTTCTCGATCGCCATCACGTAGGCGTGCTCGTTGCACATCATCGACACGTAGTCGAGCCGATCCATGTAGCCGATGCTCTGGTTGAACGGCTTGTTCTCGGCCAGCTTCTCGGTCGCGCGGTGAAGCAGGCCGATGTGCGGATCGGCGCGCTCGATGACTTCGCCGTCCATCTCCAGCACCAGGCGCAGAACGCCGTGGGCGGCCGGATGCTGGGGCCCGAAGTTCAGGGTCAGGTTGCGAATCTCAGGCATCGGGCGTCTCTTGCACCGGTTTCGACGAGTGCAGCCAGTCTTCCTCGCGGATCACGCGCGGTACCAGGGTGCGCGGCTCGATGCTGACGGGCTGGTTGACCACGCGCCCCTTCTCGGGGTCGTAACGCACCTCGACGTGGCCCTCGAGCGGAAAATCCTTGCGGAACGGATGCCCGATGAAGCCGTAGTCGGTGAGAATGCGACGGAGATCGGGATGACCGTCGAAGAGGATACCGAACAGGTCGAAGGCCTCGCGCTCGTACCAGTCGGCGACCGGCCAGATGCCGGTGACGGAATCGACCCGCGGCGGCTGGCCATCGGTGTAGACCTTGACCCGCAGGCGCTGGTTGTGGGGCACCGAGAGCAGCTGGTACACCACCGCGAAACGCCGGCCGTCGCCCGCCGCCATGTGCACGCTGCCGCGCGCCACGCCGCGGCTGAACCCGGCGGCGGTGGCCCGCTGGGTCTGCCAGTCGGCCTCGCCGTAGCTGAGGTAATCGACGCCCGACAGGTCGGACAGCTGGGTGAAGCCGAACGCGGTGTCGTCCTTGAGCCGGCTCATGACCGCGAGCAGGTCGCCCGGGGCGACCTCGACGGTCAACTCGCCGCGGTCGACGCGGCTGGCCTTGAGGGTGTCCGCGAACGCCTCGGCGAGACGTGCGCTCAGTTGTTCAAGCTTGGCACTCGACATGTCGGTGGCTCAGGCGCGACTGATGGTATTGGTGCGCTTGATCTTGTTCTGCAGCTGGATGATGCCGAACAGCAGCGCTTCCGCCGTCGGCGGGCAGCCCGGGACGTAGATGTCTACCGGTACGATACGGTCGCAGCCGCGCGTGACCGCGTACGAATAGTGGTAGTAGCCGCCGCCGTTGGCGCACGACCCCATCGAGATGACCCACTTCGGCTCGGTCATCTGGTCGTAGACCTTGCGCAGCGCCGGCGCCATCTTGTTGACCAGGGTGCCGGCCACGATCATGACGTCGGATTGGCGCGGGCTGGGACGGAAGACGATGCCGAAGCGATCGAGATCGTAGCGCGCGGCCCCGGCATGCATCATTTCCACGGCGCAACAGGCCAGACCGAAGGTCATCGGCCACATCGAGCCGGTGCGCGCCCAGTTGACCACGGTGTCGACCGTGGTGGTGACGAAACCACGGTCCTGCATCTCACTCATTCCCATTCCAGTGCCCCTTTGCGCCACTCGTAGATGAAGCCGACGACGAGGATGCCGAGGAAGATCATCATGGCCCAGAAGCCATAGGTGCCGATGTCCGGCAGGACCACGGCCCAGGGAAAGAAGAAGGCGATTTCGAGATCGAAGATGATGAACAGGATGGCGACGAGGTAGTAACGCACGTCGAACTTCATGCGCGCGTCTTCGAAAGCCTCGAAACCGCACTCGTAGGGCGTGACCTTCTCGCTGTCGGGGCGGCGCACGCCGAGCAGCGTGCCGATGCCGTAGCTCGCGCCGAGGGAAACCACGCCGATCGCCACACCGATTGCGACGAAGATCAGGATCGGCAGATAGAGTTCGAGCACTACTCAGTTTTCCCAGAATTCTGCGTGCGCCGGCCGCGGATTGTAACCGATGCCGTGGTTGCCCACGCTGCGCGCGGTCGTCTTGCGCCGCTCCGGCACGGCCCCACCGCTTACCGGTGTCGGGCTCGTCGCCGCTAGTGGTGCGGATGGCCGGAGTCGAACCGGCACGCCTCTCGGCACTGCCCCCTCAAGACAGCGTGTCTACCAATTCCACCACATCCGCATGGAGTCGTTTGTCGCGGGCGACCGGCGTCGTGTGCCGCTCCGCGCCTGAGCGCGACATGATACGAAAAGCGCACTCCGCGTTCCATAAGAAAAAGCGTCGGAGTCGCTCCGCGACGTCACCATCGACGCCGCTGCTGTCGCGCGCTACTCGGTGCTCGGCGTCGCGGGCACCTCCTCGTCGGCCGCCGGCAGCGCCGGCACGTCATCGACCGCCGGCGCCGGTGCGGAAACCGCCGGCGGCGCCTCCTCGACCCGGTCCAGCAGACTGCGCGATTCCAGGGTGCGGCTGTAGAGATGGGCCAGCAACATGCTGTTGGCGAGGAACAGCGCCGCCAGCACCGCGGTGGTGCGGGTCAGGAACGAAGCCGAACCGCGTGCGCCGAACACCGTCGCCGAGGCGCCGCTGCCGAACGCGGCGCCGGCGGTGGCGCCCTTGCCCTGCTGCATCAGGATGATGCCGATCAGCAGGACCGCCAGCACCAGGTGTACGGCCAGCAGGATGGAGAAAGTCATGGACATGCGTTGCGCCCCTCCGGGCAATGGGTCAGGCCGCGGTCGCTGCCGCCGCGGCGCAGATGGCGAGGAAAGAATCGGCCTTGAGCGCCGCGCCACCGATCAGGCCGCCGTCGATGTCGGCCATCGCGAACAGTTCGGCGGCATTGTCGGGCTTGACGCTGCCGCCGTAGAGGATGCGCAATGCCGCCGCGCGGGCAGCATCGCGTTCGGCCACGCGGGCGCGGATCCAGGCATGCACCGCCTGGGCCTGCCCGGGTGTGGCGGTCTCGCCGGTGCCGATCGCCCACACCGGTTCGTAGGCTACGACGAGGGCGTCGAGCACCGCACCGGTGTCCGGCAGCGCGAGCACGGCGTCGAGCTGGCGGCCAACCGCCTCCTCGGTGCGCCCGGCGCGGCGTTCCTCCAGCGTTTCGCCCACGCACAGTACGGCGACGAGTCCGTCGGCCTGGGCACGCGCGACCTTGGCCGCGACCCGGGCATCGGTATCACCGAAGAACTGCCGGCGCTCGGAGTGGCCGACCAGGGTGTGGCTGCAACCACAGTCACGCAGCATCGCCCCGGCCACCTCGCCGGTGTAGGCCCCCGGCGCGTGCTCGGAGCAGTCCTGCGCGCCGAGCGCGACGGCCGAACCCGCCAGTGCGGCGGCGACCCGCGCGAGGTAGGGCGCCGGCGGGCACAACAGGACCTCGACAGCCGGCGGCGCCGCGGCCGTGACGGCGGCGGTGAGATCGTCGGCCATGGCCGACGAGCCGTTCATCTTCCAGTTACCGGCTACCAGGGGGCGTCGCATGCTGCTCGGGACCGTGGGGCATTGGGGCGAAGGGTGGCGAATGTTAGCGGCGCATCCGGCCGAGATCAACGCGACGCGGTGCCCGCCGGGTGGGCGCAATAGCGCAGCAGAGGACATCCGGCGCAGCGCGGCGTGGGGCGGCAATGGGTCTTGGCGTGGGCGACGATCAGGGCGTGGTACTCGTTGTAGGTGGCGGCGTTAGCGTCCAGCGCCTGCTCGCAGGCCCGCCGCAGGGTCGGGCCGGGTTCGTCGCCGCCGATCCAGCCGAGGCGCGCGAACGTCCGCCGCGCGTAGGCATCGACGACGAACAGCGGCCGCCCGAAGGCGTAGAGGCAGATCACCGCCGCCGTTTCCGGGCCTATGCCGGGTAAGGCCAGCCAGGCGGCCTCCAGTTCGTCGTCGGCGAGCTCGGCGAGGCGGGCGAGGCCGCCGCGCGCCACCAGCCAGCGCGCCACCGCGCTCAAGCGCGCGGCCTTCTGGCGGTAGAAACCGGCCGGGCGGACCAGCGCTTCGATTCGCCGCGCGCTGCTCGCGGCCAGCGCGTCCGCCGTCAGCAGGCCCGCCGCGCGCAGCGCCGCCAGGCCCTGCTCGGCATTGCGCCAGGCCGTGCGTTGGATGAGCACGGCGCCGACCACGACTTCGAAATCGCTCTCTGCCGGCCACCAGCCCTGCGGGCCATGGTGCGTGAGCAGCGCCGCGTAGACGCCCTCAAGGGCGCCGCGATCGAGTTCCATCGGCCGCGCTGCGGGCATCGAGCCCGACCAGCGCACAGAGGTCGTCGAGCAACAGGCCGCCGAGTTCCACGCTGCGACCGGCGCGCAGGTCGGTCGGCAGCATGACGTTGCCGAAACGCACGCGGATGAGGCGGCTGACCTGCACGCCCTGGGATTCCCACAGGCGACGCACTTCGCGATGGCGACCACGCTGGACCACGCAGTAGTACCACTGGTTGGCGCCTTCGCCCTCGCCCACCGCGATGTCGTCGAAATGGCTTTCTTCGCCGTCGACGAGCACGCCCGTGCGCAGACGCTCGAGCATCGCCCGCTCGACCTCGCCGTAGACCCGCACTGCGTACTCGCGATCGATGTGGTAACGGGGGTGCATGAGGCGGTGCGCCAGCTCGCCGTGGTTGGTGAACAGCAGCAGGCCGCTGGTGTTGATGTCGAGACGGCCGATGTTGATCCAGCGCCCGTGCTTGATACGCGGCAGGTCGGCAAAGACATCCGGGCGGCCTTCCGGGTCGCGTCGGGTACACACCACCCCGGCCGGCTTGTTGTAGGCGAGCACGCGCAGCGGCTCGGCCGGGGCCTCGATGCGGATCGTCGCGCCGCCGTCGATCTGCACGCGGTCGCCCGGGCGGACCGGCTGGCCGGCGCTGGCCGGCTGGCCGTTGACGCGCACCCGGCCGGCGGCGATCAAGCGTTCGATCTCGCGCCGCGAACCGACCCCGACGCGCGCCAGGACCTTGTGGATCCGCTCGCCGTCCGGCGCAGGCGCAGCCGGCGCGCGGGCGCCGTCAGGCGCTGGGCGGCGGGTCTTGCGCGTCATCGGCGTCATCGGCGTCATCGGCGTCATCGGCGTCATCGGCGTCATCGGCGTCATCGGCGTCATCGGCGTCATCGGCGTCGTCCGCGTCGTCCGCGTCGTCCGCGTCGTCCGCGTCGTCCGCGTCGTCCGCGTCGTCCGCGTCGTCCGCGTCGTCCGCGTCGTCCGCGTCGTCCGCGTCGTCCGCGTCGTCCGCGTCGTCCGCGTCGTCCGCGTCGTCCGCGTCGTCCGCGTCGTCCGCGTCGTCCGCGTCGTCCGCGTCGTCCGCGTCGTCCGCGTCGTCCGCGTCGTCCGCGTCGTCCGCGTCGTCCGGCGCCAGGTCGTCGGCCTGGACCTCCGCCGCGGCGTCGGCGAACAGGTCGGAGCTGAGCCCGTCGATGTCCGTGAGCTCGGCCAGGGTCGGCAGGTCGTCGAGCGATTTCAACCCGAAGTAATCGAGAAACTCGCGGGTCGTGGCGTAGACCGATGGCCGGCCCGGCACGTCGCGGTGGCCGACCACCTTGACCCAATCGCGTTCGAGCAACTGGCGCATGATGTTGCTGCTGACCGCGACCCCGCGGATGTGCTCGATTTCGCCGCGCGTGATCGGCTGACGGTAGGCGATGATGGCAATGGTCTCGAGAAAGGCGCGCGAGTAGCGCGGGCGCCGCTCCTCCCACAGCCGACTGACCTGCGCGGCATAGTCGGCGCGGGCGCGAAAGCGCCAGCCGCTGGCCACCTCCGCCAATTCGACGCCGCGACCGGCGTAGTCGGCCTGCAGCGCGCCGAGGGCCTCGCGCAGGCTGTCGCGCGGCAGTGCTTCCTCGCCCTCGCCGCCGAGCAGCTTGCCCAGGCGTTCCAGCGACAGCGGCGCCTCCGAGACCATCAGCAAGGCCTCGACGACCGGTTTCAGTTCGTCCACATTCATGCTCGATGCTCCGCGGCGCTCAGGCCACCAGCTTGACGTAGATGGGTTCGTTCTCGCCGTTCTGCACGATCTCGATGAGCGCTTCCTTGAGCAGCTCGAGGATGGCGATGAGCGTGACGACCACGCCGGCACGGCCTTCTTCGACGTCGAAGAATTCATGGAACCCGGTGAAGCGCTCCCGGTTGGCGCGCCCCAGCACCTTGCCCATGCGCTCGCGCACCGACAGCGCCTCGCGCTGGACGCGATGGTCGGCGAACATCTCGGCGCGCTGCAGGACGTCGCGGAAGGCTTCCAGCACCGCGTCCAGGGTCACCTCGGGCAGCGGCTGGCTGTGCACGGTGCGCTCGAAATCGACGATGACCTCGTGCCAGTCGCGCTCCATGCGCGGCATGACGTCGATGTCTTCGGCGGCTTTCTTGAAGCGCTCGTACTCCTGCAGGCGACGCACCAGTTCGGCGCGGGGATCGGCTTCCTCCTCGCGCTCGCTGCGCGGCCGCGGCAGCAGCATGCGCGACTTGATCTCGGCCAGCAGCGCCGCCATCACCAGGTACTCGGCAGCGAGTTCGAGCTTGAGTTCCTGCATCATGTCGATGTAGGCCATGTACTGCTCGGTGATGCGCGCGATGGGGATGTCGAGGATGTCGAGATTCTGCCGCTTGATCAGGTAGAGCAGCAGGTCGAGCGGTCCCTCGAAGGCTTCGAGGAATACCTCCAGCGCATCCGGCGGGATATAGAGATCCTTGGGCGGTTCGGTGATCGGGGTGCCCTGTACCACCGCGAACGGCATTTCGACCTGGGTCGGGTGCGCGGTCGGCGCCGCCTCCTCCTCGGGCGTGCTCATGTCAACGATAGACCAGGCTCATCGCCTGGCGGACGTCGTCCAGCGTGTCGCGGGCAACGTCGCGGGCCGCTTCGCAACCTTCGTCGATGATCGCGCGCACGGTGTCCGGATCGTTCAGGAACTCCACGCTGCGTTCGCGGATCGGCTGCTGCTCGCGCAGCACCGCGTCGATCACCGGCTGCTTGCAGTCGAGGCAACCGATGCCGGCGGTGGTGCAGCCCTCGCGCGCCCACTGCCGGGTGTCGTCGCTGGAATAGATCTCGTGGAAGCGCCACACCGGGCATTTCTGCGGATCGCCCGGGTCGGAGCGGCGGACACGCGCGGGATCGGTCGGCATGGTGCGCAGTTTCTGCGTGACCGACTCCGGCGCTTCGCGCAGGCCGATGGTGTTGTGGTAGGACTTCGACATCTTCTCGCCGTCGAGCCCGGGCATCTTCGATTCCGGCGTGAGCAGGGCCTGCGGTTCGGGCAGGATCACCTTGCCGCCGCCTTCGAGGTAGCCGAGCAGGCGTTCGCGGTCGCCGAGGCTGATGTTCTGCTGCGCTTCGAGCAGCGCGCGGCCCTTGGCCAGCGCCTCGAGATCGCCGCCTTCCTGGTAGGTGCGCCTGATCTCGAAGTAGAGCTTGGCATTCTTGCGCCCCATCTTCTTCGCCGCCGCCTCGGCCTTGTCCTCGAAACCGGGTTCACGGCCGTAGAGGTGATTGAAGCGGCGCGCGACCTCGCGCGCCATCTCGATGTGGGCGACCTGGTCCTCGCCGACCGGTACGTGCCCGCCCTTGTAGATCAGGATGTCGGCGGCCTGCAGCAGCGGGTAGCCGAGGAAGCCATAGGTCGAGAGGTCGCGTTCGCGCAGCTTTTCCTGCTGATCCTTGTAGCTGGGTACACGCTCGAGCCAGCTGATCGGGGTGATCATCGACAGCAGCAGGTGCAGTTCGGCGTGCTCGGGCACCCGCGACTGCACGAACAGCGTGGCCTCACCCGGATTGATGCCCACCGACAGCCAGTCGACGACGATGTCGTAGACGGTCTGGCCGATGATCGCGGTGTCGTCGTAGCTGGTCGTCAGCGCATGCCAGTCGGCGACGAAGAAGAAGCATTCGTACTCGTGCTGGAGCTGAACCCAGTTCTTGAGCACCCCATGGTAGTGGCCGAGGTGGAGTTGCCCGGTCGGCCGCATGCCCGAAAGGACGCGGCGGTTGGCGGCGATGGTCATGGCTGAGGGTTCCGAGTGCTCAAGTTGGCGCCCCGCGCGGCGTGTTCCCGGGCCGGCGCGGCGGCTACAGGCCGAGCGCCGTCATCAACGCCGCCACGCCGTCGAGCACCGGACCCAGCACCTGCTGCAGCAGGCCGGAGGCCAGCAGGAGCAGGATGAGCAGCAGGCCAAAGGCTTCGAGGCGGTTGTAGCGAACGGCCCAGGCGGCCGGCAGCAGGGCCGTCACGATGCGACTGCCGTCGAGCGGCGGGATCGGGACGAGATTGATCATCATGATGGCTGCGTTGAATATTATCCCAGCCTGGCACAGGTAGATCAAAGCACCGTGGCCGACGCCGAGGTGTTTGAGTACCAGCGCGAACAGCAACCAGGCCGCCAGCATCAGCAGGTTGGCGGCCGGCCCGGCGAAGGCCACCAGGGCGATGCCGGGACGCACCGGGCGCAGCCGTCCCCAGTGCACCGGCACCGGCTTGGCCCAGCCGAAGAACAGCCGGGTGCCGAACAGCCATTCACCGAGCACGTAGAGCGCAAACGGCACCAGCACGGTACCGACCGGGTCGACGTGGCGCAGGGGATTGAGCGAGAGACGCCCGGCATCGGCCGCGGTGGTGTCGCCGAGCTGCAGTGCGGCCCAACCGTGCGCGATCTCGTGCACCGTCACCGCCAGCACCGCAGGGATCAGCAGCAGCGGCAGGGCAAGGGCTTCGTTCACCGTACCTTCACGCCAGATCCGCGATGTGCGCGACCGGGCCCTTGCCGGCGCGCACCAGGACCGGCTGGTCGGCCGAGAGATCGAGCACCGTGGTCAGCTCGATGCCGATGGCGCCGGCGTCGACCAGCCCGTCGATGGCGTGGCCGACGGCTGCGGCCATGTCATCGGGCTCGGCGTAGGGCAGCTCGAGTTCGTCGTTCATCAGGGTCGAGCCGAGCAGCGGTTCGCCGACCAGCTCCAGCAGGCCGCTCATGAGGGGGTGATCGGGAATGCGCAGGCCGACCATCTTGCGCTTGGGGTCCTGCAGGCGACGCGGCGTCTCGCGCGTGGCGGGCAGGATGAACGTGTAGGGCCCCGGGGTCAGCATCTTCATCAGGCGGAAGGCGGAGTTGGAGATCTTGCCGTAATTGGCCGCCACCGCGACGTCGTGACACATCAGGGTGAAGTAATGGCTGCGCTCGACGTGGCGGATGGCACGGATACGATCCTCGGCAGTCTTGTTGCCGACCCGGCAGACCAGCGAATAACTCGCATCGGTCGGGCACACCAGCACGGCGTCGCGCGCCAGCAACTCGGCGGCCTGTTGTATCAGCCGTTTCTGCGGATGGGTGGGATGGACGCGGATATGCAGCGCTTTCATGACATCGAGTCGGGGCGTGGTGGGCCCGGGCACGGCCGCGCGAGCTGGCCATGGCCGGTTGGTTGAGGCACTATTGCCGCGCCGTGAGGGCGGCGAGTTTAGCAGTCGCAGACGGGGGCACAAGCGCCGCGTGCGGCCGCCGGACCGGCGTCGCCACAGTCCCCCAGATACAGACGAACCCGATGTCCGCCAAGCGAGTCGAACTGATCCGGAACGCGCTCTGTACCGCGTTGCGCCCGCACGAGCTCGACATCGTCGACGAGAGCCACCTGCACGCCGGGCATGCCGGCGCCCGCGAGGGCAAGGGCCATTTCCGCGTGCGCATCGTCGCCGAATGTTTTCGCGGCCAGGCCGCGCTCGCCCGCCACCGCACGGTGTACGCCGCGCTCGGTGCGCTCATGCAGACCGATATCCACGCCCTCGCCATCGATGCCCGCAGCCCGGACGAGTGAGCGTCGCGCGAGCGCGCGCCGTCCGGCCTGGACCTCGGCAGACGGCGCGTCGCGGCTGGTCCGCGGTGACCAGGCCACGCTGTTCCCGGGCCTGGCCGCCGACAGCATCGATTGCGTGTGGACCGATCCGCCCTACTTCCTCTCCAACGGTGGTACCACCTGCAAGGCCGGCCGTCGCGCCAGCGTCGACAAGGGCGGCTGGGATCGCAGCCAGGGCATCGCCGCCGACCACGCCTTCAACCGCGCCTGGCTCGCGGAGTGTTTCCGCGTGCTGCGCCCGGGCGGCACGCTGTGGGTCAGCGGCACCCACCACGTCTACCTCTCGGTCGGCATGGCGATGATGGAGCTCGGCTTCCGGCTGTTGAACGACATCGTGTGGGAGAAACCCAACCCGCCCCCCAATCTCGGCTGCCGCTGTTTCACCCACGCCACCGAGATGATCCTGTGGGCGGCCAAGCCGGGCCGCGGCGCCGCCGCGCGGCACACCTTCAATTACGCCGAGATGAAGGCGGAGAACGGTGACCGCCAGATGAAGAACGTGTGGCGCTTCACCGCCCCCGGCGCCGACGAGAAGGCCCACGGCAAGCATCCCACGCAAAAGCCGCTGGCCCTGATCGAACGCTGCCTGCGCGCGAGTACCGCGCCCGGTGAGCACGTCCTCGACCCCTTCGCCGGTTCGGCCTCGACCGGCGTCGCCGCCCTCACCGTCGGCCGCCGCTTCACCGGCTGGGAAATCGATGCCGGTCACGCCCGCCTGGCCGTGCGCCGCCTGTGTGAGGCGGAGCGCACGCAAGCGGAGCGCGAACGTTGAGCGCGGCGACCGGCGCCGTCGCCGCCTTGACGGCGGAACTCGTGCGGCGGCCGTCGGTGACCCCGGCCGACGCCGGCTGCCTCGACCTCATCGGCGCGCGCCTGGCGGCGCTCGGCTTTGCCCTGGTCCGCCTGCCGCGCAACGGGGTCGACAACCTGTGGGCGGTCCACGGCGAGCACGGGCCCTGTCTCGCCTTCGCCGGTCACACCGACGTGGTCCCGCCGGGACCGCTCGAGGAATGGCGCACGCCGCCGTTCGAACCGGTCGTGCAGGACGGCATGCTCTATGGCCGCGGCGCCGCGGACATGAAGGGCAGCCTGGCGGCGATGGTCGTCGCCGTCGAGCGCTACCTGGCGCGGACCCCGGCACCACGCGGGCGCATCGCCTTCATCCTGACCTCCGACGAGGAAGGCCCGGCCACCGACGGCACGGTGCGGGTGATGGAATACCTCGCGGCAAAGGCCATCGAGGTCGACTGGTGCATCGTCGGCGAACCGAGTTCGACCACCCGGCTCGGCGATACCATCCGGGTCGGCCGCCGCGGCTCGCTCAACGGCCGCCTCACCGTGCACGGCACACAGGGTCACGTGGCCTACCCGGCGCGTGCCGACAATCCCATCCATCGCCTGGCGCCGGCACTGGCCGAACTGGTCGCACGGCAATGGGACGCGGGCAACGCCTACTACCCGCCGACGTCCTTCCAGGTCTCCAACCTCAACGCCGGCACCGGCGCCGAGAACGTGATCCCGGGCGTGCTCACGGCACGCTTCAACTTCCGCTTCAGCACGGCGTCGACCGCGGCCGGGCTGCGCGCCGCGGTGCACGAGACGCTCGATCGTCACGGCCTGCGCTACGCGCTCGACTGGCAGCTTTCCGGCGACCCCTTCCTGACCGCCGGCGGCCGTCTCGTCGAGACCGCCAGCGCCGTCATCGCCGAACGCCTCGGCGTCACCTGCGAGCAGTCGACCGGCGGCGGCACCTCGGACGGCCGCTTCATCGCCCCGCGCGGCATCGAGTTGATCGAACTCGGCCCCAACAACGCGACCATCCACAAGGTCGACGAATGCGTCGCGCTCGACGAACTCGAACGCCTGAGCGAGGTTTACGAGGAGATCGTCACGCGCCTGCTGGGCGCCTGAGCGGGGTCGTCACGACAAGCGCGTCGCGCGGTCGCGGGCGATGGCAGACGGGGGCTCGGGGCCCGCCGCGGGGGCGGGCCCGGGGTGCGATGCTGGCGGGCCGAGACTCAGCCGTGGGCGGACTTGTCGAACTGCGCTTCTTCGGTCGAACCGGTCAGCGCGGTGACCGAGGACTGGCCGCCCTGGATCACGGTGGTGACGTCGTCGAAGTAGCCGGCGCCGACTTCCTGCTGGTGGCTGGCGAAGGTGTAACCGCGATCCTTGGCCGCGAATTCCTTCTCCTGCACCATCTCCACGTAGGCGGTCATGCCGTCCTTCACGTAGTGGTTGGCGAGGTCGAACATGTTGTACCACATGTTGTGAATGCCGGCCAAAGTGATGAACTGGTACTTGTAGCCCATCGCGCCCAGCTCGCGCTGGAACTTGGCGATAGTGGCGTCGTCGAGGTTCTTCTTCCAGTTGAAGGAGGGCGAGCAGTTGTAGGCGAGGAGCTGGTCCGGGTACTGCTTGCGGATGGCCTCGGCGAAACGCTTGGCCTCGTCGAGATCCGGCACCGCGGTCTCGCACCACAGGAGGTCGGCGTACGGCGCGTAGGACAGGCCACGGTCGATGGCCTGGTCGAGACCGGCGTTGGTGACGTAGAAACCTTCGGCCGTACGCTCACCGGTGACGAACTTGTGATCGCGCTCGTCGACGTCGCTGGTCAGCAGGTTGGCGGCATTGGCGTCGGTACGGGCGAGAACCACGGTCGGCACGCCCATGGTGTCGGCGGCGAGACGCGCGGCAACCAGCTTCTGCACCGCTTCCTGGGTCGGCACGAGCACCTTGCCGCCCATGTGGCCGCACTTCTTGACCGAGGCGAGCTGGTCCTCGAAGTGCACGCCGGAAGCGCCGGCCTCGATCATGCCCTTCATGAGTTCATAGGCATTCAGCACGCCGCCGAAACCCGCCTCGGCGTCGGCCACGATCGGCGCGAAGTAATCGATGTTGCCGTTACCCTTCTGCCACTGGATCTGGTCGGCGCGCTGGAAGGCGTTGTTGATGCGACGGACCATCGTCGGCACCGAGTTGACCGCGTACAGCGACTGGTCGGGATACATGGTCTCCGAGGTGTTGCCGTCGGCAGCGACCTGCCAACCCGACAGGTAGATGGCCTTGATACCGGCCTTGACCTGCTGCACCGCCTGGCCGCCGGTCAGGGCGCCGAGGCAGGGCACGAAATCTTCTTCGTTGACCAGCTTCCACAGCTTCTCGGCACCGCGGGTGGCCAGGGTGTGCTCGACGCGAACGCTGCCGCGCAGGCGCACGACGTCCTCGGCGGAGTACGGGCGGGTGACGCCCTTCCAGCGCGGGTTGTTGGCCCAGTCTTCACGCAGCTCTTTCGCTTGCTCCTCGAATGACGACATGTCTGTTTCTCCTGCCAATATCACAACGTTCGCCAGGCTTCCGGCGCCGACGGTGACGGGGCACCATCATCCCGCGCCGGGTCGGCACGGGGCATCGACGCGGCGGCTTCCACGACGGAAGGGGCCAGGGGTCTGCTCGAGCGGGTCCGGCCGGTATGGCACCGCGGCGCGAACGCAGCGGAACTTCGGGGACGCCCGTAACCTCCAAGTGCACTCGCACGCGCCGGCTACCGCGGGCCCGGCCGTGGACGAACGGCGCGCAACCGGGGCGATGCGAGCCGGGCAAAGTACGTTGCAGTGCATCAATTGTCAACCGAATCAGGCCGACTTTTCGATCTTTTACCTCGCCGCCGAAGATCCTTCGCGCCACGCGCGGAGCCGACCCGTGACCACGCATGCGAATCCCGTCGCGCGCCCGTCGCACGGTCTTCAGCCGCATGGCATTTGAGCTAGTATGGAGCCGACCACGAACCCGATTGCGAATCATCGCGAAGACGCCACCGACAGATCCCCGACCGATATCCATGTCCGACCAGCACGAACATCATCGCGATACCGGGATCGCGATCCAGGAAGCCCGTCCCAAGCTCAAGAAGCCGCCGATGTACAAGGTGGTGATGCTGAACGACGACTACACGCCGATGGAATTCGTCGTCCACGTGCTCGAAAAATTCTTCCGCATGGACCGTCCGACCGCGACGCGCGTCATGCTCGAGGTGCATACCCAGGGCAAAGGGGTGTGCGGTATATTCACTCACGAGATCGCCGAGACCAAAGTGTCGCAGGTCAACTCCTATGCGCGGGATCACGAGCATCCGTTGCTGTGCACGCTCGAACTCGAATCGTGAACGTTCATTGAGGAGCAAACCGTGCTAAGCAAAGAACTCGAAGTCACCCTCAACCTGGCCTTCAAGGAGGCCCGCGAGCAGCGCCACGAGTTCATGACGGTCGAGCACCTGCTGCTTGCCCTCATCGACAACCCGACCGCGGCCAAGGTGTTGCGCGCCTGCGGCGCCGACCTCAACCTGCTGCGGCGCCAGCTGACCGATTTCATCCACGAGAGCTCGCCGCTGCTGCCCGAGGACGAGGACCGCGACACCCAGCCGACGCTCGGCTTCCAGCGCGTCCTGCAGCGCGCGGTGTTCCACGTGCAGTCCTCGGGCAAGAAGGAGGTCAACGGCGCCAACGTGCTCGTCGCCATCTTCGGCGAGCGCGAGAGCCATGCCGTGTACCTGCTCAACCAACAGAACATCGCCCGTCTCGACGTCGTCAACTGCATCTCCCACGGCATTTCCAAGGTCGGCGAAGAGGAGAACAACGAGGAATCCGGTACCCAGGCCGACGAAGACGGCGAACAGGGCGAATCCAGCAGCAGCGCACTCGGCGCCTATTGCACCAACCTCAACGAGCAGGCCGCGGCGGGCAAGATCGACCCCCTGATCGGGCGCCAGGACGAGCTCGAGCGCACCATCCAGATCCTGTGCCGGCGGCGCAAGAACAACCCGCTGTTCGTCGGCGAGGCCGGCGTCGGCAAGACCGCCATCGCCGAGGGCCTGGCCAAGAAGATCGTCGACGGCGAGGTGCCCGAGGTGATCGCCGACGCCACCATCTACGCCCTCGATCTCGGCGCCCTGCTCGCCGGCACCAAGTACCGCGGCGATTTCGAGAAGCGCCTGAAGAACGTGCTCGCCCAGCTCAAGCGCGAGCCGGGCGCGGTGCTGTTCATCGACGAGATCCACACCATCATCGGCGCCGGCGCCGCGTCCGGCGGCGTCATGGACGCGTCGAACCTGATCAAGCCCATGCTCGCCTCGGGCGAACTCAAGTGCATCGGTTCGACCACCTACCAGGAATACCGCGGCATTTTCGAGAAGGATCGTGCGCTGGCGCGTCGCTTCCAGAAGATCGACGTCGGCGAGCCGAGCGAGGACGAGGCGGTCAAGATCCTGCAGGGACTCAAATCGCGCTTCGAGGATCACCACGACGTGCGGTACACCAACCAGGCCCTGCGTTCCGCGGTCGAGCTGACCAACCGATACATCAACGACCGCCACCTGCCGGACAAGGCCATCGACATCATCGACGAGGCCGGCGCACGCCAGCGCCTGCTGCCGACCTCGAAGCGGCGCAAGACCATCGGCGTCGGCGACATCGAGGAGATCGTGGCCAAGATCGCCCGCATCCCGCCGAAGTCGGTCTCGACCTCCGACCGCGACGTGCTCAAGAACCTCGAGCGCAATCTCAAGATGACGGTGTTCGGCCAGAACGACGCCATCGAGACCCTGGCCGCGGCGATCAAGATGTCGCGCTCGGGGCTCGGCCACACCGAGAAGCCGATCGGCTCGTTCCTTTTCGCCGGCCCCACCGGCGTCGGCAAGACCGAGGTCACGCGCCAGCTCGCCCGCATCATGGGCATCGAACTGATCCGCTTCGACATGTCCGAGTACATGGAACGCCACACGGTGTCACGCCTGATCGGTGCACCGCCCGGCTACGTCGGCTACGACACCGGCGGCCTCCTGACCGAGGCGGTGACCAAGCAGCCCCACGCCGTGTTGCTGCTCGACGAGATGGAGAAGGCCCACCCGGACGTCTTCAACATCCTGCTCCAGGTCATGGATCACGGCACCCTCACCGACACCAACGGGCGCAAGACCGATTTCCGCAACGTCATCATCGTGATGACCACCAACGCCGGGGCGGAACGCATGAGCCGCGCGTCGATCGGTTTCGCCGTGCAGGACCATTCGAGCGATGCGGCGAGCGAGATCAAGCGCATGTTCAGCCCCGAGTTCCGCAATCGACTCGATGCCATCATCCACTTCAGCGCGCTGACGCCGACCACCATCGGCCACGTCGTCGACAAGTTCCTGGTCGAGCTCGAGACCCAGCTCGACGCCAAGAAGGTCACCATGGACGTCGATGCCAGTGCGCGCGAATGGCTGGCCGAACACGGCTACGACGCGGTCATGGGTGCGCGGCCGATGAGCCGCCTGATCCAGGACAAGATCAAGAAGCCGCTCGCCGAGGAGTTGCTGTTCGGCAGCCTGGTCAACGGCGGCCACGTGTGCGTGACGGAGCGCGACGGCGACATCGCCGTCGAACTCGAGGTCGGCGAGACCGAGCAGGCGACCTGATCACGGCCGCCGATCGCGGACGAAAAAAGGCGGCCCCGGGCCGCCTTTTTTCTGCCCGCGCCGTGGCGTCGAAATTCAGCCGAGGTGCTTGAACAGCGACGCCGAGTTGCGCTGGTAGTTGTACAGTTCGCGCCGCGCCACCGGCAGGTCGTCCAGCGCGCCGACGGCGTAACCCCGCTCGCAGAACCACTGCGCGGCCTGGGTGGTCAGCACGAACACCGTCACCAAGCCGGTTTCGCGCGCCCGGCGTTCGAGTTCCTCCAGCAACAAGTCACCGAACTGGCCGCCGCGGTAGTCGGGGTGGACGGCGATACAGGCGATCTCGCCGCTGCGCTGGTCGGCATAGGAGTAGAGGGCACCGCACGCGATCACCGTGCCCTCGCGCACCATGACCACGAAGTGGTCGATCTCGTTCTCCAGCTTCTCGCGCGAACGCTTGACCAGGAT
Organism: Gammaproteobacteria bacterium; assembly: GCA_024235015.1. GTDB lineage: Bacteria > Pseudomonadota > Gammaproteobacteria > JACKNG01. The sequence continues at coordinate 436,005 of JACKNG010000005.1, forward strand.
GCCCTGCTCTTCCAGCGGCCGGACCAGCTCGAGGATGCCGCCGACGTCCTCGACCTTAGCCGCGCGCAGCTGGTCGAACGGCGCGCTCGACAGCATCGTGCCGATGCCGTCGCGGGTGAACAACTCGCGCAGGACGGCGCCGTCGACGGCGTGGCTGATCACGTGCACACGCTCGACGCCGAGCTGGCAGGCGCGAATTCCGGTATCGAGCAGGTCGTGCGCCTCGTCGCCGCGCGGCTTGCGTTCACGCAGCTCACGCGCCTGGCGCACGGTGAGCTGCCGGCACAGGCTGCCCGCGTCGTCGTGGATGCCATCCTGGCCGGTCACCAGGATGAGCTTGGCCGCACCGAGTTCGCTCGCCACCGCGGCGGCCAGATCCTTGGCCTTGAGATTGAACAGCTCGCCGGTCGGCGAGTAGCCGATTGGCGGCAGCAACACGATCTCGCCGCGTTCGAGCCGCGCCTCCAGGCCGTCGCGATCGATACTGCGCACGGTGCCGGTGAACATCAGGTCCACGCCCTCGATGATGCCGGCAGGACGCGCGACGACGAAACTGCCGCCGGCGACCTTGGCCACTTCGCCGCCGAAACCCGCTCCCCGGGTGCCGAAGCAGAACTCGGCCTCGATGCGCAACCGCAGCGCGCCGACCACTTCGCCCACGTGGTGCATGGTCGCGGCGTCGCTGACGCGCAGCTCGCCGACTACGCGCGGCGAGATGCCCCGCTCGGCCAGGCGACGTTCGATCTGCGGGCGCGCGCCGAAGGCCACCACCAGGCGCACGCCGACCGAGGCCACCAGGACGAGGTCGCGCACCAGGTTGTGGAAGCCGGCATCGTCGACGGCGCGGCCATCGACGTAGACGACGAAGGTCTTGCGCCGATGGCGACGGAAATAGGGCGAGACCTGGCGCAGCCAGGCCACGACCCCGTCGTCGTCGCGCGGGGGCATGCGCTCAGTCATCGCAGCACATCCGTTCGATGAGTGTACGCAGGATGTCGATCATGCGCGCGACCCTGGCCACCTCGACGTACTCGTTGGGTTGATGGGCGACGGCGATGTCGCCCGGGCCGAACACGACCGACTCGCAGCCCAGTGCGTTGAAGAACGGCCCCTCGGTGGCGAAGGCGACCGTGCGCGCCGGATTGCCGCTGAGCGCTTCGAGCATGCCGACCAGGCGCGAGTCCGCCGGCGTTTCCAGCGCCGGCATCGGCGCCATCGGCAGGACCAGCTGACCCGTCGCGCCGGCCTCGGCGCAACGCCGGCGCACGATGTCGCCGATCTCGCCCACGGCGTCGGCGATGGCCAGCGCCGGCACCAGGCGGATGTCGAACAGGAGCTCGCAGCGGGCGCAGATACGGTTGGGACTGTCGCCGCCCTCGATGCGGCCGAGGTTGAGGGTCGGCCCCGGCACCTTGAAATCACCGTCCGGGAAACGCTCGGCGGCCGCCGCGCGCCAGGCACGCAGGTCGGCGATGACGTCGTGCATGCAGTCGAGCGCATTGATGCCGAGCGCCGGCTCGCTCGAATGCCCCGAGCGCCCCACGATCTCGATCCGCCCGATGACGATGCCCTTGTGCTTGTGGATTGGCACCAGCGCGGTGGGCTCGCCGATCAAGGCGTAGTCACCGAGCGGGACGCCTTCGTCGACCAGGCAGCGCGCACCGGCCATCGAGCTCTCCTCGTCGGCCGTCGCGAGCAGGGTCAGCGGGCGGCGCAGGCGGCTGGCATCGAAGCCCTCCAGCGCGGCGAGCACGACGGGGAAGAAGCACTTCATGTCGGCACTGCCGAGCCCGTACCAGCGCCCGTCGCGTTCGCTCAGCTCGAACGGGTCGCTGTCCCAGCCGGCGGCATCGTAGGGCACGGTGTCAGTGTGGCCGGACAGCACCAGGCCGCCCTCGCCGCTGCCCAGGCGCGCGATCAGGTTGGCCTTGTCCGGCGCGCGGCTGACCGGCTGGCGACCGATGGCGAAGCCGGCCGCACCGAACCACTCGGCCAGGCGATCGACGACGGCGACGTTGGCCATGTCGTGGGCGGGATCGACGCAGCTCACGCTCGGCAACGCGACGAGCTCGCCGAGGCGTTGTCTGACCAGTTCCAGGGTGTCGGGCACGGCCGGGTCCTCGCGCGCGGGTGGGGCATTCTACACGCGGGTGGCCCGTTACGGCCCGCCGGCACGCCCCACACTTCGATTCGCGCGCAGCCTGGGGCTATCATGAGCGCCCTTTGCAACCCGCCCAGTCCGCCGGAGATCCCTGATGGCGCAGAAGCTCAACAAGATCAGTGAACGCATCACCCAGCCGCGGGCGCAGGGCGCCTCGCAGGCCATGCTCTATGCCACCGGCCTGACCGACGCCGACCTGTCCAAGGCCCAGGTCGGTATCGGCAGCGTCTGGTACGAGGGCAATCCCTGCAACATGCACCTGCTCGACCTCGCCGACGAGGTCAAGCGCGGGGTCCAGGAAGCCGGTCTGGTCGGCATGCGTTTCAACACCGTGGGCGTGTCCGACGGCATCTCCATGGGCACCCGCGGCATGAGCTACTCGCTGCAGTCGCGCGACCTCATCGCCGACTCCATCGAGACCATCATGGGCGGCCAGTGGTACGACGCCAACATCTCCATCCCCGGCTGCGACAAGAACATGCCGGGCTGCCTGATCGCCATGGCGCGGCTCGACCGGCCCGCCCTGATGGTCTACGGCGGCACCATCAAGCCCGGCTACAACAAGGCCGGCCAGACCATCGACATCGTGTCGGCCTTCCAGAGCTACGGCGCCTACATCACGGGTTCGATCAACGAGGACGAGCGCCAGGACATCGTGCGCCACGCCTGCCCCGGCGCCGGCGCCTGCGGCGGCATGTACACCGCCAACACCATGGCCTCGGCCATCGAGGCCATGGGCATGTCGCTGCCCTACAGCTCGTCGACACCGGCCGTCGACCCGGCCAAGCGCGAGGAATGCCGCCGCGCCGGTGCCGCGGTGCGCCTGCTGCTGGAACAGGACATCAAGCCGAGCGACATCATGACCCGCGCGGCGTTCGAGAACGCCATGGTCATCGTCTCCGCCCTGGGCGGCTCGACCAACGCCGTGCTGCATCTCATCGCCATGGCGCGCGCGGTCGGCGTCGCCCTGACGATCGACGATTTCCAGGCGGTCAGCGACCGCGTGCCCTTCCTCGCCGACCTCAAGCCGAGCGGCCAGTACGTGATGGAGGACGTGCACAAGATCGGCGGCACCCCGGCGGTGCTCAAGTTCCTCATGGCCGAGGGCTTCATCGACGGCAGCTGCCTGACCGTCACCGGCAGGACCCTGGCCGAGAACCTCGCCGACCTGCCCGGCCTGCCCGCCGACCAGAAGGTCATCCGCCCGCTGACCGACCCGATCAAGCCGAGCGGCCACATCCAGATCCTCAAGGGCAACCTCGCCCCCGGCGGCTCGGTGGCCAAGATCACGGGCAAGGAAGGCCTGCGCTTCGCGGGCCCGGCACGTGTCTACGATTGCGAGGAGGACATGCTGGCCGGCCTCGAGAACAAGGAGATCGGGCGTGGCGACGTCGTCATCATCCGCTACGAGGGGCCCAAGGGCGGCCCGGGCATGCCGGAGATGCTGACTCCGACCTCGGCCATCATGGGCGCCGGCCTCGGCGAGCACGTCGCGCTCATCACCGACGGCCGTTTCTCCGGCGGCTCGCACGGATTCATCGTCGGCCACGTCGTGCCCGAAGCGCAGGAAGGCGGCCCCATCGCGCTGGTCGAGAACGGCGACCTCGTGACCATCGATGCCGACACCAACCGCATCGACGTCGAGGTCGACGCGAAGGAGATGGAACGCCGACGCGCGGCGTGGACGGCGCCGCCCTACAAGAGCGAGCGCGGCACCCTCTACAAGTACATCAAGAACGTCAAGAACGCCTCGGAGGGCTGCGTCACCGACGAGTGAGTCGGCACTGGCGGGCGGCGCCGGGAACGGCGGCGCCCGTCGTCACATCTGCTTCTTGTACTCGTTGTAGTACTTCAGCACCCGGCGCACGTAGGTCTGCGTCTCGGCGTAGGGCGGAATGCGCCGGCCGTGCTTGATCACCGCGTTCTCCCCCGCGTTGTAAGCAGCCAGCGCCAGCACCACGTTGTTGTCGAACAGGTCGAGCAGGTCCCGCAGGTAACGGGTACCGCCACTGACGTTGGCATTGGGGTCGCGGCGGTTGCCGACCCCGTAGCGCTGCGCGGTGGCCGGCATCAGTTGCATCAGGCCGACGGCGCCGGCGCTCGACACCGCATCCGGGTCGTAGGCCGACTCGGCGGTGATCACGGCATGCAACAACGCCTCGGGCAGGCGATTGGCCTTGGCCGCGCCGGCGATGGCGGGCTCGTACTTCTTGCGGTTGCGGGCCACGTTGCGGTAATCGACCTTGGCTTCCTGCCAGCCCTTCCAGGTCTTGACCAGCCGCTTGTAACCGCTGTGCGAGGGCCGATCGGTCAGGTGCACGCGACCGTGCTGGTCGACGTACTTGTAGATGTCGGCGTCGGCGAGGAACGGCAGCACGAACAAGGTCGCACTCAGCAGGAAAAATGACAGGCGCTTTTTCATGCTTCTTTTAGAGTTAGAAAAACAATCTAATGTAATTTATTCAAATAGTTTATAACCAAATGAAATATATTCAAATATTTCAACCACGATCAGACCGTAGAGCCCCGCCAGCAGATCGTCCAGCATGATGCCCAGGCCGCCCTGCACGCGCCCGTCCGCCCAGCGGACCGGCCACGGTTTGACGATATCGAAAAACCGGAAGGCGCAGAACCCGACAACGACGCCGACCACGCCGCTGGAACAAAAACTCACAGTCAGCAGCATGCCGACGACCTCGTCGAGGACGATGGCGCCGTGGTCGTGCTCGCCGAGTACCCGCGCGGTACGCCCGCACAGCGGCACGCCGAGCGCGAACAACGCGCAGGCCATCCCCAGTATCGGCAGCGGCCCCGAATTCGCCAGCGGCCAGTAGAGCAGCAGCGCGGCGGCGCTGCCGCAGGTGCCCGGTGCCCAGGGACTGAGCCCGCTGCCGGCGCCGAGCGCGAGCCAATGCCCGGGGTCGAGGAGCAGGCGGGCCGGCACCCGCGCCGCGCGCGGACGGTGCCTCAATCTGCCGTGGCCTCCGCCCCGACCTCGCCCTCGAATGCACTCAGGCGCGCCAGTACGGCCGGCGTCATGACGCGCTCGATGCGCCGGCCATCGATGATCCAGGTCGGGTAGTTCTTGATGTCCGCCATCTCGCAGGACGTGGCGCGCGCTGCCCGCGGGCCGTTGGGCGAACACTCGACGTAGGGCAGGTGGCTCGCCGCGGCACCGAACAATTCCTTCTGCTGCTGGCAGTGGGGGCACCAGCTGGCACCGTAGAACAGCGCGCCGCGCGCCGCGAGATGTTCGGCCAACGCGACGAGGGCAGGATCGGCCGCGCCGGTCGCGCCGAACAGGCCGCCGGCATTGGCCTGCATGGCCAGGCTCAGCACCGCGGCCGCGGCCACGCCGGCACCGGCCGGCCGGCTTGCCGCGCCCACCGCGCGCCCGCGCCAGGCGAGCACGAAGATCAGCGTCATCAGGCCGAGCGAAATCAGGCAGTACGTGCAGGTCGCACCGATGGCGAAGAGCGAGACTGCGGTCAGGTAGAGGCTGACGCCGACGCCCGCGGTGGCCAGGAACAGGCTCCAGGCCTGGCGACGCGCCACCCGACGCACGCCGAGCGCGACCAGGACGATGGCGACGTAGAGCAGGAGCCCCCACAGCGCCAGCGGTACACCGAGGAAGCGCGACCACGCACTGCCCTGGACGACGTCGCAGCCCGAACCGGCGCCGCAATAAGGCAGCCCCGCCGCCCGCGACGCCCCCCACAGCAGTACCGCGGTGAGCACGACGCCGACGCCGGCAACCAGTGCCAGCGGCAGGTCACGCGTCACCCGCGCCGGTGCGGCGGGCGGTGCGCCCGGCGCCTTCTTGCGCGGCTTGTTCTTGCGGGACATCTCGACACTCCATCGAAGCTGCGGCTCACACGCCGCGGGGACGTGCGCGGTGGGTGGCGAGTGTACCCGTGCAGCGTGAGGCGATCATCCGTCCCGCCCTTTCCGCCGGACCATCCAGTAGACTCTCGTGCGGTGTCCCACAAAGATGTCGCATAAATTGCTTGGCGCTTTCGCGCCTGGCCGCGTCGCTCCTCCTTGTGTTGAGCCCGCTACACGGCGTCGTCGCGCCTTGCCAGGCACGAACTACCGGCGCAGTTTCCGCAACATCTTCGCCGAACGCCACACTAGTCGCGACGTACACGACGACGCACAGAACGGGGGATCACGATGCAGATTACGTTGTCGCAACTGGCCGCGCGCTTCGCGCTCGAGTTCGAGGGCGACCCGGCGCTGGTACTGGCCGGGGTGTGCGGGCTGTCGGATGACGCGGCCGGGCACCTGTCCTTCGTCGGTGCCGACAAGGTCCTCGCCACCGCCGCCGCCAGCGCCATTCCCGCCTTCGTCACCCGCCCCGGCAAGCCGGTCGCCGGCAAGGCCAATCTCTTCCATCCCCATCCCGAGTACCTGATCGCACGCATCGCGGCCCTGTTCGCGCCGAGCCAGCTCGGCGGCGCGGCGGAAAGCCAACCGCGGCGGCATCCCAGCGCGGTCATCGCCGACTCGGCCGAGGTCGCCGTCGATGCCAGCATCGGCGCCTTCGTCGTCATCGGCGAGAACGTCGTCATCGGCCCGCGCGCACGCATCCACCCGCACGTGGTGATCATGGATCGCTGCCGTATCGGCGCCGACTGCATCGTCTATCCCAATTGCACCCTGCGCGAAGACAGCGAACTCGGCGCGCGCGTGATCCTGCAGCCCGGCGTCTCCATCGGCGGCGACGGTTACGGCTACGTCCTGCACGAGGGGCGGCACGTGAAGATCCCTCAGCTCGGTCGCGTCGTGCTCGAGGACGACGTCGAGGTCGGGGCGAATTCCACCATCGACCGCGCGCGCTTCCACGAAACCCGCGTCGGCCGCGGTACCAAGATCGACAACCTCGTCATGCTCGCGCACAACGTCGTCACCGGCGAGGATTGCCTGCTGGTCTCGCAGGTCGGCGTCTCCGGCAGTACCCGGCTCGGTAACCGCGTGGTCCTCGCCGGCCAGGTCGGCACGGTCGGCCACGTCACCGTCGGCGACGACGTCACCGTGCTCGGCAAGGGCGGCATCACCAAGGACGTGCCGCAGCCCGGCGTCTATGCCGGCATGCCGCTCAAGCCGGCGCGGCTGTGGCGGCGGGCCATGGCGCGTCTCTACGCCGGGCTGCGCTGAGGACGGCGCACCTCGAGCACCAGGATGCCGGCGATGATGAGCGCGGCACCGAGGACCTGGGGCGGGTGCAGCACCTCGCCCAGCACCAGCATGGCCAGCACGATGGTCGAAGGCGGGCCGATCGAGGAGACGATGGCCGCGCGCTGTGCGCCGATGCGCCGGATGCTGGCCGAGACCATGAACAGCGGCACGACGTTGGTCGCCGCGGTCATGAACACGATGAGGCCCCAGGCGCGCAGCGGGATGTCGAGCTGTTCCACGCTGCCGAAAAGAGCGAAATGACCACCCAGCGCCAGGGCGGCGCCGCTGCTGGCGAAGGTGATGAACACCACGCTGCCGGCGGCGCGCGCGACGCGCTCGTTGGCGATCAGGAAATAGGCGAAGCTCGCCGCCGAGCCGAGCACCAGCAGGGCGCCGAAGGCGTTGGCGCCCCACAGGCCACGGTCGAAACCGCCGACCGCGAAGATGACACCCGTGTAGGTCATGGCGACGGCGCCGACGACGCGGCGCGCGGGCCAGCGACGCGTCATCACGGCCCGCGCGATGACCACCAGCACCGGGTATGAGAACAGCAGCACGCGCTCGAGGCTGGCGTCGATCAGGGTCAGCGCGGCGAAGTCGAGCCAGGCGCCGAGGTAATAGGTGGTGACCCCGGCCAGCGCCGCGCCGACCACGAGATTGGGCGCGACCCGGGCGATCGCGCGCGGGCCAACCCGGTAGAACGCCCAGGCCCACACCAGCGGCAGCGACACCCACGCCCGCAACAGCAGGATGACCTCGATGCCGACGCCCTCGCGGTAGAGCAGCTTGGCCAGCACGCCCTTCATCGAGATCAGCAACGCGCCGACCAGCACCATCAGTACGTCGCGGCAGTCACCCGGCGCCTCGCTCGCCGGGGCAGCCGTGTCCGGCACGGGCCGCGCTCCCATGCCGGGCGGTGCCGCGCTCAGGCCGCGGCCGGCGGCGGAAACACGCCGGCGCGGCTGACCATGGCCGGCATGGCGGCCTCCAGCGGCCCTTCCAGCCACTTTGCCGTGGCGATGACGCCGTCGATGTCGATGCCGGTGCGATAACCCATGCGGTGCAGCAGGTAGAGCACGTCCTCGGTGCCGACGTTGCCGGTCGCGCCCGGCGCGAAGGGACAGCCGCCGACGCCGCCGCAGCTGGCATCGACGATGCGCACCCCGGCCTCGACTGCCGCGTAGACGTTGCCGATGCCGGTATTGCGCGTGTTGTGGAAATGTACGCGCAGGGGAATCGCGCCGAGCACCGGGCGCACGGCCTCGACCAGGCGGGTGACGTCGGCCGGTACGGCGACGCCGATGGTGTCGGCGAGCGCGATCTCGTCGACGCCGGCCGCGGCCAGCGCGCGCGCGATCTCGACCACCCGTGCCGGCGCCACCTCGCCCTCGAACGGACAGCCGAAGCTGGCCGCGATGGTGACGCCGAAAAAGCGCCCGGCATCCTGCGCGCGCCGTGCCATGGCGACGATCGCGTCGAGCATCTCGGCTGCGCTGCGGCCCTGGTTGCGCTGGCAGAAGGTGTCGGTGGTGACTGCCGCGCAGTTGAGTTGCTCGATGCCGGACGCCAGCGCCCGTTCGAGGCCCTGTTCGTTCAGCACCAGCCCGATGTAGCGCGCGCCGTCGCGGCGCGGCAGGCCGGCGACGATGGCGTCGGCATCGGCCATCTGCGGCACGCGCTTGGGATTGACGAAGCTCGCCACCTCCAGGCGCCGCACCCCGGCGTCGACCAGGCGGGTGATGAACTCGAGCTTGGTCGCGGTGTCGACCAGGCGCGGCTGGCTCTGCAGGCCATCGCGCGGTCCGACCTCCACGATCTCCACCTTGTCAGCCATGCCCGTCCTCCTCGTCGCAATGGGGTCGCGGCGATTCTACCCAATCCGCCCGCGCACCGACGCCGCGGTCGCGGATGAACGCCTATACTGTCGCGCTTCCGTTCCCATCCGGCGCGAGGCCCCGACAGATCATGCCTGCATACGACTACGACCTCTTCGTCATCGGCGGCGGCTCAGGTGGCGTACGCGCCGGGCGCATGGCCGCGAGCCTCGGGGTGCGCGTGGGCGTGGCCGAGGAACGCTATCTCGGCGGTACCTGCGTCAACGTCGGCTGCGTGCCGAAGAAGCTGTTCTCCTACGCCGCGCATTTCGCCGAGGACTTCGAGGACGCCGCCGGTTTCGGCTGGACGGTGGGCGCGCGCCGTTTCGATTGGCCCACGCTGGTGCGCAACAAGAACACCGAGATCGAGCGCCTGAACGGCATCTACCGCCGCTTGCTGGTCAACGCCGGCGCCGAGGTCATCGAGGCGCGTGCGCGACTGCTCGATCCGCATACCGTCGAGGTCGGCGGACGCACCGTCACCGCCGAGCGCATTCTCGTCGCCACCGGCGGCTGGCCCTACGTGCCCGACTTCCCCGGCAGCGGCCATGCCATCACCTCCAACGAGGCCTTCTTCCTCGAACGCCTGCCGGAACGGGTGGTGGTGGTTGGCGGCGGCTACATCGCCGTCGAGTTCGCCGGCATCTTCAACGGCCTCGGCTGCCGTACCACCCAGCTCTACCGCGGCCCGCTGTTCCTGCGCGGCTTCGACGACGATGCCCGCAGTTTCCTCGCCGAGGAAGTGCGCAAGAAGGGCGTCGATCTGCATTTCGAACGCGACGTCAGCGCCATCGAGAGGCGCGGCGATTCGTTCCTGCTCACCCTCAACGAGGGCAGCACGCTGGAGTGCGACCTGGTCATGTACGCGACCGGGCGCAAACCGCTCAGCGCGGATCTCGGCCTCGAGGCCTGCGGGGTGGAATTGAACGCCGCTGGCGCCATCGTCGTCGACGGCAACTACCGCACCAACGTACCCTCGATCTACGCCATCGGCGACGTCACCGATCGCGTCAACCTGACCCCGGTGGCCCTGGCCGAAGGGATGGCGCTGGTGTGGCACCTCTACCGCGACCACGAGCGCCCGGTCGACTACGAGTACATCCCGAGCGCGGTGTTCAGCCAGCCCAACCTGGCCACGGTCGGCTACACCGAGGCCGAGGCGCGGGCGAAGTTCGGCGACGACGCCATCGAGATCTACCGCTCGACCTTCACCCCGCTCAAGCACACCCTCTCGGGCAGCCAGGAGAAGACCCTGATGAAGCTGGTCGTCGAGCGCGGCAGCGACCGCGTGGTCGGCGCACACATGGTCGGCCCCGACGCCGGCGAGACCATCCAGGGCCTGGCCGTCGCGCTCAAGGCGGGCGCGACCAAGGCCCTGTTCGATCGCACCATCGGTATTCACCCGACCTCCGCCGAGGAATGGGTGACCATGCGTGAACCCGTCGCGCGCGCGGACGATTAGCGACACATGCTCGACTGCGTAACGGCTCCGGCGAGCCCACCCCGGAGACCGCTCGATGTCCGCGAGACGGACACGCGTGAACCCTGCGGGCTAGACTGGGGGTACCGAGACCACCCGGAGCCCCGCCCATGTTGATCCGTCTCCTGCTCGCCGCCAGCCTGGTGCTCGGCGGCCTCCCCGGCGCCGCGAGCGCCGCCGGCAACGAACTCGCCATCGGCGACCCCGCGCCCGATTTCGCCCTGCCCGGCTCCGACGGCGCCGTCCATCGCCTCGCCGATTACCGTGGCCACACCGTGGTGCTGGCGTGGTTCCCCAAAGCCTTCACCGGCGGCTGAACGGCCGAGTGCAAGTCGCTCCGTGAGGGCGGCAGCATGCTACGCGGGTTCGACGTCGTCCATTTCATGGCCAGCGTCGACGATATCGAGACCAACACCGCCTTCGCGCGCAAGAACGACGCCGATTTCCCGGTCCTCAGCGATGCCGACAAGACCGTCGCGCAGGCCTACGGCGTGCTCGCCGACGCCGGCTATGCGCGGCGCTGGACGTTCTACATCGACCCCGCGGGCCGTATCGCCTGGATCGACCGGGAGGTCAACGCGCTGACCGCGGCGGCCGACACCGCGGCGCGCCTGGCGGCGCTGGGGGTGGCACCGGCCAGCGCCGCTGCGCCGACGGGCGACTGAGTTCGACGCGGGCGACGGCCTACCAGCCGTTGCGGTGGATGAAGAGGTCGAGATCCTTGCGCGGCGCCGGCTTGAAATCGGTGCCCTTGGTATAGGCGATCGGCACCAGCGCGACCTGGGTGTATTCCTCGTACGGGATGCCCAGGATATCGGCGGCTTCGCGCTCGAACATCAGGTGGATGGTGGTCCAGCAGGTGCCGAGCGCGCGTTCGCGCGCGGCCAGCATGAAGCTCCACACCGCGGGCAGGATGGAGCCGTACAGCCCGGCCGCGAGATCGGCCGTCGCCCCTTCGTAGCGCCCGTTCAGCACCGGCACCATCAGCCAGGGCGCGCGCCCCATGTTCTCGCCGAGGTAGGCGGCGGAGTCGGCGGCGCGCGCGGCGATCGGTTTCATCTCCGGGTCGTTCGCGTGCAGGTTGTAGATCGAGAACGGCTGCTCGGCATAGATCGGCCAGGCCTTGGCATAGAGATCACCCAGCGCCTTGCGCTTGTCGGGATCGTCGACCATGACGAAATGCCAGAACTGGCCGGCCGAACCGGTCGGCGACTGCACCGCGAGTTCGAGACATTCGCGGATCAGCGAGAAATCCACCGGGCGGTCGAAATCGAGGCGCTTGCGCACCGCGCGCGTCGTGGTCAGAACCTCGTCGACGCTGAGACCGAGTTTGCTCATCATGTACCTCCCCCGCTCGATGGAATTCGCGCGCCATCATAGCCCGCGTGTCGCGCCAGATCACGGCACCCCGCCCCCATCGTCGCGGGCGCGCCGCGGCTGGTAGCATGGCCCCCTGCCCTGTCCCGCGAGGTCCTGCGATGAGCCACACCGCCCCTGACGTCACCCTGGTTCGCGACGCCATCCACAACCCGGCCGAGCCACGTCATTTCATGCGCGTGCTGCCATTCGCGGGCAGCGTCGTGGTGCGCGCCGGCGAGGTCGAGATCGGGCGCTCCACGCAGGCGCTGGAAGTGCGCGAAGTCGCCTACGACATCTACCCCGCGGTCTTCTACCTGCCACGTGCCGATGTCGACATGGTGCGCCTGCGCGCCAACCCGCGCACCACCCACTGCCCGCTCAAGGGCGACACCGAGTACTTCGACATCGCCACCGATGCGGGCCTGATCGCGGAAGCGGCGTGGTCCTACGTCGAGGTCATCGAACCCGCCGCCGTGCTGCGCGGCTACGTCGCCTTCGATACCCGCAAGGTCGAGGTGCGCACCGAACGCGCACGCTGAGCGCGCTGACCGGCGCCGGCGTGCCTCACCAGCGGGTCAGGCGAGCTCCCCGGCGGCCACGGCAGCCGGGCCTACCGGCGGCGTCCGCGGGCGGCACGAGGTCAGCCAGCGGAAGCGCGCGATGAGCAGCACGCCGGCCGTGCACAAGGCGACGGCGAGCCCGGCCCAGATGCCGTGTGCACCGTAGCCGAGCTCGATTCCCAGCAACCAGGCGAGCACGAAGCCGATCCCCCAATAGTTGAACGCGTTGAGCAGCAGCGGCACGCGGGTGTCCTTGAGCCCGCGCAGGGCGAAAGCCGCCGCGACCTGGACACCGTCACCGATCTGCAGGAACGCCGCGATGCGGAACAGCTCGCCGGCCAGCCTGGCCACTGCGGCATCGGCGGTATAGAGAGCGGCGATGCGCCCGGCCAGCAGCAGCGTGGTCAGGCCGGCGAGCAAGGACAGGGCGCCGCACAAGGCCATGCCGGTGTAGCCGATGCGCGCGGCACTCGCCAGGTCGCCGCGGCCGACGGCCTGCCCGACACACACCGTCAGCGCCATGCCGAAGCCGAGTGGCACCATGAACACCAGCCCGGAGTAGTTGAGCACCACCTGGTGCGCGGCGACCGCGACCGTGCCCAGCGCCCCCATCAGCAGGGCCACGGTGGTGAACAGGCCCGATTGCAGGAACAGCGAGCAGCCGATCGGCACCCCCAGCACGAGCAGCCGCCGCTGTGTCGCCCGTTGCGGCCAGTCCCAGCGCGTGACGATTTCGAAGCGCCGGTAACGCGGCGCCCGCAATGTATGGAAGGCGAGCATGGCCAGCATGATCCAGAACGCGATGGCATTGCCGAGGCCACAACCCGGCGCACCCAGGGCCGGCGCGCCGAGGCGGCCGAACAGGAAGGCGTAGTTCAACGCCACGTTGAGCGGCAGCGCGAGCGCCATCACCGTCATGATCGGAACGGTGCTGCCGACGCCCTCGTTCATCTGCTTGAAGGCGTGGTAGGCATAGGCGGCGGGCACGCCCCAGCTGAGCAGGTCGAGATAGCCCTGTGCCGGCGCGATGACTGCCTCGTCGATGCCGACCCAGCGCAGCAGCGGGGTGCTCGAACGCATCGCCACGATCACCGGCAACGCGACCAGCAGCGCCAGCCACAGGCCCTGGCGGGTGTCGGCGCCGATGCGGGCGTGCTGGCCGGCACCGTAATGCTGCGCAACGGTCGGCCCCAGCGCCATCACGGTGCCCAGCCCGAGCAGGAACAACGCGATCCAGACCCCGGAACCGATGGCGACCGCGGCGAGTGCGCCCGGGCCGAGGGACGCCGCCATCAGGGTATCGGCGACGGCCACGCCGATGCTGAACACGTTGGTGACGATGAGCGGGCTGCCGATGCGCACGATCGCGGCGACGTCGCGCCGCCAGGCTGCGCACGGCGCCGCGCTCATGCCGCGCTGTCGATGGTGGGAACGGCGGCCAGCAGGCGCTGCGTGTACTCGTGGGCCGGGCGGTTCAAGACCTGTTCGACCTCGCCGTGCTCGACGATGCGTCCCTGGTACATGACCGCGACCCGGTGGGCGAGGTAGGCGACGACGCCGATGTTGTGGGTCACGAACAGGTAGGTCAGACCGAGGCGTTCCTGCAGGTCGCGCAGCAGCTCGAGGATCTGCGCCTGCACGGAGACGTCGAGTGCGCTGGTCGGCTCGTCGCAGACGATCAGGCGCGGCTCGACCGCGAGCGCGCGCGCGATGCAGATGCGCTGCCGCTGCCCGCCGGAGAACTCGTGCGGATAGCGCGCGGCGTGCGCCGCTTCCAGCCCGACCTGGTCGAGCAGTTCGATCACCCGGCGGTCGCGCTCGGCACGGCTTGCGCCGATACCCTGGGCCAGCATGCCCTCCTTGATGATGTCACCGACGAGCATGCGCGGGTTCATCGACGAGTACGGATCCTGGAACACGATCTGGAGATCGGCGCGGTAACGACGCAGGGTGGCCGCGTCGACCGTCGCGAGATCGGTACCGAGATAGCTGACCGTGCCGCCGTGCGTGGCGAGCAGACGCAACAGGCCCTTGCCCATGGTGGTCTTGCCTGAACCCGACTCGCCGACCACGGCCAGGGTCCGCCCCTGCTCGATGTCGAGATCGATGCCGTCGACCGCCTTGACGTAGCCGACGGTGCGCTTGAACACGCCTTTGCGCACCGGGAACCAGACCTTGAGGTCGCGAACCGTCATCAGCGTCTCGCCGCTGCCCGGGCGCGGCGCATGGCCGTCGCGCACACGCTTGTCCCAACTCGGCAGCGCTGCGAAGAGCTGCTTCGAGTACGCGTGGTGGGGATCGCGGTAAAACGCCTCGCGCGTGCCCTGTTCGACTACGCGACCTTCCTTCATCACCACCACGCGGTCGGCGATCTGGTGGGCCACGGCGAGATCGTGGGTGATGAACAGGATACCCATGTCGCGCTCGCGCTGGATGCGCCGTACGAGATCGAGCACCTGGGCCTGGATGGTGACGTCGAGGGCGGTGGTCGGCTCGTCGGCGATGAGCAGGCGCGGGTCGCCGGCCAGCGCCATGGCGATCATCACGCGTTGCTTCATGCCGCCGGAGAATTGGTGCGGATAAGCATCGAAGCGTGCTCCGCCGTCGGCGATGCCGACGGCGTCGAGCAGTTCTTCGACACGCGCGCGCAGGGCGGCGCCGCGCAGCCCCTTGTGCCGTGCCAGGACCTCGCCGATCTGGGCGCCGATGGTCATCACCGGGTTCAGCGAGGATTGCGGCTCCTGGAAGATCATGCCGATGGCCGCGCCGCGCACGTCGCGCATGCGGTGCTCGGGCAGGCGGAAGAGATTCTCGCCGGCGAGGTGGACGCTGCCACGGGTGACACGTGCGACCGGCGGCAGCAGGCGCGTGACGGCGAGCGCGGTGAGCGACTTGCCGCTGCCCGATTCGCCGACCAGCACGACGGTCTCGCCGGCGCCGACCTCGAAGCTGACGCCGTCGACGGCGCGCACCAACTGCTCGCCGGCGCCGAAATGGACGGCGAGGTCGCGTACCTCGAGCAGGCTGTCGCCGCGCGCCGTGCTCATTGCGCGTCGCGACCGAAACCGTCCCAGCCGGAGTCGGCGGCGAAACGCGCGCCGTGCTGGGCCTCGAGCTGGCGCAGGCGGGTCAGCACCTCGGACACGCCACGCTCGCGGGCATAGTTCAACGGCCCGCCGCGGAACGGTGCAAACCCGGTGCCGAAGACCATGCCGACGTCGACCAGGTCGGCATCGGCGACGATACCTTCGCGCAGGCAGGCGACGGCCTCGTTGACCATCCGCAGCACGAGCCGGTCCCGTACGTCGGCGGCGGCGACGTCGCGCCGCCCCTTGGCCGCCGGGCGACGCCGTTTGCCGTGCTCGTAGAACCCGGCCTTGGACTTCACGCCGAGTCGCCCGCGGGTAACCTGTTCGCGCAGTACCCCGGGCACCTCGCCGCCGAACGCCGCGGCCAGGATCTCGCCGACGTGCAGGCAGATGTCGAGGCCGACGGTGTCGGCCAGTTCGAGCGGCCCCATCGGCATGCCGAAGGCGCGCGCGGTTTCGTCGATGTAGGCCGTGTCGACGCCTTCGGCAAGCAGGCTGAAGGCCTCCTGCAGGTAGGGCGACAGCACGCGGTTGACGAGGAAACCAGGCGCACTCTGCGCCGGCAGGGGCAGGCGGTCGATGGCGGCGACGAAAGCTGCCGCGCGTGCCGCGACGGCTGCGCGCGTCGCGCCGCCGCTGACGATCTCGACCAGCTGCATCTGCGCCACGGGATTGAAGAAATGCACGCCGACCAGGCGGGCGGGATCGTCCAGCGCCGCGGCGATCTCGCCCAGCTCGATGCTGGAGGTGTTGGTGGCGAGCAGGGCGTCGGGCCGCGCCTGCGCCTCGACAGCGCGGAACAGGGCGCGCTTCGCTGCGACGTCCTCGACGATGGCTTCGATCACGACGTCGGCACGGCCGATGCCGTGGCCGTCGAGGTCGACCACCAGGCGATCGCGCGCCGCAAGTCGCTCGTAGCGATCCCGCACGCGTCGTTCGAACAGGCGGTGGGCGCGTCGCACGGCGCCGCCGAGATACTCGGCGCCGCGGTCCTGCAGGGTTACCTGCAGGCCGCGCAGCGCGCACCACGCGGCAATGTCGCCGCCCATGGTGCCGGCACCGACGACGTGGACGTGGCGAATCGGCTTCCCGGCCTCGCGGCCGAAACCCTTCAGGCGTTCCTGGAGCATGAACAGGCGCACCAGGTTGCGGCTGGTGGAAGTCGTCAGCAGTTCGGCAATCGAGCGTGCCTCGGCACGGTACATGCGGGTTTCGTCGCCACCGTGGCGCGCCCACAGGCGCAGCAGTGCGTACGGCGCCGGGTAGTGCTGCTCGGGCGCCTTGCGCGCGACGACGTGGCGCAGGGCACGCGCCGTGAGCGGCCGCAACAGGCCGTGTGAGACCGCCTGTTTCCACCACGCCGGCTCGCGTCGCGTGTGCCACATGCCGGCAAAATGCCGCGCCGCGGCGTCGAGGTGGCGGCGCGGCACCGCGCGGTCGACCAGGCCCAGGGCGCGCGCGCGACGGGCGTTGACCGCGCGCCCGGTCAGCATGAGATCGAGCGCGGCCAGCGCCCCGCACTGGCGTATCGAGCGCACCGTGCCACCGAACCCGGGATGGATACCGAGCAGGATCTCGGGAAAGCCGAGGCGGGTCGCCGACGCATCGTCGGCGACGACGTGGCGACAGGCCAGGGCCAGCTCGAGGCCGCCGCCGAGACAGAAGCCGTGCACCCGCGCGACGGTCGGGAACGGCAGGTTCTCGAGCCGCGCGAACAGGGCGTGGACCTCGTCGATCTGGCGCGCCGTCTGGTCAGGGTCGAGCATGTCGTCGAAGGCGCGGATGTCGGCACCGGCAGCGAAGCCGTTGGGCTTGGCTGAATGCAGGACCAGTCCGCGCGGACGCGCCTCGCTGGCCGCGTCGAGTGCCACGGCCAGCTCGCCCAGCACGGCGGCGGACAGGGTGTTGGTGGAAGCCCCGGCGCAGTCCAGCGCCAGCCACAACAGCTTGTCGTCATCACGATGCAGGCGCCAATGCTCGACGCCCGGCAGCTCGATCACCTGCATGGGGGTCGTGTCGACCAGCCTGTCGTCCCGGCTCATCAGGCCCGCTCCAGCAGCATCGCACCGCCCTGTCCGCCGCCGATGCAGATGGCGGCGACGCCGCGCCGCGCCTGGCGTTGCTCGAGCACCTTGAGCAGATGCAGCACGATGCGTGCCCCGCTGGTCCCCACCGGGTGCCCCAGGGCCACGGCGCCGCCGTCGACATTGAGGCGCTCGTCGGCGATCTCGCCCATCGCGCCGCGCAGGTTGAGCTCGTCGCGACAATAGGCCTCGTCGGCAAAGGCGCGCTGGCAGGCCAGGACCTGGCCGGCGAAGGCCTCGTTGATCTCCCAGTAATCGATCTTGTCGAAACCGAGGCGCCGCCGCTTGAGCAGCGGGGTCGCGGCGTGGACCGGACCGAAGCCCATCTGGCGCGGGTCGAGGCCCGCCCACTGCGAATCGACCATGCGCCCGAGCACCGGCAACGCGTATTGTTCGACCGCAGTTTCGCTGGCGAGCAGCAGCCACGCCGCACCGTCGGTGATCTGCGAGCTGTTGCCGGGCGTGACGTTGCCGAACTCGCGGTCGAAGAAGGGTTTCAGCCGCGCCAGCTTGTCGAGCGAGGAATCCGGCCGTACGCCGTCGTCGTGCAGATGGACCCCGCCGTCGTCGTCGAACAGGGGCACGATCTCGTCCAGCCGGCCCTCGCTCTGCGCCGCGGCGAGGCGCTGGTGGCTGCGTACGGCGTAGGCATCCATGTCGGTGCGGGTGATGCCGTAGCGCCGGCTGATGATCTCCGCCGTCTGCCCCATCGACAGGCCCACCACCGGGTCGGTGAGGCCGAGCAGCAGGGCGATCACCGGTTTGAAATACGCCGGCCGCAACGCCCCCAGCAGGCCGAGGCGCTGCCTGAACGTGCGCGCTGCCGCCCATTGCGCCAGCCACGCCGCCATGCGCGGGCTCCATAGCACCGGGGCATGGCTCATCGCCTCGGTCCCACCGGCGAGGACGAGTTCTGCACGCCCGGCGCCGATGTCCTGCGCCGCACTGTCGATCGCCTGCATACCGGTGGCACAGTTGCGCTGCACCGTCCAGGCCGGCACGCGATCGCCGCAACCGAGGCGCAGGGCGACGACGCGGGCGATGTTGGCCTCCTCCGGTCCGGGCATGATGCAGCCGAGGATGACCTGGTCGATCGCCTCGGGCGCGAATGGCTGGCGCGCCAGCAGAGCACGCCCGGCGTGCACGGCGAGATCGGAGGGCCGGAACGGGCCGGGCCCGGTGCGGGCCTTGAGGAACGGCGTGCGCGCGCCGTCGACGATGTAGACCGGCCGCGCCGGCGCGTGTCCGGCGGCGGAACGAGACGAACTCACGGCCATGACTGCAACTCCCTCGAGACTGCCGGCGCGAACCCGCGGCGCAGCCTCAGCGTGCCTCGCGCAGGCGCGGGTCGAAGGCATCGCGGACGGCGTCGGCGAACACGTTGGCGGCCAGCACGAGCGTGAACATGAACACGAAGGCGGCCAGCAGCGACCACCATACCACCGGCTCGCGCGCCAGTTCCAACCGCGCGCTGTTGATCATGTTGCCCCAGGATTCCATGCTCGGGTCGACCCCGATGTCGATGTAGGTCAGGGCCGCTTCGGCCAGCACCAGGCCGCTGAAATCGAGCACGATGGAGATCATCACGATGTGCATGATGTTGGGCACGATGTGACGCAGCAACACCACCCGGTGCGGCACACCGAAAGCGCGCGCGGCGGCGATGAAATCGACCTCGCGCAATTTCAACGCCTCGCCGCGCAGGTAGCGGCACAACCCGGTCCAGGTGGTCACGCCGAGAATCATGCACAGCGCCAGCAGGCGCAGGTCGGCACGCGCGGCGAGGCTGGTATAGGCGGCGGCGTTGCGCGCCATGTAGACCTCGAGCATGAGCGCCGCGGCGGCGATCAGTAGAACGCCCGGGATCGACGACAACGTGGTGTACAGGTACTGGATGACATCGTCGACCCAGCCACGGAAATAGCCCGCGGCGATGCCGAGCACGATGGCGAAGGGCAGCATGACGAGGGTCGTCAAGGTACCGATGAGCAGCCCCGTACGGATGCTCTTGAGTGCCTGGAAGAGGACGTCGTTGCCGGTCTGGTCGGTACCGAGGACGTGGTAGTAGGGCGCCAGCGCGACGCAGAAGCCGCCGGCCAGCAGGATTGCGCCGAGCGTGAGGAGGATGCTGCGCCAGGGCGTACCGAGTGTGCCCCGCACCATGCCGGCGACCACGCCGGCGAATCCCTGCCGCCGGCGCCGCGCCACGAGCAGGCCGGCGAGCGCGGCCGCGCCCAGCCAGACGGCGGCCCCGCCGGCCAGGCCGGCCAGCGCGCGCCGCAGGATGTCGGCGCCGCGCTCGGCGTCCGCATCGGCGAGATGCGCACCGGCGTATTCCAGTCGCGGGTAGCCGCGTCGCGTGCTGCCGTCGGCTTGTTCGATCATCTCCTTCGCGTAGGCGCGCACCGCGAACGGCGCCGAGTAGGTCTTCTCGACACGTTCGCGCAGCGGGGTCAGCGCGACATCGAGGAGGCTGCGGATCTCGCCGGCGTAGCTCGTCTCGGCATCCTCCTGCATCCGCTCCAGGCGCGGATGGAAATGACACGAATCGAGCACCGCGATGACGAGGTAGGTGGTCAGCACCACCGCGGCGGCCATACCCAGCGGACGCTCGGCGACCTGCCGCCACGGCGCGACGAGATGCTCGTGGCGGCGCGCATAGAGCACGTAGGTACCGGCCAGCGCGAGCAGCACGAAGAACAGCACGTCGGTCTTGAGCAACACTATCTGCACGACCGCATACCTAGCTCAGGCGCACCCGCGGATCGACCAGGGTGTAGGAGATGTCGGTCAGGATGAGACCGATGATGTAGAGCACCGAGCCGAGGAAGACCATCGCGCGCACGATGGCGAAGTCCTGGCTCTGGATGGCCTCGATGGTATAGCTGCCGAGCCCCGGTATGCCGAAGAAAGCCTCGGTGATCAGGCTGCCGAGGAACAACGAGGGCAATACCACGACCACTCCGGTCAGGATGGGGATGAGCGCATTGCGCAAGACGTGGCCATAGAGCACCGCCTTCTCGCCGAGCCCCTTGGCGCGCGCCGTGCGCACGTAGTCGCGGTTGATCTCCTCGAGAAAGATCGTGCGGTACCAGCGCGTACCATGACCGAGCCCGCCGACGACGCCGACCAGTACCGGCAGGATGACGAACTTGATCGCCACCCAGCCGCTCTCGAAGCCCGAGATCGGCACCAGGCGCAGCAGTTTGCCGACCACGTACTGGCCGCCGATGATGTAGAACAGGCCCGAGATCGACATCATCGCCACGCAGACGATCACCGCCCAGGTATCGATGTAGGTGCCACGGAAAAAGGCGATGGTGAGGGCGAGGCTGATGGTCAGCAACAAGCCGATGAGGAATACCGGCAGGGTGATGGCGAGACTTGGCCACATGCGTTGGGAGATGTCGTAGCCGATATCGCGGCCGCTGTCGGACTGGCCGAAATCGAACAGGAAGAGCCGCACCGTGTTGCGATAGAAGATGGTATCGGTAGCGCGGTCGCTACCTTCGCGCATCGTGTTCCACAGCAGCGGCTTGTCGTAGCCGCGCTCGGACTTCCACTTGTTGATCGCGTCCGCGGTGACATGCTTGCTACCGAGATGCAGGCGCGCCATGTCGTCTGGTGAATTGACGACGAAGAACAACACGAAGGTGATGACGTTGACGCCGAGCAGGATGGGCACGGCATAGGCGATGCGGCGAATGACATAGGCAATCATCCGACCGACTCCTTCTGCCGCGCGCGGTAGGTGCGCCAGGCGGGGATGGCCGAGACGAGCAGCACCATGACCAGCGCGATCACCGGCCACACCACCGGCTGATTCCACTCGCGCCGTTTGCGCGCCCGCAGCTCGGCGTCGATGGTCTTGTACTTGAGCGTGTTGCGCCCCATCAGGTTGGGCTTGGCGTTGCCGAACCAGGAGTGATAGAGCGTGTAGGCGGTAGGATGGAAACCCCACAGCCACGGCGCGTCGCGGCGCACGATCTCGACCATCTCGTCGATCAGGGCCTGGCGTTCGGGGCCGTCGGCCATGGCCCGCATGCGCACGAACAACTCGTCGAAGCGCTGGTCGTCGTAGTTGACCGCGTTCTCGCCGTGGTGTTCGACCTTGCCGTTGGGACCGTAGAGCAGGAACAGGAAATTCTCGGGATCCGGATAATCGGCGTTCCAGCCCCAGCCGAAGATCTGCGCCGTGCCTTTGCGCACCTTCTCCTGGAATCGGTTGTAATCGGTGGCCCGGATGACAAGCTGGATACCCAGCTTGTCGAACTGCTTGCGGTACCAGTTGAGCAGCGACTTGCTGCCGGGCCCGCCCGATACCGTCTCGAAGTAGAGCGTGAGCTGCTTGCCGGTGTCGGCATCGCGGCCCTGCGGAAAGCCCGCCTGGCGCATCAACTCGCGCGCCTCCGCTATGTCGCGCCGGACCGGGTGACCGTCGACCCAGCGGTAGACGTAGGGATTGATGCCGTTCGCGCCGTCGACGTGCCCGAAGATGCCCGGCGGGATGGGCCCCTGCGCGGGGACGCCGCGGCCATTGGCGAAGATCGAGATGAGCTCCTCGTAGTCGACCGCGATCGAGATTGCACGGCGCAGCAGGCGCGCACGGTCGCCGTCGCCGCCGACCACGGGGTCGAGCATGTTGAAGCCCATGTAGGAAATCGAGGTCGTCACCGCCGTGATGAGCTGGATGCCCTTCTCGCGCATGGTGTCGGTGAGCTGTGCCTCGCCCTGGGCGTTGAAGCGGATGGCCTGGTCGAAACTGTCGGCGAGCACGTTGGAGACGTCGTAATAGCCCTGCAGGAACTTGGTCCACTCCGGGATCGGTTCCTTCTCCAGGCTGTAGTAGGCGACGTCGATGAACGGCATGCGCTCACCGGCGCGCGCGAGCAGGCCGGCCTCGGCATCGCCCGGTTCACCCTCGCTCGGATAGGCTTCGCCGCGGAAATTGGGATTGCGCTCCAGCACCATGCGGCGATTGGGATTGTTGTCCGTCAGCATGTAGGGGCCGGTGCCGACGGGATACCAGTCGAGCGAGATGTTGCGCTCCTTCATGCCGGGCCGGCCGTAGAAGACGTCGGCCTCCCACGGCACCGGGGCGAAGAACGACATCGCCAGCCAGTAACGGAACTGCGGATATTTCTCCGTGATGACGATCTCGTAGGTGTAGCGATCGACGACCCGCGCACCGGGGAAATCGTACTCGCGCAAATCGACCGGCCTGCCGGTGTCGCGCTCGACCTCGCGCAGGCGCTGGCCGAACGCGCCCAGGCCCTTGATGTATTTACTCATCAGGCCGGCCAGCGGCGAGTGCAGGCGCGGATGGACCAGGCGCTTGATCTGGTAGACGTAGTCGGCCGCCACCAGCTCGCGCGTACCGCTCAGTTCGAAATCGGCGAGGCGCTTGCGGTCGCCGAGGGTGGTCTCGTCGAGATCGTGGTAGACGTAGTGCCCGTCATCGTCGCGCGCAAAAGCCGGATGCGGCTGGTAACGGACCCCGCGCTGGATGGTGATGCGGTAGACCGCTTCGGCAACCGCCTCGCGCGGTGCGTCGTCGGGGAGGGCTGCGCCGTCGGCGTCGAAATAGCGCGGCTCGGGCAGGGCGACGGCGGTCAGCGGAACCAGCTGATAGGGGCGCTTGAGAAAGTGATATTGCACGACCGGCTCGTAGATCTGGCCGTTGAACACCGCCTCGTTTTCGCTGTACGAAGAGACCGGGTCGAGATGCTTGGGGCGCTCTGAAAACGAACCGTACATGATGGCGCGCGAGCTGTCGGCGGCCGGATACGGGCTGTTCCAGGGTTCCTCCCCGCAGGCGACGAGCATGAGCGTGATGATCACGCCGGCACAGAGGCGGAACCAGGCTGGAAGGAGGAGATGCAAAGTCGGCAAGCCGCGGCGCGAATGGCAGAGGATTATAAACTCAGGGCGGACACTGTACACTTCGGCCACCGCGTGCAGGCGCGGATTCCAGCTCCAACGAGGACGGTCATCCGATGGGAATTCTTCAGGGCAAGCGTGCGCTCATCGTCGGCGTCGCCAGCAACAAGTCGATCGCCTGGGGCATCGCGCAGGCCATGCACCGGGAGGGCGCGGAGCTGGCTTTCACCTACCAGAACGAGCGCCTGCAGTCGCGCGTGGAGGATTTCGCCGCGCAGCTCGGCTCCGAGATTACCCTGCCTTGCGACGTCGCCAGCGACGCCGAAATCCAGGGCGTGTTCGATGGCCTCGACGATTACTGGGATCACTTCGACATCCTCGTCCATTCGGTGGCCTTCGCCAACCGCGAGGAGCTGCAGGGCTCTTATCTCGATACCGTGACCCGCGAAGGCTTCCGGCTCGCCCACGACATCAGTTCGTACAGCTTCGCCGCGCTCGCCAATGCCGCGCGCCCGATGATGAAGGGGCGCCAGGGCGCCATGCTCACGCTGAGTTACCTCGGCGCGGTGCGCACCATGCCGAGCTACAACATCATGGGCCTGGCCAAAGCCAGTCTCGAGGCCAACGTCCGCTACATGGCAGAGAGCGTCGGTCCGGAAGGCATCCGTGTCAATGCAATCTCGGCCGGTCCGATCCGCACCCTGGCGGCGTCCGGCGTCAAGGACCTGCGCAAGTTCCTCGACTACGTCGAGAAGACTGCCCCGCTGCGCCGCAACGTCACCATCGAGGAAGTCGGCAACGTGGCCGCTTTCCTGTGTTCCGATCTCGCATCTGCCGTCACCGGCGAGATCACCTACTGCGACTGCGGCTTCAACATCCTCGGCATGGGCGGGATCTGAGGGCCACGAGGCCGGTGCAACCTTCCCACGCCGGCTACCTGCTGTGGGCCATTCTCGCTGGCGTCATCGCCGGCATCGTCTGCGGCGCGCTGTTCGGGCCGGCCATGCTCGCCGTCGAGTGGATCGGCACGTTGTTTCTCAACGCGCTCAAGATGACCATCATTCCGCTGATCATCGCCGCCGTGGTCTCCGGGGTGGCCTCGCTCGGTGATGTGCGCAAGCTCGGCCGTGTCGGCGCCTACACCGTGTTGTACTACGCCAGTACGACCGCCGTGGCCGTCGCGCTCGGCCTGCTCGTCGTCAACGTGATCCAGCCGGGCAACGGCGTCGCAGAACTAAGCAGAGAGATCCCGAGCGGTGTCGCGGGACGCGAGCCGACCGGTTTTGCCGACATCGTCCTGTCCATGGTCTCGCCCAACCTGGTCGCCGCGGCCGCTGAAACCCAGTTGCTGCCCATCATCGTGTTCGCCCTGCTCTTCGCCGCCGCCCTGACGACGACCGGAACGCGCGGCGAGACCGTCATTGCGTTCTTCGACGGCCTCAACGAGACGATGATGAAAATCGTCGTCTGGATCATGTACCTGGCGCCGCTCGGCATCTTCGCGCTGGTCGCGGCACAGCTCGGCAAGGCTGGCGGCGGGGCGGCCTTCCTCGCCCAGATCGGCGCCGTAGGCAAGTACGTGGCGACCGTGCTGATCGGGCTCTCCCTGCACGTGGTCTTCCTGTTCGTGGTGCTGCGGGTGATCGGGCGGCGCGGTTTCGATTACCTGCGCACCTTGCTGCGCGCCCTGCTGACCGCCTTCGGCACGGCCAGTTCCTCGGCCACGCTGCCCCTGACCATGGAGTGCGCGCGCGAGGCCGGCGCGGACGAGCGCGCCGTGCGCTTCGTCCTGCCCTTGGGGGCGACCATCAACATGGACGGCACGGCACTGTACGAAGCCGCCGCGGTCATGTTCATCGCGCAGGCCTACGGGTTCGACATGGGGCTGACCGAACAGCTCGTCATCTTCCTGACCGCGACGCTGGCCGCGATCGGTGCGGCCGGCATCCCTCAGGCTGGCCTGGTCACCATGATCCTGGTGCTGTCCGCGGTGAAGCTGCCGCTGGAAGGCATCGGGCTGCTGCTCGCGGTGGACTGGTTTCTCGACCGCTTTCGCACGGCCGTCAACGTGTGGGGTGACGCCGTGGGTACAGCCGTGATCGCGCGCTTGTTCACCCACCATCCGCCGCCGCGCGACTGACGCCAAACGGCAGCCCGGGAGTTATCGCTGTCAGAGGTTCTTGGCCAGGATCTCGACGTCGCTATGCGCACGCAGCGCGTCGACGAAACCCTGCCAGGTCAGCGACGCGCGACCATTGAGCAGCTCACCCTGCACGGTCGCGACCTCGCCCGCGGCGAGGTCGTCCGCTGCCGGCGTCGTGACATTGCCGATCCGAACCACCGCATAGTCCGCCTTGCCGATCTGCAAACCGGTGTAAACCGCGTCGTCACCGGGAACCGGGGTACGGAAGGCTGCACGCAACACCGCGCGGTTGACGTCGCGCGAATCGCGCCCGGCGCCGGCGGCTTCCTGCCAGTCGTAACCTTCCTTTTCAACCGCGTCGGCGACGCTCTCGCCGTCGCGCAGCCGCTCGATGATTGCCTCGCCTGCTGCTGCCGTCTGTTCCCGCAGACGCTCGCTCTCGAGCGCTTCGCGGGCGGCGCTTGCGACATCCGCAAAAGCCGGGATCGCTGCCGGCTTGTGCTCGACGACGCGAATGGCAACGACTCGGCCATCATCGAGTTCGACCGGCTCGGCGTTCAGGCCTTCGACCAGCACCTCGGTTTCGAAAGCGCGCGTCGCCACCTTGTCGGAAAACTCCTCGGCAATCTGTTCGCGCGTGAGCAGGTCGGTTTGCTGCGGCTCCAGGTCTAGTGCCTGGGCGGCGACGTCGAGCCCGTCCGGGTGTTCGTAGACGAGATTGGAGAACTGTTCGGCCTGCTCGAAAAACAGCTTCTGCGCTTCGGCGGCGCGGTAACTGCGCTCCACCTCGTCACGTACTTCGTCGAAGGGTTTCAAGCCACCTGGCTTGATCGCCTTGAGCTTGATGATGTGATAACCGAACTTGGTCCGCACCGGCTCACTGATCTGCCCTTCCTCGAGCGCGAACGCGGCCTGTTCGAACTCCGGTGCCATGACGCCGCGGCCGAACATGCCGGTCTCGCCGCCCTCGGTGTTCGAGCCGACGTCGTCTGACAATTCCTTGGCCAGTTCCTCGAACGATTCGCCGGCGCGTGCCCGCTTCAACGCGGCCTGTGCCTTTTCCAACGCCGCGTCCTGGGTCGCCTGGTCGGCATCGGCGGCGACGTGGATCAGGATGTGGTTGACGTTGCGTTCCTCTTCGGCGGTGAAGCTGGCCTTGTTGTTGTCGTAGTAGGCATGCAGTGCGGCATCGTCCACGCGCACGTCGTCTTCGAGCGCGGCGGCAGAGATGGCGAGGTACTGGAGTCGCACGCGCTCCGGCGTACGGTAATCCTCCTTGTGCGCGTTGAAGTAGGCTTCGACATCGGCATTGCTGGGTGCGACCTGGTCGGCAAAAGTGCTCGCCGGGATGATCGCGTACCCGATGTCGCGCTTCTGCCGGCGCAGCCGTTCGAGGCGTTCGGCTTCGGCTTTGGTCACGAACTCCGAGGCGGCGATACCGGCACGCAGCTGGGCCTTGGCGATGTCCTTGCGCAACTCCTGCTCGAAACCGGCCTGGGTCAAACCGATCGTCGGCAAGCGTTGTTCGTAGAGCTGGCGGGAAAAGCCGTTTTCGTCCCGGAACGCGGGGATCTGCTGCAGTTGCGCGGCCACCTGCCGATCGCTGATACGGATCCGCGTGTCGTCGATCAGGCGGGCGACCAGGCGATCGTCGACCAGCTGCTCGAGCGCCCGCTTCTTGACCTCGGCACTGTCCCAGTCGGTGTCGTTGAAAGCGTCGCCGAGGACGGACTGCGCCTGCTGACGGAACCGCTGCAGGTACTCCTGGAATTCAGGTAACAGGATCTCGTCGCCGTCGACTTCGGCAACGACGACCTGACGCCCTGCGTTGATGTAGCTCTCGATTCCCCACAAGGCGAAAGTGAGGATGATGAAGCCGACGATGATGGCTACGATCAACCCCTGCGATCGTTCACGAATGGCCTGAAGCATGGTGCCTGGTTCCGCTCGAATGCATGTGCGGTCCGGGACCGGGAAACCGGGCGCCGACAGTCAGCGTCGACCGCGGCTTCCGCCCGAAGCGCAAAGGGCGCGCCCACCGGGCACGCCCTTCGATGTCACTGTACGAAAGATATGGCGGAGTGGACGGGACTCGAACCCGCGACCCCCGGCGTGACAGGCCGGTATTCTAACCAACTGAACTACCACTCCAGTGGCTTTCTCTGGTGGGTGCTGAGGGGTTCGAACCCCCGACCTTCGCCTTGTAAGGGCGACGCTCTCCCAGCTGAGCTAAGCACCCGATGCGCGTCTGGGAGGCGCGCTAGTTTACGGCATCCTTCAACGCTTTGCCAGGTTTGAAACCAGGCACTCGAGACGCTGCGATCTGGATCGCTTCACCCGTTTTCGGGTTGCGTCCAGTACGCGCCGCGCGGTCGCGCACCGTGAACGTACCGAAGCCCACCACGGACACCTGGTCGCCCTTCTTGAGGGCAGTCGTGATGCCGTCGAGCATGGCATCGACCGCCCGCGTCGCCGCGGCCTTTGAGAGGTCCGCCGCGTCGGCGACCGCATCGATTAGATCCGCTTTGTTCATTACCTGCCCCCTTGGAATTTAATCCTGCGTGGATGGCCTGACGGCCTTATTGTTGGTGCCTGCCGAAAAGCCCCATGCAGGGCGCGTGCGTTATAGCAGCCCCCCGATCGCAGCGTCAAGAAAGCGATTGGGGACAGCGCCCGCGGGACAGGCATGTGTGTGCTCAATGATGGCGCAACATGTCACCGTCGTCATCGCCTTCGCCCTTTTCCTTGGCGATCGGCTTGTCGTCCTCGGCATCCGCCGGCAACGGGTCCGGCAGACGCAGTAACGCGATTTCGAACACCTCGTCGATCCAGCGTACCGGCTTGATGTCGAGGCCCTGCTTGATGTTCGACGGGATCTCTTTCAGCTCGCGCTCGTTCTCATGCGGGATGACGACCTGCTTGATACCCCCGCGCAGCGCTGCCAGCAGCTTCTCCTTCAAACCACCGATGGGCAGCACTTCGCCGCGCAAGGTGATCTCGCCGGTCATCGCCACGCTGGACTTGACCGGTATGCCAGTCAAGGCCGAAACCATGGCGGTGCACATGCCGACGCCGGCGCTCGGGCCATCCTTGGGCGTCGCGCCTTCCGGGACGTGAAAATGAACGTCGTTGTTGGCGTAGAAATTCGGCGCGATACCGAGCGAGCGGGCGCGACTGCGGACAACGGTCATCGCGGCCTTGATCGACTCCTGCATCACGTCACCGAGGCGACCGGTATAGATCTCCTTGCCCTTGCCCGGTACCACGACGGCCTCGATCGTGAGCAGGTCGCCGCCGACCTCGGTCCACGCCAGCCCGGTGACCTGGCCAACGCGGTCCTCCGATTCCGCCAGGCCGTAGCGGAACTTCTTGACCCCGAGGTACTTGTCGAGAACCTTCGGCGATACCTGGATGGTCTTTTCCGTCGGCTTCTGCAGGATGCCCTTGACGACCTTGCGGCAGACCGTCGCGATCTCGCGCTCGAGGTTGCGTACACCCGCTTCTCGCGTGTAGTAACGGATCATGTCGCGAATGGCCGCCTCCGAAACCTTGATTTCGTCGGCCTTCAACCCAGCGTTCTCGATCTGCTTCGGTAGCAGGTATTTCTGCGCAATGCTGACCTTTTCGTCCTCGGTGTAGCCGGAGATGCGGATGACCTCCATGCGGTCGAGCAGCGGTGCCGGAATGTTCAGGCTGTTCGCCGTGGTGACGAACATGACCTCGGACAGGTCGTAGTCGACCTCGAGGTAATGATCGTTGAATGCGTTGTTCTGCTCGGGGTCGAGTACTTCGAGCAGGGCCGAGGCGGGGTCGCCACGAAAATCCATCGCCATCTTGTCGACTTCGTCGAGCAGGAACAGCGGGTTGCGCGTAGCTACCTTGGACATGTTCTGCAGGATCTTGCCCGGCAGGGAACCGACGTAGGTGCGGCGGTGCCCGCGAATCTCCGCCTCGTCGCGCACGCCACCAAGCGACATACGCACGAACTTGCGGTTGGTGGCCCGGGCGATGGAACGACCGAGCGAAGTCTTACCGACGCCAGGCGGACCGACCAGGCAAAGGATCGGGCCCTTCATCTTCTTCACCCGCAACTGCACCGCCAGGTATTCGAGGATACGCTCCTTGACCTTCTCCAAGCCGTAGTGATCGGCTTCCAGGATCTCTTCCGCGCGTTCGAGATCGCGACTGATCTTCGAGCGCTTCTTCCACGGCACCGAGAGAATCCAGTCGACATAGTTACGCACGACCGTTGCCTCGGCCGACATCGGCGACATCATGCGCAGCTTCTTCAGCTCGGCCTCGGCCTTCTCGCGTGCTTCCTTGGGCATGCCGGCCTTGGCGATGCGGTTGGCGAGTTCCTCGAACTCGTTGACACCGTCCTCGAGCTCACCGAGTTCGTTCTGAATCGCCTTCATCTGTTCGTTGAGGTAATACTCGCGCTGGCTCTTCTCCATCTGCTTCTTGACCCGCCCGCGCAGCCGTTTCTCGACCTGGAGCAGGTCGATTTCCGATTCCATCAGGCTGATCAGGTGCTCCATGCGTCCACGCAGCGGCACGATTTCGAGCACTTCCTGCTTCTGCTGGATCTTGATCGACATGTGCGCCGCGATGGTGTCGGCAAGGCGCGAAGGATCATCGATGCTGGACAAGGACGAAATGATCTCGGGCGGAACCTTCTTGTTCAGCTTGACGTATTGATCGAACTGGCTCATCAGCGAGCGCGCCAGGACTTCCGCCTCGCGATCCGACACTTCCTCGGTTTCGATCTTTTCGACCTCGGCCGCGTACAGCTCCTGGGTATCGGTGAATCGCGCGATGCGACCGCGATAGACGCCTTCGACGAGCACCTTGATGGTGCCGTCCGGCAACTTAAGCAGTTGCAGGATATTGGAAACGGTGCCGATGTCATGGATGTCGGCCGGCTGAGGATTGTCGTCGCCGGCGTTCTTTTGGGCGACGAGCAGGATCTGCTTACCGGCCTCCATCGCTCTTTCCAGCGCCCGGATCGACTTGTCACGGCCGACGAACAACGGGATGACCATGTGCGGGTAGACGACGACGTCACGCAGCGGCAGGACCGCCAACTCTGGAACGGATTCACTCATGAGAAAGTCCTCGGGCGATGCGGGCGCAAGGCGTGCAGTCGCCCCCTGGGTTCGAAACGGGGCAGTCGGCTACGGGGCCGCGCAGGGATCTGCGGCGCCCGATATCGGTCAGGAAGGGAAAAGCAGCAGCGCGCGGCGCCGCGATGCGCCGCACGGTCAGTGCTGCTGCGCCGCTCAATCGGGCGCAGCTTTCGAGATCTCCGAGTTCTCGTAGATGATGAGAGGACTCGACTCTCCCTTGATGGCTGCTTCATCGACCACGACCTTCGTCGCATTCTCTAGCGACGGGAGTTCATACATGGTGTCGAGCAGGCTTTGTTCAAGTATGGACCGCAATCCGCGCGCACCGGTTTTGCGTTCCACCGCGCGGCGCGCCACTGCGCGCAACGCATCCTCGCGAAACTCGAGCTCGCAGGACTCCATCTCGAACAACTTGCCGTACTGCTTGGTGAGCGCGTTCTTGGGTTCGACCAGGATCTGGATGAGCTGTTCCTCGTCGAGCTCGTCGAGCACCGCCAGTACCGGCAGGCGACCGACGAATTCCGGGATGAGGCCGTACTTGATCAGGTCCTCCGGTTCGACCTGATGCAGCAGTTCAGTTGCGGTCTTCTTGTCGTCCTTGCTCTTGACCTCGGCGGAGAAACCGATACCGCCCTTCTCCGAGCGATCGCGGATGATCTTGTCCAGCCCGGCAAACGCGCCACCACAGATGAACAGGATATTGCCGGTATCGACCTGCAGGAATTCCTGTTGCGGGTGCTTGCGCCCACCCTGCGGCGGCACCGATGCCACGGTGCCTTCGATGAGTTTCAGCAGGGCCTGCTGGACACCTTCGCCGGAAACGTCACGGGTGATCGAAGGGTTGTCAGACTTGCGTGAAATCTTGTCGATCTCGTCGATGTAGACGATACCGGTCTGGGCCTTCTCGACGTCGTAATCGCACTTCTGCAACAGTTTCTGGATGATGTTCTCGACGTCTTCGCCGACATAGCCGGCCTCGGTCAACGTCGTCGCATCGGCGATGGTGAACGGCACATTGAGCAGGCGGGCCAATGTTTCTGCCAGCAGGGTCTTGCCGCTGCCGGTCGGCCCGACCAGGAGCACGTTGCTCTTGGCCAGTTCGACGTCATTCTGCTTGACCCGGGTCTCGAGCCGCTTGTAGTGGTTGTAGACGGCGACGGACAGGATCTTCTTGGCCTGACGCTGGCCAATGACGTACTCGTCGAGAATGTGGTTGATCTCCTGCGGCGTCGGCAGCTTGCTGCCCACACCGCCGGGCGCCTTCTCCTGAATCTCCTCGCGGATGATGTCGTTGCAGAGTTCGACACATTCGTCGCAGATAAACACCGACGGGCCCGCGATCAGCTTGCGTACTTCGTGCTGGCTCTTGCCGCAGAACGAGCAGTACAACAGCCGGTCGCCGTCACCCTTGGAGTTCTTGCCGTCACTCATTACCTGTCTACCTCGATCTCACGACACCCGGCCGGATCAAAATTGAATTAATCCTTGACCGCTTCACGCTTCGACAGCATGGCGTCGATGATGCCGTATTCGGCCGCTTCTTCGGCGCTCATGAACCGGTCCCTGTCCGTGTCATTCTCGATCTTTTCGAGCGGTTGACCAGTGTGATGCGCCAGGATGTGATTGAGCCTGTCACGCGCCTTGAGAATCTCGCGAGCGTGAATGTCGATGTCCGTTGCCTGGCCCTGGAAACCACCCAGTGGCTGATGGATCATGACGCGCGAGTGGGGCAGGCAGTAACGCTTGCCCGCTGCGCCGCCGGCCAGCAGCAACGCGCCCATGCTCGCCGCCTGGCCGATGCACATCGTGCTGACCGCCGGTTTGATGAACTGCATGGTGTCGTAGATGGCCAGGCCTGCCGACACCGAACCGCCCGGCGAGTTGATGTAGAAATGGATGTCCTTGTCCGGGTTCTCGGACTCGAGGAACAACAGCTGGGCGACAATCAGGTTGGCGACGTAATCCTCGACCGGTCCGACCAGGAAAATGACCCGCTCTTTGAGCAGCCGGGAGTAGATGTCGTAGGCGCGTTCGCCGCGAGCCGACTGCTCGACGACCATCGGCACCAAGTTGAGTGCCCGCGGGCCATCGCCCTGCCGGGAGTCGAAAATATCAGGGGCCATCAGGAACTCGCCTCTACCGTTTCGTCAGTCTGCACCGGATTCATAAGAGCGTCAAATGTAGTTGACTCTTCAATGACTTGGGCTCGTTCCGCGACCCAGTTCACAACTTCGTCCTCGAGGCAGATTCCTTCCACCTGCTGCAGCTGCTGCGGGTTGTCGTAGTACCACTTCACAACGGCCGCCGGATCTTCGTAGCTGCCCGCCATCTCCTCGATCATCTGTCGTACCTTGGCAGGATCGGCACGCAGGGATGCATCCTTGATGATTTCGGCCATGAGCAGCCCGAGCTTTACCCGCTTCAGCGCCTGCTCACCCACGCGACGGTCGAATTCGCCGGCCGCGTCGGCCGGATTGATGCCGCGCATGATGAGATCGCGCGCAACCTGCTCGCGCAGCCGCTCGCTCTCGCTCTTGACCAGGGCGGCCGGGACCTCGAAGTCGTTGGCGGCCGCCAGCTTGTCCATCACTTCGTTGTTGAATCGCTGGCGCAGGGTGCGGTCACGCTCCTTCTCCATGTTGGCACGGACCTCGCTGCGAAAAGCCTCGAGCTCGCCGCCCTGCACGCCGAACTTCTCCATGAACCCGGCATCCAGGGTCGGCAGCACCGGCTCGGCGACCTTCTTCACGGTAATCGCGAACTTAACCGGCTTGCCGGCCAGCTCGTCATTACGGTAATCGGCGGGGAATTGCAGGTCGAGTTCCACGCTGTCACCGGCCGTGCGCCCCCGCAGCCCGTCCTCGAATCCGTCGATCATCATTGCCGAACCGAGTTCGATGTCGAAATCCTCGCCCTTGCCGCCCTTGAAGACTTCGCCGTCGATAGTGCCCTCGAAATCGATGGTCAGCCGATCGCCGTCCTGCGCCGGACGCTCCACGGCGAGCCAGTCGCGGTTCTGCTCGCGCAGCTTCTCAATCATGGCATCGATGTCGGCATCGCCGATCTCGCACACGCAACGCTTGATCTGGACCTGCTCGACCGGTGCGAGCTCGATCTCGGGGAACACCTCGAAGCTCGCGGTATAGGTGAGACCGTTGCCCGGCTCACTCGTGACGGGATCGATGACCGGCTGGCCAGCGGGGCGCAATGCCTCCTTGTCCAGTGCCTCGCCGAACGAGCGCTGCAGGAGTTCCCCGACGATCTCCTCACGGACTCGCTTGCCGAAACGCTGTTTGATCACGGCGGCCGGTGCCTTGCCCTGGCGGAAGCCGTCGAGGCGGACACTCTTGCGCAGTTCGTCGAGCCGTGACTGAACCTCGCCGGCGATCTGCTGTTCGGGGATTTCTACGGTGAGACGCCGCTCGAGCGTCGAGGGCTTTTCAAGTGAGGTTTGCATGGACGGAATCGTTCTGCCGGGATATGCCCGCGGCCGCACCGTCGTCCGGGTACGCCTTTGCGGACTGGGTTTACAGGATGATCTATGGTGCGAAAGGAGAGACTCGAACTCTCACGGGTTGCCCCACTGGCACCTAAAACCAGCGCGTCTACCAATTCCGCCACTTTCGCCTGTCTGCACGCAGTCGTCGTGCGGACCCTGGAACGAGGGGATTTCGCAGCGCACTGCGCCGATACCCGGCGGACCAAGCCGGCATCCGGGCGACCGCATTATAGGTGCAGCGTCCGCTGGTTGACAGCCCCGCTCCAGGCGCTGGAAGTCAGGCGCCCTGCTATACTGCGAAGCGCCTCGTGTCGGCGATTCACGCCCTGCAAACAAGGAGATAGAGCCCATGCGATCCCTGTTCCCGGCCGCCATGGCGGCGTTGCTGGCATGCGCGAGCGCGGCCGTCCTCGCCCGCACCGTGGTCGAATGCATCGATGCCGACGGTAATACCTCGTTCCGCGACAGCTGCCCGCCTGGTACGTCCAAGAAGGGCGAGAAGGATCTCGGCGGGGTCGGTCCGCACACCGACCCGGCCCTCGGGGCGGCAGCCGTCGCCTATCCCATCGTCCTCTACGCCATCCCCGAATGCGACGCCTGTGACGTGCTGCGCCATTCCCTGCGCAGCCGCGGGCTGCCATTCAAGGAATACGACGTCACCGACGACCCTGCCCGGCAGACCGAACTGCAGGACCTCACGGGCGGGGCGACGGTACCGACCGTAGTGGTCGGGGACAATGTCATCTCGGGCTACAACCGCGATGCCCTCGATGCCGCGCTGCAGGAAGCGGGCTATCCTCTGACCGCCGCCGGTAACGTCGCCCAGGACGGAGCGGCCGCGCCGCCACGCTAGAGCCCGGCCGGGTGTTCGCCTCGTCGCTCGATGTCGAGAGTGCGTTCTACGCCGCCTTCGAGCGCGGCGACCTGGACGCGATGATGCGGGTCTGGGCCTACAGCTTCGACATCGTTTGCGTGCACCCCTCCGGCCCGCGACTCGAGGGCGTTGACGCGGTTCGCCGCAGCTGGCAGCACATTCTGTCCGACCCGGTTCCACGCAGCTTCGACCTGCGCGCCCGCCTGGTCGTCGGCAGCGACGACGTGCGCGTACACACATTGGAAGAACACATCTGCGTTCCCGGCAGCCAGCTTTACGCGCCGCCCCTGCTCGCCACCAATGTCTACCAGCGTCTCGATGACGGCTGGCGCATGATCGTCCACCACGCGAGTCTCATGCCGGCGCCTGGCAGTGCACCGCCCACGGCGAACGGCGCCCTCCACTGATACGCGCGCCGCCGGTAGCGCGACAGACTCAAGCCTCGGCGCGACCGGCCGCTGATATTCCGGTCATCCGCAAGATCCAGGTTCCGATGGCCGCGTCGCCGCAAGAACTCCGCCTGCCCGAGCGCGTCGGCCGCTACGAGATCGAGCGTCTGCTCGGACGCGGCGCCCAGGGCGCCGTGCTGCTCGCCCGCGATGCAGAGCTCGACCGCTCGGTAGCGCTCAAGCTGCTCAAGCGCGACCCACACAACGAACCCGGCACCCTCGTCAGCGAGGCACGCATCGTCAGCCGCCTGCAGCATCCGAACATCGTCACCCTGCACGACGTCGGCAACTACAACGGCTGCAACTACCTCGTGTTCGAATACATCGAGGGCCTGTCGCTGAAAGCGCTGATCGACAACGAAGGCGCCCTGCCCTTCGCGCGCTGCGTGATCCTGATGAGCCAGATACTCGCCGGCGTCGCCTACCTCCATGAACACGACATCATTCATCGGGACCTGAGCCCGGCCAACATCCTGATCAGCCGCGACGGGGTGCCCAAGGTCACCGATTTCGGCATCTCGGTCCTGCGCCAGTCGCTCGACCCGAACACCGACAGCAGCGCTGCCGGAACCCTGCGCTACATGGCGCCCGAAGCCTTCCTCGAGCAGCCGCCGAGTCAGGCCGTCGACGTTTTCACCCTGGCTTCGATCTTCTACGAGATGCTCACCGGTCGCCGGCTGTTCGACGGCGACGGCCCCGGCGACATCATCAACGAGATCATGCATGGTCCGGCCGTCGACATGAGCGCACGCGGCTTCGACGTCGACGCCCGCATCGCACGCATCATAGAACAGGCCTCGCGGCGCGATCCCGCGACGCGCTATCCCAGCGCGCGCGAGATGAAGAACGAGCTCGACGCATTCCGCCTGCCGCGCCAGGAAAACGACCCCGATGCCGACGTGCACAGCACGGTGGAGTTCCTGCTGCGGCGCATGAGCTTCAAACGCGGCTTTTCGTCGCTGTCGCAGCACGTCGGACAATTGCTCGAAATCGCCTCGGAAGACTCGCTGGCCCCGGCCGAGCGCCTGGTCAACATCATCGCCAAGGACGTGACCCTCAGCCAGCGGGTACTGACCATGGCCAACTCGGCCTATTACGGCAAGGGCGAGATCACCGCGCTGGGTCGCGCCATCGTCCTGCTCGGCCTCGACCAGGTGCGCATGTGCATCATCGGTGTCCTCCTCGAGAACGAGTTCGAGGCCGGATCGACCCTGCTGCGACAAGCCATGGCGTTGTCCTTCCACAGTGCCGCGCTGGCCAAGGCCCTGGCCCCGGCGTTCGGCATCCGCAGCC
The DNA here is from genome assembly GCA_024235015.1 of Gammaproteobacteria bacterium. Lineage (GTDB taxonomy): Bacteria > Pseudomonadota > Gammaproteobacteria > JACKNG01. The sequence continues at coordinate 473,054 of JACKNG010000005.1, forward strand.
GCCCGGAAGCCTTCAGCTGCGCCATGTTCCACGACCTCGGCCGCCTGCTGACCATCCACTACTTCGGCGAGGAACACGCCGAGATCCTCGACCGCGCCGCGCGCCTGCACTGCGACGAACTGACCGCCTCGCGCCAGGTCCTCGGCATCGCCTACCATGAACTCGGCGCCGCCGTCGGTCTGCAGTGGAAGCTGGGCCCCACCCTGGTTGGCGCAATGAAACCCCTGCCCCGCGGCGTTGCCGAAATGCCCGCCACGGAAGCCGAGCGACAACGCCTCTGCGCAGGGTTCGCCAATGCCGTCAGTCGCATCCGCTACGAGCACGATTCGCCCGATTACCGCGACGTCATGCTGGCCGACGTCGCGCACCGGGTGGGGCCGGTGGCCTGCCTCGACCCGGCGGAATTCGACGCTGCCCTGCGCGAAAGCGCCGCGTTGACGGCGCAGTACGCGCGCCTTCTGCGCATCCCGGTCGAAGACGGCTCGGGCATCGCGCGGCTGGTCACGACGGAGAACTGGGCCGGGGCCGCTTAGCGGCAAGGTCTCCGGCGGCGCCGCTCCCGCCACGTCGCGTGTCCGCCGACGCACGAGCACGGCGCCGGCAGCACAGGCACGAGCCTGTTCCCCCAGCGGTCGGCCACCGGCAAGCACCGGCTTGGATGGTCAGCTCCTGATGGTAGCCGAGGTAACCGCGACGCCTGTCGCGGGCTCGCCGTCAGACAAGAAAAAGCCCGGTCGAACCGGGCTTTCTGCGCGCCCCGGGAACCGAACGGGGCAAGAGATGGTGGGCCATGTAGGAATCGAACCTACAACCAACTGATTAAGAGTCAGCTGCTCTACCAATTGAGCTAATGGCCCGTCTGAGCGGGACCCGGCGGCGCGCCCGCGGCGCGCCAGCCGTCAAAAAATGGGGTGGACGATGGGGATCGAACCCACGACATCAGGAGCCACAATCCTGTGCTCTACCAACTGAGCTACGCCCACCAGTGAAGCCATAAGCCGGAAACCGTCTGCCTCGAAGCGCTGCAGAAGAAACGGCCTTGTGGCGTGCCGCATCCTGGAGCTGCTCGAGGCATAGCCTATCGCAACGTTTGGCGCGCCTGGCAGGATTCGAACCTGCTACCCTCGGCTTAGAAGGCCGATGCTCTATCCACATGAGCTACAGGCGCACGAGCCGGGGCCGCCGAGCGTCGTGCCGGCCGGCCCGAACTCGTATTCGTTCGTGCCGCACAGCTCCTCAGCTCAGTGGTCGGGGCAGAGGGATTCGAACCCCCGACCCCCTGCTCCCAAAGCAGGTGCGCTACCAGACTGCGCTATGCCCCGGTGTGTCGTCCGAATCGAAACCGACCTCACGGGAGCGGCGATGATACGCAGGCGCCCCCGGAGCGTCAACGCGCGCGACTACGCCGTCAGGCGCTTGCGCCGATCGGAACGCCCCGGCACCATGGCGGCCCTGCCGTCGGCGGATCCGGTCGCGCCTGTGGGGCGGCGGCCGGCACACGTCCGACCGTTTTTCGTGCCATCCCTGCGGAGCCCGCCATGACCTGTGTGACCCTCGAAACCACCCTCGGCAACATCAAGCTCGAACTCGACGAGCAAGCCGCCCCGGAAACCGCACGGAACTTCCTCGAATACGTCGAGAGCGGGTTCTACGACGGCACGATTTTCCATCGCGTGATCAACGGCTTCATGATCCAGGGCGGCGGCATGGACCGCGACATGAAACAGAAATCGACCCGCGCACCGATCAAGAACGAGGCCAACAATGGGCTCAGCAACGAGAACGGCACCATCGCCATGGCACGTACCTCGGACCCGCACTCGGCCACCGCGCAGTTCTTCATCAACGTGAAGGACAACGACTTCCTCGATCACACCAGCGAGAGCAGCCAGGGCTGGGGCTACTGCGTGTTCGGCAAGGTCGTCGAGGGCATGGACACGGTCGACGCAATCAAGGCGGTCGCGACCGGCAGTCACGGTCCCCACCAGGACGTCCCGCGCGAAGCCGTCGAGATCAAGAAAGCCACCGTCGCCGCCGACTGAGCCGGTCAGGGCGCGGGCCGCGATGGCGACCCTGTTCGTCTCCGACCTGCACCTGAGCGCAGCTCGTCCTGACAAACTCGAGCTGTTCCGCGCCTTCGCCGCGCGCGCCGCCACCTGTGCGGACGCGCTCTACATCCTCGGCGACCTCTTCGAAGTGTGGATCGGCGACGACGACGACGACGCCACCCACCGCCTCGTCCTCGAAGCCCTCGCCGCGCTCAGCGCGTCCGGGGTCACGGTCGGTTTCATGCCCGGCAACCGCGATTTCCTCTGCGGCGCGGCCTTTGCCGCGCGCAGCGGGGTAAACCTGCTGCCGGACTTTGCCATCATCGAACTGGCCGGCGAGCGCGCCGTGCTCACCCACGGCGACCTGCTGTGCACGCAGGATCTCAAGTACCAGCGCTTCCGTCGCATCGTGCGCAACCCGCTGCTGCAACGTGGTTTCCTGGCGACCCCGCTGGGCTGGCGGCGACGCATCGCCAGCGGGACGCAGAGCCGTACCCGCGCCTCGATGGCGCGCAAGCCGGAACACATCATGGATGTCGAACCCGCGGCGGTTTGCACGGTCCTGCGCGAGCACGACGCCACCTTGTTGATTCATGGCCATACCCACCGGCCGGGCTTGCACGAAATCGTGGTGGACGGTCAGCACTGCCGCCGCCTCGTCCTCGGCGACTGGTACGAACAGGACGACGTCGCCATCCACGCCGACGGCACGCTCACGCGCCTGCGCATCGCCGAGTTCCTGGCCCCCTGAGACGCGGGCGCTCAGGCGGCGAGGGCGACCACCGCGATGATCAGCAGCCACACCACCAACCCGCGTCGCAACAGCGCGAGCATCTGGTTGAGACGGTAGAGCCGCGGTTCGCCGCCGATGACCTCGTGCACGCGACCGTAGTCGGTCGCGGCCAGCGCGGCGCGCGCCACCAGTTCGCGGCTGCGACCCCAGCGCAGGAAGCCCACCGCACGCGCCGCGTCGAGCACCGGTACCAGGGTCCCGGCGAGTCCCAGGGCGACCACGCTGAGGCGCGCCGGCAGGTAATCCAGGCCCTCGCGCAAATCGGCCAGCAGGCGCATCGCATCGTCGTCGAGCCCGGCCGCCCGGCGCAGGTTGCTGACCAGGCGACAAACCACGGCGCCGACCGGGCCGGCGACCAGGAACCAGAACACCGGCAGGTACCAGGCGCGCGCGGCGGCCAGTGCCAGCGCGGCCAGTTCGGCGCGCCCGCCGTCGAACTCCGCATCACCGCTGGCCGCGCCGAGTTCGAGGGCGTCTCCCTCGTGCAGATAATGCGGCCGGCGAGTGCCGTCGCCAGCGAGCAGCAGGCGATGACAGTCCACCTCGGCGGCGAGATCCTCGGGGCCGAGCATGAGCACGAACACCGCCAGCGCGAACGCGTGGCCGAGAACGGCGGAAAAATCGTGCAGTAACACGCTGACCAACAGCACCGCCAGCCCCGGCAGCCCGACGATGGTGACAACCGCGAGTGCGCCGCGCCAGGCTTCCCACCCGCCGCACACACGCTCGATCCAGGCCAGCCACTCGAAACTCCAGCGCGTGGTGCGCCATGCCGCCACGCCGCCGACGACGAATTCGACGGTGACCCCGGCGAGGATGAGCAGGAAATGAATGACCGGGCTCATCGCGCCAGGGCCGCGCGCAAGCGGGCCCAGTCGAAACACGGCCCCGGATCGGACTTGCGTCCCGGCGCGATGTCGCTGTGACCGACCACGCGATCGCCGTCGAGCACCGGGTAGTGCGCGCGCAGCGTCGCCAGCAACGCGCCAAGCGTGGCGTACTGGCCGTCGGTGAAGGCGAGCGCATCGCAACCTTCGAGTTCGATGCCAACGGAGAAGTCGTTACAGGCTTCGCGCCCCCGCCAGCAGGAACGGCCGGCGTGCCAGGCGCGCGCCGCACAGGACACGAACTGGGTCAGGGCGCCGTCGCGGCCGATGAGAAAATGCGCCGACACCCGCAGCGCACGCAGACCGTCGAAATAGGCATGGGCGGCGTGATCGAGGCGGCCGAGGAAGAGATCCTCGACGCAACCCGTGCCGAACTGTCCCGGCGGCAGGCTGATGGCATGGATCACCACCAGTTCCACGCTTGCCGCGGCGGGCCGCGCGTCGCAGTGGGGTGAAGGCCGGTGACGGGCACCGCGGAGCCAGCCGTGCTCGAACGTCGCCGCGTTCACGGCCGCGACCCCGCGCCCGCGACAGGCCGGCCGGCTTGTTCGGCCGATGCGTGCATTCAGGCCGGTCGGGCCAGCACCAGTGAGAATTTGAGCCCCGCAGACTCGTAGTGGCGGTCGACCTCGAATCCGGTTTCGACCAACAGCTCCTCGAGTGCGGCGCGGGTGAACTTGCAGCTGATCTCGGTGAGGATGTTGTCGCCTTCGTGGAACTCGAGCGCGCCGTCGAAACCATCGAGACGCACTACCTGGTTGCGCATGGCGATGAGATGCATCTCGATGCGCGACTCCAGCGGGTTGAAGTGCGCATAGTGCTCGAATCCCCCGAGGTCGAAATCCGCGCCGAGCTCGCGGTTCAGCACGCGCAGCACGTTGAGATTGAATTCCGCGGTGAGGCCGGCGTCGTCGTTGTAGGCGGCGTGCAGCACGTCGGGTTCCTTGACCCGGTCGGCGCCGATCAGCAGGCTGTCGCCCGCGCTCATCGTGGTACGCACCTCGCGCAGGAAATCGCGCGCGTCGCCGGGCGCGAAGTTGCCGATCGTCCCGCCCAGGAAGACCACGAGATTGCGTCCCTCGCGACGCGGCAGGTTGCCCAGTCCCGCGGTGTAGTCACCGACCAGCGGGCGCACGTCCAGCCACTGGTAATCGACGCTCAGCGCCTCGCCGCTGATGACCAGGATTTCGTCGCAGACGTCGACCGGGGCATACAACGGGTGACAGCCCATGCGATCGCAGGCGTCGAGCAGGTGACGGGTCTTGCGCGAGGTACCGCTGCCGAGTTCGACGATGCGCGCCGGCTGGCTGTGGCCAATGACCTCGCCGGCGATTTCCTCCAGCAGGGCGCTCTCGGTGCGCGTCGGGTAGTACTCCGGGACGTCGCAGATGCGATCGAACAGCAGCGAGCCGCGTTCGTCGTAGAAATATTTCGGCGGCAGACTGCGCGGTGCGCTGAACAGGCCGCGCGCGACGTCCTCGGACAAGCTGGAAACGGGTCGCGTCGGCCGCATCGCTGCGCAGGCAATGCGGGGGGTGGCTGCTGTGTTCAGGGTCGGTTGCATATGCGATACTCGCGCGCCTTCGACAGACCCCGGGGCTGCTGTCACCAGTCGCCTGCCAAGGCCGTCCACGGATAATTCTGAAGAAGCGCGCGGGCGGGCCCTGGGCTTACTCGCGTCGCTCGGGAACCACAGTGTATATGAGACGAATGGGCATCCCGGGTAACGCGCAACAGGACCAGCGGGCGACACTGCGACTCGTTCAGGTTCGAGCCTAGGTTAGCACCCGCGCCCGCAAGTTACACGGCACCCTCCTCCGCCTACGATCATGTCCACGCACAAGACGGGTTCGACGATGTACGTGCTCGCCGTGGCCGGCCTGATCGCGCTACTCACCTGGCTGTTCTCCGACCGCATCGCCGAGCAACGCAATCCCAACCGCGAGGTGATGTCCACGCGCACCAGCGGCGGCGCCGCACGGGTCGTACTGCTGCGCAACCGCGCCGGCCACTACGTCGCCAGCGGTCGCATCGAGGATGTCGCTGCCGAGTTCATCGTCGATACCGGCGCCACGGACGTCGCCGTCTCGGCCGACATCGCCGACGCCGCCGGCCTGCGCCGTGGACAGCCCCGCGCGGTGGCCACTGCCAACGGCCAGGCCATCGCCTACACCACGCGCATCGGCCGCGTTCAACTCGGTGACATCGTCGAACATGACGTGCCCGCGACCATCGTGCCCAACATGGGCGACATCCAGGTGTTGCTCGGCATGAGCTTCCTGTCGCGCCTCGATTTCCGCCAGCGCGGCGATCGCCTCGAACTCGAACAACGTCCCGGCGTCGCGCCGCGCGGCGACCCGAACGCCCTGTAGACGCCATGACCCTGACCACCCTCGAAGCCTGGCTGCATGCCCTCAGCGGCATGCTGTGGAGCGAGTACTGCCTGATCCCCCTGCTCGCCGGGGTCGGCATCTACCTGACCATCGCGCTGCGCGCCTTCACCTGGCGCAACCTGCTGCGTGCGTTCACCCTGCTGTGGCGCGGCCGCCGCCACAACCCGCACGAGAGCGGCGAGATTTCGCCCTTCCAGGCGCTGATGACGGCGCTCGCCGCCACCGTCGGTACCGGCAACATCGCCGGCGTCGCCACCGCCATCGGCTTGGGCGGCCCGGGCGCGGTGTTCTGGATGTGGATCATCGCGCTGTTCGGCATGGCCACGAAGTACAGCGAGGCGGTGCTGGCGGTGCGCTACCGCGAGGTCGACGACCTCGGCAACTACGTCGGCGGTCCGATGTACTACATCCGCAACGGCCTCGGCCGCGGCTGGGCCTGGCTGGCCGCGGCCTTCGCGCTGTTCGGCATGACCGCCGCCTTCGGCATCGGCAACATGGTGCAGGCGAACTCGGTCGCCGATGTGCTCGGCACCCATTTCGGCGTGCCCACGGTGGCGACCGGCGCGGTCGCCGCGGCCCTCACCGCGGCAGTGGTCATCGGCGGCGTGCGTCGCATCGCGACGGTGGCGGGCGCGGTGGTGCCGTCGATGGCGCTGCTCTACGTCGGCATCGCCCTGGTCATCCTGTTGCTCAACATCGAAGCCGTGCCGGCGGCGCTGGGCCTGATCGTCGAACGCGCCTTCGAACCGGCCGCCGCCGGTGGCGCCGGGCTGTGGGTGGCAATGCGCTGGGGCTTCGCCCGCGGCTGTTTTTCCAACGAGGCCGGCCTCGGCAGCGCGGCCATCGCCCATGCCGCCGCGCGCACCCACAACGCCGTCGAGCAGGGCATGATCGCCATGCTCGGCACCTTCATCGACACCGTCGTCATCTGCACCATGACGGCCCTGGTCATCATCGTCACCGGCGCCTGGCTCGGCCCCGACGAGGGTGCGGCGCTGTCGGCCAGCGCCTTCGCGCTCGGCGTCGGCGACATCGGCGCCCCGGTGGTCGGCATCGCGCTGGCGCTGTTCGCCTTCACCACCGTGATCGGCTGGAGCTACTACGGCGAACGCTGCGCCGAGTACCTGTTCGGCACCCGCGTCATCAACGGTTACCGGGTCGTCTGGGTGATCGCGGTGTTCCTCGGCGCGGTATTCAAGCTCGACGTCGTGTGGGCGCTGGCCGACATCACCAACGGCCTGATGGCCCTGCCCAACCTGCTCGCCCTCGCCCTGCTCAGTCCCGTGGTCGTCAACATGACCCGGGACAGCCGGGCGCGCGGGCTGCCGCGTCAATCGACCCCACGGAACTGACCACATGCTCGACACCGCCCCGCCACAGCCCCCGGCCGATCTCGAACGCCAGGTGCGCGCCGCGCTGGAAGAAGACGTCGGCGCCGGCGACGTCACGGCGAGCCTGATCCCGGCCGCGCGCGAGGCCAGCGCCGAGCTGGTCTGTCGCGAGGAGGCCGTGCTCGCCGGCCGGCCCTGGTTCGATCGCGTGTTCGCCCTGCTCGACCCGGCCGTGCGCATCACCTGGCATTACGCCGATGGCGACTTGGTCGAGGCCGGCAGCACGGTATGCGAGTTGCACGGCCCGGCGCGCGCCATCGTCACCGGCGAGCGCACCGCGCTCAACTTCCTGCAGACCCTGTCCGGTACGGCGACGACGACACGCCGCTATGCCAGCGCACTGGGCACCGCCGTGACGCGTATCCTCGATACGCGCAAGACCCTGCCGGGGCTGCGCTCGGCGCAGAAATACGCGGTGCGCTGCGGCGGCGGTCTCAACCACCGCATGGGGCTCTACGACGCGGTCCTGATCAAGGAGAACCACATCGCCGCGGCCGGCTCGATCGTGGCCGCGATCGCGGCCGTGCGCGCGGCCCACCCCGCGTTGCCCGTGGAATGCGAGGTCGAGTCGCTGGACGAGCTCGACCAGGCCATCGCCGCCGGTGCCGACATGGTGCTGCTCGACAACTTCGGCGACGCCGATCTCGCCGTCGCGGTGAAGCGCGCACGCGGTCGCCTGAAGACCGAGATCTCGGGCGGGGTCGAGCTCGACCAGCTCGCCGCGCTGGGCCGTATCGGCGCCGATTTCATCTCCGTCGGCGCCCTCACCAAGCACGTCCGCGCGACCGATTTCTCCCTGCGCATGCACGACTGAAACGCACCCCGCGAGCGATGCCGCGGCGCCTGTCGGTGGCCGCCTTGCCGGTCGGCGGCAACCGCGCTAGGGTGCGCTGCCACCGCGCGGAGTAGCCCGATGAAGCAGATTCTCTTCCAGCTCGATACCGACCCGATCCCGAACACCTTCGACACCGTCGTGGCCTACGACGGTGGCGCCGATCACGTCTCCACCCGTGGCAACGTCAAGCCCAGCACGGTCGGCACGATGGTCGACGGCGCGGTGTTCACGCGCCCACCCAAGCAGAAGAAGAACACCGCGCTGTTCGTCACCGGCTCCAACATGGGCGAGGGCGAGGCGGTGCTGGCCTCGATCCGCAACCACTTCTTCGGCGATTTCCGCGTCTCGGTGATGCTCGACAGCAACGGTTCGAACACCACCGCGGCCGCCGCCGTCGCTTTCGTCAGCAAGCATCTCGACATCAAGGGCAAGCGCGCCGTGGTGCTCGCCGGCACCGGCCCGGTCGGCCAGCGCGCCGGCGTGATGCTGGCCCAGGAAGGCGCCGAGGTGGTGCTGACCTCGCGGCGCCCCGACCGCGCCGAGACCGCCTGCGAAGCCATGCACCGCCGCTTCAAGGTCGACCTGATCCCGGCGGGGGCGGGCGATCCCGCCGCGCTGCGCAATGTGCTGCGCGGTGCCAACATCCTCATCGCCACGGGCGCGGCCGGCGTGCAGTTGCTGCACGAAAGCGGCTGGCGCGATCTCGACGATCTCGAGATCCTGCTCGATGCCAACGCCACCCCGCCGCTCGGCATCGAGGGCATCGATCTCATGGACCGCGCGACCGCGCGCCACGGCAAGATCTGCTACGGCGCCATCGGCTTCGGCTCGTTCAAGCTCGAAGTACATCGCGCCTGTATCGCCAAGCTGTTCGAGTCCAACGACATCGTGCTCGACGCGCCCGAGATCTTCGCCCTCGCCAAGGACATGATGGCGGCGCGTTGAAAGCCCCCCCGGACAGGTGGTTGAGCAGCCGCGGGTCACGGGCGTTGCCCGACCAGCGCGGCTCGTGGCCGATGCATGAGCATCGCCGGGCGACGCTTTCACCGGCGGCGCAATTGAACCGCCGCCGCGCGGCCGGCCGGGCGCCGCGCAGGACACCCGGCCTGGCGCGCCGCGCCGCCAGCGGGCCGCGCCGCCGCTTGCCGCGAGCTTCCTGAAACGGGCCATGTGCGGCCGCTACACCCTGCACGCCGACCCCGGCGAGATCGCCACGGCTTTCGACGTCGCGCCGCCCGCGCAGCTCGCCCCGCGTTACAACATCGCCCCGACCCAGCCCGTGCCGATCGTGCTCGAAGCCGACGGCGAGCGCCTGTGGCACCTGGTCAACTGGGGCCTGGTACCGTCGTGGGCACGCGATCCGAAGATGGGCGCGCGCATGATCAATGCGCGTGCCGAGACGGTGGCGGAGAAACCCGCCTTCCGTGCCGCCTTCCGCCGCCGCCGCTGCCTCGTGCCGGCGTCGGGCTACTACGAGTGGCAGGTCACGGCGCACGGCAAGCAGCCGTGGTACATCCACCCCGTGGGCGGCGGCTGCCTCGCCTTCGCCGGTTTGTGGGAGCACTGGGAAGGCGACGGCACGGTGATCGAGAGCTGCACCATCCTGACCTGCGCCGCCAACGCGTCTCTCGCCGCGGTGCACGACCGCATGCCGGTGATCCTCGCCCACGCCGACTTCGCCCGCTGGCTGGCGCCGGAGACGGCCGGTCCGCCCCCGCGCGACCTGTTGCGAGCGGCGCCCGAGGCCACACTGGCATTGCGCGCGGTGAGCAAACGGGTAAATTCTCCGCGCCATGAGGGCCCCGAATGTATCCGCGCGGTCGGCGATGGGACTGACTGACGCACGCCGCGCCGGCGGCATCGCCCTGCTCATGGCAGGGTTGCTGGCCGCGCCCGTCGCGCCCGCCGCGGATGCCGTGGCGACGGCCGCCCGCATCCTCGGCGGCGCCGCCACCGGCGAGCGCGGCGCCGCGCTGGCCACACTCGAAGACGCCGCTACGCAGGGCGACCGGCGGGCTGCGCGCTGGCTCGGCGACGCTTACTACGCCGGTCGCGGTGTCACCGCCGACCCCGCCACGGCGCTCACCTGGTGGCAGCGCGCCGCCACCGCCGGCGATGTCGGCGCGGCATTCAACGCCGGCCTGGTCCTGCTGCGCGACCCGGCGCGGCAAGCGGACGGCCTCGCCCTGCTCGGCGAGGCCGCCGCTGCCGACGACGCACTGGCCTGCTTCGCGCTCGGCACCTGGCATGCCCGCGAAGACGCCGCGGCCCGCGCCCGCCCCCTGCTCGAATGCGCGGCGCGCCAGGGCTACGCACCGGCCCAGTACAACCTCGCCCAGCTGCTCGCCCGCGGCGAACCGCCCGCTCGAGCCGCCGCCCACGCCTGGTTCGCGGCCGCGGCCCCGAGCTTCGCGCCCGCCGTCGCGGCGCTGGCCGCACTGCCCCCGGCCGCGCCGAACCCGGCCCCCACCATCGCCGCGGCCAGGCACGATGACGGCGATACCACTTCAGCGGCGCCGGCCAGCACGCGCGACTGGGTGCTGGCCCAGTCCGACGACGACTACACCATCCAGGTCGCGGCCGGGCGCCACGGCGAAGCGCTGGCACGCCTGCTGCGCGAGCACGCGGCCGCCTGGCCCTCGGCCTGGTTCCTGCACCGCCCCGAGGCACGCGAGCCCTACAGCGCCGTGGTCGGGGTGTTCGACAGCTATGGCGAGGCCGCGGCCACCCTCGCCGCGCTACCACCGGCACTGGCCGGCAACGCACCCTGGATCCGCCGCTTCGAGGTTCTCAAGCGCGAACTGCGCGCGGCGGCGGAGAGCGTCACCGACCCGACCGCGGCCGCACCGTGAAGGTGGTATCATCGGCACCCTTGGAGCCAGTTCGCAGGGCGGCGATGACCCGGTTCGAAGAGATTCTGACCGCGCGCAGTGAAGACCTCCTGAAGACGCTGTACCGCTCGGCCTCCAAGCAGGACGAGCCGGCTGCGACTGGGCTGGCGCGCACCCGGCAGATCGCCCACAACCTCGGCCTCACCTACCCCCAGCTGGTCTGTGCCCTCGGCTTCAACGCGCACATCCAGGAACTGTCGGACGTTCTCGCGGTGCTCGGCTTCAGCTCCTACGACGCCCTCGCGCGCGAACGCAACCTCGCCTTCGTCACCGACATCTACCAGCAGCTCGGGGTCAAGGACGTGCTCGCCATCTACCTCCACGTGACGCACAACCTGCCCATGCTGGAAGTCATCCAGCACCTGCTCGAACGACGCCTGGAGAAACTCGAGGAACGCATCGAGGCGACCGTCAATTCGGTCTTCATCGAACGCTACAAGAAGGAGATGCGCGCCATCTACAATGACGGCGTGGCCCAGATCGAGTTCGCCGAGAAGCGCCTGTCGAACACCCACAGCGGCTTTCGCGCCCTGCTCAACGAGGTCGCCCTGATCGTCGAGAGCCGCCTCATCCCGGTTGGCGACATCTTCTTCCGTGACTCCATCCTGCCCGAGGAGAAACGCCGCCTGATCATCCGCGGCCTGATCCCGCGTGCGCTGGTCGAGGCGCGCCTCGCCGACGCCTCGATCCCGGCGCAGGAACGCAAGGTTCTCGAAGACCAGATCAAACTGTTGGACGCCTGACCCGGGCAGGATACCCATGGCCACTTTCCGCGACATCCTCCTCGCCGACGACACCGCGCTGGTCAGGCTCTTCTACAAGGTCCGTGCCGGCGCCGACAGCGACTTCATCAAGAAGATCAATCACGCCGCGGCGCAGGTCGGCGTCAATCACAGCCAGCTGGTCTGCGCGCTGGGTTTCAACCGCTACGTGCGCGACCTCACCGACATCCTCGAGCTGGTCGGGTTCTCCTCCTACAAGCTGCTCAGCTACCGCCGCAACGAGCTGTTCAGCACCGACTGTTACCGCCAGCTCGACATCGACAACGTCATCGACATCTATGCCGCGCAACTGGCCGATAGCGAACTCGAACGCAACCTGCTCGAACTCGTCCCGCAACGCCTGGCGCACATCGAGGCGCGTCTCGAGGAAACCCTCGACCCGGCCATGTTGATCAGCTACAAGATGGAAGTGCACTCGATCTACTCGGCCGGCATCGCCACGGCCGAGTTCGCCGCCGCGCGCATCGACGCCCCCATCGCCGACCTGCGCCTCAAGGTCGAGGAAATCCCGATGATCGTCGAGGGCGGGCTGGTCCCCGTCGGCAACCTGTTCTACTCCGACAGCCTGCTGCCGGCGGAGAAGCGCTACCTCATCGATGGCGGCCTGGTCGACGCCGAGATGATCCGCAATCGTCTCGCCAACCCCGAGATCCCGGAAGACGAGCGCCAGATGCTGGAGGATTTCCTCTGAGCGGCGCGTGAGCGCCGCGGCGACGGCGTCGCGAACCGGGACGACGGCCCCGCGGCGACGACGAGCCGCCGCGCGGTGAACCGCGTCAGGACGACTTCGCCATCCGCGCAAGGTCGAGCCAGGTCTCGACCACGGTGTCGGGATTGAGCGAGATGCTCTCGATACCCTGCGCCATCAGCCACTCGGCGAGATCCTCGTGGTCGGACGGCCCCTGGCCGCAGATGCCGACGTACTTGCCGGCGCTGCGGCAAGCGCCGATGGCGCGACTCATGAGGGCCTTGACCGCCTCGTTGCGCTCGTCGAAGCGATCGGCGACCAGGCCCGAATCGCGATCGAGGCCGAGGGTCAGCTGGGTGAGGTCGTTCGACCCGATCGAGAAACCGTCGAAATGCTCGAGGAAGGCCTCGGCGAGCAGCGCGTTCGACGGCAGTTCGCACATCATGACCACGCGCAGGCCGTCCTGGCCACGGGCGAGGCCGTTGGCGGCGAGCAATTCGACCACCTCGCGGGCCTCGTCGGTGGTTCGCACGAAGGGCACCATGACCTCGACGTTGGTCAGGCCCATCTCGTTGCGCACGTAGCGCAGCGCCTCGCATTCCATCTCGAAGCAGGGCCGGAAGGTCGACGCCACGTAGCGCGATGCGCCGCGGAAGCCGAGCATGGGATTCTCCTCGTCGGGCTCGTAGCGCTGGCCGCCGATGAGGTTGGCGTACTCGTTGGACTTGAAGTCCGACAGGCGCACGATCACCGGCTGCGGCGCGAACGCCGCGGCGATGGTCGCGATACCCTCGACCAGGCGCTGGACGAAGAACTCGCGCGGGCCGGGATAGGCCGAGATCAGCGGCGCGATGGTCGCCTGCAGTTCGACCGGCAGGCTGTCGTACTCGAGCAGGGCGCGCGGGTGGATGCCGATCATGCGGTTGATGATGAACTCGAGGCGGGCCAGGCCGACGCCACGGTGCGGCAGGGCGGCGAAGGCGAAGGCGCGGTCCGGGTTGCCGACGTTCATCATGATCTTGACCGGCACGTCCGGCATCGCCGAGAGCTCGATCTCGCGGCGCTCGAAGTCGAGCTTTCCGTCGAAGACATGGCCGGTGTCGCCGCCGGCGCAGCTGACCGTGACGGCGGCGCCGTCCGGCACGCGCTCGGTGGCGTCGCCGCAGCCGACGATGGCGGGGACGCCGAGTTCGCGCGCGATGATGGCGGCATGGCAGGTGCGCCCGCCGCGGTTGGTGACGATGGCCGCGGCACGCTTCATGACCGGTTCCCAGTCGGGGTCGGTCATGTCGGTGACCAGCACGTCGCCCGCGCTCAAGCGCTCCATGTCGTCGATGCTGGTGATGACGCGGGCCGTGCCGGCGCCGATCTTCTGACCGATGCTGCGGCCCTCGGCCAGTACCGGGCCGTCGCCCTTGAGCTCCCAGCGTTCGATGACCTGGCCGGCGCGGCTCTGCACCGTCTCCGGGCGCGCCTGCACGATGTACAGCTCGCCGTCGTTGCCGTCCTTCGCCCACTCGATGTCCATCGGTCGGCCATAGTGTTCCTCGATGGCGACGGCGAGGCGGGCGAGCTTCTCGACGTCGGCATCGTCGATGCAGAACCGCGCCCGCAGCGCCTCGTCGACGTCGCGCGTGACGACCGGCTCGTGGGCGCTGTCGGCGCCGCTGGCATATTCCATCTGCAGGTGCTTGGAACCGAGATTGCGCCGCAGGACGGCCTTCTTACCCGTGGCCAGCGCCGGCTTGTAGACGTAGAACTCGTCCGGATTGACCGCGCCCTGCACGACCATCTCGCCGAGGCCGTAACTGGCGGTGACGAAGACGACGTCGCGGAAGCCCGATTCGGTGTCGAGTGTGAACATCACCCCGGACGCGCCGATGTCGCTGCGCACCATGCGCTGGATGCCGGCCGACAGCGCGACCTTGTGGTGGTCGAAACCGTGATGCACGCGGTAGGAGATGGCGCGGTCGTTGAACAGCGAGGCGAACACGTCCTTGATGCGGCGGATCACCTGCTCGATACCGGAGACGTTGAGATAGGTCTCCTGCTGGCCGGCAAAGGACGCGGTCGGCAGGTCCTCGGCAGTGGCCGAGGAACGCACCGCGACCGAGAAGCCGTCGCCTTCCGCCCGGCACATCTCGGCATAGGCGACCTCGATGGCCTGCTGCAGGGCCGGCTGGAACGGGGTGTCGATCACCCACTGGCGGATCTCGGCGCCGGCACGGGCCAGCTCGGCGACGTCGTCGACGTCGAAGCTCGCCAGGCGGGACTTGATGCGCTCGTCGAGGGCGTCGTGGGCGAGGAAGTCGCGAAAGGCCTGGGCCGTGGTGGCGAAGCCGCCGGGCACGCGCACGTGCGCCGCATCGAGGTGGCGAATCATCTCGCCGAGCGAGGCATTCTTGCCGCCGACACGCTCGACGTCGCCCATGCCCACGTCCCGCAGGGACACGATATACTCGTTCATCGCTTAACTTGAGTCCTCAGCCTTGAACCCGTTGGCCCGCGCGCAGCCGGGTGCCCCGAGCGGCAACAGGGGCGGGATTGTACCCGAGTCGCGCACGCTGCCGTAAACCGTGGGAAGGCTATGAAACGCCGCGTATTCTTCATCTCCGATCGGACCGGCATCACGGCCGAGACCCTGGGCGCGAGCCTGCTCACGCAGTTCCCGGACATCGATTTCCAGCGCCATCACATCCCCTTCGTGACCAACGAACTGGCGGCCCGCGCGGCGCTCGCCACCATCGCGCGCAAGACCGAGCAGGACGACGAACCGCCGCTGGTGTTCAGCACCCTCACCGACCCGGCCGTGCAGCGCATCGTCGCCGCCTCGAGCCCGTTCGTGTTCGATCTCTTCGGCACCTTCATCGAGCCGCTCGAAGCCGCGCTCGGCTGCGCCTCCTCGCACACCGCGGGACGCATGCACGGCATGGGCGACAGCAGCGCCTACGAGCGCCGCGTGTCGGCCCTGAACTACACCCTCGGTCACGACGACGGCCTCGCGCCACGCGATCTCGACGAGGCCGACCTCGTCCTGGTCGGCGTCTCGCGCTGCGGCAAGACCCCGACCTGCCTCTACCTCGCCATGCATTACTCGCTGCGCGCGGCCAACTACCCGCTGACCGACGACGATTTCGAAAGCAACAGCCTGCCGCGCAGCCTCAGGCCCTGCCGCGACAAGCTCTACGGCCTGACCATCGTGCCCGAGCAGCTCAGCCGCATCCGCCGCGAACGCCGCCCGCACGGCGACTATTCCACGCTCGCGCGCTGCCGCGCCGAAGTACAGCAGGCCGAGGCGTTGTTCCGCAGCGAGAACATTCCCTTCCTCGACACCACCACCGTCTCGATCGAGGAGATCGCCGCCACCATCGTGCGCGACATGGGCCTGCATTGATCCCGGCCCCGTGGTGAGCCCGGCGACGATCGGCGGCGCCCGCGCCCGCGCCGCGGGCGCCGCGACCTGCCTGATGATCGCGCTGTCGCTGGCCGCGGGGCTGAGCGGCGGCGCCTTCCCGGCCTGGCCGGCGGGGCTGGTCGCCTGGCTCATCGGCATCGCGCTGCTGCCGACGATTTCGTCGTTTCAACGCGTGCAGACCGGCCTCATGGCCGGCGTCGGAGTCGCCGCGCTGGCCGTTGCCATCGCCGGCGGCGCGGGCGGGGTGCTCGGGCCGCTGGTGGTCGGCAACCAGGCCCTGCTCGCCATGCTCGCCACGGTGTCCTTTCTGCGCATGGTCACGCGCACCGGTGACGATCCCGACGAGCGTCTGCCGCGCGGTCGCCGCGCCCTGTGGCAGACCCTGCTCGCCACCCACCTGTTCGGCGCCGTGATCAACATCTCGGCCGCCTTCATCGTCGGCCAGCGCATCGCCCGCGACGGTTCGCTGACCCCGCTGCAGGCCAAGGTGGTGTCACGCGCCTTCACCGCCGCGGCCTGCTGGTCGCCGCTGTTCGCCGCCATGGCGGTGGTGCTGCACTACGTGCCGGGGGTCGACATGTTCCACGTCACCCGGGTCAACCTGGTGCTGGCCGTGCTGCTGCTCGGCTGGAGTGCGCAGAGCCTGGCGCGCGACGCCGCGGTCGACGACTTCGTCGGTTTCCCCCTGCATCGCGAAGCGCTGACCGTACCGCTGCTGCTCGCCGCCCTGGTCGTCGGCCTCTACCTGCTGCCGACCGGCTGGCCCATCCTCAGCACCATCATCGTCGCCGCGCTCGGCTGCGTCGCACTGCTCAGGATGGGCCGGCCACCCGGCGAAACCCGCCGCCTGCTGCTCCATCACGTCGAGCGCGAACTGCCGCGCATGGGCGGAGAGTTCGCGCTGTTTCTCGGTGCCAGCGTGCTTGCCGGCGGCATCGCGGCGCTGGCCAGCGTCGGGCATCTCGACCTCGTCATCGATCCCCACCAGCCGCGCGAGGGCATCCCTCTGCTGTTCACCCTGGTCGCCCTGACCCTGGTCGGCATCCACCCGGTGATCAGCGTCGCCACCCTGTCGGGCCTGTTCCCGACCACGCTGGCCGCCCCCGATCTCGTCGGTATCGTGGTCCTGATGGCCTGGTCGGTGGCGCTGGGTACCTCGCCCTTCTCGGGCACCGCCCTCGCCCTGCAGGGGCGCTTCGGCATCCCCGCGACGCGCTTCCTGCGCTGGAACCTGGCCTACCTCGCCATCGGGCTGGTGCTGGCCAGCGCGGTGCTGCTCGCCGCCGACTACTTCGCCTGGGCCTGAGCCGGACGTGCCGCGGCGGGTGGCCCGACGAGTTCGAACTCGAGCCGACCGCGGCCGCCGTAATCGACGACGTAATGGCCCGGCCGGCCCGGGTTCATCTTGCCCAGCGTGCCGGTGATGAGGACGTGGCCGGCCTCGAGCGGCCAGCCGGCGGCGTAGAGGTGGTTGACCAGCCACAGCAGCGCGCCGAGCTGGTCGCCCATGGCGTTGCGGGCGAGCCCCTCGTCGACGGTCTCGCCGTCGCGCGCGAGGGTGAACGTGAGATCGTTGACCGCGCCCAGCCGCGCCAGGGTGAAGGGGCGCCCGACCACGTAGGCCGCCGCAGCGATGTTGGTGGCGACGATGTCGACCCCGCTCAGGCGCTCCGGCTGGTCGTAATGCACGCTCGGCAGTTCGACCACCGGCACGACGTCGCGGATGTAGGTGGCGAGATCGTCGAGGGATTTCATCGATCGCCGGATGGGTGAGCGCAGCACGTAACCGACCTCGACCTCGACGACCAGGCCCGGGTAGTCGGCCAGGGCCACCCGGGCACCGTCGGCGTAGGCGCCGTCGGCAAACAGGACGCCGCTGACCGGGCCGTTGAGGGCGAAGCGGGCACGACCGGCGGGGTTGGTGAAACCGGCCTTGTAGCCGCCGATCGGCCGCGCCAGCCGCTCGACGTCGACCAGCGCGTGCTGCACGGCATAGGCCTCGTCCAGCGTGAACGCGGGCACCAGGTCCGACAGCCGCGGCAGCGGATTCCCGCGTGCGCGCTCGGCACGGATGATGTCGGCCCAACCGTCGGCATCGGCGCCGGCTTCGGCGCTTGGCGCAATGCTGCAGAGGGCCACCACGAACAGCGTGCCCCAGGTGCCCGGCTTCGGCATGATTCTCCCCGTGTGATGGCGCGTCCGCGTTGATCGCCACGCGCGCGGTTTGCGATCATGCCCGCGATGACCAGCGCGACTCAAACCCCCGCGCGGGCCGCGCCACACCCGGCGCGACCGACCGCCCCCGGCGACGGCGACCCGCCGCCGCAGGCCGGCTCGCAGTATCATGCCGCCGGGCGGAACGTTGGCGCGCGCAGCGGCCGCCGCTTCGAACATCCTGTCGACACCGGGCTCGGCGCCGACGCCACGCCCCAGAACGAGGCCGAACCCCTGCATACCGACTTCGCCATCATCCCGCGACAGGCTGCCGCCGACGCCGTCGTACCTGCCGCGCGCTGCGCTGCCGCCTGAAGGTGCCGACCCCGATGCCACCTCGCCGTCCCGGCTGCCGCGCGTTACTCGCACTGGCCCTGCTGCTGGCCTCCGCCAGCGCCGCGGCCACGCTCGGTGAGCGCGAAGCGGCCGTGTTCGAGGCCCTGCTCAACCACGGTCTCGAGCCCGGCACGCCGATCGTCGTGATCGCCGAGGAAACCACCGGCGACCCCGCCGCCATCGGCACCCACCTGGCCGAATCCGCCGAGCTCGCCGCCGAGCTCGGTGCGCCGCCCGGCACGCTCGACGACTGGGTCCGGCGCAACGCGCAGCGCGTCACCATCGACCGCCCGCTGCGCCTCGCGGCGACCTACCAGCTACTCGATGCCGAGCAGCGCGCCAAGCTGTTCAGCGCCGAGGCCCCGCAGCTCGCCTGGAGCCAGTTCTTCGAACACTACCGCGGCGCACCCGGCCTCATCGCCCTGTCCCGCGCCGGCTTCGATGCCGATTTCGAACACGCCCTGATGTACATCGAACACCATTGCGGGGTGGAGTGCGGGGCCGGGCGCCTGGTCCTGCTCAGCCTCGGCGCCGACGGCGCCTGGCACGTCAACGGCGCGGCGCCGCTGTGGATGGCCGACGACGTGCCGGTGCCGGCCGAGTGAGCGACATGGACCACGCGACCATCGCCGCGGCGGGCGCTCCCGCAGCCGGCCTCCAGCGCGCCGCCGGCCCGTCGCGAGCCGCCCGCCATGGATGACTTCATGGACGACTTCGCCCCGCGCTCCAGCGCCATCTGCGTGTTCTGCGGCGCCCGCGAGGGCGACGACGAGGCCTACCGCGAGGCCGCCGACACCTTCGGCCGCGAAATCGCCGCGCGCGACATCACCCTGGTCTACGGCGGCGGTAACATCGGCCTGATGGGCGTGCTCGCGGACGCCGCGCTCGACGCCGGCGGGCGGGTGGTCGGCGTGATTCCCGATTTCCTGGTCCTGCGCGAGGTGGTGCACCCGGGCCTGACCGAGACCGTGGTCGTCGAAGACCTGTTCGAACGCAAGGCACTCATGATCGAGCGCGCCGACGCCTTCGTCGCCCTGCCCGGCGGCATCGGCACCTACGACGAAGTGCTGGAAGTCATCGCCTGGCGCCAGTTGCGCCAGTTGCGCCAACCCATCGGCCTGCTCGACGTCGGCGGTTACTTCCAGCCGTGGCTGCGCCTGCTCGAGCACACCGTCGAGCGCGGTTTCGCCAGCGCCGGCGACATCGACCACCTGTTGGTCGAGACCGACCCGGTGCTGCTCGTCGACCGCCTGCACGAGGCCCTGCTCGCGTGAGCCGCGGCGGCCGCGCCTACGCCGGGGTGGTGTTCGACATGGACGGCATCCTGATCGACTCCGAACCCCTGTTCCGCATGGCCGCCCAGCAGTCGGCGCGGGAAATCGGTTACGAGCTCAGCGATGCGACCTACGTCGCCTGGATGGGCCTGCCGCCGCGCGCGGTGGAAGCGGCCGTGCGTGAGAGCATGGGCGCGGATTTCCCCATGCAGGCTTTCCGCGAGCGCTTTCGCGACATCTGGGTCGCCCACACCGACCGCCACGGCGTCCCTGCCCAACCCGGCATGGCGGCGCTGCTGGCGGCACTGCGCGCACGCGACATCCCCTTCGGCGTCGCCACCTCGACCCAGCGTGACCAGGCCGAGCGCTCGCTCGCCCTGGCTGGCCTGGGCGAATTCATCGACCACATGGTGTGCGGTAACGAGGTCGAGAACGGCAAGCCGGCACCGGAGATCTTCGAACGCGCGGCGGCGGCGATCGGCATCGCCCCCGAGCGCTGCGTGGCGCTGGAGGACTCGGCGGCCGGGGTGCAGTCCGCCGCCGGCGCGCGCATGCTGACCATCATGGTGCCCGACCTGCACCAGCCAAGCCCGGCCATCGCCGCGCTGGCGCGCTACGTGCTGCCCTCGACCCACCGCGCGGCCGAGGTCGTCATCACCCTTTTCGATCACGGACCCTGAACCATGACCCGATACCTGCCGCTCGTCTGCGCCGCGTTGTGCGCCTGGAGCGTCGCCCTCGCGGCGCAATCCGCGCCGCCCGCGGCCACGCCGCCCAGCGTGCCCGACGCCGCCACCGCCCTGGCCGCCTGGGAAGCCTTCGCCGCCGACCCGGTCGCCCGGCTCGATCGCACCCAGCCCTTTCTCGACTTCATCCGCGGCAGCGGCGAAGTGCACATCGTGCTGAACGAGAACCTCCTCGCCTGGATGTACGACGACGGCCTGCCGCCGGAGCGCAAGGCGGTGCTGTACGCCGCCTTCCTCGGCGCCAACATGGCCGCCCAGCTGTCACGCGGCGAAGCCGGCAGCGACGACACGGCCGGCATGCGCGGTGCCCTGGCCGCCTACCGCGCCCTGCGCGGCGGCGACGCCAACTTCCATCTCGCCCTGTTCGACCGCCTCGACACCGCCGAGAAAGCCGGCGAGTTCGATGCCGCGGTGACCGCACTGGCGGCCGCGGACGACTGATCGCACCACCCCGCGCTGCCATGCCCGCCCGCCTAGAAGCCCAGGTCTGCGACATCACCACGCTCGACGTCGACGCCATCGTCAACGCCGCCAACGAGAGCCTGCTCGGTGGCGGCGGCGTCGACGGCGCGATTCACCGTGCCGCCGGCCCCGGGCTGCTCGCCGAATGTCGCACGCTCGGCGGTTGCCCCACCGGCGAAGCGCGCATCACCGCCGGCCACGACCTGCCGGCACGGTACGTCATTCACACCGTCGGCCCGGTGTGGCACGGCGGCGCCGACGGCGAGCCCGCGTTGCTCGCCGCCTGCTATCGCAACACGCTGGCGCTGGCCGCCGACCACGATCTCTCCAGCATCGCTTTCCCGGCCATCAGCTGCGGCGTCTACGGCTACCCGCATGCCGCGGCGGCGGCCATCGCGGTACGCGAAGTGCAGGCCGGTGTGGTACGGCACCCGGCGTTCGAGCGCGTCGTGTTCGCCTGTTTCGACGCCGCCATGCTCGCCCACTACCAGGCCCTGCTCGAGTGACCATGGCACGCAAGACCGGCTACCACCGCGCCACCCTCGCCATCGTCTACGACTTCGATGGCACGTTGACCCCGCAACCGATGCAGGAATACACCGTGCTGCCCCAGCTCGGCATCTCCGGCGAAGCCTTCTGGGCCGAGGTCAATGCCGAGGTCGCGCGCACCGGTGGCGACGCCATCCTCACCTACATGCGCCTGCTGGTGGAGCAGATCGAGGCCAACAAGGCCCACCTCTCGCGCGAGGACCTGCGGCGGCTGGCCGCCGGCATCGAGTACTACCCGGGGGTGGAGAGCTGGTTCGAGCGCGTCAACGCCTACGTCGACGAGCACAGCGGCGGCACGGTACAGACGCGGCACTACATCGTCTCGGCGGGCTTGAGCGAAATTCTCGAAGGCATCAGCATCAAGGATCATTTCAGCCGCATCTATGCCTCGCAGTACTACTTCGATCACCACGAGGCGGCGCGCTTCCCCACCGTGGTCATCAACGACACCGCCAAGACGCAGTACCTGTTCCGCATCAACAAGGGCCGCGAGCAGCAGCTCGAGACCATCAACGAGTACATGCCGGAAGGCGAACGCCCGATCCCCTTCCAGCACATGCTCTACGTCGGCGACGGTCTCACCGACGTGCCCTGCATGACGGTGGTGAAGAACTACGGCGGTTTCGCCGTCGCCGTGCACAAGCCGCGCAGCGAGGACTCGATCGCGGTGTGCCAGCGCCTCGTCGCGGCCAACCGCATCGACTTCTACGCCCCGGCCGACTACCGCGCCGGCAAGCAGCTCGAACGCCGCATCCACAAGATCCTCGACCTCATCCTCGCCCGCATCAGCTTCGAGCAGGAGCGCCATCGCTTTCTGCAGGAGATCGGCCACGACGGCTGACGCCGGGCGTGCAACCCGCAAGGTTTTCAAGTGAACAGATATCCCGGCCTCATGTTGTTGTTACTGCTCGTCGTCGCCGGCTGCTCGCGCATGCCGGTACCCAGGCTGCCGCATCTCGGCGCTGACGACGCGCCCGCCGCCGCGACGCCGGCGACGACGGTCGACCAGACCGCAACCCCGCGCGACATGCTCACCGCGCATCTCGTCAACCCGCGCGTCGACCCGGCCACGCCCAACATGACCGTCGGCAAGCTCATCGAGTATGCCGATCGCTACCTCGCCTGCGATTGTGCGTCGACGCGCTTCGTGCGGCGCTGGGAGCGCACCGCCCACGGCTACCGCCTCGAGACCAACTCGGGCGTGGTCGCACCGCTCGAATTCGTCTGCCGCGATACCGCTGACGACCGCGAATGCTTTCTCACCGAAATCGACCGCGGCCCGCAGGCGGCAACACTCGAAGAGCGCTTCGTACCGGGCAGCGAGTTCATCCGCTTCCTCTACGACAACGGGGTGCGCTGCCCGCGCGAGGAACCCTGCCCCGAGTAAGGGAATGCGCGGTGGCAATGCGCTGGCGGGCTGAGGTATTAGCGATTGGTCAGACGCTATAAGATTGACGCAATTTCGAACCGCTGCCGGTAAACCGATCACCATGGCTGTACAGGACGACGATCCGCAGGAAACCCAGGAATGGCTCGATGCGCTCGATGCCGTCATCGACGTCGAGGGCGTCGAGCGCAGCCACTACCTGCTCGAACGCCTGATCGACAAGTCGCGTCGCTCCGGCGTCAACCTGCCCTACTCGGCGCGCACCGCGTACATCAACACCATCCCGCCGCACAAGGAAGCCTACACCCCGGGTGACCCGGCGCTGGAGTGGCGCATCCGCTCGATCAACCGCTGGAACGCCATGGCCATGGTGGTCAAGGCCAACCGCAAGAACAGCGAACTCGGCGGCCACATCGCGAGCTATGCCAGCGCCGCGACCCTCTACGAAGTCGGCTACAACCATTTCTGGCATGCGCCCAGCGCCGAGCACGGCGGCGATCTCGTGTTCTTCCAGGGCCACTCCGCGCCGGGCATCTACGCGCGCGCCTACCTGCTCGGACTGCTCGACGAGAAACAGCTCGACAACTTCCGCCAGGAAGTCGACGGCGAAGGCCTGTCGTCCTACCCGCACCCCTGGCTGATGCCGGGCTTCTGGCAGTTCCCCACGGTGTCGATGGGGCTCGGACCGATCATGGCCATCTACCAGGCACGCTTCATGCGCTACCTGGAGAACCGCGGTCTCATCGAGCAGCAGGGACGCAAGGTGTGGGCCTTCATGGGCGACGGTGAGATGGACGAGCCCGAGGCCTTCGGCGCCGCTGCGCTGGCCTCGCGCGAGAAGCTCGACAACCTGGTCTTCGTCATCAACTGCAACCTGCAGCGCCTCGACGGCCCGGTGCGCGGCAACGGCAAGATCATCCAGGAACTCGAGAGCGATTTCCGTGGCGCCGGCTGGAACGTGATCAAGGTCATCTGGGGCTCGGCCTGGGATCCGCTGCTGGCCAGGGACAAGAAAGGCCTGCTGCACGATCTCATGGAGGAGACCGTCGACGGCGAGTACCAGGCGCTCAAGGCCTTCAACGGCGCCTACGTGCGCGAGCACTTCTTCGGCAAGCATCCCGAGTTGAAGGCGATGGTCGCCAACATGAGCGACGACGACATCTGGCGCCTCAACCGCGGCGGCCACGATCCGCACAAGGTCTTCGCCGCTTACGCCGCCGCCGTCGCGCATACCGGCCAGCCGACCGTGATCCTGTGCAAGACGGTCAAGGGTTACGGCATGGGCGAGGCGGGTGAAGGCAAGAACATCACCCACCAGCAGAAGAAGATGGGCGAGGAGTCGCTGAAGGCCTTCCGCGACCGCTTCAACATCCCCATATCCGACGACGACATCGCCGCCGCACCGTTCTACAAGCCGGCCGACGACAGCGCCGAGATGAGCTACCTGCGCGAGCGCACCGCGGCCATGGGCGGTTTCCTGCCACAGCGCCGCCAGCACACCGACCAGGCGCTCGACGTCCCCGCTCTGGACATCTTCAGCGCGGTGCTCGAAGGCTCGGGCGAGCGCGAGATCTCGACCACCATGGCCTTCGTACGCCTGCTCTCGGCGCTGGTGCGCGACAAGGGACTGGGTCCGCGCGTGGTGCCCATCGTGCCCGACGAGGCGCGCACCTTCGGCATGGAGGGCATGTTCCGCCAGCTCGGCATCTATTCCGCTGTCGGCCAGCTCTACGAACCGGTCGACCACGACGAGCTGATGTATTACCGCGAGGACATCAAGGGTCAGATCCTGGAGGAAGGCATCAACGAGGCCGGCGCCATGAGTTCGTGGATCGCCGCCGCCACGGCCTATTCCAGTCACAACCTGCAGATGGTGCCGTTCTACATCTTCTACTCGATGTTCGGCTTCCAGCGCATCGGCGACCTCGCCTGGGCCGCCGGCGACATGCAGGCGCGCGGCTTCCTGCTCGGCGGCACCGCCGGGCGCACCACGCTATCGGGCGAGGGCCTGCAGCACCAGGACGGCCACAGCCACATCATCGCCGCCACCATTCCCAACTGCGTCAGCTACGACCCGGCCTTCGGCTACGAACTCGCCGTGATCATCCACCACGGCCTGCGCCGCATGCTGGAACGCCAGGAGAACGTGTTCTACTACCTCACGGTGATGAACGAGAACTACGCGCATCCGGCGATGCCGGACGGCGCCGAGGACGACATCGTGCGCGGCATGTACCTGTTCCGGGAAAGCGCCGACGCGCGCGTGCAGCTGCTCGGCTCGGGCAGCATCCTGCGCGAAGTCATCGCCGCCGGCGAACTGCTGGAGAACGACTTCGGCCTGCCCGCCAACGTGTGGAGCGTGACCAGCTTCAACGAACTGCGCCGCGACGGCCTCGAATGCTCGCGCTGGAACATGCTCCATCCCCTGGAGGAACCGCGTACCGCCTACCTCACCAGCCGCCTGGCCGAACATCAGGGTCCCTGCGTGGCGGCGACCGACTACATCCGCGCCTATGCCGGGCAGATCCGCGAGTACGTGCCACGTCGCTACCGGTGCCTGGGAACCGACGGTTTCGGACGTTCCGACTCGCGCAGCAAGCTGCGCGAGTACTTCGAGGTCAACCGCTACTACGTCGCGGTCGCCGCGCTCAAGACGCTGGCCGACGACGGCGAAGTCGAACCGCAGGTGGTGGCCGATGCCATCGCGCGCTACGGCATCGACCCCGAGAAACCCAACCCGATGAACCAGTAGGGCAGGCGCATGGCGAGCATCGAGATCCGCGTCCCCGACATCGGCGACTTCGACCAGGTCGACGTCATCGACGTGCTGGTCGCGCGCGGCGACCGCGTCGCGCCCGAAGATCCCTTGATCACCCTCGAGAGCGACAAGGCCACCATGGACGTGCCCTCGTCTGCGGCGGGTACCGTGGCCGAGATCCACGTCGCGGTCGGCGACCAGGTCGGCGAAGGCGCCTTGATCGTCACGCTCGAGGCCGCGGCCGACAACGACGGCGCCGACGACGCCGACGGCGCTGAACCCCCGGCCGAAACCGGCGCGGCCAGCGACGCCAAGCCGCCCGCCGCGAGCGCCGGGGAGGACGCCGCGGCAGATCCGGCACCGTCACCGGCGTCGCCCGCGGCAGCGGATGGCGAAGCCTCCGTCGAAGTCCGCGTGCCCGACATCGGCGACTTCGACCAGGTCGACGTCATCGACGTGCTGGTCGCGGCCGGCGACACGGTCGCCCCCGAAGATCCGCTCATCACGCTGGAGAGCGACAAGGCCACCATGGACGTGCCGGCGCCGGCCGGGGGCATCGTCGAGCGTATCGCCTGCGCGGTCGGCGACAAGGTCGGTGAGGGCGATCTGATCCTCGTCCTGCGCGGCAGCGGCAACCCACCGGCAGCAGCGCCCGCACCGGCCCGGCCCGCCGCCACGGCCGGGCAGGCGCCGCAGCGTGCCGACGCGGCTCCCGCCGCCAGCCCGTCCGCCGCGGCAGCGCCGGCGCGCGCACCGGCCGGCGGCAGCGCGGCGAGCAAGGCCCACGCCAGCCCGGCGGTGCGCAAGTTCGCCCGCGAACTCGGCGTGGATGTCAGCCTGGTGCGCGGCAGCGGGCCCAAGGGGCGCATCCTGAAGTCCGACGTGCAGGCCTACGTCAAGGACGTCATGCACGGCACCCGCGGCCAGCCCGGCGGCGGTTTCGCCCTGCCCGCGGCGCCGGACATCGACTTCAGCAAGTTCGGCGAAATCGAGACCACGCCGCTGAACAAGATCCGGCGCCTCACCGGTCAGAACCTCCACCGCAGCTGGATCACCGCACCGCACGTGTTCCAGATGGACGCCGCCGACATCACCGAACTCGAAGCCTTCCGCAAATCGAAAATCGACGAGGCCGAGGCCAAGGGCACCAAGCTCACCCTGCTCGCCTTCCTGGTCAAGGCGAGCGTGGTGGCGCTGCGCAAGTTCCCCGACTTCAACGCCTCGCTGTCAGCCGACGGCGAAGCGCTGGTCCACAAGAAGTACTTCCACATCGGCGTCGCCGTGAACACCGACCACGGGCTGGTCGTGCCGGTCATCCGCGACGTCGACCAGAAAGGCCTGTACGAACTCGCCCTGGAGATCCGCGAGCTGTCGAGCCGCGCACGGGAGCGCAAGGTGACGCCGGCCGAGCTGCAGGGCGCGTGCTTCACCATCTCGAGCCTGGGCGGCGTCGGCGGCACCCATTTCACGCCCATCATCAACCTGCCCGAAGTCGCCATCCTCGGCGTCTCGCCAGCGTCGATGCAACCGGTCTGGCGCGACGGCGAGTTCGTCGCGCGCCTCATGCTGCCGTTCACGCTGTCCTACGACCACCGCGTCATCGACGGCGTCGCCGCGGCCCAGTTCACCCGTTTCCTGACCACCGTCCTCGGCGACATCCGGCACATCCTCCTCTGAGCGCTCGTGATCGCCTCGCCGCGTCTGCCGCGTTTTCCCGCGCACACGATCCGCGATGGCGCCGGACGCTCGCCGCACCGGCGCCCGCCGCCGCGGACGGCCGCGCAAACGCGGCGCGGAGACATCATCCCGTAGCCGTGATGGTCGAGTTCGGCGACCTCGCCCACACCTCCGCCGAGGCACGCGCCGGCCTGTCCGCCGCGGCCGAGATCGAGCTGCGCAACCGGGTTCGCGAGGAAGTGTCGCGCCGCGCCGTGCCCGGCATGTTCGCGATCGTCTTCGGCACCGTCGCCTGCGGCGTCCTCAGCGGCCATGCCGCGGACGCGCCCGGCGCCTTCGCCGGCGTCGTCGCGGCCATGGCGGCAGCCATTCTCGCGCGCGTACCCTTCATCCGCAGCCTGCGCCGCGACGGTGCGCAATGCGATTGGCGCGACGAAGGCGGTTTCTTCTGCGCCGCCCTGCTGTTGCCACTCGCCTGGGCCGGCTACAGCGCCCTGCTCCTGCTCAGCTATCCCAATCACTGGCTCAGTGCCGGCATCCTCGCCTTCACCGCCGCGATGTCGAGCAGCGTCGTCATCACCTTCGGTATGTGGCGCAACCTGGCGCTGGCTTACATCGTGCTGTTGATGGTGCCGACCGCCGCGGTCGGCATGCTGCTCGGCTCCAACCTTGGCCTCGGCGTGACCGCCGGCTGCCTGGTGTTCAGCTACTACCTGGTCAGCCAAGTGACGAACTGGAACCGCTTTTTCTGGTCCTCGCAACTTGCCAATGCCCATCTCGAGCGACGCACGCTCGAACTCGCCGCGGCCAAGGAAGCGGCCGAAGCGGCGAGTCGTGCCAAGTCCGATTTCCTCACCTGCATGAGCCACGAGCTGCGTACGCCGATGAACGCCGTACTCGGCTTCGCCCAACTCATCGAGCTGACCGCCGACCAGCCCGAAGAAGTGCGCAGCAACGGGCGCGAGATCCGTGCCGCCGGCCGGCACCTCATGGCCTTGATCGAGGAATTGCTCGATCTCTCGCGCATCGAGAGCGGCCAGCTCACGCTGGACCTGCAACCGCTCGATCTGCACGGTATTGCCGGGCGGGTCATCGAGACCCTGCACGGCGCGGTGCCGCCGGCGGTGGCCCTGGAGCTGGAGGTGTCCGATCCGCTGCCCCAATGCCACGGCGACCCGCTTCGCGTGCGCCAGGTGCTGGTCAACCTGGTCGGCAACGCGCTCAAGTTCACGCCACGCGGGCGGGTCACGGTGAGCCTGTCCGCGCCCGGGGACTCCGTGCAGATGCGCGTGCGCGACACCGGCATCGGCATCGAGCCTGCGCTGCTCGAACACATCTTCGCACCCTTCGTCCAAGGCGACAGTTCACCCACGCGGCACTTCGACGGTACCGGGCTCGGCCTGGCGATCAGCCGGGAACTGGTCGAAGCCATGGGTGGCCGGATCGAGGTTTCCAGCGCGCCGGGCGCGGGTTCGGAGTTCGTCGTGCACCTGCCCCTGCAGCCGCCCGCCCTCGCGTCGTCAGGCTGACGGCGAGCAGCACTCTTTACACGCCGGACCAATTCGCGGCTTCGAATTCAAGCTGCTGATAATTCGGAAATTTCCGCAGGATCTCAGGACCTGCAACCCGATCGGCAACGTCAAGATTTTTTACAGCAGCCCGGGCATGGAATTAGCAACACTCTGAATTTAAAGCACTTAATTGTTGGCCTGGTTCCTGCTTCAAATAGTGTGAACCAATCGACAATCGGAACCGGCTTGCGCGTTCGCCCATGGCGGCGAGTCGTCGTGATGCCGGTGCAAGGAGAGTGTATCCATGCCCATTTCGTCCCGCTCCAGCGCCCCGGCGCTGTGCGTCGCCGCCCTCGCCGCGGCGAGCTTCGCGCCCGCCAGCCACGCCCTGCTGTTCGACGAGAACGTCACGCCCGACGTCATCTTCGGCAGCGGCAATACCAATGGCAGTTTCACCGTCGACCGCGCCAACAACGTCGAACTCGGCCTGCGCGGCAAGCTGCGCCACAACGCCCTGGGCCAGCCGGAAAACACGTTCAACAGCAACGGTGACGGCACCTACAACTTCGCCGCCGGCGTCGCGCCGTTGCAGAGCGCCCCGACCGCCGTGTGGAGCGTCGAGTGGTCGATCAACAGCGATCTCACCGACCAGTCCGGTACTCCCGGGCGCGCGCTCAAGGATCTCACCTACCTGTTGAGCTTCGACACCGACCCGTCGCTCGGCACCAGCTTCATCGGTTTCGATCCGATCAATGGCGCCAATGCGGGCGCCGGCGGCGCGGTGTTGTGGGATCACGCACTGGGTACCAACCTCACCGGCAACGGCGGCGGCACGAGCTATAACACCGTGGTCGACTACGCCAACGGCATCGCCAGCAACAACGTGGCGCAGAACTCGTGGAAGGCGCACTGGGTGTTCGGTGCCGGTTTCGACCCCACTGTCGACGGCACCTACGACGTCAGTCTCGCCGCCTTCGACGGCGCCCGTGAAGTGGCGCGCTCCTCGATCCAGATCATCGTCGGCGCCGGTGGTTCCACGCCGGTTCCCGAGCCGGCCACCCTCGGCCTGGCCGCCGTCGCCCTGCTCGGCATGGCGCGTCGTCGCCGCGCCTGAGCACCCTCACTCGCGGCAACCGCTCCGGTTGCCGCGCTCCAGCCGGGATCTGCCTCGCCCGCTCGACCCGCGGGCGAGGTAGACCGACCCGAGCCGAAACCCGTCCTCACCTGACGCGACTTCGCTGCCTGCCGGCACGGTCACGCCGAAGTTTGGTCGTGATGTCGTGCCAGACAGAGGAATGCGCGCGCCGTCGACCCTAAAACAATCCGCCCCCATCGCACGTGCGATCGGGGCGGGATTGTCGGCCCCTATGGGCCAAGGATGCGCCGCCGGGGCCGCGCGTCAGGCGCGGCGCCGCCGCACCATCACCAGCGTAGCGCCGAGCAGCGCCAGGGTGGTCGGCTCCGGCACGCTGCGATCGGCGAGGAAGGCCAGGCCGACCACGTTGTTCGCGTCGCCGTTGTTGTAAGGTCCGACCGGCGTCAGCGCACCGGTGCCGAGGTTGATGGTCGCGAGGCTCTGGCTACCGGCCATCGAGACGAACATGGTGTTGTCGTCGGGGTTGGAAGCCATGTCGAACAGGCTGCCGCCGAGACCGCCGACAATCAGCGAGCCGTTGCCGGTGGCGAGGTTGAGCGAAATCAACTCGCCCCCGTTGGTGATGCCGAATAGCCCGCCGAGCTGGTCGAAACCCAGCGCGTACACGTTGTCGAATCCGATCCGGCCGACCAGTGACACCGCGCCGCTGAGCGGGTCGATGGTGTAGAGGTCGTCACCCCCGACGGTGTCGCCGAAACCCGTCGAGGTATTGCCGAAGAGCACACCGGTGATCGGATCGTAGGCGAGGGAGGTAATCGAGCCGCCACCGAACTGGAGGTCGGTTCCCGTGAGCGCAACGGTGTTGGTGATCGCGCCGGTCAATGCGTCGATCGAGATGAGGTTGTTCGACGAGTTCAGGGTGACGCCCCACAAGGTGTCGACCTGGTTGCTGGTCATGTCGCCGACGTCGACCATGGGGCTGGCAATGCTGGTCGCCTGGCCAGTGCCGGTACCGATGCTGAACAGCGGGGAAGGCCCGCTGAAGTTATTGCCGTAGAGCATGGCCATCGCCGACGCCGTGCCCGGGATACCGAACGCCGCGGCCAGTGTGGCCAGTAGGAATGCGCGTGTCTTGTTCATTGTCCATTCTCCCTGCGGATTGTCATGGCGCCCCCGCGGTTGGTCCGAGGTGGGGCACGATTGCTGCGGCCCAGGGCTGCAGCGTCTCGGGGCCAATGCAGCGCAAGGGCCGTGCCATGCCAGGAATTGCTCGTCGATTCAGGCGTTTGGCGTCGAGCGCAGGTTCCAGCTCCAGGGCGGACGTAAAACTTTCTACTATCGAGCTGTGCGGCGCGTCACACTTGTTTACAGTTAAAAACAGTTTATTTTTTATTTTTCAATAGGTTGTGAGCAGAAAACAATTGTAAAAACTATTGACAACCATTGCTCGAGACGACGTTCCGGATTCGACGCCCCCGTTGCGCGCGGCGGCCCTGGGGACCTTCGTCGGCCGCCCGAGCACTTTCCATGCGACCGCCGTCGCTTCCGGCCGGGATGGGTATCGATCGTTCACGCTCGGACTACGGTCCCCGGTTGACAGGCTGGCGGCGTGACGACGCGCCGTTCGCCCCCGCGTCACGTCACCCGGTTCCGCCCGACAGAGGCAGTCGGCCGCAGCGGGCAGTATCATGGCCCGCCGTGTCCCGCAGCCGGTGCCGCACCCTGTGCGATCTGCGCGGCCGGCTGCGAACCTCGCCCTGACTGGAGTCCGTGTCGCCATGTCGTCCCTGCACCCCATCATCGCCATTACCGGCCCTTCGGGCGCGGGTACGACGTCAGTGATGCGGACCTTCGATCAGATCTTCCGTCGCGAACGGGTGCACGCCGCCTTCGTCGAAGGCGACAGCTTCCATCGCTACGACCGCGCCGAGATGAAGCAGCGCATGGCCGAGGAATGGGCCCGCGGCAACCACGGCTTCAGTCATTTCGGTCCGGAATCGAACCTGTTCACGGAACTCGAAGCCCTGTTCAGGGGTTACGGCGAAACCGGCACGGGACACGCGCGCAAGTACCTGCACAGCGAGGACGAGGCCGCGCCCTATGGCCAGTCTCCCGGCACCTTCACCGAGTGGGAACCGTTGCCGGCCGACTCCGACCTCCTCTTCTACGAGGGCCTGCACGGCGCGGTGCGGACCGCCGATGTCGACGTCGCACAGCATGTCGATCTGCTCATCGGCGTGGTGCCGGTGATCAACCTCGAGTGGATCCAGAAAATCCACCGCGACAAAGCTGCGCGCGGCTACTCCACCGAGGCCGTCACCGACACCATCCTGCGACGCATGCCGGACTACGTGAACTACATCGTGCCGCAGTTCTCACGCACCCATGTCAATTTCCAGCGCGTGCCGCTGGTCGACACCTCCAACCCCTTCGTCGCCCGCCACATTCCCAGCCAGGACGAATCGATGCTGGTAATCCGCTTCGCCGACCCGCGCGGCATCGACTTCCGCTACCTGCTGGCGATGCTGGACGGCTCGTTCATGTCACGCGCCAATACCATCGTCTGTCCCGGCGGGAAGATGGATCTCGCCATGCAACTGATCTTCACGCCCATGGTGTGGCGACTGATGGACCGGCGCGACAAGGCGCGTGATGCCGCGATGGCACCGACGAGGAACGGCCCGGTTGCACTCGACGAGTCGGCCGCACGGCGTGCCGGGGACGAGGAGCGGAGCTGAAATCCCGCGCCGGGCGCAGGACATCTCCGCGCCGGCACCGGCAGGCCGGGGGCTTCGCGGCAGTGCCCTCGGCCACCTCGGGCCACCACGCCGGGCCGCATGCGCCGCCTGCGCTCAGGTCGCGGGGGACGACCACGACTTTGCCTCGACGACGGGACCTTGCGCCGGAACCCATCACCCGGGCCGTTGCAGCCCATGCCGCGCAGACGTCGCGACAAGTCAACGCGGTCGCCGACGTGCAGGGCTTCACGCCGGCCTGACTGTACGCGCCCATGGCCTATACTCGGCGCCATGGCCAGACTCACCGTCAACACCGTCGACCACGACGTCGCGAGCAGCCCCGACACTCCCCTGCTGTGGGTGCTGCGCGACGAACTCGGACTCACCGGCACGAAGTACGCCTGTGGCAAGGCGCTGTGCGGCGCCTGCACGGTGTTCGTCGACGGCAGCCCGGTACGCGCCTGCGTGACCCCGCTCGCGGCCGTCGGCCGCCGCCCGGTGACGACCATCGAGGGTGCCGATTCGCGCGTTGCGGAGGCCGTGCGCCGGGCCTGGATCGAGCTCGAGGTGGCGCAGTGCGGCTACTGCCAGTCCGGCCAGGTGATGAGCGCCATCGCCCTGCTCGAGGGCAATCCGAATCCCGACGCAGCCGCCGTCGATCGCGCCATGGACGGCAACCTGTGCCGCTGCGCGACCTACGCGCGCATCCGCCGCGCCGTGCGCCGCGCCGCGGAGCTGCTGGCATGAACGTCTTCCTGGTCGACCGCCGCGACTTCCTGCGTCTCGGCCTCGCCGCCGGCACCGGCCTCGTGCTCGGCGTGCGCCTGGCCGGTGCCGCGGACGACGCCGCGCCGGCAGCGGTGACGCCCGACGTCTTCGTCCGCATCGGCGAAGACGACACGGTCACCGTCATCGTCAAGCACATCGAGTTCGGCCAGGGCACCTTTACCGGCCTGCCGACCGTGGTCGCCGAGGAACTCGACTGCGACTGGTCGCGGGTGCGCGCCGTGGGCGCACCTGCCGACCCCGCGCGCTACGCCAACCTCAACTGGGGCGGCGCCCAGGGCACCGGCGGCAGCTCGTCGATGAACAACGCCTACACCCAGATGCGCCGCGCCGGCGCCACTGCGCGCGCCATGCTGGTGGCCGCGGCGGCGCGCGCCTGGCAGGTGCGGCCGGGCGAGATCACCGTCCACCGCGGCGTACTGCGCCATGCCGCGAGCGGCCGCGAGGCCCGCTTCGGCGAGTTCGCCGCGGCCGCGCGCGCCGAGGCCGTGCCGAAGAACGTCGCGCTCAAGGATCCGGCCGACTTCGTCTACATCGGGCACGACCTGCCGCGCCTCGACATCCCGGCCAAGAGCGATGGCAGCGCCGTCTACACCCAGGATTTCCGCCTGCCCGGCATGCTGACCGCGCTGGTCGCCCACCCCCGGCGTTTCGGCGCCGGCGTCGCCCGCGTCGACGATGCCGCCGCCCGCGCCGTCGATGGCGTGGTCGAGGTACTCACCCTGCCGAGTGGCGTGGCGGTGGTCGCGCGCGACTTCTGGACGGCACGGAAGGGGCGCGAGGCGCTGGCCGTCGAGTGGGACGAGACCAAGGCCTGCCGCCGTTCGAGCGACGACATCCTCGACCAGTACCGTACGCTGGCCGCGCAACCCGGCCTGGTCGCACGCGCCGACGGCGATGCCGCGGGCGCGCTTGCCGCGGCCGCGACCACCCTCGACGCCGACTACGAGTTTCCCTACCTCGCCCATGCCGCGATGGAACCGATGAACGCCGTCGCCCGCTTCGAGAACGGTGCACTGGAGATGTGGTACGGCGTGCAGGGCCAGAGCCTCGATCTCGGCAACCTGTCGCGTGCGCTCGACATCGCGCCCGAGCGCATCACCCTCAACATGCTCTACGCCGGCGGTTCCTTCGGCCGCCGCTCACACTTCGCCTCCGACTATGCCGTCGAGGCGGCGCGCATCGCGCAGGCCCTGCCGGGGCGCGCGGTGAAACTGGTCTGGACGCGCGAGGACGACCTGCGCGCCGGCGCTTATCGCCCGCTCAACCTGCACCGCGTGCGCGGTGGGCTCGACACCGCGGGCAACGTCCTCGCCTGGCACCACCGTATCGTAGGCCAGTCGATTCGCGCCGGCCTGCCCAAGCCGCCGCCGGCCGACCAGGTCGACCACACCTGCGTCGAGGGCGCCTCGAACTTCACCTACGCCATCCCCCACGTGCGCGTGGAGTCGCATCAGCCGACGCTAGACATCCCGGTGCTATGGTGGCGCTCGGTCGGTCACACCCACACCGCTTTCGCCGTCGAGACCTTCCTCGACGAACTCGCCCACGCCGCCGGGCGCGATCCCCTGGCCCTGCGCCGTGAACTGCTGACCGACGATCCGCGCCGGCGCGCCGTCCTGGACCTCGCGGCGGAGAAAGCAGGCTGGGGCGAAGCGTTGCCGGCCGGCCGCGGCCGCGGGCTGGCCGTGCATCACTCGTTCAAGACCTGGGTGGCGGAAGTCGCCGAGGTCACGGTGGCGGACGACGGCAGCTTCCAGGTCGATCGCGTGGTGGTGGCGGTCGATTGCGGGGTGGCGATCAATCCCTCCATCGTGCGCGCGCAGATGCAAGGCGGCGTCGGCTATGCGCTGTCCGCCTTGCTCGGCGAGGCGGTCACCCTGGTCGACGGCGTCGCCCAGCAGGACAACTTCGATACCTACCCCCTGCTGCGCTGCTCGCAGATGCCCGAAGTGGAGGTCCACATCGTGCCCTCGCGCGAACACCCCAGCGGGGTCGGCGAACCGGCCGTACCGCCCCTGGCGCCGGCGGTCGGCAACGCCATCTTCGCCGCCACCGGGAAGCGCCTGCGGCGACTGCCCTTCACGACCGCCGCCTAGATTCCGGTCGCGCGCGGCATGCCCCATCCAGCATTGCGCGCAGCCGGCGACGCAGACCCCGCATGAACCCGACCGTCGAACTCGACATCGACGCCCGCGGCGTGGCCACGGTGTCCCTCAACCGGCCGGACGTGAACAACGCCTACGACGCCACGCTGCTCGAAGGCCTGCGCGACGGCGTCGCGGCGCTGCGCGCGAATGCGAACGTGCGCGTGGTCGTGGTGCGCGGCCACGGCCGCCATTTCCAGGCCGGCGCCGATCTCGACTGGTTACGCAAGGTGGCTGCACAGGACGCCGCCGCCAACCTCGCCGCCTCGCGTCTGACCCTGGCTGCCGTCCACGACCTGTGCTGCCTGCCGCTGCCGACCGTCGCGCTGATCCATGGTGCCTGCATGGGTGGCGGCACCGGCATCGCCGCGGCCTGTGACATCGTCATCGCCAGCAGTGACGCCCGCTTTGCCATCAGCGAGGCGCGCTGGGGGCTCGCCGCGACGATCATCTTCCCGCACCTCGTCGCCGCCATCGGCACGCGCCAGGCACGGCGCTACGCGCAGAGCTGCGAGGTCTTCGACGTCACCACCGCGCACGCCATCGGCCTGGTCCACGCAGTGTGCGAGCCCGGCGAACTGGACGCCGCCGCGGCCTCGATCATCGACCACCTGCTGCGTGCCGCGCCCGGCGCCCTGGCCGAGACCAAGCTCGGCGTGCTCGAAGCCGGCGGCCTGCTGCTCGACGATGCCGCGCTCGAGGCGTTGGCCGCCGCGCACGCGGCGCGGAGACAACATGCCGAGGCGGCCGAGGGCATCGCGAGCTTCGCCGAGCGGCGCGACGCGGCCTGGTATCCGGGATCCGCCGGTTCAAAGTCTTAGCCTCGGGTGTCAGACACCATGCATTCTCGGCACCGATGGCCTGCTGCTCGACGATGTCGCGCTCACGGCACTGGCTGCGGCGCACGCGGCGCGGCGACAACGTGCCGAGGCTGCTGAGAACTTCGCGAGCGTCGCCGAACGGCGCGATGCCGCGTGGAACCCAGGGGCGCCCGATACTACGATTCAGCCGCCGGTGTCAGACACCGGCACCCGGCGCGGGCCGTCGCGCGGGGATCGCATGTGGGCACCGTGTCGCATCGAGATCCCGTTCGGCGCGTTATGCCGGCACGTCCTCCCGGGCCACGCCTGCCGCGCGGCGCCTGCTCACTGCGTCGCAGGCATGCTGTCATAATCGGATTGCAATACATACCGGTTAATCGGTATTATCGTGCGCTATGCCACGCCCCACGAAATGCGACCCCGAGCGCGGCGACGCGCGCAGTCGCCTGCTCGAGGCCGCCCGCGACCTGATCCGGGCCCGGGGCTACACCGCGACCACGGTCAGCGACCTGTGCAAGGCCGCCGGGGTGACCTCCGGCGCCTTTTTCCACAACTTCGCGAGCAAGGAAGCGCTCGGCGAGGCCGCGGCCGCCTACTGGACGGAGACCACCGGCGCCCTCTTCCGTGACGCGCCCTACCATAGCCACGCCGACCCGCTCGAACGCATCCTCGGCTACATCGCTTTCCGTCGCTCGCTCATCGATGGCGAGCCGGCCGCGTTCAGCTGCCTGGCCGGCACCATGACGCAGGAGATCTACGCCACCCACCCGGTCATTCGCGAGGCCTGTGCGAGCAGCATCTTCGCCCACGCCGCGACCCTCGAAGCGGACATCTCGGCGGCCATGCAGGTGCGCGGCATCGACGCCGAGTGGACGCCGGCGAGCCTCGCGCGGCACATGCAGGCGGTATTGCAAGGCGCGTTCATTCTCGCCAAGGCCAGCGGCGACCGGGCGATGGCGCTGGAGAGCATCGACCACCTCGAACGCTATGTCGCGCTCGTGTTCGGCACGCCTGGCCCGGGCAACGACGGTGCGTGAGCCGATGCGCTCGTTGCCGGGCGTCGCGCCTGGCGTTGCGACGACGCGGCACGCAACCCACCTTCACGGGCGTCGGTCAGCGCGGCGGCAACGCGCCGATGAACCCCGGCACCGCCGCCGTCGACCAGGCCACGCGCGGCGTCGCGCTCACCGGCGGGTCGCCGTCGGCCGCACCTGTCCTGCTCGATACGACGATTGCGCGGCGGCCCGTTCGCATCGTCTTCCCAGCGAAGGAGCTATCCCATGACCAGCCTCGTGACCTGCCTGTGGTTCGACCACGGCGAAGCCGGCAAGGCCGCGGCGTTCTACGCCGCCACCTTTCCCGACAGCCACGTCGATCGCGTGAACACGGCGCCCTGCGACTATCCCGCGGGCCGCGCCGGCGACGAACTCACCGTGGAATTCACCGTACTCGGACGCCCGTTCATCGGTCTCAACGGCGGCACGGCCTTCACTCCCAATGAAGGCGTGAGCTTCATGGTGCTGACCGACGACCAGGCCGAGACGGACCGCTACTGGGATGCCGTCGTCGGCAACGGTGGCCGGGAAAGCGCGTGCGGGTGGTGCAAGGACCGCTGGGGCCATTCGTGGCAGATCACGCCGCGGCGACTGATGGAGCTCACGACCAGTCCCGATCGCGAGCGGGCGCGGCGCGCGATGGAAGCCATGATGACCATGACCAAGATTGACATCGCCGCGCTGGAAGCGGCCGTTGCCACCTGACATACGGAGAACCACCATGGCCTACATCGATGGTTTCGTCATCGCGGTACCCACCGCCAACAAGCAGCAATTCATCGAGCATGCCGAACTCGGTGACAGTGTCTTCCTCGATCTCGGTGCGCGCCGCATCCTCGAATGCTGGGGTGACGACGTGCCGGCGGGCAAGCTGACCGATTTCCACAAGGCAGTGCAGGCCCGTGACGACGAGACGGTCGTCTTCTCCTGGATCGAATGGCCCGACAAGGCAACCCGCGACGCCGCGATGCAAAAACTGAGATCCAGCGATTTCGACGACGAGCGCATGGATCCCGCGAAGAACCCGATGCCGTTCGACGGCAGGCGGCTGCTCCTCGGCGGCTTCACACCGATCGTGACGATGACGAAGTGAGTGGGCACGACGCCGTGCCGAACCGCCACGGTGCCTTCATCTGGTACGAACTCCTGACCGCCGACGCTGCGGCGAAATATTACGGCGAGGTGATCGGCTGGACCGCGACGGACGCGGGCCAGCCCGGCGCAGGTTCGGCCCCGGCCACACGCTTCGGCAGCGTCGTCCTGCGCCGAGCGTGGCGAAGCGCCATGGCGACGGCCTGTCGCGGCCGCCACCGGCGCGGGTCAGCGCGTGCGATCGATCCCGAGTATCGGCTTGGCTTCCTGCTTGGCCTTCTTCGCCGCCTTTTTCTCCTTCGGTGTCAGTACGGCCTTCTTCTTGATCTCACGATTACTCTTGCGTTCCTTCGACATGGCGGCAGCTCCAGTTGGGCAGGCGAGTGTACTCCCTTTTTCGCCCTGCCAGCGGACCGCCATCGGACGGGGGCCGCTGTGCGCGCGGAGCACCACTCGCCCTGTGCGGCATGGCACCGACAAAGGAAACCCCGCCGCGGCGGGGTTCCCATGCGCAACAGCGGTGGCGGGTCGTCTACATCATCCCGCCCATACCACCCATGCCGCCCATGCCGCCCATTTCGGACATGTGCCCGGCGCCACTCTCGGCATCCGCGGGGGCGTCGGCAACCATCGCCTCGGTGGTCAACAACAGTGCTGCGACCGAGGCCGCGTTCTGCAAGGCTGTCCGCGCGACCTTCGTCGGGTCGATGATCCCCATCTCGAGCATGTCACCGAAACTGCCAGTCTGCGCGTTGTAACCGAAGTTGCCCTTGCCCGCCGCTACCTTGGCGGCAACGACGGATGGCTCGTCGCCGGCGTTGGTGACGATCTGCCGAATGGGTTCCTCGAGCGCGCGGACGAGGATGTTCACCCCGACCTGCTGATCACCGTTGTCGGCCCTCACCGCGCCCGCCGCAGCCTGCGTTCGGAGCAGGGCGACGCCACCGCCGGGCACCACGCCCTCCTCCACCGCCGCACGCGTCGAGTGCAAGGCGTCCTCGACGCGCGCCTTCTTTTCCTTCATCTCCACCTCGGTCGCCGCGCCGACCTTGATCACGGCCACGCCGCCGGCGAGCTTGGCGACCCGTTCCTGCAGCTTCTCGCGATCGTAGTCCGACGTGGTGTCCTCGATCTGGGCGCGCACCTGGTTGACGCGGGCCTCGATCGCCTTCGGCTCGCCGGCGCCGTCGATGATGATGGTGGTGTCCTTGGTGATCTGCACCCGCTTGGCGCTGCCGAGTTCGGCGAGGCTCGCCTTCTCCAGGCTCAGCCCGGTCTCCTCCGAGATCACCGTGGCGCCGGTCAGCACGGCGATGTCTTCGAGCATGGCCTTGCGGCGATCACCGAATCCGGGCGCCTTGACGGCGGCAACCTTGACGATACCGCGCAAGTTGTTCACCACGAGGGTGGCGAGCGCCTCGCCCTCGACGTCCTCGCTGACGATGAGTAACCCGCGGCCGGATTTCGCCACCGCTTCGAGCACCGGCAGCATGTCGCGGATGCTCGAGATCTTCTTGTCGTACAGGAGCAGCAGCGGATCGTCGAGTTCGACTCCCATCGTCTCCTGGTTGTTGATGAAGTACGGCGAGAGGTAGCCGCGGTCGAACTGCATGCCTTCGACGAGGTCGAGTTCGTTGTCGAGCCCGGTGCCCTCCTCGACGGTAATCACGCCTTCCTTGCCGACCCGCTCCATCGCCTCGGCAATGATGGTCCCGATCGATTCGTCCGCGTTGGCCGAGATCGTACCGACCTGGGCGATGCCCTTGCTGTCCGTGCACGGCGTGGACAAGGTCTGCAGTTCGGCGACCGCGGCGATCACGGCCTTGTCGATACCGCGCTTGAGATCCATCGGGTTCATGCCCGCGGCAACGGCCTTCAGGCCCTCGCGCACGATGGCCTGGGCCAGCACGGTGGCCGTGGTGGTGCCGTCACCGGCCACATCGGAGGTCTTCGACGCGACCTCCTTGACCATCTGCGCCCCCATGTTTTCGAAACGGTCGGCCAGCTCGATCTCCTTGGCCACGGAAACGCCGTCCTTGGTCACCGTCGGGGCACCGAACGCTTTCTCGATCACCACGTTGCGGCCTTTCGGGCCGAGCGTCTGCTTGACGGCGTTGGCGAGAATGTTGACCCCGGCCGCCATGCGGTAGCGGGCGTCGTCGCCGAATCTGACTTCTTTGGCAGCCATGTAATGCTTGCTCCTGAATTGCTTGGGCCGGGCGCTTACGCGCTGAACACGGCCATGATGTCGTCTTCGCGCATGACCACGAGGTCTTCGCCGTCGACCTTGATCTCGGTACCGGAATACTTGCCGAACAGCACGCCGTCGCCGACCGCGAGGTCGAGCTTGCGCACTTCCCCGTTGTCGAGAACCTTGCCGTTACCGACGGCGACGATTTCGCCCTTGCTCGGTTTTTCGGCGGCGGATTCCGGAATCACGATGCCGCCGGCGGTGGTCTTGGACTCGGCCGTGCGCTTCACGACCACCCGGTCGTGCAGGGGGCGAATTTTCATTGGGTTTTCCTTGTGGAGAGATGGCTGCCGAAACGGCCGCATCTCGGGATGGAGGGAGCGCTTGCGGTTTGCGAAGGGTGCTTCGACGCACCCCAACCGCACAGTGCCGGAAAGATGGGGGCGATTCGCGACAATGCAAGGGGGGGAACCGCGCCGCTGCCGGCGCCAGCCCCCTCCGCCGGATGCGGGCTTCTTTGTGTCCGGCGCGCGGCCTCCGTGCCAGGCTCTCGACGCCAACGGGCTACGTCGGCGGTTCAGGCCCCGCCAGCATGGCGTCGAGTCGTTCCCGTGCCTCCAGCAACTCCTCCATCATGGCGTAGACCACCTGGCGCACGCTGGTCTCCTCGCGCATGTCGCCGACCAGCTGACCGACCGGGTAGGTGAGGAAATCGTGCGCGCGCACCCGTTCCACCCGGGTGCGGCCTTCCTGCCACCACAGATAGTTCTGCAGCGGTGCCGGCAGCACCGGCGGCGCATCCGCTCGATCCCAGGCCGCGCTGAAGGCGTTGCGCAGTGTGCGGCACGGCTTGCCGGTGACCGTGTTGGTGAGAACGGCGTCGCCGGCCTCGGCAGCGAATAACTTGCGCTTGATCTCGGGGATGACCTCGCTCTGCACCGTCTTCAACCACACCGACCCGGTCCACACGCCTTCGCAGCCAAGCACCAGCGCGGCAGCGAGCTGGCGACCACGGCCGACGCCACCGGCGCCGAGCACCGGCAGGGGCGCGACGGCATCGACGATGCTCGGCCACAGCACCATCGAGGTGACCTCGCCGGTGTGGCCACCCGCCTCGGTGCCGACGGCGACGACGAAATCGCAGCCGACGTCGCGGTGCTTCTGCGCATGGCGCGGCTTGCCGGCCAGCGCACCGACCTTGATGCCGCGCGCATGGGCCCGCTCGACGATGTCGGCCGGCGGCGGCCCGAGCGCGTTGACGATGGCCTTGATCGGATGTTCGAGCGCGATTTCGACCAGCGCCAGGCTCTCGCGCGGGGTGAAGTTGATACCGGCGAGGATGTCGCGCTTGATGGCGGCCTCCTCGGCCGGCGGCAATGGTGGAATGCCGGCCTCGTCCAGCAGTTCGCGCACGAAGGCGAGGTGCGCGGGCGGCAGGGCGTACTCGAGGTCGCCCTTGGCCGCGGCGTCACCGTCCAGGCTTGCTGGCATGAGGACGTCGATGCCGTAGGGCCGCCCTTCGATGTGGGCGTCGATCCACGCCAGCTCCTCCTCGAGCCGGTCCGGGCGCATGCGGCCCATGCCGAGGATGCCCATGCCGCCCGCCCTCGAAACCTCGACCACCACGTCGCGGCAATGGGAGAAAGCGAAGATCGGCAGCTCGATACCGAACATCTCGCACATGCGGTTGTTCATCGCGGACCTCCACCGGAGCCAATGGTGACAGTTTACTTTCCCCCGCAACGGCGCTGCATCGCCCGCAGCGTGGATCGGAAAAGTAAACTGTCACCATTCAACCGCAGCCACGAGGCCTCCGCCATGCCCATGCCCCTCGACGGACTCCGCGTCATCGAGCTCAACCGCGTCGCCCCCGGCAGTTACTGCACCATGATGCTGGCCGACATGGGCGCGGAAGTCATCCGCGTCGAAACCCCGTCCGGCGCCGGCGGCGCCAAGGACAACGCGGTGGCCGACGATGACATCTGGGTCAAGTCCGAATACACCAATCGCAACAAGCAGAGCATCACGCTGAACCTCAAGCACCCCGACGCCCAGGCGGTGCTGCACGATCTCGCCAGGACCGCCGATGTCGTCGTCGAGGGCTTCCGGCCCGGGGTCACGGCACGACTCGGCTGCGACTACGCGACCTTGTCCGCGCTCAATCCGCGCCTGGTCTACTGCTCGCTGTCGGGCTTCGGCCAGGACGGACCCTACGCGGCGCGTGCCGGACACGATCTCAACTACCTCGCCCTGGCCGGCGCGCTGGGTCAGATCGGCCACCGCGAGGGGCCGCCGGTCATCCCGCTCAACATCATCGGCGACTACGCCGGCGCCACCCTGCACGGCGTGGTCGGCATCCTGCTCGCCCTGCTCGCGCGCCACGCCAGCGGCGCGGGCCAGCACGTCGACGTGTCCTACCTCGATGCGAGCTTCGCCCTGCTCGCCGCGGTGCCCGGCATCCGCAACTTCTTCGTCGGCGGCCCCGAACCGCAACGCGGTGACAACGTCTTCGCCGGCGAGCAGCCCTACTACACCGTCTACGAAACTGCCGACGGCCGCTGGCTCACCGTCGGTTGCATGGAACCGTGGCTGTGGAACAACTTCTGCGCGGCCATCGGCCGGCCCGAGCTCGAGGCCGCGTGCATGCAGCGCGACGATTTCCAGGCCGCGGCCTCGACGGCCCAGCGCGAGTATCACGCCGAGGTCGCCGCGATCATCCGCACGCGACCGCTGGCCGAGTGGGTGAGCCACTTCGCCACCGCCGACGTCTGCGTGGCCGAGGTCAACACGCTCGCCGAGGCGCTCGCCGATCCCCAGCTCCGCCACCGCGACATGGTCGTTGCGGTCGACGACCCGGCCTTGCCGGGCGCGGTGCAGCCGGGCATCCCGATCAAGCTCTCGGCGACCCCGGGTGCGATCCGCAGCCCGGCGCGCCGGGCCGGTGCCGACAACGAG
Source organism: Gammaproteobacteria bacterium (assembly GCA_024235015.1). Lineage (GTDB taxonomy): Bacteria > Pseudomonadota > Gammaproteobacteria > JACKNG01. The sequence goes on from JACKNG010000005.1 coordinate 516,972, forward strand.
GCCGTCCTCGCCGCGCTCGGCCGCACGCCCGAGCAGATCGCGGCCCTGCGCGCAGGCGGCGCGATCTAGCCATCGCCGGGGCGGTTGCGTACTCGACCCCGCAGCCGCACGCGACTAGGCTTAGGCGGCTAACCGCGCGCAGCCGTGCGGCCACGGAGAGCCCGCCATGACCGAACCCCGATCCCCTGCCCGCCGCCGTTTCCTGTCGCAGAGCGTCGGCGGGGCCGTAGCGGGCCTCGCCCCGGGCCTGGTGCCGGCCGCCGGCGGCAACCACGTCCGCCGCTACCGCCGCCTCGGCCGTACCGGCCTGAAGATTTCCGACATCTCCTTCGGCTCCAGCCGCCTGCGCGCGGGCCAGGAGGATCTCGTCCACTTCGCCCTCGATCGCGGCATCAACTACTTCGACTCGGCCTACGGTTACACCGGCGGCGACTCCGAGCGCGTGCTCGGACGCGCGCTCAAGGGCAAGCGCGACCAGGTGGTGCTGGTGTCCAAGGTCGAGAGCAGCGCCGACTGGCCGGCCGCGCGCATGATGGCCGAGCTCGACGAATCGCTGGAACGGCTCGGCACCGATTACATCGATGTCTACCTGTGCCACGCGGTCAACGACGTCGAGCGCCTGGCCAGCCCGGAGTGGACGAGTTTCGTCGAGCGCGCGCGCCAGGCCGGCAAGATTCGCTACACCGGCATGTCGGGCCATGCCGGGCGCCTCATCGAATGCCTCGACTACGCCCTCGATCACGATCTCGCCGACGTCATCCTGTGCGCCTACAACTTCGGCCAGGATCCGCGCTTCTACGAGAACCTGACACGCTCGTTCAACCTCGTCGCGCGCCAGCCCGACCTGCCGCGGGTGCTGGCCAAGGCCAAGGCGAAAGACGTCGGCGTGGTGGCTATGAAGACCCTGATGGGCGCGCGCCTGAACGACATGCGGCCGTTCGAGAGCGGGGGTTCGACCTTTGCCCAGGCCGCGTTCCGCTGGGTGCTGTCGAACGGCGACGTCGACGCCCTCATCATCTCCATGACCGAGCAGGCCCAGATCGACGAGTATCTCGGCGCCTCCGGTGCCACTGCGCTCGCCGCCGGCGACCGCGCGCTGCTCGAGCACTACGCCGAGATGAACGGCATGACCTACTGCCGCCACGCCTGCAACGAATGCGCCGGCAGTTGCCCCTACGGTGTCGACGTCGCCAACGTCCTGCGCACCCGCATGTACGCCACCGATTACCAGGATGCCCGCTTCGCGCGCGACGAATACGCACGGATCGAGGCCAATGCCGCGCCCTGTCTCGCCTGCGACGGCGCGCCCTGCCAGGGCGTCTGCCCGCAGGGCATCCCCATCGCCGACATGTGCGCACCGACCCACCGCCTGCTCGGCTGAAGGGCTTGCCGCGCGCGGCAGGCGCCGCTTAACCTGCCCGGGTTGCAGCAACGGGGGGAGGCGGCATGGGTCGATACCTGGTCGGCGTCGACGTCGGCGGGACGTTCACCGATTTCTGCGCCTGGGAACCGGACACCCGTGCGCTGACGGTGTGGAAGAACCTGACCACACCGGACGATCCCACCAGCGGCATCCTCACCGGGCTTGCCCGTATGACCGAACCGGGCACCATCGGCAATCTCCGCCTCGGCACCACCGTCGCCACCAATGCCATCCTCGAACGCCGCGGCGCGCGCGTCGCCTACGTCACCACGCGCGGCTTCCGCGACATCCCCTTCCTGCAACGCGGCCACCGCAAGGGCCATTACGACAGCGGCTGGCAGCGCGCACGGCCGCTGGTCCTCAGGCGTAACTGCTTTGAGGTCGACGAACGTCTCGACGCCGACGGCCGCGTACTGACCGCGCTCGACGAGGCCAGCGTCGACGCCGTAGCCGAGGCCATCCAGGTCGCCGACGGCATCGAGGCGATCGCGGTCAACCTGCTGTTCTCCTATATCGACCCGGCCCACGAACGCGCCGTGCGCGAACGTCTCGCCCGGGCCCTGCCCGACATCCCGATCTCGATCAGCTACGACGTGCTGCCGAAGTGGAAGGAATACGAACGCGCCTCGACCACCCTGGCCGACGCCTACATCAAGCCGGTCGTCGCGCGCTACCTCGGTACCATGCGCGAACGCCTCGACGCCGCCGGGGTCACCGCGCCGGCCGCGCTGATCAAGTCGAACGGCGGCGAGATGAGCCTCGACGCGGCGGCCGCCCAGCCGATCCAGCTCGCCCTGTCCGGGCCCACCGGCGGGGTCGTCGCCGCCCGCGCCATCGCCGCCGAGCTCGGCATCGCCAACGCCGTCACCCTCGACATGGGCGGTACCTCGACCGACTGCTCGACCATCGTCGACGGCGAGGTCAGCTTCACCACCGATTTCGAGATCGAGTTCGGCCTGCCCGTGCAGATCCCCATGCTCGACATCCGCACCATCGGCGCCGGCGGCGGCTCGGTGGCCTGGATCGACCGCGGCGGCATGCTGCGGGTCGGCCCCGAAAGCGCCGGCGCCCTGCCGGGCCCGGCCTGTTACGGCTTCGGCGGCGAACGCGCCACGGTGACCGACGCCAACCTCGTGCTCGGACGCATCAACCCGGCCAATTTTCTCGGCGGTGACATGGCCATCGCCGACGATCGCGCCCGTGCCGCGCTGGCCGGCGTGGCCGAACCGCTCGGCATGGCCGTCGAGGACTGCGCCATGGCCATCCTGCGCATCGTCGACAACAACATGGTCGGCGCGCTGCGCACGGTGCTGATCGAGCGCGGCCGCGACCCGCGCGATTTCGCCCTCATCGCCTTCGGCGGTGCCGGGCCCCTGCACGTCTCCGCACTGATGGACGAAGCAGGCATACCGCGCGCGGTGGTGCCGCTGCACCCGGGGCAGTTCTCCGCGCTCGGCTTCGTCCTGACCGATGCGCGCGTCGACCTCGAGCGCACCATCCAGATGACCTCGCAGCGCTTCGACGCCGCACGCGCCCGCGATCACCTCGCTGCGCTGGTCGACGCGGCACGGGCCGATCTCGCCGGCCAGGGTTACGTCGCCGAGCCTGAGATCGCGCGCTCGATCGACCTGCGCTACCTCGGACAGAACTACGAACTCGAAGTGCCGTTCGCCTTCGATGCGTTCACGGCCGACGAGGTCGCCGCCTTGTGGCGCGACTTCCACGCCCTGCACGAGGCGCGCTTCGGCTTCCACATCCCGCAGGAGACCATCGAGGCCATCACGCTGCGCTGCAGCGTGCGCTGCGCGACCGCCAAACCGGCCTTCCCGTCCCTGCCCACGCGCAGTGCCGCGCTGGCGCCTGCCGGGCGACGCCGCGTGGTCTTCGCCGACGGCGCCCATGAGACCCCGGTCTACGAGCGGGCGGCGCTCTGTGCCGGCGACCGCATCGAGGGTCCCGCGCTGGTCGAGGAAGCCGCCTCGGTCACCGTGCTCGGTCCGCGCCACGTACTCGAAGTGTCGGCGCACGGCCACCTCGTCATCACGCCGACCTGAGCGACCGAGAGGAGGTACACACCATGGACTTCGTCACCATGAACATCATCGACAGCACGATGCTGTCGATCTGCCGCGAGATGGGTATCACGCTGATGAAGACGAGTTACTCGACCATCTTCAACGAGGCCCTCGACTTCACCTGCGGCATCGCCTCGCCGCGCGGCGAGATGCTCGCCGCGGCCGAGTTCTGCCCGGCCCAGATCGGCGGCCTGCCCCTGCTCATCCGCTCCTGCCTGCAGGAGATCCCGCTGGACGAAATCGAGCCCGGTGACGTGCTGGTACACAACGATCCCTATCGCGGCGGCCTGCACACCCCGGAGCACACCCTGTTCTGCCCGGTCTTCGTCGACGACGCGCTGGTCGCCTTCACCGTCGCCATCGGCCACGTCGCCGAAGTCGGCGGCATGGTGCCGGGCGGCTTTCCGTCCGAGGCGACCGAGATCTTCCACGAAGGGATCCGGGTGCCGCCGGTCAAGATCAAGAAGCGCGGCGAGGACGTGGTCGAAGTGTGGAAGCTGTGGCTCGCCAACGTGCGCACCCCGCGACACAACTACGGCGACATGCGGGCCATGATCTCGGGCGTCGAACTGGGCAGCGCACGCTTGGCCGACGTCGTGCGGAAGTACGGCCGCGAGGTCTTCACCACGACCTGCAGCGATCTCATGGACTACGCTGAGAAGCGCATGCAGGCCGAGATCGCTGCCATCCCCGACGGCCGCTACGACTTCGTCGACTACATGGACAACGACGGCGTGTCCGACGCCGAGATCCGCATCGAGGCCCATTGCCACGTCCAGGGTCAGCGCCTGGTGGTCGACTACACGGGCTCGAGCGCACAGGTCAAAGGCCCCATCAACGCGACGCTGGGCGTGGCCTGGTCGGCGGCCTACAACGCCGTGCTGCACCTCACCGACCCGACCATTCCGAAGAACTCCGGCTGCTTTCGCCCGATCAAGGTCATCGCCCCGCGCGGCAGCATCGTCAACGTCGACTACCCGGCGCCGGAGGTCGGCGGCAATACCGAGGCCCACCCGCGCATCGCCGGTGCGGTGATCGGCGCACTCGCCCAGGCTGCACCGGCCCGCGCCATGGCCGGTGAGGGCGGTACCCATCTCAACTTCGTCTTCGGCGGTCACGACCATCGCCACGACGAGTACTTCGCCTGCTACGACCTCGAATCGGTCGGCTGGGGTGCGCGCCCGCAGGCTGACGGTAACGACGCCACCGATTCCATCAACGGCAACTGCCGCGTGATGCCGGTGGAGGTGTTCGAGACGCGCTACCCGTGGCTGACCGAGGAGTACAGCCTGCGCCCGGACTCCGGCGGTCCCGGCCGCCAGCGCGGCGGTCTCGGCACGAAGAAGGTCTACCGCTGCCTCGATGCCGAGATCACCGCCTCGCAGCTCACCGATCGACACCAGCACCGCGCCTACGGGCTCGCCGGTGGCCAACCCGGCGCGCCCGGCATGACCTGGTACCGGGCGCACGACGGCGCGGACTGGCAGACCATGGTCGAGGCGTTCGCCAAGCGCTCGACCAGCAAGTGGTCGAACGTCACCTTCCGCCCTGGCGACCGCGTGCAGATTCTGACCCCGGGCGGCGGTGGCTGGGGTCCGCCGGCCGAACGCGATCCGGCGGCGCTCGCCGACGACCTCGCAGATGGTTTCGTCAGCCCCGCCAGCGCCGTGGCCGATTATCGCCGCACGGGAGAACGATGATGAGATTCAGCGCCAACGGCTACTACGTCGAGCGCTACGTCAAATGCGATTGCTGCGGCGTGCTGATCTACGATGAAGGCATCACCGTCGACGACGCCGAAGGCGTCCGCCTGCTGTTCTGCTCTGCATGGTGCCGGGAATGGCACACCCAGAAACGCGCCGGTGTCGAGTCGCCGCAGGTCGAGCTGCCGTTCGAGTCCTAGCGCGGCCGTACAAACAAATACTTAACCCTTGGTGTCAGACACCAAGGACTTCAATCAAACGGTTGACGCTCGGTGTCAGACATCGGGGACTGGCGCGGCCGACACGCACGATCAAATACTTAGCCGTTGGTGTCAGACACCGCGAACATCACCGGCAGGCGACGCTACCTCATTCCTCCTTCCACGCCCGCGCTATCACTTCGGAGACCGGGCGCGCGAGGTATTCGAACACGGTGCGCTCGCCGAACTTGATGGTGACGTCGGCCGGCATCCCCGGCTGCAAGCGCGCGACCTCGATCTTGTCGTACTCCTCCGGCGGGACGGTGATGCGCACCACGAAGTAAGACAGGCCGGTGCGCTCGTCCTGGGTGGCGTCCGCCGCCACGTAACTCACCACGCCGTCGAGGACCGGCGCGTTGCGCCGATCGAGCGCGGTCAGGCGCACGTCGGCACGCAGGCCGACGGCCATGTTGTCGACGTCCCGGGTCTCGACCCGCGTTTCGATCACCATGTCGTCGTCCTGCGGCACGATTTCGAGCAGGACCTCGCCCGGCCCCACCACCTGGCGGGCCGAGAACACCGCCAGGTTCACGGCCACACCGTCGGCCGGAGCCGTGACCTCGATGTTGTCGAGCACGTGCTGCGCGGCGCCGTTGCGTTCGGCGAGGTCCATGACCCGCGCCTGGACGTCGCGCAGCTCGTCGACCACGTCCTTGTCGAACTCGTTGCGGACCTGGATGGTCTGCTGCTGCTTCTCCGAGATCGCGGCCGCGGTTTCCGCGCTCTCCGCGACGAGATTGCCGTACTCGCCGCGCACGCGCGCAAGCTCGCGTTCGAGATTCAACACGTGGGGCTTCTGGATGAAGCCCTTCTCCAGCAGCTTGGTCGAATCGGCGAGCTCTTCCTCGAGCAGGTCGAGCTGGCGCTGTTTGGACTCGAGCTGGGACGCGATGCCGGCGCTCTTCTCGCGCAGCTGCCCGATCTGGCGGGCGAGAATCTCGACGTTGTTGACCAGGCCGCTGGCGCGGGTTGCGAAAACGCGCCGCTGGCTGTCGAGCAATTCGGCGACCCCGGCGTCGTGTTCGGCGACCTCGATGAGTTCCGGCGGAAAGGTGACTTCATCGCGGCGGTCGCGCTCGGCTTCGAGACGGGCCTGCAGGGCGAGTTGCGCGCGGTAATTCGAGGACACGATGCCGAAGGTGGCCTCGGCCTCGGTGCGATCGAGGACCAGCAGCACCTGGCCCTGGCGGACGTGGTCGCCGTCCTTGACCAGGACCTCCTTGATCGTGCCGCCCTGCAGGTGCTGGATGCGCTTGCGGTTCGAATCGACCTTGAGCACGCCGGTGACGACCACGGCCTTGGCCAGGGGCGCCAGCATGGTCCAGCCGCCGACCCCGCCGAAGGCGCCGACCACGACCAGCAGCCCGATCAAGGTCCAGCGTCCGGCCGCGCCGCGCAAGGCCAGGCGCGCAGCATCGGCATCCGGTGCGAAACTCGGATCGGCCGAGCCGTGATGTTCCAGCGCCGCATCCATCAACCATGCCCCTCCGCGCCGCGCAAGCCTGCAGCCGCCCCGAGCACCGGCGCGACCGGGCGCGTGACCTGGCGCAAGACCTCGTCGGCCGCCCCGAAGTGGGTGATCTCGCCGCGCTGCAGGACCAGGACCTTGGTCGCGTGCAGCAGCACGTTGGGACGATGGGTCACCAGTACGACCGTCGTACCCCGGGCCTTGAGCGCGGCAATGGCCTGGATCAGGGCCTGCTCGCCCTCGACATCGAGATTGGAGCTTGGTTCGTCGAGCACCACGAGCGCGGGTTTGCCGTAGACCGCGCGGGCCAGGGCGATGCGCTGCCGCTGGCCGCCCGACAGGCGCTCGCCACCCACACCGATACGGGTGTTGAAGCCGTTCGGCAAGGTCGCAATGAGATCGTAACTGCCGGTGAGCTGCGCCGCCTCGACCACGGCCTCGGCATCGACCTCGTCGAAGCGCGCAATGTTCTCGTCGACCCGGCCGTCGAACAGTTCGACGTCCTGCGGCAGGTAGCCGAAGGCACGTCCCAGCTCGCCGCGATTCCAGGCGCTGATGTCGAAGCCGTCGATGCGCACCTGCCCCTTCACCGGGCGCACCACGCCGAGCATCACCCGTGCGAGGGTGGACTTGCCAGCAGCGCTCGGCCCGGTGATGCCCAGCACCTCGCCGGGGGCCAAGGCGAAGCCGACGCCCTTGAGGAGCGGCTCTTCGCGCCCGGGTACCGCGACGACGACCTGGCTCAACTCGATCGCGCCGCTCGCTTGCGGCAGCGACATGCGCGGGCCGGGCACGGGATGCTCATCGAGGAAGGCGCCGAGGCGACGGTAGGCCTGGCGCGAGGTGACCACGGTGCGCCAGGCGCCGATCGCCACTTCGATCGGCGCCAGCGCGCGGGCCATGATCAGCGAGCAGGCGATGATGGCCCCGGCCGAGATCTCTCCCTTGATCGCAAGCCAGGCTCCCGCCGTGAGCACACCCATCTGCAAGCCCATGCGCGCGAACTTGGCCAGTGCGCTGAAGCTGCCGGCCCGGTCGCTGCCGGCCGTCTGCAGGGCGATGGCGTTCTCGCGTTCCACTTCCCAGCGCCGGACCAGCGCAGTCGACATGGCCATGGCGACGATGACCTCGGCGTTGCGTGCGGCGAGCTCGGCGAAGCGCTGGGCGGCCTGGGCGTGGCGACCCGACTCGAGGATGAAGCCGCGCGTCATCATCTCGTTGACGACGGCGAGTCCGAGCAAAGCAATCGCGCCGAGCGTGGCCAGCACGCCGAGCAGCGGATGGACCAGGTAGATCGCGAGCAGGAACACCGGCGTCCACGGCGCATCGAACAGGGCCAGCAGCCCGGGCCCGGCGAGGAAGGTGCGCACTTCGTCGAGGTCGCGCACGGCCTGGTTGTCGCGCCCCTCGACCAGGGCGAGGTGGACCAGCCAGCGCCTGAGCGCATGGTCGAACCAGTGCCCGATACGCACGAGAATGCGCGCACGGACGAACTCCAGCGACGCCATGACGACCAGCACGAACAGGGCTGCCAGGGCCAGCATGAGCAGGGTGGAGAGATTGCGCGAGGTCAACACGCGGTCGTAGACCTGCAGCATGTAGATCGGCAGCGCCAGCAGGGTGAGGTTGAGGAAAAAGCTCAACACCCCGACGAACAGCAGGTAGCGCCGCGCAATCTCCGTCAGCGCGTGCAAGGGGTTGCTGGGTGGGGCAGCGGTCGTCATGGCTTGATGTTGGTGTGCCGAATCGCCTTGGCGCGGGCGCGCCCATTATGGCACCGGGCCAGTCCGCTTTGGCAGCGTTACGGCGGGACTGGCGCCGCGCCGGCGAGACTGCTCGACACCGGCGAGGATGCCCCGCCCGCGGTGGACCGCCCGGCTGCGCTACCCGCCGCTCGCCTTGCGGGTTCGGGAACGCACAGCCGGGCAAACGCGGCCCGGCTGTCTTCTCAGGCGTGAGCGCGATGCGGCGCGCGGCGGAAGCGCGTTACGCGCGGCAGCGCGTGCGCTGCCGTCGGCGCGCCGCGATCAGACCGAGTGGAAGCAGCAGGGCGCTGGCAGGTTCCGGCACCCGGCTGCTCGTGCCCAGCAGCTCAAAAGCCAGGTCGAAGGTCTGGACATCCGCGGCCCACGGGTCGACGTTGGGATACGGGCCGAACCAGGTGCGAAAGAAGTTGGCATCATTCACGCTGTCCGCGCTCTGCAGCCAATAGAAGCCGCCATTCTGGTCCGTCGACTCGAGGCCCAGATAGTAGGACGTACCAGCGGACAACGACAGGCTCGCAGGCAGAAGGAAATCGAACTGGTAGACAGGCGCCTGGACGATGTCGAACAGCGCGGTCGCCGTGCGAGTAACGCCCACCCCGGTGTATTCGGCCAGGGGGGTCGCGTTCGGCACGCCGCCGCCATCCTCGTAGATACGTACGTTGAAGGTGTCCGCGAAGAAGTTCGGAAAGTCGAGCGAGCCCCACCAGCGCACCCCGGTGACCTCGGCATCCGCAGCGAGGACGAAATCGTCGGCGCTCTCGGTACCGAACGAGGTGAGTATCGCATCACCGCCATCGAGCGGGTCTTGCACGTAGACCGCCTGGACCGGCGCGACCAGGCACGCGCACAGCAACAGAACGGCCCCCAGGCTCCGCCTCAACGCGGTACCCGGCCAAGACCGGCCACTGTAACGAACCGACTTACCCGACATAGCTTTTTCTCCCTGCCCGGGACCGAGGTGTACCGGGGCGCAAAGTTGATACCAGTTTTATACGATTCAGAACTGATCGAAATCCAGCGACGGATTACTCACTCCGAGCAGCTGAATCAATTCTTCACTATTGGGCAGCCCGAACGACGCCGGCTCGGCGAAGGAGAACTCGACGAAGTCGAGAATGTATTCGCTGCCGTGCAGGCTACCCCCGCTCATGAATGCATCGCTGCCGAAACTACCGTCGGCATTGGAATAGGCGCCGAAGACGAATTCCGAGCCGTTGTGCGCGCCGGCCACGAACACCGCCTGGGTGAAGGCAGTCGCCGACTGCACGGTGACTTCCTGTGTCCCCGAACCATCGGCCGTGAAGTCGAACTCGCCAACCACCGCGTCGGAGGCGTCGAGCAGCAGCACCCGGCCACTTTCGTGGAAACCGGTGCCGTCGTCGTCGGCCGTGAAGCGGTTGAGACCGAAGCGCAATTCGACGGCCTCGTCGACGAGTTGGAAGCGCAGGCCTTCGGTGCCGTCGATTTCCGCTGCGACGAAACTGGTCGGCGACGTCTGGCCGCTGACACCGAGGTCACCGAGCACGATGTCGCCGCCCGGCAGGCTGTTCCAGCCGATGGCGTTCAGGGTGACGTCGCTGTAGGTGGGCGCCGCCGCACTCGCATCCGCGGTGTGCTGGATGGCGACACCATCATCACTCCAGGCATCGACCCAACCGTTGGGGTCGCTGCGCAACAGGCGCGTCGGCGCATCACCGAGGAAAATCGGCGGCAGTTGGACGACGTTGTCCTCGACCGCGATGGTGACCTCGGCTGTCGTCGTCGTGGTGCCGTCACTGATGGTGTAGGTCAGCACCTCGTTGCCGACGAAACCCGCGTTCGGCGTGTACTCGAACGAACCGTCCGTGGCGATGTTGAGCGTGCCGTTCGCCGGCGCCTCGATCGACTGCACCGCGATCGCATCGCCGTCCGCGTCCGAATCGTTGGCCAGCAGGCCGAGCGCCGCATTCACGCTCAGGACGTCACCCGTGGTCACGCTGTAACTGTCGTCGACCGCCACCGGCGCCTGGTTCTCCACCGCGATGGTGACCTCGGCCGA
>JACKNG010000006.1 GCA_024235015.1 Gammaproteobacteria bacterium
GCACCGTGTTCGGCGGCGGCAGCGAGGTCGAGACGCGCGACCTCATGGTCAACGTCAACGTCCCGCTCTACTCGGGCGGTGCGGTCAGCGCCAAGCGCCGCGAGGCGGTACTGCGCCACCAGAGCGAGCTGGAAAAGCTCACTGGCCTGGCCCGCCGGGTCGAGCGCGACACCCAGCGCACCTTCAATGCCATCGTCGCCTCGATTGCCCGCATCGAGGCCCTGCACAAGCAGATCGAGGCCCAGGCCGAGGTCCTGCGCCTGAAAAAGGCCGGCTACGAGGCCGCGCTCTACTCGAACCTGTCGGTGCTCGACGCCGAGCGCGATCTCTATGCTGCCAGGCGCGACCATGCCGCGGCGCGCTACGAGTACCTGCTCAACAGCCTCAGGCTCAAGGCTGCCGTCGGCACCCTGAGCGAAGCCGACCTCGCCGTCTCCAACGGCTGGCTGGAACCCTGATGGGCGCGGCTGAGCGCCACGCGCGGGCGCCCCTGCAGCCATGAGCGAGGACGCCGACACCCCACCGCCTCCAGGCCGGCGCCGGCGCGAACGCCGCCGCGAAACGCTCGCGCTGGAGGCGCTCGAGCAGCGCCTGCTGCTGTCCGCCGACCTGCCCGTGGTGGTCGAGCCGCCGCCCGATCTGCCGCCGCCGCCCGCGGCAGAGGCACAACCGGCCGACCTCCAGGGCGAGGCCGAGAACGCGCTCTACCAGGCCGAGGCAGCGGTCGACACGGCCCTCGCCACGCCCTACGCCGAGGCCCTCGGCGCGCTGGCCGACCACGCCACGCCGTCCGCCACGGCTACCGGCCCGGCGCCGGACGCGAGCGCTCCCGACACCCCGGACAGCGCCGGCGTGGAAGCCGCGCCCACCGCAACGGCGACGGCGCCGGACGCCGCCGTCAGCGACAGCGATGGGAGCACTGCGGCGGCAGACGGCCACACCCCGGGGCATACCGCGGAGCCGGCCGGCGACGCCCCCGCCACCGCGGTCCCCGCCACGGACGACACAGGGCCACGACCAACCACCGCGACCACCGTCCCCGACGCCGCCCCGGCGGTATTCCGCAGCGCCGATGACGCCACCCGCGCCGGTCCGCGCCTGGTCGTCATCGACGCCCAGGTCGCCGCCGCCAACGCGCTGCTCGCGGCCTTCGTCGCCGATCTCGATGCCGGCGCGGGCACCGCAGCACCTGCGGCAAGCGACTTCCAGGCCTGGTTCGACGCCCCGATCGAGCAGCAGTACGCCTGGAACGTGGCGCGCGGGCCGGACGCCGCACAGGTCTACGTGGTCAGCGCCGGCAGCGACGGCCTGGACGCGCTCGACGACATCCTCGGCCGGTACGAGGACGTCGACGCGTTGCACCTGCTCAGCCACGGCGACGCCGGCGAACTGCGCCTCGGTAACCGCCTGGTCGACGCCAGCACGCTCGCCACCCAGGCCGCCCACTTCGCGCGCTGGGCCGAGGCCCTCGGCCCCGGTGCCGACGTCCTGCTCTACGGCTGTGCGGTCGGTGCCGGCGAACCCGGCCTCGCCTTCGTCACCAACCTCGCCACCCTGCTCGGCGCCGACGTCGCCGCCTCCGACGACGCCACCGGCGCTGCCGCCGGCGGCGGCGACTGGGTGCTGGAAGTCTCGACCGGCGCCATCGCCGCGGCCCTGCCGGCCCAGGGGCGCCACACCCTGGGCTGGGGCCAGCTGCTGGCCACCCTCAACGGCAGCGGCGACGACGACCTGCTGGTGTCCAACGTCGGCATCGGCGACGTCCTCAGCGGCAAGGGCGGCAACGACACCTACGTCTTCGCCGACGGCTGGGGCGCGGACGCGGTGTTCGAGAACGCCGGCGACGGCAGCGACACCCTCGATTTCTCGGCCGTCACCGCCGATCTCACCATCACCCTGCACGGTGACGGCAGCATCTCGGTCAGCGACGGCGCCAACAGCGTCAGCCACGCCGCCAACATCGAGAACGTCATCGGCGGCAGCGGCGACAACACCATCGTGGTCGAGAACGGCGGCCGCCTGGCCGGTCGCCTCGAAGCCGGCGCGGGTGGCCGCAACACCCTGAGCCTCGCCGCCGTCAGCGCCGCGCAGACCTTCACCATCGAGGGCGACGGCGCGGTCACGGTCACCTACGGCACCACCACGCTCACCCGCGTCACCGGGCTGTCCAACCTCGCCGGCGGCAACGGCAACAGCCACTTCGCCTTCGCCAAGGGCGCCGCGCTGGCCGGCACGGTGCACGGCGGCGGCGGCAACAACACCCTCGACTACAGCGCCTGGGACAGTGGCGTGGTGGTCGACCTCGCCGGCGGCACGGCCACGGCGACGGCCGGCATCAGCGCCATCCACAACGTCACCGGCGGCAGCGCCGACGACGTCTTCACTGCCAGCGCCGCGGTCAATCGCCTGGCCGGCGGCGCCGGCAACGACACCTATCGCCTCGGCGGCAACTGGTCGGTCGACACCCTCGTCGAGGGCGACGACGAGGGGCTCGACACCCTCGACTTCTCGGCGCTCGGCGCCAACCTGGTGATCGACGTCGGCGCGACGACGCTGACCGTCAGCGGCGGTGGCGGCGTGCGCAGCTTCACCACCTTCGAGACCCTGGTCGGCGGGGCCGGCGACGATCTCTACCGCTTCGCCGCCGACTGGGGTGGCTTCGAGCTCAGCGAACTCGCCGCCCACGGCAACGACACGGTCGACTTCTCGGCCTCCGGCGACGACCTCACCGTGAGCGTGCACGCCGCCGGCACCCTGGCCGTCGTCGCCCAGCCGCGCGGCGGCGGCGACAGCCGCGCCAGCGGCGAGCTGACCAGTATCGAGAACGTCGTCACCGGTGCCGGCAGCGACACCTTCCGCTTCGCCGAGAACGCCAGCCTCGCCGGCACCATCAGTGCCGGCGGCGATGCCGACGTCCTCGACCTCGGCGCGTTCGGCGTTGCCGTCGAGGTCGATCTCGGCCTCGCCCTGGCGCGCCTGCGCGGCCCCGCCACCGCCATCGTCGGCGGCATGAGCGGCATCGAGCACGTCATCGGCGGCAGCGGCGACGACCGCCTGGTCGGCAACGCCGTCGCCAACCTGCTCATCGGCGGCCTCGGCGACGACGAACTCGTCGGCGGCGGCGGCGACGACCGTCTCGCCGGCGACGCCGGCGACGACACCCTCGAGGGCGATGCCGGCGCCGATTACCTCGAAGGCGGCGCCGGTCTCGACACCATCGTCTACGCCAGCGATCCGGGCGGCATCAGCGTCGACATGGCGGCGGCCGATCCGACTACCGACACCATGGTCGCGCAGGACGGCTACGGCACCATCGACCAGTTCGACGGCATCGAGAACGTCACCGGCTCGGAGCACGCCGACGTCATCCGCGGCAACGCCGCCGCCAACCGCCTGCTCGGGCGCGGCGGCGACGACCTCATCGAGGGCCGCGGCGGCGACGACCTCGTCGACGGCGGCGCCGGCAACGACACCGCGAGCTTCGCCGACGACCCGCACGGGGTCAGCGCCGATCTCGCCGCCGGCAGCGCCACCGACGGCGGCGGCAACACCGATACCCTGGTCTCGATCGAACACCTGCAGGGCTCGGCCCACGACGACGTGCTGCTCGGCAACGCCGCCGCCAACCGCCTCGACGGCGGCGCCGGCGACGATCACCTCGACGGCCGCGGCGGTGCCGACACCTACCGCTTCGCCGACCAGTGGGGCGACGACGTCCTCGCCGACACCAGCAGCGGCACGGTGCTCGACCTCGCCGCGGTCACCCGTGACCTCGTCGTCACCCTGCATGCCGATGGCACCCTCTCGGTGGCCGACGGCAGCCAACCGCTCGCCGTGCTCGGCCTGATCCCGCCGGCGGCCCTCGACCTGCCCAACGATCTCCACACCCTGGAGCACGTGCAGCAGGTCAGCCGCGTGATCGGTGGTCAGGGCGACACCCGTTTCGTGTTCGAACAGGGCGCCGACTTCGGCGGCACCGAGCTGGTCGGTGGCGGCGGCCACAACGTGCTCGACTACAGCGCGAGTGACGCGGCGATCAGCGTCGATCTCGGCCTCGGCACGGCCAGCCTCACCGGCGGCATCAGCGGCATCGCCGAGGTCGTGCGCGGCCAGGGCGCGCTGCAGCTCTCGGGCGACGGCGCGGCCTCCTACGCGGCGGCCCGCGACAGCGTGCACGTCGATCTCGCCATCGCCGGCGCGCAGGATACCGGCGCCGGCCTCGACACCCTCGCCGGGGTGGTCGACCTGACCGGCTCGGGTTTCGCCGACGAGCTGTTCGGCAACGCCCAAGCCAACGTGCTCGACGGCGGCGCCGGCAACGATCTCCTGGCCGGGCGCGACGGCGCCGACACCTACCGCTTCCGCGACGGCTGGGGCGTGGACGCCATCGACGATGCCAGCGGCGCCGGCAGCGTGCTCGATTTCAGCGCCGTGCTCGCCGACCTGGTGTTCACCTTCCAGTCCGGCGGCAGCGTCTCGGTGAGCGACGGCAGCAACCGCCTCGCCGCGACCGCCAACGTCGCCAGCATCCTCGCCGGCAGCGGCGCCAACCGCTTCGTGTTCGAGGACGGCGCGCGCTTCGCCGGCACCCTCGACGGCGGCGGCGCGGCCGGTAACACGCTCGACTTCAGCACCTGGACCAGCGGCGTGCGGGTGTCCCTCGCAGCCGGCACGGCAACGCTCGCCGCCAATCCCGCGGTCACCCTGATCGGTGGCTTCACCCGCGTCCAGAACCTCGTCGGCGGCAAGGGCGCCGACCAACTGGTCGGCGATGGCGCCGACAACCTGCTCGCCGGTGGCGCCGGCAACGACACCCTGCAGGGCGGCGGCGGCGACGACACCGTCACCTACGCCGAGGCGACCGCCGGCGTCACGGTCGACCTCGCCGCCGGCACCGCCAGCGACGGCAGCGGCGGCAGCGACACCCTGACCGGCATCGAGAACGTCACCGGTTCGGCCTTCGCCGACGTGCTGCGTGGCAATACCGGGGCCAACGTCCTCGTCGGCGGTGCCGGCGACGACGTCATCGACGGCCGCGGCGGCAACGACACCGTCTCCTATGCCGACGACGCTGCCGGGGTCACGGTCGACCTCGCCGCGCATGCCGCGACCGACGGCAGCGGCGGCCACGACACCCTGAGTGCCATCGAGAACGTCGTCGGCTCGGCCTTCGACGACGCCCTCGCGGGCGACGCCGCCGCCAACCGCCTCGACGGCGGCGCCGGCGACGATGTCATCGAGGGCGGCGGCGGCGACGACGACCTCGTCGGCGGCACCGGCGCCGACACCGCGAGCTACGCCCATGCCGGCGCCGGCGTCACCGTCGACCTCGGCCAGGCCGGCGCGCAGGACACCGGCGGCGCCGGCCGCGACACCCTGGACACCTTCGAGAATCTCGCCGGCTCGGCCTTCGCTGACGTCCTCACCGGCACCGCCGGCGACAATCGCCTGCGCGGCAACGGCGGTGCCGACCAGCTGCGCGGGCTGGGCGGCAACGACGACTACGCCTTCGCCGAGGCGGCCTGGGGCGGCGAAACCCTGGTCGAGGACGATGCCGCCAACAACCAGGGCACCAGCGTCGACACGCTGGACTTCAGCGCGGTCAGCGCCGATCTCGTCATCACCCTGCACGCCGACGGCAGCGTGTCGGCCAGCGACGGCGTGCGCAGCCTGAACCACCTCGCCGGCATCGAACGCATCGTCGGTGGCGCCGGCGACACCCGTTTCGTGTTCGCCGCCGGCGCCGCCTACACCGGCACCCTGCGCGGCGGCAGCGGGCTCAACACCCTCGACTACAGCGCCTACGGCGCCGGCGTCGCGGTGAACCTGGGCGCGGCCGCCGACACCGGCTTCGGCAGCGCCAGCGGCAGCGGCGGGGTGAGCAACATCCAGCGCGTGATCGGCTCGGCCTTCGCCGACGAGCTGACCGGCGACGAGGCCGACAACATCCTCCTCGGCGGCGCCGGCGACGACCTCATCCGCGGTGGCGCCGGCCACGATCGCCTGGAGGGCGGCGCGGGCAACGACCGGCTCGAAGGCGAGGCCGGCGACGACACCCTGCTCGGCGGCGCCGACGACGACGTCCTCGACGGCGGCGAGGGCCGCGATACCGCGAGCTACGCCGATGCCGCGGGCGGGGTCAGCGTGGCGCTCGGCCTCGACCGCGTGCAAGCCACCGGCGGCGCTGGCAACGACCACCTCGCCGCGATCGAGAACCTGACCGGTTCCGACCACGCCGACGTCCTCGGCGGCGACGACGCGGCCAACGTGCTGCGCGGCGGCGCCGGCAACGACACCCTGGCGGGCGGCGCCGGTGACGACGTCCTCGCCGGTGGCCTCGGCGACGACCTCATCGACGGTGGCAGCGGCATCAATACCGCCGCCTACGACGACATCGCCGGTGCCGGCGTCACCGTCGACCTCGCCCTGGGCGGTGCGCAGAACACCGGCGGCGCCGGGCTCGACACCCTCGCCGGTATCCGCAACCTGGTCGGCTCGGCCCAGGCCGACGTCCTGCGCGGCGATGCCGCCGGCAACATCCTCGCCGGCGGTGCCGGCGACGACACCCTGGAAGGCGGCGATGCCGCCGACGTGCTCGACGGCGGCAGCGGCAACGACACCCTGCGTGGCGGACGCGGCAACGACCTGCTCGGCGGCGGCGAGGGCGACGACCAGCTGTTCGGCGGCGAGGGCGACGACGTCCTCGACGGCGGCGCCGGCGACGACCACCTCGACGGCGAGGGCGGCGCCGATACCGCCTCCTACGCCGCGGCCGTGGCCGGGGTACAGGTCGACCTCGCGCTCGCCGCGGCGCAGGACACCGGCGGCGCCGGTCGCGACACCCTGGCCGGCATCGAGAACCTGGCCGGCTCGGCCGGCGACGACGTGCTGCGCGGCGACGCCGCCGCCAACGTCCTCATCGGCGGCTTCGGCAACGACGTCCTCGACGGCCGCGGCGGCGCCGACCGCCTGCGCGGCGACGGCGGCGACGACGTGCTCGACGGCGGCAGCGGTGACGACGTGCTCGACGGCGGCGAGGGCGAGGACACGGTGTCCTACCGCGCCGCCGCCGCCGGGGTCATGGTCGACCTCACGCGTGGCACGGCCGGCGACGGTAGCGGCGGCGCGGATACCCTCGCAGCCATCGAGAACGTCGACGGATCGGACTTCGCCGACGTGCTCACCGGCGACGCCGCCGCCAACCGCCTGCGCGGCTACGCCGGCAACGACCAGATCAGCGGCGCGGCCGGCGACGACGTCCTCGACGGCGGCGCCGGCAACGACAGCCTCGACGGCGGCGACGGCAACGACACCGCGAGCTATGCCGAGGCCACCGCCGGGGTCACCGTCGACCTCCTGCTGGCCGGCGCCCAGGCCACCGGCGGCGCCGGCAGCGACACCCTGGCCGGCATCGAGAACCTGGCCGGCTCGGCCCACGCCGACGTCCTGCGCGGTGACGACAGTGCGAACGTCCTCAGCGGCGGTGCCGGTAACGACCTGCTGGTCGGCCGCGGTGGCGACGACGTGCTCGAGGGCGGCGCCGGCGCCGACAGTCTCGACGGCGGCGGCGGCAGCGACACCGCGTCCTATGCCGGCGACGCCGCCGGGGTCAGCGTGCATCTCGGCGTCAGCGCGCACGACGGCTCGGGCGCCAGCGACAGTCTGAGCGGCATCGAGAACCTCGCCGGTTCGGCCTTCGACGACATCCTGGTCGGCGACGCCGCCGCCAACCGCTTGAGCGGCGGCGCCGGTAACGACCTCCTCGACGGCGGCGCCGGCGACGACACCCTGCAGGGCGGCGCCGGCGACGATGCCCTGGTCGGCGGCGCCGGCGACGACACCGCCTCCTATGCCGAGGACGAGGCCGGGGTCGACGTCAGCCTCGGCGGCGCCGCCATCGACGGCGCCGGCGACAACGACAGCCTGGTGCTGGTCGAGAACCTGGTCGGGTCGGCGTTCGACGACGTGCTGCGCGGCGACGCCCGCGCCAACCGCATCAGCGGCGGCGCCGGCGACGACAGCCTGAGCGGCGGTCGCGGCGACGACCTGCTCGACGGCGGCGCAGGCAGCGACACCGCCGACTACGCCTTCGACCCCACCGGGGTCGACGCCACCCTGGGCGCCACGGCGACCGACGGCTGGGGCGACACCGATACCTTGAACGCGCTGGAGAACCTGGTCGGCTCGGCCTTCGCCGACACCCTGCGCGGTGATGGCGAGGCCAACGTCATCCTCGGCGGCGACGGTGCCGACACCCTGCTCGGCGGCGCCGGCGGCGACGTGCTGGTCGGTGGCGCCGGCGACGACGATCTCGCCGGCGAGGCCGGTGACGACCTGCTCTTCGGCGGGGACGGCGACGACCGCCTCGACGGCGGCGCCGACAACGATACCGTGTCCTACAGCGACGCCACGGCCGCGGTCAGTATTGACCTCGCCCAGGCCGGCGCCCAGGACACCGGCGGCGCCGGTAGCGACACCCTGGCCGGGGTCGAGAACCTGGTCGGCTCGGCCTACGACGACACCCTGCGCGGCGACGGCGGGGCCAACATCCTGGTCGGCGGCAGCGGCGACGACAGCCTCTACGGCGCGGGCGGCGACGACATCCTTGCCGGCGGCGCCGGCGACGACCTCGTCGATGGCGGCAGCGGTGCCCACGACCGCGCCTCCTACGGCACCGCCGGCGGTGCGATCACCGTCGACCTCGACCTCGCCGGGGCGCAGGACACCGGCGGCGCCGGCCGCGACACCCTGGTCGACATCGAGGACCTGCGCGGCTCGCGTTTCGACGACGTCCTCAGCGGCAACGCGCTCGCCAATGCCATCGACGGCGGCGGCGGCAACGACGTCATCGACGGCGGCCTCGGCGACGACGTGCTCGAAGGCGGCGACGGCGATGACGTCATCAGCGGTGGCGGCGGCAACGACACCGCGGCCTACACCAGCGCGCTGCAGGGCGTGGAGGTCGACCTGCGGGTCGCCGACGGCCTCGAACAGGCCACCGTCGGCGCCGGGCGCGATCGCCTGAGCGGCATCGCCAACCTGGTCGGTTCGGACTTCGACGACGTGCTCGCCGGCGACGAGCAGGCCAACCGCCTCGAGGGTGGCAAGGGCGACGACGTCCTGAGCGGGCATGCCGGCGACGACGTCCTCGACGGCGGCGACGACACGGACACCGTCAGCTACGCGGACGAGACCGGCGGCAGCGGCGTCGACGTCACCCTGGGCGGCGCGGCGAGCGACACCCACGGCCATGCCGACACCCTGTTCGCGATCGAGAACCTGGTCGGCTCGGCCCACGACGACACCCTGCGCGGTGACGCCGGCGACAACGTGCTCACCGGCGGCGCCGGCAACGACACCCTGGTCGGCGGCGGCGGCAACGACACCGCCTCCTACGCCGACATCACCGCCGGCGGGGTCACCGTCGACCTCACCCTGGCCGGGCCGCAGGACACCGGCGCCGGTGGCCTCGACGACCTCTCCGGCATCCGCAACCTGGTCGGCTCGGCCGGCGACGACGTGCTCGCCGGCGACAACGCCGCCAACCGCCTCGAGGGCGGCGACGGCGACGACGTCCTGCGCGGACGCGGCGGCAACGACAGCCTCGACGGTGGTTTCGACGACGATCGCCTCGAAGGCGGCGCCGGCGACGACAGCCTCGTCGGCGGCGGCGGTCGCGACACCGCGAGCTATGCCGACGCCGGTGCCGGGGTCACGGTCGACCTCGGCCGCAGCGACGCCCAGGCCACCGGCCACGGCAGCGATACCCTCGCCGGCATCGAGAACCTGGCGGGTTCGGCCTTCGCCGACAGCCTCACCGGTGACGCCGGCGCCAACGTCATCACGGGCGGCGACGGCAACGACCTCATCCGCGGCGGCGCGGGCGGCGACGTCCTGCGCGGCGAGGGCGGCGCGGACACCCTGCACGGCGAGGCCGGCGACGACGTCCTCGACGGCGGCGCCGGTGCCGACGTGCTCGATGGCGGCGACGGCAGCGATACCGCGAGCTACGCCGACGATCCGGCCGGGGTCGACGTGACCCTGGGCGGTGCGGCCCACGACGGCTCCGGCGCCAGCGACACCCTGAGCGCCATCGAGAATCTCACCGGCTCGGCCTTCGCCGACGTGCTCACCGGCGACAACGCCGCCAACCGCCTCGAGGGCGGCGCTGGCGACGACACCCTCGACGGCCGCGGCGGCGACGACTGGCTGGCCGGCGGTGCCGGCAGCGACGCCCTCGACGGCGGCAGCGGCAACGACACCGCCGGCTACCTCGACGCCCCGGCCGGGGTCACCGTCGCGCTCGCCGCCAACGCCGCCACGGCTGACGGCCATGGCGCCGCCGATACGCTCACCCGCATCCAGAACGTGGTCGGCTCGGCCTTCGCGGACGTCATCACGGGCGACAGCGCCGCCAACCGCCTGAGCGGCGGCGCCGGCGACGACATCCTCGCCGGCGCTGGCGGTAACGACACCCTGCTCGGCGGCAGCGGCGACGACACCCTGACCGGCAACGCCGGTGACGACGTTCTCGACGGCGGCCCCGGCCGCGACACCGCCAGCTACCACGCCGATGGCGGCGCCAACGGCGTCGTCGCCGATCTCGCCGCCGGTGGCGCCAGCGACACCCACGGCGACCACGACAGCCTGGTCGGTATCGAGAACCTGCGCGGCTCGGCCCGGGCCGACCAGTTGCGTGGTGACGCCGGTGACAACGTCCTCGAAGGCGGCGCCGGCGACGACCTCATCAGCGGCGGCGGCGGCCGCGATACCGCGGCCTACACCCACGATGCGGGCAGCGTCGACGTCACCCTCGGCGGCACCGCGACCGACGGCTTCGGCGATCACGACACCCTCGTCGACATCCGCGACCTGGCCGGCTCGGCCTTCGCCGACCAGCTCACCGGCGACGGCGCCGACAACTATCTCTACGGCGATGCCGGCAACGACACCCTGGACGGCGGCGCCGGCCACGACGTGCTCGAAGGTGGCGCCGGCGACGACACCCTGATCGGCGACGGCCCGGGCAACGACACCGCGTCCTACGCCGGCGACCCGGGCCCGGTCGACGTCACCGTCAACGGCCCGGCCACCGACGGCTGGGGCGACAGCGACACCCTGATCCAGATCGACAACCTCATCGGCTCGGCCTTCGACGACCAGCTCAGCGGCGACGGCGGCGGTAACGCGCTGTTCGGCGGCCTCGGCGACGACGACCTCGACGGCGGTGGCGGCAGCGGCGACGTCTACCTCGGTGGCGCCGGCAGCGACACCTACGATTACAGCGCGGCCAGCGGCGACGTCGCCCTGCTCGACCCCGACGACCTCGTAATCACCAGTAACACCGCCCTGCCGGGCGGCAATCTCTCGCTGGTGGTCGGCGGCACGCTGACCCTGAACCCGGGCATCGCCCTGTCGACCCGCGCCATCGCCGGCAACGACTACGCCAACGCGGCCTCGCTGGGCGATTCCGGTGACCTCACCCTGCACGCGCGGCACGTGGTGCTGAACACCGGCAGCGGGATCTACGCCCAGGCCGACGGCGGCCACGCCGCCGGCACGGTGTTGATCGACGCCAAGGACGACCTCGGCCTGCTCGACAACCTCTTCGGCGGCTGGATCAACCTGCCCGACTGGCTGCGCGATGCCGCCTACGCGGTGTTCCCGCTCGACGTCGCCAACGCCTCGATCACCTTCACCGGTGCCGATCTCCGCGGCGGCCTGGTCGCGGTGCGCGCCACCGCCGGCAAGACCGACGAGTTCCTGCGCGCCGCGATGGAATTCGATCCCGGCGTCGCCATCGACGCCGCCGCCGACACCCTCACCTTCGCCAAGGCGCACGATTTCAGCGACGGTGCGGCCGTGGTCTACAGCGCCGGCGACGAGGGCACCGCGCCGACCGGCCTGACCAGCGGCGAGACCTACTACGTCAAGGTCGTCGACGCTTTCACCGTGCAGCTGCGCACGACCGCCGACGCGACCGGCGTGATCGGCCTCGATGCGAGCGGCGCCGCCGGCACCGCGCACACCTTGAGCGTCGCCGACGGCGCCTTCAAGCCGGTCGGCGCGCTGGCCGAGAAGTACTTCGGCTTCAAGCTCGCACCGGCGGCCGTGGCCGTGGCTTCGGCCACCATCGATCTCGCCGGCGCCACCACCATCCACGCCGCCAACCTCGTCGTCGAGGCCGATGCCGCGACCTCGGCGACCCTCAACGGTTCGCTGATCAGCTCGCTCTTGACCCCCATCGTGGTCGGCGTGTCGGTGCCCGAGGCACGTGTCACCGTCGGCGGCACCACCGCCATCACGGCCAGCGGCAACGTCGACCTCGCCGCCACGGCCAAGAGCACCATCGCGGCATCGACCGGTTTCAACGAGTTCGATTCGACCGGCGCGCCGGCCATCGGCCAGTTCAAGCTCGACAAGAAGGTCGACGAACTCATCAAGCTCGACGAGAAGCTGGTCTCGACCATCCACGACGCCTTGTTCGGCTTCCTGCCCGAGATCCACTTCGCCGCCGGCGTCGGCGTCGCCACGGCCAGCGCCACCCTCGGCGCGACCACCACCGTCACCGCCGGCGGCGACGTCGGCGTCGCCGCCCACGTCGAAAAGTCGCAGAAGATCGGCGCCGAGGCCGAGACCGACGACGGCGGCATCGCGCTCGGCGTCGGGCTGTCGGTGTTCGTCGGCAACGCCACCGCCGCCATCGACGGCACGGTGGTCGCCGGCGGCGGGGTCGGCGTCGTCGCCGACGTCATCAGCAGCGAGGACGAGACCAGCGCCGGGGCCAAGGTCGAGGTCGACGCCAAGACCGAGCAGAAGAAGGACGAGACGCCGACCCAGGACACCGACAAGTCGACCCAGCTCGAAAACCTCGGCGACGGCACCAAGGCCGACAGCGACGACGACGACGCCCCGCTCGACGGCGACGGCAAGAAAGCCGGCCTCGACGACGACACCAAGCAGGGCTTCGACGACATCGGCGGCAGCAAGCAGCGCGATCTCGACCCCACCGATTCCGCCGAGGGCAAGCCGGGCAGCGCGCTCAAGGGCTTCTTCGACCGCCTCAAGCTGACCGGCGCAGCCGCCGTCGCCTTCCACCAGGCCAACGCGACGGCACGCATCGGCGACGGCGCCGACGTCACCGCCAACGGTGGCGACATCGAGGTCAAGGCGCTGACCTCGGGCACCCCGCTGGTCACCGCCGAGACCCAGATCGACCTCAGCGACAAGTACAAGGAACAGCAGCCGGCGGACAAGAAGACCGTCGCCCTGGGCGGCAGCGCCGCGGTGCGCGTGACCCTGAACAGTGCCAGCGCGACGGTCGGCGCCGGCGCCCAGGTCGATGCCAGCGGCGACACCACCGTGCATGCCGAGACCGACATCCCGTGGGGCTGGGAGCAGGGCTGGCTGGATCTCGATGCCGTCGATGCCCTGTTCGTCTCCGGCAGCGCGTGGAGCAACTTCGACGGCATCGTGTGGGAACCGCTCTCGCGCGGCATCGACCTGGTCAAGGGCTTCGCCAGCGTCACCGACGACTACCTCAACACCCGCAGCATGGTCCACGGCTGGGCACGCAGTGCGGGCGAATCGACCGGCGCCGGGGTGTTCGGCGCCTTCAACCTGGCCTACGTGCAGAACGTCGCCCACGCCACCGTCGCCGACGGCGCCGAGATCAACCAGCGCCGCGGCGCCGGCAACTACGGCGGGGTCGAAGTCAGCGCGCTGGCCGATGTCACCCAGGTCAACCTCGCCGGCGTGCTGCCGAGCGGCGACATCAAGAACATCGCCAACCCGGCCGGCGCCAAGAACGCCTCGGGCGGTGCGCTGAACGTGCTCGCCGCCGGTTTCTACAACGACGTCGCCGCCGAGATCCGCGGCGCGGCCAAGGTCACCGGCGACAGCGTCGCGGTAACCGCCGACACCAACCTCTACGCCATCGCCATCGCGCCCGTCACGAGCAAGGCCGAGGGCACCCAGCTCAACGGCTCGCTGGCGCTCGGCGTGGCCGTCAACCGCACGCTCGCCGCGATCTCGGGTGACGCCGTGGTCCAGGCCGACGACGGTCTCGCCGGCGACAGCGACGCCGCACTGCTGGTGCGCGCCCACGACGGATCCGTCATCGTGACCACGGCCGGCGGCGCGGCCTTCTCCAAGAG
This sequence comes from Gammaproteobacteria bacterium, assembly GCA_024235015.1. Classification (GTDB taxonomy): domain Bacteria; phylum Pseudomonadota; class Gammaproteobacteria; genus JACKNG01. The sequence continues at coordinate 14,157 of JACKNG010000006.1, forward strand.
TTCGGCCGCCGGTTTCGCCGCCGCCGTCAACGTCGCCGTGCGCAACACCAGCGCGCGCATCGGCGACGAGCAAGCCACCGCGGCCGGCCTCGGCCAGGTCAGTGCCGACGGCCGCATCGCGGTCAGCGCCGCCAACCAGGGCGCCATCGTCGCCGGCTCGCTGATCGGCACCGCGGCCAAGCCGCCGGCCGAGAAGAAAGCGCCGAGCGATCCGAAATCGGGCTTCGAGCGATTCAAGGAGAAGCTCAGCGGCGGTGCGCAGAAGCTCATCGTCGACCCGGCCAAGAAGGTCAAGCAGGGCGTCGACTACTTCGGTTTCGGCCTCAACTTCGCCTGGGAGGGGACCAAGAACCTGCCGTTGCTGTTCGGCAAGAACGGCAAGGACAACTACACCAAGTTCGTCGACGACTTCGCGGCCAAGAACGAGCCCAAGCCGGCGGCCAAGCCGACCGAGCAGGAAGCCCCGCAGGAACAGCAGAAAGTCCAGAACACGCTCGCCGTGAGCGGCAACGTCAGCGTCAACGTCGCCGTCGAACGCGTGGTCGCGGGTATCTTCCATGCCACCGTCGCCGACGCCGGGGCGCGGACCGTCGACGCGCTGGACGTCGACGCCACCAGCGACACCCTGGTCATCGCCGTGGCCGGCTCGGCCGCCTTCGCCGGCAAGGCCGAGCAGAAGTCGACCGGGCTCGCCGCCAGCGGCGCGACCAGCGTGGTCGTCGCCGACACTCTCGCCCGCCTCGATGGCGCCACGGTCACCACCCCGGGGGCCGCGCTCACGGTCACCGCGACCACCCGCGGCATCGTCGGCGCCATCGCCGGCAGCGCCGCCATCGCGACCGGCACCAAGGGCGGGGCCGGCGCCCTGTCGGGGGTGGTCGACGTGCACATCGCCGCCACCCACGCCGACGTCATCGGCGGCAGCACCCTCGACGTCGCCTCGCTCAGCCTCGTCGCCCGCGATCTCGCCATCACCGGCGGCGTCGCCGGCAGCCTCGCCTACTCCGGCGGCAGCGCCGCGGTCGGCCCGGCGCTGGCGGTCAACGTGGTCACGGCGACGGTCGGCGCGGAGATCCTCGACAGCGACGTCGATGCCAGCGGTGACATCCGTCTCGACGCCACCCAGGGCCACGTCAGCGGCGCCGTCGCCGCCGCCGGCGGCATCGTGCGCGGTGGCTTCGCAGTGCCCATCTCGCTCGCCCTCAACGTCGTCACCACCACCACCACCGCGCGCGTCGGCACCCTCGATGCCACGACGCCGCGCAGCGTGCTGGCCGGCGGCAGCCTGGTCCTCGGCAGCCGCGACGGCACGGTCGTCTCGAGCATCGCCGGCGCCCTCGGCATCGGCCTGAAGGAAGCGCAGCAGCAGGGCAACGGCCAGGACGACCAGCAGCAGCAGAATGCCGCGGCCAGCGGTGCGGCCGGCGCCGCGCTCGGCGTCGACGTCGTCGTCAACCGCGTGGCCAGCCGCATCGAAGGCGCCCAGGTCGAGCTCGACCTGGCCGCCGCCGGCGCGGTCGATGCCGGCAACGACCGCCTGGTCTTCGCCGCACCGCACGGCTTCGTCGACGGCGACCGCGTGGTCTACGACAACGGCGGTCATGGCGACATCCCCGGCCTCGCCGCCGGCACCGTCTACCAGGTCGCCAATGCCACCGCCGACACCCTGCAGCTGGTGCCGGACGGCGGCGGTGCCGTCATCGATCTCGGCGCCGCCGCGCTGGCCAGCGAAATCCACGGCCTGCGCCGCGCCGACAACCTCGTCGTCGACGCCGCCGCGGTCACCCTCGACGCCCTGCGCGGCGGCGTGCTGGTCAACGTCGCCGTCGGTGCCCAGGGCGGGCAGAACTTCGCTCTCGGCGGCTCGGTCGCGGTCAACACCCTGGTCGGCGAGACCCGCGCCGGCATCGCCCATGCCGACCTCACCAGCAGCGGCGGCGTGGCGCTCGGCGCCGACGACCTCGCCGTCGTCGTCGGCGTCGCCGGCGCCGTCCAGATCGCCGTCGACACCGGTAACCAGGGCGGCCAGAACCAGCAGGGCAGCAAGACCTCGGCCGGGGTCGCGATCGGCGCCTCGGTGGTGGTCAACGTCGCCGCGCAGAGCGTCGCCACCGACATCACCGGCGCCGTCATCGACGCCGGCGGCGCGGTCAGCCTCGCCGCCGCCAACCACAGCGAGCTGTGGGCGGTGAGCGTGGCCGGCAGCGGCGCCGGTGCGCGCAGCAGCGAGGGCACCGGCTTCGCGCTGGCCGGCGGCGGCGCGGTCGCCGTCGACGTCGCCGTCAACACGGCAGACAGCACGATCGCGCGCGGCGCCGACGTCACCGCGGCGACGCTCACGCTGCAGGCCGACAATGCCAGCACCGTGGTCGGCAACGCCATCGGCCTCGGCGGGGCCGGCGCGAGCGGCAAGTCGAGCAGTGCAGCGCTGGCCGGCGGCGCGGCGGTCGCCATCAACGTCGTCACGGCCGGCGCTGACGCGCGCATCTCCGACGCCACCGTCGACGTCGGCACGGCCACCCTCGCCACCGATCTCGATGCCACCCTGTGGTCGCTCGCCATCGGTGGCGCCGGCGCCGGGGTCAATGCCAGCGACGGCTTTGGCCTCGCGCTGGCCGGCGGCGGCGCGGCGGCCATCAACATCGCCGTGCTCGACGCCGCCAGCGTCATCGACGGCGGCGCGGTGCTCACCCTCGGCAGTGGCGGCCTCGGCGTCGGCAGCAGCCAACACAGCACCGTCATGGCCGATGCCGGCGGCGTTTCCGGCGCCGGCGGCAGCGGCAAGACCAGCGCCGCCGGCGCCGCCATCGGCCTCGGCCTGGCACTCAACGTGGTCGACGGCGACAGCCGCGCGACCATCGACGCGGCGGCCGTGAGCAGCGCCGGCGCGGTCGCGCTCAGCGCCGACAGCGCGGGCACGCTATGGGCCTTCGCGCTGGGCGGCGCCGGCAGCGGCGCGGCGGCCAACAACGGCGCCGGCTTCGCGCTCGCCGTCGGCGGCGCGGCGGCCATCAACGTCGCCAGCGGCCAGACTGCGGCCACCCTCGGCAGCGGCGCCCAGCTCACCACCACCACGGCCGCCGGCAGCATCACCCTCGGCGCCAGCGATCGCAGCACCGTGCTCGGCAACGCGCTCGGCCTCGGCGGCGCCGGCGCCGGCGGCAAGAGCGCCGGGGCGGTGGCCGGGGGCCTGTCGGTGAGCGTCAACGTGGTCGCCACCGACGTCGTCGCCGAAGCGCTCGGCGCGACCCTCACCGCCGGCGGCGCGGTCGGCTTCAGCGCCAGCCGCGAGGCCACCATCTGGTCGCTCGCCGTGGGCGGCGCCGGTGCCGGCGCCGGCGGCAGCCAGAGCGCCGGGCTCGGCTTCGCCGGCAGCGGCGCGGTCACGGTCAACACCGTCGCCGGCGCGGTCCGCGCCGGGCTCGGCCGCGACGCCGGCAGCAACGGCAGCACGCTGACCGCCTCGAACCACGACGCGCTCACCATCGCCGCGCACGACGGCAGCGTGGTGCTGGCCAATGCCGGCGGCCTCAGCGTCGCCGTCGGCGTCGGCCGCTCGGCCGGCGGCGGCGGCTCGATCGGCGGCTCGGTGGCGATCAACACCGTCGCCGTAGCCGTCGACGCGCGCATCGCCGGCAGCACCGTGAACGATGTCGGCAGCCTCGCGCTCGCGGCGGACGGCGACGTCGACGTGTGGTCGCTGGCGGTGGCCGGGTCGGTCGGCGTCGGCGTCGGCAGCAGCGGCGCCGGGGTCGGCATCGCGATCGCGGGCGCGGTGACCGTCAACACCGTGGCCAACCACGTCGGCGCGACCGTCGTCGACGGCAGCGTCGTGAGCATGAACGGCGCCGGCGGCATCACCCTCGCTGCCACCGACGCCACCCGTGTCCTGGCCAATGCCGGCGGTCTCGCGGTCGGCGTCGGCGCCACGAGTTCCTCGGCCGGGGTCGGCGGCAGCGCCGGCATCGCGGTCGCCGTCAACACCGTCGCCGACGAGGTCGAGGCGGTCATCGCGGGCGGCAGCGTGAGCGGCGCCGGCAGCGTCGCGCTGTCGGCCGAGGCCGCGACCACGGTGTGGGCACTGGCCGTCAGCGGTGCGGTCGGCGTCGGCGCCGGCAGCACCGGTGTCGGCATCAGCGGCGCCGGTGCCGGGGTCGTCAACACCATTGCCGACACGGTCAGCGCGCGTATCGAGGGCGGTGCGACAGTGAGCCTGGCCGGCCCCGCCACGCTCACGCTCAGCGCGCAGGACACGAGTTCGATCCTGGCCAATGCCGGCGGTCTCAGCGTCGCCGTCGGCGCCGGCTCGAGTTCCGGCGGCGCGGGCTCGATCGGCGGCTCGGCCGCGATCAACACCATCGCCGGCAGCACCCGGGCGAGCATCGCCGACGCCACCCTGAACAACGTCGCCAGCGCCACGCTCACCGCCCACGGCGCGAGCACCGTGTGGGCGCTGTCGGTGGCGGGCTCGGCCGCGGTCGGCGCCGGTGGCGGCAGCGCCGGGGTCGGCCTCTCGGGTGCCGGCGCGGCAACCGTCAACACCGTCGCCAACACCGTCGAGGCCGTGCTCGGCGCGCACGCCACGCTCAACCTCGCGCCCACGGGCAGCGCCGCGCTGACGGCGACCGACGACACCCTGGTGCTGGCCAATGCGGGCGGCCTCAGTCTCGGTTTCGGCGGCGGCAGCTCGGCCGGGGTGGGCGCATCCTTCGGCGGCTCGCTGGCCGTCAATACCGTCGCCAACACCATCACCGCCCATACCGCGGGCGCCACCGTCAACGGCGGCGACACCCTCGACTTCACGGCCCAGGGCAACACCACCATCTGGGCCCTGACCCTGGGCGGCTCGGGCGCCGGCGGCGGCGGCAGCTCGGCCGGGGTCGGCGTGGCGCTGGCCGGCGCCGCGGCCATCAACACCATCGCGCAGAACGTCGGCGCCGGCATCGCTGACGACGCCGGCGGCGGCACGCCCTCGACCCTGAACCTCGCCAACGGCGCGGACGTGACCGTGCGCGCCGCCGACAACGCCCTCATCCTGGCCAACGCCGGCGGCCTCGCCGTGGCCGGCGCCGGTGGCGGCAGCGCCGGGGTCGGCGTGTCGGCCGGTGGCGCGCTTGCCGTCAACACCGTCGCCAGCACGGTCGAGGCCTACGTCGCCGGCAGCACGGCGAGCAACCTGGGCGGGCTGGTTCTCGACGCCCGCGCCGACGCCACGGTGTGGGCGCTGACGGTGGCCGCGGCCGGCGCTGGCGCCGGCGGCGGCTCGGCCGGGGTCGGGGTCGCCGTGTCGGGCGCAGTCGCTGTCAACACCGTGGCCAACACCGTGCGCGCGGCGGTCCGCGGCGACAGCACCCTCGCTTTCGTCAACGGCGGCGCGCTGCAACTCGACGCCGCCACCGGCACGCAGATCCTGGCCAATGCCGGCGGCCTCGCCTTCGCCGGCGCCGGCGGCGGTTCGGCCGGGGTCGGTGCCGCCATCGGCGGCTCGGTCGCGGTCAACACCATCGCCAACACCGTGCAGACCGTGATCGCCGGCTCGACGGTGAACGGCGCCGGCGCGGTGGCCTCGACGGCGCGCGCCGATGCCGTGATCTGGTCACTCGCCGTGGCCGGCTCCGGCGCCGGGGCGGGCGGCGGCTCGGCCGGCATCGCGGTGGCCGGCGCCGGCGCGGTGACCGTCAACACGGTGGCCGACACCGTCGAGGCGTACTTCGTCGACGAGGGCGGCGACCGCGCGGCGGTCAACCTCGTCGGCGGCGGTGGCGCCAGCCTCGACGCCATCGACAACACGCTGGTCATCGCCAACGCCGGCGGCATGGCCTTCGCCGGCGCCGGCGGCGGCGCGGCCGGCGGCATCGGCACCCTGGGCGCCTCGCTCGCCGTCAACACCGTCACCAACACGGTGCACAGCCACCTCACCAACGCCGACGTCACCAGCAGCGGCGCCGCCGCGCCGCCCGTGCTGTTCAGCGCGGACTTCAGCGGTGCCGGGCGCGTCGACGCGCTGGCCGACCGCATCGATCTCGGCGCCGCCCACCCGCACGGCGTCGCCACCGGCGACGCGCTGACCTACCACAACGCCAGCGGCGGCGCCGACATCGCCGGCCTGGTCGACGGCGCGACCTATTACGCCATCGTCGAGGCCTGGACCTTCAACCCGGCCGACGCGATCGACGACGTCGCCGACCCCGACGTCATCAACCTCGACGTCGATCACGGTTTCGTCGACGGCGACGCGGTGATCTACCGCGCCGGTGGCGGCAGCGCCATCGGCGGTCTCGTCGACGGTGCGACCTACTACCTCGAGGTGCTCGAGAACGCGCGGACCTTCACCCCGGCGAGCGCGGTCGACAGCGCCGCCGACACCATCGCCCTCGGGGCCGGCCACGGCTTCGTCACCGGCGAGGCGCTGCGCTACGACAGCGCCGGCGGCAACGCCATCGGCGGGCTGGCCGATGACGGCGTCTACTTCGCCATCGTCAACGACCGCGCCTTCGACGCCGTGATCGACGTCGACGCCGCGCGCAACACCATCGACCTCGGCCCCGCCCACGGCTTCGTCGAAGGCGAGACGGTGATCTACCGCGCCAGCACCGGCGGCGCCCTCGGCGCGCTCGCCGCCGACAGCCTGGCCAGCGTGCACCGCGTGAGCGAGACGCGCGCCTTCGGCCTGGCCGCGGTCGACGCCGCCGGCAACCGCATCACCCTCGGCGCCCACACCCTGCACAGCGGCCTGGCGGTCATCTACCACGCCGGCAGCGGCAGCGGCGTGCAGGGCCTCGAGGACGGCGAGACCTACTACGTGATCGTCGATGGCGGCGATGCCACCCGCGTGCGCCTGGCCCTGTCGCGCGCCGATGCCCTCGCCGGCAGCGCCATCGACCTGGTGCTCGAAGCCGGCGCCAGCGGCAGCGGCTACAGCCTGGTCTCCGACACCCGCGTCGAGCTGCGCAACGGCGGCGTCGCCATCGACCTCGCCGGCGCCGCCGACGGCGGCATCCATCACCTCGTCGCCGCCGACCGCGTGCGCCTGGCGGCGAGCCGCGGCGACGCCGTGGCCGGCTTCGCGCTCGATCTCGACGGCAGCGCGGCGAGCGGTGTCGGCCACGTGCTGAGTTCCAACTCGCGCGTGCAGCTGCGCGCGAGCCCGGGCGGCGCGGTGATCGATCTCGACCCGGCTGCCGCGCGCGGCGCCGTGCACACCCTGGAGTCGGCCACCCGGTTCGAGCTCGCCGCGAGTCGTGCCGCGGCCCATGCCGGTGCGGCACTCGACCTCGGCAGCGGCGCCGGCGGCGTGCACCAGTTCCTCGCCGCGCCCAGCGTCGCCCTCACCGCGGTGACCAATACCGCGGTGTGGAGCCTGACCGTCGCCGGCTCGGGCGGCGGCGCCGGCGGTGGCTCGGTCGGCGTCGCCCTGGCCGCGGCCGGCGCGGTGTCGGTCAACACCGTCGCCAACGACGTCGCCGCCTACGTCGACCACGGCACCGTCACCACCGCCGCTCTCGACGTCACGCTGAGCGCCGCCGACCGCTCGCTGCTGCTCGCCAACGCCGGCGGCGTGGCCGGCGCCGGCGCCGGTGGCGGCGTCGGCGGCATCGTCGCGACCTTTGGCTTCTCGAGCGCGGTCAACACCACTGCCAACCGGGTCAGCGCCTACCTCGACACCGCCACCGTCGAGGCCCACGGCGACATCCACCTCGCGGCGAGCAACGACGCGGTGCTGTGGGCGCTGTCGATCGCCGGTTCCGGCGCCGGCGCCGGCGGTGGCGTCGGCGGCATCGTCGGCGCCGGCGCGGCGGCCAGCGCGGTCAACACCACGGCCAACCAGACGCGCGCCTACATCACCGGCAGCAACGGCGTCCACAGCGTCGTCGCCCACGGCGGCGGCATCTTCCTCGACGCCCACGACGCCAGCGTGGTGCTGGCCAATGCCGGCGGCGTTTCCGGCGCGGGCGCCGGGGGCGGCGTCGGCGCGGTGGTCGGCACCTTCGGCGCGGCGAGCGCAGTCAACACCGTGGTCAACACCGTCGAGACCGCGATCACCGCCTCGACCCTGCAGGCCGACGGCGACATCGCCCTCGACGCCGGCAACGAGGCCGACCTGTGGGCCCTCAGCGTGGCCGGCTCGGGCGCCGGCGGCGGCGGCGCGGTCGGCGCCGTGGTCGGCACCGGCGCCGCGGCCAGCGCCGTCAACACCATCGCCAACACCACGCGCAGCCGGGTCGATGGTGCCAGCACCCTGAGCCTGGCCAACACGGCCACGCTCGGCATCGCGGCGCGCGACGACAGCTTCATCATGGCCAATGCCGGCGCCGTCGGCGCGGTCGGCGGCGGTGGCGCGGTCGGCGCGGTGGTCGGCACGGTCGGCGCCTCGGTCGCGGTCAACACCATCGCCAACACCGTCGCGGCCGAGATCGAGGCTGCGACGGTCGATGCCGGTACGGTCGAACTCGGCGCGCTATCCGGCGCCGTCATCTGGGCCCTGTCCCTGGCCGGCTCCGGCGGCGGTGCGGGCGGCGCCATCGGCGGCATCGTCGGCACCGGCGCGGCGAGCGTGTCGCGCAACGGCATCAACAACCTCATCCAGGCCCTGGTGCGCAACGGTGCCGACGTCGAGGCCCACGACGGCAGCGTGCGCGTGCACGCCGCCGACGATTCCACCGTGCTCGCCAACGGCGGCGCGGCCAGCGCTGCCGGCGCCGGCGGCGCGGTGGGCGGGGTGGTCGCCTCGGTCGGCGCCGCGGTGGCCGACAATGCCATCGCCAACACCGTGCGTGCGGCCATCGAGCAATCGAGCGCCGGCGCCGGCGCGGCGGCGCCGGGCGCGCCGGTCGCCTTCGACACCACGCCCGCCGACGCTTTCCAGACACGCCTCGATTTCGGCGTCGCCCATGGCCTCGCCACCGGCGACGTGCTGGTCTACCACAACGGCGGCGCGGCCGATCTCGGCGCGCTGGTCGACGGCAGCGCCTACTACGTCATCGTCGACGACGCGAGCAGCGTGCGCCTGGCTTCGAGCGCGCCCAAGGCGTTGGCCGGCGACGCCGACGTCGACGTCGGCTACCTGCCCTACGGCGGCAGCAGCCACCATTTCACCCGCCCCGGCAGCCTCACCCTGCAGAGCTTCTCGGCCAGCGCCGACACCATCGACTTCGCCGCCGCCCACGGGCTGGCCACCGGCGACGCCTTGCGCTACACCCACGGCGCCGCCGACCCGTCGCACGACTACGATCTCGGCGGCCTGGTCGACGGCGGCGTCTACTACGCCGTGGTCGACGATGCCAACACCATCCGCCTGGCCACCACCCGCGCCCATGCCCTGGCCCGCGACGCCGATGTCGACCTCGCCGCGGCGGTGCTCCCCACCAGTCACCAGTTCGCCCGCGCCGAGGTCGTCGCCGGGGTCGACGACGTGCTCGATCTCGGCGCCGCGCACGGCTTCGCCGACGGCCAGGCGGTGGCCTACGACAACGGCGGCGGCGCCGACATCGACGGCCTGGTCGGCGGCCGTACCTACTACGTGGTCGGTGCCGGCAGTACGCGCCTGGGCCTGGCCTCCAGCCACGCCCTCGCCGTGGCCGGCATCGCCGACCTCGCACTGGCCCGCGGCAGCGCCCTCGGCAACCACAGCTTCACCGCGGTCGAGACGGTCGAGGTCACCGCCGCGGCCACCACCACCGTGTGGGCCCTGACCGTGGCCGGCGCGGGTGCCGGGGCGGGCGGCGCGGTCGGCGGCGTGGTCGGCACCGGCGCCGGGGCCGGCTCGGGCAACACCATCACCAACACCGTCGAGGCGCTCGTCACCGCCAGCAACCTCACCACCACGGGCAGCGCGGGCCTGCGCGTCGCCGCCGCCGACCTGTCGCTGGTGCTGGCCAATGCCGGCGCCATCGCCGGGGTCGGCGCCGGCGGGGCGGTCGGCGGTGCGGTCGGCTCGGTGGGCGCCGCCGCGGCCAACAACACCATCACCAATACCGTGCGTGCCGTCATCGGCGGGTCCACCCTCGCGGTCGGCGGCAGCATCGAGGTAGTGGCCGATTCGCGCGCCGCGATCTGGGCCCTGGCCAGCGCCGGGGCCGGCGGCGGGGCCGGCGGTGCGATCGGCGGCCTGGTCGGCTCGGGCGCGGGTTCGGGTGCCGGCAATACCATTCACAACACGATCGAGGCGGCCATCGTCGACACCGGCAGCGGCGGCGCGCCGTCCACCGCCGGCGCCGGCATCAGCGTGCTGGCCAGCGACGACGCCCGCATCCTGACCAACGCCGGCGCCATCACCTTCGGCGGCGCCGGCGGCGCGGTCGGCGGCGCGGTGGCCACGGTGGGCGCGGCAGTGGCCGAGAACGACATCGCCGACAGCGTCACCGCGCGCGTCACCAACAGCGTGCTGCGGGCCACCGCCGGCGACGTCAGCGTGACGGCGACCAGCGCCGCCGCGATCGGCACCCTGACCATAGCCGGCAGCGGCGCGGGTGCCGGTGGCGCCGGCGGCGGCATCGCCGGCACGGCCGCCGGCGCGGTGTCGCTCAACCACATCGCCAACACCGTCGCCGCCACCGTCGACGCCGCCAGCGCCGTCACCGTCGACGCCGCCGCGCTCAGGCTCGACGCCGACGACGCTTCGAGCATCACGGCCGATGCCGGCGGCGTGGCGGTGGCCCTGGCTTTCGGCCTGGCCGGCGGCGGCGCGCTGTCGGTCGGCGGCTCGGTGGCCGAGAACACCATCGACAACACGGTCGAGGCCGCCATCCGCGATGCGCGCGCCACGGCTGCCGGCGACATCGCCGTCACGGCCACCGCCGCGAGCACCATCGCCGCCTCGACCCTCGCCGGCGCCGTCGCCCTCGGGGCCGGCAGCGTCGCGGCCGCCGGCGCGGGCGCCGGCAGCGTCACCCTGAACCGCATCACCAACCGCGTCGCCGCCAGCATCGAGAACGCCGTCGACGGCCTCAACCCCGGCATCGATTCGACCGCCGGCAGCGTGCAGGTCCACGCCACCGACGCCTCGACCATCAGCGCCAGCACCGCCGCCGGCAGCGCCTCGATTGCGGGCGGCATCACCGCCGGCGCGATCGCCATCGGCGTCGCCACCGCCGACAACGCCGTGGCCAATGCCATCAGCGCGACGATCGACCAGAGCCACGTCCACGCCGCCGGCGCGGTCGAGGTCATGGCGGACTCGAACGTGACCATCGCGGCCAGCGCGGTGGCAGCCAGTATCGCCGCCGCCGTCGCCCCGGCCGGGCTGGCCTTCGCCGGTGGCGGCGCGGTGGTCACCAACGACATCGCCAACACCGTCACGGCGACGGTCGAAGACAGCACGCTGAGCAGCGGCGGGATCGTCACGCTGCGCGCGAGCGACCGCAGCGACGTCGCCACCGAGGTCGGCACCGCGGCGGTCTCGGCCGGCCTGGTCGGCGCCTCGGTCGGCGTGTCGGTGGCCGACACGCGCCTCGCCAACACGGTCAGCGCGACGTTGCGCGCCGCCGACATCGACGCCGCCGGGGTCAGCGTCGAGGCAGTCCGCGCTGCCACCCTGGCCGGGACGTCGAACGCGACCTCGGTGTCGGCGAGCGGCTTCGGCCTCGCCGTCGCCGGCGCCATCGCCACCACCGTCGACAGCAGCACCCTCGCCGCCAGCGGCGATGCGCTGACCACCCTCTCCGCGAGCGGCGACATCGGCTTCGCCGTGAGCTCCACGGCAGACCTCGCCGCGACCACCGAGGGCGCGGCCTTCTCCGGCATCGCGCTCGGCCTGAGCCAGGCCACCACCCGCGACCTCGCCGCCTTCGCCGCACACTTCGACGGCACCGTCACCAGCGCCGCCAACCTGGCCATCGGCGTCACCACCAACGAACGCGGCAATGCCGCCGCCACCGCGCTCGCCGGCGGCATCATCGCCATCGGCGGCGCCCAGGCCCGCGCCGAGATCGGCCCGGCGCTCAGTGCCTACCTCGGCGACGGCGCACAGGTCGACGTCAGCGGCCGGGTCGACGTGCTGGCCACGGCCGCCGTTGCCGCCGGCGCCGATGCCTTCGGCGTGACCCTCGCCCTCGTCGGCGCGCTGGGCGCGTCGAACGCCACGGCCACGGCCTCGCCGCAGGTCAGCGCGTACGTCGGCGACGGCGCCAGCGTCACCGCCCACGATCTCAGCGTGAGCGCGCGCCAGGTGCTGCTCGGCGGGGTCACCCCGGCAGCACGCGCCCACGCGCTGGGCGCGACCGGCGGGCTCCTGCTCGGCCTCAACGCGACGCTCGCCAGCGCACGCGGCGACGGCCGCGCCGAGGCCTGGTTCGGCGCCGGCAGCAGCGTCACCATCGCCGGCAGCGCCGAGCTCGTCGCCGATCTCACCAACCACCAACGTGCCGATGCCGACGGCTTCGTCGCCGCCGGCCTGCTCGCAGCCGGCGCCAACGCGGCCACCGCCAGCACGTCGAGCACGATCGGCAGCTGGCTCGCGGCCGGCGCCCAGTTCCACGGCGGTGACCTCGACGTGAGCGCGCGCGGCGACGAGACCAACCTCGCCGACGTCACCGCCGGCAGCGGCGGCCTGGTGGCGGGTGCGGCGGCCAGCGCCGTGACCGTCTCGAACAGCACCACCACGGTCACCCTCGGCTTGGGCGGTGCCGCCAGCATCGACGCCGCCGACGTCGACCTCATCGCCGACCACGCCGCACGCTTCGATGCGCGCGCCGACAGCCACAGCGCCGGCGCGGTCGGCGCGGCGGGCGCGGTGGCCGACAACGATGTCGCGGCCGACGTCGCCGTCGACATCGGCGGTGGCAGCACGATCGGCGCGCAGAACATCGTCGTCGACGCCCACAACCTCGTCGACAAGAGCCATTTCGGTGGCTACAACATCATCGCCGGTTCAGGTGGCATCGTCGGCGCGGCAGCGGCGCGCAGCACCTCGACCATCGCCAACACCAGCGTCGTCGACATCGCCGACGGTGCCCTCCTCGGCACCGGCAACGCCGGCCTCATCGCCATCGAGGCGCGCAGCGATCTCAGCGGCGACGACCGCACCAAGCTCGATGCCGGCGGCGTCATCGCGCTGGCCCGCGCCGAGTCGCAGTTCATCAACGACGTCCACGACAACCGCATCACCGTCGGCGCCGCGCGCCTCGACAGCGGTGGCAGCATCGCGCTCGCCGCGCGCGCCGCGAGCACGCTGGAGAGCAACGCCAACGCCAAGACCTACGGCGCGGCCGGCGCCGCCCAGGGCGACGCCCTGACCCGCCTGCACGCGGACAACACGGTGGAACTCGCGGCCGGCGCCGATCTCGAGGCCGACGACGCCATCAGCCTGCGCGCCGGCCAGAGCCGTTTCGGCGCGGCCAACGCTTTCGACCTCGGCGCGCGCGCCGACATCTGGAACAAGACCGCCTTCCCGGTCGAGACCGATCCGGTCGGGCATGCCGAACTGGTCGAGGCCAACCACGTCGACGTCCGCGCCGGTGCCAGCGTACGCAGCGGCGGCGATACCGACATCGTCGCGCGCGGCGCCATCACCAACCACGTCGAGGGCCTCGGGGTCGGCCAGGATCTCTACCAGAAGGCCATCGAGGACGTCGCCAACGCCATCGGCGACGTGTTCGGCGCCGACGACGTCTCGCTGCGCATCGAAAACGCCTCCAACGTCGAGCAGGCCGACAACCGTGCGCGCGTCGACGGCCTGGTCGAGACCGGCATCCAGCGCGTGCAGGAGCTGGTCATCGCGGCGGACATCCCGACCTTCCAGCCGGTCGAGATGAGCGGCGCGCCGGCGCTCGAATTCTTCGCCAGCAGTCCCGGCAACGCGGCGCGCATCGTGCGCGCCAGCGGCAGCTGGACGAGCGACGGCTTCACCACCGGCGGCATGGTCACGGTGCGCGGCGCCGGCGCCAACGACGGCGCCTACCGGGTGACGGCGGTCAGCGCCAGCGAGCTCACCCTCGCCGACGGTGACGAACTCACCCCCGCGCAGACTGCCGGCGGGACGGTGGCGGTGCTGGCCAGCGAATTCGTCAACGCCACCGTCGGCATCCGCGTCAGCGGCGCGCCCGCGCTGAGCTTCTCGCAGGCCGGCAAGACCATCACGCGCGCCGGCGGCAGCTGGGTGGCCGATGGTTTCGCCGTCGGCCAGACCATCGCCGTGACCGGCACCAACACCGGCACCTACACCGTGGCGGCGGTCGACGCGACCACCCTGACGGTGACCTCGGCGGCAGGCTTCACCGCCGACGGCGTGCAGGCGGCGGACGTCTTCGCCCGCGCCGTGACCAGCACCGCCATCAGCCTGACCGCGGGCACCAGCGTCGATTTCGTCGCCGCACACGCGACGCTCACCCGCGCCACCGGCAGCTGGCTGGCCGACGGCTTCGTCGCCGGCAAGACCGTCGTCGTCAGCGGCACCGCCGCCAACGACGGCAGCTACACGGTGAGCAATGTCAGCGCGACGACGCTCGAACTCGTCAGCAGCGACGACCTCGTCGCCGCCGTCGACGGCAGTCTCGGCGTGACCTCGGTCATCGGCAGCCAGAGTGCGGCGATGCAGTTCACGCCGCGCGTCGATGCCGCGGCCGCGAGCATCACGCGCGCGGCCGGCAGCTGGGTCAGCGACGGCTTCGCCGTCAACGACAGCATCACGGTCAGCAACGCCGGCGCCAACAACGGCAGCTACACGGTCAGTAGCGTCAGCGCGGGCACCCTCGAGCTGGCCGGCGGCGCCGTACTCAGCGGTGCCGTCGACAACGACGGCGTGACGGTGACACGCCACGTCGGCGTGTCCGCCCAGCTCACCTTCGACGCCGCTGCCCGCACCATCCAGCGCAGCGGTGGTACCTGGGCCGCTGACGGCTTCGCCGTCGGGCGGACCTTCACCCTGAGCGGCACCGCCTCGAACAACTTCACCTACGTCGTCGCCAACGTCAGCGGCAACCTGCTGACCCTGGCGGCCGGCCCCGCGGTGACCAACGAGGTCGATGCCAACGGTGCGAATTTCGCCGTCGCCATCGGCATCGCCGGCGGCACCGCCGTCACCTTCGCGCCCGCCGTCGCCGCGGTCGGCGCCACCATCACCAACCTCGCCGGCAACTGGTCGGGAGATTTCGCCGCCGGCCAGCAGCTCGCCATCAGCAATTCCAGCAGCAACGACGGCAGCCACACCATCGCCACGGTCAGCGGCAGCACGCTGCGCCTGGTCCAGGGCGACAACCTCGCCGCCGCGGTCGACAACGGCGGCAGCGTACCGACCGCCAGCGTCACCGCCGTGCGCAGCAGCGGCACCGTGACCTTTGCGCCGCGCAGCGCCAGTGCGCCGCGCATCGAGCGCAGCGGCGGCGACTGGACCGCGGAAGGCTTCGCCGTCGACCAGGTCGTCAACGTCGGCAATGCCGGCGCCAACGACGGCGCCTACCGGATTGCCGCCGTCAATGCCACGGCGCTCACCCTCGATGGCACAGCCGTGCTGTTCGACGCCGCGCCGACCAACACGGCGACGATTTCCGCGGTGGTGGCGGCGCCGGCTGCGCTGCCGGCCAGCGCCCAGTTCCGCTTCGTCAGCGGCGCCACGCCGAC
Organism: Gammaproteobacteria bacterium; assembly: GCA_024235015.1. Lineage (GTDB taxonomy): Bacteria > Pseudomonadota > Gammaproteobacteria > JACKNG01. The sequence goes on from JACKNG010000006.1 coordinate 29,712, forward strand.
CATCGAGATCCTGTCCAGCCACGCCTGGGCCGATTACGGCTTCTCGGTCGGCCAGGACATCGTCGTCGACGGTTCGACCGGCAACGACGGCAATTACCGCATCACCGACATCAATCTCAGCGGCAACGGCAAGGTGCTCACCCTCACCGCCGGCGCCGCCGTGGTCGACGAGACGACCACGGCGGCGGCGACGGCGGTCATGCCGCTGGCGGCACGGGTGACAACGCTGCCGGTGGCGCACTCGGGCGCCGGTACCCTCGACTTCGCCGCCGCCGACAACAGCGTCACGCGCAGCAGCGGCAGCTGGCTCGCCGAGGGCTTCCGCGTCGGCCAGTTCGTCAGCATCCGCGGTGCCAGCGCCAACCAGACCGACGCCGCGCACACCTTCCAGATCAGCGCCATCGACGAAGCCGGCGCGCACGCGGTGATGCGCTTCGGGCCGGGGCTCGCGGTCGTCGACGAGAGCGGCGTCAATGCCGCCGGCCTGCTCATGGTCGCCGCGCCGATCAAGCCCGGCGGCATCATCATCTCTACGCAGACGGCGGGGGTCACCACGCCGACCGTGGTGGTCGAGGATCTCGCCGCGCGCATCGTCGCCGAGATGGAACGGCTCGAGGCACTCAAGGTCGCCTACGCCGGCAACACCGCGGCCGTGACCGGCTACGACGCCCAGATCACCCAGCTCGAGTACCAGCTGCTCGACCTCGGCCTGATCGAGCCCGGCGACCCCGGGCTCGGCAGCGGCAAGCCCACCCCGGTGACCGTGACCCAGGGCTACCAGGTGTCCTACATCGTGGTGCCGCAGATCACCGCGCGCGTCGGCGACATCGTGGTCAGCAGCGACGCGCTGGTCGGCGACGGCGAGCTGCGCGCGCCGGGCGACGCCGCGGTCAGCGTCGTCAACAACAGCCCCTATTACCTGCGCGTCGAGGGCATCGAGGTCTCCAGCAGCGGCGGTCGCGTGGTGCTGAACGGCGTACGCGTGTACGACAACGCCGACATCACCACGCGCAACGCGGCGGGTGCCGCGGCGAACTTCGGCACGGTGCTGACGGCCGACAACACCGCCGATCCGCTGGTCGTCATCCGCAACACCTTCGACCCGGCCGGCGCCAGCGGCGATCTCGCCGACGCCGCCGCGCCGGACATAGAGATCGTCGGTGCGGTGAGCAACCCCAACGGCACGGTACGCATCGCCAACGTCGCCGGCAGCATCATCATCCGCGGCGCCGCCGACCTCAACGACCCCAACTCACCGCGCGGCAGTATCGACGCCAAGACGCTCGACATCGACGCCGGCCGCGACGTCGTCATCGCCGAGGACGTGGTCAACATCGGCGGCGACCCGGAAGCGCAGTGGGCCAAGACCGCCGAGCGCTTCGAGACGCTGGACAAGGTCAACAGCAGCGGCGCGCCGATCAACCAGAGCGGCACGGACAACGCGCCCGACCCGCTCGCCAACCCGTTCGTCGCCAAGGCGGTCGTGGCCGGCAACAACGTCTTCGTCACCGGCCGCCTGTTGAACCTGAACGGGCTGGTGCAGAGCGGCAAGCCCGACCAGAGCGTGACCCTCGACGCCAGCCTCGATCCACTGCTCGCCGGCTACCTCGCCGACGTCAACGCCCACGGCACCGTCGACATCGACGTCGGCAACTCCAACGTCCGCGTGGTCTACAACTACGACACCGACCACCTCGAAGTGCTGCCGATCACGGTGCGCGGCGGCTTCATGCAGCTCACCGGTCACGTGCTCGCCACCGCGCCGGGCAAGCTCGAGGTCATCGACGGTTTCGGCCGCATCCAGATCGTCAACAACACCGCCACGCCGCTCGATCTCGGCGCCATGAACACCGGCAACGACCAGCCCTTCGTCATCGACGACGGCGGCGGCGCGGTGACCCTGAGCTTCGCCGACAACGGCAACGACGCCGACACCATCACGCGCAGCAGCGGCAGCTGGCTGGCCGACGGTTTCCGCAGCGGCCTGGTGGTTAGCGTCGACAACTCGAATGCCAACGACGGTGCCTACCGCGTGGTCGCCGTCACCGACGCCGTGCTGACCCTGGCCGCGACCGCGGTGCTCGGCAACGAGGTCGTCGACACCGGCACGGTCAGCCTGCTCGGCACCGGCAACGGCATCGAGGGCCGCCTGGTCATCACCGACACCGCCATCGACGCCACCACCGGCAACGCGCCGACCGCGGACACCTTCACGCCGCTCACCACCACCTATACCCATGTCGGTGGCGCGGTGCAGAAGAGCGACAACCGCCCGGGCAGCGTGGTCACCGAGACCAACGGCCGCACCAGCAGCTACCAGCCGCTGGTCAACCAGCGCTATGTCTGGGTCACCGGCCAGTCGCAGACCACCAAGACCGTCGAGGAATGGATCAGCTCGAGTTTCTGGGGTATCGACTTCCTGGTCGCCGATCCGCCGCAACCGCCGGCCAACGTCACCGTCACCCGCCAGGGCACCCCGGTCAAGCTGGCCGACGGCGAGTACACCGCGATCGCCGCCGGCCAACCGAACTACACCTACGACTACGACAAGGTGCTGCTGAGTTCGGACGTCAGCTTCCGCAGCTGGGTGGTGAGCCACGGCTGGTGGATCTTCTCGACCCAGGACTACCACCTGGAGAAGACCACCGCCGAAGGCTTCAAGGACATCAACACCCACAGCATCAAGGCCGACTACGGCATCGACATCGAGTTCATCGGCTTCGATGACAGCCAGATCACGGTGATCTCGGCCAGCGACATCAACGTCAACGGCGTGCTGCGCAGCACCGGTGGCAGCATCAGCCTCGACAGCGCCGGCAAGCTCGACCGCGGCAGCGACACCGCGCGCCTGGTCGCCAGCGACATCACGCTCGACGCCGGGACCACCATCGGCGGCGCTCGCGACATGCTCGTCGACACCGTCGGCGGCAGCGTCGCGGCCAGCGCCAACGGCGATATCGCACTCGCCGAGAGCGACGGCGACCTCGTCTTCACCAGCATCGCCAGCAGCAACGGCGACGTCAGCCTGGCCGCTGACCGCGACATCCGCGGCCTCGATGGCAGCGCGCTGGTCAGTGGCGACAGCCTCGAACTCACCGCCCAGAACGGCGCCATCGGCGACGCCGCCGGCCTGCGTATCGACAGCGACGCCAACGGCGGTGGCGATGGCACCGTCACCGTCTTCGGCCTCGGCGACGTCGGCCTGGTCGAGACGGCGGGCGACCTGCACCTGGTCAAGGCGACCTCGCTCGACGGCGACGTGCGCCTGGTCGTCAGCGCCGGCAGCCTGCGCGATGCCAATACCGTCGAACGCGCCGACACCCGTACCATCAACCAGCTCGCGAACCTGTGGGACGAGGCCCGCCTGCTCGGCGCCGGCGCCGACGCCAGCGCGCAGGAAACCGTCGACGCCTACCGCGACGTGCGCACCCGCGAATACCACGCCTACTGGGACGTACGCGTCGGGGATACCGTGTTGCTCGATGCCGCCGGCCAGGTCGACGGCGGCGCCGACACCCTGGCCTTCGGCCGCGCCCACGGCCTGGCCACCGGTGACGCCGTGCTCTACAGCGTGCAGACCGGCGCCGGGGTCGGCGGACTCGCCGACGCGCAGACCTACTACGCCATCGTGGTCGACGCGACCCACGTCAGGCTCGCGCTGAGCGCGACCGCGGCCAATGCCGGCAACGCGATCGACATCCAGGCCGCGGCCGACGGGCTCGTCGGCCTGGCGCGGGTCGCGGCCTACGATCCGGCCTACGCCGTCACCCTCAGCGCCGCCGAACTCGCCTACTACCGCGACCCGACCAATTTCAGCAACGGCCAGGCCTTCGACGACGCCGCCATCGCCGCGCTCGAACTCAAGCGCACCGAGGAATTCCACGCCCTGCACGCGCGCTACGGCGTGCTCGGCGACACCTACGACCCGAACTGGGCCTACGGCGCCGGCAACGCCGGCTTCGAGCCTGCCTTCGGCGGTGCCGCGATCGCCGCCGCCACCATCGCGCTCGGCCCGCATCTCTACACCACCGGCCAGGCCGTGGTGTATGCCAGCGGCGGCGGCAACGACGTCGGCGGCCTGGTCGACGGCGGGTTCTACTACGTCATCCGCGTCGACGACGCCCACGTCCAGCTCGCCGCCAGCGCTGCCGACGCCGTGGCCGGCATCGCGCTCGTCCTCGACGGCAGCCTCGCCAGCGGCAACGCCCATGTCCTGTCCGACAGCGCGGCCCTGGTCGTCGGCGCGAAATGGACCGAGAGCCAGCTCAAGAACAGCATCGGCATCGGCTGGCTGAAAGAGACCAGCGACACCCAGATCCGCATCGAGGATCCGAACATCGTCGCCCACGACATCGCGGTCATCGCGAGCGGCGACGTCGGCGAACTGCGCGGCACCGTGGTCATCGACATCGGCAGTCCGGCCGACCTCAGCGCCGAGCAGAAAGCGGCCATCGCGGCCGCCGAACGCGCCGACCTGACCACCGTCCTGGCCGACGGCGACACCATCAACTTCGGCGTGCCGCACGGCCTGGCCAGCGGCGACCAGGTGGTGTTCGGCAACGCCAGCCCGGTCGCCCAGCACCCCGAGGTCAACGCCAACCAGGTCTACTTCGCCAACGTCGTCGACGCCTACACCATTCGTCTCGCCAACAGTGCCCAGGATGCCGTCGACGGGGTCAACCTGGTCGACTTCACCGTCAGCCAGGCCCTCATCAGCGAACGCGAGGACATCGACGTCGAAGCCAGCGGCACGCTCACGGTCGATGCCGGCGGGCTGGTCTTCGTCGGCTCCGAGGGCGACCTCGCGCTGGGCACGATCAACGCCGGCGCCACCGGCACCTTCGAGACGCGCATCAAGGTCGGCGGCGGTCTCAGCGACGACGTCGCGCTGGCCGGCACCAACATCCTCGCCGGCGACCTCTACCTCGAAGCCGCGACCGGCGCCATCGGCAGCGTGACGGCGCCCGTCACCCTCGACCTCGCCGCCGGCGCCAGGCTCACCGCGCGCGCCGACGGCGACATCCACCTCAGCGAGATCGCCGGCGACCTCGACGTCGACACCGTGTTCAGCCGCAGCCACGTCGCGTTGATCGCCGACGGTTCGATCCTCGACGCCTACGCCAGCGACTTCCTCAACCTGAAAGCGGCCAGTGCCCGCCTGCAGGCCGGGCCCGCCGGCAGCATCGGCCGGGTCGGCGACGCGTTCGAGATCGACCTCGGCGTCAGCGGCCGGCTCGAGGCCTACGCCGGCCTCGACATCGTCGTCAGCGAGACCGTCGGCGACCTGCGCATCGGCGAGGTCCGCTCGACCGCCGGCGACGTCCATCTCGCCGCCGACGTCTCCATCCTCGACGCCGACGACGACCCCGACGCCGACATCAGCGGCAACCGCGTGGTGCTCGAAGCGGTACTGGGCGGCATCGGCGAGTTCGGCAACGACCTCGATCTCGACACCGCCTTCAGCGGTGCCGGAACCCTCAGTTCGAGCAGCGCTTCGAACGCCTACCTCATCGAAACGGCGGGCACCCTCAGCATCGAGCGCATCGCGACCGCGCCCGGCAACACCGCCTTCATCGCCGCGCCCGGGCAGATCCTGAACGGTCGCGGCGACGACGAGGACAACGTCGTCTCCGGCGCCACCCGCCTGTTCGCGGGCGGTGACATCGGCGCCGATGGCCGCGCCCTGCGCACCGCGGTCGGCTTCATCGAGGGCAATTCCATCGCCGGGCGGGTGTGGGTGCGCAACACCGGCGCGCTGGTCGTCGGCGGGGTCAGCTCGAGCGACGGCATCAGCGCCGCCGGCGCCATCGAGCTGGTCGCGACCAGCCCGGTCACGGTGAGCGAGACCATCACCGCCGCCGACATCGTCGTCACCGCCACCGACGACGCCAACGACGCCCTGCCCGGCACCGCCGATCACCTGCTGGTCCAGGCCGGCGTCACCCTGCGCTCGACCGCTGGCAGCATCCGCCTCGAGGCCGGCGACGACCTCGTCGTCGAGAGCGGCGCAATCATCGCGGCCGCCGGCACGGTCACCCTGCTCGGCGACTTCAACGACGCCGATGCCGGGGTCGGCTCGATCATCGACCTGCGCGGCGCCATCACCGGCAGCAGGGTCATCGTCGGCGGCGCCGGCGACGCCGACGTCGTGGTCCTGCGCGGCAGCCTGGTCGAGACGCACATCGACAGCGGCGGCGGCGACGATCGCATCCTGCTCGGCAGCAATGCCACGCCGCTGGCCAACAGCGGTGGCGTGCTGGAAGGTTTCCTTGCGCGGGTGGTGGTCGACGGCAACACCCATGGCAGCGGCGACACCCTGGTCCTCGACGACAGCGGTGACACCCAGGCCAACAGCGGCACCCTCGAACCCGGTCGCATCACCGGCTTCGGCCTCGGCGCCGGGGTCGAGTACACCCGCATCGAGAACTTCGAATTCCAGGCCGGCCAGGGCGCCGATACTTTCAATATCCGTGCGACCCTGGCCGGCGTCGTGACGCGGGTCAGCGGCGGGGGCGGCGACGACGTCTTCAACGTGTCGTCCGATGCGCCGGCCAACCTCGGCAGTCTCGACGCCATCGCCGGCGAACTCGTCGTCGACGGCGGCAGTGGCGACAACACCCTGACCATCAGCGATGCCGCCGAAACCGACGACGAAGTGATCACCATCACCCGCGACAGCGTGACGGGCATCGCGCCGGCGCCGATCCGCTACACCAGCGACGGCGGCGATTTCTCCGGCACCGTCAACATCATCAGCGGCACCGGCAACGACAGCGTGAGCGTGAACTCGGTGTCGAGTGCCGCGACCACCTCGGTCGCGACCGACGGCGGCAACGACACCGTGACCCTGGCCGCCGGGGTCGATGCCGGTACCGTGATCATCGACAGCGGCGACGGCCTCGATGTGCTCGATGCCAGCGCGTCGGGCACCGGCGTCACCCTCAACGGCGGCATCGGCGACGATTTCATCATCGGCTCGGCCTTCGACGACGTTATCAGCGGCGGCGCCGGCGACGACGTCATCATCGGCGCCGCCGGCAACGACACCCTCAGCGGCAACGACGGCGACGACGCGCTGTTCGGCGACAACGCCACGGTAGGCATCGCGGCCGACGGCAGCATGACCGTCGCGACCGCCGGTGACGCCGCCGGCAATGACCATCTCGACGGCGGCGACGGCAACGATCTGCTGCTCGGCGGCGGTGGCAACGACGCCCTCCTCGGCGGTGATGGCAGCGACGTGTTGCTCGGCGATACCGGCAGCATCGCCGTCGCCGCCGACGGCAGCGTGATCGTGGCCGCCGACGGCACGGCCAGCGGTGACGACAGCCTCGACGCCGGCGACGGCGACGACCTCGCCCTCGGCGGCGGTGGTAACGACACCCTCGCCGGCGGCACCGGCAGCGACGTCCTGCTCGGCGACACCGGCAGCATCACGCTCGGCGCCGACGGCAGCGGGGTGGTCACCGCCGACGGCACGGCCAGCGGCGACGACAATCTCGACGCCGGCGACGGCGACGACCTCGCCCTCGGCGGCGGTGGTGACGACGTCGTCGACGGCGGCACCGGCGACGACGCCCTGCTCGGCGACACCGGCAGCGTCGCGCTCGGCGCCGACGGCAGCGTGCTCGCCAGTGCCGACGACGCCGCCAGCGGCGACGACAATCTCGACGCCGGCGACGGCGACGACCTCGCCCTCGGCGGCGGTGGTGACGATGTCGTCGACGGCGGCACCGGCGACGACGCCCTGCTCGGCGACACCGGCAGCGTCGCGCTCAGCGCCGACGGCAGCATGCTCGCCAGTGCCGACGACGCCGCCAGCGGCGACGACAATCTCGACGCCGGCGACGGCGACGACCTCGCCCTCGGCGGCGGTGGTGACGACGTCCTCGCCGGCGGCACCGGGAACGACGTCCTGCTCGGCGATACCGGCACAGTCACCGTCGCGGCCGACGGCAGCGTGGTCGCCAGCGCCGACGACGCCGCCAGCGGCGACGACGCCCTCGACACCGGCGCCGGCGACGACCTCGCCCTCGGTGGCGGCGGCAACGACGCCCTGGCCGGCGATGACGGCAACGACGTCCTGCTCGGCGACACTGGCACCGTAACGCTCGGCGCCGACGACAGCGTGCTCGCCACCGCCGATGGCGCGGCGGGCGGCAACGACACCGTCGGCGGCGGTGCCGGCGACGACCTCGCCCTCGGCGGCGGTGGCGACGACGTCGTCGACGGCGGCGCGGGCGACAACATCCTGATCGGCGATGGCGGCCGGGTCGAACTCGGCGCGGCCGGCCCGCTGCTGGTCGAAAGTAGCGGCAACGTTGGTGGCAACGACCGCCTCGCCGGCGGCGCCGGGCGCGACCTCATGCTCGGCGGCGCCGGTAACGACCTGCTCCTCGGCGGCGACGGCGACGACATCCTGTTCGGCGACGATGGCCGTATCGTGTTCGAGGCCGGCGGCCGGGTCGTCGCCGAAAGCCTCGATCGCTTTGCCGGCGGCGACGACATCCTCTTCGGCGGCCCCGGCCACGACGTGCTGATCGGCGGCGGCGGCGCCAACTTCCTCGGCGGCAACGGCCGCGACGATCTGCTCGTCGCCCGCGCCGGTCGCGTGGTGTTCACGAGCGGCGGCGACACCCTGCGCATCGTGCGCCTCGACACCGACCCGGGCGATCCCGGCGCCAGCGTCCAACTCGCGCTCTACCGTGGTCTCGAAGCCGACCGCGACGCCTGGGCGCAGGTCCTCGCCGCGCAACTCGATCCGCGGCCGCAGCCGCCCGGGACCGGTGGCGCTGCCGCCGCTACGTTCGCCTTCGACTCGCGCCTGCGCAGCCTGCTGGACCTCGATGCCCCGCGCCCGCATCATGACGGCGACCAGCCCGCGGCGGCGCTGCCGGGCGCGCCCGCCGCACCGGCTGCCGTGGCACCGGCCGCGGCGAGTCGTGCACCCGTCGCCAGCGATACGCAGCTGGCCCGGGCCACGCCGTCGGCTGTCGATGCCGGCGCAGCGACCACGCCGGCAGCGGCCGGCGCCGCGCGCGACACCGCCGCCGCGATCACCGCCACCCCGGCGCACGCGCCCGAGGCCCTGGCAACGGTGATCGCCGCGATGTCCGGCTGGAAGGTCGGCCGCCGGCGCGACGGCGCGGCGCCGCGGCGCATCGACGGACGCCGGCCGGCGTCCGCCACGCGACGCTGGGATGCCGAGCAGGTCGCCCTGTGCGACGATGCCGCCAGCCGTACGACGCCGCCGAGCGTCGTCGCCTACCGTCACCACAGCACCCGCGATTGAGGAGAGAACGCACCATGGCCGAGAGCGACACCCCGACGGAATCCAACATCCGCTGGGACGACACCCACATCCGCTCGAGCTATGCCAACGTGTGCAACATCGTCAGCAGCCGTGAGGAAGTGAGCCTGCTGTTCGGCATGAACCAGCGCTGGGACGCCAAGCAGAACGAACTGACCATCGAGCTCTCCGACCGCATCGTGCTCAACCCCTACGCGGCGAAACGCGTGGCACTGTTGCTCGGCAACGTCATCGAGCAGTACGAGCAGAAGTTCGGCCCCATCGATCTCGACGGCGCGGCGGAAAAACCCCCGGCGCCCAAGCCGCCGCGCGGCGCCCGCTCCTGATCGCCTGAGCCGCGCCCCGCGCGGCGTCGCCCCGCCCCCGCATGCCGGCCCCGGTCGCACCGCCGTCAGACCTGCAAACGCTGTGGCGTGCCTTCGCGCGCGCCACCACCCAGCAGGCCTATTGCCAGGCCTGGCTCGATCTGCAGTGCGCCCAACTGCCCGGCGCGCGCGCCGGCGTGCTGGTCCTCGCCACGCGGCAGCACGGCGACACCTACGAGACCGTCGCCGCCTGGCCCGGCCCGGCCGCGGTGCCCGAGGCCCTGGCCAAGCTCGCCGAAGAGGCCATCGACGAGGGCTGCGGACTCGTCACCCCGCTGGAATCCGGCACCGGCGTGGCCTACCCGCTCAACATCGACGGGCATGTCGCGGGGGTCGTCGCGGTGGCCGTCGAGCGCGACCGCGACGAGCAGCTCGCCGCGGCCATGGAGCGCCTGCAGTGGGGCATCGCCTGGGTCGAACTGCTGGTGCGTCGCCACCAGCGCGCCACCATCGACGAAGAGCTGCCGCGCCTGCGCGCCGCGGTCGAGGCCGTCACCGCGGTGCTGGCGGCGCCCGACTACGCCACCGCCTGCACCGCGCTGGTGACCGAACTCGCCAGTGCCTTCGACTGCGACCGGGTCAGCCTGGGCGAGTTCGACGCCGGCCGCATCCGCTTGCGCCAGGTGTCCCACGCCGCCGAGTTCGGCAAGAGCATGAACCTCGTGCGGTTGCTCGAGGCGGCGATGGAGGAAGCGCTGTTCCAGGGCGTCGAGATCGCCTGGCCGGCGGCGGCCGAGGCCACCTGGGTCACGCGCGACCATGCCGCGCTGGCCGGCGATCGCGGCGGCGCCGCCATCCACACCCTGCCGCTGGTGCGCGACGACGGCCGCTTCGGCGTCCTGACCCTGGAATGCCCGGCGCCGCTCGACGACGACCAGCTCGCCCGCGTGCGCGCCATCGCCGCGCTCAGCGTCGAGGCCCTGGCCGTCCGCCGCCGCGCCGAACGCGCCCTCGCCCTGCGCCTGCTCGACGGCGCCCGCGAACAGCTCGGCCGCCTGCTCGGTCGCGGCCATCTCGGGCGCAAGCTCGCCCTGCTCGGCGTCGCCGCGCTCGCCGCCGCCCTGGCCCTGGTCCACATCGACTACCGCGTCGGCGCCGACAGCGTGCTCGAAGGCGCGGTGCGCCAGGTCGTGGTCGCGCCCTTCGACGGTTACCTGGCCAGCGCACCGGCGCGTGCCGGCGACGTCGTCGCCGCCGACGACGAACTGTGCCGGCTCGATGATCGCGACCTGCGCCTCGAACGGCTCAACTGGGCCAGCGAAGGCGCCATGCTCGAACGCCGCTACGAGGAGGCACTGGCCGGCCACGAGCGCGGCGAAGCGCGCGTGCTCGACGCCCAGCGCGCGCAGACCCGCGCCCAGCTCGAGCTGGTCGAGAGCCGCCTCGCGCGCACCGTGCTGCGCGCGCCCTTCGCCGGGCTGGTGGTCAGCGGCGACCTGAGCCAGCGCCTCGGCGCCACCGTCGAGCAGGGCGAAGTGCTCTACGAGATCGCGCCGCTGGACGACTACCGCGTGATCGTATGGGTCGACGAACACCTCGTCGCCGACGTCACCAGCGGCCAGCACGGCGAGCTGGTCCTCAAGGCCCTGCCCGAGCGCGTGCTGCCGATCACCGTGACCCGCGTGACCCCGCTGACCGAGGCCCGCGACGGCGGCAACTACTTCCGTGTCGAGGCCAGCCTCGCTGCCGCCGACGCGGGCCTGCGCCCCGGCATGGAGGGCCTGGCCAAGCTCCGCGTCGGGCCGCGCTCGCTGTGGTTCGTGCTGAGCCGGCCGCTGGCGCGCTGGTTGCTGCTGCAACGCTGGCGCTGGTGGCCGTGACGGCGGCGGCCCGGCCATGAGCGGTCCCCTGCACAGCGCCGCCTGGTACCGCGTGGCGGACCTGCGCCCGCGCCTGCGCGCCCACACCGAGGTCCATCGTCACCGCTACCGCGGCGAACTCTGGTACCTCGTGCAGGATCACATCACCGGCCGCTTCCACCGCCTCACCCCGCAGACCTGGGCCGTGCTGGGCCTGATGGACGGCCGCCGCAGCCTGGCCGAGATCTGGGACAAGGCCTGCGTGCGCCTCGGCGACGACCTGCCCACCCAGGACGAGCTGATCGGCCTGCTCGGCCAGCTCCACCGCGCCGAGATCGTGCACGCCGAGCTGCCACCCGACTTGGTCGAGCTCGGCCGGCGCCGCAGCCGCCTGGGCCGTCAGCGCCTGCTCGCGCGCCTGCGCTCGCCGCTGTCGATCCGCATTCCGCTGTGGGACCCCGAACGCTTCCTCGAACGGACCCGGGGCATCGCCAGGGTGGTCTACGGCCCGCTCGGCGCGCTCGCCTGGCTGCTGCTCACGGCCTATGCCCTGACCCTCGCCGCGCTCGACTGGGAGGCGCTGAGCGGCAACCTGGCCGACCGCGTGCTGGCGGTGGAGAACCTCGTCGTGCTGTGGTTCGTCTACCCGCTGGTCAAGCTGCTGCACGAGCTCGGCCACGCCTACGCGGTCAAGCGCTGGGGCGGCGAGGTGCACGAGATCGGCATCATGCTGCTGGTCTTCGTGCCCGTGCCCTACGTCGAAACGTCGGCCGCCTACGCCTTCCCCGGCAAGTACCAGCGCGCCCTGGTCGACGGTGCCGGCATCCTGGTCGAAATCTTCCTCGCCGCGCTCGCCATGCTCGCCTGGGACATGCTCGAACCCGGCACGCTGCGCAGCGCGGCGTTCAACGTCATGCTGGTGGCGGGGGTTTCCACTCTGCTGCTGAACGGCAACCCGCTGCTGCGCTTCGACGCCTACTACGCACTCGCCGACCTGCTCGAGATCCCCAACCTCGGCCAGCGCGCCAACCGCCAGCTCGGCGGCCTGCTCGCCCGCCACCTGCTCGGTGTCGAGCAGCCCGAGCCGCCGGCGCGCAGCCGCCGCGAGTCGGCCTGGCTGGTGAGCTACGCGCTGGCCTCGTTCTGCTACCGCGTGCTGGTCATGCTGGGCATCGCGCTGTTCATCGCCGGGCGCTTCTTCTTCGTCGGCGTGGTGCTCGCCGCACTCGCCCTCTACGGCCTGCTGCTGCAACCCGGCCTGCGCCTGCTGCACTACCTCTTGCTGGATCCGCGCACCCGCCCCCGGCGCGGCCGCGCCGTGGGGCTGACCCTGGGCACGCTGGCGGCGGCGGTGCTGCTGCTCGCGGTGCTGCCCATGCCGCACGCGACCCTCGCCGAAGGCGTGCTGGCGGTGCCCGACGACGCCCGCGTGGTGACCCAGGCGGCGGGCGATTTCAGCCGCCTGCTGGTCGCGCCCGGCAGCCGCGTCGGCAGCGGTACGCCGCTGCTCGCGCTGACCAACCCCGAGCTCGATGCGCGCGCGACGATCGCCGCGGCCCGGGTGGAGGAACTGCTGGCCCGCCAGGACGTGCTGCGCTCTGAGCGTCGCACCACCGATGCCCTGCTCGTCGAGGACGAGCTCGGACACGCGCGCGAAGCCCTGGCGCGGGCACGGGAGGCGCAGGCCGGCCTGCTCCTGCGCAGCCCGGCGACGGGAACCTTCCAGCTCGCCCGCGCCGACGTCCTGCCCGGGCGCTACCTGCACCGCGGCGAGACCGTCGGCTACGTGCTCGACGACGCCACCCGCCACGCCCGCGTGGTGGTGCGCCAGGACGAGGTCGACGCCGTGCGCGGCGACGTCCGGGCCCTCGCCGTGCGGTGCGCCGAGACCCTGGCCAGCGTGACCCCGGCGCGGCTGGTGCGCGAAATCCCGGCGGCCGATCGCGCCCTGCCGAGCCTCGCTCTCAGCACCGAGGGCGGTGGCCCGTTCGCGCTCGACCCCGCGGCCCACGAGCGCCCGCTCAGTTTCAGCACCGTGTTCCAGTTCGAGATCGCGATCGACGCCGCGCCGCTGGAACGCATCGGCCAGCGCGTCTACGTGCGCTTCGAACACAGCCCCGAGCCGCTGTTGTGGCGCTGGCTGCGCGCGGCGCGGCGCACCCTGCTCGAGCGCCTGGCGGTGTGAGGCCGGTGGTGTCGACGCCGTCGGTCACCGCAGGTCCCGGGCCCGGGACACGGCCGTGAACGCCTGGGCGCAACTGCGATCACGTCCGCTGGCCCTGCCCGGCTACCCGGCCGAACGCACGGCCGGCGAGCCCGGCTGGAGCGCGCGCCTCGGCCACGCCGTGGCCGGCTGGCTGCCGGGGCCGCGCGCCGGCGGCGCGCGCGCGGCGCCTGCTGCGCCGGGTCGAACGGGCGGCAGCCGCGTTCGACCCTGCCGCGCCCTTGCCCGCCGACGCCCTAGCCGGCCTGCGCGCCCGGCTGCGCCGCGACGGCCTCGACGACGCCGGCGCCGCCGCTGCCCTGGCGCTGGTCGGGGCCTGCGCGGCACGCACCCTGGGCACGCCGCCCTATCCCGTGCAGACCGTCGCCGCCTGGCTGCTGCTGCAGGGCCGGGCAGTGGAAATGGACACCGGCGAGGGCAAGACCCTGACCGCCGCGCTGGCCGCGGCGACGGCCGCCCTGGCCGGCCTGCCGACCCACGTGCTGAGCGCCAACGACTACCTCACCGCCCGCGACGCCCAGACCCTGGCACCGTTCTACGCCGCGCTCGGGCTCGGCGTCGGCGTGGTCGTACACGACTGCGACCCCGCCGCGCGACGCAGCGCCTACGCCGCCGACGTCACCTATGCCACCAGCCGCGAGATCGTGTTCGACTACCTGCGCGACCGCATGGTGCTGGGCCGCCGTGGCCAGGTCCTGCAGCGCCGCGTGGAGGCGCTCTTCGGCCGCTTCGGCAACCACCGCCGCACGCTGTTGCGCGGGCTGCACTTCGCCATCGTCGACGAGGCCGACAGCGTGCTCATCGACGAGGCGCGCACGCCGCTGATCATCGCCGGCAGCGGTGGCGCGGCGCACACGCCCGCGGTGCTCGCCGCCGCCCTGGACATCGCCGCGGACCTGGTCGAGGGCAGCGACTTCCGCCTCGAGCCCGCCGCCGGGCGGGTCGTCCTCGAGGCGCGCGGGCGCGCCCGCATCGCCGATCGCGCGGCCACCCTGGGCGCCGCCTGGGCCGGCCGCGCACGGCGCGAGGACGTCGTCACCCTGGCGCTGGCCGCCCGCCACCTCTACGTACGTGACCGCGACTACGTCGTGCGTGACGACGCGGTCGAGATCGTCGACGCCCTGAGCGGGCGGGTCAGCCGCGGCCGCGCCTGGGAACGCGGCCTGCACCAGCTCATCGAGATCAAGGAAGGCTGCGCGCCGAGCGCACAGCGCGACACCGTGGCGCGCATCGGCTACCCGGCCTACTTCCGCCGCTACCTGCACCTGGCCGGCATGAGCGGCACCCTGCGCGAGGTCCAGGGCGAACTGTGGCGCGAGTACGGCCTGCGCAGCGTGCGCGTGCCGCGCCACCGGCCGTGCCGGCGCGAGCACCTCGGCACGCGGGTGTTCGGCCGCGCCGAGGCGCGCTGGAGCGCGGTGGCCGCGCGCGCCGCGGAGCTGGTCGCCGCCGGTCGCGCGGTGCTGATCGGCACGGCTTCGGTGGCGGCCTCCGAGTGTGCGGCTGCCGCGCTGGCCGCGCGCGCGGTCGAGCTGCAGGTGCTGAACGCCAAGCAGGACGCCGCGGAGGCCGCCGTCGTCGCCGCCGCCGGCCAGCCGCGCCGGGTTACCATTGCCACCAGCATGGCCGGGCGCGGCACCGACATCGCGCTGGCCGACTCCGTCTGCGCCGCCGGCGGGCTGCACGTCGTCCTCACCGCGCACTACGACTCGGCCCGGGTCGACCGCCAGCTCGCCGGTCGCGGCGCCCGCCAGGGCGACCCGGGCAGTTTCGAGGTCATGGTGGCGCTGGAGGACGTCGAGTTCCTCGATCGGCTGGCCGCCGGCCTGGCGCGCCTGGCGGGCAGCGGGGGGGACGAACTGCGTGGCCCGCGCCGCCGGCTCGCCGGCCTCGCCCTGTGGCTCGAACAACGTGCCCGCGAACGCCGCGATCGCCGCGCGCGCCGCGCGCTCGGCCACCACGAACGCCGGCAACGCGACCTGCTCGCGATCGCCGGCCGCGAAGACTGAGGGAGGGATGCACAGGTGATCGACACCGTCACGGCGGAGCAGCGCGCCACCCGTCGCCCGCGCGGGCCGCGGGGCGCCGCCAGGCTGGCCTGCGCCGCGGTCCTGCTCGCCGCCGCCACGCCGCTCGCGGCGGGCGAATACACCACCGGCGAATGCGTCCTCGAACCGGCCATGGTGGTCGATCTCAGCAGCCCGGTCATCGGCGTCATCGCACGCGTCCGCGTCGACCGCGGCGATACCGTGCGGCGCGGCCAGCCGGTGGTCGAACTGCGCGCCGAGGTCGAGCAGGCCGAGGTCGACCTGCACCGCGCCGAGCTCGAGTTCGGCCGCGTGACGTCCCAACGCAACGCCGAACTGTACGCACAGAAGCTGATCTCGGCGCAGGAGCTCGACGAGGTCGAGATCAAGACCCGGGTCGCCGGGCTCGAACTCGCCGCCGCCGAGGCACGCACCCGCCAGCGCATCATCACCAGCCCGATCGACGGCGTCGTGCTCGCCCGTCTCATGGACCCCGGCGAGTACGTCGGCGAGGAGGCCATCCTGCGCCTGGCCGATCTCGACCCCCTGCACGTCGAGGCGGTGCTGCCGCGCGAGCTGTTCGGCGCCATCACGGCCGAGGCCGAGGCGGAAGTCACCCTGGGCGAGCCGCTCGGCGGCACGCGCACCGCGCACATCGCCGTCATCGATCCCGTCATCGACGCCGCCAGCGGGACCTTCGGCGTGCGCCTGGTGCTGCCCAATCCCGACCACGCCATCCCGGCCGGCCTCAAGTGCGCGGTGCGCTTCGCCACCACCGTCGAGGCGCCCTGAACGACGGGCGGCGCCACCGGCGTCGCCGCGCCGGTGTGCGGGCACACCCAGCGCCGTGGGTCTCCACCAGCCGCTCAACAGGTTGGTGAAAACGTAGCGAGGAAGACCAGATGTAAGGCGCGCGCGAGTCGAGCACCGGCGTTTACTGGTGTAAATGAGGCGCGCAGGCGAGCGCGTAACGCAGCAGATGGCCGCCGCAGTAGTTTTTCACCAGCCTGTTAAGCTAGCGGCGAGCTCACACGCACCCGCACCCAGCATGACCGCAGCCCGGCCAGACATCCGCATCACCGCCATCAGCCGCTACGTCGAGGACCAGTCCGACCCGGCCGCGGAGCGTTACGTCTTCGCTTACACCGTCACCATCGAGAACCACGGCACGCTGGGTGCCCAGCTCATCGATCGCCACTGGGTCATCACCGATGCCAACGGCCGCGTGCAGGAAGTGCGCGGCGCCGGCGTGGTCGGCGAGCAACCCCAGCTCGCGCCCGGCGACCGCTACGAGTACACCAGCGCGGCCATGCTCGAAACCCCGGTCGGCAGCATGCAGGGCAAGTACGGCATGATCGACGCCGACGGCAACGACTTCGACGCGCCCATCCCGGTGTTCAACCTGGCGGTGCCGAACATCCTGCACTGAACACGTCCGTGGCGACCTACGTCATCGGCGACATCCAGGGCTGCGCGCGCGAGCTCGACGCCCTGCTGCGCGTGGTGCGCTTCGCGCCGGCCCACGACCGCCTGTGGCTGACCGGCGACCTGGTCAATCGCGGCCCCGACTCGCTCGGCGTGCTGCGCCGGGTGCGCGCGCTCGGCGATGCCGCCGTCACCGTGCTCGGCAACCACGATCTCCACCTGCTCGCCATCGCCCACGTGCGTGGCCACAAGCAGCGCCGCCGCGACACCCTCGGCGACGTCCTCGCCGCGCCCGATCGCGACGAGCTCCTGGCCTGGCTGCGACGCCAGCCGCTGCTCCACCACGACGCCGCGCTCGGCGTCACCATGGTCCATGCCGGCCTGCCGCCGCAATGGAGCCTGGCCGAGAGCCGCGCGCATGCCGCCGAGGTCGAGGCCGCGCTGCGCGACGACGCCGGCCTGGTGGCCTTTCTCGAACACATGTACGGCGACACGCCGGCGCGCTGGGAGACGACGCTCGGCGGTCGCCGCCGCCTGCGCTTCATCACCAACTGCCTGACCCGCATGCGCTACTGCCGCGCCGACGGCAGCCTCGACCTCGCCGCCAAGGGCGCGCCCGGCAGCCAGGACGCCGGCCTGCTGCCGTGGTATGCCGTCCCGGCTCGCCGCTCGCGCGACACCGTCATCGTGTTCGGCCACTGGTCGACCCTGCGGCTCGATGCCGCGGCCTGTCGTCAGTGGGGGGTCTACCCGCTGGATACCGGCGCGGTGTGGGGTGACCGCCTCACCGCGCTGCGCCTCGAGGACCGCGCGCTGTTCAGTGTCGGTTCGAGCCTGCCGGTCAGCTTCGAGTAGGGCCGCAGGACCGCGTTCAGGCGCGCTCGAGAACGCGGAAGCGGAACGGGTGGGCGTGGCGCTCGTCGGCAGCGTGGTATTCGCTCGACACCTCCTGCCAGGCTGCCGCGTCGATGGCGGGGAAATGCACGTCACCGGCGACCTCGGCCTCGACCTCGGTGAGGTAGAGCCGGCTGGCGCGGCCCAGCGCCTCGCGGTAGAGCGCGGCGCCGCCGATGATCATGGCCTCGCTGCCCGCCTCGAGCGCGGCCAGCGCGGTGTCCAGCGCGGCGAACACCTCGCAGCCCGGCGCCGCGTAGTCCGCGTCACGGGTCAGGACGATGTTGCGCCGCCCGGGCAGGGGACGGCCGATCGAGGCATGCGTGCGCCGCCCCATCACGATCGGCTTGCCCATGGTGATGGCGCGGAAGCGCTTGAGATCGTCGGGCAGGTGCCAGGGCAGCGTACCGTCGCGCCCGATCACGCCCTGGCGATCGCGCGCGACGACGATGCTGAGGCGCACGGCGTCGCCGCCGCCGACGGCGTGCGCGCCACTCACACCGCCACCGGCGCCGGGATGTGCGGATGGGCCTCGTAACCCGCCAGGGTGAAATGCTCGAAGCGGAAATCGTCGATGGCTTTGACCGCCGGATCGAGGTGCATGCGCGGCGCGGGCAGCGGGCTGCGCGTCAACTGCAGGTCGGCCTGCTCGAGGTGGTTGAGGTAGAGATGGGCATCGCCCAGGGTATGCACGAAATCGCCCGGCGCGAGATCGCAGACCTGCGCCACCATCATCGTGAGCAGGGCGTAGGAGGCGATGTTGAACGGCACGCCGAGGAAGATGTCGGCGCTGCGCTGGTACATCTGGCACGACAGGCGGCCATCGGCGACGTAGAACTGGAACATCGTGTGGCAGGGCGCGAGCGCCATGCGCGGCACCTCGGCGACGTTCCAGGCGCTGACCAGCAGACGGCGCGAGTCGGGCGTGGCGCGGATCTGCTCGATGACCTCGGCGAGCTGGTCGATGTGGCGGCCGTCCGGCGCCGGCCACGAGCGCCACTGCACGCCGTAGACCGGGCCGAGTTCGCCGTCGGCATCGGCCCACTCGTCCCAGATCGACACGCCGTGCTCGCGCAGGTAGGCGACGTTGGATTCGCCGCGCAGGAACCACAGCAGTTCGTGGACGATCGATTTCAGGTGCAGCTTCTTGGTCGTCAGCAGCGGGAAGCCGGCGCCGAGGTCGAAACGCATCTGGTAACCGAACACGCTGAGCGTGCCGGTGCCGGTGCGGTCGTCCTTGCGCGTGCCGTGCTCACGCACGTGGCGCAGCAGGTCGAGGTAGGTCTTCATGTCGGCATGGGGTGCTCACGGCGCCGTCGTCGGTGGTTCATTGTAGCGTCCGCGCTCAGCGTCGCAGCGCTCGCGCCACCAGCCACAGCCCGGCCAGCAGCATCGGCGCCGACAACAGGTGGCCCATGGTCAGCCAGCCGCCGGCGAGGTAACCGATATGCGCGTCGGGCAGGCGCACGAATTCGACTGCGCCGCGCGCCACGGCGTAGCCGGCGAGGAAGACGCCGGTCAAGAGCCCGCGTGGCGGCGTGCGCCGGGCCAGCCAGTCGAGCACCAGGAACAGCACCAGGCCCTCCAGCGCGGCCTCGTAGAGCTGGGAAGGATGGCGGGGAATACCGCCGGCCGCCGGGTGGGTGAACAGCACGCCCCAGGGCAGGTCGGTCGGCGCGCCCCACAGTTCCTGGTTGATGAAATTGGCGATGCGACCGAGGCCGAGACCAATGGGGATGGCCGGGACGAGAAAATCGGAGACGTCGAGAAAACCGCGCCCGTGGCTGCGTGCGAGGAGCGCGATGGCGGTGACCATGCCGAGCACGCCGCCGTGGAAGGACATGCCGCCCTGCCACACCGCGAACACGGCCAACGGATCGGCGCGGTAGGCGGCGAAGTTGTAGAACAGGATGTAGCCGATGCGCCCGCCCAGCACCCCGCCGAGCGCCGCGTAGAACACCAGGTCGCCGACCTGTTCGGGGGTCCAGCCGCCGACCCCGCGGGCGGCGCGGCGGCGCAGGTACCACCAGGCCAGCGCGATGCCGGCGACGTAGGACAAGCCGTACCAGTGGATGGCGACGGGGCCGAGGTGGACGGCGACGGGGTCGATGGCGGGAAAACGGATCACGGCGGCACCAGACAGGGAACGGCACGCGCCGGGCCGACGCGCGACGCCGCGGCAGTATAGAGGGGTGCCGGGCCGCGTGCATGACCGGCCCGCGCCAGCGTCGCGGCGCCCCGGTGTGATAGGGTGCCCGGCCCATGAACCGACTCGCCGACGCCACCAGCCCCTACCTCCTGCAGCACGCCGACAACCCGGTCGACTGGTACCCCTGGGGTGCGGAAGCGCTCGAACGCGCACGGCGCGAAGACAAGCCGATCCTGCTCTCGATCGGCTACTCGGCCTGCCACTGGTGCCACGTCATGGCCCACGAGTCGTTCGCCGACGCCGCCATCGCCGCGCGCATGAACGCGCTGTTCGTCAACATCAAGGTCGATCGCGAAGAGCGCCCCGACCTCGACCGCATCTACCAGGTCGCCCACCAGCTGCTCACGCGCAACCGCGGCGGCTGGCCGCTGACCATGTTCCTCACCCCGGACGATCACCTGCCCTACTTCGGCGGCACCTACTTCCCGCCGGCGCCGCGCCACGGTCTGCCGGGTTTCGGCGAACTGCTCGAACGCGTGGCCGAGGCGTGGCAGGCGCATCGCCAGGACATCGGCGCCTACAAGAACGAGCTGCGCCAGGCCCTGCGCCAGGCCCTGGCCGCCCGCCCGCCGGGCGAGGATCTCGACGCCGAACTGGTCGACCGCGCCTGCGGCCAGCTCGACCAGATGTTCGACGCCACCCACGGCGGTTTCGGCGCGGCGCCCAAGTTCCCCCAGCCCCACGCCCTGGCCCTGCTGCTCGAGGCCGCCGCCTGCGCCGAGGACCCGGGGGTGCGCGAGCGCCTGCTGCACGTCGTCGATTACAGCCTGGAGGCGATGGCGCGCGGCGGCGTCTACGACCACCTGGAAGGCGGCTTCTTCCGTTACTCGGTCGACGACAGCTGGACCATCCCGCACTTCGAGAAGATGCTCTACGACAACGGCCCGCTGCTCGAACTCTGCGCGCGCCGCGCCGCGGCCACGGGCGCTCCGACCTTGCGCGACGGCGCGCTGGCCACGGCCGACTGGCTGGTGTCACGCATGACCACCGCCGACGGCGCCTTCTGCGCCAGCCTCGACGCCGACTCGCCGGGCGGCGAGGGCGCCTACTACGTGTGGACCCCGGACGAGTTGCGCACCACGCTGGGTGCCGATTACGCCGCCTTCGCGGCCTGCTACGGCCTCGACGGCCCGGCCAATTTCGAAGGACGCTGGCACCTGCGCCGCGCCGCTCCCGGGACTGCCGACGGCGACGCCGTCGCTACCCTGGCGGCGGCACGCCAGCGCCTGCGCGAGCAGCGCGCGGCACGCGCGGCGCCGGCGCGCGACGACAAGGTCCTGGTGAGCTGGAACGCCCTGGCCATTCGCGGCCTGGCGGTCTGCGCGCGCCTGCTCGAACGGCCCGCGCTCGACGCCGCGGCGAGCGCCGCGGTCGATTACCTGCGCCGCGTGCACTGGCGCGACGGCCGCCTGCTGGCGGCCAGCCGTGACGGCACCGCGCACCTCGCCGCCTATCTCGACGATCACGCGGCGCTGCTCGACGCCCTGCTCGAACTGCTGGTGCTGCGCTGGCGCACGGCCGATGCGGAGTTCGCGGTCGATCTCGCCAGCGCGATGCTGAACCGCTTCGCCGATCCCCAGGTCGGCGGTTTCTTCTTCACCGCCGACGATCACGAACAGCTGGTCGAACGGGTCAAGGGCTATGCCGACGACGCCCTACCGAACGGCAACGGCCTCGCCGCGCGGGGCCTGGCGCGGCTCGCCGCCCTGCTCGGCGATGCCCGCCTGCACGCCGCGGCCGAGGCCACCCTGCGCGCCGCCCAGCCCGAGGTGCGCCAGCACCCGGCCGCCTGCGCGACCCTGGTCGCGGCCCAGCTCGAAGCGCTGGTACCGGCACCGCTGGTGATCCTGCGCGTGGCCGGCGGCACGGACGTGGCGGACTGGCGGCGTGCGGCCGAGGCGGCCGGCGGTGGCCGCGGCCAGTGCTACGTCATCGCCGCGGATGCGCGCGGGCTGCCGGGCCTGCTCGGTGAGCGCCGTGCGCTGGACGGCGCGACGGTGACGGCCTACGTGTGTCACGGCCAGGTCTGCGCGACGCCGGTGACGACGTTGCCGGCGTTCGAGGCCGTGCTGGCCGGGGAGACGCCGCCGACCGGGTGAAATGGTTGCCGCGGGTCCGCGGCAGCAGGCAGGTAGGGCGCCGCGACGGCGCCGCTGTTCAGGCCGCTACGTTGCGCCGTGCGCGCACGACCCAGACCAGGGCGATACCACACAGCCAACCGGCCGGCGGCAGCGGTACGGCGGTGACCGGGATGGTCCAGCCGACGTCGCGCAGACCGGCGACGTCGAGTTCGGTCAGCACCTTGCGCGAACCGAGCAGGAGACTGGGGTCGAAGGCCGTTTCCTTGAGGAGGCCGGCTTCGACACCGTTGGCGATGAAATCCAGGGTCAGGCTCGTGGTGCCATTGGCCCAGTGCGCACCGCCCGACTGCATCGGCACGTCGTCGCCGTAGCTCGCCACCGAGTCCGGCCCGAGGAAACGGGTTTGCGCGGTATTCAACTGGTTGAACCACGAGAACGAGGTGCCGATGCCGAAGACGTGGCCGAGTTCGTGCAGCAGTACTGAGAACAGGTCCGGCTGGCCGCCGGTGGGCAGCGTGTAGGGATCGCTGTGCCAGTTGCGCCCGGTATTGTCGATGCTGAGGTAACCGCCCCACAGGGCGAAATCGTTGGCCATCGACCCGTAGATGTCCAACGACTTGCCGCCGGCGCCCTGGCCGCGGGAGACCATCGCGTTCTGGTAATCCAGCGAGCCGTCGGGGTCCGGCGTGCCCGGGGCGCCCACGCCCAGGGTATTCGTGTTCAGGCCAGTTCCTGCTTCCAGGCCGACGGCGCCGACGTAGATACGCACGGTATCCGCGGCAATGCTGAAATTGTCGATCTGGAGCGATTCGAGCTGGCCCGTGACGGGATCGAACTTGCTCGGGTTGGAAAACTTGGCCGTGTAGGAATCGTTCAGTCCAGGGCCGTCACCGATCGCCGTCAGCGAATCGGTCAGGTTGGTCTCGTACCACGCCCCGGCTTCCTCCAGCGCCGTACGCTCGAGCGTACCGGCGGCGAAGAAACCGCTGAGGTCGTATTCGTAGTTGAACTCGATGTTGAGAGCCTGCGCGGCCGGCGCGCAGGCCAGGCTGAGGGCAAGGCCCAGGGCGATGGGGCGAAGACGATTCACGGCGCGGTCCCTGTACTCGGCAAAATCGGCGCCTGCGGTACGTGTCACGGTGGCAGTGCAGGCCACGGCAGTGTCGCACGCGGCCGGGTGCCGGGCCACCGCGTGGCCCGGTAATCGTTCATGTTTCGCCGGATCGGTGGGTGCCCGCCGCTACCAGTCGAGTGCCTCGCCGAACTCGCGGGCGTAACGCGCGGCGAAGGCCTCGCGATCGACGCGATGGTTCTGCGTGCCGGCGTGCTCGATCTTGATCGCGCCGAGCAGCGAGGCGATGCGCCCGGTGGTCGCCCACGGCAGGTCGTTCATCAAGCCGTAGAGGAGGCCGGCGCGGAAGGCGTCGCCGCAACCGGTGGGATCCTTGACCGCGGCCGGCCGTGCCGGCGGGACGTCGATGACCTCGCCGCCGGTGTAGATGCGCGAGCCCTCGCCGCCGCGGGTGACGATACAGGCCTCGACGCGCTCGGCGATGGCGGCGGGGCCGAGCCCGGTACGCTCGGCCATCAGCTCCGACTCGTAGTCGTTGACCGTGACCCAGGTCGCGCCGTCGACGAAGCGCAACAGGTCGTCACCGTCGAACATCGGCATGCCCTGGCCCGGATCGAAGATGTAGGGAATGCCAGCCTCGCGCATCTGGTCGGCGTGGGCGATCATGCCGTCGCGGCCGTCGGGCGCGATGATGCCGAGCTTGACCGTGCCGGCATCGGCGACCGCGTTCTGCGCCGCGTGGTTCATCGCACCCGGATGGAAGGCGGTGATCTGGTTGTCGTCGAGATCGGTGGTGATGAAGGCCTGCGCGGTCAGCGTGCCGGGCACGTCGGTCACGCAGCGCCGCGGGATGCCGAGGCCGTCCATCCACTCGGCGTAGGGCGCGAAGTCGTCGCCCACCGTGCCCATGGGCAGCGGGTCGCCGCCGATCATCTTGAGGTTGTAGGCAATGTTGCCGGCGCAGCCGCCGAACTCGCGGCGCATCTCGGGGACCAGGAAGGACACGTTCAGGATGTGGATCTTGTCCGGCAGGATGTGGTTCTTGAAGCGATCCTGGAAGACCATGATGTTGTCGAAAGCGAACGAGCCGCAGATGAGTGCAGACATGAGCGTGGAATCCTGGCTAGAGCTGAGCGCGGGCGATGATAGCGGATCGCCCGCCGGTCGTCGTGGCAACCACGGTGACCCGAGCTGATGTCGCTGTTTGCCGCGCTCGCCAGTGCCGAGGTGTGGCTCGGCGCCGCCGGGCTGGCCGTCGGTGGCCTGCTCGAGCTGGCGCTGGAATTCCGCCTGCGGCGGGTGGTGGCAGGTCATGCCGTGCTGTATTTCACCTGGGAATACATCGGCGCACCGCTGCTGCGCGCCGCGCTCATCACCGGCTTCGTGCTGTGGACCTACCCGGTGCTCTACGGCCTGCGCAGCGCGCCACCGTTGTCCGCCCTGCTCGCCGGCGGCGCGGTGGCGCCGTCAACCCTGGTCAACGTCGCCTTCGTCGCCAGCCTGCTGTTGCCATTGGTCCCCGGTTGGCGCCGCCGCGGCGGGCTGGTGCTGATGGTGCAGGGCCTGCTCGCCACCGCGCTGGTCTTCAAGGGCTACGCACACTGGCTGGGCGCGACCAGCGTCGGCGCCTGGCCGGGCCTGGGTGAAGCCATCGCCGTGCTGGTCCTGGGCTGGCTCGATTACCTGGTCGGCGAACACGCCGGGCGCCTGTTCGGGGCGTGGCTGGACGAGCGCTGCCACAGCGACGGCCTCGACGCCCTGGCGCCCCACGTCACCGCGCTGCTGGCCCAGGTGCCGACGCTCATCGCCTACGGTTACCTGCTCGGCCGCCAGCTCGCGGTGTGAGGACTTCGGCCATGCGGCGCGACGTCGTGGCGCGTTTCCACGCCCTGCCGGGCGGCGTCCGCGCCGGGGTGTGGATGTCGACCTCGGCGGTGACCTATGCCGCGACGATTGCCTGCGGGCGCCACCTTGCGCCCGATCTCGCGGTGTTCGAGATCGCCTTCCTGCGCAACGCCTTTGCCGCCCTGTTCATGGTGCCGTGGTTCCTGCGCGTCGGCTTCGACGCCATGCACACCACGCGTTTTCCGCGCCACCTGCTGCGCGGTGCGGTCTCGGCGGTCAACGTCTCGCTGCTGTTCGCCGCCGTTGCGCGCATCCCGATCGCCGACATGGCGGCGATCAATTTCCTGCAGCCGGTGATCGGCGCGGCCATCGCCGGGCTGCTGCTCGGCGAAATCATCGACCGCCGCCGCTGGGCCGCCATCGCGCTCGGCCTGGTCGGCGCGCTGGTCATGATCCGCCCGGGCTTCACGGTGCTGAACGCCGGCATCCTGTTCGCGCTGGGCTCGGCCGCGGCCGGCGCCGTGGTCGCCATCCTGATCAAGACCCTGGTGCGCACCGAACCGCCGGACGCCATCGCCGCCTGGCTGTTCGTCACCCAGTCGACCCTGCTGCTGCTGCCGACCGTGGCGGTGTGGCGCTGGCCGCGGCCCGAGCAGTGGGCGCTGTTCGCGGTGATGGGCGTGATGAGCGTGATCCTGCAGCGCACCTACAACCGCGGGCTGGCCGCCGCCGACGTCTCCATCGCCGTACCGTTCAATTTCACCCGCCTGATCTGGGCCGCCCTGCTCGGCTGGCTGGTGTTCGGCGAGTTCCCCGATGCCTGGACCTGGGCCGGCGGCAGCCTGATCTTCGCCGCCTCGCTGTGGCTGACGCGGCTGGCGCGCTGAGGCTTCGCGGCGACCACGTGCGCGCCGACGACATCGGAAGCAGCCCGCCACGAGCTGCCTTCATGCCCGGCGACCATTAGCCTGGTCGCGCGCTACCGCTAGCCCGGATTTCTCGCCCCCGTCCGTCGCGAGGGTGTCGAAATGCCGCAGCAGGACGGGCGTGAGAAATCCGGGCTAGCATCAGGCCAGCACGAACCGAGGGATTCCGCATGGCTGGTGACCGTCAACGCACCCGCATCGCCGTCATCGCGTTCGACCGTGTGATCGCATTCCACCTGTCCGTGCCGAGCCTGGTGTTCGGCGATGCGCTCTACGAGCAGAGTCCGTTCGAAGTCATCGTCTGCGCGGGCGAACCGGCGCCGCTGACGACGACGGCCGGGTTCGGCCTCACCGATCTCGCACCGCTTGGCGTCCTCGCAACGGCCGATGCCGTGGTCGTCCCCGGCTGGCGGCACGCCCTCGACCCGCCGCCCGCGCGCCTGCTGGCGGCACTGCGCGATGCCCATGCGCGCGGCGCGCAGATCGTCGGCCTGTGCCTCGGCACCCATGTACTCGCCTCGGCCGGTCTGCTCGATGGACGCCGCGCGACGACCCACTGGGAGTACGTCGCCGGCATGGCCGCGTGTTTTCCCGCGGTCGATTTCGATGCCAACGTGCTCTACGTCGAAGACGGCAACGTCCTGACTTCGGCCGGCACCGCGGCGAGCCTCGACGCCTGTCTCCACGTGCTGCGTCAGCGGCTCGGCGCAAGCGTGGCGAACCAGGTCGCGCGCCGGCTGGTGATCGCACCGCACCGCGAGGGCGGACAGGCCCAGTTCATCGAACGCCCCCTCCCGAGGGCCGAGCAGGACCATCGGATTGCGCGCTTGATCGAGTCGGTCCGCGGCCGGCTGGGCGAAGCCCACAGCCTGGACAGCCTGGCCGACGAGGTGCGCATGAGCCGGCGCAGCTTCACCCGTCATTTCAAGGCGCTGACCGGTACCACGGTGCAGGCCTGGCTGCTCGCCGAGCGGCTTGCCCAGGCCCAGCACCTGCTCGAGGATTCCGAGCGCTCGGTGGAACAGATTGCCGAGGCGTCGGGATTCGGCTCGGTCGCGGCGATGCGCCTCCAGTTCCGGCGCGCCGTCGGCCTGTCGCCGAGCGCGTGGCGCCAGGCCTTCAGCGAGACGAACGCCCCGGCGTGAGTCGCTGCCGCCCGTGATCGAACGGGATGGCGGGAACCGGATCAGGCGCGCGGCGCTGATGCCATCGCGTCCTTGAATTCGATGAGAATCATGCGCACGGGCGCATCCCCTTCGTTCAGGGCGATATGCGCCGTCCCTGCCGGCGGCACCCGCGAGCGCACCATGCTGCCGGCGGCGAAGGCGAAGCGCGCCCGCCCGTCGTCGGTCGGCAGCGCTTCCGCCGCGCCGCACAGGAAGGTGTAGCGCTCGAGCTCACCGGCGACATGGGTCAACGTGAGCTCGCCGCCGTCGGGGAACACGGCGATGTAATCGCGGATGTGGCGATGCGCCGGGGTTGCGACACCGGGCTCGAAGACCTCCTCCCACACCATCACCCGCTCGTCCTCCTCGATCAGGCGGACACCCGGATTCGGAAACGGCACGATGTCCTGGCTGTCACTCATGGTCTTGCCCCGTGCTTTGCATCTCGTCGTTCGGCGACCAATGGCTTGGCCCTGTCGTCAAATCGCTGCGGCGGCGACCGGTCGCCGGTAGGCGCACTCACCGTCGACGTAGGTCCTGAGCACCTGCGCGCTGCGAATGTCGTCGGTCGGGCAGGTCACGATGTCGCGGTCGAGGACGACGACGTTGGCGCGCTTGCCCGTCTCGATGCTGCCTTCCTCCGCGGCCCGGTTGGAGGCGTGCGCCGCGTTGATCGTGTAGGCGCGCAGCGCTTCGGCCGCCGTGATCGCTTCCTCGGGATCGACCGGCATACCCTTGGACGAGACCCGCGTCACGGCCGTCCAGATGATTTCCGCCGGAGTGAAGCTGCCGCAGGGATGGTCCGAGCCCAGGCTGACCCGGACGCCGGCATCGATCATGCTCCGCACCGGAAACAGCTTCAGGTGATGCTGGCACTCGCCGCGCCACATGTCGAACACTTCACCCCACAGCCAGGCCAGGCCGGGGTTGGCGACGAGGTCGATGCCGAGATCGGCCATGCGCGGCGCCTGGGCGGGCTCCGCGACGAAGGCATGCTCGAGTCTCAGCACCGCGTCCGTGCTACGCCCCCGTCGGCTCTGCGCGTAGGCGTCCATGACGGTGTTGACCGCACAGTTGCCCATACCGTGAATCGCCGTGGCGATGTCGAGTTCCACCGCGCGGCGGGCGAGACGCCCGACCTCGGCCTTGGGATAGAAAGCCGCGCCGGTATGCGCGCAGCAGCCATGATGCATTTTGTCGATGGCCGGCGCAGGGTAGGCGCGGTCGACGAAGATCTTCATCGTGCCGCCGACCAGGCGCTCGCTGCCCGGTTCCTTGATGCGGTCGATGATGTCCGGCCGCCGCAGGTCGTGGGTATCGAAGAAGTGGTCCGCCGCGTGCAGCATCTGCACCCCGAACGGCAGCTTGCCCTGGCGGTCGGCCGTGCGGTAGAGCTGCGCCGACTTCGACGTCACCATGGCGTCGCCGACGAAGGTGATACCCACCGCGAGATATTCCTGCATCTTGGCATGGAGCAGGTCGACCGATCGGTCCCAGTCGCGTTCGGCGTAGTCGCTCCAGGAGTGCGAATGCAGCGGGTTGGCGGCGTTCTCGTAGAGTACGCCGGTCGGCACGCCGATCTTGTCGCGCTCGATCTCGCCACCGGCCGGGTCGGGCGTGTGCTCGTCGATGCCGACCCGGGCCAGCGCCAGGCTGTTGACGAAGCCGGCATGGCAGCTCGCATCGATGAGGAAGACCGGGTTGTCGGGGGCGACCTCGTCCAGTTCGAAGCGGGTCGGATTGCGCATCTCGCGGACGTGCGCCAGGTTGAAGCCCATCGCGCGGACCCATTGCCCCGGCGGCGCGCTGCGGCAGTGCTGCTCGATCGCTTCGAGCACCTCGGCCAGGGTGGACTTCGGCGGTGTCGAGCAATCGACGCATTCGGGTGCAAAGGCCGCGATACTCAGGTGGTTGTGTGCGTCGATGAAGCCCGGCACGACGGTTGCGCCGCCGAGGTCGACGATCTCCGCGTCCGCACCGGCCACGGCGCGCACTTCGGCGGCGCTGCCGACCGCCGCGATGCGACCATCGCGCAACAGGACCGCCTGCGCCACGGTGTCCCGTGGATCGACGGTGCGAACGACGGCGTTGATGAATGCGATGTCGCGCGCCTGGGCCATGGGTGAAACCTCCGTCGGGTGCTGGATGTCATGGCGGATACCGCTGCCTGGCCACGCCCCCGGCCCGGCCGACGGCGCGCCCGCCGCCTCACGCGGTCAACTGTCGATAGATGTCACCAGTGTCGAAATGTGCGCGCTTTTCCACGATCTTGCCGTCCTTGATCGTGAGCAGCATGAACAGCGAGAAACGGCAGTCATTGCCCTTGGCAGCCGCCCCGACGCACGGACCGACCTGGTTCCGGCCCTCGAAGAGCATGTAGGCCGCGACCTTGTCGCCTTCCGCGACCAGGGTTTCGATGGGAAAACGGAAGCTCTCGAAGGCATCGAAGTTCTTCTTCTCCGCCTCGATCAGCCCCGCGACGCCCGGATGCGGCGTATCGAGCTGGTTGTAGAAGACGAACTCGTCATGGCACATGGCGTGCAGCGCGTCGAACTCCTTACGCTCGATGGCGGCGTAGAAACGCCGCACGAGTTCCTTGTTCTGCTCGGGTGTGGTCATCGCGCCTCCTCCTGAATGGACATGGAATGGATCGCCCGGCTCAGAGGCTCAGCGTCTCGCCATCGGCAGGAATCAGGACGCGGTCCGCCATGCGGTTGTCGTCGACGAACGCGCGCAGCCCGGCGCGCGTAAGGGCGGCATGGTTGACCGCCTCCATGTGACTCGCGACGAGCGTGGCCTGCGGCGCGGCGTCGTAGACGGACTTCACGTCGGTGGCGTTCATGATGATCGAGCCGAGGCCGAGCACCTGCGCATCGCAGCAGTTCATCACCACGACGTCCGGCGCATACAGGGTGAGATTGCCCGCGACGTACTCGTTGAAGACGGTGTCGCCGGCCAGGTAGAGGGATTTCTCGTCGGGGTGTTCGAACAGCACACCGCACACCTCGCCGAGGACTTCGTAGGCCGCCTGCAGGCAGGCATCGGAACCATGCTGCCCGGGCGTCCGCGTGAGCCTGATCCCGTTGAAGACCGGGTGGCCGATCAACGCGCGTACGTCGGTGAAACCGGCCGCCTCGATCGTCGCCTTGTCGCCGAAATGCTGCACGAAGAACGGGATGTCCTTGCGCAGTGCAGCCGCGGCAGCGTCATCCCAGTGGTCGGGATGCACGTGGGTGAGGACGACCGCGTCGACGTCGACGAGCTCCGCGACGGGAACGACGAGCGCCGCCGTCGGATTACGCAGGTGACTGTTGAGCGTGCCCTCGAACCCGGGTTGGCTGCCTTGCGCGGCGAACCAGGGGTCGATCAGGAAGCGCGTGCCGGCATAGTCGAGCAGCAGGGTGGCATTTCGGATCTGGCGAAGTTTCATCAGGGCGGCCGCGAAGAAGAACGGCCATCACGGTAGAGCGTGGGCGGGGTCGCCGACAGTGGCCCGCGGGACAATTACCGTGAGAATCGGGCCAAGCCCACGCACCGGCAGCCGGCGCGCAGGTCGTGCGCTCAGCGTGGCTGCGGA
The DNA here is from genome assembly GCA_024235015.1 of Gammaproteobacteria bacterium. GTDB lineage: Bacteria > Pseudomonadota > Gammaproteobacteria > JACKNG01. The sequence goes on from JACKNG010000006.1 coordinate 60,632, forward strand.
TCGACGCCGTTCAGGTAGACCCAGCGCCCGTTGCTGCGCACGAAGCGCGAAACCTCGTGCAGGCGCTCGGCGCGGCCGCCGCGCTTGCAGCGGGCGACGAACTCGACCGTGCCGCTGGCGGCGTCGGCGCCACCGGCCGCGACCGCCACGATGCGCAGGCCGAGCCATTTCAGCCCGGGCTCGAGTTCGAGCGCGGCGGGGCGGGTGTCGACGTGCCAGGTCGCGAGCAGGTAATCGGCCTCACCGCGCACGAACGCGCTGTAACGGCTGCGCATCAGCGCCTCGGCGGTGGGCGCGGCGCTGATGCCGTCGAGGTAGGGCCCGCAACATTCCGCAAAGTCGCGGTTGCTACCGCACGGACACGCCGTGTCGCTCATGGCGCGCGCTCCGCGACGGGCGCGAGCGCGGCGGTCGCGGCGGCAAGGCGGGTGAGCAGCGCCGCGGGCAGGGCCCACGAGCGCAGCTCGTCGGCAAGGCGCCGATCGATATCGGGCGGAACGCCCGCGCGATGCAGGGCGACGACCAGCGCGGCCATGCGCTGGCCGATGCGCAGCAGGGCCGGGCGCAGCGCCTGCTGCAGGTCCGGGGCATCGCTGGCGGCATCCGTGCGGGCCAGTTCGCGCGCCTGCACGAACTTCGCGGCCTCGATCTGTACCGCGTAGAACGCGCGCACGGCGGCCTCCTCGGGTCTCGCGCCGGCCTCCCCGGCGGCGGCCCGAACCGCGCGCCAGGCGGCATCGAGTACGGTGGCCTCGCGTGCGCGATCCTCGAGCGCGCGCCCGTCGCGGCGCTTGGCCGCGGCCACCAGCGGCATCAGGGCGAGACGTTCGTCGATGGCGGCGAGGAGCGCGGCGAGCGGGGTCGCGGTGGGCGCCTGCACGGCATCGCCGAAGGCCGTGTGGCGCAGGCGCGCGAGCGTGCCGTCGGCCTCGCGCGCGAGCAGCCAGGCATCGAGTTCGGCGGCCAGCGCGTCCTGCCCCGGCGCCAGCCAGTACGCCTTGCGATCGGTGGTCCACGGACCGGCCTGGCCGACGTGGTCGAGGCCGCGTCGCCAGCCGGGGGCCTCGAGGGTGTCGGTGACGACGGCGTCGACGGCGCCGTCGACGAGTTGCCGGCGCACGGCAGCGTTGTCGGCCAGCGCGCGAACCTCGGCGCGCGCGAAGCGTGCGCGGGTGACGCGTTCGAGGTGCCCGCCGCGGTTGACTGCGAGGCGCAGGCCGGCGCGGTCGAAATCATCCACCTCGACGCCGGCCGGGTGTACGCGGGTGTCGTAGAGCAGCACCGCGCCGCTGGTCGCGACGGGCACGCTGAAGCGCCCGGCGATCGAGCGATCGGCGCGCACGGTGATGCCGCTCATGACGAGGTCGAAACGGCCCGCGGCGAAGTCCGCGGCGAGATCCGGCCAGGTGAACGGCACCCATTCGATGGCGTAGCCGCGCGCGGCGGCGAAGGCCTCGGCGAGGTCGATGTCGAAACCCTGCAGGACGCCGTCGGCGCGGCGCGAGAACGGTGCATAGTCGCCCGAGGTGCCGATGTGCAGCACGCGCGGGGCCGGTTCGGCGGCGACCACGCAGGTCGCTGCCAGGGCCAGCAGGACGGCAAGCAGACCACGCACGACCGGCGCCCTGCGCAGCCGCCCGCGGCCGCCGCCCGCGCCGCGCCTCACGCCGACAGCGAGGCCGGCGCGGCGGCGCGGTCGAGCACGGCGGCGAGAAAACGCCCGGTGTGCGAGGCGGGATTGGCGGCGACGTCTTCGGGCGTGCCGACGGCCAGGATCTGGCCGCCGCCGCTGCCGCCCTCGGGGCCGAGGTCGATCAGCCAGTCGGCGGTCTTGATGACGTCGAGGTTGTGCTCGATGACGACCACCGTGTTGCCATGATCGCGCAGGCGGTGCAGCACCTTGAGCAATTGCTCGATGTCGAAGAAGTGCAGCCCGGTGGTGGGTTCGTCGAGGATGTAGAGCGTCTTGCCGGTGTCGCGCTTGGACAGTTCGCGCGAGAGCTTGACGCGTTGCGCCTCGCCGCCCGACAGGGTGGTCGCGTTCTGGCCGAGGCGGATGTAGGACAGTCCGACCTCGCTGAGCGTCTGCAGCTTGCCGGCCACCGCCGGCACGGCGTCGAAGAACTGGCGCGCCTCTTCCACCGTCATGTCGAGGACGTCGCTGATGGTGCGGCCCTTGTAGAGGATCTCCAGCGTCTCGCGGTTGTAGCGCTTGCCCTTGCACAGGTCGCAGGGCACGTAGACGTCCGGCAGGAAATGCATCTCGACCTTGATCACGCCGTCGCCCTGGCAGGCCTCGCAGCGTCCGCCCTTGACGTTGAAGCTGAAGCGGCCGGGCTGGTAGCCGCGCGAGCGTGCCTCCGGGGTGGCGGCGAAGAGGTCGCGGATGGGCGTGAACAGGCCGGTATAGGTTGCCGGGTTGGAACGCGGGGTGCGGCCGATCGGGCTCTGGTCGATGTCGACCACCTTGTCGAACTGGTCGAGGCCCTTGATCTCGGCGTACTCGGCCGGGTTGGCCGCGGCGCCGTTCAATTCGCGCGCAGCGAAGGCATAGAGGGTGTCGTTGACCAGGGTCGACTTGCCCGAGCCCGACACCCCGGTGACGCAGGTCATCAGCCCGACCGGGATGTCGACGTCGACGCCCTTGAGGTTGTTGCCGCGCGCGCCGCGGATGGCGAGCTGACGCTTGGGGTGGGCCGCGGTGCGCAAGGGCGGCACCTCGATCGCGCGCCGCCCGGAGAGGTACTGGCCGGTCATCGATTCGGCACACGCCGAGATCTGCGCCGGCGTGCCCGACACCACCACGCGCCCGCCGTGGACCCCGGCGCCCGGCCCCATGTCGACGACGTGGTCGGCGGCGAGGATGGCCTCCTCGTCGTGCTCGACGACGATGACCGTGTTGCCGAGGTCGCGCAGGTGGAACAGGGTGTTCAACAGGCGCTGGTTGTCGCGCTGGTGCAGGCCGATGGAAGGCTCGTCGAGGATGTACATCACGCCGACCAGGCCGGCGCCGATCTGGCTGGCCAGGCGGATGCGCTGGGCCTCGCCGCCGGACAGGGTATCGGCACTGCGATCGAGGGTCAGGTAGTCGAGGCCGACGTTGACCAGGAACTCCAGCCTGAGCTGGACTTCACGCACGATCTTCTCGGCGATCTCGCCGCGCTTGCCCTTGAGCGCGAGGCCGTCGAAGAAGGCGTGGGTGGCGCCGATCGGCATGGCGGTGACGTCGGCGAGGTTGTGGCTGCCGATGAACACGTTGCGCGCGGCCTTGTTCAGGCGCGTGCCCTGGCATTCCGGGCAGGGCTTGTGGCCGAGGTAGCGGGCGAGATCCTCGCGCACCATGTTCGAATCGGTTTCGCGGTAGCGCCGCTCCATGTTCGGCAGCACGCCCTCGAAGGCGTGCTTGCGCTTGGCGGAACGCCCCCCGCTCTTGATGTAGCTGAACTCGATCTGCTCCTTGCCGCTGCCGTGCAGGATGACCTGGCGAATGCGCTCGGGCAGCTCGCCGAAGGGCGTGTCGATGTCGAAACCGTAGTGCTGGGCCAGCGCGTGGACGAGCTGGAAATAGTAGGCGTTGCGCCGATCCCAGCCGCGGATGGCACCGGCCGGCAGGCTGAGCTCGGCATGCTGGACCACGCGCTGCTCGTCGAAGAACTGCACCTGGCCGAGGCCGTCGCAGGCCTGGCAGGCGCCGACCGGGTTGTTGAACGAGAACAGCCGCGGTTCGAGCTCGTTGATGCTGTAACCGCAGGCCGGGCAGGCGAAGCGCGAGGAGAACAGCAGCTCGGCGCCGTCGCCTTCCAGTGGCAGCACCCGCGCCACGCCCTCACCGAGTTCGAGCGCGGCCTCGAACGATTCTGCGAGGCGCAGGCGCAGGTCCTCGCGCACGCGGAAGCGGTCGACGATGACGTCGATGTCGTGCTTCTTGCGCAGGGCCAGCACCGGCGGGTCGTCGAGCATGACCACTTCGCCGTCGACCAGCGCGCGGACGTAGCCGAGCCGGACGAGGTGTTCGAAAACCTGGTGATGCTCGCCCTTGCGCCCGCGGATCACCGGCGCCAGCAGCATCCAGCGCGAGTCCTCGGGCAGGGCCAGCACCTGGTCGACCATCTGCGAGACGGTCTGTGCCTCCAGCACCTCGGCGTGGTCGGGGCAGCGCGGCACGCCGACGCGGGCGAACATGAGGCGCAGGTAGTCGTAGATCTCGGTGATCGTGCCGACCGTCGAGCGCGGGTTGTGCGAGGTCGATTTCTGCTCGATCGAGATGGCCGGCGAGAGGCCCTCGATGTGGTCGATGTCGGGCTTCTCCATCATGGAGAGGAACTGCCGCGCGTAGGCCGACAGCGACTCGACGTAGCGCCGCTGGCCCTCGGCGTAGATGGTGTCGAAGGCGAGCGAGGACTTGCCCGAGCCCGACAGCCCGGTGATCACGATGAGCTTGTCGCGCGGCAGGTCGAGATCGACGTTCTTGAGGTTGTGCGTGCGGGCGCCGCGCAGATGTATGGTGTCCATGGAACGCGCTGAGTGAGGATGAGTGAGGAGTCGATCGCGCGTGTCGGCCGTTGCCGACTGGCGCGTGAAAAGTGCAAACGAGTACTATACGGCGTTTTTTCGCCGCCCCTCAAACGCTTTCACACGTGTCGACCGAACTCGCCATGAACGCCCAGGAGAAGCGCAGCGCGCTGGTGCTCGCGCTGGTGTTCTTCATGCGCATGCTGGGCCTGTTCATGCTGATCCCGGTGCTGGCCCTGTACGCCGAGCGCCTGCCCGGCGCCACCCCTTTCCTCATCGGCGTCGCCATCGGCATCTACGGCCTCACCCAGGCCGGCTTCCAGATCCCGCTCGGCAGCCTGTCCGACCGCGTCGGGCGGCGCCCGGTGATCGTGGCCGGCCTGTGCCTGTTCGCCATCGGTGCGCTGATTGCCGCCGCCGCCAAGACCATCTGGCCGGTCATCGTCGGCCGCGCGGTGCAGGGCGCCGGCGCGGTGTCCGGCGCGACGCTCGCGCTCGCGGCCGATCTCTCGCGCGAGAGCCAGCGCACCAAGGTCATGGCCATCATCGGCATCAGCATCGGCGGCGCCTTCTCGGTGGCCTTCGTCGTCGGCCCGGTGCTGAACGGCCTGTTCGGCCTCGGCGGGCTGTTCCTGGCCTCGGGCGCGCTCGCCCTGCTCGCCATCGCCGTCCTCGTCGCCGGCCTGCCGCGGGCGCCGGCGCCGGCCCGCGGCAGCGCCGTACCCTCGCTGCTGGAAACCCTCACCGAGCCCGACCTGCGCGTGCTCTACCTCGGCGTGCTGACCCTGCACCTGGTACTCGCGGCGAGCTTCGTTGCCATCCCGGTGACCCTGCGCGAGGGGCTGGGCCTCGATGCCGCCCGCCATTACACCGTCTACCTGCCGGTACTGGCGGTGTCGATCCTGCTGGTCGGGCCGCTGATCATGCTGTCGTCTCGGCGCGGGCTGGCGCGGACCCTGTTCTACGGCTCGATCGGCGGCCTCGCCGCCGCCGAACTGCTGCTGTGGCTGTGGTGGGACAGCCGGCCCGGCATCTATGCCGCGCTCACCCTCTACTTCGTCGCCTTCAACTTCCTCGAGGCCTCGCTGCCCGGTTTCATCTCGCGCGCCGCGCCGGCCAGCGGCAAGGGCGCGGCGCTGGGCGCCTACTCGACCTTCCAGTTCATCGGCGTCTTCCTCGGCGGGCTGTGCGGCGGCAGCGTCGCCGGCGCCTGGGGTTATGCCGCGGTGCCGCTGGTCTGCGCCGCCATCGGCCTGGCCTGGCTGGTGATGAGCCTCAACGTGCCGGCGACGGCGCTGGTCCGCCCGGCGCGCCACTGACCCCCTGTCGCGGGGCCTGCTTCCGGATAGAATCGGGCGCCGTAGACCCACGAACGACCGACCCACGGACGGGTTCATCAACCACAAAAGGGAGAATGCGCGATGGCACGTGGCCTGAACAAAGTCATGCTGATTGGAAACCTGGGCGCGGACCCGGAGGTCCGCTACACGGCCGGCGGCAGCGCGGTGGCCAACGTCCGCCTGGCCACGGCCGAGGCCTGGCGCGACCGCGACAGCGGCGAGCAGCAGGAACGCACCGAGTGGCACCGCGTGGTGTTCTTCGGACGCCTGGCGGAGATCGTCAACGAGTACCTGCGCAAGGGCTCGCAGGTCTACGTCGAAGGCCGCCTGCAGACGCGCAAGTGGCAGGATCGCGATGGCAACGAGCGCTACACCACCGAGATCGTCGCCAACGAGATGCAGATGCTGGGTGGCCGCGGCGGCGCTGGCGGGAGCGACAGTGGCGGTGGCGGTGGCGGTGGCAGTGGCAGCCGCGGCGGTGGCGGCGGCGCGCCGCCGGGCGGGCGCGCGCCGAGCCGCGACGGTGGCGACATGGATGAACCGCCGATGGGCGACTTCGACGACGACATCCCGTTCTGAACCCCGCCCGCTACCCGCACGCCCGGTCGGTCATGGCGCCGGGCGTGCCCCCGCGGCGGTGCGCTGCCGGCGGCTTCGTCCGGCGGGCCCGCGCTAGACCTGCAACAGCGTGATCGACGGCGAGTTGAGCGCCGGGTCGGCATGGAAGCCGCGCACCATGACGACGAACTCGCCATCAGCGGCCAGGCCCAGGTCGCGCGCCGCGCGGCGCGCGATGTGATTCGGGTTCTCGCTGCCCACCGCCTCGACGTAGTGCGGGATCATGCCCCACATCAGGTTCATGCGCCGGCAGGTGCGCGGATCCTTCGAGATCGCGACGACCGGCGCCGCCGGCCGCGCCGCGCTGATCGTCGCCGCCGTCATGCCTTGCGAGGAAATCACGATCACGGCGCGTGCACGCACGTCGCCGACCAGCTGCGCGGCGGCGTCGGCGATGGCGTCGCCGAACGGCTTGATCTCGCCGTCGGCAGCGCCGCGGCTGGAGACGAAGTCGAGACCGGTGTGCCAGTGGTAGCTTTCGGTCTGGCGCGCCACGCGATCCATCATGCGCACGGCCTCGACCGGGAAGGCCCCGACCGCCGACTCCCCCGACAGCATGACCGCGTCGGCGCCGCTGGCGACGGCAAAGGAGACGTCGGAAACCTCGGCGCGGGTCGGCCGTGCCGCGGTGATCATCGATTCCAGCATCTGGGTGGCGACGATGACCGGCTTGTTCATGGCCCGTGCCCGCGTCACCAGCTGGGCCTGCGCCAGCGGCACCTGCTCGGGATTGAGTTCGACGCCGAGATCGCCGCGCGCGACCATGATGCCGTCGGCCTCGGCGATGATGGCCTCGCTGTTGTCCAACGCCTCGGGCTTCTCGATCTTGGCGATGATCCCCACCGCCATCGGCGCGGCATCGGTCAACGCGCGCAGCTCGCGGATGTCGTCGGCGCTGCGCACGAACGACAGGGCGAGGAAATCGACCCCGGCGTCGAGGGCGAAGGCGGCGTCGGCGCGGTCCTTGGCGGTCAGCGACGGCGCCGAGACCTCGGAGTCGGGCAGGTTGATGCCCTTGTGGTCACCCACCTTGCCGCCGGCGACGACGCGGCAGCGCACGGTGTCGCCCTCGATGGCGAGGACGCTGAGTTCGGCCGCACCGTCGTTGAGCAGCACGCGGTGGCCGACGGCGACGTCGCGCGGCAGCGCGGCGTACTGCGAGGGGATCAGGCCGGCGTCACCGGGCACGTCGGCGGTGGTGATGACGACCTCGCTGCCGGCGACCAGTTCGACCGCGCCGGCGGTGAACTTGCCGGTGCGGATCTTGGGCCCGCAGAGATCGGCGAGGATGGCCGTGGCAGTGCCGAGCTCGGCGGCGACTTCGCGGATCATGTCGATGGCCTGGCCGTGGCCAGCGTGGCTGCCGTGCGACATGTTGACGCGGAACACGTTGACCCCGGTCTCGATGAGGGTGCGGATCATCGCGGGGGTGCCGCAGGCGGGACCGACCGTCGCCACGATCTTGGTGCGGCGATACTTGAGCAGGTCGACTTCGGTTACGATCGGCATCGCGGCTGGCCCTTGTTCGCCGGGGAAAAGCGCCGCCGAGTATCGCACAAAGCAGTTTCGCCCAGACTCGGGAAGGTCTGAACAAGTGAGCGAGCATGCCCGGGGGCAAGGCGCGCGTCGACCGAGAAGCGCAGTTTATGTCCGAATAGATGAGCATCGCAGAGCGACGTGCAATGCAGTCCGCGGGCGGCGCAGCCACTTGTTCAAACCTTCCCGTGCCGTGATCCTCCCGACGTGCGCCAGTCCGGCCTGATCCACTCGCGCCGTTTCGCGCCACTGTTCCTGACCCAGTTCCTGGGCGCGTTCAACGACAACGTGTTCCGCTTCGCGCTGGTGATCTTCGTCACCTTCACCGTCGCCGAGCGCACCGGTCTCGACACCCGCGTGCTGGTGGTGCTCACCGGCGCCATCTTCATCCTGCCGTTCTTCCTGTTCTCGGCCTTTGCCGGCCAGGTCGCCGACAAGTACGAGAAGGCGGCGCTGATCCGCCACGTCAAGACCGCCGAGATCGTCGTCATGGGCCTCGGCGCGCTCGGCTTCTGGCTCGAGAGCTATCCCTTCCTGCTCGCCGTGCTGTTCCTGATGGGCCTGCAGTCCACCTTCTTCGGTCCGCTCAAGTACAGCGTGCTGCCCCAGCACCTCGCACCCGACGAACTGACCGGCGGCAACGGCCTCATCCAGCTCGGCACCTACGTCGCCATCCTCACCGGCGGCCTGTGCGGCGGCCTGCTCGCCAGCCTCGGCCACGATGCGCCGCTCGCCATCGTCGCCGCGGTGGTCGGCATCGCGCTGCTCGGCCGCACCGCCGCCGCGTTCATTCCACCGGCGCCGGCCAACGATCCGCGGCTGCAGGTCGACCGCAACATCGCGCGTTCGACCTGGACCATCCTTGCCGAGAGCACGCGCGATCGCCCGCTGTTCGTGCTCATCGTGCTGATCTCGATGTTCTGGTTCATCGGCGCCACCTACCTCAGCGTGGTGCCGACCTACGGCAAGGTGCTGCTCGGCGCCGACGAGCAGGCGGTGACCCTGCTCAACGCCGCGTTCACCGTCGGCATCGGCATTGGTTCGCTGGCCTGCGAGCGGCTCTCGCGCGGGCGCATCGAACTCGGCATCGTGCCTTTCGCGGCGCTCGGCATCACGCTCGCCTCGCTCGACGTGTGGCTGGCCGGCACGCCGCCGGCGCCGGCCGGTGTGCTGACCCCGGCGCTGTTCTTCTCAAGCCCCCACGCCCTGCGGCTGTTCGTCGACCTCGCCGTGATCGGCGCCTGCGGCGCACTCTACATCGTGCCGCTGTATGCCGCGCTGCAGGCGCGCAGCGATCCGCAATGGGTGTCGCGCATGCTCGCGGCACTGAACATCGTCGATGCCCTGTTCATGGTGTTGTCGGCAGCGTTCACGGTCGCGCTGTACGAGCTCGGGGTGGGCGTTCCGGGCGTATTCGGCGTGGTCGGCCTGCTCAACCTCGGCGTGTTGATCGCGGCGACGGCCGGCATGCCGGAATTCCGCGCGCGCGCCCGGGCGCTGCTCGGACGCAGCGCCGCGGGCTGAGGCCTCAATCGAAGGCGATCCGCACGACCTCGGCAAAATCCGCCACGAAGTGCACCGTCATACCCTGGTGGATGTAGGCCGGCAGCTCGGCGAATTCGCCCTTCACCGCTGCCGGCAGGATGATCTCGCGCACCCCGGCACGTCGCGCCGCGATGATCTTCTCGCGGATGCCGCCGACCGCGAGCACGCGCCCGGTCAGGGTCAGCTCGCCGGTCATGGCGATGGCGCGTTTCGGCTTCGCGCCGCGCGCGAGCGACAACAGCGCGGTGGCCATGGTGATGCCCGCGCTGGGACCGTCCTTCGGGGTCGCACCCTCGGGGACGTGGAGGTGCACGAAGGCCTCGTCGAAGAAGTCCGCGGCGCCGCCGTAGTCGCCGAGGTGCGCGGCCACGTGGCTGTAGGCGATCTCGGCCGATTCGCGCATCACCTCGCCGAGCTGGCCGGTGAGCTTGAAGCCGCGGTTCTTGCTGTGGACCACGGTCGCCTCGACGTCCAGGGTGGCGCCGCCGAGCGCGGTCCAGGCCAGCCCGGTGACGATGCCGAGCCCGCGGTTCGGCGTCTGCTTGCGAAACGGCGGGTGGCCGAGGAAGTCGGCGAGGTTGGCCGTGGTCACGCTGAGGCCCTTTGCGCCGCCCTCGCCGCGCAGGGTGCGGATGGCGGCCTTGCGCGCGATCCGCCCGAGCAGCTTCTCGAGGTTGCGCACCCCGGCCTCGCGCGCGTAGTTCTCGGCAATGGCCTTCATGGCCGCGGCGTTGATGCGCACGTCGCCGGCGGCGAGGCCGGCGCGCGCGCGCTGCTTGGGCCACAGGTAGCGCGAGCCGATGGTGACCTTCTCGGCGGTGAGGTAACCGGACAGCCGGATGACCTCCATGCGATCGAGCAGCGGGCGCGGGATCGAATCGAGTTGGTTGGCGGTACACACGAACAGCACCTTGGACAGGTCCATGCGCACGTCGAGGTAATGGTCGAGAAACCCCGTGTTCTGTTCCGGGTCCAGCACCTCGAGCAGGGCCGCGGCGGGATCGCCCTGGTAGGAGGCACCGACCTTGTCGATCTCGTCGAGCATGATGACCGGGTTCATGGTGCCGGCTTCGCGCACGGCCTGCACGAACTTGCCCGGCATGGCGCCGATGTAGGTACGCCGATGGCCCTTGATCTCGGCCTCGTCGCGCATGCCGCCGACGCTGAAGCGGTAGAAGCGGCGGCCCAGGGCATTCGCCACCGATTGGCCGATGGACGTCTTGCCGACCCCGGGCGGGCCGACCAGCAGCAGGATGGAGCCGGCGATCTCGCCGCGCAGCTTGCCCACGCCGATGAACTCGATGATGCGTTCCTTGACGTCCTCGAGGCCGGCATGGTCGCGGTCGAGCACCTTGCGCGCATGGTCGAGGTCGACGTTGTCGGGCGAGGTCACCCCCCACGGCAGGTCGGTCAGCGCATCGAGATAGTTGCGCGTCACGCCGTACTCGGGCGAACCCGGTTCGAGCACGGCGAACTTGTCCATCTCGGCCTCGATACGGCGACGCGCGTCCTCGGGCACGCTGCGCCCGTCGAGCCGGTCGCGGTAGCGCTCGAGTTCGACCGTCTTGTCGTCCTTGGAGATGCCGAGCTCCTTCTGGATCTGCTTGAGCTGTTCACGCAGGAAGAACTCGCGCTGCTGTTCGGAAATGCGCTCCTCGACCCGCTTGCGGATCTCGCTCTGCAGGCCAGCGACCTCGAGCTCGTGCTGGATCAACAGCAGCACCTTCTCCATGCGGCGCAGCAGCGGCACCGTCTCCAGCACCTCCTGGAGCTGCTCGGCGTCGGCACTGGTCATGGCCGCGGCGAAGTCGGCCAGCGGCGAGGCGTTGTCCGGGGTGAAACGATCGAGGAAGGCCTTCAGGCTTTCCTTGTACAGCGGGTTGAGCGGCAACAGCTCCTTGATCTTGTTGATGATGGCGAGCGCGTAGGCGCGCACTTCCTTGCCCTGATCCGGGGCCACACGGGGGTACTCGGCATGGGCGACGAAGGGGCGCTCGGTCTTGATCCAGCTCTTGATGCGAAAGCGCTCGATACCCTCGGCGATGAACTGGATGCGCCCGTCCTCGCGCATCGGGTGATGCACGCGCGCGACCGTACCCCACACGGCGAAGTCCTCGGGCCGGGGCACGTCGATCTCGGCCGGGTGGCGGCTGTAGACCAGGCCGACCAGCTTGTGCGGGGTGTTGCCGACGCGTTCGATGGTTTCGCGCCACGGCTCGTCCTCGATGACCAGCGGCATGGTCTGCGCCGGGAAATAGGGGCGCGCGCGCAGCGGCAGCACCAGGAGTTGTTCGGGCAGGACGTCGCGGGCGAGGGCGGGAACCCGCGCCGTCGCCTCACCATCGTCGTGCGGAAGGATGATCTGGGGTTGTTCTTCGTTCATGTCCCGTCGTCGTTCGTGCCGGCATGGAGCGGCCCACGCTACGACGCGACCGCCGCTTCGAGATGAGGGTCGGGCGGGGAAATTCAAGGAAGCTCGATCCGCGAAAGCGGGCACGCGCGGCCCGCGCGTGGTCGCGGAATCGGCGCCCGCCGCGCTCAGGCGGCGTGGCAGGCGACGCTGCGCTCGAGGGCGGACACGAGTTCGCCGGCACTGGCGAAACGCGCCGCCGGGTCGACGGCCAGCAGACGATCGAGCAAGGGCTGCAGGTCGGCGAACTCGGCGGGCAGGATGGGGCGTTCGGCGTGGACGTGCTGGAACACCAGGGCCGAGGCGCTCTCGGCGCGGAACGGTTTACGCCCGGTCAGCATCTCGTAGAGCATCACGCCGACGGCATAGAGATCGGCGCGGTGGTCGACGACCTGGCCGAGCGCCTGCTCGGGGCTGAGGTAGTTGGGCGTGCCGAGCACGCTGCCGGCGTTGGTCAGGTCGCTGGCTTCGTCGAGACGCCGCGCAATGCCGAAATCGGCCAGGGCGAGGCTGTCGTCGGCGCGGAACATGATGTTGCCGGGCTTGAGATCGCGGTGGACGATGCCGCGGGCATGGATCGCCTGCAGGCCGAGCGCGATGTGGCGCACGTAGTTGACGGCGTCGTCGCGCGTGATGCCACGTTCGATGCGCTGCTTGAGATCGCCGCGGGTGAAGAACTCCATCGCGATGAAACCGTAGCTCGGCGTCAGCCCGAAGTCGTAGAAGCGCACCACGTAGGGGCTGGAGATGGCGGCGACGATCTCCGCTTCACGGATGAAGCGCTCGACGATGTGGACGTCGCGCACGTGTGCGAGGTCGATGACCTTGAGTACCAGGGTGTTGTCGTCGCTGGTGCGCTCGGCGAGGTAGACGCGCGAACTCGCGCCCTGGCCGATGAGCCGGACGAAGCGGTAACCGATGCTGGCGCCGGGGCCGCTGGGCCGCGGCGGGTGCCGTGCGATCAGTTCTTCGAGGATGTCGAGATGCGGCGGCCGCGCGCGCTCTTCGCACAGGGTCTGGTCGCAGTCGATCTCGGCGGTCACCGCGTCGTCGACGACGAGTTCGCGCACCATGCGCCCGATGCGCCAGGTGGTGACGTCCTGCTTGCGCACGTAATCCGCCGCGCCGAGCTTGATGGCGCGCGCGGCGAGGTAGTCGTTGCCCTGCGCGGTCATGAGGATGGTCGGCGGCAGGGGGCCGGCGGCCTGGAACTCGACCAGCCAGTCGAGGCCGTTCTCGTGCCCGCCGAGGTTGTGGTCGAGCAGCAGCACGTCGTAGGCCGACCAGTCGAAGTTGGGCCCGGGCTTGCCCTGCTGATCGGGGTCGTACTCGGTGACCTCGATGTCCGGCAGGGTCTCGGCCAGCATTCGCCGCAGCATCACCATGTACTCGCGCGAGTCATCGATGATGATCGCGCGCAGTGGGCGCGGCGACGCGGAAACGAGTGTGCGGATGGTCGGCTGGGCCATGGATTCGGTGTTGCGCGCACGCGGGCTGTCGGCAGGTTTTCGGCCGCGACGGCCGCGATCTTGAATGGGCCGGCACCGCGACCGGCGCCGCGGCAGCGGGCGAACCGACCAGCCGCGGCCGTCGACCCGGCGGCGTCCCCCAGCATTGCCGCAGCGCGACAAAAAAAAGGGCTGCAAGAGCAGCCCCAATACGCTGGTGACAGGTCGAAACCTGTCGGTTCACCCACGGAGGTGTTCAGGTGCCGCAGCGGGCCAGCAGGCGCCGGCCCTTGGGCGTGAGGAATCCTTGTGTATCGACGAAGCCCGAGGCGACGGCCACGCGCAGGGTCTCGCGGCGCCCGCTCTGGCGCGGCAGGTAGACACCGCCGTCGCCGTAATGACAGGCGATGACGCGCGCGATGGCACGTTCCTGGTCGGACTGCGGTGCGGCGGAAATCGAGGACGGCGCGGCGAGCACTGGGCTACCCATCAAGGCTCCAACAATTGGAGGGATAGCTTAGTTATTGAATCTAAAATGTCAACAAGATATTTTTATTTATTGTTTTTATTAAATATTTAGGTTTTTTTATCCTTGGCGATCAATTCCCGAGATGAGGTCGCGCGAGGTAATCGTGGGAACGCATTTCACGCAGCCGGCTGGCCGTGCGCAGGAAGGGCTTGGCCAGCCGCTCGCCGGTGTAGAGCGCCTCGGGTTCGTCCGCGGCGGACACGACGAGGTTGACGTTGCGGTCGTAGATCTCGTCGATGAGGTTGATGAAGCGCCGCGCGGCGTCGCCGTCGTCGCGTCCCAGGCGGGGAATGTCGCTCAGGAACACGGTGTGGTGACAGCGCGCGATCTCGATGTAATCGGCCGTCGCGCGCGGACCGCCGCACAGTACATCGAAACTGAACCAGGCGACGCCGTCGGCCAGGCGCAGCGTCGGGATGTCCCGCCCTTCGACCTCGAGGACCGCGCCGGCACGCCCGGCGGACGCCGCGACTGCGTCGAAGCGCTGCGCCAGCTCGGCGTCCGCGCCAGCCGCCGCGGCGACGTAGTAGACCGGTGCCTGCTCCAGCGCGCGCAGGCGGTAATCGAGTTCACCGGCCAGTTCGAGCACTTCGAGGTGGGATTCGATGAGCGCGATGGCCGGCAGGAAGCGCTCGCGCTGCAGGCCACCTGCATAGAGTTCGCCCGGTGCCTCGTTGGACGTCGCGATGAGGGTCACCCCGGCCTCGAACAGGGCCTCGAGCAGGCCGGCCAGCAGCATCGCATCGGTGATGTCCGAGACATGGAACTCGTCGAGACACAGCACGCGATGTTCCTCGGCCCAGCGCGCGGCGATGGTCTTCAGGGGATCGCGCTGCTCACCGAGGCTGCGCAGGGCCTGGTGGGTACGGCGCATGAAGTGATGGAAATGCACGCGCGCCTTGTGGCCTGCCGGCAGGCACTCGTAGAAGGTGTCGACGAGGTAGGTCTTGCCACGCCCGACCCGGCCCCACAGGTAGAGGCCGCGCACGCCCTGCCACGGCGCCACGGAGCGCCCGAGCAGGCGGTCGACCAGCCCGGCCTCGCGCCGAGCCGGGCTCGCCGCCAGCGCGTCGAACACCCGTTGCAGCGCGGCCACGGCCGTCGCCTGGGCGTCGTCCGGACGGATCCGTCCGGCGGCGAGGTCGCCGGCATAGCGCGCCGCCGGCGTTGCCGGCGGAGTACCCGGGATGTGCTGCACGCTTGAATTCGTCTGCATCGTCATCGCGCCCGCGCCCGATGCGTGGGGCGCCGCATTGTAGAACCGGCCGGCGAATTATTCATGGCCGCGAAGGCTCAGCGCCGCCCGCCCCTGACTTGGGCGCGGCACGGACATCGTGGTGTACGTGAGCCGTCGCGGGCCGTGGGCCGGCGCTGCCGCGGCCGCCTCGCGGGCCGTGACGGCAGTGCATAATGCGCCGACATGCCGGGCGCCTGGCGGGGTCGCCATTCACACCGAGGAGGCGGCGACATGCCGCAGATCGAACAGGTCCAGATCACATTCGTACCGGCCGAGGATCGCCTGCTGCTGCGCGTGTCGAGCGGGGCGGCCGAGGAATTCCGCTTCTGGCTGACGCGACGCTTCGTCGTCGCGCTGCGTCCGCAACTGACCCGGCGCCTGTCCGGCCAGGATCACATCCGCGTGCAGGCGAGCAGCGACGCGCGCCGCGAGCTGCTCGATTTCGAACGCCAGCGCGCGGTGTCGACGGCCGACTTCAAGACCCCGTTCAAGGCGTCGCCGCGCAGTTTCCCGCTCGGCGAACAGCCCATCCTGCTGACCCGTTTCACCCTCCGCCCACGCGACGACGGCGCCATCGCCCTGACCCTCGCCCCGGAACAGGGTGCGGGCATCGACCTCGCGCTCACCCCCGCCCTCGTGCACTCGGTGCTCGCCCTGCTCGACACCGCGCTGGACAGCGCCGACTGGCAGCTCGGGGACGCCGCGGCGCCGGTTCTCGCCGCCGACGCGCCGCCGGCCACGCTCAACTGAGCGCCCGCACAGGAACCGTCGCCCCGGTGAGCATTCGTCGCAAGCTGGTCCTGCTGCTCGGCTTCGTCGCCGTGCTGCCGGCGCTGCTCACCATCGTCCTCGACGTCGACGTCATCCGCAGCCTGAGCCGCGACCTCACCACGCGCAGCGCGGGTATCCTCGCCGAGCAGGCGCAACAGACCATGCACCGCATCGCCAGCGAGTATGCCGACGTGCTCGACCGCGAGAGCCGCCACGTGCGCCTGCTGGTCCGGCTGCAGGCCGCGGCCGCGGCCCGCGCCCTGGCCGCACCACCGGCCAGCCACGCCGACGTCACCCCCTACTTCGACGACGACTTCGACCAGCCTGCCGGGGATCTCGCACTGGTCTCGAGCCCGGCGCCGCGCGCAGCGCGCGAACGGCGCAACGGGCCGCCGCTGGCGGTGTCCTGGGAGCATGCCGCGCTGCACCTCGGGCCCGGCGCGGATCGCACCGCGCTAATGCCGCAGGCGCGCGCGCTGGCCACCCTGGCGGACTTCTTCCGCCTCGTGCGCGAACCGCAGGATCCCCTGCTGGGCTGGCAGTACGTGGCACTCGACAACGGGCTCAGCGCGACCTACCCCGGCCACGGCGGTAACCCGCCCGACTTCGATCCGCGTACCCGGCCGTGGTTCGAGGACCAGCTGCGCCGCCCCGGCTTCCGCTGGTATCGCCCGCATCACGATGCCAGTACCGGTGCGCTGCTGATCAACGCGGCGGCGCCGGTGTACGACGCCGCCGGTGCGGTGGTCGGCGTCGCCGGCATCGACGTCGACCTGTCCTCGACCTTCGCCCTGCTCGAGCTCCCGCCGCGACTGCGCGCGGGCAGCACCGTCATGGCCGTCGCGGTGGTCGGCGCCCCGGTGTTCGACCCGCCGCGCGCGATCGTGCTCGCGCGCCAGAGCACGACGGTGGACGGTGACTGGCAGACCCTGCCGCGGCTGGCCGATTTCGCCCTCGACGATGCCGCGGCCACCGCCGCCATCCGCACGGCCATGATCGCGGGTGCGGACGGCGACCTGCGCACCGCCGTGCGCGGCGAGGACAGCTTCGTCCTCTACCGCCGCTTCGGCGACGCGCCGGGCTATGCCAGCTACGTGGTGATGAGCGTACCGGTGGCGAGCGCCACCGCCGAAGCCGGCGCCGCCGCGGCGCACGCCGCGGCGACCACCCGCAAGCACCTGCGCGGCCTGCTCGTGCTGGTACTCGCCGTCACCGTCCTGGCCGCGCTGCTCGCCTTCGCCCTCGCCCACCATCTCACGCGCCCGATCGGCGAACTGCTCGCTGCCACCGAGCGCCTCGCCCGCGGTGACTTTGGTGCGCGCGCGCAGATCGCGAGCCGCGACGAGATCGGCACCCTCGGCCGGGCCTTCAACGACATGGTGCCGCGCCTCAAGGACCATGCGCGGACCGAGGAAGCACTGGCCCTGGCCCACGAGATCCAACAGCAGCTGCTGCCCACCACGCCACCCGCCATACCCGGCTACGACGTCGCCGGGGTGACCCTCTACTCCGAGC
Source organism: Gammaproteobacteria bacterium (assembly GCA_024235015.1). GTDB lineage: Bacteria > Pseudomonadota > Gammaproteobacteria > JACKNG01. The sequence goes on from JACKNG010000006.1 coordinate 78,093, forward strand.
AGACCGGCGGTGACTTCTTCGACTACCTCGACCTCGAAACCCCCTGCGGGCATGGCCGCGCGGTGGTCGTGGCCGACGTCTCCGGCCACGGCGTCGGCCCCGGCCTGCTCATGGCCACCACCCGCGCCCTGCTCCACGGTGCGCGCGATCGCGGCCTCGCCCCCGGCGCCCTGCTCGGCCGCGTCAACCGCGATCTCGTCGACGACGTCAGTCGCGGTCACTTCGTCACCCTGTTCCTGCTCGTGCTCGACGCCGGCGGCGCCGGCGCGCTGCAATGGGCCAGCGCCGGCCACGACCCGGCCATGGTGTGGGATGCCCGCACCCGGGCGATGACCGCAATCGGCGCCGACGACATCCCGCTCGGCATCGATGCCGGCTGGGACTACGCGAGTCACGACGGCCACCGGCTCGGCCCGGGCGACATCGTCGTGCTCGGGACCGACGGCGTATGGGACACCCGCCGCGCCGACGGTGAGCGCTACGGCAAGGCGCGCCTCGAGGCCTATATCGCGGCCCACGCCGAGGCCTCGGCGGCCGCCCTGTGCCGCGGCCTGGAAGGTGAACTGGCGGCCTTCCGCGGTCGCGCCAAGCAGGTCGACGACATCACGCTCGTCGTCGTCAAGCGCGAGGCGGGCTGATCCCCATGCGTGGAACATACGGCCTGCGCGGCGTCCACAGGCCGGCGATCGCGTCAGCGTACCGCGACGCTCGCCGGCCAGCGCCCCTCGCAACACCTGCCCGCGCATGCCACTGCTGATCCTCGGGCTGTTCTTCGCCCTGGTCCTCGGCCCCCAGCTGTGGGCCCGTGCGGTGCTGGCGCGCTACGCCGCCGTGCGCGACGACATCCCCGGCAGCGGCGCCGAGTTCGCGTGCCATCTCCTGCGCCGCGCGGGGCTGGGCGAGTACGCCGTCGAGGCCGCCACCGGCGGCACGGGCGACCACTTCGATCCTCAGCGGCGCTGCGTGGTGTTGGCGGCGCCGCACCACGACGGCCGCTCGCTCGCCGCGATGGTCGTCGCCGCGCACGAGGTCGGCCACGCCATCCAGCACTACATCGGCTATCGCCCGCTGTTCGTGCGCCAGCGCCTGGCGCGCTTCGCAGTCGGCCTCGAGCGCTGGGGCGCCATCGTCCTGGTCGCGATGCCCTTCGTCACGGTGATGACGCGCAGCCCGGCGGCCGGCGCCCTGCTGCTCCTCGTCGGCGGTGCCGTGATGCTGGTCCCGGTCGCCGTCCACCTGGTCACCCTGCCGGTCGAGTTCGATGCCAGCTTCGCCCGCGCCCTGCCCATCCTCGAACGCGGCTACCTCGGCCCCGCAGATCTGCCGGCGGCACGGCGCATTCTCACCGCCTGCGCGCTGACCTACGTCGCCGGCGCGCTCGTCTCGGTGCTCAACTTCAGGCGCTGGATCCGTTTACTGCGGCACTGAAGAAATCCTCAAAACAAATCGAGCTGGCGATCGTCGGCCGGCGGCGGGCGGAAGCGATCGCAGGCCAGGCGGTGATCGGAGCGATTGAGACCGAGGGCGCGGCAGGCGCGCTCGAAGCGCTGGCGCACCAGCCCGGCGAACACGCCCTGGCCGACCAGCCGGCTGCCGAAGCGGGCATCACTCTCGGCGCCGTCGCGCAATTCGCGGATGCGGCCCATGACGCGCTCGTAGCGCAGCGGGTAGTGCTGCATGAGCCAGTCCTTGAACAGGGGTTTCACTTCGCGCGGCAGCCGCAGCACCACGTAGCCGGCATGGCGCGCGCCGACCTGGGCGGCGTGTTCGAGCACCCGTTCGAGTTCGTGGTCGTTCAACGCGGGTACCACCGGCGCGAACATCACGCCGGTCGGCACGCCGGCGGCGGCGAGGCGCCGGATGGCCTCCAGCCGCCGTTGCGGCGCCGCGGCACGCGGCTCCATGCGCCGCGCGAGTTCGCGCTCGAGCGTGGTGACGGAGACGAACACCTGGACCAGGCCCTCGGCGGCCATCGGCGCGAGCAGGTCGAGATCGCGCTCGACCAGCGCCGACTTGGTCACGATGGTCACCGGGTGCCGGCATTCGGCGAGCACCTCGAGGATGTCGCGCGTGATGCGCAGGCGGCGTTCGACCGGCTGGTAGGCATCGGTGTTGGCGCCGAGCGCGATCGGTGCGCAGCGGTAGGACGGCCGCGCCAGCTCGCGGCGCAACAGCGCGGCGGCCTCGGGCTTGGCAAACAGGCGGCTCTCGAAGTCGAGCCCCGGCGAGAGATCGACGTAGGCATGCGCGGGCCGCGCGTAACAGTAGGCACAGCCATGCTCGCAGCCCCGGTAGGGATTGATCGAGCGATCGAAGGGCAGGTCCGGCGAACGGTTGCGGTTGATGATCGAGGCGGCGCGCTCGTTGGTCACCGTGGTGCGCAGCGGCGGCGCCTCCTCGTCCGCGCTGCCCCAACCGTCGTCAAAGGCCTCGCGGCCGAATTCGCCGTAGCGCGGGTCGGGGCGGAAGGTCGCGCCGCGGCCCTTGCGCGGCGGGCGTGTGGCGTCGTTCACGGACACCGTCCCGAAGCTGGCCGAAGATCGCCCACGCTCACGGCGACGACCGCCCACGGCGAGCGCGCCGCCACACGGCCCACGCGGCGTCGCTGCCGGGTCTCGCGCCAGGCCCGGCCGGCGCGGGAACGATTGCCGGCGGACACACTCTCACCTGCCAGTGCGGTCGCTTTATCTTGCATCGCAGCACGGCATGGTGAAAGTTTTCCGCAGAGTCCCCGATAAACCTCTAAGCCCGTGTTGCATATTTGGTACGCATCACATTGGATCAATAGGTTATTGGAAATTTCCGTGTTAGACTCGCAACACGCTGTCGCAATTGCGCCTCATCGCGCACCCAGGGAAGACATGCTCCAAGCCATCATCTTCGACGTGGACGGCACCCTCGCGGATACCGAGGAAGTCCATCGTCTGGCCTTCAACGCCATCTTCGAGGAATTCGGCCTCGACTGGAACTGGACGCCGGAACTCTACGCCGAGCTGCTCGCCATCTCCGGCGGCCGCGAACGCATCACCGCCTACGGCAACGACCTGCGCGGGCGCTTCGCCGATGCCGCAGCCTTCGACGACTTCGTCCTGACCATGCATCGCGCCAAGACGCGCAAGTATGCCGCCATGATCAGCGAGGGCGCGCTGCGCTTGCGCCCGGGCATCCGCCGCCTGATCGACGAAGCCCGCGCCGCCGGCATCCGCCTCGCCATCGCGACCAGTTCGGCGCGTGGCAACTGCGAGGCCCTGCTCGACAACAACCTGCCGCCCGGCTGGCGCGACTGGTTCGAGACCATCCAGACCTGCGAATCGGTGCCGGCAAAGAAGCCGTCGCCGGCCGTCTACGCGGCCGCGCTGGCCGAACTCGATCTCGATCTCGCCCACGTGATCGCCCTCGAGGACACCCGCAACGGCCTGCTCGCGGCGAGCGCGGCCGGGCTCGCCACGGTCGTCACCACCCATCGCTTCACCCGCGACCACGACTTCACCGGCGCGGCCCTGGTGGTCGACTCGGCCGGCGAACCCGACGCACCGTTCACGGTGGCGGCCGGCAACGCCCACGGCCGCCGCGTGGTCGATCTCGGCCTGCTCGACGCCCTGCTCGTCGAGCGCGCCCCTCGCGCCCTGCGCCCGCGGGTACGCGCCTCGGCCTGAGCGCGCCGCCAACGCCACCGCGCCCGGCCGCGATGCACCCAGAGCCCTCCCCAGGCGCGTGGCGGAGCAAAGCGCCGTTGCACGCCGGGACGGGCGTGCGCGTGACGGCGTCAGACCTGTGAACCGGCGCCGGGACCCGGCCGCGTGACCCTCACCGAACTGCGCTACATCGTCGCCGTCGCGCGGCACCGCCATTTCGGCAAGGCCGCCGAAGCCTGTTTCGTCAGCCAGCCCACGCTCAGCGTCGGCGTGCGCAAGCTCGAAGAAGAGCTCGGCGTGCGGATCTTCGAGCGCAGTCGCAGCGAAGTCATCGTCACGCCGATCGGCGCCACCCTGGTCGCCCGCGCCGAGGAAGTCCTCGATGCCGCCGAAGCCCTGCGCGAGACGGCCGCAGCCGCCCAGGACCCGCTCGGCAGCGCGCTGCGCCTGGGCGTCATCTACACCGTCGGCCCGTTTCTCGTCCCCCGCTTGATCTCGGCATTGAAGAAGCGCGCGCCGCAGCTCGGCCTCATCGTGCGCGAAGGCTTCACCGACGAACTCGCCGAGAGCCTCCGCCACGGCGAACTCGACGCGGTGATCATGTCGCTGCCGTTCCGCGATCCGCGCCTGATCTCGCGCCCCCTGTACGAGGAACCGTTCCACGTCGCCGTACCGAAGGACCACCCCCTGGCGCGGCGCAAGCGCATCAAACCCGCCGACCTCGCCGACGAGACCCTGCTCCTGCTCGGCGCGCGCAACTGTTTCCGCGAACAGGTCGTCGAGATCTGCCCGGCCTGCATCAATCTCGATCGCAAGGGCGACGAAGACATGCAGCGCACGCTCGAAGGCAGCTCGCTGGATACGATCATGCAGATGGTGGCTACCGGCGCCGGGGTCACCGTGGTGCCGACGACGATGCCGCTGAACAAGGAACTCGGCCGCCACGTCGTGCTGCGGCCGTTCGCACGCCCGGTACCCTCGCGCACCATCGCGGTGTTCTATCGCCGCGGCTTTGCCCGCCCGGCGCTGATCAACTGTATCGCCGAGGTGGTGCGCGCGGCGCGCCTCGACGGCGTCAGTTACAACACCTGAGGCGGGCGCCGTGCCTACTTGATGACGACGTAGGCGGCCTGTGTGCCGCGATGGACGCTGAGCAGGAGCTGGCCCTGGATGCCGTCGACGACCTGCACGAAGGCGGCCACCGAGGGCGTCGGCACGCGGTTGACGGAGCTGATGATGTCACCCTTGCGCAGGCCGGCGGCCCAGGCCCGCGAACCGGGTTCGACACCGTGGATCATGACCCCCGCGATGCGGCCGTAGGCCGGCGAATTCTCGGGTATGTCGCCGACGGTGACATTGGCGAGGCGCTCGTTGCGGAAGCCGACTTCGCGCCCGGCGAGTTCGTCGCGCGCACCGATCTCGACCTGCGCGCGCTGGCGCCGGCCTTCGCGCACGAACACCACCTCGACCCGGGCACCGACCCGCGCGAGCCCGATCTGGTTGCGCAGGTCGGCCGCGCTGCCGACCTTGCGGCCATTGAACTCGACGATCACGTCGCCGGGGTGCAGGCCGGCCGCGGCGGCGGGTGATCCCGGCGCTACGCTGGCCAGTACCGCGCCCTCGCTGACCGGCAGGCCGAAGGCCTCGGCGAGCTCGGCATCGAGATCCTGGAATTGCGTGCCCAGGAAGCCGCGCCTGACTTCACCGAAGCTGACCAGCTGCTCCATGACGTCGTGCGCCATGTTGGCCGGGATCGCGAAACCGATGCCGATGTTGCCGCCGCTCTGCGAGTAGATGGCGGTGTTGATACCGACCAGTTCGCCGCGCAGGTTGACCAGCGCACCGCCCGAGTTGCCGGGATTGATCGACGCGTCGGTCTGGATGAGATCCTCGTAACCGGTGATGCCGAGCCCCGAGCGCGCCAACGCGCTGATGATGCCCGAGGTCACGGTCTGACCGAGCCCGAACGGGTTGCCGATGGCGACGACGAAGTCGCCCACGCGCAAGGCATCGGAGTCGGCCAGCTTCACCGCCGTCAACCGTTCCGGCGCAATGCGGATCACGGCGACGTCGGTGTCCGGGTCGCTGCCGACCAGCTCGGCGGCGAAGTCGCGCCCGTCACGCAGGTTGACGGTGATGGCGTCGGCATTGGCGATGACGTGGTTGTTGGTCAGGATGAGGCCGCGCGCGGCATCGACGATGACCCCGGAGCCGAGGCTCTGCGTCTTGCGCCGCAGGGGGCGCTCGGGAAAGTTGAAGAAGCGGCGGAAAAAGGGATCGTTGAACAGCGGGTTGGTACGCAGCTCGACATGCCCCTCGGTGGCGATGTTGACCACCGCCGGGGTGACCTGATCGAGCATCGGCGCGAGGCTCGGCAGCGGCTGGCCGTCGACGATGGCGGGCAGTGCGGCGACGGCCGCGGTGCTGCCGAACACGCAGGAGAGCAGCAGTACGGCGCCGAGGCGCGCGACGGCGTGCAGCGATGATTTCATGGGCATGGGATCCGTTGGCGCCCGCAGGCGGGTGGCGTGTGGGTTCAAATCCAGTAGGCGAGCGTGGTCATGACGCGCGCCTGCAGGCGCATCAGCCGGCGCACCGGCCAGGGCAGCGGCAGGGCGCCGCGGGCGCGGGCGTCCTCCGCATGGCGCGCCTCGTCGGCGCGCATCTCCTCGACCACCGCACGACTGCGCCGATCGGCGGGCGGCAACTCGTCGAGATGGCCCTCGAGGTGGCGCACCACCTGGCGCTCGGTCTCCTCGACGAAACCCAGGCTCGCCCGGTCACCGAGGGCCGCGGCGGACATGCCGATGGCCAGCGCCCCGGTGAACCAGAAGGGGTCCAGGCGGCTGGGACGGGCGCCGAGTTCGGCCAGCCGCGCCTCGCACCAGAACAGGTGGTCGCCCTCCTCGCGAGCGGCCTCGAGCAGGCGTTCGCGCGTCCGCGCGCGGCGCGCCAGCAAGGCCTGGCCGACGTACAGCGCCTGCGCGCAGACCTCGCCGGCATGGTTGACCCGCATCAGCCCGGCCGCGTGGCGGCTGGCGGCTGCGTCGAGCGGGCCCGCCTGCTCGACCGTGGCCGCCGGGTAGGGGCGGCGCTGGCGCAGGGCGCTGCGGGTGGCGGCGCGCAGCACCGTGTCGAGGCGGGTGACGAGGGCGTCGGCGGGCCGGGGACGGCGCATCGGCGGTGCTCAGCGGGCCCCGGCCGGAGCGCCTGCGGGACGCCGCGCACGGCCTGCCGCAGTGCGCCATTTCGCATTGACACCCCCCGGCGCTGTCCTTACCATTGCGCGTCTTTTCCCAGCACTTTTGCCCAAACGATGAAAACTTACACTGCGACGCCGTCGACGATCAAACGCGACTGGTACGTGGTCGACGCGACGGACCAGGTGCTCGGTCGTCTCGCCAGCGAGATTGCGCGCCGCCTGCGCGGCAAGCACAAGCCGACCTATACCCCGCACATGGATACCGGCGATTACATCGTCATCGTCAACGCGGAGAAGATTCGCGTCACGGGCAACAAGGCCCAGGACAAGATGTACCACCGGCACTCCGGTTACATCGGCGGCCTGAAGTCGATCAACTTCGACAAGCTGCGCGCCAAGTCGCCCGAGACCATCATCGAGCGCGCCGTCAAGGGCATGCTGCCGAAGGGGCCGCTGGGCCGCCAGATGTACAGCAAGCTCAAGATCTACGCCGGTCCCGAACATCGCCACACCGCGCAGCAACCGATCCCCCTGGAAATCTGATCCCATGGCAGCAGACACCCATTACGCCACCGGCCGCCGCAAGACTTCGTCCGCGCGCGTGTTCCTGACCCGCGGCAGCGGCAAGATCACCATCAACGGCCGTTCGATCGACGACTACTTCGGCCGCGAGACCGGGCGCATGGTCGTGCGCCAGCCGCTCCAGACGGTCGACATGGCCGACAACTTCGACATCAACGTCACCGTCGAAGGCGGCGGTGGTACCGGCCAGGCCGGCGCCATCCGTCACGGCATCACGCGTGCACTGATCGAGTACGACGAGACCCTGCGTCGTCCGCTGCGCCAGGCCGGCTTCGTCACCCGCGACGCACGCGAAGTGGAACGCAAGAAGGTCGGCCTGCACAAGGCGCGCAAGCGCCCGCAGTACAGCAAGCGCTGATCGATTTTCGCTCGACCCGGGGCGTCACGCGACGTGCCCGGGCCGGCGGTGACAGGAGGTCGCCGTGGATGCATTGCAGGGATTGCAAGCCTGGACGCGGGCCTGTGGCCTGGCCAGCGATACCTACCGCGCGATGGGCGCCTGCTCCGACCGGGTTTTTCGCGAACAGGTCACGCGGGCTTCGCTGGCCGTCGCGGCCAGCATCGCCGAAGGTTACGAACGCGGCTCGAGGCCCCAGTTCGCGCAGTACCTGCGCAGTGCGCGGGGCAGCTGCGCCGAGCTGCGAACCCAGCTCTACATCGCAGCCGACATCGGACTGGTCGAGAACGACACCGCGCACCGCCTGGTCGCCGAGTTGCTCGAACTGTCGAAAACGCTGCAGACGCTCATCAACCGCTGCGAACGGCGACGGTGAGCGGGAAGACCCGGAAAAGCGAGACCGAGGAATTGAACTCGCAGCGCGTAGCTTATAACCTACGGCGCACCATCCCTTGGGGGATCGTCTAATGGTAGGACAGCGGACTCTGACTCCGCCAGTCTAGGTTCGAATCCTAGTCCCCCAGCCACTCCATACAAAAACGGCGCCAAGAGGCGCCGTTTTTGTATGGAGTGGCTGGGGGACCGGACAGGATGAGAACCTACCGTTCGACAAATTCGCGAAGCGAATTTGGACGCCGACACGCAGTGACGGCGCCCCGCAGGGGCGAGCACGCGCAACAAGCGCGGGCGAGTCAATCCCAGTCCCCGCCAACGCCTTCGACTCGCCCGAACGACGTCATCGTTCGACTGATTCGCTAAGCGGATCCGGACGCCACAACTCAACCCAATCGTGTTTGCTGGCAAGGTAGCCGCGGATCCCGACCACATGCCCGGGTCCCATGCTGGACGGACGGTTGCCGTTCCCGGCTCCAGCGGCGGCTGGTGGCAGAAACCACCCCGCGGCGCCGGGGTCGATACGCTTATAGACGTAACAGGCGTCCGAGATTGTTGCGCTGCATGTCGGAAGAACCACCAACAATCGGCATGCCGAGCAACTCACGCACATTGCGTTCGATGTCATATTCCCCGCAGAGGCCGTAAGCCCCCATTACTTGCTGACTGGCAAGCGCAATCTCCAACCCGACGTCCGACACGAACAACTTCGCCATGCTGGTCTCAACGGCGCAGTCGAGACCGCGGTTCGCCAACTCGGCAGCGTGGTAGAGCATGTGGCGACAGGCTGACAGGCGCGTTCGGGCCTCGACCAGCTTGTGCCGTACGGCCTGATGTTTGGCGATGGCGCATCCGAACTGCGTGCGCGACTGCGCGTAAGCCCAGGCCTCAGCAAGCGCCGCACGCGCGAAGCCGTAGGCCATCGCCGACACCTCGATCTTCTCCACGTCGAGCGCGCGTCCGGCGAGTTGCTGCCAACCCTTATTCCACATTGGCGGGCCACCCACAATGGCCGAGCGAGGCAAACGCACATCGTCAAAATAGACATCCATGCTTGCCGTATAACGCAGATTAATGTGGTCCAACGGCGCCATGCGGACGCCTTCGCCATCGGTAGGCACAAGCACGAAGCTCAGATTCCGGTGACGTTCGTCCGGCGCTCCGGAACGGACCAGGCAGTAGATGTAATCGGCCCAGTCCGCTCCAGTGCACCACCGCTTGGTGCCATTCAGGGTGATCGTCTCGCCGTCGAGACGGGCCGTGGTCTGCACGGCGGCCAGATCGCCTCCGACATCGGGCTCGGACAATCCATAGCTGAGGAACAGGTCGCCGCGTACGACGAGCGGCAGCAAATCGGCTCGCTGCTCCTGGGATCCGTTCTCCACAAGGTTCATGCCCGCGTAGAAAGCAGCATGGATGTAGGGCCCCACCAGTGACGGGCCGCCTTGCGCAAGTTCTTCGATAACTGCGACCGCTGCAGGGATATCTATGCCAACGCCACCATAACTCTCGGGAACGGTGAGACCGATGTAACCCATCGCCGCAATTTCAGAGAACAGATCGCGGTCCCAAGTATGTCCACGATCCCATGCCACGCGTTTTTCCCGCGGCATCTTCTCGGCCACGAATCGACGTAGTTGCCGCCGAATCTCCCGCAGGTGTTCCGCCTCCGTACGTTCGTACCGGTCGTCCATATTCATCATCTCTCGGCGCGCCCCAGCTCAGCTTCCGGTCAGCCGGGGCGAGCGCTTCTCGCGCGACGCCATTACCGCCTCGCGCCGATCGGCGAGGTGGTTCGACGCCGTTTCCCAGCCGACCGAAGCGTCCATCAATTGAGCGGCGAGCGCGCGCAGCGGTACGTTGATCACCGACTTGGTCCAGCGCACCGCCCACCGGGGATTCCCAAGCAGTTTCTCCACGACAGCATGCACCGTGGCGTCGAGGTCTTCGTCCTTCACGACGTGGTTCACCAGGCCGAGTTCGGCCGCGCGTCGAGCGGTCAACATGTCGCCCGTAAGCAACAACTCCTTCGCTCGCGCATAGCCGATCAGCTGCGGCCAGATCAAGGCGCCGCCATCTCCCGCCACGAGTCCGACCTTGACGTGCGGATCACCGATGACGGCACTCTCGGCGGCAATGATGATGTCGCACAGCAGCGCGATCGTGGCCCCGAGCCCGGCGGCCGCGCCATTCAGCCGACAGACCACGGGCTTTTCCATCTCCAGCAGAGAGTTGACGATGTGCTTCGCATCCCAGCCAATTGCACGAAAACGCCCTGGGTCGTCGATCTGCGCTTCGAACCAGTCGTAGTCACCGCCCCCGCAAAATGCCCGGCCGCGAGCACTGAGCACCACGAGGTCGCTCGACATGTCTCGCTGCAACGCCGTGAACACGCTTGCCAGGTCTTCATGCAAAGCTTCGTCAACGCCATTCACCGGGTGCTCCGACGTGATATACGCGTAGAGCACGCGCTCCCGCCGCTCGAATGTGAAACGGCGCCATGATTCCCGGGTGATGTCGTATTCCTGGCTCATTCGCGTACTTCCTCTACGCGCCGACTAGCGGAAATGGGGCATGACCAGTTCCGCAAAATCACGGTAAACCCTGTTTGCCTGGTCGGCAGCGGGGAGGATGTTCAGCTCACGCAGCCCGCTGCGCTCCATGTCGTTGAGCTGCTCGACGATCTCCTCGGGCGTGCCGACCAGGCAAGAGGCACGAATGGCTTCGGGCGTAACGAAGCGGCGTTCGTCCGGCTGCATGAAAGTGCAATGGCCGTCGTGCAACTGCCGGAAACTGGCGCGCTCGGGCAGGCTGAAATTCTTTACCCGGTCGAGATAGGCATCCCAGTTGTCCGCGAAATGCGCCGGGATCAATTCGTCTTTCTCGCCCGACTTCTTCCAGATCTCGTAGAAGAAGTGCAGCTCGCAAGTGACCCATGACCCCACTTCTTCGATGACCCGGTCGTCGGTCAGCTTTTCGCCGGGCCGCAGCACGCAACCGGCAGTCAACAGGGAGGTGCTGAAATCCGCGCCCAATGTGCGACCGGCCGCCTGGGCACCGGCGTGGATCTGTTCGATCCGGCTTCTCACTTCACCTGGCTCACGACCCACCGTAACCCAGCCGTCGCCGTAGACACCCGTCGCCTCGCAGGCTTTGGGGCCGTTAGCGGCACAGAAGATCGGGATCCGGTTGTCCAGGTTGATGTAGTAGCGATCCCGGTGCAGGAACTTGATCTCCCGCTCCTTGCCTCGATAGGTGTAGTTGACCGCCTCGCCATCGAGCAGGCCGCGCACAACGCGCAGGTATTCACGGAACTCGCGCACCGGCATCGGATCCTGCCCCATGACACGCATCGCCGTGTGCCCGGTACCGATGCCGAGGAATACGCGTCCAGGCGCGATCTGATTGATGGTCGCGATCGAATGCGCGGTCACGGGGGCGATACGCGTCCCGGTAATCGCGACCCCCGTTCCAATTTGGATGCGCCGCGTGTTAGCTGCCGCGAGTGCGAGCGTCGCGTAGCAGTCCGACCAGATCATCTGGGAATCCGGCACCCAGGCGCGGTCGTAACCCAGTTCTTCAGCGTAACGCACCAGGTCCCAACGACTGATGTGCGGATCGATGGTGACGGCAAATTTCATGGTGATTCCCCTCTGATTGCGGCGCCCAGCAACTTATGCGACGGTAATTTCCGCAACAACTCCCTGCGTGCCATTTTTCTACCATTTGACGCCACCTCCGCCGACATGTCCCGAATCGCCCAGCTACCGATGCCCAGCACCTACGTGCGACTGATGGCGCGCGCGATTCCGGACACGGCCCGGCTGCTCGCAGGCACCGGCCTGACACCCGCGGTACTCACCAAGGAAGGCCCGATCACGGTTGCGCAACAATTGACCTGCATCCGCAATTCCATGGCGATGATGCAGCGCCCGGACTGGCACCTCGCATGGTCCCGCCGGGTGGGCGAGCGCTTTCATGGCCCGATCTCACGAGCCCAGCTCAGCGCGCCGACACTGGGGGATGGCATCGACGTGTTCGCCCGCTTCATGTCGCAGCGCGTTCCCTACCTCGCTTGGCGTGAACATCCCGGTGTCGACGAGTACCGCCTGAGCGTGACACCGCGCATGGCCCTCGAGGAACTCGCGCCAATCCTGGTCGAAATACCGCTGTTCTCCCTGGCATGCTACGTACGCACCTTTCAGCCCGATTACCCTGGCAGCCTGCGCCTCGAGTTCGAGCACGCGCCCCTGGTCGCGCCCGTGGTCTACCGGCAATGGTTCGATTTCGATTTCCGCTTCGGTGCACGACGCAACGCGGTATCGCTCCCGACTCGCTGGCGCCGGTTAGTCAACATCAATTGCGACCCGGCGTTGTGGCAGGCGGCCCTACGGCAATGCACCCTCACGCACCATCAGGCGGGTATTCGTGGAGATGTCGAGACGCTCGTCATCAACGTCCTTCATGGTTCGCTCGGTAGCGGGTCGCCCGTGAATCGGGCGCCTACATTGGCCGAGGCCGCGGCGCGCCTCGATACGTCTCCACGCACGCTCAGCAGGCGCCTCACCGCTGCCGGAACGTCTTACGGAGCGCTGCTCGAGCGGGTCCGGAAAATGCTCGCCGACGACATGCTCGATGCTTCGCGCGCGGTCGGTGAAGTGGCCGACGCTTTAGGCTATGCAAGTGTCGCGAGCTTCGACCGCGCGTATCGGCGCTGGCATGGCCGGGCCCCGCGCCGGCAACTCGTCGCTGGACGACGGGAAAGCTGCGCAGCACTGGGTGACCATCTCGCCAGTTAAGGAGGGGCGCCGCCGCCCACGGTCCACCGTGGCCCCGCAAGCCGGCGATGCGGCCAGTCGCGAAATCCGAGACGGCCGCAAGTCATCGCCTTCAAGCATGCGACAGTTTGCAGTGAAGGTCCGATGATTGCGCTTCAAAACCGGTCAACGACGGGCAGTTCGTGCACATGGCGTTGAAGCGCCTTGGCATCAACTTCATGTGGCGCGGCTGGAGCCGGGCGGAACCTGGAACCCGTCGTTCGCCTGCCGCGCACCAGCCGACCGGGACGAAGACGGCCGCTCGGCAGGCGAACCGCGCCCGTCCTGCACTCGCTCGCGCGGTCTCAGCCCGCATTCACCTTCGGCATGATCTCCCCGACCAGCCGCTTCATGTCGTCGAGCGTCTTGGACACCGGCACGCCGCTGAACGGCGGCCACAGTAACGGCATGTTCATGCCGGCTTCCCTGAAGCGCTTGAGGTTGTCGGTGATCTGGTCCGCGGTGCCCACCAGCAGGTTGCTCAGCTTGCCGTTCGGCGTCTGGTCGCTCGGCTCGTCGGTGATCGCGAACCAGATCATGCTGCACATGTCGAAGTCGTCGTCGAGCGAACGGGAACTGCCCATCTCCGCGAGTTCGCGCTGGATTTCGCCGCGCCAGCGAACGATCTCCTCCGGCGTGTCCTGGATGCCGATCCAGCCGGCAAGGCCGTACTTGGCGATGCGCTTGGCCGATCGCTTCGGGTCCTTGAGACCACTGAAATAGATCGGCGGGTGTGGCTTCTGCACCGGCTTGGCGCCGAAGCCGCAACGTTCGAAATCGGCGAACTCGCCGTGATACTCGAACAGATCGTTGGTCCAGATGCCCTGCAGCACCTCGAGCGTCTCGCGCACGTGCTTGTGGCGCTTGGGAAAGATGTGCGCGGCGCTCGCCGCGGCGAACTCCTCGGGCATCCAGCCCGAGCCCACGCCCACGTTGACCCGCCCGTTCGACAGGTGGTCGACGGTCGCGATCTCACCGGCCAGCACGCCGGGCGCGCGGTAGGGCGTGTCGATGATGCTCATGCCGATGCGCAGCTTGCGGGTCTTGGCCGCCAGCCACGGGATGAGCGGCATGCCGTGCAACCATTGGCCACGGGCCGAGACCGGCAGCGCCTTGGGGAACTGTTCCATCATGCCGAACGGGTGCTGCAGCTTCTGTTCGTCGGAGGCCTCGGGCACGACGATGCGGTCGAGCGTCCACACCGAGTCGAAATCGAGTTCCTCGGCCAGGCTGGTGAGGTCCTCGAGTTCCTTGACGGTGACGAGGTCACGGAAATTGGGCAGGTAGAGGGCGAGCTTCATCCGGGGTCTCCCAGGCGCTCCGCAGCCGGGAGCGGCCGATGGTCATGTTTGTCGTTCGTACCGGCGGCCCGGTGAAGATTACCGCGCCGCATGGCCAGTATAGGAACAACGCATCAACGATCGATCGGGTGGTCCGGGTGGGCGGACGGGATCCGCCCGTGCCTGCCATCGACACGCCGCCGCGCCGCGGCACGACCGCCGGATGAGCGGGTACCAACAGCAGGCAGGGGCGCGGCGCCGTCAGCCCACCGCCTGGCCCGCGTCCGCCCCGTGCACCTCGGCACGCAGGCGCTCACCCAGGCCCGCCCCCACGTGCTCGGCCCAGGCCGCGATGGCGAGCGTGGGCGGCCCGCCCGGCAGCTGCGGGAACACCGCGCCATCGGCGATGAACAGGCCCGGCTGGCCGTAGATCTCGCCACTCGCCCCGACCACACCGTGGTCGATGTCCCGGTCCAGCCGCGCGCCGCCCAGGGCATGCACCGTGATGGGGTTGCGCGGGTAGTAGATACGCTTGCCGGTGACCTCGCTCATGCGGCGAAAAGTGGCCTTGATCTCGGCATAGATGGGGCTGTGGTCGGGGTCGAAATCGATGCGCAAGCGGCCATCGCGGATGCACACGTTGCCGTCCATCGCATCGATCCCCATGCTGCTGGTGAAGGCGCCGCGCTTGATGCGCTCCTTGACGAAGCCGGGCAATGGGTAATGGTGGGCGGCCGGCCAGCCGCCGCCGGTGAGCATGTGCGGGAAGCGTTCGTCCTTGAGCTGGAAGCCGCCGTGAAATGGCAGGCCGGTAGAGAGATCGCGGCCGGCCTCGTTGTAATCCCAGAAAGCGAACAGGTCGCCGTTGCCGCCCAGCCGCCGGCCGAGCTGAGGCATACCGCTCAGGGTGTGCTCGATGTCGCGGCTGACCAGAAGCAGGCGCAGCGTGTTCATCGCGCCGGCCGCCAGGACGACGTGGTCGGTGTGCAGGGCGTGCGCTTCGCCGCTGCGGTGATCGACGTAATCGACGCGGTAGCGCGCGCCGCCGCCGGCGGGTTCGGCGACCAGGCGAGTGGCCTCGCAGAGGTCGCGCAGATCGAGGCCGCGGCCGAGCAGCGGCGCGAGGTAGAGAAAATCGACCGTGGTCTTGGCGCCGCTCGGCGCACCGAGGAAGCCGTGGCCATCACGGTCATCGTAATCCATCTCCCAGCGCTCGATGCCGTTGGCGTCGACGATCTTGCGCGGCTGCCCGATCTGCTCGGGAAACAGGAAGCCGAGCCAGGTCGGCGGCATCGTCTGCGGCCCCTGGACGGGATCGTCGGGGCCGAAACGTTCGGCTGCCGTGTGCGGGATCTTCAGGTCCGCGGCCGGTACCACGGCATCGAAGCGGCGCAACACGCTCTCGTAGTGGGGCTGCATCGACTGGTCGGAGACGCCGTCACAGAAGCCGTCCCAGAAGCCCTCGACCTGCGGGTAGCGGAACACTGCCGAGTAGATATGGCTGCCACCGCCGACGCTCGACGAGCATACCGTGGTGAGCCCCCTGTCCACGAACATCTCGAGCAGGCCGCGGCGGTTGAGCAGCAGGCCGTCGCGACCCAGCCAGCGATGGCGGATGGAGCGCAAGGTCGAGGTCCACATCGCGCGGCCGCGCGGAAACGGCGTGCGCTCGGCAATCCCCATCGAGCGCACCGGCACGGTGTCGCGCCACGGGCCGCGTTCGAGCATGACGACCGGAACCCCGGCGCGAACCAGCTGGTCGGCGGCCACGGCACCAGAAAAGCCGCTGCCGATGACCACCACCGGCTTGGTCTTCGTGTTCCCCTCCACGCTCACGCCCTCCCGCGACTGCACTGGCCGATGTTGGCACTCCACGGAAAGCATGGAAAGGGCCGCCGCTACTGACACGACCCGGGCGCGCGGCAGTGGTGCCGTCGCCGCGCCGGCTTCACGCGCCTGCCCGGACCTCAGGACAGCCGGGGCACGACGTCCGCAATGAAACGTTCGAGCGAACGCCGGGTCAGCGCCGGGTCCATGCCCGGCATGGTGCCGTAGGCGAGATGGGTCGTGCGCACGGCGGCGAGCGAGGCGTGCAGGATGTCGGCCACCGTCTCGGGCGAGCCGAACGCGGGCTGGAACAGCAGGTCCCCACTCGTTCGCAGATCGGCGAGGGGTGGCACCTTGCATTCGAACGCCGTATCGCCGCCCGCCGCCGCCGCGTTCAACCAGCCGGCGTACACGCTGAGCAGATGATGGAAATGCGCACCGGCCTGGCCCCAGGCACTGTCGTCGTCCTCCGCCACGTGCGTCCAGTGCAACTGCAGGACCTTGGCGTCGTCCAGGCTGTAGCCCGCGGCGGCGCGGGCCTGTTCGTACTCGTGCTGCAAGGCCTCGTTGGCGAGGCCGAGCAGGTGGGCACCGCGCCGCCCGGCGCGGCGCACGGCCGGTGGGCTGGTCGCCCCGATCCATAGCGGCGGCATGGGCTGCTGCACCGGCCGCGGGCAGAGCCGCGCGTCCTTGACCCGGTAGTGCTTGCCGTCGTAGGAGAAACTGTCCTCGGTCCACAGGCCCTGCATCACGTCCAGCCCTTCGCGAAAGCGCCCGAGGCGATCGGCCAGGTCGATACCGAAACCGGCGAATTCGTGCGGCGCGTAGCCCTGGCCGAGCCCGACATCGATACGTCCCCCGGAGATCACGTCCAGCGCGGCCAGGTCTTCGGCCAGGCGCACGGCGTCGTAGAGCGGCAGCAGCAACAAGTTGAAGCCGATGCGTACGCGCTCCGTGCGCGCCGCAATGGCACCGGCGAGCGTCACCAAGGACGGCGAGTAGCCGTCGTCGGCGAAATGGTGCTCGGTCAGCCAGATGGTGTCGTAGCCGAGCGCCTCGGCATGCTCGGCCAGCGCGATCTCGTCGCGGTAGACGTCGACGAAGGATCGCCGCCAGGCGGCCGGATTGCGAAAGCTGAACATGACGCCGACATCGAGTCGGGCGTCGCGTGATGCGTTCATGGTGGCGAAACCTCCCCGTTTGTGGAACCGCGCAAGTGTGCGATCGTGATTCGACGTCGCGGCCCCGCCGTCGTCCTCACCTTATCGAGTTGCGCGCGGACGGATACTCGTCGATGCCGTACCGTGCGCGGAAGTCGGCGCTCGGCTTCATCACCATGGGCTCGACCGGGATACCGACGCCGTTGGCAGCCCGGTCGACGAGGCTGAACACGCCAGCCGTCAGCGCGGCGCTGGTGACAGCGGCCGGTCCCATGGCCGCGGCCAGGGCGTCGCGCGCGCTGGCCACCACTGCGCGGTCGCTGCCGAGCACGGCCGAGGCGAATGCGAGCAGGGCCTGTCCGTGCTCGACACCGGTCACGGTGCGCGCATCGAAGATCCCGCCCAGGTCGAAATCCCGTCGTATCGCTTTGCCACTCTCACGGAGGACATGGGTGTGCCAGGTGGTTCAGTAGAAACACTGGTTGAGCGCGGAAACCCGCGCCGCGACGAGTTCGATCTGCGGGCGCGAAACCCCTTCGAGCGAGCTGTACGTCAAGTCGAAGATGCTCGCCATCGAGAAATACTCGGTGTCGAGGATCCGGTTCAGCCGTCGCGCCTCGTCCGGCACCAGGCTCAGGGACCGCAGGATGTTGGCCGCCGGGCCCTTGCCGTAAATGGACTCCGCCACCGCGCCGCCGGCCGGCGCAGCGGGGATGCTGGGCACGAAGAATCCCTCGTCGCAGGCCTCGTGCGGCCGTTCACGACGCGGCGCCCGAGTCTCGGTCGGTGCCGCCAATGGCCGCGACGACACCCCGATACCACGGGCGAAGACATCGAGGTGGGCGAGACGCGCGACGACGCCGACGATCTCGACGTAGGCACCTGCGCCGATCCCCGCGCCGCGTACCTGTTCGAAGAAATCGCGGTCGACGGACATGCCGCCCAGGGCCACGCGACGCGCGAGGTCACGGGCCGCCGCCGGCAGCTCGGCGCCGTCGGCCAGCGCTTCGTCACCGACCGACTCCTGCAGGCCGGCCTCGCACCGCGCCCGGCGCGACTCGGCCGCGATCGCGGTTCGCTCGGCCGCCGTGCCCCAGGTACCCGGGTGCGCCAGGGAGCGCAACTCGTCGCGATGCAGCGCCGCGTGGGTGTCGTCGACCGGGTAAGTGGAATCGGCGTACAGGTTCATGCCAGGTCCTCGTCGCGTCGGGTGCCGCGAACCGCGGACGCTCATCGTACTGATGCGGGCGCAGCAGCGCGACTCCGGTGGCCGCCGGGGGCGCGCGCCGCGCAGGGCTCGTCAGCGCGCGCCCTCGGTGTCGTAGAGCCGCCGCATGGCGACGATGTGCCGCTCGGCGAAACGCCACTCGCCGGCCCGCCGGCTCAGGCGATCGCGGTAGGTCGCACGCAACAGGATGGTACGACCGCTGCGGCGCACGTGGCAGTCGGCATCGACGTAGGTCTCGGCCCGCGCCGCATCGCCATCGAGTTCGATATACGGCACGTGGATCAGGTGGCGCAGGCCTTCGACCGGGTCGCGCGCCCTGGCTATCCACTCGGCGTAACACTGACGGATCTCGGCATAGCCGTTGTAGATGCCGTTGAAGTCGAGACGCGCATCGTCCCAGAACAACGCGGCGATCTCGTCGGCCGTACCGCGATCGACGACGAAACAATACCTGGCAAGGTGGTTGACGATGCGCTCGCGATCGGTCTGCGCCATGCTGCCGACTCCGGGATTGGGCCCTGTCGACCACCGCAACGGACGGCGGTCGCCAGGGCCGGGTATCTCGTCAAGCTTACCCGAGCTGCGCCGGATTCGGGCGATGGCGCCGGGTGTCACCCCGGCGGCGCTCCGCCCGCTGGCAATCGCGGTCCGTTCGCGCGTCCGCGCCACGCCTTTTTACATCCCCTGCCCTTTCGTGTTTACTGCGGCCTCGCACGTGCGCGCCGCTGACCGGGGCTGAAGGGGTCGGTGACCTGCCGCGACCGTGACGGCATCGTCCGGGACACGAACGGGGAACGACCCATGCAGACAAGCACCGACGCCACGCTCGGCGACTGGCGCCACCGTGCGCTCGAATTCGAAAGCGAACTGGGCAAGGCCGTCATCGGCCAGGACCACGCCATCCGCCTGCTCGCAGTGGCGGTCTTCGCCCGCGGCCATGCCCTGCTCGAAGGTGACGTCGGGGTCGGCAAGACGACCCTGCTGCGGGCACTCGCACGCGTGCTCGGCGGCGATTTCGAACGCATCGAGGGCACCGTCGACCTGATGCCGAACGATCTCGTCTACCACACCTACATCAAGGAGGACGGCCGGCCGGCGGTCGAGCCGGGCCCGCTGCTCAAGCACGGCGAGCGCCTCGCCACCTTCTTCTTCAACGAGGTCAACCGCGCGCGCCCGCAGGTCCATTCGCTGCTCCTGCGCGTAATGGCCGAGCGCAGCGTGACGGCCTTCAACCGCGAGTACCGTTTCCCCCACCTGCAGGTGTTCGCCGATCGCAACCGGGTGGAAAAGGAGGAGACCTTCGAGCTGCCGGCGGCGGCACGCGACCGCTTCCTGATGGAACTCAACATCGCCATGCCGGCCGATGCCGAGCTGCAGCGCCAGCTCATGTTCGATCCGCGCTTCTACGACGTCGACGCCCTCATCGGCGGCCTGCGCGAGGGCGTCCTGCCGTTCGCCGAGCTGAACGAGGTGGCGGCACAGATCCAGCGCTTCGTGCGCACCTCGCCCGCCATCGAACGCTATGCCCTCGAGCTGTGCGCGGCGACGCGCGCGCCGGCCGATTACGGCGTCACCCTGGACGGCGTCGAGATCTCGAAACTGGTGCTGTCCGGGGTCAGCCCGCGCGGCATGGGCATGCTGATGCGCGCGGCCAAGGTCGCCGCCTGGCTGCAGGGCCGCGACGCCCTGGTGCCCGAAGACCTCCATGCCGTGCTGCACGAAACCGTCGCCCACCGCGTGTTCTTCCACCCGGTCTACGAGCTGCGCCGCGACGAGCTCATCGGCACCCTGCTCGATCAGGTCAAGGGCAAGGTCGCGGCGCCCTGACATGAGCCCGGGCGAGGTCCACTACAAGGTCGGCTGGCGGGCGGCGGGCCACCATCCCGGCCACCATCCCAGCCGCCAGCAGGGCGGCGGGCTGCACTTCCAGCACCACGTGCCGCTGGCCGACGCACCCGACCCGCGCCGCTTCGACGTGCGCGCGAGCCTGCGCGACCCCTTCGAGCGCATCCAGGTGCGGGTCTACCGCCAGACCAGCGCCATCCCGGTGTGGGTGGTGGCGGACCTGTCGGCCTCGATGGCCTACGCCGGGACCTGCGCGAAGACCGCCGTGCTCGCCGACCTGGTCGCCGGCCTCGGCTACTCCGCCTACCGTACCGGCGACCGCTTCGGCTTCGTCGGCTGCGCCGAACGGCCGCTCGACGACTGGCTCATGCCGTCGACCATGAACCGCGCCGGGGCACTGGACCTCGCCGCCCGCCTGCGCGGCTTGGTGCCGCACGGCCGCGGTGCAGACGGCCTTGCCACCGCGGCCGGGCTGCTCGGCGCACGCCGCGCACTGGTGTTCCTGGTCTCCGATTTCCACCTGCCGCTCGAACTCGTGGAACGCACCCTGCTCGGCCTTGCCCTGCACGACGTGGTCCCGGTGGTGCTGTGGGAGCGCAGCGAGTACGCCGAGCTGCCGCGCTTCGGCCTCGCCCGCGTGCGCGATGCCGAGAGCGGGCGCAGCCGCCTGCTGTTCATGCGCCCCGCCCTGCACCGCCGCATCGCGGCTGCCTATGCCGCGCGACGCGAGCGCCTCGCCACGTTGTTCGCCCGGCACGGCCGCCTGCCCCTGTACCTGGAACGCGGCTTCGACGCCGACGAGGTGACCCATTATTTCTTCGGTTAGCCCAGCCCGCTGCCGCACGTGGCGCGGCCTCGCCGTCGTCCTGCTGCTGCTCGCCAGCGCGGCGTCGGCCGACGACAGCGTGGTACGCGAACTCGCCGTGGTGCAGCCGCGCGGCTTCGGCTACCTGCTCGGCGACCGCTTCGAGCGCACCGTGACCATGGCCGTGCGCGCACCCTACCGGCTCGACCGCGAGGCGCTGCCATCGGGGCGCCTGGGAGACTGGCTGGAACTCGCACCACCGCGCGTCGACAGCGAACGCGACGGCGAGCTGACCCGCTACGTCATCCATTTCGTCTACCAGCTGATCAACGTCGACCCGGGGTTCCGCGAAATCGCCGTGCCCCACCACGAACTCGTCTACACCGACGGCACGGACAGCGGCAAGGTGCTGGTACCCGCCACCCGCGTCGGCGTGACGATGCTGCGCCCGCCCGGCAGCGACAGCCTGCAGCCGGCCCATGCGCCGGCGCCATTGCGCTTCGATCCCACGCGCCTGTGGATCTGCGCGCTGCTCGCCGTCGCCGCCGTCGCGGCGCTCGCCTGGCTGCGCTGGGGCCTGCCGGGCGGCAGCCGCACGCGGCCGTTCGCCATCGCGGCGCGCGAGCTGGCCGCGCTCGGCCGCCGCGCTGTCGCCGGCGATGTCCACGGTGACGCCCTGCGGATGGTCCACCGCGCCTTCGACGCTACCGCCGGGCGCACGGTGTTCCCGGAAACCCTGGATGCCTTTTTCGCCGACCACGCCCGCTTCGCGGGGCTGCGCGATCCGATCACGCTCTACTTCGCCCACTCGCGCCGCTACTTCTTCGAGGACGGCAACGACGACGCCTACCCCTACGCCGAACTCGTCGACCTGGTCGAGCGCTGTCGCGACGTCGAACGCGGGCTCGGGTGATGCTCGACCTCGAACACCCGGCCGCCCTGCTGCTGCTGCCGCTGGCGCTGGTACCGCTGATCGTCCATGGCCAGTCGACCGTGGTCCACGCGGCCGTCGACCTGCTGCCCGAAGATGGCCTGTCGCGCGCCATCGACGCCGGCCTGCGCCTGCTCGGCGCACTCGCCGTGGCCGCCATGGTGCTCGGCATCGGCGGGCTGTACCGCGCCGAGCAGCGCGTCGAGCGCATCGGCCAGGGTGCGCAGGACGTGCTGCTGATCGACAGCAGTGGCAGCATGGACAGCCTGTTCGCGGTCGGCAACGACCAGCGCGGGCGCGCCGCCGTGTGGGGCACCTACACCTCCAAGGGCCAGGTCGCGCGGCGGCTGCTGGCCGAGTACGCTGCGCGCCGGCCGCAGGACACGTTCGCCCTGTTCCTGTTCAGCGGGAACCCGATCCCGGTGCTGCCGCTGACCGCCAAGCAGGACCTCGTGCAGGCCGCGATCGCCGCCGGTGCCATCGAACGCGGCCTGGCCTCGACCGATCTCGCCAACGGCCTGATCCGCTCGCTGCAGTTCTTCGAGGGCAAGCCCTTCACCGGCTCGCGCATCGTCATGCTGGTCTCCGACGGCGCCGCCCACCTCACCGTGCCGCAGCAGGATCGCATCAAGTACCTGCTGGAGAAATACCGCGTGAGCCTGTACTGGCTGTACCTGCGCACGCAGTTCAGCCCGGGGTTGTTCGCCGACGTCGATGCCGGCACCGCCGAGCAGGTCGTGCCCGAGCAGGCCGTGCACGCCTTCTTCTCCGGCATGGGCCTGCCCTACCGCGCCTTCTCCGCCGAGAACCCCGCGGCCCTGAAGGAAGCCATCGCCGAGGTCGACGCCCTGCAGAACCTGCCGATGCGCTACGAGGACGTCATTCCGCGGCGCGACCTCTCGGCGTGGTGCTACGGCGCCGGCCTGGCCCTGCTGCTGGTGCTGCTGGGCGCCCGCACCTGCGAGGTACAGCGATGGTAAAGAAGACCCGTCTCACCCTGCTCGCCGCCACCGTCGGCGGCATTGCCGTGCTCGGCGCCGCGCACGAACTCGCGCGCCTGCGCGACCTGCAGGCCTACAACGCCGCGCTGGCGACCAGCCACTACGCCGAGGCCGCCGCACATGCCGGCCTCCACGGCGTCTTCGCCGCGGCCTACGCGGCGCACGTCGCCGGTGATTTCCAACAGGCACGCCAGCTCTACAGCCGGCTCGAGCGCAGCGCCCCGCCACCCCTGCGCGCCACCACCCACTACAACATCGGCAACACCTACCTCGAGCAGGCCGCCGCCATCGACCGCGAGGCCGAGGCCGATCGCGCCGTACCGCTGGTCGAGCTGGCCAAGGCCAGCTACCGCGAGGCGCTGCGCCTCGACGACACGCTGTGGGACGCCCGCTACAACCTCGAACGCGCGCTCGAACTGTCGCCCGACGTCGGTGAGCGCAAGCTGATGGAACTCGAGGGCCAGCGTCGCAACGTGCGCTCGTTCAACGCCACCGATCCGGAAGGCGCGCTGCCGTGAGCGCGGCGCGGCGCCTGCGCCTGTTGCTGCTGGTCGGCGCCTGCATCCTGCTCGCGGCGACCTTCGCCGATCCCGAGCTGAGCCTGGAGCGCCCGACCTATCGCTACGTGTTCGTATTCGACATCACCCAGAGCATGAACGTCGCCGACGTGCCGACGGCGCCACCGGCGACCTCGCGCCTGGCCTGGGCCAGGCAGAGCGCGAACCAGGCGCTGGCCGCCCTGCCCTGCGGTACCGAGGTCGGCCTGGCCCTGTTCAGCGGCCACCGCGCCTTCCTGCTGATCAAGCCGGTCGAGACCTGCGCCAACTACCACGAGCTGAGGCAGATGATCGACGGCATCGACTGGCGCATGGCCTGGGAGGCGCGCAGCGAAGTCGCCAAGGGCCTGTTCAAGAGCATCGAGCTGGTCGCGGCCATCGGCACCGACGACCGCCTGGTGTTCTTCAGCGACGGCCACGAGGCGCCACCGATCAACCCCGACGTGCCGCCGCGCTTCGACGGCGAACCGGGCGCCGTCGCCGGGCTGGTGGTCGGCGTCGGCGGCGATGCCCTGGTGCCGATCCCGCGTTTCGACGAGGACAACCATCCGCTCGGCGTGTGGCATGCCCACGACGTCCTCCACACCGACACCTTCACCGCCGACCAGCGCAAGCGCGCCGGCGAGCGGCCCATCGTCGGTACCGAGCACCTGTCCTCGCTGCGCGAGGCCTACCTGCAGGCCCTCGCCAGCAAGACCGGCCTCGGCTATCACCGCCTGCGCGACGGCGACGACCTGCTGCAGGCGCTCGAGCAACCCGCGCTCGCCATTCCGCGCGAAGTCACCACCGATGCGCGCTGGCTGCTCGCCCTCGCCGCGCTGTGCGCCTTCCTCGCCAGCTACCTCGGCCGTTCGTCGCCGCGCCGGCGCGGCGCCGGCTGACGACTGCCCACGCCACGGCGGCAGGCCGCCGCGGCCGCCGCTGGTGGCGATCCGGGCGGCCCGCGCGACGGACACGCGCGCGAAATCCGGGCTAAACTCGACGCCGGGCGGCCGCCGCGGCCGCATCTACGAGGGGAGAGTCATGACTGATACAGCCGCATTACGCGCGAGCGGTGCGAACACGTCCGAGTTCGACGCCATCATCATCGGGGCCGGTTTCGGCGGCATGTACGCGCTGCACATCCTGCGCGAGCAGGGTCTCAAGGTCCGCGTCTACGACGAGGCCGCCGGCGTCGGCGGCACCTGGTTCTGGAACCGCTATCCCGGCGCGCGCGTCGATTACCCGGGCGGTCCGTTCTACTGCTACACCTTTTCCGAGGATCTCATCCGCGAGTTCGACTGGCCGGACACCCAGCCCGACCAGCCGACCGTGCTGCGTTACCTCAACTTCGTCGCCGATCGCCTCGACCTGCGCCGCGACATCGAGCTCGGCACGCGCATCACCGGCGCCAGCTACGACGAGGCCGCACAGCGCTGGGACGTGGCGACCAGCACCGGCGAGCGCCTGCGCGCGCAGTTCGTGGTGTGCGCGGTCGGCGCGCTGTCGGCGGCCAACATTCCCGACATCCCGGGGCGCGAACGTTTCCAGGGCGAGTGCTACCACACCGGGCGCTGGCCGCACGACAAGACGGTCAGCTTCACCGGCAAGCGCGTCGGCCTCATCGGTACGGGCTCCTCGGGCATCCAGTCGACGCCCGAGATCGCGCGCGACGCCGCCCACCTGACGGTGTTCCAGCGCACCCCGCAGTACTCGGTGCCGTGCGGCAACCGCCCGACCGATCCCGAACTGGTCGCCGCGGCGCGCGCCAACTGGCCGAAGTTCCGCGAGATCATGCTGCGCACCCCGATCGGTTCGCCCGACGAACCCTCGACTCTGCTCGCGCGCGACCACACCCCGGAGCAGCGCCGCGCCGTCTACGAGGCGGCCTGGGGCCGCGGCGGCATCGGCAGCGTGCTGGTCGGTACCTATGCCGACATCCTCACCGACAAGCAGTCCAACGAGTGGCTGGCCGAGTTCGTGCGCGAGAAGATTGCCGAGGTCGTCGAGGACCCGGAGACCGCGCGCAAGCTCATGCCGAGCTACATGATCGGCACCAAGCGCCAGGTCATGGACGACGGCTACTACCAGGCCTTCAACCGGGACAACGTCAGCCTGGTCGACCTGCGCGAGGATCCCATCGTCGAGATCACCGAGCGCGGCGTGCGCACGCAGAGCGGCGAGCACCCGCTCGACATGCTGGTCTACGCCACCGGCTTCGATGCCATAACCGGCGCGCTGCAGAACATCGATCCGCGCGGGCGTGACGGCGTGCCGCTGACCGAACGCTGGGCGCAACGCTTCAATTCCTACCTCGGCCTGACCATCCCCGGCCTGCCCAACCTGTTCATGATCCACGGCCCCGAGTCGCCCTGCGTGCTCTACAACATGCCGCTCGGCGCCGAGCAGGAAGCCGACTGGATCCGCGACTGCATCGTGCACCTGCGTGAGCATGGCATCGGCGCCATCGAACCGGCGCCGGGAGTCGACCTCGCGTGGGCGAAGGAGGTCGAGGACTGGGGCAACACCTCGCTCTACCCCGAGGCCGATTCCTGGTACATGGGCAGCAACATCCCGGGCAAGCACCGCCAGTTCGCCGTCCATCTCGGTGGGCCGGAGTACTTCCGGCGCATCCGCGATGTGGCGGAGGCGGGCTACCCCGGATTCGTCACCGAACCCGAACGCAGCCGCGCCGCCTCGGCCGGCTGAGTGCATGGCGCGGGCGGGCCCCGGCTCGCCCGCGCCCACAGGAGGCCTGCTCATGGCCGATGCCACCGGCGCCGATCCGCACGCGGGCAGCGAGCTCGTACCCGGCGCGGCCTTCACCACCCTCAGCCTGCGTCGCGATCCGTCCAATCCGCGTATCGCCCGCATCACTTTCGACCGCCCGGCGCGGCTCAATGCCATCACCATGGATACCCCGGGTGAGATCCGTCGTGCGGTCGAATTGGCCAATGCCGACGACGAAATCCACGCCATCGTGCTGCAGGGAGCAGGCGCGGCGTTCTGCGCCGGTTACGACATCGGCCTCTACGGCGAGGCCACGGGCGAGCACCCGTGCAAGCAGGAAGCGACGCCCTGGGACCCCATGCGCGACTACCGCGCCATGCGCGGCTACACCGACGACTTCATGGCCTTGTGGCGTTCGCACAAACCGACCATCGCGCGCGTGCACCGCTATGCCATCGCCGGCGGCTCGGACATCGCGCTGTGCTGCGACCTGATCGTGATGGAAGAGGAAGCGCGCATCGGCTACATGCCGACCCGGGTGTGGGGGTGCCCGACCACGGCGCACTGGACCTACCGTCTCGGCCCCGAGCGCGCCAAGCGCCTGCTGCTGACCGGCGATCTCATCGACGGCCGTACCGCGGCCGCCTGGGGCCTGGTCGGCGAAGCGGTGCCTGGGGAGAACCTCGATGCCGCGGTCGACGCCCTCGCCGCACGGGTCGCCGCGGTGCCCAGCGGCATGCTGGCGATGCAGAAACTGGTGGTCAACGAGGCGGTGGAGCGCATGGGCCTGCTCGCCAGCCAGACCCTGGCCACGGTGTTCGACGGCATCACCCGCCACAACCCGGAAGGTCTGTGGTTCCGCCGCCAGGCCCAGGCCCACGGCTTCAAGTCGGCGGTGGAGTGGCGCGATTCCGGTCGCCCGATCCCGGCAGGCGACGAGGCGCGGCGGCTGATCGCCGAACTCGACGCGCTCATCGCCGCACGGGCCGACGGCGGGTAACGACGCCCTGGCAGGCGCGCCCGCACCGCGCAACAGCGGCGTGGCGCGGGCTTCCACGGTGGCCGTCCAGCGCGTTTGAACGGCGCGCCGCGCCGCCCTTACCCCTTGCCCCCGGGCGTGCTCGCCCATCGTTGCCGACCTGCGAGCCCCGGCATTCCCGGTGACTGCCGCGCCGCGCGTCGCTTGCGCCCGTCGTCACCGCACGGTGCCTGCCGTGTGCGTACGCCGGCGCTAGGCATGGCGTGACCGCCAGCTGCTGTATGATGCCGCTTCCTTCCCGCGCGCGTGCTCCAGGACGGGTGCATCGCGCGAGCCTTGCGTTTCCCGTCACCAGCCAGCTCGCAGCCCCCATGAAGCGGTGGGTCGCGGGCTACCCGACCACGCTGAGCACCGCTCGTCCGGTGACGGCCAGGAACCCCATGCACGACACCCGGCAAGTGAGCGCCCACCAGTACACGAACCTGCCCCACCAGGCCATCGAGCGGGTCTACCGGCCGTTGTCGCAGTACATGGCCATCGAGACGACCGCGGGCTTCATGCTCTTGTTTTTCGCGGGCGCCGCCGTGGTGCTGTCGAACTCGCCGTGGGGTCCTGGCTACCAGGCGCTGTGGGAAACGCCGCTCGGCTTCCGGCTCGGCCCCTGGGAGGCGACCCGCGCGGTGCGCGCCTGGATCAACGACGGCCTGATGACCCTGTTCTTCTTCCTTGTCTCGCTCGAGCTCAAACGCGAAATCGTGCTCGGCGAGCTGCGCAATCCACGCATCGCCGCGCTTTCGATTGCCGGCGCGGCCGGCGGCATGCTGGTGCCGTCGGTGATGTACCTGGCGGTTCTGGCCGGCGAGCCCGGCCACCACGGTTGGGGCACGGTCATGGCGACCGATACCGCGTTCGCGATTGGCTGCGTGTCGCTGCTCGGTACGCGCGCCCCGCAAAGCCTCCGCGTATTCCTGCTGTCACTCGCGATCGTCGATGACATCGGCGCCATCCTCGTCGTCGCGCTCGGCTACACCGCGGTCGTTGCCTGGGTTCCGCTCGGCATCGCCGCACTCGGGCTGGTCGCGATTCGTGCCATGCGCCTGCTCGGATTCCGCAGCTTGCCGCTGTACTTTCTCGCCGGCGGTTTGGTTTGGATCGCCGTCGACGCCTCCGGCATCCATGCCACGATCGCCGGCGTAGCGCTCGGCCTGATGACACCGGCGCGCCGCTGGGTGTGCGACGAGCGCCTGTACGCCATCCTCGATCAGGTCGTTGCGCATCCCACCACGCAGCAGGGCAGCGGCGATACCCGGGATCGCGAGACCCTGCGCATGGCCGAGGTGGCCTTGCGTGAAACCTTGTCCCCGAACGAACGCCTGGAGATGGTCCTTCATCCCTGGGTGGCCTTCGTCATCATGCCGTTGTTCGCGCTGGCCAACGCCGGCGTGCCGTTGGCGGCCATGACCATCGACGTCCGGGTCGTCACCGCAATCGTCGTCGGGCTCGTCATCGGCAAGCCGCTCGGGGTGCTCACGTTCAGCTGGCTCGCGGTGAGGAGCGGCCTTGCCGTGCGCCCACCGGAACTCGCCTGGACGACGATCGCGGGTGCCGGCCTGCTCGCCGGGATCGCGTTCACCATGGCCATCTTCATCGCCGACCTCGCCTTTACCGGGAGCCTCGGCGACAGCGCCAAGCTCGGCATACTGATCGCGTCGATCGTCGCGGCACTGGGCGGACTCGCGCTGCTGCGCTGGCACGCCGGTGGCAGTGCCGTGGATGAGGCGTTGCACGGACGCGGCGGGTAAGCGGAATCCGCGCCGAGCGCGCTCAGACCGGCTCCGTCCACACGCGGAAGGAACTCAGTTCATTGGGGCCGAACGTACTGCTTATCGCGACGTCGGCAGCATCCCGTCCACGCGCGATCAATACCCGGCCAACGTAGGGCTTGTTGTTGCGCGGATCGAAAATGTGCCAATGGCTATCGAGATAGGCTTCGAACCAGGCAGCGAAATCGCCTGGTCCGTAAGGCGGCGACGTGCTGATGTCGCTCAGGTAACCGGTGCAGTAACGGGCCGGGATGTTCATGCAACGGCACAGCGCCACTGCCAGGTGGGTGTAATCGCGACACACCCCGGTACCGTCTGCGAACACGTCGCACGCGGTCTTCGTCGCACGGGCGTGCTCGTAACCGAAGCGCACGTGGTTGTGGACATGGTCGCAGATGGCCTGCACGCGCGCCCATCCGGGCGGGGTGTTTGCGAACAAGTCCCAGGCCGCTTCGGTCAAGCGGTCGGTCTCACAGTAGCGGCTGCCGAGCAGGTAGAGCAGGGTCTCCGCTGGCAGTTCCTCCACGGCATGCTGCCGCGCCAGCAGGGCAACCGGGTCCGGGACGCCAGAATCGTTGATCAGCGCATCGGTCCAGATACGCGTCTCCCCCGCCGGCGCGACGATCCGGCTGCACCAGTTTCCGTAGCCGTCCCGGTAGGCCGTGACGGGGACTGCCGGGGCGGTGAACAGGTGGTCGACCCGGACCAGGTCCGAGACACGCGACGAATGCACGTGCAGGGTCAGGATGATCGGGGTCGGTTGCGGGCAGGTATAGACGAGCTCGTAGCCGATCCGCAGTTGGATCATCCCCGCGGCGGTGCGCTGACCATCGATCATCGATCGGCACTCCCGTTACTTGCGCCGAGGGCGTCGTCGAGTCCTTTCAGGTAGCGGAAGATATCGCTGTCGGTCGACAGTACCAGCGTGGTCTCGTCGTCGATCAGGTCGCCATAGGCCTGCATGGTCCGAGTGAACTCGTAGAAGCGCGCCGCGGCCGGACTCCGGTTGTAGGCCGCAGCGTAGATCTCGCTCGCGCGTGCGTCGGCCACGCCCCGGATCTCTTCGACCTTGCGATAGGCCTCGGACTGGATCTTGTCGAGGTCACGCACGCGGTTGCCGCGGATACGCGCAGCTTCGCCCTTGCCTTCGGCCAGGAATCGTTCGGCGATCTGGCGCCGTTCGCTGATCATGCGGTCATAGATCTTGGGCCGCACGCTTTCGTTGTAGTTGATACGCTTGAATCGGATATCGAGCAACTCGATGCCGAACACCCCGACCTTGTCCGCGGCGGCCGAGAAGATCTCTTCTTCGACCAGCTTGCGGCCCTTCTTGATCGGCACCAGCACGCCGACATCGAGTTCGCGTTCGACATCGTTGAGTACGCCGTCGCGCAACGGTACGCGGTCCTTGGTGGTGCGGATGATCTCGATCAGTTCGTGCTTCGCCACGGCGTTGCGGGTTTCGCTACCGAGGATGTCGTCGAGCCGCGACTGGGCGCTGCGTTCGTCGCGCAGACGCAGAAAATATTGCAGGGGTTCGACGATCCGCCAGCGTGCGTAGAGGTCGACCGAAATGTAGAGCTTGTCCTTGGTTGGCATGTCGGACGGGTTGCCGTTCCATTCCAACACCCGCTTGTCGATCGGATTGACCACCTGGACGAAGGGCAGCTTGAGCTTGAGTCCGGCCGTCGTGACCGGGGCGCCAACCGGTTTGCCGAACTGGGTGATGATCATCTGCTCGACCTCGCCGACGGTATAGACGGCGTTCGCCGCGACGAAGGCCAGCGCCGCGACGCCCAGCACGGGCAATCCTGACCAGGCCCGGTTCATGGCTGCTGCCCCTGCGCGCGGTCCAGGTTGAGGAGCGGCAGGATGCCCGTCGAAGCCTCGTCGACGATGATCTTGGCATGGACAAGCGGTACCACGGCCTGCAGGGTTTCGATGTAGATCCGGCGTGCGGTCACCGCCGGCGCCTTGATGTACTCGGCCAGCAGCGCCTCGAAACGCGCGACGTCGCCCTCGGCCTCGTTCACGCGCTTGAGGCGGTAACCATCGGCCTCGCGTATGCGCTGATCACGCTCGCCCTCGGCGAGGGGAATGACCTTGTTGTAATCACGGCGGGCTTCGTTGATGAGTTTCTCTTTCTCCTGCTGGGCCTGGTTGACCTCGTTGAACGATTCCTGGACCGGGCCAGGCGGGTTGATGTTCTTGAGCTGGACCTGGTCGATGCTGATGCCCATCGCGTACTTGGTGGCGAGCGCCTGCATCTTGGCCAGGGCCTCGGTTTCGATCTCCTGGCGCCCGATCGTGATGACCTCGTCGACGGTACGGTCCCCCACCACCTCCCGCATCACCGACTCCGATACGTACCTGAGCGTCTCGGCCGGTTCACGTACTTCGAAGAGGAACTTCGCAGGATCCGAGATGCGGTACTGCACGACCCACTCGACGAGCGCAGCGTTCAGATCGCCGGTCACCATTTCGGTCTCGCGCTTGCCATCGCGCGGACTCTGGTAGGGATCCCCCGCACCGGGGGTGGAAAAGCCGAATTCCTGCTTGAGCTGACGCTTGACCGGTACGACGGTGGTGCGCTCGATGCCCAGTGGCCACTTGAAATGCAGGCCCGGCGGTACTTCGCCAACGTAGCGACCGAAGCGCTGGACGACGGCGACCGAGTCACTGGGCACCGTGTAGTAGGCGGTCCAGCACACCCCTCCGAACACCAGCAGGGCCGCGACGAGCAACGTCGTCCGCGGCCCGCCACCCGGGAGCATCCTGACCAGTCGCCCACGTCCGCCACGCAGGATGTCCTCGATGTCCGGCGGCAGTCCGCCCCGGCCGCGCCAGGGATCACCGTCATTGTCGTCCTTGCGCGAAGTGGCCATCGGATTCTCCTGCCGGGAACACCGCGGCCAGTGCCCGACGGCGTCGAATTATTGAGCGCTGGAGCTTCCGGTGACCGGAGGCCGGTGCGACGCTGGCGGGCGGACCGTCATCGCATGCGGGCATACGGTGGGTGGGTGGATGCCTGTCGTCGTTCGGACCGAACGTCCGTGGAGATGGACGTCTCGGCAAGGTCCCTGGGCGATTCGCCCGCCGCCGTGGGCGGCGATGGTCGGGGGGGAAAGTGCGCGGGCTCGTGTCGATACACTATGCGCGTCAACGCGGAGCGAAGCAAGGCATCGGCGCCCGCAGGGCACCGTAGCCGGGGCGACCAGTGTGTACGTCGTTCCGCCGGGGGACTGCGCGGTCACACCTGGCAATGCGCGTAACGGCGACCACCGCCGGGTCACCGCAGTGGCTCGCCGACGGGCGTCGGCGTCGCGGGCGGACCGCTGCGACCGGCCGCGGCACGCTCAGCGGAAGTCCGATACCGCCAGCCGCCGCAGCATGGCGCTCTTCTTGTGCTGGTGGGCCTGCATGCGGCGCAGAACGTCGTCGAGCAGGGCGACGGTGTCGACGATGAACGGGCCCTTGTTCAGCATCACGCACTCGGCGCGTTCGGCCATTGCCGCGTCGGTGACCTCGGCGCGCGACGGCAGGCCGGTCTTGGCCATGTCCTCCAGCACCTGGGTCGCCCAGATGACCGGTGCGTGGGCCGCCTCGCACAACCACAGGATCTCCTCCTGCACCTCGGCGAGACGTTCGAAGCCGACCTCGACGGCGAGGTCGCCGCGCGCCACCATCACCGCGAAGGGCCCGCGCTGCATCGCCGCGAGCAGGATGCGCGGCAAAGCCTCGAAGGCGCGGCGGGTTTCGATCTTGAGTACGACCGCGGCCGTGGCCGCGCCCGCGGTATCGAGCGCGGCATGCAGGGCCAGCACGTCGTCGGGTGATTGCACGAAGGACAGGGCGACGAGATCGACGGCGGCGGCGAACTCCGCCAGCACCGCGTGGTCCTCGGCACTCAGCGCCGGCAGATCGATGCGGGTGTCGGGCAGGTTGATGCCCTTGCCGGCGCGCAACCAGGCCCCGCCCGGCTTGACGTGATCGATGTCGACCTCGATACCGTCGGCATCGACACCGACCACGCGGCCGCCGATGTGACCGTCGTCGAACCACACCCGCTGGCCCGCCGCGACGTGCTCGAGCGCGCGCGGCAGCGTGCAGCCGACGCACGGCGCGCGGGACGGGTCCGGCGCGGTCCGCCGCAACACCCGCACGCGGCTGCCGGGCACGACGCGCGGCGGCTGCTCGACCGGCGGCAGGGTACCGAGCCGGCTTTCGGCGACCACGTGCCCACCCCGGCGCAGGCGCAGCGCGGCACCGCTCTCGAGGTAGATGGTGTGCACGCATTCCAGGGCCAGCGCCTCGCCCGCCGCCACCACCACGGCCTCGCGCCAGCGCCCGCGCGGGTCATGGATGTCGAGCCGGTCGCCGGGGCGCAGGGCACCGCGCAGCTCGG
This sequence comes from Gammaproteobacteria bacterium, assembly GCA_024235015.1. Classification (GTDB taxonomy): domain Bacteria; phylum Pseudomonadota; class Gammaproteobacteria; genus JACKNG01. The sequence continues at coordinate 111,669 of JACKNG010000006.1, forward strand.
CCGGCAGGGGCAGTCCGGCGACGGCCACGCGCCGTGGCTCGAGAACCTCGCCGCGCGGCCCGCGCCGCGGCTTCAGCTTGAGCACGCCGAGGGTCGCCGCCGGCGGCCCGGTGCGCAGCTTGGGCCCGGCGAGATCGATCGACACGCGCAGGTGATGGCCGTCGGTGCGGGCGACGGCGCGCGCATGCTCGAGCATGGCGCGCCAGGCGTCGGGCCCGTCGTGGGCGGCGTTGATGCGCACGACGTCCATGCCCGCATCGGCCAGGGCCTGGAACAGGCCCGGATCGCTCGCCGCGCTGCTCGGCATGGTCACCATGATGCTGGCGTCGCGGCCCTCGCGCCGCGGCCCGAACAGCTGCTCGCGACGAATGCCGAGGGCGGCATCTCCGGCCGTGAAACACGGTACCGCGTCGCCGATCGGCTGCAGGGCTTCGCCGCACAGGCCGTGCAGGGCATTGCGCACCGTCAGCAGCGTGCGCAGCACGCAGGACTCGAGGCGTCCGAGCGAACTCAGGCCCTGCGCGCGCAGGGCTGCCTGCAAGGGGCGCAGGTCGACCTGGCGCAGCGCCAGGTAGTGAACGAGGTTGCGCGCGCTGTCGCGCAGGGCGGGCGTACAGTCGGCGAGGGCCGCGGCATGGTCTTTCTCAGCGCGGCGCACGCGTTCGATCAAGGCGTCGAGTTCGGCGGCGATGCGCGCCAGATCGGCGCTCGTCGCCGCTGTCGTGGGCAGGGGCACGGGGATTTCGGCGGTCATGTGGGACGGAGCACTGGTTGCGGCGGCGGTGGATCAGGCGCGCCCCAGGGCAACACCTCGTCGTGGCTCACAGCTTAGACGCTGCCGTGGGTGGACAGCGTGATCCGGGTCATGCGGCCAGGCCGGCAGGATGTCACCCGGCCGGCCGGGGTGTCAGTTCAGCGTTTCCACTCGGCGACGAGACGGCAACATTCACGGCGCCAGGCGCAGGCCCGGTCGCGGCAGCGCAGGCGCTCGTCGCCACGGAAGCAGGCGGGACGGATGACGTTGATGGTGACGCCGAGGCGGCGTGGATCGCGGATGTCGCCGCCGCGAGACGGGGCCAGCGTGGGCGCGCTGACCGGTTCGGGCTGGGCCATGATGTCCTCCGGGGGCTCGCATGGGCTCAGGTCCAAGCGTAGCCCAGCAATGTGACAGTTGGTGGTGACCCCGATCAGCGCAGCGCGCCGCGCCCCGTTCACAGGCACACGGGGTCGGGCTCACCGAGCATGCCCGGCCCCACCAGCACCACGCCACCGGGGCTCAGCTCGAAGCGCTCGGCGTCAGCGGCGGCGTCGTAGCCGATCTCGGTGTCGTCCGGGATGTGCGCCCCGGAGTCGATCACCGCCCGGCGCACCCGGCAGCGTGCGCCGATGCGCGCATCGGGCAGGACCACGCAATCCTCGACCAGGCTGCCCTGCTCGATGCGTACGTTGTCCGACAGCACCGAGCGGCGCACCGTCGCACCGGACACGATGCAGCCGTTGGCGACCAGCGAATCGATGGCGATGCCGCGGCGGCCGTCGTCGTCGAACACGAACTTGGCCGGCGGCAGCTCGCGCGGCGCGGTGTGGATGGGCCAGTCCTCGTCGTAGAGATCGAGCGGCGGGGTGACCCCGGCGATCTCGAGGTTAGTGCGCCAGTAAGCGTCGATCGTGCCGACGTCGCGCCAGTAGGCGGCACCGCCGCCGGCGAGATCGTCGAAGCGGCAGGCAACGAGGCGGCGCCGGCCGACCAGCGCGGGGATGATGTCGCCGCCGAAGTCGTGACGCGACCTGCCGTCGGCGGCATCGCGGCCCAGCACCTCGAAGAGAAAATCGGCGCGAAACAGGTAGATGCCCATCGAGCCCAGTGCGTGGGTCGTGCTGCCGGGCATGGGCTCGGGCGCGGCCGGCTTCTCGGCGAAGGCGACGATGTTGTCGTCGGCGTCGACCTGCATCACGCCGAAGGCCGAGGCCTCGGCCAGCGGCACCTGCACGCAGCCGACGGTGACGTCGGCATCGTGGTCGATGTGCGCCGCCACCATCATGCCGTAGTCCATCTTGTAGACGTGGTCGCCGGCCAGCACCAGCACGTAGCGCGGCTCGTGGTCGCGGATGATGTCGAGGTTCTGGTAGACCGCGTCCGCCGTGCCCTGGTACCAGGACGATTCGGCGTGCCGTTCCTGCGCCGGTAACACCTCGATGAACTCGTCGAACTCCGGACGCGACATCGACCAGCCGCGCTCGACGTGCTTGAGCAGGGCGTGCGAGCGGTACTGGGTGAGGATGCAGATCCGCCGCAGGCCCGAGTTGATGCAGTTCGACAGGGTGAAATCGATGATGCGGTACTTGCCGGCGAACGGCACCGCGGGCTTGGCGCGCAGCCGGGTGAGGTCGCGCAGGCGCGTACCGCGACCGCCGGCGAGGACCACGGCGAGGGTGTGGCGCAGGATGCGCCCGATCGACAGGTCGACGTGCGAACCGTTCATGCGGGCTCCGCGGAGGCGACTTGGCCGGGCCTGGTGCCCGCCGGCGTCCACCGCCAGGGGCGCAGCCTAGGCCAGCTGGATGACGGAACGGCTGACAGCGATCAGCTTTGCACGAACCGGTGGCTCACGCCCCGCCCTGGCAGCGCGGACAGACGTAGAGGCGGCGCGAGGCGACCGTGCGGCGCTCGATGACGGTGCCGCAATCGTGGCAGGGCCGGCCGTCGCGGCCGAACACGGCGAAGCGGTAAACCCCGCGGCGCAGGCCCTCGCGGCGCAGGCGCGCCACCCGTGCCGGCGGGTTGGTGATACCGCCCGTGGCGTAGGCGCGACGCGTGATCGAAAGCGACTGCCGGGCCAGGCGCTGGCGCTCGGTCCGCGTCAGCTCGGCCGGGCGGCGCGCCGGGTCGAGGCGGGCGAAGAACAGGATCTCCGAGCGCAGGTAGTTGCCGATGCCGGCGAGGAACCCCTGGTCGAGGTAGAGCGACCCGAGGCTGCGCTTGCTGAAGACGGGCAGGACGAGGCGCCGCTCCAGGGCCGGCCAGGTCAGCGCCGGATCGAGCGCGTCGGGGCCCAGCCGCGCAAGAAAGGGATGCTGCACGAGACCGTCGGCATCGAGCAGCTCGATCGACGAGGCGCTGTAGAGCAGCGCGCTGCCGAGCGCGGTGTGCAGGGCGACGCGCAGGCTGCGCCGGGTCGCGGGCAGGCTGCCCCGCCGGCTCACCATCCAGCGCCCGTAGAGCTGGTTGTGGGAGTAGAGCGTGCGGCCGTCGTCGAAGCCGATCAGCATCGCCTTGCCGCGGCTGGTCACCGTCACCACCTCGCGCCCGACCAGGCCGGCCGCGTGGCGGCGCAAGGCCGCCGGGGTCAGGGTCACCGCCTCGAGGCGCTGGCCGACCAGCACCGCGCCGATGCGGTCGGCCTCGCGGCGGACTTCCGGACCCTCGGGCATGGTGTGCGGCTCCTGCAGGCAGGCGGTGGTGGGCTGAGCACTCTACGCCGCCGCCGGTGACCGGGATCAACCGGCCGCGGTCGCACCCGCCGCGCGGCTGTCCGGCCAGGCGCCGCGGATGCCAGAATGCGCCATCGCAGCAACGCGGAGGATCCGCCATGCGCTTCGCCTGGATCCACGAACAACACCCGACCTGGGATACGGACAAGCAGCACATCATCGGCGCGGCGCCGCCCGGCGTGTTCGACCGCCGCTACGCTGCGCTCGCGCCCGGCGCCGGCCTCGCCAACGAGTGGTGGCGGGTCGAGGACGCCGGTGAGACCGTCGGCTACGGCTGGCTCGACACGGTGTGGGGCGACGCCGAGATCCTGCTCGCCACCGCGCCGGCGGCGCGCGGTCGCGGGGTCGGCAGTTTCATCCTCGAACGGCTCGCGGGCGAGGCCCGCGCGCGCGGGCTCAACTATCTCTACAACGTCGTGCGGCCCTCGCACCCCGAGGGCGACGCGGTGCGGCGCTGGCTCGAAGCGCGCGGCTTCAGCGCCGCCCACGACGGCAGCCTGACCCGCGCCGTGCACCGCGAGGGCGGCTGAGGCCGCGGGCCGGTGGGCTGGGAACCGCTCGTCCTCGGCGGCCTCACCGCGGCCTTCATCTTCGCGCCGGGCCTGCGCCGGCGCTGGCGTGACCGGCGCCGCGCGCACCAGCGCCGCCAGCCGTTCCCGGCGGCCTGGCAGGCCCTGCTCGAAGAGCGGCTCGATCTCTACCGGCGCCTGCCCGACGAACTACGCCAGCGCCTGCACGCCGACATGCAGGTGTTCCTCGCCGAGAAGCGCTTCATCGGTGCCGACGGCCTCGAGGTCGACGACGGCATGCGCCTGGTCGTCGCGGCCCAGGCCTGCCTGCTGACGCTCAACCAGCCGACCCGCTACTACCCGGACTTCACCTCGATCATCCTCTACCCGGACAGCTTCGTCGCCGTCGAGACCGTGCACGACGGCGTGCTCGAATCGACCGCCCGCCACGTGCGCGCCGGTGAATCCTGGTACCGCGGGCCGCTGGTGCTGTCGTGGGCCGACGTCACCGCCGACCTCGCCCACCCCGGCCACGGCCACAACGTCGTGCTGCACGAGTTCGCGCACAAGCTCGACGAACAGGATGGCCTGGTCGACGGTGCACCGGAACTCGATGCGCGCCAGCGGCGCAGCTGGCCGCGGGTCTTCGGCCAGGAGTTCGAGCGCCTGCGGCGCGCGCTCGATCGCGGCGAACACACCTTCATCGACCCCTACGCCGCCACCGCGCCGGCGGAGTTCTTCGCCGTCGCGGTCGAAGCCTTCTTCGATGCCAGCCGCCCGTTCGCCCACCACCATCCCGAACTGCACGGCGAGCTGTGCCGGTTGTTCGGCTTCGACCCCGTGCACTGGCACGCCCACGCAGGGCCGGCTTGACCGCCGGCGTATTCCCGCCAGAATCGACCACTGGCCCGCCCGTGATCGTCCACGGCCGTGGCCGCTGCCCCCGAGTCCGCGTCCCCCCCTGGAGCCCGCCCATGCACGTCCGCCGCTACGACTTCGACTACAGCCGCCGCCACTTCCTCGAGCACACCGCACGCGGGCTGGGCGGCGCCGGCGTGCTGACTGCGCTGTGGCCGGAACTGTGCCGCGCCGGCGACGCCAGCCGCGCCTATCCCGAGGAACTCCTCGACATCGAGCAGTTCACCAACGGCCGGGTCAAGGTCGGCGACGTCATCGATGCCGATAACGCCATCCTGGTGCAGGACCTCATCGATCCCATCCTCTACCAGGAGGTGCTGCAGGACCGGCGCAAGTTCTTCATCCAACCGTCCGAGCAGAACCTCGAGACCCTCTACCCGCCCTACTTCCTCGACGCCACGCTGAGGAACCAGGGCCAGGCCACCTTCGACGAGGTCGGCAACGTCTACACCCGCGACGGCCAGCCCTGGATCGGCGGCCTGCCCTTCCCCGACGCCCAGGACGGCGCCGAGTGCATCGCCAACATCACGCTGTCCTGGGGCCGCCACGACCGCGGCATGTACGCCATCCCGGCCCGCACCATCAACCCGGACGGCGTGCAGCAATACGAGTACGACTGGATCTGGGCCGAGCAGCAGTGCACCGGCCTCGTCCATCCCGACGCCCCCGGTCCCTACCTGCCCGGGCACGAGGACAAGACGCGCATGCAGGTGATCTGGTTCACCTACACCCTCGACGTCAAGGGCCACGCCTTCCTGAGCTACTGGGATTACGACCAGCGCAAGATCCCGGCCCTGTGGGGCTACCTGCCGAACCTGAAACGCGTGCGCCGCTTCCCGGCCAACCAGCGCTTCGAAGCCTACATGCCGGGCATGAACCTCTACCTCTCCGATGCCTGGGCGTCCGGCGATCCCATGCTGACCTGGGGCAACTTCAAGGTCATCCACCGTGGCCCCTACCTCGGCTCGACCCATTACCAGTGGCTGCCCGACGAACCCAACTGGCAGCCGCCGCTGGTCGGCGGCAACCAGGGCGAGAGCTATTTCTACGTCGGCAAGTCGCTCATCCCCGAGGTCATCGTGGTCGAGGCCGAACCGACCGGCTACCCGCAGGCGCCGGTGTCGAAACGGCGCCTGTTCCTCGACGCGCGCAACATGGGCGTGGTGCAGGCCGTGACCTACGATCGCAACGGCGAGGTCTGGAAGGGCATGGAAGGCGGCGGCGGTCAGCGCAAGACGGCCAGCACCGAGATGCTGGTCGCCGACGGTCGCCCGGAGTGGAGCTGGTGCTGGGCGATCAGTCACGACGTGCAGAAGAACGACGTCACCCGTTTCCACCACGGTGAGACCTGCCGCGGCAACTGGTCCTCCGCCCTCGACCCGGACATCGATCTCGTCAACGAGTACATGACGCAGCAGGCGCTGCGGCGACTCGGATTCTGAGCGCCGGCACCACGCTTGACCCGGCCGCGCGGGCTTGGCGTAATCGGCGCGGTCACGAGGCGGGGAGGCCTGGTCCATGGGTGAAGTGCGTTCGATCTTCGGCAGGCCGTTTCTCATCGACCCTGACGCCGCGCCCGGCAGCCCGGACGCCAAGTGGCCGGACCCGCCGCTCGGGCAGAACATCCTCACCGACCACGCCATCTACCATTCGCGCGAGCACTTCGCGCGCGAATGGAACGATCTCTGGGCGCGCACCTGGAACATCGCCGGGCGCGAGTCCGACGCCGCCCGGCCGGGCGATTTCTTCCGCTTCGACTTGGGCCCCGAGTCCTTCATCGTCGTGCGCGGCGAGGACGGTGCGCTGCGTGCGTTCTACAACGTCTGCCAGCACCGCGGTTCGCAGCTGGTCGACGAGGATTTCGGCCGCCGCCGCAAGCTGGTCTGCCCGTTCCACTCCTGGTGCTGGAAGCTCGACGGCCGCCTCGATCGCATCACCGACCGCGAGACCTTCGCCGACGCCGTGGTCGCCGACGAGCCGCCGCTGGCCGCGGCGCGGGTGGCGACCTGGGGCGGCTTCGTGTTCGTCAACATGGACCTGCACGCCGCGCCGCTCACCGACTACCTCGCCGAGCTGCCCGGCATCCTCGACGTCTACCGGCCCGAGGACCTGGTGGTGGTCAAGGACGTCAGCGCGACCTGGCCGATCAACTGGAAGATCGGGCTCGACGCCTTCATGGAGGGCTACCACGCCCACATGCGTCACCCCGAGCTGATCCGGCTCATCGACGACTACCACTTCCAGCACGATCTCTTCGGCCGCGGCCACAGCCGCATGATCATTCCCTTCGCACGCAAGAGTCCGCGCCTGCCCGATCCCGATGCGCTGACCCCGGAGCTCGGCGTACTGCTGGCCGAGGCCGGCCTCGACCCGGCCGACTTCGCCGGCCGCGCGCAGGATCTGCGCGCGCCCTACATCGCCGCACGACGCGCCTGGGGCGAGCGTTACGGCCTCGATTTCGGCCGCTACTCCGACAGCCAGGTCGCCGACGACTGGAATCTCAACGTGTTCCCCAACGTGACCCTCAACGTGCACCCCGAGGGCATCCTGGTCATGCGCTTCCGCCCGCATGCGAGCGATCCCGAGACCTGCCACTACGACGTGTGGGTGCTCGCGCGTACCTCGCCCGTCGCCGGTTTCCGCCTGCCCTTCTACATGGATGCGCCCGACGCCGATCTCAGCGGCCAGGCGCCGCGCCCGGCGCGGCGTTACATCCGCCACGGCGAGGATGGCATGGGCGCGGTGCTCGACCAGGACGGCGCGCAATTGCCACTGGTCCAGCGCGGCGTGCGCTCACGCGGTTTCGGCGGCGTGCGCCTCGGTTACCAGGAAATCCGCCTGCGCCACTACTACGAGGAATACCACCGCTACCTGCCGGCGCGCTGAGTGCGTGGCCGGCGGCAACCTCAGGCCATCGGGTTGATGTCGGCGAAGCCCAGATGCGACTGGCCGAGCAGTTCGTAGGCCGATTCGCTCACCATCAGGTGCTGGGCGGCGACGTTGATGTCGCGCAGGCAGCCCTGCATGACGTGCTTCTCGTAGATGGCGCCGGCGCCGGACTGGCGGAAGGCCGCGGTGACGATCTCGCAGGCGACCTCGGTGCAATGCACCGCGGCGCCGCGCAGTTCCAGTGCGAGCCGCGGTTCGACTGCATCACCGCGCAGCACGGTGTCCATGGCCGTCGCGTTCAGCTCCATCGTCAAGGCACGTGCCGCGCGCAGCTGCAGGTCGCCCCGGCCGATCAGGCGCTGCACCAGGGCGCGGTCGGCCAGCGTCTGCGCGTCCGGGCCGTAACCACGCTTCTTCGACTGCGCGTAGGCCGTCAGGGTGTCGAGCGCGCGGCGCGCGAGCCCGGTGGCAAAGGCGGCATGCTCGTAGGCGACGAAGGCCGGGATGCCGAGGCGGTAGAGCGGCCCGCCGCGCTGCGGCGGCTGGGCGGCGACGTCCCAGGCGCACGCGGCCGGCACGAACAGGTCTTCCACCGAGATGTCGCAGCTGCCGGTGCCGCGCAGGCCCAGCACCTGCCAGTTGTCGTGCAACGACGCCTCGCCGGCCGGGAACACCAGCATGTGCAGCAGCGGTGGCGCGCGGCCGTCGCCGACCAGGGCGTGGGCCGCGATCCACTCGGCGTGCTGCACGCCCGAGGCGAAGGACCAGCGCCCGGTCAGGCTGAAACCACCGTCGACCGGCACCGCGCGGGCGCTCGGCATGATGAGGATCGCGCCGCGTGGCAGGCGCTCGCCGGCGAACATGCGGCGCATGCCGGCCTCGGGCAGGAAGGCCCCCGGCAGGCCGAGGCTGGTGGTGCCGACCATGGCGCACCAGGCGGCGGCCGGGTTGACCCGCGTGATGGCTTCGAGCACTTCGAACTGGGTGACCAGGTCGGCCTCGTGGCCGCCCAGCTCGCGCGGCGTCTTCATGGCGAGGATGCCGGCGTCGTAGAGGAGGTTGTGGCTGGTGCGCGAGAGGTAGCCCTGGGCATCCTCGGCATCACACTGCGCCGCGAGGGCGTCGGCGATGCCGGCAACGGCGCCGAGCAGGTGCTGGCGCAAATCGATGCACCCGGTCGCGATGGCTTCGCCCATGGTCTCCCCCGTCCCGGCTGCCGCAATGGTGACAGTATACTTTTCACCGGCCGCCAGGCCGCGGCTCCAGCGCGGACGAAAAGTATACTGTCACCATAGACCACGGGAGACACCGCCATGACCGCCGGCGCCGCCGCAGCCAACGCCCTGCTGGTCAATCTCACCACCCGCTTCATCGTCTCCACGGCCTTCTTCACCGTGGCCCGGCTCGGCGTCGCCGATGCCCTGCGCGACGCTCCGCGCAGCCCTGCCGACCTTGCCGCGACCGTCGGCGCCGACCCGCGTGCGCTGGCGCGCTGCCTCGGTGCGCTGGCCGCCCACGGCCTGTTCCGCGAACTCGACGACGGCCGCTTCGCGCTCAACGAACCGGCCCGGCTGCTGTGCCGCGACGTACCCGGTTCCTACCTGCCCTACGCGCTGCAGGTCGCCGGCTTCTTCGACTCGGCGGCGGCGTTCGAGCGTGCCGTGCGCGACGGCGGTACGCCCTTCGAACACCATTACGGCACACCCATCTTCGAGCACCTCGCCCAGCACCCCGCGCTCGGCGCGCATTTCGACGGTGCCATGCAGGCCCTGCACGGCATCGAGACCGCGGCCATGCTCGAGGCCTGCGATCTCGCCGGCGCGACGACCTTCGCCGACATCGGCGGCGGCAACGGCGACGTGCTCGCCGCGACCCTGGCCCGCTACCCGGCTATGCGGGGGGTGCTGTTCGAACGCCCGGCGGTGCTCGAACGCACCCGCGAACGCCTGGCGGAGCACCCGGCGGCGGCGCGCATCGACTACGTGGCCGGGGATTTCTTCGCCGCCGTCCCGGTCCGCGCCGACTGCTACTACCTGCGCCACGTGCTGCACGACTGGGACGACGCGGCCTGCCGCACGATTCTCGGCCACCTCGCCGCAGGCGCGCCGCGCGGCGCGCGCGTGCTGCTCGGCGAAGCCCTGCTCGAGCCGCCCAACCAGGCCGGCATCGGCCGCGACATGGACCTCGTCATGCTGCAGTTCACCGGCGGCTGGCAACGCAGCGCGGCCGACTTCGCCACCCTGCTCGAAGACGCCGGCCTCGACTTCGTCGGCGTCACGCCGACGGCCTCGATGATCAGCGTGGTGGAGGCGCGCAAACGATGAGCGACGACAATCCCCTGGCCCGCTCCAAGCCGAGCCTCGACATCGGCTACTTCACCAACGATCTCGAAGCCATGCTGGCCTTCTGGCGGGTCGGGGTGGGGCTCGCCGCCGAGGAGCCGGTCGAGTTCAACGACGGCCTGACCCAGTACCGCCATGCGCTCGGTACCAGCGTGCTCAAGGTCAACACCGCGCGCGGCGGCGTTGCCACCGCGCCGCCCACCGGCTACCGCGAACTGCTCGTCGCCCGTGCCGAAGTCGCGACCCCGCGCACCCTGCACGACCCGGACGGCAACCCGGTCACCCTGGTGCCGCCGGGACACGACGGCATCACCGGCGTCGCCCTGCGCCTGGCCGTGGCGGATGCCGCGCGCGAGGGCGAGTTCCTGGTCGAGGCGCTGGGCTGCGCGGCGCTCGCCACCGATACCTACCGCTGCGGCGACTCGCTGCTGTTCGTCGAGCAGGACCGCGCGCTCGCCCGCGCCGGGCACTGGGTCAATGCCGGCCTGCGCTACGTCACGCTGCACGTGATGCGGGTCGACGCCGCGTTCGCCGCGATGGTCGCCGCCGGCGCCGAGGTCGGCGAGGAACCCTATTCGATCGGGCGCATCGCCCGCATCTCCTTCGTGCGCGACCCCCACGGCAACTGGTTCGAGGTCGCCCAGCGCGCCGCCCTGGCCGGGCCGTGGTGGGCGGACTGAGCGGCCGCGCCGGCACGCGCGCTCAGGCGGCGAGATCGTCCGGCGGCCCGTCGTCGCCGCCGAGCGCCGCGCCCGCCATCGCCGCGACCGCCGCCGGCGCGCTGCCGTAACGCGCCAGGCGCTGCGCCACCTTGACGTTCTGTTCGGCGATGCGCAGCGCCATGCGCAGGCTGTCGAGCGCGGCATTGAGGCCGGTGACGGGGACGACGTCCTCGCTGGCCGCTTCCAGCAGCACGCCTTTCAAGTCGTGCCAGCGCGTGCGCAGACTGGCGTATTCCGCCTCCAGCACGGCCGCGTCGAGCTCGCTGTCGCCGCAGTCGGCGCGGCGCACCAGGGCGATGGTCGCGGCCAGGAATTCATCGATGGCGGCCTTGACGTAACCGCGCCGGATACGCTCGACGTCGCCGCGGCGCGCAGCGAGCTGCTGGGCGAGAGCGGCGACTTCCTCGATGTAGGCGTTGACCCGCAACGCCGTCGGCAGGCGCCGTGCCGGGTCTTCCGGCAGGCGCTCGCGCTCGAGCCGCGCGACGAAGCGTTCGAGCGCGCCGCCCAGCGCGGCCAGGGCCTGGCGCTGCTCGTCCAGCGCCGCCAGCGGCGCGCCGACGAGGTCGAGCGCGTCGAGGGCATGGCGGCGCCCGATCGCGGCCATGCGGCCGAGTTCCAGGCGCAGCGCGTCCAGCGCCAGGGCCGGGGTCGCGAGCACGTTGTCGTCGAGATGCAGGGGCTGGCCGAGGGTCTCCGCGGTGGTGCGGAAACGGCCGCGCAGGAAACCGGCCAGACGCCCGGTGAGCGGCCACATGAGGGCGACACCGAGCACGTTGAACACGGTATGGAAGAGCGCCAGCGTCACCGCCGGGGCGTCGGTCAGGGCGAGGGCGTGGCCGGCCAGGCGTACCGCGCCCAGCATCAACGGCAGCAGGCCGAGCGCGACCAGGCCGGTGACGGCATTGAACACGACGTGGGCCGCGGCGACGCGGCGCGCGTTGGGCGTGGCGCCGATCACGGCCAGGGCGGCGGTCGAGGTGGTGCCAAGGTTGGCGCCGATGACCGTCGCCGCGGCCGCCTCCAATGCCACCATGCCGCCGCTCGCCGCGCTCAGGGTGATGGCGATGGCCGCGCTCGAGGACTGGGTGACGAGCGTCATGAAGAAACCAAAGCCGACACAGGCGAGTACGCCGATCACGCCGTGCGGCGCCAGCGCACCCAAATCCCGGGTCGCCGCGAGGCCCTCGAAGGCGCCGCGCAGCACGTCGACGCCGATGAAGAACAGGCCGAAGCCGGCCAGCGCTTCGCCGCAGGCGCCGAGGCGCGTGGTCTGGCCGAGCAGGCGCGCGACCATGCCGGCCCCGATCATCGGCAGGGCGAAGGTCGCGACCTCGAACTTGAAGCCGATCGCGGCGACCAGCCAGCCAGTCATGGTGGTGCCGACGTTGGCGCCGTAGACGATGCCGAGTGCCTGGCCGAGGTTGAGCAGGCCGGCGTTGACGAAGCCGATGGTGGCGACGGTGACCGCGCTCGAACTCTGCACCAGCCCGGTGACGGCGATGCCCGAGGCGACGCCACGCAGGCGCGTCGCGGTCGAGCGTGCGAGGATGTCGCGCAGGGCGTCGCCGGCGGCGAGCTTGAGGCCGTCGGTGATCATCGACACGGCGAGCAGGAACAGCCCGAGGCCGCCGAGGGCGGTACCGACGAGGTTCAGCACGACGGCGGCCGGGCACGGCCGGGTACCAGCCGGCCCACGGGCGGGTGACGCGACGGGGTCCGGGCACGAACTGGAGTCATGGGCCTACCGGGTGGCGGAACGTCGAGGTGATTCTAGTCTGCTGTCCCGTAGCAGACTTGCAAGAATCACGCGCTCTCGCGGCGCACTGCGGCATTGCGCTGCGCGCCTTGCCTTGCGCGGCGAGCGCACGCGCGGGCCGCCGATGTCATAATCTGCGCCCTCCACCTGTGCAGTGACGTTTGGCCCCGGGGACGCGACGATGGCGCACGACTACCTGGCCGGTTTCGGCAACGAGTTCGAGAGCGAAGCCGTGGCCGGCGCCTTGCCGCGCGGCCAGTTCTCGCCGCAGCGGGCGCCCCATGGCCTCTACGCCGAGAAATTCAGCCTCACCGCGTTCACCGCGCCGCGCGCCGACAACCGCCGCACCTGGTTCTACCGCATCCGGCCGAGCGTCACCCAGGGCGGCTACACGCCGCTGGCAACGCCGAACTGGTCGAGCGCGCCGCTGGTTGGCGGCATGACCCCGCCCGACCCGCTGCGCTGGAGCCCGCCACCGCTGGCCGCCGGCCGGGACTTCGCCGACGGCCTGGTCACGATCGCCGCCAACGGCGACGCCGCCACCCAGGCCGGCATCGGCATCCACCTCTACCGCGCGGACCAGCCCATGACCCGGCGCTGCCTGGTCGATGCCGACGGCGAGTTGCTGCTGGTGCCGTGGTCGGGCGCGATCACCCTCACCACCGAGTGTGGCGAACTCGACGTCGCGCCGGGCGAGATCGCCATCGTGCCGCGCGGCATGAAGTTCGCCGTCGACCCGCATGGCGGCGCCGCGGGCTACGTGTGCGAGAACTACGGCGCCGCGTTGCGCCTGCCCGAGCGCGGCCCGGTCGGCTCGGACGGCTTCGCCAACAACCGCGATTTCCTCGCGCCCGTGGCCGCCTACCGCGACGCCGACACGCCGTTCGAGATCGTGTGCCGCTTCCAGGGCCACAGCTTCCGCGCCGACATCGACCACGACCCCTTCGACGTCGTCGCCTGGGTCGGCACCGCGGTGCCGTGCAAGTACGACCTGCGACGTTTCAACGTGATGGGCTCGATCAGCTACGACCACCCCGATCCGTCGATCTTCACCGTCCTCAGCGCGCCCTCGGACACGCCCGGCGTGGCCAACGTCGACTTCGTCATCTTCCCGCCGCGCTGGCTGGTCGCCGAACACAGCTTCCGCCCGCCGTGGTTCCACCGCAATGTGATGAGCGAGTTCATGGGCCTGGTCTACGGCCAGTACGATGCCAAGCAGAGCGGCTTCGAGCCCGGCGGCATGAGCCTGCACAACGCCTTCGTCCCGCACGGGCCGGACGCGGACGTCTACGCCGCGGCCTCCAGCGCCCCTCTCGCACCGGCCAAGCTGGACGACACCCTGGCCTTCATGTTCGAAACCCGTTACCCGCTCAGGCTCACGCGCTGGGCGCTGGAATCGCCCGCGCTGCAGGACGACTACCGCGCGTGCTGGCAGGGATTGCGCCGCCACTTCACCCCGCCGGCCTGAACCATCGTGCCGCGGACGGCCCGCCGTGCAGCGTGACCGGTCGCCCGGCGGCATCCGGCCGCGGCGGGCATCGGCATCGTCCATCCTGAGCGGCTGAGCCGCCGCCGTCGGAGAATCGTCATGGTCAGCCTCATGCAGCGCCTGCTCGATGCCAGCCCGCGCGGGCGCGCCTGGTCGGTGGTGGTCCTGGTGGCCCTGTCGCTGGCCGCCCTCGTCGCCCTGCCGCGCCTCACCATCGACCGCAGCGACGATCGCCTGGTCAGCACCACCGCGCCCGGCTGGGCCGACTTCGTCCACATGCAGGCCGACTTCGGCGCCGAGCAGACCCTGCTCATCTACCTGCGCGCGAAGGATCTGTGGACCGAGCAACGCCTCAAGCAACTGCAGCAGCTCACCTTCGATCTCGAGGACACGCCCGAGATCACCGCCGTCAGCAGCGTGCTGTCGGCGACCAACATCCGCGACAAGGGCGACTTCGTCGACGCCGGCCCGCTCGCCACCATCGTGCCGAACGATCCGGCCAAGCTCGCCGAGCTGCGCGCCGATGCCGAGTACAGCCCGATCATGCGGCGCAATTTCATCTCCGACGACGGCCAGGCCACGGCCATCAGCCTGAGCTACGCGGCGCACCCCGAGGATCCCGACTGGGAGCTCGAGATCCACGACATCGTCGAGCGCCACCTCGCACCGCTGCGCGGCGATTTCGACATCGCCTTCCAGATCGGCCGGCCGCGTCTCAACACCGAGATCAACCGCGGTCTCGGCGCCGACCTGCGCGAACTGGTGCCGCTGGCGCTGCTCGTGCTGGTGGTGGTGATCACGGTCTTCCTGCGCTCGCCGCGGGTGATTCCCATCCCGCTCGTCACCGGCGGGCTGACCGTGCTGTGGACGTTCGGCTTCATGGCCGCGACCGGCATTCCGATCACCCTGCTGACGGCCATGATCCCGGCCCTCATCATCGTCATCGGCGCGGTCGAGGACGTTCACCTGATGTCGTCCTACATCGAGGGCCTGGACGAGACCAACGCCGATCCGCGCGGGGCCGCCATCCGCCACATGGCCGGCCACGTCGGCCTGCCGGTGTTGATCACCTCCATCACCACCGTCATCGGTTTCGCCGCCAACGTCATCACCGAGATCCCGCTGATCTACGAGTTCGCCATCGCCAGCAGCTTCGCCATGTTCGCGAACTTCGTCGTCACCATGCTCGGCGTACCGCTGCTGCTGCGCTGGGTGGGCCCGCGGCGCAATACCCTGCGCACCGAGCAGGCCGCGCCGCGTGGCGTGGTCGGCCTGGTCGTGCGCGTGGTCGAGTTCCTGGCCGAGCGCGCGCCCAAGCTGGTAGTCGTCGGCGCCGTCGCGGTGGTCGCCTGGTTCGCCCTGCAGGTGCCGTCGATCCAGGTCAACAACGACCCGCTGTCCTACTTCCCGCCCGATCACGCCTTCGTGCGTGACGCCACCCGCGTACACGACGACCTCGCCGGCCTGCAGGTGTTCAGCGTGGTGCTGCGCGCCGACGAGCCGGATTACTTCCGCACGCCGGAAGGCCTGAGTCGCATCGCCACCGTGCAGAAGCTGCTCGACGGCCAGGGCATCTACGACAAGACACTGTCGCTGGCGACCCTGATCGCCCTGATGCACCAGGAGTTCAACGCCGGCGACCCGGCTTTCAACCACGTGCCGGACAAGCAGGAGGATCTCGATCTCTACCTGTCCTCGCTGACCCGTGACGACCTCGCCCCCTTCGTCACCGCGGACTTCGCCACGGCGCGCATCAGCGTGCGTCACAACATCACCAACTCGGTCGAGCTGAACGCCGCCGTCGACGACGCCCTGGCAACCCTGCCGGGCCTGCTCGGCAAGCACGTCGAGGTCGCCTTCACCGGCAAGAACCTCATGGTCAACCGCGCCGCGGCGTCGCTGATGGAAGGCCAGGTCACCTCGCTGCTGCTGCTCCTGGCCATCGTCTTCGTGCTGTTCAGCGTGCTCTACACCTCGTGGCTGGCCGGCTTGCTCGCGCTGGTGCCCAATCTCATCCCGATCGTGATCAACTTCGGCGCCATGGGCTGGCTCGGCGTGCCGCTCAACCCGGGCACGGCGATGGTCGCGGCGATCGCCATCGGCATCGCGGTCGACGACACCATCCACCTGATGACGCGCTTCGGCATCGAGAGCAAGCGCCACATCGACGAACGCGCGGCGGTGCGTGCGACGGTTCGCGGCGAGGCGGTGCCGATCGTGTCGACCTCGCTGGCGCTGGCACTCGGCTTCGGCGCGCTGGCCTTCTCGCAGTTCAGCGTGGTCAAGGAGTTCGGCCTGCTGGCGGCCTCGACCATGGTCTACGCCGCGGTTGCCGACCTGCTGCTGATGCCGATCCTGCTCATGCACCTGCGCCTGGCCACGGTGTGGGACATCGTCGCGCTCGAACTCGACCGCGACGTGCTGGTCGACTGCCCGCTGTTCCGCGGCATGTCGCAGTTCGCGGTGAAGAAGGTCGTGGTGTTGTCCGACATCGAGACCTTCCAGCCGGGCGAGGTGATCATCGAGCAGGGCACGGTGTCGCGCGGCATGTACGTGGTGCTGAAGGGCCGCGGTGGCATCAGCATCACCCGCGACGGCATCACCCTCGACCTCGACGAGATCGGCCCCGGCGACATCGTCGGCGAGATCGGCTTCTCGGGCGAGGGCGTCGAGCGCACCGCCACGGTCACCGCGCGCGAAGCGATGACGGTGGTGCGCCTCGATGCCGACAGCACCCACAAGGGCCTGCGCTTCTACCCGCGCATCGCCGCCGGGCTGCATCGCAACATCTCCAACATCCTCGGCGCCCGCCTGCTCGATTCGCACCGCCGCCTGATGGACTCGGTGCGCATGCACCGCGAATGATTGGCGATGACACGAACGTTCACGGTTGCGTCACGCCGACCGCGCTAGACTGTCGCCGACCGCAGGCCTGCTGTCGCCCGGACCACGCACCTGCCGCGCCGAGTCGGCCGCGGCTGGCGTACCCGGGTTGACCCGCGTCGCCGGCGAGCGGCTGGTCGCGCTGCACAACGCATTCGACGGCCGCGACGGCGGCGCTGTCCGGCCCGCTCTGGCGGTCGCCTTGCACGCCTGAGCACGAACCCGCACGGTCAGGGAATTCCAGGGGGGACACATGAACGCAACGGCCACCCACGACAACCGTCGCCGCGCCTACCGCTACAGCCCGTCACTGCTGATGGAGCCGCAGCTGCACGTGGTTCATGCCGGCGGCCGGGTGCCGGCGATCGACGTGCTCGACATCAACGCGCGCGGTGCCCGCCTGCGTTTCACGCTGAGTCGGCGGCCCGAGCTGCGTCCCGGCGAGGACGTGCGCGTGGTCGCGCAGTCACCCGGGCTCGACGGCCTGGTCGACATTCCTGCACGGGTCGTGTTCAGTGACGTGCGTGACAATCGCCTGGTCGCGGGCCTGGTCTTCGACGACTTGCCCGATGTCGGCGAGCGCGCCGACGGCGTCTTCTTCAGCGTCTTCAACCGGCGTGCCGCCGAGCGCGCGGAGCGCGACGCCCAGGCCCTGGTCGCGCGCCTCGTCGCGCCCGCCACGACGGCGTCAGCCGAGCTGGAGGTCGTCAACCGCTCCGAGCACGGCCTCGGCCTGCTCATCGACCCGGCACTGGACGCCGAACTGCGCGAGGTCGACCGGGTCGAGCTCGACCTCGCCCGTCGCGGTCAGCCCGGCGACGCCCGTGTCACCGCCGAGATCCGCCACCGCGTGCGCCGTGCCGGCGCGGTCTACTACGGCTGCCGGGTCTTCGGCGCGAGCTGACACCGCCCTCACCACGTCCGTTCACGAGCGCGCCGGCGCGCCCAGGCGCGCGACACCGCCGTACAGCGCACTCAGCGCGATGCCGGCGACAATCCACACCAGGTCACGGAACCGGCCCACCACGCCCACCACCAGGCCGAGCGCGGCGCTGCCCGTGATGGCCTCGACCATGTCGTCGAGCGCGGTGTCCGGAATGGCTGGCAGCGTGAACATCGGTGGCGTCCCGTACGATGAACCGCCACCGCTCGGACCGGCCGACCTGGCGCGTCCCCGCGGCGCGCGCGATTTTATCGCGTGGCGCCCGCCTCGCGCCGTTGGTCGAGATCAGGAACGGCCGCTCCGGCCGGGTATCTCAGAAACGCGCGCGCGCTGCACTCACCAGTGCCAGCGGAGGACGGACGCCTGCGCCCCCCGGCCGCGCCGCCGCCCGAGCGTCCGCGGCGGCGAACGTCGGGCCGCCGGCACTGACCAGTTCCAGTGCCCGCGCAACGAGTTCGGGTCGCTCGGCGTGCACCCGGTGGCCGGCGCCGTCGGCGATCCACTGCGTGGCCTGCAACGACACCGACCGCAGCGCGCCCTGCAGCTCGCGCCAGGTGCGCTCCGCCGCGTCACCGCCGGCACCCTCGTCGAATTCACCCCGCCCGCGCGTCACCACGATCAGCGGCACCGTCAGGGCAGCCGGCGCGAGCCCGGCCAGGTGCCGCGCACTGTCCTCGAAGCCACGGATCTCGGCGGCATAGGCGGCACGCGCCTTGGGCAGCATCATGAGCTGCAAGCCGAGCGTACTCAGTGCCGGCGGGAAACTGTCCGCGGGCCGCGGCATCGAGTGGACGCGCGCGCCGCTGGCCAACGCCGCGGCCCACGTTCGCGGCAGCACTGCCGCCGGCAGGCGTTCGAACTGTGCGGGCGTGGCGGCATCGACCAGCACCAGGCCGGCGACCTGCGCCGCGTAGCGGGCGGCGAACTCGCGCACCACCAGGCCACCGTAGGAGTGCCCGGCGAGCACGTAGGGCGGGGCCTCGCCGGCAGCTTCGAGCAGGGCCGCGAGTTCGCCTGCGCTGCGCGCGGCGGAACGTGGCCCGGGCGCCGGATCGCTCCAGCCGTAACCGGCGCGGTCGTAGGCGCACACGCGATGGTGGCGCGCGACCGCGGCCTTGACCGCGTGCCACTCGAGCGAGAACCCGCCGATACCGGATTCGAGCACCACCACCGGCTGGCCGGGGGCGGCCCGCCCGCTGCAATCGATGTGCAGGGCATGGTCGCCGACCACGACCAGGCGTCCCGGGTAGCGTTCGAGCGGAGACACTTCGTCGGCCGCGGCACCGCCACTGAGTCCCGCCACCAGCAGCACGGCGAGAAGCCCGCGCCAGCCACCGTGGTCGCCGTCGCCCCCGGTCACCTCCGGCACCGTCCCCCGTGTCACGTCACCGCGCATGGCCGCATCTCCGGTTCCGGGCGCGTCGCCCGCAGCCGGCCTTGCACGGACGATGCCAGGGCCGGCGGCGAACCGGCTATCTCCATGATCGAAAGGGAAATTCATCGATGCGGGCAAGCCCGCGTCGGGGCCGGGAAAGGCGCTCGCGGCACCATGGCGCAGCGCCCGGCACATCGATAGTGCAGCGCAACAATTGGTTCCGCCCTGCCAATTGCACCGGCCAGTACCTCGCCGTATCGTGGCGACCCCGCCATCGACGCCCCGACCCGAGCGCATGAACGACAGCAGCCACCGCACCGCACCTTCCGACCTCGAACTCGGCCTGCCCGGCTTCACTTACGCCGATCTCTACGAACCGAGCGCCCTGGCCCGCCTGGCCGCGGTCTTCGACGGCGAACTCGAGCGCGCCGATGCCGACCTGGCCGCGCGCTTTCGCGCCTACCAGGCCTGCGGCGGCGAAGGCATGACCCCGGAAGCCATCTCCGCGGTGCTGACCGACACCGCGCCACGACTCGGCCAGTTCGTCGCCCGCCTGTTCCGCGTCGAGGCGGCCTGGGCCGCGCAGCGCGCCCGCATCGTCGACGAGGACCAGGTCATCTTCGGCTTTCGCAACGATTTCGTCGCGCCGCTGGCCAAGCGCTTCAAGGGCGTCGACCCGGCCAGCTTCGACCGCGACGCCCTGCACCGCCAGGTCGCCGCCCTGCGCTCGGCCGCGATGGCCGGTTCCCGCCTGCCCGAGGACGAGGAATACCTCACCGCGCGCGCCGCCGCCCTGCTCACCGCCGAAGTGCCGGCCGCCGACTTCCTCGCCGACCTGCGCGGCGCCTACCGCGAATGGTCGGGCATCACCGAGGATGCCGAACTCGCGCAGGCCGCGCGCAGCGCGCTCGAGCAGTGGTGCCACCTGGTCACCATCGATGGCGATTTCGCGCCGTTCGCCGCGGCGTGCTGGGTCAGCTTCAAGCAGCCAGCGAAAACCGACGTCCACAACCTCGTCCACCACCCGCTGCGCGAGCACGCCGGTTACACCACGCGCGCGGCCGACGCCGCCCACCGCCGGCGCCGCGACGGGTTCTCCCTGACCGACCCGCGCTTCGACCAGCGCCGCGTGCTCTACGAGATCGATCACTGCATCTACTGCCACGACCGCGACAACGACACCTGCTCGAAAGGCATGCCGGACAAGAAGAGCGGCGGCTTCAAGGTCAACCCGCTCGGCGTCGACGTCACCGGCTGCCCGCTGGGCGAGAAGATCTCCGAGATGCACGTGGTCAAGCGCGGCGGCGACAACATCGGCGCGCTGGCGCTCATCGCCATCGACAACCCGATGTGCCCGGGCACCGGCCACCGCATCTGCAACGACTGCATGAAGGGCTGCATCTACCAGAAGACCGAGCCGGTCAACATCCCGCAGATCGAAACCAACGTGCTGACCGACGTGCTCGCGCTGCCGTGGGGTTTCGAAATCTACGCGCTGCTGACGCGCTGGAACCCGCTCAACGTCAAGCGCCCGCACATGCTGCCCTACAACGGCAAGCGCGTACTGGTGGTCGGCCTCGGCCCGGCCGGCTACACCCTCGCCCATTACCTCTTGAACGAAGGCTTTGCGGTCGCCGCCATCGACGCCCTCAAGCTCGAGCCGCTGCCGGCGGCGCTGACCGGCTCGAGCACTGCGCCGCCGCGGCCGGTGCGCGATTTCCAGTCGCTCTACGAGGATCTCGATCGCCGCACCGTCAACGGCTTCGGCGGCGTCGCCGAGTACGGCATCACCGTGCGCTGGGACAAGAACTTCCTCAAGGTCATCTACCTCAACCTGCTGCGCCGGCGTACTTTCCGCGCCTACGGCGGCGTGCGCTTCGGCGGCAGCGTGACCCTGGACGACGCCTGGACGCTCGGCTTCGATCACGTCGCGCTCGCCACCGGCGCCGGCAAGCCTTCGATCATCGGGCTGAAGAACAATCTCATTCGCGGCATCCGCAAGGCCTCGGACTTCCTCATGGCGCTACAGCTGACCGGCGCCGCCAAGGGCTCCTCGCTGGCCAACCTGCAGGTGCGCCTGCCGGCCGGCGTGATCGGCGGCGGGCTGACCGCCATCGATACCGCCACCGAGGTCATGGCCTACTACCCGCGCCAGGTCGAGAAGCTGCTGCACCGCTACGAACGCCTCGCCGCCGATCTCGGCGCGGAGACCGTGCGCGCGCGCTACGACGCCGAGGAACTCGCCATCCTCGACGAGGCCCTGGCCCACGGCCGCGCCGTCAAGCGTGAACGCGAACGCGCCGCGGCGGCCGGCGAGCAGCCCGACTTCGCCAGCCTGGTCGCCGGCTGGGGCGGCGTAACCCTGTTCTACCGCAAGGGTCTCGAGGATTCGCCGGCCTACCGCCAGAACCACGAGGAAGTGAACGAGGCCCTTGCCGAGGGCATCGAGATCGCACCGTGGATGAACCCGCTCGAAGCGCTCGCCGACGAGCACGGCGCGCTGGCCGGCGTGCGCTTCGAGCGGCGCGTGCCGGCGCACGACCGCCAGGAACTCGAGATCCCGTTGAAGAGCCTGTTCGTCGCCGCCGGCACCTCGCCCAACACCATCTACGAGCAGGAGCACCCCGGCACCTTCGAACTCGATGGCAAATTCTTCCGGCGCTACGAACCGCGCGACGGCGCGCTCGCGCCGATCGCGCCCGACGCGACGACCACGCCCAAGCTCGCCAGCGCCTCGCCCTTCACGTCCTACGCCGAGGACGGGCACCGCATCACCTTCTACGGCGACAACCATCCGGTCTATGCCGGCAACGTGGTCAAGGCGATGGCGAGTGCCAAGGACGGCTATCCCTACATCGTCGACCTCTTCGCCGACGAACTCGCCCGCCTCGACCCCGCCGCGCAGCCGGCGCGCGAGGTCGACCTGCACCACTTCTTCCAGGCCCTGGACGAGGCACTGGTCGCCACCATCGTCGCCGTCAACCGCCTCACCCCGACCATCATCGAGGTCATCGTGCACGCGCCCGCGGCGGCGGCCAAGTTCGAACCCGGCCAGTTCTACCGCGTGCAGAACCCGGAGGCCTTCTCACCGCGCATCGAGCACACCGTGCTGTCGCCCGAGGGACTCGCGCTCACCGGCGCGTGGGTCGACAAGGAACGCGGCCTGATCTCCCTCATTGCGCTGGAGATGGGGGCGTCGTCACGCCTGCTCGCACGCTGCCGGCCCGGTGACCCGCTGGTGGTGATGGGCGTGACCGGCGCCCCCACCCACATTGCGCAGGACCGCACCGTGCTGCTGATCGGTGGCGGCCTCGGTAACGCGGTGCTGTTCTCCATCGGCAAGGCCCTGCGCGCGGCCGGCAACCGCGTGCTCTACTTCGCCGGCTACAAGCGCCCGCAGGACGTGTTCAAGGTGGCCGACATCGAGGCCGCGGCGGACCTCGTGGTGTGGGCGGTGGACCCCGGCCCCGAGGTCAGCCCCATCCCCAGCGGTCGCGCCCAGGACCGCAGCTACGTCGGCAACGTGGTCCAGGCCATGGTCGCCTACGCGTCGGGTGAACTCGGCCCGGTCGACATCGCGCTCGACACCGTCGACGAGATGATCGTGATCGGCTCCGACATCATGATGGCCGCGGTCAAGCGCGCACGGCGCGACGCGCTGGCGCCCTTTCTCAAGGGCGATCACGTCGCCATCGGTTCAATCAACTCACCCATGCAGTGCATGATGAAGGGCGTATGTGCGCAGTGCCTGTGCAAGCACGTCGACCCGGAGACCGGCGAGGAGTCGTTCGTCTATTCCTGCTACAACCAGGACCAGCCGCTCGACCGCGTCGACTTCCCCAACCTGCGCGCGCGCCTCAGGCAGAACTCCGTGCAGGAGAAGCTCTCCAACCTCTGGCTCGATCACCTGCTGAACCGCGGCGCCGGCTGATCCCACGGCCGGGCGGCGGGCAGGTGCCGGCGGCCGCATCCCGTGCCGACCGCGGCGGGCAAGCGCACGTCGGCGCGGGGCCGGTGGCCACCTGCGTTTCCTCCCGCCATCACCGCGGCGTATGCTGCCCGGGCCCGCCCATCCAGGGCGGCGTCCACTAGGGGAGGACTGCCATGACTGCAACCGCTACCGCCATGCTCGGGCTCATCGCCTGGACCATGGTCCTGACATTGACCCTGCTCAGCGCGCGTACCGCCGCGATGCTCAAGGGCCATCCCGTCAACACCTTCACCCAGGACGGCAACGAGCTCGCCGCCATCAGCCAGCGCATCACCCGCGCCCACGGCAACAGCCTCGAATGGCTGGTCATCCCGGTCGGTCTGCTGGGCTACGCCATCGCCACCGGCCAGACCGGCGTGACCGACGGCCTGGCCATGTTGTTCCTCGGCGCACGCGTGTTGCAGTCGGTCTGTCACATCATCTCGACTGCGACCCCGCTGGTGCTCGCACGCGCCACCTTCTTCACCGTGCACAACGTGATCGCCATCATCTGGCTGGTGAAGCTGATGGGGGCATAGACCCCGGCGGCGCGGGGCCGGACGGCCGACGGCCACCGGCCCCGCGCGAGTCCAGGTGAACGCGAGCGGCTGTACCGCCGCATCAGAACTACGGAGACCGACGCCATGAGCACTGCAGACAAGCCCGTCTATCTGGTGGTCGCAATGAACGTCGACGACCTCGACGACTTCATCCAGCGCTACGCCGTCGACGTGGTCGGCCAGCTCCACCGCCTCGGCGCGGAATTGCTGGCCGCCGGCACCCCGGACGCACTGGAAGGAAACCCGGGCTGGAACCGGGCCGTGGTCATCCGCTTCCCCAGCCGCCAGGTCGCCGACGACTGGTACCGGTCGGCCGAGTACGCGCCGTTCAAACGACTGCGCCTCGAAACGCTGGCGACCGACGGCATGGCCATGTTCATCGAGACGTTCGACCCGGGCGCCCTCGGCCAGCCGGCTGGATGACCAGGCGTAGTACCGACGCAGCTCGTGGCCATGTGGCATCCGAATTCACGCCGGGCGGTCCTCGACGACGCAGCCAGGCGCGCGTACCTGCGGGTCGCCCACAGCGGGGACGTCGAATCCTGATGCGGCGACGCCTCGCAAGCCGTGCGGGTGCCCGCGGTCCGCGCGACCGCCATCGGCCGGCGCGGCGGCGCGACGCGCTGACGACCGCTGCGCTACCGAACGGATGACGGGTCCCGACGTACACGACCTCGACGCGGTCTTTGCCGTGCTCAGAGCGGACCTGTCGGTGGACACCGTCGCGGTGACGCCCACGCTCTACACCGAACTGGACCAGCGTTACGCTGGCTTCAAAGGCCATACCCTGGTCGCGATCCACGAGTTCACGCGGCCATGGGGCAGCTGGGAAATGCATCCCGCGGGCGACGAGATCGTCGTCCTGCTGTCGGGGCAGGCCCGTTTCCGCGTGCGCACGGGCGGTGGCGAAGAACAGCTGGCACTGTCGACCCCGGGGCAATACCTCGTGGTACCGCGCGGCTGCTGGCACACGGCCGAGACCACGGTCGCGACCAGGTTGCTGTTCATCACGCCCGGCGAGGGTACGCGCCATGACCACGAACCCGGGACATCGGCGGAGTAGTCCCGCGGGCATGACGGCAGCCGCTCGCATCGCGCGATCGGCTCGCGGCCGCCGCGATCGGCCGCAGGTCGGAAGTGCGCCGGGCGGCACGGCGCGACCGGGACCTTGAACAGACTCCATGCCCTGGCCGACGGCCTCTGGATCCTGGCCGGCGATCCGATCGCGTTCCTGGGCTTTCCCTACGACATCCGCGCCACCGTCGTCAGGCTGGACGGCGGCGACCTGCTCGTCCATTCGCCCGTGCAGGTGTCTGCCCTGAGTGCGCTCGCGGCGCTACCCGGCGCAGTGAAGTACATCGTCACTCCGAACAAGCTCCACCACGTATTCCTCGCCGACTGGCAGCGCGCCTTGCCGGCCGCGCGACTCTACGCGCCGCCCGGGCTGCGCGGCAAACGACCCGACCTGCAATTCGTCGGAGAACTCGGCGAGCGCCCCGCAGCGGCGTGGTCGGGCACGCTGGAGCAGACCCTTGTGCGCGGCAGCCTGTTCATGACCGAGGTCGTGTTCTTCCACCGCGCATCGCGCACGCTCATCCTCGGTGACTTGATCGAGAATCACGACCCTGCGCGCTTCGGCGTCCTGCAGCGCTCGATTGCGCGCTGCAATGCCATGCTCGCACCGCGCGGCAGCACGCCGCGGAATTTTCGCTGGACCTTCCTGCGCCGCGACGCGTTGCGCCGCGACCTCGACGTGATCGCCGCGTGGAACCCGGCCCGGGTGGTCGTCGCGCACGGGCCGATCGTCGAACAGAACGCGGCGGAGTTCCTCGCACACGCGTTCCGCTGGGCTCGGCGATGACGGCGGCGTCGCGAAGGCGGCCGCCAGAGCCACGGCCCGAAGTGGCCTGCCCGGCCGGTGTCCGCCGCCCTTGCCGGGGAGCGGGGTGGCGATGACTCGAGCGAGCCGCGCGCCCCGATGAGCGGCACCCAGGCCCTCATCGAGCAGGTCCGCGATGCCTTCACCAGCGTGGAATACCCCGGCGACGATGCCCTGACCGACAGCTTCGGCGAGGAGGCCGAAGCGCTGGTCAGGGAATTCAGCCGCCAGCGTGACTGGCGGGTCCTCGACCCCGCCTTTCTCGACCAGGCGCCGGAAGGTTGGGGCACGGCGTTGTCGTTCTTCTCGGCCGCCGCACTCCGCTTCTATCTCCCCGCCTACCTGGTGGCGGACCTCGCCGGTGCATTGAACGGCAGTAACCCCGCCGTCCGCCTGTGTGCCTTCCTCGCTGGCGGCTACGCGCACAAGAAGCTGGCCAGGATCTACGGCGGCGGCACCCTCGGCGAACATGCACGGCGGGAGTTCGCCGCGTTCACGCCGGCCCAGGTCAGCGCGATCGTCGCCTACCTGTGGTGGAAGCTCGACCAGGCTGGCTACGATCCGACCATCGAGCAGGCGCTCGAGAACTACTGGCTCGAACGCGAGGCAGCCTGCGCGGACGGCGGGCCACACGCCGACTGAGGCGCGCGCCCGCCGACGGCTTGCGCCCGTCAGAACTCCCGCAACAGCTTGTTCCTGCCGGTCACGATGCGCAGCATCGAGTTCAGGGTCGGTTCGTCGTTGTCGAAGCCGCCATGGCTGGTACTGGTCGATTCGAGCTTGAGACCAGCCGCCACGTCCTGCGCGCGGATGGTGGTCTTGCCGTTCTCCACCCGCGGCGCGCCGATGACACGCTTGACCCGCGCGATCTGCTTCTGGTCCTCTTCCGGCATTTTTTTCAGGCTCTTCCTGTCCGGCCGTACGAAAGCCTCCATGCCGAGCAACGGGGCCCGGTGGCGTGGCTCGAAACTCTCCGACACCAGATAGAGCAGGCTCTTGTGGTAGACCGGGCCGACCTTGTCGTCGCGCTCGACCTCGTCGCTCAGGTTGAACTGCGCGTAGCGCTCGATGCGCCGGCCGACGTGGCGGGCGATGCCGGCCTCGAACAGGTCGAGCGTGCAGGCGGGCGCGAACAGGGTCAGCGATTTCACCGGCAGGTCGAGCTCGTCGAACACGTCGAGCAGGTGGGCGAGGAAGATGCTGCCCGCACTGTGACCGACGAGGTGCAGTTCGGCATCTTCGAGCGTGGCGAAACAGGCAGCGATGCGTTCGGCCGTGAACCGGCCCCCACCGAGCGCCGCCGAAGCACGCGCCGCGTTGTCCTTCATCTGCGCCCACACCGGGCGGCCGAGCGGCCGCGCGGCGAGTTCGATGCCCTCGTCGAGAAGATCGAAGAAACGATCCTTCATGTCCGCCGCCCAGCCCTCGAAACGGCGATGGCGGAACACGTCTTCGACGATGCCGCGAACGGATTCGAGGAAACCGGTCTCCCACATGAAATGCACGGGATAGATCTGGTTGTCGAGGAAATAGGGTTGCATCGAGGCGATGCGCGCCGCCGAGGCCTTCTCGTTGTTGAGGCCACCGTGGCAGTACAGCAGCAGGCGCTTGGGACCGCCCCAGGCCGCGGCCTGGTCCTTGAAATTGGCCAGCACGACCTCGTCGACGTCATCGGCCGCCGTCGAGTAGAGGCCCGACTGAGAGAAGTAACCGTCGTTGCCGAGATTGACGAAATGCGGGCGGATGGTGTCCAGGACGACCGATTCGTCCGGCACGAAACCGAACTCCGCGGCACGCCCGCGCACCAGCGACTGGTCGTCGGCCAGGGTCAGGGTGGGGACGCCGAGCCGCGCAACCCAGCAGTCGTAGGCATTTTCCAGCCAGTCGTCGTAACCGAGGTAGCAGAACCCGTCCTTGCCCCACGCCGGTCCCCACGAATTCTGGATCCAGAAACCGCCGCGGTCGTAGCCGACGATGGCGAAGGCATGCCCGCCGATGAGCGTCTTGCTGTAGGGAATGACGCCGTCCGCGCCGACCGCCCGCCAGCCCTCGTGGACCTGGGCACTGGCATAGAGGATGCCGGCCTCGGCCAGGGCGGCCTGCATCTGATTGAGATACAGGTGACGCACGCGGTAGTAGGCGCCGAGCGGCCGCTCCAGCGCGGCGCGCTGGCGCCGCGGGGTGAGGCGGCCGGGCTCGGCCGCGGTATAGGGCCAGTCGGCCCAGGTGCACACGCCGTGGCGCGACCAGCCCTTCATGGCGCCGCGGATGGACGAACCCTCGTAGTTCTCGCCGTCCCACTCGTCGTAGCGCCTGGCCATCTCGTAGAGCATGCGTGGGCTGGCGCCCTCGTCCGGGCGCTCGATCGGGCGGGTCTTGGGCGGATGCCGGTCGCGGCGGTTGTGCAGGAGGTAGTTGACCACCGCGGCGAGGCCGAAGCCGGTGCAGGCACCCTCTTCGCCCTGGTCGAGGATCACCGGCACGCGTCGTCGGTTGTCGACCGCGAAAGGCAGCTCGAACAAGCCGCTCTCGTAGACCAGGTCGCGTAGATCGAGCGGGTCCTTGACCACGCCGCCGTAGGATTGGGATCCGGCCATGGCATACCTCCTTGGAGTCAGGCTTACGAAACGCGGCGGGGTCGAAGGGCCGCGCCGGGGCGGCACGCGCCGTCTCGACAGGACCGCGGTACCCGAAAAGGTTAGTGCATGACGGCGACAGGCGCGGCGACCTGCGCCTCAATCACCGCACGTCGGACGACGGGTGCCAGGGCTCGACCCGAGCGTTGGCGCAGCACGCGCCAGGGCCATGCCTCGAGCGCGTCCCGGTCGGGGCAGGCAACCAACGGCCAACGCCATCGCGCCCCTTGCACGCAGCCCTGACCGGGCCGATACTTCACCACATGGTTAACTATTCACCGCAATCGCTCGACCGCACCTTCGGCGCCCTCGCCGACCCCACGCGCCGCGCGCTGCTCGCCCGGCTGGGCGCGGGCGAGGAGATCTCGGTGAGCGAACTGTCCGCGCCCTTCCCTTTGTCGCTGCCAGCGGTGCTGAAGCATCTCAAGGTCCTGGAGAACGCCGGCCTGCTCAGCCGCCGCAAGCGTGGCCGCGTGGTGCTGTGCCGCCTGTGTCCCGAACCGCTGGCCGACGCCCAGACCTGGCTCGCCGCGCAACGCGAGTTCTGGACCACGCGGCTCGACGCCCTCGCCACCGTCCTTGCCGAGGAGACCCCATGCCCGACGCCGACCGCCCCAGCCTCACCCTCACCCGCCGCTACGCCGCGCCGCCGGCACGGGTCTACGCGGCCTGGACGCAACCGGCGCTGATCGCACGCTGGTGGCAACCGCTGCCGCTCGCCGGCCCGGCCCACGCCGAGGTCGACCTGCGCGTCGGCGGACGTTACCGCATCGTCATGCAGGCTTGCGACGGCAAAACCCATGACGTCGGCGGCGAATACCGGGTGATCGAGCCGGCTTGTCGCCTGGTCTTCACCTGGGCCTGGGCGTCGACCCCGCAACGCGTCTCGCTGGTCACGGTGGAATTCGGTGCCGATGGCGACGGCACGCTGCTCACGCTCACCCACGAACGCTTCTTCGACGCCGCCGCGTGCGACGGTCACCGCCGCGGCTGGAGTGCCCTGCTCGAGGCGCTCACGCGGGATCTCGACACCCGGCCCGAACCCGCGTGAACGCACCACCCCAAGTAACGGAGGAACCGTCATGACCCACCACCCCGTCGTCGCTCACCCGGCCTGGCTCGCCGCCCGGCGCGAACTGCTCGAAGCGGAGAAAGCCTTCACCCGCAGTCGTGACGAACTGGCACGCCAGCGGCGCGCCCTGCCGTGGGAAGCAGTTACGGCTGCCTACGAGTTCGCCACGCCGCAGGGCCCGCGCAGCCTGGACGAACTGTTCGGCGCGAGCAGCCAGCTGTTCGTCTACCACTTCATGCTCGGCCCGGGCTGGGGCGAAGGCTGCAAGAGCTGCTCCTACCTTGCCGATCACTTCGACGGCATGCTGCCGCATCTCACCCGGCGCGACGTCGCCTTCGTCGCCGTGTCGAGCGCACCCCTGGCCGAGATCGAGACGTTCAAGGCGCGCATGGGCTGGCGTTTCCCATGGGTGTCGGCGCACGGCAGTGATTTCAACTTCGATTACGACGCCGCCTCGCGCCCCGCCGATCTCGCCGCCGGGCGCTGTACCTACAACTACGCGCCACGCGAGGGCGACATGACCGAGCTGCCGGCAGCGAGCGTGTTCTACCGCGACGGTGACGGCGCGGTATTCCATACCTACTCGTGCTATGCGCGCGGCCTCGATCTACTCATCGGCACCTACAACTTCCTCGACCTGCTGCCCAAGGGACGCGACGAGGACGAGCTCGATTTCTCCATGTCCTGGGTACGCCACCATGACCGCTACGAGACGCCCGCCGGATGAATGCTCACAGCAGACCGCCGCCGCGGTCGCCAAACCCCGCCCTGGTTCCCGCGCCGCGCGGCGTTCGTTCGACTTGAGGCGCACGGCTGCACGCCTGCTGCTCGCCGCGGGCCTCGCGGCCACGCTGCTGCTCGGGTTCGGCCTCTATTACCACCATGCGATCAACCCGGCCGTCATCGAGGAGATTCGCCGCGCGCCGGACGGCCCGCGCGCCCGCGAGACGCTGGTGCTGACTCTCCCCGGCGGCCGGGTCATCCCGGTCAACTACCTGTACGAGGGCGGTCGCGTGTTCGTCGGTGCCGACGGCCGCTGGTGGCGAAGCCTGGGCACCGGCGGCGCGCCGGTTACGCTGCTCGTGCGCGGCCGGCGCCTGGTGGGCACGGCGCGCGCCGTGGACGATGCGCCGCTGCGCGATGCCGTCTTCGCGCGCCTGCGACCCACCGAACCCGATTGGCTGCCGGGCTGGGCGCGTGGCAAGCTCGTCGTCATCGAGCTCGCAGGTGACGCCGCGGTGCCGTCACGCTGAAAACACGGCGCCGGCGACGGGGACATCGATGACCAAGGCGTGCCGGCAAGCCGGGGCGGCGCGATTGCACGCGGCCGCGTGGGTATCGTTGCGCTCGCCGTAGGCGGGCTCGCCCGGGGAGGGGAAGAGGATGAAAGAACCCGAATTCCGCATGATCGAGACCAACGGCGTGACCCTGCGCACCGTCGTCGAAGGCGACGGCCCGCTGGTCATCCTGCTGCACGGCTGGCCGCAGTGCTGGTACTTGTGGCGCAACCAGATCGCGCCGCTGGCCGCAGCCGGCTATACCGTCGCCGTACCCGACCAGCGCGGCTACGGCGGCAGCAGCAAGCCGGCGGCCGTGCGCGACTACGGCATCCGCAAGCTCGCCGACGACGTCGCCGGGCTGTGCCGCGCGCTCGGCTTCGACGAGTTCAACCTGGTCGGCCACGACTGGGGTTGCCTGGTGGCCTGGAACACGGCGCTGCTGCACGAGGACAGCTGCAAGTCGGTGATGGGGCTGTCGGTGCCGTTCTGGCGCTGGGACGACGCGGGCCTCAACCCGGCGGGTTACGACGACCGCTTCTGGTACGCGCGTCATTTCCAGGCCGAAGGTGTCATCGAGGCCGAGCTCGAGGCCGACATCCGCCAGAGCCTGCTGCAGATCTACGCCGGCCTGACCGGCAACGGCGCCTGGCTGCGGCAACTCGAGTATCCGCGCTCGGCCGGCCTGCTCGAGACCATGCCGCAGACCAGCGCGCTGAGCCCCGGTTTCACCGAGCAGGACATGGACTACTACGTCCAGCAATACCAGGTGAGCGGTTTCCGCGGGCCGTGCAACTGGTATCGCAACGTGCCCTTCCTGCGCACCGATACGCCGGAATCGGAGGGCAAGAAGTTCTCGCAACCGGCCGCCTTCGTGGCGGGCTCGATCGACGACGTACTGCTCTACGATCCGAACTGGCGTGACTGGTTCCCCGGCCATTTCGAGGATCTCCGCTTCATCGAGATCATCGAGGGTTCGGGACACTGGCTGCAGTGCGACAACCCGCAGGCGGTGACGGCGCAGATGCTGCGCTTCCTGGGCGAGGTGGAACCGGTCTAGTGTGCCGTCGCACACAGAAGGCGCCCGGGTCAGCGTGGCGTTCCGGGGATATCTGCGGCGATCGCAGTCCGGGCAAAGGGGACGGGGTGATGGTCATGGCGCTCGACGGAACGCGCGACGCGCCGTGCCGTCGGCCTCACGGCGGCGGATTGTCCTGGTAGCGCTCGAACAGGGTGGCGAACTCCTGTTCGTCGAGATCGACTTCGTGGACGTCGAGCGTGAGGTGCTCGTCGACCGCCTGGCGCACGAGGTCGTTGACCTTGATCAGCGCTTCCAGCGGCACGGTGGCGAAACGGAAATCGGTGACGGCGAGCCCCATGGCGCCCTCGCGCGTGGCCACCGGCAGGGGCAGCACGATGGGCAGCAGGCCGGCGTCGAGCATGAGCTTGAAACCGCGGTAGACGCTGCCCTTGAAGTCGAGCACGTTCTCACCGGTGGCGGCGATGATGCGCCCGAGCACGTTGTGACGGGTCGAGCTGAGATCGACCTTGACCTCGCAACGATCGATGCCGACGAAGCTCAGGCTCTCCCATTGCTCGCCCTTGAGATCGGTGATGGCACCGAGCAGGCCGAGATCCCAGCACGGCGCAACTTCGGCGTACTTGGTCGCCGGCAGCACGCCACGATCCTTGAACACCAGCTGGCCCTTGTTCATCACCAGCACACCGATGCGCGCGGCCTCGTCGACCCGGCGCAACAGGGGAAACTCGCCCAGCCCGCGCTGGAACAGCGCGTTGAAGAAATCTCCCTTCCCCGTATCGCTCATGCCGCCCTCCCGTAACGCCCTGCCGCGCAGCGGCGAGGCGCCGACGCGGTCCTCCGCGTGCGCCGTGATCATCGACGTCCCCGGCGCAGCCTGACACAGCGCGCCAGCCGGGAACAGTCGCCGCGCGCCGCTTCAGGCGCCGGCCTTGCGCACCCCGCCGCGCTCGCCGAACCAGGCCAGCGCGCCCACCACCCCGCCTGCCACCGCCGCGCCCAGCCAGTGCCCGAGCGGGATCGGGGCGAGCCCGAGCCAGGTATGCAGACCCGGGGTTTCGATCAACACCACGGCCGCGGCGACGATCGCGGCCACCGCGGTCCAGGCCGGGCGCGTGGCCGGCCAGGCCAGGCCCAGGGTGAGCCCCGCCGTCGCCGCGGTGAGGCCGGCCATGGCGGTAGCGCGCGCTGCCTCCACCGCGCCCCCGGCGACGCTGTGCAGGTAGGCACCGGCCAGACCCACCGCGACGAACATGCCGGTGACGACGATGGCGCCCCATTCGCGGCGCGCGAAGAAGCGGCCGTCGCGCCCGCGCGAGGGCGCCGCCGCGCCCTCGCCGAGGCGCGCCGCGCGGCGCTGGAAGACGAACATCGAGATCGGGTGGATCATCATCTCGAACCACACGATGTGCACCGGCAGGTAGAGCAGCGGATAGCCGGCCAGGGGCACGAAGGTCGCCGTGCACACCAGCGGGATGTGGATCATCAGCAGGAAGGCGAAGCTGCGCTTGAGGTTGTCGAACAGCTGGCGACCCTCGGCGATGGCCCGCACGATGGAGGCGAAATCGTCGTCCATGAGCACGATGGCGGCGGCCTCGCGCGCGCTGCGCGTGCCGCGTCCGCCCATGGCGATGCCGATGTCGGCGGCCTGCAGCGCCGGCACGTCGTTCACGCCGTCGCCGGTGACGGCGACGATCTCGCCCGAACGCTGCAAGGCGCGCACGATGGCCAGCTTGTGTGCCGGCAGGGCACGCGCGATGACATCGACGTCGGCGAGATCGCGCGCCGAGCCGGCGCCGTCGGCGGCCTCGAAGCGCCGTTCGATCTCGGCCCCCTCCACCACCCGCGGGGCCGCCTCGCCGAGGCCTATCTCGCGCGCCACCGCGGCTGCCGTGCGCGGATGGTCGCCGGTCAGCATGAGCACGCGGATGCCGGATCGCGCGCAATCCTGCACCGCTGCGCGCACCCCGGGCCGTACCGGGTCTTCGAAGGCGAGCAGACCCATGAAGCGGTAACCGCGATCGGGTTCACCGCCCGGCCAGGCATCGTCGTCGAAGGTCCGCTCGGCACAGGCGATGACCTTGTGCGCGCCGGCGGCCAGCTCGTCGATGCGCGCGCGCCACGCCGCCACGTCCTCGGCGCCGATGGCACAGGCGCGCAACACCACCTCGGGCGCACCCTTCTGCGCCGCCACGATCACGCGGCCGTCGCGCCACAGGCCGGTTTCGCGCTGGCGGTCCTCGGTGAAGGGGAAGCAGGCCTCGCTCGTCCATGACAACTCGCCGCCGTGGTCGGCGAGGATGGCGAGGTCGAGCGGGTCGCCGGTCTCGGCGCGCGAGGCAGCCGCGGCGATGCGCCGCAATTCGTTGTCGGCGACGCCGGGTGCCGGCAGCAGGTGGGCGAGCTCCAGCCGCCCCTCGGTGATGGTGCCGGTCTTGTCCGAGCAGATCGACGACACCCGTCCGATGTTCTCCACCGCCACCGAGCGCCGCACCAGGGCGCGGCGCTGGGCGAGGCGGTAGACGCCGACGCCGAGGTAGAAGGCGAGGACGACGGGAAACTCCTCGGGCAGGGCCGCCACCGCCAGGGTCACCGCGCTGACCAGGGCATCGAGCAGGCCATGCCCCTGGGTCCAGCGCACCCAGGCCAGCACCAGGCACAGCACCACGGCGACGAACAGCAGCAGGGTGACGAGATTGCCGACTGCGAGCTGCAGCGGCGTGCGCGGATGGCGGCCTTCGCGCACCGAGCGCACGATGGTCGCATAACGGGTCGCCGCGCCGGTCGCGCAGACCGCCATCGTCGCCTGCCCGGTGAGCAGCCGCGTACCGGCCCACACGCAATGCGCGGCGTCGACGGCCACCGCGGTTGCGGGCAGGCCGGCGAGCGCGAGGGGCGCGTGGGCGACCGGGAAGGATTCGCCGCTGAGCGTGCTCTCGTCGACCTGCAGGCGGGCGCCGGCCACCACCACGCCGTCGGCCGGAAAGGCCTCGCCGGCCTCGACCTCGACGCGATCGCCGGGGACCAGTTCACGCGCCGGCAGGATGACCCGCCGCCCGCCGCGGACCACCCGGGCGCGGCTCGCGAGCGCGCTGGCCAGGCCCTCGGTGGAGGCGCGCGTGCGGCGGTTGAGATAGAGGTCCATGCCGGCCAGGGGCAGGATGGCCAGCGCCAGGACGACCGCTTCGGCGTGGTCGCCGATGACGAGAAAGACTGCGCTGGTGCCGAGCAGGAACCACAGCATGGGATCGCCGAGGGTGTCTTTCAGCGCCGCGAATCGTTCGCGCTCGACGCCCTCGAGAATGTCGTTGTAACCGTGCCGGGCGCGGCGCGCGGCGACTTCGCCGTCGTCCAGGCCGGCCTCGCCGACGCCGGCGAGATACTCGCCCGGAATGGTTTCGCGGGGCATGCCGGCCGCGCTCTCAGCAGTCGCGCCGCTGCACGCCTGCCACCTCGGCGACTGGCGGACGACCGGCGCGGCGCGGCGCCGGCAGGGATTGCGCTGGCAGGTTCACGGCGGGCCTCGGCGCTCCACGGGCGGAGGTGCTGAGCATAGCGGGCCGCCACCCCGGGTGGCTTGACCTGCCGCAGACTTGCCGCGTTCTAGAGTTCGCCGCAGATGTGTCCGCCGTCGACGACGATGGTCGACCCCGTCATCCAGCGCGAAGCATCCGAGGTGAGCAGCAGCAAAGCCCCGTCGAGATCCTCGAACTCGCCGTAGCGGCGCATCGGGATGCCCTTGACGAAGGTCTGCGAGCGTTCGCTCTCGAGCAGGGTGCGGCTGACGTCGGTGAGGATGTAACCCGGCGCCAGCGCGTTGACGCGGATGCCGTAGCGGGCTGCTTCCAGCGCCATCACCTCGGTGGCCTTGACCATCGCCGCCTTGGACACTGCGTAGGGGAACTGGCCCTTGATGGTGCGGTAGGCGGTGATCGAGGCGATGTTGACGATGTTGCCACCGCCCTGGCCGCTGGCGATGACGCGCTCGGTATAGCGCTTGCCCATGAACCACGGCGCCTTGAGGTTGGTGTCGAGGACGTAGTCCCAGTCACTCTCGTCGATGGTGAGATAGGTCTTGGCGCCGGCCTCGACGCCGGCATTGTTGATGACGACGTCGATCGGCCCGAAGGCGTCCTCGGCAGCGGCGAGGAAGGCATCGACGCTGGCGGCGTCGTTGACATCGAGCGCGACCCCGCGCGCCTGGCCACCGGCGGCATTGAGTTCGTCGACGCGGGCCTGGACCTTCTCGGTACGCCGCGCGCCCAGCACCACCCTGGCCCCGCGTGCGGCGAGCACGCCGGCGAAGTGATGACCGAACCCGGACGACGCCCCGGTGATGACGATGTGCTTGTTCTCGACACTGAAAATATCCAAATCCCGATCTCCGATGGCGAACACGCCGCGGCCCGCTGCGCGCTCTGTGTGGTGGCTGGCAGGCTGGCGAAAAACGACTGCAGGGATTCCCCGCGGCGTTTCACGCTACGTTCTTCACCAGCCTGCGAGGCGCAGCATTCGACCGCGCCGGCGAAGGCAGTCGACATCATACCCGCGTCGACCCCGGGCGTTGCCGCAGTTCGCCGTCGACTCGAACCAGCGCTGCGAGATCGAACATGGACACCCGCGGTGAAAGCGCGCGGGCTTCGAGGGACGCAGTCGATGCGCCACGAATGAGCACGCACGAGTCCGTACGACGCGGTCACCCGGGGCGCGCAGATACGGTTGCAGTACCGGCCTGACCACGGCTCTCGGCGCGTTCAACCCGTGCGCGGTTCGCGGACGTCGGGCGTGGGTGAGTCGCAATACCTCGCGGCATCGAAGCCCGGCCGGCGGCACCGAACAGATCGCATGATGGATCCTGCGCGGTCCGTGCCGCAGGCCCGGCGTGCGCGGCTGGCACGACCGCGGCGCAGGCAACCGCCTGTACGATTGGCGGGTTGCGCTGATAGGCTGCGCGATGGGGAAAGGCGGGCAATTCGTTACGACTTTCGAGAGGGAACCTATCGATGATTCACCATTTGTTCCAGGCGGGACGCCGGTCGTTCCGCGCAGGCCTGAAACCACTCGCCCTGGCGACCGTCATGCTGACGATTGCCGGCACCGGGAATGCCCAGGCAGCCATTTACATGGACTTCGACCCGCACGTGGAGGGCTCGGCCGTGGCGCGAGACCACGACGGCTGGCTGCCACTCGACGGCGCGTCGATCAGCGTGTCCGTGGACGCCACCGGCGCTGTCGGTTCGAGCCGCGACCGCACCAACGTGCACGTCAGCGACTTCGAGTTCGACATGGCGCTCGATCGCGCCTACCCGTCGCTGCTGAGCATCGCCACCACCGGCGACATGCTGAACAAGGCCACGATTCATTTCACGTCGAGCGGTGCCGAGAGCGAGAGGACCTATTTCGAGCTGCTGTTCGAAGACGTCCTGCTGACCAGCCTCACCCTGAACGCATCAGGCGACGGGGCCAACGTGAGCGGCGCGTTCGCCTTCCGCACCATCACGGCGACCTACACCCTCTTCGACCACAGCGGCAGTAAGAGCGGCGAGGTCGTCGGCAGTTACGACGTGGCCGCGGCCGCGCCCCTGGCGAATTTCGCCGAGGCGCTCGCGCTCGGCCTGTCCGGCGAGCCGGCGATCACCGCCGTACCCTTGCCTGCCGCGGCCTGGTTGTTCGCGGGTGCCGCGGGGCTGCTCGCCCGCCATCGGCGCCGCGCAGCCTGAGGACGGCGGCCGCGGCACGCGTTCCGGGTGCGCGCCGCGGCCGCGGGTTGTATCGCCCGCAGCAACGGCGAGTGGGCGAGCGTGATCGTCGAGCGCAGGGAAGACGAACGGCCGTTCCGGTGGCTCGACAGCGCATAGCGCGGGCGGTTCGACACCGGCACCTGCCACCAGGAGACCGCGCCGGACCGCCTGGCCGCGCCGTTCGCTGTAGCTGGCGCCGGTCGGCCGGGAATACCGGCGTCGAGTACCGCCTCGACCAGCGCGCCCACATCCGTGCCGCCATCGTCCGCTGCGGCCCCGGTACCGGCGCACGCGCGGTGTTCCACGGCGGCCGGGACTTCACCGCGGTGCAGGCCTGGATGTCCTGCCATTTCTGAACACACGCGAGGACGAACCGCCATGCCCCGCCTCCACCGCCACCGCGAACGTCACGTCACCGATCGCATCGGCTGGCTGCGCGCCGCCGTGCTCGGCGCCAACGACGGCATCGTGTCGACGGCCAGCCTGATGGTCGGCGTCGCCGCCGCCGAACCGCAGGCCGAGGCCGTGCTCGTCGCCGGGGTTGCCGGGCTGGTCGCGGGCGCCATGTCGATGGCCGCCGGCGAGTACGTCTCGGTCAGCTCGCAGGGCGATGCCGAGGCCGCCGACCTCGCACGCGAGCAACGCGAACTCGACACCGAGCCCGAGCACGAACTGGATGAGTTGAGCGCGATCTACGTCGGCCGCGGGCTCGACCCGGCGCTGGCGCGGGAGGTCGCGGTGCAGCTCATGGACCACGATGCGCTGGCCGCCCACGCCCGCGACGAACTCGGCCTGCACGATCTCAACCGCGCCCGTCCGCTGGCCGCGGCCGGGGCCTCGGCGGCGGCCTTCGCGGTCGGCGCCGCGGTACCCCTGGCGAGTGCCGCGCTGGTCCCCGCCGCGGCCATCATCGGCGCTGTCGTCACGACCTCGGTCGTCGCGTTGATCGTGACCGGGGCGCTGGCGGCCAACGCCGGCGGCGCCTCGCGCCTGCGCGGCATCACCCGGGTCACCGCCTGGGGCGCCTTCGCGATGAGCGTGACCTGGGCCGCGGGGCGCCTGTTCGGCGCTTAGTGTCCTGCCTGACGCTCACCGCCCGAACCCGGCCAGCCCGGGCCACGCGACCAGCGCGACGGCCAGGGCGAACACCAGCAGGGCGAACGGCGCGGCGCCGGCGAAGATGTCGCCGAGGGTGATGCGCCGGTCGTCGAGCGCCGACTTGATGGCATAGACGCTGAGTCCGAGCGGCGGTGTCAGCAGGCCCACCTCGACCCCGATCACGGTGACGATGCCGAACCACACGAGATCGCCGCCCAGCGCCGTCACCGTCGGCATGGCCAGTGGCACGACGATGAGCAGGATCGAGGTCGAGTCGAGGACGAAACCGAGCACCACGAGCACGACCAGGTAGACCAGGGCATAACCGGCCAGGCCCAGGCCGGCGCCGGCTGCCCACGCGCCGAGCGCCGCCGGGATGCCGGACAGGGTCAACATCATGCCGAAGGCCGCCGCGCCGACGACCAGGAACAGGATCGCCGCCGAGGTCGCGGCGCACTCGCGCGCCAGCGATGCGAAATCGCGCAAGCGCAGGCGCCGGCCGGCCCACGCCAGCCCGGCGGCGAGCAGGCTGCCCACGGCGCCGGCCTCGGTTGGCGTGAAGACCCCGCCGTAGATGCCGCCGAGCACGGTCAGCGCCAGCAGGCCCAGCGGCAGCAGGCGTAGCAGGGCCGCAGGCGGCGCGAGCCGCGGCACCGCCGCGGCCTGCAGGCTGACGACCGCGAAGGCCGGTCGCCGCCAGGCGACGACGAGAACGAAGGCGGCGAACAGCACGGTCAACAGCAGGCCCGGCACCACCGCGGCGACGAACAAGGCGTTGATCGAGACCTCCGCGACCAGGCCGTAGACGATCAGCAGCAGGCTCGGCGGGATCAGCATGCCGAGCACCGAGGTGCCGGCGACGAGGCCGACCGCGAAACGCGGTGTGTAGCCCTGTTCGACCAGCGGCGGCACCGCGACCTTGCTGAAGATCGCCGCCGAGGCGATCGAGATCCCGGTCATCGCGGCGAACAGCGCGTTGGCGACCACCGTGGCGATGCCGAGTCCGCCCGGCAGGCCGCGCAGCAGGGCGTGGGCGGCGAGCAGCGCATCGCGCCCGATGTCGGCGCGGCCCATGATGAGCCCCATCAGCACGAACTGCGGCACCACGCCGAAGACGTAGTCGGCGACCGCACCGCTGGCGGCGAGGCCGAGCGCCTTGCCCGCGATCACCGCGCTGCCCTTGAGCGCGGCGATGCCGAGCAGGGCACTCGCCAGCAGCGCCCAGGCCACCGGCGCGCCGAGGGCGAGCAAGGTGAACAGCACGACCACCGCGGCGCCACCGGTCGCGGCCGGCGCGGTGGGCAGGTACACCAGGACGACGAGGCCGCAGCCGGCCGACGCCACCGCCAGCAGTGCGCGCGGCGCGCCGGCGGCACCGCCGAGCCGGGTCAGCGCCGCCCGCGCCGCGTACCCGGCGAGCAGCGCGGCGCCGCCGACCACGGCGGCCAGCGCCGGCCATGCGGGCACGGTGAATTCGCCCGCGACGCCGAGGAATTCACCCTCGCGCCAGGCCCTGAGCAGCCACGGCCAGGCCGCCCAGGCCAGCACCGCGGCGAGCAGCACGCCGAGCAGATCGATGGCGGCGGCGAGCACGGCGGCGAGGTCCGACGGCAGGCGCCGGGTGAGGACCTCGGCGCGGATCAGGCCGTCGTGCGCATGCAGCCAGGCCAGGGCCAGGAACACCGTCATCGGCATCGCGATCGCGACCAGCTCGGCGATGCCGCGCAGCGGACGGCCGAGCAGCGCGCGGCTGGCGACGTCGGCATTGATGATGACGACCAGGCCCAGCACCAGCAGCGCGGCAAGGGCCAGGCCGGCGCGAGCGAGCAGCGCGCGCGGCCGGTCGGATTCAGCGCTCAAGGTCACGCATCCAGTCGTGAACCGGCTCCACGCCGGCCTCGCGCAGGCCGGCGATCAGCGCTGCGAGCACGTGCCGCGCAGGCAGACCGCGGGCCTCGTTCAGGGCCACCCACTCGCGGGCGAGCGGCCCGAGGCCGGCGATCCAGCGCGCCTTGTCGGCGGCCGGCAGGGTCGAGACCCGGCCGCCCTCGGCCCGGATCGCGGCCAGCGCGCGCTCGTAACGGGCGACGACGTCGGCGGCCGCGCGGTTCGAATACTCGACGCCGAGATCGGCGAGGATCGGCCTCGCCGCCGCCGGCAGGCGCGCCCAGGTACGGGTGTTGGCGGTGAGCGCGCCGGTGCACTGTGCCCCGAGACCGACCAGGGTCACGTAGGGCGCGACCTCGTGGATGCGGAAGGGATGGGCGCCGGTGAGGATGGTCAACACGCCGTCGGCGACCCCGGTATTGAGCTGGGTGTAGTAACTCGACAGTGCGCCGTCGACGGCGATGGCGCCGGTGCCGCGCAGCCACACCGCGGCCGCGCCGGGGGCGAGGATGCGGCGGCCGGCGAGGTCGTCGAGGGAACGCACCGGGAAGGTCGTCATCAGGTGGTAGGTGTCGACGCCGCTGGCACCGAGGAACTCGGCGCCGTAGTGCCGCCAGGTCGCGGCCAGTTCGGGGATGTCGCGGTGCAGGCGGTTCATCACCCGCATCAGGGCCGGCAGGTCGTCGGTGATGAAGGGCAGGGCGTAGGTGACGTTCTGCAGTGGCAGCCGCGACGACTCCCACAGGCTGCCGACCCAGCCGATGTCGGCCAGCCCCGTCTCGACCCCGAGCAGGCTCTGCTGCCACTTGTAGAGGGTGCCCCAGGCGGTGGTCCAGCGGACGTCGAGGTCGGGACGCGCAACGGCGAGACGCCGTGCGAATTCGGGCAGCACGTGATCGCGGACCACGTAGACCCACGGCAGGCTCGGCGGATGGGTGGTGACGACGGTCAGCGCGAGGCGCTCACGCGCAGGCGCGCAGGGCGCGCTCAGCGCGAGCATGCACGCGCACAGCAGCGCGGCCGCACGCGCCCGGATCGGGTTGATCGAGATCAAGCGCGCCTCCCCGCGGCCACCCCGTGACGGGTTCCCATTGTGGCGTATTAGTCGGAGAATCGCAGGACGTTCCGTGGCCCGCGCATCCGCCGTCCTCACGCTGGTCAGCATCCGCTGCACCCGCCGCGCGGGGCCCGTTCACGTTCAATGCCCAGGGGAGAAAACCGCATGAAGTTCCATTGGTTCAACCTGATGCCCTGGCCTTACCTGCCCGATGACTTCACCGAGAAGCATCGCAGCGTGTGGGTCGACGTCGATTCGCGCCTGTTCGACCCGGTCAAGGCCAACCGCATCTACAACGATTACCTCGACCTGCTCGAACTGGCCGAGGACGTCGGCTACGACGGGCTCGGCATCAACGAGCACCACCAGAACGCCTACGGCCTGATGCCCTCGCCGCAGTTGATGGCCTCGACCCTGGCGCGGCGCACGCACAAGGCCGCCATCCTGCTGCTCGGCCAGTCGCTCGCGCTCTACGATCCGCCGACCCGCGTGGCCGAGGAAATGGCCATGATCGACTGCATCTCGGGCGGTCGCCTGATCTCGGGCTTCCCGGTCGGCAGTTCGATGGACGACAACTACGCCTGTGGCGTCAACCCGGCGACCCTGCGCGAGAAGTACCAGGAGGCCCACGACCTCGTGCGCCGCGCGTGGTCGGACCCCGACGTCTTCGCCTGGAACGGCAAGCACTACAAGCTGCGCTACGTGAACCTGTGGCCGCGGCCGATCCAGTCCCCGCCGCCGATCTGGATCCCGGGCGGCGGCTCGGTCGAGACCTGGGATTTCTGCGCCGAGCACAACTACAACTACAGCTACCTGTCGTTCCAGGGCTACGTGCGCGGCGCCCAGCTCATGGAAGGCTTCTGGAGACGCATGGAAGAGCTGAAATGCGACTTCAATCCCTACCAGGCCGCCTTCGCCCAGCAGATCTGCGTCGCCGACACCGATGCGGAGGCCAAGAAGCTCTACGAGAAGCACGCGCGCTACTTCTTCTCCAAGTGCCTGCACGTCTACCCGGGTTACGCCGATGCCCCCGGCTACCGCACCGAGCCGACCATCCGCGCCGGCCTGGTCTCGCAGATGGCGGGCCAGTCCTCGGCGCTCAACCAGGCTGCCGCGCTGTCCTGGGAGGAGATGATCGAGAAGGGCTTCATCGTCGCCGGCAGCCCCGACTCGGTGGCCGAGCAGATCAACAAGGTCGCGACTTCGCTCAAGGTCGGCCACCTGGTCTGCCTGCTGCACTTCGGTGACATGCCGAACGAGCTGTGCCAGCACTCGACGCGCCTATTCGCCGAGAAGGTCATCCCGCAGATGCGCGGCATGTGGAAGGACTACGAGGACCACTGGTACCCGCGGCCGATGCCGCTGGAGGACCGCGCCATCCCGCGCCAGGTCACCGTGCCCGATACCGCGGCCGGGCGCGAAATGCGCCTGAAGGAGGTGGGCTGATGGAACGCCAGACGATGAAGGTCGGTCCCGAGCAGCGCGAGGTGTGGTACTACCGCGCCGGCCAGGGCCAGCCGCTGCTCTACCTCCACCACATGCTCGGCATTCAAGGCTTCGAGCCGGCGCTGGCCAGACTCGCCGAGCACTTCGACGTCATTGCGCCCTACGCGCCCGGCTGGGGCCCGGCTAAGGACCAGTTGCCCGATTTCGACGAAGGTCCGCTCGATCTCACCCTGCACCAGTGCGACATCCTCGATGCACTGGGCATCGAGCGCGCCCACGTCGTCGGCATCAGCATCGGCGCCTGGATGGCGGCCGAGCTCGCCGCCATCGAGCCCGGCCGTGTCGACCGCCTGGTCCTGGTCAACCCGCTCGGGCTGTGGCTGGACGAGGCTGGCGGCGAGGATCCCTTCGCCCAGCATCCCGGCTTTCCGTCCAGCGTGCTGTTCGCCAGCGCCGACGGCCGCAAGCAGCACCTGCTCGAAGGCCGCGACAAGGTCGATGCCCACGTCGACGAGCTGCTCAACCTGCGCGCCAGCGCCAAGTTCCTCTGGCCGATCCCCGACACCGGGGTCAAGCGCCGCCTGCCGCGCATCAAGGCGCCGACCCTGGTCGTGACCTCGGACCAGGACGCCATCGTGCCGGCGGCCTACGGCCCGGCCTGGCGTGA
Organism: Gammaproteobacteria bacterium; assembly: GCA_024235015.1. Classification (GTDB taxonomy): domain Bacteria; phylum Pseudomonadota; class Gammaproteobacteria; genus JACKNG01. The sequence goes on from JACKNG010000006.1 coordinate 155,319, forward strand.
CGCCATCGCCAATGCGCGCTTGACGACGCTGGCCGGCGCAGGGCACCTTGCCGAGCTCGAACAGCCGGATGCGTTCGCACGCGCCGTCGGGGATTTCCTCAACGACGCCGCCATCGCCGCCGTCGCCTGACCACGACCACCCACGGCGCCGCCGTCCGCGGCGCCGTCCTCAACTACCAGGGGAGAACGATTCGATGAGCAATACCTACAAGGGCGCCTGCTTCTGCGGCGCTGTCGAGCTCGAAGTGAGCGGCGATCCGGCCGCCATGGGCTACTGCCATTGCCGCGACTGCGCGCACTGGTCGGCCGGCCCGATCAACACCTTCACCCTGTGGCCGCCGGAGAACGTCAAGGTCACCAAGGGCGCCGACAATATCGACACCTACCACAAAACGGAGAATTCCTACCGCAAGTGGTGCAAGACCTGCGGTGGCCACCTGTTCAGCGAACATCCCGGCATGGGCCTGACCGACGTCTACGCGCCGATCATCCCCGGCCTCGAATTCAAGCCCATGATGCACGTCTTCTACAGCGAGAAGATGGTCAGCGTGAAGGACGGCCTGCCCAAGCTCAAGGACGTCCCCGCCGAGATGGGCGGCTCGGGCGAGACCCTGCCCGAGTAAGCCCGCGCCACGCTCGCCGCCCGCGGCCCGCACGGCTGCGGGCGGACTGCCTCCTTCCCGTCCCACGCACCTGCGCTCAAGCCGGTGCAACTGCCGGCCGCTACCCAACGGAGTTCCCGCCAGCAGTCTGCAACATGCCCGTCAACCAGGAACGCTTGCTCGCCGCCGCGCTAGGCACCCAGGCCACGGCCGGCGTAGCCGCCATGACCGGTCTCGGTACCGGCGTGGTCGTCGGCGTCCTCGCGGTGAGCCTGGCCCTGACCTGGGCCGGCCTCGATCACTGTCGCAAGCTCGGCCGCAGCCTGCGTGCCTGCCTGGAGAACTGGCGGCTCGGGCACATCAAACCGATCCGCGCCTACGCCGACTGGCTCGCATCGAGCAACTTCACCACCGGCTTCGGGGTGCACGTCGAGACCACGCGCAACGCCGTTGCACGGCTCGCCGCCGAGGCCGCGGCCGGCCTGCAGCAGTCCACGCGGGAGCACGCCCGCTTCGGCGACGCGTTCGTCGCCGCCGCACCCGACACGCTGGACGCAGTCTGCGTGCACCTCGTGGAGAATCACTTCGTCATCTCCGACGTGGTCGAGGGCTGCAACCGGGTACGCCTGGAGCGCCCGCGAATGCTCTCCGAATCGCATCCCGCCCACGACGCACTGCGCGCCGGCACGGCCTGGAGCGGTGTCATCTTCCGCGGCGGCACCGCCTGGTGGTGCGAGGCCATCCCCTGCGGCGAGACGCCGGGGACGGTCACTGGCGCCTGCCTCATCAACCTGCCGTTGTGGCGGCCCGGGCAGGACATCGCGCTGGGCGACAACCTGCTGCTGACCGAGCTCTACCTGTCCGACGTGCTCGGCCGGCAGAGTTCTGCCGCCGTGATCTCCAAGCGCTATGCGAGCGAACTCATCGAGGGCAATGCGCGCGGTCGCGACCTCGCCACGGAAACGCGCAACATCGCCGATCTCACCGGTGTCAGCCTCGATCGCTTCGATCACGTCCGCGACACACTGTCGAGCCGCATCGACGCCTGCGTCAAGGACAGCGGATCGGCCGAGCAACGCTGCGCCGATACCGCCAACGAGGTCGCGACGGCCGCGGCCGAGGTCGACAAGCTCGCCGAAACGGTGGCAACGACCAATGCCGAGCTCGACCAGCTCAGCGCAGCCGTGCAGCAGCTGTGCGAATCGGCCGCCGCCATCGAGCAGATCTCAAACCAGATCACCTTGCTCGCCCTGAACGCTTCGATCGAAGCCGCCCGCGCCGGCGAACACGGCCGCGGCTTCGCCGTCGTCGCCGACCAGGTACGCGCCCTGGCGACCAGCTCGAGCGGACACCTGGCCGGCATCCACGACAACGTCGCCGCGCTGCGCACGCGCTGCGACGTGACCCGCAAGGTCATCGGCGGCTACCAGGCCGCGGTCGGCGAGCGCATCGCGCACGTCAACGAGGTCAACGGATCCATCGACGCCGTCGCCGCCGAGATCCGCGCCGTCGCCACCGTGCTGCGCGACACCCACGGCATGCTCGACGAGGAGCGTACCCTGTACGACGATGCCCGCGGCTCGCTGGAAACCCTGTTCTCCTACGTCGAGGACCTGCGCCTGCTCGCCGAGCGCAATGGTGACAGCGGCGAAGTCCTGCTGGCGCAGGCCGAACGCACCATCGACGCCATCGCCAAGGCCATCAGCCGCGACTGAGCACGGCGCGGGCGCGCCGAGCACCGGAGTGCAGGAAGCGAGATGCGCAGGCGCGCTCGCAACGCCGCCGGCGGTCGCCGCAACAGCGCTGCATCGTCCCGCGTCGTCACGTCGCGCCGAAGATCCCCCCATCCATCGGCACCACCGTCCCGGTGACGTAGGCCGAGGCACGCGAAGCGAGAAAAATCGCCACGCCGGCGGCGTCGTCACCGTTGCCCATGCGCTTCAACGGCACGTTGGCCAGCACCGTGTCCTCGCCCATCGACTGCACCATGGGATCGAGCATGTCGGTATGGAACGGCCCCGGCGCGATGACGTTGACCGTGATGTTGCGCGGCGCGAGGTGCGAAGCCAGCATGCGCGAGAGATGGTTGAGCGCGGCCTTGGAGGCGGCATAAGAAAAGTTCTGGAAGATCGGCGTGTGCATGCCGTCGACCGAGCTGACGTTGATGACCCGTGCCGGGTCTTCCGGCCGCGCCGCGGCCTCGAGCAATGGCAGCAGCTTCTGCAGGATGAAGAACGGCGACTTGGCATTGAGGTCCATGACCTTGTCCCAGCCCTTTTCCGGGAAGTCGTCGATCGTCGCGCCCCACTGCGTACCGGCGTTGTTGATCAACACGTGCAGCGCCGGTTCGCGCGCGGCGAGCTCACTTGCCACGCGTTCGATCTCGTCCATCCGCGCGAGGTCGCCCGGCAGCGCGAAGCATGCGCCCTCGCGCGCCAGTTCAGCGGCGGCCGCCGTGCACTGCTCCGCCTTGCGCGAGGTGATGTAGACCCGGGCACCGGCGGCGACGAAGCCGCGCGCCATCATGTGGCCGATGCCGCGCGAACCGCCGGTGATGAGGACGACCTTGCCGCCGACGTCGAACAATTCGTTCACCATGGCGCGCTCCTCACAGGCTGGCCAAGAAATCGAAGGTGCGATCGAAGGCACCCGCGTCGGTCTCGGCGATGGCGGCGTTGAAGTCGGTCGCGCCGGCGTCGCGGATACGCGCGATGGCATCGCGCAGGGTGGCTTCGTCGCCGACCAGGGCGAGGTCGGCCGGCCCTGCCACGCCTTCGCGGTCGAGCATGGCCCGGTAGCTGGGCAGCTCACCGTAAACCGCGAGCGCCTGGGCAATCTTCGCCCGCGCCTCGTCGACGGCCGTGGTCAGGACGATGGGGAAACCGGCCACCACCCGCGGCGTCGCGCGCCCGGCGCCGCGCGCCGCACTGCCGATTGCCGGCACGATGTGCTCGGACAGGGTGCGCGGCCCGACCATCCAGGTGATGGTGCCGGCGGTGTAGCGCCCGGCCAGCTCGAGCATGCGCTCGCCGAGCGCGGCGACGATGACCGGGACTTCGCCGGCCCCGGCGGCACCCACCGACAAGCCGTGCACGCGGTACTGCTCACCGTCGTAGTCGACCAGTTCGCCGCGCAGCAGCGGCGCCAGCACTTCGAGGTATTCCTTCATGTGACGTGCCGGGCGCGCATAGGACAGGCCGAGGGCGTCCTCGATCATGACCTTGTGGGCCAGCCCGATGCCGAGTACGAAGCGGTTGCCGGTGGCCGCCGCCGCGGTGACCGCCTGCTGGGCGATCGCCGTGGGGTGGCGCGGATAGGTCGGTGTCACCGCCGTGCCGACCTCGATACGGGTGGTCTCGCGGCCGGCGATGGCCATGGTCATGATGGCATCGAGCGAAAACACGTTGGCCATCCACAGGTTGGCGAAGCCGGCCGCCTCGGCGCGCCGGGCGAGCGCGACGGTCTCGTCGATGGTGGTGGTCCGTCCGATGTCGTTGACGTCGGCGCTGCGCGAACGCGCGCCGGTCATGATGCCGAATTTCATGCAGTTCTCCTCGTGGTAAAAAGTACGGGCCGGGCCACGGCCGCGCCGCGGTCGCAGGGATGCCCTGCCGGCAGGGGGTACACGGGCGACCGCTCCGACCCGCCATGACTGCGCGGCCGCGCGCCGCCGCGGCGACGGGATTCGTGAACCGGCGCCGCACGCGCCCGCCCCATCCCGCCGCTCAGACTGGCCTCAGGAGTTGTCCTCGCACTGGCCCGCACAGAAGGTATCGAGGATGGGGTCGGATTGCATCCGCACCAGCCCCTGGGCGTAGATCGGGATGCCGTAACGCGGTTCGCCGTTGGCCTTGTTCGCGCCGACACAGGCCTCGGCGAAACTGCCGCCACGCGGCGGGCCGAAGTTCTCCGGCTGCAGGTTGTTCGGCGCCAGCGCGATCATGCGCCAGATGACCTGGTCGACCAGCGGCACGATCAGCTCGTAGCAGAAGCCGACATGCACCTTGACCAGGTTGGCGTCCTGGATCGATTGCCCGGACATCGCCTTGACCTCGGCACTGCGGTACATGAGGTTGTCGTTGGGAATCGTCTCCGCACCGGCGTTGTCGTAGCCGAAATCGGCAAACGACTCGGCACTCGGATTGACCAGGGTGATGCGCACCAGGTCGCCCGCGATCATGTCGCGGACCCGCTGGCGCGCGCACTTGACGTTGTCGAGGCTGAAATCGATGGTCGTCGAGCGGTTGGAATCGAGCACGAAGTTCGACTGGCACTCGCTGCCCTGCTCGACGACGTAGGGGGTGGTGTAGAGCGGCGCCATGGCGCGCGAAAAAGCGAGTTCCATCGCCCACATGCGCGCGTTGTTGACCGCCCCGGCGCGGGCGGTCTCGAAGGCGGCGTAGTTGAGGGTGATCTTGGCGTGGTAGATCAGGGCGAACTGCAGCGTGCCCAGGATCAGCAGCAGCAACACCATCACCACGACGGCGAATTCGACCATCGCCTGGCCGCGATCACGGCGCATCGTCGGCTCCGGCGGCATGGGCGGAGACTTCCGGCACGGCCGCACCCGTCGTGGCGCCTTGCGCCGCAGCGTCTGCGTCGTCAACGGCCACGTCATCTGCCACCGCGTCGGCGGCGGCCGCGGCTGGCATGCCCGGGCCACCGGCCTCGAGCGCCTCTCCGGCAGGCAGCGCCGAGGGCAGCGCAACCGCGGTCGGCAACGCCTGCGGCACCGGCGCCGGGGATGCCGCGGCGGTCGCATCGCCCGCTTCCTGCTGGCCGAGGATGGCCATCACCGCCGCGTACGCATCGGCGCCCTGCCGCGCCATGGGGTGGTCCGGCGAAACGTGGACGCCCATCTTCATGAAACTGTTGGCCGCCTCGCGCAGGTGCACGACCCCCATGTTGAACCAGGCCTTGCCGAGATCGCCATCGCGGACCAGGGCTTCGCGGTACGCCTGGACGGCGCGGTCGGGCTGGTCGGTGCGGGCGTAGATGTTGCCGAGGCGGAACCACAGCTCGGCGTCCTGGGGGATGGCCTTGACCAGGGCGCGGTAATGCGGCTCGGCGGTGCGCCAGTCGCCGGCCGCGTAGGCGGCCTCGCCGTCGTGCCGCGCGGCGGCGATATCGACAGCGGGTTCGTCCCGCGCGGCCTGGTGCGAGCACGCACCGAGGGCGAGCGCGAACAGCGCGATGGCCAGCCGCGCGGGGCGCCCGAGCCGGTTCACGCGTGCCCGGCGATCGCGCGCGCCGTCACATGCCCCCCTGCGACATGAACTTCATCACGATGGGGAAGGCGAGCACGATGAAGGTCACGGGGAAGATGAACATGATGAGCGGGCCGACCAGCTTGATCGGCGCTTCCATGGCGAGCTTCTCCGCACGCTGGAAGCGCTCGTTGCGGCGCTGCTCGGCCTGGACCCGCAGCACGGTGGCGAGACTCGCACCCATGCGTTCGGCCTGGATGACGGCGCTGACGAAGCTGGTCACCTCGGTGACGTCGAGGCGGTCGGCCATGCGGCGTAGTGCATCGGCGCGGGTCAGCCCCGAGCGCAGGTCGCGCAACACGATGGAGAACTCGTTGCGCAGCGGTCCGGGCGGCGCTTTCTCCATCGCCTGGCCGAGTGCGCCGGACAGGTTGAGACCCGCTTCCACGCACATGGTGATGAAATCGAGGTACACCGGCATGCTGCGGATGACCGCCAGCTCGCGCCGCTTGCGCGTATCCGACAGCCACACGTTGGGAAACAGGAATCCGAGCAGCGGCGCGACGATAATCAGCAACGGCATCGACTTGCCGATCGAGACCAGGCAGATCCAGACGATGAACGGCAGGGCGATGGCAGTGAGGATCTGCAGCGCGACGAACTGTTCGGCGGTGAGCAGGTAGCCCACCCCGGTGCGCTGCAGGCGCGTCTCGGTGTGCTCCATGAACTCGTAGGGCAGGAAGGTGCAGACGAAGTTGGCGATGACCTGGATGAAGGGCCAGACCAGCTTGAGCAGTGGCGGCAGCGGGTCCATGAAGGCGCGGTCTTCTTCTTCGATCAGCGAATTGACCCAGAACACGGCGAGCATGAAACAGGTGCCGCTGAGCAACCAGGCGCCCATGATCACCCAGGGCATCGGACCTTCCAGCACTTGCTCCATCGGACCTGCCTAGACGTCGATCGACGTGATTTTCTTGATCATGATATAGCCGAGCATCTCCATGACGATGATCACGGAGAGCACGGTCCAGCCGACCCCGGTCGTCCACAGCTTCTCCATCGATTCGGGCTCGAGGAAATTGAGCAGCAGGCCGAGCAGCACGGGCAGGCCGGTCATGACGATGCCCTGCAGCTTGCCCTGCGCGGTCAGGCTCTGGATCTTGCCTTCCATGGTCGACTTGCGGCGCAGGGTGTCGGCCAGTGATTCGATGGTCTCGGCAAGGTTACCGCCGACTTCGCGGTTGATGCGCAGCGCCGTGGTCAACATGCGGAAATCCTGCATCGGGATGCGCTTTTCCATGTTCGCGAGCGAGACGTCGAAATCGACGCCGAGACGCTGCTCCTTGGTCAGGATTTCGAACTCCTGGCTGATCGGCGGCGGCTGTTCCTGGACCAGGTTGTCGAGCGCGATGCTGAGACTGGCACCGGCGCGCAGTGAACCCGCGACCATGGTCAGCGCGTCCGGTAGCTGGGCCTCGATGCGCGCCAGGCGCTTGCGCTTCATCGAGCGGTAGGCAAAGGTCGGCAACACCAGGAGCAGCACGAACACGCCGACGGTGGTGATGAGGTCGCCAAGCAGCAGCCACACCAGGATCGGCGCCACGATCAGCGCGATGACGTTGATGCGGAAGAGCTGGTTGGGGTCGACGAACATGAACATGTCGGCCATGTTGGCCGAGGCCGACTGGGTGAAATCCGAGCGATAGTCGGCGACCTTCTCCTGCACGCGCACCGCGATCATCACCCAGGCCAGGGTCGTGCCGAAGAACACCGCCGCCACCGCCAGGGGCAGGGCGATGGTGCCGACCGCGCTGTAGAAGAATTCCATCATCGGTGACGGCTCAGCGGTTCTGGAAGATGCTCATGTCGACGTTGATACCGCGGCGGCGCAGGTCCTCGTAGAACTCGGGCACCCGCCCGGTGGCCTTGAAGTTGCCGACCACGCGCCCCTGTTCGTTGAAGCCGGTCTGCTCGTAGACGAAGATGTCCTGCATCTGGATGGTGCCACCCTCGACACCGGTGATCTCGGTGATGTTGATCACGCGGCGCGAGCCGTCCGAGAAACGCGTCTGCTGGACGACGATGTCGACCGCGGAGGCGACCTGCTCGCGAATGGCCTGCACCGGCAGGTCCATGCCCGACATCATGACCATGACCTCGAGACGCGAGATGAGGTCGCGCGGCGTGTTGGCATGTGCCGTGGTCAGCGAGCCGTCGTGGCCGGTGTTCATGGCCTGCAGCATGTCCAGTGCTTCGCCGCCGCGGCACTCGCCGACGACGATGCGGTCGGGGCGCATGCGCAGGCAGTTCTTCACGAGGTCACGGATGTGCACCGCGCCCTTGCCCTCGAGGTTGGCCGGGCGCGCCTCGAGGCTGACCAGGTGCGGCTGCACCAGCTTGAGCTCGGCGGCGTCCTCGACGGTGACGATGCGCTCGTCCGGCGGAATGAAGTTCGACAACACGTTGAGCAAGGTGGTCTTGCCCGAACCGGTACCGCCCGAGATGACGATGTTGCAGCGCTGCTCGACCGCAACCTTGAGGAACTTGACCATCGGCTCGCTGATGGCGCCGAAGCCGAGCAGGTCGTCGGAGGTGAGTTTCTTCTTGGCGAACTTGCGGATGGTCAGGCAGGGCCCGCGCAAGGCCAGCGGCGGGATGATGGCGTTGACGCGCGAACCATCGCGCAGGCGCGCGTCGACCATCGGCGAGCTCTCGTCGATGCGGCGGCCGAGCGGCGAGACGATGCGCTCGATGGCCGACATCACGGCATCGTCGCTGGAGAAGGTCACTTCGGACTTGGTCAGCTTGCCGTCGCGTTCGACGTAGATGTCGTCGTACTTGTTGACCATGATCTCGGTCACCGAGTCGTCGGCGATGAGATCCTCCAGCGGGCCGAGGCCGACCGCCTCGTCGAGCACCTGCTTGGCCAGCCGCTTGCGGTCGACGTCTGGCGGCAGGCGCGCGTCGAGCTCGGTGATGATGTCCTTGATCAGGCCCTGCACGTGCTTGCGCAGGTCCTCCTCGCTCATCGAGGTGACGTCGGTGCGGCGCAGGTCCATCGCCGCCAGCAACTCCTCGTGAACGCGGTTGCGCCACTTGAACTTGTCCTTGTGGCGCAGTTCGAGGATGGTGTTCGAGAGTTCTTCCGAGCCCTGGATCTCGGCATGCCGCGGCACGCCGATGATCGTCTTCAGCATCTCGTCGTCGTCATCGTCGTTGTCGCCTTCGAGCGCTTTCACGACCGTCGCACCCGACTTGATCTTGGTATCGGAGCTGCGCTTGCGCATCTCGCCGACCTGCAGGATGTAGCCGGCGATGTGGATCTGGTCGCTGGTGTGCAGGGGGCCGTAATGCTCGATGGCGTTGCCGTTGACCTCGACGCTCGCGCGCTGGGCCACGCAGTCGACGAACAGGCCTTCCGAGGTGCGGTGGATCTCGGCGTGCTGCGGTGCCACTTTCCAGCCGCGCAGCTGGATCAGGTTGCTGCGCGACTTGCCGATGGCACAAACATCGACCGGGCACTCGACCGTGCTGAGGACGTCGCCCTTGCTGTTCTTGATGATGACGTTGAACATGGAAATCCCGGGTCAGTCGACCAGCTTGAAGGTCGACTTGCGCATGGTGTTGACGAAGGTGTCGGTCTGCTCGCGTTCGCGCGCGATGGCATCGAGATTGGCCTGGTCGTCGGCGTCGTAGACCACCGGGGTGACGAAGATCACGAGGTCGGTCTTGGAGTCGCGGAACGAGCGCGAACGGAACAGGGCGCCGAGCACGGGGATGTCGGCAAAGCCCTTGAGGCCGGTCATGTCGCGGCCGAGCTCGCGGTCGACCAGGCCCGACATGACCAGTGTCTGCCCCGAGGCGAGCAGGATGTCGGCCGAGGTGCGCCGGGTCAGGAAGCCCGGCGTGTTGCCGACCGCGACCGACTGGTCGACGGCGCTGATCTCGGTCTCGACATTAGCGCGGATGTTGTTGTCGTAATCGACCTCGGGCTTGATGTTGAGCAGGATGCCGAACTGCTTGAACTCGATCGAGGCGCTGGTCGGGGTGACGATCTCGATCGGCACTTCGCCGCCGGCGAGGAAGCTGGCCTCGCCGCCGCTGCGCGCGACCAGGCGCGGCTCGGCCAGGATCAGGGCATCGCCCGAGCCGACCGCGAGGTTGATGCGCGAGGTGATCTCGGTGGCGATGCCGAAGTAGCCGAACGAGGGCTGGGTCACTGCCGGGTCGATCGCACTGACCGTGGCCGGGGCATTGGTGCCGACGGCGGCGGTATTGCCGGCGGCGCGGGTGGCGCCGAAACCCTCGCTGGCCGAGATCATCGCGGCCGGGCCGGCGAAGCTGTTGGTCCAGTTGATGCCGAGATTGTCGGTCGCGCTCTTGTTGAACTCGGCGATCTTGATGTTCATCAGCACCAGCTTGTCGTCCGGCAGCTCGACCTCTTCCTTGCGCGTGAGATCCATGACCTCGCTGTACTGCGCCTGCACGGTGCTGATGGTCTCGGCGTAGCTCTCGTCGATGCGCCCGGTCAATACGATGTGCTTGCCGACGGTGCGCATCTCCAGGTGCGGCACGTGCGAGAGCATCTGCTGGACCTCGGCGAAGCGCCCGGACAGGGTCAGGTCGAGCACCTCGGGGAAGCTCGACTTGACGTTGTTGACGACGTCGGCGTACTCGGTGCCGTACTGCCCGCTGAGCACGATCTTGTCGCCGACCACCGTGGCTTCGACGCCGGGGACGCCGCTCAGCATGCGTTCGACGGCGGCCTTCTTCTCGCGCAGCACGCCGCTGTTCGCGGCCAAGGCGTACTCGGCGCTGTCGACGGTGAAGGTCAGGTTGCTCTCCTGGCCGTTCTTCAGCCAGATGTGCAGGGTGGTCACCCCGGGCGCCTCGCCGAAGACGAGAAGCTGGCCGTTCTTGAGCAGGGACGAGGAGATGATGCCGGCATTACCGACCGCGACGCGGTCGATGTCGCCCGGGCGCAGGATGCGTACCTCGCCAACCTTGAGCGTGACCGCCAGTGCCGGTAGCGCGAACAGCGCCAGCAGCAACCCGATCGCCAACGCCCGCCACGGCGAACGCGCTCCCTTCCCCGTAAGCCCCGAATGGAACGTCATGTGCTCGTCCTCTAAAACCGTCTGTTCTTGTTCCGCATCATTCCAGCACCGGCAGGCGACCGACGTGCGCGGTGCCGTCCTTGCTGTTGCCGCCGGTGATCATCTCCACCCCCGGCCCGGTGCCGCCGCTCGCGGCCGCGCCGCCGCCGGACGCGGTCGCATCACCGCCCGCCCTGCTGTCGGCCGCGCTGACGGCAGGCGCCGGCGCGGGACCGTTCACGGGCTCGCCCTGCGGCTGCTCGTGGACATAGCCCTCGGCCTCGATCACCGTGCCGGCCGCCAGCGCGGCACCGCAGGCACCCACGACCAGCAGGGTCACGGCCAAGCGCCGGCCGCATCGACGCAGGTGCCGGTGTGCCGAGCGAACGCGCATCGACCTACTCGGAGGCCTTCAGCGTGGTCTGCTTGGCGATACCGTCCTTGCTCGAGCCGCCGATGATGAGGTCGATACGCTTGGAACCGCCCGTGATCGGCGTGTTGGCAGCCACCTGGGCGACCTCCTTCGCGCTCAGCACGCGGCCGGTCGAATCGACCACCTTGCCGCTGGCATCGACCTTGAGACCGGCGGCTTCGAGCTGGGCCTTGCTGAGCAGGCCGTTCTCGGTCATCACGAGGTCCGCGGCCTCGACCACGTTACCGTCCTTGTCGACGATTTCGCCGTTCTCGTTGATGCTCAGGCCGGCGGCGGCGAGGGTCTTGGCGTCGAGCACCTTGCCGTTGGCATCGGTGACCAGGGTCGACGGGTCGACCACGTTGCCGTTGGCGTCGACCACCTCGCCCTTCTCGTTGACCTTGAGGCCGGCGGCGGCGAGCTGCTCGGTACTGAGCACCTTGCCATCGCCGGACACGACCAGCTTGGACGGGTCGACGACGTTGCCATCGGCATCGACCACCTCGCCCTTCTCGTTCACGCTCAGGCCGGCGGCGGCGAGCGCCTCGGCGGTCAGGATCTTGCCGTCGGCGGTCTTCACGATCTTGGCGGTGTCGACGACCTTGCCGGTGGCATCGACGACTTCGCCGTCGGCGTTGACCGAGAGCCCGGCCGCGGCCAGCTCCTGCCGGGTCATCACGCGACCGTCCTTGGTCACGACGATGTCGTCGGCATCGACCACGTTGCCGCTGGCATCGACCACCTGGCCGGCCTCGTTGACGCTCAGCCCGGCGGCAGCCAGGGCCTTCTTGTTGACCACCTTGCCGTCGGCGGTGACGACGAGATCGGTCGGGTCGACGACGTTGCCGTTCTCGTCGACGAGCTGGCCGTCGGCGTTGACCTTGAGGCCGGCGGCGGCGAGCTGTTCGCTGCTCATGAGCGTCTTGCCGTCGGCGTCGACGAGGTTACCGCGGGCATCGACCCCGGCCGCGGCACTGACTCGCGAGCGCTGCTCGGAGGCAGCCTCGGCCATGGTGAAGGCGTTGGAGAACAGGTCGACCGCCGATACCGTGGCGAAATCGGCCGTGCCCTCGTCCTCGCGGTTGCGCAGCAGGGCGAGGATTTCGCCCTTGTCCAGCGCCGCGGTCAGCAGCGCCGCGTCGCGCGGCGAGACATCGAGGGTGATGGTGCTGAAGTTGCGCTCGCTGCGCGGCTGCGGGTAGCGCAGCGAATCGAGTTGTTCGCGGTAGGGATCACGCCCGGTGGCGAGCACGCGCACGTCCTGCAACACGGGCAGGATGACGTCCTTGGGCAGGGCGCCGGCAAGCAGCGACTGGATGTCCTGATTGCCGGTGTCGGCGGTGCGCGCGACTTCAAGCAGGGCCGGCGGGATGGCATCGCGCAGCGCGCCCGGCAGGTCGTCGATGAGATCGGAGGTGACGAAGCCGCCGGTGAAACCGGAGAACGCCGAGGGGATGTTGACGAACAGGTCGACGTGGTTGCCCGGGCGCAGGAAGCTCGCGATGGCATTGCGATCGTCGACCTGGATGGTCATTGCGCGCCGTCCGACCGGCACGGTGTCGGAGAAATCGACCGGGAAGACGTCGTCGAGGAAGCTCTTCAGGATCGGCTTGCCGGCGGCGATGTCGACCTCGACCACGCGGCCGAGGTATTTCTCGTAATCCCCCGCGGGGATGGCGTCGGAATGGGCGAACTGCAGGGGAATCTTGCGCTGCGAGAGCACTTCCTGGCGCAGCACCGCGCCCTTGCGCAGGTCCGCCCCCGCCACCAGCACGGTCACCGGCCGCCCTTCGCGCCCCGCGTACTTCTCGATCAGGGCCTTTTCTTCGCTCTTGAGATAGATGTACGACAGCAAGGCCGCGGCGAGACCGAAGCCGACCGCGCCGATCAGCAACGGTATGCCGAATACGCCCTTCTTTTCCCCTACGTCCGCCATGCGAATCGTCCCCATCGATTGTCGCCGCGCAGCCGGCGGCGGTTGTTATTGTCGTCGCGCCTGCGCGTACCCGCTCAGAACGGCGAGATGGCGTCCCGCAACATCTCGTAGGCAATGTCGTCCAGGTCTTCCATGCCACCGAGCAGGCCGTTGATGTCGTTGAAGGCCTGGTAGGCGTCGGAAATCGGTTGCAGCGCGGTGTTCACCTGCTCCTGCACGGGGTCCACCGTCAGCCGCGCCAGGGTCTCGTCGTCCAGCTCGGGATCGAGATTGAGATCCTCGATGTAATTGGCCAGGCGCGGACCGGTGCCGAAATCCGGCAGGGGCGAGAGTGACATCGCGTAGGAGTAACCACGGTACTTGTTCTTCATCACCGTGGCGAGGTCGAGCAGGACGTCACCACCCGGCCCCATCAGCATGAGGACGCCGAAAGCCAGGATCACGGTGTACTCGACCATGCCCTGGCCGCGCGCGCGGCGGCCGGACGGGCCATGGTCACGTGCTCGAATTGGCGTCACGAATGTCACAGAACGCTATGTTTTATCGAGTTTAGCACTATCTGGGAGCCGTCACGACCACCCTGGATCGTGATGATCACCTGCTCGCTTCCACGGCGGAAGGACAGGGCATGCAGCGACTTGTTGCCCATCGCCTGGTCGATGTCCTTGCGCCAGGCCTGGTAGTAGTTGCGATAGAAATGGACGTTGCTGTCGACCGAGTACTCGTTGATCAGCATGGAGGTCTGCGCCTCCTTGCCCGGATCGTCGTTGACCATGGTCGACTGTAACGCGCTGCCGTCCATGGCCGGGGGATCGGGCGGCGCGGGGACCGGGCCGTCACCCGGATCGGGCAGCTTGCCGAGGGCGAGGTAGCCGAACGAGCCCTGGCTGTTGCTGGGCTGGACCTGCACGGTCATCACGTAGCCGTCTTCGACCCGCGTCAGCAGGTGCCAGGGCGCCAGGACATCGGGCTCGTAGGCGACGCCCGGTGCACCCTTCACCGGTGGTTCCTGCCACAGGTCCTGGTAGAAGGCGACGACGTCCTCGACCGGGTCGTCGCTGACGAAACTGCGCACGGCCATGGTACGGCCCTGGATGGTCATCGAGTTCGAGACCACGGTGACCGCGGCATGGTCGGGCGGCGGGAAGTCGGGTGGCGAAGCACGCGCGGCGCTGGCGCCCAGCACGGCTGCCACGACCAGGGTCGTACGGAGCAGGCGGGAACGGAGTCCGATCACAGCGTGCATGGCGAGTGTGACAACGGCGGATCGAGGGCGCGGACCGTATCGTCCCACACGCAGCGCCCGCTGTCGTCACACACGTGTGTGCCGAGACGGTCGGCCGGGTCTTCGCCCAGCACCGAGAGGCGGTCGGGGTGGACGACGTCGCCGTCGACGTAGCCCAGCCACAGGTGCCCCTGCGGCGCGGCCAGCGGTGACTTGACCAGCGGATCCGGCGGCACCCCGGGACCGCCCGGGTCGCAGCGCGACAGTTCGGGCGCGATGAAGCTGATGAGATCCCAGATCTGGCTCAAGCCGGGCAGGTTGAGCAGCTCGTTGACCAGGGTCGAGGGCGTCGCACCGCCCACCTGCAGGTAGGTATGCGCGGTGCCGCCGGCGTTCCAGCCGTCGGCGACGACGCCGGCCTTGGCCGCGAAGCCGAGCTGGCGGGTGACGGTGTTGGCCGGCTCGTCGATGCCCGCGCGCACCGGGATGACGTTGCGGTAGACCGTCGCCATGGCGTCGAAATCGACGTGGGTGTAACCGTTGGTGTTCATGGCCGAGAACCCGGCCGTACCGGCGAAGGGCGCACCGGCCCCGGGCAGGGTGCTGCCATCGGCCTGGTTGCTGCGCGAAAAGGAATCGATGAGGTTGATGATGGCCGACACGGCATCGAAGCCGACCTGGACGATGTCGACCAGGGTGTTGAGCCAGGAGCCGACGTCGACGCCGAAGATGGTGATGGTGGGGGTGTCGTCGTCGGTCTCGGACACGTTGACGTTGATGCCGCCGGTGAAGATGGGCAGCCCGCGGTGGTCGCGCCACAGGGTGTTGGCGCGATAGGTCGTGAAGGCATCGGTCGAGCGCAGGGTACGAATCTGTGCCGGGTCGGAAGTCGGGTTGTCCGGCAGGTAGGTGCCGACCGTCGACATGGTGCGCACGCGGCCCTCGGCGCGCGTCGTCGCCATGGTCTTCTCGGGGATGCGGAAGCTCGACACCCCGGTGTTGAAGTTGTCGAGGATGCCGCGCTCGTCGATGTCGTCGTACCAGACGGTGTATTCCCAGGCCTGGTAGCGCGCGTTCTGGATGGCGGCGTGCTTGACGTCGATGTACTTGCCGAGCATCGGCACGAACACGAACAGGGGGATCAGCACGAAGGTCGCGGCGATGACGAACTCGGTCATGGCCTGGCCGCGCCAGGTTCCCGGCGTGGCGTTGCGCCGGCTCATATGCCGAGCGCCCCGGCCAGCCAGTTCCACAGCGCCTCGACGTTCGGATCGACGTCGATCTCCTGCGCCATCTCGCCGTTCTGCAGCAGCAGCGCGAGCACGCGGTCGGCGTGCGAAGTCTCGATCAGACGCCCCTCCCAGTAGGGATTGAAGGCGCTGCCGTGCTCGACGTAGCCGTCACCTCGCGCGAAGTAGGAAATATCGAGCGGGCGGTCGAAATAGACTTCCGACTTGGCGATCGCGGCCATCGAGTTCCAGCCGAAAGCCTCGTCGAGCTCGAAACGGCCGACCGGCTTCTTGCCGGCATGCTCGTCGTAGTGCTCGGCCTCGAAGTCGTCCTCGTCGAGAGTCAGGCCCACCACCAGCATCGGCCCGCCGGACTTGAACAGGGGCTCGGCGCCGGTGGTGTCGAGATAACGCGGCAGGCCCTTGTAGCTCGTACCCACGTTGTTGGCGGCGAAGGCCGGGTTGCTCGGCTGCCACATGATGCCCGAGGCCGGCAACGACGGCGGGTAATACCAGGCGATGATACGCTCGGCGGCGTGGCCATAGGATTCGACCGGCAGCGGACCGGTCTCGACGCCGGCGAAATCGAGCTCGGTGGCCATGTGCTGGGGCGCCGAGGTGATGGCGTTGGGCGCCGCGCCGGTGGTCTTGCCGGTCCAGGTCGCGGCGGCGCCGAGCGGTGCCGAGGTCGGGAAGGAACCGTCGTAGATGACGACGTCGGCGCTGTCCTCGACCGACTCGCATTCCGGATCGTCGTCGTCATTGTCGGGGTCGTCGTCGAGGGTCGGGTCCGAACAGCCCTCGCCGCTGCCGCCGAAGCCGAAGCCGATGAACATGCGCTCGTCGGCCACCTGCATGACGACGTTGGCGCTCAGGAGATCGATCTTGCCGACGAAGGGAATCTTGATCCAGGCACTGAAGCCGCCGCCGCCACGGAAGCCGAGGTCGAAGTTGGCCGTGTCCGCGCTCGACCACGAGAACAGGTCGCCGGCGACCTTGTCGCGGTTGGCACCGGCGATGGGGATGGTCACGCGCAGTTCGCTGCCGCCTTCGCGCAGCATGCGGAAGCGCACTTGCAGGTAGAAATTGACGTCGGCGCCGATGACGCCGAAATCGACCCCGCCGCCGAGTTCGAAACCAAGCCAGCCGCCGGGATAGACGCCGAACTCGCCGTAGCCGCTGACCGGCCCGGCTGAGAAGCTGATCCGCTCGGGGCGCGGCAACATGCCGTTCTCGGCCATCATCTCGAAGAAATTGATGATCCAGCCCCGCCCGGTGAGACTCGGATCGAGGTGATCGGGTGGGTTGTGCCAACCCTTGGTAAAGGGATCGCCCGAATTATGGATGGTGGCGGCGAGGCGGCCGTAGCCGCCGGCATCGGTCTCGCCCGCGGTGTCGGCCTGCCACTCGTCCTTGGGCACCGGAGGCGACGCCGGGTTGTAGGACTGGGTGAACTTCTCCGTCACCGGCACGGGCAGGCCACCGTAGGTGGCGAGATGCCCGATCAGCATCAGCACGCCGTAGCCGGACATGTGCGCGCCGTCCGGTGCATTGGCCTTGATCGACTCGTCGAGCAGGCCGAGGGTGTTGACCACGCTGGAGAGATGGAAGATCTGCTGGGCGATGCCGTAGGCCTTGTTGACGTTGTGATTCACCGCCGTCATGGCCTTGGCATAGCCACGCATCAGGGTCATGAACACGCCGCCGGAGATCTGGAAGGCCGAGGCCAGCGGCGGCAGGATGGCATTCGAGATGCCGAGCGTCGGCCCCGACAGGTACTTGTTGTACTCGAGCAGGAAGTCGCCGATGGACTTCCAGTGCGCGGCCCACGAGGCCATGCCGATGGCCTGGCCGATGGCGACCTCGTTGGCGACGATGGCGCGGTTGGTGTAGGCGGCGAAGTTGAGGTCGCGCGCCTCGACGGTCGACACGCCGTAGGCCAGCGAGTCGGCCGCGTTCTGCAGTTCCATCTTGTCGGACGTCAGGCGCCCGGTACGGAACAGCGACAGTGCGGCGAGCACGAGCACGACCGCGAAGAGGTAGGTCATCACCGCGGCCTGGCCGCGCTGGTGACGGCGGCGGGCGCCCGACCGTGGTCGCGCGTCCGCTACGGAGACGGGCGGTCGGCGAGAGATCATCCGGGGCGGCCTGCCACGGCGCTGAACCCTCGCCGCCGCAGCCGGCTTACTGGGTGCCTTCCGAGAAGTCGCTCAGGCCACGCGACTGCGAGGCCGCATCGGTATCCGGGTCGGCCATGCTCGTGGTACCGGTCTGGCCGGCCAGCTCCTCGGTCATGATGCCCATCTGGCCGCGGATGGTGTCGCCGAACAGGCCGTAGATCGCGATCGCGGCCACGGCAATGAGGGCGACGATGATGATGTACTCGGTCATGCCCTGGCCAAGCTGCTTGAGCTTCGTCTTCAACATGGATGCAATCCTCCAAAAAACCGGCACGGCCCGTCCGCGCTGGATATATCCAAGGGATATTCGATTCAAGATATACGAAGCGATCGAGTTCGCCAATCGCGCCTCGCATCGCCCGACCGCCCGCATCCGCTCCGCGGCAGGTACTGCCGCCCGCAATCGCATACGATGCCTACCGGCGTTAGCGGCACGGAGGAGATCCGCTTTGATCACGGGACGGCGGGCGCCGTGCTGACGGGTGCCCTGGTCGATGCCGCCGATGGCCGCGCGGTGGTCGCCAGCGTGCAGCGTACGAGCAACGCCTGCGAGCGCTTGCGCGGCCTGCTCGGGCGCCCCTGTCCCGGGCCCGGCCAGGGCCTGCTCATCGACCCCTGTGGCAGCGTCCACACGCTGTTCATGGCCTATCCCATCGACGTCGTCTACCTCGATCGGCGCCTGCGCGTGGTGCAGGTGACTGCGTCCTTGCGACCCTGGCGATTGTCGTTCGCGCGCGGCGCGGCGCTGACCCTCGAACTCGCGCCCAACACGGCGGCCGCGCTCGGCATCACGGCAGGCCGGCAACTCGCGTGGCGGCCCGGCGCGGCAGGATGAACCCGGCAGCCGGCACCGCCCTCGTCCTCGCCCTCGCGGCCTGGTGCTGTGCCGTGCGGGCGACGCCCGACTACCGCGTCGAGGTCGCGCCCGACCTCGCCAGCCTCCGCGTCACGGCCTGCCTTGGCACCGACGACGCGGGCTTCGCGCCCCGTGCCGCAGCCGCGCTGGGCTACCTGCGCACCGCCCGCGCGCTGCCGGACGACACGCCGCTGGCGCCGCGCGACGGCCGCCTCGTGCCCGCGACCGGTCAGCGTTGCCTGCGCTACACCATCGACCTCGCGGCTGCCGCCGCGGCCGACCGCCGCTACCGCGCGCTCGCCCCGGGCAACCGTGCCGTGCCCGTACCGACCTGGCTGTGGACACCCGCAGGCGGCGCGGCGGATGCAGAAATTCACTTCGAGCTGCCGCCGGGGGTGCGGGTATCCGTGCCGTGGATACCGCTGGAGGAACCCGCGACCTGGCGTATCCCGCCCTCGCCGCGCAGCGACGATGCCGTCATCGCGCTGGGCGCCTTCACCCGCTGCACCTTCAGCCAGGCCGACACCCGCTTCGACGTCGCCGTCCTGCGCGGGCCCGGCCCGCACCGCCCGGCCATGCTCGCCCGCTGGCTGGCCACGGCCGTCGCCACCGCGGCACGCGCCCACGGCCGGCTCGGCGCGCGCCACGTCCAGGTCGTGGTGGTACCGGTGGCCGACGCCGACGAGGCCGTGCCCTTCGGCCAGGTCATCCGCGACGGCGGCAGCGCGGTGCAGTTCTTCGTCGATGCCGCGCGCGCGGAGTCGGCATTCCTGGCCGACTGGACCGCACCGCACGAGTTCAGCCACCTCCTGCTGCCCTACGTCGAGGCCGACGCCAAGTGGGTTGCCGAGGGCCTCGCCAGCTACTACCAGAACGTGCTGATGGCGCGCGCCGGCAGCTACGACGAAGCACGCGCCTGGGCCAAGCTCGTCGCGGGCTTCGGTCGCGGCGAACACTCGGTGCCGGCACTCAGCCTTGACGACGCCCTGCCGGTGGGCGGCTGGGACGGCATCATGAAGACCTACTGGGGCGGCGCCGCGGTCTTCCTCCTGGCCGATGTCGAGTTGCGCCGGCGCAGTGCCGGCGCCGCCGGGCTCGACCAGGCCCTGGCCGGCCTCGCCGCCTGCTGCCTGCCCTCACCGCGCACCTGGACGGCGCCGGATCTGTTCGCCGCGCTCGATGCCCAGGCGCCCTTCGCCGTGTTCACCCCGCTCTACGCGCGTCACCACGCGGCCGCCGCCTTTCCCGCCTGGCGTCCGGCGCTGCGCGCGCTGGGGGTCGTGGTCGGCGACGACGGCAGCGTCACCCTCGACGACGGCGCACCCGACGCCGCGCTGCGCCGCGCCATCATGGACGGCGGCTCGCGCTCACCGGTACCCCTCGCGACCTGCGCGGACGGCTGACGCCGCGGCGTGCATTCGGTAACCTCGGCGCCCTCGACGCGGGCCCCAGGGAGGTCCTGTCCATGCATGCAACCGCCGAGGTCGGCACCACCGCGCTGTGCGGGTACGACCGCAAGAATCCTCGCCAGCGCTCGCACGAGACCGCAAAGCCACGCGCCACCCCCGGCCGCCCCGGCAATTGCCGCCGGCCGCAGGCGAGCCCGCCGGCACCGTGAGCACCTGGGTCATCGTCCATGGCGGCTGGCACACCGGCGCCGAGTTCGAGGCGACCGCCGCCCACCTGCGCGCGGCCGGTCACACCGTGCACCTGCCGACCCTGGCCGGCAACCGGGCCGGCGACGACAAGGACGTGGGACTGGAGGACGCCATCGCTTCGCTGCTCGACTATCTCGCCGGCGCGGACTTGAGCGACGTCGTGCTCGCCGGGCACAGCTACGGCGGCATGGTCATCACCGCCGCCGCCGATCGCCTGCCCGAACGCCTGCGCCGCCTGGTCTACTGGAATGCCTTCGTGCCGCGCGACGGCGAAGCCCTGGTCGACCTCGTGCCGGCCCATTACCGCGCGCTGTTCGACGACCTGGTCGCCGCCGACGGCAGCGTCATGCTGCCCTGGCCGATCTGGCGCGAGGCGTTCATCAACGACGCCCCGCTCGACGTCGCCGAACGCGCCTATGCCCGGCTCAACCCGCACCCTTACCGCACCTTCACCGACCCCGTGCGCCTGTCGCGCGCACCGGATGCCCTGGCGATGCCGAAGTCCTACCTCAACTGCACCGAGGACACCGCCCTGCCGCACGGCCATCCCTGGCATCCGCGCCTGTCGGAGCGGCTCGGCCTGTTCCGCCTGGTCCAGGTGCCGGGCAGCCACGAACTGTGCTTCAGCGACCCGGCGCGCCTGGCCGCCGCCCTCGACGTCGCCGGCCGCGACTGAGCCGCGCGGCGCCCGCAGCAGACCATGGCCTACGGCGAAGACGACGCCTCCTTCCAGGCCGCCGGCGGCGAGGACGGCCTGCGCCACCTGGTCGACGACTTCTACGACATCATGGACAGCCTGCCGCTGGCGGCCGGCATCCGCGCCATGCACCCGGCCGATCTCGCGGTCTCGCGCGACAAGCTGGCGCGCTTCCTGTGCGGCTGGCTGGGCGGCCCCAACCGCTTCAACGAGAAGTACGGCCCCATCACCATCCCCGGCGCCCATCGCCACCTCGACATCCGCGAGGCCGAGCGCGACGCCTGGCTGGTGTGCATGAAACTCGCCATCGATCGCCAGGACTGGGCGGCGGATTTCAAGGACTACCTGCTGCGCGCGCTGGTCGTACCCGCCGAGCGCACCCGCCTGGTGTGCGAGCGCCTGCAGCATCCGCCCGGGGCGTGACGGCCGGCCTGGCCGCCGGCGCCGCGCGCGGGAACGCCGCCGTGATCCCGCGCCACGGTGTAGCCGGGTATCATCCCCGCCCTCGCTGCACGACCCCGACGACATGACCGACCCACACGCCCCCGACGACGCGCTGGCCACGGCGGCCGGCGACGCCCTCTACGCCCGCGATCGCACTGCCCACCATCTCGGTATCCGCCTCGACGCCATCGCGCCGGGGTATGCACGCATGTCGCTGACGGTGCAGGAATGGATGCTGCAGGGCCACGACATGTGCCACGGCGGCATCATGTTCGCCCTCGCCGACACCGCCATGGCCTTCGCCAGCAATTCTCGCGGCACCAGCCACGTCGCGCTCAACGCCAACATCGACTTCCTGCGCCCGGCCTTCGCCGGCGAGACCCTGGTGGCCGAGGCGCGCGAGGGCAACCGCACCCGCCGCACCGGCATGTACGACGTCAGCATCGTCAACGCCGCCGGCGAGACGGTGTGCCATTTCCGCGGCCGCACCTATGGAACCGGCGCGCCCGTGATCCGCGACGAAACGACGTGATCCTGCGTTACCTCGCCGCCGCGCTCCTCATCGGCGCCGGCGTCGCCCTGCAGTTCGTACCGCTCTACCGCGCGCGCCTCGCCCCGCTGATCGCACGCCGGCCGTGGCTGCGGATCATCGAGTGGCGCCTGGTCCAGATCGCCGCCGGCTTCGGCCTCGTCGCCCTCGGTATCGACTGCCTGCGCTGAGACGCACGAGATGGCGAACACGCTTCGACCCCGCCGCGGCGCACGCCGGCCGTGGCACGCCGCGACGGGCCCCGTCAGGACCATCGTCCTGCTCGTGATCCTGGCGCTCGCCCTGGCCGGCCCGCGCGCAGTCGCCGCCACCGAGTTGCACCTGCTGTCGAGCTGGCCGAGCGAGTACCTGGGGGTGAGGAAGCTCGCGATGCGCTACATGGAGAACGTCGAGACGGCGTCCGACGGCCGCATCCGCTTCACCCTGTCCGGGCCGGAAGCGATCCCCGCGTTCGAACAACTCACCCCCACCGCGCTCGGCATCTTCGACGTGCTCTTCACCCACGGCATGTTCCATTTCGAGACCAGCGCGATGGGAACGGCGGTGGACGCGATCCGCGCCGATCCAGCCACGGTGCACGAATCCGGCGTGTGGAACGCGGTCGACGCGCATTACCGCGCGCGCGGTCTCAAGCTCCTCGCCATGCCGGTGATGACACCGGGCTACGTGCTCATGCTGCGCACGCCGCTCGACGGCGCCTGCGACCTCGCCGGGCGCCGCATCCGCGCCGCGCCGATCCACCAGGGCCTGGTCGAGGCGCTCGGCGGCCAAGTCGTCGAGCTGCCGGCGCCGGCGGTGGGCGACGCGCTCGCACGCGGCGACATCGACGGCGTCGCCTGGCCGTTGCTGAATGGCCTCGACTACCCGTGGTACGAGCACGCCCGCGCCCTGCTGCGCCCCTCGTTCGGTACCGTGACCCACCTGGTGCTGATCAGCCTCGCCACCTGGAACACCCTGGACGCAGCCGATCGCGCGGTACTCAGCGAGCAGGGCGTGGCGCTCGAAGTGCGCGCGTGGAAGAAGTCGGATAAGTACACCGCGCGCATCGAGGGCGAATTGCTCGCCCACGGCCTGCAGGCAACCCTGCCCTGCGAGGCCACGCGCGAACGCCTGGACAAGACCTGGAGCGACGGCGTGTGGGCGCTGGGCATCGTGCGCGGTGGCGACGAGATCGCCCACCTGCGCGAACTCGCCGAGGCCGCCGGCATCACGCCGTGAACCGCGCGGGGCTGAACACCGGGAGCTCGAGCCAACCGCGGCCGGGGCACGCGTGATCGGGATCAAGGCCGCGCGCGGGCGATACAGGCACCGTAGTCCGACGACACCAGAGAGAGGAGAACGGCCGCGATCATGAAAACCCACCTGCCCCGCCTGGCCGCGGCAATGACCCCGTTCCCCTACAGCACCACCCCGGACGCCTCGCTCGACGACGCGCGCGCCCTGCTCGCCGAGCACGGCTTCCATCACCTGCCGGTCGTTGCGGACGGCGCGGTCGTCGGTCTCGTCCACGGTGAACGACTCGCGCCGACGACCACCGGCAGCGTCGCCGAGCACTGCCGCCCGGTGGCCTGCGTGGTCGACATCGAGACGCCGCTGGCCGAGCTGCTCGAACAGATGGTCGCCGCGCATGCCGATGCCGCGGTGGTATTGCGCCACGGGCATCTCGCCGGCGTCTTCACCGCTACCGATGCCTGTCGTGCCTTCGCCGTGCTGCTGCGCGAACTGTCGCCCGAGCCGGGGGACGACCTCGTCGCCTGAACCGGGACGGGGACAACGGGGACGGTGACAGTATGCTTTTGACCGCGCCCGAGCCGCGGTTCAAGGACGCGTGAAAAGCATACTGTCACCGTTCCCGACCCTCCCGTGACATCGCCTCCGTCGGCGCACTTGCGGTACTCTCCCCCGCTCGCTCATTCGCCACCGACCATGCGCCCACTGACCGCCATCGACGATTGCGCCGAAGCACGCCGCGCCTTCTCGCCCGCCGCGCTGTGGGCGCTGTTCGACGGCGACCGCACGCGCATGAACCTCGCCCACGAGTGCCTCGACCGTCACCGCGGCCGCGGTGAGGCGGTCAGCGTCAAGTTCGCCGACGGTCACCTCGAACACTACGCCTTCGACCTGCTGGCCGATCGATCGAGCCAGTTCGCGCACTGGCTCGAAGCGCGGGGTGTGGCGCCGGGTGAGCGCGTCGCCGTCATCCTCGAACCCGGCCTCGCCTTCTATGCCTGCCTGTTCGGCGCCATCAAGCGCGGCGCCATCGCCGTGCCCATGTTCACCCTGTTCGGCCCCGATGGCCTGGCGCTCCGTATCGACGATTGCACCCCGCGCGTCGCCATCGTGCACGGCGATCCTGGCCCGCTCGCGGCCCGCTTCCCCGGCCTCGACGTCATCAGCGTCGACGACGAATTCGAAACCCTGCTCGGCGGCCTGCCGAGCACCTATGCCTGCAGCACCGCAGCCGACGACCTCGCGGTATTCCAGTACACCTCCGGCACCACCCGCGCCCTGCCGGAAGCCGTGCGCCACACCCAGCGCTCGGTGGTGACCCTGATGGTCGCCGCGCTCTACGGCGTCGGTCTGCGGCCGGGCGATCGTTACTTCTGCCCGTCCTCGCCGGCCTGGGGCCACGGCCTGTGGCACGGCACCATCGCACCGCTCGCGCTCGGCATCCACACCGCCACCTACGCCGGGCGCTTCGACGCCGCGCAGGTCTACGCCGCGCTGGACGAACTGTCCATCGACAACCTCGCCGCAGCGGCGACGGTCTACCGCATGCTGCGCGCGAGCGGCGCCGAGGCGCGCCACGCGGTGCGCCTGCGCAAGTGTTCCTTCACCGGCGAACCGCTCGATCCCGACACCTTCGACTGGATCGCGCACACCTTCGGCACCCCGCCCGGCAGCATGTACGGCACCACCGAGGTCGGCGTGATCCTGGTCGACTTCCCCGGCATGCAGGGCCACGCCATCCGCCGCGGCGCGCTGGGCAAGCCGGCGCCGGGCAACGAGGTGGCAGTGATCGACGACGCGGGTAATCCGGTCGGCCCCGAGGTGCTGGGCGAGATCGCGGTGAAGCGCCGTGGCGAGTGGTTCCGCGTCAAGGACCTCGGCCGCACCGACGCCGACGGCTACTTCTACCACGCCGGCCGTGCCGACGACGTCATCATCTCGGCCGGCTGGACGATGAGCGCGGTCGAGATCGAGAACGCCCTGCTGACCCATCCCGCCGTGCTCGAAGCGGCCGCCATCGGCGTGCCCGATGCCATGCGCGGCCAGGTGGTGAAGGCCTACGTCGTGCCGCGCGCGGGGCAGGCCATCGACGTCGCCGACATCCAGGCCCACATGAAGACGCGCCTCTCGCAGCACGAGTACCCGCGCCACGTCGAGGTCGTCGCCGAGCTGCCCAAGACCCCGGCCGGCAAGATCAACCGCAAGGTGTTGCGCGACCAGGCCAGCGCCGCCGCCAACCAGGAAACGCCATGAACGACAGCCTCAACCGTGAATTCGTCGGCATCACCGATGCCGCCCTCGACAGCCTGCGCCGCCGCATCGGGGTGGTCATCGAGGACACCCTCGAACCCTGGTGCCACGAGGCCACGCGCGACAACATCCGCCACTACGCCCACGGCATCGGCGACGACAACCCGCTGTGGTGCGATCCGGACTACGCCCGCGGCACGCGCTACGGCGGCATCATCGCGCCGCCCTCGTTCCTGTTCGCCTGCAGCCGCATCGTCTCGGGCTACGTCGGCGGCCTGCCGGGGGTGCACGCCATGTTCGCCGGCTGCGATTTCGAGTGGCTGAAGCCGGTCGCGCGCAACACCGAGATCACCACCCGCGCCTGGCTCAAGGATCTCGTCGAACACGAAACGCGCTTCGCCGGCCGCTCGGTCCAGCAGATCTACCACGTCGACTTCTACGACCCCGCCGGCGAGAAGCTCGCCGGTGCCGACACCTGGTGCTTCCGCACCGATCGCGACGTCGCGCGCGAGTCGGGTTCGAAGTACACCGCGCTCAAGCAGGGCCTCTCGCGCGTCTACACGGACGAGGAGCTGGCCGCGCACAGCGCGCTCTACGCCAAGGAAGCAGTGCGCGGTGCCACGCCGCGGCGCTTCGCCGAGGTCACTGTCGGCGAGAAGCTGCCGCGCATGGCCAAGGGCCCGATGACCGTGACCGGCTTCATCGCCTACGCGCAGGGCTGGGGCGGGCTCTACATCCGTGCCAACAAGCTCGCCTGGCAACTGCAGACCCGCCATCCCGCGGCCGGCATCAAGAACCGCTTCGGCATCCCCGACTGCCCCGAGCGCGTGCACTGGGAAGAAGAATTCGCACGCAAGGTCGGCGCACCGGGCGCCTACGACTACGGCCCCGAGCGCTGTTCCTGGATGAGCCACGCCGTGACCAACTGGGTCGGCGACGACGCCATGCTGACGAAACTCTACTGCGAGATCCGCCGCCACAACCTCGAGGGCGAATTGCTCACCATCGACGGCGAGGTGACGGGCAAGCGCGAGGAGAACGGCCGGAAACTCGTCGACTTCGCGCTGCTCGCGCAGAACCAGGACGGCGAGCTGTCGGCGCGGGCGACGGCGACGGCGGAGTTGTTCGCCGACTGAGTCCCCGCACGCCGCGGTTGCCCGGACCGCCGCGAGTTGATAGCGTCGCGCGGCGCCCGCCGGCGCCCGTCCGTGCAGCCCCGTGCCTGCCGTTCATCCCCGCGCCTCGCGGCGCGGCCGGACCGGTGCGCGCGATCGTTCATCGACCCACGAGGAAGCCATGACATGAGTGCTCTTTTCACGCCGCTGTCGTTCAACCGCGGCCCGACCATGAAGAACCGGTTCATGCTCGCCCCGCTCACGAACCAGCAGAGCCACGCGGACGGCACCTGCTCGGACGCCGAGCACCACTGGCTGACCCTGCGCGCGCAGGGCGGCTTCGGCCTGACCATGACCTGCGCCGCGCACGTGCAGCCCGAAGGGCAGGGCTTCCCCGGCCAGCTCGGCATCCAGTCCGACGCCATGCTGCCAGGACTGACGCGGCTCGCCGACGACATCAAGAAGCACGACAGCATCGCCATCGTGCAGCTCTACCACGGCGGCATGCGCTGCCCCGAGGCGGTCATCGGCCAGCAGCCGCTGTCCGCCTCGGACAACGCCAAGTGGGGCGCACGCGCCATGACCACGACCGAGGTCGAGGGCATGATCGAGGCCTTCGTCGCCGCCGCCGAGCGCGCCGAGCGCGCCGGCTTCCACGGCGTCGAACTGCACGGCGCACACGGCTACCTGCTCGCGCAGTTCCTCTCGCCGGAGGTCAACCAACGCAGCGACCGCTTTGGTGGGTCGCTCGAAAACCGCCAGCGCCCGCTGTTCGAGATCATCGACGGCATCCGTGCGCGCTGCGGCAAGGACTTCATGCTCGGCGTGCGCCTGTCGCCGGAGCGCTTCGGCATGAACCTGCCCGAAGTGGTCGAGACCGCCCGCCGCCTGCTCGACGAGGAGAACATCGAGTTCCTCGACATGTCGCTGTGGGACGTGTTCAAGCAGCCCGAGGACGTCAACGACGGCCGCAGCCTGCTCGATCACTTCACCGCGCTGCCGCGCAAGGGCGTCCGCCTCGGCGTGGCCGGCAAGCTGCGTACCCCCGAACAATGCCAGCGCGCCCTCGATGCCGGCTGCGACTGGGTCATGCTGGGCCGCGCCGGCATCCTCCACCACGACTTCCCCAGGCGCCTGCAGGCCGACGCCGCTTTCACCCCGGTCGAGCTGCCGGCCTCGCCCGCGCACCTCGCGGCCGAGGGCCTGAGCCCCCCCTTCATCGAGTACATGAAGAACTGGAAGGGCTTCGTGCAGGGCGCCGAGGGCGTCGTCGACACGGCGTTGATCCTGAACAGCTGAAAACCTGCCGGGCCACCGGCGACGGCGGCCCAGCCATCAGCCCGGCACGTCGCGCGGCACCGCGCGGCGCCGTGGCGGAAAGTCCGTCAGGCGCCGCGCCTGGCGTGAAAAGCGCCACCGTACCGGGCCTTGCCGGCACGGTGGCGCCCCCCTCTCCCCAGTCGATCGCTCAGCGCCGCCGCCGGCGCGCCACCCCGGCGAGGCCGGCCAGGACCAAGCCCAGCGCCGCGGGTTCGGGCACGGTGTTGAGGGTCAGGGTGTGGTTGTCGACCGCGATGCCGCTGGCGATGTCGATGTTGGTGAACCAGGCGTAACGGTTGCCGCCGGCGACGCTGCCGATGAGATCGGCCGCGTTGCTGCGGGTCTCGCGGAAGAGCTCGGTGCCGACGGCGTCGAGCAGCACGAGATCGACCGACAACACCCCGCCGACGTCCATGAACTGGTGCTCGAAGGTGTACCAGCCGGCGTTGGCGATGACCGCGTGGTTGATGGTTTCGAGATCCTCGCGCGGGTCGAAGTTGGTGTTGTTGCTGCCACCGACCAGGAGGCTGCCGGTCGAGGTGTCGCTGGTGACGTGGAAGATGAAGTCGCGCAGGTGGCCGCCGCTGGCGCTACTGGAGGCGACGGAATAGTCGAAGCCGCTGCCGGGCGCCCAGGTGGGGTCGAGGTAGATGTCGATCGAGGCGGTGTACGGCCCCGGCCAGGCGCTGCGGTAGCCGTCGAATTGCGAGAACGGCCCCGACAGGCCCACGCCCTGGGTATCGGTCTGTTCGAACACGCCGTGGGCGACGCCGTCCGCCGACGCGATACCGCCGGTGCCCGACAACACCCGGGTGGCGGCCCCGGTCCAGCCGTTGGCCTGGTCGAACCAGCCCGCGGTGTCGCTCTCGAAACCCTGTTGCCATACCACCGTGGCGGCGGCCGGCAGGGCGACGAACGTACTCAGCAATGCGGCCACGGCGAACGCGGCCCTCTGTCTGGTCAGCATGGTGATTACCCTCTTGGATTGACGATGCTCTGCTCCTAGTGGTCTTCCGCGTCCGGTCGCGCATGGATGGCGCGAAGCGCCTGCCCGACCCCGCGGGGGGGGACCGTGGCAAAATTCACGCCATACTCTTTAACGCATTGATCGAAAAGACGAAAATTCACCGCCAGCGGCATCCCTCGACGGATTGCGTGTAAAGCACGCTTGACAGCCGGGCGCGGGGTGGCGGCCGGGGCCGCGGCGAAAACCCACCGACGATCAGGTAGTTGTGAAGCAGTTCACAAAATTTAACCTGTCAGGATTTTTTACACGCGCCGCCGACGGGGACGCGGGTGCCGCGCCACTCAGTGCCGCTCCCCGTTCAGCGCAAACGCCATCAGGTAATCCCCGGCCGGCGCCTTGCCGGCCCAGTGACCGCCGACCGCGAGTACCACGAACTGGCGGCCGTCCTCGGCCACGCGGTAGCTCATGGGCACCGCCGCGGCCTGGGTCGGCAGGCGGACCCGGCGCAGTTCGCGGCCGTCGCGGACGTCGATGGCGCGCAGGTAGTGATCGCCCGTCGAGGCGACGAAGACCAGGCCGCCCGCGGTCAGCAACGGCCCGCCGAAACCGGGCGAGCCCTCGATGAAGCGCCCGAACAGCGGTACCACGTCTTCCATGGTGCCGAGCGGCACCTGCCAGCGCCGCTCGCCGCTGGCGAGATCGACCGCCGCCAGGGTACCCCAGGGCGGCGCCGCGCAAGGCGCGCCGAGCGGCGAGGCGAGCAGGTCGAAACGCACGCAGTAGGGCGTGCCGAGCTGCGGCATCTCGCGCCCCGGCTGGCCGCACTCGGCGCGTGGCATCAGGCGCGCGACGAAGGGCAGGTGCATGGTGTAGGCGACCATCAGGCCGCGCCGCGGATCGACCGCCGGCGAGCCCCAGTTGTTACCGCCCGTCGGCGCCGGGTAGAGGATGGTGCCGCGCGCGCTGATCGGGGTGTAGATGGGACCATGGTCGAGTGACTCGATGAGGCTGCGGCAGCGGCCGCGATCCCAGGCCGTGAGGCCCCAGGCATCGTCGGGCCCGAACTCGAGCGCATGCAGCGGCGGCGGCCTGCTCGGGAAGGGCTGGGTCGGGGCGAGGTACTCGCCGGGCACGGCGCCGGTCTGCGGTACTGGACGCTCCTCGACCGGGAACAGGGGGCTGCCATCGCGGCGGTCGACCACCCAGGTCATGCCCATCTTGGTCACCTGCACCAGCGCCGGCACCGTTTCGCCGTCGATGGTGAGATCGACCAGCGTCGGTTGCGCCGGCACGTCGAAGTCCCAGATGTCGTGGTGCACGGTCTGCACCTGCCACACCACCCGGCCGGTATCGGCATCGAGGGCGACGATCGAACTGGAATAGTGGTCGAGATGACCGTCGCGCTGGCCACCGTAGTAATCGGGCGAGCTGTTGCCGGTCGGCACGTAGACGAGGTTCAGTTCCGGGTCGACGGCGATCACCGACCACACGTTGGTCGTGCCGCGCACGTAGGTGCCGTCGGCCTCGACCGGCGAGCGGCCGGGTGCGACCGGGTTCCAGGCCCAGCGCTGCTTGCCGCTGCGGGCGTCGAAGGCGCGCACCACCCCGGCCGGGACGCCGACGTCCCAGGCATCGACGACGAAGGCGCCGGTGATGAGCGTATCGCCGATCACCGCCGGCGGGCTGGTCACGGCGTAATCGCGCGGGCTGTGTTCGCCCAGGCCCTCGGCGAGGTCGATGTCGCCACCGCCGGCGAAACCCTCGCAGCGCGTACCGGTGGCGCCGTCGAGCGCGATCAGGCGGCCGTCCAGGGTCGGCGCGAAGATGCGGTGGCGGCAGCGTGCGCCGGGCGCGGCGGTGCGGTCGACCCAGCTCGACACCCCGCGACAGTTGGTCGCGATCTTGACCCCGACGTCGACCTGCGGATCGAACATCCAGCGCTCGGCGCCGGTCTCGGGATCGAGGGCGAAAACACGGTTGAACGGCGTGCAGTAGTAGAGCGTGCCCTCGACCACGATGGGCGTGGCCTGGAAGGAGCTGCGCGGCACCATGGCGCCGGCGTCGAAGGCGGGGTCGTCGATGCCCAGCCCCTCGCGGATGTCGCCCGAGCGGTGCACCCAGGCGACATCGAGGGCGGCGACGTTGTCCGGTGTGATCTGGTCCAGCGGCGAGTAGTGCCCGCCGCCCGGCGTGCCGCCCCAGGCCGGCCACGCGGCGGTCGGCCCCGGCGCAATGGCCACCACTTCGGGAGTCCGCTCGCAGGCCGCCAGCATCAACCCAGCGAGCATCGCGCTCGTCACCCGCAACATCGTCGTCACCGCTCGCGCCTCCCGTGCCGTCGTCCGCGCGGCAGGATGCGGGCTCCGCGCGGGGCGCGCAAGCCCGTGCGGACTCGACCACGCGCCGCCTGCGGGTTACCTTCGCGCCCGGCGCCGCAGATGGCGCCTCGGGTCACACGGGAAACACGCAATGAGTATCAAGGGCAAGGCGTATATCGCCGGCATCTACGAACACCCCACGCGCAAGGCGGAAGGCATTCCGCTGGCGCAACTCCACGCCGAGGTCGCGCGCGGCGCGCTGGCCGACGCCGGCCTCACCCTGGCCGACGTCGATGCCTATTTCTGCGCCGGCGACGCCCCGGGCCTCGGCGCGCTGTCGATGGCCGAGTACCTCGGCCTCGACCTGCGCCACGTCGACACCACCGAGACCGGCGGCTCGTCCTACCTGGTACACGTCGGCCATGCCGCCCAGGCGATCGCCGCGGGCAAGTGCAAGGTCGCGCTGATCACCCTGGCCGGCAAACCGCGCACCGGCGGCAGCCAGCCGGGCCGCCCGCCGATCGGCATCGTGCCGCCGGATACCGCCTTCGAGGCGCCGTACAAGCCGAGCGTGCTGAACATCTACGCCATGTGCGCGCAGCGCCACATGCACGAGTTCGGCACCACATCCGAGCAGCTCGCCTGGGTCAAGGTTGCCGCCTCGCAGCACGCCCAGCACAATCCGCACGCCATGCTGCGCGACGTGGTCACGGTCGAGGACGTACTGAACTCGCCGCTGATGGCCGACCCCCTGCACCGCCTCGACTGCTGCGTGGTGTCCGACGGCGGCGGCGCGCTGGTGGTCGTCGCGCCCGAGATTGCCGACCAGCTCGCCCGCCCCAAGGTGCGCGTGCTCGGCGCCGGCGAAGCGCTCAAGCATTCGCGTGGCGGCGAGGTCGACATCAGCTACTCGGCCGGCCGCTGGTCAGCGGCGCGGGCGTTCGAGGAAGCGGCGGTGAAACCCGCCGACATCAAGTACGCCTCGCTCTACGACAGCTTCACCATCACCGTGGTCATGCAGATCGAGGACGTCGGCTTCTGCGCCAAGGGCGAGGGTGGGCGCTTCGTCGCCGACGGCAACCTCATCAGCGGCGTCGGCAAGCTGCCGTTCAACACCGACGGCGGCGGGCTGTGCAACAACCACCCCGGCAACCGTGGCGGCATGACCAAGATCCTCGAAGCGGTGCGCCAGCTGCGCGGCGAGGCCCATCCCGCGGTGCAGGTGCCGAACTGCGACCTCGCGCTCGCCCACGGCACCGGCGGCTTCCTCGGCCTGCGGCACGGCAGCGCCACCCTGATCCTGGAGAGGGTTTGACCATGGCCGAACCGAACACCCCCCCCGCCGACGACGTCGCGCTCGCGCCCTACCACGCCGCGCTGGCCGAACGCCGCCTGCTCATCAAGCGCTGTGCCGAATGCGGCAAGCCGCATTTCTACCCGCGCCCCTACTGCCCGTTCTGCCTCGGTGACAAGACCGAGTGGGAACAGGCAAGCGGCGCCGGCACGGTCTACTCCTGGAGCGTCGAGCGCCGCGCCAAGCCGCCTTACGTGATCGCCTTCGTGACCCTGGCCGAGGGCCCGACCCTGCTCACCAACCTGGTCGGTGTCGAGCCCGACGCGGTCGCCATCGGCCAGGCGGTGACGCTGGATTTCGAGGAGCGGGACGGCGTTCCGACACCGGTGTTTCGGCCCGCGGGCTGAGGCAAAGCGACGGCGGAGGCCATCTGCTTCGTTGCGGGCGCGGCTGCGCTGCTGATTGACTGCAGTCGACTGCGCTGCCGGCCGTCCTCGCAACGCGTTGCATCACTCTCCCCGGCTGCACTGTCTGCGCCGGCCGCCCGCTTCGTCGTGCGCTCACAGCCCGTGAGCGCAAGCCATCGCCTCACTCGTCCAGCGCTTCGAGAAAAGCCTGGCCGTAGCGTTCGAGCTTGGCCTGGCCGACGCCCGCCACGTCGAGCATGTCGACCAGCGTCGCCGGGCGCCGCACGGCCATGTCACGCAGCGTGCGGTCGTGGAAGATCACGTACGGCGGCACGCCCTGCGCTTCGGCGAGGCGCTTACGCACGCCACGCAGGCGTTCGAACAGCGCGCTCTCGGCCGGGCCGAGATCGGCCGCGGCGGCGGCCGTGCTGCCGCCGCGGCGGCGTGAGCCACCGCGTGGCTCGATGCTGTCCTCGCGCAGTTCCAGGGTGAGTTCACCGCGCAGCAGCGGCCGCGCCGACGCCCCGAGCTTGAGCGCGCCGTAGCCCTCGACGTCGGCGTACACCGCGCCCTGCACCATCAGCTGGCGCAATACCGAGCGCCAGTGCTGCACGCTCTGTTCGGCGCCGATACCGAAAGTCGAGAGGTGCTCGTGGCGATAACCGCGCACCTTCTCGTTGTCCGCCCCGCGCAGCACGTCGATGACGTGCGCGGCGCCGAAGCGCTGGCCGGTACGGTAGATGCAGGACAGCAGTTTCTGCGCTGCCTCGGTGGCGTCGAAGGTGCGCGGCGGCGCGAGGCAGTTGTCGCAGTTGCCGCAGGGCTGCGCGAGGCGCTCGCCGAAGTACTCGAGCAGGGGCCGGCGGCGGCAGCCGATCGACTCGCACCAGCCGAGCAGGGCGTCGAGCTTGAGGCGCTCGATGCGCTTGTGCTCTTCGTCGGCCTGCGACTGGTCGACCATCTGGCGCAGCCGCACCACGTCCTGCAGGCCGTAGACCATCCAGGCCTCGGCCGGCTCGCCGTCGCGCCCGGCGCGGCCGGTCTCCTGGTAATAGGCCTCGACGCTCTTGGGCAGGTCGAGGTGGGCGACGAAGCGCACGTCGGGCTTGTCGATACCCATGCCGAAGGCGATCGTCGCCACCATCACCACGCCGTCCTCGCGCAGGAAGCGTTCCTGGTTGGCGCGGCGCACGGCGTCGTCGAGGCCGGCGTGGTAAGGCAGCGCGTCGAAGCCCTGGCCGACCAGCCAGGTGGCGATGGCCTCGACCTTCTTGCGCGCCATGCAGTAGACGATGCCGGCCTGGCCGGCGCGGTCGGCGAGGAAGGCGCGCAACTGGGCACGCTCGTCGACCCGCGGACGCACGCCGTAGCGGATGTTGGGGCGGTCGAAACCGCCGACGAACCAGGCCGGGTCGGTGAGCGCGAGACGCTCGGCGATGTCTTCACGGGTACGCTCGTCGGCGGTCGCCGTGAGCGCCATGCGCGGCACCCCGGGCAGGGCCTCGCCGAGCTGGTCGAGGGCGAGGTAGTCCTGGCGGAAATCGTGGCCCCATTGCGAGACGCAGTGCGCCTCGTCGATGGCGATCAGCACCACGTTCGCTGCCTTGAGCAGGTCCAGCGTCTGCGGCTTCAGTACCCGTTCGGGCGCGCAGTACAGCACGCGCAGCTCGCCGGCGCGCAGGCGCCGGACCACCGCGGCCTGCTCGGCCGCGCTCTGCGAGGAGTTGAGGCAACCGGCTGCGACGTCGTTCTGTGCCAGCGCCTGGACCTGGTCGTGCATCAGCGCGATGAGGGGCGAGACGACCAGTGCGCAGCCCTCGAGCACCTGCGGCGGCAACTGGTAGCACAGCGACTTGCCGCCGCCGGTCGGCATCAACACCACGCTGTCGCGGCCGGCCAGGGCGGCGCCGATGGCGCCGGCCTGCTCGCCGCGGAAATCGGCGTAACCGTAGACCTCGCGGAGGATGTCCCGCGCGCGTGCCAGTGCCGCCGCGCTCACGGCGCCGGGCGTACGGCGTGGATGGTCTTGACCACGTCGAGGTAGACGTACTCCACCGCGCGCACTTCGAAGCCGGCGGCGCGCACGTTGGCCACCGTCGGGCGATCGAGGTCGGGGCCAATGAGGCGGGTCATCGGCGTCATCAGGTGCAGCATGAGGTTGAAGGGAAAGAAGCGGCTGCCGGTGTGCTCGAACATGTACAGGTCACCGCCCGGTTTCAGCACGCGGTAGAGCTGGCGCAGGCCGCCGACCGGGTCGGGCACGGAGCAGAACGTGCACGAGGTATAGACCTGGTCGAAGCTGGCGTCGTCCATGTCGAGCTCGTGCACGTCCATCACCCGCGCCTCGATGTCGCCGTCGTAGGCAGCAACGCGCGGCGCCGCCTTGGCCAGCATCTCGGGGCTGATGTCGATGGCGGTGATGGTCTGGCCCGGCGGGAAACACGCGATGTCGAGCCCGGTGCCGAGCGCGAGGAACAGGATGCGCCCCTGCATGTGCGCAAACAGCCGCCGCTTGGCCGGCCCCCAGCGCCGCTCGGGGCCACGCCCGGTCATGAAGTCGAAGATGCGCGCGGTGCGATCCCACTTGCCCTGGGTGGCGGTGTCCATGCTCAGTCGAGCGCCTCGTGCGGGGTGCGCAGCAGGCGATCGACGTAGCTGCAGAAGGCCAACGCGGCAAGCCCGATGGCCGCGCCCTCGCACGCGGCGGTGAGCCCGGCCAGCGGCGCCATCGCCGCCTGCATGCCGACCACCATGCCGGCCAGCATGCCGCCGAGCATGGTCGGCAGCATCACCTCCATCGCACCGAACCAGCGCATCAGGGGGAAGGCCAGCGTACTGGCCAGCGCCATGCCGAGGACCATGGCGAGCACCATGGCCGCGAACATGTTCCAGCCGGCCGGCACGGCCAGCGCAGCGGCCACGCCGGCGGCGGCACCGACGGCGGCGTTGGCGAGGAGGTCACCGAGCAGGAAGTAGAGACGATCGGGCATGACGGGCACGCGCGGCTGCGGACGGCTATTGGACCGTAGCGCCGGCGGCGCTGACAAGCGCGCGGCGGCCGCATCCGTGTCCGCCGGCGTTGTCGCTCGCTCGGGGAGCTGGGCTACACTGCCCTCGCGCCGCCCCGCCGGGCCACGTGAGCGGTCCCGGCAGCGGCGCGGACGCGGGGCCGATCGGCCGCCGTCACGC
The DNA here is from genome assembly GCA_024235015.1 of Gammaproteobacteria bacterium. Taxonomy (GTDB): domain Bacteria; phylum Pseudomonadota; class Gammaproteobacteria; genus JACKNG01. The sequence continues at coordinate 191,501 of JACKNG010000006.1, forward strand.
CCGTATTCACGCTCGGAGAATTCCATGCCTCGTCTCTCGGACAAGATCATCGTCGTCACCGGTGCCACCGGTGGCATCGGCCTCGCCAGCGCCCGCCTGTTCGCGCGCGAGGGCGCCAAGCTCGTGCTGGTCGACCTCGACCAGGCTCGCCTCGACGAAGTCGTCGCCGAGATCGGCGGCGACACCGTCGGCGTCGCCGCGGACGTCTCGACCACGGCCGATTTCGTCGACCTCGCCGCCCAGCGCTTCGGCCGCGTCGACGGCGTGTTCCTCAACGCCGGCATCGAGGGCGCGGTGACGCCGCTCGAGGACTACCCGCTCGACATGTACGACAAGGTCATGGCGGTCAACGTGCGTGGGGTCTTCCTCGGCCTGCAGGCCGCGGTGCGCCACATGAAGCGCGCCGGCCAGGGCAGCATCGTCATCACCTCCTCGCTGGCCGGCCTGCGCGGCTCGCGCAAGCTGTCGGCCTACGTCGCCTCCAAGCATGCCGTGGTCGGCCTGATGAAGGCCGCGGCGCTGGAATGCGCCTCCAGCGGCATCCGCATCAACACCATCAACCCCGCCCCCATCGCGACCCGCATGATCGAGGCGCTGGAGCAGGGCTACGCGCCCGGCGCGGCCGCGGTGGTGGCGGAGAAGATGGCCAAGGCGGTGCCGCTCAAGCGCTACGGGCGGCCGGACGAGGTCGCCAACCTGGCGCTGTTCCTGCTCTCCGACGATGCCAGCTACATCACCGGCAACACCTACCCAGTCGACGGCGGCATGTCGGCGGGCTGAGCGCATGGCCGGCGACTTCGTCCTCGACCCCACCCTGCTCGAGCACGGCAGCGTGCTCGGGCGCACCGCGCACTGCCACGTGCTGCTCGCCCACGATGCGGCGATCGCCTGGTTCATGCTCGTACCGGAGACGCCGGAGGTCGAACTGTGCGACCTGCCGCCCGCGCTCCACGCCGCGCTCTTCACCGACGCCCACCGCCTCGCCCGCGCCGTGCGCGAGCGCTTCGAAGCCGACAAGCTCAACGTCGCCGCCATCGGTAACGTGGTGCGCCAGCTGCACCTGCACGTCATCGGCCGCCAGCGCGACGACGCCTACTGGCCCGGCGTGCCGTGGGGGCGCGCGCCCACGCAGACGCGCAGCCCGGCCGACATCGCCGCGCTGCGCACCTGGGTCGGCGCGGTCTTCGGCGCCGACTTCATCCCCGCCGGGTAAATCGGCATGGGCGACGTCGTTCCCTTCCGCAAGGCGCCGCGCAAGAAGAAGGGCAGCGGCAAGACGCTGTGCAAGAGCGGCTTCCACAAGTGGGAGGTCGACGGCCGCAAGCAGTTCGACGTCAGGCAGGGCAAGCTCGTCACCATCCGCCGCTGCATCCGCTGCGGGGAGACCAAGGTCACGCTGGACTGAGGGTCGACGGAGACAGCGCCGGCGGGGACCGTTTACGTTCCACCGGCGCCGCGCCGCGGCGACACCTGCTGGCAGAAGTAAACGGTCCCCATGCGCACTACCGCGCGCCTGCCGCGCCTTGCGCACGACGCTGCTATCATGCGCCCCCGCATCACCCGGATGGAGCGCGCAACGTGACCCTACGCGTCATCGGCGCCGGGGTCGGCCGTACCGGCACGACCTCGCTCAAGGCCGCCCTCGAGACCCTGCTCGGCGGGCGCTGCTACCACATGTTCGAGATCCGCGACCGGCCCGACGACGTGCCCGTCTGGCACCGCGCCCTGCAGGGCGAGATGCCCGACTGGGCGAGCTTCCTCGGCGAATTCAGTGCCGCGGTCGACTGGCCGGCGTCGGCCTTCTGGCCGGAACTCGCCGCGGCCTTCCCCGCGGCCGTCGTCGTGCTCTCCTCGCGCGATGCCGAGGCCTGGTGGCGGAGCGCGTCGAAGACCATCATCCCGGCCTCGTTCAACGCCCCGGCCGGGCCCTGGCGCGAGATGGTCTTCGAGATGTTCGCGCGCCGCTTCACCCCGGCCATCGACGACCACGACGCCGCCATCGCCGCCTTCGAGGCGCACAACGCGCGCGTCCGCGCCAGCGAGCTCGGCCCGCGGCTGATCGAATGGAACGCGGCCGATGGCTGGGCCCCGCTGTGCGCGGCGCTCGGCCTGGCCGTACCGGACACACCCTTTCCGCACGACAACACGACCGCCGAGTTCCTCGAGCGCGTGCCGCGGGCCGCGGCCGCGCCGGACGCCTGAGCCCCGTCCCGACACATGCTCGAATTCCGCCCCGGACAACGCTGGATCTCCAACACCGAACCCGAGCTCGGCCTCGGCATCGTCTACGAGGTCGCCGACCGCCGCGTGGTGATGACCTTCCCCGCCGGCGACGAGCGCCGCATGTACGCCGTCGACAACGCGCCGCTGACGCGCGTGCGCTACCGCGTCGCCGAACGCGTGCGCAGCGAAGACGGTACCGAGGTCATCGTCGCCGAGCACGTCGAGATCGACGGCTGCATCGTCTACCGCGGCATCGACGCGCGCGGCGAGCGCGCCGAGGTGCACGAGATCGATCTCGACAGCTTCGTCCAGTTCAACCGCCCGCTCGATCGCCTGTTCGTCGGCCAGATCGATCGCGCCCAGCGCTTCCGCCTGCGCGCCGAGACCCTGCGCCACCAGCACCGCCACCAGGTCTCGCGCGCCTACGGCCTGCTCGGCCCGCGCGTGCAGCTGCTGCCACACCAGTTCTACATCGCCGACGAGGTCGCCCAGCGCCCGGCGCCGCGCGTGCTGCTGGCCGACGAGGTGGGGCTGGGCAAGACCATCGAGGCCGGCCTCATCGTGCACCGCCAGCTGCTCAGCGGCCGCGCCGAGCGCGTGCTGGTGGTCGTGCCGGACAACCTCGTCCACCAGTGGCTGGTCGAGATGCTGCGCCGCTTCAACCTGCATTTCTCCATCCTCGACCGCGGCATCCTCGACGAGCTGGAGGAATCCGAGGAACCGAATCCCTTCGAATCGACCCAGCTCGCGCTGGTACCGCTGTCGGTGCTGGCCGGCGACGACACCCGCCTGGCCCAGGCCATGGAGGCCGGCTGGGACCTGATGGTGGTCGACGAGGCCCACCACCTGACCTGGACGCCCGAAGACGGCGCCTCGGCCGCCTACCGCGCCGTCGCCCTGCTCGGCGACCAGACCGCCGGGCTGCTGCTGCTGACCGCGACCCCGGAACAGCTCGGCGTGAGCGGTCATTTCGCCCGCCTCGCCCTGCTCGACCCGCACCGCTACAGCGCCCTCGACGCCTTCCTCGAGGAGGAACGCCGTTACGGTGCGGTCAGCACCCTGGTCGGCCACCTGCTCGACGGCGAGGACGCGCCCGATGCCGCCCTGCTCGCCGAGGTCGAGACCTATCTCGGCGCCGCGCGCATGGCGGTCCTGCGCGACGGCCCCGCCACCACCCTGGTACCACGCCTGGTGCGCGAGCTGCTCGACCACCACGGCACCGGCCGCGTGCTGCTGCGCAACTGCCGCGACCACATCGAGGGCTTTCCCGCGCGGCGCCTGAATTCCCATCCCCTGCCCTGCCCGGCGGAGTGGACGGCACGCCTGGCCGCGCTGCCGCCGGCTGAACAGCTCACCCCCGAGCACCTCGGCGGCGACGACTGGCTCACGGTCGACCCGCGCGCCGAGTGGCTGGCCGAGTGGCTGCGCGCCAACCGCGAGGACAAGACCCTGGTGATCTGCGCCGACGCCGGCACCGCGCAGGACCTCGAAGCCTGGCTGAGTTCGCGCAAGGGCGTGCGCGCGGCGGTGTTCCACGAAGGCCTGGACCTCGTCCAGCGCGACCGCGCCGCGGCCTATTTCGCCGATCCGGAAGACTACGCCCAGGTGCTGGTGTGCTCGGAGATCGGCAGCGAGGGCCGCAACTTCCAGTTCGCCCGCCATCTCGTGCTGTTCGACCTGCCGCTCAACCCGGACCTGCTCGAGCAGCGCATCGGCCGCCTCGATCGCATCGGCCAGCAGCACACCGTGGAGATCCACGTACCGTATCTCGAGGACAGCGCGCAGGCCGTGCTGCTGCACTGGCTGCACGAGGGCATCGACGCCTTCGAACACATCTCCGCCGCCGGCCCGGCGCTGTTCGCCGAGTTCAGCGAGGAACTGCTGGCCTGCATGGCCGCGCCCGGCGACGCCGCGCGCAGTACCGCCCTGGTGGCCGACTCGGCGCGCCGCCGCGGCGAGATCCAGGCCCTGCTGCAACAGGGCCGCGATCGCCTGCTCGAACTCAATTCCTTCGATGCCGAGCGCGCCGAGACCGTCATCGCGGCGGTGCGCGAAGCGGCGCGGATCGACGAGCTGCGCGCCTACATGGACCGCGTGTTCGACGAGTTCGGCGTCGAGCACGAGGAACACGGCGTCGACTGCCTGGTCCTGCAGCCGGGCGATCACATGGCCTGCGAGGCTTTTCCCGGCTTGCCCGACGGCGGCCTCACGGTGACCTTCGAACGCAGCATCGCGCTGTCCCGCGACGAGGTCCATTTCCTGACCTGGGAGCATCCCATGGTTGCCGGCGCCATGGACATGGTGCTCGGCGCCGAGTTCGGCAACGCCAGCTTCGGCGTGGTCAAGACCCAGGGCCTCGCCCCGGGCAGCCTGCTCATCGAGTGCCTGTTCGCCATCGTCTGCCCGGCGCCGCGCGGCCTGCGCGTGCAGCGCTACCTGGCGCAGTCGAGCCTGCGCGTGGTGGTCGACAGCGCCGGCGAGGATGTCGGCGAGACGCGTCCCGCCGCCTGGCTGGATGCCGCCGTGCGCGACGTGCCGCCGGCCACGGCGCACAAGGTGGTGACGCGCATGCACGAGCAGATCGAGCAACTCGTCGACCATGCCGCGCACCTCGGCGAGGTGCGCCAGGAAGCCATCGTCAAGGCCGCGCTGGCCGCCATGGAAGGCGAGTACGCGGGCGAGATCGAGCGCCTGCGCCAGCTCGCCCGGGTCAACCCCAACGTGCGCGAGGACGAGATCACGGCGCTGGAGGACAACCACGCCGCGGCGGCGCGCTACCTTGCCGGCGCGCAGCTCAAGCTCGACGCCGTGCGCGTGGTGGTCGCGACCTGAGCGGCGCCCCACCGGCGTGACCGGCGAACCGGATCGCTCCCTCGCCCGCTGGGCCGGGCACCACGGGCTCGAAACGCTGGTCCTGCTCACGCCCGATCTCAACGGCCAGGCACGCGGCAAGCACGTCGCGGCGCGTCGCCTGCAGGGCGACCCTGCCGTCACCATCAACCTGCCCGACCTCGCCCTGCTGCTCGACTACGGCAGCTACCCGGTGCCGCGCCCGCCCGGCGCGCACGGCTGGTGGCCCGAGCTCGCCGGCGCCTGCGCCGATCGCGCCTTCGTAGCCGATCCCGCCACCGCGCGGATCCTGCCATGGGCGCCGCGCTCGGGCCTCGTCATCGGCGAGCTGGCCGACCCCGCCAGCGGCCGTGCCTACGCCTTCATGCCGCGTGCGCTGCTCGCCGCCCAGGTCGCCCGCGCGGCCGCGCTCGGCTACACCGTGCGCGCGGCGCTCGAACTCGAATTCACCCTGCACACCGCGCCACCGTCGACGCCGGGCGAACTGCCGCCGCCGCTGTGGCCGGCCATGCGCGCCTGGGACGTGGCCACCCAGGCCCGCCACGCCGCGGTGCTGGAAGACCTGCGCGCCACCCTGGAAGCGGTCGGCGTCGGCATCGAGACCTGGGCGCTCGAAGCCGGGCCCGGCCAGGTCGAGATGAACCTCGCCGCGCGCGATGCGCTGGCGGCCGCCGACGAAGCCTTCCTGCTCAAGTACGCGGTCAAGGCCTGGGCGGCACGCCATGATCGCGGCGTGACCTTCATGGCGCAGGCGGCGCCGGACGGCTTCGGCAACGGCCAGCACGTCCACCTGTCGCTGTGGCGCGACGGCGCCAATACCTTCGCCGACCCGGCGCGGCCGGGCCGGCCGAGCGCGGTCATGGCAGCCGCCTGCGCCGGCCTGCTCGCCCACCTCGACGACTACACCCTGGTCTGGGCGCCCACCACCAATGCCTACCGCCGCTTCCAGCCCGGTCACCTGGTCGGCCTGGTACGTGCCTGGGGCGAGGACAACCGCAGCTGCGCGGTGCGCGCGCTGGCGCCGACACCGGCGGCGACGCGCCTGGAACTGCGTACGCCGGGTGCCGACGCCTGTCCGCACCTCGTGCTGGCGGCCGCGCTGGCCGCGGCGCTGGACGGCCTCGAGCAGGGCCTCGCACCGCCGCCGCCGGTACACGGCGACGCCTGCGCCGAGCCCATGCTGGCGCGTGTGCCGGCCGACCTGCCCGCGGCGCTGGCCCGCTTCGAGACCAGCACGGCGGCGAGGCGGGCTCTCGGTGCCGACTTCGTGCGCTTCTTCGCCGCCGGCCGGCGGGTCGAGCAGACCCTGCTCGAAGCGGCCGCAATCAATGCCGCGGCCGAACGCGCGGCGTGGGAACGCGCCCGCTACTTCGACACCGCTTGACGGCCGATGCCACCACCGGCGCGCGGCCCGGCCACATTCGCCGGGCATCCTATATCATGCCGCGCTGGATTCGAGGGGATACCCCGCCATGATGGAAGCCAACCGCGCCGCGCTCGGGCCGCGCGTCTTCGACGACGTGCGCGTGCTCGATTTCACCGGCGTCATCGCCGGCCCCTACTGCACGCGCATGATGGCCGACCTCGGCGCGGACGTGCTCAAGGTCGAGCCACCGAGCGGCGAGCTGATGCGCCACATCGCCCCCATGCGCGGCGACGAGAGCACGGTGTTCGCCTCGCTCAACTGTGGCAAGCGCTCGCTGGTGCTCGACCTCAAGCAGCCGGCCGCGGTCGCCATCTGCAAGCTGCTGGTCGCCAGCTACGACGTCGTGGTGGAGAACTTCAGCCCCGGTGTCATGCGCCGGCTCGGTCTCGGCTACGAAGACCTCGTGGCCGAGAACCCACGGCTCATCATGTGTTCGATCTCGGGCTACGGCCAGACCGGCCCGGGCGCCGAGCGCCCCGCCTTCGCGCCCATCGTGCAGGCCCTGAGCGGCTTCGACCTGGTCACGCTCGCCAACCAGCCCGGCCTCGATCGGCCGCTCAACATGGGGCTGCCGGTGGCCGACACCACGGCCTCGCAGCAGGCCTTCGGCGCCATCTCGGCCGCGCTCTACTACCGCGCCCGCACCGGCATCGGCCAGTACATCGACATCGCCATGCTCGACAGCCTGGTGTCGACCATGCACCGCGACTTCCAGGCCGCTTTCCACCCCGACCGCATCGACCGCCTGTACGGCCCCATCGCCGCACGCGACGGCTTTCTCATCCTCATGCCGCTGACGCAGAGCCAGTTCACCGAGCTCTGCCTCGCGCTCGGCCGCCCAGACCTGCAGGACGATCCGCGCTTCGCCTCGATGCGCGCGCGCCTCGACAACTACAACGCGCTGATGGCGATCGCCGAGCAGTGGGCGCACACCCGCACGGTCAGCGAAGCCGTGCGCGTACTGGAGACGGCCGGCATCCCCTGCGCGCCCTACCGCAGCGTCAACGAGTGCGCCGACGACCCCCAGCTCCATCACCGCGGCATGCTGACCGAGGTGGTCGACGCCGCCGGGCCGCTCAAGGTGCCCAACACGCCGTTCCTCTACTCGGCCACGCAGGCTGCGATCCGCCCCGAGGTGGCGACCCTGGGCCAGCACAGCCACGCCGTGCTCGGCCAGGAGCTCGAGCTGCCCGCGCACGACATCGAGGCGCTGGTCGCGGCCGGCGTGACCAACCCGCTCGCGTGAGCGGCGCAGCGCTGCCGCGCGCGGCGCGCGACGACGAGCGCGCCACCATCGCCGCGGTCATCAACGCCGCGGCGCGAGCCTACCGCGGCGTCATTCCGGCCGACTGCTGGCACGAGCCCTACATGGGCGACGACGAACTCGCCGCCGAGATCGCCGCCGGCGTGCGTTTCTCGGTCATCGAGGACGATGCTGCGATCGTCGCCGTGATGGGCATCCAGGACCGCGGCGAAGTCGTACTGATCCGCCATGCCTACGTGCTGCCCGCGGCGCAGCGGCGCGGCCTCGGCACCCGCCTGCTCGAACACCTGCGTGCCACCACCACCCGGCCGGTCCTCATCGGGACCTGGGCCGCGGCGACCTGGGCCATCGACTTCTACCGCCGGCACGGATTCCGCGTCATCACGGGCGCGGACAAGGATGCACTGCTGGCGCGCTACTGGACGGTGCCGGCGCGGCAGGTGGAGACCTCGGTGGTGCTGGCGGACGCGCGCTACTGATGCAGCCAACCGCAGTGCGCCGGATCGGCGCCGCGCTTTTCCCTACAATGCGCCGGACCCAAGTCGAGGATCCCGCATGCACCGCCATCCGCTCACACGCCTCTGTGCGCTCGCCTTCGTCCTCCTGCTCGCCGGCTGCCTCGGCAGCACCACCCAGGTCCGGGTGACGAGCGAGTACACGCAGCAGGTCAAGACCGTCGGCGTGGTGTCGCTGCTGCACCCCTGGCCACACGTCAGCCATCTGAAATCCTCGGCCATGGAGAGCGCGTTCGGCGATGCCGAGCTGGCCGGCTGGAGCGCCGACGCGCTGGTGCAACGACTGGTCGTGCCCCGCCTCGAACGCAAGGGCTTCACGGTGCGCATGCTGACCCCGAGCGGTGCGCTGGCGGCCGCGCGCGACAGCGACTGGCGCGCACCGGAAGCGGACTCCATCGCCGAAGCCGCCTACGCCGCGGGCGCCGCCGCCGGCGTCGACACCATCGTCGTGGTGCAGTCCGAGGTCAGCGCCGATTTCGTCACCGAAACCAACCAGAAGATCCGCGGTTACGGCATCCAGCGCGCCTTCGATTCCGAGCCCTTCGTCTATGCCGCGCTGTTCGTCGAGGCCTACGACGTCAAGCGCCGGTTCGTGGTCGGGCGGGCCGAGGGCCGCCAGGTCGAACCGGCCGTCGCCGGCGCCTGGATCGCGCGCTACGAGAACGTCGATGGCACGCTGCCGGTGAGCGGCGCGCCGGCCAGTGCGCTCGCCGGGCAGCTCGAGCACGTGCTCGGCAACACCATCGGCGTCGGCATGCAGGAGGTCGGGCTGTAACGACCGGACGAAAGAGGGCCCGGCCCCGCGGCCTTACCCGCGTCCCGGCCCGCCCCCGGGCACTCGCCTCCCACCTGACTTACACTGCCGCCTCGTCCACACCACGGGGAGGCCCTGCATGAGCTACATCGACGTCGTCGACAAGGTCGACGTACCCAAACCACCGAAGTACTACACGCCACCCGGCTTCGAGACCGTGATGGGCGTACCCGTCGCCTACCGCCGCGAAGGTGCGGGCGAGGCCACCGTGCTGCTGCACGGCGCCGGATTCACCCGCATGTGGATCCCCTTCTACGCCATGATGGCGGAACAGGTCGATTTCATCGCGCCGGAATCGCCGGGCTTCGGCGAAACCCCCTTGCCGGGCTGGCTGCGCAGCTTCGACGACCTGACCATTCTCTACGACCAGCTGTTCGACCAGCTCGGCCTCGAACGCATCCACCTCGTCGGCTTCTCGATGGGCGGCTGGGCGGCGGCCGAGTTCGCCGCGTTCTACCCGCGTCGATTGAAGTCGCTGACCCTGATCACCCCGGTCGGCCTGCGCCTGCCCGACGAGCCCGGCGTCGACATCTTCCAGCTCGCGCCGGCCGAGCTGATGGATCGCCTGTTCAAGGACAAGGACGTCATGATGCAGTGGCTGCCGGACCCCGAGAACTTCGACGAGGGCATCCACCTCTACAGCGAGTTCTCGGCCGCGGCGCGCCTGATGTGGGCGCCACGCTACAACCTCGCCCTCGAACGCCGCTTGAAGCGCCTCGCCTGCCCCGCGCTGGTGGTCGGCGCGGAGGAAGACCGCCTGGTGCCGAACGCGATGTCCGACAAGTACGCCGAGGTGCTGCCCGCGGCGCGCCTGGTGCGCCTCGCCGGCACCGGCCACGAACCCCTGCTCGAACGCCCGCAGGAACTCGCCCGACTCATCACCGACTTCGTCCAGGAGGCCGCGAAATGAACAAACTGCGCTTCTACGCCTTCCATCTCATGCCGTATCCCTACTTCCCGCCGGCCGAGGAGATCCAGTCGAGCTGGGTGTCGCTGCCGAACAGCCATTACGACCCGCACCGCGGGCGCGTGCTCTACAACGAGTACATCGACCAGCTCGTCGCCGCCGAGTCCTACGGCTACGACGGCGTCGGCGTCAACGAGCACCATGCCAACTTCTACGGCACCATGCCCTCGCCCAACATCATCGCGGCAATGCTGGTGCAGCGCACGAAGCACATCCCGATCGGCGTGATCGGCAACGCCATCCCGCTGCACGGCAACCCGCTGCGCGTGGCCGAGGAGATCGCCATGCTCGACGTCATCTCGGGCGGGCGCATCATCTCGGGCTTCGTGCGCGGCATCGGTTGCGAGTACTTCAACAACCCGGTGCCGCCGGCGGACTCGACCGAGCGTTTCGCCGAGGCCCACGACCTCATCATCAAGGCCTGGACCGACGACGGCCCGTTCACCTGGCAGGGCGACCATTTCTACATCCCCAACGTCAACATCATCCCGCGTCCGATCCAGCAGCCGCACCCGCCGATCTGGATACCCGGCCAGGGCTCGCTGGAGACGCTGCAGTTCATCGCCAGGCACCGCTACACCTACATGATGGTGTTCTCGCCGCTGTGGTTCACCAAGATGGCCTTCGACGGCCTGCGCGAGGAATGCGCGCGGCTCGGCTACGAGGCGGACAAGAACATGTTCAACGCCTGCGTGCCGACCTACGTCGCCGAGACCGATGCCCAGGCCCACCGCGAGGCCAAGGCCCACCTGTCCTGGGTGTTCAACACCGGGCTCAAGATCCCCGACCAGTTCTTCTTCCCGCCCGGTTACATGTCGACCAAGTCCTTCCGCAACTTCATGGGCCAGCTGATGAAGGGCAAGGTCAAGCCGCAGGCGCAGCTCAGCTACGACGAGTTGCTCGCCGATCGCTACATCATCGTCGGCTCGCCGGAGACGGTGAAGAACCAGCTCGGCGAGTACGTCGAGACGGTCGGCGCCGGCGGCATGATCGGTGCCGGATCGCCGTTCGGGCCGATGCCCAACTGGATGGTGATGAAGAACATGCAGATGTACGCCGAGGAAGTGATCCCCGAGTTTCGCGAAGCGGACGGCCTGCCCGATTACATGCGCACCGCCGCCAACTCGCCGCGCTCACATGCCGAGCTCGCCGCCCGTTACGGGCGTCCGCCCGAGGCGGCGCGCTCGCGCGTGACCGGCGGCGACCAGCTCATCGATCACCGCCTCGCCCACGTCGCCGAGGTCATCGACCCGACCCTCGACGGTCGCGAGGCCGAGCGTCCCGCCTCGGCCGGCTGAACCCGTCCAGCGCCCGCACCGCCGCCGGCAGCTGCCGGTGGCGGTGCGGCGATTGCCACGTTCCACGCGCGTGTTCCACGACATTACGGTTGGTTAATGCATGGAACCCTCGCCGCTGTCCGCCGTCGCAGGGAGTGAGTCCACACGACAAGGAGGACATCATGAACGAACCCTGCCTGACCCCGCGGCCGCGCATTGGTCGCCGCCTGTGCGCCGGCCTCGGTGCTGCCGCGCTGTTGCTCACCGCTACCGCGCACGCCACCGACGCCGCACCCGATCCCGGCGAACTGATGAACCGCATGCACGAGGCCCTGGTGCCGACCACGGCGCAGCTCACCCGGGTGCACGTCAGCATCGTACCGGGCGACGGCAGCCACGAGCGCCACGACTGGACCGCGCTGGTCGCGCGCCAGCGCTTCGCCGACGGGCCGCACAACGCGATTGCGCTGGAGAGCCCCGAGGACGCCGCCGGTTCGGCGATCCTGACCGCGCCCCGCATGCAGCCCGAGGAGGGTATCGGCTTGTGGCTATACGCGCCGGCCGAGCGCCGCGCGCGCGAACTCTCGCCACTCGAAGCCGACCGTCATTTCCTGCTCACCGACTTCACCTACGACGACCTCGCCCTGTCGGCGCGCGACTTCGTCGAACCGGCCCTGCTGGGCGAGGAGAAGGTCGCCGGCCACGACACCTGGAAGGTACGGGTCAAGCCGGACAAGGACTGGTACTACTCGCGCATCGTGACCTGGATCGACAAGCAGTCGCTGTTGCCGATCAAGCGCGAGTACTACGACCGCGCCTTCCGACTGTGGAAGGTGGTCGATTACAAGAGCGCGATGATCGACGGCGTGCCGACCATCATGGACGTCGACCTGCATGACGTGCAAAGCCAGTCGCGCAGTCGCTGGCAGGTGCTCGCAGTGAGCTACGACAGCGGTATCGCGGAACAGGACTTCACCCCGCTGGCGCTGGGTGAGCTCGCCGGCCAGCCCTTCTGGCAGTCGGTTCTGCACGAGCACGACGAGCGCGTGGCGGCCGTCGCGCCGTAAACCCGGCCCCGTGCGGTATCCCGCGGCCCGGCGCCCCGCCCGGGCCGCGGCCACGCACGGCCCACGAACGGGGACAGTATACTTTTGCGGCGAGCGCGCAAAAGTATACTGTCCCCGTTTCGTTTGCCGTCACCGTGAGGTCGCCGCATGGCGCGGGTCGCCCATTACGTCTGCTTTGCCTTCGACGACCCGTCCGCGCGGCGCGCTGGCGGCTGCCGACGATGATTTCATGGATTGCCGGCTGGGCCGCACTGTTCACCGGTGGCATGCTGGTGGCCATGCTGGCTGACGGCGACAACCGCCGCCGCAACGCCCTGCCCGCCACCTTGATGGCGGGGTTGTTCGCCGTCGCGGTCTACATCCTGGTCTACCGCTGAGACGCACCCGTCCATGTCCACCACCGTTCAGCTCGAGTTCGACGGCGCGGTCGCGCGGCTGACGCTCGACCGCGCGGCGCGCCGCAACGCGCTCGACGACACCCTGCTGGCCGACCTCGAACAGGCCGTGCGCGAGCTGCGCGATCGGCGTGGCCTGCGCGTGGTCGTGCTCACCGGGGCGGGCACGGCCTTCTGTGCCGGCGTCGACATCACCGAGCTCAAGGGCCTCGACGACGCCGAAACGCGGCGCCGCGTGTTCACCCCCATCGCGACCCGCCGTACCCGCGTGCTCATCCGCGTGCTCGATGCCTGGCGTGCGCTGGCGCCCCTGACCATCGCCGCGGTCAACGGGCCGGCCGCGGGCGGCGGTTTCTCACTGATGCTGGCCTGCGACTTCCGCGTGGTCGCCGCGGGTGTGAGTTGCTGGTTCCCTGAAGTGGAACTCGGCGTGCCCCTGAGCCCGCCGTCGACCGCGCTGCTGATGCAGGACATCGGCCTCGCCCGCGCACGCGACGTGGTCCTGCGCGGCCGCCGCCTGGACAGCGCCGCACTGGCCGAGCTCGGTATCGCCCACGAGGTCGTGCCGGCAGACGCGCTCGCTGCACGGGTGGCGGCGCTGGTCGATGAACTCGCGCGCCTCGCGCCGCAGGGCGCGCAGGTCTCCAAGGCGACACTCAACGCACTCGCCGGCGGTACCCAGGTACTGCGCCCGGAGCTCCTGCTCGGCGGCGACGCGGCGCCATGAACACCGCCCCGGCAGGCCGGCCGATACGGCAACCACTTCCACTGGATCCACGCGCATGAACACACGCAGCATCGACACCACGCGCCTGCAACGCATCGCGCGCGCCTATTCCGAAACGGCGGTGTTCTACGCCGCCCTCGACCTCGAGGTGTTCACCCACATCGCGCACGGGGTCGACACCGAGCCGGCCCTGGCCGAGGCGATGGGCGCCTCGGCGTTGAATACCGAGCGGCTGCTCACGGTGCTGCGTGCGATGGGCCTGGTCGAACACCGGGACGGGCGTTACGCCAATGCCCCCGATGCCGCGCGCTACCTGGTCAAGGGCGCGCCCGCCTATGCCGCGCCGTGGATGACCTTCACCCGCGGCGACGTGCCGGGCTGGTTCCGCCTCGGCGAGATCCTGCGCGACTCCACGCCACCCTCGACGCTCGGCATGTATGCCGACCTCACGGTGGAATCGGCGCGGGCCTACCACGCCGCGACCTACAGCATCGGCATGGGCGCCGGTAAACGCTTCTGCCGCGAGGTCGATCTGGGCGGGCGCAAACGCCTGCTCGATCTCGGCGGCGGCTCCGGCGCGTACTCGATCAATGCCGTCACCCGCTATCCCGGCCTGCGCGCGGTGGTTCTCGACCTGCCACCAGTGGTCGAGGTGACGCGGGAGTACCTGCTGGCCAACGGCGTCGCCGATCGCGTCGACACCCTGGCCGGTGACTTCACCACCACGCCACTACCGACCGATTGTGACGTCGCCGTGATGGCGAGCAACCTGCCGATCTACAACGCCGAGACCATCCGCCGGGTGGTTCGCCGGGTCTTCGATGCCCTGCCGCCGGGCGGCGAATTCCACCTCGTCGGTGAAATGCTGCACGCCGACGGCAACGGCCCGCTCGACGCCGCCCTGTGGGGCATGTACGAGGCGGTGTGCGGCAGCGCCGGGCGCGCCCACAGCGTGAGCGAGTGCCGCGACTACTTCGCCGATGCCGGATTCGGCGCGATTTCCGACGCCGTGTTCGTCGCCGGTACCCTGCACCGCGTGACAGGGGTCAAGCCGGCCTGACAGACTATGGCCCTGCCGCGCACGAGCGGGCCTGCCCGCCGACGCGGCGCAAGAGCGCTGCGCAGCGCGGGACATGCGGATCGCCTGCGCATCGCCGACACCCGCGCAACGCCGCCCGAGGACGGCACCCTGATTTACATCGAACACCCTCAGGTCGCAGCACGGCCGCCCCGACAGCGAGACCGCACATGCATGCACATTCCATAGAACACTACCGCCCGGACCACGATTTCCTCGCCGATTCGCGCGTCGCCGAACGCGGCACGCGCCATGTCGTCGCCCTGACGGCCGTGATGATGCTGGTCGAGATCGTCGGCGGCGTCGTGCTCGGTTCGATGGCCCTGCTCGCCGACGGCTGGCACATGGCGACCCACGTCGCCGCTTTCGGCATCACCCTCTACGCCTACCGCTATGCCCGCCGCCATGCCGACGATCCGCGGTTCAGCTTCGGCACCGGCAAGGTCGCAACCCTGGGCGGTTTCGCCAGCGCCGTGGCACTCGCCACGGTGGCACTGGTCATGGCGGTGGAGTCGATCATGCGCTTGTTCGAGCCGCGCGCGATCCGGTTCGACGAGGCGATCGTGGTCGCGGTGGTGGGCCTGGTCGTCAACCTCGTGTGCGGCGTGCTCCTGCATCGCGCCCAGGACCACGACGGCCACGCCCACGATCACAACCTGCGCGCGGCCTACGTGCACGTCCTCGCCGACGCCCTGACCTCGGTGCTCGCCATCGCCGCGCTGGTCGCCGCCAAGCTCGGCGGCTGGGCCGCACTGGATGCGCTGGCCGGCCTGGTCGGTGCCGCGCTCATCCTGCGCTGGGCGCACGGCCTGGCCGCGAGCAGCGGCCACACCCTGCTCGACGGCTCGGCCGACCCCGGGATCTGCCGCGCCGTGGTCGACGCCATCGAGGCCGATGCCGACAACCGCGTCGCCGACGTCCACGTCTGGCGCGTCGGGCAAGGCTGCTACTCGGCCGAGATCGCGCTGGTCACCCACCGGCCGCGCCCTCCCGACCACTACAAGTCGCTGCTGCGCGACATCCCCGATCTCGCCCACGTGCTGGTCGAGGTCAACCCCTGCGTGGGCACACCATGTGCCTGACACACGCCGGCCCACGACATCCGCACAGGAGGACCGGTTGATGGAACGCGACGTGCCCGGTATCGACGATCCCGACAGCGACTGGGGTCACCGTCGCGAGAACCTGCGCCACGAGGTCCAGGTACCGGCGCGCATCACCGATCGCCTGGGCGTGACCAGCAACGCGATCATCGAGGACATCAGCTCGACCGGCATGGCGCTGCGCATCGAGCCGGTGGCCGCCAAGGCGGGCAGCGAACCCTTCCAGAAGGACACCGTGGCGACCCTGGTCTTCGTCGTCGGAGACGCGCAGATCGAGGTCGCCGGGCGCATCATGTGGCGCACGCCGCTCGCCCTCGGCGTGCGCTTCGTCGAAGTCGGCCCGGCCCTGCGCTACGCCCTGCGCGACCTCGCCGAAGCCGCCGTGAGTGCGCGTGTCGAAGACGCCGAACAGCGCCGCCCGACGCTGAGCGGCAGCCAGCGCACGATCCTGCACGCCTGCCGCAAGTCCCTGCAGCAGCAGCTGCCGAACATCATCTGGGTGATGCGCACCGAACTCGTCAATGCCCTGCGCCTGGCCGCCACCGGCGCGGTCGCCGGCGAAACCCAGGCCCTGCTCGCCGATGCCACGGCCTGTGAGAAGCACGGCATGGCGATCACCCGCACCATCGAGCACCACGTCCTGGCCAGCTTCGCCGAGGCCAGCGATCTCAACGAGACCCAGGAGCTGACCTTGATGCAACTGCGCGCCGCGGCGAGCGGCGAGAGCGGCGGGCTCGACGTGATGAACAATCCCGCGACCGAGCACGGTGCGCGCGTCACGACCCTCGCGCACACCGTGGAGGAGCGCTACAAGACGCGCTTCTTCGAGCTCAACGTACGCCTCGCCAACGTCCTCGGTCACCCGCTCGACGCGGCCACCAACCCGCTGGTGCCGAGCAACCTGTGCCGCATCTTCTGGGCCGCGGTGCTCGACAGTTGCGCCTCACCGCGCATCGAGCGGCACCTGCAGCAGGTCATGTTGCGCGAGGTCATGCCGCTGGTCGGCGAGCTCTACACGGCCCTCAACGCGGTGCTCGACGAGTACGGCGCGAAGCGCGTGTTCGACGTGCGGCGCAGCGACTGACGCGCCCACGCGCGCGCACCGCCGCGCGGCCGGCACAGCGGGCGCTCAACGCCGCAAGGCGGCGCCGAGATCCTGCTGCACCATCACCTCGATCAGGCGCGGACCGCGCTCGCGCATGGCCGCGGCGAAGGTCTCCGCGAAGGCCGCAACGCTGTCGACCCGGCTCGCCGTGACGCCCATGCCACGCGCGATGTCGCACCAGTCGATGACCGGGTTGGCGAGGTCGAGCATCGACAGGGTCTTCGGCGTCGGCTCACCCGCCTTGAGACGCGCCAGCTCGACGTTGAGGATGGCGTAGCTCGAGTTGTTGAGCAGCACCACGGTGACGTCGGTGTTCTCGCGCGCCATGCTCCACAGGGCCTGCACGGTATACATCGCGCTGCCATCGGCCTGGAACGCGACCACCTTGCGCCCGGGGCAGGCGATCGCGGCGCCGAAGCTCACCGGCAGGCCGAAACCGATCGACCCGCCGGTGATGGCGAGCCAGTCGTGGCGCGGCGCGCCCTGGGTACGCAGGAACAGTTCGAGCCCGCAGGTGATGCCCTCGTCGGTGACGATGGCGTCCTCCGGCAGGTGCGCGCTGATGACGTCCCCGATCGCCGCCGGGCTCAGGTCACCATCGGGGCGCTCCGGTTGCACCCGGACCTGCACCGGGTAGTCGTCACCGGCGCCGAGGCGTTCGGCGACGGCTTCCAGCGCCGCCGGAATGTCGTCGTCGATACCGGCCAGGGTGAGCATCGCGCACTGCTCGGGCGCGAGCAGGCTGGCCACGCCCGGGTAGGCGAAGAAGGCTGCCGGCGGCTTGCAGCCGACCAGGATCATCTGCTCGAAATCGCGCAGGAACTCGATCGCCTGCTCGGCGAAATAGGGGATGCGCGCCAGCGGCACGCGGCCCGCGCCGCGTTCGAGGCGGGCCGGGAAGGTCTCGCACAGCAAGGTGGCGCCGCTTGCCTGGTGCAGGCGCCCGGCGGCGATCAGCGCGCGCTCGCGCAGGGCGCCGGCGCCGAGTACCAGGGCCGTGCGCCGGCCGTTGGCGAGCGCCGCGGCAACCGCGGCGATGGCGTCCTCGCCGACCGTGGCCAGCGGCTCCGGGGTGAGCACGTCGGCCGAGGCCGTGGCTGCCTCCCAGGCGTGGTTGGCCGGCACGATCAGGGTCGCGATGCGGCCGGCACCGCCGCGCGCCGCCTGCACCGCCTCGGCGCCGGCCAGCGCGAGATCCTCGGCGGATGCCGACACCCGCACCCATTGCGATTGCAGGCGCGCGTGCCCCGGCACGTCCGAGGTCAGGGGCGCGTCGTACTGGTGATGCCACACGGCGTGGTCGCCGACGATGTTGACGATGCTGGAATGGGCTTTCTGCGCGTTGTGCAGGTTGGCCATGCCGTTGGCATAGCCCGGCGCGAGGTGCAACAGGGTGATGGCGGGCTTGCCGCTCATGCGTGCGTAACCGTCGGCGGCGCCGCTGACCACGCCCTCGAACAGGCACAGCACCGGGCGTACGCGATCGCTCTTGCCGATGGCGGTGACGAGATGCATTTCGGAGGTGCCGGGATTGGCGAAGCAGACTTCGATACCGGACGCGACCAGGGTATCGAGGAGCGTGTGGGCGCCGTTCATGGTGGGTTCCTTGGACTGGGACGATACGCGACCGCGCCCTGCGCGCGGCCCCGCGGCATCTTACGTTGTCGCGGAAAATTCAGGCAAACTGCGCGCCGTCACGAGCGCACGGGAGAACACGGGTGAGAAGCGAGCTGCTGCTGATGGCCGGCTACCACGCCTGGGCCTTCGAACGTCTCTACGCGGCCCTGGTGCCGCTCGACGACGCCGCCTACCGCGACGACTGCGGGCTGTTCTTCCGCAGCATCCACGGCACGCTGAACCACCTGCTGCTGGCCGACCGCGTGTGGTTCGCACGCTTCCAGGGGGAACGCTACGAGGTGGCCGGGCTGGACAGCGAGCTCGAAGGCGATCGCGTCCTGCTCGAACACGCCCTGGCCGACCAGGCGCCGCGCTGGGCCGCCTGGATCGCGGCCGCCGACGACGCCACACTGGCCGCTACGCTGGACTACACCAACCTCGCCGGCACGGTGTTCAGCAACCCGCTCGCGGCCGTGCTCCTGCACGTGTTCAACCACGCCACCCACCATCGCGGGCAGATCTCGGCGGCGCTGACGACGCGCGGCCTGGCCGCGCCGGAGCTCGACCTGATCGCCTACCTGCGCGGTGTCGGCGCGCCCTTGCCGGCGGTCTGAGGCGCGCCGGGCGCGACCGGCACGAGGCCGAGCAGGGCCGCGCTGTCACCCTTGACCCAGGTGCGGTGGCCCTTGCCGGCCGTATCTTCGAGCAGGAAGACCTCGCCCGCGCCGAAGCTGCGCCGCGCGCCGTCGCCCGTCTCGATCTCGAGCGTGCCCGCGAGGATCAGCCCGTACTGGCGGCGCGGCGCCGGGTGCCAGTCACCGAAGTAGCCCGGCGGCAGCGAGGCGAACGCGATGTCGCTCGCCGGCAGGCGTTGCGAGACGGCCACGGCGGGCGCCGGTGGTGCGTAGTCCTGCTCGTCGAGCGGGATGGCGCCGACTTCGAAGCGGGTCTGTCCGTCCGCGTTGCTGGTGATGCGAACGATCTCGAGCAGCGGCGCTGCGACAGGACCACTCGCGGCATCTTCGGCCTGCGTGGCGCTCGCCACGAGCGTGGCGGCAAGGAACAGGGGCAAGGTTCTGATCAATCGACTTCTCCAGTCAGGGCTGCGTCGTCGGCATCGAGCGCCAGCGCTGCGCAGACGGGTTCGTAACGGGCACGGACGCGGTCGAACTGGCGCCAGTCGCCGCCGGTCAAGGCGGTCATCGCCACGGCGGCATCGCCCATGAGGCGATCGAACTCGGCCACGTCGAGGTAGCGCAGCGCGCGGTTGCGGGCATATTCGCCGGCGCCGTAGAGCGCCTCGTACTCGCGCATGGGTGCGGCATTGGTGGCATTGAAGAAATACGCCGCGCAGGTCGCGAGGTGCTCGACCTCGGCCTGCACTGCCTCCGGCAGGGGTTCGGCAGCGGGCGCAGCGCGGCCGAGCACGACGGCGAGCAGCGCGAGCACGCGGACGACGCGCACGGACGGCGGCATCGCTTCCCGCGCTGCCGCGGACGCGGCCGCCGCGCGGCAACCGCCACGCGGCACGAGCGCGCCTCGCGGGTTTCTATTCATCGAGCTTGAATGCCAGCGCGCTGTCCTCGCCACGGCGCAGCGCGGCGACGTGCTCGGCGAAGTTGAGCATGCTGACCAGGCCCTCGCCTGCGGCCATGCGCTGGCGCAGTATCGCCTCCTTGCGTTCGATCTCGCGCGCGCCCTCGACGAGCTGGGCGAACTCCGCCGAGGTCGCGACGACGATGCCGTCGTCGTCACCGACCAGTACGTCACCCGGGTTGACGGGCACGCCGCCGCAGCGCACCGGGACCTGGGTCTCGGCCGGGCGGCGCGTGGTGCCCGAACAGGGGCAACTGCCGCGCGCCCACACCGGCAGGTCGAGCCCGGCGATGGTACGGGTATCGCGCACCAGCCCGTCGACGACGATGCCGGCGAGGCCGCGGCGGCGCGCTTCGATCGAGAACAATTCGCCGACCACGGCGCGCTTGCTGCCACCGGTGTCGACGACCAGGACCTCGCCCGGCGCGGCCTCGTCGAGGGCCTGGATGACGGCGAGGAAATCCTCGTCCACGCGCACGGTACGCGCGATGCCGACCAGCTTGAGCCCGGTCGCGACCAGGCGCAGGCCCGGGTCGCACACGCGCAGGTTCTTGTCGGCATCGGCGAGCGAGGCGGTATCGAGACGCCGCAGCGCCTCGCGCAGTTCGGGGGTCATGGTGAATCCTCGGCGCCGTCGAGCGCGGCGAGCAGCTGGCGGGCGCCCGTGGCGAAAAGCGTGATGTCGGTGCTGCAGCAGAGCAGGTTGTAGCCTTCCGCGGCGCGCGGCAGGACGAGGTCCGGGGTGACGCCGAAGAAGCCCAGGCGCATGCCGTGCGCGAGGCAGGTGTCGCGCACGTGGGCGATGGCAGCCTGCACTTCCGGGTCGTCGAGACGCCCGGTGCGGTTCATGCTGGCGGACAGGTCATAGGGCCCGACGAGGACCGCGTCGACCCCTTCCACCGCGCAGATCTCCTCGATGTTCTCCACCGCGTCGACGTGCTCGGCCTGCACCACCACGGTGGTGCCGTCGTTGGCGTGCGCGAGGTAATCGGCGAAGTCGAGACCGTAGCGGCTGGCCCGGTTGAGACCGATGCCGCGACTGCCCATGGGCGCGTACTTGGCATAGCTCACGACCAGGCGCGCATGCGCCGCGGAGTTGACCTGCGGCACCATGATGCCGGCGGCACCGGCATCCAGCGCGCGCTTGATGGAGATCTCGTCGCCGCGCGACAGGCGCACGATGCAGGGCACGTCGCGCGCACTGCGCACGATGTCCTGAACGGCGTCGGGCAGCAGCGGCGCGTGCTCGGTCTCGACGAACAGCCAGTCGAAGCCGAGTGCGCAGAGCACCTCCACCACCTCCGGCGACGGCAGCGTGACCATGGTGCCGTAGAGCTTGTCGCCGGCCAGCAGGCGGCGGCGGAATTCAGGGTTCATGCGGGATTCACAACGCTGACGGGGCCGAGATTCTAGCAGGCCGACAGGCCACCTCGCCCGGCCGCACGGTGGGCACCAGCAGCCGCGCGACGCTCAACCGGGAACGTCGAACTGCTGTTCCCAGGACATGCCCTTGGAATCGACGACCTCGGCGCGCAGCTCGTGTGCGCCGGTGTCGCGGAAGAAGAAGCGGAAGCTCGGGTCGGCGCTGACCGAGAAACCGGTCTCGGCGGTCATCAGCAGGGTGTCGCCGTGGTAGAGCTTGATGGTCTTGACGTAGTGCTCGGGACGGATGAGATGGGTCTTCTGATCTTTCTGCATGCCGGTGATGTTGGGATGGCTGAGCATGAACTGGCCGATCAGGAGATCGTCCTCGGTCTCGTCACCGATGGTGCGGAATTTCATCGCCCCGATGCGCTCCATCGCGGCGTCGAAATCCGCCGCCAGCGGCGCCGAGCAGCCGCCCGAGGCCTTGACGAAGTTGGTCACCATGTGGTGCTCGCCGTTGTTCAGCACGGCCACCGCGCGCACGTTGGTGTACTGGTCGACGCGCACGCGCATGGCGAGGTCGGCGCGTCCCATTTCCGGCGTCAGCGTGAACACCCCGACCAGTGGCTGCGGGTTCTTCTCGACGAAGACGTAGAGCTTCTCGATGTAGCGTTCGGCAGTCTGTGGGATGCCGGCGGTGATCGACACCGGGGTGAAGGCCGCATCCTCCGAGCGGTAAGGCGTCTTCATGTCGATGATCGAACGGCCCTCGGTCAACTCGACATCGGGAAAGTACTTGGGCTTGAGCAGCGTGGCCCAGATATCGACTTCCGATTGCTGGGCGAAGGCGCTGGTCGAAACCAGGGCGAGGGCCAGGGCGGCCCGGGTCAGCATGCGTAACATGTCCGTTCTCCCTGGGACGGCCCGGCGGCGGTGGCGGCGCCGCCCGCTGGCGGCTGCACACGGCCTACTGCCCTGCTCGTCCCTCCTGCGTGAATCGACCCCGGCGAGATCCACGGCCGCCTCGGGGGCGGGCGTGCCGACTGCTCGGGGAGCGTCCCGTGCGCGGTGCGCCGTCGCTGCGCACCGCTCGACATGACCTTGGACGCCGCCGGGCCGCGTGGGTTTCCCAGCGCCGGCGCGAGGCCGGACGGGGCGCGCGGGGCACGCGCTGCAGCAGGCGGTTTCCGCGTCTGGTCAATGGCTTGCGAAATACGTTATACCTTAGCCTGGAGGCCCGCAATCGGCCGCGAGAGGGCCGCCCATCGAATGAAGAACGTGCGTAACATGCTCGCCGTGGTGCTCGCCGCGACCCTCACCATCATTCTCCTGTTGTGGGCCACGGGCGGCAGCACGCCGCGCCCGCCGGCGCCGGTCACGCCGCAGCCCGCCGCCGCGCCGGCGCCGCTGACCGCCCCGGCGCCCGCCACATCCGACCCGCGCGGCGACGCCGCCGCCACGGCGACCGGGCCGATCGGCGCCGACATCGCCCATTACTACTTCGACGTCGTCGGCCACGATGCCGCGGAGTTCCGCGCCCTGCTCGAACGCGCTGACATGATTTTCGAGCAGACCCCGCCGCCCGAGCGGCCGCGCCTGCGCGTGGTGCTGGTCCTGCACGGCCCGGACGTCGAGTACTTCGACCTGCGCCAGCGCGAGCGCTACCCCGGCCTGCTCGAGCTCGCCGCCCGCCTCGACGCCCTCGGGGTATTCGATTTCAAGGTCTGCACGGTATCGGCCGAACAGCGTGAGCTCGACGCCGACGCGCTGCCGGCCTTCGTCGAGCTCGTCCCCTACGCGCCGGAGGAAATCGCCCGCCTGGAGGCCGCCGGCTTCGTGCGGCTGTGAAGTACGTGATGCGCGGTGCGGCCCCGAAGCTCGGGCGTGCTGCGTTCAGAAATGCCGGTAACCGGCCAGTTCCGCGGCCTGGTCGCGGCCGTCGGCATCGCGGCAGCGCACCCCGGCCCCGGCCACCACGCGGCCGACGTCGGTGACCGTCACGCCGAGCGCGGCGGCCTGTTCGATGACCCGCCCACGATCCGCCGCGGCCACCGTGAAGGCGAGCTCGTAGTCGTCGCCGCCGGCGGCGGCGCAGCGCGCCGCGCCATCGCCCGCATGGCGGCGCAGGGCCGGCGACAGCGGCAGGCGCTCGAGTTCGACGTCGATGGCCACGCCGCTGGCCCGGGCGACGTGGCCGAGGTCGGCGACCAGGCCGTCGGAGACGTCGATGGCGGCGTGGGCGAGCCCGGCCAGCGCCTGGCCGAGCGCGAGCCGCGGCGTCGGCCGATAGTAGCGTTCCAGCAGCCAGGCCTGGTCGGCGTCGGCGGCGGCCTGCCCGAGCAGGTCGAGCGCGGCGCGCGCATCGCCGAGCGTGCCCGACACCAGCACGTGGTCGCCGACGCGCGCGCCGTCGCGGCGTAGCGGCACTTCCGGCGCCCAGCCGAGCAGCTGCAGGGTCACGCAGAGCGGGCCGCGCGTGGTATCGCCGCCGACCAGCGCCACGCCGGCCGGAGCAAGCGCGCTGGCGAGGCCCGCGGCGAAGGCTTCCAGCCAGGCCGCTGCGGCGGTCTCCAGGGTCAGGGCGAGGGTGGCGAAGCGCGGCCGCGCGCCCATCGCGGCGAGGTCGGAGAGATTGACCGCCGCGACGCGGTAACCGAGTGCCGCGGGGGCGCAATCGTGCGGAACGTGGAC
This sequence comes from Gammaproteobacteria bacterium, assembly GCA_024235015.1. Taxonomy (GTDB): domain Bacteria; phylum Pseudomonadota; class Gammaproteobacteria; genus JACKNG01. The sequence continues at coordinate 215,581 of JACKNG010000006.1, forward strand.
GCCGGCGACCAGGGTATCGACGGCGACAGCGAGGGTGGCGCCGGGCGGCGTGCGCAGCAGGGCGGCGTCGTCGCCGATTCCGAGCACGATGTCGTCGGCGCGCGCGGCCAGCGGCGCAAAGTAACGGGCGATGAGATCGAACTCGTCCATGCCGGCGCCGGCGGCGTTGCGGAGTCGCGGGCGCTCAGTGACCCGCTGCCACCTCGACCGCGCGCAGCGACTGGGCGAGGCGATCGAGCACGCCGTTGACGTAGCGGTGGCCCTCGACGGTGCCGAACATCTTGCACAGTTCGACGCCCTCGTTGATGACCACCCGGAACGGCATCTCCAGGCAGTTGCGCAGCTCGTAGGCGCCGATCAGCAGCACGCTGCGCTCGACCGGGTCGAGCTTGGGCCATTCGCGATCGATGCACGCCTCGAGATCGCCGCGCAGGGTCTCGAACTGGCGCGGCACTTCGCGCACCAGTACCTCGAAGTACTCGAGATCGACGCCGTTGAGCTCGCGGTCGGCGACGAACTCGGCGACGATCGCCGGCGGTTCCTGCCCGGTCATCTGCCATTGGTAAAGGGCCTGCACCGCGCAACGCCGCGCGCGTACCCGCCCCTGGTTGCCCGGCCGTCGCGACATGCTCAGCTCCCGTGCACGTACCGCGCAGCGCGGTACGGCGTAGCCCGGACGGCGTGGACCGGGCGCCGGGCTGCCCGGCCGGGCACGCGTGACCGGTACCCCACGCGGCCGCCGGAGACGTTCACGAGGTGGCGCTGCAGGGTTGGCGAGGGTTTCACGGATGCTCAGAGCTGGCGCATGAGCGAGATCATCTCCAGCGCCACCGTGGCCGCCTCGGCGCCCTTGTTGCCGGCCTTGGTGCCGGCCCGCTCGATGGCCTGCTCGATGGTGTCGACGGTCAGCACGCCGAAGATCACCGGCACGCCGGTATCCGCCGCGACCCCGCCCAGCCCGCGCTCGGCGCCGCCGGCGACGTGCTCGAAATGTGCCGTAGAACCGCGGATCACCGCGCCCAGCGCAATCACGGCATCGTACTTGCCGCTCTGGGCGAGTTTGCGCACGGCCACCGGCAGCTCGAAGGCGCCCGGCACGCGCACCACCGTCACCTGGGCCTTGGTCGTCGCGTGGCGTTCGAGCGCGTCGAGACAGCCGGCCTCGAGCTGGTCGACGATGAAATGATTGAAGCGGGCGCAGACCACCGCGATGCTCGCGGCCTCGGTCAGGACCGGGCGCCCCTCGATGATGGTGACGTCGTGCATCGCTGGTTCTCCCTCAGGTGACATACTCGACGACCTCGAGACCGAAGCCCGAGATCGCATGATACTTGCGCGGGTTGCTCATCACCCGCATCTTGCGCACGCCGAGGTCGGCGAGGATCTGTGCACCGAGACCGATCTGGCGCCAGTCCATCGGGTTGGTTTCGCGCGGCGGCGTCACCCGCTCTTCGCCTTGCGCGTAGCGCATGACCTGGCGCACGAGGTCACCGCTCTCGAACTGGTTCGAGAGCACGACCACCACGCCCTCGCCGGCCTCGTCGACGCGCTGGAGGGCGTCGCGCAGCGGCCAGCCGGTGTCCTTGCGGATGCTCGCGGTGAGATCCTCGAACGGGTTGTAGATGTGCACGCGCACGAGCGTCGGGCGCTCTGGCTCGATCTTGCCCTTGACCATCGCCATGTGGACGTCGCCCCGGATGGCGTCGTGGTAGGCGTGCAGCATGAAGTCGCCGTACTCGGTCGGCAGCACCGAACTCGCCGCGCGCTCGACGGTCTTCTCGTTCTCGACGCGGAAACGGATGAGATCGGCGATGGTGCCGATCTTGACGTCGAACTGCTGGGCGATGATCTCGAGATCGGGCCGCCGCGCCATGGTGCCGTCGTCCTTCAGGATCTCGACGATCACGGCGGCCGCCTCGAGCCCGGCGAGCCGCGCGAAGTCGCAGCCGGCCTCGGTGTGCCCGGCGCGGGTCAGCACGCCGCCCGGCTGGGCCATGAGCGGAAAGATGTGCCCCGGCTGGACCAGGTCCGAGGGGCCGGCGGCCGGCGCCACCGCGGCCTGCACGGTGCGTGCGCGGTCGGCCGCCGAGATGCCGGTGGTGACGCCCGTGGCGGCCTCGATCGAGACGGTGAAGTTGGTGCGATGGGTGTAGCGCGTGTCCTGCACCATCAGGGGCAGCTGGAGGCGACGGCAACGCTCTTCGGTCAGGGTCAGACAGATCAGGCCGCGCCCGTGCTTGGACATGAAGTTGATGTGTTCGGGCGTGCAGTGCGCGGCGGCGAGGATGAAATCGCCTTCGTTCTCGCGATCCTCATCGTCCATGATGATGATCATCTTGCCGTCGCGGATGTCGTCGATCAGTTCCTGGGCGGTATTCAGTTTCATGGTGTCGGGCTGTGTCGTCGTGGGACGCGGGCGGCCGCGCGGCCCGCGATTATAGCGAGGGAAACCCCGCGAAAGTGAGCGAGTCGGTCGGCCGGCAGGACACACGCCGATCGTGCGGTATGCCGGCGGCCCGATGGCGGCACACCGCGGACCGCCGCGTGGCGCCGCGGATCGGCGGCGCGACCAGGTGGACCACGCGGTGCCGTGCCCCCTGCGCCCGGGCGGAAAATCGCCGCGCAACACCGGCACGGCATCGCCGGGCTGGCGGGCGTCAGTCGGTGCCGCGCACGAAACCGGCCGCGGCGAGGCTGGCCAGGGACACGCCGTCGCCGCCCGCGCCCTGGCTGAGCAGGCGTTCGACGTAGCGCGCGATGAGGTCGACCTCGACGTTGACCTCGTCGCCGACCGCGAGCGTGCCGAGCGTGGTGCGCTCGAGGGTGTGCGGGATGGTCAGGATCTCGAAGTCCTCGGGCCCGGCCGCGTTCACCGTCAGGCTGACCCCGTCCAGGCACACCGAGCCCTTGAAGGCGAGGTAGCGAGCGAGTTCGCGCGGCACGCCGATGACGAAGCGCAGGTATTCGCCGTGGGGCTCGCGCCGGCTCACCCGGCCGATGCCGTCGACGTGCCCGCTGACGAGATGGCCGCCGAGACGCTCGTCGAGGCGCAGTGCCTTCTCCAGGTTGACACCGTCGCCGACCTTGCGCCGGCCGAGCGTGGTGCGGGCGAGGGTTTCGTGCGAGACGTCGACCTCGAAACCCTCGCGGTCGAAAGCGACCACCGTCAGGCATGGCCCGGAAACCGCGATCGAGTCGCCCAGGGCGACGTCGGCGAGGTCGAGTTCGCCGCTCGCGATGCGCAGCCGCATGGCCTCTCCGCGCGGCGTGATGGCGGCCAGGCGGCCGACGGTGGCGACGATTCCGGTGAACATGTCAGTCTGCTTCTCCCCTGCGGGTGCCCTCGCGGGCGTGGAACACCAGCGCCATATCATCGCCCAGGCGCGTCGACGAGACGAGGTCGAGACACAGCGCGTCGGCCAGCCGCGCCGGGCTGTCGAGATCGAAGGCGCGTCGCGCCGTGCGGCCGAGCAGCTTGGGCGCGAGGTGCACGACCAGCTCGTCGACCAGGCCGGCGGCGAGAAAACGCCCGGCCAGGGTCGGGCCGGCCTCGACCAGCACGTCGTTGACCGGCAGCTCGCCGAGCAGGTCGAGCACCGCGCCGAGGTCGAGGCCGCCGGCGCCCGCGGGGGCATCGCGCACCTCCGCGCCGGCTGCGCGCAGAGCGTCGGCCGCGGCGCCGGCGGCGGCCGTGGCGCCGACCACCAGGCACGGGCCGGCGACCGTGAACAGCCGTGCCGTCGGCGGCGTGCGCAGATGGCTGTCCAGCACCACCCGCCACGGCTGGCGACCGCGCAGCTCGTAGGCCGGATCGCGCACGTCGAGGCGCGGGTCGTCGGCCAGCACCGTGCCGATGCCGGTGACCACCGCGCCGGCCGCCGCGCGCAGGCCCTGCACGGCGGCGCGCGCGGCGGGGCCGGTGATCCACTGGCTCTCGCCGCTGGCCAGCGCCATCGCGCCGTCCAGGCTCATCGCGATCTTGAGCACCACGCGCGGACGCCCGCTCCGCATGCGCTGGAAGAAACCGGCATTGAGCGCGCGCGCCGCCGCCGCCTCGACGCCGCCGTGCACCTCGATACCGGCCGCGCGCAGGCGCGCCGCGCCGCTGCCGTCGACCGCCGGGTTGGGATCGTCGGGACCGTAGACCACGCGGCGGACGCCGGCCGCGACCAGGGCCTCCGAACACGGCCCGGTACGGCCGTGGTGATTACAGGGTTCGAGCGAGACGTAGGCGGTGGCGCCACGCGCCCGCGCGCCGGCCTGTGCCAGCGCCACGACCTCGGCGTGGCCCTCGCCCGCGCGGGCATGGAAGCCGCGCCCCACGACCTCGCCATCGCGTACCAGCACGCAGCCGACGGCGGGGTTGGGCGAGGTCGAGTAGCGGCCGGCGCGGGCCAGCTCGATGGCCTCGCGCAGGAAGGCGCGGTCGCGGGCGTCGACCTCGGCCACGACGCTCAGCGGCTGTTGACTGGACGAACGCCGTCGCGCGACGTCCCCCGGGGGGGTCTGGCAAGGCGCGGGCGAGCGCGTCGAGCGCGAGCACACCCGTCGCCGGGCGACGGCTCGACGGCGGCCCCGCAACGCGGCCAGGCACCGCCGGGGCGTGTTGCAGCAGGTGCTCGTTTTCCAGACACCCGCTCAGCCCGGCTTGCCGGGTTTACCGGGCTTGTCGGCTTCGATGAGTTCGAGCTGCTGTTCGCGCAGGTCCGGGGGCAGGTCGTTCTCGAGTCGCTCGATCTCCTCGAGAAAGGCGCGCACGTCCTCGAAGCTGCGGTAGACCGAGGCAAAGCGCACGTAGGCGACCTGGTCGAGCCCGCGCAGCGCGTCCATGACCAGCTCACCGATCTTGACCGAATCGATCTCGCGCTCACCGCTCTCGCGCACCCGGCGCTTGACGTGGTTGATGGCGTTCTCGACCCGTTCCATCGGTACCGGGCGCTTCTCCAGTGCCTTGACGATACCGCCACGCAGCTTCTCGTCGCTGAAGGTCTCGCGGCGGCCGTCGCTCTTGATCACCCGCGGCAGGCTGAGCTCGGCCGTCTCGTAGGTGGTGAAGCGCGCCTTGCAGCTCTGGCATTCGCGGCGCCGGCGGATCTGGTCACCGTCGCCGAGTAGCCGCGAATCGATGACCCGGGTGTCGGGATGGGTACAGAACGGACAGTGCATGGCAACTACTCCCTGGCCGGGTGCTGCGCAACGGCCGTGGCGACACCGGCGCGGCGCATCCCCGGGGCCTCAACCGGCATAGACCGGGAAACGCCCGCACAGCTCCTCGACCTGGGCGCGCACGCGATCGTTGACGGCCTCGTCCTCGATGGCGTCGAGCACGTCGCACATCCAGCCGGCGACCAGGCGCGCCTCGTCGACGTCGAAACCGCGCGTGGTCATGGCCGGCGTGCCGATGCGGATGCCCGAGGTCACGAACGGCGACTGCGGGTCGTTGGGCACGGCGTTCTTGTTGACCGTGATGTGGGCGCGGCCGAGGGCGGCGTCGGCAGCCTTGCCGGTGATGCCCTGGGCCACCAGGTCGACCAGGAAGAGGTGGTTGTCGGTGCCGCCCGAGACGACCTTGTAGCCGCGTGACAGGAAGGTCTCGGCCATCGTGCGGGCATTCGCCAGCACGCGCTCCTGGTAGACGCGGAAGCCGGGTTCCATGGCTTCCTTCAACGCCACCGCCTTGGCCGCGATGACGTGCATCAGCGGCCCGCCCTGCAGGCCGGGAAACACCGCCGAGTTGAGCTTCTTCTCGATGGCCTCGTCGGCGCGCGCCAGGATCAGCCCCGAGCGCGGCCCGCGCAGGGTCTTGTGGGTGGTGGTGGTGGTGACGTCGGCGAGATCGATCGGGCTGGGATAGAGGCCGACGGCGACCAGCCCGGCGACGTGGGCGATGTCGGACACCAGGTAGGCGCCGACCTCGTCGGCGATTTCGCGGAATCGCGCCCAGTCGACGATGCGCGAGTAGGCCGAGAAGCCGGTCATGATCAGGCGTGGCTTGTGCTCGCGGGCGAGGCGCGCGACCTGGTCGTAATCGATGTGGCCGGTGGTCGCATCGAGGCCGTACTGCACGGCGTGGTAGGTGCGGCCGGAGAAATTGACCGCGGCGCCGTGGGTGAGGTGGCCGCCGTCGGCCAGGCTCATGCCGAGCACGGTGTCGCCGGCGTCGAGCAGGGCGAGGTAGACCGCGCCGTTGGCCTGCGAACCCGAGTGCGGCTGGACGTTGGCATAGGCGGCGCCGAACAGCGCCTTGGCGCGCTCGATGGCCAGGCGCTCGACCTCGTCGACGTGTTCGCAACCGCCGTAGTAGCGCTTGCCGGGGTAGCCCTCGGCGTACTTGTTGGTCAGCACCGTGCCGGCCGCCTCGAGCACGCGCGGGCTGACATGATTCTCGGAGGCGATCAGCTCGATGTGGGTCTCCTGGCGGCGCGCTTCGGCGCCCAGGGCCCGGGCCAGTTCGGGGTCGAAATCGGCGATGGTCATATCACGGGGAAACATGGCAGCCTGTCCTCGGGGCGCGTCGGGTGGCGGATTGCCGCAAGCGCTCGCGGCGCGAGCGCGATTATCGGTCATACGCCCCGCCCGCACAATCAAAACATCTTGAATTTTCAGGCTTTATGCCCCGACTACCGGGATCCTGACACGCCCTGGCCGGGCTACAGTTCGCGCCCTCGCGGTCGCTATCGCGGAGCATGACCCGCGCGTCCACAACCGCTTTCGACTTCAGCATCGAGTCGGCCATCCGGCGTTTCCCCGCGGTCAACCGCGATCGCCTCAACCGGGTCACCGCCGTGCTCAGCGCGCGCCAGGCCGAATTCCTCGACCTGCTACCGCTGCTGTTCCATACCAACCACCCGCTGCTGCCGGGTTACGTCTCGCGCGAGACCCCCTTCGGCATCGCCGACTACTCGCCGACCCAGGCCGCGCTGCGCGCCGTGCGTCGCCTGAGCCGCGCGCTCGACATCGAACGCCGCTCGCCGCCGCGCCTGGCCGTGCGCGGGCTGTACCTGATGGGCAGCCCCGGCAGCATCGCCTTCTCGCGCGACAGCGATCTCGACATGTGGCTGGTGCACGACCCCGGGTTGGCCACCGAGGGCGTCGCGGAGCTGGCCGAGAAGGCCCGGCGCATCGAAGCCTTCGCCGCCGAGCTCGGCCTGGAAGTGCATTTCTTCGTGCTCGACGCCGAGCGCTTCCGCCGCGGCCAGACGCTCTCGCTGTCGGCCGAATCGAGCGGCAGCTCGCAGCACTACGTCCTGCTCGACGAGTTCTACCGCTCGGCCGTGCTGCTGGCCGGCCTGCCGCCGCTGTGGTGGCGGGTACCGACCTGCTACGACGCCGACTACGACGCCTTCATCGCCGAGGGCGCGCGGCGACGCGTGTTCGACGCTCGTGACTTCATCGATTTCGGCGGCCTGCCGCGCATCCCGGCCGAGGAATTCTTCGGCGCCGCCGTGTGGCAGCTCTACAAGAGCATCGATTCGCCCTACAAGTCGGTGCTGAAGCTGCTCCTGATGGAGGCCTACGCCGCCGAGTATCCCGATATCACCCTGCTCTGCGCACGCTACAAGGGCGCCATCGAGCAGGGTGAAAGCGACCTCAACGTGCTCGACCCGTACATCATGATGTACACCAAGGTCGAAGAGCACCTCATGGCGCGCAACGACGCCACCCGGCTCGACGTCATGCGGCGCTGCTTCTACCTCAAGGCCGGCCTGCGCGTGAGCGAGTACCAGCCCCAGCGCGACGAGGACGACTGGCGCGCCGGCGCGCTGCACCACCTGGTCGAGGCCTGGGGCTGGAGCCAGGGCCGCACGGTCATGCTCGATCAACGCGACCACTGGGGCCTGACCATCGCCATGGAAGAGCGCCAGGATCTCACCGCGACGCTGCGCTCGAGCTACGCCTTCCTGTCGCGCTTCGCGCGCAACCACGCCACCGATCTCAAGATCACCGAGCGCGACCTCCACGTGCTCGGGCGCAAGCTCTACGCCGCGTTCGAGAAGAAGCAGGCCAAGATCGAGGTCATCACGCGCGGCATCTGCACCCACCCGGAAGAATCCAATCTGTCGCTGCACGAGACCCATCTCGGCGACGACACCGCGGTGTGGCTGTTGTTCGCGGGTACCGTGACGCCGGCCGAAGCGGCCTTCAAGAACCCGCTGCGGCGCTCGGCGTCGGCCACCGAGATGGTGGTGTGGTGCCATCTCAACCGTCTCGCCGACCGCGCCACCAACTGGCACGTCTTCGCGGCCAGCGGCACCCTCAACGGCAACGACACCCGCCGCCTGCTCGACAACCTGCAGGCGGCCCTGCCGGCCGACGGCATCGCCCATGGCAACGACGACCTCGCCGCGCCGGCGCGGCTCGCCCGCGTGCTGCTGCTGGTCAACGTCGGCATCAACCCCTTCGCCGGGGCGATCGCCGAAGGCAGCGTGCTGACCAGCGATCACAACGACCCCTACCAGTTCGCCGGGCGCCGTTTCAACCTCATCCGGTCCATCGACCTGGTCTTCGTGACGAGTTGGAACGAGACCTTCGTGTTCCGCCACGAAGGCGGCGCGGCGCTGCTCGAAGCGCTGCGCGAATGCCTCGCCTGGCTGCCGCCCGGCAGCGGCCTGCCGCCGGTCGAGGCGCGCTGTTTCGGCGCCGACCATGCGAACCTGATCGCCGATCGCGTACAGCAGACCTTCGACGAGACCCTGCGTTTCGTGGCCCGTGTCGCCCCGGCGGCGACCGCCCACTTCGTGCTCGAGACGGCCGACGCCCTGCACCACCTGCGGGTCGGCGCCGGCACCCCACAGATCGCCTCGCACGCCAACACCGGCCTGCTCATGCGCGCGCTCGGCGAGGGCAGCGGCGAGACCTTCCAGCGCGTGCGCTTCGACCGCGGCTGTCAGCGCGCCGCCCTGCTCGCCGCACTCTACCGCCACAACCGGCCCGGCGTGCTGCAGATCTTCGCCCTGCCCCGCGGCCCGCGCGCCGACGTCTACATCGTCGACGAACGGGGCCTGCTGCTGGCCCAGCGCCAGGACTGCTACACGGTCGAAACCCTGCTACAGCATTACCAGCAGTTTCTCGACAGCGCGCTGGCCCACCTGCCAGCGACCGACGGCGCCACGACCCCGCCGACCATCGAGACCTGCGAAGTGGAGATCGTCGGCGGCACGCCACGTTTCAAGCCGCATACCTTCGACAGCGTCACGAGCGGCGGCTACCTGCCGCTGCGCGTCCTCGCCGATGCCGATTCGAACGGCCGCCAGCAGTTCACCATCATCGCCGGTACGCGCGAGTTCTCGACCTGGGAACACGGCGGCTCGCTGTTCCGCCAGGTCGCCGAGTACGTGCTGGCGCAGCGCGCCGACGGCGTCGCCTACCCGATCTACATCACCGATCTCGACCTCTCCGCGCGCTTCCGGCAGGTCAGCGGCATTTCGGCGCTGCGCGCCTTCGACCTGCTGAGCTACAAGAAGCGCATCGAGGTCCAGCTCACCCGCGCGCTGTCGAGCGAACACGCGACCAACGTCGTTTCGATGGTTTCCTGAACGCCGCGCGCTGGTGCGGCTGCGCGCCCGGTGCCTGCGCGGCCGGTACGGCATGGGCCGGGGCATGGCTTCGTGGCAGGCTGCAAGGGGCACGAGACGGGGCACGCGGACGGGCTAGAATAGCGCCCGTTCCAGATCCCGGATTCAGCATCTTGAGCAAGGCCGACAAGTTCTTCCGGCGCGCCGAGCGCCTCCTCGACCGCCTCGAGCAATGGTTGCCGCCCGCCGCCGCGGCGTCCTTCGACGCCCACGATGCGCTGGCCTGGCGCTGGCGCCGCGGGCGCGGTCCCGGACGTCTCGAGCCGATCCGCCGATTCAACGGCGTGCGCCTCGACGACCTCCTGCACATCGACCACCAGAAGTCCGAGCTGGTCCGCAACACGCGCCAGTTCCTCGGCGGCCTGCCGGCCAACAACGCCCTGTTGTGGGGGCCACGCGGCACCGGCAAGTCCTCGCTGGTCAAGGCGCTGCTCAACGACTTCGCGCCACACGGTCTGCGCCTGGTCGAGGTCGACCGCCTCGACCTGGTCGACCTGCCGGAGATCATCGACCACCTCGACGGCGACGACGGCCGCTACGTGATCTACTGCGACGACCTCTCCTTCGACGACAACGACGCCACCTACCGGGCGCTGAAGACCGTGCTCGACGGCTCGGTGCTGGATACGCCGGACAACATCGTCATCTACGCCACCTCCAATCGCCGCCACCTGCTGCCCGAGCGCCTCAGCGACAACCGCGACACCCGCGTGGTCGACGGCGAGCTGCATCACGGCGAAGCCGTGGAAGAGAAGATTTCCCTCTCGGAACGCTTCGGGCTGTGGCTGTCCTTCCACCCGCTCAACCAGGACCGCTATCTCGACATCACCCGCCACTGGCTCACCGCGCACGGCGTCGATTGCGACGAGACCGCGTGCGCGGCGGCCCTGCAGTGGGCGCTGCTGCACGGTTCGCGCAGCGGGCGCACGGCGTCGCAGTTCGCGCGTGACTGGGCCGGCCGCCGCGCGCTGGAGAACGACCATGGCTGATGCGCCGAGCGCCGACGAACTCGCCCGCGTGCGCGGCAGCGCGCGCTGCCTCGCCGATGCCGTGACCATCGAACGCGCCGTCGACCGCATGGCGCAGTCCATCACCGAGAAGCTGAGCCAGGCCGACCCGCTGCTGCTGACGGTCATGAATGGCGGCCTGGTGCCGGCCGCGATGCTGCTCAGGCGGCTCGATTTCCCACTGCAGGTCGATTACACCCACCTCACCCGCTACGGCCTGCGCACCACCGGCGGCGAACTGCGCTGGGTCAAGCGGCCGCCGGAGAGCGTGCGCGGCCGCACCGTGCTGGTGGTCGACGATCTCCTCGATCACGGCATCACCCTCGACGCCATCGTCGAAGCCTGCCACGACCTCGGCGCCGCCGAGGTGCTGACGGCGGTGCTCATCACCAAGCAGGTCGAGCAGCGCGCCGGCCTGCGCAGCACCGATTTCTCGGCCCTGTCGCTACCCGACGAGTACCTGTTCGGCTACGGCATGGACTACAAGACCTACCTGCGTAACGCGCCCGGAATCTTCGCCGTCGACGGGGACCACGCGTGAGCCTCGCCGTCATCGGCGGCAGTGGCCTGTACGACCTCGCCGAACTCAGCGCGCGCCGCGAGCGACGCGTGATGACCGCCTGGGGCGAGCCGTCGGCCGCTGTCGTCAGTGGCCGCCTCGGCGGCCACGAGGTGATGTTCCTCGCCCGCCACGGCGCCGGTCATCGCTTCCCGCCGCACAAGGTCAACTACCGCGCCAACGTCGCCGCCCTGCAGGCGCTGGGAGCGACGGCCATCGTCGGCACCGCGGCGGTGGGCGGCATCGGCCCGGCCACCGGTGCCATCGTCGTACCGCACGATCTCATCGATTACACCTGGGGCCGCGAGCACACCTATTCCGACGGCTCGCAGGCGACACCCCAGCACGTCGACTTCACCGCGCCCTACGCACCGGCCCTGCGCGCAGCGCTGTTGGCTGCCGCCGCGCACGCGCAGATCGCGGTGATCGATGGCGGTGTCTACGGCGCGACCCAGGGGCCGCGCCTGGAAAGCGCGGCCGAAGTCGACCGTCTCGAACGCGACGGCTGCACCCTGGTCGGCATGACGGGCATGCCGGAGGCGGGGCTCGCGCGCGAGCTGGGGATCGACTACGCCAATATCTCGCTGGTGGTGAATGCCGCCGCGGGGCGCGCCGACGGCCCCATCACGATGGCCGAGATCGAACGCGAACTGGCCGGCGGCATGAACCGCATCCGCGCCATCATCGCGGCGCTGGCTGCAGGCTGGAACGCCTGCACCCGGTGAATTGGTGACAGTTTACTTTCACGCGGCATTCGTGCCGTGGCCGGACGCATGAGACAAGTAAACTGTCACCAATTCACGGTCTGGTGACAGTTTACTTTTACGCGGCGTTCGTGCCGTGGCCGGACGCATGAGAAAAGTAAACTGTCACCAATTCACGGTCTGGTGACAGTTTATTTTTGCGCGGCGTTCGTGCCGTGGCCGGGCGCGTGAGAAAAGTAAACTGTCACCAATTCACGGTCACCCATTCGCGTCCACGCGGTATTGCGGCATCAATCGGGCGGCGCCGCGCTGGCCGCGGCCTCCTCGCCGGGGTCCTCCGGCTCGTCCGTGCCGGCGGCGTTCTCGGGGGCTTCCGGCTCCGGCAGCACGTAGGGCGAAACCTGCACCAGCACGCCGAACAGCGGGTGGTCGAAGTAATGGGTCTCGCGCAGCTTGGCCTTGCGCGTCTCGGCCAGGCGCACCGGGGTGCCGTCGTGGTCATAGACGAAATCGACCTCGACGTGCAGCAGGCGCGCGACCTTGATCGCGACCGTGCCCTCGACCGCCGGGGTACGTGCGAGCGGCACCCCGCCCGGGCCGAGCTGCACTTCGCCGGGCGCGCCGTCGTCGAGGTCCGACAGGTAGACGCGCCGGGCGCCGGCCACGCCGAAGCTCGGCTGGCGCCAGGCGGTCGCGACCAGGACTTCGTAGCCACCGGAGGCCAGCCGCGACGCCGCCCCGGCCAGACGGCGCTCACCGCGCGGCAGCGGCCGGAACGCGACCTCGGCCGGCGCCGTGCCGGGCAACGCCGCGGGCTCGTCGGAGAGGTCGGGCAGTTCGCTGACCAGGCGCATGGCGCTGTCGTAGTCGGGCAGGCTGGCCAGCGCCGGGAAGGTCTCGCCACCGCTGTCGGCCGCGCCCGCCTGGCGGAACACCACCACGTCGACCTGGTACCAGCGCGCCCACGCCGCCGGCGCTGCCAGCAACAGGGCGAGCGCGCACAGCGCGGCCCGCTCAAGCCGCCGCATGGCGGCGCGAGAAACGGTCGAACAGGGTCCTGAGTTCCTCAAAACGCGCTTGCGCATCGGGCAATTCCTTCACCACCCGCAGCTTGTCACCGCCGTCGAAGCGGTAGTCGGGATCGGTCTGCACGAGTTCGATGATGCTCATCGGGTCGACGTTCGGCTGGGCGTGGAACTCGATGCGCCCACCGCGACTGCCGAGGTCGATCCGGCGGATGCCGAAGCGCTCCGCGTCGAGCTTGAACGATGTTACACGAAAGAGATTGTCGACCGGCGCGCCGAACGTGCCGAAGCGGTCGATGATCTCCTCGCGCAGATCCGCGAGTTCCTCGCTGCTGCGGGCCGAGGCGATGCGCTTGTAGAGGATCAGGCGCGCATGCACGTCGGGCAGGTAATCCTCGGGCAACAGCGCCGCGATGTGCAGCTCGACCTCGACCCGCGCGTCCATGGCATCGTCGAGACTGATGCCGCGGCCGGCCTTGAGCGCGCTGACGGTGCGATTGAGCAGTTCCGAGTAGAGCCCGAAGCCGATCTCCTGGATGTGGCCGCTCTGTTCGTCGCCGAGGATCTCGCCGGCGCCGCGGATCTCGAGGTCGTGCGTCGCCAGGGTGAAGCCGACGCCGAGTTCCTCCAGCGACTCGATTGCCTCCAGGCGCTTGACCGCGTCCTGCGTCATGGCCTTGCGATGCGGTACCACGAGGTAGGCATAGGCGCGGTGGTGCGAGCGGCCGACCCGCCCACGCAGCTGGTAGAGCTGGGCGAGGCCGAACTTGTCGGCGCGGTTGATGATCATGGTGTTGGCATTGGGCACGTCGATGCCGGTTTCGATGATGGTGGTGCACACCAGCACGTTGCAGCGGCCGTGGTAGAAATCGAGCATGACGCGCTCGAGCGTCGACTCGCGCATCTGGCCGTGGGCCACCGCGATGCGCGCCTCGGGCACGATGGCCGCCAGTTCGTCGGCCTTCTGCTGGATGTTCTCCACTTCGTTGTGCACGAAGTAGACCTGCCCGCCGCGCCCGATCTCGCGCAGGATGGCCTCGCGCAGCAGGGCGTCGGCCCACTCCCGCACGAAGGTCTTGATGGCCAGGCGCTTCTGCGGCGGGGTGGCGATGATCGACAGTTCGCGGGTGCCTGACAGCGCCATGTTCAACGTGCGCGGGATCGGCGTCGCGGTCAGGGTGAGGATATCGACGTCGGCGCGCAGCGCCTTGATCTGCTCCTTCTGGCGCACGCCGAAGCGGTGTTCCTCGTCGACGACGAGCAGTCCCAGGTTCTTGAACTTGACCTGCTTGCCGAGCAGCTTGTGGGTGCCGACGACGATGTCGACGGTGCCGTTGCGCAGGCCTTCGAGGGTCGCCCGCGTGCTCGCGGCGTCGCGGAAGCGCGACAGCTGCTCGATGCGCACCGGCCAGTCGGCGAAGCGGTCGCGCAACGTCTCGTAGTGCTGGCCGGCAAGCAGCGTGGTCGGCACGAGGATCGCGACCTGGTAGCCGTCGTTGATGGCGACGAAGGCCGCGCGCATGGCGACCTCGGTCTTGCCGAAACCGACGTCGCCGCAGATCAGGCGGTCCATCGGTTGCTCGCGGCCCATGTCGGTGACCACCGCGGCGACTGCGTCGAGCTGGTCGGCGGTCTCCTCGAAGGGGAAAGCCTGCTCGAACGCGGCCAGGGCGCGGCTGTCGACCTTGAACGCGTGGCCGCGGCGCGCGGCGCGGCGTGCATGCAGTTCGAGCAGTTCGGCGGCGACGTCGCGGATCTTCTCCGCCGCCTTGCGCCGGGCCTTGTCCCACTGGCCGCTGCCGAGCTTGTGCAGGGGCGCGTGATCGGGATCGACCCCGGAGTAGCGACTGATGAGGTCGAGCGCGCTGACCGGGACGTAGAGGTTGTCGCCGTCGGCGTACTCGATCTTGATGAACTCGTTGGTGATACCGCCCACGGTGAGCACCTCGAGGCCGCGGTAACGGCCGACCCCGTGGTGCTCGTGGACCACCGGTGCGCCGGCGGTGAGTTCAGTGAGGTTGCGGATGACCGCCTCGTTGTCGGCGGTCGTACGCCGCCGCCGGCGCTGCTGCGCGCGTTCGCCGAACAGCTGCGCCTCGGTCAGCAGGCTGAGCCGCGGTTGCTCGAGTTCGGCGCCCTCGGCAACGGCGCCGACGGCGATGCCGACGGCATGGTCGGCGGCGAGGAAATCGGCGAACGAGTCGAACGGGCGCGGGCGGAATGCCTGCTCGCGGAACAGCTCGAGCAGGGTTTCGCGGCGGCCGAGCGAGTCGGCCAGGAACAGTACGCGGCCGTCGGCGCGACGCACGTGCTCGGTGAGCAGGGCGAAGGGTTCGGCGGCGCGGGCATCGACCGGCACGCGCACCGGTGCGCGGCTGGCGAAGGCGGTGCTGTCCGCGCCGGCGAGTTCCAGCCCGCCGACGTCGATGCGCGTGAAAGGCGCCAGCGCGGCCTCCAGCTCGGCCTGGGTGGCGAACACCCGCGACGGTCGGCACAACGGCCGCTCGACGTCGTGGCGCAGCGCCTCGTAACGCTCGGCCACGGTGTGTTCGAACTGCGCCGCGCCCTCGGCGACGCCCTCGTCGAACACCACCACGGTGTTGGCCGGCAGGTAGGCGGCCAGGGTGTCGAGCTCGTCGAAGAACAGCGGCAGGTAGTACTCGATGCCGGCCGGCGCGAGGCCCTCGGAGACGTCCTGGTAGAGCGTCGCCTGCTGGGCCCGATTGCCCTCGAACTCGAGGCGCCAGGCCCGGCGGAATTCGCGGATGGCGGCCTCGTCGAGCGGGAACTCGCGCGCCGGCAGGAGTTCCAGGCGCTCGACGGTGTCGGTCGAGCGCTGGCTGTCGATGTCGAACAGGCGCAGGGTCTCGATCTCGTCGTCGAACAGGTCGATGCGGAACGGATGTTCCGCGCCCATCGGGAAGACGTCGATGAGCGAACCGCGCACGGCGAAATCGCCGTGCTCGCCGACCTGGGCGCAGGCTCGGTAGCCGCCGGCTTCGAGGCGGCGCCGGAAGGCATCGCGGTCGAGGGTTTCGCCGGCGCGCAGGCTGAACGAGCGCCCTTCCAGCCAGGCCCGCGGTGCCAGCCGGTGCAGCGCCGTCGACGCCGCCACGATGACCACGCCGCGGTCGAGTTGCGGCAGGCGGCTGAGCGTGGCGATGCGCTCGGAGGTGATGTCCTGGTAGGGACTGAAGCGATCGTAGGGCAGGGTTTCCCAATCGGGCAGCGCGAGCAGTGGCAGGCCGGGCGCGAAGAAGGCCAGCTCCTGTTCGAGGCGCATGGCGCCGCTGGCATCGGCCGTGACGACGACGAACGGCCGCGCGGCGCGCGTGGCGGCGGCGGCCAGCGCCATCGAACGCGCCGCGCCGTAGAGTCGCGACCAGCGTGCGTGGGTACCCGCCGCCTCCGGCAGCGGGGGTTCGAGGACGCTGCAGGGATGCACTGCGGTGGAACTCACGCGCCGCGCCCGCCCACTGCGGCGCCTCGCGCCGCGGTAACCGGCCGCCGCGTCATGCGCGGCGAGCCTCGCGGCACTCGGCGTCGATGGCGAGGACGGCGGCCGCCGGGTCGGCGGCGCGGGTCACCGGGCGGCCGACGACGAGGTAGCTGGCCCCGGCCGCAATGGCGCTGCCCGGGGTGGCGATCCGCACCTGGTCGTCCTGCGCCGCGCCGGCCGGGCGTACGCCGGGGGTGACCAGGGTGAAGCCCGGGTCGAGGCAACCGCGCAGCGGCGCGATCTCGAGCGGCGAGCAGACCACGCCGTCGAGCCCGCAACTCTCCGCCAGCGTCGCCAGGCGCACGACCTGGTCACCGGCCGTGGCGTCCACGCCGACCTCGCCGAGGGCGAGATCGTCGAGGCTGGTCAACACCGTCACCGCGATCAGCAACGGGCGACCGGCCTGGCCGGCGAGCGCGGCGGCGGCGGCGGTCATCATCGCGCGCCCCCCGCCGGCATGGACGTTGACCATCCAGCAGCCGAGATCGGCCGCGGCACGACAGGCCCCGGCCACGGTGTTGGGGATGTCGTGGAACTTGAGATCGAGGAACACCTCGAAGCCGCGCGTGCCGAGGGCGCGGACGGCCGCCGGACCGGCCCGGGTGAACAGCTCCTTGCCGACCTTGACGCGGCAGGTGGCAGGGTCGAGGCGGTCGGCCAGCGCCAGGGCGCCGTCCAGGGTGTCGAAATCGAGGGCAACGATGACGGGGCGATCGGTACGGTTCATGTCGGGTACGGCGGCAGGTCGGCGGCGCGCCACGGGGGCAGCGCCGGTGGCGATCAAGGCGCGCAGTCTACACGCTGGGGACGACGCGCGCAGGCACGTGGCCGGACGGCAGGCGCGGCGCGGGCAGGGCCGGCGGCTTCCGGGTGCCGTCGGCACAGTCGGCCGGGCCGGCGGCGCGCGCAAGCACCACCACCGCGGCAGCCCTTCGCCTACTCGCCCTCGAGACCGTGCAAGGGCTTGATGGTGTTCCAGCTCTGGCAGCTCGGGCACTGCCAGTGCAGGCTGCGACCGCGGAAACCGCAGTTCGAGCAGGTATAGCTCGCCTTGTTCGCAATCAGGGCGTTGGTCAGCTTCTTCAGCAGCAGCAGGTTCTCGCGCGCCTCGCCGCTGGCGCCGGCCAGCGCGTAGTCGACCAGGCGGTCGATGCCGCGCACGGTCGGCCGCGGGTCGATTTCCGCGACCAGCCGCGCTTTGGCCTCGGCGCTGCGTCCGGCCTCGTCGAGGATCCGGGTCAGGGTCAGCACCGGCGTGGTCCCGGTGCGCAGGTCGCACAGGTGTTCGAGGTGCGCGCGCAGATCGTCCAGGCGGCCGAGTTGCCGGTAGCACTCGACCAGCGAGGGAATCGCCTCGGGCAGGAAGGCGAGGTCCTGGCGCTCGATGGCGTCGAGATGACGGATGGCGGCCTCGTAGGCACCGACGGTCATGGCCAGCCCGGCCTGCATGAGGCTGGCGCGCACGCAGTTGGGATCGATGGCGAGCGCGGCGCGCAGCTTGTCGCTGGCGTCCTCGGCATTGCCGTCGGCGATGAGCTGCTCGGCCTGCTCGCAGAGGTAGTGGGCGCGACGTGGCGCGAGATCTCGGTTGGCGAGCTTCTCCAGGCGCTCGGTGTATTCGAGCGCCTTGGCCCAGTCGCGCTCCTGCTGGTAGATGTCGACCAGGTGGCCGATGGCCTGGCGCTGGTGGGCGCCGAGGTCGAGCAATTCCTTGAACAGGCTCTCGGCACGGTCGAGCAGGCCCGAGCGCATGTAATCGAGACCGAGTTCGAACAAGGCCGTCGAACGGTGCTCGAACTCGAGCTGGGGCCGTGCGACGAGGTTCTGATGAATGCGGATGGCGCGGTCGACCTCGCCGCGGCGCCGGAACAGGTTGCCCAGCGCGAGGTGGGTTTCGACCGTCTCGGATTCGACCTCGAGGACTTTGAGGAAGACCTCGATGGCCTTGTCGGGACGATCCTCGAGCAGGTAGTTCAGGCCGCGGAAATAATCCGAGGACATGCCGCTCGCGCGCGTACCACGCTTGCGTTCGAGATCCCGGCGGCCGTAATACCAGCCGGACAGCGCTGCCACCGGCAGCAGGCAGACGACGAGCGCGAAGAGAAACTCAGTGGGCATCTTTGAGCGTGGCGGCGCGCAAACTCGCCACCTCGCGCTCGACCTGCTCGTTACGCCGACTGAGCCGTTTGACCTCGCCGCGCGCACGCAGCAGGCTCGCGCTCATGGCCAGCACGCCGAGCAGGACGCCGGCGACCAGCACCGCGACGACAACCCAGGACAGCTGGACCTCCAGCGCGCCGACGAAATAGTTGAGTTCGACCGGCTGGTCGTTGAGGACATGGAACCCGAGCCCGGCCAGGGCGACCAGGATCGCGAACGTGAGATAAAGGACTCGTGCCACCGCGGTCTCCGTGTCGTGGGCCGAGGATGTCGCGCCGGCCACGCGGCGCGCGGTCCGGCCCTGCGCCCCCGGCCGTTTGCCTGCCCGCTTCCTCGCCCGTCTGCCTGATGTGTCCCGACGCCTCGCCCGGCCCGCCGCACCGGCCGCCCGGCGCTAGTCGTCGGACTCCGCGTCGCCGTCGTTGTCACGCGCCGGCCGGATCACCGGCGCGTTGGCGGCACCGAGGTTGACGCGCTCACGCAACTCCTTGCCTGGTTTGAAATGGGGCACGTACTTTGCCGGCAGCGATACCGGGTCCCCCGACTTCGGGTTGCGCCCGACGCGCGGGGGACGGTAGTGCAGCGAGAAGCTGCCGAAGCCCCGAATCTCGATGCGCTCGCCCGAGGCCAGGGTCTGGCCCATGTGCTCCAGCATGGTCTTGACCGCGAGTTCGACGTCGCGGTAACCGAGCTGGGACTGCTTTTTCACGAGCGATTCGATGAGTTCGGACTTCGTCATTCTCGTTCCCGATGCAAATCAGTCAATGACTCGTTGCCGCGTCTCGCCTCACTTGGAGTCGAGCTGCTCCTTGAACAGGTCGCCGAGCGTGGTGCGCCCGGTGTTCTCGCGCTCCGCGCTGTATTCCTGCAGCGCAGCGGCCTCTTCCTCGCTCTCGCGCGCCTTGATCGAGAGATTGACCATGCGGCGCTTGCGATCGACACCGACGATCATCGCCTCGACGTCGTCGCCTTCCTTGAGGTACTTGCGCGCGTCGTCGACCGGGTCGATGGAGATCTCCGACGCCCGCATGGTCGCCTCGACGCCTTCCGCCAGCTCGATGTTGGCGCCCTTGGCATCGACCGCGACGATGCGGCCGACCACGCGGGTGCCCTTGGGATTCTGCGCGAGGTAGGTCGAGAACGGGTCCTGGGCGAGCTGCTTGACGCCGAGCGAGATACGCTCGCGCTCGGCATCGACCGCAAGCACCACGGTTTCGAGTTCGTCGCCCTTCTTGTAGTTGCGCACCATCTCCTCGCCCGGGATGTCCCAGGACAGGTCGGAGAGATGCACCAGGCCGTCGATACCGCCGTCGAGTCCGATGAAGATGCCGAAGTCGGTGATCGACTTGATCTTGCCGACCACGCGATCGTTCTTGTTGTGGGTGGCGGCGAACTCCTCCCACGGGTTGGCGCGGCACTGCTTCATGCCGAGCGAGATGCGGCGGCGTTCCTCGTCGATGTCGAGGACCATGACCTCGACCTCTTCGCCGAGGTGCACGACCTTCGACGGGTGGACGTTCTTGTTGGTCCAGTCCATTTCGGAGACGTGGACGAGACCCTCGACGCCTTCCTCGATCTCGACGAAGCAACCGTAGTCGGCGATGTTCGAGACCTTGCCGAACAGGCGCGAGTTCTCGGGATAGCGGCGCGAGATATCGACCCAGGGATCGTCGCCGAGCTGCTTGAGACCAAGCGAGACGCGCTGGCGTTCGCGATCGAACTTGAGCACCTTGACCTCGACTTCGTCGCCGATGTTGACCACTTCCGAGGGGTGCTTGACGCGGCGCCAGGCCATGTCGGTGATGTGCAGCAGGCCATCGATGCCGCCGAGGTCGATGAACGCACCGTAATCGGTAAGATTCTTGACCAGGCCCTTGACCACGGTGCCCTCGGTCAGCGCATCGAGCAGCGCTTCGCGCTCGGCCGAGTTCTCGCTCTCGACCACCGCGCGGCGCGAAACGACGACGTTGTTGCGCCGGCGATCCACCTTGATGACCTTGAATTCGAGCGGTTTGCCTTCCAGGTAGCTGGTGTCGCGAACCGGTCGCACGTCGACCAGGGAACCTGGCAGGAAGGCACGTATGCTGTTGATATCGACGGTAAAACCGCCCTTGACCTTGTCGCTGATGACGCCCGTGATGGTGGCGTTCTCTTCGCACGCCGCCTCGAGCTCTTCCCAGGCCTTGGCACGCTTCGCCTTGTCGCGCGAGAGCTTGGTCTCGCCGTAGCCGTCTTCGACCGCGTCGAGCGCGACGTCGACGAAATCACCGACCTGGACGTCGACGACGCCCTCGTTGTTCCGGAACTGTTCGGCCGGGATGACGCCTTCTGATTTGAGTCCGGCATTGACGACCACGAAGTCCGGGCGGACATCGACGATCATGCCGCGCACGATCGTTCCGGGTCGCATCTTTGCCTCTACCTGACTCTGCTCGAATAATTCTGCGAAGCTCTCCGCCATGATGATGTTGTAAAAAGAAAGCCCGTCCTACCGCGATTACGTCATCGGCGGCATTGCGACAGACGTCCTAGTCTCCTGGTTGGGTTGACGAGACGGCCCGGCCCGGGCGAGGGATGATTCAGGTCCGGGCCAGACCACGTTCACGCACCAGACGCTTCACCTGATCCTCGACGGCACTTATGTCACTGTGCGTCGTATCGAGGATGACGGCGTCGGTTGCGGGCTTGAGGGGAGACACCGCGCGCTCGGTATCGCGCCGATCGCGCTCGGTGATGTCCGCCAAAAGCTGCGCGAGGTTAACACTCAATCCTTTTTCTATCAACTGCTTATGACGCCTCCGCGCGCGCTCCTCGGCGCTCGCCGTGAGGAAGATCTTGAGCTCCGCGTCGGGGAACACGACGGTGCCCATGTCGCGTCCGTCGGCGACCAAGCCGGGGACGAGACGGAAGGCGCGCTGGCGCTCGAGCAGGCCGGCGCGGACCGCCGGGTGCGCCGCGACCCGCGAGGCGAGCGCACCGCAGGCCTCGGTGCGGATGGCGTCGGTGGCGTCGGCGCCGTCGAGCACGACCCGGGTGTCGGCCTCGCCCTCGACGAAGGCGACGTCGAGCGCGAGCGCCAGCGGGGCGATCGCCTGCTCGTCGTCGAGATCCAGGCCGCGGCGCTCGGCAGCGAACCCGAGCACGCGATAAAGTGCCCCGGAATCAAGCAGATGCCAGCCCAGCCAGCGTTTCACCAGGCGCGCGATGGTGCCCTTGCCGGTGCCGCTGGGGCCATCGATGGCGATGACCGGGGCCGCCCTCGCCGGCCCCATCAGGCGACGATCCCGAGGCCGGTGGCAGCCGCCCGCGCGGTGAATTCCGGGAACGAGGTGGCGATGGCGGCGGCGTTGTCGATCACCACCGGGCCGTCGGCACGCAGCGCCGCCATGGCGAAGGCCATGGCGATGCGGTGGTCGCCGTGGGCGTCGACGCGCCCGCCGCGCAGGCGCCCGCCGGTGATGGCGATGCCGTCGGCGAAGGTCTCGCAGGCGATGCCGAGCGCCGCGAGGCCGTCGGCCATGACCGCGATGCGGTCCGATTCCTTGTGGCGCAGCTCTTCGGCACCGCGCAGGACCGTGGTGCCCTCGGCGCAGGCCGCGGCGACGAACACGGCCGGGAACTCGTCGATGGCCAGCGGTACGGTGTGCGGGGGGATCGTGATGCCGCGCAGCGGCGCGGCACGCACCTCGAGGTCCGCCACCGGCTCGTCGCCGCAACGGCGCTCGGCGCCGCGCCGGATGTCGGCCCCCATCGCGGCCAGGATCTCGAGGATGCCGGTGCGCGTCGGGTTGACGCCGATGCCGGGCAAGTGCAATGCGCTGTCGGGGGTGATGCTGGCGCCGACGAGGAAGAATGCCGCCGAGGAGATGTCGGCCGGCACCACGATCTCGGCCGCGGCCAGGCGCTGGCCGCCGCGGATGGCGGCGCGCCCGCCGCCGTAGTCGACCTCGACACCGAAGGCGCCGAGCATGCGCTCGGTGTGGTCGCGGGTCGGCGCCGGCTCGCTGACGCGGGTGGTACCGGCGGCGAACAGGCCGGCCAGCAGCACCGCCGACTTGACCTGGGCACTGGCCACCGGCAGCGCGTAGTCGATCGCGCTGAGCGGGTGGCCGCCGGCGACGACCAGCGGCGGCGTGCCGCCGGGCGCCGTTTCGATGACCGCACCCATGCGCCCGAGCGGCTCGGCGACGCGTTTCATCGGCCGCCGGCTGAGCGAGGCGTCGCCGGTCAGGGTCGCACCCACCCCGGCGCCGGCGAGGATGCCGGCGAGCAGGCGCATGGAGGTACCCGAGTTGCCGAGGTCGAGCGGCGCCCCCGGCGTGCGCAGGCCGTCGACGCCGACGCCGTGGACGCTGAGACGGCCCGCCGCGTGCACGTCGACCGCCACGCCCATGGCGCGGAAGGCGTCCATGGTCGAGACCACGTCCTCGCCCATCAGGCAGCCGGAGACCTCCGTGACGCCGTCGGCGAGTGCGCCGAGCATGACCGCACGGTGGGACACAGACTTGTCGCCGGGCACGGCGACTGTGCCGGCGAGACGGCCGCCGGGGCGGACTTCGAGACGTTCATTCACGGTGATTGGACTCCGGTACGACGCAACGGTCGCGCGCAGCCTTGGCACGTGCGAACGCCGTGCGCAGGCGCTCGGCATCATCCGCCTGCAGCGCCGCGACGAGGCCGGCGAAGGCGCTGGCGAAGTCGCGGCAGGCGGTGAGCAGGGCGGCCTTGTTGGCCAGGGCGATGTCGGCCCACAGCTCGGGATTGCTGGAGGCGATGCGGGTGAAATCGCGGAAACCGCCGGCGGCGAACTCGAAGATGCGTTCGGCGTCGTCGCGTGCGGCGAGCTGGTCGACGAGGTTATAGGCGAGCAGGTGCGGCAGGTGCGAGGTGGCGGCAAGCGCGGCGTCGTGGGCGTCGACCGCCATCTCGACCACCCGCGCACCGGTCGCCGCCCACATCGCGCGCACGCGCTCGAGCGCCTCCGGCGCGGTTTCGGCCAGCGGGGTGAGAATGACCTTGTGCCCGCGGTAGAGGGTGGCGAAGGCGGCGCCGGCACCACTCTGCTCGGTACCGGCGATGGGATGGCCGGGGACGAAGGCCGCCAGGCGCGCGCCCAGCGCGGCGCGGGCGGCGGCGACCACGTTGCCCTTGACGCTGCCGACGTCGGTGACCACGGCATTCGGCGCCAGCGCCGGCGCGATCGTCTCCAGCACCGCCGCGGTCGCGCCCAGGGTGACCCCGACCACCACCATGTCGGCGCGCGCCACGGCCGCCGCCGGGTCGGTGGTGAAACGATCGACGATGCCGCGCTCGCGCGCGAGTTCCAGGTTGGCCACGCCGCGCCCGGCGCCGACGACCTCGCCGACCAGGCCGGCCTCGCGCAGGGCGAGCGCGAGTGAGCCGCCGATGAGGCCGACGCCGACGATCGCGAGACGCTCGATCATGCTGACGGCCGTGACTTCAGATGACGGCGCGCGGGCAGCAGCCGAGCACCTTGAACGCGGCCGCGCGGGCCTCCATCGCCGCCACCGCCTCGGCCACCGCGGCATCCTCGACATGGCCGATGAGGTCGACGAAGAACAGGTAATCCCACACGCCGGTGCGTAATGGCCGCGACTCGATCCGCGACATGCTGATGCCGCGCTCGGCGAGGATGCTCAACATGCCGTGCAGGGCACCGGCCTCGTTGGTCATGCTGAACATGACCATGGTGCGATCGTCGCCGGTCGACTTCGGCAGGCTGCGCCCGAGCACCACGAAGCGCGTGGTGTTGTGCGGATTGTCCTCGATGTTCGGCGCCAGCGTCGGCAGGCCGTAGATGCGCGCGGCATCGACCCCGGCAATGGCCGCGGCGTCGGGCTCGGCGGCGGCACGCTGGGCGGCGGCGGCATTGCTCGCCAGCGCCACCTGCTCGACTCCCGGCAGGTGCGCGCCCAGCCAGCCGCGGCATTGCTCGAGGGCCTGGGCATGGGCATAGACGCGGCGGATGGCGGCGAGGCCGTCGCCCTGGCCGAGCAGTTGATGGTGTACCGCCAGCACGACTTCGCCGCAGATGCGCGCGCTCGACTCGGCCAGGCAATCCAGGGTGAGGTTGACCGAACCGCCGACCGAGTTCTCGATCGGCACCACGCCGTAGTCACAGGCGCGCGCCTCGACCTCGCGGAACACCTCGGCCACGCTGGCCTGGGCGACCGGCGTCACCGCGCCGCCGAAATGCTTGAGCGCGGCGGCGTGGGTGTAGGTGCCCTCCGGGCCGAGGTAGGCGATGCGCAGCGGTTGTTCGAGTGACAGGCAGGTCGAGATGACCTCGCGCACCAGCCGCGCCAGCGCCTCTTCCGGCAGCGGCCCCGGGTTGGCGGCGAGCAGGCGGCGCAGGATGTGGGCTTCGCGGTCGGGGCGGTAGAACTCGACGGTGTCGCCCTCGGCACGCTTGACGTCACCGACCTCGATGGTCAGCGCGGCGCGGCGGTTGAGCAGCGCGAGCAGTTCGTCGTCGACGGCATCGATGGCCGCGCGCAGTTCCGCCAAGCGTTGCTCTGCCGACATCAGAATCGAGATCCCGTTCCAGCGGTGGCGCGCAGCGCCACCGGCCTCCCCCATGACCGCGCGCCTCCGCCGGGCGCGCTTACCCTGCCGCTGTCGGCGTCACCCCGGCGCCGTCACTCGCTGGCATCGTCCGGCGCACTCGCGTCGCCGGCGTCCGGGCCGGCGTCGTCGCCCCCGTCCTCGTCCGCTTCGCCCTCGTTGCCGTTGCCGAGATCGGCGATCGGCTCGACGCCGACCAGGCTCTCGCCGTCGCCGAGGGAAATGAGGCGGATGCCCTGCGTGTTGCGGCCGATGACCGAGATACCGCTGACCGGCGTGCGCACCAAGGTACCACGGTCGCTGATCAGCATGATCTCGTCCTCGTCGCTGACCGATACCGCGCCGACCACCTCGCCGTTGCGCGCGTTGGCCTGGATGGCGATGACGCCCTGGCCACCGCGCCCCTTGACCGGGAATTCCTCGAAACGCGTGCGCTTGCCATAGCCGTGGGTGGTGGCCACCAGCACCGTGCCCTCGCCCTCGATGCAGATGAGCGAGATGACCTCCTGCCCGCTGCCGAGGCGGATGCCGCGGACGCCGCGGGCGGTGCGGCCCATGGGGCGCACGCTCTGCTCGGGGAAGCGGATGGCCTTGCCACCGGTCGAGACCAGCATGATGTCGGCGGCACCCTGGGTCAGCGCCACGCCGATGAGGTGATCGCCCTCGACCAGGTCGACGGCGATGATGCCGGCCGCGCGCGGCCGCGAGAAGTTGTCCAGCGACGTCTTCTTGATGGTGCCGCTGGCGGTCGCCATGACGACGAAGAGCTCGGGGTCGAACTCCTTGATCGGCAGCACGGCCGTGATGCGCTCGCCCTCGACCAGCGGCAGCAGGTTGACCAGCGGGCGGCCGCGCGCCGTGCGCCCGGCCTGCGGCAGCTCGTAGACCTTGAGCCAGTACATCTTGCCGCGGTTGGAAAAGCACAGCAGGGTGTCGTGGGTGTTGGCGACGAACAGCTTGTCGACGAAATCCTCGTCGCGCGTGGTGGTCGCGGTCTTGCCCTTGCCGCCGCGGCGCTGCGAGCGGTAGACCTCGAGCGGCTGGGACTTGGCATAGCCCATGTGCGAGAGGGTGACGACGACATCCTCCTCGGAGATGAGATCTTCGAGCGAGAGATGTTCCCGGGCCTCGATGATGGTCGTGCGGCGGGCGTCGCCGTACTGCTCGCGGACCGCCAGCAGCTCGTCGCGGATGACCTGCATGAGGCGTTCGGGGCGCCCGAGAATGTCGAGCAGGTCGTCGATGCGGGCGAGGATCTCGCGGTATTCATCCAGGATCTTGTCCTGCTCGAGCGCGGTCAGGCGCTGCAGGCGCATTTCCAGGATCTCCTTGGCCTGGCGCTCGGACAGATGGTAGCCGTCGTCCTTCAGCCCGAACTGCGGCTCGAGATCGAGCGGGCGCGAGGCGTCCGAGCCGGTACGTTCGAGCATGGCGAGCACGAGACCCGGCGGCCAGGCCCGCGCCATCAGGCCTTCGCGCGCCTCGGCCGGGGTCGGCGAGGCCTTGATCAGCTCGATGATGGGATCGATGCTGGCCAGCGCCACCGCCAGACCTTCCAGGATGTGGGCGCGATCGCGCGCCTTCTTGAGTTCGAACAGGGTGCGCCGGGTGACCACCTCGCGGCGGTGACGCAGGAAGCAGTCGAGCAGTTCGCGCAGGTTCAGGGTCTTCGGCTGGCCGTCGACCAGGGCCACGTTGTTGATGCCGAACACCGACTGCATCTGGGTCTGCTGGTAGAGGTTGTTCAGCAGCACCTCGGGCGACTCGCCGCGCTTGAGCTCGATGACCACGCGCATGCCGTCCTTGTCGGACTCGTCGCGCAGGCCGTCGGGGCGGATGCCCTCGATCTTCTTCTCCTTGACCAGCTCGGCAATCTTCTCGAGCAGGCGCGCCTTGTTGACCTGGTAAGGCAGCTCGGAAACGACGATGCGCGGGTAATCCTCGTCGGCATCCTCGATGTCGACCTTGGCGCGTACGTAGATGCGCCCGCGCCCGGTGCGGTAGGCCTCGCGGATGCCGGCCGAGCCGTTGATGATGCCGCCGGTGGGGAAATCAGGCCCCGGGATGTATTGCATGAGTTGTTCGATGTCGAGGTCGGGCGTATCGACCAACGCCACGCAGGCATCGACGACCTCGGTGAGATTGTGCGGCGGGATGTTGGTCGCCATGCCGACGGCGATGCCGGACGAACCGTTGACGAGCAGGTTCGGCACGCGCGACGGCAGCACCGTCGGTTCCTGTTCCTTGCCATCGTAGTTGGGCGCGAAATCGACCGTTTCCATGTCGATGTCGGCGAGGAGTTCGCTGGCGATGCGGTCGAGGCGACACTCGGTGTAACGCATCGCGGCGGCGGCGTCGCCGTCGATCGAACCGAAGTTGCCCTGGCCGTCGATCAGGGTGTAGCGCAGCGAGAAATCCTGCGCCATGCGCACCAGGGTGTCGTAGATCGCGCTGTCGCCATGGGGGTGGTATTTACCCATGACGTCACCGACGACGCGCGCGCACTTCACGTACGGCCGGTTCCACACGTTGTTCGCTTCCTGCATCGCGAACAGCACGCGGCGGTGCACGGGCTTGAGCCCGTCGCGGGCATCGGGCAACGCGCGGCCGACGATTACGCTCATGGCGTAATCCATGTACGACTGGCGCATCTCGTCTTCGATGTTTACGGGCAGCAGCTGGCGGGCGAAATCGGCCATCGGAGGCAAAATAACTTATTGATCAGGAAAGGAGATTTCCCGTCGCCGGGAAGCCCGGATTATAACACGGCGATGCGCCCCGGCGCACGCCCCGGATGGGCTCCTGCGGTGGTGCCGATCAGGCCTCGAACAGTCGTGCCAGGGCGGCGCGGTCAGGGCGCTCCACGACCCCCTTCTCGGTCGCGATGGCATCGATGAGGTGGGCCGGCGTGACGTCGAACACCGGGTTCAGCGCGTGCACCCCGGGCGCCGCCACCGGCTGCCCGGCGAGGTGGGTCAGCTCGGCCGCGTCGCGGTGTTCGATGGGAATGTCGGCGCCGCTCGGCGTGTCGCGATCGATGGTCGACAGGGGCGCGGCGATCATGAACTTCAGGCCGTGGGCACGGGCCAGGCAGGCCAGCCCGTAGGTGCCGATCTTGTTCGCCGTGTCGCCGTTGGCGGCGATGCGATCGGCCCCGGTCACCACCCACTGCACGCGGCCGCTGGCCATGAGGTGGGCGGCGGCGCCATCGACGATGAGGGTGACGTCGATGCCGTCGGCCAGCAGTTCCCAGGCGGTCAGGCGAGCGCCCTGCAACCACGGCCGCGTCTCGCAGGCATACACGGCGTCGATGCGCCCGGCGGCCCAGCCGGCGCGGATGACGCCGAGCGCGGTGCCGTAACCGGCCGTGGCCAGCGCACCGGCGTTGCAATGGGTCAACACCCCGGCGCCGGGCGCGATGAGGGCCGCGCCGTGCGCACCCATGGCCTGGTTGGCGGCGAGGTCCGCGGCGTGCAGCTCGCAGGCGCGCGCGGCCAGCACGACGAAGGGATCGTCGCCGCCGGCGGGTATCGCCTCGCGCATGCGGTCCAGCGCCCACATCAGGTTGACCGCGGTGGGGCGCGCCGCGCGCAGCGCGGCGATGTCGTCCTCCAGCGCGGCGCGCCAGGTGCCGCGATCGCGCTCGTAATGCCGGCGCGCGGCGAGCGCCACGCCGTAGGCCGCGGCGATGCCGATGGCCGGCGCACCGCGCACGACCATGTCGCGGATGGCGGCGACGACGTCGTTCGCATCGCGGCATTCGACCCAGCTGACCGCGGCCGGCAGGCGTCGTTGATCGAGCAGGACGAGGACGTCGTCGCGCCATTCGATGGGGTGGGTGACAGGCGGCTGGGCGTGCATCGGGCGGGTCGGGTGCGTGTGTTAACGTATTCTGACACCACGCGGCGGCAAACACAGTCACATGAGCAACGTGCAGGCGATCCACGCCGGTTGGATCATCCCCGTCGAACCCGGCGACCACGTGCTCGAGAACCATACCCTCGTCATCGACGGCGCGCAGATCGAAGCCCTGGTGCCGAGCGCCGACTGGCGCAACCCGGGCAATGCCATCGAGATCGACTGCCGCCGCCACGCGCTCATCCCCGGCCTCGTCAACACCCATACCCATGCCGCGATGGCACTGTTCCGCGGCATGGCCGACGACCTGCCGTTGATGGAGTGGCTGGAGCAGCACATCTGGCCGGCCGAGGCGCGCGTCGGCAGCCGCGAATTCGTGCGCGACGGCACGCGGCTGGCCGCGGCCGAGATGCTGCTTGGCGGCACTACCTGCTTCAACGACATGTACTTCTTCCCCGACGAGGCCGCGGCGGCCGCGATCGAGGCCGGCATCCGCTGCGTGATGGGCATGATCGTGATCGGCTTCCCGACCGCCTGGGCGAGCGACGTCGACGAATACTTCCGCAAGGGACAGGCCGTCCACGACCAGTACCGCGGCCATCCCCTGGTCACCACCGCCTTCGCCCCGCACGCGCCCTACACCGTCGACGACGCCGCCCTGAAGCGCGTGGCGACGCTGGCCGAGGAACTCGACGTGCCGGTGCACATGCACGTGCACGAAACCGCCTTCGAGGTCGACAGCGCGCTGGCCGCGACCGGCGTGCGCCCGCTGCACCGCCTGCATCAGCTCGGCCTGCTCTCGCCGCGCCTGCTCGCGGTGCACATGACGACCATCCACGACGAGGACTACGAGCTCGTCGCGCGCACCGGGGTCAACGTCGTGCATTGCCCGGAGAGCAACCTGAAACTCGCCAGCGGCTTCTGCCCGGTGGCGCGCCTGGCCGGGCTCGGCATCAACCTCGCGCTCGGCACCGACGGTGCGGCCAGCAACAACGATCTCGACATGCTGGGCGAGCTGCGCACGGCCTCGCTGCTGGCCAAGGGCGTGGCCGGCGACCCCTGCGCGCTGCCGGCGGCGGCGGCGCTGGCCATGGCGACCCTCGGCGGCGCGCGCGCGCTCGCCCTCGATCACCTGGTCGGCTCGCTGGTGCCGGGCAAGCTGGCCGACGTCGTCGCCATCGACCTCTCCGCGCTCGGTACCCAGCCGGTCTACGACGCGCTGTCGCAGGTCGTCTACGCCGCCCAGCGCAGCCAGGTCAGCGACGTCTGGGTGGGTGGCCGCCGGGTGGTCGCCGACGGCACCCTGACCACCCTCGACAGCGACGAGCTGCGCCAGTCCGCGGCGGCCTGGCGCGACCGTATCCGGCCCTAGCAAACGGGTGAAAAACGTCTGCGGGGACCCTCTGCGGCGTCACGCGTGACGCCGGGCGCCTGCGGGCCGGCCTGCGGCCGTTCAGTTCCACGCCCGGCGCACCAGCGACGCCCGTGCCCCACTGCCCGGCGCGCGGGTGCCTCGCCTGCGGTCTTCCCCGCGACCCTCGTGGCCAGCCGGGTCTCAGTCGCGCTCGCCGGCGTTGAAGCGATCCCAGCGGTTGACGATGGCGCAGAAGAGATCGGCGGTGCGCTCGGCGTCGTAGATGGCCGAGTGCGCGGCGCTGGCATCCCAGGCGAAGCCGGCCGCCTTGACCGCGCGCGCGAGCACGGTCTGGCCGTAGGCCACACCGGCCAGCGAGGCGGTGTCGAAGGTCGAGAAATTGTGGAAGGGGAACTGCTTGATCTTGGCCCGTTCGCTGGCCGCCTTGACGAAGGCGAGGTCGAAGGCCGGGTTGTGCCCGACCAGGATCGCGCGGGTGCAACCGTGCACCCGGATCTGCTCGCGCACGACCTCGAAGATCTCGTTCAGGGCGAGACCCTCGTCGACCGCGAGCCGGAACGGGTGGTAGGGATCGATCTTGTTGAACTCCAGCGCGCGCGGGTCGAGGTGAGCGCCGGCAAACGGCTTGACGTGATGCGCCACGGTGCGCAGGCGGCGCCAGCCCTCGCCGCGCTCGTGCTCGATGAGCACCGCCGCGATCTCGAGCAGGGCGTCGGTCTCGGCGTTGAAGCCGGCGGTCTCGACGTCGATGATGACGGGCAGGAAGCCGCGAAATCGGTACTGAAGAGCGGAGTCGGACATCGCCTCGGGTCTGCTTGCAATGATGCGGGTGGGCGCCGCCACCCGGGTCGGGTCGAGACGGGCATTTAACGCGAAGCCAGCCCGGCACCGCAAACGGCGCCGCCTGCGCGAGTCGAATCGTGCCCGTCGCGCCGCTATCATTCCCGGCGGCCCGCCTGCGGCGCGCCGCCCGACAGAAACCTGCCCCGGCCGCGCTGCGGCCGGCGCCCCGCCCGAGGAGATTTCGCACCCGTGAGCCCGTCCGCCACCGGCCTGCCACCGCTGTCCGAACTGACCGCCCTGTCGCCGAGCGACGGCCGGTACGCCCGCCACACCGCCGCGCTGCGCGCGACCTTGAGCGAGTACGGCCTGGTGCGCTACCGCGTGCAGGTCGAGGTGGCGTGGCTGAAGGCGCTCGCCGCCGAGCCCGGGGTCACCGGGCTCGCGCCCTTCTCGCCCGCCGCGCTGGCCCGGCTCGACGCCATCGCGAACGAGTTCGACCTCGCCGCGGCCGAACGCGTGAAGGCCATCGAGGCGAGCACCAACCACGACGTCAAGGCGGTCGAGTACTACCTGCGCGAAGCGGTCGCGGACGAGGCGGAGCTCGCCGCTGCCATTCCCTTCATCCACTTCGCCTGCACCTCGGAGGACATCAACAACCTGGCCTGGAGCCTGATGCTGCGCGACGCCCGCGACCTCGTCCTCGCCCCCGAGCTGCGCGCCATCCAGCACAGCCTGGCCGCGCGCGCCCGTGACTTCGCCGACCAGCCGATGCTCGCCCGCACCCACGGCCAGACCGCGACACCGACGACCATGGGCAAGGAACTCGCCAACGTCGTCGCCCGCCTCGCCCGCCAGCTCGACGGCTGGGTCGCGGTACCGCTGCGCGGCAAGATCAACGGCGCGGTGGGCAACTACAACGCCCACGTCGTCGCCTACCCGGCCGTCGACTGGCCTGCCCTTGCCGCCCGCTTCGTCGAGAACCTGGGCCTCGAGTTCAATCCCTATACCACGCAGATCGAACCGCACGACTGCATCGCCGAGTACGCCCATGCGCTGGTCCGCCTCGACACCGTGCTGCTCGACTTCGCACGCGACGTGTGGACCTACATCTCGCTCGGCTATTTTCGCCAGAAGAAGCTCGACAACGAGGTCGGCTCCTCGACCATGCCGCACAAGGTCAACCCGATCGACTTCGAGAACGCCGAGGGCAATCTCGGCATCGCCAACGCGCTGCTCGAACACCTGGCGCTGAAGCTGCCGGTCTCGCGCCTGCAACGCGACCTGACCGACTCGACCGTGCTGCGCAACCTCGGCCAGACCCTCGGCCACGTCCTCATCGCGGCGCGTTCGCTGGCCAAGGGCATCGGCAAGCTCGAACTCAACGCCGCCGCGCTCGCGGCCGACCTCGAGCGCGCCTGGGAAGTGCTCGCCGAACCGGTGCAGACGGTGATGCGCGCCCACGGCATCGCCGACTCCTACGAACAGCTCAAGGCCCTGACCCGCGGCCGCGCCATCGATCGCGCCGGCCTGCATGCCTTCATCGACGGCCTCGACCTGCCCGCCGACACGCGCGCGGATCTCAAGGCGCTGACCCCGGCCACCTACGTCGGGCTCGCGGCCCGCCTCGCCCGGGATGTCTGATCCGGGCGGCCCGGTACTCGGCCAGACCGACGCGCTGCTCGACATCGACGGCAGCGCGCTGCTCGGCGAGATCAGCCTCGCGCTCGCCCGCCAGTGCCGCCGCCACCTCGACATCGTCAGCCGTCACCTCGATCCGGCTGTCTACGACAACGACGACTTCGCCGAGGCGGTCAAGCGCATCGCGCTCGGCAATCGCCACGCCCGCATCCGCCTGTTCATCGTCGACCCGCGCCCGCTGGTGTCGCGCGGCCATCGCCTGCTCGACCTGGCCGAGCGCCTGTCGAGCTTCGTCCAGGTACGTGTCGCAGCGCCGCTACAAAAGGAATTCAACGAGGCCATCCTGCTGGCCGATAGAAAGGGATATGCCCACCGTCGCTTCGCCGACCGTTTCGAGGGCACGGCCAATTTCAGCGACCCGCGCCTGGCCGCGGCGCTGGCCGACCGCATCGACGAGCTGTGGGAACGCGGCCTGCCCGACCCCAACTTCAGGCGCCTGCACCTATGAACCCGGCAATTGCGCATCGTGCTTCGTGGCCGATTCTCGCCCTCGTCCTGCTCCTGATCGGCACGCCGGCCAGCCCGGCCGACGAGTTCGTGCTCGAGGTCATTCCCCTGCACCACGCCCTGGTCGACGACGTGCTGCCGACCCTGCGCGAGCTGGTGGCGCCGGGCGGCACCGTCACCGGCATGCACGACAAGCTCATCGTGCGCACGACCCCCGACAACCTTGCCCAGCTCAAGACGGTGCTGGGCACCCTCGACCGGCGCCTGCGCCAGCTGCGCATCACGGTCAGCCAGGACGCCGGGCGCGAATACCAATGGCAGGAAGACAGCCTGCATGCACGGATTCGCACCGGCGATGTCGGCGCCGCGATCAGCGGCCCCGGTGGCGCGCACGGCCCCGGCGCGGCGTTGAGCATCGGTGACGACGACAGCCGCGTGACCTATCGCAATCTCACCACCCGCGGCGCCGAGGATCGCAACGCCAGCCAGTTCGTCACCACCGTCGAGGGCAGCCCGGCGTGGATCAACACCGGCCAGGTGGTGCCACTCGCCAACCGCCAGATCGCCCCCACGCCCTACGGCGCGACCGTGGTCGACTCCATCGAATACCGCAACGTCGGCACCGGCTTCTACGTCACCCCGCGCGTCGCCGGCGACAACGTCACCCTGGAGATTTCACCTTACGCCGAGAACCTTTCGCGTCAGGGCGGCGGAACCATCGACAGCCGCGGGCTGAACACCGTGGTCAGCGGCAGGCTCGGCCAGTGGATTGCGCTGGGCGGCGCCGGCCAGCAGGCGACCGACGGTGGGCGCGGTATCGTTCACCGCACGCGGGGCACGGCGAGCGAGACCTACGACGTGTGGGTCAAGGTCGACGTCATCGAGTAGTCGTACGGTCGAAAGGCTGCTGCGGCGTTGCCGCCAGGGGCGATCGAGCAAGGGGGACAGTATACTTTTCGCCACCGCGCAGCCGCGGCAGGACGCCTAGCAAAAGTATACTGTCCCCCTCACCCCGCGCCGCTGCGTGCGGGGCCCGAACCACCATGCCGCCAGCAGGACCCGCGCCGATGCTATTGCTCCAGGGCAATGCCGCCCTTTCGCCGTTCCGTACCGCCAAGCTCGTCGCCGAGAGCCCCGTCCCGCCCAGCGCCCTGACGGCCACCCATCTCTACGTCGCCTGGTTCGCCGCCGCTGCCGCGCCGGGTGACGCCGAGCGGGCACGGCTGCGCGACCTGCTGGGGGGCGGTGACTGGCTCGAGGCGGGGCCGTTGCCGGCCGGCGCCTTCGTCGTCACCCCACGCGTGGGCACCTTGTCCCCATGGGCGAGCAAGGCGCGCGACATCTGCATCAACTGCGGACTCACCGACCTCGAACGGGTCGAGCGCGTGACCCTGTGGCAGGTCGCGGGCGTCGACGCCGACGCCCTGGCGGCGCTCGCCGCGCGCGTCCACGACCGCATGACCGAAACCGTGTTGTGGGCGCTCGAGGATCTTGCCCGGCTGCATCACCCCACGGCGCCGGCCCCGCTCGGCCACGTCGTGCTCGGCGATGACGGTGGCGCGGCCCTCACCGCCGCCAACGCGCGCCTCGGCCTCGCCCTGGCCGCCGACGAGATCGATTACCTCCTCGCCCGTTACGCCGAGCTCGGCCGCGACCCCACCGACGTCGAGCTGATGATGTTCGCGCAGGCCAATTCCGAGCACTGCCGCCACAAGATCTTCAACGCCAGCTGGACCATCGACGGCGTCGCGCAGGACAAGAGCCTGTTCGCGATGATCCGCAACACCTTCGAGACCCACCCGAACGGCGTGCTCTCGGCCTACCGCGACAATGCCGCGGTCACCAGCGGCTACCCGGCGCGGCGTTTCGTGCTCGACCCGGCGAGTGGCGTGTGGGGACGCAGCGAGGAGCCGGCCCACATCCTGATGAAGGTCGAGACCCACAATCACCCGACCGGCATCTCGCCCTTCCCCGGTGCCGCCACCGGCGCCGGCGGCGAAATCCGCGACGAGGGCGCAACCGGTCGCGGGGCCAAGCCCAAGGCCGGCCTGACCGGCTTTCACGTCTCCCACCTGCGCCTGCCCGGCACGCCTGCACCGTGGGAAAAGCCGCGCCCCCTGAACCCGCGCCTGGAGAGCGCACTGTCGATCATGACGGCCGGTCCGATCGGTGCCGCCGCCTTCAACAACGAGTTCGGGCGCCCGGCCCTGGCCGGCTACTTCCGCAGTTTCGAGCAGGTCGGCGACGACACCACCGTGCGCGGCTACGACAAGCCGGTGATGCTCGCCGGCGGGCTCGGCAACATCCGCGCCGGCCACGTCGAGAAGAACCGCATCGAGCCCGGTGCGCTGGTCATCGTGCTGGGTGGCCCGGCGATGCTGATCGGGCTCGGCGGCGGCGCCGCATCCTCGGTCGATTCCGGCGCCATGCAGGCCGAGCTCGACTTCGCCTCGGTCCAGCGCGACAACGCCGAGATGCAGCGCCGCTGCCAGCAGGTCATCGATGCCTGCTGGGCCGCGGGCGCGGCCAACCCGATCGTGATGATCCACGACGTCGGCGCCGGCGGCCTGTCCAATGCCATCCCCGAGCTGCTCCACGACAGCGGCCGCGGCGGCGTCATCGACCTGCGCAAGGTGCCCAGCGCCGAACCCGGCCTGTCGCCGCTCGAGATCTGGTGCAACGAAGCGCAGGAGCGCTACGTGCTGGCCATCGCGCCGGCCGACCTGCCGCGCTTCGAGGCGCTGTGCGCGCGCGAGCGCTGTCCGTTCGCGGTGGTCGGCACGGCCACCGCCGAGGAGCGCCTGCAGGTGACCGACGCGGTGCTCGGCGCCGACGCCATCGACCTGCCCATGGACGTGCTGTTCGGCAAGCCGCCACGCATGGCGCGCGAGGCCACCCACCAGGATTGCGCGCTGCCCGCGCTCGACACCACGCGCATCGACCTCGCCGAGGCCTTCGACCGCGTGCTGCGTTTTCCCGGGGTCGGCGACAAGCGCTTCCTCATCACCATCGGCGATCGCACCGTCGGCGGCTTGTCGGTCCGCGACCAGATGGTGGGGCCGTGGCAGGTCCCGGTGGCCGACTGCGCGGTGACCGCGGCCGGCTTCGACGACCTCACGGGCGAGGCCATGGCGGTCGGCGAGCGCACCCCGGTCGCACTCCTCGACGGCCCGGCCTCGGCCCGGCTGGCCATCGCCGAGACGGTGACCAACCTCGCCGCGGCGCGCATCCAGTCGCTCGCGGACATCGTCCTGTCGGCCAACTGGATGAGCCCGGCCGGCCATCCCGGCGAGGACGCCCGGCTCTACGACATGGTGCGCACCGTCGGCATGGAATTCTGCCCCGCGCTCGGCATCAACGTGCCGGTCGGCAAGGACTCGATGTCGATGCAATCGAGCTGGCAGGCCGGCGACGCGCGCTGGTCGACGGTGTCGCCGGTGTCGCTGGTGATTTCCGGTTTCGCCCCCGTGACCAATGTGCGCCAGAGCCTCACCCCCGAACTCGCCCGCGACTTCGACAGCGAACTCCTGCTCATCGACCTCGGCTGCGGGCGCCAGCGCCTCGGCGGCTCGATCCTCGGCCAGTGCTGGCATGCGCCCGGTGGCGCCCCGCCCGACTGCGACGAGCCCGGCCTGCTGGCGGAGTTCTTCCGCGCCGTGCAGGCGCTGAACGAGGCCGGCCACCTGCTCGCCTACCACGATCGCTCCGACGGCGGCCTCGCCGTGACCCTGGCCGAGATGGCCTTCGCCGGCCGCTGCGGGCTGGACGTCGACATCGCCATGCCGGGGGCGAATGCGCTCGCCACGCTGTTCTGCGAGGAGCCGGGGGCGGTCATCCAGGTCCGCGGCGAGGATGTCGAAGCGGTACTCCGCTTCCTCGACGAAACCACCGCCCTCGGCCCCCACGTGCACCGCCTGGGGCGCCCCGTGGCGGCGCCGGCGTTCAGCGTGACCCAGGCCGGCCAGCCCCTGTTCCGCGCGCCGCTGGCCGATCTCCTCGCCGCCTGGAGCGCTACCAGCCACGCCATGCAACGTCTGCGCGACAACCCGCAGTGCGCCGACGAGGAGCTCGCCGGCATCCTCGATCTCGACGATCCTGGCCTCGCCATCCACCTGCCCGATGCCGCCCGCGACCTCCACCGCGCGCCCGCCGTGGCGACCGGCGTGCGGCCCCGGGTCGCCGTGCTACGCGAGCAGGGGGTCAACGGCCAGGTCGAGATGGCCGCCGCCTTCGACCTCGCCGGCTTCGAAACCGTCGACGTGCACATGACCGACATCCTCGGCGGCCGCGTCGATCTCGGCGACATCACCGGGCTGGCCGTGTGCGGTGGCTTCTCCTACGGCGACGTGCTCGGCGCCGGGCGCGGCTGGGCCGGCACCATCCGCCACAACGCACGGGCGCGTGACGTGTTCGCGGCCTTCTTCGCACGGCCGACGACCTTCACCCTGGGCGTGTGCAACGGCTGCCAGATGCTCGCCGAACTGCAGGACCTCGTCCCCGGCGCGGCAGGCTGGCCACGCTTCGAACGCAACCTCTCCGAGCAGTTCGAGGCGCGCTACGCCCTGGTCGAAGTGCTGCCCTCGCCCTCGGTGCTGCTGGGCCCGATGGCCGGCATGCGCATGCCGGTGGCGGTGGCCCACGGCGAGGGCCGCGCGGCCTGGGACGGTGCACCCGACGCCACGCAGGCGTGCCTGCGCTACGTCGACAACCACGGCCGGGCGACAACGCGCTACCCGGCCAACCCCAACGGCTCGCCCGACGGCATCACCGGCCTGACCAGTGCCGACGGCCGCGTCACCATCATGATGCCGCACCCGGAACAGGTGTTCCTGGCGCGGCAGTTGTCGTGGTGCCCGCCGACGTGGCGCGACGCCGAGAGCCCGTGGCAGGCCTTGTTCAACAACGCCCGGCGCTGGGTGGCCTAGGACCCGGCGGTCGCCCGACGCCGCCTGCGACCTCCGCGATCGCTTTTCACCAGCCTGTTAGAGTGGCCGGGCGCGCGCGCTGCACCGTGTGTCGCATCCCGCCTGGTATCCAGGAGCGTGGCAGTGAGGTTGATCCCATCCGGTTCGTCGGCCAGCGAGTCGCAACGGCGGCCGCGAAGCGCCGGCGCAGCGGCGCGCCACCACGGCCGGAGCCGCACCGGTGAGTGGTAACGGCAAGCGCTTCGCCGACCTCGTCGGCAAGGTCCGCCGCCTCGAGCACGACACCGTCGAGCACGCGCGACCGCGGCCCCCGGCGCGGCGCCGCCGGCCGCCGGACCACGAGCCGGGCGACGCCGGGTGGAGCGAGTTGCCCGAAGACGCCGCGACCACGACCGCGGACGAGTACCAGCGCCCGGGCATCCAGCACAGCATGCTGCGCAAGCTGCGCCGCAGCCAGTTCCCGGTCGAGGAGAGCCTCGACCTGCACGGCCTGCGCCTCGAGGAGGCGCGCCGCGAGCTGAGCCGCTTCCTCGCCACCGCCGGCGGCGCCCGCCTGCGCTGCGTGCGCATCGTCCATGGCAAGGGCATGAGTTCGCCCGGGCTGGCGCCGGTGCTGAAACCCAACGTCCGTCACTGGCTGCGCGAAGACGCGGGTACTGGCGTGGGTGGCGGTACGCGACAGCGGCGGCGGCAGCGGCGGGTCGACGTGCTGCTGCGCGCACGCCAGCGCTGAAGGCGAAAACGACGACGCCGGCACGAGGCCGGCGTCGCGGTCAAGCGCACGGCGGGTGCCGCGCGCACGTGCCTGACTCAGGCAGCGGCTTCCTGCACCACCAGCGGCTTCGGATCGAGTTCCTTCAGCGCCGGCATCACCTCCGGCGAACAGGCGCATGCTCTTCTCGGCCAGCCTGATCGGCATCGAGCCGTACTTGAAGATGAAGGTGATCTCTCCACGCCGAACTCGTTGGCGAGTTCGCTGGTGCTTGATGACCTGGTCCGCGTGCCCCAGGGATGCCTGTTGAAGAACCCGCGGCGGAACGGCGTGGCATCCTTGCGCAGCATGTCCTGTGCCGCGCCGTAGGACTCGTAGCCCTTGATCTTGCCCAAGTGGTCGCCGAGCAGCTCGTAGTGGCGCAGCGCCGAATCGGAATACTCCACCATGTACTGCTTCGGCACCTTTGCGCGCTTCCTCCTCGGTCTCGGCGACGTAGGTCCACACCGCCAGGCGTCCGCGGCTCGGCTTGTAACCGGCCTGGGCGTGCAGGGTGGCGTACTTTTCGCCGTCTCCAGCGACAGGCCCAGCTCTGGGTCGGGATGACCAGCGGCCGGATGTCGTGCTTGGCGATGATTTCGACCGTCTCGTCGGTACCGCCGGCACACCACAGGTTGCCGGACAGATCCCGATCCGGTTGCGGGCGCAGTGCAGGCCTTGATGTTGAAGTGCTCCTCGAGCTGTACTGCCCGGTGGCGGCAGTTGGCGCAGCACCTGGATCGATTCGTCGAAGCGTGCCCGCGCCTCGGCCCGGTCGATGCCCAGCCCTCGTACTCGCGGCAGCCGAGACCGCGGCCGACGCCGCAGATGATCTCGCGATTCAGCCCGAGGAAGGTGTCGAGCATGTTGATGTCCTCGGCCACCCGCACCGGGTTGTGCCAGGGCAGCACCACGACCATGGTGCCGAGATCGACGCGCTCGGTGATGCCGGCGATGTAGCTCAGGTACTGCAGCGGGTTGGTGACCATCGTGTAAGGCGTGAAGTGGTGCTCGATGGTCCACAGGGTGTCGAAACCGGTCTCGTCGGCGATGCGCGCGATGTTGATCTCTCGAGGAAGACCTCGCGATCGGATTTGCTCGGCCGCGGCGGCACGGCCTCGCCGCGTTCCTCGGCCTCGTAACGGTCCCAGTCGGTGTAATTCTGGTTGAACAGCGTGGCGCCTACTCGCATGTGAAACTCTCCCCTCGGTGTGGGAGTTGACGGACGGCGGGCGCCGTCCATGGACAGGCACTAAACCTAGCGCAAGCGCGGGCCAGCGCGAGCGGGCGGCTTGCGCTGGATCAAGAGGAGGCGGGTTGCGGGCGCGTGGCGACCGCGCGAACGGGACAGTATACCTTCGCGCCCTTCGTAGCCCGGCGCGCAGCGGGGCGCAAGTATACGGTCCCCAATCGTCCGGGCAGGTCACCCGCCGTCGGTGCAAGCAGGCACACGCGCAGGCGGCGATACCTCGCCGCGGCCGGTGAAGCCCATCTTCTCGGTCGTCGAAACCCTTGACGTTGACGGCGGCGACGTCGATCCCGGTGTCGGCGGCGATGTTGGCGCGCATGCGCTCGACGTGGGCGCGGATGCGCGGGCGCTCGCAGAT
Source organism: Gammaproteobacteria bacterium (assembly GCA_024235015.1). GTDB lineage: Bacteria > Pseudomonadota > Gammaproteobacteria > JACKNG01. The sequence continues at coordinate 256,139 of JACKNG010000006.1, forward strand.
GACCGTGGCGTCGACGTTGACCGCCTGCCAGCCAGCCGCGGCGACCAGTTCGCACACGTGGCGCAGCAGCCTGCGGCTGTCGGCACCTTCCAGGCCAGGTCACTGTCGGAAATGCAGGCTGATGTCGCCGAGCGCGGCGGCGCCGAGCAGGGCGTCGCAGATCGCGTGCAGCAGCACGTCGCCATCGGAATGCGCGGCCAGGCCGTGTTCGAACGGGATGCGTTCACCGCCGATGACGACGTGGTCGCCGTCCCGAAGCGATGGGCGTCGTAGCCCTGCCCGATCCTCATACCGTGGTCTCCTCTCACCCTGCGCGGCGAGTATGCGCGCCGCGAGTCCGAGATCCTCGGGCTGCGTGATCTTGAGGATTGTCGCCATGCCCGGCCACCACCCGCGGCACGTGGCCGGCACGTTCGACCGCCTCGGCCTCGTCGGTGACCACCACGCCCGCGGCCAGCGCGCCTGCGATCGCTTCGCGCAACAGGCGGTAACGGAACATCTGCGGCGTCTGCGCTGCCACAGGCCCTCGCGCGGGACCGTCCGTTCGATGCGCGCGTCGGCCGCGCACTGCTTGAGAGTGTCGCGCACCCGTACGGCGAGAGATGCCGCCGACGGCGTCGCCGGCGAGTTCTTCGACCATGCGCGCAATGTCGCCGCCGCGCACGCAGGGCCGCGCCGCATCGTGTACCAGCACCCAGTCGTCGTCCGCGGCTTCGCCGGCCAGGGCGTCGAGCCCGGCCAGCACGAGTGGCATCGCTCGGCGCCGCCGGTGACGGCGACGCAGACGGGCGGCAGGGTGAGGTGCGCGAAACGCTCGTCGTGCGCCGCCACCGGCACGACCACGCACGATGCCGGGCTGGGCGGCGATGCAGGCCAGGTGTGCTCGCACGCTGCGCCTGGCGATGTCGAGATACTGCTTCGGCCGCTCGCCGCCCATGCGGCGGCCGATGCCGGCCGCCGGCACGATCGCGAACAGGCGGCTCACGGCGTGCCGTCCGCGGTGTGTGCCGGCCCGTCGCCAGCGCCCTCGGGGTCTCCTTCCGGCAACGGGTCGGTCATGCGGAAGAACACCTCGCCCTGCTTGATCATGCCCATGTCGCTGCGTGCGCGTTCCTCGATCGCCTCCAGGCCCTGCTTCAGATCGACCACCTCGGCGGCCAGCGCCTGGTTGCGCTCGCGCAGGCGTTCGATCTCCGCGTGCTGTTCGGCCACCGCGCGCTCAAGCTTGGTGACGTCACGCACGCCGCCGCGCTCGAACCACAGCACGTACTGCAGGTACAGCGTGACCATGACCAGCAGCGCGATGAAGACGCGCACGGGCGCCGGCGCCGATCACGCGCCGAGGTTGTAGAAGGCCTTGGCGCCGGGGTAGACGGCGCGCTCGCCGAGCAGCTGTTCGATGACGAGCAGGCGGTTGTACTTGGCGATCCGGTCCGAGCGCGACATCGAGCCGGTCTTGATCTGGCCGGTGGAATAGGCGCAGGCGATGTCCGCGATGGTGGCGTCCTCGGTCTCGCCCGAGCGGTGCGAGACCACTGCGGTGTAGTTGGCGGAGCGCGCCAGCTCGATGGCGGCGAAGGTCTCGCTCAGCGTGCCGATCTGGTTGACCTTGATGAGGATGGAGTTGGCGATGCCGCCGTCGATGCCGCGCTGCAGGGTCTTGGCGTCGGTGACGAAGAGGTCGTCGCCGACCAGCTGGACCTTGGTGCCGATCTTCTCGGTCAGGGTGCGCCAGCCGTCCCAGTCGTTCTGGTCCATGCCGTCCTCGATGGTGATGATGGGATAGCGCTCGGTCCAATCCTTGAGCATGTCGGCCATGGCGGCGGAATCGAGCCGACGGCCCTCGGCGGCGAGGTCGTATTCGCCGTCGACGTAGAACTCCGAGCTGGCGACGTCGAGGCCGAGGAGGATGTCCTCGCCGAGGCGATAACCGGCCTTGTCGACCGCCTGCGCAATGAGTTCGAGCGCCGCCTCGTTCGACGGCAGGTCGGGCGCGAAGCCACCCTCGTCGCCCACCGCGGTGCTCCAGCCCTGGGCGTTGATCAGCGCCTTCAGCGCATGAAACACCTCGGCGCCGTAGCGCAGCGCCTCGCGGAAGCTCGGCGCACCCACCGGCAGGATCATGAACTCCTGCAGGTCGACGGAGTTGTTGGCGTGGGCGCCGCCATTGATGACGTTCATCATCGGCACCGGCAGCACGTATTCGTCGCTATTCACCAGCGATTCGAACAAGGGCACGCCGCGCACCGCGGCCGCGGCATGGGCCGCCGCCATCGACACCGCGAGCATGGCATTGGCGCCGAGCTTACCCTTGTTGGGCGTGCCGTCGAGCTCGAGCATCACGCGATCGAGACCGGCCTGGTCGGTGACGTCGAAACCCGTGAGCGCACTCGCGATCGGACCTTCGACGTTGGCCACGGCCTGCAACACGCCCTTGCCGAGGTAACGCCGCTTGTCGCCGTCACGCAGTTCGAGTGCTTCGCGCTCGCCGGTCGAGGCGCCCGAGGGCACGCCGGCGGCGCCGACGGCACCGGACTTCGTGCGTACCTCGGCGCGCACCGTGGGATTGCCGCGCGAATCGATGATCTCGAGAGCGCGGATGCTGCTGATTGCTGTCATGTCGGTCGGTCCATGGCTGGTTGATGGGGGTACGGGTTCAGGCCGCGCGCTTGCTCACGGCATCGAGTTCGCGCAGGGTCTCGAGCAGCCGCGCCATCTCGTCCAGCGGCCACGAATTGGGGCCGTCGCTGAGCGCCCGGGCCGGGTCGGGATGGGTCTCCATGAACAGCCCGGCGATACCGACGGCGACGGCCGCGCGAGCCAGCGCCGGCACGAACTCGCGGTCGCCGCCGGAGGCCTTGCCGAGACCACCCGGGCGCTGCACCGAGTGCGTGGCATCGAACACCACGGGGCAACCGGTTTCGCGCATGACGACCAGGGCGCGCATGTCCGACACCAGGTTGTTGTAACCGAAGCAGGCGCCACGCTCGCACACCATGATCTGCTCGTTGCCGGTGGCGCGCGCCTTGTCGACCACGTTGGCCATGTCCCAGGGCGCGAGGAACTGCGCCTTCTTGATGTTCACCGGGCGGCCCTGGCGGGCGACGTTCTGGATGAAGTTGGTCTGGCGGCAGAGAAAGGCCGGGGTCTGCAGCACGTCGACCACCGCCGCCACCTCGTCGAGCGGGGAATCCTCGTGGACGTCGGTGAGCACCGGTACGCCGACCTCGGCGCGCACGCGTTCGAGCGCGCGCAAGCCCGCCTCGAGCCCCGGCCCGCGGTAGCTTTCGTGCGAGCTGCGATTGGCCTTGTCGAACGAGGCCTTGAAGACGTAGGGAATGCCGAGCGCGGCGGTGATGTCCTTCAGCGTCGCGGCGACGTCGAGGACCAGCGCCTCGCTCTCGACCACGCAGGGCCCGGCGATGAGGAAGAACGGCTGCTCGGGGCCGACCTCGTAATCACACAAGCGCATCGGAGACCTCGTGCGAGGCCCGCTGCTGGTGCTTGAGCGCGGCGCGCAGGAAGGCGGTGAACAGGGGATGCCCGTCGCGCGGCGTGGAGGTGAACTCGGGGTGGAACTGGCAGCCGACGAACCACGGGTGGCTCGGGATCTCGACGATCTCGACCAGGTTGCCGTCGATCGAGCGGCCGGCGATACGCAGGCCGGCGGCTTCGAGTTCCATCATGTAGGTGTTGTTGAACTCGTAGCGGTGACGATGGCGCTCGGTGATGAGGTCGGTACCGTAGGCGCGCGCGACGAAGCTGTCGGGGGCGAGCTTGCAGGGTTGGCCGCCGAGCCGCATCGAACCACCGACCTCGGTGTCGGCGCTGCGTACCTCGATGGTGCCCTCGGCGGTCTTCCACTCGGTGATGAGCGCGATCACCGGGTACGGCGTGTCGGGATTGAACTCGGTGCTGTGGGCGCCTTCGAGGTTGGCGCGATGGCGCGCGAACTCGATCACCGCCGCCTGCATGCCGAGGCAGATGCCGAGGTAGGGCACGCCCTCCTCGCGCGCATGACGGACCGCCTGGACCTTGCCCTCGATGCCGCGCTCGCCGAAGCCACCCGGTACCAGCACGGCGTCCATGCTCTCGAGCACGCTGGTGCCGTCGGTCTCCAGGCGCTCGGAATCGATGTAGTGGATGTTGACCCGCGTGCGCGTGTGGATGCCGGCGTGCACCAGCGCCTCGGACAGCGACTTGTAGGACTCGGTCAGGTTGACGTACTTGCCGACCATGGCGATGTTGACCGCGTGGTCGGGATGGGTGAGCGCATCGACGACCTGTTCCCATTGCGCGAGGTTGGCCGGCGCCACGCTCAGGCCCAGCTTCTCGACGACGATGTCGTCCAGCCCCTCGGCATGCAGCATGAGCGGGATCTTGTAGATGGTGTCGGCGTCGCGCGCGGTGATCACGGCGCGCTCCTCGACGTTGGTGAACAACGCGATCTTGCGCCGTTCCGACGGCGGCATGGCGCGATCCGCGCGGCACAGCAGGATGTCCGGCTGGATGCCGATCGAGCGCAGTTCCTTGACCGAGTGCTGGGTCGGCTTGGTCTTCATCTCGCCGGCCGAGCCGATGTAGGGCACCAGGGTGAGGTGGATGAACAGGGTGTTCTGCTGGCCGAGTTCGACGCGCATCTGGCGGATGGCCTCGAGGAAGGGCAGCGACTCGATGTCGCCGACGGTGCCGCCGATCTCGATCATCGCCACCTCCGCATCGCCGGCGCCCTGCTTGATGCAGCGGATGATCTCGTCGGTGATATGGGGGATGACCTGCACGGTGGCGCCGAGGTACTCGCCCTGGCGTTCCTTGCGGATGACGTTGGCGTAGATGCGCCCGGTGGTGTAGTTGCTGTTGCGCGTAGTGCGGCAGCGCACGAAGCGTTCGTAGTGGCCGAGGTCCAGATCGGTCTCCGCGCCGTCCTCGGTGACGAACACCTCGCCGTGCTGGAACGGGCTCATCGTGCCCGGGTCGACGTTGATGTAGGGATCGAGCTTGACCATCGAGATCTCGAGGCCGCGGGCTTCGAGGATGGCGCCGAGCGAGGCGGCGGCGATGCCCTTGCCCAGCGAGGACACGACACCACCGGTAACGAAGATAAAACGGGTCATGCGGTTACGGAAACCTCGGAATCAGCTGTTCAGCGGGCCGGGTGGCAGCGTTTCGGCGTGGCCGGGGACCGGGGCCCGGGCGATCGTGCCGTGAGGGGCCGGCCACAGGCATGCTCCGGGGCGCGGAGAGGACCCGCGGCGCCGGGAGAGCCGGCTGCAAGTCCATGATTTCATGCGATGTCGGCACCGTCGGCGCGTTGGTCCACGCATCGATAGGGCGGCGCAAAAACTACCAGAACGGGGCCTTTTTCTCAATGGCGCGGGGCCGCGCTCAGGCGCCGAAGGCGTAGCCCGCCTCGACATCCGTACGCTGCAGCACGCCGAAGGTACGGAAAGTCAGCGGCGCCTGCTGGCGGCGTACGTAGAGTGCCTCGACCCCCTCGCGCAGCATGATCTCGCGGGCCTCGTACAGCGTCGCCTGCAGGTGGACCGGCCTGAGTTCGAAACGCTCGGCCGGGATCGCGAGCAGGTCGATGTCGGTGGCCTCGCCGCTGCTCGATTCGCAGTGGCGCGCGAGTTCGGACGCCCGCAGCAGCAACGGCTGCTCGGCCTGCTGGTCGACGATGATCCACTGCGGGCCACGCTTGAGCAGGGCGTGGGCGTCGTCGCGGCCGAGGACCCGCGGGGCCTGCTCGAAGCTGCGGTTCATCACCGCGCCGACGCCGATGCGGCGCAGGCCCTGCGACAGCGGGTCGTGGCGATAGTCGAGCCCGGCGTCGCGCAGCAGCAGGGTGAACACCGAGTCCTGGCGCCACACGATGCGCGCCGTCAGTACGGCCGTGACCACGGCCAGCATGCCGGGCAGGATGATGTGCGGGTTGCCGGTCATCTCCAGCAGCGCGAGCAGCGCGGCGAGCGGGGCCTGCAACACCGCTCCCATCATCGCCGCCATGCCCAACATGGCGAACAGGGCCGGGTGCGAGCTGCTGCCCGGCAGGACCGCGGCGAGGTGCGAGAAACAGCCGCCGGCCAGACTGCCCATCACCACGGCGGGGCCGATCAGTCCGCCCGGCATGCGCGCCGCCAGGCAGGCCGCGCTGGCCAGCAGCTTGGCCGCGAACACGCCGGCCATGGTCGCCAGGCCGAGCTGGCCGGCCAGGGTGCGCGCCACCGTGTCGTAACCGAGCCCGAGGATTTCCGGCCGCACCGCGCCCAGGGCGCCGACGGCGAGCCCGGCGAGGACGAAGGGCAGCATCGCCGGCAAGGTGGCGAAGCGCCCCATGAGGGTGCGCATCAACCACACGAACAGGGCCGATGCGCAACCGATCATCACCCCCATGACGGTGATGTAGGGCAGCTCGCGCAGGGCGCCGAGGCCGAACAGCGGCACCAGGAAGGCCGTCTCGTCGCCGAACACGGCCTGGGCGATGGCGGTGGCCGCCACCGCGGCGAGGATGATCGGGGCGAAGCCGGCGATGGTGTACTCGACCATCACCACTTCCATGGCGAAGACCACCCCGGCCAGCGGCGTGTTGAACGACGCCGCGATGGCCGCCGCCGCCCCGCAGGCAACGAGCGTGCGCAGGGCGTTGTTGGGCAGGGCGAGCGCGCCGCCGAGCAGGCTCGCGCTGCCCGCGCCGAGGTGGACGCTGGGCGCCTCGCGGCCGACCGATTGCCCGGTCGCGAGTGCCAGCGCCGCGCCGCAGAACTGCCACAGCATGTTGCGCCACGGCAGGTAGCCCTGGTGGTAGTGCAGTCGTTCGAGCACGTGCACGACGCCGACGGTGCGGGCGACCCCGGGCAGCAGCACGAACATCACGCCGAGCAGCAGCGCACCGGCGACCGGCAGCACCGCGCGGGCGGTCGGCGTCAGCCATTCGAAGGCCTCCCCGGGCAAGTCGGCCATGTAGAGCTGCTGCACCATCACGACGGTCTTGCGGAAGGCGACGATGACCAGCGCCGCGCACACCCCGCTCACCAGGCCGAGCAGCGCGAGCAGGAGATCGGCGCGACGACCGGCCAGCGCCAGGCGCCACAGGTCGAGCCGCGCGCGGATGCGCTCGGCGAGCACACCCTTGTTCATGCCGCGGACCCGCGCTGCGTAGCTGGCAACGTTCGCTGACGGAATTCTCGCATCGGTGGTGCTTCGGGCGGCTGGCGGGTGACGCTGGCACGGGACGCCGTGCGGCCGTCATTCTCACACGTCTGCCGCGGTCGGCGGCGCGGCCAACACGGCGTGGAAATCCGGGCTAGAATCGCGCCGTCCGCGGCCTCCGGGGTACTTGCCGGCACCGCTACCTGCCATTCCCCCGGGTTCCGCGGCCCGTCCATTTGCATCGAGAGGATAGCCCATGTCGGATATCGAAATCGCCCAGGCCGCGACCATGCGCCCCATCGTGCCGCTGGTCGAAGAGCGCTTCGGCATCGCCGCTGAACACCTCGTCCCGTTCGGTCATTTCAAGGCGAAGCTGTCGCTGGATTACGTGCGCGCGCTGGAAGCGAAACCCGACGGTAAGCTCGTCCTCGTCACCGCGATCAGCCCGACCCCGGCCGGCGAGGGCAAGACTACGACCACGGTCGGCCTCGGCGACGCCATGAACCGGCTCGGTCACCGTACCATCATGTGCCTGCGCGAGCCTTCGCTCGGCCCCTGCTTCGGCGTCAAGGGTGGTGCGGCTGGCGGTGGCTATGCCCAGGTCGTGCCGATGGAAGACATCAACCTGCACTTCACCGGTGACTTCCATGCCATCGGCGCCGCGCACAACCTGCTCGCGGCGATGCTCGACAACCACATCACGCATGGCAACGCGCTCGACATCGATCCCCGCCTGGTCACCTTCAAGCGCGTCGTCGACATGAACGACCGCGCCCTGCGCCAGGTCGTGCTGGGCCTCGGCGGCAGCGCCAACGGCTACCCGCGCGAAGGCGGCTTCGACATCACCGTGGCCTCGGAGGTGATGGCGATCTTCTGCCTCGCGACCTCGCTGGCCGATCTCAAGGAACGCCTCGGGCGCATCGTCGTCGGCTACACGCGCAGCGGGCGCCAGCCGGTCACGGCTGCCGATCTCAAGGCCCACGGCGCCATGGCTGCGCTGCTCAAGGACGCCATCAGCCCCAACCTCGTGCAGACCCTGGAGAACAACCTCGCCTTCGTCCACGGCGGCCCCTTCGCCAACATCGCCCACGGCTGCAACTCGGTCACCGCCACGCGCACCGCGCTCAAGCTGGCCGATTATGTCGTCACCGAGGCCGGCTTCGGCGCCGATCTCGGCGCCGAGAAATTCATCGACATCAAGTGCCGCATGGCGGGCCTCGCGCCCCGCGCGGTGGTCCTGGTGGCGACCATCCGCGCGCTCAAGTACCACGGCGGCGTGGCCGTCGCCGACCTCGACCGGGAGAACCTGGCGGCGCTCGCCGCCGGCTGCGTCAACCTCGAGCGGCACCTCAGGAACATCACCGAACACTTCGGCCTGCCCTGCGTGGTCAGCATCAACCATTTCACCCACGACACCGATGCCGAGGTTGCGCTGCTGCAGGAACGCGTCGCCGCGCTGGGCGGCACCGCGGTGGTGGCGCGCCACTGGGCCGAGGGCGGCGCCGGCGCCGAGGACCTCGCCCGCGCGGTGGTCGCGGCGGTCGACGCTGACGCGGCCACACATCGCTACGTCTACCCGGACGAGGCGCCGCTGTGGGACAAGCTGCGCGCCATCGCGACCAAGGTCTACGGCGCGGCCGACATCAGCGCGCCACCCAAGGTGCGCCAGCAGATCGAGGAGATCGGCGCCGCCTACCCCGCTTTCCCGGTGTGCGTGGCCAAGACCCAGATGTCGTTCTCGACCGACCCCGGCCTGCGCGGCGCGCCGAGCGGGCACGTGGTCGAGATCAGCGAAGTGCGGGTCGCGGCCGGTGCCGGCTTCGTCGTCGCCATCGCCGGCAACATGATGACCATGCCCGGCCTGCCCAAGGCGCCGGCGGCCGAGCGCATCGACGTCGACGGGCAAGGCCGCATCACCGGGCTCTTCTGAGAAAAGTGCCACAGGGGCTACTGCGCTCGTTACGCCCTTGCGACACCTTTAATCCTCTCAGGCGCTGCGACGGCCGGCCACGCGCTGGCTGTGCTCGCTACGCCCCGGTGACGGTTGTCGCGCCGTCAGTCGCCGCCGAGTTCGATGGTGCCGTTGACGTCGACCGTCACGGTCTGCTCACCGCCGGCGATGCTGGGATCGGCGACCTCGGCTTTCATCGCCAGCGCACGCCCGGCGTAGGCGACCGGTGGCGGCGGGCGGTAGCCCGAGGTGCCGACGTTGACGTTGACGATGCCGTAGTCGGCGCGGCCGAAGGCCCGCGCGACCTGGCTGGCGCGGCCGCGGAAGGCGGCGATGGCGCTGTCGATCAGGCGCTGCTCGATCGCTTCGCGCAAGGCCGGCGAGATCTCGTAGCCGATCGACTCGATCGCGAGGCGCTCCTGCAGGGTGCCGAGCAGTGCGGTCAGCGCGGTGGTATCGGCGCTCTCCAGGCGCAACGACTGCTGGGTACGCCAGGCGCGGATCTGACGATCCTCGTAGACCGGCGTGGTGCGGTAGTCGAGGGTCTGGGCCTTGATGCCGGCGACCGCACGGGCCGTGGCCAGGGCCCAGGCCATGTCGTCGTTGACCCGGTCGGCGGTGGTGGCCTGCTTCGCGGCCTCGTGCAGCACCATCATGCGCACGACCAGCAGGTCGCTCGCGACCTCTTCGCTGGCGCTGACCGCGAGCGACACGAGGTTGCGTTGCGGGCCGTCGTCGCCGGCGTGGACGACGCCGCCGAACAGGCACAGCAGCAGGGCGCAGACGATTGGTTTCATGACGATTCTCCGCTGAGTGCCGCGCGTGCGGCACGGATGTGCTGCCACGCCGCCAGGACGTGACTGCGGGTGGTGTAGGTCTGGCCGATGCACAGGCGCAGGCAGTAACGCCCGTCGATCACGGTGTGGCTGATGAACAGCCGCCCCTCGGCGTTGACGCGCTCGAGCAGCGCGCGGCTCAGCGCGTCGTCGTCGCGACAGGCGAAGCACAGCAGGTTGAGGGTACGCGGCGCGAGCAGCTCGAAGGCCTCGTCGGCCACGATCAGCGCTTCGAGTTCGGCGGCCAGCGCAAGGTGGTGGCGCACGAACTGCCGCAGGCCCTCGATGCCGTAGCTGCGCAACACGAACCACAGCTTGAGGGCGCGGAAGCGCCGCCCGAGCGGGATCTGCCAGTCGCGGTAGTCGATGGCCGCCCCGCTGTCGCTGGCCGCGTTGCGCAGGTATTCGGGCATCACCGACAGGGCGCGCAGCAGGGGTTCGCGATCGGCGACGTAGAAGCAGTCGCAGTCGAAATTCGTCAACAGCCACTTGTGCGGGTTGAAGCAATAGGAGTCCGCCTGCTCGAGGCCGTCGTTGACGAAGCGCAGTTCGGGGCACAGCGCCGCGCTGCCGGCCATCGCCGCGTCGACGTGCAGCCAGGCGCCGTGGCGGGCAGCCAGCGTGCCGATGGCCGCGACCGGGTCGATGGCGAGCGCCGCGGTGGTGCCGACCGTGGCACAGACGAAGAACGGCCGCAGCCCGGCCGCGACGTCCTCGTCGAGTGCCTGCGCGAGAGCGGCGACGTCGAGGCGCTGCGCGCCGTCGGTGGCGATCTTGCGCAGCCGTGCGCGACCGAGCCCGGCGATACTCATGGCCTTGTCGAGCGAAGAATGCGCATCGGCCGAGCAATAGGCGACGAGACTGGCGGGATTGCCGTCATCGCGCGCCTGCCAGGCACTGGCGCGTTCGCGCGCGGCCAGCAGCGCGCACAGGGTCGCGCTGGAGGCGGAATCCTGGATGACCCCGCCGCCCTGGCCGTCGGTACGGAACCGCGCCGGCAGGTCCAGCGCGCTCACCAGCCAGTCGAGCACCAGGCTCTCGAGCTCGGTGCAGGCCGGGCTGGTCTGCCACAACATGCCCTGCTGGCCGAGCCCGGCGCTGAGCAGCTCGCCCAGGATCGCCGGCGGCGAGGCGTTGGCCGGGAAGTAGCCGAAGAAGTTCGGCGATTGCCAGTGCATCAGGCCCGGTTCGATCAGCGGTGCGAGGTCGGCGAGGATGGCGTCGAAGCTTTCGCCGGCCTGCGGCGGCGCCGCCGGCAGGCCGGCGCGGATGTCGCCGGGCGCGACCCGTGGCATCACCGGCAGCTCGGCGACGCGGGCGCGGTAGTCGATCAGCCAGTCGATGAGCGCGTAGCCGGCGCGGCGGAATTCCTCGTCGGAAAGATGTCGCGGTGGATTGGGTGCGGCGGCCACGGCTAAAGCCTGCCCCGCGCGAATGCGCGGGGCGACGGCCGCTCAGAGATTGGCCAGGACGTTCTCGGCCGAACTCGCCTTGACCTCGGAAGGCGCGGCCTCGCGGTGCAGCTGCTTGCACACGCCGTCCTCGACGACGATGGCGAAACGCTCGCCGCGCGTGCCCATGCCGAAACCGCTGGCGTCGAGCGACAGGCCGAGTGCCTTGACGTAATCGGCGTTGCCGTCGGCGAGCAGGCTGACCTTGTCACCGGCGCCCTGGTCCTTGCCCCATGCACCCATCACGAACACGTCGTTGACCGACATGCAGGCGATGGTGTCGACGCCCTTGCCCTTGAGCGCATCGGCGTTCTTGATGTAACCCGGCAGGTGCGTCGCCGAGCAGGCCGGCGTGAACGCGCCCGGCACCGAGAACAGCACGACTTTCTTGCCCTTGAACAGGTCGTCGGTCGAAACTTCGGCCGGACCGTCCGCCGTCATGACCTTGAATTTGCCTTGCGGCATCTTGTCGCCAGCTTTGATCGTCACTATGAACCTCCGCGTGGATCGGGATGAAGCGAGAGCGGGCATTCTGCCATCGCCCCCCGGACGATGGTAGCGCGTGGCATGTGCTGAATCAGGCGACGCGGTCGGGCGGCTCGCGCCCGGCAAAGAAGGCATCGAGATTGGCGACGACGCGCAAGCCCATGGCGGTGCGCGTCTCGTGGGTGGCGCTGCCGAGGTGCGGTAATAACACCACGTTATCCAGGGTTTTGAGCGCGGCAGGCACGACCGGCTCGCCGGCATAGACGTCGAGCCCGGCGCCGGCGATGCGGCGCGCAGCGAGCGCGTCGATCAAAGCCTGTTGATCGACGACGTCACCCCGGGCGGTGTTGATGAGATACGCATGTGCAGGCATGCGGGCGAGTCGCGCGGCGTCGATCAGGTGATGGGTGGCGGCGCCGCCCGGGCAATGCAGCGAGACGAAGTCGGCAGCCTCGAGCACGGCCTCGATGCTGTCGCAGGCGACCGCGTTCAGTGCTGCGGTGACCGCGGCCGGCACCGCGCTCGGGTTGTAGTAGAGGACGCGCATGCCGAAGCCGTGGTGGGCGCGGGCGGCGACGGCGCGCGCGATGCGGCCGAAGCCGACCAGGCCGAGCGTCTTGCCGCTCACCCGCGTGCCGAGCAACTGGGTCGGCGCCCAGCCGGCCCAGGCGTCGTCGCGCACCATGCGCTCGCCCGCGCCGGCGCGGCGCGCCACCATCAGCATGAGCATGACGGCGAGGTCGGCGGTGCAATCGGTCAGCACCCCGGGCGTGTTGGTGACGACCAGTCCGGCGCGGCGTGCGGCCTCGACATCGATGTGATTGAAGCCGACGCCGAAGTTGCCGAGCAGCCGCGCGCGCGGCGCCGCACGATCGAGCAACGCGGCATCGATGGCATCGGTCACGGTCGGGCACAAGGCGTCGGCCGTGGCCAGCGCGTGGGCGAGTTCGTCGGCGCTGAACGGGTGATCGTCGGCATTGGCGACGAGGTCGTACCGTTCGCGCAGGACGTCCTCGACCGCCGCCGGCCAGCGACGGGTGAGGACGATGCGCGGCCGGCTCACCGTTACGCGGTCTCGCGCAGGTAGGCCTGGGCGGCGCCGACCCCGCAACCGGGCACGATCTCGATGCCGCAATCGAGCAACGTCATCTCGGTGCCGGCGAGCGCGCCGAGGATCATGATCTCGTTGAGATCCCCGAGGTGGCCGATGCGGAAGACCTTGCCGGCGACGTCGGCGAGGCCACCGCCGAGCGAGAGGTCGTAGCGCTCGTAGGCGGTCTTGACGACCTGCCCCGAGTCCTTGCCGGCGGGCACGAGGATGGCGCTGACGGTGTTCGAATAGAGCTTCGGATCGCGCGCGCACAGTTCCAGCCCCCACGCGGCGACGGCGCGGCGAACCGCCTCGCCGTAACGGGCGTGGCGCGCGAAGACGTTCTCCAGGCCCTCCTCCAGCAACATGTCGATCGCCGCACGCAAACCGCGCAGCAGGGTCATGGCCGGGGTGTAGGGGAAGTAGCCCGTCGCGTTGGCGCCCATCATCTGGTCGAAATCGAAGTAGCTGCGCGCGCACCGGGCCTGCTTGCGCGCCTCGAGCGCCTTCTGGCTCACGCACACGATGCCGAGACCAGTGGGCAGCATGAGGCCTTTCTGCGAACCGCTGACGGCGAGGTCCACGCCCCACTCGTCCATGCGGAAATCGATGCTGCCGATGGCACTCACGCCGTCACTCGCGAGCAGCGCGGGATGTTTGCAGTCGTCGAGGATGCGGCGCACGGCGGCGAGATCGCTGGTCACGCCGGTGGCAGTCTCGTTGTGCGTGACCAGCACCATCTTGATGGTGTGCGCGCTGTCCGCGGCGAGAATCTCGGCATAGCGTTCGAGCGGCACGCCTTCGCCCCATGGCACCTCGACCAGTTCGACGTCCATGCCGAGGCGCCGGCAGCTCTCCGCCCACAGGTGGCTGAACTGGCCGTAGCGCCCGGCCAGCACGCGGTCGCCGGGGCTCAGCGTGTTGGTGATCGCGGCATCCCAACCGCCCGAGCCGGACGACGGAAAGATGAAGACCTGGCCGCTCTCGGTCTTGAAGATCTTCTTCAGGTCGGCGAACAGCGGCAGCGTGAACTCGGGATGGTCGGGGGCCCGGTGATCCTCGAGCGGGACGTCCATGGCACGGCGTACGCGCTCCGGGATGTTGGTGGGACCAGGTACGAAAAGGGCATTCCTTCCAGGCACGATGCATTCTCCGGTTGCCATACGCTGCCGGAAACCGCTCTCTCGACTGCAGACGGATTTCGTGGGGCGCAGATCAGGTTGGGTTCGCCGTGGCCGCCGCGCGCTGGCGCGCCGACCCCCGAACGGCGAGCGCGGTACTCTACACGCGGCTCGCCGTCCGGCGCAAACGGCACTGCCTTCAGGCGATCCCGTGCAGCGCCCGGGCCAGGTCCGCGACGAGGTCGTCGGCGTCCTCCAGGCCGATCGACAGCCTCAGCAGGCCCTCGCTCACCCCCATGGCATCGCGTTCGGCCTGGCTCAGCCGGCCGTGGGTGGTGGTCGCCGGGTGGGTGACGATGCTCTTGGCATCGCCCAGGTTGGCGGTAATCGAGAAGTAGCGCAGGTGGTCGACGACGTGCCAGGCGGCGGCGCGGTCGACGAGTTCGAAGCTGACGATGCCGCCGAAGCCGGCCTGCTGCCGCGCGGCCAGCGCATGCTGGGGATGCGAGGCGAGCCCGGGGTAGAACACGCGCCGCACCTCGGGCCGCTGCTCGAGCCAGCTCGCGATGGCCAGGGCGTTGCGGCAATGGCGCTCCATGCGGATGGGCAGGGTCTCCAGCCCCTTGAGGAAGACCCAGGCATTGAACGGGCTCATGCTGGGACCGGCCGTGCGCAGGAACGGAAACACCTTCTTGTCGACGATCTCGGCCGGGCCGACGATGGCACCGCCGAGGCAACGGCCCTGGCCGTCGAGGAACTTGGTCGCCGAGTGGATGACGAGGTCGGCGCCGAGCGCGAGCGGGCGCTGCAGCGCCGGCGTGCAGAAACAGTTGTCGACCACCAGCCAGGCGCCGTGCTCGTGCGCCAGCGCGGCCAGCGCTTCGAGGTCGGCGACCTCGGTGAGCGGATTCGACGGCGTCTCCAGGAACAGCATGCGCGTGGCCGGGGTGATGGCGGCGCGCCAGGCATCGAGATCGGTGAGATCGACCAGGCTGGCCTGGACGCCGAAGCGCGGCAGCACGTTGGAGAACAGCGATACCGAGGTGCCGAAGATGCTGCGCGAAGCGACGACGTGGTCGCCCGCGCCCAGTACCGCCATCACCAGGCTCAGGATGGCGCTCATGCCCGAGGCGGTGGCGATGGCGCGCTCACCGCCCTCGAGCGCGGCAAGACGCTCCTCGAAGGCGCGCACGGTGGGATTGGTGAAGCGGCTGTAGACGTTGCCCGGTTCCTCGCCGGCAAAGCGCGCGGCGGCCTGGGCGGCGCTCTCGAAGCAGAAACTCGAGGTCAGGAACAACGCTTCGCTGTGCTCCATCTCAGCGGTACGGAAACTGCCGGCGCGGCAGGCGAGCGTGGCGAGGGAAGGCTGGTCGATGTGGTCGTTCATGGCGGTGTGCCCCGTGGTTCGCCGGCCTCGTCGACGAGGCCGGGGCGGGCGGAGAAATACCGCCACGGCGCACACCAGAACTGGTCTGCATCGCTTTAGCGGAATTTCTGATGCGCCCGCAAGCTGATGTCAAATCGGCGCAGAATGCGGCGCGCACCGTAAGGCATGACGCGCCGCGCTGTCAAATCGGCGCTCTCAGCCGTCGGCGGCGCTGTTGGCGGCGTAGAGATCGCGCAGGGAATCCTCGTCGCCGCCGCGCTTCTCCTTGGCCTCGTCGGAACGCGCCCGGCTGACGTGATCGAGATAGACCGCGGAGACGTCGCCGGTGACGTACTCGCCGCTGAAGCAGGACTGCTCGAAGTCGTGGATGTCGGAATTGCCGCGCCGGGCGGCGTCGACCAGCGCATCGAGATCCTGATAAATCAGCCGGTCGGCGCCGATCAACCGGCAGATCTCAGCCTCGTCGCGGTTGTAGGCGATGAGCTCCTCGCTGGTCGGCATGTCGATGCCGTAGACGTTGGGATAGCGCACCGGCGGCGCGGCGGACGCGAAGTAGACCTTGGCCGCACCGGCCTCCCGCGCCATCTCGATGATCTGCCCGGAAGTGGTGCCGCGCACGATCGAATCGTCGACCAGCAACACGTTCTTGCCTTCGAACTCGAGGCCGATCGCGTTCAGCTTCTGGCGTACCGATTTCCGCCGCAACGCCTGCCCCGGCATGATGAAGGTGCGCGGGATGTAACGGTTCTTGATGAAGCCCTCGCGGTACTTGACGTCCAGCGTATGGGCCAGTTCGAGCGCGGCGGTGCGTGCGGTGTCGGGGATCGGGATGACCACGTCGATGTCGTGGTCCTGCCACTCGCGCATGATCTTCTCGGCCAGCGCCTCGCCCATGCGCATGCGCGCCTTGTGCACCGAGATGCCGTCGATGATCGAATCGGGGCGGGCAAAGTACACGTGTTCGAAGATGCACGGCGCATAGCCGCCGCCGCTCGCGCACTGGCGGCGTTCGAGCGTGCCCTGCTTGCTGATGAACACCGCCTCGCCCGGCGCGATGTCGTCGATCAACTCGAAGCCGAGCGCATCGATGGCGACGGACTCGGAAGCCACCGCGTATTCCATCCCGTCCGGGGTCTCGCGACCGCCGTAGACGATCGGGCGGATACCGAAAGGGTCGCGGAAGGCGACCACGCCGACGCCGGTGATCAGTGCGACCACGGCATAGGCGCCCTTGCAGCGCTCGTGCACGCGGGCGACCGCGGCGAAGACGTCCTCGGCGTCGATGCGCAGCTTACCCAGGCGTTGCAGTTCGTGGGCGAAGACGTTGAGCAGGACCTCGGAGTCCGACTCGGTGTTGATGTGGCGCAGCTCGTCCTCGTAGAGCTCCTGCTTGAGCTTGGCGGAATTGGTCAGGTTGCCGTTGTGCGCGAGGGTGATGCCGTAGGGCGAATTGACGTAGAACGGCTGGGCCTCGGCGTTGGACGACACGCCGGCAGTCGGGTAACGCACGTGCCCGATGCCCATGCGTCCGCGCAGGTTGAGCATGTGGCGGGTGTGGAAGACGTCGCGCACCAGGCCGTTGGACTTGCGCAGGTAGAGCCGACCGTCTTCGTAGGTCGCGATGCCGGCGGCGTCCTGGCCACGGTGCTGGAGTACCGTGAGGCCGTCGTAGAGCATCTGGTTGACGGCCGACCGGGCCACGATGCCGATGATTCCACACACGTCAGTTCACCTGCTTCAGAAGGCGAAATTGCCGGCCAGATCGGGCGGCAACCAGTTCAGGGCATAGAGCGCCGCGGTCTCGAACGGCGGGATGGTCTGCGCTTCCTGCCACCAGGGCTGCGTCGGCAACGGCGTGAGGCCGGCCAGCAGCACGGCGATGCCGACGATGGCCGCGCCGCGTGCGAAACCGAACACCGCGCCGAGCAGGCGATCGGTGCCGCTGAGCCCGGTGCTCTCGATCAGCTTACCGATGACGAAGTTGACCACGCCGACACCGATCAGGGTGGCGACCAGCACGGCGACGAAGGCGATCACCAGCCGTGCCGTCGCGACCGCGACGTAGGGCTCGAGCAGCGCGCTGGCGGTCGACGAGAAATGTATCGCCATCCAGAACGCCGCCACCCACGCCAGCAGGGACAGCATCTCCTTGACGAATCCGCGCAGCACGCTGACCAGGATCGAGACCAGGATGACGGCGAGGATGGCGATGTCGGCCCAGTTCATAACGGTGCCGTCGGCGGGGTGAGGGCCGCGAGTTTAGCAAGGAAGCTATGCAAAAGTGAGCGGACCTGCCCGCGGGCAAGGCGCGCGGGCTTCGAGGCGCGCCGTTCACGCGCGACGAATGGGCACCGCAGAAGCCCGCGCAACGCCGCCGTCCGGCGGCGCGGGCGCTCTTGCCGCGTGTCCCGACGCCACCCGCGGCCAGCAGAGCCGCCCCACGCTCACGGGTAGTGCAGCAGCAGGCCCTTCAGGTCGAACTGTTCGGCGAGCCGGCCGCGCACCTGCTCGGCCTCGCCGCGGCTGCCCTGCGGGCCGACCCGCACCTTGTACACCAGGGCGCCCTGCTCGGCGCGCTTCTCGACGTAGCCCGGGAAGCCGGCGGCGCGCAGCTTGTCGCTGAGGCGGGCGGCGTTCTCGGCATTGTTGAAGCTGCCGAGCTGCACCGTCCAGGCCGGGTCGCCACCGCCGGCCGGCGGCGCCGGCCGCGTGACGGGCGCCTCGGGCGCGGGTGGCGGGGGCGCCGGCGGCGGGCTCTTCGCCGCGGCCGGCGGCGTGCTCTCGTCCGCGGGGGCCACGCGGGGTGGCGGCTCGGGTGCCGGTGGGGTGGGCGGAGCCGTGCCTGCCGTCGCGCCGGCCTCCGCGCCGCTGTCCGTGGTACTGGCCGCCTCGCCCGGCCCCTCCTCCATCGCGGCGACGTCGTCCGGCAGCTCGACCCGGTTCGCGGCGCGCTGTTCGAGCTCGGCGATGGCCGCCTCGTCGACGGGCTCGACGCGCGACTCGAAGGCGTCCTGTGGTGGCGGCGGAATGTCGACGGCCTCGGCCGGGCGCGTTTCCAGCGTGTCCTGGTCGAGGATCAAGGGGATGAAGACCACGCCCAGCGCGACCAGCACGGCGGCGCCGACCACGCGCTGCTTGAGCTGGCGATCCATCAGGCCGGGCCCTGGCGCTCGAGCAGGCCCATCATCGCGCCCACGGTCAGGAACGAACCCAGCACCAGGACGCGGTCACCCGGCACTGCGCCGGCGACGATGGTGGCATGGGCCTGCGCCACCGCGGGGTGGCAGGTCGCGCCGAGGCGCGGGTCGAGGCTGGCCAGGCAGTCGGCGAGTTCCGTCGCGCGCGCGCCGTTGGCGCCCGGCAGGTCGGTGAAGTGCCAGCAGTCGACGTGACCGAGCAGAGCGCGCAGGTACTCGCGATGGTTCTTGGTGCGCAGCATGCCGACCAGGGCATGGGTGCGCCCGCTGCATGGCGCGGTCGCGAGGGTCGCGGCGAAGATCGCCGCCGCCTGCGGGTTGTGCGCCACGTCCATGACGTACTCGTGATCGCCGGCCAGGCGCTCGAAGCGGCCGTGCAACACGACGCCGGCCAGGCCGCTGCGGATGGCCGCCTCGTCGACCGGCAGGCGGTCGGCGAGGCATTCGATCGTGGCCAGCGCCCCGGCCGCGTTGCGGTACTGGTGCAACCCATCGAGGGCAGGATGCGGCAGCGCTTCGAGCAGGCGCCGTGCGTTCCACCAGTTCCAGCCCGCGGCACTGCGTTCGAAGGCGAAATCGGCGCCAATCAGGTGCAGCTCGGCACCCAGCGTCGCGGCATGCTCGACCAGGGTGGCGGGCGCGACGTGGTCCGAGCACACCACCGGCCTGCCGGCACGCATGATGCCCGCCTTCTCCAGCGCGATCGCCTCGCGGGTCGAACCGAGCCAGTCCTCGTGGTCGAGCCCGATGGCGGCGATGAGGGCGACGTCGGCATCGACGATGTTGACCGCATCGAGCCGCCCGCCCAGGCCCACCTCGAGGATGACGACGTCGAGCGTGGCGCGTTCGAACAGGCTCAGCGCGGCGAGGGTGGCGAACTCGAAGTAGGTCAGCGAGACGTCACCGCGCGCGGCTTCGACCGCGGCAAAGGCATCGCGGATCGGCTCATCCCGGACGGCGCTGCCGTCGATGCGGATGCGCTCGTTGTAACGGATCAGGTGGGGCGAGGTGTAGGCGCCGACCCGGTACCCGGCGGCCCGCCACACGGCTTCGAGCAGGGCCACGCTCGAGCCCTTGCCATTGGTGCCCGCCACGGTGACCACGACCGGCGCCGGGCGCTGCAGGCCGAGACGTGCCGCGACTTCGCGCGAGCGCTCGAGACCGAGGTCGATGTGATCGCCGCGACCGCGCTCCAGCCAGCCCAGCCAGCTGGCGAGCGGTGCCTCCGCGCCTGGCGCGGGCTCGGGAAGGTCGACCAGGACGTCCTGCCCGCTCGCCGCCATCACGCGTCTTCGGCTACCGCGCCCGGCGCATCGGCGGCTTGGACCGAGCGGTGGCAGAAGATGCCGAGCAGCGCGGCAATGGTGTGACGCATCTCGCGGCGATCGACGATCATGTCGATGGCGCCGTGTTCGAGCAGGAACTCGCTGCGCTGGAACCCCTCCGGCAGCACCTGGCGCACGGTCTGCTCGATGACGCGCGGACCGGCGAACCCGATCAGCGCGCCCGGCTCGGCGATGATGACGTCGCCGAGCGTACCCAGGCTGGCCGACACGCCCCCGGTGGTGGGATCGGTCAGGACCACGACGTAGGGCAGGCGCTGCTCGCGCATCTCGGCAATGGCGCCGGCAGTCTTGGCCATCTGCATGAGTGAGACCAGGGCCTCCTGCATGCGTGCACCGCCGCTGGCGCAGAAACACACGAAGGGCAGGCGCGCCTCCAGGCAGCGCCGCGTCGCGCGCAGGAAGCGCTCGCCGACGACCGAGCCCATCGAGCCGCCCATGAAGGCGAACTCGAACGCCGCCACCACCACGGGCAGGCCTTCGACCGTGCCTTCCTGGACGATCAATGCATCGCTCTCGCCGGTCGCCTTCTGCGCTGCGCTGATGCGATCGCGGTAACGCTTGGTGTCCTTGAACTTGAGGAAATCGACCGGCGCGATGTCGTCGGCGAACTCGCGCGCCGAGTCAGCGTCGAGAAAGCGTGCCAGGCGGCGGCGCGCACCGATGCGCATGTGGAAGCCGCACTTGATGCAGACCTCGCTGTTGCGTTCGAGCTCGGCGCGGTAGAGCACGGCCTTGCACTCGGGGCAGCTCGTCCACAAGCCCTCGGGAATCGAGCGCTTGCTCGAACCCTCGGTACGGATGCTGGCGGGAATGAGGCGTTTGAACCAGTTCAAGCGATGTTCTCCCGCAGCTTCAGCGCGACCGGCGCTCGCCGTCGATGCCCTGACGCAGGCTGGCGACGTAAGCCTCGACGGCGGCCGCCACGGCCGCGGCGTCGCCGCCGCGCTCGATGATCTCGACGATCGCGCTGCCCACGATCACGGCGTCGGCGACCGCCGCCGCGGCGGCTGCCGCCGCCGGCGTGCGGATGCCGAAACCGATGCCGACGGGCAGGCCGGCGAACGCCCGCGTCATGGCCACGCGCTGGCCGATCTCGTCGATGGCGGCGGCCTTGTCGCCGGTCACGCCCTTGACCGAGACGAAATAGACGAAACCGGAGGCCGCGGCGCACACCGTGCGGATGCGGCGCTCCGGCGAATTGGGCGCGACCAGGAAGACCTGGTCGAGCCCTGCGGCACGCAGGGCGGCATTGAAGTCGGCCGCCTCTTCCGGCGGCAGATCGACGACCAGCGCGCCATCGACGCCGGCGGCCGCGGCGCGCTCGGCGAAACGCGCCGCACCCATGTGCTCGAAGGGATTGAGGTAGCCCATCAACACCACCGGGGTGTCGCTATCCTCGCGGCGGAATTCGCCGACGCAGGCAAGCACGTCGTCGAGGCTGGTGCCGTGGGCGAGCGCACGCTCGCTGGCGCGCTGGATGACCTCGCCGTCGGCCATGGGGTCGGAGAAGGGTACGCCGAGTTCGATGATGTCGGCGCCACCGCGCACCAGGGCGTGCATGTAGGCCGGCGTCGCTGCCACGCTCGGGTCACCGGCGGTGATGAAGGTGATGAGGCCCTTGCGACCTTGCGCGGCCAGCGCGTCGAAACGCGCCGCGATACGCGTGGGCGCGGTCGCTGCAGAGGTGTTCGCCATGCTCACAGTGTAATGCCTCGCAGTGCGGCGACGGTCTGGATGTCCTTGTCGCCGCGACCGGACAGGTTGACGACGACGACCTGGTCGGTGCGCATCTCGCGCGCCATCTTCTCGGCATGGGCGAGGGCATGGCTCGACTCCAGCGCGGGAATGATGCCCTCGAGGTGGGTCAGGGTATCGAAGGCGGTCAAGGCCTCATCGTCGGTGATCGCCGCGTACTGCGCGCGCCCGGTGTCCTTGAGCCAGGCATGCTCGGGCCCCACACCGGGGTAGTCGAGGCCGGCCGAGACCGAGTGGGTGGCCTCGATCTGACCGCACTCGTCCTGCATCAGATAGGTGCGGTTGCCGTGCAGGACGCCGGGCGCGCCGGCATTGAGCGGCGCCGAATGACGACCGCTGGCGATGCCGTCGCCGGCCGCCTCGACCCCGACCAGGGCGACCTCGGCGTCGTTGATGAACGGATAGAACATGCCGATCGCGTTCGAGCCGCCACCAACGCAGGCGACCAGCGCGTCGGGCAGGCGTCCGATCTGGTCCAGGCACTGGACGCGGGTCTCGCGGCCGATGACCGACTGGAAATCGCGCACCATGGCCGGGTAGGGATGCGGGCCGGCCACCGTACCGATGATGTAGAAGGTGTCGTCGACGTTGCTGACCCAGTCGCGCAGCGCCTCGTTGAGGGCGTCCTTCAGCGTGCGCGAGCCCGAGGTCACCGGCGCAACTTCGGCACCCAGCAGCTTCATGCGGAACACGTTCGGCGACTGGCGCTGGATGTCCTCGGCGCCCATGTAGACCCGGCAGCGCATGCCGAAGCGTGCCGCCACCGTGGCCGTCGCCACGCCGTGCTGGCCGGCGCCGGTCTCGGCGATCACGCGCGGCTTGCCCATGCGTCGTGCGAGCAGGGCCTGGCCGATGGTGTTGTTCACCTTGTGCGCGCCGGTGTGATTGAGATCCTCGCGCTTGAGATAGATGCGCGCCCCGCCGAGCGATTCCGACCAGCGCCGCGCGTAGTACAGCGGCGACGGACGGCCCACGTAGTGACGCAGGTCGTCGTCGAACTCGGCGAGGAACTCGGGATCGGCGAGATAGTGACGATAGGCGGCGTCGAGCTCGAGCAGCGGCTCCATCAGGGTTTCGGCGACGAACCGGCCGCCGTAGGGGCCGAAATGCCCGTTGGCGTCGGGAAACGGGGTCTCGCCGCCGATGCCGGGCAGGGCGCCCGGGTCAGGTCTGGCATTCAACTTGGTTCACCTCGGTGACAAATCTTCTCATCTTGTGCGGATCCTTGCGCCCTTTCGCCCGTTCGATACCGCCACTGACGTCGACGGCATAGGGTCGCGTGCGGCGGACGGCCTCGGCGACGTTGTCCGGGGTCAGGCCGCCGGCGAGGACGAAGGGGCGCGCCAATTGCGCCGGTAGCTGCGCCCAGTCGAAGGTCCGACCGCTGCCGCCGTAGAGCGCCGCGTCGTAAGTGTCGAGCAACACGGCGCTGGCCTCGGCGTAAGGCGCTGCCGCGGCCTCGATGTCGGTGTCCGGCGCGACGCGGATCGCCTTGATCCAGCGGCACGGCGCGCCCCGGCAGGCCGCCGGCGACTCGTCGCCATGAAACTGCACGACGCTGACAGCGGTCTCGGCCACGATGCTGCGCACCTCTTCCGGCGTGGCGTTCACGAACAGCCCCACCGCGGTCACGAACGGCGGCAGGCCGGCCACGATCTCCGCCGCCAGGGCCGGCGTCACGTAGCGCGGGCTCGGCGGATAGAACACGAAGCCCAGGGCATCGGCGCCGGCCACGACCGCGGCAGCCGCGTCGGCGACGCTGGTGATGCCACAGAACTTGATTCGCACCCGCATGACGGCCGTCACCACGCTACCCATTCGAGCCAAGCGGGGAATTATCCCATCTACGCCGCCCGAACCCTAGCGCGATCGCCGGCGCACCGTCGTCGCGGCCGCCCCGCAAGCCGGTTCGCGGGTTCCCGCTCGCGCTGACCGCACGGCAGTCGCCCGGCCGCCGGGCCGGCGACGCCGCCGCGTGGGAGGATTCGGCGACGGCGATTCTGCGCGCGGCCGGGGCCGGCGAGGCTGCAGCACTAGAAGCTGTAACCGTGGTAGGACACCGGCAGCGGCACCGCGCGCGGTGGCGGCGGCAGATCGAACCCGGGCGGGTAGCTCACCGCGCGCAGGTAGAGGCCGTCCGGCGGGGCCGTCACCCCGCCGCGCTCGCGCTCGCGGTAGGACAACACCTCGGCCGCCCACTCCGGCGCGCGCGCGCCGCAGCCGATCTCGGTCAGGACGCCAGCGAAGTTGCGCACCATGTGCTGCAGGAACGCGTTGGCTTCGACCCGCAGAACGACGACGTCGTCACGGCGCTCGACCTCGCAACGGTAGACCGTGCGCACCGGGTGGCGCGACTGACAGCCCTTGGCGCGGAAAGACGAGAAGTCGTGCTCGCCGAGCCAGTGCCGGGCCGCTTCCGCCATGCGCTCGACGTCGAGCGGGCGGTAGTCCCAGGTCACGCGGCCGTGCCACAGGCCGGGCCGGGTGGCTCGGTTGCAGATGAGATAGG
Organism: Gammaproteobacteria bacterium; assembly: GCA_024235015.1. Classification (GTDB taxonomy): domain Bacteria; phylum Pseudomonadota; class Gammaproteobacteria; genus JACKNG01. The sequence continues at coordinate 280,417 of JACKNG010000006.1, forward strand.
CGTAGGCGCGGGAGCGGGCGCTGAAACGGGCGTGGAAGTCGTCGGCGACTTCGCGCGCCCACAACACCGCGACGTCGCGCGGCAGGTTGCTGTTGGCGCCGAGCACCCACGAGCGCGCGGTGCGCAGCGCCGGGGTGTCGAAGTGGACGACCTGGTAGAGCGCGTGGACACCGCTGTCGGTGCGCCCGGCGCAGGTCACCGCGACCGGTTGATTGGCGACCCGCGCCAGGGCCGCCTCGAGTTCGGCTTGTACCGTGCGCACGCCGTGCTGACGTTGCCAGCCGTTGAAGCCGGCACCGTCGTACTCCACGCCGAGGGCGATGCGCATGGGATCAGCCGGTGCCCGCTCCGGCGGCGGCCGCGTTCATGGGCCGCGCACAGGGCCGACGCCCGCCACCGCGAGCGGCGCCGCGGTTCAATCCGGGAGCTGGCCCAGCAAGGCCTGCGCTTCGGACTTCTGCGCCTCGTTGCCGTCGTTCACGACCTCGTCGAGAATGGAACGTGCGCCCTCGGTATCGCCGAGCTCGATGTAGGCCTTGGCCAGGTTGAGCTTGGTATCCGCCTCGTCGCTGTCGCTCTGGCGTTCGGTGTCCTCGTCGACCGGCAGGATCACCGTGCGCTCGTCCTCGAGTTCGAGGTCCATCGGCTGTTCCACCTCGAGCGATACGGTGTCGAGGTGCGCTTCGTCGTCGACCGCCTCGATTTCCAGAGCCTCGAGCTCGCTCTCGTCGTCGCCCGCCGCGTCGAGGCTGACCGAAGCCATGTCGACCGTCTCTTCACCGGCAATCGACTCCATGTCGACGGTACCGTCGAGCGCGATGTCGAATTCGCTGACCTCCGAGTCGGGCGTATCGAGCGCGAGCTCGTCGAGCGCGTCGCCTTGCAGCGAGAGGTCGCCTTCGGCGCCCGGGGTATCGAGCGCGCTGAGCGTGATCTCCAGGCGACCGTCGTCGTCCTCGCTTTCCTCGACGCTGAGACCGTCACCGGCCAGCTCGCTGTCGTCGCCGATACCGAGGTCGAAGTCGAGTTCGCTGCCTTCCTCGCCGCCAGCGTCGATGGCCTTGGCCATGTCGACCGTGTCGTCGTCGACGGTCGTCGCCGCCTCGGTATCGAGTGCCGGCAACGGCTCGTCCCCGCCCTCGTCAGCAAGACCGCCGATGTCGAAATCGATGAGGTCGCCGCCGCCGCCTTCGGAGGTGGCGCCACCATCGGTCAGGTCGAGCACGTCCTCGTCACCGGAATCCGCCTCGAACGCCGGCGCAACCGATTCGCTGATGTCGAAATCGAGCCCCTCGCCCTCGCTATCCCCGCCGACGATGTCGAGCGTGCCGGCATCGTCGTCGGCGTCGCTGGGCACGAGGCCGTCCGGCGCCCGCATCCCCGGTGAGGTGACGTTGAGGAGGTCGTCGTCCTCGACGCTGGAAATGTCGCCGGTGCGGGTCACGTCGAGCAGGTCGCTGCCCCCGGCATGAGTGTCCTCGAGCGATTCGAGGTCGAGCACGCCGCCGGCAGTACTGCTGCCGATCTCGAGCAGCTCGGCTTCGCCCGCAGTGATATCGAGCACCTCGTCGTCAGCGGCGCCGGCCGGCTCGGCGGCGTCGCCGCCGGTGAGATCGAGCACTTCCTCGTCGTCGTCGGCAGCGGCCGTCAGGTCGAGCATGCCGCCATCGTCGAAATCGTCGGCATCGGTAATGTCGAGGACGCCGTCATCGACCTCGGCGGGCAACTCGAGCGCACCCTCGTCGGCTTCGTCGTTGCCGGCCGTGATGTCGAACACGTCTTCGTCTTCGGCACTGGCCGTCAGGTCGAGCGCCTCGTCCGCGTCGGCGCTGGCGGTCAGGTCGAGCACGTCGTCCTCGCCGGCGCTGGCCGTCAGGTCGAGTACCCCGCTGTCGTCCTCGCCAGCACCATCGGCACCGAGATCGAAGTCGAGGCCGTCGTCGTCGCCGCCCGGGACCTGGGCGACGGTGTCCGCGCCGACTTCCTCTGCAGCGCCGGAATCGCCGGTGATGTCGACGAACGCCTTGCCTTCCTGCGGCGCGCTCGCTGTGGCCGCGGCATCGCCGCCGGCCGCGAAGAGCTCGCGCTCCGGGGACATCTCCGTCCACATCGCGACCGCGCTCGGCCACAGGGTGTCGTCCTCGCCGACCGCTTCGTGCAGCTGGCGTGCAGCCGCTTCGTAGGCCGCCCGATCGTTCGAGGAGTAGTAGACCTCGAGCAGGCGCAGCTTGTACTCGTGACGATCCGGGTATTGCTCGATGACCCGCTTGACCAGTTCTTCCGCCTGGTCGAAGCGCTCGTAGGCGAGGTAGACATTGACCTCCTCGAGCGGGTCTTCCTCGTCCTGCGCCGGGGGCGGCGTCACCACCGGGACGTCGGTCACCGGCTCCTCCTCCGCCTCGGCTTCGATCGTCGCGCTCGGGTCGAACTCGGTCGCCGCTGCGGACGACTCCCCACCGATTTCGGTCGGCGCCTCGCTGGCTGTCTCGTCGTCCTCCTCGGGTTCGATCGGCACCGCGGTGGCCGCCGTGACGGTCGCGGCCGCCGCGGCCGGAGCCGCTGTCGGGCTCACGCTCTCGGCGCCGCCACGGCGACGGGCCAGGGTCACGATGACGGCCACGAACAGGCCCAGGATCAGGGCCGCAGCCCCGCCGAGCACGGTCAGGCTGCCACCCGGCACCATCGCCGCAATGTGTTCGGGTACGAGGTTGGCCGGAAAGCTGCGCGCCGGCGGCGGCGGTACCACGATCGTCGATTCGTCGGCGACCACGATTTCTTCCTCGGGCTCCCCGGCCGGCTCTTCGACCATGCCGGCCTCGTCGCCCGGGCCGCCTGCGACCGCGCTTTCGTCTTCGTCCATGCCGGGCGGCATTTCTTCCGCCGCCGCTTCCGCGTCGCCGGCTTCTGCGGTGACATCCGCACCGCCTTCGTCGGCCGTACCCTCGCTGGCCACGCCGGTAGCCTCGTGCGCTGCCGCCGTGATGTCGCCGTGGTCGATGCCGAGCTCGGCCAGGCGCGCCTGCAGGGCCGCGAGTTCCTCGTCCTTGATATTCACCTGCCGCTGCAGGATGTCGATGATTTCTTCGGCTTCGGTCAGCTTGCTCTCGAGGTCGGCGTTCTGCTGCGAACGGGCGTCGATCTCCTCGCGCAGCAAATCCGAGCCCGCACCGCCACTGGCACCGCCCGGGGCACCACCGCCGTCCGCGCCGCCCGGCGCGACCAGTTCGAGACGCGAACCGTCGGCGCCACGCGTCGCGCCCGCGGCCGGCTGCCCACCGGCTGGCGCCCCGACCGGTTGCGCGGCCGGCGCCGACGCGACCTGGCCACGGTAGCTTTCCCACAGCTGGTGCTGCCGCAGGACCTCGGCGAAGGCATCGTGCGCGGAGACCGCGGTCAGGTCACCGCGCTCCGGCAACCGCAGCACCGCGCCACGGCGCAGCAGGTTGACGTTGTTCTCGCTGAAGGCCTCGGGGTTCGCGCGCAGCAGGGCGAGCATCATCTGCTGCACCGTCACCGACTCGTCGGGACGGTTGGCCGATGCGATGGACCACAGCGTGTCGGTGGCGCCGACCGGGCCGATGACCGTACCGGCCACGTAGTCGCCGCCCGCCATGGTGGTGCGCGGCGCGCCGCCGGCGCTGGCCACCGCGGCGGTCGATGGCGGGCTCGGCGGAGCCGTCACTGCGGCGGGTGCCGGCGCCGCCATGCGGCGGTTGGCGTCGTACAGCGGCGGGTCGAGCAGCACGGTGTATTCGCGCACCAGCCGGCCCTTCAGCCAGTTCACCTCGAGCAGGAAGTTGAGGTAGGGCTCGCGAATGGAATCTTTCGACGTGACGGCGATGAAGTCGCCGCTGCCGCTGTCGTCGATGGTGAAGCGCAGGTTGCGCAGTACCGGGTTGAAATCGATGCCGGCGCGCTCGAACTGCTCGATCGACGCGAGCGATATCTTGAGCGCATCGAAGTCCTCCGCGGTCGCACCGAGGATCGGTATGCGGCCCGCGAAGGGTTCGTTGAGATGGGAGTCCGACTGCAGCGGGCCGAGGCCCAGCGCGAAGGTTAGCGTACTGACCGTACAGCCAAGTATCAGGGCGACGGCTCGATTCCGTAGCATGTCGTCATTCCTTCCGATCGGTTAGCGCACGATTGCCTGGTCGCGTGGCCATCGCACGCGACGGACGCTGCGGGTTCCACTCGCGCACCGGCAGCCCCGAACCTTCGAAGATTCTTTATAATTGCCGACTAACTATAGCTTACAAATGACTTTTTACCAACATTTCGGCAATTTGAACACTATTCAATGCGGCCCCCTTGCGGACGTTGTCCGAGACCACCCAGAGGTCGATCCCGCGCGGATGCGAAATGTCCTCCCGGATCCGCCCGACGAACACCGGATCGGTGTTTGCCGCCTCGGTGACGGCGGTCGGGTATCCGCCGTCGGCCCGTTCGTCCAGCACCTCGATTCCGGGCGCGCCACGCAGCAACTCGGTGACCTCGGCCGCGCTGATCTTGCGCGCGGTCTCGATGTGGACCGCCTCCGAATGGCCGTAGAAAACCGGCACGCGCACCGCCGTCGGGTTCACCTGGATGCCGTCGTCACCCATGATCTTGCGCGTCTCCCACACCATCTTCATCTCTTCCTTGGTGTAGCCATTGTCCATGAAGACGTCGATGTGCGGCAGGCAGTTGAAGGCAATCTGCTTGGGATAGACGTGCGGCTCCACGCCCTTGCCGTTGAGCAGGCCCGCGGTCTGGCCGGCCAGTTCCTCGATGGCCTCCTTGCCGGTACCTGAAACCGCCTGGTAGGTGCACACGTTGATGCGCTCGATACCGACCGCGTCGTGGATGGGCTTGAGCGCCACCACCATCTGGATGGTCGAGCAGTTCGGGTTGGCGATGATGTTGCGGGTGCGGTAACCGGCCAGCGCGTCCGGGTTGACCTCCGGCACGATCAACGGAATGTCGTCGTCGTAGCGGAACTGGGAGGTGTTGTCGATGACGACACAACCGGCGGCCGCGGCACGCGGCGCGTGGACTTTCGAGACCGAGGCCCCGGGCGAGAACAAGCCGATGTCGATGCCATCGAAATCGAAGGTGTCGAGGTCCTCGACGGTAAGGTAGCCGTCGCCGTACGCGACACGCGAACCGGCCGAGCGTGCGCTGGCCACGGCGTGCACCTTGGCCGCGGGGAATTTGCGCTGGGCGAGGATCGCCAGCATGTTCTCGCCGACGGCGCCGGTCGCCCCGACCACCGCGACGTTGAAACTTCTGGCCATGGTCAATGAGCCTCCGTAATTTGTTCAGGCCGCGCCGAGCGCGTCGATCACGGCCGTGGTCATGTCCGCCGTGCCGACCGCCCGGTCGTCGGCGCCGGCGATGTCCGCCGTGCGGATACCGCCTTCCAGCACCCGCGCCACGGCAGCCTCGAGCCGGTCGGCGAGGGCCGCCTCGTTCAAGGTGTAACGCAGCATCATGCTCGCCGAGAGGATGGTCGCGAGTGGGTTGGCGACGCCGCGACCGGCGATGTCGGGCGCCGAACCGTGGACCGGTTCGAACAGGCCCTTGCCGTTCGCATCGAGCGACGCCGAGGGCAGCATACCGATCGAGCCGGTCAGCATGGCGGCGAGATCGGAGAGGATATCGCCGAACATGTTGGTCGTGACGATGACGTCGAACTGCTTGGGCGTGCGCACCAGCTGCATCGAGGCATTGTCGACGTACATGTGGCTGAGCTCGACGTCGGGATAGTCGCGGCCGACCGTCTCGGCCACCTCCCGCCACAACTCGCTGACTTCCAGCACGTTGGCCTTGTCGACCGAACACAGCCGCTTGCCGCGCTTGCGTGCGATGTCGAAACCCGACCGCATGATGCGCTCGATCTCGTCCTCGCGGTATTCGAGGGTATTGAAACCGCGGCGCCGTCCGTCGGCCAGGGTCTCGATACCGCGCGGCTGGCCGAAGTAGATGCCGCCAGTCAGCTCGCGGATGATCATGATGTCGAGCCCGGCAACGACGTCACGCTTGAGGCTCGAAGCGTCGGCCAGGGCGGGAAACAGCACGGCCGGGCGCAGGTTGCAGTAGAACCCCAGCTCGGAACGCAGCCGCAGCAACCCGCGTTCGGGCCGGATGGCGCGTTCGACCTGGTCCCATTTCGGGCCGCCGACCGCGCCGAGCAGGATGGCATCGGCGGACCGCGCGAGGTCCAACGTGGCCGCTGGCAGTGAATCGCCGTGCGCGTCGATGGCGCAACCACCCATCAGGGCATGTTCGAACTCGCAGGCAAACCCGAACCGGTCGCGCAACGCCCCGAGAACCTGCTCCGTGGCGCCGACGATCTCGGGCCCGATGCCGTCGCCGGCCAGTAACAGGATCTTGTGCGCCATCGTGCTGCCTCGCGTGAAAAATGGGGCGCAAGGATACAGTAAAGCCCGCACCCGGTGTACCGCGCACACCGTCGGCGGCGGCGCTTTCGGCTATACTCGCGCGCTTTCCCGCTACGCCCCCGGCCGCCATGAATCCCGGATTGGACGAACTCCAGCCGTACCCGTTCGAACGTCTCGCCGCGCTGCGTGCGCGGGTCGCGCCACCGCCCGGGCGGCCGCTGATCAACCTTTCCATCGGCGAACCCCAGCACCCGACCCCGCGGTGCGTGCACGATGCCCTGGTCGCGCATCTCGATGCCACCGCCAAGTACCCGGCGACACGCGGGCTGCCCGAGCTGCGCACGGCGATAACGGACTGGGCGACGCGCCGATTCGAGCTGCCCGCCGGCGGGCTCGATGCCGAACGCCACGTGCTGCCGGTGAACGGCACGCGCGAGGCGCTGTTCGCCATTACCCAGGCAATCTACAGCCGCCGGCCCGGCAAGCCGCGGGTGGCGATGCCCAATCCCTTCTACCAGATCTACGAGGGCGCAGCCCTGCTCGCAGGCGCACGCCCGTTCTTCCTGCCCTGCCCTGCCGAACGCGGATTCCGTCCCGATTTCGCCGCCGTGCCGGCCTCGGCCTGGCAGGGCATCGAACTCGTCTACGTCTGCTCGCCGGGCAACCCGTCGGGCGCGGTACTGAACGACGACGACTATGCCGTCCTGATCGAACTCGCCGACCGCCACGACTTCGTCGTCGTCGCCGACGAGTGCTACAGCGAGCTCTACCTCGACGAGTCCGCACCGCCCCTCGGCCTGCTGCAGTGGTGTGCACGCCATGGCCGCGACGACTACGCCCGCTGCATGGTCATGCACAGCCTGTCGAAACGCTCGAACGCACCCGGCCTACGCTCCGGTTTCGTCGCCGGCGATGCCGACCTGATCGCGAGCTTCCTGCGCTATCGCACCTACCAGGGCGGCGCGATGTCGGTCCCGGTCCAGCACGCCAGCATCGCGGCATGGCGCGACGAGGCTCACGTGCGCGACAACCGCGCGCAATATCGCGCCAAGTTCGACGCCGTGCTCGCCTGCCTCGCGCCGGCGATTAAGGTGAGCGCGCCGGCCGCCGGCTTCTACCTCTGGCCGGAGCTGCCCGTCGACGGCATCAGCGCCTGCGAACGATTGCTCGGCGAAGCCGGTGTGCTGACCCTGCCAGGCGCTTTCCTGGCGCGCGACGTCGATGGCTACAACCCCGGTGCGCGGCGCCTGCGCATCGCCCTCGTCGCCGATCTCGACGAGTGCGTCGAGGCGGCGGCGCGTATCGTCCCCGTCTTGAACAACCTTTGAGGAGAACACCATGTCCCAGGACCTCGCCACCGTCATCGACCAGGCCTTCGAACGGCGCAACGAGTTCGACGCTGCGAGCGCGGGCAGCGAGGTCAAGGACGCCGTCGAGGAGTGCCTCGCTCGCCTCGACGCCGGCACGCTGCGCGTCGCCGAGCCACGCGGCGGCGACTGGCAGGTCAACGAGTGGGCCAAGAAGGCCGTACTGCTCTCGTTCAAGCTCGCCGGCAACCAGGTCGTGGCCGGAGGCCACACCAATTACTACGACAAGGTGCCGCTCAAGTTCGCCGGCATGGACGACGCGGCATTCGCACGCATCGGCGCGCGCGTAGTGCCGCCGGCGACGGTGCGTCGCGGCTGCTACATCGCCGCCAACGTCGTCCTCATGCCGAGCTACGTCAACATCGGTGCCTACGTCGATACGGGGACCATGGTCGACACCTGGGCCACGGTCGGCTCGTGCGCGCAGATCGGGCGCAACGTGCACCTCTCGGGCGGAGTCGGGATCGGCGGCGTCCTGGAGCCGCTGCAGGCGGCACCGACCATCATCGAGGATGATTGCTTCATCGGCGCCCGCTCGGAGATCGTCGAGGGCGTCATCGTCGGCGCCGGCTCGGTCATCTCGATGGGTGTCTACATCGGCCAGAGCACCAAGATCTACGATCGCGAGGCGGGTACCGTGTCTTATGGACGCGTGCCGCCCGGCTCGGTCGTGGTCTCGGGCAACCTGCCCGCGGCCGACGGCAGCCACAGTCTGTACTGTGCGGTGATCGTCAAGCGCGTCGACGCCAAGACGCGCGCCAAGGTCGGTATCAACGAGCTGTTGCGGGACGTCTGAGACGGGCGCGGCGTCAGGCCGCGCAATCCGCTGCGCCGCTGCCGGTCACCGCGCTGACGGCGTCGGCCAGCTGGTGGGCCAGGGTGTCGACGGTGCGCGCATCCTGGCCTTCCACCATCACCCGGATGAGCGGCTCGGTGCCAGACGCGCGCAGCAGCACGCGACCGCTGTCGCCAAGTTCGGCCTCGACCGCGGCGACCGCCTGGCGCACCTCCGGCAAGGCCATGACGTCACTCTTCTTGTCGATGCGCACGTTGACCAGAGTCTGCGGGAACTTGCGCATGCCGCGCTTGAGGTCGACCAGCGACTGCTCGTTGGCGCTCATCGCTTCGAGCACCTGCAGGGCAGAGATGATGCCATCGCCGGTGGTCGTGAGATCGAGGCAGATGATGTGGCCGGACGATTCGCCGCCCAGCGTCCAGCCGCTCTCTTGCAGCTTCTCCAGGATGTAACGATCGCCGACCTTGACGCGTTCGAAGCCGAGACCGAGCGTGCGAATGGCCTGTTCGAGCCCGAGGTTGCTCATCTGCGTCCCGACCACGCCACCGCGCAGCGCACCGGTCTGGTAACGGCGCCGCGCGATGATGAAAGTCAGTTCGTCGCCGTCCACTGTCTCGCCGGCACCGTCGACCATGATCAGGCGGTCACCGTCTCCGTCGAGCGCGATACCGACATCGGCACCGTGCCTGGCGACCGCGGCCTGCAGGGCCTCGGGGTCGGTGGCACCGCAACGGTCGTTGATGTTGAAACCGTCCGGATTGACGCCCAGGGTGACGACGTCGGCACCGAGTTCGGCGAACACGGCCGGGGCGATGTGGTAAGTCGCACCGTGTGCGCAGTCGACCACGACCTTGAGGCCGGCGAGGTTGAGCCCGGCGCGTACCGTGCTCTTGCAGAATTCGATGTAGCGGCCGGCCGCGTCCTCGACGCGACGCGCTTTGCCGAGATCGCGCGAGACCACGGTCTCCAGCGGGCGATCGAGTTCGGCCTCGATTTCCAGTTCGATGTCGTCCGGCAGCTTGGTGCCGGCATGCGAGAAGAACTTGATGCCGTTGTCGTCGAACGGGTTGTGCGACGCGCTGATGACGATGCCGGCCTTGGCGTGGAAAGTCCGCGTCAGGTAGGCGATACCGGGGGTCGGCATCGGCCCGAGCAGGTGGATGTCGATGCCGGCGGCCGACAGTCCCGCCTCCAGCGCCGACTCGAACATGTAGCCCGACACCCGGGTATCCTTGCCGATCAGGACCTTCTGCCGGCCCGGTGCCCTGGCGCCGAGCACGCGACCGGCGGCCCAGCCGAGCTTCATGACGAAATCCGGTGTGATCGGCGGCTGACCGACCGTGCCGCGGATGCCATCGGTGCCGAAATACCTACGCTCACGCTGCGTCATCGCATATCCCCTGTGCATGCCGTGCGGGCACCGCCGCGCGCCTTGCGGCGCGCGCGTGTGCCCCGCCCTGCCCCGATCGCGGTTCGATCAGTGCTGGCTGGCGGGGCCGCCGATGGTGCCGTCCTTGCTGTTATTGTCGTCCGCCGCGCCGGAATCTTCAGTCCCGGTGGCTACGCGCGGGCCGCGTGAGTCGTCGTCGGTCCAGTCCTGCGGCGGCCGCGGGGAGCGACCATGCATGATGTCGTCGATCTGATCCGTGTCGAGCGTCTCATACTTGACGAGCGCAGCGGCCATCATGTGCAGCTTCTCGAGGTTCTCCTCGAGGATGGTGCGCGCCCGGTTGTAGTTGCGATCGACGATGTCGCGCACCTCTTCATCGATGAGGTGGGCCGTCTCGTCGGACACCTGCTTGTGCTGGGTCACCGAATGGCCGAGGAAGACCTCGCCTTCGTCGTCGCTGTAGGTCATGGGGCCGAGCTTCTGCGACAGGCCCCAGCGGGTCACCATGTTGCGCGCGATCTCGGTCACCCGCTCGATGTCGTTGGAAGCGCCGGTGGTCACCGCGTCGATTCCGAAGATCAGCTCCTCGGCGATACGGCCGCCGAACAGGCTCGAGATCTGGCTCTCCAGGCGGACCTTGCTGTAACTCAGGCGGTCCTCCTCGGGCAGGAACATGGTCACGCCGAGCGCGCGTCCGCGCGGGATGATGGTCACCTTGTACACCGGGTCGTGCTCGGGCACCGAGCGTCCGACGATGGCATGGCCGGCCTCGTGGTAAGCGGTGAGCTTCTTCTCCTTCTCGCTCATGACCATGGAGCGCCGCTCGGTGCCCATCATGATCTTGTCCTTGGCCTTCTCGAACTCCTCCATGTCGACGAGGCGCTTGTTGACGCGCGCGGCGAGCAGGGCCGCCTCGTTGACCAGGTTGGCCAGATCGGCACCCGAGAAGCCCGGCGTACCGCGCGCCAGGATCGCCGGGCGGACGTCGTCGGCGGCCGGGACCTTGCGCATGTGGACCTTGAGGATCTGCTCGCGCCCACGGATGTCGGGCAACGGCACCACCACCTGGCGGTCGAAGCGGCCGGGGCGCAGCAGCGCCGGGTCGAGCACGTCGGGGCGGTTGGTCGCGGCAATGATGATGATGCCTTCGTTGCCGTCGAAACCGTCCATTTCGACCAGCAGCTGGTTGAGCGTCTGCTCGCGCTCGTCATGGCCGCCGCCGAGCCCGGCCCCGCGGTGACGCCCGACGGCATCGATCTCATCGATGAATATGATGCACGGCGCGTGCTTCTTGGCCTGCTCGAACATGTCGCGTACGCGCGAGGCGCCGACGCCGACGAACATCTCGACGAAGTCGGAACCGGAAATGGTGAAGAAGGGTACCTTGGCCTCGCCGGCAATGGCCTTGGCCAGCAGGGTCTTGCCGGTACCGGGCGGACCCACCATCAGCACCCCGCGCGGGATCTTGCCGCCGAGCTTCTGGAACTTGCCGGGGTCCTTGAGGAAGTCGACCAGCTCCTTGACCTCTTCCTTGGCTTCGTCCACGCCGGCGACGTCGCTGAAGGTCACGCGCACCTGGTCCTCGCCGAGCAGCCGCGCCCGGCTCTTGCCGAACGACAGCGCCCCACGTCCGCCAGCGCCGCCCTGCATCTGGCGCATGAGGTAGATCCAGACCGCAATCAAGAGCAGGAATGGGAACCAGGAGATGAAGATCTGCATGAGCAGACCCTGGCGATCCGGCGGCTGTGCCTCGATGCGCACGTTGTTGTCGAGCAGGGTGCCGATCAGCGCCTCGTTGTTGGTCTCCGGACTGTAGGTGATCAGGCGCGAACCGTCGTGCATCTCGAGTTCGATGGCCTGGCCATCGAGCAGGACCTTGGCCACGCGCCCGCTCTTCACCTCGGCGATGAAGTCGGAATAGTCGAGCGGACGGGCCGCCCCGTGCCGCGGCGTGAAGTTCTGGAAAACGAGCATCAGCACGAGGGCGATGACGATCCAAAGGACGAGATTTCTGGCCATAGACCTACCTGGCATCCGGTCGGCGGCGGGACTCAGCAGCGGGGGCGGAGAGCGCCGGAGTGCGTTTTGCAACGCAAAAAACTATATAACAAAACCCCTGGCCACGACATAAAACTCCCGTGACCGTGCCCGCGACGCATCGGGCTTGCGCCGCGACACCTCGTCGAACGCCCTGCGCAGTTCCCGCACGAAATGCTCGGTGCCGGCGTACTCGAAGAGTTTGATCAGCAGCGCGCCGCCCGGTCGCAGGAATTCGCGGGCGAACTCCAGACACATCGCCGCCAGTTCCTCGGCCGCCGCCTCGTCTCGGATCGCGATACCCGTGATATTGGGCGCCATGTCGGACATTACAAGGTCGACCTGTTCGCCGCCGAGCGCCTCGCGTACGCGCAGCCTCACTGCCTCTTCGCGGCAATCGCCCTGGATCACGGTAGCGCCCGGCACGGCATCCATCTTTAGGACATCGAGGGCGACCACGGTTCCCCGCGCACCGACCTTTTCGGCTGCGACCTGGGTCCAGCCGCCCGGCGCCGCACCAAGATCGAGCACGCGCAGGCCGGGCCGGAGCAGCTTGTCGCGCTGGGTGAGTTCGCGCAGCTTGTAAGCCGCGCGGGAGCGATAGCCTTCCTGCTGGCGCTGCTTGACGTAGGCGTCGCCGGCCTGGCGCTGCAGCCAACGGCTGCTGGACGGCGAACGCCGCCCCACGCGCTACTCGTAGCGGACGGCGAGGATCTCGTATTCGATCTCACCGCCCGGGGCATTGACGACGGCCGTATCACCCGCGCTCTTGCCGATCAGGGCGCGCGCCACCGGGGAATTGACCGAGACCAGCCCGGCCTTTATGTCGGCTTCGTCTTCACCAACGATGCGGTACTCGACCTCGTCGTCACTGGCCACGTTGCACAGCTCGACGGTGGCGCCGAAGATGATCTTGCCGCCGGCATCGATCTTGGTCACGTCGATGATCTCGGCGTTGGACAGCTTGCCCTCGATATCGGCAATGCGTCCCTCGTTGAAGCTCTGCTGCTCACGCGCGGCGTGGTACTCGGCATTTTCCTTCAGGTCGCCATGCGCGCGTGCCTCGGCGATGGCCGCCGTGATCCGCGGCCGGTCCTCGGTCTTGCGTCGTTGCAGCTCTTCCCGCAAACGTTGTGCCCCGCGTGCGGTCATCGGTGTCTTGTTCATGCGGCACACTCCTCGTGCAGGTCTTGCAGACGGCGGATGGTCTCCGCGCCGGCCGCCGTCAAGGCCATGACCGCCGCGGTCGCACCGGCCACCGTCGTCGAGTAGGCGACACGGTGATTCAGCGCGGTCGTCCGGATCGAGAACGAATCGGCGATCGAACGCTTGCCTTCCGTCGTGTTGATGATCAGGTCGATGTCGTCGTTCTTGATCATATCAACGATGTGCGGCTGCCCCTGGGCGACCTTGTTGACACGCTCGCAGTCGATACCTGCCTCGCGCAGGAACCGCGCGGTGCCATCAGTGGCGAACAGGCGGAAACCGTGGGCCGCGAGGCGGCGCGCGAGTTCGACGGTATCGGCCTTGTCCGGATCGCGCACGCTGATGAAGGCGGTGCCCGCGGTGGGCAAGGCCACGCCGGCGCCTTGCTGGCTCTTGCCGAAGGCCTCGCCAAAAGTCGCGCCTATGCCCATGACCTCGCCGGTCGACTTCATCTCGGGCCCGAGCAGGGGGTCGACGCCGGGGAATTTCACGAACGGAAACACCGCTTCCTTGACGGAGTAGAACGGCGGCACCCGCTCATCGAGCGCGTGCTGGACCGCGAGCGACTCACCCATCATGCAGCGCGCGGCGATGTAGGGCAGCGAGCGGCCGATGGCCTTCGAGACGAAGGGCGCGGTACGCGAGGCGCGCGGGTTGACCTCGAGCACGTAGATGTCCTCGCCCTGGATGGCGAACTGCACGTTCATCAGCCCGATGACGTCGAGACCACGGGCCATGACGCGTACCTGGCGGCGGATCTCGTCCTGCATCGCCTGGGTCAGGGTGTGGGGCGGCAGTGCACAGGCCGAATCGCCGGAATGCACGCCGGCCTGTTCGATGTGCTCCATGATGCCGCCGATGAGGACGTGTTCGCCGTCGCAGATGGCGTCGACATCGACCTCGATGGCACTCTCCAGGAAGTGATCGAGCAGAACCGGCGATTCGTTCGAGACGGCCACCGCGGCCTGCATGTAGTTCATGAGATCGGTGTCGTTGTACACGATCTCCATGGCGCGACCACCGAGCACGTAGGACGGGCGCACCACCAGGGGATAGCCGATTTCGGCGGCACGCGCGGTGGCCTCGTCGGCATGCCGGACGGTGCGATTGGGCGGCTGGCGCAGGGCCGCCTCGGCGAGGAAGCGTTGGAAACGCTCGCGATCTTCGGCGAGGTCGATGGAGTCGGGCGAAGTACCGATGATCGGCACCCCGGCGCGCTCGAGATCGCGCGCCAGCTTCAGTGGGGTCTGGCCACCGAACTGGACGATGACACCGCGCGGGCGCTCGAGCTCCACCACCTCGAGCACGTCTTCCAGCGTGAGCGGCTCGAAATAGAGGCGATCGGAAGTGTCGTAGTCGGTCGACACGGTTTCCGGGTTGCAATTGATCATGATCGATTCGAAACCGGCGTCGCGCGCGGCCAGCGAGGCCTGCACACAGCAGTAGTCGAACTCGATGCCCTGGCCGATGCGGTTGGGGCCGCCGCCGAGCACGATGATCTTCTCGCGCGCCGAGGGGCGTGCCTCGCATTCGTCCTCGTAGGTCGAATACATGTAGGCCGTAGTGGCGTCGAACTCGGCGGCGCAGGAATCGACCCGCTTGTAGACCGGGCGCACATCGAGTTCGCGCCGCCGCCGGCGCACGTCGTGCTCGGTGACGCCGAGCAGGGCCGCGATGCGCGCGTCGGCGAACCCCTTGCGCTTGAGGCGCCGCAGCTGGACGGCGTCGAGCCGGCCCATGCCGCCCTCGGCGATATCGCGTTCGAGCGCGACCAGTTCCTCGATCTGGACGAGGAACCAGCGATCGATGCGCGTCATGTCGAACACGTCCGCAAGCGTGAAGCCACGCCGGAAGGCCTCGCCGACGTACCAGATACGCTCGGCGCCGGCGGAAATCAGCTCCTGGCGGAGCTGCTCCTCGCTGACTTCGGGCCGCGGGTCGAGGCCGCTGGCGCCGGTCTCCAGCCCGCGCAGGGCCTTCTGGAAGGACTCCTGGAAAGTCCGCCCGATCGCCATCACCTCGCCGACCGATTTCATCTGCGTCGTCAGGCGATCGTTGGCCTGGGGGAACTTCTCGAAGGCGAAGCGCGGGATCTTGGTCACCACGTAGTCGATGGTCGGCTCGAACGAGGCCGGCGTCGCACCACCCGTGATCTCGTTGTGCAACTCGTCGAGGGTGTAACCCACGGCCAGCTTGGCGGCGACCTTGGCGATGGGGAACCCGGTGGCCTTGGAGGCCAGTGCGGAAGAGCGCGACACGCGCGGATTCATCTCGATGACGATGAGGCGGCCATCTTCCGGGTTGACCGCGAACTGCACGTTGGAACCGCCGGTGTCGACCCCGATCTCGCGCAGCACCGCGATCGAGGCGTCGCGCATGATCTGGTATTCCTTGTCGGTCAGGGTCTGCGACGGCGCCACGGTGATCGAATCACCGGTATGGATGCCCATCGGGTCGAGGTTCTCGATCGAGCACACGATGATGCAGTTGTCGGCGTGGTCCCGCACGACTTCCATCTCGTATTCCTTCCAGCCGAGGATCGATTCCTCGAGCAGGATCTCGTTGGTCGGGGAGGCATCCAGCCCACGCCGGCAGATGGCCTCGAACTCTTCCTTGTTGAACGCGATACCGCCACCGCTGCCGCCCATGGTGAAAGAGGGCCGGATGATGATGGGGAAACCCAGGATCTTCTGCGCGGCGCGCGCGTCGTCCATGTCGTGGGCGATTTCCGAACGCGCGGTTTCGAGCCCGATCTCCTTCATTGCTTCGCGGAATTTCTCGCGGTCCTCGGCCTTGTCGATGGCGTCGCGACTGGCGCCGATGAGTTCGACGCCGAAGCGCTCCAGGACCCCTTCGCGGGCGAGGTCCAACGCGCAGTTGAGCGCGGTCTGCCCCCCCATCGTCGGCAACAGGGCATCGGGCCGTTCGTGCTCGATGATCTTGGCCACGGTCTGCCAGCGAATCGGCTCGATGTAGGTCGCGTGCGCCATACCCGGATCGGTCATGATCGTGGCCGGGTTGGAGTTGACCAGGATGACGCGGTAGCCCTCGTCGCGCAGGGCCTTGCAGGCCTGCGAGCCGGAGTAGTCGAACTCGCACGCCTGGCCGATGACGATCGGGCCGGCGCCGATGATGAGGATCGATTCGATGTCGGTTCTTTTGGGCATCGGGGTCAGTCACGGGCAGCCATGAGGTCGATGAAATGATCGAACAGCGGCTGCACGTCGTGCGGCCCCGGGCTCGCTTCGGGATGGCCCTGGAAGCCGAACGCCGGGTGGTCGCGGTGATGAACGCCCTGCAGGCTGCCGTCGAACAGCGAGACATGGGTTGGCGCCAGGGTTGCCGGCAGCGACGTCTCGTCGACGGCGAAGCCATGGTTCTGGCTGGTGATGAACACGCGACCACTGGAGAGTTCCTTGACCGGGTGGTTGGCGCCATGGTGACCGAACTTCATCTTCACCGTGCGCGCACCGCAGGCCAGCGCCAGCAGCTGGTGGCCGAGACAGATGCCGAACACCGGCAGGCCGTGATCGACCAGGGTCGCGATCGCGCGGATGGCGTAGTCGCAGGGCTCTGGGTCTCCCGGGCCATTGGAGAGGAATACGCCGTGCGGGGCGCGCTCGAGCACGGCCTCGGCCGGCGTCGTCGCCGGCACCACTTCGATGTCGCAACCGCGGTCAGCGAGCAGGCGCAGGATGTTGTGCTTGACGCCGAAATCGTAGGCGACGACGCGCCAGCGCCGCGTGCCCCCCGCGGTATAGCGGTTACCCTCCAGCTGCCAGCTGCCGGCCTGCCAGGGATAGGTCTCGGCGGTGGTCACCTCGCGCGCGAGGTCGGCACCGGCCAGGCCGCCGAAGGCGCGCGCCCGCGCCACCGCGTCGGCGGGGCTGACACCGGCGCCGGCCGCGACACACCCCCCCTGGGCGCCCTGTTCGCGCAGGATGCGGGTCAGCTTGCGGGTATCGATCTCGGCAATGCCGACGATACCGCGGGCACGCAGGAAATCGCCGAGCGAGGCCTCCGCGCGGAAGCTGCTGACCACGCTCGAGGCATCGCGTACCACCAGGCCGGCAGCGAACGAGCGCGTCGCTTCGACGTCGAGGCTGTTGGTGCCGGTGTTACCGATGTGGGGATAGGTAAGCGTGACGATCTGCCGCGCGTAGGACGGATCGGTGACGATCTCCTGGTAGCCGGTGATGGCGGTGTTGAACACCACCTCGCCGACCCCGACTCCCTCGGAACCGATTGAAATTCCTTCGAAAACTGTCCCGTCTGCGAGAGCTAGAACGGCTGATTGATGCACATTGCCACCCATACATGCAAAGCGGGAGTCAGCCCGTTGACTGCTCCCGCTCGATGGTCGCGGATTGTACTTGAGCCCGCCGCCCGATGGAACGGCTGGTCGCCGGCGGGGCGCGCCGGCACCGTCCTCAGGAGCCGTGATGCGGGGCCAGCGGCACGGCGCGGTGGCGCGTGATGCGATAACTGATCTCGATGGCCAGTTCGAGCGCCCGCTTGCCGTCCTCGCCGCTCACTTCGGGGGCCTGGTCGTGGCGGACGGCGTGCACGAACGAGTAGATTTCGTCCATGAGGACGTCGACCCCGCCGGCGCTGGCGCTAGCGAAGACGATTTCAGTGGCCGCCTCGCGCGCTTGGCCGTTGTCGAACACGCCACGGTGCAGTTCGTGGTTGGTGTAGTCGAGTTCGAGGTAACCGTCGTCCTCGATCACCTTCATGGTCCGCGTGGGCTCCTGCGAGACCCGGCTCGCCGCCAGCTCGGCGACCAGGCCGCTGTCGAACTCGATGCGGGCATGGGCGATGTCGACGTTCTCGGTGATGACCGCCGTCCCCGACGACTGCACGCTGCGCACTGGCCCGTCGGCGAGCGACAGCACGATGTCGATGTCGTGGATCATGAGGTCGAGCACCACGTCGACCTCGGTGCCGCGGGTCTTGTAGGCGCTGAAACGCTGGGTTTCGATCCGCCGCGGCTGGCGCACATGGTGGCGCAGGGCACGTACGACCGGGTTGAAGCGCTCGAGATGCCCGACCTGCAACACCAGGCCGCGAGCGGTGGCGAGCGAAATCAGCGCTTCGGCCTGCTCGACGCGCTCGGTGACCGGCTTCTCGACCAGCACGTGGACACCCGCCTCGAGGCAGTCGCGGGCGATGTCGAAATGATTGGCGGGCGGCACGACGATCGAAACCAGGTCGAGGTCGGGCAGCGCTTCGCGATAGTCGGTGATCGCCCGCGTGGCGTACTTGCCGGCGATTTCGAGCGCCCGCGCGTGATCGGTGTCGACTACGGCGACCAGCTCGACGTCCGGGCACGCCGCGTACTTCTGGGCGTGGAAGTTACCGAGATAGCCAACCCCGATGACGGCCGCGCGAAGCTTGCGCATCGCTGTCACCCGGCGTGTTCGCGGGCTGGTGGGAAATTGCTACGGAGGGCGTGCGCGACATTGCGCGCCAGTCTGCGGTCCGCGTTTATCCGCATGAACTCCGTCCTCGTCTAGCGCATGCGCGCACAATCTGCCTCGCGACGTCGTTGACCAGGCTGCCAGATGGCGCCGGGCCGCGGACAGGGGCGCTCGCAGTATAGCGGATCGGAATCCTGCGTACGGTTGCGTGGTCAGTCGCGCAGGCCGAGCACATCCTGCATGTCGAACACACCGCGGTCGCGTGCCGCCACCCAGGCCGCCGCACGCAGGGCGCCGTGGGCAAACGTCGAGCGGTCGGCGGCACGATGGGTGATCTCGACGCGCTCGCCGGCACCGGCGAACAACACCGTGTGATCGCCGACGATCTCGCCGGCGCGGATGGTCTCGAAACCGATGGTGCGCGAATCGCGGGGCCCGGTACGCCCTTCACGCCCGTACACCGCGCAGGTCGCGAGATCGCGGCCCAAGGTCTCCGCCACGATCTCGCCCATACGCACCGCGGTACCGGACGGTGCGTCGATCTTGTGCCGGTGATGGGCCTCGACGATCTCGACATCGAAATCGTCACCCAGGGCGCGCGCTGCCAGCTCGATGAGACGGAAACACAGGTTGACGCCGACGCTCATGTTGGGCGCGAAGACGATCGCCACGTCGTCCCCGGCCGCGCGCACCTGCGCGGCATCCGCGCCCAGGCCGGTCGTGCCGATGACCATGCGCTTGCCCGCCGCGCGGCAGGTGGCGACGTTGCGCAGGGTCGATTCGGGCAGGGTGAAGTCTATGAGCACGTCGAAGTCGTCGAGCACGGCAGCGAGGTCGTCGACGATGACGCAGCCGGCCGGCTGGCTGCCGACCAGCACGCCCGGGTCGAGGCCGACCTGTGGCGCGCCGGGGCGTTCCACCGCGGCTGCCAGGCTGAGCGTATCGCTGGCCTGGCACAGTTCGATGAGCGTGCGCCCCATGCGTCCGGCCGCGCCGGCGATCGCGATCCTGGTCATGCTGGTACCTGCCTCGGCGGCTCAGGAGAACTTCATGTCTTCGAAGAATTTCTTCACACCGTCCAGCCACGAGGTGGCCTGCGGGTTGTGCTTGTCGCCACCACCGCTGAGGGTGTCGCCGAACTTGCGCAGCAATTCCTTCTGCTCCTTGCTCAGGTTGACCGGTGTCTCCACCGCGACGCGGCAGATCAGGTCGCCGACGCCGCCGCCACGCACCGAGCGTACGCCCTTGCCGCGCAATCGGAACATCTTGCCGGACTGCGTCTCCGGCGGGATCTTGAGAATCACCCGGCCTTCGAGCGTCGGCACCTCGAGTTCACCGCCGAGCGCGGCGGTGACGAAATCGATCGGCACGTCGCAGTGGAGATCGTTCTCGTCGCGCTGGAAGATGGGGTGGGCGCGAACGACGACGTTGACGTAGAGGTCGCCGGGCGGGCCGCCGTTCTGCCCCGGCTCGCCTTCGCCGCTGAGGCGAATGCGGTCACCGCTGTCGACGCCGGCGGGCACCTTGACGGCAATGGTCTTGTTGCCGCGCGCCTTGCCCGAACCGCCACAGGTGTTGCAAGGGTCGCTGACCGTCTTGCCGGTGCCGCGACAACGCGGGCAGGTCTGCTGGACGGAGAAGAAACCCTGCTGCATGCGCACCTGGCCGACGCCGCCGCAGGTACCGCAGGTCTCCGGCGCGCGGCCGCTGCGCGAGCCCTTGCCGTCGCAGGTCTCGCATTCGACCAGCGTGGGGATGCGGATCTTGACCTCGGTGCCCGAGACCGCCTCCTCGAGACTCATTTCGAGGTCGTAACGCAGGTCGGCACCGCGATAGGCACGGGTGCCACCGCGGCCACCGGCACCGAAGATATCGCCGAAGACACTGTCGAAAATGTCGCCGAAACCGCTCGGCCCACCGCCGAAACCACCACCCGAAGGGTCGACCCCGGCGTGGCCGAACTGGTCGTAGGCGCTGCGTTTCTGGCGATCGTTGAGAACCTCGAAAGCCTCCTTGACCTCCTTGAAGGTCTCCTCGGCCTCGGCATCACCCGGATTGCGATCCGGGTGGTACTTCATCGCCAGCCGCCGGTAGGCCTTCTTCAGATCGGCCTCGGTGGCGTCACGTGCGACGCCGAGCACCTCGTAGTAATCGCGCTTGGCCATGCCTGCCCTGTTCGTGGTTGCCGCTTACCGACAGCGCCAGGGGCCGGGATTTCAGGACCCCGGCAAAGCACGAGCCCGGGCAGGCTCCACGCCTGGCCGGGCTCGCAGTCCTGGTTCGCTGGTGTTACTTGTTGTCGTCCTTCACTTCCTCGAAGTCGGCGTCGACGACGTTGTCGTCGGCCGCCCCGCCGCCCCCGGCGCCGCCCTGGGGCCCGCCCTCGGCACCGCCGGCCGCGCCCTGCTCGGCCTGGTAGGCCTGCTGGGCGATCTTACCGGACACCTCGCCGAGCTTCTGGGCCTTGGCCTCGATGTCGGCGATGTCGTCGCCCTGCAGCGCCTTCTCGACCTCGGCGATAGCGTCCTCGGCGGCCTTGCGGTCATCGGCGCCGACCTTGTCGCCGAGCTCGTCGAGCGAGCGCCGGGTGGCGTGCACCAGGGCATCCGCCTGGTTGCGAGCATTGACCAGTTCCTGGAACTTGCGGTCTTCCTCGGCGTGCGCCTCGGCATCCTTGACCATGCGGTCGATCTCGTCGTCGGACAGGCCGCTGGAGGCCTTGATCACGATGGATTGGGCCTTGCCGGTCGCCTTGTCCTTGGCCGAGACGTTGAGGATGCCGTTGGCGTCGATGTCGAAAGTCACCTCGATCTGCGGGATACCACGCGGCGCCGGCGGGATGTCCGAGAGATCGAAGCGGCCGAGCGACTTGTTGGCATTGGCGCGCTCGCGCTCGCCCTGCAGGACGTGCACCGTCACCGCGGTCTGGTTGTCGTCGGCGGTCGAAAAGGTCTGCGTGGCCTTGGTCGGGATGGTCGTGTTCTTCTCGATCAGCTTGGTCATCACGCCGCCAAGCGTCTCGATACCGAGCGACAGCGGCGTGACGTCGAGCAGTAGCACGTCCTTGACGTCGCCGCCGAGTACCCCGGCCTGGATGGCGGCGCCGACCGCCACCGCCTCGTCCGGGTTGACGTCCTTGCGCGGCTCCTTGCCGAAGAAATCCTTGACCACCTCCTGCACCTTGGGCATGCGCGTCTGCCCACCGACCAGGATGACGTCGTCGATGTCCGATGCCGACAGGCCGGCATCCTTGAGCGCCACGCGGCAAGGCTCGATGGTGCGCTTGACCAGCTCGTCGACCAGGCTTTCGAGCTTGGCCCGGCTGATCTTGATGTTGAGATGCTTCGGACCGCTGGCGTCAGCCGTGATGTAGGGCAGGTTGACGTCGGTCTGCTGGCTCGACGACAGCTCGATCTTGGCCTTCTCGGCGGCCTCCTTGAGCCGCTGCAGCGCCAGCGGATCGTTGTGCAGGTCGATGCCCTGCTCCTTCTTGAACTCGTCGGCGAGGAAGTCGATCAGGCGCAGGTCGAAGTCCTCACCACCGAGGAAGGTGTCGCCGTTGGTCGACAGCACCTCGAACTGGTGCTCGCCGTCGACTTCCGCGATCTCGATGATGGAGACGTCGAAGGTGCCGCCGCCGAGATCGTAGACGGCGATCTTGGCGTCGCCCTGGCGGCGGTCCATGCCGTAGGCCAACGCCGCCGCGGTGGGCTCGTTGATGATGCGCTTGACCTCGAGCCCGGCGATGCGGCCGGCGTCCTTGGTCGCCTGGCGCTGCGAGTCGTTGAAGTACGCCGGCACGGTGATGACCGCCTCGGTGACGGGCTCGCCGAGGTAGTCTTCGGCGGTCTTCTTCATTTTCATCAGCACGCGCGCGGAAATCTCCGGCGGCGCCATCTTCTTGCCCTTGACCTCGACCCAGGCATCGCCGTTGTCGGCCTTGCTGATCTTGTACGGGACCATGTCGCGGTCGCGCTGCACGACGTCGTCGTCGTACTTGCGCCCGATCAGACGCTTGACGGCGAACAGCGTGTTGCTGGGGTTGGTGACGGCCTGGCGCTTGGCGGACTGGCCGACCAGAACCTCCTCGTCGTTGGTGAAGGCGACGATCGACGGCGTCGTGCGCGCGCCCTCGCTGTTCTCGATGACCCGCGCCTTGTCGCCCTCGAGCAGGGCGACGCAGGAGTTGGTCGTCCCCAGGTCGATTCCGATGATCTTGCCCATGATGTGCCTCTGGTCAGTTGTCCTGTGACGGGCTCCGCCGGGGAGCCCACGTCGATTGCGGGGTTAATTGGGGCCCGCGGGGGCCAATTCAAGACCCGCCCGTCTTGGCCACGACGACCAGCGCGGGACGCAGCAGCCGTTCGTTCAGCTTGTAGCCCTTCTGCATGACCCGAATGACCGTGCCGGGCGGGTGCTCGGCGCTCTCTTCCATGGTCATGGCCTGGTGGTGCTCGGGGTCGAACGGCTGGCCGTGCGGTTCGATGGCGCTGACCGCGAGCTTGTCGAAGAAGTCGGCGAAGGCCTTGGCGGTCAACTCCATGCCCTGGCGCAGCGAATCGATGTCGGTGGCGTGCTCGGCCGCGTCGAGACCGAGGTCGATACTGTCTTTGACCGGGATGAGTTCGTGCACGAAGCGCTCCTGGCCGTACTTGTGCGCGGCCTCGACATCGCGCTCGGCGCGCTTGCGAACGTTGTCCATCTCCGCGCGGGCACGCAGGAGTTCGTCCTTCAAGCTGTCGACCTGGGCGCTCAGCGCCGCGATCTCGGCCTGCTCGGCCGACCCGGCCTGCGGCGTGGTGTCAGCGGCAGCGGACTCCGCGTCGGCGGCGCGTGCGCCGTCTTCTGCTACTTCTTCGTCGTTCACGATAAGCCCTTGATTTTCAATATCCAGCACCCGCGATGCGGGCGAAGTGGCCAAATGCCGCACGGCCTGCGCGGCCAGACAGCGGGGTCAGTTGCGGTTCAGTTCCTGGAATTCAAGGCCATGCTGAGCATCTTGGCCGTCAGGTCGACGATCGGGATCACCCGCTCGTACTCCATGCGCGTCGGGCCGATGACGCCGAGCACGCCCAGCGTGCGGTTGTCGTCGGTGTAGGGCGAAGTCACGATCGAGCACTGGTCGAGGACTTCGTAGCCGGATTCCTCACCGATGAAGATCTGTACCCCGCTCGCGTTGAGCGCCTGGTCCAGGAGGTGGAGTATATCGCGCTTCTGGTTGAAGGCCTCGAACAGGGAACGGAGCTTTTCGATGTCCGAAAGCTCGGTCTTGTCCATCAGGTTGGTCTCGCCCGCGAGCACGTAGTCCTTGGGCCGCTCGCCGTCGCCGAACAATTGCTGGGACATCTCGATGACCAGGGCCATGAGCTGGTCCATCTCCGCGCGGGTGTCGGCCATCTCCTGGATCAGGCGCTGTTTCACCGCTTCGATGTCGCGCCCGGCGAAAGCCGAGTTGAGATAGTTCGCCGCCTGGGTCAGCTCGCTCTGGCTGTAGGCGCGGTTGGTCTTGACGATACGGTTTTCGACCTCGCGGTCGTTGGTGACCAGGATGGCGAGCACGCGGTTGTCGTTGAGGGAGAGGAATTCGACCTGGCGCAGCGCGCGCCGCTCGACGACGGGGATCATCACCAGGCCGGCGAGGCGCGTGATTTCGGAGAGCATGCGCGAGGTGCTGCCGAGCAGCGCCTGGATGTCGTCTTCGCCGGTCAGCGAGGATTCCATGCGCCGGACGTCGTCCGCGCTCAGCCCACGGAAAGTCACCAGGGAATCGACGAACAGGCGGTAACCGAGTGCAGTCGGCACGCGGCCGGCCGAGGTGTGCGGGGCGCGGATGAGACCGAGGTCCTCGAGATCGGCCATGACGTTCCTGATCGTCGCCGGGCTGAGATCGAGACGCGAATCGCGCGCCAGCGTGCGCGAGCCGACCGGCTGGCCGTCGGCGATATAGCGCTCCACCAGCACGCGGAACAGGTACTGCGCGCGCTCGTTCAGGCGAATCTCGTTGTGTCCCTTAGTCATGCCGATAGAACCACGGTATCGCATTGACCTTATTGCAAAAAATCTACCACCGAAAGAGGCACGCGCAAAATCCGCGTTGCTGCGCTCGGAGCCGGGATGCTATTTTCCGCACGCCCTTCGTCAAGGACCCCTCATCACCATGTTCAGGCGCATCGGGATCGTGTCGAAACCGCACGAACCGGCGGTCAAAGACGCCCTCGCGAGCGTCCTGCGGGTCCTCGAGGAACGCCGCTGCGACATTGTCATCGATGCCGGCGCGGACACCCACGGCCTGGCCGCCGCCTACCCGCGGGTGGCTGCCGAGAACCTGCCCCAGCACTGTGACCTGGTGATCTCGATCGGTGGTGACGGCACCCTGCTGCAGTGCGCGGGGCACATCTACCCACGTGAGGTCGCGCTGCTCGGAATCAACCTCGGCCGGCTCGGCTTCCTCACCGATCTGCCGCCGACCGGCCTCGATGCCAGCCTCGCCGCGGTACTCGATGGTCACCACGTGATCGAGAATCGTACCGTGCTGGGCTGTGAGGTCATTCGCGCCGGCGAGGTCGTTGCCAGCGACCACGGCCTCAACGACATCGTCGTGCAGAAATGGAACACCGCGCGCCTGATCTCGCTCAATACCTACGTCGACGGCAAGTTCCTCCACGCCCAGCGCTCCGACGGCATGATCGTGGCGACCCCCACGGGCTCCACCGCCTACGCCCTCTCGGGCGGCGGCCCGATTCTCGATCCCGGCGCCCATGCCCTGGTGCTCGTGCCGATCTGCCCGCATACCCTGACCAACCGCCCGATCGTGGTCAGCGCCGCGGCGACCATCGAGATCCACATCGCCACCGATCGTGACGACGAGTCCCGCGTCACCTGCGACGGCAACTCGATCCGCGAACTGCTGCCCGGTGATCGCGTGCGGGTATTCCGCCGCGAACAGTCGATCCGCCTCGTCCACCCCGCGCACCACGACCACTTCGCCACGCTGCGCGCCAAGCTCGACTGGGGCCGCGATCCTTGCTGACCCAGCTGACGGTCCGCAACCTGGTCGTCGTCAGTGAAATCGACGTCGAGTTCGAGCGCGGCCTGACCGTGCTGAGCGGCGAGACCGGCAGCGGCAAATCGATCCTGATCGAGGCCCTCGGCCTCGCACTCGGCGAACGCGCCGACAGCCAGCTGGTGCGATCCGGCACCGAGCGCGCCGAGATCGCGGCCTGCTTCGACCTCAGCGACCGCGCCGCGGCCCGCGACACCCTGCAGCGGCTCGATGCCGATCACGGCGACGAATGCGTGCTGCGGCGGGTGGTCAGCCGCGACGGGCGTTCGCGGGCCTACGTCAACGGGGTCCCGGTAACGGTGCAGGCCCTGCACGAACTCGGCGGCCTGCTGGTCGACGTGCATTCGCAACACGCGAGCCTCGCCCTGCTCGAACGCGACACCCAGCGCACCCTCCTCGACGCCTTCGGCGAAACGGGGCGGGAATGCCGCCAGGTGCAGACGACGTACGCCGCCTGGCGCGAAACCCAGGACCGCCTGCAGGCGCTCGAACGTGATGGCCAGGACCGCGCCCGTCTCGAACTGCTTCGTTACCAGGTCGAGGAACTCGAGGCCGTACGGCTCGACGAGGCCGAACTCGCCGGTATCGAGGACGAACACCGCCGCCTGGCCAACAGCGCGTCGATACTCGAAGAGTGCACTGCCGTCCGGGCAGCCCTCGACGACGACGACAGCGGCGCGGGCAATGCCCTGCGCGCGGCACTCGCCCATGCACGCGGCCTGCGCCGGCTCGCGCCGGAAGCGGCCAACCTGGTCACCGCGCTGGAACAGGCCGCGGTCGCCTGCGAGGAAGCGGGCGACGAGCTCGGTCGCCTCGAGCACAGCCTCGCCGCCGATCCGGCGCGGCTGGAGCGTATCGACCGCCGCCTCGCCGAGTTGCACTCGCTGGCGCGCAAGCACCAGGTGAACCTCGGCGAGCTGGCCACACATGCCGCGACGCTCGCCGCCGAGTTGGCTGGCCTCGAGAATCTTGCCGGCGACCAGGTGAAGCTGCGGGAACGCCTGGAGGAACAGCTGGCGGCCTACGACAAGGCCGCTGCCGCCCTCACCCGCGCCCGCCAGCGCGCCGGCCGCGCCATGGCCAAGGACATCGGTGCGCGCCTGCGCGAACTCGGCATTCCCCATGCACACTTCGAAGTCGGCCTGGCAACCGCGCGCGAGAGCACCCCGCAGGTCCACGGGCGCGATCGCGTCGAGTTCCTGGTCTCGACCAACCCGGCACAACCGCCGGCGGCGCTGGGCAAGGTCGCCTCGGGCGGCGAATTGTCGCGGATCGGTCTCGCCATCCAGGCTGCCACGGCCCGCCACAACGGCGTGCCGGTGGTGGTATATGACGAGGTCGACACCGGCATCGGCGGCAACACCGCCAACATCGTCGGGCGCAACCTGCGCGAGGTCGCGCGCCACTGCCAGGTCGTCTGCATCACCCACTCACCCCAGGTGGCGAGCGCCGGCGATCATCATCTACGCGTGGACAAGCGCGTGGTGGACGGCCAGGCCGAAACGGTGCTGGAAGTGCTGGACGCCAGCGGTCGCGAGCAGGAAATCGCGCGCATGTTGGGTGCCGCGGCGGCCACCGCGCCGAGCGTGGAACACGCCCGCGACCTCATCGCCGGCGCGCGCCGGGAGTAGGTCAGCCGCCGGATTTGGCCTTGTTGTCCCCACGCGGACGCACGTAGAGCACCAGGCTGTGATCCTCGAGATCGTAGCCATGGGCGGCGACGATCTCGCGTTGGCGCCGCTCGATCTCCTCGTCGTAGAACTCGATCACCTCGCCGGTGTCTACCCGCACCATGTGGTCGTGGTGCTCCTCCTGGGCCATTTCGAACACCGCGTGGCCGCCGTCGAAATTGTGCCGTTGCACGAGGCCGGCGGTTTCGAACTGGGTCAGCACCCGGTAGATGGTGGCCAGGCCGACGTCCTCGCCGGCATCGATCAGGGCCTTGTAGACGTCCTCCGCGCTGAGATGGCGATCGCGTGAGCGATCGAGGATCTCGAGGATGCGCAGCCGCGGCAGGGTGGCCTTGAGTCCGGCTTTCTTGAGTTCTTGGGTATCCATGACGATGCGCGACGGGCCCGGTCGGTCTCTCTTGGGGCGGCCAAGGATAACAGCTTACCGCCCGCGCGCGGCCGTGTGCTACGATTGCCGGAGTCGCGGCTGCCGGTTCCGACAGGCCGCATAAACATTACAGCCGGTGTGATTATTCCCCGTCACATCCGCCATCCCGGCCCCGCGCCGCTAGAATCCGAATCCACCGTAGTGATACCGAAGCGATTACTGGTCAGTCTTTCCGTCGTGCTCCTGGCCGCCTGCAGCACGCCGCGCATGCCTTCACTGTCGAGCCTGCCGAGCCCACGCGACCTGCCCTTCATCTACAAGATCGACATCCAGCAGGGCAACGTCATCGACCAGAACATGCTGGCCCAACTGCGCGCCGGCATGGACAAGAAGAAGGTCCTGTTCATCATGGGCTCGCCGATCATCCAGGACACCTTCCACGCCGATCGCTGGGACTACGTCTATACCAACGAGCCCGGCGGCGGCCAGCCCGAGCGGCGTCAGATCACTCTCTACTTCGAGGACGACAAGCTCGCCCGCATCGGCGGGGACGTGAAACCGGCGGAAAGCCCCCTGGTCGCCACGCTGCACCAGGACACCACCATCAAGGTGCCGCAACTGCGCAAGAAGGGTTTCGTCGAGAAGGTCAAGGACAAGATACCCTTCGTCGAGCCGACGCCTGAGGAGGTCGTCGAGGTCGACGTCGACGAGGCCGCGGCCGAACACGCCGGCGAGGACACGGAGCCGGAAGAGAACGTCAACCTGCCCACCCTGGCCGAGGACACCCCGCCCCCGCGCAGCCCCTACGCGGATCTGCAGGCGGCCCCCGGCGAAGGCGTCATCGTGCCGCCGGACGCGCCCACCAACCGCAAGAAGAAGGGTTTCTTCGCCCGCATCGCCGACAGCATCGGTATCGGCGCGGACGACGAGGAAATCGGCGACGAAGACGACGACTACGATCCGGGCGACCCCAAGTACCGCGACATCACCGACCAGAGCAATCTCTGAGCGAGCGCCCGCCGGCGGTCAACGCCGACCATCGCGGCGTTCCCGCTGGGCCGCGGCGCGGCGACGCCGGATCGCCTTGGGATCGTCGAGCAGGGGGCTGTAGACCTCGACCCGGTCCCCATCGCGCAGCAGGGTGTCGCCGGACCGTTCCGCGCCGAAGATGCCCCAGCGACACGCCCGCCAGTCGATGCCGGCAAGCTCATCGAGGCGGGCACGCTCCAGCGCATTGAGCAGGGTCGACCCGAGCGGGACTTCCAGCGCGACCTTCTCGGCGCCCCCCGCCGTCACCCAGCCGACTTCGATCGCCAGGCGTTCAGCCACCGTGGACAGCGTAAGCGCGGCGCTTGAAGGCATCGACCAGGGAATCCGCGATGGGCTTGAACGCGGCGCCCATGGCGAAACCCAGCACCCGGCTCGAAAATTCGAACTCGACGTTGAAGGCGACCACGCAACCGCCATCGGCGGCGTCGAAACGCCAGGTGCCGCGGAAGCGCCGGAACGGCCCCTCGACCAGGTCGAGTTCGATCGAGCGATCTGGCACCAGCCGGTTCTCGGTGGTGAAGGCGTAGCGGAACCGCCCCTTGTTCACGGTCAGCCGCGCGCGCATGCGCGTCGCCTCGTGCGCCAGGAGCTCGGCGCGTTCGCACCAGGGCAGAAACGCCGGGTAAGCCTCGACGTCATTGACGAGGGCGTACATCTGGGCGGGTGAAAATGGCGTGAACGCGGAACGCTGGACGACGGTCATGATGCTCCCGGTCAACCAAACACGCTGGCCGCGAGGCGCCCGAGGGCATCGACCAACAGGGCGCGCAGCCCGGTCCCTTCGAGAAAGACCACCAGTACGCCGACCGGCGCCACGAACAGGATCAGTCCGAGCCAGGCGCGGAACATCGCCGAGGGGCCGCCGCCCATCTCTTCCATCGTGCTCGCCAGGCGCATGCGCCAACCGGCGAACACGGCGATCAGCATGCCGCCGAGCGGCAGCAGCACGCTGGTACTGAGGAACTCCGACCAGTCGAAGAAATTGCGCCCGCCGGGCGCGAAGCCCGCCCAGTGATTGAACGACAGTGCTGAACCGATGCCCAGCAGCCACGCCCCGCCACCGCCGACCAGGCAACTCTTCAGGCGGCTCCAGCCGAACGACTCGACCATCCACGCCGCCACCGGTTCGAGCAGCGAAATCGCCGACGTCCACGCCGCCACGGTGAGCAGGACGAAGAACATGCCGCCGAAGAACTGCCCGCCCGGCATGTGGCCGAAGGCGATGGTCAGGGTGATGAAAACGAGCCCCGGGCCCTGGCCGGGTTCGAGGCCATAGCCGAAGACGATGGGGAAGATGGCGAGGCCTGCCAACAGCGCGACCAAGGTGTCGGCGGCGGCGATGATGATTGAGGTTTGCGGGATCGAGGCGTCGTTCGGCAGGTAGGAGCCGTAGATCATGATCGAGCCCATGCCGAGACTGAGGCTGAAGAATGCCTGCCCGAGGGCGGTGAGCACGGCATCTCCGGTGATCTTGCTGAAATCGGGCTCGAACAGGTAATGCAACGCCGATACGGCATCGCCACTGAACAAGGCGTAGCCGACCAGCAGCAGCAACATCGCGAACAGCGCCGGCATGAGGTACTTGACGGCCTGTTCGAGCCCGCCCTGGACGCCACGCGCGACCACCACCACCACCATCACCATGAACAGGCTGTGCCACAGCACCAGGCTGCCCGCAGAGCCGGTGAGCCCATCGAAGATGCCCTGCGAGGTCTCGATCGTGGCACCGGCGAAGGTACCCGAGGCAACGTAGACGATGTAGGCGACGGCCCAGCCGGCCACCACCGAGTAGAACGAGAGGATGACGAAGCCGGCCAGCACGCCCATCCAGCCCAGGTAGCGCCACGCCGGCTTGAGACCCTCGTCCTCGGCCAGCGCCGCCATGGTGTTGATCGGGCTGCGCCGACCACGCCGGCCGAGCAGGATCTCGGCCATCATGATCGGCAGGCCGACCAGCACCACGCACGCCAGGTAGACGAGCACGAATGCGCCGCCGCCGCTCTCGCCGGTGATGTAGGGGAAACGCCAGATATTGCCCAATCCCACGGCCGAACCGGTCGCGGCGAGCACGAATATCCAGCGCGACGACCACTGCCCGTGAATCGACTCGCGGGCTGCTGTCATGGACATGCTCCAGAGAGATCGACGAGGCGGCATTCTGGTCCATCGCCGGGAGGCTCTCAAGGCTTCAGGATTCGGGGCGCCGGCCGTTAACCCCCGCACATCCACCAGACCTCCGGAAATGGCGAGTGCACCATCCAGCGTAGCCGCGTCGAGCGCACGCCTGCCGTCGGCCATCGGCCGCTTCCGACCGACGCGCGTGCTCGGCCGCGGCGGCCAGGGCGTGGTCTACCTCGCCGACGATCCGGATCTCGGCCGCGAAGTCGCCATCAAGTGCCTCTCGCACCGTACACGCGATCCGGAAAAGCTGGTCAACGAGGCACGCAACGTCGCCCGCCTCGATCATCCCAACATCGTCGCCCTGTTCGAACTCGAGCTCGCGCACGAGCCGCCCTACCTGGTCTACCAGTTCGCCAGCGGCAGCTCGCTGGCCGACTACACGCGGACCAACACGCCGCTGCCGGTCAAGCGCATCGTCAACATCATGATCGCAGTACTGGACGGTATCCACTACGCGCACCAGAAAGGCATCCTGCATCGCGATCTGACCCCGGCAAACATCCTTCTCGACGACAACGACCACCCGCGTATCCTCGATTTCGGCATCTCGGTGGCGCTCGCCGACTCGACCGGGGCGGCCACCCTCAACGGCACGGTCAACTACCTCGCGCCGGAAGTGCTGGCGGAGAACCCCGCGAGCCCCGCTTCGGATCTCTTCTCGCTCGCCGTGGTCATGCACGAGCTGCTGACCGGCAAGGCGCTGTTCCATGCCGACAACCCGATGGCGGTGATCTACAAGATCCTGAACGAGCGCATCCTGCCGCCATCGTCCTCGCGCCAGGGCATCGACAGCCAGCTCGAACAACTGGTCATGAAGGGCTTGGAGAAGGATCCGGCCCAGCGCTTCCAGAGTGCCGCGGCCATGCGCGACGCGCTGCGCGACTACCTGGCGCCCAGCGAGAGCACGCCCGCGGCTTCCGACACGATCGGCGACGGTGGCGCCATCGCCTTCCTGCAACGTCGCATGGCGCGCAAGCCGGATTTTCCCGCGATCTCCGAACACATCTCGGAGATCAACCAGAAGAGCGGCCTGCGCGACCGTTCCGACGCCAACGAGCTGGCCAGCGTCATCCTCAAGGACTATGCGCTGACGACCAAGCTGCTGAAGGTGGTCAACTCGGCGGTCTACGGCCAGTACGGCGGGTCGATCAGCACCGTCAGCCGTGCCGTCGTGATCCTCGGTTTCGAGCAGGTGCGGGCCATCGCGCTCGGCATCATCATCTTCGAGCATCTCAAGAACGGCGAGCAGGCCGGCTTGCTCAAGGACGCCGCCTGCAGCTCGTTCTTGAGCGGCATGCTGGCCAAGGATCTCTGCCCGCGTGAACGCTCGGCCGCGGTGCATGGCGAGGAAGCCTTCATTGCCGCGATGTTCCATCGCCTCGGTCGCCACCTCGCCATCTACTACTTCTCGGAAGAATTCTCCGAAGTCCAGGCGCTGATAGAGAGCAAGGGTTGCGACGAGCACACCGCGGCGCGCGAGATCTTCGGCGCCACCTTCTTCGACTTCGGCATCGCCATCGCGCGCGACTGGAACCTGCCCGAACGGCTGCTGCTCGCGATGCGGCCGCAAGCGCCCGGGGCGGTCAAGCCAGCACGGACACCCGATGCGCGCGTCGCCCAGCTCAGCGGCTTCAGCAACGACGTCGCCGAGTTGCTGGGCGGCGACCCCGACGCCGTCGACGAGCGCCTCGAATCCCTGGTCGAACGCTACAAGGACGCCGTTCCGATCGAGGCGAAACGGCTCAAGGTGGTCGTCGGGGAGGCGGTCGAGGCCACTCGAGACTATGCCAAGCTGATCAACGTCGACCTCGACTCGACGCCGTTCCTCGGCAACGTGGTACGTGCGATCCGGCCGGTGGACGAAGGCGCCCCCGGCTCCGGCGTGATGCCCGATGCCGGCACCGCCGAGGCGTCGACCGCGGTCGCTGGCGCGGCCGCCACGGCCACCGGAGCCGCCGCTATCGACGGCGCGGTGCCGGCAGTCGCGACGATGCCCGAAACCGAGAGTGAACGCTCGGCGCGGCGCGACGTCTTCCTCACCAACGCCATCTCCGAGCTCACCACCGCGATCATCGAGCGCGCGCCCATCAACGACATGTTCACCATGGTGCTGGAAGCCTTCTACCGCGCCCTGGGCTTCTCCCACGTGCTGTTCATGATGCGCGATCCCAAGCAGCGCGCCTACGTCACCCGTTTCGGCTTCGGCGGCGACCTCGAGCAGCTCAAGGCCGATTTCGTCTACCGCATCGCGGCCGACGACGACATCTTCCGCCAGGCCGCCATGCGCGGCCGCAACGCCGTCATCATCAACACCGGCGACGCGCGCTACGCCCCGCAAATCCCCGCCTGGTGCAGCGAGCTCATGCAGCCGAGCTCGATCCTGCTGTTCGCAGTGGTGGTCAACAAGGTCTGCCTCGGCCTCATCTATGCCGATACCACGGACAGCCCGCTGTCGATCAACGCCCAGGAGCTCAAGCTTCTCAACACGCTCGTCAAGCAGCTCACCCTCGGCATCAACCAGCGCTGAGACCGGGCGGCGCGGACGCGTCGCGGCATTGCTATAATCCGCGCCCCCGCACGCCGTCCAGGCCGCCCCGTCCATGAGTGGTTCGAAAACCAAGAAGTCCAGCGCCCCGGGTTCGATCGCCCAGAACCGCAAGGCGCGCCACGACTTCCACATCGACGAGCACTTCGAGGCCGGCCTCGTCCTGGAAGGATGGGAGGTCAAGAGCCTGCGCGCCGGCAAGGTCCAGCTGCGCGACGCCTACGTGCTGTTCAAGGACAACGAGGCCTTCCTCTTCGGTGCCCTGATCACGCCCCTGCCGTCCGCCTCGACCCACGTCCAACCCGACCCGCAGCGTACCCGCAAGCTGCTGCTCAACCGCCGCGAGATCGATTCCCTGCGCGGCGCCGTCGAGCGCAAGGGCCTGACCGTCATCGCCCTCGCCCTCTACTGGAAGGGTGGCCGGGTCAAGGTCGATCTCGGCCTTGCCCGCGGCAAGAAGCAGCACGACAAGCGCGCCAGCGAGAAGGAGCGCGACTGGTCGCGCGAGAAGTCCCGCCTGCTCAAGTCGGGCCGCTGAGGCCCGGCGTCCCGCACCGGCCACCCCCGGTGCGGTTGGCTGCCAGCGCCGGCGGAACTCGCCACGCGCACGATTGTCTGTATACTCGTCAACCAGTTCCCGGGGGCGTCACGGCTTCGACGTGGGTCGCGAAACCGAAGGGGCATGCCGAGGGGCAGAGCACCTCGTAAATCCAACTGCAACCAAGTTAGTTGCCAACGACGACAACTACGCACTCGCTGCTTAAAACCCAGTAGGGTGCCGTCTGGGCGGAGCCGTGCTCGTGCGTCCGTTACCAGGCGTCATATCTCACGAGATCGCGCTGAAGCCTGTCCGGGGTGGATGCGTTAAAACCTTACGGACTCGCTCAGTATCTTCCCTGCCGGTCGGGTAGTGCTGAGTTAAAAAAATAGATTCGGCTAAGCATGTAGAACCGACGGCGGAGGACTTGCGGACGCGGGTTCGACTCCCGCCGCCTCCACCAAAAAATCTTAATTAAAACAATGAGTTATACAGATTTCGGCCGCCCTGGAAGCGGCCGTTCCTTTGCCTGTGGTCATCGAATGTGATTCCCTACATCGCAGCTTTACTTACCCAGATACGATGCATCCGGCCGCCCTCATCGAGGGATGACGGCGGCGCTTTCGGCGTAAGCCAGAGACGGGTATCGCAAGCCCGCGATAGTGCGGCGGTTTAGCTCCGAGCTCGAATGTCGCCAAACGGTAGACGCCTGGGCTGCAAACTGAACCACCCTGCCGGCCAAGCGCCGGCCGCACCTTCGACACGAACAACTGACGCGCTTTAACTGATACAAAATCTCGTCTCAAAGGACCTCAGATCCGAGGTTTCGTAACGAACACGCATTCCTGACGGGCCCTTTGAGCGCCGCGGGAGGTCTGTCATGGCTGAGCGACAGGCATCCCCGCCGCCCGCCACTCGGGGTATCCGTCCTCCAGACGCCGCGCGTCGAAGCCGAGCGCCCGCAACCGTGCGACGGCCTCAAACGACAACACACACCAGGGACCGCGGCAGTACGCGACGATCTGCTGTGCAGAATCCAGCTCGGCGAGCCGCGACTCGAGCTCCTCCAGTGGAACGCACACCGCGCCTGGCACATGGCCGAGCGCGTATTCCTCACGGCGCCGCACGTCGAGTACAGTCACCGCCCCGTTCTGCGCCCGATCCATGAGTTCCGCGCGCGAGATTGGCTCCATCGCGTCGCGGATGTCGAAGTAATCAGAGACAATCTTCGAGACCTCCGCGCGACGACACTCTGCGACCCGGTGCACGGAGGCGATTAGCTTGAGTACCGCGTCGTCGGCGAGGCCGTAGCGGACGAACTTGCCGTCGCGTTCCGCAGTCACCAGCCCGGCCTCGCGCAGCTGACGCAGATGTTGGGAGGCGTTCGCCACCGAAAGCCCGACACGCTCGGCCAAGGTCTCCACGGACATCGCCCCTTGGGCGGTGTGCTCTAGCAACTCCAGACGGTAGGGATGCGCCAGCGCCTTGGCGATCACCGCGAATTCCGCATACAGCGCCTGTTTGGGACCCGTTGACAAGCGGGTAGTCTCCTACAAATATCATTCAATTGTTTAATTAAATATATGATGGTCAATGCCGGATGGCAAGCATCGCACAAGTCGCCGATTGGGCTGCTGCACATGAAGTCCTGATACGTGGCGCCTGCTTCGTGGGCGTGTTCGCCCTGATGGCGATCTGGGAAGTCCGTACGCCGGCGCGCGCTCTGCGTCTGTCTAGGCGGCTGCGCTGGGCGAACAATCTCGGTCTCGTTGCGCTCAACACGGTCCTGCTTCGGCTGCTGTTCCCGGCGGCTGCGGTCGGTATGGCTGCATTCGCTGCCGAACAGGGCTGGGGACTGCTGAACTATTCCGCGCTACCGCTCTGGCTGGCGATCGTCATCTCGGTCATCGCCCTCGATTTCATGATCTGGCTGCAGCACGTGATGGTGCACGCGATCCCCGTGCTCTGGCGGCTGCACCGCGTGCATCACGCGGATCCGGACTACGATCTCACCACCGGCGCGCGCTTTCATCCGCTCGAGATCCTGCTCTCGATGGTGATCAAGTTTACCGGCATCGTCGTGCTGGGTCCGCCTGCCGTGGCCGTCCTTCTCTTCGAGGTGTTGCTCAATGCGACCTCAATGTTCAATCACGGCAATGTTCATCTGCCGGCCCGAGCCGATCGGATCCTGCGCTGGTTTGTCGTCAC
The DNA here is from genome assembly GCA_024235015.1 of Gammaproteobacteria bacterium. Lineage (GTDB taxonomy): Bacteria > Pseudomonadota > Gammaproteobacteria > JACKNG01. The sequence continues at coordinate 316,656 of JACKNG010000006.1, forward strand.
GCCCGACATGCACCGCGTGCACCATTCGGTAGAGGACGACGAGACGAATTCCAACTTCGGGTTCAACCTGCCCTGGTGGGACCGCCTGTTTGGCACCTACCGCGACCAGCCGCGCGGTGGTCATGTGGGGATGGCCATCGGCATTCACGGCTACAACGAGCCCCGCGATGTCACCTGGTTGCCCGGCCTACTCGCACTGCCGTTCCGCGGCCGAATCAGCGGTTACGTGATCAATCGCCGGCAGTGGGCCAACCCGGAAGGCTCCAGTGAGTAGGGGGGCCGTCCGGGCGCTGACATTACTGGCATTGGCGTGCGCCTTGGCGTTGGCCTACGCCCATCGCGACCACTGGGACATGGCGGCCCTCGAGTCGTGGTTGGCCGAAGTCGGGTCGGCGGCCCCCTTGCTGTTCATCGGCCTGTATGCGCTGGCAACGGTGTTGTTCCTGCCTGGTTCGGTATCGACGCTCGCCGGCGGCGCCCTGTTCGGCCCCGTTTGGGGAACTCTGTACAACCTTACCGGTGCGACCCTCGGCGCGGTGCTCGCGTTCTTAGTCGCCCGCTATCTCGCGTCCGATTGGATTCAGGTCCGGATCGAAGCGGGTGCAAGTGGACGGACGGAGCGCTTGCTCAAGGGCGTCGAGGCCGAGGGTTGGCGCTTCGTCGCCTTCACCCGGCTGGTGCCGCTGTTTCCGTTCAACCTGGTCAATTACGCGCTGGGTCTCACCCGCATCCCATTATCGCACTACGCCCTCGCGAGCTTCGTCTTCATGCTCCCTGGTGCGCTGGCGTATACCTATCTCGGCTACGCCGGGCGCGAGGCGATAGCCGGCGGCGAGGGTCTAATTCGCAACGGCCTGATTGCACTGGCGCTGCTTGCCGCGGTGGCATTCCTGCCGCGCGTGGTGGCACGGCTGCGTGAAAAACCGATGCTGGACGTCGACGAGTTGAAAGCGCGGGCAGAGCACACGCACGGATTGATCCTCGACGTACGTACAGCCGCGGACTTCGTCGGCGAGCAGGGCCACATCGCGGGATCAATAAACGTGCCGCTCGAAGAAATCGAGGCGCGTC
>JACKNG010000007.1:0-97500 GCA_024235015.1 Gammaproteobacteria bacterium
CTCAACTGGTTCACCAACGTCTACGACCAGTTCGCCGTGATTTTCCCGTTCATCGTCTCCGCGCCGCGCTTCTTCGCCGGCACCATGCAGCTCGGCGGGCTGATGCAGACGGCCTCGGCCTTCGGCCGCGTGCAGGATGCGCTGAGCTGGTTCGTCGGCGCCTACACCTCGCTGGCGGCCTGGAAGGCGACCATCGATCGACTCACCTCCTTCCAGGAGGCGATTCTCGCCGCCGGCGAGGCGGCCGAGCGCGAGGGCATCACCGCGATCACGGGCAGCGAGCCCGCGCTCGCCGCGCGCGAGGTCGACGTGCGCATGCCCGATGGCAGCGTGCTGCTCGGTGACGTCGCCTGCAGCTTCGAGCCCGGCCAGCACACCCTGGTCACCGGCCCGTCCGGGATCGGCAAGAGCACCCTGTTCCGCGCGCTCGCCGGCATCTGGCCGTTCGGCCGCGGACGCATCGAGATCCCGCCCGGCGCACGCACCATGTTCCTGCCCCAGCGCCCCTACCTGCCGCTGGGCTCGCTGCGCGACGTGGTCTGCTATCCCGCCGGCACCACGGCTTTCGACGATGCCGCGGTGCGCGCGACCCTGGCCGACTGCGGCCTCGAACATCTCGTCGATCGTCTCGACGAGGAACACCGCTGGTCGCAGCGCCTGTCACCCGGCGAGCAGCAGCGCCTGTCTTTCGCCCGCGCGCTGTTGAATGCCCCCGACTGGTTGTTCCTCGACGAGGCGACCTCGGCCATCGACGACGACATGGAGCAGAAGCTCTACGGCCTGCTGCGCGAGCGCCTGCCGGGCACGACGCTCATCAGCATCGCCCACCGCGCCTCGGTGGCGGCGTTCCATGCGCGCACGCTGAGGCTGGGCCGCGACGCCAGCGGCGGCGTGGTAATGGCGACCACGTGAGGTAGCGCCGGCGCATGGATGGCGGCAACGGCTGCGCGGGCGGGCTGCGCAGTTGACTGCTGTCAATGAGCCGCGCAGCCGCGCCCGCAACGAAGCAGACGGCCTCCGCAGCAGCTTTGCATCAGCCTGCCGGGGGACGATCGACCAGCACCAGCAACGACGGCAACACCAGCAGGTCGAACAACAGCGCCAACGCAATCGTCAGCGCGGCGAAGTAGCCCATCGTCCAGGTCACGGCGAAGTCGGAGAGGCCGAGGACGAGGAAGCCGGTGACGAGGATGGCCGAGGTCAGGATCATCGCCGTGCCGGCCGTGGCGTAAGCGTGGGCGATGGCGTCGGCGGTGGTCGCGCCGTCACGCCGCCGGGCGTGGTAACGCATGACGAAGTGGATGGTGTCGTCGACGATGATGCCGACGCAGATGGCGCTGATGACGGCCACCGTCATGCCGATGTTGTGCACGACCAGGCCCCACACGCCGAAGGCGGCGGCGAGCGGCAGCAGGTTGGGCACGAGCGAGAGCGCGCCCAAGCGCAGGTTGCGCAGCAGGCCGGTGAAGGTTACGCCGATGAGGACGACGACCATGAGCGTACCGGCCAGCATGCCCTGGATGTTGCGCAGCGAGACGAACGAGAACATCACGCCGACGCCGGTGCCCGAGGCGCTCGCCTCGCCGCCGGCGTGTGCGTCGAACCAGGCTTCGCCGGCCGTCTTCAGCGCGCGCAGCTCGGCCGAGGACACGTCCGGGGTGAGCGCCGTCAGGCGCAGCGCGCGGTGGGCGACGTCGACCTGGTTGCCGACGTCCTGGCCCTTGGGCAGCGAGGTCTCGAGCAGGAGCAGGAGCTGGGCGGCGAGATCGGGATCGTCCGGCACGACATGGAAAGCCGGGTCGTCGCCGTGGACGTTGGCGTTGAGCCGGGCGAGGGTGTCGGTCAGGCAGATGGCGTGGGCGACGTCGTCACGCGCGCGCAGCCAGGCACAGAAATCGGCCACCTGGTGCAGGAAGGTCGGGGCGTCGATGCCGCCGTCGCTGCCGCTGTCGAGCACGTACTCGACGTAGTAGCTGCCGACCAGGCGTTCGGCGCTGTAGTCGCTGGCCAGCCGCATGGGATAGCTCGGGCCGAAGAACTTGATGAAGTTGTCGTCGAGACGGGTCTGGGCGAAGCCGAGCGCAGCCAGGGCGAGACTGGCGGTAATGGCGCTGACGACGAGCACGGCATGGCGCCGGCGCGGCCAGTGGCCGACTGCGGCGAGCCGCGCAGCGAGTGCGCGGGCGGCAGCGTAGAGCGCGGTGCGGCGCGGGTTGGTGCGACTGAGCACCGCCGGCAGCAGGGTCACCGAGCACACCGCGGCCAGCACCACGCCGACCATGACGAGGTTGCCGAGATGACGGAACGGCGGCGAGTCGGCGAAGTTGAGCGAGGCGAAGCCGATCACGGTGGTCAGCGCCGTGAAGGCGATGGGCAGGCGGTTGTCGTGGACCGCGGCGGCGCTGGCCGCGCGCGCGTCCATGCCGCGTTCACGGGCCGTGACCGCGGCATGGATGACGTGCACGGCGTTGGCGACGAACACGCTCATCACGATGATCGGCGCCACCGCGGAGACCGGCGTCACCGGGTAACCGAGCCAGCCGGCCGCGCCCATGGTCGCCGCGGCGAGCAGGCTCACCAGCACGAGGACGGCCAGCGCCAGCAGCACCGAGCGCCACACCAGCAGCGCGATCAGGGCAAACAGCAGCACCATCAGCGGATTGAGGCGCTCGCCATCGGTGAGCGAGGCGCGCTGGAAGCTCTGGTCGACGGCGAGGGTGCCGGAGAAGTGGATGGCGAGATTCGGGTAGCGGGCGCGGAACCCGTCGGTGAGGGCGTAGGCGCGGCGATACACCTCGGCCGTCTCGGCGTCGTCGATACCCTGGGCATTGACCGTGGCATAGACCCCGGCGGTGCGGCCATCGGGTGAAACCAGCAGCCCGGCGATGCGCGGATCGGCTTGCGCCTCGCTGCGCAGGCGGGCGAGGGCAGCGGCGTCCGGGGTCGTGCCGCGCGGGACGAAGTCGCCGATGGCGATGTCGTCGTCGACTGCGCGCGAGAACTGGAAGTTGACCAGCGACTGCACCCGCGCGACATGCGGGATGACGGCGACGCGATCGGTCAACCAGCGCAGGGCTGCGAGGTCGTCGGCGTTCCACAGCGTGTGGTCGTCGCGACCGAGGGTGAAGGTGGCCGCTTCCTCGGCGCCGAATCGATCTTCGAAGGCCTCGAATTCGAGCCGCTCCGGGTTGTGCTCGGAGAAGAAGATGTTGAGGTCGGAGGAGATGGCGACATGGGCGAGCCCGGCGGCCGCCAGCAGCAGCGCGAGTGCGGTCAGCGCGGCGGCGAGCCCGCCCCGGCTCACGCGCATGAGGTCACGATCGGAGCGGGGCAGCCGCCCGCGACGCGCATCACGCGGCCGGCCGGCAGGTAGTGCGCCGGCATGGGTGACGCGGCGAGGAACGACGGGGTGGTTCGCATGGCGCCGACACCATAGTGAATCGCCGTGCCGGGTGCACCCACGCGACCAGCGACCTACCTCGTTCCCGGTGCGCGCCGGACGGCGTCCATCCCCGGTCGAGCCCGGCACCGGCGACCACAGCCATCCCCGGCACCGGGCCTGACCCCGCACGGGGTCGGACCCGGGCGCGGCCAGTTCCGTCGACTCGCCGCAACGCCCGGCACCCTGCCGACTGCTCCGAGCGCTCCCGCCTGCGCTATGCTCTCCGCCCCGGCCACGCCGGGCATCCCGAGAATTCACCCCAGGAGCAGAGCATGCCGGGAACCGTGCCCGAAGGCATCCGCGCCGCAACCGTCACCGCCTGGCTGGCTGCACACCTGCCGGCGCTGACCCCACCGGTCGACTACCGCCTGATCGCCGGCGGCCATTCCAATCTCACCTATTCCTGCACCGATGCCGCCGGCCGCGTCTACGTGCTGCGCCGGCCGCCGCTCGGCCACGTGCTCGAATCGGCCCACGACATGGGGCGCGAGCACCGCGTGATCTCCGCGCTGGCCGACAGCGGGGTGCCGGTGGCGCCGGCCTTCGCCCTGTGCCGGGAGGCGGCCGTCAACGACGCGCCGTTCTACGTCATGGGCTTCGTCGACGGCGCGGTCCTGCACGACAAGGGCGCCGTCGGCGACATGCCGCCAGCCGAGCGCGCGGCGCTCGCCGAGCACGTCATCGAGGTGCTGGCGCGCCTGCATGCCATCGCGCCGGAGTCGGTGGGGCTCGGCGACCTCGGCCGCCACGGTGGCTACATCGCGCGCCAACTCAAGCGTTGGACCGGCCAGTGGGAGGCCACCCGCACCCATTCCATCCCGGCGATGGAGGCGAGCGCGCGGTTGCTCGCCGAGCGCATGCCGGAACAGGTCGGCACCGCGATCGTCCACGGCGACTATCGCCTGGGCAATTTCATCATCGGCGGGGGCCGCATCCGCGCCGTGCTCGACTGGGAGCTGTGCACCCTGGGTGATGCCCTGTCCGACCTCGCCTACCTGCTCAATTCCTGGGTCGGCCCCGGCGAGACCATCGATACCGTCGACGACCACATGCCGACCGCGGTCGGCGGCTTCCCTCATCGCGACACCCTGCTCGCGCGCTACGCCGAGTTGAGCGGCCGCGACGTGTCCCACATCGACTACTACCGCGCCTTCTCCTTCTGGCGCATCGCCGCCATCCGCCAGGGCGTCTACAAGCGCTACCTCGAAGGCGTCATGGGCAGCACCGAGGGCATCGACCTCGATCGCTACAAGGTGGCGGTGGAGCGCTGCGCGGAAGCGGCGCAGGGACTGCTCGAGGGATAGCGCCGCAGCGAGGCGTTCGCGGGCCTGGACGTCGGGCTCCTGGGATCACGGCTGCCGGGGGGGCCGGCGCCGGGGGGTGATGGCGTAGCAGCGCTGAATGAAGGCCGTGACGGTTGCGTCGTCGCGCCAAGTGGGGTCGCGACCGTCATCGATGACTGCAGGTCCCGCGGGCGTCTCAGTGGGCGTCGGCGGCAAGGGCGGCGACGAGGGCGCGCAGGTCGGCGAGGCCGGCGCGCGCGGCATCGAGCACGCGGGCGTAATCGAGGCTGGCGTACTGGTGGACGATGAGGTTGCGCAGGCCCGCGGCCGCGGTGAGGCGGGTAGCCAGTGCGGTGTCGATGAGCCCGGCGCGGGCGATCAGCGCAAAGGCCTCGGCGGCATTGGCCGGGGCGCCCAGATCGTCGTCGGCGCAGGCATGGGCGGCGAGGTCGATGCAGCCCTGGATGGCCTGCTGGATGTCCATCAGCACGGCGTTGGCGAGGTCTTCGTCGCTGGCGAGCGTCGCGGCATCCAGCTCCGCACGGTGTTCGAGGCGCGCGGCGTGGTGCAGGACCTGGGCGGTCTTGCGGCGCAGGATGTCCGCATCAACCACCGGCCCGCTCCAGGTGGCGACGCTGGGCCGCGTCGACGACCCGGCGCAGGTAGTCGCCATCGAGATACTCGACCAGGGTCGCGCCGCGCAGGCGGGCCAGCGCGCCCGCGCTGCGATCGAACAGGGTCACCCCGTGGGCGAACACCGCGCGGCGAAGAGTCGCGTCGACGCCAGCGAGATCGACCAGGTGGATTTCGCGGCCGGCCAGTGCGCCGAGCGTGCCGAGCAACGTGAAGTGGTCGGCAGCGAGCGATTGAGCGGCAGCGTCGTCGACAGCGAGCAGGGCGAGATCGAGATCGGAGTCCGGTCGCGCCCGGCCACGCGCGCAGGAACCGAAGACGATCGCCGCGGCGATGCGCGGATCGTCGGCGAGGCTGCCGGCGAGGGCGTCGAAATCAGGCCGCGAAGACATGGCGCATCCTAGGCGCGCGGGCGCAGCGGAGGCAACGGGCGGTAGACTGTCCCCATTCGCCTTGGCGCTGCGCGGATGCATCGCGGCCCGCAGGTATGCTGTCCCCATTCGCGCGAGGCTCGATGCCCCGGGCCGTTCATCCCCGGCACCGGGTCCGACCTCGCCCGGGGTCGGACGCGGGCGAGGCCTGCCCGCCCCCAACGCCTCGTCCCCGGCGCGGTGTCTGACCTGATCGGGGTCGGCAGACCGCCACGCTTCATCCCCTGACCACCCGCTCACGCCACCCGCGATGCTTATAATCACCGTCCCCGGGGGAGGGGCGGATTGCTGCAACGATGATCGACAAGCGCTTCGAAAGCGTCGCGGCCCTGCTCGACGGCGTCGCCGACCTGCATGACGGCGCCACCGTGCTGGTCGGCGGCTTCGGCGATGCCGGCGTGCCGGAGCGGCTCATCGCCGGCCTCTGCGCGCTCGGCCTGCGCGACCTCACCGTGGTCAGCAACAACGCCGGCGCCGGCGAGCACGGCCTCGCCGCGCTGCTCGCCGCCGGCTGCGTGGGCAGGATGGTGTGCTCGTTCCCGCGCTCGGCCGGTTCGGTGGTGTTCGAAGAACTCTACGCGGCCGGCAAGGTCGCGCTCGAGATCGTGCCCCAGGGCACGCTCGCCGAGCGCATCCGCGCCGGTGGCGCCGGCGTGCCGGCCTTCTACACCGCCACGGCCTACGGCACGCCGCTCGCCGAGGGCAAGGAGAGCCGCGAGTTCGACGGCCGCGGCTACGTGCTGGAGCATGCCATCCGCGCCGACGTCGCCCTGGTCCACGCGGCGACCGCCGATCGCTGGGGCAACCTCACCTACGCCAAGACCGCGCGCAACTTCAACCCGGTGATGGCGATGGCGGCGCGCACCACCCTGGCCGAGGTGCGCGAACTCGTGCCCATGGTCGACCCGGAAGTGGTGGTCACGCCCGGCATCTTCGTTCACCGCGTGGTGGAGGTGGGACGATGAAGACCTTGAGCGCGGCCGACATCGCGCGCCGCGTGGCCGCCGACATCGCCGACGGCGCCTACGTCAATCTCGGCATCGGCATGCCCATGCTGGTTGCCGATCACGTCCCGCCGGGGCGCGAGTTCGTGCTGCATTCCGAGAACGGCCTGCTCGGCATGGGGCCGGCGCCGGATGTCGCCGACGCCGATCCCGATCTGATCAATGCCGGCAAGCAGCCGGTGACCATCCGCCCCGGCGGTAGTTATTTCCACCACGCCGATTCCTTCGCCATGATCCGCGGCGGTCACATCGACGTCTCGATTCTCGGTGGCTACGAGGTGGCGGCCAACGGCGACCTCGCGAACTGGGCGCTACCGGGGCCCAAGCCGCCGGCCGTCGGTGGCGCGATGGACCTCGTCGCCGGTGCGAAGCAGGTGTGGGTGATGCTGTCCAGCCACGTCGCCAAGGACGGTACGCCCAAGGTGGTCGAACGCTGCACGCTGCCGTTGACGGGGCTCGCCTGCGTGAACCGGATCTATTCCGACCTCGCCGTCATCGACGTCACGGCCGCGGGTCTCGTCGTCACCGACCTGCTCGCCGGGCTCGAACCCGGGCAACTGCAGGCGCAGACCGGCGCGCCGCTCCGCTTCGCCGACGCTTGCCGTCCTCTGCAGCCGGAGACCGCCTGATGCGCCATTTCGCTGTCGTCCCCGCGGGCTGCTATCCGCCCAACGACACCCCGGCCTACCGCTCGAGCGAGAAACGCGCACCGCGCGAGGCGGCCATCCGCATCCCGCACACGGTCTCCGAGCGGTGCGGACCGCATTACGGCGCGGAGGCGCTGCGCCCGCACGCCGCCGATCTCACCACCCAGGTGGCGGGCGGGGTGGCCCAGGGCCAGCGCATCATCGTCCACGGCCGGGTCAGCGACGAGCACGGCCGGCCCGAGGCCAACGCCCTGGTCGAGGTGTGGCAGGCCAACGCCGCCGGGCGCTACCGCCACGACGGCGATCGCCACGACGCCCCGCTCGATCCGTATTTCACCGGCGCCGGCCAGGTCGTGACCGATGCCGACGGCCGCTACGAGTTCGTCACCATCGAGCCCGGCGCCTACCCCTGGGGCAACCATCACAATGCCTGGCGGCCGCGGCACATCCATTTCTCCTTGTTCGGGCAAGCCTGGGCCGCGCGCCTGGTGACGCAGATGTATTTCCCGGGCGATCCCCTGCTGCCGCTCGATCCAATCTACATGGGCATCGCCGACGGTGCCGCGCGCGAGCGGCTGGTGTCCGCGTTCGATCTCGAACGTACCGTGCCGGACCACGCGCTCGCCTACCGCTTCGACATCGTGCTGCGCGGCCGGCTCGAGACGCCGTGGGAGGAGCGGTCGTGAGCGCGCTCACGCCGTCGCAGACCGTCGGTCCCTATTTCCGCATCGGCCTCGACTGGCCCGAGGCCAACCGCCTCGTCGGCGCCGACACCCCCGGCCAGCACATCCTGCTGCGCGGCCAGGTACTCGACGGCGACGGCGTGGCCGTGCCCGACGCGATGATCGAGATCTGGCAGGCCGACGCCGCCGGCGTCCACCATGGCGGAGGCGGTGACGCCTTCCGCGGCGCCGGGCGTTGCGGGGTCGATGCCGACGGTGGCTTCGTGTTCGAGACGGTCAAGCCGGGCGCCTTCAGCGACGCCGACGGCGCCCACGCGCCGCACCTCAATCTCATCGTCTTCGCGCGCGGCCTGCTCACCCATCTCTACACCCGCGTCTACTTCGAGGACGAGGCGGCGGCCAACGCCGCCGACCCGGTCCTCGGCCTGGTGCCGGCCGATCGCCGCGCCACCCTGGTCGCGCGCCGCGAGGGCGATCACTACCGTTTCGACCTGCGCCTGCAGGGCGCCGGGGAGACCGTGTTCTTCGATGTCTGAGGCGCGCGTGCAGGTCGTCATCGTCGGCGCCGGGCCGGCGGGGCTGATGCTCGGCCGCCTGCTCGCCCGGGCCGGCATCGACTGCGTCATCCTCGAACGCCAGAGCCGCGCCCACGTCGAGGCGCGCATCCGTGCCGGCGTGCTCGAGCACGGCGCGGTCGAACTGCTCACCGCTGCCGGGGTGGGTGAACGCCTGCAGCGCGAAGGCCTGGTCCACGACGGCGTCGAACTGGCGTGGGGCGGGCGTCGGCTGCGGATCGATTTCCGCGCCCTCACCGGCCGCGGCGTCACGGTCTACGGCCAGACCGAGATCACGCGTGATCTGAACGAAGCCCATGCCGCGGCCGGTAGTCGCATCTACTACGAGTGCGGCGAAGTCACGGTGCGTGATCTCGCGGGGCCCGCGGCACGGGTCACGGCGCGTCACGCCGGCAGCCCGCTCGGCTTCGCCTGTGACTACGTCGCCGGCTGCGACGGCTTCCATGGCGTCTGTCGCCAGGCCATCCCGGCCGGGCTGCGGCGCGAGTACGAGCGGGTCTACCCGGTGGGCTGGCTGGGCGTGCTGGCCGACACCCCGCCGGTCGCGCCGGAGTTGATCTACGCCCACCACGAACGCGGCTTCGCGCTGTGCTCGATGCGTTCGACCACGCGCAGCCGTTACTACGTGCAGGTTGCGGCGAACGAGGATCCGGCCGCGTGGAACGACGCGCGCTTCTGGGACGAACTGCGCCGGCGCCTGCCGCACGACGTCGCCGACGGGCTCGTCACCGGGCCGTCGATCGAAAAGAGCGTCGCACCGCTGCGCAGCTTCGTCGCCGAGCCGATGCGTCACGGTCGCCTGTTCCTCGCCGGCGATGCCGCCCACATCGTGCCGCCGACCGGCGCCAAGGGACTGAACCTCGCCTTCGCCGACGTCAGCGTGCTCGCCGCGGCATTCGTCGAGCGGTACGCGGCGGGCAGCGAGGCCGCGCTCGACGCCTACTCGGCGACCTGCCTGGCGCGGGTGTGGAAGGCCGAGCGGTTCTCGTGGTGGTTCACCCAGCTCACCCATCGTCTCGCCACGGACGATTTCGGCGCGCGCCTGCAGGATGCCGAGTTCGATTACCTGGCCGGGTCGCCGGCGGCGCAGCAGGTGCTGGCCGAGAACTACGTGGGGCTGCCGTGAGCGACACGAAGACAACGGCCACCCTGTTCGACGCTTACCTCGGCGGGCAGGACGTCGCGGCGTGTTTCGGCGCGGTGGCTTTCACTGCGCACATGCTCGCCTTCGAGACCGCGCTGGCCGAAGCCGAGGCCGAACTCGGCTTCGTTCCCGACGGCGCGGCGCGCGCGATCCTCGCCGCGGCCGAGGTCGATCGCTTCGATCTCGACGACCTCGCGCGCGCCACCGTGGCCGCGAGCAACCCGGCCATCCCGCTGGTGCAGGCGCTGACCGCGGCGGTTGCCGCCGACGACAAGGCAGCGGCGCGCTACGTGCACTGGGGCGCGACCAGCCAGGACGTGGTCGACAGCGCGACCATGCTGGCCGCGCGCACGGCGCTGGAAATCATCGATGCCCGGCTGGCGCGGATTGGCGCGCTGCTGATCGAGCTGGCCGCGGCGCACCGCGCCACGCCGATGGTCGCGCGCACGCTGTCGCAGCAGGCCGGCCCGACCACGTTCGGGTTCAAGTGCGCGGGTTGGCTCGATGGCCTGGTCGGTGCCCGCACCGCGATACACCGCGAGTGCCTGGCGTTGCCGCTGCAGTTCGGCGGTGCCACCGGCACCCTGGCGGCCTTCGGCGAGCGCGGTCGCGCGGTCGCCGCGCTGGTCGCGGCACGCCTGGATCTCCGCGATGCTGCGCCCTGGCACACCGAGCGCGGCGCGGTGCGCGCGCTCGCCGCGGCGCTCGCCCAGGTCGCCGCCGCAGCCGGCAAGATCGCCGACGACATCGTGCGCCTGGCGCAGAGCGAGGTCGGCGAAGTGGCCGAGCGCGCCGAGGACGGCCGCGGCGGCTCCTCGGCCCTGCCGCACAAGCGCAACCCGGTCGCGGCCATCGCGGCCTGCGCCGCGGCGCGGCGTGCGCCAGGCTGCCTGGCGACGGTCTTCGCCGCCTTCGACCAGCAGCACGAACGCGCGGCCGGGGCCTGGCATGCCGAGTGGCCGGCCCTGGTCGGCCTGTTCACCGTCACCGGTGGCGCGCTCGAGCAGCTTGAGCGCGCGCTCGACGGCTTGGAAATCGACGCCGCGGCGATGCTCGACAACCTCGAGCGCATGCAGGGCCTGGGCATGTCCGAGGCCGTGGCCATGGCGCTGGCGCCGACCATCGGCCGCGCCGCCGCCCAGGCGGTGGTGCGGCAGGCCTGCCTGGCGGCAGTGGACGCGGGCGAGAACCTGGCCACGGTACTCGGCCGCGACGCCCAGGTCGTCGAGATCCTGGGCAGCGACGGGCTCGCCGCCGCGCTGGCGCCGGAGAATCATCTCGGGGTCGCCGGTGAACTGGTCGACGCGGCCATCGCGCGGGCCCGTGCCTGGCACGCCACGCCGGGTGCCACGGACGCCGGCGCGGATGACGCCGAGGGGGAGGTGACGTGAACGACGACGAACGCCGCGAGCGCGGTATGGCCACCCGCCGCGCGGTGCTGGGCGACGCCCACGTGCAGCGCGCCGAGGCCAGGCGCAACGCCTTCAACGGCGAGTTCCAGGATTTCATCACGCGCTATGCCTGGGGCGATCTCTGGCAGCGCGACGGCGTCGATCGCCGCACGCGCAGCTTCATCACCCTGTCCATGCTGCTGGCGCTCGGCCGCGACGACGAGTTCGTGCTGCACGTCCGCGCGGCGCTCAACAACGGTCTCACGCGGGACGAGATCCGCGAGGTCCTCATGCACGCCGCGGTCTACTGCGGCGTGCCGGCCGCCAACCACGCCTTCAAGCTCGCGCAGGACGTGTTCGATGGCCTCGACGCGGAGCGCTGAGCGGCGGTGAGTGCGCTCGCGCACCTGCCGCAGCTCGACGTCGATCCGTTCGATGCCGAGGTGCTGCGCGCGCCGGGTTCCTACCACGAGTCCCTGCGCACACTGGGCTGCGCGGTGGCGCTGCCGCGTTACGGCGTGGTCGCGAGCGGGCGCATCGCCGGGGTCGAACAGGTCTTCCGCGACTGGCGGACGTTCACCTCGGCGCGTGGCGTGGGTCTGGCCGACTTCGCGGCCGAGCCGCCGTGGCGGCCGCCGAGTATCGTGCTCGAGGTCGACCCGCCGGCGCACGAACGCACCCGTCGCGTACTCGCCCGGGCGCTGGCGCCGGCTGCCGTCGCCCGGCTGCGTGCGACCATGGCGCGGACCGCCGTGGACTACGTCGAGCGCGCGCTCGCCGCGGGCACGGTCGACGGCGCCCGCGAGCTCGCCCAGGCCTTTCCGCTCGAGGTCTTCGGCGACGCCGTCGGACTCGACGACGGCCCGCGCGAGAACCTGCTGCGCTACGGGGCCATGGTCTTCAATGCCCTCGGCCCGGACAACGCGATGCGTCGCCGTGCGCTGGCCGCAGCCGACGAGGTGGTGCCGTGGATTGCCGCCAAGTGCACTCGCCCGGCCCTGCGCGAGGGCGGTTTCGGTGCGGCCATCCATGCCGCTGCCGCGGACGGCGACATCAGTGCCGACGAGGCCGCGCTGCTGGTGCGTTCCCTGCTCTCGGCCGGCATCGACACCACGGTGGCGACACTCGCCTTCGCCCTCGACGCCTTTGCCCGCCATCCCGCGCAGTGGTCGCGACTGCGCGCCGAGCCGGCCCTGATCCCGGCCGCCATCGACGAGGTGCTGCGCTGGGCCTCGCCGGTGCACACCTTCTGCCGCACCAGCACGCGCGACTGCGTCATCGGCGATGCGCCGGTGCCGGCCGGGACCAAGGTGCTGTGCGTGATCGCGGCGGCCAACCGCGACCCGGCGCGCTGGGAGGATGCCGACCGCTTCGACATCGCGCGACCGCGCCGCCCGCACGCCGCCTTCGGCAGCGGCATCCACGTCTGCGTCGGCCAGCACGTCGCGCGGCAGGAGGTCACCGTGCTGCTCGAAGCCCTGGTCGCGCGCGTCGCACGCATCGAGCCGGCCGGCGCGGCGGTGCTCGAGCCGGGCAATTCGGTCAACGGCATCGCCGCCCTGCCGCTCGCGCTGTACGCCGACTGAAGCATGCGTGTCCTGCGCGACCTGCTCGCCGCGCTGGTGATCCTGCCGCTGCTGGTGGCGGGCGCTTTCACCCTGTGGCCGGGGCGACCGCCGGTCAACCTGCCACCGCCGGGCACGGTGCTCGACATGCATACCCACGTCGCCGCGCTCGGCCGGGGCTGCGCGGGCTGTTTCGTCGCGCCCGAACTCACCGACAGCTACAAGTTCTCCTGGTACCTGCGGGCCTTCGGCACCGACGCCCACGAGATGGCCGCGCGCGGCGACGTCGCGGTGGCCGAACACCTGCGCGAGCAGGTGCGCAACTCGCGCTTCGTGGCGCGCGCGGTGGTGCTGGCACTGGACGGTGTGATCGACGATCGCGGCGAACTCGATCGTGCGCACACCCAGATCTACGTCACCAACGACTACGTGCGCGATCTCGCGCGGCGTTTCCCCGAGTTCGTCTACGGCGCGAGCATCAATCCCTATCGCCGCGATGCCCTGGCGCGGCTCGACCAGGCTAAGCGCGACGGCGCGGTGCTGGTCAAGTGGATTCCCGCCATCATGCGCATCGACCCGGCCGATCCGGCCCTCGACGCTTTCTACGAGCGGCTGGTCGCGCTCGACCTGCCGCTGCTGATCCACGTCGGCGACGAGAACGCCTTCCACCATGCCGACAACGCGCTCGGCGATCCGGCCCGCCTGCTGCGCCCGCTGGAACACGGCGTCCGCGTGATCGCGGCCCACCTCGCCACCACCGGTGACAACGGCGGCGAGGAGAACTTCACCCGCCTGCTGCCGCTGTTCGCGCGTTACCCGCGGCTGCTGAGCGAGGAATCGAGCCTGACCCAGGTCAACAAGCTCGGCTACCTGACGCGCGGACTGGCTCATGGCGGCGTGGCCGAGCGCCTGCTCCATGGCAGCGACTGGCCGCTGCAGTTCTTTCCCCTGGTATGGGCATGGTGGCAGGCGCCGCGCGCACCGTGGGCGGAGCTGCGCTACGCGGCCGGCCTGGACAGCCCGCTCGATCGCGACATCGCCATCAAGGCCGCGCTCGGCACGCCGGTGGCGGTGTTCACGCGGACCGCGAGCGTTCTCGGCGTCGATCTCGAGACGGCGGAGTGATTTTTGCCCGCCCGCGGGCGGGACGCGCGTGTACACTGTGCCGCGCCCGCCGGCGCCGCCGGCCCGCCCGACCTGGATTCAAAGCACCCGCAGCGACCGATGCCCGCGTTCCTGGCTGTCTTCCTTCTCCTGCTGTGGTCCGGCGCGGGGCACGCGGCCGACGGCGTGCCGGTACGGGTCGCGCCCTTGTCCGCGATCGCGCTCTACCCCGAGCACACCGCGCCGGCGACGGTGGTCAGTGACAACACCATCGAACTCAGCGCCGAGATCGCCGCGCGCGTCGTCGAGTTCCAGCCGCGGGTCGGCGACGTCGTCGACCAGGGCGCGGTCGTCGCGCGCCTCGACTGCCGCGACTACCGGCTCGAACTCGAAGCGGCGCGGGCCGAAGTCGAAGTCCTCGCTGCGCGCCTGGCGCTGGCCGAGCGCCGCCTCACGCGTGCGCGGGAACTCGAGGCACGCCAATCGCTGGCGGTCGAGATCCTCGACGAACGCGAGGCCGAACGCACCGTCCTGATCGGCCAGATCAAGGTTGCCGAAGCGCGCATCGCGCGCGACGAGGTGGCGGCCAGCCGCTGCGTCATCACGAGCCCCTTCCGTGCCCTGCTGCGCGAGCGCCTGGCGCCGCTCGGCGACTACGTCGGCGTCGGCGACCCGGTCGCGGCGCTGATCGATGTCGAAGGCGTCGAGCTCTCCGCCGAAGTCCTGGCCGGCGATGTCGCCACCCTGCGCTCGCGCGAGACCCTCGGCTTCGTCGCCGGCGGCCGGCGCTACCCGGTGCGCCTGCGCGTGGCGGTCGATGCCCTGTCGACCGGGACCCGCAACCGCGAGCTGCGCCTGGTCTTCACCGCCGAGCGGCCGCTGGTCGGCACGCCCGGTGAGTTGAGCTGGGCCGATCAGCGCGCCCACGTGCCGGGGCGGGTGCTGGTGCGGCGTGGCGAGCGCCTGGGGCTGTTCGTGGTCACGGACGGCCGTGCACGCTTCGTCGCCCTGCCTGAGGCCCAGGAAGGCCGCGCCAGTGCGGTCGAACTACCGCCGGACAGCGCCATCGTGGTCGATGGCCACTATGCCCTGAACGACGGCGACCGGGTGCAGTTGCTGGGCGAATAGGGCGGTGAAATTTCTCCACGCGCTGCTGCGCAACCACGTGCTGGCGAACCTGGTGTTCGTGCTCGTGCTGGTGCTCGGCGTGGCCTCCTACGGCCAGATGCCGCGGGCCAAGGACCCGCAGATCAAGCTCAACTGGGTCAACATCATCACCTACCTGCCGGGCGCCGCCGCCGAGGATGTCGAGAAGCGCGTCACCGACCCCATCGAGGAGGCCATCCAGCGCTCGGTGCGCGACATCAAGTTCGTCTCCAGCACCTCGCGCGAGGGTACCTCGAACATCATCGTGCGCTTCGAGTACATCGACGAGGCGACCTACGACAAGCGCGTCATCGATCTGCGGCGCGAGGTGCAGAACGTCTACAACGACGAACTGCCGGACGAGGCCGAGGACCCGGTCTTCTACGAGTTGACCTCCTCGACCTGGTTTCCCACCGCGACCGTGGTCGTGCACGGCCGCGGCCAGGACGACAACCTGCGTCGCCAGGCGCGCTACGTGAAGCGCGATCTCGAAGCGGTCGACGGCGTCGATGCCATCAACGCACTCGGCCTGCCGCGCCCGGAGCTGGTGGTCGAGTTCGACCCGGCGCGGCTGATCGGGCTCGGCATCACGCCGGGCGATCTCGCCGACACCGTGCGGGCCTATTTCCGCGACGTCTCGGCAGGCGACATCGCCACCGCCGGCGGCCGCTGGCTGGTGCGCATCAGCGGCACCTCGGCCGATCCCGAGACCCTGGCGCGGCTGCCGGTGACGACCGCGCGCGGGGTGCTCGAGCTGGGCGCGCTGGCCGCCATCCGCTTCACCACCGAGGAGCCGGACGAGCTGGTCAGCTTCAATGGCCAGCCGGCGACCATGCTCGCGGTGACCAAGGAGGAGGATGCCAACGTCATCGACCTGGTCGGCCGCCTGCAGGACTACATCGACGCGCGCAACGCGCTGGTGGCGCGCACCGGGGTGGAACTCTTCCTCGTCGACGACCAGACCGTGAGCACGCGCGAAGCGCTCGACCTGATGCAGGCCAATGCCGCCATCGGTCTCGCCTTCGTGCTGCTGGTGACCTGGGTCTTCCTCGGCACGCGCGTCGCCCTGATGACCAGCGCCGGCATCCCGTTCACCCTCGCCGCGACCTTCATCCTGCTCAACGTCACCGGCATGACGCTGAACAACACCGTGCTGCTCGGCGTGGTCATCGCGCTCGGCATGCTGGTCGACGACGCCGTGGTGGTGGTCGAGACCATCTACCAGCGCCTGCTGCGCGGCGAGGCGCCGGGGACGGCGGCGGTCGCCGGCCTGGTCGAGGTGTTCGCGCCGGTGACGACCTCGGTGTTGACCACGGTCGCCGCGTTCCTGCCGCTGGCCCTGCTGCCCGGGGTGCTGGGTGAGTTCATGCGCGTGATCCCGATCGTCGTCAGCGCGGCGTTGGGCCTGAGCCTGCTCGAAGCCTACTGGATGCTGCCCGCGCACGTGATCGCGTTCCGCGGGCGCTACGACCGTGGCGAGACGCGCTGGCGCGAGCGCTTCAAGCACGCCATCCGCCTGCGCTACACGCGCCTGTTGATCGGGGCCATGCGGCGCCCGTGGCTGGCCTACCTGGCCGTGTTGCTGGCCTTCGCGCTGGCCGCGGCGGTGCTCGTCACCGGGCATGTGCGGGTCAACTTCTTCCAGGGCGACGCGGTGCGCCTGTTCTACGTCAGCGTGGAGATGCCACCGGGCACTTCGCTCGAGGAAACCTCGCGTACCCTGGTCGAGATCGAGCGCCGCGCACGCGCCGTCATCGAGCCGCACGAGCTGCGCGGCAGCGTCGCCTATGCGGGGCAGCTGTTCACCGAGACCGACAACGTCTTCGGCGACGTGGTCGGCCAGATCCTGGTCAGCCTCGAGCCGGCGCGGCCGGGCGACCGCCACGTGTTCGAGGTGGCCGATGCGGTCGAGGCCGCCATCGCCGATTACCCGGGACCGAAGAAGGTGTGGCTGCTGCGCATCAAGGACGGGCCGCCGACCCAGCGCCCGATCAAGCTCAAGGTGCGTGGCGACAATTACCCCGAGATCCTCGAGGTGGTGGGCCGCCTGCAGGCCTTCCTCGAGTCGAACCCGGTCTACCGCGACATCGCACTCGACTACCGCCCGGGCAATCCCGAACTGGTGCTGCGCCAGGACGGCGAGGCCATCAAGCGGGTCGGCATCGCGCCGACCACGGTCAGCCGGGCCGTCGCCCTCAACGTCGATGGCGAGCTGGTGACCGAGTTCCAGTACCGCGGCGAGGAAGTGCGCGTGCGGGTGCGGGCCGCGAGCAAGGGTGACGGTGACATCGACGACCTGCTGCGCCAGCCGGTGGCGCTGCCGAACGGCGGCAACGTGGCACTGGGCGAGCTGGTGAGCGCCACGCGCGGGGTCAGCCAGTACAACATCCGCCACCACGACTACAAGCGTGCAGTCACCCTCGAGGCCGATATCGACACCGCGCGCATCGACACCGTCAGCGCCAATCGCCTGGTCCTCGACGAGTGGCAGCGCCTGGCCGTCGACCATCCCAACATCGACATCGATTTCTCCGGCGAACTCGACGACATCGAGGAGTCGCTCGACGCCATCACCCTCCTGTTCGTGCTCGGCATCGGCCTGATGTACATCATCCTCGGCACCCAGTTCCGCAGCTACGGCCAGCCCCTGCTGATCCTGTTCACCGTCCCGCTGGCCTTCACCGGCGTGGTGCTCGGCCTGCTGGTGACCGGCAACCCGCTCAGCCTGTACACCCTCTACGGCATGGTGGCGCTGGCCGGGATCGCGGTGAATTCCTCGATCGTGCTGATATCGGCGGCGAACGATCGGCTGGAATCCGGCATGAGCCTCAACCACGCGACGATCTACGCGGCCCGGCGCCGCGTCGTGCCGATCCTCATCACCTCGGCCACCACCGTCGCCGGCCTGTTCTCGCTGGCCGCCGGCCTCGCCGGCAAGTCGTTCATCTGGGGCCCGGTGGCGACCGCCATCGTGTGGGGGCTGACCTTCTCCACCATTCTGACCCTGGTGGTGATCCCCATGCTCTACCGTACGTTCATGGGCTGGCGACTGCGCCTGCGCGGCGCATCCGGTAATAGTTCAAGTTCGTCACAGTTCGGCCGCTGACCTCCTCCAGGGATCGGGCAGGTGCCTATACTGCCTCGATGAACGGGTGCCCGTCGGGCATCGAGTACGGATAGTAGGGCGATATCGGCACCCGACTGAGCGGTCATGCTTGACGTTACCGAAGTTCTGACAGGCATCGTCACCGAGCGCGCCACGGCGCACTACGGTGAGCTGTTTTCCGGCACCGCACCGGAGCATCGCGATCTCGCCTGCCGTGCGGCGCACAGCGCGTTGACGGCAATCTCGGGCAGCGATGCCCTCTATCACAACATCGAACACACCGCCCACGTCACCCTGGTCGGGCTGGAAATCCTCTACGGCAAGCAGCGTCGCGACGGCGATCTCACGCCGGCGCTGTGGTTGAACACCGTGATCGCCCTGCTGTGCCATGACATCGGCTACGTGCGTGGCCTGTGCCGGGCTGACACCGGGGCCAGCCTCGCCTCGGGCCAGGACGGCCAGGCGATGCGCAACGTGAGCGGCAGCAGCGACGCCGTGCTGATGCCGATCCACGTCAATCGCGGCAAGCGCTTCGTCGAAGAGCAGTTCCTGGGCGAGCCGCGCGCCGACGTCGGTTTCATCAATGCCTGCATCGAGCGCACCCGCTTCCCGGTGCCCGACGACGCCTGGTACGCGCAAACTGGCGATTTCCCCGGCCTGGTCCGCGCCGCCGACCTGATCGGCCAGCTCAGCGATCCGCGCTACCTGAACAAGCTGTCCGCGATCTTCTTCGAGTTCGAGGAAATCGGTTTCAACCAGCTGACCGGCTACACCCGCCCGGGCGACCTGCTGACGGGCTACCCGAGCTTCTTCGCCAACAACGTGGCGCCGTACATCGACGTCGCCTCCGATTGTCTGCAACAAACCGACGAAGGGCGCGACATCCTGCGCCACCTGTACGACAACCTCGAGCGCGCCCGCACCGCCTCGACCACCCCCCTGGCCAGCGCCGCCAACGGCTGAGGAAGCGCTCGAGCAGTGGCAGCGCCGCCCGCTGGCGGTGTTGCACGCCACCCCGGGTATCCTGCACTCCGGCCTGCGGCCGTTCAATTTCGCGCCCGGCGGGGTGTCGTCTGCGCTGCGCATTGAGCGCGCTTCGACTGTGCTTCCCGAGCGACGCGCGCCTCCCGCCGGGCATGCCCGCGCACTTGTTCGGAGCTTCCCTGATCCCCGGCGCCGCCGCGCGGCGGCTATCATGGCGGCCGTGCCCCACGCACGGGTCGTCCCATGAGTACATTGCCGTTTCGTTCCTGCCTGGCGGCCGCTGCCGGCGCCGCCCTGTTGTGCGCTGCGAGTGTCGGCGTCGCGGCCGCTTTCGCCCTCGACGAGATTGCGCCGGGCGTGTACGTCCATCCCGGCCAGATGGCTGACCTCGACAGCCCCGCGCGCGGCGACAGCGCCAACCTCGGGGTCGTCGTCGGTGATCGCTGCGTCGCCGTGATCGACAGTGGCGGGTCGCTCGCGACCGGGCGCGCGCTGGCCGCCGCCATCGCCGCGCGGACGCCGCGCCCGGTGTGCTACGTGATCAACACCCACGTCCATTTCGACCATGTGCTCGGTAACGGCGCCTTTGTCGGCGAGGGCACGCACTTCGTCGGTCAGCACGGGCTCGCCGAGGCGATGGAAGCCAACCGCGAGTTCTTCGCCGAGCAGTTCGCGGACGAACTCGACGGCAGCGGCGGCGCGGCGCGGGTGATCGCGCCCGACGATCTCGTCGACAGCCGTCTCGAACTCGATCTCGGCGGGCGTACGCTCGTGCTCACGGCCGTCGCGCGTGCCCACTCGAGTACCGACCTGACCGTTCTCGATCGCACCAGCAACACCCTCTTTGCCGGTGACCTCGTGTTCCGCGAACGCCTGCCGGTGCTCGACGGCAGCCTCGGCGGCTGGCTGGACTGGCTCGACGCGGCGATGCAGGTGGACTACGCGCGCGTGGTACCGGGGCACGGGCCGGTCGATACGCACTGGCCCGAGGGGGCGCGTGCGCTACGCCGCTACCTGGTGGCGCTGCGTGACGATACCCGGGCGGCGATCGCCGCCGGCGAGTTCCTCGAGGATGCCAAGGCCAGCGTCGCGGCCAGCGAGCGTGACGAGTGGATTCTCACCGGGCGTGCCCACGGCCTCAACGTCAGCCGGGCGTACCGGGAGCTGGAATGGGAGTAAGGCTGAAGGCTTCGGCGAGCTGACGCGCGGCGTCCACCTCGGCCGCGATCCAGGCCTCGTCGCGGCCGAGTTCGGCTGCCATCAGTGCGGCCACGCGCGGCGCCGTCGCGCTCGCCGCAGCGGCATCGAGAAACATCGCCCGGGTGTGATAGGCGAGCGCCTCGCCGACGTGCACGGCGAGTTCAGCCCGGCACGCCCAGACGTATTCGACCCCGGTGCAGGGCAGGCGCGGATCGAGCGGCGCCGCCAGCGCCGGGTCGGCGCTGGCGAGGGTGGCGAGTGCCGGCGCATCTTCACCGTACACGGCATAGGGCGCGGCGGGGTCGCCATCGGCGAAACCGAGGTCGCGGGTGGTGCATTGGCGCGGCGCCAGGCCGGCGCTGGCAACGGCGAGGTCGACGGCCTGCTCGGCGATCAGGCGGTAGGTCGTCCACTTGCCGCCGCTGACCGAGACCAGGCCGCCGGCGCTGACGTCGAGGGTGTGTTCGCGCGAACGCCGCGCCGTGGCGGCGCCGTCCGGCGCGCCGGCCAGGGGCCGCAGGCCGGCGAAGACACTGCTGATGTCGGCACGCTGCGGCGCGGGATCGAGGAAGTTGCGCGCGACGTCGAGGATCTCGTCGACCTCGGCCGCCTGTGCGCGGGGCAGGGCGCGGGTCTCGGTGACCGGGCTGTCGGTGGTGCCGAGGACGACGTGACCGTGCCACGGGATGGCGAACATGATGCGACCATCGTGTGTGCGCGGAAACACGACGACGTCGCGCCCGGGGTGGAAGCGCGCCGGCACCACGATGTGGGTGCCCTGGCTCGGCGCGATGTGCGCACTCCGGGTCGCGCCTTCGAGCGCGCGGACGGCATCGCCGTAGGGGCCGCCCGCGTTGATCACGACGCGGGCGCGCACCTCGTGCTCACGATCACTCTCGCGGTCGTGGACCACCACGCCACCGATGCGGCCATTGGAGTCGGGCAGCAGCGCCGTCACCTCGGCGTGGTTGAGGGTAAGGGCGCCGGCACGCCGCGCGCCGGCGAGCAGGGCGAGCAGCAGGCGGCTGTCGTCGAAGCCGGCATCGGCATACCACAAGGCGCCGCGCAAACCCGCGCTGACCACGGTGGGCGCGCACTGCCGCAGCTGCGTGGTATCGAGCGCGTGGCTGCGTTGCAGGCGCTCGGCGCCGGCCAGGCGATCGTAGAGCGCGAGGCCGAGACGGAACTTGCAGCGTTCGAAGCGGGAATAGGTCGGGATGACGAAGCCGAGCGGGGCGACGATCGCCGGCGCGTTGGCGAGCAGGCGGGCGCGTTCGTGCAGCGCTTCGCGCACCAGGCCGAGCTGGCCCAGGCCGAGGTAACGCAGGCCGCCGTGGATGAGCTTGCTCGAGCGCGAGGAGGTGCCCGCGCCGAACGCGCCGCGCTCGAACAAGGCCACGCGGTAGCCGCGCCAGGCGGCGTCGAACGCGATGCCCGCGCCGCTCGCGCCGCCGCCGATGACGACGATGTCGAAACCGTCGTTCTCGCTCTCGAGCCGCGCGCAGGCCTGGTCGCGCGTCATGCGCAAGGTGGTTCGTCCCAGGCCCGGGCGCGGTCGACGGCGCGGCCCCAGCGTGCGCGCAGCGCGGCGATGGCGGCGGCATCGGCAGCCGGGGTGAAGCGCCGCTCGGCGCGCCAGGCCGCGGCGGCGGCCGCGCGATCGGGATAGAGGCCGACACCGAGCCCGGCGAGCAGGGCGGCGCCGTGGGCGGTGCTCTCGACCATGTGTGGACGCAGCAAGGGCGTCGCCAGGATGTCCGACTGGATCTGCATGAGCAGGTCGTTGGCGCTGGCGCCGCCGTCGACGCGCAACTCGGCCAGGGCAGTGCCGGAATCCGCCGCCATGGCGGTGGCGACGTCGGCGACCTGCAGCGCGATCGCTTCGAGCGCGGCGCGGGCGACGTGGGCGCGCGTGGTCCCGCGGGTCATGCCGATCAGCAAGCCGCGCGCATGCGCATCCCAGTACGGCGCGCCGAGGCCGGCAAAAGCCGGTACCAGGACGACGCCGTCGCTGTCCGCGACCGTCGCCGCGAGCGCTTCGATCTCGGCGGCGGTGTCGATCATGCCGAGACCGTCACGCAGCCACTGCACGGTGGCGCCACCCATGAACACGCTGCCTTCGAGCGCGTAGGTGGTTTCACCGCCGATGCGCGTGGCGATGGTGGTGAGCAGGCGGTGCGTCGAGCGCGGCGCTTCGCGCCCGGTGGCCATGAGCAGGAAGCAGCCGGTGCCGTAGGTGCACTTGGCCATGCCCGGTGCAAAACAGGCCTGGCCGAACAGGGCGGCCTGCTGGTCGCCGGCGATGCCGGCGATCGGCAGCGCGGCGCCGAAGGCGGTGGTCTCGGCGCACACGCCGCTCGAATCGACGACTTCCGGCAGGACTTCGTGCGGGATGTTCCACAGCGCCAGCAGGTCTTCGTCCCAGCAGCCGCGCCGGATGTCGAAGAGCGCGGTGCGCGAAGCATTGGTGGCATCGGTGACGTGTCGGCGACCCTCGCTCAGGTGCCAGACGAGCCAGCTGTCGATAGTGCCGAAGGCGAGTTCACCGCGCCCGGCGCGGCGGCGCAGGTCGGGGTCGGCATCGAGCAGCCACTGCAGCTTCGAGGCCGAGAAGTAGGGATCGAGAAGCAGGCCGGCGCGCTCGCTCACCAGGGCCTCGGCGCCGTCCGCGGCGAGACGCGCGCAGGCCTCGGCGGTGCGGCGGTCCTGCCACACCAGGGCATTGCCGCAAGGGCGCCCGCTCGATCGCTCCCACAGCAGGCAGGTCTCGCGCTGGTTGGTGATGCCGATGGCAGCCACCCGGCCAGCCTCGATGCCGGCCGTGCGCAGGGCATCGCGTGCGGTCTCGAGCTGGCTGTCGAGCAGCTGCAGGGGATCGTGTTCGACCCAGCCGGCGCGCGGGTAGATCTGTGCGAACTCGCGCTGGGCGAGGCCGTGGAGTTCGCCCGCGGCGTCGAACACCAGCGCCCGGGAACTGGTCGTACCCTGGTCGAGGGCGAGCAGGTAGCTCATGACACGTCGCGCCGCGCCAGCCTGCGCACGCTGGCGAGCGCCCGCACCGGAAAATCCGAGAACACGCCGTCGACGCCGCTGGCGTGACACCGCGCCAGATCGCGCTCGGCGTTGACGGTGTAGACCAGGGCGCGCAGACCGTCGCCGTGTACGCGCGCGATCGCCGCGGCGTCGACGTCTGCCAGCGGCAGGTGCAACGACCAGGCGCCGAGCGCCCTGGCGCGGGCGAGCGCGGCATCGAAGCCTTCCTCGCGTGCATAGAGCACGCCGAGACGCATCGCGCCGCCACGGCCGTCGGCCAGGGCGGTGGTCGTCGGCCCGTCGAACGACGACAGCAGCAGGTCGGCCGCGCGTTGCGGCCGCGTCGCCAGCCAGGCGCGCAGGGCGGCGAGCACGGCCGGTGCGATGCCCGCTTCCTTGACCTCGACGTTGACCAGGCCGGCGGGCATGGTCTCCAGCACTTCGTGCAGCAGCGGAATTTGTTCGCCGCGCGGGGTGCGCAGCGCGCGCAGCGCGGCCAGGGACTGCGCCTTGTAATGGCCGTGGCCGTCGGTGGTGCGTTCGAGGGTGTCGTCGTGGAGCACGATGAGCGCATCGTCGAGCTGGCGCACGTCGAACTCGATGCCATCCACGCCGCAGGCGGCGGCGTGGCGGAAGGCGGCCAGGGTGTTTTCGTCGTAGTCGCCGGCGGCGCCGCGATGTCCTATGACCAGCACGCGGCGAACCTCGTGGTCGAGCAGTCGAGTATCGGCTGCGAAGTCCGTAACATAGCGCGCCAT
This sequence comes from Gammaproteobacteria bacterium, assembly GCA_024235015.1. Lineage (GTDB taxonomy): Bacteria > Pseudomonadota > Gammaproteobacteria > JACKNG01. The sequence goes on from JACKNG010000007.1 coordinate 24,130, forward strand.
TGTCATCGCTTCGCGGCGACGCAACAAGCGACCGGCGGACGCCGGGGGGACATTCCGGGACTCGAGCATGCGATGGATTTTCGGTTACGGGTCGCTGATCTGGCGCCCGGACTTTCACTACAATCAGCGGCGCCGTGCGGCACTGCACGGGTGGCAGCGGCGTTTCTGGCAAGCCTCGCCCGATCACCGCGGTATCCCCGAGGCGCCGGGCCGGGTGGTGACGCTGGTCGAAGAAGCCTCGGCCGCGTGCTGGGGCGTGGCCTTCGAACCCGCGGCGGACGAGTTGCCCGCCATCCTCGCACGCCTCGACGTGCGCGAGCAGAACGGTTACGAGGCGCGCGTGGTCGAACTCCAGTTCGACGACGGTTCGAGCGATCTCGCCCTGACCTACATCGCGCCGCCGCACAACCCGAGTTTCGTGGGCCCGGCACCGGTGGCCGAGATGGCCGCGCAGATCGGTCGTGCGATCGGTCCCAGCGGCCCCAATCGCGAATACCTCATCGCCCTGGCCGCGACCCTGGCCGAACTTGAGATCCACGACGAAGAAGTCGAACAATTGCACGCCGCGTTGCGAGCCCTCGAAGGATGACCGCACTCGTTTACATCGACTCCCTGGCGGAGACCCGGCCGTTGACCCAGTTCACCCGTTACATCGGCATCGATTACTCGGGCGCCGAAGCGCCGGTGTCGCGCTTGCGCGCGCTGCAGGTCTACGCCTGCGCGGGCGATGCCGAGGCCGTCGCCGTCGAACCCTACGATCGACGTGCCCGCAACTGGTGCCGCAAGGAAGTCGCACGCTTCGTCCACGAGAGCCTGCTCGGTGACGAGCCCTGCATCATCGGCATCGATCATGGTTTCGCCTTCCCACTGTCCTACTACCAGCGGCACGAGCTGGACAGCTGGGATGCTTTCCTCGGCCACTTCTGCGAGACCTGGCGTACCGATTTCGACCACATGCACGTCGAGTTCGCGCGGCGCGAGAACCCGGCCGGTGGATCGGCCCGCGAGCTGCGCTTGTGCGAACGCTGGACGACCGGTGCCAAGAGCGTGTTCCATTTCGACGTGCAGGGCTCGGTGGCCAAGTCGACCCATGCCGGCATACCCTGGCTGCGCCAGCTGCGTCGCGACCGCAAGCTGCGCGCGCGTACCCATTTCTGGCCGTTCGACGGGTTCTCGGTCGAGCCCGGCAAGTCGGTGGTGGCCGAGATCTTTCCGTCCCTGTTCCGCCGCCGGTATCGTCGCGCCGAGCGCACCGCCGACGAGCACGATGCCTTCGTCGTCGCCGCCTGGTTACGCGAAATGGATACGCGCGGTGCGCTGCGCGAGTACTTCAATCCGCCGCTGACCCTGCCCGAACGCCGCCAGGCGGCCCTCGAGGGCTGGATTCTCGGCGTGCGCTGAACGCCGCTGCGCGGTGTTTCAGGAAGTTCGTCACAGCGTACGTTGAAGCCGCCCCGGGCTTGACCTATGCTCGCCGGTGTTTTGCGGCGCAGCATACGGCGCGCCGGCGACCGTTCCGGGGAGGCCCGACCATGGACAAGCTCGGACACATGCGCACCCTCGTGACCGTCGCCAAGCTCGGTTCCTTCTCCGCGGCGGCCAAGGAACTCGGTGGTACGCCCGGCATGATGTCGAAGCAGGTCAAGCAGCTCGAGGATACGCTCGACGTGCGCCTGCTCCACCGTACGACCCGCGGCGTCTCGCTGACCGATGCCGGCGAGCTGTTCGTCGAGCGCGCGGTGGGCATCCTGCAGCAGATCGACGACGTCGAAACCGCCGTCACCGGCCTGTCGAGGACCCCGCGCGGCGTGTTGCGGGTCAATTCCCCGCCCTCGTTCGGCACCCACGTGCTGACGCCGATCATCGCCGGCTTTCTCGCCCGCTACCCCGACATGCGCGTCGAACTCGGCCTGCAGGACGACGAACCCAACGTCATTGCCTCGCGCCTCGACCTGATCTTCCGCCTCGGCAAGCTGCGCGACAGCTCGCTGGTCTCGCGCCAGGTCGGCCGCGCGCCGTTCGTGCTGTGCGCCGCGCCGGCCTACCTGGCGGCGCACGGCGAACCGCGCGGCATCGCCGATCTCGCCGAGCACAATTGCATCGTCGACGGCTCGATCCAGACCGATAGCAGCTGGTCGTTCGCCGATGGCGACGGCAAGCGCATCACCCAGGGCGTTCAGGGCAGCTTTGCCTCGCTCAGTACCGAGGCCGTCATCGAGGCAGCGGCCGCCGGCGTCGGCCTGGTTTACGTACCGCGCTACGCCGTGACCGAGGAACTCGAACAGGGCGAACTCGCCGCCATCGACCTCGACGACGCAGCACCCGTCGCCATGCCGATCTATGCACTGTATGGCAGCCGCGACCACGTCGCGGCCAAGCTGCGCGACTTCCTCGATTTCTTCCTCGCCCATTTCGACGGCCACAGCGGGCGCCACGTGAGCCAGGATGGGGAGCGGGAGTCGGGTGCCGCCAACGCCGGTGCACCGGTCTCGCCGCGGGTCGTGCGCGTATCGGGCTGAGCGCCCGTCGGGATAGCCGTGGGAGGCCGTGGCGTGGTCGAGAGTGGTGGGCCCGCTCGGACTCGAACCGAGGACCAAGGGATTATGAGTCCCCTGCTCTAACCAACTGAGCTACAGGCCCGGGGTCAGGGCCGGCGCGTTGCGCGCCGGCTTCGATGCGGTGACGCGTGGGAACGCGGGGCGGGCGCCGCGCGTTCCCTGCCGCGTGGCTCAGTCGAGGAAGGTGCGCAGGCGTTCCGAGCGCGACGGATGGCGCAGCTTGCGCAGGGCCTTCGCCTCTATCTGGCGGATGCGCTCGCGGGTGACGTCGAACTGCTTGCCGACCTCCTCGAGGGTGTGGTCGGTGTTCATGTCGATGCCGAAACGCATGCGCAGCACCTTGGCTTCCCGCTGGGTCAGGCCGGCCAGCACTTCGCGGGTGCTGCGGCACAGGCCTTCGAAGGTGGCGGAATCGACCGGCGCCTGGATGTTCTGATCCTCGATGAAATCGCCGAGATGCGAGTCCTCGTCGTCGCCGATGGGCGTCTCCATGGAGATCGGCTCCTTGGCGATCTTGAGCACCTTGCGGATCTTGTCCTCCGGCATCTCCATGCGCTCGGCGAGCTCTTCCGGGGTCGGTTCGCGGCCCTTCTCCTGCAGGATCTGGCGCGAGATGCGGTTGAGCTTGTTGATCGTCTCGATCATGTGCACCGGGATGCGGATGGTGCGCGCCTGGTCGGCGATCGAGCGCGTGATGGCCTGGCGGATCCACCACGTGGCGTAGGTCGAGAACTTGTAGCCGCGGCGGTATTCGAACTTGTCGACCGCCTTCATCAGGCCGATGTTGCCTTCCTGGATCAGGTCGAGGAACAGCAGGCCGCGGTTGGTGTACTTCTTGGCGATGGAGATCACCAGGCGCAGGTTGGCCTCGACCATTTCCTTCTTGGCACGGCGGGCCTTGGCCTCGCCGATCGACATGCGGCGGTTGATGTCCTTGATCGCGCCGATCGTGATGTTGTTGCCTTCCTCGATGTCGAGCAGGCGCTTCTGCGCGGTCTGCACCTCGGCCTGGCGTTCCTTGAGCGCGGCGGCGTAGGGCTTCTTCTGCCGGCCGACCGCGCGCAGCCACTTGGCGTCGGTTTCGTGGTCGACGAACATGGCCAGGAAGTCCTTGCGCGGCATGCGGCACTGCTTGACGCAGATGTCCATGATGGCCTTTTCCTGCTGGCGGATCTCGTCGACGATCACGCGCACGTGCTCGGCCAGCTTGTCGGTGATCTTCGGCACCAGCTTGAACTCGAGGAACTTCTCCTGCAGCTCCTTGCGCAGGGCCTCGGTACGGGCGTGGTCCCGACCGTTGCGCTTGGTCGAGTTCTGCACCTTCTTGAACAGCTTGCCGTACTCGTCGAAGCGGGCCGCGACTTCTTCCGGGTCGAGCGCGGTGGCGCTGGAATCGTCGTCGTCGCTGGACGAGTCGTCGTCGTCATCGCTGTCGTCGTCGTTGTCGTTGTCGTTCGACGAGCTGGCGTTGTTGTCCGGCTGCGCCGGCTGCGGGATGGCGGCATCCTCGCTGTAGTCGATGAAGCCCGAGATGATGTCGGTGATCTTGATCTCACCGGCGTGGGCCCTGGCGTACTCGTCGAGGAACAGCTGCGAGACGGTCGGGAAATCGGCCAGCGCGGACAGCACCTGGTTGAGGCCGTCCTCGATGCGCTTGGCGATCTTGATCTCGCCCTCGCGGGTGAGCAGGTCGACGGTGCCCATCTCGCGCATGTACATGCGTACCGGGTCGGTGGTGCGGCCGAATTCGTTGTCGACCGCGGCCAGGGCCGCGGCGGCTTCCTCGGCGGCCTCTTCGTCGACGTCGCTGTCGCTCATCAGAATGGCATCGAAATCCGGTGGCGTTTCGTGCACCGTGATGCCCATGTCATTGATCATGTTGATGATATCTTCGATCTGCTCGGGATCGACGATGTCGTTCGGCAAGTGGTCGTTGACCTCGTGGTAAGTCAGGAAGCCCTGCTCCTTGCCCTTGGAGATCAACAGCTTGAGTTGGGATTGCTGGTCCGAGTTGTCAATGTCGTCCAGCGTTTCCACCGAGTCTTGTTTACCTTTGGTCAATGCCTGAGCCTCTTTGGGGTTCAACCCCTTAGCGAAATCTCTAGAAGTGTAGTCTAAGGATCCGGGTTCTCTAGTCGCGGACACGCGGAAAAGCAGCCGATCAGTATAGGCGTGTGGGACCGGACTTGGCTAGACCGCGGCCACCCACGCGGGTTCCTCGGGAGCGGCCCGGGGGCCCGTGCAGCGCCCCTCGGCACGGCTCAGGGCGAGCGCGTACGGCGATGATTCCTCAGCAGGTCCTTCTGTTCGGCGGTCAACTGGTCGAGCGGGATCGCGCGCAGGCGCTTGACGCGCTCGGCTTCGGCCCGCTTCAGCAGGCGTTCCAGCGCGGCCCGCATCTCGGTCTCCATGCCCGCGGCGGGCAGGTTGAGGTCGAGCACGGCGAGCGCTTCGAGCGTGCCGCCCTGGGGGTTGTCGCGGTAGCGCTCGATCAGCGCGGCGGTCGAGGTCGCGGTCTCGCGCAGCGTCCGCCAGACCTCGAGCAGCAGGCTGGCCGAGGGCAGTTCCTCGGCCAGCACCGCCGCGCCGGACTCGTCCAGGCAGGCGGCCAGGCGCGGCTCCTGGACCAGCAGCGCCAGGGCCTGCTCCTCCAGTGAACGCCGGGTGTAGCGGTCGAGCGACGCCGGGGCGGCTGGCCGCTCGCGCGTGCGGCGGCCGGTGAAACCGAGCCGCTGACGGAGCAGTTCCTCGTCGAACTTGGTCACCGTGGCGAGCAGGTGTGCGGCCGTGGCGCGATGGGCCTGGTCCGGGATCTGGCGCAGGTAGGTCTCGGCCTGGGCGACCAGGCGGGTCTTGCCGTCGGCCGTGCTGGCGTCGAGGTCGGCCTGCAGGTGCTCGAGCAGGTATTCGCCGAGGCCGTACAGCCGGCCGGCGCGAAACAGGCCGTCGGCGCCGTATTCGCGCACCGCGGTATCCGGGTCGTGGCCTTCGGGCAGGAAAGCAAAACGGACCTGGCGGTTACCGGCCATGCGCGGCAGGGCGACTTCGAGCGCCTTCCAGGCGGCGCGGCGCCCGGCCGCATCGCCATCGAAGCAGAACACCACTTCGGGTACCTGGCGGAACAGCAGATCGAGGTGATCGCCGGTGACCGCGGTACCGAGCGTGGCGACGGCATTGGCGAGACCGTGCTGGTGCAGGGCGATGACGTCCATGTAGCCCTCGACCACGATCAGCTGGCCGGGCTTGCCCGCCTGCAGGGCTTCGTGCAGGCCGTACAGCTCGCGGCCCTTGTGGAAGACGTCGGTTTCCGGGGAGTTGAGGTATTTCGGCTCGCCCTGGTCGATGACCCGTCCGCCGAAGCCGATCACGCGCCCGCGGCGATCGTGGATGGGGAACATGACGCGGTCGCGGAAGCGATCGTAGTAGCCGCCGCGCTCGCGCTTGATGGCGAGCCCGGCACGCTCCATCAGGCCCTCGTCGAGGCCGTCGCCGGACAGGGCATCGTGCAGGTTGCGCCAGCCGTCGGGGGCGAAACCGAGGCGGAAGGTCTTGGCGACTTCGCCGGTGATGCCCCGGCCCTTGAGGTAATCCACGGCACGTTCGCGGCCGGGACCACGCCGCAACTGCTGTTCGAACCAGGTGCGGGCGCGTTCGAGCACGGCATAGAGTTCGCGCCCGCTGCTGCTGCGCTCGCGGCGTGCCTCGCGCGGCACCTCCATCCCCGCCGCGGTGGCGAGTTCCTCCACCGCCTCGACGAACTCGAGGTTGCGATGCTGCATGAGGAAGCCGATGGCGCTGCCGTGCGCGCCGCAGCCGAAGCAGTGATAGAACTGCTTTTCCCGACTGACGGTGAACGAAGGGGTCTTTTCGCCGTGGAACGGGCACAGCGCCTGGAAATCGCGGCCGGCCTTGCGCAGCGGCAGGTAGGTCTCGATCAGGTCGACGATGTCGGTGCGGGCGAGCAGGTCGTCGATGAATTGCTCGGGAATGCGTCCGGCCATGGGGTGCGTTCGCTCCTCGGCATGCGACGCGGATTGTAAGGACCCTGGTCGATTTTTTCTCTGCCGCGAGTGCCGCGGCGCCTGCGCGGCCGGTGCGCCCTGCATCCGGGTGCCAGAAGACGCTCGCCGGGGCCGGCGGGACCGGGCGGACTTCTAGGCGTCGGCGCGGCCGGCGGCACGCGCGCGGGGCGGTTCAGCCGGCGAGCCTGGCCTTGACGCGCGCGCTGACCTGGCTCATGTCGGCGCGTCCCTTGAGGCTGGCGTTGAGCAGGCCCATGACCTTGCCCATGTCGCGCATGCCGCTGGCGCCGCTGTTGGCGATCGCCTCGGCCACGGCCGCGTCGATGGCGGCCTCGTCGAGTTGCTCGGGCAGGAAGCCGTTGATGATGTCGAGCTCGAAGCGTTCCTTGTCGGCCAGGTCGCCACGGCCGGCGCCGTCGTACTGGGCGATGGATTCGCGCCGTTGCTTGCCCATGCGGGTGAGGAGTTCGACCGCGCGCTCGTCGTCGACTTCGGCCCGGTTGTCGACCTCGAACTGCTTGAAGGCGGCCGAGACCAGGCGCAAGGCCGCGAGGCGGTCCTTTTCGCCGGCTTTCATGGCCGTCTTGATGTCGGCCATGAGGCGCGCCTTGATGCTGTCGCTCAAGGCCGGGACTTCAGTAGGGACGTTGACGACGCAGGGACTGGCGGGCGGCCTTCTTCTGCCAGCGCTTGACGGCGGCGGCGGCCTTGCGCTTCCGGACCTGGGTGGGCTTCTCATAGAATTCGCGGCGATGGACTTCGGCCAGCACCCCGGCTTTCTCGCACGCGCGCTTGAAGCGGCGCATGGCGATATCGAAAGGTTCGTTTTCTCGGACGCGGACGCTCGGCATATGCTGGTTCCAACCTCGGGTTTATACGCTAATGGGCATCAGGGAAACGGCGAATTCTAGCCCGCGGGCAGGTGGGAGTCGAGTATTTCCGGGGAACCCGGCCTGATGCGCGTGCTCGGGCTCGAGACCTCCTGCGACGAGACCGGGGTCGCCGTCTATGACGGCACCCACGGCCTGCTCGCCGAACGCGTCTACAGCCAGGTCGCCGCGCACGCCGCGTATGGCGGCGTGGTTCCGGAAATCGCCTCGCGCGACCACGTGCGCAAGCTCGTGCCGCTGGTCGAGGAAACCGTGGCGGCTGCCGGCATCCGCCTCGACGAGCTCGAGGGCATTGCCTATACCGCCGGCCCCGGGCTGGCCGGGGCCCTGCTGGTCGGTGCCGGATTCGCCCGCGCGCTGGCCTGGAGCCTGGGCATCCCGGCCCTCGGCGTGCACCACATGGAAGGTCACCTGCTGGCGCCGATGCTGGAAACGACGACACTCGAAATGCCGTTCCTGGCGCTGCTGGTCTCCGGTGGCCATACCCAGTTCGTGCAGGCCGAGGCGCTCGGGCGCTACACGGTACTGGGTGAATCGCTCGACGATGCCGCGGGCGAGGCGTTCGACAAGGTCGCCAAGATGCTCGATCTCGGCTACCCGGGCGGGCCCAGGGTCGAGGCCCTGGCCCGCGAGGGCCGCCCGGGTCGCTATCGCCTGCCGCGGCCGATGACCGATCGCCCCGGGCTCGATTTCAGCTTCTCGGGCCTCAAGACCCATGTCATGACGACCATCGCCGGCATCGACGACATCGCCGCGGCGCGCGCCGACCTGGCCCGTGCCTTCAGCGATGCCGTGGTCGACACCTTCGTCATCAAGTGCCGGCGGGCGCTCGTGCAGACCGGCCTGCCACGCCTCGTGGTGGCTGGCGGGGTCAGTGCCAACCAGGCCCTGCGCGAAGCCTTGTCGGGGCTCGGTGCCGAACTCGGTCGCGAGGTGGTGTTCCCGGCGCTGCGCTACGCGACCGACAACGGCGCGATGATCGCCTACGTCGGTCACTGTCGACTGAGCGGCGGCGAGCGCGACGGGGCCGGCTTCCAGGTGCGGCCGCGCTGGCCCCTGACCGAACTCGCGCCGCCCGTGGCTAGCGCCTGAGCGATCTCAGGCCTTCTGGCCGATCTTCTTCTCGCGGCCGCCGACGAGGTTGGCGATGTTGGGCCGATGGCGCCAGAACACCAGCACCGTCATGACGCTGAACAGCGCAACGGCGGCCGGCGGCTGGCCGAGGGCCCAGGCGAAGGCCGGGGTGAGTGCAGTGGCGACCAGGGCGGAGAGCGAGGAATAGCGCGTTACCGCGGCCACCGCGAGCCAGGTACCGACGAAGGCGAGCCCCAGCCATGGCGACAAGGCCAGGTTGACCCCGATCAGGGTGGCGACGCCCTTGCCGCCGCGAAAGCCGTAGAACACCGGGAAGAGGTGGCCGAGGAAGGCGGCGACGCCGACCAGGGTGAGCGCGGGCGGTGCGAGACCGAGGGCGTGGCCGATGAGAACCGGGATGATGCCCTTGCCGGTATCGCCCAGCAGGGTGATGGCGGCGGCCTTCTTGCCGCCGATGCGCAGCACGTTGGTGGCCCCGGGATTACCGGAGCCGACCTCGCGCGGATCGGTCAGCCCGAGTGCGCGGCACACGATCACCGCGCTCGCGACCGAGCCCAGGGCGTAGGCGCCAATCGCGAGGAGCAGCGTGGTGATCATCGGGCTATTGCAGCGCAAGGGCGGGGGCCGATCAAGCCTCGGTCAACTCTGCTACCATCGCGCCACGCTTGCCGAGGGCCCCTGCCTGCCGATGGATATCGTCTACCTCCGGGATCTGCGCGTCGACGCCCTGATCGGCGTCTGGGCGTGGGAGCGACGTATCCGCCAGACCCTGATCATGGACATCGATCTGGGCACCGATTGCAGCCGCGCCGGGGCCTCCGACGACATCGCCGATACGGTCGACTACAAGGCCGTCACCGACCGCATCATGGCGGCCACGCGGGCCAGCGAGTTCAAGCTCATCGAGGCGCTCGCCGAGCACCTCGCGCAGACCGTGTTGACGGAGTTCGACGTGCGCTGGATCCGCATCAACATCAACAAGCAGGGCGTGCTGCGCGACGTGCGCGACGTCGGCATCATCATCGAGCGCGGAGCACGGGCATGACGCCACCGCCCGCGCGCGCGTTGGTCGGTGTCGGCAGCAACCTGGCGCCGGCGCGCAACATCGCCGGCGGGCTGGAGATGCTGACCGACCAGTTCGGCGCGCTCGAATTGTCCACCACCTACCTCAGCGCCGCGCTCGACGGTCTCGGCGATCCCTACTGGAACCTCGTGGTGGCATTCTCGACCGGGCTCAACTGGTCGCAGCTGCGCGCCCGCCTCAAGCTCATCGAGGATCTCAACGGGCGCGTGCGCGGCGCGCCGGCGGGCGACCCGGTGGCCCTGGATCTCGACCTCCTGGTCCTGTGCGGTGCCGGCCGCGAGGACGAATTCGACCTGCCGCTCGACGGTCTTGCCGGCGCCGGCCACGTGCTCGCGCCGCTGGCCGAACTCGCCGGCGACTGGGTGCACCCGGATGCCCATTGCACGGTGACCGAGTTGTGGGCGCGCGCAGCGCCGTTCGCGCCGGCGCTCGACATCGTCGTCGGCGCGCCGTGGGCAGCCGTGCGGGCGCGCAGCAGCGATGACCAGGCGGTGTCGGTATGAGCATGATGCGGCAGCGTGGCCTGCTGCTCGCCACCCTCCTGCTGGCCGTGCTCGCCGCGGGTTGTGCCGACGTACCCCTGGTCGGCCGTCACGAACGGACCACGGCGTTCGACGATGCCACCGACAATTACGGCAAGATGCTGCGCTGGGGCTACTTCGAAGAAGCTGCCAAGTACCTGCGTGCGCAGGACGGCAGCGCCATCGTGCCCGATCTCGACCGCGTCGCGCGTTACCGCGTCACCAGCTACACCATATCCAACAAGCTGCTCGCCGATACCGGCCGCGAGGGCCGCGTGCTCGCCACCATCGAGTACTACGAGATCGATTCCGGCGTGCTGCGCACGCTGCGCGACGAGCAGCTCTGGTGGCACGATCGCGAGTCCGATCACTGGTTCCTCGCTTCGCCCCTGCCGGCCTTCGGCATCGACACCAAGTGACGGGGCGCTCAGCCGCTCAGCAGGCGGCCGCCATCGACGTTGATGACGTGACCGGTGACGTAAGTCGCCCCCGCCAGGTAACACACCGCCGCGGCGATGTCGGCCGGCTCGCCGCGCCGTTCCAGGGGCACCGCGCGCAGGGCCGCGGCACGCGCCGCCGGCGCTTCCGATTCCGCCCACAGGATGGCGCCGGGGGAGACCGCGTTGACCCGCACTGCCGGCGCGAGTTCGAGCGCGAGCGAGCGGGTCACGGCGAGCAGCCCGGCCTTCGAGGCACAGTAGATGGCATAGCCGGCGCGCGGTCGCTCGCCATGGATGTCGGCGATGTTGACGATCGCGCCGCGATGGCGGCCGAGCAGTGGTGCCGCGGCGACGGCGAGGAAGTAGGGCGTACGCAGGTTGATGGCCTGGATGCGCTCCCAGGCCGCGTAGTCCTCGGCTTCGAGCGCGTTGGCGTCGAACACCGAGGCGTTGTTGACGAGCAGGTCGAGGCGCCCGCGGCGACGTTCGATGGCTGCCACCAGGCGGCTGCCGGCGCGCCGCGCGGCGAGATCCTGGCGCAGGGTGAAGGCCGAGTGCGAGCGCACCTCGTTCAGCTCCGCGGCGAGTTCGCGCGCCGCCGCCGCCGAGGTGTGGTAGTGGATGGCGAGGTCGTAGCCGGCCGCGTGCAGGGCACGCACGGTGGCCGCGCCGAGGCGCCGCGCGCCGCCCGTGACCAGCGCCAGCGGGCGCGTATGCGCGTCGTCGGGTGTCGAGCGATGCGTGCTGATGGGTGCCGGCCGGCTGCCTGAGCGCGGCCACCTCGAACGATGAACGGGGCGCAAAGCTTACCGGATCCCGATCGCGCGGGGCTAGAACGCTCGGCGGTGCTGGTCGACCGGATCCGCGCCGCCATCGCCGCCACCGCCGCTGGCGTCATCGGCTTCGACACCTTCATGGCGATGGCCCTCTACACGCCCGGTCTCGGTTACTACGCGGCCGGGCAGGCCATCTTCGGTGCGCCCGGCGACTTCGTCACCGCGCCCGAGAGCGGCGAACTGTTCGGCCGCTGCCTCGCGCGCCAGTGCGCCGAGGTGCTGACCCAGGGCGGTGACGCCATCGTCGAGTACGGCGCCGGCAGTGGCCGCCTCGCCGCGCTGCTGATCGATCTGCTGGCACCCGATTTTCCCGCGTTGCGCTACCACATCGTCGAGCCCAGTGCCGCGCTGCGCGTACGTCAGCGGGCGACGCTCGAAGCCGGCGCGGGCGAACGGCTGGCCCGGCTGAGCTGGTCGGAGGATCATCCCCGGCTCGGCGGCGGCGGCGTCATCATCGCCAACGAAGTGGTCGATGCCATGCCCGCGCGCTGCTACACCATCATCGACGGGCAGCCGTGCGAGCTCGGCGTGACCTGGGCGGACGGCGCATTCGCCTGGCGTCCCCGTGCCGCCGCGCCACCACCGTCGGCATTGGCGGGCGCCCTCGCCGCCTGCGCCGAGGGCTACCGCTGCGAACACATCGTCGGGCTGGCGGCCTGGTGCGCCGGTCTGCGCGACGTGTTTGAGCGTGGCGTCGCCCTGGTCGCCGACTACGGCTACCCGCGCCACGAGATCCTGCATCCCGCGCGGTCGGCGGGGACGCTCAAGTGCCACTATCGGCACCATGTCCACGATGACCCGTTCTTCCACCCGGGGCTGCAGGACATCACCGTTGCGGTCGATTTCACGACCCTGGCCGAAGCCGGCGCCGGCGCCGGCTGGCGCATCGCGGGCTACCTGCCCCAGGCACATTTTCTCATCGGTTGCGGCCTCGAACGGCTCATGGCCGCGCTGCACAGCGGTGACGCCGCGGCGGACTATGCGCGGGCCCAGGAAGCAAAACGATTGTTACTTCCGGGCGAGATGGGACAGGTGGTCAAGGTCCTGGCCCTGGCGCTCGACTATGATGCGCCGCTCGCCGCCTTCGCTGTCGACGAGCGTCAGCGTCTCGGCGGATTTGCCTGAGCGCATGAGGTTCGATACGTCCCCGTGACCACTTTCCAGCTTGTCGTCATCGCGCTGGCCCAGGGCCTGACCGAGTTCCTGCCGATCTCGAGCTCGGCGCATCTCATCCTGATCCCGCAGCTCACCGGCTGGCCCGACCAGGGGCTGGCCTTCGACGTCGCCGCCCACGTCGGCAGCCTGGTCGCGGTGTGTACCTACTTCCGCGCCGACCTGGTCGAGCTGACGCGGCACTGGCTGCGCTCCTGCGCCACGCGGCAGCTGGACGCGCCGGCGCGCCTCGCCTGGGGCGTGCTGCTAGGCACCATCCCGGTCGGCCTGGTCGGGCTGTTCGGCCACGATTACATCGAGCAGTCGTTGCGCTCGCCCTTGCTGATCGCGGCGACCACGGTGTTCTTCGGCATCGCGCTGTGGCTGGCCGATCGACTCGGCCGCCGTCGTCGGCCGCTGGGCGAACTCGGTTTCGGCGACGTCGCCCTGATCGGCTGTGCGCAGGCCCTGGCGCTGGTTCCCGGCGTGTCGCGCTCGGGCATCACGATGACCGCGGCCCTGGCCGCGGGGCTGACCCGCGACGCCGGCGCACGCTTCTCCTTCCTGCTCTCGATCCCGGTGATCGTGCTCGCCGGCGGGCTCGAGTTCGTGGCCCTGGTCCGCGCCGGTGGCAGCCATCCCTGGGGCCAGCTCGCGCTGGTCACGCTGCTGTCCGCGCTGAGCGCGTTCGCCTGCATCCACTTCTTCCTGCGTTTCATCGAGCGTATCGGCATGGGGCCGTTCGCGGTCTACCGCCTGCTGCTGGGGGGCGTGCTGCTCGCCGTCTTCGCCCTCTGAGGCCCGCCGCGCTCGTGCAACTCTCGGCCGCGGGGAAGGTCGTATAGGGCCGGTCCGCAGGCTGTTGGCAATCACGGAGGCTGATGATGAGGAATGGAACGAACGCGGTCGTGCGACTGCTGGGTGGCGCCTGCTTGCTCGTGCTGAGCACGACGGTGACGGCGGCAGGGGTGTCGGTGGCGCCGGGCCAGGCCGTGGCGACCTTTGCCGGCGGTTGCTTCTGGTGCATGGAGGGGCCGTTCGACGTCCTCGACGGCGTGATCTCGACGACCTCCGGTTACACCGGCGGGCAGGTCGTCGACCCGAGCTACGAACAGGTGTCTTCGGGTACGACCGGTCACGCCGAAGCGGTCCAGGTCGTCTACGACCCGGCGCGCATCAGCTACGAGCAGTTGCTCGACGTGTTCTGGCACAACATCGACCCGACCACCCCGGACGCGCAGTTCTGCGACCACGGCAACCAGTACCGCCCGGCCATCTTCTACCACGACGAGGCCCAGCACGCGGCCGCCGAGGCCTCGCGCAGCGCACTCGAGGCCGACAAGCCCTTCGCCGGACCGATCCGAGTCGGGATCACCGCGGCGACCGCCTTCTACCCGGCGGAGGACTATCACCAGGATTACTACCAGAAGAATCCCCTGCGCTACCGTTTCTACCGCTTCAACTGCGGCCGTGACCAGCGCCTGACCGAGCTGTGGGGCAAGTCGCACTGAGTCGCCGGCGTCGCGCGACGCCACCCTGATCCAACTCAATCCGGGCGCGTGTCCCGTTGTGGTTGCCGGCGTGACGCCGTGCTACTGTGACCGCCGCCCGGCCGCGGCGAGACGCGTGCGGTACCGGCGGCGGACAATCGGGGAGCGCGAGTCGACCAGATGGCGGAACCAACGGCGCGGGGGCTGGCCGTCCTGTCGGCGGACATCGCCGGCAGCACCGCACTCTACGACACCCTGGGCGACAACGCTGCGCGTGACATCGTCGCCGGCTGTCTCGATGCCCTGCGCCACTACTGCGTAGAGCACGGCGGACACGTGGTGGCCGAGATCGGCGACCAGATCGTGGCCCAGTTCATGGACGCCACCGAGGCCGCGGCCGTCGCCTCCGAAATCCACGTCCATCTCCACGAGCAGCATGCCGAGCGCGACGACGTGCGCCCGCGCATGCGGGTCGGCCTGCATTTCGGCACCGTGCCGCAGGGCGGTGACCCGCTGGGCTGCGAGACCCACAAGATTGCCGACTGGGCCTGCCGCAATGCCAAGCCCGAGCAGACCCTCGCCACCCGCGCCCTCATCGACCAGTTGCCGCGCATCTTCCGCGCCGTGTCGCGCTACGTCGACGACGAGACCTGGAATTTCGTTTCCATCGAGCACGTCGAACTCTACGAGGTGATCTGGGACGTCGAGTCGATTACGGCTTACGCCGGGGAGAAGCCGGGGCGCGACGACGGTGGTTACAGCCGTGTCGTGTTCAGCCACGGCGATGCCAGCATCACCGTCGATGCCGAGCGCCCGGTCGTCTCGATCGGCCGCGCGCCGCACAACGACCTCGTCATCCGCAAGGACCTCATCTCGCGCCAGCATCTGAGTGCACAGTTCAGCCGCGGCCGCTGCACCGTGACCGACAACAGCACCAACGGCTCGCTGGTGGTGCTCGACGACGGCACGCGCTTCGACCTCAAGCGCGACTCGCTGCGCCTGAGCGGCAGCGGGGTCATCATCCCCGGCAAGCCCGAGCGCCAGGACGACGCCTACGCCATCAGTTTCCGCTGCGAGTGAGGGCTTCGACGCGGGCCTGGTGGATGGCCGCGCGTAGTGCCTCGCCCTTGAGTCCACTGGCGGCCAGTGCGCGGGCATCGACCGTCGCAGTGATGGCCGCGGCCCTGCGCAGCCAGGCGGCCTGCGGGTAATCGCGATCGGCCCAGCCGGCGCGGCCGGTGGCGTCGATCAGGCAGGCTTCCAGGAACTGTTCGAAGCGCGCCGCGCGCCGCCACGCATCGGCCTGTTCGAGCAGGCCGACCACGGTCGCCGGTTTCATCTCCTCGGCGCGGTGCACGCGGGTGTGCAGCGCCGCTACCAGGCAGGCCAGTTCACGGTGCTCGCGCGGGACGCGCAGGCGCGTGGCGAGCGCCTCGATGAGGGCGACGCCGCGTTCCTCGTGGCCGCGGTGCGAGGGCAGCATGGCGGGTGGCGTGGTGCCCTTGCCGAGGTCGTGCACGAGGACGGCGAAGCGCACGGTCTCCGGCGCGTCGCGGCGCTCGGCCTGGGTGAGCGCGAGCAGGACGTGTTCGCCGGTGTCGATTTCGGGGTGGTAGCGCGCCGGCTGCGGCACGCCGAACAGGCGGTCGACCTCCGGCAGCAGCGCGGCCAGCGCGCCGCACTCGCGCAGCACGCCGATGAAGCGCGCGGGGTAAGGCGCCATGAGGGCGCGACGCAGCTCACCCCAGACCCGTTCGGCGGCCAGCGTGGCGAGTTCGCCGCTGGCGGTGATGGCGCGCATGAGTTCCAGGGTCTCCGGTGCGATGGCGAAGTCGAGCCGTGCGGCGAAGCGCGCGGCGCGCAGCACGCGCAGGGGATCTTCGCGAAACGCAGCGGTGACGTGGCGCAACACGCGGCGTGCGAGATCGGCCTGCCCGCCGTAGGGATCGATGATCCTGCCGGCGTCGTCCATGGCCATGGCGTTGACGGTGAAGTCGCGGCGCGCAAGGTCCTCCTCCAGGCTCACGCCGTCGGCCCGGGTGACGAAGCCGGTATAGCCCTGGCCCGACTTGCGCTCGGTGCGGGCGAGCGCGTACTCCTCGCCGCTGTCGGGGTGGAGGAAGACGGGGAAGTCGGCGCCGACCTTGCGAAAACCGCGCGCGAGCAGTTCCTCCGCACTGCCACCGACGACCACCCAGTCGCGATCCTTGATCGGGATCCCGAGCAGGAAATCGCGCACCGCGCCGCCGACCTGGTAGATCTCCACGACTCAGCCGGGCGCGGCGGCCCGCAGCGTGCAATCAGTCGCGGCCGGCGGACGTGCGGTGTGCATAGTAGCGGTGGCGGAGGTCGCCTCCGCCGAGGTAGCGGGGCACGACGACGCGCATGGGGGTCGGCTCGATGCCGAGCTGGTCGAGCCCGTTGGCCTGCGGGCACACCGAGTCCTCGCTCAGCGAGCGCAGGTTGTCGCGCGAAAAGGGCTTGCCCGGGACGTGCTCGAGGATGTTGGCCTGCAGGGACGAGAGGAAACCGTTGAGGCCGATCACGCGCACGGGCCGGCCGATGACGCGGCCGAGATAGCTGACGATCTCGCCCAGGGTCATGACTTCGGGGCCGCCCAGATCGTAGCGCTGGCCGGCGGCTTCGCGCCGGGTCAGACAGCGCAGCATGGCCTCGGCGACGTCGCCGACGAAGACCGGCTGCAGGCGCGCATCGGCACGGGCGAGCGGGAACACGCCGGGGGCGAGGCGCAGGAGCGCGGCGAAGCGGTTGGTGAAATCGTCGTGCGGCCCGAACATCACCGAGGGCCGCAGGATGGTCACCGTCAGGCGCTTGCCGCTCTCGGCGAGGAGCAGCTTCTCCGCCTCACCCTTGCTGCGCAGGTAGTAGCTGGGCGCGAAGCTGTCGGCGTTCAGCGCGCTCATGTGCAGGAGATGGGGCACGTCGGCCGTCTTGCAGGCCTTGGCCGCACGTAGCGGGATGTCGACATGTGCCTGGCGGAAGCCGGTGCCGTCGTCGCCGCGCTCGTTGAGGATGCCAACCAGGTTGACCACGGCATCGAGCCCGGCGAAGCCGTGGTTGTACTGTTCCTGCTCGCGCGGGTCGAGCTCGATCACCTCGGTGTCGGGCAGCAGCCACACCTCGCGGGCGTGGCTGCGCGCGCGGGTGAAGATGCGCACGCGGTGACCGCCGGCGACGAGGCGGTTGGCGAGAACGCCGCCGACGAAGCCGCTGCCGCCGAGTATGCCTATGGTCATCCTGCTCATGTTCTGCATTCCGTCGTGCCGGTCGCGCCCGCGGCCGGGATCGGGGGCATCACGCTGGTGATGCGGGTGATGTCGCGTCCCAGCCGCCATTCGTAGACCGCGGCATAGAACAAGGCTCGTCTCACGTAGCGGCGCGTCTCGGTGAACGGGATCGTGTCGATCCAGATCGCGGCCGGGGTGCAGTGCTCGCCCTGCCACTGGCGCACGCGGTGAGGGCCGGCATTATACGCTGCGGCGGCCATGGCGAAGTTGCCGCCGAAGCGCGCGATCATGCGCGCCAGGTAGCTCGCGCCGAGCGCGATGTTGGTCTCCGCGTCGTAGAGCCTGTTCATGCGATCGAGACGGATGCCGACGCGGCGCGCTGTTTCGCGCGCGGTCGCGGGCATGAGCTGCATCAGGCCGAGGGCACCGGCGGGGGAACGCGCATCGACGACGAAGGCCGACTCGGAGCGGATGATGGCCATGACCCGCGCCGGGTCGACTTCGCGGCGCCGGCCGTGCTCGATGGCCAGCGCGTGGTAGAGCGTGGGGAAGCGCAGTTCGAGATCGTTCCAGGAACGCGCGCGGCCGAGGGCGAAGATGGCCTGGTTCTGCCAGCCCCAGTCCGCCGCCACCGCCGCCGCGACCTCGAGTTCGCGATGCTCCATGTGTTCGAGTTCGTAGTACCACTCGCGGCGCGCCTGGTAGCGCCGGTCCAGCAGGTAGAGTTCGTGGGCGCGGGCGAGGCCGGGGCGGGCGCGCAGGGTGGCCAGCTCGGCGGCACTGGCGGCAACCGCCTGGTGACCGAATTCGTAATCGAGCCCGAGGGCGTCGGCGGCGAGGAAACCGTAGTAGTCGCGTTCGCGGGCGAGCACCGCGAGCAACTCGTGGGCGGCCTCGTCCTGGCCGGTGTGCTGCAGGGCGCGGGCGCGCCAGTAGCGCCAGCGCAGGGCGTCGACTTCGAGCGGCGGTGCTGCCGTCCAGCGCACGAGTTCGGGCCAGGCCCGCGCGACCAGCGCCTCGCGGATGCGGTAGCGCTCGACGGCCGCGTCCACGCTGGTCTCGGGCACGGCATCGAGCAGGCCGATGCGGCGCGGGTGGTCGGAGCCGGCGGCGGCGATGGCCAGCGCCGCGGCGGCGGCGCCGCGCTCGGCCGCGGTGAAGGCATGCCGGGTCAGGACGGCGTGCCAGGCGCGCTCCGCGCCGTCGACGTCCTTGCGCGCTAGGCGACGCAGGGCGTGGAGGAGGATTTCGCGGGTCGGTGCGTCGTCGCCGAGGTCGCCGCGCGCGAGCACGCCGGCCGGATGCGCGTGTGCCTCCAGCCACAGTGCGGCCAGGGCCTGCCGTTGGGGCGACTCCAGGCGCCGTGCGAGGTAGCGCGCCAGGCTGCCGTGGCCGGCCTGCATGGCGAGGCGGATGCGCGCCCACACCAGGTCGTCATCCAGCGCCGGGCTCGCATAGAGCCGCGCGAACGCCGGGTCGCAGGCATCGGGCAGGGAGTCGCCGCTCAGCCAGATCGCGCGGGTGTCGGCGATGACGCCGTCGCCCTGGCCGGTCTCGATGCGGGCGCGCAGCTGCTGGCAGCGCATCGCGAGGTCGTCCACCGGGCGATAGAACTCGAGGAAGTCCTGCCAACGCTGGCCGCGGACGAGTTGTTCGAGCCATTCACGCCTGAGGGTGGTCGCCAGCAGCGAACCGTCCCAGGCGCTGAGGAACTCCCGCACGGCCTCGCGTGGATAGGCGTGCAGGCGCCGCCGCAGGTCGTAGTAGCGGTAATAGGGATAGAGCGGGTAATCCTCGAGGCCGGCGACGAGTTCGGCGGCGCGCTGGTGGTGGCCGGCCTTCTGCGCGGCGAGTACGGCTTCGAAGCGGGTGCGTGCCGCCGCCCAGTGTTCGTCGGGGGCGGCAATCACGCTGCTGGCCAGCTGGAGCAGGACGGTCAGGAGTACGAACCGCGTGCGGCGCGCGTGCGATGTCGGCATGGATCGGGGGCGGGAAGTGCTGGCTCTATACTGCTCGGGTCGGGCGCTGCCGACGACGTTGCTACCCTAGCACGCGGGTGCCGTGCCCGGCGATGCAGACTGCGGTGCCGCGCGCCGCGCGGCGGCCGGGCGGGGCGGACGCGCGCAGGCCCCGGGAGGTCATCGCCAGCATGCTGTTCGATGCAGGAGACGCCGCCGCAGACGGCGCGCCGGGCACCCACGCTACGGCGGGCGTGGTACCGGGCGTCGACGCCCGCCGCTGGCGGCTGCGATGCCGCGGCTGCGGCCACGTGCTCGCGGCACCGGCCTGGCGCGTGCAGATCGACGGCCGCGAGCGGCACGAGCGCACCAACCCGCTCGGCCTGCGCTTCGCCTTGCGCCTGTACGCTGCCGCGCCCGGCTGTCGCGGCAGCGGTGCACCGAGCGCGGCGCACAGCTGGTTCCCGCCGTGCGCCTGGCAGGTGCTGGTGTGCGGCGGCTGTGGCGAGCATCGCGGCTGGCGCTTCGACGGCGCCGCGACCAGCGGCTTCGTCGCCCTGATCATCGAAGCCATCGTGGAGGAAGCTTACGAGTGAGTGTCGAGAGCTATGCGGACGACGAACGGGCAGTGGTCGAGCGCGTGCTGCGCGAGCGTCGTACCGTGCACGACTTCCGGCCCGAGGCGGTCCCCGAGTCGCTGGTCGAGCGCGCGCTCGAACTGGCGCGCTGGGCACCCAACCACCATCGTACCGAGCCGTGGCGGTTCTACCTGCTGGGGCCGCGCGCGCGGGCCGCGATTGCAGAACTCAATGCCGGGCTGGTCGCTGCGCGCCAGGGCGAGCGCGCGGCGGAGATCAAGCTCAAGCGTTGGCAGGCAGTGCCGGGCTGGCTGGTCATGACGTCGTCGGCGAGTGTCGACGCCCTGCGCGAGCAGGAGGACTACGCGGCCTGCTGCTGTGCGGCGCAGAACTTCATGCTCGCCTTGTGGAGCGCCGGGGTCGGGGTCAAGTGGACCACGGGTGCGGTGGTGCGCGAGGCCGGGTTCGCCGACATCGTCGGCCTCGACCCCCTGGCCGAACGTGTCGTCGGCCTGTTCTGGTACGGCTGGCCCGCCGGGCCGCTCACCGAGCAGCAGCGCCGCCCACTCGATGCCTGCCTCGTGCGACGCGCTTGAGCCGCCGGGGGTGAGCGTCCACGCGGTCGATCTCGAGGTCACGACCCGCGGCCGGGGCTTCGTCGAGCTGAGCGACGAACTCGCCGCCGCGGTGCGCGACAGTGGTGTCGTGACCGGCCTGTGTGCGCTCGCCATCGCCCATACCAGCGCCTCGCTGGTGGTGTGCGAGAACGCCGACGGCGAGGTTCTGCGCGACCTCGAGCGGTTCATGAGCCGGCTGGTGGTCGACGGTGACGCGCTGTTCCGTCACGACGTCGAGGGGCCCGACGACATGCCCGCCCACGTGCGCAGCGTCCTGACCCTGACCGACATCACCCTGCCGGTGCGCGACGGGCGGCTGGTCCTCGGCACCTGGCAGGGCGTGTTCCTGTGGGAACACCGCGCGCGGGCGCACCGGCGGCGGCTCACGGTGACCGTGCTGGGCGAACCCTGAGTCCAGGCGTCACTGCCCGCCCAGGTCGCGGGCGCGGGCGGCAACGCCGGCGCGGGCAGCGGCAGTGACGGCGTCGGGCGGATAGGTCCATCCGGCGAGGTGGTCGCCGACGATGCCGGCCAGCGCTTCGACGTGCGCCGCGCTGTCGTTCAGGGCCGGGATGTAGCGCAGCGTGCCGCCGCCCGCGTCCTTGAAGGTCGCGGCGTTCTGCAGTGCGATCTCTTCCAGCGTCTCCAGGCAATCGACCGCGAAGCCCGGGCACATGACGTCGATGTCACCGACCCCGGCCGCGCCCCAGGCGCGCAGGGTCTGGTCGGTGTAGGGCTCGAGCCAGCGTTTCGGTCCCACGCGCGATTGGAAACTCAGCTGCCAGGCGTCGTCGGCGAGGGCGAGGCGCGTCGCCAGCAGGCGCGCGGTCGCGTGGCACTGGCAGTGGTAGGGATCGCCGGCGAGGAAGGTGTCGCGCGGGATGCCGTGGAAGGACAGCAGCAGGCGTTCGCCGCGCGGGTGTGCCGCCCAATGCGACTCCGCGCTGGCGGCGAGTGCCTCGATATAGCGCGGATCGGCGTGGTAGTCGGCGATGGTGCGCAACTCCGGTACCCAGCGCCGCCGCGCGAGCGCGGCGAAGACCGCGTCGTTGACCGAGGCCGTGGTGGCCGCGGCGTACTGCGGATAGAGCGGTACGACCAGGATGCGCCGCGCCTCGGCGGCGAGCAGGCCGTCGAGGGCGGCCGCGATGGACGGCCGGCCGTAGCGCATGCCGAGGGCCACCTCGACGGTCTCGCCGTGGCCGTCGCGCAGGGTGGCGGCGAGCGCGTCGCGCAGGCGTTCCGAGGTGCGCAGCAGGGGTGAACCGTCGGCGCCCCAGATGGCCTGGTAGGCATGGGCCGAGCGGCGCGGCCGGGTGCGCAGGATGATGCCGTGGAGCAGCGGCAGCCACAGCCAGCGCGGCAGTTCGACCACCCGCGGATCGGCGAGGAACTCGGCCAGGTAGCGCCGCACGGCGGCGGTGGTCGGGGCGTCGGGCGTGCCGAGATTGACGAGCAGCACGCCGGTACGCGGGGCCTGGCCGTGGCGGAAATCGGCGCGGCCGAGGTAGCGGCTCACGCGGCGTCTCCGACGATGGCGCGGCGCATGCCGGCGGGCGCGCACGGGCCTGGGCACTGCGGGTCGATGCACATAAACTGGTTTCCTCGATGCCCGCGCCTTGCGCACGGGCCGTTTCGCCCATCCCTGCTGCGCTGCCCCGGTTCGATGTTCGTCAAGTCACTGTCCGCCTGTCCGCCGCTCGTCGCCAACGACGGTTGCACCCTGCGCGAGGTGCTGCATCCGAAGAACGATCCGATCGCGTTGCCCTATTCGCTGGCAGTGGCCGAGGTGGCGGTCGGTGAACAGAGCTATCGCCACCGCCTGGCCCAGGACGAAGTCTACTATGTCCTCGCCGGACGCGGCCTGATGCACGTCGACGGCGAGACGCGCGAACTCGGGCCCGGCGACGCGGTGTTCATCGCCGGCGGCAAGGTGCAGTGGATCGAGAACGCGGGCGCGGAGACGCTGCGTTTCGTCGCGCTGGTCAGTCCGCCCTGGCGCGCGGAGGACGACGAGCGCCTGTGAGCCGGTGGCAGCGTTCGCCGTGGCCGCGCGCCATCATCCCGCACCGGCGGCGCGCAGGCCCTGCATCACCGACTGGCGGTGAGTGCGCCAGACCACCACGCTGCCGGCCGCGCTGACGCCGCCGATGCCGGCGAGGATGCCGAGCACGGGGATGCGCCAGTCGGGCAGCCAGGGCATGTCGAAGACTTCGCTCGCGAGCAGCCAGCCGGTGGCCAGTGCACCCAGCGCACCGAGTGCGCCGGCGACGGCGCCGAGCAGCACGAATTCGACCAGCATGCTCGTGGTGATGAAGCGGCGCGGCGCACCCAGGGTCTTGAGCAGGACGACGTCGAGCACGCGCTCGCGCTGGCTGGCCTGGACCGCCGCGGCCAGCACCAGCACGCCGGCGACCAGGGCGAAAGCGGCCACCCAGCCGAGCGCGCCGGCGACCCGTTCCATGACCTGGCGCACCTGGCGCATCAGGGCGTCGACATCGATCACGGTGACGCTGGGGAAACGCTGCACCAGCGCTGCCAGCAGCGGTGTCTGGTCCGGCGGCAGGTAGAAGCTCGTGATCCAGGTTGCCGGCGCGTCCGCCAGCAACTCGGGCGTGGTGACGACGAAGAAATTGACTTCGAAGTTGTCCCATTCGACTCCGCGCAGGCTGGTCACCACGCCGCTGACGGTGCGGTCGGCGACGCTGAATTCGAGGGTGTCGCCGAGGGCGATGCCGAGCCGTTCGGCGAGGCCTCGTTCGACCGACATCTCGCCCGTCGCCGCCGGCGACCACCAGCGGCCGTCCAGCAACACGTTGTCGGGCTTGAGGGTGCTCGCCCACGACAGGTTGAACTCGCGATCGGCGAGACGCCGCGCGCGCGGATCCTCGTAGGCATCGGGATCGACCGCGTGCGTGCCGATGCGCACCAGGCGCCCACGCACCATGGGATAGAACTCGACGCCGGCGTGGCCACGCGCGGCGAGGAAATCGCGCACGGCGGCGACCTCGTCGGGCTGGATGTTGATCAGGAACTGGTTGGGCGCCCGCGGCGGCAGGCGTGCACGCCACTGCCCGAGGAGATCGTCGCGGACCAGGCCGAGCAGCAACAGCACGGCGATACCGAGGCCGATGGCGGTCGTCTGCACCACGCTCAGGCGAGCGCGGCGGGCGACGTTGGCGAGACCGAAGCGCCAGCTCATCGCGGTGCGTCCACGCATGCCGCCGAGTGCGCGCACCACCAGCCAGGCGACCCCGGCGACGACCAGCGCCGCGCCCATCATGCCGGCGAAGACCAGGGCGATCAGGCGCGGATTGCCGGTGTGCCAGGGTGCGATCAGGGCGACCGCCGCGATCATGCCGAGGACGCGCGTGCCGCTGCGGGCCGGGATGCCGGCGCGGTCGCGATTCAGGATCGCGATCACGGGTTGACGCGTCAACGCCGTCAGCGCGGGCAGGGCGAAGCCGCCCAGCACCACCATCGCGACCCAGGCCCCGTGCAGCAGCGGCAACCACGGCAGGCGGGTGTCGAGACGCGCCGCCGGTGGCAGCAAGTGGCCGAGCAGGACCTCGTGCACGGCCCAGGCGAGGCCGTCACCGAGCACCGTCGCGGTCGCCGCCAGCAACAGGATCTCGAGCGCCAGCACGCCGGCGATGCGGCGTCGCGCGAGCCCGAGCGTCTTGAGGATGGCGACGGTGTGCGCGTGGTGTTCGCTGTAGGCGCCTGCCGCCAGCGCGATGCCGATGGTGGCGAGGAGGATGCCGGCGAAGGCCGCCAGGGCGAGAAAGCGTTCGGCCTGGGTGAAGGCGCTTTCCATCTCCGGCCGCGAATCGCGTGGATCGAGCAGGCGATCGCCGCCAGCAGGTTCGAAGCCGGCGCGGAAGGTGTCGACGGCCCCCGGCGGGCCGGCCATGAGCAGGGTGTAGCTGGCCCGGCTGCCCGGTACGATCAAGCCGGTCGCAGCGAGGTCGGTGAGGTTCATCATCACGCGCGGGGCGAGCGAGAAGACGTCGCCGCCGCGGTCGGGTTCGAGCACCAGCACCGCGGCCAGGGGTAACTCGCTGCGCCCGATGGCGAGCGTGTCACCGACGGCCAGACCGAGCAGCTGGCACAGGCGCGGATCGCCCCATACCGTGCCCGGTTCGGGACCGCCGCCCGCCGCCCGTGGACGCGCGCCGAGGGCGTCGGCGACGAGTGGCTCGCCGCGCAGCGGGTAGGCGTCGTCGACCGCCTTCAAGCGCACCAGCTGCAGGCGGTCGCCGAAGGCGACCACGCTGCGCAGGGTCACCGTCGCGGCGGTGGCGAGGCCCGCGGCGCGGGCGCGCGCGATGGTCGCGGCCGGGATGGGGTCGCGGCTGGTGAGGGCGAGATCGCCGGCCAGCAGGGCGCTCGATTCGGCCAGCATGACGCGCTCGACGCGCGCCACCAGCAGGTTGATCGAGGTCGCGCTGGCCACCGCTACGACCGCGGCCAGCAGCATCACCAGCAGGCGACCGCTGGCGAGATCACGCCTGAGCAGGCGCAGGGCGAACAGGGGCAGCCGCGCAGGTGGCGTCATGACGCGCCGACGATGCGGCCGCCGTCGAGCGCGATGCGCCGGCCGCAGGCACCGGCGAGGCGGTCGTCGTGGGTGACGATGACCAGCGTGGTACCGAACTCGTCGTTGAGGTCGAACAGCAGCTCGACCACGCTCTCGGCGGTGCGCGCGTCGAGGTTGCCGGTCGGTTCGTCGGCGAACAGCACCGCGGGCGAGGTACAGAAGGCGCGCGCCAGGGCCACGCGCTGCTGCTCGCCGCCCGAGAGCTGGCGTGGGAAATGGTCCATGCGTGCACCGAGGCCGACGCGGCCGAGCAGCTCGGCGGCCACGCGCCGCGCGTCGCCGCCGCCCTTCAGTTCCAGCGGCAGCATGACGTTCTCGAGCGCGGTGAAGCTCTGCACCAGGTGGAAGGCCTGGAACACGAAGCCGACGTGATCGCGCCGCAAGGCGGCGCGCCCGTCCTCGTCGAGCGTGGCGAGATCGTGGCCGAGCAGGGTGATGCGGCCGCTGCTGACGGTGTCGAGTCCGGCCATCAGGCCGAGCAGGGTCGACTTGCCCGATCCCGACACGCCGGTCACGGCGAGGCGCTCGCGGGCCGCGATGGCAAAGTTGATATCATCGAGAATCTGCAATTCGCCCTGGGGGCCGGTGACCGATTTGGCCACGCGTTCGACAGCGATGAGGTGGGCGCCGGGGGCGCTGCTGGGGGTGATGGTCGGCGTGTTCATGCTCGTGCCGGGGCTATGGGCTGCGGCCGGAGAAAGGGCCGTGGGTGTCGCCGGGCCGGTCCTGATCCTGGGGGACAGCCTGAGCGCGGGTTACGGTATCAGTCGCGAGGACGCGTGGCCGCGCTTGCTCGGCCAGCGCATGCGCGAAGAAGGCTATCGGCAATCCGTCGTCAATGCCAGCATCAGCGGCGAGACCACAGCCGGCGGCGCACGCCGGCTGCCCGCGCTGCTCGAGGCGCATCACCCGGCGGTGGTCGTCATCGCGCTTGGCGCCAACGACGGCCTGCGTGGCATTGGCGTCGACGAACTCGAGCGCAACCTCCGCGACATGATCGCGCGCTCGCGTGCCGCCGGCGCCACCGTGGTGCTGGTCAAGGTACGCATACCGCCCAACTACGGACCTCGTTACACTGACGCTTTCGAGGGCGTGTACGACGCATTGTCGGCACGCGGCGAGGTCGTCCCGGCACCGTTCCTGCTGGAACGCTTCGCGACCCGCAACGATGCCTTCCAGGCTGACGGCCTGCACCCGGTCGCCGCGGTGCAGGGCGACATCGTTGCGACCGTGTGGCCGGCGATCGCTGCCGCTCTCGATACAGCCACGGAGACCAGCGTCCCTTGAAGTTCTGCAGCCGTTGCGGGTCCGAGCACATGGTCTGGCGGGTGCCGGAGGGCGACAACCGCCCGCGGCACGTGTGCGACAGTTGCAGCGAGATCTTCTACCAGAACCCCAACATCGTCGCCGGCTGCGTGCCGGTATGGGGCGAGCAGATCCTGCTGTGCAAGCGCGCCATCGAGCCGCGCTACGGCCTGTGGACCCTGCCGGCCGGGTTCATGGAGAACGGTGAGACCACCGCCGAGGCCGCCGCGCGCGAGACCTGGGAAGAGGCCTCGACGCGGGTCGAGGTGGGCGAGTTGTTCGCGGTGTTCAACCTGCCGCAGATCAACCAGGTCTACATGATGTTCCTGGCCGTCATGCCGGCGCTCGAGTTCGGGCCGGGTACCGAGAGCCTCGACTGCCGGCTCTACGACGAGCCCGACATCCCGTGGGATCAACTGGCCTTTCCGACCATCACCCACACCCTGCGCTATTTCTTCGACGACCGGCGCCGGGGCAGCTACTCGCTGCACTTCGCCGACATCGTGCGCGAAGGCGGGGAGACCATCCTGCTGGCGCGTCGCGACGCCGCCGGCCCGGACGCCGAACCCTGATCGCCACGCGCCCGCGGCGGGCGCGTGCCCAGCATTCGACCGAGGAGGATTCCATGAGCGAGCCGACCCTGTTCGAGCGCATCATTGCGCGCGAGATCCCCGCCGACATCGTGTACGAGGACGAACGCGTGATCGCCTTTCGCGACATCAACCCGCAGGCGCCCATGCACATCCTGGTGTGCCCCAAGAAACCCATCCCCAAGGTCGCCGATGCCGCGGCCGCGGACGACGAACTACTCGGTTACGTGCTGCGCAAGGCGGGGGAGATCGCGACCGCCGAGGGTCACGGCGAGGGTTTCAGGCTGGTCGTCAACAACGGTGCGCCGGTCGGGCAGACCGTGTTCCACATCCACGTGCACGTACTGGGCGGCCGCGGCTTCGGCTGGCCGCCGGGTTGAGGCGGGCGGGTTCCGCCAGCTTGTCGACGACGACGGGCGCAGCGCCCGTCAGCGCTTCATGGCGTCGAAGAACTCGGCGTTGTTCTTGGTCGCCTTGAGGCGCTCGATGAGGAATTCCATCGCCGCGATCTCGTCCATCGGATGCAGCAGCTTGCGCAGGATCCACATCTTCTGCAGCTCGTCGGGCTTGGTCAGGATCTCCTCGCGGCGGGTACCGGAGCGGTTGATGTTGACGGCGGGGAAGATGCGCTTCTCGGCGATCTTGCGGTCGAGGTGCACTTCCATGTTGCCGGTGCCCTTGAACTCCTCGTAGATGACGTCGTCCATACGCGAACCGGTATCGATGAGCGCGGTCGCGATGATGGTCAGGCTGCCACCCTCCTCGATGTTGCGCGCGGCGCCGAAGAAGCGCTTGGGCCGCTGCAGGGCGTTGGCGTCGACGCCGCCGGTGAGCACCTTGCCCGAGGACGGTACAACGGTGTTGTAGGCGCGCGCGAGGCGGGTGATCGAATCGAGCAGGATGACCACGTCGCGCTTGTGCTCGACCAGGCGCTTGGCCTTCTCGATGACCATCTCGGCGACCTGGACGTGGCGGCTGGCGGGCTCGTCGAAGGTGCTGGAGATGACCTCGCCACGTACCGAGCGCTGCATTTCGGTCACTTCCTCCGGGCGCTCGTCGATGAGCAGCACGATGAGGTAGCAGTCCGGGTGGTTGACCTCGATGGAGTGCGCGATGCTCTGCAGCATCATGGTCTTGCCGGCCTTGGGCGGCGAGATGATGAGGCCGCGCTGGCCCTTGCCGATGGGCGAGGCGAGGTCGATGACGCGCGGGCAGAGGTCCTCGGTGCTGCCGTTGCCGAGTTCGAGCTGCAGGCGCTTCTGCGGGAACAGCGGCGTCAGGTTCTCGAACAGGACCTTGTTCTTGGCGTTCTCCGGCGGCTCGTAGTTGATCTCGCTGACCTTGAGCAGGGCGAAGTAACGCTCGCCATCCTTGGGCGGACGAATCTTGCCCGAGATGGTGTCACCGGTACGCAGGTTGAAACGGCGAATCTGGCTCGGCGAGACGTAGATGTCGTCGGGGCCGGCGAGGTAGGAACAGTCATTGGAGCGCAGGAAGCCGAAGCCGTCCTGCAGGATCTCCAACACGCCGTCGCCGGAGATGTCTTCGCCCTTCTTGGCCTGAGCCTTGAGAATGCTGAAGATGACGTCCTGTTTGCGCGAGCGCGCCACGCCCTCGATGCCGAGCTCGTCGGCGAGATCCACGAGTTCGGAGGCGGGTTTTTGTTTGAGTTCGGTCAGGTTCATCGTCGACTTGCGTAGGGGATTCGGTCACGCACGCCGCGGCGCTGTGCGCAGTCAAGGTGAGTGACGTTAGTTAGGATGTTGTGGGGGTCAGGCTCGGCAGGTCGCGCGGGCCTGCGGCAGAACATAGCAGACAGTTATGGCGTCGTCTACCTTGCTGCGACGACCGCCGTGGAGCGGGTGTGCGGGTGGTTTCCCGCCACCCGCGACGGGCGCTTCAGACGTTGCTGTCGATGAAGGCGGTGAGCTGGGATTTGCTCAGTGCGCCGACGTGCGTGGCGACGATGTTGCCTTCCTTGAACAGCATCAGGGTCGGGATGCCGCGGATGCCGTACTTCATCGAGGTCGCCTGGTTCTGGTCGACGTCGAGCTTGGCGATGGTGAGCTTGTCCTGGTAGTCGCCCGAGACCTCTTCGAGGATCGGCGCGATCATCTTGCACGGGCCGCACCATTCGGCCCAGTAGTCGACGAGAACCGGCTTGTCCGACTGCAGGACGTCGGCGTCGAACGAATCGTCGGTGACATGGATCAGGTTGTCGCTCATCGGTCGCAAGGTGCTCACGGTGCAGAAAGGACGGGCATTGTCGACCGATCCGAAATGCAAATGCAAGGCGCGACAAGCGGCTTTGCCGGGCTGCGCCAGGCGTTGTCGCGGCGGGGGGGAGTGGCGTTATCATGCGCGCCCGACCGGCCGGCGTGACGACCACCAGGCCCCCCCAATCACCGGCCCGCCCCCGCGGCGTGCTGACAGGAGATGCCCATGCCCGCAATCGTGATGCGAGTGCTCGCATGCTGCATGCTGCTGGCGCTGCTGGCTGCCTGCGGCCAGAAGGGCGACCTCTACCTGCCGGACGAGCCGGCCGCCAGCGACGTCGGGGACGACGATCCGGATGAGTGAGGCCAGCGTCGTGGCCGCGGCGGGACTGCATCCCGACTGCGCGTACCGCGCCGGCCGGCTGTGCCTCGACGGTGTCGAGCTGGCCGCCGTGGCCGCGGCTCACGGCACGCCCTGCTACGTCTATTCACGGGCCAACATCGCGGCCCGCTGGCACGCCTACGATGCCGCTTTTGGCGATCGCCCGCACCGCGTCTGCTACGCGGTGAAGGCCAACGACAACCTCGCCGTGATTCGCCTCCTCGGACGCTTCGGCGCCGGTTTCGACATCGTCTCGGGGGGCGAGCTGGCGCGCGTCCTGGCCACCGGCGCGCGCGCGGCCGACGTGGTGTTCTCGGGGGTCGGCAAGAGCGTCGCCGAGATCGAGCGCGCGCTGGCAGCCGGCGTCGGCTGCCTCAACGTGGAGTCGCTGGACGAGCTCGAACGCATCGCGGCGGCCGCCGTCCGCCTCGGCGTCGTCGCGCGGGTGGCCGTGCGCGTCAATCCCGACATCGACGCCGGCACTCATCCCTACATCTCGACCGGGCTCAAGGAGAACAAGTTCGGCGTACCCATCGGCAATGCGCTTGCCCTCTACCGCCGCATCGCCGCGGACGCGGCGTTGCACGCGGCAGGAATCGCCTGCCACATTGGTTCCCAACTGACTTCGTTCGCCCCCGTCATCGACGCCGTGCGCGAAGTGGTCGGCCTGGCCGGCGCCCTCGCGGAGGTCGGTATCGCCCTCGAACACGTCGACGTCGGCGGCGGGCTCGGCATCCATTATCGCGACGAACAGCCGCCACCGATCGGCGAGTTCGTGCGCGCGGTGCTGCAGGCCGTGCCCGAGCATTACACCGTCGTCATGGAGCCGGGCCGCTCGCTGGTCGGCGAGGCGGGCGTGCTGCTGACGCGGGTCGAGTACGTCAAGGACACCCCGGCGAAGCGCTTCGTGATCGTCGATGCGGCGATGAACGACCTGCTGCGCCCGACCCTCTACGAGGCCTGGCACGAGGTGCGGCCGTGCGCCGAGCCCGCCGCGGACGCCGAGACCTTGCCGTGCGACGTGGTCGGGCCGATCTGCGAGACCGGGGACTGGCTCGCGCGCGGGCGCGAGCTGGCCGTCGCCCCCGGCGACCTGCTCGCCGTGCTCGGCAGCGGCGCCTATGGTTTCGCCATGGCGTCGAATTACAATGCGCGGCCGCGACCGCCCGAGGTCCTGATCGAGGACGGCGGCGCCCGGCTGGTCCGCGCCCGCGAGCGGGTGGAGGATCTGATGCGTAACGAGTTGGACCTGCTGGGTGACCTTTGAGCACCAAATCAGGGCGGGTTCATTCCGAATTGCACTTATTCGGTGCGTTCTGCTCCGCCCGGGCGCATGAACCTCCGACAATCATAGAGTTAGCGTTGGCATGCATTATGCTCACTGTTGGCGCATGTCGTGAACGCGTGAAGCGGCCGTGACCCGTGTGCGGGGCGCGGGTCAGCACTCAAGGCACCGACCCTAGGCGACATCTCATTGCATGGTTTGGAGGTATTGATAAATGTCAGTCGAGAGCATTCTCAAAACGATCAAGGACGAGGAGGTCCGCTTCGTCGATATCCGCTTCACGGACACCCGCGGCAAGGAACAGCACGTCACCGTGCCTTCGCGCGAGATCAACGACGACTTCTTCGAAGACGGCAAGATGTTCGACGGCTCGTCGATCGCCGGCTGGAAGGGCATCAACGAGTCCGACATGATCCTCATGCCCGACGCCGAGACGGCGGTGATGGACCCGTTCTTCGAAGAGAAGACCCTGATCATCCGGTGTGACATCGTCGAGCCCGCCACCGGCGAAGGCTACGAGCGCTGCCCGCGCTCCGCGGCCAAGCGCGCCGAAGCTTTCCTGAAGTCGTCCGGTATCGGCGACACGGCGTACTTCGGCCCCGAACCCGAGTTCTTCGTCTTCGACGATGTGCGCTGGGGTGTGGCCATGAAGGGCGCTCACTTCTCGGTCGATTCCGACGAGAGTGCGTGGAACTCCGAGAAGGTGTTCGAGGACGGCAACATCGGTCACCGCCCCGGCGTCAAGGGCGGTTACTTCCCGGTGCCGCCGGTCGACTCCCTGCAGGACCTGCGCTCGACCATGTGCCTGGTCATGGAAGAGATGGGCGTGCCGGTCGAAGTTCATCACCACGAGGTCGCCACCGCCGGCCAGTGCGAGATCGGCACCCGCTTCGATACCCTGGTCAAGCGCGCCGACACCCTGCAGATCCTCAAATACGTGGTGCACAACGTCGCCCACGGCTACGGCAAGACGGCAACCTTCATGCCCAAGCCGCTGGTCGGTGACAACGGCAACGGCATGCACGTGCACCAGTCGATCTCGAAGGACGGCAACAACCTATTCTCCGGTGACGGCTACGGCGGCCTCTCGCAGACCGCGCTGTACTACATCGGCGGCATCATCAAGCACGCGCGCGCCATCAACGCGTTCACCAATGCCAGCACCAACAGCTACAAGCGCCTGGTGCCGGGCTTCGAAGCCCCGGTGTTCCTCGCCTACTCGGCGCGTAACCGCTCCGCGTCCGTGCGCATTCCGTGGGTGTCCAGCCCCAAGGCTCGTCGCATCGAGGTGCGTTTCCCCGATTCCACCGCCAACCCCTACTTCGCCTTCACCGCGATGATGATGGCGGGCATCGACGGCATCCTGAACAAGATCGATCCGGGTGCGCCGATGGACAAGGACCTCTACGACCTGCCGCCGGAAGAGGAGAAGGGCATCCCGACGGTGTGCCATTCGCTCGACCAGGCGCTCGAGGCACTCGATGCGGACCGCGAGTTCCTCAAGGCCGGCGGTGTCCTCTCCGACGACGCCATCGACGCCTATATCGGGCTCAAGATGGAAGAGGTGCAGCGCATCCGTATGTCGACCCACCCGGTCGAGTACGACATGTACTACAGCGTTTGAGCCCGTCCGCGCCGGCCGCCCTGGCCGGTTCGCCTGCGAACCCCCGCCCTGTGCGGGGGTTCGCTTTTGCGGCTGCTGGAAAATCCCCGGTGCGCGGTTACACTGCGGTTACGCTCCATCGCTTACAGGGATGACCGCAACCCGCATGCCACACCTCGTCCGGCTCATCGTGATCGCGTGCTGCTGCGCCGCGCTGCCGGCGCTGGCCGGGCCCGAGGTCTATCGCTGGATCGATGGCGACGGCAACGTGGTGTTTTCCGATACGCCCGTCGAGGGCGCCGAGAAGATCGAAATCCAGGAACCCACCGTGGTGCCGTCACGGCCAGTGCCGCGGCCGGTCGAGCGCCTGTCGCCGCCTGCACCGACGGCGACCTACGAGGCGCTGTCGATCGTCAGTCCGGCCGACCAGGCGACCATCCGCAACCAGCGTGAAGTCGCCGTGTCGGTGGCGGTGCAGCCGGGTCTCGATGTCGAGGCCGGCCACCGCGTGCAGTTCTATTTCGACGGCAATCCCTACGGCGCACCCGCGCGGCTGCCACAGACCACCATCAGCGAACTCGAGCGCGGCCAGCACAGCGTCGGTGCGGCCATCATCGACGGCAATGGCAAGGAACTGATCCGCGCCGAGCCCGTCGTCATCTTCGTCCACCTGCCTTCCAAGCTCCACCCGGCGCCAAAGGTCTGACCCCGCGCAGGGTTGGTCCGAATCTTGCCCCTCCTCGGGGTGGATGCCCGGCGCGCCCAATGGCGGCGTCGGCCGCACGAAGCTCCGCACCCAACTCCTTGAATTCCATGGGACGGGCGCTTCTTCACCCGACGCGCATCGACGTTGCTGAGAATAATGCACCAATATAGTGCGATATGACCAAGCCTGTCCGCCCCAAACTGGATCCCACGCTCGACGTGGTCGAAGCCCTGACCACCGCCGTGCTCGTGCTCGACCCCCAACTGCGCGTGCTGCGCGCCAACGCCGCCGCGCTCGCCCTGGTCCAGGCCAGCGAGACGCGGGTGTGCGCCGAGCCGCTCGGACACGTCCTGCCCGGTGCCGACGAGCTGGTCGCCGCCGCCCAGCGCGCCTTTCTCGAAGGGCGCTCGTTCACCGAGCGCGGCCTCGACCTCAGGCTCGGCAAGCTCGCCACGGCCATCGTCGACTGCTCTGTCACGCCGCTGTGGCGGCAGGGCAGCGACCCGGCCTATGTGCTGATCGAGATGACCAACGTCGAACGCCACCAGCGCATCCAGTTCGAGGGGCACATGCTGATGCAGAACAACGCCTCGAGCGCCCTGCTGCGCGGCCTGGCACACGAGATCAAGAACCCGCTGGGCGGCATTCGCGGCGCCGCCCAGTTGCTCGAACGCGAACTCGAAGACCAGCGCCAGGCCGAGTACACCCAGATCATCATCGGCGAGGCCGATCGCCTGCGCGCCCTGGTCGACCGCATGCTCGGACCGCGCGGCGAGACCCAGCTGAGCGAGGTCAACATCCACGACGTGCTCGAGCACGTGCGCATGGTGGCCGAGGCGGAGCGCGTCGGTGATGCCGTCGTCGAGCGCGATTACGACCCCAGCCTGCCCGAGATCAGGGCCGACCGAGACCAGCTCGTGCAGGCCTTCCTGAACCTCGTGCGCAACGCCCTGCAGGCCGTCGCTGGCGGCGCAGGCCAAGTCATCCTGCGCACCCGCGTGCAGCGCAAGTTCACCATCGGCTCGACCCTGCACCGGCTGGTGGTACGCGTACAGATCATCGACACCGGGCCGGGCGTCGACCCCGAACTCGGCGCGAGCATTTTCTTTCCCCTGGTCTCGGGGCGCGCCGAGGGTACCGGCCTCGGCCTGCCCATCGCGCAATCGCTGATCCAGCGCCAGGGCGGATTGATCGGATTTGAAAGCGAGCCCGGCCATACCGAGTTCTCGGTGTGGCTGCCGCTGGGAGAGGACGAATGAACAAGCAGAACGAGGTCTGGATCGTCGACGACGATCGCGCCATCCGCTGGGTGCTGGAACGGGCGCTGGAACGCGAGCAGATCGCGACGCGCTCCTTCGACACCGCCGACAAGGTGCTGGCGCGCCTCGAGAACTTCGAACCCGACGTCATCATCACCGACATCCGTATGCCCGGTACCGACGGCCTGGCCCTGCTGCGCCAGGTCCAGGACGAGCATCCGCGGCTGCCGGTCATCATCATGACGGCCTACGCCGACCTCGACCGCGCCGTGGCCGCGTTCCGTGGCGGCGCCTTCGAGTACCTGCCCAAGCCCTTCGACGTCGACGACGTCGTCACCATCGTGCGTCGCGCCCTGCGCAAGGCGCACGAGTCACCGGCTGCCGGTGAGGCCGGCGACGGCGCCGAGGAAGCCACCGAGGTGCCTGAGATCATCGGTTCCTCGCCGGCGATGCAGGAGGTCTTCCGCGCCATCGGCCGTCTCGCCAACTCCAACATGACCGTGCTCATCACGGGTGAATCGGGCAGCGGCAAGGAACTCGTGGCGCGCGCCCTGCATCGCCACAGCCCGCGCGCCGGCCAGCCGCTGATCGCACTCAACACCGCCGCGATTCCGCGCGACCTGCTCGAATCGGAGCTGTTCGGCCACGAGAAGGGCGCGTTCACCGGCGCCGCCGCGCAGCGTATCGGACGCTTCGAGCAGGCCAATCACGGCACCCTGTTCCTCGACGAGATCGGCGACATGCCGGCCGAGCTGCAGACCCGCCTGCTGCGCGTGCTCGCCGACGGCGAGTTCTACCGCGTCGGCGGCCACGAACCGGTACGGGTCGATGTGCGCGTGATCGCGGCGACCCACCAGTACCTCGAAGAGCGTGTGCGCGAGGGCAGCTTCCGCGAGGACCTCTTCCACCGCCTCAACGTCATTCGCCTCGAGCTGCCGCCGTTGCGCTCGCGGCCGGACGACATCGAGGCCCTGGCCGAACATTTCCTGCGCACCACGGCGCAGGAACTCGGCGTCGAACCCAAGCGGCTAACGCCGCGCGCGGCGGCGGCGATGCGTGCCTTCGCCTGGCCCGGCAACGTGCGCCAGCTCGAGAACGTGTGCCGGCGCGTGATGATCATGGCGCCGTCGCGCGAAATCGACGTCGACGACCTGCCGGCCGAACTGCTCAGCGCCGAGACCGGCAGCGAGGTGCCGAACCAGGAGGACTGGGAGGGCGCGTTGCGGCGCTGGGCGGAACGTCGCCTGCGCCAGTCGCAGGACCCGATCCTAGACGAGGCCCTGCCCAGGTTCGAGACGACCATGATCCACGTCGCCCTCAACTCGACCCGCGGTCGGCGCCAGGAGGCGGCCAAGCTGCTCGGCTGGGGGCGCAACACCCTGACGCGGAAGATCAAGGAATTGAACCTCGACGTGTGAGGCGGGCTGGTTGTCGTGGCGCCCGGCGGTGGGCGGCCACCGCGGCTTGGGGGCAGCGCTATGGCGGGTCGATGGTGACCGGCGTCGCCGGGGACGGACCCCGTGCGGGGTCAGCTCCCGGGTCAGGGCGAGAGCGTGTCGAAGAACCTCGCGGGGTCAGCTCCGCGGCAGCGTGGGGGTGTGCCGATGAGCCCGGTGATCACGCCGCCAGCCACGCCGCCGCGCGGCCGGCGAAGTAGGTCAGCACGCCGTCGGCGCCGGCGCGCTTGCAGCCGAGCAGGGCTTCGAGCGCGACCGCGCGCTCGTCCAGCCAGCCGTTCCGTGCCGCCGCCATCAGCATGGCGTACTCGCCGCTGACCTGGTAGACGAAGGTCGGCACGCCGAACTCGGCTTTGACCCGCTGCACCACGTCGAGGTAGGGCATGCCGGGCTTGACCATGACCATGTCGGCGCCCTCGGCGATGTCGAGGGCGACTTCGCGCAGCGCCTCCTCGGTGTTGCCGGGATCCATCTGGTAGGTCTGCTTGCCGCCCTTGCCGAGCTTGGCGCCCGAGCCGACGGCATCGCGGAAAGGGCCGTAGAAGGCCGAGGCGTACTTGGCCGAGTAGGCCAGGATCTTGACGTTGCGGTAACCCTCGGCTTCGAGCGCGTCGCGGATCGCGCCGACCCGCCCGTCCATCATGTCCGACGGCGCGACGACGTCGACCCCGGCGCGCGCCTGCGACAGCGCCTGGCGCACGAGGACGTCCAGCGTCTCGTCGTTGAGGATTTCGCCGCGCTCGTCGAGCACGCCGTCGTGGCCGTGGGTGGTGAAGGGATCGAGGGCGACGTCGGTGATGACGCCGAGATCGGGCAGGGCCGCCTTGAACGCGGCGATGGCACGCTGGGCGATGGCGTCAGGGTTGTAGGCCTCGCGGCCGTCGGCGCTCTTGGCCGCGTCCGGGGTGACCGGGAACAGCGCCACCGCGGGCACGCCCAGCGCGTGCAGCCGGCGCCCCTCGGCGACCGCGAGGTCGATACTGAGCCGTTCGACCCCCGGCATGCTCGCGATGCTTTCGCGGCGGTTGTCGCCGTCGAGCACGAACAGGGGCGCGATGAGGTCGTCGGTGGTCAGGGTGTGCTCGCGTACCAGGCGGCGCACGAAGGCGTCGCTGCGGTTGCGGCGCATGCGGGTGGCGGGGTAGCGGGCTTCGATCGGTTGCTTCATGGTCGGTCTCGCCGGTTACAGGTTCGGGCAGCGGGCCGCCGCCTCAGGAACGCGTCCCTGCCTGTAACGGCAGTTCGGCGCAGGTCTTCTCGATCCATGCCTCGGCTTCGCGCGTGATGGCCTTGGCGCTCTTGCCCGCGGTGTCGATGGGTGGGCCGATGACGACCTCGATGGTCCCCGGGTACTTGAGCACGGCGTTGCGGCCCCAGAACACGCCGGCGTTGTGCGCCACCGGGATCACCGGGCAGCCCGCCTCGCGGGCCAGCGCGGCGCCGGTCTGGGTATAGCGACCGCGCTCGCCGGGCGGAATACGCGTGCCCTCGGGAAACAGCAGCACCCACCAGCCGTCGCGCAGCCGCTCGACGCCCTTGGCCAGGACCACCTTGAGCGCGCGCGCACCGGCCTTGCGATCGATGGCGATGGGATTGAGGCTGGCCAGGCCCCAGCCGAAGAACGGCACGCGCAGCAGCTCGCGTTTCAATACCTGGCACTGGCGCGGAAAGATCAGCTGCAGGGTGATGGTCTCCCAGGCCGACTGGTGCTTGCACAGGATGACCCCCGGCGTGGCCGGGATGTGCTCGCGGCCGCGCACGCTCCAGCCGAGGCCGCAGCACAGTTTCAGCCAGGCGATGGTGAGCACCGACCAGCGCGTGATGACGGCGTAACGCCAGGGCCGCGGTAGCGGCAGGATGAGGATGCCGATGAAGCTGAACAGCACCGTCAGCGGGGTCAGGCCGAGGTAGAACAGCCACGAGCGCAGGCGGGTCACGAACACAGCACGTCCTCCACGGCGGCGGCGAGGTCGGCGTAGACCGGCACGTCGCCGAGCGCACGGGCAGCCTCGGCGGTGACCGGCTCCAGCCCACTGCGCACGAGCAGCGGGCGGACGCCGGCGGCGAGCCCCGCGCGCGCGTCGCTCAGGCGGTCGCCGATGAAGGGCGTGCTCGGGCGATCGAGGCCGAGGCGCGCGGCCAGGGTCTCGATCAGACCGCCACGCGGCTTGCGGCAGTCACAGCCCTCGTCGGGCCCGTGCGGGCAGAAGAAGAAGGCCTCGATGCGCGCGCCGAGTTGTTCGAGTTCGCGCTGCAGGCGCAGGTGGATGCCGTTCAGGGCGTGCATGTCGAAGTAGCCGCGCGCCAGCCCCGACTGGTTGCTGACGACGATGACGTGGTAGCCGGCGTGCTGCGCGCGTGCGATGGCTTCGAGGCTGCCCGGCAGGGCCTGCCAGTCGTCGGCCGACCGGATGTAGTGCGGCGAGTCGCGGTTGATGACGCCGTCACGATCGAGCAGCAAGGCGCGCACCCCGCGGACTCAGCAGGCGGGAAGCCCGCATCCCCCGCCGCCGCCGGGGACACGCGGGAAGCCTGGTAACGGGCGCGGCGCTGGCCTCACCGGGGCTCAGGCGTCGTGCAGGCGGCCGATGTCGGCGACGCGGCCGAACAGGCCGTGCAACTGGTTGAGCAGCGCCAGGCGGTTGTCGCGCAACGCTGCGTCCTCGCACATCACCATGACCTCGTCGAAGAAGCGGTCGACCGGGCCGCGCAGGCTGGCGAGGCGGGCGAGGTAGGTGTCGTAGGCGTGCGCGGCGAAGGCCGCTTCGACCTCGGGCATGAGCGTCTCGATGGCCGCGGCCAGGGCGCGCTCGGCGTCGTCGACCAGGCGTGCCGCGCTCCACGCGCCCGGGGCCGGGCCGTCGAGCTTCTTGAGGATGTTGCCGATGCGCTTGTTGGCCGCGGCCAGCGCGGCGGCGGCGGCGTGTTCGCGAAAGGCGGCCACGGCGTCGATGCGGCGCGCGATCTCACGTGGGGCGGTGGGGTCGTTGGCGAGCACGGCGGCGCACACGTCGCCCGGTATGCCGCGGTCCTGGTAATAACCGCGCAGGCGCTCGCGCATGTAGGCGTAGACCTGCGCGGCCGTGTCCTCGGCCAGCGCGACCTCGCCGTAGATGGCGCGGGCGACCTCGATGAGTTCGAGCAGGTCGAGGTCGATGTCGCCCTCGATGAGGATGCGCAGGCTGCCGAGCGCGGCGCGGCGCAGGGCGTAGGGATCCTTGTCGCCGGTCGGGGCGAGACCGATGCCGAAGATGCCGACCAGGCTGTCGAGCTTGTCGGCCAGGGCGATGGCGCGCCCGGCCGGCGAGGCCGGGATGACATCGCCGGCGAAGCGCGGCTGGTAGAACTCGCCGAGCGCCGTGGCCACGGCGGCGTCCTCGCCGTCGGCGGCGGCGTAGTAACCGCCCATGGTGCCCTGCAGCTCGGGAAACTCGCCGACCATGGCCGACAGCAGGTCGGCGCGCGCGAGGTGCGCGGCGCGCTCGACGACGGCCGGTTCGGCGCCGCAGGCCGCGGCGATGCGTGCGGCCAGGCGCTCGACGCGCGCGGTCTTGTCGGCCAGCGAACCGAGGCGCTTCTCGAACAGCATGTCGGCCAGCCCGGCGACGCGTTCGGCCAGCGGGCGGGCGCGATCGGTGCGGTAGAAGAAGTCGGCGTCGGCCAGGCGCGGGCGGATGACGCGCTCGTTGCCGTCCTGCACCAGTGCCGGATCGGTACTCTCGATGTTGCTGACGGTGAGGAAGCGGTTGGCCAGGCGACCGTCGCGGTCGCGCAGCGGAAAGTACTTCTGGTGGCCCTGCATGGAGGCGATCAGGGCTTCTTCGGGCAGGGCGAGGAAAGCGGCGTCGAAGGAACCGCCGATCACGGCCGGCCATTCGACCAGCGCGGTGACCTCGTCGACCAGCTCGGGGTCGAGGACCGCCGTGAGGCCATGCTCGTCGCACCACGCCGCGACCTGCGCGAGGATGCGCGCGCGGCGCTGGGCGAAATCGGCCAGCACGTGGCCGCTGCCGGCCAGGGTCTCGACGTAGTCCGCGGCATCGGCGAGCGCGATGCTGCCGCCGTGGTGGAAGCGGTGACCCTGGGTGGTGCGACCGGCGGTCAGCCCGAGCACCGTGCACGGCACCACCGCGCTGCCGTACAGCGCGACCACCCAGTGCACGGGGCGGACGAATTCGACCTCGCCCGCGCCCCAGCGCATGCGCTTGGGGATGGGCAGGCCGGCGAGGGCCTGCTCGACCATTTCGCCGAGCACCGCGTCGATGGTGCGCCCGGGGATCTCGGCCTCGAAGGCCAGCCACTCGCCGTTGCCGCTGCTGACGCGGCCGAGCGCCTCGACCTCGACCCCGCACGAACGTGCGAAGCCGAGCGCGGCCTTGGTCGGGTTGCCGTCGGCGTCGAAGGCGGCCTTCACGGCCGGGCCGCGACGCTGCTCGACGCGGTCGGGCTGGCGCTCGCCCAGCGCCGTCACGCTGACCGCGAGGCGGCGCGGCGCGGCGTAGGGCACGATCGCCTCGTAGGCGAAGCCGGCGCCGGCGAGGGCCTTCTCGATGCCGGCGGCGAAGGCGGTGGACAGGCGCAGCAGCGCTTTCGGCGGCAGTTCCTCGGTGCCGATCTCGACCAGCAGGGTCGCGCTCATGCGGCGTCCGCCGTGGTTTGCGCGAGCGGGAAGCCGAGCGCCTCGCGCGTCGCGTAGTAGCTCTCGGCGATGGCGCGGGCGAGGGTGCGCACGCGTAGGATGTAGCGCTGGCGCTCGGTGACCGAGATGGCGCGGCGGGCGTCGAGCAGGTTGAAGGTGTGCGAGGCCTTGACCATCTGCTCGTAGGCCGGCAGCGGCAAGTCGAGTTCGATGAGGCGGGTGGCCTCGCGCTCGCAGTGGTCGAACCAGCCGAACAGCGCGCCGGTATCGGCGTGCTCGAAGTTGTAGGCCGACATCTCGACCTCGTTCTGGTGGTACACGTCGCCATAGGTGACAACGCGGCCGTCGTGCTCGGTCCACACCACGTCGAACACCGAGTTGACCCCCTGCAGGTACATCGCGATGCGCTCGAGGCCGTAGGTGATCTCGCCCGACACCGGCCGGCAGTCGAGGCCGCCGACCTGCTGGAAGTAGGTGAACTGGGTGATCTCCATGCCGTTCAGCCACACCTCCCA
Organism: Gammaproteobacteria bacterium; assembly: GCA_024235015.1. Lineage (GTDB taxonomy): Bacteria > Pseudomonadota > Gammaproteobacteria > JACKNG01. The sequence goes on from JACKNG010000007.1 coordinate 65,176, forward strand.
GCCCAGTCCCCAGGCGCCCAGCGTGGGCGATTCCCAGTTGTCCTCGACGAAACGCACGTCGTGGGCATTGAGATCGAGGCCGAGCGCGGTGAGCGAGCCCAGGTAGAGCGCCTGCAGATCGTCCGGTGACGGCTTGATGATGACCTGGAACTGGTAGTAGTGCTGCAGGCGGTTGGGATTGTCGCCGTAGCGGCCGTCGGTCGGCCGCCGCGAGGGCTGCACGTAGGCCGCGCGCCAGGGCTCGGGGCCGATGGCGCGCAGGAAGGTCGCCGGGTGGAAGGTGCCGGCGCCCATCTCCATGTCGTAAGGCTGCGCGACGACGCAGCCCAAGGCGCTCCAGTAACGCTGCAGGGCGAAGATCAAATCCTGGAAAGTGGCAGGAGAATCCGTGGCTTGGCTCATCTGGGCGGCGTCTGCGGCGGGCGCGTCAAGGGGCCGGCAGTATAGCCGCTGGTGGCTGTCTTGAGTATGCCGCAGGCGGCCCGCGCAGGCCCTGCGCGCGGCTAAAGATCGCCGTCCCCGCGCCGCCATATGTCACCACGACGAGGTAGACGACCATGGCCACCCAGGAACTGCACATCCCCCAGACCACCGGCTGGCGCGCGCTGCTCACCCATGCCCAGCTCGCCGGCGGCGTGCAGCTCGACCCGGACGTCGAGGAGCACCTGGTCAGCCTGCTCTACCGCCACGTCGGCGCCGACGTCTCGCCGCGCGAGATCGAGCGCGGCCTGGTCGACCGCGTCGATCGCCTGCTCGAGGCCGATACCAGCCAGCCGGCGGCCGTCGGTGACCAGTGCCTGTTGTTCGCCGGTCTGCTGCCCGAGCATGCCATCCGCAAGGGCGTGCCGGTGTCCTACTTCGTCGAAGTCGGTCGCAACGCCTACCGCGAGTACGCGTCCAAGCACCGCTCCGAGCTGCACGAAGCGCTGGCCACCGATTTCGTCAAGGCGATGGACGTGTTGCAGACCCTGCGCGCGCTGCAGAGCGGCTCGCCCTGCATCGACGCCTTCAATGCCTTCCACCTCTGGCACGACCTCGGCAGCGCCCACGGCTGGCGCGTGTTGCGCTCGATGACGGCCTCGCTGCCGGCCGCCTGTCCGACCAGCCAGCGGGTGCACTGACGCCGCCTAGTCGGCCGCGTCTGCGGCCGGCGTCTCCGCCTTCTTCTCCTCGACCAGGCTGTCGAAATCGCGCTCGATCATGCGCCGCTTGTAGTCGGGCAGGACGTAGACCCAGCCCGCGGTGCGTGCCGCCAGGCGCGTCGCCTCGTCGGCCACGCTCTCGCTCGCCGCCTTCTCCGGCGCGGCATCGGCGGCGTCGTTCGGCGCGCCGCCGGCGTTGTCGTCGGCGTCCTTGGGCGCCGCGAGCGGGGCGGTCGGTACGGCTTCGTCGGTCGTCTCCGGCCGCGGCGCGACTGCGCCCTCAGGGTCGTAGGCGAAGGCGAAGGCGGTCCAGGTGGTGTCGTCGATGGTGTAGTCGCTGAGCGTCACCACCAGGCCGTCGAAGGTGCGCACGGTGGTGACGCGCACGGGTTCCTGGCCCGCCACGCGCGCGGCGGCGGCGACGTCGTTCAGGCGCAGGTCGAGCAGCACCGCACCGACGCTCGACACGGTCGCCTTGGACTTGGGCGCGAAACCCTCCGGCACGTCCTGCAGGACGAAGAAGTTGTCGCCCGGCGCGTCCTTGGCGACCACCACCGGTGTCGCGCCCGGCGCCGCGATGCGCACGCTGCGCACGCGTTCGGTGTCGATGTCGACGATGCCGGCATCGAGCCAGGGGATCGGGTCGGCAGGCACGTCGAGGGCGCCCTCGACCAGCCACGACTGGGCCTCGTCGCTGCGGCGGACGTAGTGCTGGGGCTCGCCGCCCGCACGCGCATGGCCGACGATGAGTGATACCAGCGGCGCATCGCCGCCGGCGAACACCTCCACCCGCGTGCCCTCGGCGCCGTCCTGCTCGATGTCGTCGACGCCGAGGCGGGCGTAGCGCGCGGGCGAGCTGGTCTTCGCTTCGACGCCGCGCAGCGCGGCGAGCTGGAGCAGGGTGCGGCGCACCAGGCCGGCGTCGGCGGGGAAGTCGTCCTTGCCGGCGATGTGCCAGGCCTCGCCGTCACGTACCAGGCGCGTGGTGTGCCCGGCCGAGCGCAGCTCGAGCGCGGTGACGTCGTTGATGCGTTCGATGAGTACGGGCAGGAACTCGCTGCGCGTGATTTCGGTCTGCGGGGCCTTGTGTTCGCTGACCTGCCAGGCGGCCACCAGCACGGCCACGGTGACGAGTGCGAGGACCAGGTTTCTGCCTTTCACGGGGCCATCTCCTGCCGGTTCAGGCCGGGCGCCGGCCGCGGCCGCGCACCAGGCTCGCGCCGATCGCGACCAGCGCGATGACGATGGGGACGAGCGCGGTGTTGAGGAAGATCAGCACCGAGCCGAGGCGTTCGATGTTGCTGCGCAGCTCGTGCTGCACCGCGCGCAGCTCCTTGCGCGTCTTGACCTGCTCCTGGCGGAAACGCTCGATCTCGGCCTTCTGCTCCGGGGTCAGCAGCATTTCGCCGTCGCTGTTCTCGCTCTGCAGCTCGGCGAGCTTGCTCTCCGCCTCGGCGAGGCGGTCCTGCAGTGCGCGTTCGCGATCGCGGAACTGGGCCTCGGCCTCGCGCTGGATCTGCTGGACGACTTCGAACGGGCGGGTGTACTTGCCGCGGCTGCGCAGGCTGATGAGGTCGTCGTTGCCGCCGAGGTTGTCGACCGCGTTGACGAGGAAATCGGCGTTGTTGGCGAAGGGGTCGGGCAGGCGCATGCCGGCGAAATCGTTGAAGCGCACCCAGAAGCGATCGGCCAGGATATCGGTGTCGGCGACCACGATGACGTTGATGGGCTCGGCCGACCGGGCCAGGAAGGCGTCATCCTGCGGCGCGCGCTTCTCGTCCTCACCGAGCGGGCGGCCGTCGGGGAAGGCGGTCTCGGCGATGCCCGAGATGCGCATGGCGATGACGTGCCTGGCGTCGTCCGGGGTGAAGTTCTCGAGCAGCCCGGCCGGGTTCTGCACGAACACCACGGCGTCGCGGTCGATCAGCCCGGCGCCCGGGCCGATCGCGATCAGCGGCACGTGGTCGAGGGTGCTGCCCTCGTTCACCGCGAGGTCGCCGGCGGTACCGACGTTGACTACGTTGAGCTCGTTGGTGATGAAGTCGTCGCGGTTGAGCGCATCGCCCTGCAATTGCAGCCAGGGCAGGTACTCGACCTCCTGCGTGCCGCGGCTGCCGCGGAAACTCACGCGCACCGCCGCCGCCGGATCGCCCAGCACCTTGCCGGTACTCAGCGTAATACCCCACTTGTCGAACAGGGGGGCGAGGTCCGAACCCAGTTCCGGCATCACGCCGGGCCGTTCCGGATCGGGCTGGGCGGGATCCTGCTCGGCCATGGGATCGACGAACACCAGCGCCTTGCCGCCGTGCAGGACGAACTGGTCGATGGCGTACTGGGTCGCGCGCGGCAGGTCCTTGGGGTGGACCACGACCAGGGTGTCGATGTCGTCGTCGATGGTGTCGGTCGAGAAGCTCAGCTCGCGCACGTCGTAGAGCTCCTTGAGGAGCACGAACGCGGCCCAGTCCTGGCCGGTGGCGCGGCCGGTCATGGGATCCGGCGGCGGCGCGAACACGTTGAGCCCCGAGATCAGGCCGATGACCCGCTTCTTGGGTTCGCCCAGGGTGTAGACCATCTTGGTCAGCTCGTACTCGAGGGCATCTTCACGCTCGGGGCTCAGCAGTGGCAGCACCTGTTGGTCGTCGGTGGCGTTGGTGCCGACCACGCCGAGGTAGCCGACCTCGCCGCCGGCGCCGAGCGAGAGCGCGCGCACGCCGAAGGCGACCGCCTCGTCCTCGGCCTCGGAGAACGGTTCGGGGTCGATGACCTGCAGCTTGAGCTTGCCGTCACTGGCCGCGGCGTATTCCTCGAGCATGTCGCGCACGCGCTTGCCGTAGTTGAGCAGCTGGGGCACGCCGGCGAACTGCTTGGCCGAGTAGTAGAGGCGCACCGTGACCGGCTCGTCGAGCGCCCGGAGGATGTTCACGGTACCGTCGGACAGGGTGTAGAGATGGTTCTCGGTGACGTCGAGACGCCACGCCGTGAGGGCCTGGTTGCTGATGACGTTGATGCCGAGGAAGAGCGCGAGCGCGACGACGAGACCACCGCCGGTGACGAGTTTTCGATTCATCTTGTGGCTCTCAGTTGCTCTTGTTGACTTCGATCGCGAGCACGTTGGCGTAGAGCCAGAAGGCGATCAGGCTGGCGAAGAAGATGAGATCGCGCACGTCGAGCACCCCTTTCAGGATCGAGTTGAAGTGGGTCAGGAAACTGAACGAGCTGATGACGTCGACGATGGCCTGCGGCGCCCAGGCGCTGAACAGGTCGATGACCATGGGAAAGCCGCTCAGGTTGAACGCGAAGCAGATGACGAAGCTGATGACGAAGGCGATGACCTGGTTCTTGGTCAGCGCCGAGATACACGAGCCGATGGCGAGGAAGCCGCCGGCCATCAGCAGGCTGCCGACGTAGCCGGCCGCGATCACGGTGTTGTCGGGCTGGCCGAGGTAGTTGACCGTCAGCCACATGGGGAAGGTGCCGGCCAGGGCGACCGCAGTGAAGCACCAGGCGGCGAGGAACTTGCCGACCACGCTCGCCGCCAGCGACACCGGCAGGGTCAACAGCAGTTCGAGCGTGCCGGCCTTGCGTTCCTCCGACCATAGCCGCATCGAGATGGCCGGAATGAGGAACATGTAGAGCCAGGGGTGGAACTGGAAGAACGGCTCGAGGTCGGCCTGGCCGCGCTCGTAGAAGCCGCCGACGTAGAAGGTGAAGATGCCGTTCAGCACCAGGTAGATGACGATGAAGACATAGGCCACCGGGGTGGCGAAGTAGGCCTTCAGTTCACGGCGGAAAATCGTGCCGAGTCCTCTCATGTGCGGTGTACCTCGCCGGAATCACCGGCAGACAGGGTGATGCTGCGGAAGACCTCGTCGAGGTGGCCGTGTTCGATGAACAGCTCCTGGGCAGCGACGCCGGCGTCGGCCAGCGTCGCGCGGGCGCGCGCGGCGGGGTTCTCGCCCGGCGGCGCGAACAGGGTGAGGCGGGCATCGCTGCCGTTGCCGCGGGTTTCGACTTCACCAAGCGTGGCCAGCGCCGCGCGCGCGGGCTCGACGGCGTCGGTCGCCACGATCACCGTCACCGCGTTGTGGTAGCGCGAGCGTGCCGCGAGTTCGCGCGGCGTGCCGCTGAAGATGAGTCGACCCTGGGCGATGATCACCGCCCGCGTGCACACCGCGTCGACCTCTTCGAGGATGTGGGTCGAGATCAGGATGGCCTTGGTCGGCGCCATGGCCTGGATCAGCGTACGCACCTCGTGCTTCTGGTTGGGATCGAGGCCGTCGGTCGGCTCGTCCATGATCAGGATCTCGGGGTCGTGGAGGATGGCCTGGGCCAGGCCGACCCGGCGTTTGAAGCCCTTGGACAAGGTCTCGATGCGCTGTTCGAGCACGCGCTCGAGGTGGATCTGCTCGACCACCTCGCGGATGCGCGCGGCGCGGTGCGCGCGCGCGATGCCGCGCACGTCGGCGATGAAATCGAGGAAGCCCGCGGCGGTCATTTCACCGTAGGCCGGTGCGCCCTCGGGCAGGTAGCCGATGCGCGCCTTGGCTTCCAGCGGGTGGGTGTCGATGTCGAAACCGGCGACGCGGATGTGGCCGGCGCTCGGAGCGAGGAAGCCGGTGATCATCTTCATGGTGGTCGACTTGCCCGCGCCGTTGGGACCGAGGAAGCCCAGCACCTCGCCGCGCCGGACCTCCAGGGAGACGTCGTCGACCGCCCTCAGGGTGCCGAAGTTCTTGCTCAAACCGTTGACTTCGATGAGGGTCTCCATCAATCCAGGCCTCTTTGCTGCGTGTTCTTCGTGTTGTTGTGAGCCATCCGGTGCAGTGCCGGCAGGGGCCGGCGCGCTGGTGTCCGGCGCGCGGATCGCGAGTCCGTAGGCGATGGGTGACGGCGTCGTGTCGGCGCCGGGGGATATCGCCCTCATCGCGCTGTCCGCGCCCGCGGCGAAGGGGCGCGAGTGTTCCACAGGCCCGCGGAAAGCGTCAACAGCGAGGCGAGACCACGACTGGCGGCGAAAGTTTCGACGAGCGGGCCATTTAGGCAGGTTCCGACCGCGTCCGGCCGCGGCCGCGGGGGCGACGTCCGACGTCGCCGGTGGGCGGCGCTGCCGGGCGGTTCAATACGTCTCCGGGCAGCCTGCGTTGTCACGCTGCTGTCACGCCGGGTGGCTAGTCTGCGCGCGTTCCCGAACGTTGCCTGCCGCATGTCGCCACCGCCGTTCGATAGCCCGCGCTGCACCTGGCGCAGCGTGTGGATCTCCGATGTGCATCTGGGTTCGCGCGCCGCCCGCGTCGCGGCCCTGGCCGATTTCCTCGCCGGCCTGAGCTGCGACACCCTCTACCTGGTCGGCGACATCATCGACCTGTGGGCACTCGAACGCCGGCCCTACTGGCCGCAGGCGCACAACGAGATCGTGCGCCGGGTGCTGGAGCTGGCGCGCGCCGGCACCCGGGTGGTCTACGTGCCCGGCAACCACGACGCGCTCTTCCGCGCCCATGTCGCGCAGCGCTTCGGCCAGATCGAGATCCTGCGCGAGACCGTTCACCACTGCGCCGACGGTGCGCGCCTGCTGGTCATCCACGGCGATGCCTTCGACTGCGCGGTGGCCGGGTCGCGTTGGACCGAGGCGCTCGGCTCGCACGCCTACGAATGGCTGCTGCAGGTCAACGGCGCGGTCAACGCCCTGCGGCACCGCTGTGGATTCCCCTACTGGTCGCTGGCCGGCTTCATCAAGAGCCGGGTACCGAACGCGCGCGAGTACATCCGCCGCTACGAACATGCCGTGGCTGCCGCCGCCGGCGCAGCGGGCTTCGACGGCGTGGTGTGCGGGCACATCCACCATCCCGCGCTGCGGCGCATCGGCGCGGTCGAGTATTTCAACTGCGGCGACTGGGTCGAGTCCTGCACGGCGCTGGTCGAAGACCGCGATGGCCGCCTGGCACTGGTCAGCGCGCCCGGCACCGCGGCCCTGCCGCACCGGGCCGCAGTTGCGGCATGAACGCGGCGCTGCGCATCGCCATCGTCACCGATGCCTGGCATCCGCAGGTCAACGGCGTGGTGCGGACCCTGTCGACCACGGCCGAGTATCTCGGCCGCGCCGGCCACGAGGTCCTGGTGATCACGCCGGGCGACTTCCGCACCGTGCCGTGCCCGACCTATCCCGAGATCCGGCTCGCCCTGTGGCCGGGGCGGGGCGTGGCCAGCCGCCTCGAGGCCTTCGCGCCGGACGCCGTGCACGTCGCCACCGAGGGCCCGCTGGGGATGGCCGCGCGGGCCTGGTGCCGGCGCCGCGGGCGCGGCTTCACGACCTCCTTCCACACCCAGTTCCCGGAGTACATCCGCCTGCGGGCGCCGCTGCCGCTCGACTGGAGCTACGCCTGGCTGCGCCGCTTCCACGCGGCCGCCGAGCGCACCCTGGTGCCGACGCCGAGCCAGCGCCAGCGCCTGGTCGAGCGCGGCTTCGCCAACCTCTGCCTGTGGTCGCGCGGGGTCGACACGACGGTGTTCAACCCGGCCGACCCGGTGCACTACGCGCTGCCGCGACCGATCCAGGTCTACATGGGCCGGGTCGCGGTGGAGAAGAACATCGAGGCCTTTCTCGCCCTCGACCTGCCGGGCAGCAAGATCGTCATCGGCGACGGCCCGGACCTCGAGCGCCTGCGCGCGGCGTGGCCGGCGGTGCGCTTTCTCGGCGCCAAGTTCGGCCGTGACCTCGCTCGCCACGTCGCCGGCGGGGACGTGTTCGTCTTCCCCAGCCGCACCGACACCTTCGGTCTCGTCCTGCTCGAGGCCATGGCCTGCGGCCTGCCGGTGGCGGCCTACCCGGTGCAGGGGCCGGTCGACGTCGTCGCCGCCGGCGCGAGCGGCGTGCTCGACGTCGACCTCGGGCGCGCCATCACTGCCGCGCTGACCCTCGACCCGGCGGCCTGCGTGGCCCACGCGGCGCGCCATTCCTGGGCCGCCTGCACCGAGGTCTTCGCCAGCCACCTGCACGTCGAGGGCGCGGCCCGGGCGATCGCCTGAGACCGCGTGCCCAGCCTTCAAAAGGCGGCGGCCAGGCAGTATCCTTGCGCGCCCCCATCGACCCGGCGGAGGCGCTCCGCATGGATTACCCGGACAGTTTCGACGTCATCGTCGTCGGCGGCGGCCACGCCGGTACCGAGGCCGCGCTGGCCGCGGCGCGCATGGGCGCGCGCACCCTGCTGCTCACCCAGGCGCTGGAGACCCTCGGCCAGATGTCCTGCAATCCCGCCATCGGTGGCATCGGCAAGGGCCACCTGGTGCGCGAGATCGACGCCCTGGGCGGTTTCATGGCGCGCGGCGCCGATGCCTGCGGCATCCATTTCCGCACCCTCAACGCGAGCAAGGGGCCGGCGGTACGCGCCACCCGCGCCCAGATCGACCGCGCGCTGTACCGCGCCGCGGCGCGCCGCGCGCTGGAAGGCCAGCCGGGACTGATGCTGTTCCAGCAGTCGGTCGACGACCTCGTCATCGCGGACGGGCGCATCGCCGGCGTCGTCACCCGCATGGGCCTGCGCTTCTTCGCGCCCACCGTGGTCCTGACGGTCGGCACCTTCCTCGGCGGGCGTATCCACATCGGCGAGGCCAATTACAGTGGCGGCCGGGCCGGCGACCAGCCGGCCAATGCACTCGCCGCACGGCTGCGCGAGCTGCCCTTCGAGGTCGGTCGGCTGAAGACCGGCACGCCGCCGCGGCTGGCCGCGCGCAGCATCGATTTCAGCGGGCTGGCCGCCCAGCCCGGCGACGACCCGCGGCCGGTGTTCTCCTTCGTCGGCAGCCGCGACGAGCACCCGCGCCAGGTCGCCTGCCACATCACCGCCACCAACGAGCGCACCCACGACATCATCCGCGGCGGGCTCGACCGCTCGCCCATGTACAGCGGCGCCATCGAAGGCGTGGGGCCGCGCTACTGCCCCTCGATCGAGGACAAGGTGACCCGTTTCGCCGCCCGCAGCGGGCACCAGATCTTCGTCGAACCAGAGGGCCTGGACGTCGACGAGGTCTATCCCAACGGCATCTCGACCAGCCTGCCGTTCGACGTCCAACTCGCCCTGGTGCGCTCCATCCGCGGCTTCGAGCAGGCCGTCATCACCCGCCCGGGCTACGCCATCGAGTACGACTACTTCGATCCGCGCGGACTCGAACCCTGGCTGGAGACGCGGCCGCTGCCGGGGCTGTTCTTCGCCGGGCAGATCAACGGCACCACCGGCTACGAGGAAGCGGCCGCGCAGGGCCTGCTGGCCGGCATCAACGCCGCGCTCAGGGTGCGCGGCGAGGCGCCGTGGTACCCGCGTCGCGACGAGGCCTACATCGGCGTGCTGGTCGACGACCTCGTCACTCGCGGCACCAGCGAGCCGTACCGCATGTTCACCAGCCGCGCCGAGTACCGCCTCAAGCTGCGCGAGGACAACGCCGACCGCCGCCTGACCCCGCTCGGGCGGCGCCTGGGCCTGGTCGACGACGCGCGCTGGGCGCGCTTCGACGCCAAGCAGGGCCGCCTGGCCGCGGAGCAGGCGCGCCTGGCGGCGACCTGGCTGAGCCCGGCCCGGCTCGACCCGGCCGCCGCCAGCGCCGTGCTCGGCCAGCCGCTGCGCAAGGAGCAGAACCTGGCCGACCTGCTGCGCCGTCCCGGCCTGGACTACCGCGCCCTGATGCGCCTGCCGGGCGCCGGGCCGGGGCTCGACGACGACGAACTCATCGCCCAGATCGAGGTCGACGCCCGCTACCACGGCTACATCGCGCGCCAGGAGGAGGACGTCCTGCGCCACCGCGCGGCGGAGGACACCGTCATTCCCGACAGTCTCGACTATGCCAGCGTCGCCGGCCTGTCGAGCGAGGTGCGCCAGAAGCTCACGCGCCACCGCCCGCGCACCCTCGGCCAGGCCGGGCGCATCTCCGGCGTGACCCCGGCCGCGCTGGCCCTGCTGCTGGTGCATCTCAAGCGCGCTCGCGGCGACATGGCGCGCTCGGCTTGAGCGGCGCGCGGCTGCACCACGGCGCGACGGTCGAGGCCGTCATCGCCGACGGCGCGGCGAGCCTCGGCGTCGTCCTCACGCCCGCCCAGCACGCCCGCCTGGCCGCCTACGTCGCCCTCGTCGGACGCTGGCAGCACGTCACCAACCTCACCGGCGACGCCGATCCGCGGCGCTTCGCCGCGGCGCACGTCGTCGACTGCCTGGCGCTCGTGCCCCACCTCGGCGCCGGGCCGGTGGTCGACGTCGGCAGCGGCGCCGGTCTGCCCGGCATCGTGCTCGCCGTGGCCTGCCCGCAGGCCGCGTTCACCCTGGTCGAGCCGCGCGCGCGACGGGCGCGCTTCCTGACCCAGGCGCGCATCGAACTCGGCCTGGCCAACGTCGCCGTCGCCGGCACGCGGGTCGAGGACCTGCGCCCGGCTGCGCCAGTCGATCTGGTCGTCTCGCGCGCGCTCGGCTCGCTGGTCGATTTCCTCGCCGCCGTCGACCACCTGGTCGGCCCTGCGACCCGGGTGATGGCAATGAAAGGCGCGCTCGACCACGCCGACCTCGCCGCGGCCGAGGCGGCGTTCGGTCCGGCCGAGGTGATCGCCCTCGCGGTGCCGGGTTTCGCCGCGCGCCACCTGGTGGTTTTCCGCCCCGTGGCACGCCCGCGGGCCCCTGCGGGGGCGCGTGCAGATGTGCCATAATCCGCCGTCCCGGCGAGCGCGCGCGGCGCGTTTCGCCCCTATCCGCAGGTAAGCACCAGCTCTCATGTCCCGCGTACTGGCCATAGCGAACCAGAAGGGCGGCGTCGGCAAGACCACGACGAGCGTCAACCTGACCGCGTCGCTGGCCGCGACCAAGCGCCGTACCCTGCTCATCGACCTCGACCCGCAGGGCAACGCGACCATGGGCAGCGGGGTCGACAAGCGCAACCTGGCGGCATCGAGCTACGACGTACTGATGGGCGAGCGCACCCTCGAGGAGGCCATCGTCACCGACATCCCGGCCGGCTACCACCTGCTGCCGGCCAACGCCGACCTGACCGGCGCCGAGGTCGGGCTGCTGGAGGAACTCGGCCGCGAGCTGCGCCTGCGCCACGCCCTGGAGACGGTGCGCGAACGCTACGCCTACGTCCTCATCGACTGCCCGCCGTCGCTGAACATGCTGACGGTCAACGCGCTGGTCGCGGCCGACGCGGTGGTCATCCCCACCCAGTGCGAGTACTACGCGCTGGAGGGGCTCACCGCGCTGCTCGAGACGATCGACAAGATCCGGCGCTTTCTCAACCCGGGGCTGCGCGTCGAAGGCCTGCTCAGGACCATGTTCGACCCCCGCAACAACCTCGCCAACGAGGTCTCGCGGCAGCTGCTCGATCATTTCGGCGACAAGGTCTACCGCACCGTCATCCCGCGCAACGTGCGCCTGGCGGAAGCGCCCAGCCACGGCCTGCCGGCCCTCATGTACGACAAGTCCTCGACCGGCGCGGTCGCCTACCTTGCGCTGGCCGGGGAAATGCTGCGCCGGGAAGCCGCCGGCGCGGCGACATCCCTGAACTGAGTGGATCCCATGACGACGAAGAAGCGTGGACTCGGCCGCGGGCTCGATGCCCTGCTCGGCATCGGCGCGGAGCAGGTCACGGTCGAGGAGGAGAACGGTGACCAGCTCAAGAGCGTGCCCCTCGACCTCATCCAGCGCGGCCGCTACCAGCCGCGCCTGAACATCGCCCAGGAACAGCTCGAGGACCTGGCCGAGTCGATCCGCGCCCAGGGCGTGGTGCAGCCGGTGGTGATCCGGCCGCTGGCCGAGGGCGGGCGCTACGAGCTCATCGCCGGCGAGCGGCGCTGGCGCGCGGCCCAGCTGGCGGGCTTGAGCCGCATCCCGGCCATCGTCAAGCGTGTCGCCGATGCCGACGCCATGAGCATCGCGCTGATCGAGAACATCCAGCGCGAGCAGCTCAATCCCATCGAGGAGGCACTTGCGCTCCAGCGCCTGGTACGCGAGTTCGACATGACCCACCAGCAGGTGGCCGAGGCGGTGGGGCGTTCGCGCGCCGGGGTCAGCAACCTGATGCGCCTGCTCGAACTCGAGCACGGCACGCGCGAGATGGTCGAGCAGGGCCTGCTGGAAATGGGCCACGCGCGCGCCCTGCTCGGGCTCAGTGGCGAGGTCCAGCTGGAAGCGGCGCGGCGTATCGCCGGCGAGGGCCTGAGCGTGCGCGAGGCCGAGGCGCTGGTGCGCCAGCTGCGCGAGGGCGGCGCGGCCGCCAAGGCCAAACCGCGCCCGGCGCCGGCCCCCGATCCCAACATCAGCCAGCTCGAACAGTCACTGGCCGAACGTCTCGGCGCGCGCGTCGCCATCCGCCACGGCAACGGCGGGCGCGGCACGCTGACCATCACGTACACCTCGCTGGACGAGCTGGACGGCATCCTGGAACACATCAAGTAGCCGTTTTTACGGGAAATTCAGCCCATTGCACCGGCCGCGGCGGGAAATTGCCCGAGAAGGCTTGCCGCGCTGCGGCAAAAACGGCTAAACTTCGGCGGTTTACGCGTTCAGACCCATGCGTGCCCACCGAGCATCAACCGTGAGCGGCGGCTCCCTACGCGAACGCTCGCGGCGCACGATGATGCAGGTCGTCATCGGGCAGCTCGTCGTCACGGGGGTGGCGGCAGTACTGGGCGCGCTGTGGGGCATGCATGCGAGCTACTCGGCACTGGTCGGTGGTCTCGTCGGCGTGATACCGAATTATTACCTCGCCCGGCGCCTCGCGCAGCGGCAGAGGAGCGCATCGGCCGAACAGGCCCTGCGCGCGATTTACATTGGGGAACTGATCAAGATCGCGTTCACCGCGGCATTGTTCGTCATCGCGATCATGCTGCTCAGGGTGAACTTCCTGGTCGCCGTAATGGGATACCTGGCGACCGCCGCGGTCCACTGGATCGCGTTCCTGCGGGCCGACGTGGGTGAAAACCCGCGCGCGCCGGCCAGGGGCGAGGCCGGGTCCGCGGGCGATTGATCGGTCGAGAACAACGGAGACGAACGGACCAGCCATGTCAGCCGGATCACCCGCTGAGTACATCAGCCACCACATCCAGAACCTGACCTTCGGCAAGCATTCTGACGGCACCTGGGGTTTCGCCCACACGGCCAAGGAAGCGACCGAGATGGGCTTCATGGCGATCAACGTCGACACCATGTTCTGGTCGTTGCTGACGGGCGTGGTGTTCTGCTGGTTGTTCCGCAAGGTCGCAGTATCGGCCTCGGTGCAGAAACCGTCGAAGTGGCAGAGCGTGGTCGAGCTCGCCTTCGAAATGGTTGCCGGCTCCGTGCGCGACGCCTTCCATGGCCGCAATGCCCTGATCGGGCCGTTGGCGCTGACCATCTTCGTGTGGATCTTCCTCATGAACCTGATGGACCTGGTGCCGGTCGACTGGGTGCCCTACGTCTCGCAGCAGATGGGCATCAGCCACATGAAGATGGTGCCGACCACCGACGTCAATGCCACGTTCGGCATGTCGCTGTCGGTGTTCGCGCTGATGATCTACTACGGCATCAAGGTCAAGGGCGTCGGCGGTTTCCTCGGCGAACTCGCTTTCCACCCCTTCGGCAAGGCCCTGCTGCCGGTCAACCTGGTGCTGGAGACGGTCTCCCTGATTGCCAAGCCGCTGTCGCTGTCGTTGCGACTGTTCGGCAACATGTTCGCCGGCGAGCTCGTGTTCGTGCTCATCGCCGCCCTCGTGCCTTTCTACCTGCAATGGCTCCTGTCGGTGCCATGGGCGATTTTCCACATCCTGGTCATCACCCTGCAGGCCTACATTTTCATGATGTTGACGATCGTGTACCTGAGCCAGTCGCACGAAAGTCACGATTCGCATTAATACAAATAGCGAGATAACCAGAGGAGATATTGCTATGGAATCCATCGTTGCCTTCTCAGCGCTTGCCGCCGGCATCATGATCGGCCTGGGCGCGCTCGGCGCCGGTGTGGGTATCGGTATCCTGGGCAGCAAGTTCCTGGAAGGCGCCGCGCGTCAGCCGGAGCTGGTTCCCATGCTGCAGGCGCGCATGTTCCTCATGCTCGGCCTGACCGACGCCGTGCCGATTATCGCCATCGCGTTCGCGGCGCTGCTGATGTTCGCCAATCCCTTCCTCGGGCAGGTCGCACACTAAGCACCCGCGCAACCAGGTAGGCCAACTGTCATGAACATGAACCTGACACTGATAGGCCAGGCGATATCGTTCGCGATCTTCGTCTGGTTCTGTCTGAAATACGTATGGCCGCCGATCCTCAAAGCACTCGAGGAACGCGAGACGCGCATCGCCGACGGCCTCGCCGCCGCCGAGCGCGGCAAGCACGAACTCGAGCTCGCCGAGCAGCGCGCCACCGACCTCATGCGGGACGGCAAGGACAAGGCGCAGGACTTCATCGTGCAGGCGCAGAAGCGTGCCGATGAGATCGTCGAGGCGGCCAAGCAGGCTGCTCGTGAGGAAGCCGACCGAATCAAGGCGGCGAAGATGGCGGAAATCGAGCAGGAGCGAAACCAGGCACGCGACGAACTGCGTGCGCAGGTCGCCCGCCTGGCCGTGGCCGGGGCCGAGCAGATCCTGCTGCGTGAGATCGACGAGAACGCTCACCGCGACGTCCTCGACAAGCTTGCTGCCAACCTGTAGGGCCGGCCATGCAAGAGAAACTCACCATCGCCAGGCCCTACGCGGCCGCGGCCTATGCCTACGCCGGCGAGCACGGCGAGGTGGACCGGTGGTCGGGCATGCTCGCGGTCCTCGCTACCGCGGTCGCCGACCCGGCGCTGGCGGCGTTCATCGGCCACCCGCGCGTCAGCAACGAGCAGATCGTCGACGTGCTGTCCGACCTGCTCGGTGACCGTCTCCATGCCGCCGGGCGCAATTTCCTCGAGGCCCTGGCCGCCGCGGAGCGGCTCGAGATCGCGCCGCAGATCGCGGAGCTGTTCGAACGCAGCCGCGCCGATGCCGCCGGCGTGGTCAACGTCGAGGTGTGTGCCGCCTACGCGCTCAACGATGCCGAGCGGCAGAAGATCGAGACCGCCATCCGCGGTCGCGTCGGCCGCGAGTGCCGCGTCGAGGCGAGCGTCGATCCGGCGCTGATCGGCGGCGCGGTCATTCGCATCGGCGACTCGGTCATCGACCTGTCCATGCGCGGCCGGCTTGCGGCCCTCGAGCAGCAGATCGGCTGAGGTGCCGACCGCATACCGGATTCACGAAATTTAAAGCGTTAGTCGCAGAGGATTGCCATGAGCATCAGCGCAACTGAGATCAGTGAACTGATCAAGAAGAAAATCGAGGGTCTGAAGCTCGAGACCGAAGCGCGGACCGAAGGTACGGTAGTCAGCCTGTCCGACGGTATCTGCCGCATCCACGGTCTCGCCGACGTCATGCAGGGGGAAATGATCGAGTTCCCCGGCGGCGTTTTCGGCCTCGCGTTGAACCTCGAGCAGGACTCTGTCGGCGCGGTCATCCTCGGTAAGTACGAGCACATCACCGAAGGCGACACCTGCCGCTGCACCGGCCGCATCCTCGAAGTGCCGGTCGGCGAGACGCTGCTCGGCCGCGTGGTCGACTCCCTCGGCCGCCCCATCGACGGCAAGGGCGAACTCAACGCCGTGCGCAGCGAGCCAATCGAGAAGATCGCACCCGGCGTCATCGCGCGCCAGTCGGTCGCCCAGCCGGTGCAGACCGGCCTGAAGTCGATCGACTCCATGGTGCCGATCGGCCGCGGCCAGCGCGAGCTGATCATCGGTGACCGCCAGACCGGCAAGACTGCCGTCGCCATCGACACCATCATCAACCAGAAGGGCACCGGCATTAAGTGCATCTACGTCGCCATCGGCCAGAAGGCGTCGTCGATCAATGCCGTCATCCGCAAGCTCGAAGAGCACGGCGCGATGGATCACACCATCATCGTCGCCGCGACCGCTTCGGACTCGGCCGCCATGCAGTACATCGCGCCCTACTCGGGCTGCGCGATGGGCGAGTATTTCCGCGACCGCGGCGAAGACGCCCTGATCATCTACGACGATCTCACCAAGCAGGCCTGGGCCTACCGCCAGGTATCGCTGCTGCTGCGCCGCCCGCCGGGCCGCGAAGCCTACCCGGGTGACGTCTTCTACCTGCATTCGCGCCTGCTCGAGCGCGCCGCGCGCATCAACGCCGAGTACGTCGAGAAGATCACCAACGGCGAGATCAAGGGCAAGACCGGCTCGCTCACCGCGCTGCCGATCATCGAAACCCAGGCCGGTGACGTGTCGGCCTTCGTGCCGACCAACGTCATCTCGATCACCGACGGTCAGATCTACCTCGAGACGGACCTCTTCAACTCGGGTTTCCGTCCGGCCATCAACGCCGGCCTGTCGGTGTCCCGCGTCGGCGGCGCCGCGCAGACCAAGATCATCAAGAAGCTCGGCGGCGGCGTGCGTCTCGCACTCGCCCAGTACCGTGAACTCGCCGCGTTCTCGCAGTTCGCCTCCGATCTCGACGAGGCCACCCGGCGCCAGCTCGAGCGTGGCCAGCGCGTCATGGAGCTGATGAAGCAGAAGCAGTACTCGCCGCTGTCGGTCGCCCACATGGCGGTGTCGCTGTACGCGGCCGAAGGCGGTTTCCTCGACGACATCGAGATCGAGAAGATCGGTGACTTCGAGACCGCGCTGCACGCCTTCATGGGTTCGTCGCACAAGGCACTGATGGACAAGATCAACGAGACCGGCGACTACAGCGACGAGATCGAAAGTGGTCTCAAGGCCGCGATCGAGGACTTCAAGGCCAACCATTCCTGGTAAGACCGCCAGGCGATAAAGGTCCACGACTATGGCAGCAGCCAAAGAAATCCGCACCAAGATCGCGAGCGTCAAGAACACGCAGAAGATCACCAAGGCCATGGAAATGGTCGCGGCGAGCAAGATGCGCAAGGCGCAGGATCGCATGACGGCGGCACGTCCCTACGCGGACAAGATGCGTAACGTGGTGGCGCACATCGCGCACGCCAATACCGAGTACCGTCATCCGTTCCTGATCGAGCGCGAGGTCAAGCGTGTCGGCGTCATCCTGGTGTCGACCGATCGCGGCCTGTGCGGCGGCCTCAACGCCAACCTGTTCCGCCAGTCGCTGCGCCAGTTCCGCAGCTGGGAGCAGGAGGGCAAGGAGCTGGATCTGTGCATCATCGGCAACAAGGGGCTGGGCTTCTTCTCGCGTATCGGCGGGCGCATCGTCGGCCAGGCCAGTGGACTGGGTGACTCGCCGCATCTCGAGGAACTCATCGGCACGATCAAGATCATGCTCGACGGCTTCCTCGAGGGGCGCGTCGACCGCGTCTACATGGCCTCCAACCAGTTCGTGAACCGGATGACGCAGAAGCCGACTTTCGAGCAGCTGCTGCCGCTGGTGCCGGGTGAGGGCGACGAGCTCAAGCATCACTGGGATTACATCTACGAACCCGAGGCGCGCGACGTCATGGAACAGCTCCTGTCGCGCTACATCGAATCGCTGGTGTACCAAGGCGTGGTCGAGAACATCGCCTGCGAGCAGGCTGCGCGCATGGTCGCGATGAAGGCCGCCGCGGACAATGCCGGCAAGCTCATCGAGGAGCTGCAACTGGTCTACAACAAGGCCCGCCAGGCAGCGATTACCCAGGAGCTGTCGGAGATCGTGGGCGGCGCTGCCGCGGTCTGACCGCAGCGAAGGCGAACCCGAATTTTTTTGAATACAGGCGACTGAGAGGAACTTCGACAATGAGTTCTGGACAGGTGGTTCAAGTCATTGGTGCTGTCGTGGACGTGCAATTTCCGACTTCGGAAGTGCCGCGCATCTACGACGCCCTGAAACTCGACAACAGCGACATCACGCTCGAGGTGCAGCAGCAGCTCGGCGACGGCGTGGTGCGTTCTATCGCACTCGGTACGACCGACGGCCTGCGTCGAGGCATGGTCGCCAACAACACCGGCGCCGGCATCAAGGTGCCGGTGGGCACCAAGACCCTCGGCCGCATCATGAACGTGCTCGGCGATCCGATCGACGAGCTCGGCGCGATCGGCGAGGAAGAGCGCTGGACCATCCACCGCGAAGCGCCCAAGTTCGTCGAGTTGTCGCCTGCCACCGAGTTGCTCGAAACCGGCATCAAGGTCATCGACCTCATCTGCCCGTTCGCCAAGGGCGGCAAGGTCGGCCTGTTCGGCGGCGCCGGCGTGGGCAAGACCGTCAACATGATGGAGCTCATCAACAACATCGCGACCGAGCACTCCGGCCTGTCGGTGTTCACCGGCGTCGGTGAGCGTACCCGCGAGGGCAACGACTTCTACCACGAGATGCAGGAAGCCGGGGTCGTCAACGTCGAGGAGTTCGAGAAGTCCAAGGTGGCGATGGTCTACGGCCAGATGAACGAGCCGCCCGGCAACCGCCTGCGCGTCGCCCTGACCGGCCTGACCATGGCCGAGAAGTTCCGCGACGAAGGCCGTGACGTGCTGCTGTTCATCGACAACATCTACCGTTACACGCTGGCCGGTACCGAGGTGTCCGCACTGCTCGGCCGTATGCCGTCGGCGGTGGGCTACCAGCCGACCCTGGCCGAGGAAATGGGCCGCCTGCAGGAGCGCATCACCTCGACCAAGACCGGCTCGATCACCTCCATCCAGGCGGTCTACGTGCCGGCCGACGACCTCACCGACCCCAGCCCGGCCACGACCTTCGCCCACCTCGACGCCACCGTCGTGTTGTCGCGCCAGATCGCCGAGCTCGGTATCTATCCCGCGGTCGACCCGCTCGATTCCACCAGCCGCCAGCTCGACCCGCTGGTCGTCGGCCAGGATCACTACGATACGGCGCGCGCGGTGCAGAACACCCTGCAGCGCTACAAGGAACTGCGCGACATCATCGCCATCCTGGGCATGGACGAGCTGTCCGAGCAGGACAAGCTGACCGTCGCCCGGGCGCGCAAGATCCAGCGCTTCCTGTCGCAGCCGTTCACCGTCGCCGAGGTCTTCACCGGCACCCCGGGCAAGTACGTGTCGCTCAAGGACACCATCGCGGGCTTCAAGGCGATCGTCGCCGGCGAGTATGACGACCTGCCCGAGCAGGCCTTCTACATGGTCGGCTCCATCGACGAGGCCGTCGAGAAGGCCAAGAAGCTCTAACAGCCGGGAGCAGACCAGCCCATGACCATGACCGTCCACGTCGACATCGTCAGTGCCGAGCGCGAGATCTTCTCGGGCCAGGCGGAGATGATCTTCGCCCCCGCCGTGCTCGGCGAGGTCGGCATCGCGCCCGGCCACACGCCGTTGCTGACCCGGCTCGGCCCGGGCGAGGTGCGTTTGAAGTTTGCCGAGGACAAGGAAGAGGCCTTCTACATTTCGGGTGGCATGCTCGAGGTGCAGCCGCGGGTGGTGACGATCCTGTCCGACACCGCCGAGCGCGCCGAGGATCTCGACGAGGCGGCCGCGCTCAAGGCCAAGGAGGACGCCGAGCGCCTGCTGGTCGAAGGCCAGGCCTCGATGGATTACGCCAAGGCGCTCGCCGAGCTCGCCGAGGCGGCCGCTCAGCTGCAGACCATCCAGCGTCTGCGGCGCCGTGGTGGGCGCTGATACGGCAGCTCCAGGCCCGTTGCTTCGTGCAAGACGCCGGCCTCGCGCCGGCGTTCGCTTGTCTGCGGGCCGCGTTTGTTCCGCACCTGAGCGGGCTCTATCATAGCGCGCGGTCCCGCTCACCCTCGCACAAGGAATCGTATGTCCGTCACCGTCGTCGTCCTCGCTGCCGGCCAGGGCAAGCGCATGAACTCGGACCTGCCCAAGGTCCTCCATCCCGTTGCGGCGAGGCCGATGATCGAGCACGTCCTCGACACCGCCGCGCTGGTCAGCGACACGCCGCCGATCGTGGTTTACGGACACGGCGGCGAGATCCTGAAAGCGCGCCTCGCGCACCGTGACGTGAGATGGGCCGAGCAGCGCGAACAGCTCGGTACCGGGCATGCCGTGGCCCAGGCGCTGGCCCAGGTGCCGTCGCAGGGCGACGTCCTGATCCTGTACGGCGACGTGCCCCTGCTGACCGCGTCCGCGCTCGCGCCGCTGGTTGCGGCCGCCGAGGCCGGTGGCATCGCCGTTCTCACCGCTCACCTCGCCGACGCCACCGGCTATGGCCGCATCGTGCGCGGCGGCGCGGACGATGCCGTGCTGCGTATCGTCGAGCACAAGGACGCCGGGCCGGCCGAACTCGACATCCACGAAATCAATACCGGCATCATGGTCGTGCAGGGCGCGCTGCTGCATCGCTGGATCCCGGCGCTCGGCAATGACAATGCCCAGGGCGAGTACTACCTGACCGACTGCATCGCGATGGCGGTGGCCGAAGGGCGCAACGTGGGCAGCGCCACCCTCGCCGACGCCGATGAGGCGCTCGGTGTGAACAACCGGCGTCAGCTCGCCGAGGTCGAACGGCTCTACCAGGCGCGCATGGCCGGGCGCCTGCTCGATGCGGGTGTCACCCTCGTCGACCCTGCTCGCCTCGACATTCGCGGTGAGGTCAGCTGTGGTCGCGACGTCGTCATCGATGTCAACGTGGTGCTGCAGGGCCGCGTCAGCATCGGCGACAACGTGCGCATCGGGCCGAACAACGTCATCACCGACTGCGAGATCGGCGACGGCGTCGAGATCCTGCCCAACTGCGTGCTCGAATCGGCCTCGATCGGCCCGCGTTCGCGCATCGGGCCGTTCTCGCGCGTGCGCCCCGACAGCCACCTCGGCGCCGAGGTTCACATCGGCAACTTCGTCGAGATCAAGAAAGCCGACATCGGGCAGGCCAGCAAGGTCAACCACCTCGCCTACGTCGGCGACGCCGAGATCGGCGAGCGGGTCAACGTCGGCGCCGGTACCATCACCTGCAATTACGACGGCGCCTTCAAGCACAAGACGGTGCTCGAAGACGACGTCTTCGTCGGCTCCGATACCCAGCTCGTCGCGCCCGTGCGCGTCGGACGCAATGTCACCATCGGCGCCGGCACCACGGTGACCGAGGACGTCGAGGCCGACCGCCTGGTCATCAGTCGCGTGCGCCAGAAGACCATCACCGGCTGGCAACGTCCGCGCAAGGACAAGGCCTGAGAGCCGGCCGCAGTCCCATTCAGAACCGTCAACCCAGGATTACCTGCCATGGTAGCTACTGCCGATCTCTACGACGCCCACGGCGAGACGCTTCGCGTGCTCGCGCCGATCTTCCGCGATTTCGGCGGCGCGCGGATTTTCGAAGGGCCCGTCGCCACGCTCAAGGTGCACGAGGACAACAGCCTGGTGCGCGCGGCGCTGGAGCAGCCGGGTGAAGGCCGCGTGCTGGTGGTCGACGGTGGCGGTTCGCTGCGCTGCGCGCTGGTCGGCGACAACCTCGCCATGCTCGGCGTGGAGAACGGCTGGGCCGGCATCATCGTCTACGGCTGCATCCGCGACGCCGCGCCGATCGCCGCGCTCGCCATCGGCGTCAAGGCGCTGGCGACCAATCCACGCAAGAGCGTCAAGAAGGGCGAGGGCGAGCGCGACGTGGTGCTGCGCTTCGCCGAAGTCAGCATCGCACCCGGCGACTATCTCTATGCCGACGAGGACGGTGTGGTCGTCGCTGGCGCGCGCCTGGATTAGCACGTAGCGGGGCCGGGCCGGTGAGCACGTTCGACGTCGCCTGCATCCAGAACTGCGCCGCCAACGACCTCGACGCCAACCTGGCCAAGGTCGAGACGCTGGTGCGCGCGGCCGTCGCCGACGGCGCCGACCTGGTCTGCCTGCCGGAGTTCTACTGCCTGCTCGAGCCGAGCGACGGTTCCTACTACGACAACGGTTACGACGAGGACGCGCACCCCGCGCTGGCCCACGGCCGCACGCTGGCCGCCGAGTTGTCGCGCTGGCTGCTGCTGGGCTCGATGCCGGTGCGCGCCGCGGGCGGCAAGGTCCACAACCGCGGATTCCTGCTCGCGCCCGACGGCGGCATCGCCGCGCGCTACGACAAGATCCATCTGTTCGACGTCGTCATCCGCGACGGCCAGGACTACCGCGAATCGGCCGGTGTCGCGCCGGGAGACTGCGCGGTGGTGGCCCCTCTGCCGTGGGGACGCCTTGGCCTCAGCATCTGTTACGACGTGCGCTTTCCGCAGCTCTTCCGCCAGCTCGCCCAGGCCGGTGCCGACTTCCTCGCCGTACCGGCGGCTTTCACCGCCAAGACCGGCGCTGCCCACTGGCACACCCTGTTGCGCGCCCGCGCCATCGAAAACGGCTGTTTCGTGTTTGCGCCGGGGCAGTGCGGGGTGCGCCCGTGGGGCCGCCGCACCTACGGCCATTCGCTGATCATCGATCCCTGGGGCGAGATCCTCGCCGATGCCGGCGACGACGAGGGTTATGTCATAGCCACGGTCGATCCGGCGCGGGTCGCCGAGGTCCGCCGCATGATCCCCTCGCTCCACCACGACCGGCCGATCGCGCCACCTGCCCCATGACTGGTCGTGGGTTCAGCGGCGGTTAAGTCGCGCGCATCTAGGCTTGCCGCCATATCCGGAGCGTCGACGCCCGCATGGCCGCGACGGCGCCGGTCCGGTCCGAGGAGCCTACGGTATCATTCGCGCATGCGCCGTTTCGTCATCAACCTGGCCCGCCTCATGCTCGCCGCCGCGCTGATCGCCGCTGGGCCGGTCGCGGCACAGGCGCCGGATGCAAATGCCGCCGCGCGCCAGGCGGCCGCGATGACCGGCGGGCGGGTGCTCGACGTGCAGCCCGGTAGCGCCGGTGGACGGACGGTCTACATGGTGCGCGTGCTGCTGGGTGATGGACGGGTCAAGGTCGTGCGGATCGACGGCGCCGGTGGTCCCGCCGGAGGGCGGCGCTGATGCGGGTGCTCGTCCTCGAGGACGAGCAGGCCCTGCGTGAGCAACTGGCCGAACGCCTGCGCGCCGCGGGCTACGCCGTCGACGTTGCGGCCAACGGCGAGGACGGCGAGTTCGTCGGCCTCGAGTATCCGATCGACGCCGCGGTGGTCGATCTCGGCTTGCCGGACAAGCCGGGCACGGCGGTCATCGAAACCTGGCGCGCGCGCGGCAAGGCTTTCCCGGTGCTCATTCTCACCGCGCGCGGGCGCTGGGAGGACAAGGTCGCGGGTCTCGAGATCGGTGCCGACGACTACCTGGTCAAGCCGTTCCACAACGAGGAGTTGCTGGCACGCCTGCGCGCCCTGCTGCGCCGCGCGGCGGGCTTCAGCCAGTCGCGCATCGAATGTGGTCCGATCGTCATGGACCTTGGTGGCAAGCAGGTGACCATCGACGGGCGTGAACTCGAACTCACCGCGCTCGAGTACAAGGTGCTCGAATGCCTGATGCTGCGTGCCGGCAACGTCTTGTCGAAGGGCGAGCTGACCGAGCACGTCTACGAGGAGGACGCCGAACGCGACAGCAACGTGCTCGAAGTGATCATCGGCCGCCTGCGCAAGAAGCTCGATCCCAAGCGCCTGCTCAATCCCATCGAGACCATCCGTGGCCAGGGCTACCGCCTGCGCCTGCCACGCACGCCGGCGGATGGCTGAGCGGGCGGCCTGAGCCTAACCGCCTGCCGTGCGCTCGCTGCGCAACCGCATCCTGCTGACCGCCAGCCTGGTGCTGGCGGTCTTCCTCGGCTGTGCCGGGGTATTGCTCGACCGTGCTTTTCGCGACAGCGCCCTGAACGGGGTCGAGGATCGCCTGCGGGGGCGCGTGTTCATGCTCCTCGGGGCGGCCGACTTCGATGCCCGGGACACCGACGCGATGGTCGGCGCCCTGCCCGACCCCGCCCTGGCGACACCCGGCTCGGGCAGCTACGCACGGATCACGGCAGCCGACACCGGCAGGAGCTGGTCGAGCGCTTCGCTGCTCGGACGTGACCTCGCGCCACCCGCCCTCGACCCGGCGCATACCGGGGTGTGGGAGCTGGAGCGGGTACGCAGCCTGGCGGGGGAAAGGTTGTTCGCCCTGCGCTATGGCATCGTCTGGGAAGGCGAGGGTGATCACCGACCGCGGCGTTTCATCGTCGAGGCGTTCGAGGACCCGGCGCTCTACGAGGCGACGGTCGCCCATTTCCGGCGCAGCCTGTGGACCTGGTTCGCCGGTCTCAGCGCGGCCCTGTTGCTGGTACAGGGTTTCAATCTCGGTCGCGGCCTGCGTCCACTCGCGGCCGTCGAGGAGGAGGTTCGCGCGATCGAGCGCGGCGAGCGCGACCAGGTGGTCGGATCCTACCCCAGCGAGCTCAGCGGCCTCACGGTCAATCTCAACAAGTTGCTGCGTCATCACCGCGACAGCCTGCAGCGCTATCGCAATGCACTCGGTGACCTCGCCCATTCGATCAAGACGCCACTCGCCATTCTGCGCAACGAGTTCGACCAGGGCGAAGCGGCTTCGAACAGCACCGTCGTCGAACAGGTCGAGCGCATCGACCGCACGGTGCAGTACCACTTGCAGCGCGCGGCTGCCGCCGGGCGCTCGCTGCTGGCGCCGCCGCGCCCGGCCGCACCCGTAATCGAACGCGTGGTCGAGTCGCTGCGCAAGGTGTACGCCCGCCGCGGGGTGACCATCGCCTGCAGGGTGGCCGCGGGGACCTGCTTCCCCGGCGACGAAGGCGACCTGATGGAGATCGTCGGCAACCTGGGTGACAACGCCTGCAAATGGGCGCACGGTCAGGTGCGTATCGAGGCCGGCCCGGGCGAACCCGGTGCGCCGGAACGCGGTTTCGTCCTGCGGGTCATCGACGACGGTCCCGGGATTCCTCCCGAGCAGGTCGAGCGCGTGCTGCAACGAGGCGCGCGGCTCGACGAATCGGTCGAAGGCCAGGGCATCGGGTTGGCCATCGTGCGCGACATCGTCGAGGGGGCTTACCAGGGCCGGCTGCAGCTGCTGGTCAGCGCGCAGGGCACCGAGGCACGGGTCGAGCTGGCGTGGGCCTGACGCCGCGCGGCATTCGCCGCCTTTGCTATACTGCCGCGCCATCAATGCGGGACAGTCATGGCTTCCGTTCTCAACACCCCTCTCAACGCCGATGCGCCCATCGTCGTCAACGGCCAGTGTAACGGCGCATTCGACTACGACGAGTTGATCGCCTGCGGCCACGGCAAGCTGTTCGGCCCCGGCAACGCGCAGTTGCCCTTACCGCCGATGCTCATGTTCGATCGCATCACGCGCATCGAGGAAGCCGGTGGCAAGTACGGCCGCGGGCTGCTCCACGCGGAACTCGATATCCGCCCGGACCTGTGGTTCTTCAAGTGCCACTTCGACAACGATCCGGTCATGCCCGGCTGCCTCGGGCTCGACGCCATGTGGCAGCTGGTCGGCTTCTTTCTGGCCTGGAAGGGCGGCCTCGGCCGCGGCCGGGCCCTGGGCGGCGCGGACATTCAGTTCACCGGCCAGGTGACCCCGGACAAGAAGCTCGTGAGCTATACCATCGACATCAAGCGCATCATCGCGCGCACCCTGGTCATGGGTATCGCCGACGCCACCATGGAAGTCGATGGCGAGCAGATCTACGAGGGTAAAGGGCTGCGCGTCGGCCTGTTCACCGAAGACCAGCTCTGAACGCAGTACCCGCGCGGGGCACCTTCAGATCGGCGGTGACGACTGCTGCCCGATGTAGCCGCGCAGCATCTGTACCTGGGTTCGCACCGATTCTATCCACGGATTGATCGACAGCGCCTCCTCGAAGGCCAGCAGCGCTTCGCGGTAGCGCTCGAGCTGCATGTAGCATTGGCCGCGCCCGGACAGGGCGCCGAAATGGCGTGGCTCGAGTTCCAGCGTGTGCTCGATGTCGTCCAACGAGCCGGCGACGTCACCGCGCAGGTAACGCACGATCGCGCGCTGGTTCCAACCCTCCGCGTAGGCCGGATAGGTGCTGACGAGGCGATCGAATAGCTCGCTTGCCGCCTCGATGCCGCCGGTCTGCGCCGCGCGCCGCGCCTGCTGCAACAGGTCTGCGGCGCCCGCCTCGGGTGACTCGAACCAGAGCGACCAGATCTGCTGCTCCACGCCGGCGGCGAGATGCCCATTGGGCGCATTGGCGAGCGCGCCGAACAATTCGTCGAGGCGCGGGTCGGTCTGATCCGCCGCCGCGCCGCCGGTCACCAGCAGGCAGGCCCAGGCGATCGCGCGCAGTGTCCCGGCGCGGGTCATGAGGCCAGTACGGCGAACGCGCGTTCGGCCGCCGCGATGGTATGCGCGATCTCCGCGGCGCCATGGGCCGCCGAGACGAACCCGGCTTCGAACGCCGACGGGGCGAGGTTCACACCGCCGTCGAGCATGAGGTGGAAGAAACGGCGGAACCGGTCG
This sequence comes from Gammaproteobacteria bacterium, assembly GCA_024235015.1. Classification (GTDB taxonomy): domain Bacteria; phylum Pseudomonadota; class Gammaproteobacteria; genus JACKNG01. The sequence goes on from JACKNG010000007.1 coordinate 91,623, forward strand.
GCGTCACAAGCCATCACGTCCTGGAACCCGGTGACACGCTCGGCGGCAGTGAAGAACAGGCCGAACATTCCGCATACGTGGTTGGTGCGCAGGGCGATACCGGCCTGCGCGGCGGCGCCTTCGAATGCCTCGCACAGCTCGCGGGTGGTGGCCAGCAAGCGATCGTGGAAGCCCGGCCGACGGACCAGTTCGAGCGTGGCCAGGCCGCTGGCCATGGCCAGCGGGTTGCCCGACAGGGTGCCCGCCTGGTAGACGGGGCCGGCCGGCGCCAGCTTGTCCATGATCGTAGCCGGGCCGGCTACCGCACCGACCGGCATGCCGCCGCCGATGACCTTGCCCAGCACGGTCAGATCCGGTGCGATGCCGTACAGCGCCTGGGCGCCGCCGGCATGCACGCGGAACCCGGTCATCACCTCGTCGAAGATGAGCACCGCGCCATGACGCGCGGTTTCCTCGCGCAGGGTTTCGAGAAACCCGGGCTGCGGCGGGATGCAGTTCATGTTGCCGGCCACGGGCTCGACGATCACGGCGGCCACTTCGTCGCCACAGGCGGCGAAGGCGTCACGGACCTGGTCGGCATCGTTGTAGGTGAGGGTGGTGGTCAGTCCCGCCAGCACCGCGGGCACCCCGGGCGAGGTCGGCACGCCCAGGGTCAGCGCGCCGGAGCCGGCCTTGACCAGCAGTGAATCGGCATGGCCGTGGTAGCAGCCCTCGAACTTGATGATGCGATCACGGCCAGTGTGGCCGCGGGCCAGGCGGATGGCGCTCATCGCTGCTTCCGTGCCCGAACTGACCATGCGGACCTTCTCGGCCGTCGGTACCAGTTCGACGATGAGTTCGGCGAGCTCGGTCTCCAGCGCGCACGGCGCACCGAAACTCAAGCCCCGTTCGAGCTGTCGGCGCAGGGCGTCGATGACATCGGCGTGGCCATGACCGGCGATCATCGGCCCCCAGCTGCCGACGTAGTCGACGTAGCGACGGTCGTCGGCGTCGGTCAGCCAGGCGCCCTGGCCGGCCGTGAAGTACACCGGCGTGCCGCCGACGCCGTTGAATGCCCGCACCGGGGAGTTGACGCCGCCGGGCATGACACGCAGGGCGGCGGCGAAGAGTTGTTCGGATCGTGTGCTCATGGTGCTCCGGTCATGGACTGTGCGATGTGCGCGGCGCCTGCGCATGCCGTGCGCGGACTCGAGCGTGCATTGTCCGGGCTCAGGCCGGTGCCCGCAACGGCGCGCCGCCAGGGCTCAGAACGACGGTTTGATCTCGGCCAGCAGGACCACCGCGACGAGGATCAGCACCGGCGCCTCGTTCAACCAGCGATAGAACACGTGGCCATGGCAATTGCGATCCTCGGCGAAGCGGCGGCGCAGCCAGCCAAGGTAGAGATGGTAGACCACGAGCAGGGCGACCAGCGCGAGCTTGATATGAAGCCAGGAGCAGGCCGCGAACCACGCGGCACCGTTCAAGGCGATGAGCCACGTGCCGAAGCCGACGGTGAGCAGGGCGGCCGGCGCCATGATGCCACGGTAGAGCTTGCGCTCCATGATCTTGAAACGCGCGAGCCCGGCAGCGTCCTCGCACATGGCGTGGTAGACGAACAAGCGCGGCAGGTAGAACAGGCCCGCGAACCAGGTCACCATGAAAATGACGTGGAACGCCTTGATCCACAGGTACATGGCGCAAATCCTGCGGCGACGTCCGGGTGATCAGTTGTGCCGGTCTTCGAGCGCGAGCGGCTCATGGGGGGTGGCGGACAGTTCGACCGCCGGGTCCCGGCCACGGAAGAATGCGCCGATACGGGTAAAAATCGCGCGCAGCGTGCGCCACAGGCGCGGCAGCAACCACACGAGCGCAACGACGAACAGCGCGAGCAGGACCAGGAAGATCAGGGGATGGTTGAGCGCCGTCCACAGCCCCGCGACGACCATCAGGTCTTCGCCGATCGAGGCGGTCCAGTTGGTGACCGGCTCGGGTGAGGTGTTGATCACCGCGCGCGTGCCCGCCTTGGCCGCATGCGTGCCCGCCGCCAGACCGCCGCCGACCAGGAACGCGGCCAGCTGGACGGCCGGATCCATCTCGCCCACCGCAGCTGCCGCGAGCATTGCACCGGCGGGGATGCGGATGAAGGTATGCAGGGCGTCCCACGCGGTGTCCACCGCCGGCGTCTTGTCGGCGAAGAATTCCACGCAGTACATGAATCCGGCCGCCGCGATGACCAGAGGATGGGTGAGGATTTCGAGATCGGGCGGCAGTTGCAGCATGCCGGTCGAACCGAGGATGCCGAAAACGAGTATGGCGGCGTAGAGGTTGAGGCCACTCGCCCAGGCCGCGCCTCCGGCCAGTGCCAGCGTCGGGATGGTCTCCATTGGCATGTCTGCGCATCCAGCAGGGAATCGAAGGTGCATTGGAAACCGCGCCCGCCGTGGACGCAAGCGCGGGGCTCGTCGGCAATGTCGTCGGTGGCTTCAAGAGATTGACGCATAAATTCCCGGCCGCTAATGTCCCCGCATTGCCAGGTGCCCGCCGCGGACGGAGACCGAGCCGGCGCGGCAAAAAATAACAATCCGATCAGGGGCTTGCCATCATCGCCCCGAAGTATTGAGCGAGATCTGCACGCGGCCCGGCGGCGGTCTCGGCCTGGAGTCCGTGTTGAAACTCGTCATCACTCCCCATCGACCGCTCCGCAAGCTGCTGTTGACGGTGGCGGGCCTGCTCGCCGTTGCGCTCGCGCTGGCTTTCGCCCTGGATTACGGGCATTGGCGTGCCATCGCCGGGGCCATGGTCGCGCGCGGCGACCAGCGCGAACTGGTCAACGAGGTCGTCAGCCTGCGGCGTGAGAACGACGCCTTACGTTACGATCTGACCCGCGCCCGCCGTGCCGAACAGATTGCCCGCGCCGCGCGTGAGGAAAACCGTGCGCTGATGGTCGACTTGAAGGCGGAACTGGCCGCGCGCGAACAGGAAGTCCGTTTCTATCGCAACGCGCTCGGCGATGTCCGCGTCGGAGCCGGGCCGCGGGTCGGAGGAATCCAGGTCAAGCCCCTGGATGGCGATGGTCGCTACGGATACTCGCTCGTCATGACCTACGTCGACAAGGACGACCGCGTGGTCGAAGGCCGCGTGCAGGTTCGCCTTGCCGGCGAGATGAACGGTCGACCCGAGGAGCTGCCGTTCGCCGACATAGTCGAATCGGGGCCCGCGACGCTCGATTTCAAGTTCAAGCACTTCCACTTGTTCGAAGGAACGCTCAAGATTCCGGCGCAGTTCGTTCCCCGCAGAATCGAGGTAGCGGTCGTCGATCGTGGGCGTTCGAGTAGCGCCCGTGCCGAGTCCTTCGACTGGGCGGCGGCGCTCAACTGAGGAGAGATTGATGTTAGGCAAGGCAAAGAAGCGCAAGCCGAATCGGGTCGATTCCCTGATCGGTCAGCAGTCCCACGTCCTGGGCGACATCCGTTTCGGCGGTGGTTTGCACATCGACGGCACCATCAAGGGCAATGTCAGCGCCGATGGCGACGAGCGGGCGACCCTGACGGTGAGCGATCGCGGGACCATCGAAGGCGAGGTCCGGGTGCCCTACATCATCCTGAACGGCCTGGTCAAAGGGGACGTCTACGCCAACGAGCACGTCGAACTCGCCGCCAGCGCCAGGGTCGAAGGGAACGTCTATTACGCCCTCATCGAGATGGCGATGGGGGCAGAGGTGAATGGCAAACTGGTCAGGATCACCGACGATCAGCGCCCGCCGCTCGCGCTCGATCACCACGCGCAGGGCGAGCCCGATTGAGGCCCGCGCGTATTTCCTCAACGCGCACCGGGTTGAAAGAAACGTTCGGCGTCCTTACCTTGGACCGGCTATCCCGCAGATGGTGAACCCATTATGGAAACCGTAGAAGAACCGTTGATTTTCACCGAATCGGCTGCGCGCAAGGTGCGCGAACTGATCGACGAGGAAGGCGATGAAACCCTCATGCTCAGGGTCTTCATCTCCGGCGGCGGCTGCTCCGGCTTCCAGTACGGTTTCACCTTCGACCAGCAGGAGAACGACGGCGATACGATCGTCGTCAAGCAAGGCGTCAAGTTGCTGGTCGACCCGATGAGCGTGCAATACCTGATGGGCGCGGAGATCGACTACACGGAAGGACTGGAAGGGTCGCAGTTCGTGATTCGCAACCCCAACGCCCAGACTACCTGCGGCTGCGGGTCGTCTTTCTCCGTCTGACGCACGTACGGGCGAGCTTGCCGGCCCGCCTGTACCGGCGTTGGCACGCCCGCCGCGCCGGCGCAAGCATTTGTTTCAGGGGCGCGGCAGGTAGACAGCGCCCAAGTGCAGCGGGCGCGGCTCGCGCGAAGTCGTCAACATGACCGGTAGACCACTCATCCGGCGCTCGGCCAGCCAGGCGAAAGCTGCCGCTTCGACGTAATCCGGGTCGACCCCGAACGCCTCACTCGACACCACCCGGCGCGTCGGCAGCCGCTCGCCGAGAAGGGTCATCAAGCGTCGGTTGTGCACGCCGCCGCCACATACGATCAAACTCGCGGCGGGCTCGCTCTCGTCGAGCGCAATCGCGATCGATTCGACGGTCAATGCGCACAAGGTCGCCTGCACGTCCTGGGATCGCAGCGATGGGCGACCGTCGAGGTGCCGGCGAATGAATTCGAGGTTGAAGTATTCGCGCCCGGTACTCTTCGGGATCGCCGCGCCGAAGTAGGCATCGCCGAGCATGTCGCCGAGCAGGGCAGGGTCGACCGAGCCCGACGCGGCCCAGTCCCCGTCACGGTCGAACGGCTCACCACGGGCGTGGCGGGTCCAATCGTCCATCAAGCAGTTCCCCGGGCCGGTATCGAAGCCCGCCAGCGCAGCCGTCGAGCCGGGAGCCAGTAGCGATACGTTGGCGATACCGCCGAGGTTGAGCAGCACGCGCGGGGTAACGGGATCCTGAAAGCACCACGCATGGAACGGCGGCACCAGCGGCGCGCCCTGGCCGCCGTAGGCGAGGTCGATGCTGCGAAAATCGGCGACCGTCGGCCGCCCGGTACGCGCGGCAATGGTTGCGGCATCACCGATCTGTACCGAGTAGGGATGGGGCGGTTGTGGATGATGGCGCAGCGTCTGGCCGTGACTGCCAACGGCCGTCACCGCATCGGCTGGGATCTGCGCAGTGTCGAGCAACGCGATCGCTGCCGCCGCGAACTGCTCACCGACCTCAATGTGGAGCGTGGCCCAGTCGTGCAAGGTCAGGCGCGCCGCCGGTGCAATGGCGTCCAACAGGCGCGCGCGCAGAGCCGGCGGATAGTGCGTCGTCGCGCTGGCGAAAGTGGTGAGCCTGTTGGTGCCGATTTCGACCAGGGCGGCATCCACTCCATCCATACTCGTGCCTGAAATCAGGCCGACGAAGAGCCCGGCCCGCGGCGTAGCGCTTGGCTCGGGCCGGGCCGTCAATTGCGGCTACGGTTCGGAACCCCGGCCAGGGAGGCCGGATCGAGCTCGGCGAGAAGTTGCGGATCGGGTTGTCCGCTCGTGGCGTAGAGCGTGTCAAGCTGAGCCATGAAAGGCGCCGTGCGCGAGCGGAAGTCCGTGAGGTAGCGCTTGTCGAGCGGTTCGGCCTTGGGCAATTCCACCGTCAATGGATTGCGGTGTACGCCGTTCACGCGAAATTCGTAGTGCAAGTGCGGGCCGGTGGCCAGGCCGGATTTGCCGACGTAGCCGATGATCTGCCCCTGTTTCACTGACATCCCGCGCTTGATGCCCTTGGCAAAGCGTGACATGTGCGCGTAGAGCGTGCTGTACGCACGACCGTGCTGCAGTTCGATTGCAAGCCCGTAGCCGCCACTCTTGCCGACCGAGCGCACGCTGCCGTTGGCGGTTGCTCGAATCGGC
>JACKNG010000007.1:102500-317248 GCA_024235015.1 Gammaproteobacteria bacterium
ATACCTGAATACATAGGGTATGGAGGCAATACCCGGGGAACTGAAACATCTAAGTACCCGGAGGAAAAGAAATCAACCGAGATTCCCTCAGTAGCGGCGAGCGAACGGGGACCAGCCCTAAAGCGCTTGGTGTATTAGTGGAACAGTCTGGAAAGTCTGGCCATAGACGGTGATAGCCCCGTACACGAAAATTATCCAAGCGTTATATGAGTAGGACGGAACACGTGAAATTCTGTCTGAAGATGGGGGGACCATCCTCCAAGGCTAAATACTACCTGCCGACCGATAGTGAACCAGTACCGTGAGGGAAAGGCGAAAAGAACCCCGGAGAGGGGAGTGAAATAGATCCTGAAACCGCATGCGTACAAGCAGTGGGAGCATCTTTACGATGTGACTGCGTACCTTTTGTATAATGGGTCAGCGACTTACTTCTCAGTGGCGAGCTTAACCGTATAGGGGAGGCGTAGGGAAACCGAGTCTTAATAGGGCGATTTAGTCGCTGGGAGTAGACCCGAAACCGGGCGATCTATCCATGGCCAGGGTGAAGGTGGGGTAATACCCACTGGAGGCCCGAACCCACTAATGTTGAAAAATTAGGGGATGAGCTGTGGATAGGAGTGAAAGGCTAATCAAGCTCGGAGATAGCTGGTTCTCCTCGAAAGCTATTTAGGTAGCGCCTCGTGTATCACTCTCGGGGGTAGAGCACTGTTATGGCTAGGGGGTTCCCAGGAACTTACCAAACCATTGCAAACTCCGAATACCGGGAAGTGCAATCACGGGAGACACACGGCGGGTGATAAGGTCCGTCGTGGAAAGGGAAAGAGCCCAGACCGCCAGCTAAGGTCCCCAAATCACAGCTCAGTGGGAAACGATGTGGGAAGGCAAAGACAGCCAGGAGGTTGGCTTAGAAGCAGCCACCCTTTAAAGAAAGCGTAATAGCTCACTGGTCGAGTCGGCCTGCGCGGAAGATTTAACGGGGCTAAGCTGTGTACCGAAGCTGCGGATGCCAGTTTACTGGCATGGTAGAGGAGCGTTCCGTAGGCCTGCGAAGGTGTGCTGTAAGGCATGCTGGAGGTATCGGAAGTGCGAATGCTGACATGAGTAGCGACAATGCGGGTGAAAAACCCGCACGCCGAAAGCCCAAGGTTTCCCACGCAACGCTAATCGGCGTGGGGTGAGTCGGCCCCTAAGGCGAGGCAGAAATGCGTAGCCGATGGGAAACAGGTCAATATTCCTGTACCTCGACTTATTGCGATGGGGGGACGGAGAAGGTTAGGCCAGCCGGGTGTTGGATGTCCCGGTTTAAGCATGTAGGGAGCTCTCTTAGGCAAATCCGGGAGAGCAATCCTGAGGTGTGATGACGAGGTCCCTTTGAGGACCGAAGTGGTTGATACCCTGCTTCCAGGAAAATCCTCTAAGCTTCAGATAAGTTGAGACCGTACCCGAAACCAACACAGGTGGGCAGGGAGAGTATCCCAAGGCGCTTGAGAGAACCCTGGTGAAGGAACTAGGCAAAATAGCACCGTAACTTCGGGAGAAGGTGTGCCCTTTGTACGTGAAGAGCCTGCGCTCGGAGCGGAAGAGGGTCGCAGTGACCAGGTGGCCGCGACTGTTTACTAAAAACACAGCACTCTGCAAACACGAAAGTGGACGTATAGGGTGTGACGCCTGCCCGGTGCCGGAAGGTTAATTGATGGGGTTAGCTTCGGCGAAGCTCCTGATCGAAGCCCCGGTAAACGGCGGCCGTAACTATAACGGTCCTAAGGTAGCGAAATTCCTTGTCGGGTAAGTTCCGACCTGCACGAATGGCGTAACGATGGCCACACTGTCTCCACCAGACTCAGCGAAATTGAACTTGCTGTTAAGATGCAGTGTACCTGCGGCTAGACGGAAAGACCCCGTGAACCTTTACTACAGCTTTGCACTGGACTTTGAATATGTTTGTGTAGGATAGGTGGGAGGCTTTGAAGTGTGATCGCTAGATTGCATGGAGCCACCCTTGAAATACCACCCTGGCATGGTTGAGGTTCTAACCTAGGCCCGTTATCCGGGTCAGGGACAGTGTATGGTGGGTAGTTTGACTGGGGCGGTCTCCTCCCAAAGAGTAACGGAGGAGCACGAAGGTACCCTCAGCGCGGTCGGAAATCGCGCAACGAGTGTAAAGGCAGAAGGGTGCTTGACTGCGAGACGGACATGTCGAGCAGGTGCGAAAGCAGGTCTTAGTGATCCGGTGGTTCTGTATGGAAGGGCCATCGCTCAACGGATAAAAGGTACTCCGGGGATAACAGGCTGATTCCTCCCAAGAGTTCACATCGACGGGGGAGTTTGGCACCTCGATGTCGGCTCATCACATCCTGGGGCTGTAGCCGGTCCCAAGGGTATGGCTGTTCGCCATTTAAAGTGGTACGCGAGCTGGGTTTAGAACGTCGTGAGACAGTTCGGTCCCTATCTGCCGTGGGCGCTGGAGACTTGAAGGGAGCTGCTCCTAGTACGAGAGGACCGGAGTGGACGTACCTCTGGTGTTCCGGTTGTCACGCCAGTGGCACTGCCGGGTAGCTATGTACGGACGGGATAACCGCTGAAAGCATCTAAGCGGGAAGCCTCCCCTAAGATTAGGTCTCCCCAGATCCTCGAGATCTCTGAAGGGCCCTTGTAGACCACGAGGTTGATAGGCCGGGTGTGGAAGTGCAGTAATGTATGAAGCTAACCGGTACTAATTGCCCGTGCGGCTTGACCATATAACGCTCAAGCGTTCTGGTTGAATGCACAGAAGTACGAATGCGCGCCCAACGACTAATCCGAATTTCGGAGCGAGACAACGACCCGAGTCGTTGCGAACATCACAAGACACTCGTTCCGTACCGATTTGCCTGGCGACAATAGCGAGCGGGAACCACCTGAATCCATCTCGAACTCAGAAGTGAAACGGCTCAGCGCCGATGATAGTGTGGGTCTACCATGCGAAAGTAGGTCATCGCCAGGCATTAATTACCAAAACCCCCTCGTGCAACCCTGCACCTGGGGGTTTTTCTTTTGTGCTCGAGGTCGCAGTGCGCCGCAGCCTTATGGAGAACCGGCGTACATCCATCCTCGGGGATTGCGGGTGAGGAGCCAGTTAAGCCAGCGCGCGCGTTACGGGAGACAAAAAACCGATTTCGTGGAGATGAGCTTCTACCATCGGGAGCGTGAGTTCCTCCAGTGACCGGTACTGCTTTTCCTCCGCACTCAGTGCGTAATGATCGCAATAGGGGGAGCGAAACTTGTTGGCGCTGGTGTGACCGTAGAGCGTCAACAGCGGTTGCCCACCCGCCGCAATCAAATGGCCACCACCTGAATCATTGGCCACGGAAAAGGCCATGCGACGCGCGAGCGCAATGGTCAGCATCGGCGAATCTTCCATCGCCGAACCATCCATGCGCTCAGGAAACACGGCCGACGGTAGCGCCTCTCGTATGCCAGCTTCGAATGCCAGCTCCTCTGGTCCAAGGAAGAAAGCCGGCACGATACCCCGCTTCGCGAGCAGCCGCCCGAGACCGATGAAATTGCGTAGCGGCCAGCGCTTACTGGCACCGCCCGCACCAGGCGAAAGGCCTACGTAGATGTGGGAACCCGGCAGTCGTCTAGCTGCTTCACCGACGAATGGAGCTGCCACCTCGATACGTGGCTCGACCACGAGCTCCTTACCTGCGGCCAGCTCCATGAGGAGCCGGAAACGTTCATAGCTCGACGCGGCGATGAAGTCCGTTTGCGGCGCGCGAGCAGAGAGCCGGAAGCGCAGGGCAGGGCAGATGAACAGCGACGTACTCAGTCGACGGAGCTGGAGCGCCGCTCGTAGCCGCGACTCCGTGCAGACCACGACATCGAACTTCGACCGCAACCCTTCCGGGATTGGCTGAAACAGTGTTTCGCCCAGACCGCAGCATTCATGGATCTCATCGATCAGTCCGTCTGCGAGCGGCGCTAATCGGCGCTTGAATATGGACGGGTTGCGTCCCGTTACCCAGATCAGTTGCGCTTCGGGTACCGCCAGGCGGAAGGTCTTGAGTACCGGATACTTGAGCAGCCCGTCACCGATACGGTCGCCGGTAACGTAGACGAGGAAGCGGCGCCGTTCAGTATTCGACGTATTGCTTCTCTTCAAGGAAATCCGACCTCAGACTCAGATTGATCTCCCGCTTCACACGCGCCCGCTGGTCGTTGGTGATATAGACCTGGCGCGCCAACTCGACAAAATCAGCATCGAACTGACGCCCAGCCTCGAGGATGCGCAGCCTGTCCTCGATGTCCCACAGCCGTTCGTTGATACTCTGCAGGTCTACGATTAGTCCTGCAATGTGCGAATCGTCTTCGATCGCCGTCCGCCATGCCTGTTCGAGACTCGACAGTTCGCGGCGAATGTTCGCGAGCTTGGCCGGGTCGGTCACGCGTGCTTCCTTGATGCGCAGGATGCTGATCTTGTCGGCGGCTTCGCCGCAGGAAATCTCGATCTTGATGTTCATTGTGAATTTGTGGACCTGGCCGTGTCGCTCGGATGCCTGGCGTCGGCGCCTACCCGGCGGTCCGCTGTCCTAGGCGGCCCGGTACCGGTCGCTCCCGCCCCGGCACCCTTCCGCACATTTTTGCCACGGTCGTCGCTTCACGGTCGCAACAATCGCCAACCCTGGACTTCCCGGCGCGGCCGGCGGGCGCGTTCCGGACGACGCCCGGCCGCTCGCCTCAGCGCAGACCGGTGTTGAAGGCCTCGAGCGCCGCGGAACCGGGGCACAACTCTTTCTCGTTCAACGAGTTCAAGGGCAACTTGACGGTGTTCAAGTGCGTGTGCAGATCCTCGGCGTCACGCTCCATATAGAGCAATCCGGTGACGATTTCCCCTTTGGCCGCATGCGCGTGCAGGTAGTTCATGGCGCCAACCCGGTCGTAAGGGTCGTAGTCTTCTGCCACCTTGTGCAGGCGGATCACGCTGCCGTCATGCTGCCTCACCTCTTCGACGGAACCCGCCGCGTAGTCCGCGGTAATCTCGGAACGGCGCGGGATGTAGTCGAGGCGATTGACCACTTCGTTGTGCTCACGAATATAGTCGTAGCTCTTCGTCGACCCGGCGTGGTTGTTGAACGTGACACACGGGCTGATGACGTCGATGAAGGCCGCGCCGGGGTACTGGATTGCGGCCTTGAGCAATGGTACGAGTTGGTTCTTGTCACCGGAAAAACCGCGCGCGACGAAACTCGAGCCTAGCTGCAGTGCAAGCCCGACCAGGTCGATCGAGGAGTCACTATTGACGACCCCACGCTTGGACTTCGAGCCCTTGTCGGCAGTTGCTGAGAACTGGCCCTTGGTCAGACCGTAGACGCCGTTGTTCTCGACGATGTAGACCATGTTCACTCCCCGCCGCAGGGCATGGGCAAACTGCCCCAGGCCGATGGAAGCGGAGTCACCATCCCCAGACACCCCCAGGTAAATCAACTCGCGGTTGGCCAGATTGGCGCCCGTGAGTACGGACGGCATGCGGCCGTGTACGCTGTTCAAGCCATGCGAGCTGCCGAGGAAGTAGGTCGGCGTCTTCGACGAGCAGCCGATTCCCGAGAGTTTCGCTACCCGGTGCGGTTCTACCGAGAGCTCGAAGAACGCCTGGATGATGGCGGCGCTGATCGAGTCGTGCCCGCACCCCGCGCACAAGGTGGAGATCGATCCTTCGTAATAACGACGGGTATACCCGAGGTCGTTGACCGCCGCCTGTGGATGCCCGAGCTTCGGCTTCGCAATGTATGTCATGGTCCGTTCAATCCAGTCAGGGGCGGCGGTATCAACCAGCGGCCGCGGCGCGCCGCGCGCCACGATCGTCTGAGACGAGGTTCTGGGCAATCTCGGACGCAATGAAGCGGGCCGTGATCGGGGTCCCGTCGTAGTGCAGGATCGCCACGAGCTGGCTCGGCGATACGCCGCACTCGTTGATCAGCAGGGTACGCAGTTGGCCATCCCTGTTCTGCTCGACGACGAACACCCGCTGATGTTCGGCGATGAAGTCGCTGACGCGATCGGAGAACGGGAAGGCTCGGATGCGCAGGCCATCGACGCTCAACCCGCCCGACTCGAGCATCTCGAAGGCTTCGCCCATAGCCGGGGCGGTGGAGCCATAATAGATGATGCCGACCCGCGAACCCTCGCGCGTGCGTTCGATCGGCGCCGGTACGAGCTCCTTGGCGGTTTCCAGCTTGCGCAGCAGGCGCTGCATGTTCTCGATGTAGTCCGGCCCGGCCTCGCTGTACTTGGCGTACTGGTCCTTGGTCGTACCGCGGGTGAAGTAGGCGCCGGCGGTCGGATGCGTACCGGGGTAGGTGCGGTACGGGATGCCATCCTTGTCGACATCGAGGTAGCGCGCGAACGATTCGCCACGCTCGAGCATCTCGCGCGTGACGACCTTGCCGCGATCGTAGTGCTGACCATCGTCCCAGCTCAGCGGCTCGCACAGGCGCTCGTTCATCCCGATGTCGAGGTCGAGCATGACGAACACCGGGGTCTGCAGGCGGTCGGCGAGGTCGAACGCCGCGGCACCCATCTCGAACGCCTCCTTGGGATCCTCCGGGAACAGCAGCACGTGCTTGGTATCGCCATGCGAGGCATAGGCGCAGGCCAGCAGATCCGATTGCTGGGTACGCGTCGGCATGCCGGTCGAAGGACCGCCGCGCTGGACGTCGAAAATCACGGCCGGGATCTCGGCGAAGTAGGCGAAGCCCAGGAATTCCTGCATCAGCGAGATGCCCGGGCCGGAGGTCGCCGTGAACGCCCTAGCCCCGTTCCAGGCAGCGCCGATGACCATGCCGATCGACGCCAATTCGTCTTCGGCCTGGATGATGGCGTAACGCGCGCTGCCGTCGTCCGGGTCGCGGCGAAACCGGCGGCAGTGGCGCTCGAAGCCCTCGGCCACCGAGGAGGAGGGGGTTATCGGGTACCACGCGCAAACCGTCGCGCCGCCGTAAACGGCGCCGAGAGCGGCTGCACTGTTGCCTTCGAGGAAGATCCGGTCGCCGACGGCATCGCTGCGTTCGACGCGCAATCCGAGCGGACAGCCGAACTCGGCCAGCGCGTAGTCGCGGCCCATCTTCATCGCCTTGAGGTTCGATTCGACGAGCGCTTCCTTACCGCGGAACTGTTCCACCACCAAGGCGCGCATGACTTCGTCGTCGATGTCGAGCAGGGCGCCGAGCGCGCCGACGTAGATGATGTTCTTGAACAGCTGGCGTTGGCGCGAATCGGAGTAGGTGCGGTTGCACAACTGGGTCAGCGGCATGCCGATGACGCGGATGTCGTCACGCAGCTTGTTTGGCGGCAAGGGCTTGGTCGAATCGTAGAAGAGGTAGCCGCCCGGCGAAATCTCGCGTACGTCCTGATCCCAGGTCTGCGGGTTCATCGCGACCATGAGGTCGACGCCACCACGGCGGCCGAGCCAGCCGCGGCCCGACACGCGCACTTCGTACCAGGTCGGCAGGCCCTGGATGTTGGACGGAAAGATGTTGCGCGGGCTGACCGGAACCCCCATGCGCAGGATGGACTTGGCGAACAACGCATTGGCCGAGGCGGAACCGGAGCCGTTGACGTTGGCGAACTTGACGACGAAGTCGTTGACCGCCTCGAGCGCTTTCATGGTTGTGAGCTGGCTACCTCCTAGGCGGCGCGGGAGCGGCGCTTGCGCGGGCGGCACCCCGGACCGGCATGTTCCATTTCGACCAGGTATTTCTGCATGTCCCAGGCCCCGGTGGGGCAGCGTTCGGCACACAGGCCGCAGTGCAGGCACACGTTCTCGTCCTTCACCATCACGCGCGCGGTCTTGAGCGGACCCGACACGTACAGCGCCTGGCTGGTGTCACTGGCCGGTGCGTTCAGCCGGGTGCGCAGCGCGTCTTCCTCGCCGTTGTCGGTGAAGTTGATGCAATCGGTCGGGCAGATGTCGACACAGCCGTCGCATTCGATGCACAGGCGGTCGGTGAAGACCGTCTGGATGTCGCAGTTCAGGCAGCGTTCCGCCTCGGCCAGGGCCAGGGTCGGATCGAAGCCGAGTTCGACCTCGACCTTGATGTTGGACAACGATTGCTTGAGGTCGCGCAGCGGCACCTTGAAGCGATGGTCGTTGGAGACCTCGTTGTCATAACTCCATTCGTGGATGCCCATCTTCTGGGAGCTCACCGTGACCCCGGGGGCCGGGCGTGCCGCGACGTCTTCGCCGCTCAGGAACTTGTCGATGGAGATGGCCGCGTCGTGGCCGTGGGCGACCGCACGGATGATGTTCTCCGGGCCGAAAGCTGCATCGCCACCGAAGAAAACCTTCGGCAGCGTGGATTGGAACGTCGCCTGGTCGAGGACCGGCATGCCCCATTCGTCGAACTCGAGACCGATGTCACGCTCGATCCAGGGGAAGGCGTTCTCCTGGCCGATGGCGACGAGCACGTCGTCGCACTCGACCAGGCGGTCGGGTTCGCCGGTCGGGACCAGCTTGCGGCGGCCGCGCTCGTCGTACTCGGCGCGCACCGCTTCGAAGGTCATGCCGGTGAGGCGCCCGTTGTCGTGCTCGACCCGCTTCGGCACCAGGTAGTTCAGGATCGGGATGCCTTCGTGCATGGCATCTTCCTTTTCCCACGGTGAGGCCTTCATCTCCTCGAAGCCCGAGCGCACGATGACCGTGACGTCCTCGCCGCCGAGCCGTTTCGACGAGCGGCAGCAGTCAATCGCGGTATTGCCACCGCCGAGCACGATGACGCGCTTGCCGACGGTAGTGGTGTGACCGAAGGCGACCGAGGCCAGCCAGTCGATGCCGATGTGGATGTTCTCGGCGGCCTCGGCGCGGCCAGGGACGTCGAGGTCGCGGCCCCGCGGCGCGCCGGTACCGACGAAGACGGCATCGAAATCGTCGTCGAGGATGTTCTTCAGCGAGTCGACCCACTGACCGCCGCGAAACTCGACGCCGAGTCGCATGACGTAGCCGACTTCCTCGTCGATGACCTCCTCGGGCAGGCGGAACTTCGGGATCTGGCTGCGGATCATGCCGCCGGCCTTGGCTTCGCCGTCGAACACGACGACCTCGTAGCCGAGTGGCGCGAGGTCGCGGGCGACCGTGAGCGAGGCCGGGCCGGCGCCGATGCAGGCGACGCGCTTGCCGTTCTTCGAGCGCGCCTTGCGCGGCATACGCTTGACGACGTTGCCCTTGTAGTCGGCGGCGACGCGCTTCAGGCGGCAGATGGCGACTGGCTCTTCCTCGACGCGACCGCGGCGGCAGGCCGGTTCGCAGGGCCGGTCACAGGTCCGGCCGAGGATCCCCGGGAACACGTTCGATCGCCAGTTGACCATGTAGGCATCGGCATAGCTGCCGGCCGCGATCAGGCGAATGTATTCCGGAACCGGGGTGTGGGCCGGGCAGGCCCATTGGCAGTCGACGACTTTGTGAAAATAATCGGGGTTACCGATATCGGTGGGCTTCAAGCGCCACTCCTCCCTTCGGGACAGTCATCACCGTGCTCCCGCACCCGACGGTGCGACCGCGCCGGGGGGCAGTCGATTCTACGATTGTTGCGCAAACGATGCCAAGGGCCGTGGGCGTGAAAACCCCCGCAAAACGTGCTGGATTGGCCTCGTCACGCAGGCCGATTAAGCTTTCGCCGTGCAGCTGTCGTTCGTCCCCAACTACCGCGTTATCGACAAGGTGGGCATGCCGCACGTGATGGCTTTCGTCACGCGCCGGCTCGACGCCTTCGACACGGCGCGGCTCGACTGGCTCAAGCTGCTGCCGCTCAACCGCAACACCCTCCTGCACGGCTGCTGCCACTTTCCCTACCGCGAACGCGAGGATGCCGACTGGCTCCACGGCTACCGCATCCGCGCCAGCGTCAACGTCGAGCTCGCACCGCCGTTCCGCTACCTGCACTGGGGCCGGGTGGCGCGGCCGGGCAGCCGGCGCGGCTGGGTCTCCGGCGAACAGGAATTCCTCTTCGCCGATCTCGAGGAGTGCGCGTTGCACACCCTGGCCCACGAGTGTTTCCATTTCCTCGCCGATTCCGGCCAGGTCCGCGAGCGCAATACCGAGGCCAATGCCAACTGGTGGGCCGATGGCTGGCTGGCCGAGTTTCGCCGGGAGATCGGCCGGACGGGCTGAGCGCATGGCCGGAAACTGACCGTGGTGCCCGCCCGCGCACACAAAAAATGGTACGCTGCGCGCGGTTTTTTCACCCGTTCCGTCCAGCATTTCCGGAGGCCCACCCATGAAGGCGGTAGTCACGCACGCAATCAACGATTTCTCTGTGGTCAATGTCGACCTCGATCCGCCCAAGGCCGGCGAGGTGCTGGTCAAGATGGGCGCGACGGGCATCTGCCATTCCGATCTCTCCATCATCAACGGCACCATCCGCTGGAAGCTGCCCTCGGTCATCGGGCACGAGGGCGCCGGTACCATAGAGCAGGTCGGCGAGGGCGTGAGCAGCGTCAAGCCGGGCGACCATGTCGTGTTGTCGTTCATTCCCAACTGCGGCGAATGCTTCAATTGCCTGCGCCACGAGCCCTACCTGTGCCGCCAGAACAAGCCCCATGGCGGGCTGCTCGACGGCACCAGCCGGGTGCGCATGAACGGCGAGGAAATCGCCGTGATGTCCTTCCTCGGCAACATGGCCGAGTACTGCGTCGTACCCGAGGCCTGCGTGGTTTCGATCGACAAGTCCTTCGACTTCAAGGCCGCGGCGCTGGTCGGCTGCGGCGTCACCACCGGGGTCGGTGCGGCGATCAAGACGGCCGAGGTCAAGCCCGGTTCGACCGTGGCGGTGTTCGGTTGCGGCGGCGTCGGCCTGAACGTGGTCCAGGGCGCGCGCATCGCCGGCGCCGCGCGCGTCATCGCCGTCGACCTGTCGGCCGAGAAGATGGAGATGGCCCGCGCCTTCGGCGCCACCGACACCGTCACCCCCGGTGGCGACTCGGTGAAGGAAGTCCTCGACATGACCGGCGGCATGGGCGTGGATTACGCCTTCGAGGTGGTCGGCAACGGCAAACTGGTCGAGGCCTGCTTCAAGGCCACCCGCGCCAACGGCGTGTGCACCCTGGTCGGCGTCGGCCGCATGGACGATCGCTTCTCGTTCAACGCCGCCATCCTTCCGTTCACCGGCAAGACCATCAAGGGTTGCATGTACGGCAGCGCCAACTTCAAGGTCGATTTCCCCATGTACCTCGAGCTGTACCGCCAGAAGAAGCTCGATCTCGACGGCCTGGTCACCCGCACCTACACCATCGACGAAGCGCCGGAGGCCTTCGCCGATCTCGAGGCCGGCAAGAACGCCCGCGGCGTCATCGTCTACTGACGACGCCCGCACGGGCGTACGCCATGAGCGCGGTTCCCGGCATCCAGGGTGATGTGTCCCGCGGGAGCCGCGCGGACGATCGTGCCGACGGCATGGCCCGCCGGTCGGGCCATGCTCAGGGGCGCGGCGGGGGGTGTCCCGCAGCGGGAAAATCCTGAGTCATGACGGACGGTGTCGCGCCCACGATCGGTGTCGTCGTGCCCTGCTACCGCGAGCGCGACCGGGTACTCGAGGTGCTGGCGGCAATGCCGGCCATGGTCAGCCGTATCTATTGCGTCGACGACGGTTGCCCCGAACAGACCGGTGACCACGTCCGTGCCCACTGCGACGACCCGCGTGTCAGCGTGATCTACCACGGCCTCAACCAGGGCGTCGGCGCGGCCATGCGCAGCGGTTACCGGGCCGCGCTCGCCGACGGCATGGACATCGTGGCCAAGGTCGATGGCGACGGCCAGATGGACCCGGCCGAGATCCCGCGCCTGCTCGCCCCTATCCTGGCCGATGCCGCCGACTACACCAAGGGCAACCGTTTCTACCGCCTCGAGGGGCTGGCCGACATGCCGTGGGTACGACTGGTCGGCAATACCGTGCTGTCGTTCGTGAGCAAGCTGTCGACCGGCTACTGGCAATCCTTCGATCCCAACAACGGCTTCACCGCCATCGACGCCCGCGTGCTCGCCCTCCTTCCCCTGGAGCGCATCGATGCCGGTTACTTCTTCGAGTCGGACATGCTGTTCCGGCTCAACACCCTGCGCGCCGTGGTGCAGGACATCCCCATGCGCGCGCGTTACGGTGACGAGCAGAGCAGCATCCGGTTGCCGCGAGTGACCGCGACGTTCGCCCTGCGCCACGCCGTGAATTTCTTCAAGCGTCTGTTCTACAACTATTTCCTGCGCGGGTTCAGCGTAGCTTCGGTGGAATGGATCATGGGTCCGGCGCTGCTCGGTTTCGGCATCGTGTTCGGGCTGAGCCAGTGGGCGCACAGCGTGACGAGTGGCACCGCGGCCACCGCCGGCACGGTGATGCTGGCCTCTTTGCCGACCATCGTCGGCATGCAGATGCTGCTCTCGGCCATTCATTTCGACATCGGCAACGAGCCGCGCATCCCCTTGCGACGCCTGCTGGCCGACAGCTCCCGTCCGGGGTAGCGGGGCCGCTGCTCAGCGCGCGGGAGGGACCTGGGTCAGGTAGATGCCGACCAGGATGCAGGCGACACCCGCGGCGTAGCGCAGCGATACGGGCTCGTCGAACCAGATGGCCGCGGCTGCCGGTACGACCACGAAGCCCAGCGCGACGAACGGGTAGGCGATCGACAGCGGCACCGTCTTCAGCAGCACGATCCACAGCACCGTCGCGGTCGCGTAGAGCGCGCAGGCCGTCCAGGCGTAAGGGCTGCGCACCAGCTGTGACAGGTTGGCGAGACCGCTTGCCGGGCCGAGTTCGAGCGCGGTGACCTTGAACAGCACCTGGCCTGCCGCGAGCAGGACGGCGAACAGCAGCAGGCCGAGCACCGTGTGGTAGTTGAGACCGGTCATGGGCTCCTCCGTCGGCGCCGGCTGAGCAGCGCCTGCCCGGCGGCGGCGATGGCGACGGTGTAGGGCAGCAGCAGCGGGATGTTGTAGCGCGGGATGTTGATGCTGATCGCCGCATGCAGCAAGGCGAACGATGCTGCCGGCAGGGCGAGCAGGGTGAGCGCCTGGCGGAACTCGCGCTCGCGGCTGCGCCAGGCCATCGCGACCAGGGCGACCAGGCCGGCCAGCCCGACCAGCTTGCCCGGGAAGGCACCGCGCCAGAGTAGTACGGCAGTCGTGGCGAGATAGCGCGGCAGCTCACCGAGCACCTTGTGTTCGAGCACGTAGCGCATCGGCGACGGCCGGCCTGCTGTCGGTTCGCCGCTGCTGTGCAGGTGGACCGTGACCCCTGTCGCGCGGCGGATTTCCTCGAACAACTCGCGCGCCCCGCGGGTGTAGAAACCGTCGGGGGCGCCGAAGCTCAGGGATTCCGCGGTCTGCCGGCCGAACAACCGGCGCGCGAGGCTGTCACCGAAATCGGGCAACCAGTAGATCCAGGCGGCGGCGTACTGCGTCGGCGTCATGGCGTTGTAGGCGGTGCGATAGACCAGGGTGTGCACCGCGTAGCCCTGCATGCGGGCCTCGTCTTCGGCGGCGCTGTGCTCGTGCGCCTTCCACGGTCCGGCAGCGACGAGGAAGCCGACGAGGAAGGCCAGGCCGGCGGCGCGCGGACGGCGTTGCCCGCCCTGGCTGCGCCCCAGCCACCACAGCAGGCCGGGAAGAACCGCCGCCAGCGCCAGCCCGCCGTAGAAGTAGGATGGCCGGCCCAGCGCGGCAAGACCGATCGACACCCCGGCGGCGGCCATCGCCGGCCACATCCGTCGGCCGCGCGGCGCGAGCGCCAGCAGCAGGCTCCCGGCCATGACCAACGGCACGGTGACGACCTCGGTCAGGAGGCTCGAGGCGTACTCCTGCGGAACCCCCGAGAGCCAGAACAGTAGCGCGGTCGCGACGCCGGCCGGTGCGCCGCCGATCAGGCGTGCGCCGGCGAGGAAGGCGAGACCCACGCACAGGCCCATGGCGGCGATCGCTACCCAGCCGGCGGCACCGAAGCCGACGCCGCAAGAGGATGCGCTTGCCGGCGCGCCGACCCAGCAGCGCGCGCGGGCGGCAAACCCGGCATCGGCGCGCATGCTCGCCGCGAGCAGGGCGGGATAGAGCGGCGCGGCGAGGGCCGGGCGCAGGCTGCCATCGGCCGCGACCATGGCGAAGCGGCCGTGGTCATGGAAGGCCAGCGCATGGGCGAGATAGAAGAATTCGTCGGCCAGCGGCGCCCGTTGTTGCCGGGTCAGGCCGAGGCCGATGCTGGCGGCGAGGCCGATCGCCACGGCGAGCACGAGCGTGCGCTTCACCGCGGCGCGCTCCGCGCGCGCCGGTATGCCGGCGGGGAGGTCAGGCGCACCGCCATGCGGTCACACGGAACAGCGGCGCGAACCGCAGCGGCAGGCTGGCCAGGCGAACGCGACGGAATCCCCCCGCGGCCACGGCCTCGATGTCGTAGATGGTCTGGTGATGGTAGTGCCCGCTGAAGCCGGCGACCCAGCGGCCCAGGCGATAGAGCAGGTTCTCGGTCGGGCCGGACAGGATGAGCACGCCATCGGGGCGCAAGGTCGCGGCGAGCGCCGCGAGGAGCGCCGAGACGTCCTCGTTGTGTTCGAGCGAATCGAGTGCGAACACGGCCGCGAAGTGCGTCGGCGGCAGGCTCGCGGTGTGCTCGCGTCGGCCACCGGTGACGAGAGCCGCGATGCGCGCGGCGAGCGCGTCGTCCTGCTCGACATAGTGATAGGGCGTTGCCGCGGGCAGCAGGCGGGCGAGAACGCCCGAACCGGCACCGAAGTCGAGTACCGGTCCCGCCGGGGCAAGGCGCGAGTAGTGATCGACGGCGGCGGCCAGGCGTTGCCAGGCGAAGCGCGCGGCAAGGGCGTTGCCGTGCAGGTAGGACGGAATGCAGCTCTCTTCGAGTGCCTCGAATTCCGTGTCGACGTCGTACAGGGCGCGCAGCTCGTCGCGGTGCTGGCGCCAGTTCCTGGGTGCGGGCATGCAGCTTGTCCATGGTGCGGCGAACGCCTGTCGGCGAGCAGCCACGTGCCAGCGTCGCGGAGCCGGCCCGCGAAGCGCCGGGATCAGGTGAAGTGTGGCATCACCTCGCGGGCGAACAGTTCGACCGACTTCATCGCCTGTGCGCCGCTCAAGCCGGGCAGGTGCATCCAGCACACCACTTCGCTCGGCTGCACGGCATTCTCGTAGAGCTTCAATTGCTCGATGGCGAAATCCGGGTCGCCGATGATGTAGCGGTTCTTGAAGTTCTCGAAGCCGACCTGGTCCTTGTCGGTGATGACCGAGCCGTCGGCCGCGCGCAGCACGCGCTCGCCGGCGGCGGAGGCCGCACCGTACAGCTCGGTGAAGAGGTAGTTGAGCGCCGGTGCGGCCATCTCCTCGGCGCGGGCCCGGGTCTCGGCGACGAACACCGAGCGGATGATCGGCCGCTCGGGGATGGTCCAGCCGAGTTTCGCGGCCTCGTCCTCGTAAGGCTTGAAGTGCTCGACGAGTTCTTCCGGCCCGTGCCGCGGCGACATGATCTGAACTGCCTTGCGCCGCGCCGCACGGCGCAGCGAGGCCGGCGCCGAGACGCCGTACCAGATCGGCGGATGCGGCGCCTGCGCGGGCTTGGGCGTCATGCGCGTTTCAGGCACCTGGTAGTACTTGCCCTCGAAGGAGAAGGTGTCGGGCGAGGTCCAGGCCAGGGTCATGAGATCCAGCGCTTCCTCGAAGCGGCCGATGCGCTCGTCGCGCGGGATGCCATGGGCCTCGAACTCGGCGGCGACGTAGCCCGGGGCCACGCCGAACACGAAACGCCCGCCGGACAGGTTGTCGAGTACGGCGATGTCCTCGGCGAGCTTGAGCGGTGCGTACAGGGGCACCAGCAGCACGCCGGTGCCGATGCGCATGGTGCGGGTGACCGCCGCGGCGCCGGCACAGGCGATCAGCGGCCCCGGGCACAGACCGTCCTTCTGCGCGTGGTGGGAGACCTGGAAGGCCGAGCTGTAGCCGAGATCCTCGGCACGCGGCAGGCAGTCGAGCATCTCGCGGTAGGGCGTCTGCCAGTCGATGCCACTCGCCGGCGGCACCTGCAGGGAGAACAGCAGGCCGAATTTCATCCCCATGTCTGCCGCCCGCTCAGTCCATCACCGGGGCGATGGCACAGCCGATCTCGGCCAGCGCCGCGCGCACCGCGTCGCCGACTTCGGTGGCATTGGGGCCGTCGCCGTGGATGCACAGGCTCTCGGCATCGAGCGTGACCAGTGAGCCGTCCATCGCCTCGACCTGGCCGGTGGTGACGTAGCGCTTGACCTGGGCCGCGGCAAAGGCGACGTCGGTCTCGTGCTTGGTGCGCTGGATGACCAGCGAGCCGTCGGCGGCATACTGCAGATCGGGATAGATCTCGCCGACCACGCGGATGCCCTTCTTGCGCGCCGCGACCGGCATGGCGGCATCGGTCGGCGCCGGCCAGTAGAGCATCGGCTTGTCGGAAAGCCTGGCGATGGCATCGGCGACGGCGTCGGCGAGCGCCTCGTCGGTGCGCAGCACCGAGTAGAACGCGCCGTGCGGCTTGACGTGATGCAGCTTGAGGCCGTGCATGTGCAGCGCGGCCTGCAGGGCGCCGGTCTGGTAGACGACGTAGGCGTGGGCATCCTCGGGCGTAATGTTCATGGCGCGGCGGCCGAAGCCGAGCAGGTCTGGCAGGCCGGGGTGCGAACCGACTGCGACGTCGTGCTCGCGCGCCATCGCGACCGTTTTCAGCATCGTCACGGGGTCGCTGGCATGGAAGCCGCAGGCGACGTTGGCGGTGGTGATGCGCGGCATCATGCCGGCGTCGTCACCCATGTTCCAATTGCCGAAGCTCTCCCCCATGTCGCAATTGATATCCATGGATTTCAGCATGGCGCCCTCCCGAATCTGTGGACGATGAAAACCCGGCGAGTGTACCGCCCGGCCCCGGCCCCGGCCACCGGCCGCGAACGCCCGCGAGCGCCGCTCCAGGGGCGCCGGGCGGATTTGACAGCCCCCCGGCCCGCCCCGATAATGCGCCCCCTGCCGTGGGCCGATACCGCCCGCAGCTCGACGCGCCCGTAGCTCAGCTGGATAGAGTACCTGGCTACGAACCAGGTGGTCGGAGGTTCGAATCCTTCCGGGCGCGCCATTAAAAAAGGGTCCCAACGGGACCCTTTTTTAATGGCGCTCCTGGAGGCCGATGAGAACCTCCCAGGTTCGACTGATTCGCAGAGCGAATCAGGACGCCGGCCACCGGCCGGTGCCCCGCAGGGGCGAGGAATCGCCCAAGCGATTCCGAGTCAATCCTTCCGGGCCGGGTTGCGCAGCGACCTGGCACCCTGCACCGTGGCCACGTGTCGCATGCGTGGTCCTGATCGAATCGTTCAACGCCGCCGGCGACAGGCGCAAAGCCCCGCCAAGGGCAGCACCGTGAGCCACAACGCTGCGGGTAACGGCACGGCCACCGGGTTCGTCGAGAGGATGACGCTCAGACTCACACTGCCCGAGCCGCTGGTATTCTCGCCGAACGCCGAGGTCTGGAAGCGATAGGTGAACTGGCTGATGGTTTCCGGGCCACCGTCGACGGCGAAGTTCCAGGCGGTACCGTTGCCGCCGAACACCTGGCCGGAATCGCTGTAGCTGCCGATCGCGAGGTCGAAGTAGGACACGCCACCGACATCGAAATTCGTGGCATAGCTGCCGCGCACGGCGAAGTAGAGCACCGGGAGTGGTGACTGGAAGGTGATCGCACCACTCGAGTCGCCGGCACCACCGAGGCCGCTCATGGTGTGGGTGACGTCGAGATCGATCACGACCCGATCGCCGAAGTCACCGACCACGACACTGCTCGTCGCGCTCGCCGTGGCGTTGGGCGAAAACACCGTCGCCGAATCGGCAAACGGAATGCCGGTGAGGAAGAAGCCGCCATTGTTGGACAGCCCGTCCGAGGCCTGAACGCGTTGTTCGCTGTCGTTGACATCGATCGCGACGATGGCCGCGGTGGCGGGGCCGCCGATGGTCATCAACGCCAGGAACAAAGCGGCTCGGGGGAACGGCGACTGCTTCATCGGCAAACTCCCGTAGGCATCCGTGCGTGCCCGGTATGCTTGAAAGACTAGCGTCGCAGGCGCGGATGACGGCGCCTTCTTTGTAACAAATTGTTGCAGGCCACGCGTTCTCCGGCGTAAACCGACGGCGTGAGCACGGGTTCGTCCTTCCTGTCCGGAAACCCGGAGCCGGCGTTGGCGAGGCCGGCTGTCGTCGCGGTCGTGAGATCCTGCCCGCTCCGGGGAATTCCTCGCGGCGCGTCGATACGGTTTGCAAGCTCCGCTCATCCCTCGCGCGGCACGTGTGTCGTCACCACCTCCAGGGCCTGCCGCCGGCCCTTGCCCGCGATCCGCGTCCGCACCACCGCCGTTCCGCGACCCTGGTGCACGATGCGCGAGGTGATGGTGAGACGGCGCCCTTCGCAGGCACGGATGTACCAGGCCGAGACGCCGGTCAGCATCCAGTCCGCTGGCAGCGCGGCGGCGGCGGTCGCCGCCGCGAGTGCCGCCTGCAGGCCGCCCTGCACGTGGCCGACACGGTTGCCGAGCTCGGGACCGTTGTCGACCGTGGCGACAGCGCCACCGCGCGTGGCGCGGGCGTTTGGGCTCCACAACGCGTCGATGAAGCGGATGCGCCCTTCGGTCGCACTCGCGGCGCGGGCCAGCGCGGCATCGACGCGGGCGAGGGTGGCGCGTTCGCTGGTGTCGAGCTCGCCTTCGGCGAGCGGTACGGCGCCGGCATGGATGGCGCTCGGGATCGGATGCATCGTCATCCCGGGCGGCGGCCGCATCACCATGAAGGTGCCCTGGCCGATCAGGGCGGCCTGGCCGCCGGCGCTGAGCGTCACCCGTGACAGGCCCTGTCGTCCCGCTGCACCATCGAGGAAGCCGGCGAAGCTGCTGTCGGCAACCAGCGGTCCAGAGATCTGCCCGCCCTTGAGCTGCAGGTGCAGGCTGACCGTGCCGAGGCGTTGCGACGGCGTGAGGTTGGCGCGTACCACCATCGCGAGCGCGATGTCGGCGAGCAGCGCCACCACCCCGAAGTGCGGCTGGCCGTCCGCGCCGATGCAGAACGGCCCCGGGGCAATGCGCACCTGCGCCGCATCGGGCGCGATGGTGCCGAATTCCACACCGAGGAAGTTGCCGGCGAAGTGGAAACCCGGTGCGCGGTTGAGCCCGAGCGCGACCAGCGCGCGCCGGCGGATGGCATCCATCGTGTCAGTCACCTCGATCGCAGGACAGCGGGCACGATACCGAATTGTCCGCGCACGTGATGCATTGGGGCGCGGCATGGAAATCGGTATCGTGGCGGGGCGCGGGATGGCGTCGGAGCAATGGTGCGGGGAACGATGCCGGCGCCGCCGCCCGCCGTCGGCGCCGGGCCATGGGGAGGACTGCGAAGGTATGTACCGGGAAAGCGCGCCGTGACGGTCGTCCGCTGATGGAGTCCTTGCGGCCCGAACTGCTGCGCGACCTGCCGGTGTGGTTCTGGGTCGTCGTGCACAGCGCCCCGGCGGCCTGGTGCGTCTACCATGCGCTGCTCTACAAGCGTGATCCGCGCGCAGCCACCGGCTGGATCATGGCCTGCCTGTTCGTGCCCGTGCTCGGGCCGCTGGCGTACTTCTTCTTCGGTATCAACCGCATTCACCGCCGCGCCCGCAGCCTGCGCCGACCGCTCTACGCGATCGAGTACGAAGGCCTGCATCCGCGCGAGGGACCGCGCGTGAGCGGCGATGTCGGGCTGGCCGCGGCCGGGGCCCTGGTGACCGGTGCCGCCGTCGTGCCCGGCAACGTCGTCACCCCCATGCACAACGGTGACGAGGCCTACCCGGCGATGATCGAGGCCATCGGCCGTGCGCGCCACCGCGTGCTGCTCGCCACCTACATCATGAACGCGGATGGCGCCGGGCAGGCCTTTGCCACGGCGCTGACCGCGGCTGTCGAACGCGGGGTCACCGTGCAGGTCCTGCTCGACGGTATCGGCGAGTGGTACTCGATGCCGCGGATCGCGCGGCGACTGGCCCGCGGCGGAGTTCTCACGGCCACCTTCCTGCGTCCGCGCCTGCTGCCGCCGAGCATCTATCTCAACCTGCGCAACCATCGCAAGATGCTCGTCGTCGACGACGCGGTCGGCTTCGTCGGCGGCATGAACATCAGCGACGGCAATCGCTGTGAGATGGGGCGCCCGCGGCGCATCTCGGACATCCACTTCCGGCTCGAGGGGCCCGTCGTCGCGACGATCGCCGAAGTCTTCCGCGACGACTGGGCGTTCGCGACCGGTAAATCCCCGCCGGTGCCAGTGACGGACCTGCCGCGAGCGGGACCGGGTGGTCTCGGCTGCCGGGTCATTCCCGACGGGCCGAGCAAGGATCTCGACGCGTTGGCCCTGACCATCCAGGCCGCCATCGGCTGCGCAGCGCGGGCGGTCGACATCATGACGCCGTATTTCCTGCCCGGGCGCGACCTCATTGCCTCGCTGGTCTCGGCGTCGTTGCGCGGGGTGCGCGTGCGCATCGTGCTGCCGGCGCAGAACAACCTGGTCTACGTGCACTGGGCCAACCGCAACACGCTGGCCGAACTGTTGCAGTGGGGCATCGAGGTCTACTACCAGCCGCCGCCCTTCTGTCACTCCAAGCTGTTCTGCGTCGACGACGAGTACAGTCTCATCGGTTCGGCCAACCTCGATGCGCGCAGCCTGCGCCTGAACTTCGAAATCGGGGTCGAGGTGTTCGGGGCAGAACTCAACGCGGCGCTGCGCGCGCATGTCGACGCCGTCATCGCACACAGTCAGCGCCTGGAGCTGGGCGAGCTCGACCAGCGCCCGGTGCTGGTCCGCCTGCGCGATTCGGCCGCGGCGCTGGTCTCGCCGTACCTGTAGGTGATGGGCGCGTCGACGCGGGCGATGGCCGCTCGCATCACGCTGGACTGGCCGGGATTTCCGGCGAGGACTCGAAAGTGGACGTACTCATCGGGACTGCCGACGGCATCTACCGCCTCGCGAAAGGCGCGCCCACACGCACCGGCGAGTGCCGCAACGTGCGTGATGTGCAGGCGCTGGGCGACGCCCTGTTCGCCGGCAGCGCCGCCGGCATCCACCGTTCGCGTGACGGCGGCCGGAGCTGGCACTACCTGTGGGCCGGCATCACGCCGCGCTACACGCGCCCGCTGTGCATCGATCCGCGCGCACCGCACCCGCTGACGGTGGCCTGCGCGCCGTCCCCGTTCTCGGCCCACACAGACGCCGGCGGCGCCGGCGCGATGCTCTTCCGCAGCGCTGACCGCGGGGCGCTCTGGCGCTCGCTCGGCGATCCGGCGCACACCCCGTCGGCGGCCAATTTCCATGGCCTCGCACCGGCCGCCGACCGCTGCGGCAGCGTGCTCGTGGGTACCGATACGGGCGAACTGTGGCGAGTCAGCGCCGCTGCCGAATGGCACCTGCTCGCCGCCGATCTCCCGGCGGTGCTGTCGGTGCTCGACCGCACGGCCTGAACAAACGACGGTTGTCTGCCCGCCGGTGTCTGACACCGACGGGTAAGTGATTGATGGTCCGGGGATGGGCCGTCAGCGGGACCGCCTGCGCCGCGCGCCGCTCAGGTGCGCGAGCGACGCTGGCCCGCGCACCAGGTGAGCGGCAGGGCGGAGATCAGGAACAACATGGCCGATGGGAGCGGCACGGCGGTGAGCCCCGGCCCCACCACCAGCCTGAACGAATCGGCCAGCACGATGTCTGGCAGGTTCGGATCGCCCAGGCGCATGAGGTCGTAGGTCGCCTGGTCGAATTCGAAGACGGGGTCGACGATGACCTCGGCGATCGCGTGCTGCACACCGTTCCAGGCCGACTCGACGTTGGCCGTGGCATAGGCGTTGAGGGTCACCGACAGCTCGGTGCCGGTCCGGATGGAGAAGTCGCCGCTGAAATCCATGACGTCGCCGACCCGGTTCGCGCGCGGGATCGAGCCATCGTCGTAATGGAAGCGGCCGACGTCGATGCTGCCGCGGCCTTCGCTGCCGCCGTGCTGGTTGGGAATGCCGGTGTCCTGCACCGACATGTTGCCGTAGATCGTCACCGGCACGTCGAAGCTGTCACCGGGCAGGAAGAGCGTCGGTTCGACGCCGATCCAGTAGGTCAGCCGGGCGTGGGCGTTGGCCGTGAAGTAGCGTGCGGCATTGCTCTCGATGACGCGGGCCTCGGCGCGGGCAATGACCGTCGGGTTGGCGCCGCCGACGGTCTGGCCCTCGGCCTTGAGCTGCACCGTGCTGCCTTGCCGGGTCACCTCCGCTTCGCCGAAGTTGTGCAGGAAGCCATCCTGTGAACTCTCGAAGCCGCCCGGATCGAGGTTCACCAAGCTGGTCGTGTAGGGCAGGTACTCGGCCTGTTCGAGAATCTGCGCCTGTGCGGCCGATGTGGCGGCACAGGCCAGGGCCAGTGCCGCAGCGAGCGAACGCGTGCTCGCCGTCATCACGTCTGCACGACGTGCCGGTTGATGCGGAGCCAGGCCGCGGGGAGCGGGAATATTCACGATAACGACACCCTCCATTCGATCGCTTCTGTGTTCACGTGACCGGACCACGCGCGGCCCGGCTGCGGTGAGGCACGGAGCATTCCCTGGACCCGCCGGGCCCGTTCGAACAAAGGAAG
The DNA here is from genome assembly GCA_024235015.1 of Gammaproteobacteria bacterium. Taxonomy (GTDB): domain Bacteria; phylum Pseudomonadota; class Gammaproteobacteria; genus JACKNG01. Next base: position 125,140 of record JACKNG010000007.1, read on the forward strand.
GGAGAAAACGACGAACCGCTGTCCGCGCGGTCATGCGCTGCTTCCGTGCTGTTTTTCTTTATCGCGGCTGCATGCTACCGGCGCAGCGGACTATTTCAAGCTCGCGCCCGTCGCACGGGCCGAGGGCGTGAGCGACTTCACGCAAGCCACGGCCCGGACTTGCTCGTGCGGACGACTGCGCCACGCATCGCGGCGCGGCGCTACTCCCCACCCACCTCGTCGCGGTAGTCCCAGCCCCGCACCCGGCCCGGCTGCAGGCGCAGCAGTTCGCCTGCGAAATCGGCCATCTCCTCCATGTAGGCGCGGCCATTGGCCTCGCCCAGGTAGCGCACCGCGATGCGATCGAGAATGCGGTTGATCTCCGCCGGCCGGCTCAAGGCGGCCTCACCGGTGACCTCGAGGGTGCGGTAGGGCGGCGCCTGCTCGGCGACGATGACCGTCACGCGCGGATCGCGGCGGATGTGCCGGGATTTCACGTCGTCGGCCTCGATGACGATGGAGAAACCGCCGTCGCGCCACTCGTGCCAGACCGGCGAGAGCAGCACGCTGCCGTCGCTACGGTGGGTGGCGAGAACCGCGAGCAGCGGTTGTTCGAGGAGTTCGGGCAGGTCGTCGGCGGTGAGTCGGGTACGCATGGCGTTCACTGGCGGTGGCGAGGGGGGAGTCTAGCAGGCTGGTGAAAAGCTACTGCGGAGGCCACCTGCTGTGTTGCCCGCTCGCCTGCGCCCCTCATGTACACCAGTAAACTCCGGTGCTCGGCTCGCGCGCGCCTTGCACCTGGCCTTGCTCGCGACGTTTTTCGCCAGCCTGCGAACGCAGCGCCTGCCCGGGCCGCCGAGCGGCAGCCCGGCCGGGCGGGCCGGGATCAATCGCCGATGATCTTCACCAGCACCCGCTTGCGTCGCCGGCCGTCGAACTCACCGTAGAAGATCTGCTCCCAGGGGCCGAAATCGAGGCGGCCGTCGGTGATCGCCACCACCACCTCGCGGCCCATGACCTGGCGCTTGAGATGGGCGTCGGCGTTGTCCTCGCCGGTGTCGTTATGGCGGTAGTCGGCGAGCGGTTCGTGCGGCGCCAGCGCCTCCAGCCAGCGGGTGAAATCGGCATGCAGGCCGCGCTCGTCGTCGTTGACGAAGACCGAGGCGGTGATGTGCATGGCGTTGACCAGCACCAGGCCCTCGCTCACCCCGCTCGCCGCGAGGCAGCGCTCGACTTCCGGGGTGATGTTGCGGAAGCCGACGCGGCTGGGAATGTCGAACCAGAGCTCCTCGCGGTACGACTTCACGGTCGGCGTACCGCGTCGCGGCTCACTGAGCGGACTCGAGCTTGTCCTGGGTCTGCGTCTCGAAGTCGCCGGCGTCGTGCCGTTCGTGGAGTTGGCTGGCCGGGTTGCCCCAGGTGCGGTTGACCATGCGCCCGCGCTGGGCAGCCGGGCGCGCGGCGATGAGATCGGTCCAGCGCTGCACGTGGGTGTATTCCTGCACCGCGAGGAACTCGGCGGCCTCGTAGAGCAGGCCCTTGGCGAGCGCGCCGTACCACGGCCAGATGGCCATGTCGGCAATGCTGTATTCCGCGCCCGTCATGTACTCGTGCGCGGCGAGGTGGCGGTCGAGGACGTCGAGCTGGCGCTTCACTTCCATGGTGTAGCGGTTGATGGGGTACTCGTAGCGTTCCGGGGCGTAGGCATAGAAATGGCCGAAGCCGCCGCCGAGGAAGGGCGCCGCGCCCATCTGCCACATCAGCCAGGAATAGCACTCGGCGCGCGTGGCCGGATCGCGCGGCACGAACTCGCCGAATTTCTCCGCCAGGTAGAGCAGGATGGCGCCGGACTCGAACACGCGGAACGGTTCGGGCCCGCTGCGATCGACCATGGCCGGGATCTTGGAGTTGGGATTGATGGCGACGAAGCCGCTGCCGAACTGGTCGCCCTCGCCGATGTCGACGAGCCAGGCGTCGTACTCGGCGCCCGGATGGCCGAGCGCGAGCAGCTCTTCGAGCATCAGGGTAACCTTGACCCCGTTCGGCGTCGCCAGCGAGTAGAGCTGCAGGGGATGCTTGCCGACAGGCAGCTCGCGTTCGTGGGTGGCACCCGCGATCGGCCGGTTGATCCTGGCGAACTTGCCGCCGCTCTCCATGTCCCAGGTCCAGACGCGGGGTGGGGTATAGGCTGCGGTGTCGGTCATGGCTGCGTTGCTCCTGCTGCCGGGGCGGATTCGAAACGAAGGCGTGTACGGTGCGACCTTCGCGGGAGGCGACACGTTACCAAATCGCTGCCGTGCGGCGCAGGGTGGAAGGGGCGGGCGCACGACGAGTGGTGATATTCAGCACCCCGGCGCCACCTGGGGAGCGCACCGCCGGCCCGGCTATCATCCCCCCGCCAGCGCCATTGGCGCGCGCGCCGCAGGAGCTCAGCATGCCTTCCTCTCTCGACGAATTGCTGGCGCGCATCCGCGCGCTGGAAGAAGAACTCGAACGCGAGTATGCCCGGCGGCGCGAGGCCTTCGAGCAGCAACGCATCGAAATGGCCGAGCGTTTCCTCGAGTTCCAGCGCCGGCACAAGATCGGTCTGTGGCCCTACCTGCTGCGCAGCCGCTGGCGGGTGGTGGCCTCGGCGCCGCTGATCTACGCCGGTTGGCCCATGTTCGTGCTGCTCGACCTGTTCCTGCTCCTCTACCAGGGCGTGTGCTTTCCGCTCTACGGCATCGCGCGGGTACGGCGCCGCGACTACCTGGTGCTCGACCGCGCCGAGTTGCCCTACCTGAACGCCATCGAGAAGTTCAACTGCTTCTACTGCTCCTACGCCAACGGGGTCATCGCCTTCGCGCGCGAGGTCGCCGGTCGCACGGAGCAGTACTGGTGCCCGATCAAGCATGCGCGGCGTCTGCGCGATGCGCACCTGCGCTACGCACACTTCGCCGAACACGGCGACGCCGAGGCCTTCCGGCAGGGCCTGGCCCGGCTGCGGCAACAACTGGCCGCGGACGACGACGTACCGACCGCGGATCGACGCGGGCGATGAACCGGCGGTAGCGGGGCCGGGTGGGCGCGGGCGGCGGCGTCGAGCACGGCCCGCCGAATGCCGGGTTCTCGCCGCATCGGGGCAGGCGTGGGAATTGTCGCCGCGCAAGCCCGGCCGCGCTGTCATGCTGTGGCGCAGCGAGAGGCCGGCGGCTTGGTTAGAATGGCCGGCGGCCGGGGCCGCGAAGCCCGTGGGCCGGCGGACGAGAACCGTCGCGACGTGGGCTGGCTAGGAAGCGCGCGCGAACCGGGCCGTGGGAGCGCGGATCGTGCCTCGGAGGGACCCCGTGGACGGTTCGGAGCAGTCGGCCGTTGCGGCCAGCCCAAGTCCGCGCTGCCGCCCGGGAGACCCCGGGCAGGCAACTTCGGCGCGCGCACGACGTCTCAGTACGTTTGCTGCCGGCCGTGCGGCCGTCGATCGTTCGCGCCCGGGTCACCGGCGGCGCGGGCGCTCCGTCGCGCGTATCGACCGCGGTGCACTCGCAGCGTGCCGCAAATGTCCCGCATTGGCCGCGGGATGCAGGACAAGTCCTCCGCACTGGCGGGGGTACCAGGACATGACATGAATCGCTCGAAATCGCTCCTCCCATGGTCTTTCGCCTGTGCGCTGTGGTTCGGCGCCGCCGCCGCGGCGCCGCCCGAGATGCCGCCACCGGAGGTCGAAGTCGTCACCGCCGAGCGCGGTGACGTCACCCTCGAACGCGAACTGGTCGGGCGGCTGATGTCGCGCCGTGTCGCCGAGGTGCGCGCACGGGTGGCCGGCGTCGTGCTCGAACGCAGCTATACCGAGGGCACCGACGTCGGCGCCGGGCAGCTGCTGTTCCGTATCGACCCGCAGCCGCTGGAGGCAGCCGTGGCGGCGGCCGAGGCGGCGCTGGCGCGGGCCGAGGCCGATGCTGCCAATGCCACGCTCATCGCCAGGCGTCAGCGCGACCTGTTGCAACGCAAGCTGGCTGCGCCGCAGGACGTCGACAGCGCGGTGGCCGCCGAGGACAGCGCCCGCGCCGCCGTGCAGGAAGCGCGGGCGACGCTGCGCCAGGCCCGCATCGATCTCGGCTACGCGACGGTCACCGCGCCGATCGCCGGGCGTGCCGGGCGCGCGCTGGTCACCGAGGGTGCGCTGGTCGGCGAGGGCGAGGCGACGCCGTTGACCACCATAGAGCAGATCGACCCCATCTACCTCGGCTTCGGCCAGACCGTCACCGACTTCCAGCGCCTGCGCGCGAACACCGCGCCGGGCACGATGCCCGAGGTCACGGTGGTGATGCCCGATGGCAGCGTGTACGACCACCGTGGCCAGCTCGATTTCAGCGACGTCAACGTCGACGCGGGCTCGGGCATGGTGCTGCTGCGCGCCACCATCCCCAACCCCGACCACGCGCTGCTGCCGGGCATGTACGTCAAGCTGCGCTACGCGGTCGGACGCCTGCACGACGCGGTGGAGCTGCCGCATGCCGCGGTGCTGCGCGATCGCGACGGTGCCTACGTCATGACCGTCGGCAGCGATGGCAAGGTCGCGCGCCGCGCGGTGGAAGTCCGCGACATGCGCGATACCACCTGGGTCGTGACCGGCGAACTGGGCGATGGCGAACAGGTCATCGTCCAGGGACTGCAGAAGGTGCGGCCCGGCGCCCCGGCCCGTATCGTGGCGCCAGCGCCGGCCGCAGCCGCCTCCTGAGCCGCCCGCATGCCACGGTTCTTCATCGACCGCCCGGTCTTTGCCTGGGTCATCGCCATCCTCATCACGGTTGCCGGCAGTGCGGCCATCTTCCGCCTGCCCATCGCCGCCTACCCGCCCATCGCACCACCGCAGGTGGTGGTCACGGCGAGCTACCCGGGGGCCAACGCCACGGTGCTGGAGAAGACCGTGACCGCGGTCATCGAACAACAGCTGACCGGCGTCGACAACCTGCTGTACTTCGAGTCGACCTCGCGCGGCAACGGCACGGTCAGCATCACCCTGACCTTCGAATCGGGCACCGATGCGGACATCGCCGCGGTCCAGGTGCAGAACCGGGTCAGCCTGGCCCAGCCGCGCCTGCCACAGGAGGTCAACCAGAACGGCGTCACCGTGGCCAAGTCGAACAACGATTTCCTCATGGTGGTGGCGCTCAAGTCCGATGACCCGGAGTTCGACACCTACGCCCTCGACAACCTGATCGGCGCCCAGGTCCTCGATGCCGTGCGCCGCCTGCCCGGGGTCGGCGGGGCGACCCAGTTCGGCGCGCCCTATGCCATGCGCATCTGGCTCGACCCGGATCGCCTGCGCGCGTTAGGCCTCGGCGCCGCCGAGGTGCTCGACGCGGTGCGCGCGCAGAACGTGCAGGTCGCCGCCGGCAGCATCGGCGCGGAACCGGCCCCGCCCGGCCAGGGCTTCACCGCGCCGGTCTCGGCGGCGAGCCGCTTCAGCAGTACCGCGGAGTTCGGCGACATCATCCTGCGCGCCAACTACGACGGCACCAACGTGCGCCTGGCCGACGTCGCGCGCATCGAGCTCACCGCCGAGGCCTTCGGCCACGACGTCCACCTCAACGGTCAGCCCATTGCCGGCTTCGCCATCCAGCTCACGCCGGATGCCAACGCGCTCGCGGTGGCCGAGCGCGTCGAGGCCAAGATGGACGAGCTGCAGCGGTATTTCCCGGCCGGCGTGTCGTGGTTCGTGCCCTACGACACCACCACGTTCATCCGCATTTCCATCGAGGAAGTGCTGATGACCCTGGTCGAGGCGGTCGGCCTGGTGTTCCTGGTCATGCTGGTTTTCCTGCAGAACTTCCGCGCCACGCTCATCCCGACCCTGGTCGTGCCGGTGGCGCTGACCAGCGCTTTCGCCGGCATGTACGCGGTCGGTTTCTCGATCAACGTGCTGAGCCTGTTCGCACTGGTCCTGGCCATCGGCCTGGTCGTCGACGACGCCATCGTGGTGGTCGAGAACGTCGAACGCATCATGAGCGAGGAGGGCCTGCCGCCGAAGGAGGCCGCGCGCAAGGCCATGGACCAGATCACCGGTGCCGTCGTCGCCATGACCACGGTGCTGGCGGCGGTGTTCATCCCGATGGCGTTGGTCGGCGGTTCGGTTGGCGCCATCTACCGCCAGTTCGCGTTGACCATCGCGATTGCCATGCTCATCTCGGCGGTGATGGCGTTGTCGTTCACGCCGGCGCTGTGCGCGACGCTGCTCAAGCCCGTGCACGGCGAACCCAACTGGTTCGCGCGCACCTTCAATGCCGTCTACGGCCGCCTCGCCGGCGTCTATCTCGGCCGCGTCGCCGCGGCCATCCGCCACACACCGCGCTGGATGGTGATGTTCCTCCTGCTGGTCGGGCTGGCCGGCTGGCTGTTCGTCCACATGCCGTCGAGCTTCGTGCCGGAGGAGGACCAGGGCTACGCGCTGGCCATCGTGCAGTTGCCGCCCGGCGCGACCATGGAACGTACCGGCAAGGTCCTGCGTGAACTCGAGCACGTCATCAACCAGAGCCCACTGGTCGACCGCGTGCTCGACGTCGCCGGCTTCAGCTTCCTCGGCCAGGGTGAGAACGTCGGTCTCGCCTTCATCTCGCTCAAGGACTGGGACGAGCGGCGCGGTCCGGGCGAGGACGTGCAGGCCTTCATCGGCTGGGCCAACGGCGCGGTGCAGTCGATCAAGGGCGCCCAGGTGTTCGTCGTCAACCTGCCGACCATCCGCGGCCTCGGACGCTTCGGCGGCTTCGACCTCCGCCTCGAGGATCGCGCCGGGCTCGGCCACGATGCGCTGGTCGATGCGCGCAACGCGCTGCTCGGCGCCGCGGCGCAGAACCCGCTGCTGGCCGGCGTGCGCCCCAACGCGCTGGAGGACGCGCCCGAGCTGCACTACGAGGTCGACCGCCTGCAGGCGGCGGCCATGAACGTCGACCTGTCCGACGTCTACGCCGCGCTGCGCCTGATGCTGGCGCCGGTCTATGCCAACGACTTCAACTACGAGGGCCGCGTGCTCAAGGTCATGCTGCAGGCCGACTCCGAGTTCCGCAACGAGGCCGGCGACCTGCGCCACTTCTACATTCCCGAACGCGGCCGTGACGGCGCCGACGACGTCGTCCCGCTGGGCGCGGTGGTCAGCGCCAACTGGCAGATGGCGCCGCCCGCCCTCGATCGCTACAACGGTTACGGCGCCATCCAGATCAACGGTGGGCCGTCGCCGGGGCACAGCTCGGGCGAGGCCATGGCGGCCATCGCCGACATCGTGCGCGAGCAGCTGCCCGAGGGTTTCGGGTTCGAGTGGTCGGGCCAGTCCTACCAGGAAATCCTGTCCGGCCAGCAGGCGCCGGTGCTGTTCGCGTTGTCCCTGCTGGTGGTGTTCCTGGCGCTGGCCGCGCTCTACGAGAGCTGGTCGATACCCTTCGCGGTGATGCTGGTGGTGCCGCTCGGGGTACTCGGCGCGCTCGCCTTCAGCTCGCTGCGCGGGCTCGAGAACGACGTCTACTTCAAGGTCGGGCTGATCGCGGTGATTGGCCTGTCGGCCAAGAACGCCATCCTCATCATCGAGTTCGCCAGCGCCATGCACGCCAGCGGGCGCGGCCTGCTCGACGCCACGCTGGAAGCCTGCCGCCTGCGCCTGCGCCCGATCCTGATGACTTCGATCGCTTTCATTCTCGGCGTTCTGCCCCTGGTCGTCTCGACAGGCGCCGGCGCCAACAGCCGCCACGCCATCGGCTCGGGCGTGATGGGCGGCATGATCGCGGCGACCGTGCTCGGGGTGATCTTCGTGCCGGTGTTCTTCGTCGTGGTGCAGCGCGTGGTCAGCCGGGTCAGGCGCGCGCCGTCCACCGACTAGCGTGCCGGGGACGCCGGTGGTGTCTGACACCACGGGGTAAGCGATTGATTACCTGGAGCGTGGTGTCTGACACCAGGAGCCAGGTGGTTGATTTGACGGGGCTATCCCGATCCGAGCCGCCCGCCGTCAGTCGTCTGTCGAACTGTTGAAATCAACCACTTGATCCCTGGTGTCAGACACCGCCGGTGCGTCGCCAGGCGCCCGGCGTGACGCCGAACCAGCGTTTGAAGGCCTTCCTGAAGCTCGCCGAGTCGGCGTAGCCGAGGCGGGCAGCGACGTCCTGGACGCGGTTGCGGGGGTCGTCGAGCAGCGTCGCGGCGCGATCCTTGAGCATTTCTTCCGCGACCGCCTGGAAGCTGGTATCGGCGGCGCGCAGGCGACGGATCACCGTGCGGCTCGAGCAGTGCAGGCGGGCCGCGACCTGTTGCAGCGTCGGCAGTCCGGCGGGAGCGGGCTGGGCGAGCGCGTCGGCCAGCACCTCGCGCACACGCTCGACGACGTCGCGCTCGTCGTCGCTGCGTGCGGCGGCTTCGCAGCGCGCCAGGGCGGCATGCCAGGCGCCCTCGTCGAAGTCGATGTTGGCGATGGCGCGCCAGGCCGCCGGGATCACCAGCGCGTTACGCGGCTGCCCGAAGGCGACCGGACAGAGGAAGTAATCGGCATAGCGATCACGGTAATCGGTCGGCGCGTAGGTGAGCTCGATGCGCGCATCGTCCATCGGGCCACGGTGCAGCATGCACACGTATTCGTGCATGACCAGCAGCGGCACTTCGATCAGCATGTGGCGCACGGCCGCGAGGTCGACCAGCGGCGTGACCTCGCAGCGAAAGGACTCGCCGTGACTGCGGCCGCGCCAGTCGAGGTAGGGAATGCGATCCGGCATGTACTTGATGAAGGTGTCGAGACCGTGGCCGAGGGTCGGCGCCGACAGCCAGGCCAGGGTGACCGCGCCGTGGAAGTTCTCGGCCATGCGCTTGCCCCAGTGCAGGTGCCAGTCCGGCGACTGGCGCAACGGCAGGATGTTGGCGATGCAGCGCAGGTGCTGGCGCATGGTGATGGGATGGGCATAGTCGGCGAGGTCTTCCGGCGCGATGCCGGTACCGGCCGCGATGGCGGCGAGGTCGTCGAATTCCTGGGTCAGCAGCCGCACGTAGGTGTTCGGCATGAGGATGCGATCGGGGTCGAACGGCCGCTTCATGGCCGGCATTGTCATCAATTAACCCCTGAATTGTCACCATCGGGGGCTGGCCGCGGACCCGGCGGGTGCGGATACTGCGCCCCCTGACTTTTCCGGCATTCCGCCGCGCTATCGCGAGGAGAGATTCCCATGCAGAACAGCAAACCACTCGACGCCATCGTCGTCGGTGCCGGCATTGCCGGCCTCTACGCCGTTTACCGCCTGCGCCAGATGGGCCTCGACTTCCAGGCCTTCGATGCCGCCAGCGACGTCGGCGGCACCTGGTGGTGGAACTGCTACCCCGGCGCCCGCGTCGACTCGCAGTCCTACGTCTACCAGTACTGGTTCTCCGACGAACTGCTCGAGGAATGGGACTGGAGCGAGCGCTTCCCGGCCCAGGGCGAGACCGAGAAGTACCTGAGCTTCGTCGCCGACAAGTTCGATCTGCGCAAGCACTACGAGTTCGACACCCGCATCGCCCACGCCAGTTGGGACGAGGCGACCGCCTTGTGGACGGTCGAGACCGAGGCCGGCGAGCGCTACACCGCGCGCTACTTCGTCAGCTGCGCCGGCATGCTCTCGACGCCCAAGGTGCCGCCCTTCGAGGGCCACGAGAAGTATCAGGGCGTGATCGCCCACACGGCGCGCTGGCCGCGCGAGGGCATCGACCTCAAGGGCAAGCGGGTCGGCGTGGTCGGCACCGGGGCGACCGGTATCCAGGTCATCCAGACCATCGCCGGCGAGGTCGGCCACATGACCGTCTTCCAGCGCACCGCGCAGTACGCCGTGCGCATGAACAACGAGCGCTACACCCACGAGACCTTCCAGAAGTGGCGTGACCAGTACCCCGAACTCAAGGACAAGGTGCATCACACCTTTGCCGGCTTCGCCTTCGACTTCTACCTGCCGGCCTGGAGCGAGCACACCCCCGAGCAGCGCCGCGCCGAGATGGAAAAGCTGTGGGCAGACGGCTCGCTCGCCATCTGGGTGGGTGGCTACCAGGAGTCGCTGGTCGACCCCGCGATCAACGAGGAAGTCTCCGAGTTCGTGCGCGAGAAAATCCGAGCCCAGGTCAAGGACCCGGTCAAGCGCGAGATCCTCACCCCGCGTGCCTACGGCTTCGGCACCTACCGCGTGCCGCTGGAGAACGGTTACTACGAGGCCTTCAACCGTGACAATGTCGACCTCGTCGACGTGCGCAAGACGCCGATCGAGCGCTTCACCGAGAAGGGCCTGGTGGTCGACGGCAAGGAGTACGAGTTCGACGTCGTCATCCTCGCCACCGGCTTCGATGCCGGTACCGGTGCCCTGGCCCGCATGGACGTGCGCGGGCGCGACGGCCGCTCGCTGACGGAACTCTGGAACCAGGACATCCGCTCCACGCTCGGCCTGCAGGTGCACGGTTTCCCCAACCTCTTCACCGTCGCCGGGCCGCTCGCGCCCTCGACCGCCTTCTGCAACATGACCACCTGCCTGCAACAGCAGGTCGACTGGGTGGCCGATTGCATCGACTGGCTGCGCGTGCACGACAAGCACGTCATCGAGCCGACCGCGGAAAAGGAGAACTGGTGGGTCAGCCACCACGACGAGGTCGCCAACGCCACCCTGCTGGTCAAGACCGAGTCCTGGTACACCGGCGCCAACATCGAGGGCAAGCCGCGCCGACTGCTGTCCTACATCGGCGGCGTCGGCAACTACCGCGACATCTGTGACCAGGTGAAGGAAAGCGGCTACGAAGGGTTCGCCGTCGCCTGAGGCGTCGCCCACGCGACGACCGGAATCGAGATCAAGCGGTTAGCGCCTGGTGTCAGACACCGGGCGCTGCGCCGCGCCCGATAGAACAAAGACTTGAGCCCTGGTGTCAGACACCAGCGCGTGCGCGGATCGCGGCCGCGACCGCCGCCTCGTGCGCGAAATCCCACGAGACGTTCCATACCGGGTCGTTGAGCGGCTGCGCCAGGCGGTCGAAGCCCTGTTCGAGGAACCAGGCGTAGGTCTGGCGATGCCCCTGCTCGAAATCGAACGCGGGCTCGAAGCCGAGTACGCGGCGTGCCTTGTCGATGCTCATCACGGCGTGCAGCAACTTCTGGAAGCGGTGGTTGAACGGCAGCGGCGGGGTGAGCGTGGCGAGGACGTCCTCGGGGATCGCGACGATGTCCGGTTCGACGCCGACGATGCGGGCGAGGGTGTTGACATAGTGCCGCGCGGTCACCGACTCGCCGGTGACGTTGAAGATCTCACCCTGCGCAGCCGGCGTCCGTGCCGCGAGCAGCAGGGCGCGCGCGAGGTCGGCGACATGGCCGTAGGGAAAGCACACCAGGCCGTCGTGCGGCAACAGCACGGGACGGCCCTGGCGCAGGCGCAGGAACATCGCCATCTCACCGTCGGGGATGTTGTCGTGCGGACCGTAGACCGCCGCCGGTCGTACCACCACGTAGGGAAAGCCGCGCGCCGCGCGGCGTTCGGCGAGCAGGCGTTCGACCGCGGCCTTGTGGCCGCCGTACTTGCCCGGGCGCGAGCGCGTGGTGAGGACGTCTTCGGTCCACGGGAAGGCGCCCTGGCCCATGCGGCAGGCCGCGATCGAACTGACGAAGACGTAGACCCCGCAGTGGCCGTCGAGGTCCTCGACCAACGCACCGACGCTCTCCAGCGGCGCGACCTGGACCGAGGCGCTGATGTCGAAGACGTGGTCCCAGTCGCGCCCCGCGAGCGCGGCGCGCACGCCGCGCGGGTCGTGGCGATCGGCGACCAGCACTGCGACCCCGGGCGGCGGCGTCGAGCCGCCGCGATTGAGCAGGGTGACGTCATGGCCCTGTGCCTGCAGGTGTTCGACGAGGTGGCGGCCGATGAAGGCGGTGCCGCCGAGCACGAGGCTGCGCGGTGGGCTCATCGCGGTGCGCGCTCGATGTGCGTCGTTTGGTCGTTGTGCATCACGGGGTATATGGTGCCGCGAGGCCGTCGTCGATGACAGCGGCCCGCGACACCGGGAGACGGCGATGGCGCGAACGTTCGACACCACCTGCTGCATCGTCGGCGGTGGACCGGCCGGCATGATGCTCGGCGTGCTGCTCGCGCGCGCCGGCATCAAGGCCACGGTGCTGGAGAAGCACGCCGACTTCCTGCGTGATTTCCGCGGTGACACCATCCATCCCTCGACCCTCGAACTCATGCACGAGCTCGGCTGGCTCGAGGACTTCCTCGCCCTGCCGCATTACAAGGCGCGTCACCTGCACGCCCGTTTCGGCGGGCGCGACTACCGGGTGGCCGATTTCACCCACCTGCCGACCCGTTGTGGCTACGTTGCCTTCATGCCGCAGTGGGATTTCCTCGATTTCCTCGCCGAGCGGGCCGCGGCCTGCCCGCAGTTCGAGCTGCGCATGGCGACCGAGGTCACCGACATCGTCGCTGCCGATCGTCACGTCAGCGGCGTCCGCGCGCGCGACGCCGACGGCGAGTTGACCGTCGGGGCATCGCTGGTGGTGGCCGCCGACGGGCGCTCGTCGACGGTCCGCGAGCGCGCCGGGCTGGAGGTGACCCGCCTCGGCGCACCGATGGACGTGCTGTGGTTCCGCCTGCCGCGAGGCGAGGGCGATCCGCAGGAGCCGGCCGGCAGTTTCGCTGCCGGCGGCATCCTCATCCTCATCGCGCGCGGCGACTACTGGCAGTGCGGCTACGTGATCGCCAAGGGTTCGCTGGATGCCTTGCGCGACGCCGGTCTGCCGGCCTTGCGCGAAGCGATAGGCACCCTCGCACCGTTCGTTCGCGACCGCCTCGATCACATCCGCGCGTGGGACGACGTCAAGCTGCTCAACGTGGCGGTCGACCGGCTCGAACGCTGGTTCCGCCACGGCGTGCTCGCCATCGGCGACGCCGCCCACGCGATGTCGCCGATCGGCGGCGTGGGGATCAATCTCGCCATCCAGGACGCGGTGGCCGCCGCGCGCCTGCTCGCCGGCCCGCTCGCCCGTGGCATGCCGAGCGACGACGATCTCGCGGCCGTCCAGCGACGCCGGCAGTGGCCGGCGCGGGTCACCCAGCGCCTGCAACTCCTCGTCCAGGAACGCGTGATCCGCGCCGTGCTCGCCGGCAGCGGTGAACTCGGCGCGCCCTTGCCCGTGCGCCTGCTGGCGCGCCTGCCCTGGCTGCAACGCCTGCCGGCGCGCCTGATCGGGCTCGGCGTGCGGCCTGAGCACATCGCCTGACCCTCGAACCGGTATTGTCGTGCTCACGCCGTGCCGCCGCTGGAACGAGGCCGGACCGGCCTGCCCCGGGCGGAGGGCGGGCCGCCAGCTGAGCGGTTGAGCTCGCCGGGCGACCGGCTACCATGAGGGGCAGGGGTGTCGACCAGGGAGGAGGACGCAGCACGATGCACGAGAATCGGCCGCGCATGAGGCACGGCTTCGAGCTGATGCTGGACGCGTTCCCGGGGTCGATGCACAACCTGAATGCTTTCGCCTACTTCGCTTGTCGGGCCAATGACGAGGAGACGCTCGCGGGCCTGGCCCGGCGGCTCGATGGCGACCTGCACCTGGACGTCTGGGGGTCGCTGTCGCGTCGCCACCTGTGCCTGTCTCGCGTGCACTAGCCTCGCTGCGACGATTCTGGATGACCAGCCGAGGGCGTCCGGCTCACAGCCATTGCGGCGCGAGCAGCATGACCAGCCCCAGGCCCACCATCACCGCGCCGCTCAGGACCTTCAGTCCCTGGCCGGTACGCGGCCCGAGCCGGCGGCTGCCGAGCGCCGCGACCGCGCTCGCCACCATCAGCGTGTCGTCGGCGATGTAACCGGCGATGTAGAGCGCGAGGTAGCCGTGGTAGCGCCAGGAGTCGAGATCCTGGCTCGCCAGGACCGCGGTATAGAGCGCCGGCAGGCCGGCCGTACACAGCAACTCGACCAGGTTGACGACCACCGCGAGCGCGGCCGCGGCCGCCAGTGCCAGGCCCAGGGTCGGCGCCTGCAGGATGCGGCGGATGCGCGCGTACAAGCCGGGCTTGACCGTCTCGGGGATGGCGAAGGTCGGGTGTTGCGCGCGCCGCAGGCCGTCGGCGAGGTTGAGCGCGCCGATGACGAAGGCCAGCCCGGCCAGGCCGAGACGCAGCGCCGTGCCCATGCCGACGGCGAGAAAGACGTTCAGCCACGCGGCCATGAAAGCGTAGTAGACCAGCCCGCTGACGCCGACGAAGGTGCCGGCGATGAGCGCCATGCGCCAGCGGTCGCGCAGGTGGACCAGCATCGAGAGCAGGAACAGCAGGACCCACATCGCGCAGGGATTGAAGCCGTCGAGCAGGCCGATCACGAGCGTGAACAGGGGCAGGCCGAAACGTTGCACGCTGACCTCGCCGAGCCAGCGGTGTTCGAGTGCACTCGGCGCCGGTGCGGCAGCGGAGAGCAGGGTGTCGAGCGCGGTGCCGGTGACCGCCGCACTTTCGAAGCCGATCAGCAACTGGTCGTCGAGGTGGAAGGCCGGTACGGCCGGTGGCCACTGGCCCAGGGTTTCGCACAGCGCGACGAGATCGTCCCGCGCCTGCGGGTCGCGATCGACTTCGCGGTAACGGATCGCGAGGCCGGGATGACGGGCGGCGAAATCCGGCAGGAAGGCCTTGGCCGCGGCGCAATGCGGGCAGCCTTCGCGGACGAACACTTCGAGCAGCGGCATGGCGCTGCTCGTCGCGGTGGCGGCGAGCGCGAGCAGGGCGACGAGCCAGGTCGCGAGGCGCGGCGCCCGCGCCGCTTGTGAGAAGAGGGTGTGCATGCGCCGCCTGCGGTTCCCGCGGCACACGGTACGCGCCGCCATGTGGCACAGCCTAGCCGTTCGGCCGTGTGCGGAGTCGATCGAGATCAGGCCGGCGCGCGAATGCGCGTCAGGCGAACGGTCGCAGCAGGCGCTTGATGCCGTGCATGAGGGCGTAGGCGGTCGCGATCAGGGCGAGCTCGTCGACCAGCCCGAGGTGGAAGACCAGGAAGGCGCCGCCGGCGATGGCGACGGTGGCGAACAGCCAGGCGCCGTGAAACACGGTGTGGGTGCCGAGGGGGTCGGGGGCATCGGGCTCGAGTCGCTCCTCGGCGTAGGCCACGGCGCCGAGCGCGGCGAGGGCAAAGCCGCCGAAGAGTGCCGCACTACCTATCCACGCCAGCCAACCGTCTGTCGCTTGCATCGCTCGTCCCGACCGCGGGCAATTCGTACCACGCCGCTGCCTCGATGCTAGGCCCCGGTCGCGGCGACGGCAGCTTCCAATAGTCCGAATTCTGCCGGCGGCGGGTTGGCGCGAGGCAGCCGGGCCGGGGAGCGGATTTGTTATGCTCCGGGCCCGATTACGCGGCGATGGCCGCGGTGCGCAGCCGGCGATTCCAGGGGGGAGGTCGTCGCTGCCACGATGGCCCGGCCGCCGCCGGCCGGGGTGCCGTGCCGGGCACGCCCGCGATGGCTCCCTCTCGAACGCGACTACACGGAACCGAACGATGACCGACAAGCGCCTGCTGATCGCCAACCGTGGCGAGATCGCCCTGCGCGTCATGCGCACCGCCACCGAACTCGGCTACACCACCCTCGCCGTGCACGGCAGCGACGACGCCGACGGCCTGCACGTGTTGCGCGCCGACCAGGCCGTCGCCCTGCCCGGGCGCGGCCCCGCCGCCTACCTCGATATCGACGCCATCGTCGCCGTCGCGCGCGAGCACGGCGCGCACTGGGTCCACCCGGGCTACGGCTTTCTCGCCGAGCAGGCCGATTTCGCCCGCGCGGTCGAGGCCGCCGGCATGGTCTTCGTCGGTCCCACGCCTGCGCAGCTCGCCCTGTTCGGCGACAAGCTCGCCGCGCGCGGCTGTGCCCAGGAACACGGCGTGCCGGTGCTCGAGGCTTCCGGCGAGATTGCCACGGCTGCGGCGCTCGAGGCGTTTCGCGACGCCGCCGGCGGCAGCGGCGTCATCCTCAAGGCGGCGGCCGGTGGCGGCGGCCGCGGCATGCGCGTGCTCGGCCCGGAAGACGACGCCGCGCGCCTGCTCGAACAGGCCGCGGCCGAAGCCGCCGCTGCGTTCGGCGACGGCCGGGTCTACGCCGAGCGCTACGTCGCCAACGCCCGTCACGTCGAGGTCCAGGTCGTCGGTGACGGCCGCGGCGGCGTGACCCACCTGTGGGAACGCGACTGCTCGGTGCAGCGGCGCCACCAGAAGATCCTCGAGATTGCGCCCGCGCCCGGCCTCGACCCGGCGTTGCGCGACCGCCTGCTCGACGCCGCCGAGAGCCTCGCCGCGGCGGTCGCCTACCGCGGGCTCGGCACCTTCGAATTCCTGGTCGACGTCGACCACGGCGAGTTCTTCTTCATCGAGGCCAACGCCCGCCTGCAGGTCGAGCACACCGTGACCGAAGCGGTGCTCGGTCTCGATCTCGTCGCCATCCAGCTCGCCATCGCCGGGGGCGCGAGCCTGGTCGAGTCCGGCCTGGAAACGGTGGAGGCGCCACGCGGTTACGCCCTGCAGTTGCGCATCAACGCCGAATCGATGGCCGCCGACGGCAGCACCCGCGCGGCCGGCGGCACGCTCGGCGCCTTCGAGCCGGCAGCCGGCCCCGGCATCCGCGTCGATACCGCGGCGCATACCGGTTACCGCGTCCATCCCGCCTTCGATTCGCTGCTCGCCAAGCTCGTCGTGGCCAGCGAGGGCGGCGATTTCGCCCGCGCCGTGGCGCGTGCCCGTCGCGCCGCGGCCGAGTTCGTCATCACCGGTTCCGCGACCAACCTGCCGCTGCTGCGCGCGCTGCTCGATCACCCGGCCTTCCTCGCCGGGCAGATCAACACCGCCTTCGTCGAGCGCCATGCCGCGGCACTGGCCGAGGCCGCGCAGGCGCTCGCGCCCGCGGCCTTTGCCACGGTGGACGCGGCCGCGCCGAGTGCGGCCACGGTGGCCGTGCCGGCCGGCGCGACGGTGGTTGCCGCGCCGATGCGCGGCAGCGTGGTCAGCGTCGCCGTCGCGGTCGGCCAGGCGGTGCGCCGCGGCGAAGTGGTCGCCCTGCTCGAGGCGATGAAGATGCACCACGAGGTCGTCGCCCCGGTCAGCGGCACGGTCGGCGAGGTGCTGGCGGCGGCCGACGACGTCGTCGACGAAGACGCCCCGCTGGCCTTCATCACCGCCGATGCCGCCGCCGACGACACGGCCGAGGCCGTCGCCGCCATCGATCTCGAGGCCCCGCGCGCCGATCTCGACGAGGTCGTCGCCATGCACGGGCTCGGGCTCGACGCCAACCGCCCGCAGGCGGTGGCCAAGCGCCGCAAGCAGAACTCGCGCACGGCGCGCGAGAACGTCGAGGATCTGTGCGACCCTGGCAGCTTCATCGAGTACGGTGCGCTCGCCATCGCCGCCCAGCGCCGCCGCCGGACACTCGACGACCTGCGCGCCAATACCCCGGCCGACGGCATGATCGCCGGTTTCGGCACGGTCAACGCCGCCCTCTACGGCGAGGAGCGCGGCCGTTGCGCGGTACTGGCCTACGACTACACCGTGCTGGCCGGCACCCAGGGCCACATGAACCACAAGAAGAAGGACCGCCTGTTCGAACTGGTCGAGCAGTGGGCGACGCCGGTGGTGTTCTTCACCGAGGGCGGCGGCGGGCGCCCCGGTGACGTCGACACCGACGACATCTGCATGAGCTGGCTCGATCTCAAGACCTTCGCCACCTGGCCGCAGCTGTCGGGGGTGGCGCCGCGCATCGCGGTCAATTCCGGCCGCTGCTACGCCGGCAACGCGGTCATCTTCGGCTGCGCCGACATCACCATCGCCACGCGCAATTCGAACATCGGCCTGGCCGGGCCGGCCATGATCGAGGGCGGCGGGCTCGGCCGCTACGCGCCCGAGGACATCGGGCCCATCGACGTGCAGACCACCAACGGCGTGGTCGACATCGCCTGTGCCGACGAGGCCGAGGCGACCGCGGTGGCGCGCGAGGTACTGGGCTGCTTCCAGGGTGCGAAGAGCGAGTGGACCTGCGCCGACCAGCGCCTGCTGCGCCATCTCATCCCCGAGGATCGCCTGCGCGTGTACGACATCCGCGCGGTCATCGAGGCGCTCGCCGACGAGGGCTCGGTGATCGAGTTCCGGCGCGATTACGGCATCGGCATGATCACCGCCCTGGTGCGCATCGAGGGCCACGCCTTCGGCCTCATCGCCAACGACCCGCGACATCTCGGTGGCGCCATCGACGGCGACGGCGGCGAGAAGGGCGGGCGTTTCCTGCAATTGTGCGACGCCTTCGACGTGCCGGTGATCTCGCTCTGCGACACGCCCGGTTTCATGGTCGGGCCGGACAGCGAGAAGACCGCCGCGGTGCGCCGCGGCTCGCGCCTGATCCTGGCCACCGCCAACCTCTCGGTGCCGCTGTTCACCATCGTGCTGCGCAAGGGCTACGGCCTCGGCGCCCAGGCCATGGCCGGCGGTAGCTTCCACGAGCCGTTCTTCTCCATCGCCTGGCCGACCGCCGAGATGGGCCCGATGGGGCTCGAGGGCGCGGTCGTGCTGGGCTTTCGCAAGGAACTCGAGGCGGCGCCGGACGAGGCCGCGCGCAAGGCGCTCAACGACCAGCTGGTTGCCGCGCTCTATGCCAAGGGCAAGGGCGTGTCGGTGGCCGGGGCGTTCGAGATCGATGCCGTCATCGACCCGGCCGAGACGCGCAGCTGGCTGGTGCGTGGGGTGAAGGCGGCCGGGCGGCGCCGTCATCGCCGCCAGCGCTACGTCGACGTCTGGTGAGGTAACGGCGCCAGCGGCATTCAAGTTTGATCGCCCGCGGACGCTAGCAATCCGGAAGCAACAACGATGCGCCGCGAACGCGCCCGCCGCCGGCGGCCGCGTTGTGCCCCGGCATGGTTGCCGCGGGCAGCCGGCGCGCCCGGCACCTGGAGGCCCACATGACCCTCGATCTGAGCCGCAGTACCGTGCTGCTCGCCGACGACGATGCCCTCGCCCGTCAGCTCGCCACGGAAATCCTGGAGATCGAGGATTTCGAAGTCACCGCCACAAGCGACGGCGAGCAGGCCTGGGCGGCCATCGACGAGCAGCCGCGCCTGTTCGATGCCGTCGTCCTCGATGGCCGCATGCCCGGCTTGTCGGGTTTCGAACTACTCGAGCGCGTCAAGCGCGACCCGCGCACCTGCGACATCCCCGTGGTCATGCTGAGCGGCCTGACCAACGTCGCCGACGTCACCGCGGGCATTCGCGCCGGCGCCTATTACTACGTCACCAAGCCCTACGATCCGGACCTGCTGGTCTCGGTGCTGCGCGCGGCGATCGACGATCGCAACAACCACGCCGAGGTCGAGCGCAAGCTCGCCACCACGGTCGGCGCCCTGCCGCTGCTGACCCGCGCCGAGTTCGAGTTCCGCACGGTCGACGAGGCGCAGGCGCTGGCGGGACTCGTGGCCAACGTCGCACCCGAACCCTCGCGCGTCGTCACCGGCCTGTGGGAGCTCATGATCAACGCCATCGAGCATGGCAACCTCGGCATCGGCTACGAGGAGAAGACCGCCCTCATGAACAGCGGCCAGTGGCACGAGGAGATCGCCAATCGTCAGCGGCGCGATCCGTGGCGGCAGCGGGTGGTCCGTCTCGTGGCCGAACGCGACGCCGAGCGCGTGCGCTATTACGTCCGCGACGAGGGCGAGGGCTTCACCCCGGAACCCTTCCTCGACTTCGATCCCCTGCGCCTGACCCACGCCCACGGTCGCGGCATCGCCATGGCGTGCCAGTTCAGCTTCGATGCCGTGCACTACCTCGGTCGCGGCAACGAGGTCGAGGCCATCGTCGAGTTGCGCCCCGGCACGGGCGCGCGCAAGGCCGTCGCCTGAGCGGAGGCCGCGCCGCCGCCGCTGTGCGGCCGCGCCCGGTTCTGTTGTATGGTCTGCGCTCGCGGGTCGCCCGGCCCGCCGTGATCGAGCGAGAGGCCCGTCGATGAAGTACTGTCCCCAATGTGGCTCGCCGCTGTTGCGGCTCGAGCTGTCCGGCCGCGTGCGCCCGGCCTGCCCCGATGCCAAGTGCGGTTTCGTGCACTGGAACAACCCGATCCCCGTGGTGGCGGCGATCGTCGAACATGCCGACGAGGTGTGCCTGGTGCGCAACGTCGGGTGGCCGGCACACTGGTACGGCCTGGTCACGGGCTTCCTCGAATCGGGCGAAATGCCGGAAGAAGCCGTGGTGCGCGAAGTCGAGGAGGAACTCGGCCTGGTGGGGCGACTCGAGTCCTACATCGGCATGTACGAGTTCTACCGTGCCAACCAGCTCCTCATCGCCTATCACGTCAGCGTCGACAGCCACGACGTCGAGACCTGTAAGCACGAGATTGCCGACCACAAGTGGGTTCCGATCGCGACGGTGCAGCCGTGGACGGCCGGCACCGGGCGCGCGCTGCGCGACTGGCTCGCCGCGCGCGGCATCGAGCGCGAGATGGTGGATTTCGACCGCGTCTCGAATTGAAACGGGTGCCGCTCCAGTGGGCGGGCATGCCCGGGGCTCGGTGTGCGCCGCTCGATCAAGCGCAATTCCGTGCGCTCGACGAACATCGCAGGGTAACGCGCGATACGGCCAGCGGGCTGCGCAGCCACGCGCTCAGCGCGTCCTGAACGCGATCAGTCGGGCACCGGGTCGTAGCCGCTGCCGCCCCAGGGGTGGCAGCGCAGCACGCGGCGCACGGCGAGCCAGCCGCCACGCAGCAGGCCGTGGCGTTCCAGCGCTTCCAGGGCGTAGGCCGAGCAACTCGGCAGGTAGCGGCAGCGCGGTCCGAGCAGAGGCGAGAGCACCACGCGGTAGCCGTGGATCAGGGCGACCAGCGGCAAGGTCGCGAGCCGTCGGCGCGGCACGCGCTCAGGCGGCGGTGCTGCTTTCGGGCGTTTCGTAGTCGGACTTGGCAAAGCGCTGGCTGCAGTAGTAACAATCGACCCAGCCACGACCCTCGAACGGCAGGTAGACCAGCGGGTGGCCCAGTGAGCCGCCGCCGCCGTCGCAGCCGATTTCGTCGAGGTCGTCGTCGACGATCTTGATCTCCCGGGGTTTCGTACTCACGCCTGCTTCACCTGTCTCGTCATGGTCGGAGCGCGCGCCGTGGCCGGGGCTGGCCGCGGTGCGCGGCGTATTCTACACCCCAGTCCGTCGCGGCGTGCGCGTCGCCGGTCGTGCCACGGCCGGGACAAGCGGCGACCGATTGGGTGACAATACCGGCGCGTCGGCCGCTGGCCGCGCGCCGTCCACCCTGGAGGAAACCGCCCATGGCCAAAGTCTCGATGCAGTCCCCGGTCAACATGGATGCCGACGAGCTGTGGAAACTCATCGGCCAGTTCAACGCGATACCCGAGTGGCACCCGGCGGTCAGCAGCAGCAAGTTGGAGGACGGCGGACGCATCCGGCGCCTGAGCCTGCTCGGCGGCGGCGAGATCGTCGAGCGTCTCGAGCAGATCGAGGCCGGCGATCGCCTGTATCGCTACAGCATCGTCAGCGGGCCGCTGCCGGTGGCGAATTACACCGCCACGCTGCGCGTGAAGGACGACGGCAAGGGCCGCGCCGTGGTGGAGTGGTCGAGCGAGTTCGACCCCCAGGGCGCCACCGAGACCGACGCCACGGCCGCCATCCAGGAGGTCTACAAGGCCGGCTTCGACAACCTGCGCAAGCTGTTCGGCGGCTGAAGCGCCGCGCCACCGCACCGGGGCCCCCATGCTCGACCTGCGATTCTCTCCTGACCACAGCTGGGTGCGGCGCGACGACGACGGTCTCGCCACGGTCGGCATTTCGCCCTATGCCCAGGAGCAGCTCGGCGACATCGTCTATATCGAAGCGCCCGATGTCGGCCGCGAAATCACCCAGGGCGAAGACATCGGCGTGATCGAATCGGTCAAGACCACCGGCGAACTCAAGGCCCCGGCCAGCGGCACCGTGGTGGCCTTGAACGCCGCCGCGCTGGAGAGCCCGGAGCAGGTCAACGAATCGCCGCTCGACGACGGCTGGATCTTCCGCATGCGTATCGACGACGAGGCCGCGATCGACGAACTCATGGACGAGGATGCGTATGCGGAGTACGTCGAGGGCCTCGACTAGCAGGCGCGTGATTAACCGCTGCGCAGGCCCTGCGCAGCGTTGCACCTGCGACCGCGCTCCCCGTTTGCCGGCATCAACGCCGGTCCCCGTGACGCGCGCGCCCGGCGCCTGATCTTGCCCGCGACGCTTCGTTCCACGCGGCCCGTCAGGCCCGGCGGGCGTGGCGGCGGACTGCCGTGGTAGCCGCTTCCAGCCGAGCGACGGAGCGGCGGCGCCGGTTCGTTCACCGGCCTCGCGCGTGTTCCGTACCCAGCTCCTCCTGCCAGCGCGCGAGTTGTGCGCCGATCCGCGTGCCGCTGACGATCTGCGGCTGCGAGGCCTCCAGTCCCTCGCGCGCCTCGCGCGCGGCGATCGCGCTGCGGGCGAGCTCGGCGGCGGCGGCGAGGTCGGTGGTACGGCCGAGGGCGTCGGCGAAGAAAGCCTCGCCGAAGTAGGTCCAGGCATTCTCGTGGCTGCAGCCGAAGGAGCTGCGATCGGCGGCGGCAGCCGTGATCAGCAGGGTGTCGGGCGAGCGCAGCGGGGCGACGAAGCTGCCCGAGTAGCAGGCCGAGATCACCACCACCCGCCAGCGGATGCCGGCGGCGTCGAGGGCGGCGCGCAGGTCGTCGCCGTGGATGTCGTTGGGTGCGATGCCGGCGAAATCGGCTGCCAGGGTGGCGTCGTCGTCGCCGTGCGAGGTCAGGTAGACGAACACCATGTCCTCGTCGCGATCGATGACCTGGCCGAGGCGGGCCAGCGCGCGGCTCAGGTTGGGCAGGTTGGCCAGCGGCAGGGTGTCCCGGGTCTCGGGGTGGTTGACCAGCAGCAGGGTGTGGTCGTGCAGGCCGAGGCGGTGCTCGACGATGCTGCGCGCCGCGCGGACCTCGCGCAGGAACACGTCCTGGCCGGCATAGGGGGCGACGGCGAGGAAGTAGACGTCGACGCGGCCGGGTACCGGCGCAGCGAGACCGGCCAGCGCCGCGTCGAGCAAGCCGGCCTGGTGGTAGTACACGCCCTCGACGTCGATCGTCGGCGTCGCCGGTTGCGGGCGGTAGAAGAGGGCGGCCTGCGGCAGCACGAAGGCGATGGCGGCGAGGCCGCCGGCGTAGCTGCCGGCGGCGGCGAGGGCACGCGGCCAGGGCGTGCGCGGCAGCATCATCAGGGCACGCAGGAAGATCAGGGCGAGCCAGGCCAGGGTCGCGGTGCGCCACAGATCGTCGTGGACGGCGGCCGCGCTGCCCGCCAGCGCGGCGGCGACGTGCGCGCTGCCGCCGCTGATCAACGCCACCGGCAACGCAGCGTTGAGCAGCACCACGCCGAGACGGGCGGCATCGTGCAGGGCGCGCGCGGCCCAGCTCGCCACGACCAGTGCCAGCAGCCAGGTCTGGAAGCAGGCCAGCTCGGTGGCCAGGCCCCAGATCCAGAAGTGGCTGGTGGCGCCGGCGTCGAGCTTGGCTGCCAGGACCACCAACAGCCAGTAGGCGACGAGCGTGGCGAGCAGTGCGCGCGGGGTGCCGTGGATCGCCGACAGGCGCGGGCGGCGGCCCAGCGCCAGGCGCCAGCCGGCGGCGAAGTTGGCCGCGAGTTCGCCGGCGAGATGGCCTGCCGGTGCGTTCAAACCGGTGCCGCCGGGTGCGCGCAGGCGGGGGCGATTTGTGAAATCATGCCGTCGAATCCGAACCAGCGAAAACCGCCCGAGACTATGTTGACGCCCGCAGCCAAACGCAAGCTCAAGCAGAGTGCGCACCATCTCAAGCCCGTGGTGCTGGTCGGCCAGCACGGCCTGACGGCGGCGGTGATGGCGGAGATCGACCGCGCCCTGACCGATCACGAGCTGATCAAGGTGCATTTCCGCGGCATGGAACGCGACGAGCGCGGGCAGGAAATCGCGCGCGCGGCCGCGGCGCTGGCTGCCGATGTCGTCAGCACCATCGGCGGCATGGCGGTGCTCTACCGTGAGAACCCGGACAAGGCCCAGCCGCGGGGGCGGGCATGAAGGCCGAGCTGCTCGTCCTCGGCGCCGGGCCCGGCGGCTACACCGCGGCCTTCCGGGCCGCCGACCTGGGCCTCGCCGTGACCCTGGTCGAGCGCGGTCCGACCCTCGGCGGAGTCTGCCTGAACGTCGGCTGCATACCGTCCAAGGCACTGTTGCATGCCGCCGGCGTGATGAGCGAGGCGCGCGCGCTGGCCGCGCACGGCATCGATTTCGGCCAGCCGGCCATCGACCTCGCACGCCTGCGCGGCTGGAAGGACAAGGTCGTCGGCCAACTCACCAAGGGCCTCGACGGCCTGGCGCGCCAGCGCAAGGTCACGGTGGTCCGCGGTACGGGCGCCTTCACTGGCCCGCACACCCTTGCGGTCACGACCGACGACGGCACGGTGAGCGAGCTCGAGTTCGCCCAGGCCATCATCGCCGCCGGTTCCGAGCCGGTGTCGCTGCCCGGCGTACCGGCCGACCATCCGCGCGTGATCGATTCGACCGGGGCGCTGGCCCTGGCGGACATCCCGGCGCGCCTGCTGGTCATCGGCGGCGGCATCATCGGCCTGGAGATGGCCACCGTCTACGCCGAGCTCGGCAGCCGGGTCAGCGTGGTCGAGCTCACCGACGGCCTCATCCCGGGCGCGGATCGCGACATCGTCAAGCCGCTGGAGAAGCGCCTGCGCGGACGTTTCGAAGCCATCCATACCGGCACCCGCGTGACGGCCGTCGAAGCGCACGACGAGGATGTCGAAGTGCGTTTCGAAGGCCCGGACGCGCCGCCCTCGGCGCGCTTCGACCGCGTGCTGGTCGCGGTCGGCCGCCGTCCCAACGGCCAGGCCATCGGCGCCGAGCAGGCCGGTATCGCGGTCGACGAGCGCGGTTTCATCGCAGTCGACCAGCAGATGCGTACCAACCTCGCCCACGTCTTCGCCATCGGCGACGTCGTCGGCCAGCCCATGCTCGCGCACAAGGCCGTGCACGAGGGACGGGTCGCCGCCGAGGTCGCGGCCGGGCACAAGGCCGCATTCGACGCCCGGGTCATTCCGGCCGTGGCCTACACCGACCCGGAAGTCGCCTGGGTGGGAATCACCGAGACCGACGCCAGGCAGGCCGGCATCGCATTCGACACCGGCGTGTTCCCGTGGGCAGCGAGCGGCCGCGCGCTGTCGCTCGGACGCAGCGAGGGCCTGACCAAGCTGGTCTTCGACGGCGACGGCCGCGTCATCGGCGCTGGCATCGTCGGCCCGCACGCCGGTGATCTGATTGCCGAGGTCACCCTGGCGATCGAGATGGGCGCCGACGCCGAGGATCTCGCCCTGACCATTCATCCCCACCCGACCCTGTCGGAGACGGTGGCGATGGCGGCGGAGGTGTTCAGCGGCTCGATTACCGACCTCTACCTGCCGCGACGGCGCTGAAGCCGTCGTCGGCGCGTAATCCGCCGCGGGCATTCTTGACAAGGCGCCGGGCGCACCCCTAGAGTGCGCCGCAACATAATGTTGCGATGCAACAAAACGGTCGGGCACCGCCCGTCCTATGCGCGAGCTGGAGGAGCGACACATGGATCAGGACACGATCTTCAAGAACCTGCCGAGCCCGCTTGAGCTGAGCGAGGCGATGGCCAAGGTCGGTGAGCAGTCCCAGGCCCTGATCGCGCAGTTCATGGAAGGCCAGGGGCAGACCGACCTCTCGCGCGTCGACCCGCTCGGCCTGCTGCCCGCCTTCAGCGCCTTCGTGCAACAGCTCGCCCGCGATCCCTCGCGCCTGGTCGAAGCCCAGATCGAGGCCTGGAACGCCTACCTGCAGGTGTGGCAGCACACCGCCCAGCGCCTGTTCGGCCTGGGCGCGGCCGCGACCGGCAGCACGACCAAGGACCGCCGCTTCAAGGACGAGGACTGGGAACGCAACCCCTTCTTCGACTACGTCCGCCAGACCTACCTCGTCACCGCGCAACTGCTGCAGGGCCTGGTCAACGGCGCCGACGGCCTCGACGAGAAGACCGCGCGCAAGGTCGCCTTCTACACCCAGCAGTACATCGACGCCCTGGCGCCGACCAACTTCGCCATGACCAACCCGCAGGTACTGCACGCGACCATCGAGTCGGGCGGACGCAACCTGCTCGACGGCCTGAAGAACTTCCTCGACGACATCGACCCGCGCGACGGCCGCCTGCGCACCCGGATGGTCGATACCAGCGCGTTCGAGCTCGGCAAGAACGTCGCCGTTACCCCGGGCAAGGTGGTGTTCCAGAACGAGCTCATGCAGCTCATCCAGTACAGCCCCAGCACGGCCGAGGTCGATCGCCGGCCGCTGCTGATCATTCCGCCGTGGATCAACAAGTTCTACATCCTCGACCTGCAGCCGCGGAATTCCTTCATCAAGTGGGCGGTAGCCCAGGGCCTGACGGTGT
This sequence comes from Gammaproteobacteria bacterium, assembly GCA_024235015.1. Classification (GTDB taxonomy): domain Bacteria; phylum Pseudomonadota; class Gammaproteobacteria; genus JACKNG01. The sequence goes on from JACKNG010000007.1 coordinate 151,578, forward strand.
TCGTGATCTCCTGGGTCAACCCGGACGCCACGCTCGCCGATCTCGATTTCGACGACTACGTGCGCCAGGGGCCGCTGGCAGCGCTCGACGCCGTCGAGGCCGCGACCGGCGAACGCGAGGTCAACGTCATCGGCTATTGCCTCGGCGGTACCCTGCTCGGCGCCACGCTCGCCCTGATGAAGGCGCGTGGAGACGATCGCATCAACGCCGCGACCTTCTTCACCGCCATGCTCGATTTCTCCGAGCCCGGCGATCTCGGCGTGTTCATCGACGAGCAGCAGCTGTCCGCGCTGGAAGCGAAGATGGCCGAGCGCGGCTACCTCGACGGCGGCGAGATGTCGACGACGTTCAACATGCTGCGCTCGAACGACCTCATCTGGTCGTTCGTCATCAACAACTACCTGCTCGGCCGCCAGCCGATGGCCTTCGACCTCCTGTACTGGAACTCCGATTCGACGCGCATGCCGGCGCGCATGCACAGCACCTACCTGCGCAAGATGTATCTCGAGAACGTGTTCCGTGAGCCGGGCGGTATCAGCATCGACGGCACGCCGATCGATCTCTCGCTGATCGACAACCCGGCCTGTTTCGTCTCGGCGGTCGAGGACCACATCGCGCCGTGGAAGTCGACCTTCATGGGCGCGCGCCTGCTCAGCGGGCCGACCCGCTTCATCCTCGGCCAGGCCGGCCATGTCGCCGGCATCATCAATCCGCCCGGGCCGCGCCAGTACGGTTACTTCAGCGGGCCGGAAGTCGACGGACTCGACGCCGAGGCGTGGTTTGCCCAGGCCGAGCTCAAGGAAGAATCGTGGTGGAACGAGTGGGCAGCCTGGATGGCCGGCCACGGCGGCGGCAAGGTGCCGGCACGTGAGCCCGGCACGGGCGGCCTCGCGGCGCTGGAGGACGCGCCCGGCAGCTACGTGCGCCTGCGCATCACGCCCTGAAGGCGGGGTTCCCGGTCGATACGCTCTGAGCCGGGCCGCACGCGCGGCCGCGCTCAGTGCGCATCGCGCTCCGGCAGCAGGATCGAGAGGGCCTCGGCGACGTCGTCGTCGACCCGGCCCATCAGCTCGTCGATGGTCTCCGCGTCGAGCCCGGTGAGGGCGAGCGCCGCCGTATCGTACTCGGGGGTGGGCTCGCTCTCGGGCGAGTCCGAGGTCACCGCGCGGGCGGTGGTCGCCGCGATGGAGACGATGGCCGTGTCCGGCTGGTCCTCGTCGGCCAGGTTGTCGATGGCATGGGTGTGCAACAGGATCGGCAACACCAGGCCGGCCGACAGGTTCCAGTGACGCAGCAACTCGGCGCTGACCTCGGCGTAGTCGAAGCCGAAACGTTCGCGCTGGAGTTCGAAATAGGGCCGCCCGAGTTTGCGCGCAGCGGCCTGCGCTTCCAGGCAGGCCTCGGGCATCTCGTGGGCGATGACCAGGCTGCCGATGTTGTGCAGCAGCCCGCACAGGAACAGGCGTTCGGGCGCCGGCAGGCCGACCCGGGCGGCGAGCTCGCGCGCACAGGCCGCGCTGTAGACGCTCAGGCGCCAGAATTCGCGGATGTCGAACACGTCGCTGCGCAGGCGCGACAGCGAGCCCACCGCCGAGGTCGCCAGGGCCATGTCGTGGATCTGGCGCATGCCGAGCACGCGCACGGCATGGGCAATCGAGTCGATCGGTGCCATGAGCCCGAGGTAGGCGCTGTTGACCAGGCGCAGCACGCGGCCGGCCAGGGCCGGGTCGCTGCTGACGATCTCGGCCAGCTGACGCAGGTCGGCATCGGGGTCGTCGACCGCCTGGCGGATGCGCACGTAGGCCTGCGGCAGCGGGACGAGATCGACCATGCCGTGGACCAGCGCAGTGGCCGGGGCGAGCGGGGTCTGAGCGTGTTCGGGCGCGTTCATGTGCGGGTTAGCGGCGCGATTCTGCAGTGACTTTAGAACGCGCCGCGCGCGACGCGCGAACTGTGAGCGGCTCGACAGGTGGCTCTGCCCGCCGCGTTGCGGCGCCACGGGTTCCGCGCTCAAATGACCGCCTAGACCTGCACGGACGATGCCCGATCGCCGATGTCCGGTTCCGCCCGATCCCCGTCAGCCAGCGGCCCCCGCGGCATCCATCGCCTGCGCCAACTGGCCGCGGCCGGTGATGCCGACGCCGCCTACCAGCTCGGTCGCTGCTACGCGCACGGCTGGGCCGTGGCGGTCGACCGCGACGCGGCCCTGCGCTGGCTGCTCGTGGCGGCCGCCGGCGGTCATGCCCGCGCGGCCTGCGCGGCGACCGCGAGCTACCTGGAAAGCGGCGGGGAGGCGACGCTCGCTGCGCGGATCCCCGGCGTCCTCGAGGCCGCCTGCAACGCCGCCGAACCCGAGGCCTTCGCCCTGCGCGGCTGGTGTCGCCAGCATGGCCGGCTGTTGGCGCGCGACGTCGTTGCCGCGGTCCGGGACTATCGCCTGGGAGCTCAAGGGGGCAGCGCCGGCGCGGCCTACAACCTCGCCCTGTGCTTGCTGCGCGGCGTGGGCACGGCCGTGGATATCGCGGGCGCGGTCGCGGCGTTGGAGCAGGCTGCCGAGCAGGACCACCCGCGTGCCCAGCTGATGCTCGGGCGGCTGTTGAGCGAGGGGCGGGGCGTCGCCCGCGACGTCACCGCGGCGCTCGGCTGGTACCGCGCCGCGGCGGCGACCGGTTATGCCAAGGCGCAATACAACCTCGGCCTGCTGCTGCTCGGCGGTGACGGCCCCGAGCAGGACGATGCCGAGGCGGCGCACTGGATCCGCCGCGCCGCCGAGCAGGGCCTGTGCAAGGCCCAGTTCACCCTGGCCCGGCTCTACCGCCGTGGCCTCGGCGTGCCGCCCGACAGCCGCGCGGCGGGACATTGGCTGGCCCAGGCCGCGAGTGGTGGTTATCCTCGCGCGCAGTACGAGCTGGCGCGACGCTGTGCCCGTAGCGGCGACGCCGCCGCCGCGCGGCGCTGGTTGCGGTCAGCGGCGCTGGCCGGCTTCGTCCGCGCGCAGACCGCACTCGGCCAGGCCCTGATCCGCCATGGTGATGCCATCGATGATCGTGAAGCCTGTGCCTGGTTCCGGCGCGCCGCGGCTGCGGATGCTGCCGCAGCCTACAACCTCGGGGTGTGCCAGCTCGCCGGGCGCGGCACGCCGCGCGACCTGCTCGCCGCGCACCGCAGCTTGACCCGCGCGCTGGCGCTCGGTGCGCCGGCCGCCGGCCGGGCGCTGGCCGAGCTCGAGCGCCGGCTCGATCCGGCAACCCTCGCCATCGCTCGCGCGGCCGGTGGCGTGCGCCCGTTACAGCGCGGGTGAAATCGCCGGCGTGAGCGGCGCGGGCGGAGCGGGCGGGGCAGGCGGCGTGGTTTCCGCCTCGAGCCAGCGCAGCACGTCGTAGTAGCGGCGCGTGCTGTCGACGAAATGCACCGCCTGGTAACCGCGCGCATAGCCGTGTCGCGTGCGGCGTGCCCACTTCTTGCTGGCCAGGCGGGGCAGGAATTCGCGCACGTCGGCCCAACGATCGGGGTTGCGGCCCGCGCGCGCGGTCAGTACCCGGGCGTCTTCGAGATGGCCGAACCCGATGTTGTAGGCGGCCAGCGCGAGCCAGGTGCGATCCGGCTCGCGGATGCGCTCGGGTAGTCGCGCCAGCATATCGGCGAGGTAGAGCGCGCCGCCGCGAATACTCTCGGCCCCGTCCAGGCGATCGACGCCGTAGGCCTTGGCGGTGGTGCGTGTCAGCATCATCAGGCCGCGCACCCCGGTCGGCGAGCGGGCGTCTTCCTGCCAGCGTGATTCCTGGTAGGCGATTGCGGCGATCAGGGTCCAGTCGAGCCCGGTCTGCGCCGCCGTGGCGATGAACTCGTCGCGGAAGCGCGGCAGGCGTTCGTCGTAGTCCCGTAGCAGCGCGCGCGACGCGACGTAGTCGAAATCGCCGCCGTGCGCGAAGTAGCGCGCCTCGAGCGCTGCCAGCTCGCCGGTGGCGCGCAGCGCGCGCAGGAACTCGAGCTGCGCCCGGCCCAGGCTGTCGTCGATGCCGGGTCGATACAGCCAGGCGACGGCCTGCGGCGCACCGAGTTCGAGCAGCGACAGGAGTTCAGGGTAGTAGGTCCGGGCACTGTCGAAATCGAAGGCGGTGACGATGGCGTAGTCCAGGCGACCCTCGTCGACGTCCTGCAGCAGGCCGTCGGCCGCGGCATCCTGGCGCAGCGTCCATTGAAAACCCTCGCTCGGCGGCAGCTCGCGTTCGATCAGTTCACGCATGGCGCGACCACCGAGCGCTGCGCCGCGCAGTTCGCGCAGGTCGTCGACCGTGCGCGGCGCAACCCGGCCGCGCCGATGCACGACGAGCACGCGGGCGATGGCATAGGTCGGGCCGTAGCGCAGGCGCGGGTCGCCGGGCCTGCCCACCGTGAGCAGGGCCGCGGCAACGTGGGCCTTGTTGGTGTCGAGCAGGCGTCGCAGGTCGGCGTAGCTGTCGGCGACGACGAAGCGTGGGCGCAGACCGAGCCAGGCCGCGAAGCGTGTCGCGAGATCGTGTTCGAAGCCGACCGGGCCATGCGGACCTTCGTAGTAGGTCGTCCCCGAGACGAGGGTTGCGATACGCAGCTCGCCGCCGGCGCGGATGACGTCGAGCGTGGGCGCGGGTTTGTCGCAGCCGGCAAGGCAGGCGAGTACCAGCGGCATCAGCCAGCGTAGTCTCCGGCTTGCAGGACAGTGAACGGCGCACGTAGTCTGGATCGCCGTACGCCGAGGAAGCCTCCCGATGATCCTGCACAGCCCCCTGCCCGCGGTCGACATTCCCGAGCTGAGCCTGCCGGCGTACGCGCTCGAACGTGCCCGCCAATACGGCGAGCGTGCGGCATTCATCGATGCCGGTAGCGGACGTGCGCTGTCGTTCGATGCGTTGGCGGAACAAGTCGAACGTGTCGCCGCGGGCTTCGCGTCGCAGGGCATGGTGCGCGGAGACGTGTTGGCCGTCTGCCTGCCCAACCTGCCCGAGTTCGCCGTTGCCGTGTACGCCGCGACGACACTCGGTGCGGTGGTAACGACCATCAATCCGCTTTATACCGCCGAGGAATTGGCCCGACAACTGAACGACGCCGGGGCGAAATACTTTCTCACACTCACCGCGCTGTGGCCGACGCATGCCGACGCATTGGCGTCGACGCCGGTGGTGCGGAGTTTCGTCATCGGCGACGGCGCCCCGTCCGCGGCCGTGCCATGGGCGCAGTTGCTCGCCTGTAGCGATCCCGTACCGCGGGTCGACGTCGACCCGGCGCGCGATCTCGCCGTACTGCCCTATTCCAGTGGCACGACCGGCCTGCCCAAGGGGGTGATGCTCACCCACCGCGCGCTGGTCGCCAATTCGAGCATGGTCATCGACGGGCCCAATCCAATCGGGCAGGGCGAGGTCTTCGCCTGCGTGCCGCCCATGTTCCACATCTATGGCATCGCAACCTACCTCGCCACCGCCATGCGCCTCGGCTGCACCGTGGTCTGCATGCCGCGTTTCGACTTCGAGGCTTACGTTCGTGTGCTCGCGACGTACCGCGCGACCTTCGCGGTGGTGGTGCCACCGGTCGCGCTCGGGCTGGTCCACCATCCCATCGTCGACAGCGTCGACCTCTCCGCCCTGCGTATCGTGGTGTCCTCCGCCGCACCGCTGGCGCCGGCCCTGGCCACCGCCATGGCCAAACGTCTCGGCGCGCGCGTCGTGCAGGGCTACGGCATGACCGAAGTCGCCGGCGCCAGCCACGCGCAGCGCGAAGGTGACCCGCCGGAATCGGTCGGGGTCGCGCTGCCCAACATCGAGTGGAAAGTAGCCGAGGTCGATTCGGGTGCCGCGCTCGGCATCGGCGAGACGGGCGAGGTGTGCGTGCGGGGCCCCAGCGTGATGAGCGGTTATCTCGGCAACCCGGATGCGACGGCCGCGACCATCGACGCCGACGGCTGGCTGCACACCGGCGACATCGGCTACGCCGATGCCGACGGGCGCTGCTTCATCGTCGACCGCTTGAAGGAACTCATCAAGTACAAGGGCTACCAGATTGCCCCGGCCGAACTCGAAGCGGTGCTGCTCGCCCACCCGGCAGTCGCCGACGCCGGCGTCATCGGCCTGCCGGACGACGAGGCTGGCGAGGTACCCAAGGCCTTCGTCGTCAAGCGCGGCGAGGTCGATGCCGCTGCGCTCCAGGCCCACGTCGCTGAGCACGTCGCGCCCTACAAGCGCATCCGTGACATCGAGTTCGTCGAATCCCTGCCCAAGTCACCCGCGGGCAAATTGTTGCGGCGGGAGCTGAGGGCGCTGGCCGCAGCGCGGCCGTAGAGGGCCTCGAAAGGCGCATCGAATACGGTATACTCGCCGCCCCGCCAACGGGACGGGCACGGACTCGGAGAGGTGCTAGAGTGGTCGAATGGGGCTGACTCGACGGCACCGCGCAGCGGGGACGGACGCACGCAGTGCGCCCCGCAGGGGTGAGGGCCGGCACAAGCCGGGCCGAATCCAATCAGTTGACCGGCGACGCGCAGCGTCGCTGGCGTGAAACAGGCACAGACTCGGAGAGGTGCCAGAGTGGTCGAATGGGGCTGACTCGAAATCAGTTGACCTCGTAAGAGGTCCGGGGGTTCGAATCCCTCCCTCTCCGCCATAAACGAAGGAACCCGCGCAAGCGGGTTTTTTCGTTTATGGCGGAGAGGGAACGCCGATGAGATCCCCACGGTTCGACAAATCGCGCCAGCGATTTGGACGCCGGCGCGCAGCGCAGGCGCCCCGCAGGGGCGAGAAAACGCCCGAGCGTTTTCGAGTCAATCCCTCGGTGGTTGCGGGTCACGGTGAGTGATGCCGGGCGGACGTTTCGTTTATGGCGGAGAGGGAACGCCGATGAGACCCTCACGGTTCGGCAAAGCCGTCGACAGGGAAAGCCATTGGCCGGCCACTGCGAGGCGGTTCGGCGCGCATCGCTGCGTGCGGGCGGTCGGTCCCTGAGCCGCGCTATGGCAAGACGCGGCACTGATCGCCCCTTACCGCGCCTTCCACGCGTCGAGACTCGCGCGGGCCTGGCGGCACGACGCCGGATCGGCGCTGAAATCGCGTTTCGGGGTCGCGAGTTCGATGACGTAACCGTTCGGGTCGCGGAAATAGATCGAATCGATGAAACCGTGGTCGGAAACGCCGCGCGTCTCGATGCCGGCGGCCCGCCCCTTGGCCAGCATCGCCTGCAGGGTTGCGGCGTCCACGGTCAGCGCGATGTGCAGGTCGTAGTCGTGCTGTTGCTTGAACTCGAACGGCTCCCGCGGCGCCTCGAAGAAGGCCAGGCACGAGCCGTCGTCCATCTGGTAGAAGGTGTGCAGGACGTCCGCCTCGCGGCCGGTCCTGCTTTCGCTGATGGCGAGCGTGCCGACCAGCGGCAGGCCGAGGAAGTCTTCGTAGAAGCGCCGCGTTTCTTCCGAGTCGCGGCAACGGTAAGCGGCATGGTGCAGGCCTCTGATCATGACAAGGTCCTCGTCCTGGCGGGGTCTCCATCTTAGTGACTGTGCGGGACTTCTGCCGCCGTGGGCGGCATACGGTGAAAGGGGGGCGTCGCGGCGCCGTTGCCGAGGGCACGGCTGGCGACGATTTCCGCTGCCGCCCGTTCCCGGCACGGCGCAAGGGCGTCACGCCGGTGCGGTTTGCCTGCTCAGGCCGACCAGCGCAGGTCGAGCCTCGGCATGCTGGCGACGATACCGCCGTCGACCCGTTGGCCGGCGGGATCCGCGAGCGCGAAATCGGGAATGCGTGGCAGCCATTCCTGCAAAGTGACGAGCAACTCCCGGCGGCCGAGGGCGGCGCCCGGGCAGCGGTGGATGCCGTGGCCGAAAGTCGCGATGTGCGAGGCCTTCCGCGCCGGGTCGAAAGCGAGCGGGGCCGGGAACAGGTCCGGGTCGAGGTTGTGGAGCATGGTCGGCGCCGAGATCATGTCGTCCTCGTGGAGTTGCACGCCGCCGAACTCGATGTCGGCGCGCACCCGGCGGCTCATCACCACGATGGGGAAACGTCGCGTGAATTCGGTGGCCGCGGCCTCCAGGTAGGCCGGCTCGCGCCGCATGCGCGACCGCTCCGCGGGATGGCGCGCGAGGTGCTCGAGCACGAAGACCAGCAGCGAGGCGACGGTATCCAGGCCCGCCATGCACAGGTGGATGGCAGCGCCGACGGCTTCCTCGTCGGTGACCGGTGCGCCGTCGACCTCGAGCCGCGCGATGGCGCTCAGCATGTCGTCGCCGGTGCCGCCACGGCGCTCGTGCAGGACCGGTGCCAGGTAGGCAGCCAGCGCGTTGAAGGCGGCTTCGCGCGCCGCCACGTCGGCACCGCGCACGGTCTCGGCCGTCCAGTTCGCGAGCATCTCGCGATCGGCCAGGGGCAGGTCGACCAGGTCGAGAAACACGCTCAGGGGCAGCACGTCGGCGAAGTCCGTCACCGCTTCGCAGGCACCGCGCGGCCGGAGGTTCTCGATCAGCTCGATGGCGCGGGCGCGGATGGCGGCCTCGCTGCCGCTGACCACCCTGGGCGAGAGGCCGAGGTTGAGGAAGCGTCGCCAGGGTGCGTGTTCGGGTGGGTCCTTGAGCAGAGCGCCCAACGGGCGCTGTCCGGCCGGCGCGCGCGGCACGCCGAAGCTGTCGACCGAGAAGCGTTCCGAATCCGACAACACCTCGAGCACGCCGGCGCCGCGCATGGCGATCCAGTGGCCGCCGTGATGCGGTGTCCACAGCACCGGAAAGGGGCTCGACTCGCGCCAGCGCAGCCAGGCGGCGAAGTAGTCTTCCCCTTCCCCATGCGGCGCGTAGATGTCGAGGTCGACGACGCGTTCCGGGGGGACGTGGTCGGGTGGAGCAGCCTGCCCGTTGCTCGAAGTGTCGCTCATCGGTCTGTGGTCCCCCGTCGTCCTGCCGACCGGCGCGCGCTGCGTGCCGTCTCGCCGCGTGGACACGGTGTCACATGGGCAGGGCGCCGTCGAGAATGCACGCGCTGGGAAAGTGGCCGTGCATGGCGCCGAAATGGGTGCCGCGGGCGCCGCCGAGGCGGGTGGCGACGAAGGTGTCGGCGACTTCCGGACGGGCGTACTGCACCAGCAGCGCGGCCTGCCACAGGCGCACGATCCGCTCGCACAGCCAGCGTGCGTTGAACGGCAGGTCGTCGAGCTGGCCCATCGCATCGGGCAGCGCGTCCACCGCCGCGTCGAGGCGAGCATCGGCGCCGCGGGCGGCGCGCATCTCGCCGAGCAGGGTGTCGAGCAGGGCTTCGTCGCGGTCGAGCGCGCGCAGGACGTCGAGGCACACCATGTTGCTGCTGCCTTCCCAGATGCAGTTGAGCGGCGCCTCGCGGTACAGGCGCGCCAGCGGATGGTTCTCGATGTAGCCGTTGCCGCCCATGCATTCCAGCGCCTCGGCGGCGAAGGCCGGCGCCATTTTGCACACGAAGTACTTGACCAGTGGTGGACCCACGCGGCGCAGCTGCGCCGCGCTGGCGTGGTCCTCGGCCTCGTCGAAAGCGCGCGCGATGCGCAGGGTGAGTGTCAGCATGGCCTCGGACTCGACGGCAAGATCGGCGAGCACGTTCTGCATCAGCGGCTGCTCGGCGATGGCGCGTCCGAAGGCGCTGCGGCCACGCACGTAGTGCAGCGCCTGGGCGAAGGCCTGGCGCATCAGCCCGGCCGAACCGATGGCGAAATCAAGCCGGGTGTAATGCGCGTCCTCCATCGCGCGGGCGATGCCACGCCCCTCGTCCGAGACACGGATCGCGTAGCTGTCGTCGAATTCGACCGAGCTCGACGCGTTGGAACGATTGCCGCACTTGTCCTTCAGCATCTGGATGAAAAAGCGGTTGCGGCTGCCGTCTTCGAGCACGCGCGGGACCAGGAACAGGGTCGGTCCGGCGTCGGCCTGGGCGATGACGAAGAAGCCGTCGCTCATCGGCGCCGAGCAGAACCACTTGTGCCCGGTCAGCAGATACTCGTCGTCGTCGGCGCCGCCGGCGCGGCGCGCGCGGGTGGTGCTCGCGCGCAGGTCGGAGCCGGCCTGTTTTTCGGTCAGGGTCATGCCGAGGGTGATACAGGTCTTCGTCGCCACCGGACGCAGGCCGGGCTCGTAGCCGCAGGCCGCCAGGCGCGCGCCCCAGCTGTCCGCCAGGCGCGGGCTCGAACGCAGCATCGGGATTGCCGCGTAGGCCATACCGGTGGGGCAGCCGACGCCGTTCTCGGCCTGGTTCCACAGGTAGCTCAGTACCCCGCGGGCGACATGGCCGCCGCGCTCCGGCGCGGTCCAGGCCAGGCTGTGGACGCCGGCGCCGAAGGCCAGCGCCATCAGTTCATGGTAGGCCGGGTGGTAGCGAACCTCGTCGACCCGGTGACCGTAGGCATCGTGGGTGAGCAGTTCGGGCACGTGGCGATTGGCCAGGTAGGCCAGCTCCTGCACATGGCGCGAGCCGACCGCAGCGCCGAACGTGGCGGCCTGTGGTGCGACCCAGGGCGCGCCCTCGCGCGCGGCGGCCGCGGCGAGCACCGGGTCGCTGTCGAAGGCGTTGTAGTCGCCCAATGCAGTGGCCTGATTGACGACGGCGTGGGTATCCATGGAAAGGCCTGCTCCCGCTCGCTGAATGGCAGGCCGCATCGTCGGTGATCGCGGTGCCGCGGTGCAAATTGACGCTCCCGCGCCGATCGCCGCTGCGCGATGGCGCTCACCGGCCGTCTCGATCTTCGTCGTCGTCCAATTCGTCGTCGCCGCCCGCGGGCTGCTCTGCAACCTCCGGAACGTCCTCGATGACGAGGTGGGTCTGGTCGTCGCCCGGCGCGAGCAGGCGATCGACCGAATCGCGGTGGCCGTACACCACCATGCTGTCGCCGGCCTGCAGCATGAACTCGCCGCCCGGCACGGCGAAGAACTTGAGGCCGCGCTCGATGGCCAGCACCTGCACCGCGTTCTGCCGCAGCTTGAGCTGGCGCAGGGTGTGCCCGCTGGCCGGCGAGTCGGCAGCGAGGTCGAAGCGCGTCAGCTCGTAGCCGTGATCGAGGTGCAGCAACTCCTCGGCGCTCCACATCTCGACCGCGTAGCGGCGCGCCAGCCAGCGCCGGCCGCGATCACGCAGGCGTCGCGTAATCGCGGGGCGGCGCGCCAGCCAGAACAGTATCGCTACGCCGCCGACGATGATGGCGAGGTTGCCGACGACGCGCAGCGGTTGCGGTTCGATCATCGAGCCGGCGAAGGATCCGATCACCGTTACCAGGCCCGCGTTGCCGAGCACGATGAGGTAGGTGACGATCTTGCGCCGCAGCGGGTGACGGACGATTTCCTCCGACTCGCGGGTGGTGAAGCCGGCATTGCTGAACGCCGACAAGGCCTGGAACTTGGCCCGATCCCAGGGCAGGCCCGTGAGTTCGAGCGCGGTGGCGCCGATGCGCACCACGATCATCGAGATCGCGATTGCGATCACCAGCAGTACGGCAGCCACGCACACCTCCTGCCCGGCCGGATGCGGCCCCTCGCCGCGGTGACGGCCGGCCTGGCGGGCATAGCTTAGCGTGCCCTGCCGGTGGCTGTCGGCCCGGGCAGTGAACGCGAGGTCCGGCGGAAAGCTGGCGCGGCCGAGATCGATCGCACATCGTCGCGGTGCGGGTGGCGGAACTCGCGATGCTGCGCGAACGACGGGATACCAGCCCTCGCGGCGCCACGCCTGGAACGTCGACCCGCCGGGTGATCAGCCGTCCGCTCGGCTAAGCTGTCGCGATGAACACGGACCTGTTGCGCCGCAAGGCCGTCATGCTGTCGGAGCAGCGCCTCGGTCTGTGGCTCGGCAACATCGTCATCGTGCCCATCACGGCCATGGTGGTGATGCAAGAGGGGGCCGGGGTGCGCCTGCTCGGCTGGGTCGTCGCCCAGTACCTGCTGACCCTGGTCCGCCTGGCCGACTGGCGGCACATGCGCCGGCAGCCGCCGCGGGAGGCGTCGGCGATCCTGCGCTGGTTCCACCAGCTCACGGCTTTCGCCTTCATCGGCGGCGCCTTGTGGGGCCTCTGCGCCTGGTGGTTCCTCGATCTCGGCGACATCCATCGCGCGGTTTACATCATCGTCCTGCTCATCAGCATCGGTACCGCCTCGCTGACCGGGCTCGCTGCGTGGTTGCCGGCCTACGTGGCCTTCGTCGCTCCCATCGCGCTGTTCGTCGCGGCGAGCCTCTTCGCCAGCGGCGAGACCGCCGGCGAGGCCCTGGCGATCGCCTGCATCGCCTACTTTGTCGCGACCTGTATCTTCGCGCGCAACTACGCACGGACGATCGACACGGTGGTGTTGACCAACCTGGAGAATGCGCGCCTGCTCGCCGACGCCGAGCGGGCCAGCCTGCAGAAATCCAACTTCGTCGCTGCCGTCAGCCATGACGTGCGCCAGCCACTGTATGCCCTCGGCCTGTTTCTCGAAGGCCTGCGCAACCAGCTCGACTCGCCGTCGCAGATCGCGATCTTCGAGCAGGCGCGGGATGCGCACCGGGCGGTCGACGACATGTTCAGCGCGTTGCTCGAGGTATCGCGGCTCGACGCTGGAGCGGTCGTGCCGGCGCTGAGCCATTTCCGCCTCGGCGGCGTGCTCGATGCGATCGTCGCCGAACGACGACCGGATGCCGAGAGCAAGGGTCTGCGGCTCGAATGCGAGCGCACCGAGGCGGTGGTGGTGTCGGATCCGATCCTGCTCGCGCGCGTGCTGCGCAACCTGCTCGGTAACGCGGTCAAGTACACCGCGGTGGGGCGTGTTGCGATTGGCGTGGCCGAACGCGACGAGGGCCATGTCGACATCAGCGTGAGCGACAGCGGGCGCGGCATTCCGGCCGAGCGGCAGCAAGCCATTTTCGACGAGTACGTGCAGCTCGACAATCCGGAACGCGATCGCAGGAAGGGCCTCGGCCTCGGGCTCGCCATCGTCAGGCGGGTGTGCGAGGTGCTCGAGCATCCGCTCGCGCTCGAATCGACGGTGGGCCGGGGTTCGCGCTTCACGCTCACTGTCCCGCGCGGGCGTGTCGAGGCGGTCATCGTGCCCGCGCCGGAAGCCGCCGGCGACCGGCTCGCCGGCGTGCACGTGCTGGTGATCGACGACGAGGAGGGCATTCGCAACGGCATGGCCCTGATGCTCGGCGACTGGGGCTGCACGGTGAGCACCGCGGGTGACGTCGACGCTGCGCTCACTGCCATGGTGACGGCAGTGCGCCCGGTCGACCTGTTGGTCTGCGACTACCGCCTGCGTGGGCACATGACCGGCATCGAGGCGATTGCCGCGCTGCGCGACGTCTGCGGCGAAGCGCTGCCGGCCCTGATCATGACCGGGGACACCGACCCGGCCATCGCCAGTCGCGCGACGGCGGCCGATCTCTACCTGCTGACCAAGCCCATCCGCCCCGCGCAGTTGCGCTTCACCCTGTCGCGCCTGCTCGGCTGAACCGCACGCGCGTCGCGCTGCTCAGTCGAGTAGCCCCAGCTCGCGCGCCCGCGCGGCGCAGGCGGTGCGGTTGTCGGCGTCGAGCAGGGCCAGCAACGACGACACGTGCCATTTCACGGTGCGCACCGAGACCGCCAGCCGGCTGGCGATCTCTTGGTTGTTGCAGCCGTGGGCGAGCAGCTGCAGAACCTCGTGCTGGCGTTCGGTGAGGTTGACCGCGCCGGTCGCCACGCCGTGCAGCCCGGCGCGGAAGGCATCGAGCGGGGCGCGCAGCTCGGGCGAGACGTAATGCCCCGTGCGCGCGATCTCGGCGAAGGCGGCCAGGATGGCTTCACCGGGCGTCGACTTGGCGATGTAGGCGCAGGCACCGGCCTTGAGCGCGCGGTGGACGGTCTCCGGGGCCTGCGCGGCGGACAGCACGATGATCGGCACCGGCAGGCGACGGCGGTCGAGGTCGGCGATGAAGCTGAGCCCATCGCGGTCCGGCAGTTCGAGATCGACGCAGATGAAATCGAGATCGGGCTGCGCGGCGAGGACGCGTTCGCCGGCGGCTGCCGAGGTGCATTCGAAGATCTCGACCGCGCCGGCGCGCGCGGACAAAACGCTACGGATGCCGGCGAGAAACAGCGGGTGGTCGTCGATCAGGAGGATCCTCAAGACATCTGCCAGGACCGGCCGGGTCGTGGCAGCGATGTTAGCCGTCATCGCGGGTAGCAGCGAGGCCCCGGCCCTCCGTACAGGCGATTCGTGCCGCGGTCGGACGCTTCCGGCGGCGAGTCGGCAGTAGCAGCAGGGCGGGCGCGAGCAGCCAGGCTGCCGCCGGCAGCGGTACCGGCGCGGCCGCCGCGACCACCAGGCGGAACGCCGTCTGGTCGCCGAGGGCGACGAGACCATGGGTCCAGAACAGCCCTTCGGCGAGTACCGCGTCGGTCGTGTCGATGACGTCGAACAGGCCGGTGATGCTGTTCGCCACCAGCAGGTCGAACTGCTGGCCGGCCTGCGGCACGAAGAGGCCGCTGCCGAGGTCGAGGAAGTTCAGTTTGAGCGTGCCGCCGAGCACCAGGGTGTCGGCATCGATCGCGTCGTACTCGTCGCCGCGCAGCAGCCCGCCCAGCTCCATGTCGAGGACGTTGCCCGCCAGGAAGGTGGTGTCGTCGTGCACCACCAGGGCCGGCGAGTGGCCCGGCGCGTAGTGACCGCCGAAGGCCACTGCGCCAGCGAAAGCACCGCTGCCGGTCACGTTGCCGGTCAGGGTCTTGGGGGCGGCGAGACCGCCGTTGACGAGGCCGTCGTTCAGGAGCGCGTTCGCGAGCGTGGTCGCGTTCCAGCCCGACAGGTCGAGTTGCGCGCCCGCGGCGACATGCAGCGCACTCAGGGAGTTGAGCTGCCCGTCGCCGCCGAGCGCGAGGGTACCGCCGTCGACCTCGGTGTCGCCGGCGTAGGTGTTGACTCCAGCCAGCGTGACGCGGCCGCCATCGGTTTTGATCAACTTGCCGACGCCACTCATCGAGCTGGCAAAAGACGCGTTGCCGGACTCCGTGAACTCGACCTCCGCGTCGTTCACGATCGTCCCCTGGATCCTCTTTGGACTGGCACGCATGCGCCCGTCCAGCACGACCCAGCTGCCGGTACTGGTGCCACTGGTGATCGTCAACGTGCCGGCACCGGTCTTGAACAACGTGCCGGGGCCCGAGACGCTACCGATGACCTCGCCGTCGAAATGTTGTGCAAACTCCACCTCGGCGTAATTCACGACGGCGGAGTTCACGAAATTGCGGATGCTGTTCGTGTCACCGACCAAGCGGCCCGCGTCTACGCGATAGGTCAGGACGCCCGAGATGTCGCCCCCGAGTACCGAGAGCGTGCCGCCGCCGGATTTGCGGATCGTGTGCGACCCACCGGCCGCCCCCATGGTGCCGGTGCTGGTCAACGTCGTGCCCGGCGCAACCTCGATGTAAGGGATGCTCGTAGAGGAGAGGTTGATGTAACGATCCATCGTGAACGACGCGGTGGTCGCAAACGTTCCCCGCGTCAGGTGGAAGGAGTTCAGCGGATTGCCGAGGGCGAGGTTGCTGTCGATTTCGAGGCGGCCGCCTTCGAGCTTGAGTTGGCCGCGATACGTCGAGAAACGTGCACCCCCGGTCAGGACCAGCGTGCCATCACCGGCTTTTACGAGGGTCCCGGGGTCGCCATACACGTACACGTTGCCGGGGTCGTAGGTGATGTGCCCGGTCGCGGTCAGTCGTGTACCTGCCAGCACGTCCAGCACCCCGCCGCCGGTCAGGATCAGGTTGCGTGAAGTGGTGAAGCTAGTGCGCGTGGCGAGCGTCCCGCCATTGAACTCGATGATGCCGCCGCCGGCACCGAGGTTGCTGTCGTTGGTGATCCTGAGCGTCGTGTCCGCGTCGATACGCGTGCCGCCGCTGTAGGTATTCGCGCCGGACAGCACCAGCGTGCCGCCCGCGCCACCGACCAGGCGCGAGGCAGCGATCAGACGGCCTGCGCCCGCTACCACCCCGGACAGGGTCAGGGCGGTGTTGCCGTCGACCCGGACTCGGCCGCCGCCTGCGTTCAGCGTCACCTGGCGCGCGCTGGAGAACGTCGTCGCCGTACCGAGCGTGCCGCCGTCGAACGTCAGGCCGCCGGAGGTCGCACCGAGATCCTTGTTCGAGTGGACGCGCAGCGTACCGCCGTCGAAGTATGTCCCGCCGGTATAGCTGTTCGCGTGGTCGATGAACTGGAAAGTGCCGCCGTTGCTGAGGTTCTCGGTCCACACCGTGTCGAGTTCCAGGGTGCCGCTGCCGGCCTTGCGCAGGCTGCCGCTGCCGCCGATCTCGCCGAGGAAGGCGCTGTCCTGGTCGTCGAAGCCGACCGCCAGCGCGGCGCCGCCGCTCAGGTCGATGAAGGTGTCGCGTTCGCCGGACACGTTGCCGAAGTTCTCGTCGGTGCCATCGAGGTCGAGGATGGTCGCGGCCGACATCTCGACGCGGGTGCGGTTGGACAGGTTGTCGCCGCCGGCGAGGCGCAGGGTGCCGCCCTCGAGCAGGACCTTGCCGAGGAACGCCGAGTTGTTGCCGCCGAGCTTGAGGGTGCCGGTGTCACGCTTGCGCAGGGCGGTCATCGCGTCGCCGCTCAGGTCACCGTCCAGCGAAACACGGCCGCTGTCGATGGTCAGGGTCTTGCCGCTGTCGATAGCGACGTCGCCGTTGATGTCGAGGTAGGAATCGGAGGTGCTGTTGTACCAGGACTGGCTGGTCCGGACGTTGAGGTCGAGGTCGATGTTGGCCTCGGCATGCCCCTGGTTGATGATGCCGCCGTACACGTCGACATCGTTGCCGACGAGGCGAAACGAGCCGCCGTTCGCGTTGTTCGAGTAGAAGCGAATCAGGTCGACGTCGAGATCGGCGAAATCGTTGTAGGGCGACAGCCACACCGAGTCGCTGTCGTAACCGAAGGTCAGCGTGTCGCCGTCCTCGGGCCGGGTCGGCGTGGCTACGATACCTGTCCGCCAGTACAGGGAATCCCATTCCGTGTCGTCGAACCAGCCGAAGTAGTAGAGCGACCGCGCCGAGGCCGCCCACGGCAGCAGCAACGCGGCGACGGCCACGCAGACCCGCAGTGCTCGCCGGCGGTGGTAGCGGCGGCCGGGCGGTGGTGCCACCGGGTGCCGGTGATCATGCCGTGATCCGGTTGTCGCCGCGGTTCCCGGCGGTAGGGCGTGGTGGGTACTGCTGGCGGTCATGTGCTCGTTCCCCGGCTGCGGGAGTCGATCCTAGCGCGGGAACGTCGAGCGGTGACTGTCCTTTGGTACAGGTGTTGCCGGCGGACGGCCGGTGTGGCGCCCAGGTGCGGCGGACGCCGCACAGTGGCCGGGTTCGACCCTGCCGTGCGGCCGGCCGGGTCGGGTTCGAATGCGGTGACGCAGGCAGTGCGATTCAAGCTCGCCGCCGCGTCACGAGGTCGGAGTGCCAAGGGGCGGACCCGCAGGTCCGCCCCTTGGTCGGGAAATATCCCGATGCCCGCTCAGGCCTCGAGGTCGAAGCGGTCGGCGTTCATCACCTTGGTCCAGGCGGCGACGAAGTCGTCGACGAACTTCTGCTGGTTGTCGTCCTGGGCATAGACCTCGCCATAGGCACGCAGGATGGAGTTGGAGCCGAACACGAGGTCGAGGCGTGTCGCCGTCCAGCGGGCCTTGCCGGTCTGGCGCTCGCGGATCTCGTAGATGCCCCCGCCCACTGCGTGCCAGCTGTTGTCCATGTCCAGCAGGTTGACGAAGAAGTCGTTCGTCAGCACGCCGGCGCGGTCGGTCAACACGCCATGACGGGTCCCGCCGTGGTTGGTGTCGAGTACGCGCATGCCCCCGACCAGCACGGTCATCTGCGGTGCGGTCAGGCCCATCAGCTGGGTGCGGTCGAGCATCAGCTCTTCCGCCCTGACCGCGTAGTCCTGCTGCAGGTAGTTGCGGTAGCCGTCGTGAATCGGTTCGAGCGGGGCGAACCCATCCGCATCCGTTATCGCGTCGGTGGCGTCGCCGCGACCGGGCGCGAAGGGCACGGTCACGTCGAACCCGGCGGCCCTGGCGGCCTGTTCGATGCCGACGTTACCGGCCAGGACGATGAGGTCGGCCACGCTGGCGCCGATCTCGGCCGCGAGCGGTTCGAGTACGTCCAGCACCCGGGCCAGGCGTTCCGGCTCGTTGCCTGCCCAGTCCTTCTGCGGTGCGAGGCGGATACGCGCGCCATTGGCGCCGCCACGCATATCGGAGCCGCGGTAAGTGCGCGCACTGTCCCACGCGGTGGCGACCATCTCGGCGATGGACAGACCGCTGGCGGCGATTTTCTGCCGCGCTGCGGCGACGTCGTAGCCGGTGGGACCGGCCGGTACCGGGTCCTGCCAGAGCAGGTCTTCCGCCGGCACGTCCGGGCCGACGTAACGCGCCTTGGGCCCCATGTCGCGGTGGGTCAGCTTGAACCAGGCACGCGCGAAGGTGTCGTTGAAGTACGCCGGGTCGGCGCGGAACTTCTCCATGTAGCCGCGATAGATCGGGTCGACCTTCATCGCCATGTCGGCGTCGGTCATGATCGGCATGCAGCGGATCGAGGGATCCTCGACGTCGACGGGCATGTCCGCCTCGGCGATCTCCACCGGCATCCACTGGCGCGCGCCGGCCGGGCTCGAGCGGATTTCCCATTCGTGGTCGAGAAGCATGTCGAAATAGCCCGTATCGAACTTCGTCGGGTGGGTCGTCCAGGCGCCCTCGATGCCGCTGGTGATGGTGTCGCGACCCATGCCCTTGCCGGTCGGGTTGTGCCAGCCGAAGCCTTGCTGATCGACGTCGGCGCCCTCCGGATCGGGGCCGAGCTTCGACGCATCGCCGTTGCCGTGGGTCTTGCCGACGGTATGGCCGCCGGCCGTCAGTGCTGCGGTCTCCTCGTCGTTCATCGCCATGCGCGCGAAGGTCTCGCGCACGGCCGCCGCCGTCTTCAGCGGGTCGGGCTTGCCGTCGACGCCTTCCGGGTTGACGTAGATCAGGCCCATCTGCACTGCGGCCAGCGGGTTCTCCAGCGAGCCCTCGTCGCTCTTGTCTGCATAGCGGTCCTTGCCCAGCCATTCCTTCTCCGCGCCCCAGTAGGTGTCGAGTTCCGGGTGCCAGATGTCGGCGCGTCCGAAGCCGAAACCAAAGGTCTTCAGACCCATCGTCTCGTAGGCGACGGTACCGGCCAGGATGATGAGATCGGCCCAGCTGACCTTGTTGCCGTATTTCTTCTTGAGCGGCCACAACAGGCGCCGCGCCTTGTCGAGGCTGACGTTGTCCGGCCAGGAATTGAGCGGGGCGAAACGCTGGTTGCCGGTGCCGCCACCGCCGCGGCCGTCGGCGATGCGATAGGAGCCCGCCGCGTGCCAGGACATACGGATCATGAGGCCGCCGTAGTGTCCCCAGTCCGCTGGCCACCACGCCTGGCTGTCAGTCATCAAGGCTTCCATGTCCTTCTTGAGGGCGCCGAAGTCGAGCGTCTTGACCGCTTCGCGGTAGTCGAAGTCCTGGCCCATCGGGTTGGTCTTGGTATCGTGCTGGGACAGGATCTCGAGGCTCAGCGACTCGGGCCACCATTCCATCGATTTCGCACGGCTGGTATTGCCGCCATGCATGACCGGGCATTTCATCGGTTCGTTCATCAGGCTACTCCTTCGGATTAGGGCCTCGAGAAAGACGACATCGATTGTTGTAGGTCGAGCCTAGGCCATCGTGGTTTCATCGTGCCAATAACTTTATTGATTGATTACGATAGAGCAGGACTATTTAACGCGAACGCCCGTGGCAGCTGTGCAGCGCTGTCGGGCCGCACGCCGGGACAGGGCTGGTCGAGCACGTAACGACAGCTGTCGCGCGGCTGGGCGCTTGGTCAGTGCTGCGCGGTATCGCACAATGAAACCGGCCCGCGCGGCGCCGCCGACGGGCACGGAGAGGGAGGCGGCCGTGTTGCCGATGCAATCGGACAGGGCGGCAGGGCAGGCCGGCGGGCGCGTCACCGGGTACAGGTGCGGGAATCGACAATGACGACGAACGCCGCGGACGACGGCCTGGTCATGACTCCGGCAGCAGCCCGGCCAATGCCGTGGCGTGGTGGTCGGCGGCGATGATGGCCGACATGGACCTGGTCGTCGCCGCCTCGATCGTGGCCTTCGTCGGCGGGAGCGTCGCCTTGCTCACCCTGACGCTCGGCGCTGGCGGGCGCGGCACGCGCGTCGCGCTCGCTGTGTGCATCGCGATCCTCGCCGTGACCTATCTCGGCCTGTGGTGGGATCCCGAACCCACCGCGCCGCTCCACATGCACGACTTCTATCACTACTACCTCGGGGCCAGGTTTTATCCCGAGGTCGGACACACCCGCCTGTACGTCTGCACCCTGGAAGGTTTCAGCGCCCTGGCCGGCCAGGGTGTCGACGTTCCGCTCGTCGAACTCGTGCGCGATCTCGCGCAGGTGTCGGCGCCACCCCTGGATGGCAAGAGCCTGGCGGCAGCGCATGCCTGCCGCGACGAGTACTTCTCGCCGCAGCGCTGGCAGGCCTGGCTGGATACCCTGAGGACCCTGCTCGCCATGGAGCCGCGGCCCGCGACCTGGGCCACGATCCTGCTCGACTTCGGCAACAATTCGCCACCGAGCTGGAACGTGCTCGGCTATCCACTCGCCAACGCCGTGCCGGCTCGCCCATTCCTGCTCTATGTCTTCCCGCTGCTCGACCAGGTACTGCTGCTCGGTGTCGTGCCCTGGCTGGTCGCCCGCAGCTTCGGCCGCGAGGTGCTCGCCGCCTACCTGTTGGTCTACCTGTTCAATCCGCTGGCTGGCCTCGGTTGGACCGGCGGCAGTTTCCTGCGTGCCTTGTGGCTGACGGCGCTGGTCGCCGGCGTGTGCGCGCTGGCGACGCGACGCTACGCCCGCGCCGGGCTGGCACTCGCGGCGTCGACGGCCT
The DNA here is from genome assembly GCA_024235015.1 of Gammaproteobacteria bacterium. GTDB lineage: Bacteria > Pseudomonadota > Gammaproteobacteria > JACKNG01. The sequence continues at coordinate 172,489 of JACKNG010000007.1, forward strand.
TGCGCATCTTCCCGGTATTCTTTGCGCTGGCCGCGCTGGCCAGCCTCGCGATCCGCGGCGAGCATTCCGCCTTACGCCGTTGCGTGCTCGGCGGCGCCGCGACCGGCGGCGCGCTGATCGTGGCAGCGACGGCCTCGTTCGGGTCGCACGCCTGGGCGGATTTCGTCGCTATCCTGACCATGCGGGTGGCCGAGTTCAGCAACAACTCGATCGGCTTCGAGACCATCATGCGAACCTGGAACGTGTCCGACTGGCCGCGCTTCATCGGTGACGCCGAGGCCCTGGCGCGGATGCGGGAATGGCTGCAGGCGCTGGCGTGGGATCGTGTGCGGGCGGCATGGCCGGAGCGGGCGCTGGTCGCCGGGATCGGCCTGCTGACCCTGGCGGCAGTGCCGTGGCGGGAGCCGGCGCGGGCTACCGTCGTGGCCGGTTCGCTGGCGGTCTTCTGCCTGCTGACCCCGTTCACCTACTACTACGCCTTCCTGGCGCTGCTGCCGATCGCGGCGCATGGACTGGCGCCCCGCGTACGCGCGCTGGTCTATGGCGTGATCCTGCTCGGCGTACTGGCGCTGGCCGGCAACGCGGCGGCGCTGCATTTGTTCGCGGGCGGCGAGGTCCCGTCGCTCTACGCCGTCAGTAGCGGCGCGAGCCGGCGCCTGCTCGGTATGTTCCTCGCCCTGCTGCTGGTCCTGGTGGTGGCCGCCCGGCCGAAGGGGTTGCGGGGCGCCGTCGCCGGGTGCGCGGTACTGCTGGTGGCGGGCGCGGCGATCGGCCTGCACGGGCTGCGCGGCCCGTGGCAGACCGAGGTGGCTTCGCTGCGCGTCCTGCCGCCACCGGTGGCCAGCCCCGGGGTCGTCGTGAACTGGCAGCCGGCCACCGACAGCTGGCCCGGCGGCGGTTACCTCGACATCACGTTCACCGGACCCGGCCAGTGGTTACGGCTACCACTGGGCGACATGGCGCGGGCTGGCGGCACGCTCGGGGTGATGATTGCCGACGGCCCGGCGCGTGGCGGCGTGGTGCTCGACGCCGGCGCGGAGCCGCTGCGCTACACGAGCGGCGCGGCCGCTCTGCGCCCCCGCGTGCTGGCCGTCGACGCCGGCGCCCGTGCGCTGGAGTCCGGCCTGCTGCTGCGCCCGGTGCCCGGCACCCGGGGCGTCGCGCGCATCGGCATCGCGGGCGTGACGCCGCGCGTATCCGCCATCGAGGACTGATGCCGGATCAGCCAGGCCAGGGTCGGGGGCCGTGCGATCCCTGCTCACTAAAGACAGGTCGGCCGCGGCCGCTAAGCCGGACGATCACCGGTATCCCGCGGAGTACGTCATGTCCCAAGCCCAAGCCAGCGCCGCCGAGCGCCGCACCGAAGAGCGTCACCCGGTCAACGTCACCGTCGCCTGGACGGATGGCCACCGCGCCCGCACGGGCGAGGTGCTCGATGCCAGCGCGCACGGCATGTTCCTGCATCCCTCGTGGACGCCGTCGGAGGCGATCGCGAGTGGCGACGTGATCGAGTTGTGCTGCCGCGTGCACGGACGCGAGATCGAGTTGAAGGGCGAGGTGTGCTGGGTCGGCCACAGCGACAAGCACGACGGCGAGGGCCTGGGCCTGCGCATCACCAGCGTCGCCGAACTCGAAGACCTGCTCGCCGAGCTGAAACCGGCCTGAGTCCGCCGCGATCGCTCGGCATCACGCCGGGCGCCGCGCATCGTGGACGACGCCGGCGGCGAACAGCCGCGCGCAGGCGTCGTCGTCGTAGCCGAGTGCCGCCAGGGTGGCGGCGGAGTGCTGGCCGAGCCACGGGGCGGGGCTGCGGATGGTGGCCAACGCGTCGCCGGATTTCACCGGTACGCCGAGCAGGTTCATCGGCCCGATCGCCGGGTGGTCGACTTCGACGACCATGGCGCGGGCACGCACCTGCGGGTCGGCCAGGGCCTGCGCATAGGTGTAGACCGGACCGCCGGGAACGCCGGCGCGGTCGAGACGTTCGACCCAGTGTGCGGTCGGAGCCGCCATGAATACCGACTCGATCGCCGCTTCCAGCTCGTCGACGTGGGCCAGGCGGCTCTCGACGTCGTGAAAGCGCACGTCGCTCAACCACTCCGGCCGGGCACAGACCTCCGTGCAGAAAGCGCGCCACAGCTTGTCGCCGTTGGCGCCGACGGTGACGTAGCCGTCGGCGGTGCGGAAGGCCTGGTAGGGCGCCGAGCGGCGGTGGCGGGTGCCGGTGGCGGTGGGTTCCTCGCCGGCGCCAAACCAGGCGCCAGCCTCCCAGAAAGTCCAGGCCAGGCCGGCCTCGAGCAGCGAGGTCTCGACGTGGCGCCCGTGCCCGTGGCGCAGGCGCCCGATGTAGGCGCCGAGGATGGCCCACAGCGCGGTGGCGCCGGCGGCGACGTCGTTCATCGCGATGCCGACCTTGGCCGGCCGTCCGCCGGGATGACCGGTCATCATCATGATGCCCGACATGCCCTGGGCGACGATGTCGAAGCCCCCCTTGTGCGCGTAGGGGCCGGTGTGGCCGAAACCCGAGATGGAGGCGTGGATGACCGCGGGGTTCAGCGCGCGGACCGCGGCGTAGTCGAGGCCGAGGCGCGCGGCGACCCCGGGCCGGAAGTTCTCCACCACGATGTCGGCACGGGCGGCGAGCTGCGTGGCGATGGCGCGCCCCTCGGGGTGCTTGAGATTGAGCGCGAGGCTCCGCTTGTTGCGGTTGAGCACGGCGAAGCAGTAGCTCTCGCCGTTGATCAGCGGGGCGAAGCGTCGCGAGCCGTCGCCGGCCGGGATGGCTTCGACCTTGGTCACCTCGGCGCCGAGATCGGCCAGCACCATGGTGCAGTAGGGGCCGGCGAGCACGTTGGTCAAATCGAGCACGTGCACGCCTTCGAGCGGCTGGGGCATGGGCTTACCTCGCGCGACGACCGCGGGCGCGCGGCGCGCGGTCGGCTATAGTCTCGTCCCCGGGGTGTCCGGCGCAGCCTGCGCCGGCGCCCGCATCGAGTTTCCAGAGGAGGGTCCCATGATACGTCTCGAGTTCGCCCTGCGCCGCAAGCCCGGCATGTCCCGCGCGGAGTTCCAGCAGTATTGGCGCGAAGTGCACGGCCCGCTGGTGGCACGGCATGCCACCACGCTCAACATCCACCGCTACGTGCAGTTGCACACCCTGGACGATCCCATCAACGATGCCCTGGCCGAGGCCCGCGGCGGCATGGAGGCGCCCTATGATGGCGTCGCCGAGCTGTGGTGGACCGACCCGGATGCGCTGCGTGCGGCCGGTAGCGAGGCGGGGCAGGCGGCCGGCCTCGAGCTGCTGGAGGACGAGAAGAACTTCATCGATCTGCCCAACTCGCCGCTGTGGTACGCCTACGAATACCCGCAGGTCAACCCGAGCGAGGACATCATCGCGCGCGAGCACGGCCCGCTGGTCAAGCTGTTCTTCTGTTTGCGCAAGCTGTCGTCGATGTCGCTGGCCGAAACGCAGCTCTACTGGCGCACCAACCACGGCCCGCTGATTCGCGGCGTCTCCACCGGCATGCGCATGCAGCGCTACCTGCAGGTGCACATGACCGAAGACTTCGATGTCTCCGCCTTGAGCGGCCCGCGCGGCACTACCGCCGAGCCCTATTACGGCCACGCGGAGGCCTGGTTCAACCGTGCCGACCTCATGTCCATGGCCAACGTGCCCGAGGCCATACGCGCGATGGAGCTGGCCATCGAGGACGAGGCCAAGTTCATCGATTTCAAGCGCTCCGCGATGTGGATCGGCAAGGAGCGCACCTTCATCGATCGCCGCTGACGGTGCGACGCGCCGGCCCCGGGGCAGCCTGCCCCGGCCGGCGCGTCCACGGTGGCTTCCCGCCACCGGGCCGCGCACCGGCGCGGCGGGTCAGCCGGCGTGGGCGATGGGCTCGAAGGCCGGCGCCGGCGGCTCGCCGAAGCTGCGGCCCTGGTTGGCGACCAGCCGATCGATGCGCCGCAGGCAGTCGGCGGGCAGGGTCATGGCCGTCTCCACCCAGGCGTCGGCGATGCCGTAGAGCTCCTCGCGGTCGATCGCGTTGGTGCGGTTTTGGTGTGTCGAGGCAGTGTGCTGGGGTGGGGAAGCGGCGGTCAATGCGGGGTTTTCGCGGCTGCCCTGGGTGGGCCGGGTCGGCGACCGCCGCAAGGCGTTCGCCGCTTGCCTATAATCGGGCGCCGGCAGGACCTGTGCCGGCCTTGGCGAGACCACCCTGCAAGACCCTCACGGAGCCCGGGACCCATGCGACGAATTGCCCGATTGATGGCCCTGGCCGCCCTGTTGAGCACCGCACCGGCCGTGCTGGCCGGCGCCGTCAACGGCACCTGGCAGCTCGACCCGGCGGCGTCGGAAAATCTCGACGAGGCGGCCGATGCCCTCAACACGCGACTCAACGAGGAGGAGCGCAGCAAGCCGCAGGAATTCGAGCGGCGCTCATCAGCGAGCGGCGGCAATCGCTACCAGGCCCAGGTCGACGCCGTCCAACGCATGATCCGCGAGGACAATCGCTCGCGTGAATGGGGCGGCCCGCCGGAAGTGCGCGAGATGCTCAGCGCCGAGACACTCAAGATCTACCAGGAGCGCAAGGTCGTCATCCTCTACGACAGTGCACGCAAGCGCTTGTTGCGGATCAATCCCGCTGGTCGCGCGTTCAGCTACTCCGGCACGGAGACCACCGACGACGAACTCGGACGCAGCCTGACCTACCTCGACGACGACGCCCTGGTGGTGGAAACCTCGGTCTACGACGGCAGCAACCTGGTCGAACGCTTCGAGGCCGTGGACGGCGGCGATCGCCTGCGCATGACCATCCGCGAGCGCGAGCGTTCGAGCGGACCCTGGCTCGAGTTCACGCGCGAATTCACCCGCGTCGACTGAATGCGGCGCGGGCAGCCGATGTTGCCAGGCCTCAGTCGAGCGCGGTCTCGTTGACCTCGAGATCGACGCGCGACCACTTCAGCGTGACGGCTTCCGCCGTGCCCTCGACGCCGAGCTTGAAGTTGCCGAGGTCGAGTTCCTCGCGCGGCCGCGACAGCAGCCGGCCGACCGCCTCGGCCGCTTCGTGGGTTTCCAGCATGCGTGGCTGCCAACGGCCGAACACCTTGGGGTTGTCGGCGTATTCCTCGGTCATGCCGGTGCGGATGAAGGGCAGCATGAGGCAGCAGGCCGAGGCCATGTCCGACGACTTGCCGAGGTTCACCTGCAGCACCTGGGGCAGACGCAGCACGGCCCAGTTGGCGACGACGTAACCGGGCACGGCGACGCCCGGCTCGATCGACTGCATCGAGGAGATGTAGACGAACTGGATAGGCTGCTTGTGGTAGACCGCCTCGCCGGCCCACAGGTGGGTCATGTAGACGAAGCCGTCGATCTTGGTGTCCATGACCAGCTTGGACTCGGCCAGGTTCTCGATGAAATCGCGGCGTACCCGGGCGCGGCGCTCGGCGCGGCTCTCGCCCTCGATCTCGGGCAGCGCGCGGCCGAAGCGGTAGCCCTTCTCGGTCAGGCCGGAGTTGCAGATGACGATGTCGGGGCCCTTGCCCTCCATCTGCTCGATGACGTAGCTGCGCGAGGCCCACAGGTCGCGCGTGTTGGTGACGTCGGCCTGCATGGCGAAGGCCTTCACGCCGCGCGCGCGCATGGCGTCGACCATGTCGAAGCCGTCGCGGTAACTGGAGTGGAAATGCACGCCGACGACCTCGGCACCGCTGGCCGCGGCAGCCAGCGCCAGGCCCTGGCCGATGCCGCCGTCCTTGCCCGACCCGGTGATGAGGACGCGCTTGCCCTTGAAGGCATCGACGGGGAGTTTGAACTTGTCGAAATCGGCGGTGAAGGCCATGGCAGGTACCCGTGAACGTGATGAGAGGATCGTTTGCGCACGGTAATGCATCGATCGTGCCCGATCCAGCATGGCGCGTGAGCGCCATCGCCGTGCGCGTGTTAGGGTGCGCGCCCGCCGGCCGGCGCCCGTTCGTGGTGCAGGACGGACCGGCGGTGCACCAATAGTCGGTCATTGTGCGAGACCCGCATGACCGAACCGTTTCGGCGCGACCTGCGCGTGATCATCATCGGTGCCGGCATGTCCGGCATCCTCACCGGCACCCGCCTGGGCGAGGCCGGTATCGAGGATTTCGTCATCGCAGGTCGATTACCTGCCGCGCCTGCTCGAGCCGCTGCGCCGCGGCGAGTGCCGCGCGGTGGTGCCGCGCGCCGACGCCACGCGCGCCTTCAACGACGCACTGCGCGCGGCGATGCACGGCTGAGCGGTTGCCGCAGCGGGTACCTCGACCGTCACGGCACGCCGGTGACCTGGCCGTGGACCTTCGAGCGTAGTGACGCCGACATGGCAGCCGTTGAGTCCGACGAGTACGAACTCATCGCCTGAAGCCGTCGTCGCGGCCCGCACGAGGTCAGCCCTGTGCGCGGGCCAGCGCCTGGGCGGCGAGTTCGCGCCTGAGTTCCTGCTGGTCGCGGGTGCGGAAGGCGGGGATCACCTGGCGCGCGAAGCGCTCCAGCGAGCGGTGCCAGAGATCGCTCGTGGTCCAGTCGCGGTTGTTGATGAGCAGCACGCCGAACCCGCCGACGGCTTCGTCGAGGCTGCCGATCTGGTCGATGCACTGATCGGCGGTGCCGACGATCCAGGGCACGTTCTCGACCATCCATTCGAAACTGAGATCGGCATCGCGCATGGCCTGGTCGCGCTTCATCAGGGCGCCGAGGCCGAGCGCCAGCAGGTATTCGTAGGAGGCGCGCACCCCGGCGCGGATGTCGTCCAGTGCCTGGCCGCGGCTGTCGGCGACGTAGCACTCGCGGGTGATGCGCCAGCGCGCCCGCGCCGCGGCCGGGTCGCGTCCGGCGGCACGCGCGCCGTCGGCGAGTGCGGCGCCGTGGGCGGCGAGGTCGGGTACGCCCGGGTTGGCCTCGATCAGCGCCGGCGTGAAGTACACGCTCAGGGGAATGAAGCCGCGTTCGCCGCACAGGGTGAAGTTGTGTGTGCCGGTCAGCCCGGCCACGGCGATGGGCGGTTCGGCCTGGTAGGGCGTGACCTGCAGGCGGCGCTCGCGGAACTGCCAGAAACGGCCGTCGACGCTGAACGGTTCACGCGTGGTGAGCAGGCGCTCGATGATGTCGATCGCTTCCTGGGTGCGCGGGCGGGACTCGTCGGCCGGCATGCCGAGCAGTTCGCGATCCGAGGGCAGGCCGCCACCGCCGAGACCGTAGAGCAGGCGGCCGTGCAGCAGGTGATCGAGGAAGGCGAGGCGCTCGGCGACGACGAAGGGATCGTGGTAGGGCAGGTTGACCGTGCCGGTGCCGAGGCGGATGCGATGGGTCAGCCCGGCGGCCTTGGCGATGAAGAGATCGGGCGCCGGGATCGGTTCGTAGCCGCCGCTGTGGTGCTCGCCGATCCAGAACTCCTCGAAGCCGAGCTGCTCGGCACGGACGATGGTGGCGAGATCGCGGTCGTAGGCCAGCGTCCAGTTCTCCCACGGGTAATGCTCGGGCATGGCGAAGAGGCCGAATTCCATGCGTTTGTCTCCCCTCGATTGACGGTCGGCGCGTGTCGGGCAGCGGCGACGTGGACGAAGTCAGTCGGCGAACAGGCGCAGATCCTCGATCGCGCGCAAGATGGCTTCATGGCAAGCCGGCGTGGCGCAGATCACGCCGCGGTTGGCGCTGAGCCCGGCGCCGTGGCCAAAATCGAGCGCACGACCGTGGATATCGCTGACCACGGCGCCCGCCTCCTCGGCGACCAGCTTACCGGCGGCGTGGTCCCAGATCTTCTCGACGTAGTCGCGCCGGGTCGGCAGGCGCAGGTAGGCGTCGGCCTGGCCACGCGCGACGACGGCGTACTTGCACTGGCTGTCGAGCCGCGCCGGTGTCCCCGTGGCGCCGAGATGGGCGACGATGCGCGCGGTGTCGTCGAGGCGCGAATGGGCCGCTTCGACCGATTCGCACACCCGCATGCGCGTGACATCGGGCTCTGCGCTGGTGTGCACGGCGGACGGTCGGGTCGCCGGCGCGTCGGCCGGCACGCTGAACGCGCCGTGGCCGCGCAGGGCGTAGAGCAGGCTGCCGTGATCGTCGCGGGCGTCGAAGGCGCGGCCGAAATCGGCCGACAGGTTGGGGCAGCCGAGGACGCCGAAGACCACCTCGCCCTCGACGATGAGCGCGAGCGACACCGCGTACTGGCCGCCGCGCAGGAAGCCCTTGGTGCCGTCGATGGGATCGAGCGTCCAGTAGGCCGCGGCGCTGGCGTCGTGGTTGCCGCGGTCGATGGCATCGAGCACGGCGTCGTCGCCGGCCTCGGGCCAGGCCACGCGCGCGGCCGCCGTCACCGCCGCACGCAGCGCCGCGCTGGCCGGTTCGCGCAGGGTCGCGGCATCCTCCTCGCCAACCATCAGCATGGGCGCGCTCAGCGCCGCCAGGCGGTGGGCGACGACCGCCTGGGCGGCGTAGTCGGCGATGGTCACCGGCGAGTGGTCGTCCTTGCTGTGCTTCTCGATACGGCCCGGCTCACCCTGCACGTGACGGGTCACGCGGCAGGCCTCGGCGACGGCGTCCAGGATGGCCGGCAAGTGCCGCGTGACTTCGTCTATGTCCTTCATCCGTATTCCTTTTCAGTCCGTGCAGGCATCCCCGGGAGGACCCCGGGGCGACGCCGTGCGTATGCTAAACTCGGCCGCGTCCCGCGGGCTGCGCCCGGCCTGCGGGACCATCCGATCCGGCAGTCCGTCCGGCTGCGCATGCGTGGAGGAGCCCGCTACATGTCCGACAACACGACCCGTCCCGTGCCCGCGGCGATCGCCGCCGCGGCGCACATCAACGAGCAGCAGTATAAAGAAATGTACGCCCGTTCCCTGGCCGAGCCGGATGCCTTCTGGGCCGAGCAGGCCGCGACCTTCGTGAGCTGGGACAAGCCCTGGGAGCGGGTCTCCTCGTTCGACTTCCACTCGGCCGAGATCCGCTGGTTCGAGGGCGCGCGGCTGAACGTCAGCTACAACTGCCTCGATCGCCATCTCGCCACGCGTGGCGAGCAGACGGCCATCATCTGGGAAGCCGACGATCCCAAACTGCACAAGCACATCAGCTACCGCGAGCTGCACGGCGAAGTGTGCAAGTTCGCCAACGTGCTGAAAGCGCGCGGGGTGAAGAAGGGCGACCGCGTCTCGATCTACATGCCGATGATCCCGGAAGCGGCGGTGGCGATGCTGGCCTGCACGCGCATCGGCGCGGTGCACTCGGTGGTGTTCGGCGGTTTCTCGCCCGACGCGCTCAAGGATCGCATTCTCGACTCCGAGTGCAGCGCGCTGATCACGGCCGACGAGGGCCTGCGCGGCGGCCGTACCGTGCCGCTCAAGGCCAACGCCGACAAGGCGCTCGACCATTGCCCGGCGGTCGACACCGTGATCGTGGTCAAGCACACCGGCCGCGACGTTGCCTGGAAGGCCGGCCGCGACCACTGGTACCACGAGTGCATGGCGGCGGCCGCGCCGGACTGCGCGCCGGAGTCGATGGATGCCGAGGACCCCTTGTTCATCCTCTATACCTCCGGCTCGACCGGCAAGCCCAAGGGCGTGCTGCACACCACCGGCGGTTATCTCCTGCACACGGCGATGACCCACAAGTACGTCTTCGACTACCACGAGGGCGACGTCTACTGGTGCACCGCCGACATCGGCTGGGTCACCGGGCACAGCTACATCGTCTACGGCCCGCTCGCCAACGGCGCGGTCACGCTGATGTTCGAGGGCGTGCCGACCTACCCGGACGCCGGGCGCATGTGGGAGGTCATCGACAAGCACCAGGTCAACATCTTCTACACCGCGCCGACCGCGATCCGCGCACTGATGGGCCAGGGCGACGACTTCGTCACCCGCGCCAGCCGCAAGAGCCTGCGCATCCTCGGCAGCGTCGGCGAGCCGATCAACCCGGAGGCCTGGGAGTGGTACTACCGCGTGGTCGGCGACGAGCGTTGCCCGATCGTCGACACCTGGTGGCAGACCGAGACCGGCGGCATTCTCATCACCCCGCTGCCCGGCGCGCGCGCCCTCAAGCCGGGTTCGGCGACCCTGCCGTTCTTCGGCGTCGAGCCCGCGCTGCTCGACGACCAGGGCCAGGAGATCGCGGGCGCGGGGTCGGGCGCGCTGGTCATCAAGCGCTCCTGGCCGGGGCAGATGCGCACCGTCTACGGCGACCACGCGCGTTTCCGCGAAACCTACTTCAGCATGTTCCCGGGCAATTACTTCACCGGTGACGGCGCGCGCCGTGACGAGGACGGTTATTACTGGATCACCGGCCGCGTCGACGACGTCATCAACGTTTCGGGTCACCGTATGGGCACGGCCGAGGTCGAGAGCGCACTGGTCTCCCATGCCGCGGTGTCCGAGGCGGCGGTGGTCGGTTATCCGCACGACATCAAGGGCCAGGGTATCTATGCCTACGTCACCCTGATGAGCGGCATCGAGCCCAACGAGGCGCTGCGCAAGGAACTCGTGCAGCACGTGCGCGAGGAGATCGGGCCCATCGCCTCCCCGGACGTCATCCAGTGGGCGCCGGGCCTGCCGAAGACGCGCTCGGGCAAGATCATGCGACGCATCCTGCGCAAGGTCGCCGCCAACGAGCTCGACAACCTCGGCGACACCACCACGCTGGCGGACCCGGCGGTGGTCGACGATCTCATCGCCAACCGCGCCAACCAGTAGCGCGACGGGCGAGGCAACGGTGACGGAGCAGGCGGGGTACGACTGGACCGGCCTGTGGCAGGCCTGGGGGCGGGTCGCCAGTGGCGCCTGGGCCGAGGCCCTGCGCGGCAACGGCGCGAGTCCGCTCGAGGATGCAGTAGCGCGTTTCCAACGCTTCGCCGACGACATCGCCGCGGTGCTCGGCGGCGTCACGCCCGCCGCGCAGGCGGCGCAGTTGGCCGCGGCGTGCGAGCGCCTCGCGGCAGCCTGGGACGGTCACGACCAGGCGCAGTGGTTCGCCGCACCGTTCGCCTTAGGCGCCGCCGGTGTCGACGACAGCGCCCTGCGCGGCCTGCTGGCGGCCAGCGACACGGCCGACGCCTGGAGCCGGGAGCTGCTCGGCCTGCCGGTGCTCGGACCGCAGCGCGAGTGGCAGGCGGCGGGGCGGCGACTGGTCGAAGCCGGGCTCGCCGAGCGCGCCGCGCAGCGTCACCTGCTCGCGCATCACGTCGCCGCCACGCGCAGCGCGCTGCGTGCGTTCGCCGCTTTCCTGCGCGACGAGGACGGCCCCCCGCTGACGACCCTGCGCGCGGTCTACGACGCCTGGATTGGCATTGCCGACGAGGCCTGGCGCGCAACCCTGATGAGCGCGGACTATGGCCGCGATTTCGGCGCCTGGGTCAACCGCGTGAGCGCGCTGCGCCAGGCCTGGAGCGCGCTGGACGAGCGCGTCGCGGCACTCGACGGGCGGCCCACGCGCGCCGCCTTCGAGGCCCTGCTGGCGCGGCAGGAAGCGCTGGCGGCCGAACTCGAACGCCTGCGCGCGGTACCGGCCGACCCGCCCGCGATGGTCGTGGATGAGCAACCCGCGACGCCCCCGCGCGAGGCGCGCGCCGCGCCCGCTGCCGCGCGACCGGCGCGCCAGCGCCCGGCAGCGGGCGCAAAGAGCACGCCGCCGGCCCGCGCGGCCAAGCCGCGGAACGCGCCGGGTACGCGTCGGGCCGCGCGTAAGTCCGCTACGCGGGCGGCCGAGTTCGATATCACCAGCATCCTCGAAGGCGGGGACTGAGCACCCGTATGCCGCGGCTGGAACTCGACACGGCCGCCGGCGCCGGCGAGGTCAGGGCCTTCGCCGAACGGGTCGCACGCGCGCCGTCGGCGCTGCGCGGTCTCGCCGAGGCCAGGCCGGGCACGACGCCGCGCAGCTGCGTGTGGCAGCGCGACGCCGTGCGGTTGTATCGCTACGGCGCGCAGCGCGAATCCGCCGGCGAACCCCTGCTGATCGTCTACGCCCTGGTCAACCGGCCGGAAATGGCCGACCTCGAAAGCGGCCGTTCACTCGTCGCCGGCCTCGTCGAACGCGGTCGCGACGTCTACCTCCTGGACTGGGGCTACCCCGGCGCTGCCGATGCCGGGCTCGGCCTCGCCGACTACCTCGGGCGCTACCTCGACGGCGCCGTCGACTACCTGCGCGGCGAACTCGGGCGCGCCCGCCTGCCGCTGCTCGGCATCTGCCAGGGCGGCACGTTCGCGCTGTGCTACGCCGCACTGCACCCGGACAAGGTCGAGCGCCTCGTGCTGAGCGTCACGCCGGTCGACTTCCACACGCCGGACGACGCGCTCTCGCACCTTGCCCGCCACATCGATGTCGAGGCCCTGGTCGCGGCGCACGGCAACCTCGCCGGCGACTGGCTGAACGCCCTGTTCCTGGCCCTCAAGCCCTACCAGCTGCTGCAGCAGAAATACCTGCGCTTTCTCGACCACGTCGACGATCGCGCGGCCAGCGCGACCTTCCTGCGCATGGAGCACTGGATCTTCGACAGCCCGGCGCTCGCCGCCCGCATGACGCGCGAGTTCGCCGTCGAGTTCTACCAGCGCAACGCGCTGGTCGCCGGCACCCTCGCCATCGCCGGGCACCCGGTGCGGTTGGCGGCGGTGACCATGCCGGTGCTGAACATCTACGCCCGCGACGACCACCTGGTGCCGCCGGCGGCCTCGCGCGCGCTGGCGGCGCTGGTCGGTACCCGGGACTACTGCGAGCACGAACTGGCCGGTGGCCACATCGGTATCTACGTCGGCTCGCGCGCCGCGCGCCCGGTGGCGGCGGTGGTGGCGGAATGGTTGGGCACCGCGGTTGGCGCCGCCGGGGAGCGCTGAGGGGGATCCGTCACCGCGGCGCGGTGCTCGGGGGTGGGCGAGGATGCCGGGTCGAAAAGGCCTCCTGCGACCGGCCCGGGGCCAGTCTGCAGGAGGTACGAGGGGAGGTCGTACAGGGCTGCCGGGGCATGAGGCCCCGGCGCGAGCGGGTACTCAGGCCGCGGCTTTCTTCGCCGCCGGCTTCTTCGCCGGGGTCAGGCCGGGCAGGGTGAAATCGACGCCGTCGGCAACCGACTTGAAGCTCTTCTCGAACCACGCCTGGTAGGCCTCGCGGCTCTCGGTGAGGATGTCGGCGGTGCCGCGCGCGGTCTCGAGCAGCTTCTCATTGAACTCGGTGGCCAGCTTGGTCTGCTCGGCGAGCAGTTCCTGGACGCCCTTCACCTCGGTGAGGGAGTTCATGTAGCGCGTGCCAGTCTCGAAGGCAACGTTGGCCAACTCCATCTGCTTGGCCGTGATCTGCTCGACGATGCGGGTGTTGATCGTTTCGAGCTCCTTGGCCGAGGCCATGGCGCCCTTGCTGTAGTCCTGCCAGTTTTCGATGATCTTGGTGTCCATGTCGGGTCTCCTGGGCCGGGTCGACCGGCCGTGCATTCGGGTCAGGGGTCAGGTTATTGCATTGCAGCAAATATTGCATTGCAGCATAGGCGCCGCCGGGGGCGAAGTCAAGGCTGACCGATAAAAAAAGTTTCGCGCGGCCGGTGCGGGCTGGAGACCGATTCGCGGCGGTGCCGGCGCGGGCGGCGCAGAGGCGGCACGAAAAGCAAAAAAGTGGGAACTGGCGGCAGATTTCCGTCAACATCACGCGCCTCGTTTGGTACCCTTGTCGCCGCTTTGAATCGGGCGCCGTGCCCCGCCGCGGCCTCATCCTCGAACCAGTCCCGAGCCCGGGCCTTCTGTCCGTCCGGCTGGGGCTATTTGGAGCATTGCAACCAATGACCAAGAACGCCGAACTGGCCGCGTGGGTCGAGCAGGTTGCCGCGTTGACTCAACCCGAACGCATCCAATGGTGCGACGGTTCCGACGCGGAGAACGCCAGCCTCATCGACCTGATGCTCGCGCAGGGTGACCTGCTGCGTCTCAATCCCGAGACCCACCCCAACTGCTTCCTGCATCGCTCCGATCCCAAGGACGTGGCGCGCGTCGAGCACCTCACCTTCGTCTGCACCGAGGACGCCGAGGACGCCGGTCCGAACAACAACTGGCTGGCGCCGGCCGAAGCCCACGCCAAGGTCGACCCGCTGTTCGAGGGCTGCATGCGCGGCCGCACCATGTACGTCGTGCCCTACCTGATGGGACCCTACGGATCGCCCTACGCGCGTGCCGGGGTCGAGGTCACCGACAGCCCCTACGTCGTCGCCAACATGCGCATCATGGCGCGCATCGGTACACGCGCACTCGAGCACATCGAGGCCGGCAACAGCTTCGTGCGCGGCCTGCACTCGACCGGCGACCTCGATCCCGAGCGACGTTTCATCATGCATTTCCCCGACGAGCTGCTGATCATGAGCATCGGCTCGGGCTACGGCGGCAATGCACTACTGGGCAAGAAATGCCACGCGCTGCGTATCGCCAGCGCGCAGGCGCGGCGCGAGGGTTGGCTGGCCGAGCACATGCTGATCCTCGGCATCGAGTCGCCCGCCGGCGAGACCCGCTACATCGCCGCCGCCTTCCCCTCGGCCTGTGGCAAGACCAACCTCGCCATGCTGGTGCCGCCGGCCGAGTTCGCGGGCTGGAAAGTGTGGACCGTGGGCGACGACATCGCCTGGATGCACCTGGCCGAGGACGGCCAGCTGTGGGCGATCAACCCCGAGGCCGGCTTCTTCGGCGTCGCCCCCGGCACCAGCCTGAAGACCAACCCGAACTGCATGAACACCCTCGGTCGCAACGCCATCTACACCAACGTGGCGGTGACCGAGGACCTGCAGCCCTGGTGGGAAGGCATCGACGGCGACAAGCCCGCGGTCCTGATCGACTGGCAGGGCCGCCCGCACGACCCGGACAACGGTCCGGCCGCGCATCCCAATGCGCGCTTCACCGTCGCCGCCAGCCAGTGCCCGAGCTTCTCGCCCCAGGGCGAGGCGCCTCAGGGCGTGCCGATCTCGGCCATTGTCTTCGGCGGCCGTCGCTCGAGCGTGGCACCGCTGGTCTTCGAGGCGCTGGACTGGAGCCACGGCGTGTTCGCCGGCGCCGCGATGGCCTCGGAGACGACCGCGGCGGCGACCGGCAAGGTCGGCCAGGTGCGTCGCGACCCGATGGCGATGAAGCCGTTCTGCGGCTACAACTTCGGCGACTACTGGGCCCACTGGTTGGGTTTCGGCACCAGGTCCGCCAAGCTGCCGCGCATCTTCCACGTCAACTGGTTCCGCAAGGACGCCGACGGCAAGTTCATCTGGCCGGGTTTCGGCGACAACATGCGCGTGATGGCATGGATCCTGGCGCGCTGCGACGGCAAGGCCGAGGCGATCAAGACGCCGATCGGCTTCGTGCCGGAGCCGTCCGATCTCAAGCTCGACGGTCTCGACCTCGACCGCAAGGCGATCCAGGACCTGCTGTCCATCGACCCCCAGGTATGGCAGCAGGAGGTCGACCAGATCGAGGAATACTTCGCCAGCTTCGGCAGCCGCCTGCCGCAGGGCCTGCGCGACCAGGTCGCGCGGATCAAGGCGGCGCTGGAGGCCCAGCTCGCCGCCTGAGGTGGCCTCGGGCCGACGCGGCGGCGGGGCGCGGCCCCGTGTGCCGCGGCACGGTGGGTCGGCTCACTTCATGTGATGGTCGCGCTGGGCGCGGGCTCGGCCCGGCCGGCGTGAGCCGCGGCGGCCGGTGTGCGGCGATTGGGAGCGCCGCCGCGACGCGTCAGCCGCGGTCTTCTCCCTCGTCGTCGTCGTCCTGCGGCTCACGGCGGGTCTGGCCGGTCGCCGTCTTGAAGAAGCTCGACTGCATCTGTCGCCACAATTCGAGGTTCTGACGGGTCATCTCGCCCAGCGCCGAGGACACCGGGTTGGCCTGCATTGCCTCGCGCATCTGGTTCTGGAAGCGCTGCTGCTGTTCGCGGAACAGCTTGAGACTCTGGCCGAGGAAATCGCCGGCCACGCCCTGTACGGAATTGCCGTAGAAACCGATGATCTGTTCGAGGACGTCGGTCGAGAACAAGGGCTCGCCGACTTCCTCCTGCTCGATGATGATCTGCAGCAGGATGTTGCGCGTGATGTCGTCGCCCGACTTCTTGTCGATGACGCAGAACGAGACACCGTCGAGGACCAGCTTGCGCACGTCGTTCAAGGTGACGTACTTGCTCTCCGCGGTGTCGTAGAGGCGCCGGTTCGGGTACTTCTTGATGATGCGCTTGTTGTCTTCACTCATGGTGTGACGCCTCCCCGGCGCGTTCGTCGCTCAGCGCTCGACGGCGAGCGCGACTCCCTGGCCGCCGCCGATACACAGCGTGGCCAGACCTTTGTGGACATCGCGTCGCGTCATCTCGTGCAGCAGGGTGACGAGGATGCGTGCGCCGGAGGCCCCGATCGGATGTCCGAGTGCGATGGCGCCGCCGTTGACATTGACCCTGGCCGGGTCCCAGCCGAGTTCGCGGTTGACCGAAATGGCCTGCGCGGCGAAGGCTTCGTTGGCCTCGACCAGGTCGAGGTCGGCGACCTGCCAGCCGGCCTTCTCCAGGCACTTGCGCGTGGCCGGGATGGGCCCGGTGCCCATGATGGCCGGGTCGACCCCGGCGCTGGCCCCGGCGCGGATGGTGGCGAGCGGCGCGAGGCCGAGTTCGGCGGCCTTGGCGGCCGACATGACGACGACCGCGGCGGCACCGTCGTTGATGCCCGAGGCATTGCCAGCGGTGACGCTGCCGTCCTTCCTGAACGCCGCGCGCAGCTTGCCCAGGCTCTCCACGGTGGTCGCCGGGCGCGGAAACTCGTCGCGCTCGAACACCACCGGCTCACCCTTGCGCTGCGGAATGCTGACCGGGACGATCTCGTCGGCGAAGCGCGCGGCGTCCAGCGCCGCGCCCGACCTGGCCTGGGTGGCGGCAGCGAATGCGTCCTGCTCGGCGCGCTCGATGCCGAAGCGCTCGGCGATGTTCTCGGCCGTGATGCCCATGTGGTAACCGTTGAAGGCGTCCCACAGGCCGTCGACGATCATCGAGTCCTGCAGGGCCCAGTCACCCATCTTCTGACCGTCGCGCGAGTGCGGCAGCACGTGCGGCGCGAGACTCATGTTTTCCTGGCCGCCGGCGATGACGATGTCGGCGTCGCCGCAGCGCACCGCCTGGGCGGCGAGTTGCACGGCCTTCAACCCGCTGCCGCAGACCTTGTTGATGGTCAGCGCCGGGGTGGCGTAGGGCAGGCCGGCGGCGACCGCCGCCTGGCGCGCCGGGTTCTGGCCGCAGCCGGCGGCGAGCACCTGGCCCATGATGACTTCGTCGACCGCCGCGGGTGCGACGCCGGTGGCCTCGAGCAGTCCACGAATGACGGTGGCACCGAGTTCGTGCGCTGGGACGGTGGCGAGTGCGCCGCCGAAATTGCCGATGGCCGTGCGCAGGGCAGCGACGATGACCGCCTCGGTCATGGGACGCCCTCCTTGAAAACCGCTGGAATCAGGTCTGCAAGCGTACGTTGCAGTGCACCATTATGCAAGACGCGGCGGCGCAGCACGCACCGCCGCGGGGCGGGCTTCAGAAGTGGATGGCGCGGCGGTCGGTGGCGAGCGCCGCTTCGTGCATCGATTCGGCGAGGGTGGGATGGCCGTGCACGGTGCGCGCGATGTCCTCGGCGCTGGCGCCGAATTCCATCGCGATGACGGCCTCGGCGATGAGCTCGGAGGCATTGGGGCCAACGATGTGTACGCCGAGCACGCGGTCGGTGTCGGCGTCGGCGATGATTTTCACGAACCCGTCGGTATCACCCATCGCCCGTGCGCGGCCGCTGGCCATGAACGGGAAGCTGCCGGCGCGGACCTTGCGCCCGGCGGCGGTCAGGGCCTGCTCGGTGTGGCCGGCCCAGGCGATCTCGGGCCAGGTATAGATGACCCACGGGATGAGTTCGAAATCGACGTGGGGTTTCTGCCCGGCGATGCGTTCGGCCACGGCGATG
Organism: Gammaproteobacteria bacterium; assembly: GCA_024235015.1. Lineage (GTDB taxonomy): Bacteria > Pseudomonadota > Gammaproteobacteria > JACKNG01. The sequence goes on from JACKNG010000007.1 coordinate 190,428, forward strand.
CCTTCCTCGCTGGCCTTGTGCGCGAGCATGGGGCCGCGCACGCAGTCGCCGATGGCCCACACGTTGCCGACCCCGGTGTGACAGTGCTCGTCGACCGCGATGAAGCCGCGTTCGTCGACCGCGATGCCAGCCGTGTCGAGGCCCAGCTCGCCGGTATTCGGCCGGCGACCGACGGCGACGATGAGCTTGTCGAATTCGAGTGTTTCGTTCGCACCGTCGAGTTCGACCTCGACCGTGACCGCCTTCTTGCCGGCTTTCGCTGCGACGACCTTGGCGCCGAGACGGATGTCGAGGCCCTGGCGGGAGAGGATCTTGAGCGCTTCCTTGGACACCGCCTCGTCGGCCACGGCGAGGAACTGCGGCAGCGCTTCGAGGATGGTGACCTCGGCACCGAGCCGCCGCCACACGCTGCCGAGCTCGAGACCGATGACGCCGGCGCCGATCACGCCGAGCCGCTGCGGCACGGCGTCGAAAGCCAGCGCGCCGGTCGAGTCGACGATGCGATCCTGGTCGACCGGGGCCGGCGGAATGGCCATCGGCACCGAGCCACTGGCGATGATGATGTGCCTGGCGGCAAGCGTCTGTTCGGTGCCGTCGGCGGCGACCACGCGCACGCTGTCCGCTGCCGCCAGGCTGCCATGGCCCTGGATCCAGGTCACCTTGTTCTTCTTGAACAGCCCGGCGATGCCCTGGGTGAGCTGGCTGACGATCTTCTGCTTGCGCGCCTGCATCTTGGCGATGTCGATGGCGGGCTCGGCGGTGATGCCGTGTTCGGCGGCGTGGCGCTGCATGAACTCGAAATGGTGCGAGGAGTCGAGCAGGGCCTTCGACGGGATGCAGCCGACGTTGAGGCAGGTGCCGCCGAGTGCCGGCTTGTCCTGGTCGTCGCGCCAGCGCTCCACGCAGGCGGTCTTCAGGCCGAGCTGGGCGGCGCGGATGGCGGCGACGTAGCCGCCGGGGCCACCGCCGATGACGATGAGGTCGTAAGCGTCCATCGGTCTCCTCAGATCGCGAGCAACATGCGCGTGGGTTCTTCCAGCGTACGCCGGATGGTATCGAGAAACTGCACCGCTTCGCGGCCGTCGATGATGCGATGGTCGTAGGACAGGGCGAGGTACATCATCGGCCGGATCACCACCTGGCCGTTCTCGGCCACCGGGCGCTCCTGGATCTTGTGCATGCCGAGGATGGCGCTCTGCGGCGGGTTGATGATCGGGGTCGACACCAGCGAGCCGTAGACGCCGCCGTTGGAGATGGTGAAGGTGCCGCCGGTGAGCTCGTCGATGGTGAGCTTGCCGTCGCGCGCGCGCTCGCCGAAATCACGGATGCGGCGTTCGACCTCGGCGAAGGCCATGCGCTCGACGTCGCGCAGGATCGGCACTACCAGGCCGCGCTCCGAGCCGACCGCCACGCCGACGTCGAAATAGCCGTGGTAGATGATGTCGTCAGCGTCGACCGAGGCGTTGACCACCGGGAACTTCTTCAGCGCCTCGACCGCGGCCTTGACGAAGAAGGACATGAAACCCAGGCGCACGCCGTAGCGTTGTTCGAAGTCGTCCTTGTAGCGACTGCGCAGATCCATCACCGGCTGCATGTTGACCTCGTTGAAGGTCGTCAGCAGGGCATTGTCGCGCTGTGCGGCGAGCAGGCGCTCGGCGGCGCGCTTGCGCAGCCGGGTCATCGGCACGCGCTCTTCGACCCGGGTGGTATCGGCGGCCGGCTGGCGCTCCTGCACGTTGGCTTCGACCGTCGGTACCGGCGTTTCCGCGGGTGCTGCCTCGGCCGCGGCCGCGCCGCGCTCGACGTGGGCGACGACGTCGGCCTTGGTCACGCGCCCGCCGGTACCGGTGCCGGACACCGCGTTGAGATCCACGCCGTGCTCCTCGGCCAGCTTGCGTGCGGCGGGGCCGGAGCGGGCCGCGGCCTCTGCCGGTGCAGCGGCCTCGCCGGCCGACGTCTCTGCCTTCGCGTCGGCAGCGGGGGCCGCCACGCTCGCCGTGGCCTCGGTGTCGATGACCGCGAGGATGTCGTCGGTCACGACCACGTCGCCGGTCTGTTTGCGGATTTCCTTCAACACCCCGGATTCGGGGGCGGTAACTTCGAGCGTGACCTTGTCGGTCTCGAGGTCGATGAGGTTCTCGCCACGCGCGACGGCTTCGCCGACCTGCTTGTACCAGTCGAGCAGGGTGGCGTCGGGGACCGATTCCGCCAGGATCGGGACTTTCACTTCGATTAGCACGCGGGGGATCTCCTTACGGTTGCGTGGGTCGGCGCGTTCAGGCCGACTTCTTGTGCTTGGCCTTGCGCGACGACAGCTCGAGCGCCTCGTCGACGATGCGCGCCTGCTGCTCGAGGTGCAACGAGACGTAACCGACCGCGGGCGAGGCCGAGTACGGCCGTGCGATGCAGGTCAACGGCTTGGTCTCGTCGAAGCAGCCGCCGAGGTAGCGCGTCGAGAGCAGCATCGACCAGGCGCCCTGGTTGCGCGGCTCTTCCTGCACCCAGACCAGCTCCTCGGCGTTGGGATAGCGACCCAGCGCGGCCTGCATCTCCTCCTTGGGGAAGGGATAGAGCTGTTCGAGGCGGATGATGGCGCAGTCGTCGATGTCGTGGTCGCGGCGCGCTTCGAGCAGGTCGAAGTAGACCTTGCCGCTGCATACCAGGATGCGCCGCACGCGCTTGGCGTCGAGCGGATCGATGTCATCGATGACGGGGCGGAAGGTGCCGTCGGTGAACTCCTCGAGTTCGGAGACCGACAGCTTGTGGCGCAGCAGGCTCTTCGGGCTCATCACCACCAGCGGCTTGCGGTAGGGGCGCAGCACCTGGCGGCGCAGCATGTGGAACATCTGCGCCGGCGTGGTCGGGTAGCAGACCTGCATGTTGTCCTCGGCGCACAGCTGCAGGTAGCGCTCGAGGCGGGCCGAGGAATGCTCCGGGCCCTGGCCGTCGAAACCGTGCGGCAGCAGCATGACCAGGCCGCAGTAACGGCCCCACTTCTCCTCGCACGAGGCGATGAACTGGTCGATGACGACCTGCGCGCCGTTGGCGAAGTCGCCGAACTGGGCTTCCCAGATGACCAGCGCGTTGGGCTCGGCGCTGGCATAACCGAACTCGTAACCCAGCACCGCTTCCTCCGACAGGGTCGAGTTGATGACCAGGAAGGGCGCCTGGTCGGAGGCCATGTTCTGCAGCGGCAGGTAGGTCTCGCCGGTCTTCTGGTCGTGGATCACGGCATGGCGGTGGAAGAAGGTGCCGCGCCCGCTGTCCTGGCCGGAGATGCGCACCGGGGTGGCCGTGGTCACCAGCGAGGCGTAGGCGAGGGTCTCGGCGAAACCCCAGTCGGCCGCTTTCTCACCCGCACCCATGGCCTTGCGGTCGGCCAGCACGCGGGTCACCGCGCGGTGCAGGTTGAAGCCCTCGGGTACGCTGGTGAAGCTCTCGCTCAGGGCCGCCACGCGGCGCGCGTCGAGGGCGGTCGCGGCCGGCTCGCGCCAGGTGGTGCCGCGGAACGGCTCGAAGTTGATCAGGTAGCGGTTGTCGATGACGTTGGCATAGGGCCGCGACACCACCGTGTTGCGTTCCAGCGCGTCGACGTAGTTGGTCGCCATGGCCTCGGCCTCGCCCTGGGTGACGACGCCCTCGGCGACCAGCTTCTCGGTGTAGATGCGCCGCACCCCTGGGTGGTTGCGGATGTGCTGGTACATGATGGGTTGGGTCGCGGCCGGCTCGTCGGCCTCGCTGTGGCCGTGCTTGCGGTAGCAGATGATGTCGATGACGACGTCCTTGTTGAACTCCATGCGGAAGTCGAGGGCAAGCTGGCCAGCCAGCGCGACGGCCTCCGGGTCGTCGCCGTTGACGTGGAAAATCGGCGCCTGGACCATCTTGGCGACGTCGGTGCAGTAGAGCGTCGAGCGCGAATCGAGCGGGTCGCTGGTGGTGAAGCCGATCTGGTTGTTGATGATGACGTGGACGGTACCGCCAGTGGAATAACCGCGCGTCTGCGACAGGTTCAGGGTCTCCATTACGACGCCCTGGCCGGCGAAGGCGGCATCGCCGTGGATCAGCAGCGGCAGCACCTCGTTGCGTTCGAAATCCTGCCGGCGGTCCTGGCGTGCACGCACCGAGCCCTCGATCACGGGATCGATGATTTCCAGGTGCGACGGGTTGAAGCCGAGCGTGAGATGCACCGGGCCACCGGGCGTCTCGATGTCGGAGGAGAAGCCGAGGTGGTACTTGACGTCGCCGGAGCGCGCGTCGGTCGGGCCCTTGCCCTCGAACTCCTCGAACAGTTTCGAGGGGTGCTTGCCGACGATGTTGACCAGCACGTTGAGGCGGCCGCGGTGGGCCATGCCGACCACGCATTCCTTGATCCCGTGGCGGCCGGCGTCCTCGACCAGCTGGTCGAGCAGGGAAATGGCGCTCTCGCCGCCTTCGAGCGAGAAGCGCTTCTGGCCCACGTACTTGGTGTGCAGGTATTCCTCGAGCGAGCCGGCCGCGATGACGCACTGGAGCAGGCGGCGGCGCTTCTCGACGGTGAAATCCGGCTTGGCCCGCGGCAGTTCCAGGCGTTGCTGGATCCAGCGCTTCTGGCTGGTCTCGACGATGTGCATGTACTCGGCGCCGATGGTGCCGCAGTAGGTGGTGCGCACGATGTCGAGGATCTCGCGCAGGGTGGCCTGGTTGGGGCCCTGCAGGGAACCGGTGTTGAACACGTGGTCGAGGTCGGCCGCGGTCAGGCCGTGGAACTCGGGGTCGAGCTCGGCGACCTCCGGCCGTTCGTACTGGTTGAGCGGGTCGAGGTTGGCCTGGCGATGGCCGCGGAAGCGGTAGGCGTTGATGAGCTGCAGCACCGCGACCTGTTTCTGGGCCTCCGGGTCGCCTTCGCGGACCACGCGTACGGCGGTGCCGGACGGCGCCGCGGTGACCTCGAGCATGCGCGCGCGGACGTCGGAATGGCGCACGTCGCGGTGATCCTCGCTGGTGCCCTCCTGCATCTCGTCGAAGTAGCGTCGCCATTCCTCGCTGACCGCGGTGGGATCGGCGAGGTAGCGCTCGTAGAGTTCCTCCAGGAACGGGGCGTTACCACTGAACAAACAAGACGGACGCTGCATCGTCACTCACCTGTGGCGCTTCAAGATTGTTTACGCACGGCGGAGGCCGGCGGTTCATCCACGGACATATCGGCGGGATGGACGAGGATCTTTGATCAATCACCATCCAAAGTCATTAATTTACCTGCAATTGTCCCGGCAATTGCGCGCTGCGGGCCGGCGCGGCGCCGTGCTGGCCGCGGCGTCGCGCCGGTTTGGTGCGAACGCCCCACAGCTTGCCGGGAAATTGGGCACGACGGTATTCTTGCGCGTTCGCGTCGGCCCGGCGGGGGGGCCGCGGACGCGTCCTCAGCCAGCCTTGGGAGATGTGCGTGGCCAATCAACGCAGCGTGACGATCACTGACAACGCCACCGGCAAGAGCGTCGAGTGCGCGGTTCTCGAAGGGCAGTACGGTGCCCCCGTCATCGATGTGCGCAAGCTCTACAACGAGCTCGGCATGTTCACTTTCGACATCGGTTACGGCTCGACGGCGAGCTGTCGCAGCGCCATCACCCACCTCGACGGCGAGCAGGGCGTGCTGCTGCACCGGGGCTACCCCATCGAACAGCTCGCCGAGCATTCCTCCTTCGTCGAGGTCGCCTACCTGCTGGTGCACGGCGAACTGCCCACCGCGAACGAACTCGCCGAGTGGGAGCACGCGCTCAAGATGCACGGCATGACCCACGAGCACCTGTCGCGCTTCTATTCCGGCTACCGCTACGACGCCCACCCGATGTCGGTACTGACCGGCGTGGTCGGCGCCGTCGCCTCGTTCTACCACGCCAATACCGATATCTACAGCAACGACGACCGCCTCGCCACGGCGCGTCGTGTGATCGGCAAGATGCCCGGACTGGTATCGAAGATCTACCGCTACCAGTCGGGCCTGCCCTTCGTCTACCCGGACAACGCGCGCGGCTACGTCGAGAACTTCATGTACATGATGTACTCGTGGCCGACCGAACCCTACGTCGCCAACCCGGTCGCGGTGCGCGCGCTGGAACTCCTCATGATCCTGCACGCCGATCACGAGCAGAACGCCAGCACCTCGACGGTGCGCCTGGCCGGCAGTGCCGAGACCAACCCGTTCGCCTGCATCGCGGCCGGTATCGCCACCCTGTGGGGCAAGTCCCATGGCGGTGCCAACGAGGCGGTGGTCACCATGCTGGAAGAGATCGGCGATGCGAAGAACATCCGCAGGTTCGTCGATCGCGCCAAGGACAAGAACGACAACTTCCGCTTGATGGGCTTCGGCCACCGTGTCTACAAGAACTACGACCCGCGCGCGAAGATCATTCGCAAGGCCTGCCACGACCTGCTCGAGGACATGAATCTCAACCAGCCGTTGTTCGAGATTGCCATGGAACTCGAACGCATCGCGCTGGAAGACGACTACTTCATCGAGCGCAAGCTCTATCCCAACGTCGATTTCTACTCCGGCCTGATCTACCAGGCGCTCAACATTCCAACCGCGATGTTCACCTGCATGTTCGCGCTGGCGCGCTCGGCCGGCTGGATCGCGCAATGGAACGAGCTCATGAGCGATCCCGATTTCCGCATCGGGCGTCCGCGCCAGCTCTACATCGGCGCCGCCGAGCGCGATTACGTGCCGCTCGCCGAGCGCTGATCACGCGGCGCCGCCACCCCCACCATCTCAAGACGACCAAGGACCCACATTGTCATGAAAGCCCCCGTAAGAGTGACCGTGACCGGCGCTGCCGGCCAGATTTCCTACTCCCTGCTGTTCCGCATCGCCGCCGGCGAGATGCTCGGCACCGACCAGCCGGTGATCCTGCAACTGCTCGAGATCACCCCGGCGATGAAGGCGCTCGAAGGCGTGGTCATGGAGATCGACGATTGCGCGTTCCCGCTCGTCGCCGGCATCGAAACCTCGGACGACGCCAACGTCGCGTTCAAGGACGCCAACTACGCGCTGCTGGTCGGGGCGCGGCCGCGTGGCCCGGGCATGGAGCGCAGCGACCTGCTCGAAGCCAACGGCGGCATCTTCACCGTGCAGGGCAAGGCCATCAACGACAACGCGTCGCGTGACATCAAGGTCATCGTGGTCGGCAACCCGGCCAACACCAATGCCTGGACCTGCATGAAGAGCGCGCCCGACATCGACCCGCGGCAGTTCACCGCGATGACGCGCCTCGATCACAACCGCGCCGTCGCCCAACTCGCGCAACAGACCAACGCCACCGTCACCGACGTCAAGCGCATGACCATCTGGGGCAACCACTCGACCACCCAGTACCCGGACCTCTCGCAGACCACGGTCAAGGGCAAGGCGGCGCTCGAGCTGGTCGACCGCGCCTGGTACGAGAACGACTACATCCCGAACGTGGCCAAGCGCGGCGCGGCCATCATCGAGGCACGTGGCGCCTCCAGTGCGGCCTCGGCCGCCAACGCGGCCATCGACCACATGCATGACTGGGCACTGGGTACCGCCGACGGTGACTGGGTCAGCATGGGCATTCCCAGCGACGGCAGCTATGGCATCGAAGAAGGCCTGATGTATTCCTTCCCGGTGACCTGCAAGAACGGCGTCTATACCATCGTGCAGGACCTGCCGGTGAGCGAGTTCAGCCGGGCGCGCATGGATGCCACCGCCGCCGAGCTGAAGGAAGAGCAGGCCGCGGTGGCGAAGCTGCTGCGCTGAGCGTACGCCGGGGTACCGCCGGTCACGGGGCGCCTGCAGGCGCCCCGTTCGTTTCCGGGGTGTTGAACGGTCCGTGACCACTTGGCAGAATCCGGGCACTACCATGGTGCATGCTCGGTTACCGCGGCCAGGATTGACGGGCAATGATCGACAAACACGGCTTCCGCGCCAACGTCGGCATCATCCTCCTCAATGATGGCGGGCAGGTGTTCTGCGCACGCCGCTGCGGCATGAGCGCCTGGCAGTTCCCGCAGGGCGGCATCAAGCGCCACGAAACCCCGGAGCGCGCCATGTTCCGCGAATTGCGCGAGGAAATCGGCCTCGAACCCGACGACGTCGAGGTCCTCGGCGCGACCAAGGGCTGGCTGCGCTACCGCCTGCCCAAGCGCTACATCCGTTACCACCAGCAACCCCTGTGCATCGGCCAGAAGCAGATCTGGTTCCTGCTCAAGCTGCTGTCGGCGGACACCAGCGTGCGCCTGGACCTGGCCGACGACCAGGAATTCGACGACTGGCGCTGGGTCGATTACTGGGAGCCGCTCGGTTTCGTCGTGCCGTTCAAACGCAACGTCTACGAGCGCGCCCTGCACGAGTTCGCCGATTTCGTCGGCGGCATGTGGGGCATCTCCGCCTACAAGGGCAGCCCGCGCAACTGAACCCGGGCAGGGCGGCGGCGTCGCGGCCGCCCGGTCAGCGGCTCTTGCGGATGGCGAGTTCGGGCAACAGCTTGCGCGCGGCGCGGTTGCGCACCGTGGATGTGAAACCCTCGGCGAAGTAGTCCGGCATGCCCCAGCCGGTGATGGTCATGCCCAGCTCCTGCAGCTTGCCGTCGCACTCGCCCATCGCGATGTCGGCGATGCGACGGATGTCGGGGTCGGAGTCGATGCTCGCCACGGCCCGCTCATAGACGCAGGTGTTGTAGCCGTTGGCCTGTTTCATCATTTCCAGGCGTTCGTCGTTGGTGAGGTCGCCGGGCGAGCGCTCGGCAGCCGGTTCGGCGTGGGTCGCGGCGGCGAACGCGCAGGCGAGGACGAGCGGGAGGGTGCGGTGCATGGGCGATTCTCCTGTCATTCGAAGTCGGCGCGCTGGACCTGCCAGTCCTGAACGCGGCCATCGACCTTGGTACAGCCGAGTTTGACTACGGCACTGCCCGGCGGTGCCACCCCGGTCACCAGGCCCTGCGGGTGATCACCGGCGAAGACACGCAGCAGCCGGTAGGCGACGGCGCGCTCCGGGTGGGTGTTGCGCAGCACGCGCAGCTTGCCGCCCTCGCTCAGGATCTGGCAACGGCCGTCGACGACCGATTCCAGCTCGAGGTAGTCGCCGGCGGGCACCACGGCAGTGCCGTCGGCGGCGCTGGTGGCCGTCCCGCACAGGGCGAACAACGCCACCAGGCAGGCCAGGGCGGCCCCGCGCACGCCATCACCCGAATACCGCGAGGTGCGAGCGGAACTTTGACAAGGGCTGTATGTCATCGCGCTTTCCCGTTGATTTCGTGCGCAATTCGGGTTACCCACAAAAACTGTGGATAACTTTGTTGGCGAATTGCGGAAAGGACCCCGATCGGGCCTTGGCGCAGGCGGATTCCTTAGATTGGACAAGTTTTGACCAGCGAACTTAAGAATATCCAAATCAATGAGTTAACAGCTGCGCCCGGGTTTCCGGAGGGATTGCCTCGTGTGCAGCGCGGCAGAGTTAACAATCCCGAAACATTGTGCATAAAGCGCGCCCGCGGGCCTTGATTTTGGGCGAAAAGACTGATCCTGGCCAGGCCGGCAGCGCCCCTCGACGCCAGGCCCATGCGCTTCGCGAGCGCTCAGTGTACGACTTTGCGCTCGATGCGGATCGCGAGGTTGTCGGCGGCGCTGGTCGCTACGGGCGCGCTCGAACCTTCGAGGTCGCCCGGCTGGGCCAGGGCGCGGCCGGAGCGCGAGAGGCGTGCGCCCACGATCACCGTCGCGGCGCTGGAGATGCCGTGGCCCGGCTGCATGGCCATGCTGTCGTCGAGAGAGAAGTTCAGGGGCAGGTCGGCAGCACGGCGGCGCAGCACGGCCAGCGGCATCGCCGGCCCGTCGGCGGCGCGCGCGAACACGAACAAGGTGTCGTCCGGCTGCACTGCGTCGGCCAGTTCGGCGGCGAGTTCGACGCGTCCGCTGACGACCACGGCGGGCGCGGCGCCGTCGCCGAGATCGCGCAGGTTGGCGCGAATCACCTCGGCGTCGGGCGAATCGGCCGGCAGCACGCCGAGCAGCCGGCGCCACAGGCTGCGGGCGCGTTCGCGGTCGCCGCCGTGCAGGGCCGCCGTGCCGGCCAGCCACAGCGCCTTGGGGTGGTCGGGGGCGCGCGTCAGGGCGTCGTCCAGCCAGGCCAGGGCCTGTGGGTCGAACTGCTTGTCCATGGCCGCCGCGCGGGCGTCGGCGGCGTCGGCGAGCAGGTCGGGATCGGTCGGGGCGAGGGTCAGGGCGCTGGCGTAGGCCGCGGCAGCCGCCGCGTAGCCCTGTGCGGCGGCGCGGGCCCGCGCCTCGCGCCGCCAGCCGGCGACGTCGCTGGGGCGGGCCTGGTCGTCGCTGGCCGCCGTCGCATGCGCGGATGCGCTGGTGGCCGAGGCGGTGGATGTGCCGTTCTCGCCGGCCACGGCCGCTGCCCCGCGCGCGGCGGCCTCGGCGGCCGCGGCCTGCGTCGGGCGGCCGAGTTCGCGATAAGTGCGGGCGAGCAGGCGCCAGCCGGCGGCATCGCCGGGTGTGCTGGCGAGACGCGCGGCGAGGCGGGCGGCGGCCTGGTCGAGCGGCGCGGCGTCGGCGTGGGCCGTGGGCGGGGCCGCTGACGGGGGAGCCGCCACCGCCAGGTGATCGTCACCGGGCATGCCGCGGTCGCCGTAGTAGCCCAGGGCCACCGCGAGCGGTACCGCCAGCGCCACGGCCAGCAGCACGGGGCGCCATCGTGGGCCCGAGCTATTCGGCATCGATCATGTAGCCCACGCCGCGCACCGTGCGGATGAACTCCTTGCCCAACGCCTGGCGCAGGCCGTGGATGTAGACCTGGACGGTGTTGCTCTCGATGTCCTGCTCCCAGGAATACAACTTCTGCTCGATCAGCCGTCGCGGCAGCGCCCGCCCGCGGTTGTGCATGAGGATGCGCAGCAGTGCGAACTGGCGCTTCGACAGCGTTACCGGCTGCCCGCTCTTGGTGACGCGATGCGATGCCGGGTCGAGCAGGACGTCTCCATGACGCAGCGTGGCGCCGTCCGTCGCCGCCCGGCGGCGCAGGAGCAGGCGCACGCGGGCGCAGAACTCGTCGGTATCGAAGGGGCGGGCGAGGCATTCGTCCGCCCCGTGGTCGAGCCAGCGGGTGCGCGCACTGGCGGCGGTGGAATGCAGGCTGAGCATCACCGGCACATCGCCATGATGGGCGCGCACGCCGACCAGCAGGTCGTTGTCCGCCGTGCCGTCGGTGTCGACTTCGAGTACCACCAGGTCATAGCGTTCGACGCCGAAGAACGCTTCGCCGGCAGCCGGGCCGCGAATCCAGTCGACGACGTAGTGATCCTGACCGAGCCGCTCGATGAGGGTGCCGGCGAGGCGTGGATCGTGCTCTTGCAGCAGGATGCGCATGTGCGGAGATTCCCAGGGGTGGCCGCCCGCGGCCGTGATATTCGTTTCCGTTGCTACAAAAACGAACGAACTCCCGATCCGGTTCCATGACGCGATGTGAATCGATTCACAGTTCAGGTTGTCCGCACCCGCGGCCGCTAACCCCGGGCATGAGTACTTCCCCGTCGCCCATGCTGCCCGTGTGCAGGCCGCTGCTGGGCCTGTGCCTCGGCTTGCTGTGCAGCCCGGTCGCCAGCGCCACCGACCCGGCGCCCGTGCCCGGCGTGGACTGGTCCTGCAGCGGCGGCGCGCTGCCACCCCACGTGGTGCGCTGTACCTCGCGTGGCCGCCGCGCGGCGGCACCGTCGGCCCGGCCCGGTGCGCCGGCGATGATCGCCGTGGCTGCGCGCGCCGATTTCGACCCCGCTGCCCCGGGCGCCTGGGAAATCCCGTTGTTCGCACCGCCCGCCGACCCGCAGGCCGTGCGCTATCTGCTCGAGCGTGTCCTGTGCGGCGATACTCGAGCGTGCCGGGTCGAACTCGAGCCGCCCGCGACGCGCCTGACGGCGCTGCCCTGAGCGGCCCCGCTCAGGGATAGGTCCATTGGTTGTGGTTGGCCCCGTGGCAGCTCAACGTGCAGCGGCCGCGGTTGGTGCCGAGTGATTCGTAGATCATCTGGCCATTGCGCGTCGACACCACGTCGGTGTCGAAGTTGATGAGCTTGCTGTTGTTGGTCGGGTTGCCCTGGGTCGAGCTCACGCCGTGGGGGTCGTGGCAGACGTTGCACGGGGTACGTTCTTCGCGCACATGACGCTTGTGCACCGCCTCCGGCGGATTGTTGAGCAACGTGTTGCGATTGTGGCACTTGTAGCACATGGCGTAGACCGCGGCGCTCTCGGGCGTGCGATCGGTGGTGACGTAGCGCCGCTCGAGCAGGCTGGGGTAGCTCGAACCGTGTGGCCCCGCCGGCCCGGTGCCGCCGGCCCCCGGGCCGCTGTCGTTGTTGTGGCAATCGCCGCAGCCGATCACGCTGCTGGTGGTCAACGGCGGGATCAGGCTCGGCACGTTGTTGTTCTGCCCTGGTCCCGCGACGGCGTGGTGGGACGGGTTGTTGGGGTCGAACTCCAGGCGCGTGTTGGTCTGTACGATCTGGCGATTGGTTGGTGGCAGGGGTTGCCCGGGGCTGTCGCCGTGGCAGCGGAAACACACCTCGTACTCGTGCGAGATGGGCGAGGCGTCGGCGCCGCCGATGGTGATGCCGCGAACCCCGCGCAGGGCGCCGGGCACGCTGCCGTCGACGTCGTTGGCGGCATGCGGATCGTGACAGTCCACGCACTCGACGTGACGCGCATCGACGACGTTGTTCTCGGTCGGGTCGTGGACCCCGGTGGTGATAGCGACGGGATGGTTGGAGACCTTGCTGAACTCGGACTCCACGTTCTTGCTCGCGACGTTGCCGTCATGGCAGGTGACGCAGTTCAGCTCTTCGCTGGCGTTGTTGAGCAGGCGCTGGTGGCCGCCGGCGTCGTGCGGCCGGTGACAGTTCTCGCAGGCGTTGCCGGCGACCGTGGTCTGTTCGGTATGTGGCCAGGGATCGAGGCCGCTGCCGTTCCACGTCGCGGGCGAGGACTGGTGGGCGGCGCCATTCCAGTCGGCGACGACGTGACAGCTCAGGCACAACGCCGAGGCGGTGTTGGCCATGACCAGGAACATGCCGTAGGTGTCGTCGTGCGGGTCGTGGCAGCTGGTGCATTGCAGCTCGCCGTTGGCGTCGAGGCGCACGGCGCCCGTCAGCGTCGCGGGCTGGACGAGTTCGCCGTGGGTGCTGGCCAGCGTCCCGCTGTAGGGAAAGGACACCGGGTGATCGTCGGACAGGTCGGTACCGAGGTAGCCCGGGCCGCTGTTCAACTGGTCGACGCCGCCGGCCATCGCGATCGGCTGGTCCTCGCTCAACACCATGCCGAGCGCGATGCTGCCGTCGTGGCAGCTCAGGCACAGCAGCGAGGCACCGTCCGGCTGGCCGGGACTGGCCAGAGCGGTGGTGCTGGAGTAGGGGATGTAGGTGCTCGCCGGCGACTGGCGGTTCCACAGCGGTGCGCTCGGCGAACTGTTGTGCGGCGCATGGCAGAACACGCAGGTCTGGGTCTCGCTGGCCGCCTTGAAGCCGCCCGGGCCGCTGACCGAGAGGTTGTGCCGGGTGCTGGCGAGATCGGCGCGGACCGCCGGGCCCGCGGCGCCGAAGATGAGTGCGAGGATGACCGTGCCAATCACCCGGGATCGTGGCTGACGATTCACTTCCCCCCCCCGATGTAGCGGAAGACCTGCACGCGCCGATTGTAGGCATCGGCGACATAGATGCGATCTTCGGTGTCGATGAAAATGCCGGTCGGTAGCCAGAACTCGCCGGGCCGCTGCCCGGGGTTGCCGAAGGCCAGCAGCAGCGTGCCGTCGCGGTCGAAGATCTGCACGGCATGGAACAAGGCATCGACGACGTAGACGTGGCCGTCGCTGTCGGTCGCCACGCCCTTGAGCCGGGCGATGTCGCCGCTGCCGTCGCCGTGGTGACCGAACGCGAACAGCCAGCGGTCGTCGGCAGCGAAGCCCTGCACCCTGAAGTTCAGGGAGTCGGCGACGAGCAGCTCGCCGGCCGGTGTGAACCAGAGATAGGTGGGGTAGTTGAAGTGGCCGGCGGCATCGTCGTGGGCGCCGAAGCTGCGCAGGTGATGGCCATCGCGCGAGAACACGTGGACGCGGTGACCGAGCGTGTCGGTGACGTAGAGTTCGCTGCTGTGCGGGTTGATGGCGATGCCGGTGGGCTGGGCGAGTTCGACGTCGATGGGCAGGCGCCTGACTTCATCCGCACCTGCGTCGACGACGAAGATGCCGGCGAGCTCGGAATCGGTGAGGTAGACGCGGCCGTCGTCGCTTGCCGCCATGCCGACCGGCGACGGCAGCGGCCGTTCGTCTGCGCGCCGCAGCAGGTCGTAGCGACTGCGCGCGCGGTCGAAACGGTGTACGCCGTGGGCGCCGGGATCGGCGACGAAGACCACTTCGCCCACGGTGACCACGGCCATCGGCCGGACGAGATGGACCGGGCGAGCGCCGAATACCGTCCGTTCGAGCCAGGCGAGCACACCCTGGTCGACGCCGAGGTCGGCCGGCGTGGCGAACGTCGTCTCGAAGGCGACGCGCGGGTCCTCCGGGGGCCCCGGCCAGGCCAGCGCTTCGACGGCGGGCGCGGCCGGCGCGGCGATGTCGCCGAGGGGGCCGTCGCGCAGCGGTTCGGCACAGCCGGCGAGCAGGGCCGCGCCGGCGAGGGCCGCCAGCCAGCGGCGTGGTCGACGTTTCAAAAGAAGGACCTCCGCAGTTCGAGCAGGGCATGCGTGCGATCGCGTTCGAACGCGCCCTGGCGTTCGCGCGAATGCACGATCTCGCCACGGATCTCGACGCGGCGGTAGCGGCCGCTCGCGTGCAGGCCGACCGCGAGTCGCTCGCGCGGGACGATGCTGCCGACGTCTTCCTCGTAACTCGCGTCGAGCGAAATCCTGACGTAACGATGCTGTGAGAACAGGTTGAGGTCGAGGGCCCGCAGGTCGGTATCGCCGGCATCGAAGTCGTGTTCGATGCCGGTACGCCGGACGCCGATGCGCAGGCTGGCGCGCGCCAGCCACGGCAGCGGCGCGCGCGCGAACAGCTCGACCTGGTTGCGGGTGTAGGACTCGACCGTGGCATCGCGAATCTCGTACTCGAGATCCGCGCCGACGCTGACCTCGCGGCGGAACGGCAACGGGTAGTCGGCATGCAGGGAAAAGCGATCGTTCTGCGCCTCATTGAGGACGAAAGTCGGTTGCCCTGACGTCACGCTGATGTCGGACAGGTTGCCCTGGTATTGCACCTGGAGATTGGAACCGAGCTGCCACGTCGCGCCGTAGCTGTGGAACTGCTCGAGGCTGTTGTAATCACCGCCGAGCTCGATGGAGTAGTCCACCAGCACGGTCTCGCCGTCGAGAATCGCACCGGCGGCGAGCCGCCGCAGGCGCGTCTCGAGGCCGACCACGACCAGCTCGTAGTCGATGCCTTCGACGAATTCGCGCGTGCGGTTGAGGTCGCTGACGAGCAGGCTGCCGCCGACCACGCGCAGCTCGTTGAGCGCACGCTCGTTGAATGCGTCGAGTACGACCTGTTCGCCGAACACGTCGAGGGCAGCGCCGCGCTGGCGTTGCGAGCGGACGTCGAAGCGCAGCCCGTAGTTCAGTGTCGCCACCCCGAGTGGCAGGTCGTGACGGTAACGCGCCCCGGCGTCGATGCCGCCGAACTCGTTGGTGAAGCGCGCGGAGCGCGCGGTCTCGCCATGGCCGCCGGCGCTCAGCTGCCAGTGCTGGTCGGGTTCGAGATTGAGCCCGGCCGTACCGCCGTCACGATGTTGATCGAGATCGCGGCGCCAGCTGCTGTCGTGGTGATAGCTGGCAAAGGAACGCAGGTTCTCGCTGTGCTGGCCGCGCAGGTCGAGCGCGATGCGCAGGTCATCGCGATTCGGCACGTTGCCGAAGCTGAGCTGCTGCGTCTCGTGGCGGAAGTCGATGTAGTTGGTGAGGTCGTACTGGCGCGCCTCGCCGAGGTTGAGATGGGTGTGCAGGTTGACCGTCTGCGCATCGAGACGGGCGGTCTGCGCGGCCAGCCCGGGGTTGGTGTTGGTGGCATCCTGCCGGGTCAGGTTGACGTCGAGCGTGGAATTGCCGTAATCGCGCACACTGGCCGTGGCCCTGGCGCGCACGCGGTCGGTACGGTCGTGGGCACGGCGTGTTGCGCTGACGAGGTCGTTGTCGCGGCGCGACGCATCGACGTGCAGTGGCACGGGGGTGACGGGCGCGAGCAGGTTGAACTCGGCGCCGTAGTACTGGTTGTCGGTGGTCGCCGTCTCGCCGGCACTGACCAGCAGGGTCGGATGCGACTTGTCGTAGAACAGGCTGCCGCGGTAGGGCTTGGCGTTGAGAATGCCGGCGCGCACCGAGAGATTGTAGTCGACCAGATCCTGGCTCTGGTCGAAGCGGTCGCTGCTGAACGTCGCCTGTTCGAAGATCGGTCCGCCGGCCACGTCGAGGGTCAGAAGATTGGGATGGTAGACGTAGCTGTCCACGCCCAGCTGGAGTTCGTTGCGGCGATTCCACTGCGACTGGTTGGTGATGTCGCCGCGCTGGCGGCGGCTGTCGATCTGATCGTAGATCTGGCGACTGAGCAGCTGGCCGTCGACGTCCCTGATGCGGAACCAGGCGATGTCGTCGGCGGCCCGGACGGCCGTGCCGAGCGACCACGCCAGGGCCGATACGAGGAGGGCACGGAGCACGCGGCCCGGTGCAGCCCGTAGCCGGGTGGATTCACGTCGCCTGCGGGCGCCCATGGACATCGGCGGCGTCCTGTCGCGAGGTCGCGGGCGGCGAGGTCGGCTGGAGTGGGCTGTAGTCGTAGCCCCGCATGGTGCCGTAACCGAACACGTCGACCTTGTTGGGGCCGAACTGGCTGGTCACGAGGACGACGTGCTCGAGCTGGAAGCCGGTGGCGAGATAACCCTGGAACAGGTTCAGGTCGTCGTAATCGATGGCGACCGCCGCCGGCAGGTTGAGGCCGGAGAAACTGCCTTCGGGCTGACCGAAGCTCATCAGGAGCTGGCCGGAATCGTCGAATACCTGCACGTTCTGGAACGCCGAGTCGCCGACGTAGATGTGCCCCGTGCGATCGATCGCAATGCCCTTGGGGCGGGCGAAATGCCCCGGGCCGTCGCCGATCGATCCATACGTGGTCAAGGCCTCGCCGCGCGCGCTGAAGCGCTGCACGCGGAAATTGCTGGTTTCGACCACGAACACGTCGCCCGCGGCATTGATGGCGAGATTGGTCGGGTGGAACAGCTCGCCGAGTGCCGAACCCGCCTTACCGAAAGCGAATTCGACGATGCCGCTGGTGCGATCGAGCACCTGGACCTGGTGGTGGGCGATGTCGACCACGTACAGCAACTCGCCGTTGATCGCGCAGTCGACCGGCCGGAACTGCTCGGGGGCGCCGAAGGCGGTGACGAAGGTGTCGTCGCGGTCGTAGACGAGGACCTGGTCGCGGCCGGTGTCGCACACGTACTTGGTGCCGTCGGCGGCGATGGTGACGTTGATCGGGCGCTTCATCGTGCCGCCGCCTGCGCCGAGCAGGGTACGCATTCGTTGCGCGGCCAGATCGAACACCACGATGCCCGGCACCGCGGTGTCGACGACGTAGATGCAACCGCCGAACATCTCCACGCCGTAGGGCTGCACGAGGTGCTGGCTCGCGACTTCCTCGCCGACGATGAAGCTGGCGAAATCGCTGGCCTTCGGGGCGAGGTCGGCCTCGCCGCTGAAGGTGGCGAGGTATTGCACGCGGGGCGGTGACGGCGGCGGTGGGTAGAACAGGCCGGTCTTGACCGGCACCTGTGGCGCCGATGCGCTGGCGGTCGGGCGCGACGGCGGCGCGCCACAGGCGCTGAGCCCGACCGCGGAGATGCCGGCGGCACCTGCCCTGAGGAACTGGCGACGGTCCATGATTAAAGTCATAAATTACTTTATATAATTATTTTAATTCATTAAAAAATAAAAATTAAATTTAATTTATTCTTAAGCTCAGGTGACAGCGCGCGAGCGTTTGCGACCGCGTGTCTCGGCGATGTGGGCGTGCCCGGCGCGGGCGCGGCGGGCAACCGGGGCGGGTATCGCGCCGCGCGGCGGCGGGAAGCGACGGCCGACCGTGCACGGTCGGCCGGGCATCAGGCGGGGCTTACTTGTTGTGGCAGGTCAGGCACAGGGCGCTGCCCGACTGCGAGACCTTGACCAGCATGTCACCGCCATCCGCGGTGAAGGTGTTGTGCACGTCGTGGCAGGACGAGCATTCCATGCGGTCGTTGAACAGCATGCGCTGCTGAATGGTGCCGCTCAGCTGTTCGCCACCGGAACCGATGGTGACGTTGGTCGCCACCGGGTCGTGCAGCGAGCCGTCGGTGGTCGACAGGCTCGTGTCGTAGACGAAACCGATGGGGTGATCATCGAGCAGGGTGTTACCGAGGTTGGCCGATCCGCTGAGGGTCGGTGCACTGCCGCCGGTACCGCCGAAGCTGTCGGGTGCGACCGTGCCATCGTGACAGGACAGGCACAGCTTCGACAGGCCGCCCGGCTGGCCGACGGTGGCGTCGAGCGTGGCACTGTCATAGAGCACGTAGGTCTGGCTGGTCACCTCGTGGTTCCACAGCGGGGCGTCCGTGGTCGTGGTGTCGGTATGGTGAGGCGCATGGCAGTAGATGCAGATCTGCCCGTTGCCCCATGCCTGGTTTCTGAAATCGTGGGCGGAGCCGCCGATCTGGCCGGCAAACGTACCCTGGGCGAGGGTCGCCGCCGCAAGCGCGAGTGCTGCGCGCCATGCAATCTTGATCCGGTTCATGCTTGATGTCTCCCTGGTCATACCGAACGACTCCGTGGGCTCTTGTCTCGTCCTGGCGACGCATGCCGTCGGCGAGGGCCCTTTGTGGAGCGGTCGTTTTGTAGCACGCGCTTACTTAAGAAAATCTTAAAGTGAAGGCGTTGTCGCACCACGACGCGGCACGTTTCGCACTTTTCGAAACCTCGATGCGAATGCATCTCAGTGCATGGCGATGCCGCCTTGCCGGTACCAGGTGAGCTGCTATCATCGCGCCCCGTTTCGACAGCAAAGCGGTACGCGGCGCGCGCTGCGTGCGACCTGCCATGGAAATGACGGCCACTACGTGCGAGCAAGCGGTTCCCGCGACGCATCCGCGATCGACGCGCGGCGCTGCGCCGAAGTCGACGCCCGAGCGCGCGCATCGCGGACGCCTGCTGTGGACGCTGCTCGGTATCGCGATCCTGGTGGCGGCCTACGACGTCATTCGCTATCGCCCCTATACCGCGCGTTCCGACTTCGCCTACGTCCTCGGCATCGTCGGCGGCAGCTCGATGCTGGTGCTGCTGCTCTACCCGCTACGCAAGCGGCTGCGCCGGGTACCCGCGCTCGGCCCGATGCGCCATTGGTTCCGCATGCACATGGTGTGCGGCGTGCTGGGCCCGCTGCTGATCCTGTTCCACAGCGCGTTCCGTGTCGGCTCGATCAACGCCGGCGTGGCGGTGTCCTGCATGCTGCTGGTTGCCGCCAGCGGCCTGGTCGGACGTTTTCTCTACCGCCATGTCCACCACGGACTCTACGGCCACCGCGCCAGCCTGAAGGAACTGCAGGACGAACTCGATCGACGCCTCGGCGAGCTCGACGTGCGCATCGAACCCCTACCGGCGATCAAGCGCCTGGCCGATGACTTCGCCAGCGCCGTGGCGCAGCAGCCGCAGGGCGCGTGGCCGCGCCTGCGGCATTTCGTCGCGCTCGGTTGGAAACGCCGCCGCGCGGTCGCCGCGGTGCGCCGGGCGCTGGCCGCGGCCCCGGCCGCAGGCGCGCCGCGTTGTGACGCGACGGCGTTGCAGGGACTGCAGGAAACCGTCGATGCCACGTTCCGCTCGATGCAGCGCACCCGCCAGTTCTCGCGCTACGAGAAGCTGTTCGCGTTGTGGCACGTGGCCCACGTTCCCGTCGTGTACCTGTTCGTCCTCACGGCCATCGTTCACGTCATCGCCGTTCACATCTACTGACTCGAGCCGTGAGCAGGGCCTACTTTGCGCTGCGTTGGGTCGGCGTCGTGCTGGCCGGCTGGCTGGCGCTCGGGGCCGGGCCGGCGACGGCGGCGCGCAGTCTCGAGCAGGTGCTCATGCCGGGCGACGTCAGCGCGGCGCATGCCGAGACCGAACACGACTGCCGCGCGTGTCACAAGCTGATGGAAAAGAACGCGCAGAGCGGCCTGTGCCTCGATTGCCACGACGACGTCGCCGGCGACATCGCCGCGCACGCCGGTTTCCACGGCCGCGTCGAACGGACCGAATGCGTCGCCTGTCACAGCGAGCACCTCGGTCGTGACGCCGACATCGCGGCCTTCGACCATGCCGCGTTCGACCATGCACAGACCGATTTCGCGCTCGACGGCGCGCACGGCGACCTCGCCTGTCGACGTTGCCACGTCGACGGCAAGCGCTGGCGCGAAGCGCCGCAGGCCTGCGTCGCCTGTCACCGCGACGACAACGTGCACAAACCGACCCTGGGCGACGATTGCGCGAGTTGCCACCAGCCCGAGCGTTGGCAGGGTGCGAAGTTCGACCACCTGGCCGAGACACACTTCGCGCTCGAACACAGCCATGCCGAGGCCCGGTGCAACGCATGCCACGTGCGCCACGACTACCGCGATACGCCGACGCAGTGCGTCGGCTGTCACCGCGCCGACGACGAGCACCACGGCCGCTTCGGCGACGGGTGCCAGGACTGCCACCGCGAAACGCGCTGGGACGAGGTCGTCTTCGACCATGATCGCGATACCGATTTCGACCTGCACGGCAAGCATGCGCCACTCGAGTGCAAGGCCTGCCACGCCGAACCGCTGGCGGTCGAATTGTCGACCGACTGCGCCAGTTGCCATCGCGACGACGACGCCCACCGCGGCCACCTCGGGACGCGTTGCGGTGACTGTCATGTCGACACCGGCTGGCGCGAACGACGCTTCGACCACGCCCGGCACACCCGCTTCGCGCTGCAAGGTGCGCACCGCGAACCCGAATGCGCGGACTGCCACGCCGACATGAAGTTCAGGCAGAAGACGCCGTCCACCTGCAACGGCTGCCATCGTGACGACGACCAGGCGCGTGGACACCAGGGCCGCTTCGGCACCCGCTGCGAGAGCTGTCATGTCGCGGTGACCTGGAAGAAGCTGGTCTTCGAGCACGACCGCGATACCGAGTTTGCCCTCACCGGCGCCCACCGCGAGGCGCCTTGCACGGCCTGCCACCGCGACGGTGTATACGAGCAGAAACTCGAGCGAGCGTGCATCGCCTGCCACCGCGGCGACGACGAACACCGCGGGAATCTCGGCGAGGACTGCGTGGCCTGTCATGGCACGGCGAAGTGGGCGGAGACGAACTTCGACCATGCCAAGACGCGCTTCGCGCTGACTGGTGGCCACCGCGAGGTCGAGTGCCGCGAGTGTCATGCCAGCGATCGGTTCTGGGAAACCGGGCTCGAGTGCGTGGCCTGCCACGCTGCCGACGACCCGCACGCGGAACGCCTCGGTCCACGCTGTGACCAGTGTCATGACCCGTCCGACTGGAAGGACGTGCACTTCGATCATGATCGCGACACCGGCTTCGCCCTGGCCGGCGCTCACCGCGACGTCGCCTGCCTCGCCTGCCACCGCAGCCCGGTGCAGGGGCGCATCATGCTCGCCGACGACTGCTACAGCTGCCACAAGGGTGACGACGTGCATTTCGGCACCTACGGCCAGGCCTGCGGACGCTGCCATGCGAGCACCCGCTGGCGCGAGGTCGACGAACAGGGCCGGGCCTGGGCCAGGCAGGGCGGGCCGCCGGACGACGCGCGGCCATGAACGCCGTGGACTGGACCACCGCCCTGCTGTACGCGGTACCGCTGCTCGGCGCGATGTCGATCTACCTGTATCGGCGCGCGCGCTTCGAACGGCACTCGCAGCAGGTGATCGAGCGGGTCATCGAGGCCGGCCTTACCGAGCCGCCCAGCCTGCACCCGGTGATCGACCCGGCCGTCTGCGTCGGCTCCGGGATCTGCACGCGGGTGTGTCCGGAGAAAGCGCTCGGCATCGTCGACGGCAAGGCCGTGCTCGCCAACCCCTCGGCCTGTATCGGGCACGGCGCCTGCGCCGCGTCCTGTCCGATCGACGCCATCACCCTGGTGTTCGGCACCGAGCGGCGCGGCATCGACATCCCCTACGTCAAGCCGACCTTCGAGACCAACGTGCCCGGTATCTACATCGCCGGCGAACTCGGCGGCATGGGCCTGATCGGCAAGAGTGCGGAGCAGGGCCGCCAGGCGGTCGACGAGGTCGTGCGCAGCGGGCGCCGCGGCGAGGCACTCGACCTCGTCATCGTCGGCGCCGGTCCCGCCGGGCTGGCCGCGACCCTGACCGCCACCGATCGCGGCCTGCGCGCGGTGACCATCGAGCAGGAGGATTCGCTCGGCGGCACGGTCTATCACTACCCGCGCCACAAGGTCGCCATGACCCACCCGCTCGACCTGCCGCTGGTCGGCAAGGTGCGCCTGGGCGAGATCCGCAAGGAGGCCCTGCTCGAATTCTGGCAGGGCATCGTCGACCGTACGGGGATGGAGATCCGCTTCGGCGAGCGCCTGGAAGCGATCGAAGCCGGTGACGACGGCTATCGCCTGTCGACCTCGCGCGGCGCACTCGAGGCGCCCAACGTGGTGCTGGCGATCGGTCGCCGCGGTTCGCCGCGCAAGCTCGGGGTCAGCGGCGAGGAGTTGCCGCAGGTGGTCTATCGCCTGGTCGACGCCGAACAGTACCGCGGTCGCGCCGTGCTCGTCGTCGGGGGCGGCGACAGCGCCATCGAGGCGGCGCTGGCACTGGCCGAGCAACCCGACACCACGGTGGCCCTGTCCTACCGCAGCGAAGCCTTCTCGCGCGCCAAGCCCAAGAACCGGGACGCCATTGCGGCGGCCGGCGCAGCGGGCCGGGTACAGGTGCTGCTGCAGACGGACGTCGTCGCCATCGAAGCCGGTCGCGTGCATCTGCGCGGGGCGCAGGGCGAGTTCGAGTTCGCCGGCGAGGCGGTGATCGTGTGCGCCGGGGGGATCCTGCCGATGGGGATGCTCAAGGACATCGGCATCATGGTCGAGACCAAGTACGGCACGGCTTGAACCGAAGCACTGAAAGTGCGGTTGAGAATGATTCAGATTTACCGTAAGTGGTTCATTTGAAAAGTGTTAATCAGCTCACACGGCGCGCAGATCGCCCCCGGTAGAGTGCGCCGGTCCCGGCCCTGCCGGGCCACCGCCCAAGGCGCGAGACGCCGGGCATGCCATGCACACGGAAGCGATAGACGCCATGCCCCAGTTCGAGCGCCTCGTCCACGAGCACGCCGCGGAGATGTTCCGCGCCGCCTGCCATTACGCGGGTGATGTCGACGCCGGCGCGGATCTCCTGCAGGACGTCACCATCAAGGCCCTGGTGCGGCGCGAACAACTCGCCGCGATGGCCGACGCGCGGCCCTGGTTCAGGCGCGTGCTGCGCAACCAGTCCATCGACGAGCATCGCCGGCGCAGTCGCGAAGTGACTGGCAGGCTCGAGCCGGGCGCCGAGTTCGAGCCCGGGCTCGCCGACCTGCCGGCACCGTGGCAGAACGTCCACGAGGCGGTCGACCCGGTCGCCGAGGCCGAGCGCCTGCATCTGCTGGACAAGGTTGCCGACGCCCTCGCCGAGCTCGGCGAGGACCTGCGCCGGGTGATCGTGCTGGCCGATATCGACGGTGCCTCGATGCACGAGCTGGTCGAAGAGCTCGAAGTTCCCGTCGGCACGGTCAAGTCACGGCTGCACCGCGCACGGGCGCGGCTGCGCCAGGCCCTGACGGCGCCGCGCCAGGCCGCCTGAAGGCAGCGGCGGGCCTGACCCGCGTCTTACGCGGCACGCGCGGCGCCGCGAACCGGCTAGCATGGGCGCAGGCGCGGACCCTCCGCGCGAGCGGGTCCGACCATGTGGCGCCAACTGCGCATCTTCATCCTGCTGTTCATCCTCCTCAACGTCGTCCTCGGCACCTGGCTGGCGCGGGTGCGCTCGACCGACTGGGATCGCCCGCTGTACGTCGCCGTGCACCTCGTCGACGGTGACGGCAGCGCCGCCAGCGCCGCGTACATCGACGACATCGCCGCTCTCGACCGCGCCGCTTTCGACGCGCGCTTCGGCGACATCGAGGCCTTCTTCGCCCGCGAGGCGGCGCGCTACGGGCTTGCGCTCGAGCATCCGATCGAGATGGTCCTGGGCGGGGTGAGCGCCGGCCGGCCGCCGCCACCGCCGGCCGACGGGGCGATGCTCGCGGTGATGGCCTGGAGCCTGCGCCTGCGCTGGTGGGCCTGGCGGCATGACAATTACGACGGCCTCAAGGATGCCGACGTCTTCGTCGTCTACCACGATCCCGAGCAGCATCCGCGGCTGGCCCATTCGCTCGGCCTGCAGAAGGGCCTGGTCGGCATCGTCAATGCCTTTGCCGCCGCGCGCATGAGCGCCGAGAACCACGTCGTCATCGCCCACGAGCTGCTGCACATGGTCGGTGCGAGCGACAAGTACGCGCCCGGCGACAACCTGCCGTTGTTTCCGACCGGCTATGCCGAACCCGAACGCGACCCGCTCTATCCCCAGGTCGCCGCCGAGATCATGGCCGGCCGCATCCCGCAGAGCGCGCAGGCCGCGGCGCCGCCGCACGGGCTGGACGAGGTCGTGCTCGGGCCTGCCACGGCGCGGGAGATCCGCTGGCTGCAATGAGCCGCGCACGCGGCAGGGCATAATCCGGCCTCGGTTCCCCGCGCCGGCACTGCTGCCGGCGGTGCCGCCAAGAGGAGGTTCCCCCATGTCCCTGACCCTGTCGTGCGCGTTCGCCACGTCGCTCGAATCCCACGAGCATGCCCGCATCGCCGAGTCGCTCGGCTACGGCCGCGCCTGGTTCTATGATTCGCCGCCGCTCTATCCCGATGTCTGGGTGCAGCTCTGCCGCGCCGCCGATCGCACCGAGCGCATCGGGCTCGGCACCGGCGTCATCGTGCCGCACTTGCGCCATCCCATGGCCAACGCCGCGGCCATCGCCACCCTGGTCGACGCCGCCGGCGCCGAGCGGGTCACGGTCGGTATCGGCTCCGGCTTCACCGGCTGCGTGAGCATGGGCCGGCGGCCGCTCAAGTGGTCCTACGTCGCCGATTACATCCGCGCCCTGCGCGCCCTGCTGCGCGGCGAGGAGATCGAATGGGACGGCGGCGTGGCGCGCATGCTGCACTGGCCGGGCTACGCGCCGGCGCGCCCGATCGAAGTGCCCTTCGTCATCGCCGCGGCCGGGCCCAAGGGCATCGCCGTGGCGCAGGAACTCGGCCAGGGCGTGTTCGGCGCCTTCCAGCCCATCACCGGATTCGACTGGAGCGTCGCGCTGATCATGGGCACGGTGCTCGAAGAGGGCGAGGATCCCGGCTCGGCGCGCGCGCTCGACGCCGCCGGGCACGGCGGCGCGGTGCTCTACCACTACATGCTCGAGCACCGCATGCTCGACCAGCTCGAAGGCGGCGCGGAGTGGCAGCGTGCCTACGAGAACGTGCCCGAGCGCGTGCGCCATCTCGCCATGCACGACGGCCACCTGGTCGGTATCAACGAGCGCGATCGCCCCTACGTCACCGGCGACCTGCTGGCGCGCAACGGCATGGCCATGGACCGCGGTGCCTGGCGCGAACGCATCGCCCAGCTCGAGGCCGGCGGCGCGACGGAGATCGCCTACCAGCCGGCCGGTTCGGACATCCCGCGCGAACTCGAGGCCTTCGCCGCCCTGGTCCAGGGCTGAGCTGCGCCGCGGCGGGGATTCGTCCCGGTGGCGCCGGCTGTTAGGATCCGGCGGCGCCGGCGCCCGGAAAAACCGGGGAGATGACGGGGTTTTTCCGCGCCGCCACCGAACGGGCGCGCCGTACGTGCACGCCACGCATCATCTGCAGAGGAGAGGACCCATGGCAGAACAGGGCAGCGCCCCCCACGATTCCAATCAAGCCCTGGTACTCGACGCCGCCGTCATCGGCGCCGGTGTCGCCGGGCTCTACCAGCTCTACCAGCTGCGCCAGCAGGGCCTCGCGGTCCGCGCCTTCGACAGCGCGTCGAACGTCGGCGGCACCTGGTACTGGAACCGTTATCCCGGGGCCAAGTTCGATTCGGAGAGCTACATCTACCAGTACCTGTTCGACGAGGATCTCTACAAGGACTGGAGCTGGAGCGAGCGTTTCCCCGGCCAGCCCGAGATCGAGCGCTGGATGAACTACATCGCCGACCGCCTGGAGCTGCGCCCCGACATCCAGTTCGACACCACCATCGCCGCGGCCCATTTCGACGAGGCGCGCAACCGCTGGCTGATCACGACCAGCGACGGCCAGCGCATCGACGCCCAGTTCCTGGTCTGCTGCTGCGGCATGTTGTCGGCGCCGCTGAGCGAGGTCTTCCCCGGCCAGGACAGCTTCCAGGGCCGCCTGTTCCACACCGCGCGCTGGCCCAAGGAGCCGATCGATTTCAAGGACCAGCGGGTCGGTATCGTCGGCATCGGCGCCACCGGTATCCAGGTCATCCAGACCATCGCGCCCGAGGTCGGTCACCTCAAGGTCTTCATCCGCACCCCGCAATACGTCAACCCGATGGCCAACCCGAGCTACGGCGCGGACGAGATCGCGGCCTACAAGGCACGCTTCGAGGAGCTGCGCGACACCCTGCCGTACACCTTCAGCGGTTTCGAGTTCGATTTCGACGGCGTGCCGTGGTTGTCGCGCACGCCGGCCGAGCGCCGGCAGATCCTGGAGGACAACTGGAACTACGGTTCGCTCAAGCTGTGGTTGGCAACCTGCCCGGAGATGTTCTCCGACCCCGACATCAGCGAGGAAGTCTCCGAGTTCGTGCGCGGCAAGATGCGCGAGCGGCTCAAGGACCCCGCGCTGTGCGAGCTGCTGATCCCGACCGACTACGGCTTCGGCACCCACCGCGTGCCACTGGAGAGCAACTACCTCGAGGTCTACCACCGGCCCAACGTCGAGGCGGTGAGCGTGAAGGACAACCCGATCAAGCGGGTCACGCCGAGCGGCATCGAGCTCGCCGACGGCAGCCACCACGATCTCGACATCCTCATCCTCGCCACCGGCTTCGATGCCGGTTCGGGGGCGCTGACCCGCATCGACATCCGCGGCCGCGGCGGGCGCTCGCTGAAAGCGGAGTGGGGCGAGGAGATCCGCACGGCCTACGGCCTCATGGTGCACGGCTACCCCAACCTCTTCACCACCGGCGCGCCGCTGGCACCGTCGGCGGCGCTGTGCAACATGACCACCTGCCTGCAGCAGCAGACCGAGTGGATCAGCGCCTGTATCGCCCACCTGCGCGAACGCGGCGTCGGTGTCATCGACGCCAGCCGCGAGCTGCAGGACGCCTGGGTCGAGCACCACGACGAGATCGCCAACGCCACCCTGGTGACCAAGACCCACTCCTGGTACATGGGCTCGAACGTCGACGGCAAGCCGCGGCGGCTGTTGTCGTACATCGGCGGGGTCGGCCAGTACCGGCAGAAGTGCGACGAACTGCGCGTCGGCGGCTACCGCGGTTTCGAGATGCGCTGAGCCGGCGTTTCAGGTCGGGCCCGGCGCCCAGGGTGCCAGGCTCGCGACCAGCGCGGGCTCGCCGTGCACGGCGAGGACCGGCCACAGCGGCGCCAGCACCGGGCGTGCCTCGTCACCGCGCCCGCAGGCCACCAGCGCCCCGGCGAGGTCACCGGCACACAGCGCGAGTGCCGTCCACAGCGCCGGGTTGGCAGCCTGCGCGGCGAGGCCGTCGACGGCGGTGGTGAGCAGCGGCACCGCCGCGCCCGCATCGTGGCGCGCGGTCGCCAGGCCGCGCACCCAGGCGAGGAAGCCGTCGCCACACACCGGCAGGTCGTCGACCGTCAACGCCGCGACCAGCGCGACGGCGCGTTCGGCATCGCCGCAACGCGCTTCGGCCAGGGCGTGGTCGACGGTGAGCAGCGGGTTGGCCGGTGCCCGTTCGTAGCCGCGTTGCGCGGCGTCGCGATAGCCCGCGGTGTCGCGGGCGGCGAAATGGATGGCCGAGCAGCGCGAATCGAAGACCCCGGGCGAGCTCGCGTCGAGCGGCGCGCGCCAGGCTTCGACCTCCGCGAGGGCGCCGGCCAGGTCACCGTCGGCGGCGCGCAGGCAGGCTTCGCGCACGGCGAGGTCGAAGGCCATCTCCGGCGCCTTGAACAGCGGGCGCAGCCGCGCGGCCAGGGCGCGGGCGTGCGCCTGCTGTCCCAGCGCACAGGCCCGTTGCAGGGCGTCGTAGCGGGCGGCATGGCGGTAGGTCCACAGCGACCAGGCCGGCAGGGCGAGCGCCACCAGCGTACCCGCGGCGGCGGCCCAGGCATGCTCGCCGACGATGCCCCACAGCACCAGCGCACCGCCCACGGCAATGAGCGGTGCACTCGCGCGCAGGGCCTGGCGCAGGAAACCGCTGAACGTGGGATCGGCGCGCAGCGCCGCCTCGATGGCGGCCGTGCGCGCCAGGGTGCGCGGGTCGAGTCCGGCGAGGTCGGTGCGCTCGGGCACCAGCGCCGGGTCGTCGTGGATGCGGATGCCGTCGAGGCCGTCGGCAGCGAGTTGCCGGCGCGCCGCGGCGAGACTGGCGGCGAGGACATAGCCGTGGACCGGCCGGCCGTCGGCGCCGGTGGCGGAGTAGAGCAGGCGGCGCGGCTGGTTCATCGCCGGCAAGGGGGCCGCGGCGAGGCCGGCGCCGCGCCGCGCATCACAGCCGGGCCAGGTAGGCCTCGATCATGGCGTTGGTCTGGGCCGGTTGTTCGAACTGTGGGAAATGCGCCGCGCCGTAGACCTGGGCGAAGCCGACCTTGGCGAAGTGCTTGGCGATGAAGGCCTGGTCCTGGGCGCCCGCCATCAGCCACAGCATGGGCTGGCGGATGCCGTCGGCGATCGCCGCGGTGTCGCACAGCATGCCTTCGAGTTCGGCAATCTTGACCGTGTCGGGGACTTCCGCGGCCTCGGCGACGATGCGGCGGATGGCGGCGCGGTCGCCCTTGGCATCGAAGTAGCCGGTGTACCAGCCGCGGAAGGCCTTCTTCGCGCCCGGCCCGCGCAGGGCGTCGATCATCTGGCCGACCAGGGTGCCGAACACGCTCTTCGGATCGTTGGCCCGCGCGCGCGGGTAGAGGAAGGAATCGATGATGACGCCGCCGCGCACCAGGCGCGGATTGGCGCGGATGAATTCGAGCGTGCCGGCGGCACCGCCGGCATGGCCGATGGCGACCACGCCCTTCAACCCGGCGGCCTTGACGACGGCGGCGATGTCAGCGGCGTGCCCGCTCACGTCGTGACCGCTGCCGCTGGTGGTGGAGCGGCCGTGACCGCGGCGGTCGAGCACGAGGACGCGGTGACGCTTGCCGAAATGTTTCACCTGCTGTTCCCACAACTCGTGCTTCGAGCACCAGCCGTGGACCATGACCAGCGGCGGTCGGCCGCTGTCCTTGCCGCCGAGCTTGTAGAAGATCTTCGCGCCGTCGGGTCGCGTGAGTGTCGCCATGGTGTTTCTTGCCCTCGGTGGTCGGTCCTGCCGTGGCGGGACGCTGGCGCGCCGTGATGCGGATCCCGCCGCGCGCGATCGTCGCCGGCTCAGCGCGCCTCGCCGAGCATGCTGTCGATGGTCGCGGTCGCGAGCACGTTGCCGTCGCGATCGAGCACCTCGAACAACTTGCCGTCGACCGCCTGGCACATGAACAGCACCACCGCGCCCTCGGGACCGCCGCGCTCCATGTGCACGTCGCCGCCCGGGCTGCGGGTGAAGAAGCCGGTGCGGCGGACCTTGTGCACGGTCTCGTGCGCCGAGGTTTCGACGATGTGCTGCTCGCCTTCGAGGACCAGCACCGACATCGGGCCGAGATGCCGGTGGTAGTGGCAGTAGCTGTTCGGCGCCCACTTGCTCAGGAAGTCCATGCGGCCGCTGGCGTGGTCGTAACCGAGCACCGCGAACCAGTAATCGATGGGGTAATCGAAGCGCGACGAGCCGGTGAAGTGCTGCCACTCCATCGCCTTGTCGGCGTCGTAGGCGGAATGCGCGGTGAGCGCGTGGGCGGGCTTGGCGTTCATGGCCGTCCTCGTCGTCCGGTTCGGGCCGTCGATGCTATGCGCCCGCGCGGTGCCGGGCAAGTTCACGCGGCGTCGCGGGCGGCGTGTGACAGGGGCCGGTGCCGCCGTCTATAGTGCCGGGCCGTCGCACGGGGAGGGCAACGTGATGATCCTGCTGGAACCTGCAGCGACCAACCGCTACGGCGGCTGGCGCGAGGACTGGCTCGCCGCCACCGACGAGCCGGTGCTCGAACCCGACCTGCCCATCGTCGACGCCCACCACCACCTGTGGCATCTCAACGCCAACCGTTACCTGCTCGACGAGTGGCTGGGCGATGTCGCCAGCGGGCACGCGGTGCGTGCGAGCGTGTTCGTGCAATGCGGTGCCTTCTACCGCGGCCACGGTCCCGACACGCTGCGCCCGGTCGGCGAGACCGAGTTCGTCAACGGCGTGGCGGCGATGACGGCGAGCGGGGCCTACGGCGATCACCTGGCCTGCGCCGGTATCGTCGGTTTCGCCGATCTCACCCTCGGCGAGGCCGTCGAGGACGTTCTCACCGCGCACCTCGCGGCGGGCGGCGGACGCTTTCGCGGCATCCGCCATGCCGCCGCCTGGGATGCCGCCGAGGCCGTGCACAATTCGAGCTCCAACCCGCCGCCGGGGCTCTACCGCGACCCGACCTTCCGTCGCGGCTTCGCCCGCCTGGCCGCGCTGGGGCTGTCCTTCGACGCCTGGCTCTACCAGTTCCAGCTCGCCGACCTGCTCGACCTCGCGCGTGCCTTCCCCGCCGCCACCATCGTCGTCGACCACGTCGGCGGCATCGTCGGCATCGGCCCTTACGCCGGCCGCCACGCGGAATTCTTTCCCGCCTGGCGCGCGGCCATGCGCGAACTGGCCGGCTGCGCCAACGTCCAGGTCAAGTTGGGCGGGCTGGGCATGAAGCTCGGCGGTTTCGGCTTCGAGACCGGCGCCCGCGCGCCCGGCTCCGACGCCCTCGCCGAGCGCTGGCGGCCCTACGTCGAAACCTGCATCGAGGCTTTCGGCGCCGAGCGCTGCCTGTTCGAGAGCAACTTCCCCGTCGACAAGCACGCCTGTTCCTACCGCGTGCTGTGGAACGCCTTCAAGCGCCTCGCCGCCGGCGCCAGCGCGGCGGAGAAGGCGGCCCTGTTCCACGACACCGCGGCGCGCGTCTATCGGCTCGAGCTGCCGCAGGCGGGCTGAATGCCGGCGTGCGGGCGGCGTTATGTCTGTTAGGATATAGCGCCCCGGCGACGCGTTAGCCTTGGGTGGCCGCTGCCGCGGCCCATCGTCGTCAGTTCCCGAGAGCGCCGGCTTGAAACATTGCCCCCGTCATCGTGTCCGCCCACCGTCCACGGCGCGCCGCGCCTGGCTGGCCCTGGTGGCCTGCGTCCTGGCGCCGGCCGTACACGCCGTCGAGGCCAAGGTTGCCGTGGCGGCCAACTTCGCCGAGGTCATGGCGGCGCTCGCCCCGGCCTTCGCAGAGGTTTCCGGCCACACCCTCGTCACCAGCAGCGGCTCGACCGGCAAGCTCTATGCCCAGGTCCGGAACGGCGCGCCCTTCGACGTGCTGCTCGCCGCCGACCAGGCACGCCCGGCGCGGCTCGAGGCGGAGGGCGACGGCATCGCCGGTACACGCTTCACCTATGCCCTCGGCCAGCTCGTGCTGTGGAGTGCCGATGACGCGCTGCTGGCCGGCGCCGCGCCCGCGGTGATCGCCTCGCCGGCGGTACGCCACCTCGCCATCGCCAACCCCGCGCTCGCCCCCTACGGCGCGGCGGCGCGCCAGGCGCTCGCGCGCCTCGGCCTGGGCGCGGCGGTGGCCGGGCGCCTCGTTACCGCGCAGAACGTCGGCGAGGTCTACGCCCTGGTCGCGAGCGGCGCCGCGGAGGCCGGCTTCGTCGCCCGTTCCGCCCTCGACGGCCCGGGCCGGTCGCCGAGCGGTAGCCGTTGGAGCGTGCCCGCCGAGCTCCACGAGCCGATCCGCCAGGACGCGGTACTGCTGCGCCATGGCGCCGGCAACGCCGCGGCGCGTGCCTTCCTCGACTACCTGCGCTCGGCGCCGGCCCGCGTGCTGATCCGTCGCTACGGCTACCGGACCGAGTGAGCGATGGCGGCCTGGCCCGATCTCGGCGCACTGTGGATCACCCTGCGCCTGGCCGGCGTGACGACCGCGCTGCTGCTCGTCGTCGGTACCCCGATCGCCTGGTGGCTGGCCTTCTCGCGCGCGCGCTGGCGACCGCTGGCCGAGGCGGTGGTGGCGCTGCCGCTGGTCCTGCCGCCCACCGTGCTCGGTTTCTACCTCCTGCTGCTGTTCAATCCGGACGCGCCGCTCGGGCACCTGTGGCTGGATCTCACCGGCGACACCCTGACCTTCTCCTTCGCCGGCCTGGTCGCGGCCTCCATGCTCTACTCGCTGCCGTTCATGGTGCAGCCGCTGCAGGCCGCGTTCGCCACCATGGGCCGCGCCCCGCTCGACGCCGGCGCGACCCTGGGCGCCGGGCCGCTCGACGCCTTCTTCACCATCGCCGTGCCGATGGCCGCGCGCGGCTACCTCACCGCAGCGGTCCTGAGCTTCGCCCACACCGTCGGTGAGTTCGGCGTCGTGCTCATGATCGGCGGCAACATCCCGGGGCGTACGCGGGTGATGTCGATCGCCATCTACGAGCACGTCGAGACCATCGACTACGCTGCCGCCCACCTGTCGTCGGCCATGCTGCTGGCGTTCTCGTTCGCGGTGCTGGTGCTGGTCTACGCGGTCAACCGGCGCCAGGCGCTGCGGGTGGTGTGAGCGATGAGCGTGCTCGCCGTCGATCTCGAAATCCAGCGCGACGCGTTCACCCTGCGCGTCGCGCACGACTTCGCGCTGGACGGCATCAGCGCGGTGTTCGGCGCCAGCGGGGCCGGCAAGAGCACCCTGCTGCGCGCCCTGGCCGGGCTCGAGCGAGACCTGCGCGGACGGGTCGCCTTCGATACCGAGGTCTGGCAGGACAGCGCACGCGGCGTGCACCGGGCAGCGCATCGCCGCGGCGTCGGCTACGTCTTCCAGGATGCCCGCCTGCTGCCCTTCCTCGATGTCGCCGGTAACCTGCGCTACGCCGCGCGACGCGCGCCCGCCGCGCGCCCGGGGCCGCAGTTCGAGCAGGTGGTGACGGCCTTCGACCTGGCGCCGCTGCTCGGCCGCGACGTCACCCGCCTGTCGGGCGGCGAACGCCAGCGCGTCGCCATCGCCCGCGCCCTGCTGACCCGCCCGCGCCTGCTGCTGATGGACGAGCCGCTGTCGGCCAACGACATCCGCCGCAAGGCCGAGCTGCTGCCCTACGTGCGCGGCCTGCCGGCGCGTTTCGGCGTGCCCGTGCTCTACGTCTCCCACGCGCTGGACGAGGTCGCCTACCTCGCCGACCACGTCCTCGTGCTGGAGGCCGGGCGCAGCGTCGCCGCGGGCCCGGC
This sequence comes from Gammaproteobacteria bacterium, assembly GCA_024235015.1. Classification (GTDB taxonomy): domain Bacteria; phylum Pseudomonadota; class Gammaproteobacteria; genus JACKNG01. Next base: position 224,017 of record JACKNG010000007.1, read on the forward strand.
CAGCGACGTGCTCGAACGTCTCGATCTCGGCAGCGCGGCCGACTGGTACGAAGCCGGCACCGTGCTGAGTGGCCGCGTGGTCGAACAGGACGAACGCTTCCAGCTCACCCGGGTCGCGGTCGGTGCGCATCGCGTCGCCGTGCCGCGGGTGGCCGCGGCCCGCGGCGACAATCTCAGGCTGCGCGTGCGGGCACGCGATGTCGCCCTGGCCGTCGAGTCACCCCGCGGCATCTCGATCCGCAACGTGCTCGCCGGCACCGTCATCGACATCGTCGAAGACCCGGCCAGTGCCTACGCCGAGGCCCTGGTCGACATCGGCGAAGGCCACTTGCGCTCGCGTCTGACCCGCGCCGCGGTGGCCGAGCTCGGTCTCGCACCGGGCGCCACGGTCTATGCCCTGGTGCGTTCGGTCACGGTCGACGCGCCGTTCGCGGAACCGGCTGCAGCGCCGTCCTGAGGGTCCCGGCGCCAGCGGGACAGAGTGCGACGGGGCGGGTTGCCGTCACCACTTCGTCATCGGTCGGTCACGCGGCTGACACAGTGCGCAGGCGTGTGCGAAGCCGCCGCGTTTTCCCCTCCGATAGCTGATCCGGGTCACACGCCCGGTGGTGGTGGCGGGTCCATGATGCGCCGTCAGCACGTGGCCGGATCCATGCACGTCCTACTCACCATCAATGCCGGCAGCTCCTCGGTGCGCCTGGCTGCCTTCCGCGCCGCGGCCGTCGCCGCCGGTCCGCTGGTCAGCCGACGTCACGAGCGCGCCGACCTCGACCCCGGCGCGGCGCTCGACGACCTCCGCGCCGGTCTCCCCGGCGCGACCGCCTGGACCTGCGTGCACCGGGTCGTGCACGGCGGCGCGACGCTGTCCGCACCCTGCCTGGTCGACGACACGGTCGAGCGTGCGATCGCTGCCTGCGCCGGCCTGGCCCCGCTGCACAATCCGCGCGCGCTGGCCTGGATCGAAGCCTGCCGCGCGGCGTTCGGGGCCGACATCGGCCAGGTGGCCGTCTTCGATACCGGCTTCTTCGCCGACCTGCCCGCCGTGGCGCAGACCTACGCCCTGCCGCACGCGTTGTGCACGGCTCACGGCCTTCGCCGCTACGGCTTCCACGGCCTCGCCCATGCCGCGCTGTGGTCGCGCTGGCGCGCCTGCGGGGGCGCTGCCGACGCGCGCATCGTCACCCTGCAGCTCGGCAGTGGCTGCTCGGCCTGCGCGATCGCCGGTGGGCGTGCGCTGGACATCTCGATGGGGTTTTCCCCCCTCGAGGGCCTGGTCATGGCGACCCGGCCGGGCGACCTGGATGCCGGTCTCGTCCTCCACCTGCAGCAGGTGCTGGGCGCGGACGTGCACGAGATCGAACGCCTGCTCAGCAGCGAGAGCGGTCTGCGCGGCATGGCCGGCGGCAGCGGCGACATGCGTGAACTGCTGGCGCGTGATGACGAGCGCGCGCGCCTCGCCGTCGAAGTCTATTGCTACCGGGTACGCAAGTACGTCGGCGCCTACCTGGCCGTGCTCGGCGGCGCCGATGCGATCGTCTTCGGCGGCGGCGTGGGCGAGCACGCGCCGGCCGTGCGTGCGGCCATTCTCGACGGGCTCGGCTGGGCCGGCATTGCCCTCGATACCTATGCCAACGCCGTGCTGCTCGGCCGCGAGGGCCGCATCAGTCCGCCGCGCGCGCGCGTCGCGGTACACGTCTTCCAGGTCGACGAGGCGCAGGCGCTGGCCACGGCCGCGCTGCCCTGCGTCGAGCGTCGGGCGGCTGCGCGTGCGCGCGGCGCCTGAAGGCCCAGGCAGGCGCCGGCCACCTGCCGCGCCCCGGTTGCCCCATCCCTCACACGTGGAGGCGTACGTGCATTCATGACTACGACCATCGCCGCGCCCGCCGCCGGCCCGCTCGATACCGCCCTGCTGGCGCGCATGGACGCCTGGTGGCGCGCCTGCAATTACCTCAGCGTCGGCATGATCCACCTGCTCGACAACCCCTTGCTCGAAGTGCCGCTGGAACCGGCACACGTCAAGCATCGCGTCCTCGGACACTGGGGTACGAGTCCCGGCCTGTCGTTCGTCTACGTGCACCTGAACCGCCTCATCGTCGCCCACGATCTCGACATGATCTTCATGGCCGGTCCCGGCCACGGTGCGCCCGGCGTGCTCGGCCCGGCCTACCTCGAAGGGACCTATTCCGAGGTCTACCCCGACAAGAGCGCCGACCGCGAGGGCCTGCGGCGCTTCTTCAAGCAGTTCTCCTTCCCCGGCTACATCGGCAGTCACATGACGCCGGAGGCGCCGGGCTCCATCCACGAAGGCGGCGAACTCGGTTACAGCCTGTCGCACGCCTACGGCGCGGCCTTCGACAATCCCGATCTCATCGTCGCCGTGGTGGTCGGTGACGGCGAGGCCGAGACCGGACCGCTGGCCACCGCCTGGCATTCGAACAAGTTCCTCAACCCGGCCCGTGACGGCGTGGTGCTGCCGATCCTGCATCTGAACGGCTACAAGATCGCCAATCCCACCGTGCTCGCGCGCATCTCCCACGAGGAACTGGAGGCCCTGTTCCGCGGCTACGGCTACACGCCGTACTTCGTCGAGGGTGACGACCCCGCGACCATGCACCAGGCCATGGCCGCGACGCTCGACCGCGTACTCGAGGACATCCGCGCCATCCAGGCCGCGGCGCGCGAGCGCGGCGAGGTCACGCGCCCGCGCTGGCCGATGATCGTGCTGCGCACGCCCAAGGGCTGGACCGGCCCGTCCAGCATCGATGGTCACAAGGTCGAGGGTTCGTGGCGCTCGCACCAGGTGCCGATGACCGACCTGCGCAGCAATCCGCAGCACCTCGCCGTGCTCGAAGCCTGGCTGAAGAGTTACCGGCCCGGGGAATTGTTCGACGCCGACGGGCGCCTGCAGCCCGAACTGCGTGCGCTGGCGCCGCGCGGCAACCGTCGCATGAGCGCCAATCCGCATGCCAACGGCGGCCTGCTGCGCAAGGACCTGCTCAAGCCGGATTTCCGCGACTACGCCGTCGCCGTCGAACGCCCGGGCGTGGTCGAGGCCGAGAACACCCGGCCGCTGGGCGCCTACCTGCGCGACATCCTGCAGCGCAACCCGACCGGCTTCCGGGTGTTCGGTCCCGACGAGACGGCCTCGAACCGGCTGCAGGCGGTGTTCGAAGTGAGCAAGAAGACCTGGCTGGCCGACTACCTGCCGGAAGATGCCGACGGCGGCGAACTCGCGCGCGATGGCCGCGTGATGGAGATGCTCTCCGAGCACACCCTGTTCGGCTGGCTGGAGGGCTACCTGTTGTCCGGCCGCCACGGTTTCTTTCACACCTACGAAGCCTTCGCCCACGTCGTCGACTCGATGTTCAACCAGCTCGCCAAGTGGCTGGACATTTCCAAGCACCACGTGCACTGGCGCAACCCGGTGTCGTCGGCCAACATCCTGTTGTCGTCGACGGTCTGGCGCCAGGACCACAACGGTTTCTCGCACCAGGACCCGGGTTTCCTCGACCTGGTCAGCAACAAGAGTCCCGAAGTGGTGCGCGCCTGGCTGCCGCCCGACGCCAATTGCCTGCTGGCGGTCACCGCGCGTTGCCTGGAGAGCACCGATTGCGTCAACGTCATCGTGTGCGACAAACAGCGTCACCTGCAGTACCTCGACATGGCGCAGGCCGAGCGCCACGTCGCCAAGGGTATCGGCCTGTGGTCATGGGCGAGCAACGACGAACAGGGTACCGAGCCCGGCATCCCGGACGTGGTGATGGCGAGCTGCGGCGACGTGCCGACGCGCGAGGCGCTGGCCGCCACTGCCCTGCTGCGCGAATACTTCCCCGCGCTCAAGGTGCGCTTCGTCAACGTCGTCGACCTGTTCACCCTGGTGCCGCCGGCCGAGCATCCGCACGGCCTGTCCGACGTCGACTTCGACACCTTGTTCACGATCGACAAGCCGGTGGTGTTCAACTACCACGGCTATCCCTGGCTCATTCACAAGCTGACCTACCGGCGCAGCAACCAGGCGCGTATCCACGTGCGCGGCTACAAGGAAAAAGGCAACATCAACACCCCGCTGGAGCTCGCGATGAAGAACCAGATCGACCGCTTCAATCTCGTCATCGACGTCATCGACCGGGTGCCGAAGCTGCGCGCGGCCGCCGCCCACGTCAAGGAACGCATGAAGAACGCCATCCTCGAACACATGGAGTACGCCTTCGAGCATGGTACCGACCGCGAAGAAATCACGGGGTGGACATGGCCGTACTGAACGGAACCCCCGGGGGCGGCGCGCCCGGCGAGGGCGATCGCGGCGTGCGCACGGGGCTGCGCGTGGCGGACATCAAGCACGATTTCCGCGACAACCTCTTCTACATCATGGCGCGCTTTCCCGATGTCGCCGGGGTCAACGACTTCTACCAGGCGCTGGCCTACACCGTGCGCGATCGCCTGCTCGAACGCTGGGTGCGCAGCGCGCAGAAATTCCGCGACACCGGCGCGCGCACGGTGTGCTACTTCTCGGCCGAGTTTCTCATCGGGCCGCAGCTGCGCGCCAACATCCTGCATCTCGGCATCGAGGCCGAGGTGCGCCAGGCCATGCAGGAACTCGGTATCGAGCTCGAGGTGCTGGTCGATCACGAGGTCGAACCGGGCCTCGGCAACGGCGGTCTCGGCCGGCTCGCCGCCTGTTACATGGAGTCGCTCGCGACCCTGCAGATCCCGACCATCGGCTACGGCATTCGCTACGAGTTCGGCATCTTCTCGCAGGCCATCCGCAACGGCTGGCAGGTCGAACAGTCCGATCGCTGGCTGTCGCACGGTTACCCCTGGGAGATCCGCCGCCCGACCATCACCTTCGACGTCGGCTTCGGCGGCCATACCGAGACCTGGACCGACGACCGCGGTCGCCACCGCGTGCGCTGGACCGCCGAGCGCGAGGTGCGCGGGGTGGCCTACGACACGCCGTTCATCGGCTACGGGGTGAAGAGCGCCAACATGCTGCGCCTGTGGTCGGCGGAAGCGGTGGAGTCGTTCGACTTCGAGGCCTTCAACGTGGGTGACTACTACGGCGCGGTCGAGGAGAAGCTCAACTCGGAGATGATCTCCAAGGTGCTCTATCCCAACGACGAACCGCAGGCCGGCAAGGAACTGCGCCTGGCGCAGCAGTACTTTTTCGTCGCCTGTTCGCTGCGCGACATGATCCGCATCCACCTGCAGGTGCCGGGGCGCCGTCTCGAAGGCCTCACGCAGAAATACACCGTGCAGCTCAACGACACCCACCCGGCGCTCGCCATCGCCGAGCTGATGCGCCTGCTGGTCGACGAGCACCTGCTGGAATGGGACGCGGCCTGGGACATCACCACGCACCTGTTCGCCTACACCAACCACACCCTGCTGCCGGAGGCGCTGGAGACGTGGTCGTTGCCGCTGTTCGCCCGCCTGCTGCCGCGCCACCTCGAGATCGTCTACGAGATCAACCGGCGTTTCCTCGACGAGGTGCGCCTGCGCTTTCCCGGCGACGATGGCCGCCTGGCGCGGCTGTCGCTGATCGACGAGCACGGCGCGAAGCGCGTGCGCATGGCCAACCTGGCCTGCGTGGGATCCCATGCCATCAACGGCGTCGCCGCGCTGCACAGCGAGCTGCTGAAGAGCAGTGTGCTGGCCGATTTCCACGCCTTGTGGCCGCACAAGTTCAGCAACAAGACCAACGGCGTGTCGCCACGGCGCTTCGTGCTGCACGACAACCCCGACCTCGCCGCACTCATCACCAGCCGCATCGGCGACGCCTGGGTGACCGATCTCGACTGCCTCGCCGCGCTCGAGCCGCATGCCGGCGATGCCGAGTTCCGCGAGGCCTGGCTGGCGGTCAAGCGCCGCAACAAGGAACGTCTCGCCGCGCGCGTGCAGATCGAATCCGGCATCGCCCTCGATCCCGACTGGCTGTTCGACGTCCAGGCCAAGCGCATCCACGAGTACAAGCGCCAGCACCTGAACATCCTGCACGTGGTCACCCATTACTGGCGCCTGAAGCAGGACCCGGGCGCGGTGCTCACGCCGCGGGTATTCCTGTTCGGCGGCAAGGCCGCGCCGGGTTACTTCATGGCCAAGCTGATCATCAAGCTGATCAACGCGGTGGCCGAGGTGGTCAACCGCGACCCGGACGTGAACGGGCGCATGCGGGTCGCCTTCATCCCCAACTTCTGCGTCAAGGAAGCGCGCTACATCTACCCCGCGGCCGATCTCTCCGAGCAGATCTCGCTGGCCGGCAAGGAGGCTTCCGGCACCGGCAACATGAAGTTCGCACTGAACGGCGCGCTGACCATCGGCACGCTGGATGGCGCCAACATCGAGATCCGCGAGCGGGTCGGCGCCGACAACTTCTTCCTGTTCGGCCTCGACGTGCCGGGTGCCGCCGCCCTGCGCGCCGACGGTTATCGCCCGCGCACGCTCTACGAGGCCGACGCCGAGCTGCGCCAGGCCATCGACCTCATCGCCTGCGGCTACTTCGCCGGCGGCGATCGCAAGCTCTTCGCACCCCTGGTCGACGCCCTGCTCGAGCGCGACGAGTTCCTGGTGCTGGCGGACTACCGCGCCTACGTCGATTGCCAGCGCGAGGTCGACGCGGCGCGCGCCGATCGCCCGGGCTGGGCCCGCAAGTCGATCCTCAACGTCGCCCGCATGGGCTACTTCTCCTCCGACCGTGCCATCCGCGAGTACTGTCGGGATGTCTGGCGGGTGGAGCCGGTGGCCGTGTAGGGGAATTCTGCAAGAGGCCAGCCGGCGTTGCGCGCGCTTCGCGCGCAACGCCGCCGTCGTGGCTCAGTCGAGGAAGCTCTGGTACCTGTCCGAGAAGATGTCGCGGCCGATGATGAGGCGCATCACCTCGGAGCTGCCGGCGTAGATGCGGCTCATGCGCGCGTCGGTGAACAGGCGCGAGATCTCGTACTCCTTCATGTAGCCGGCGCCGCCGTGCAGCTGCAGGCCGAGGTCGACCATGCGCCACTCGATCTCGCTGCCGAGCATCTTGGCCTTGGCCGCGAGGTTGGCGTTCAGGCGCCCGGCGTTGTGCTCGGCCACGCAGTGGTCGACGAAGACCTGCAGCATGTCGATCTCGGCGTCCATCTCGGCCATGCGGAACTGGGTGTTCTGCTGCTCGGAGAGGGCCTTGCCGAAGAGCTGGCGCTGCATGACGAAGTCGCGCGTGACGTCGAAGGCGCGGCGTGCCGTGGCGAGGTAGCCGCAGGCCGCGATGAGGCGTTCCTCGGCCAGGCCTTCCATCAGGTAGTAGAAACCCTTGCCCGGTTCGCCGAGCACGTTGGCCTTCGGCACCTTGACGTCCTGGAAGAAGAGCTCGGCGGTGTCCTGGGCATGCAGGCCGATCTTCTCCAGGTTCTTGCCACGCTCGAAGCCTTCCATGCCACGCTCGACCACCAGCAGCACCATGGCATGGCGGCTCTCCGCGCCGTGCAGCTTGGCCGCGGTGACGACGACGTCGGCGTTGATGCCGTTGGAGATGTAGGTCTTCGAACCGTTCAGCAGGAAGTGATCGCCCATGTCCTTGGCCGTGGTGCGCATGCCGGCGAGGTCGGAGCCGGCGTTCGGTTCGGTCATGCCGACGGCGAGGATGGTCTCGCCCGACACGCACTTGGGCAGGAAGCGCTCGCGCTGCTCCTCGTTGCCGAAGCGCTGGAAGTAGGGGCCGACGAGGCGGCTGTGCAGGGTGTTGTACCACTCGCCGCAGCCGGCGCGCACGGTCTCCTCGATGATGATCTGCTCGTAGCGGAAATCCGGGTCGCCCATGCCGCCGTATTTCTCGTCCGGCCAGATCATGAGGAAGCCCAGTTCGCCGGCGCGGCGGAAGATGTCGCGATCGACGATGCCCTCGGCGCGCCAGCGCTCCATGTGCGGCGCGACCTCGTTGGTGACGAAACGCCGGTAGCTGTCGCGGAACATCTGCTGCTCTTCGGTGAAGGCTCTCATGGTGGGTCCTGCCTCGTGCGGTCGGAGTGAGCGTGGCGCGCCTGCGGCGGCGGGTGCGGGCCAGGGACGAGCCCCGTGGCGGCACGGCCGATCGCGGCGGCGCGTCGACGGAGGCCGGATTATAGGGGAAAGCCGCGTCGCCTCACCGCTGCCCAGCCCCGGCGCGGCCGCCGCTGCACCGTGACTGGGCAGCGCGGCTCTGGCCTTCCGCCGGCGCCTGCGTCAGGATAGCGGCCCTTGAACAACCCACGAGGAGAGGAAACCAACGATGTTCTCGCACATCATGGTCGGCAGTAACGATATCGCCCGTTCGAAGACGTTCTACGACGCCGTGCTCGGCGCGATCGGCGCGAAGCCGGCAATCACCGACGACAAGGGCCGTCTGATCTACATGCACAACAACGGCCTGTTCCTGGTCACCACGCCGATCGACGGCAAGCCGGCCACCGGCGCCAACGGCGGCACCATCGGCTTCGGCTGCGCCAACGAGGCCGAGGTCAATGCCTGGCACGCGGCCGGTGTCGCCAACGGCGGAACCAGCATCGAGGATCCGCCGGGCGTGCGCGAAGGCGGCTTCGGCAAGCTCTACCTGGCCTACCTGCGCGACCCGGACGGCAACAAGATCTGCGCCATGCACAAGATCGGCTGAGGCCGGTAGCATCGCCGCCACCGGCGCTCGCGTCGGTGGCGTGCGAGCGCACGGTGACGCCCCGCCAGCCGGGGCGATGGCAAGGCCACCTCCGCGGTGGCCTTTTCTTTGCCCGCGTCGCGGTTCGCGGCGTGCGTCTCAGGCGTCTGCGCGTTCGCGCGGACCAGAGGGGAACTCGACGACGAAACGGGTGCCGGGCTCGTCGCCGCGATCTTCGAGGCGCACGTCGGTGCCGTGGGCGCGGGCGATCTCCCGCACGATTGGCAAGCCAAGGCCGCAGCCTTCGCCGGGGCTGTTGGGCGGCCGGTAGAAGTGATCGAAGATCTGCGGGCGGTGCTCGGGCGGGATGCCGGGGCCATCGTCTGCCACCGCCACGCGCACGGCGCCGGCGGCCTGCTCCGCGGTGACCCACACGTGCCCACGCGGCCGGCCGTAGACGATCGCGTTCTCGACCAGGTTGCGCAGCATTTCGTAGAGCAGCGCCGGGTCGCCCTCGACGTCGAGCCGTGCTTCGGGCGCGCTGGCGACCAGCGTGATGCCCTGCGCGCGCGCGCCCGGCTCGAATTCCTCGCAGCAGGCGTGTACCAGGGCGACGAGGTCGGTCGGCGCGGCGCGCGGCCCGCGGTCGAAGGCGATCTCGGCGCGTGCCAGCTTGAGCAGCTGCGAGTTCACGTGGGTCATGTGGTCGGCCGCGCTCGCGATGTGTTCGAGCGCGTGCCGCACGTCGTCGGAATCGGTTTCGCGCAGGGCCAGCTGGCACTGCAGCTTGATCCCGGCCAGCGGCGTGCGCACCTGGTGGGCGATGTTGCCGATGAAGGCCTCGTGGGCGTTGAGCATGTGCTCGATGCGGCCGAGCAGGCCGTTGGTGTTCTCGATCAGGCCGCGCACCTCGAGCGGGGCGTCGTCGGTCGGGATCGGGGTGAGTTCGCGCGGTGAGCGGCGCGCCAGCTCGCGCGACAGGCGGCGCAGCGGCGCGAAACCGCGATTGACCGCCACGGTGATCGCGATCATCGCGGCGGTCAGCAGCAGGCTCTTCTTCATCGCGACCAGGCTCAGCACTTCGTTGGTCATGCCGCGACGCTTGTTGAGCGTCTCGGCGACCTGCACCACGATCTCGTCCGCTGCACCCGGGTTGCTCAGGATCGAAACCGCGCGCCCGGGCTCGCCGTCGATGCGCACGTTCTCGAAGACCGGGCCTTCGCGCAGGCGATCGAGGGCGAACGGCAGGACCAGGGGCAGGTCGCCGGCGATGACCTTCCCCGCGGGATCGATGATGCGGAAATAGGTGTCGTCGATGTCGTCCCACTCGAACATGTCGACCGCGTCGGCCGCGGCGATGAAGCGCAGCGTGTCGCCGTCGAGGCGGACTTCCTGCCCGATCGAGTGCGCCGAGTCGAGCAGCCAGCGATCGAACACCTGGTTGGCGGTGTGCAGGCCAACCAGGTAGGACACCACGGTCTCGAGCAGCAGCAGGACCAGCAACGGGATGCCCACCAGCAACAGCAGGTGGGTGCGCAGGGAAAAATTCCGTATCGCGATGGGCATCGATCAACCGGTCTCGACGAGGTAGCCGACGCCGCGCAGGGTCCGGATGCGCAGGCCGTGGTCGCCGAGGCGACGGCGCAGGCGATGCACGTAGACTTCGACGGCGTTGTCGCCGATGTCGTCGTTGCTGGCCGTGAGTCGTTGCGCGATGCGCGCCTTGGTCACCACCTTGTTGGCATTCATGGCGAGCATCTCGAGGACTTCGAACTCGCGCACCGGCAGGTCGAGCAGGGTGCCGTCGCAGCGGACTTCGCGGGTGAACGGGTTGAGGGTCAGCGTGCCGAGTCGGATCTCCTCGTCGAAACCCATCTGGCTGCGGCGGAGCAGGGCGCGTACGCGGGCCTCGAGTTCGCGCAGGTCGAACGGCTTCTCCAGGTAGTCGTCGGCGCCGGCATCGAGTGCCGCGACGCGATGCTCGACGCCATCGCGGGCGGTGAGCACGAGTACCGGTATCGACAGGCGGCGACGGCGCAGACCGCGCAGGATGTCGAGGCCGTCGGCATCCGGCAGGCCGAGATCGAGGATCACGAGATCGTGGTCGCCGCCTTCCAGCGCGGCCCGCGCCCAGGCGCCGTCCGGCGCGTGCTCGGCCGCGTAACCGGCCTGCTCCAGCGCGCGCACGAGCCCACTACCGAGCAGCTTGTCGTCTTCGACGACGAGAACGTTCATGCGCGTCCGTCCGCGCCTGGCCGGGGCTGGTCATTCTCACAATCGTGCATTGCGATCGGCTCACTCTTCACGACGTGCGCGGTCACGCACGGCGCGCCGAAGCTTAGCGCATCGTCGCCTGTAAGGTGCGCGTAAGGCAGGCGAAAGGATGGCGTAAGGCGCGCGAAAGGCAGTCGTAAGCGCTCCCGCCCTACACTCGTTCCCCCGCACCTGCAGCGCCCGCAGACGCGCCGCGGCCAACGCATGAACGGAGTGAACGCCATGTCGACCCTACGCCACCTCAAACACGACCTTCCGGCCAGTGTCGTGGTCTTCTTCGTCGCCCTGCCGCTGTGCCTCGGCATCGCGCTGGCCTCGGGCGCGCCGCTGTTCTCGGGCCTCATCGCCGGTGTCATCGGCGGTATCGTGGTCGGTGCCCTGAGTCGCTCACCGCTCGGGGTGTCCGGCCCGGCCGCGGGCCTGGCCGTCATCGTGCTGACCTCGATCGAGGCCCTGGGCAGCTTCGAGGCCTTCCTCCTCGCCGTGGTCATCGGCGGGGTGATGCAGATCACGCTCGGCATCCTGCGTGCCGGCGTGCTGGGGTACTTCTTTCCGGCCGCCGTCATCCAGGGCATGTTGTGCGGCATCGGCCTGATCATCCTGCTCAAGCAGTTGCCCCACGCGGTCGGCTACGATGCCGATCCCACCGGTGACATGGCCTACCAGCAGCTCGACGGCGGCACGACCTTCTCCGCGCTCTCCGCGATGCTGTCCTACATCGATCTCGCGGTGGTGTTCGTCGCGGCGGTGTCCTTCGCCATTCTCCTGTTGTGGGAGCTGGTGCTGGTCAAGCGTCACCGCATCTTCCAGATCCTGCCCGGACCACTGGTGGCGGTTGCCTTCGGTATCGGCTACCAGTTCGTCGCGACCCGCTGGTTCGGCGGCGTGGCGCTGTCACCCGAGCACCTCGTGTTCGTGCCCGTGGCGGAGAGTTTCGACGACCTCGCGCAGCTGTTGGTCATGCCGGATTTCAGCCAGCTGTCGAACCCCGCCATCTACACCATCGCCGCGACCATCGCCGTGGTCGCGAGCCTGGAGACCCTGCTGTGCGTGGAGGCGACGGACAAGATGGACCCGCGCAAGCGCACCACGCCGACCAACCGCGAGCTGGTCGCCCAGGGCGTCGGCAACACCCTCTCGGGCCTGGTCGGCGGCCTGCCGATCACCCAGGTCATCGTGCGCAGCTCGGCCAACATCCAGTCCGGCGCGCGCACGCGGGCCTCGGCCATCTGTCACGGCGTGTTGCTGCTGGTGTGCGTGGCGGCACTGCCCCACGTGCTCAACCTCATCCCGCTCGGCGTGCTCGCCGCGGTGCTCATCCTCACCGGGTACAAGCTGGCCAGGCCGGCGCTGTTCCGCGCCATGTGGAGCCACGGTTTCGAGCAGTTCCTGCCGTTCGTGGTGACGGTGGCGGGTGTCGTACTGACCGACCTGCTGACCGGTGTCGCGCTCGGCATCGCCGTCGCCGTGACCATGATCCTGCAGCACAACTACCGCAACTCGCACTTCCTGCACATCGAGACGCGCGACCCGGACGTCAACCGTCACCTCGTCACCATGCACCTGGCCGAAGAGGTGACCTTCCTCAACAAGGGCGCCATCCGGCAGGAGCTGGCGAGCCTGCCGGACGGCACGCGCCTGGTCATCGACCAGAGCAAGTGCGTCTACATCAACCACGACGTGCGCGAGATCATCGACGACTTCATCAAGACCGCGCCGACCCGCAACATCGCCGTCAGCCTGGTCGAGCAGGGCGCGGCCGCGCGCGGCGCGGTGCCGGCGGACCTGCGCGCCGCGGCCTGAAACGGCGCGCTCGCCATCCATTCGAGGGGAGTAATCACCATGCGTATCCTGCTGGCCGTCGACACCCGAAACGATCCGCGCATGGCCGCGGCCTACGTCGCCGAGCGCTTCGGCAGCGCACCGCTCGAGGTCGACGTGCTCACGGTCACCGCGGACGAAGCCCGCGGCGGCGGGCACGGCCAGGATGCGACGCGCGACGGGGCCGTGGTGGCCGCCGAGGTGGCCGAACGCGTGCGCGAAATCGGCGCCGTGACGCACGTCGCGACCCACGTCGAGCGCGGCCGTGACGCCACCGCGGTGATCGCGGCCGCGGCGGCGCGCCTGGCCAGCGACATCGTGCTGGTGGAGACCGCGCCCCGCGGCCTGTTCGCGCGCCTGCGCGCGGCCAGCGTGTCACACGGCCTGTTGCGGCGTGCGCCGTGCGCGGTGGAGTTGCTCAAGCCGTACACGGCCGCGCCGCGCTCGCTGTTCAACGTGCTGGTGCTGATCGCCGGTGAACGCCTGGCGGACTACCCGCTGCATCGCCTGGCGGCCTGGCCGTGGCCGGCAGGGACGCACCTGCGGCTGCTGGCCGCGATGCCACCGGCCACGTCCGAGCTACCGGTCGAGGCCAACGTGTTCCGGGTCTTCGACAGCGTGGCCGCGGGCCGCGCCGCCGCGAGCCGCGCCGGGGCCGCGCTGCGCGCCATGGCCGAGGATCTCGCCGCCGCACTGGACGGCCGGGTCGAGGTCGACCACGGCGTGCTCGAAACGCGGAGCAGCGCCGCCGTGCTGCGCGAAGCGGAAGAACGTTACCGGGCCTCGCTCATCGTGACCTGCGCGGCGGCGCTGGCCGGCGCGCCGCACGCTGCCGGTAGCGCCGCGCGCGGGTCGGCGCAGGGGTTGGCCCTGCGCATCGCCACGGGCGCGCGCTGCCCGGTGCTGGTGATGCGCGAAGACGCGGCGCCGGCACGCCGGCGACTCGGCCGGGTCAAGACCTTCGCCCCGGCCCTGGTCCGCGCCTGAGCGACCGCCCGCCGCGCTGACTCAGCCGCCTCCGAGCGGCACGATCAAGGTTTCGGCGGTGTCTTCGATGACACGGCTGTACTCGTCGGCGCTGTTGGCAAAGGCGCCGACGATGACCTGGTCGATGCCGATGTCGGCGAAGCGCTTCACCTCGTCGAGGGTGATCGGGACGCCGATGCCGGTCGAGATCGCGTAGCTCAACTGCGCCGGGTCACGCCCTGCCGCCTCGGCGAAGCCACGGATGGTGGCGAGGTGCTGGCGCGCCGTGTCGACCGTCACGTTCACGCCCCACCAGCCATCACCGACCTCGCCCACGCGCTTGAGCGCCGCTTCGCTCTCGCCGCCGAAGATCAGCGGCGGGTGCGGGCGCTGCACCGGTTTCGGGTAGGAGCGCACCGCGTCGAAGGCGGCGAATTCGCCGTGGTGACTGCTCTCCCCTTGCGTCCAGCAGGCCCGCATGGCGGCGAGGTAGTCGCGGGTGCGCTGGGCGCGCCGCGCCCACGGGATCTGCAGCGCGTCGAACTCCTCGCGCAACCAGCCGATGCCGATGCCGAAATCGAAACGCCCGGCAGAGAGCTTGTCCAGGCTTGCCACCTCCTTGGCCATGATCAGCGGCTGGCGCTCGGGCACCAGGCAGATGCCGGTGCCGAGGCGGATGCGGCGGGTCACCGCGGCGGCATAAGTGAGCGCGAGGAAGGGATCGAGGAGGTCGACCTCCATGGTCGCGAACGGCATCACGCCGTCCTGGGTGTAGGGATACTTCGGGGCGTAGCGATCGAGCAGCACGATGTGCTCGGGCGCCCACAGCGAGTGGTAGCCGCAGGCCTCGCTGCGGGTGGCGATGAGCGAGACGATGTCCGGCTCGGCCGAAAGCCCGGCGCCGATGCAGAAAAAGCCGATCTTCATGTGTTCCTCCCCTGGCCGCGCACGCAGCCTGACGTCGCTGGTCGACGGCACGCTAACCCAAGGGCGGGACGAGAGCCACCGCGGCTGCGCGCCCGTGAATGTCCTTCGCGTGTCGATACCACGTAACATGTGGCTTGGAGGAGAGCGGGGAAGGCCTTGAAAAGTGGGCTCACGAAAAGAGCAAGGGGCCCGGTCGATTGTCGTACGAGAGGATGAAGCTGCCCCTGTTGCGCCCTGTTCGCCGCCTTCCCCCGGCCTCCGGCGCCCCGCAACCCTGAACACCGATCGAGATGACCGCAAGCGATAAAGAAGGCGGCGCGAGCCACGCGCACCCACCCACCCCGCACGACGAAACCCGCTCCCTGCTGACCACCCCGTTCGTCCTCATCCTGCTGTCGACGGCGCTCTACGGCATGGCGTTCTCGGCCTACTTCCTCTTCCCCAAGTACATGGCCACCGTGTTCGCGGCCGATCCGGCGACCATCGGCGGCCTCAACGCGGTGTCGATGTTCATGTCGGTGGTGTTCATGCCCATCGTCGGCGGTGCCGTCGATCGTCACGGGCGGCGGCGGTTCGCGACGCTCGGTGCGGTGGTGTTCTGCCTGGCCTGCCTCGGCTTTCTCGCCGTCGAGGAGGTCGGGCCCCTGATGTGGGTGCTGCGCTCGATGCAGGGGCTGGCCTTCACCCTGTTCTTCATCTCGCTGTCGACCTTGGCCACCGACCTCGCGCCGCCGCGGCGCATGGGCCAGGCGATCGGCCTGTTCGGCGGGGTGATGATCTCGACCAATGCCCTCGGCCCCGCGTTTGCCGAATGGACCGCGCTGCACCATGGCTGGACCATGGTGTTCGCCGGCACCGCGGTCTCGTCCGCCCTCGCCGCCCTGCTCACCACCTGCATCGCCGAACGGCCGCACCCGCAGGTCGACGAGGCGCCGACCTCGACGTGGGCCATCGTCACCCGCCCCGGGCTGCGGCGCGTGCTCCTCGTTGCCAGCCTCGCCGGCTGCGCCATGGGCACGGTGTTCACGTTCTACCAGCCATGGGCGCTCGACCGCGGCATCACCCACGTGTCGACCTTCCTGGTCGGCTTCGCCGGCTGCGCGATGTTCGTCCGTTTCGGCCTCGGCGGCCTGGCCGATCGGCTGGGGCGCCAGCGCGTGGCGACGGTCTCGCTGTTCTTCTACGTCGCCGCGCCCATGTCACTGATCTGGGTCGACACCGTCGGCCTGCTCGTCGCTGGGTGCCTGCTCGGCCTGTCGCACGGCCTGTTCTTCCCCGCGCTCAACGCCGTCGCCCTGGACCATGCCGGCCTGCGCGAACGCGGCAAGGCCATGGCCGCCTACCACGGCGGCTTCAACATCGGCTTCGCCGGCGGCAGCTACGTGCTCGGTTTCGTCGCCGCCGCCTACGGCTACCCGGCGATCTTCACCGTCGCCGGGGTCGGCTGCGTGCTGGCCTTCGCCGTGCTGGCGACGGCGCCGCGCGCGCGTCATACGCACTGAGGCGGACCACGTCGCCGGGCATCGCGTCGGCGTGCTCGCAGCCGACGTAGCGAAGTTGACGATACCGGCCTGCGGCTAGTGCTTCGACTCGCGGCGGGCGACGATCCCGGGTGTTCGCGAGCCCGCGAACCCGACCGCCTCAGCCGATCGCGCCGGCCCTGCGCAACGCGGCGATCGCGGCGTCGTCGAAACCCCAGTCGGCCAGCGCTTCGTCGGTGTGCTGCCCGGGCTCGGGCGCGCCGCGCTGGAGGGTCGGGGCGGTGCGGCTGAAGCGCGGCGCCGGCGCCGGCTGCACCACGCCGTCGAACTCGACGAAGGTGTTGCGCGCCTCGAGATGGGGATGCCGGGGTGCTTCGCTCATGGAAAGCACCGGCGCGAAGCACACCTCCTCGCCATCCATCAGCGCGCACCATTCGTCGCGCGTGCGGGTCTTGAACACCGCGGCAAATCGCTCGCGCATCGCCGGCCAGTGTTCACGGTCTTCCTGCCCGGGCAGGCCCGCATCGGCGAGGCCGAGCAGTTCGAGCGTGCGGCGGTAGAACTTGGGTTCGTTGGAGCCGAGCGCGACGTGCCTGCCGTCGCTGGTCTCGTAGACGTTGTAGTAGGGCGCGCCCGAGTCGAGGCGGTTCGAGCCGCGCTGGTCGACCCACAGGCCGCCGGCGAGCATGCCGTACATCAGGGACATCAACGAGGCCGCGCCGTCGACCATCGCCGCGTCGATGACCTGGCCCTGGCCACTGCGCTGGCATTCCAGCAACGCGCTGACCAGGCCGAGCGCGAGGTAGAGCGCACCGCCACCGAAATCGCCGGTGAGGTTGAGCGGCGGCACCGGCGGCCCGCCGGGCGAGCCGATGGCATGGAGCACGCCGGTCAGCGCGATGTAGTTGATGTCGTGGCCGGGCGCCTCGGCCAGCGGGCCGTCCTGGCCCCAGCCGGTCATGCGGCCGTAGACCAGGCGCGGGTTGGTGGCGAGGCAGTCGTCCGGGCCGATGCCGAGTCGTTCGGCGACGCCCGGGCGGAAGCCCTCGATGACGGCGTCGGCCGTGGCAACCAGCTCGTGCAGGGCGGTGATGGCCGCCGGCTTCTTCAGATCCATCGCCACCGAGCGCAGGCCGCGGTGGAGCAGCATGTACTTCGGATCCATCGCCAGCACGCCCTCGTTGGCGACGATGCGGTCGATGCGGATGACGTCGGCGCCGAGGTCGGCGAGCAGCGCCGCGGCGAACGGCCCCGGGCCGATGCCGCCGAGTTCGATGATGCGGATGCCTGCCAATGGGCCCATGTATCCCCCTTGTCTGTAGAGCGACTATGGCCCGCACGTTTCCCGGCGTTCTGCGCGCGGCTGCGAACCGTCGCCCGGCAATGTACGCACGAACTCCGGCGTGTCGTTCGCAATGACCGCCCGGATGGCCCGCGGCGAACGCGAGCGCCGTGGCCAGCCTCGTGTTACCCGCTTCGAACCCCCTGCGGCGGTACGGTTCGCTGAAGTCTGCTGGTCGCGTGCGCGTTCCTGAGCTTCAAGTTTCACGGCATCGAAGGTGTCACCCTCGGCGCCGCGCCGTCACCGACGTGCTCGACGGCTTCACGCCCAGCGTACGCAATCGGTGCTCGTGGATCACGACTTCCCGGACGAGGGCCGGATTCGTGGCCGGCGAATCGTCCACGATGGAAACGCCGGTCGCTGCGCGCCCGCACGGCCGCCCGGCAAGTCGACAGCGACCGCAGCCTGCTCTATGTTCGCGCAGTCCCGAGCGCCCGGCCGCCGGTGCCGTCCGTGCTCGCCAACCACCAGGGGAGGTTTCCATGCATCCACCACGTTTCGGACTGTTCCTGTTGCCCGACGACGTCAAGATCGCCACCGAGGCGGCACGCCGCGCCGAGGGCGACGGCTTCTACTCGGTCTCGGTCAACGATCACTTCTACTCGCCCTTCGGCGGCCCGCGCACGCCGCAGCTCGAATGCTTCACCGTGCTCACCGCGATGGCGATGGTGACCGAGCGGGTCAAGCTCGCGCCAGCCGTGGTGGCGGCGTCCTTCCGCACCCCGGCGCTGCTCGCCAAGTGCGCGACCACGCTGGACCATGCCAGCGACGGGCGGCTCATCCTCGGCCTCGGCGCCGGCTGGCAGGTCAGCGAGTACGAGGCCCACGGCTACCCCTTCCCGCCGGTGGCCCAGCGCGTGGAGGAACTCGGCGAGCAGATCCAGATCCTCAAGGCCCTGTGGACGCAGGACGAGCCGGCCTACGCCGGCAAGTACTTCCAGGTGAAGAACGGCGGCAACCTGCCGCTGCCGGTGCAGCGCCCGGGGCCACCGATCATGCTCGGCGGTTCGGCGCCGTCGATCCTGGCCCTGGCCGCAGCCGAGGCCAGCGTGCTCAACATCATCCCGCCGACCTCGAACGGCAAGGACTTCCCCAACGACCCGGTGGCCACGCGGCGCTTCGACATGAACGTGATGAAGAAGAAGATCGCGCGCCTGCACGAACTCGAACGTGAACACGGCCGCAAGCCCGGCGACATCGAGCTCGGCGGCCTGCTGCTGCTCGGCATGTCGCGCGACGAGCACGACAGCGGCCTGCGCGACATGGCGCGTCAGCTCGGCTTCGACGACTACGAGGCTGCGCGGCGTGCGCCGGTCGCACTGCTCGGCACGCCGTCACAGGTGCGCGACACGCTCGAGGAACGCATCGCCGATACCGGCGTGACCTATTACATGATGTTCGCCGCCAACGACGAGTCGTGGTCGCTGTTCGCCAAGGAGGTGCTGCCGCATTTCACGGGCTGAGGTATTGGTGCGCGTGGCGCACCCGGCAGGCAGGGCCGGGTGCGTTCTTCCCGGCGCGGTCGGACGAGAAGAATCGACCTGACAAGGCGCGCCGACCGCCCCCGTCCTGCACACCCCACGCGGGGCCAGCCCACCCTGCCTGGACCAGGGAGGCGAGCGGTTTGCCTCTCGTCCGGAGTGGCGGGCTGGCCGGAAACGTCGCGAGGACGGTCGCAGGCAAGCTGCGGGCGCGACGAGGGCCAGGGTGCGTGCGGATCGACGAGGACCGCAGGCGTGCACGCCAAGCCGCCCATGATCGCCGCAGGCGTGTTGCACCGGCCGGCCGGGAAAGCGTGCTCTTCCCCCGAAGAGGACCTGCCGACAGAGCGTCGTGGCCGGCACCCATCAGGCGTCCCACGACCGATTCCCGTGACACGCGCGGCCTCGTGGTGCGCGGCCATCCAGCTTGATGGCCGCGAGATCGACTGCGGCGTCGCCGCCGCTACCTCCGGGCGGCGATTCCGCGGCGGCTTCTCCGTGGCCAGCGGGGTGGTTCAGATCACCCCCGCCGCGCGCAACGCCGCCAGCTCCTCGTCACCGAGGCCGAGCAATTCGCCGTAGACCGCCGCGTTGGCCGAGCCGAGCGCGGGCGCGGGTTCGTCGAACTGGGCGTGGCAGGCGGAGAAATGGATCGGCAGGCCCATGCCGGCGGCGCCCATCGGGCCGTGGACCGGATGCGCGAGGTCGACCACCGCGCCGCGGGCGCGCAGGCGGGGATCGTGCAGGACCTCGTCCGGGGTGCGTACCGGTGCACAGGGGATGCGGCGCCGTTCGTGCAGCTCGGCGACGATCTCGGCGGTGGTGTGTGCTGTGGTCCAGGCCTCGACGATGGCGTTGAGCTCGGCGGCGTGCTGCATGCGCGGACCGCGCGTGGCGAAACGCGGATCCTCGGCCAGCTCGGTGCGGCCGAGCACCTCGAGCAGGCCGCGGAACCACTCGGGCATCATCGCCGCGATGGCGACGTGGCCATCCTTGCTCGGGTAGACGCCGAAGGGCACCAGGCGGTCGTGGTAGTTGCCCGAGCGCCGCGCGTAGCCGGCCGCCTCGAAGACGTCGAAGTGTTCCTCGGCGAGCAGCGAGGCGAGGCAGTCGAGCATCGACACCTCGACGTGCTGGCCCTCGCCGCTGCGGCCGCGGTGGATCAGGGCGGCGAGGATGCCGTTGACGGCGAACAGCGGCGCAACCAGGTCGGCGAACGGTACCCCGCAGCGTGTCGGCGGGCCGTCGGCGAAGCCGGTCACCTCCATCAGGCCGGAGAGCGCCTGCACGATGATGTCCATGCCCTTCAGGCCCGGTACCACGCCGGGGTCGCCGAATGCGCTGATCGAGGCGTAGACGAGGCGCGGGTTGTGCGCCCGGAGCGTTTCGTAGCCGACGCCGAGACGCTTCGCCGTACCCTCGCTCATGTTCTCGACCACCACGTCGACCTCGCGCGCGAGCCGGTAGAGCAGTTCGCGGCCGCGTGCGTTCTTCAGATCGAGCGTGATGCTCCGCTTGTTGCGCGAGCGGTTGAGGTAGGAGATGGAGACGTCGTCCGGCGCGGCGACGCCGAAGTGGATGCCTTCGGCGCCGACGAAGGGCGGGTTGGTGCGCGCGATGTCGCTGCCGCCCGGGGCCTCGACGCGGATGACCTCGGCGCCGAGGCCGCCGAGCAGCATGGTGCCGTAAGGGCCGGCCAGCGCGACGGTGAGATCGAGGACGCGGATGCCCTCGAGCGGGCGCATCATCGGGTTGGACATGGGCGAGGCTCGTGACGATCGATGAACGCGTACTGTGCCATCAATACGCGCGCGGCAGGCCGAGCACCGGGTTCGAGATGACATTCGGCACCGTCCGCCGCGTCACCGGCGCGAGCCGGAGCAGGCGCACTGCCCACCACCTTGCTCGCTGCGTTTTTCACCCGCCTGCTAACCTGCGCGACGACCGCAACCACGAGACCGCTGACCATGACCACCGCCATCACCCCCTTCCGCATCGCCATTCCGCAGCGCGCCCTCGACGATCTCGCCCAGCGCCAGGCGCTGACGCGCTGGCCGGAGCCCGAGGTGGTCGGGGACTGGAGCCAGGGCGTGCCGGCGGCGTGGCTCGAGCGGGTGTTCGATTACTGGCGGGACGATTACGACTGGCGCGCGCGCGAAGCGGCGCTCAACCGCTTCGACCATTTCACCACCTCCATCGACGGCCTCGACGTCCACTTCATCCACCAGCGCTCGCCGCACGGCGGCGCGCGGCCGCTGCTGATCACCCACGGCTGGCCGGGCTCGATCGTCGAGTTCCACAAGGTCATCGAGCCGCTGGTCGACCCGGTCGCGCACGGCGGCGAGGCTGCCGATGCCTTCCACGTCGTCTGCCCGAGCCTGCCGGGCTACGGCTTCTCGGGCAAGCCGGCCACGCCCGGCTGGGGGGTGGAGCGCATCGCCCGGGCGTGGGCGGCATTGATGGCGCGACTGGGCTACGCGAACTACCTCGCCCAGGGCGGCGATTGGGGTTCGGCCGTGACCCAGGTGCTCGGCTGGCAGGACGCCGCGCATTGCGCCGGCATCCACGTCACCCTGGCCATGAGCACCCGTCCGGCCATCGAGGGCGAGCCCACGCCGCAGGAGCAGCGCGCGCTCGACGGCCTGGCCTACTACCGCCAGTGGGATGCCGGCTATTCCAAGCAGCAGGCAACGCGGCCGCAGACGATTGGCTATGCCCTGACCGATTCACCGCTCGGCCAGGCCGCCTGGATCCTGGAGAAGTTCTGGGCCTGGACCGATTGCGACGGCGATCCCTTGAACGTGCTGTCCATGGACGAGCTCCTCGACAACCTCATGCTGTACTGGCTGACCGCCTCGGCGGCCTCGTCGGCGCGCCTCTACTGGCAGAGCTTCGGCCGGGTCGAGCGCAAGCCCATCGAGGTGCCGACCGGCGTCGCGGTATACCCGAAGGAGATCGTGCCGCCGGTGCGTAGCTGGATGGAGGCCGGTGACTACCGCAACATCGTGCACTGGGCGGAGATGCCGCGCGGCGGCCATTTCGCCGCCTTCGAACAGCCCGCGGCCTACGTCGACGACGTGCGCGCCTGGGCACGCAAGCTGCGCTGAACGACGGCGTTCCTGGCGCCGGCCGCTGGCCGGCGTTGCGGCGTGGGGCGCGAAGCCGCACACTCCGGACACCGCGCGATGGCCCACCGTCGCTGCGGGTTGCCGTTCACTACACGAGGAGGAGCGCCCGTGAACCGCCTGAACCGAGTCCTGCATGCCGCCGTGGCCGCACTGGCCCTGAGTCTCGCCACCGTCCCGGCCGTGGCCGCAGACACCATCAAGCTCTACCAGGTCTCGAGCGGCACGCTCAAGCTCGACAAGGGTTATCTCACTGCCATGCGCGACGTCGGCAAAATAGTCGAAGTGCCGGTCGCCATGTACATCATCGATCACCCGCGCGGGCTGGTGGTCTACGACACCGGCAACAACGTCGCCGTGTCGGACGGCCAGTGCGAACGCCACTGGGGCAAGATGTGTGCCTCGTCCTACCCCACGCAGAAGCGCAACGACGTCATCGACAAGCAGCTCGAGAAGTTCGGCTACAAGACCTCCGACGTGAAGTACCTGGTGCTGTCGCACATGCATCTCGATCACGCCGGCAACCTCGAGATGTTCCCCAACGCGACCGTCGTCGTGCAGAAGGACGAGATGAAGACCGCGTGGTGGCCGGAGAAGTACCAGCGCGGCGTCTTCGTGCTGGCCGATTACGACGACGCGCGGGATTTCAACTACATGGAACTGACCGGCGACTTCGACCTCTTCGGCGACGGCTCGGTGGTGGTGCTCGACACCAAGGGCCACACCCAGGGCCACCAGTCGCTGATGGTCAAGCTGAAGAACACCGGCACCTTGCTGCTCGCCGGCGATGCCGTCTACACGCCGGAGAACGAGGCCGGGGTGATCCCCGGCATCACCTGGAACACCTACATGTCGATGGAATCGATCAATCGCCTGAAGCGGCTGCGCGACGCCCACCAGGGCGAGCTGTGGTTCTCACACGGCGCCGAACAGTACGACCAGCACAAGCACGACGGCTACTACGACTGACCGATCGTCGCGCGCCGGGCGACGAGGCGCCCGGCGTACCGGGACTTCGCCGTGATCGCGGCTGCCGACGTCACTCAGCCGCGGTCGAGGCTGGCGCGGTTCCGCCCGCTGGCCGGGTCGTGGTCGAGGCGTACACGACGGCCGACGACGTTGTCACTGGTCAGCGCGGCGAAGGTGGCGTCGTCCTGGTCGCTGTTGGCGACGAAGCGCAGGCCTTCGTCGGTGCGGCCGTAGACGATGCCGCGCACCGGTGACTGGTCACGCGCGTAGACCACCGTCCAGGTTTCGATCGTCCCGCCGCCGCCGGCTTCCTCGGTCCGCGCCACCGGGCCGTCGCCGGCCAGCGGCGCGGCGGCGTCTTCCCGATCGTGCCGGCCGAGGTCGACGTCACCGGGCGTGTCGGCGTAGATGCCGACGGCGTGCTTGTGCATGAACCAGCCGAGCGCGGTGGCCATGCCCGAACGCAGGCGACCGGCGGCGATGTTCTCCGCCAGGCTCGCGATGCCGTGCAGGGCGTAGTTGCTGCCCGGGCCGCCGAAGTAGCCGAGACCGCCGGTCTGGGTCAGCGCGCGCGGGTCGTCGTCGGCGATACCGAGTTCGCCGCGGGCGACGTTGACCGCGCAGGGAAAGCAGCTGTAGAGGTCGAAACCCTCGAGCTCGGACACGCCCAGGCCGGCACGCGCCTGGGCCTTGCGCGCCGCCTGCACCAGCGGCGGGCTGCGGGTGAAATCGGCCTTGTCGACGAGGAAGCGCTGGTGGTCCTTGGCGAAGCCGCCACCGCGGAAATAGACCGCCTGCGCCGCGCCATCGCGCAGGGACCGCGCGACTTTCTCCGTCGTCATCAGGACCGCTGCGCCGAGATCGGCCATCACCAGCGAGACCATGCGCTTGGTGTAGGGGAAGCAGATGGGGCGGTTGTCGGGCGCCGGCGTGGTGATGGCGGCGGCGCTCGACGGCGCGCGGGTCCAGGCGTTGGGATGACCGGCGGCGACCTCGCTGAAGCGCGCGAGCTGGCCGCCGACCTTGTCCAGCCAGGCCGCCAGCGGCAGCCCGGAACGTGCCCACAGCGCGTTCTCGAACAGCGGGAAGCCGTGGATGGGCAGGGTCACGCCGTGGCGCTGCTCGTAGGCGTCGCTGCCGACGGCATCCTCGGCGTCGTAGTCCGCGGGAATGCCCTGGATCAGCGCGGCCTCGCCGCGCACGTCGGTGTCCGCACGCGGGTAGAAGGTCTCCGCACCGCAGATGAGCACCGCGCGGGCCTCGCCGCGGGCGAGCATGCCAGCGGCCTGGTTGACGAAGTTCTGCGGCACCTCGCCGCCGATCCCCGAGACCCGCACGTGGGCCGGCCGGATGCCGAGCCGGTGCGCGATCTCGGCGCCCGGCTCGATGAGGTTGCGGCTCTGCGTGCGCACCACCAGCAGGGCATCGACCAGCGGCCAGATGCCGGCCCCGGCAACGGCGCCGGCGTCGCGCGCGGCGCGCTCCATCATGTCGACGGGATCGAGGTAGGGCGGCGTGGCGGATTTCGGCTGCGTGACCTGGCCCCAGCCGGCGATGACGACGCGTTCTGGCATGACGACTCTCCCCTGGCGGAGGAGCGACTATAGCGCACGGGGGAAAGGGGGCCGGTTTTTCTGCCCTGTCCCTTTTCCGCCAGTCAGCGCGGCTTGATGAAGCGCAGCACGAAGCGGTCGGTGTGATGGCGGATGGCATCCTCGAACACGTTGAGGCTGCGATCGTCGTCGGGGTTGCGCAGCACGTCGCTGCGCGCGACGAGTTCGAAGCCGGCGCGCTGCCAGTCGGCGACCGCGTAGTCCTCGTCGATGCGGTGCAGGTGTTGCACGGCGGTCGCGCCGCTGCCGGCGACGGCGGCGTGGTCGACGATGACGACGCTGCCGCCGGGCTTGAGCGCGCGCTGCACCTGGCCGAAGAACCATTCGCGCCCCGGCAGCGGGGAAAAGTCGGCGAAGAAGTAGAGGTCGTGGTAGCCGAGCCCGATGAAAACGAGATCGAAACGCGCTTCGCCGAGGCCGAGGTCGTTGATCTCGGCGTCGTGCACGGTCACGCCGGGCACGCGACCGTCGTCGAAGCGGGCGTCGAGCAGCTTGCCTGCGAAGTTACGGTAGGCGGTGTTGGTGTGGGCGACGACGTGACCGGTGGGACCGACGGCGCGGGCGAAGAGCTCCGCCCAGTAGCCGCCGCCGGTGAACAGGTCGAGCACTGCCATGCCGGGTTCGACGCCGGCGAAGGTGAGGATGTCGGCCGGTCTGCTGAGTTCGTCACGCTCGCGATCGCGTTGCCAGCGGGCGGCATCGTCGACGGCGGCGGTGACGTGGGGTGGGATGTCCGCCGCCCGACTGCTCACCGGACCCGCGCCGGCGAGCAGGGCGAGGGCGCACAGGGGCAGGGTGTGGCGCAGGAAACTCGGCATGGTGGCGACCTCGGGGCGCGTGACGTCCCGCTACTGTAAAGGAATCGCGGCAGGGGTGGCGGCGCCGCGAAATGCTGACGCCGGTCATAGCGGGCGCCGGGCGCGGACGTAAGATGCCTCGCCCCCTGATGCCGCGCACCGATGTCGGTATCGATTCCCGAGTGTCGCCTCGACGAGCGGTGCGCGGTCCCAACCATGCCTGGAGGACCCATGCCGCGTTCGACGTCCGTTCGTGCTTTCCTGTGCCTGTCCCTGCTCACCGCGGCGCCGCTCGCGCCAGCCGAATCGGTGCCGACGTGGGCGACCGATACCAGTGCCTCCGCGTCGGTGTTCACCGGCACGCCCGACCCGGTGCGGAAAACCGTCACCGGGGAGACCGCATCCCAGGTCGACGTGCTGTTCGCGAGTGCCGAATCCTACGCCGGTCCAGGCTACGCCTCGGCCTATTCGACCGCGCGCGGTTCGGTCGACCCGCTGTTCTACCAGACCCACTCCGCGGCGCGCGCCGATGCCGAGTTGAACGGACTGGAGGCCGGCCGCTACCGCGTCAGCTTCCTCTACGTCGTGCTGTCGGCGGGGCCGGGCGACCTCTACGGCAACAGTGCCGCGGTCGGCTACCAGTACGGCAGCACGATGGTCGAACTGGAGGGAACGGGTGGCGGGCTCTACACGGCGGACATCCAGCTTGCCGACGACGTGCCCGGCATCGGCAGCTGGATCGCGTTCTTCGCCTGGTCGAACAGCTACGCGGCGCTCGGCGAGGCAGGCGGCAATGCCAGCCTGAGCGACGTCGAGGTCGTCCGCCTGCCGGACCAGCCGGTGTTGCCGGCGCCGTTGCCAGCCTCGATCGTGCTGGGCACTTCGGCGCTCGCCCTGTTGACGGGGCGGCGGCGCCGCCAACCGGGCTGATGCGCGCGGCGCTCAGTCGCGCAGGCGGAACTCGTCGAACAGTTCGGGCCGGAAATCCATGCCATGCCCCGGCCGCCCGGGCGGCGCCATGCGCCCGTTCACCGGCCGCAGCGGTTCGACCCACAAGTGGTCGAACCAGCCCATGTATTCGAGCCAGGAGGGATTGGGGATGCTGGCGAGGAGATGGGTGGCGAGTTCGGGGAAGAGGTGCGGGGCGATGGTGATGCCGGCGGCGTGCGCTTGCTCGGCGATGACACGCAGCTCGGTATAGCCGCCACGCATGAGATCCGGCTGCAGGATGGGCAGGGCGCCGCTGGCGAGGAAGGGTTCGAGGTCGTGGTGGGTGAAGTGGTTCTCGCCGCCCACCACCGGCGTCGCGAGG
Source organism: Gammaproteobacteria bacterium (assembly GCA_024235015.1). Lineage (GTDB taxonomy): Bacteria > Pseudomonadota > Gammaproteobacteria > JACKNG01. Next base: position 250,724 of record JACKNG010000007.1, read on the forward strand.
GCCGCGGCGACGCGGTGGTAGCCGGCGAAGTCGTCGGCGACGACCGGTTCTTCCAGCCAGGTGAGCGCAAACTCGTCGAGGCGGCGGCCGACCGTGATCGCCTCGTCCGCCGTCCAGCCCTGGTTGACGTCGACCATGATGGCGATGTCGTCACCGAGCGCCGCGCGCATGTCGCGCACGTTGGCGACGTCCTCGTCATGGGTGAAGCAGTGCGCGACCTGCATCTTGATGGCGTCGAAGCCCTGGGCGACGAAGGCCCGGGCCTTCTCGATCATGCCGTCGTGGCCGAGGCCGCGGAAACAGCCCGAGCCGTAGACCGGCAGCGGGTCGGGGCGCCCGCCCCACAGCCGCCACAACGGTTCGCCGCGGGCGCGGCCGAGCGCGTCCCACAGCGCGACGTCGAGCGCCGACTGTGCCATCACCGTGATGCCCATGCGGCCCTGGATGAAGGTCGCGCGCCACAGCTTCTGCCACAGCGCGGGGACGTCGTCGAGCGCTTCGCCGAGCAGCAGCGGCGCGAGCATTTCGTGCACGCAGGTTTCCAGCGTGCGCAGGCCGCCGGCCAGCGGCTGCAGGTGGCCGGTGCCGATCACGCCGTCGCTGGTCTCGACCTCGACCACCAGCAGGTCGATGTGTTCGAGGGCGAGGAAGCCGACCTTGGGCGGGTCGACGAAGGGCACGCGCAGGCGGTGGGTACGGATGTCGGCGATGCTCATGCCCGCCCCCCGGTGGCCGCCGCGGCCACGCTCGCGGCGAGGAACTCGTCCTTCACCGTCACGTAGTGGTGCGCGCTGTAGTGCAATTGTTCGACCTGGCGCGCGGTGAGTGGGCGTACCTCGCGCGCCGGGTTGCCGGCCCACAGGGTGCCGCGGGTCAGGCGCTTACCCGGCGGCACCAGGGCGCCGGCGGCGACCATCACCTCGTCCTCGAGCACGGCGCCGTCGAGCACCGTGGCGTTCATGCCGACGAGGCAGGCATTGCCGATGCTGCAGGCGTGCAACACCACGCCGTGGCCGATGGTGACGTCGTCGCCGATGTCGAGCGCTCGCCCACCCGGCACGAAGGGGCCGTCGTGGGTGACGTGCAGCACCGCGCCGTCCTGCACGCTGGTGCGCGCGCCGATGCGGATGGCCTGGACGTCGCCGCGCACGACCGCGCACGGCCACACCGAGCTGTCGTCGCCGAGCACGACGTCGCCGATGACGACCGCGGCGTCGTCGACGTAGACGCGCTGGCCGAGCTGCGGCCAGTGGCCGCGGTAGGGTCGCAATGACATGGCCTCGAGCACCGGGAATGGACTGCGCGCATCTTAGCAAGCGACGCGGTGACGTCGGCTGCGCGGATCCCGTGGCGGTGACGGCGTCCCCGGTACCAGGCCCGGGGTGCCGCGGCCGGCGCGTGCGGTTTATGCTGCGCGCTCGCCGCGCGGCGCCGGCGACGGACGCGTGTCGTCGGCATCGGACCGTCGCCTGGCGGCGTTCATCGTCACGCACCGCGACCGGCGTCGACACCAGGGCCACTGCCATGAACGCCAACCCGCCGACCCCGATCCCGACCGTGCTGACGACCGACGTCGCCACGGCCGCCGACGCCCTGCGCGCCGGCAAGCTGGTCGCCTTCGCCACCGAGACCGTCTACGGCCTCGGTGCCAACGCGCTGGATGCCAGCGCCGTGGCGCGCATCTTCGCCGCCAAGGAGCGGCCGCTGTTCGACCCGCTGATCGTCCACCTCGCCGCGCGCGAGGCGATCGGCGAGGTCTGCAACGCTGTGCCGCCGCTGGCCGAGCGCCTCATCGAAGCCTTCTGGCCGGGCCCGCTGACCCTGGTGCTGCCGCGCCGCGACGTCGTGCCGGACCTCGTCACCGCGGGCCTGCCGGACGTCGCTGTGCGCGTGCCGGACCATGCGCTGGCGCGGGCGCTGATCGCGCGCGCCGGGGTGCCCGTCGCCGCGCCCAGCGCCAACCTGTTCGGGCGGGTCAGCCCGACCACCGCCGCGCACGTCATGGAACAGCTCGATGGCCGCATCGAGGTCGTGCTCGACGGCGGGCCGTGCCGGGTCGGCGTGGAGTCGACCATCGTCGCCTTCGACGCCGGCGAGCGCCCGCGCGTGCTGCGCTACGGGGGACTCGCGGTGGAAGCACTCGAGGCGGTGTGCGGAACGCTCGCCCTGCCGCAGGCCGCGGCGCGCCACCCGGGCGCCGCACCGGGCGCGCAGCCGGCGCCGGGCATGCTCGAGCAGCACTACGCGCCGCGTAAACCGCTGACCCTGCTCGACACCCTGGCCGAGGCCGACGCCGCGCAGCGCGCGGCCATCGCCCGGGGCACGCTCGGCGTGCTCGCTTTCCGTGGCCTGCCGCCCGGCTGCGTGGCGCCGGTGATCGAAACCCTGTCTGCGGCCGGTTCACTGGAAGAGGCGGCGACGCGGCTGTTCGCGGCCCTGCGCCGGCTCGATGCCGCGGCGGTGGCGGGGATCGTCGCCGAGCGCGTGCCGGATAGCGGCCTCGGCCGCGCCGTCAACGATCGCCTGCGCCGCGCCGCGCACGCCTGAGCGGCTACGCGCCGGCACCGCCCTATACTGCCGCCGTCGCCACGCCGGGTTCCGTCCATGCACGCACCGCTGCCCCGCACCGCCGCCGAGGCCTTCCTGCTCAGCCTGTCCGCCACCGGCATCGCGCATTTCTTCGCCAATCCCGGCACCGATTGCGCGCCGCTGATCGAGGGCTATGCCCACGGCGCCGCCCGGGGCTGGACCCTGCCGCGGCCGATCGCCTGCGTGCACGAGACCCTGGCCGTCGGCATGGCCCACGGTGCCAGCCTGGTCACGGGTGAAGCGCAGGCGGTGATGCTGCACACCAACGTCGGCCTCGCCAACGGCGTCATGGGCCTGCTCAACGCGGCCAGCGACCAGGTGCCGATGCTGCTGCTGTCGGGGCGCACGCCGATCGTCGAACAGGGGCGCGACGGGTGCCGCGATCTGGGCATCCACTGGGGCCAGGAGATGCGCGACCAGGCCGCGCTGGTGCGCGAGTCGTGCAAGTGGGACTACGACGCGCGTTACGGCGAGCAGCTGCCGGCGCTGGTCGAACGCGCGCTGGCCATCGCGCGCAGCGCGCCGCAGGGGCCGGTCTACCTCGCCCTGGCGCGCGAGGTGCTGGCCGAGCCGTGGCCGCGTGGCGTGCCGGCGACGGTGCCGCGTATCGCGCCAGCCGAGCCGGCGCGCCCCGCGGCCGCAGCCATCGAACGCGCCGCCGCCATCCTGGCCGGCGCCGAGCGGCCGCTGATCGTGGCCCAGCGCAGCGGCACCGACCGCCATGCCTGGCAGGCCCTGCTCGATCTCGCCGAGCGCTTCGCCCTGCCGGTGGCCGAGCACTGGAGCGTGCGGCCGGGTTTCCCCACCACCCACCCCATGCATGCCGGCTTCGCGCCGGGCGCGGCGCTGGCGAGTGCCGACGCCGTGCTGGTGCTCGATGCCATGGTGCCGTGGATCCCGGCGCACACCACCCTCGCCGCGGGTTGCCAGGTCATCCAGGCCGGCGCGGATCCGCTCAAGGTCCGCATCCCGGTCCGCGGCTACCCGAGCGATCTCACCCTCGCCGGTGACATCGGCCTGATCCTCGCAGACCTCGCCGTCGCGCTGGCCGAGCGCCTGGCGCCGGGTGATGCCGCCGTCAGCGCGCGGCGCGAGCGCCTCGCCGCCGCCCATCGCAGCGCGCGCGAGGCCCTGTTCGCCATCGCCCGCGACGGCGGCGGCGCGCCCATGCATCCCTTCTACGCCACGCGCTGCATCAACGATGCTTTCGGCGCGCAGGCAACCTACGTCAGCGAGCTGGCCCTCAACCCGGCGCTGCTGGATCTCGAACGCCCCGGCCAGTACTTCAGCCATGCCCTGTCCGGCGGCCTCGGCTGGGGCGTGCCGGCCGCGCTCGGCGTGCAGCTGGCGAAACCCGGCGAGGCCGTGGTGGCCTGCGTCGGCGACGGCAGTCATCTGTTCGCCAACCCGGTCGCCGCGCACCAGCTGGCCGAGGCCCTGGCCCTGCCGCTGCTGATCTGCGTGTTCGACAACGGCGCCTGGAACACCGTGCGGGCGGCGACCCGCGCCATGTATCCCGAGGGCGCCGCCGCCGGCAGCGCCGCGATGCCCTTGACCTCGCTCGAACCTGCGCCGGACTACGTCGCCATCGCGCGCGCCAGCCGCGCCCATGCCGAGCGCGTGGTCGACGGCCGCGAGCTGCCGGCGGCGCTGGCGCGGGCCCGCGCGGCGATGCGCGCCGGCCAGCCCGCGCTGCTCGATCTCGTCGTGCGCGCGCCCTGATTGCACGGGCCTGCCGCGGCCCGCTCGTCGGTCCGCGCTGCCGCAGGATGGCGTCGACGACAATGACCCGGTCTGCGTCGATCGCATCGGCCCCGCGGCCTTGCTCGCTACGCTTTCCGTCGGCCTGCTAGGATGCGCGCTTCGTCAACCGCCGAGGGAACCCCGCCGTGACCCAGCCCGCCTCCGCCCCCGAAGACGTCGGCATGGATGCCGCCCGCCTCGAACACATCGCGCCCGCGCTGCAGCGTTACGTCGATGCCGGTACCTACGGTGGTTTCAGCACCCTCGTGATGCGCCGCGACCGCGTCGTGCACGCGGCCCAGGTCGGCTGGCAGGATCGCGAAGCCGGGGTGCCGATGGCGGCGGACAGCATCTTCCGTATCTACTCGATGACCAAGCCCATCGTGTGCACGGCGCTGATGACCCTGTACGAGGAAGGGCGTTGCCAGCTGGTCGACCCGGTGGCCAAGTTCATCCCGGCCTTCGGCGCGACCAAGGTGCTGGGCGCGGACGGCAAGCTCGAAGACCAGCACATGCTGCGGCCGCTGCAGGTGCGCGATCTCATGTCGCACACCTGCGGACTCAGCTACGACTTCTTCGAGGACTACTCGATCGGTGCGCAGTACCGCGAAGCGCGCCTGATGAACGATGCCGGGCGCAGCCTCGAAGCCCTGATCGCCGAGCTGGCGAAGATCCCGCTGGCCTTCCACCCCGGCACGGCCTGGCACTACAGCCTGGGCATCGACGTCGCCGCGCACCTGATCGAGGTCATCGCCGACCAGCCGCTCGGCGACTTCCTGCGCGAACGCCTGTTCGCACCGCTCGGCATGGACGACACCGCGTTCGGGGTGCCGGCCGACAAGCGCGCGCGCCTCGCCGCCATGTACGGCCATCCGGACCTGATCGGCCGCGACGCGACCTTCCCGCAGATCTTCCAGGCGTTTCTCGACAAGAACGTCGCGCGCCGGGACGAGGTCGCCGAGACCTATCCCTGCGACGCGCCGGAGGTGTTCCAGCGCGGCGGCCTCGGCCTGTTCTCGACCGCGGCCGACTACCTCGCCTTCGCCCGCATGCTGCTCGACGGCCGCGCGCCGGACGGGCGGCGCATCATCGGGCGCAAGACCCTCGAGCTCATGCACACCAACCATCTCACCGCCGCGCAGCTGCCGATCATGCTCGGCGGCGCGCCGATGCCGGGCTGGGGTTTCGGCCTCGGCTCGCGCGTCGCACTGGACGTCGGCCAGCTCGGCGTATCGGGCTCGCTGGGCGAGTTCGGCTGGGCCGGCGCGGCCAAGACCTACTACTGGGTCGACCCGGCGGAGGAACTCGCCGCGGTGCTGATGACCCAGTTCATGATCGGCTTCGACCTGCCGGAGTACGACTTCCGCGCGCTGGTCTACCAGGCGATCGACGACTGAGCCTCGCGCGAGCCCGGGGGAGGGGAACATGACTGCCGAGAACGATCCGACCAGCCGCGCCCGCCGCGGCGTACAGGCCGGCCTGCTGGCGCTGGCCACGACCAGCGCGGCGTGGGCCGAACCGCCGCGCATCGCGCCGTTGCCGCCGGCCGAGTGGAGCGCCGAGCAGCGCGAGCTGCTCGCGCCGTACCTGAACGACGGCAAGGTCTACAACGTGTTCGCGACCCTGGCCAACCACCCGGAACTCGCGCGTGACTGGCTGGGCTTCGCCCTGCACATCCTCAAGCGCAACAGCCTGCCGGCGCGCGAGCGCGAACTGCTCATCCTGCGCACCGGCTGGCTGTGCGAGGCCGAGTACGAGTGGGCGCACCACGTCGTCATCGGCAAGGAGTCCGGGCTGACCGCGGACGACGTCGAGCGCATCATGCAGGGGCCGAACGCGCCGGGCCTCGATCCCCGTGATCGCCTGCTGCTGCGCGCCGCCGACGAGCTCTACCGCGACCAGCGGGTCAGCCAACCGACCTGGGATGCACTCGGTGCGCACTACGACACGCGTCAGCTGATGGACATCGTCATGACCGTCGGCCAGTACACGATGGTGTCGATGGCGCTGAAGAGCTTCGGCGTGCAACTCGAGGACGGCTTCACGGGCTTCGAACGGGCGCCCTGAGCGCCGCCGGCCGGCCGCATGAGCCGCTACGCCATCGCCGGCCTCGGCGTCACCGCCCAGGGCGTGCTGCCCGGGACCTCGGCCGAGCAGCTCGCCTGGGACGCGGTCGAACTCGCGCTGGCCGATGCCGGGCTCGCCCGCGGCGCCGTCGATGGCTACGTCTTCCAGCCGGGCTTCGGCGAGAACACCACCGGGCTCGCCGCGGCGCGCGCGGCGCTCGGCGCCAACGTCACCCTGCAGGTCAACTCGAGCGGCGCCACCGCCATCCTGGCCATCGCCACGGCCATCGGCCTGATCGCGTCCGGCGCCGCCGATCACGTGATGTGCGTGCACGCGACCAACGCGCGCTCGCAGGCGGTGACGGTGGGCGAGGGTGACGTCAACGAGTACGCCACGGTCGGCCTGTTCTCACCCGGCGCGCGCATGGCCCTCGGCGCGCAGCGCTGGTTCGACACCTACGGGCGCGGTTCGGCCGACCTCGCCGAGATTGCCGTGGCCCTGCGCGCTAATGCCGTGCCGCGCATCGATGCCTACCGCCACGCCCAGCCCATCACCGTCGACGACCACCAGGCCTCGCGTTTCATCGTGCGCCCGCTGCGCCTGTACGACTACTGCCTGGTCACCGACGGCGCCATCGCCTTCGTCGTCACCACGCTCGAGCGCGCACGCGACCTCGCGCGCCGGCCGGTCGCCGTGCTCGGCCTCGGCGCCAGCCACGAGGTCGCCCTGGCGCGCGCGTACGGGCGGGCGCCGGGCATCGCCGGCGCCGATTTCGATCCCGCTGCGGCACGCACGCGCGCCTTCGCCGCCGCCGGGCTCGGGATCGACGACATCGACGTGTTCCAGTTCTACGACGCCTTCACCATCCTGGTCGCGCAGCAGATCGAGGCCTACGGCCTGTGCGGCCCGGGCGAGGCCGCGGAATGGATCCGCGCCGGCAACTTCCGTTTCGATTCGGCGCGGCCCTGCAACACCTCCGGCACGCTGCACTCCTGGGGCTACGTGCAGGGCTTCACCCACGTCGCCGAGGGCGTGCGCCAGCTGCGCGGCGAGGGCGGCGCGACCCAGGTCGCCGCGGCCGAGACCGCGCTGGTCACCAACATCGGTCTGACCGGCGCCGGCCAGGCCCACGCGGCGCTGATCCTGGGACGCGTATGAGCGGCGCCGACGAACAGCCCGATCTCGCCCCGCCGCCGCGCGTGGTCGGTCCCGGTGATGCGCCCTTCTGGGCTGCCATCGACGCCGGCGAGCTGGCCGTCGCGCGCTGTCGTTGCGGCGCCTGCTACCTGCGCGAGCAGGCCTGCCCGGCCTGTGACGCGCCGGCCAGCGCGCTGCGCTGGGTACCCGCCGCGGGCCGCGCGACCCTGCTCAGCCACGTCGTCTTCGACAAGGCCTACCATCCCTACTTTGCCGACCGCCTGCCCTACGTGGTCGCGGTCGTGGCGCTGGAAGAGGGGCCGGAACTGGTCACCAACCTGGTCGAGGTCACGGCCGGTGACCTCGACGCCGGCGTGCTCTGCAGCGGCCTGCCCCTGCGGCTGCGCATCGTGCAGCGCGGCGGGCAGGCGATCCACGCCGCGGTGCGGGCGGGCTGAGCGGCACCCGGCTCAGGCGCCGAGCAGGCGCACCAGCCACGGCAGCAGCAGCGGCAGGGCCACGGCGGTGAACAGGCCGTTCAGGCCCATCGCCAGCGCGGCGAAGGCGCCGGCCTGCTCGCTGACCTGGAAGGCCCGCGCGGTGCCGATGCCGTGGGCGGCGAGGCCGATGGCGAAACCGCGGATGGCGTCGTCCTCGATACGCAGGCAGCGGAACACGTAGCGCGCGCCGACCGCGCCGAGGATGCCGGTGGCGATGACCAGTACCGCGGTCAGCGACGGCAGGCCGCCGAGCTTCTCGGCCACGCCCATGGCGATGGGCGTGGTGACGCTCTTCGGTGCCAGCGACATCAGCAGCTCGTGGTCGCCGCCGAGCAGTGCGCCGAGCACGACCGCCGACAGCGCCGCGGCCAGCGACCCGGCCACCAGTGCCAGCAGCAACGGCCCGGCCAGGGCGCGCAGGCGGCCGAACTGGGCGTAGAGCGGGATGGCGAGCGCGACCGTGGCCGGGCCGAGCAGGAAGTGCACGAATTGCGCACCCTCGAAGTAGACCGGGTAGGGCGTGTCGGTGGCGAGCAGGATGGCGGCGAGCATCGCCACCGACAGCAGCACCGGATTGGCCGCCGGATGGCCGCCGAGGCGGGCGTGCACGGTGCAGGCGAGCTGGTAGCAGACCAGGGTGAGGGTGAGGCCGAGCAGCGGCGACTCGGCCAGGTAGACCCAGATCGCCGCGACCGAGTCGTTCATGTCGAGTCGCCGCGATCCGCCGTGGGCGCAACCAGCAGCTTGAGCACCACGGCGGTGACGCCGAGACCGATGGCGGTACTGAGGACCAGGGCGACGGTCAACGGCAGCCAGTCCTCGGCGACCCGGTGGGCGTGGACCAGCACGCCGGTGCCGGCCGGCACGAACAGCAGCGAGAGGTGTTGCAGCAGGCCCTGCGCGGTGCCGCGCAATTCGGCGCCCGGGCCGCGCCGCAGGGCCAGCACCGCGAGCAGCAGGGCCATGCCGACGACGGGGCCCGGCACGGCCAGGCCCAGCAGTCGGGCGAGCACCTCGCCAGCGAGCTGGAACAGCAGCAGCCCGGTCAGTGCCCGCAGCATCGTGCCCTGTCGCCGGGCCGTTGCCTGCAGTGCCCGCCTGCGGCAGGCCGCTCAGGCGAAGTCGATACCGGGATAGCCGTCCGCGGCCGCCTTGAGGTGCTTGGTGTATTCCACGCCGCCGGTGGCGAAGATGTTGTAGCGAGTGTGGCCGTACTCGTGACCGTCGAGGTTGGAGTTGTAACCCGTGATCCAGCTCTGCGCCTTGTTGATGAGCAGGCCGTCGTAGCTCTGCCTGACGGCGTCGAACCAGGCCTGCTCGGCTTCGGCGGTGACGTCGAAGCGCGTCTGGCCCTGTTGCCACAGGCGCTGGAACATCGGCGTCAGCCAGTCGACGGCGGTTTCCGAGCCGCGCGGGAAATTGGCCGCGGCGACCTGCGGGCCACCGAGCATCGCCATGTTGGGAAAACCGTGCACCAGCATGCCGAGGTAGGTGACGGGGCCGCGCGCCCACTTGTCGCGCAGCTTCTTGCCGCCGATGCCGCGGATGTCGATGCGGTCATAGGCGCCGGTGAAGGCATCGAAGCCGGTGGCGTAGATGAGCACGTCGAACTCGAACTCGCGGTCGGTGGTGCGCAAGCCGGTCGGCGTGATGCGCTCGATCGGCGTCGCCTTGGCGTTGACCAGCTCGACGTTGTCGCGGTTGTAGGCCTCGAAGTAGTGGGTCTCGAGCGGCAGGCGCTGCACGCCGAAGCCGTGGTCCTTGGGGATCAGCAGCTCGGCCACCGCCGGGTCCTTGACCCGCTGGCGGATGCGATCGGCGATGTAGTCCGACAGCTCGGCGTTGGCTGCTTCCTCGGTGAAGATCTCGGGGAAGTTGGCCAGCCAGATGCTGAAGCCGGGTTGCTCGTAGAGCTCGTCCCAGAAAGCGCGGCGCTGTTCCGCCGTGAGGTCGTAGAAGCTGCGCGGATCGGGGACGTGTTCGAAGGCCGCCGGCGACTGCGCGCAAGCCGCGAAGATCTCGTCGTAGCGGGCACGGATCGAGGCCATCTCCTCGTCGCTGATGGGACCGTTGTTGAGCGGTGCGGCCCAGTTCGCGCGGCGCTGGAACACCGTGAGGTGGCCAGCCTGTTCGGCGATCACCGGGATGATCTGGATGGCGGTCGCGCCGGTGCCGATGATGCCGACCCGCTTGCCGCTCAAATCGAGCGGTTCGTGTGGCCAGTTGGCGGGGTGGAAGGCGATGCCCTGGAAGTCGTCGATGCCCGGAATGCGAGGCAGGGTCGGCGTCGACAGCGGGCCGAGCGCGGTGACGACGATACGCGAGCTCATCTCGCGGCCGTCGGTCAGCGTGATCCGCCAGAGATCTGCCTCCTCGTCGAACTGCATGGCGGCGACCTTGCAGCCGAACTGCATGTGGTCGCGCAGGTCGAGCTTGTCGACGACGTAGTTCAGGTAACGCAGGGTTTCCGGCTGCGGCGAGAAGCGTTCCTTCCAGTGCCATTCCTCGAGCAGTTCCTTGGAGAACGAGTAACCGTAGGTATAGCTCTCGGAGTCGAAGCGTGCGCCCGGGTAGCGGTTGCTCCACCAGGTGCCGCCGGGACCGTCGTTGGCATCGAGGACCGTCGCATTGATGCCGAGGTCGACCAGGCGCTTGATCTGGTAGATGCCGGAGACGCCGGCGCCGATGACGATGACTTCGTAGTCGTAGGGCGCGGTGGCGGGGTTGATCGGAGTGGTCTGGGCTGCGGTGCTTGCCATGGTAGTTCCCCTCGATGCGGATGACGGTGAGCGCGGCGCGGCCTCGTGCGCCGCGCCCGCGTGGACACTCACCGCATGTTAGCCGCGGCGGCGGCCGTTTCAAATCCGCCCGCCGGGCGCGCCGCCATGCACACCGGCGTCAGTCGCCCGCCGCGCGGCGGCCCCAGTCCGGCTGGCGCTTGTCGAGGAAGGCGGCGATGCCCTCGGCGAGGTCGCCGTTGCTGACGGTGAGGATCTGGTTGCGATCCTCCAGTGCGATGGCGGCGTCGAGGCCCTGGGCGTCGACGTTGGCCCAGAAGGCCTCCTTGGTCAGGCGCAGGCCGAGCGGCGCCGTCGCCACCATGTCGTCGGCGAGTGCCTTGCCGGTCGCGTCCAGCTCGTCGGCGGCCACGACGTGGCTGACCAGGCCGATGGCGAGGGCGCGCTCGGCGTCGACGAAACGCCCGGTGTAGAGCAGCTCGGCTGCATTCGAGGTGCCGACCAGCCGGGCGAGGTGGTAACTCGAACCCATCTCGCAGCCCGACAGGCCGATCTTGATGAAGGCGCAGTTCATCTTCGTACCGCTGGCGGCGATGCGCACGTCGCAGCCCAACGCGATCGAGAAGCCGCCGCCGGCGGCATAGCCGTGCAGCAGGCCGATCAACGGCTGCGGCGCGCGGCGCATCTTCATGACCAGGCCGGAGAAACGGCGCTGGCTGATCATGCCGCTGTCGGCGTCGCGCAGCGGTTCGCGTTCCGGATCCTTCATGTCGAGACCGGCGCAGAACATGCGCCCGGCGCCGCGCATCACGACCACGCGCACGGCGTGGTCGTCCTGCAGCCGGTCGAAGTAGTCGTGCAGTTCGCCGACCATGCGGCGGCTGAGCGCGTTGAGGGCGTCGGGACGGTTCAGGGTCAGCCAGTCGACGGGGCCGTCCTTCTCGATCAGCAGGGTTTCGTAGCGCATGCGGGTTCACCAGTTTGGACGTTGATCGCGCGGCCAAGCATACGCCCTGGTCGCCGTCGCGCGGATGCGGGCCGGCGCGATCAGGTCGCCGTGGCGCCGGGTACAGGCGCCGGCTCGTCCTCATCGGAGTGCGCCGGCGCCCCGGCCCGCTCACGCAGCATGCGCAGCCGGGCCGCCGGCGCCTCGCCGTCCTTGTCGACGCCGAAGTACAGCGTCTGGTGCGGGAAGGGTATCTCGATGTCGAGTTCGTCGAAGCGGCGCTTGAGGTGGCGCTGGTACTCGCGCTTGATCCACCAGCGCTCGAGCGGGGTGGTCATCAGGCGGATGCGGATGACCACGGCCGAGTCGGCGAAGGAATCGAGGCCCATGACCTCGAGCGGCTCGAGAATGTGGCGGCCGTAGTCGTCGCTGTCGCGCATCTCCTCGGCGACCGCCCGCATCACCTCGATCACCGCGTCGACGTCCTCGCGGTAGGCGACGCCGATGTCCATCAGGGCGTAGGCGTAGTCCTTGGTCATGTTGCTGATGGTGCTGACCTCGCCGAAGGGGATGGTGTGGACGGTGGCGTCGAGGTCGCGCAGGCGCATGGTGCGGATGGTCATGCTCTCGACCATGCCGACGGTGCCGCCGACGTCGACGATGTCACCGATCGACAGGGTGTCCTCGATGAGGATGAACATGCCGGTAATGACGTCCTTGACCAGGTTCTGCGCGCCGAAGCCGATGGCGAGGCCGAACACGCCGGCGCCGGCCAGCAGCGGCGTGATGTCGATGCCGAGTTCGGAGAACACCATCAGCAGCGCGACGGCGACGATCACGACCATGGCCCCGTTGCGTAGCAGCGGCAGCAGGGTGCGGGCGCGGCCGCTGGCATCGGCTTCGTGGGCTTCGAGGTAGCTGACGATGGCGAGCGACAGGCCCTCGTAGCCGAGCATGGCGGCGAGCAACACCCCGCCGATGCGGGCACAGTGCCCGACCAGCGCGGCGCCGGCGTCGCTGCGCAGCCAGCCGAGGGTATCCACGCCCCAGGCATCGAGCACGAGCAGGAATGCGAAGGCGTAGACCAGGCCGGCGAGCGCGGCCCGCGCTGCCGGCAGGTAACGGTTGACCCGGGCCGAGAGGCCGGGGAAGCGCAGCTCGAGATCGCGCGGCACCTCGGCGGCGTGGCACAACAGGTGGCCGCCGCCGAGAACCAGGGCGCGGGCCGCCACGCCGATGGCCAAGGTGGCGGCCGAGGCGCGCGCGAGGAAGGCGAAATCGGCATCGGTACCGAGCGCCCAGATCGCGTAGCAGGCGAGGACGTAGAAGATGGCGAGACCTGCCCAGGTGTCGGCGAAGATGCGGCGCAGGCCGGCGAGGCGGCGGGCGCGCCCTTGCCGCGGACGGCGCAGCCAGGCCGAGACGCGGTGACGGTTCTGCAGGATGAGCACGACCGTCAGCACGGTCAGCACGAGCCCGGTCACGTGCAGCAGGGCGCGGCATACGACCGGCGCCAGGCCGAGCACGGCGCCGCCCGCCGCAGCCGCGTAGCCGTATATTGCGATCCCGGCCAGGCGCCGCAGCCACACGTACCAGTACGAGGCGTCGTCATCGCTGCAGGGCACGAGGCGGGCGCTCGGATCGTTCGGCACGAGCAGGCGTCGTGCGCTGACGCTGATGGCACGTTCGCACACGATGGCCTGGACCAGAGTGACCGCGAGCAGGCGGGTGGTGGCGGCCGGATCGAGCGCGGGCAGCAGCGCGAGTGCCGCGGCGGCGCCGGCGGCGAGACCGATCAGGGTATGGATCAGCACGCCGGCGCTGCGCACGAAGCGCAGCAGCACGGGCTCGCCGGCGCGCGGCGTGAGCACGCGGGCGAAGCGCGCCAGCAGGCGTTCGACCAGGCTGCGCGTGAGCAGGCCGAGCGCGACTACGAGCACGATGCGGGCCAGGCCTTCTCCCCAGCGTCGCAGGGTTTGCGGATCACGGCCCTGGCTCGTGACCCGGTGCAGGAGTTCGGGCCCCGCCTCCAGTAACACCCCGAACTGGCCGGCGACGGCCTCGAGGCGGGTCGAGATCCCGCCCACGAGCTGGGCGAGCGCGCCGCGCCCACCGTCGTCCCGTCGCCCCGCGCGCGCCTGCTGCTGCTCGATGAGGTCGTCGAGGTGCCCGACGAAGGCGTCGCGCTGCGCGGGATCGTGCAGCATCGCGGACAGCGATTCGAGCCGCGCGGTGTCGCCGGCGGCGCATGCAGGCGCCGCGAGCAGCAGGCCCGTTACCAGCGCGGCGAGCAGGCCGCTCAGCCTCGGGCAGCGCGCGCGGGCTCTCAGCGCGCGGGTCGAACCGGCAGCGGCCACGCTCAGGCGGCCGCGCCGACCCAGGCGCGCGCGGCGCCGATGTCGGCGTCGGTGAAGTAGCGGATCTCGGCCGCGGTGAACGGCCTGCTGAGGGTCGCCAGCAGCGCGTCGCCGGGGCCATCGCCAACGATGGCGAGGCGGGCGACGTCACGAAAGTGGCGGACGTCGAAGCGCAGATCCCGGCACAGGGCAGCGTGGGTGAGTCCACGGAGATCGGTCGTCCGCACCAGCAGGTTGACGTACCAGTGTGCCGAGATGGCGGCCTCGGCAAGGGGCAGGACGCGTTCGTAATCGTCGCTGTCGAGCACGCCGGCGGCGTCGATCTCGAGGGCATGGGGCGCGAGCGCGCGGATGGTCGCGGTCATGGGCAGTCCTCCATGGATGGCAGCGGCGCACAGCTGCCGTGCCGTGCGCGATACGTCTGGTGGCACGGGGTGCTCGCAAGGAGCGTGCCAGGCTGGCCACGCGCCGGTGCGTGCTCGTCCAGGTCTGCCGCTGCCGCGTGGTCTTGTAGGCCCTGCACGCTTTTGTAAAAGCTGCGCCGGGCGGCAGCGCGTGTCGCGCTGGCGCGCGCGGCCCGCGCTGGCACGTCGTTTGCTCGAATTGCCCGTGAGGACGGTGACCGAGCAGCCACGCCGCAGCACGGTCACCGCCGTTCAAGTCCGCAACGATGGAGACCCGATATGAGCCTCAAAGCCTCCTACGAGGAAATGATGCAGGACCAGCTCGACCAGTGGAGCGCCGAAATCGAACGCCTGGAAGCGCGCGTGCAGCTCGCCGACGCCCAGGCCCGCGTCGCCTACCTCGAGCAGATCGAGGACCTGCGCAGCCAGCGGGACGCGGCGCGTGGCCGGCTGGAAGAACTGCGCGACGCCGGCAACGACGCCTGGGAAGATCTCAAGGCCGGCATGGACGCGGCCTGGAAGTCGCTCGGCGACAGCGTCCACGACGCCGCCAGCCGCTTCAAATGAACGCCGTGGCCGGGGCCCTCGTCCGGCCTGCGAGCGGCTGCGCCAGGGGCGCGCCCCCGGCGCCCGGCGTGGCCGGCGACTTGCCGCCAGGCGCGTCACCCCGCCACGCCCGACCCTATCCCCACCGCTCGGCCGCGCGCGAGCGCTTGCGCGGGTGAGCAAGGAGCGCCGGACATGCAGGATACGAACGACCCCATCGGCGACCAGTCTGCTCGCGCCGCCCGCGCGTGCCGGTCGGCGGCGCCGCCCGCTACGCCGGCGGCCCGTGGTTCGGCAGCGCTCGCCACCGTCCTCGCGGACGACCCCGCCCGCGCCGAGGTGTGGGCGGAATTCGACCACGACGCCGGGGCCATCGCCGCCGCGCGCGAGCTGCGGGAGCGGTTCGAACTGTCGCGGGAGTCGACCCCGGTCCTGACCGGCGACACCCTGGACGACTTCGACTACCAGCGCGTGCTCGGCCAGGATCCGCAGCACGTGCGCCGCGTGCTGCGCGCCAGTCACCTGGTGTTCGGCGCCGCCGGCGGCGTGGTTGGCCTGTGCGCGGCGCTTGTCGTGCAGCAGGGCGAGACGGTGAGCGCGGCCGCGCCGGGTTACCCGTTGCTGCTGCCGGCACTCGGCATCCTGTTCGGTGTCTTCGCCGGTGTGCTGCTGGCCGGCTTGCGCGCACTGCGCCCGCGACGTGATTTCGTCCTGGCCTGGATCCGGGATGCCGTGCTGCAGCAGGGCCATGCCTTCGTCATCGTGCGGACGCACGATCGTGTACAGCGTCAGCGGGCCCGCGAGGTGCTCGACAGCCGCGCGCTGCGGCTCCTGCCCTGACGCCGCCGCCGGTTCGCGGGCGCGGCCTGCGCCCGCGGCGGCCGTCGCTTCACACCGCGACCTCGTCGATCAGGCCGACCAGGTCGTCGGCATGTTCCTCCTCGGTGGCGAGGATGTCCTCGAGCAGTCGCCGGGTCGTCGGGTCCTCGTTGCCGAGCCAGGCCACGGCCTCGCGGTAGCTGTCGATGGCGATGCGCTCGGCGACGAGATCTTCCTTGATCATGTCGACCAGGGTGTCGCCGGCGACGTACTCGGCGTGGCTGCGTTCGGCCAACCCGGTCGGTGAGAAATCGGGCGCACCGCCGAGCTGCACGATGCGCTGGGCGAGCTGGTCGGCATGTTGCTGCTCCTGGCGGGCGTGCTCGGCGAACTCGGCGCTCGCCGCCTCGCCGCGGAAGCCGGCCGCCATGAATTCGTGGCGCTTGTAACGCAGCACGCAGACGAGCTCGGTGGCCAGCGCCTGGTTGAGCACCGCGATCACGGCTTCGCGATCGGCGTTGTAACCGGCCGTGACGGCGCCGTTCTCGAGGTGTTCGCGCGCACGTTTGCGCAGGGCGCGGGTGTTGCTGAGAGAAGTGATGTCGTTCATGAGATCTCCATTGGCTTGTCCGTCGGGTGGATGGCCCGGCGCGCCGGCCGGGCGGCGCCGCACCCCGGCCGTGGACGGTGGTCAACCGGGGCCATAGGCGAGCATGGCGCGCGCGACCCGTTCGAAGGCCGCGATGTTGGCGCCGCGGAAGTAGTCGACCTGGGTACCCCCGCCGCCGTGCGCGACGCACTCGGCGTGGATGTCGCGCATGATGTCGTGGAGCCGGCGTTCGACTTCGTCGTGGTCCCAGCGCGTGCGGATCGCGTTCTGGGTCTGTTCGAGGCCGCTCACGGCAACGCCGCCGGCGTTGGCCGCCTTGGCCGGCAGGAACAGCACGCCGGCGTGGCGCAGGCGGCGCCCGGCATCGGCGGTCACCGGCATGTTGGCGCCTTCGACCACCGCGGCGACGCCGTGGTCGAGCAGGCGCCGTGCGGCTTCGGCATCGATCTCGTTCTCCACCGCGCAGGGCAGGGCGATGTCGCAGGGTAGGTGCCAGGGCTGGCGCCGCGCCAGGTAGCGGATGCCGCGGGCCTCGTCGGCGGCCTCGGCGAGGCGACCGCCGCGTTCGCGCTTGAGCGTCTTGATGGCGGCCAGCTGCTCGGGGTCGAAGCCGTCGGCGGCGTAGGCCGTGCCGTCGGAATCGCTGAGGGTGATCACCCGCGCACCTTCCGCCGCGGCCTTCTCCGCCGCGTGCAGCGCCACGTTGCCGGCGCCGCTGATGGCCACGCGCTGACCGGCGAGCTCGCGGCCGTGGTGATGCAGCGCATGCAGCAGCAGGCAGACCACGCCGTAACCGGTGGCCTCGTCGCGCACCTGGCTGCCGCCGAAGGTGAGTCCCTTGCCGGTCAGCACGCTGCCGTCGAAGCGATTGGTCAGGCGGACGTATTCACCGAAGAGGTAGCCGATCTCGCGGCGACCGACACCGATGTCGCCCGCCGGCACGTCGACGTGCGGACCGATGTGGCGGTGCAGTTCGCCCATCAGGGCCTGGCAGAAACGCCGCACCTCGGCCGCGCTGCAGCGGCGCGGGTCGAGATCCGCACCGCCCTTGCCGCCACCCATGGGCAGGCCGGTGAGGGCGTTCTTGAAGGTCTGCTCGAAGCCCAGGAACTTGAGCACCCCCGGGGTCACCGTCGCGGTGAAGCGCAGGCCGCCCTTGTAGGGCCCGAGCGAGCGGTTGAACTGCACCCGCCAGGCGCGGTTGACGCGCACGCTGCCATCGTCGCCCTCCCAGCACACGCGGAAGGTGATCATGCGGTCCGGCTCGACCATGCGTTCGAGCAGGCGCGCCTCGCGGTAAGCCGGTTCGTCGAGGACGCGCGGCATCACGCAGTCGACGAGTTCGCTCACGGCCTGCACGAATTCGGGCTCGTGCGGATTGCGCGCCGCGACCTCGGCGAGGAATTCGTCGCCGGCGCGCGCGCAGTGCTCGCCGCGTGCGGCTACGCCCACGTCTTCACCGCCTTGCCATGGCCTGCAGGCGTCGTTTGTACGGCATTCATGCGGGGAACCGATGCAAGAGCTGTTCCGGGCCGCCCGCCGGGCTCAGAACTCGGCCCGCACCTGGCCCCAGGCGAGCAGGGCGAACAGCCCGGTGCCGCCGATGATGTTGCCGAGCAGGGTGGCGGCGAACAGGGCCAGCGCGCGCAGGACTTCGAGGTCACCGGCGAGGACCAGGATCGCGAGTTCGCCGGAACCGACCACGACGTGGGTGAAACCGCCGGCGCCGATCAGCCAGGTCAGGAGCACGATGACGCCGAGTTCGGAGCCGGCGGCGCTCGGCAGTACCCAGACCACGGTGGCGATGAGGAAGCCGGCCGGCAGGCCGAGCATCAGTGCCGTCCACGGCGTGTGCGCGGCGAAATCGCCGGCGACGGCCAGCAGGGCCGGCAGCAGGGTGGCCGGGAACAGCCCGGCGTGGACGATCAGTGCGGCGGTCACCGTCGTGCCGACGAGGTTGGCGCCGAGCACCGTCACCCACAGGCGCAGGGTGTTGAACACGTGCGCGCGCGACCACTCGGCGAGTAGTGGCAGCACCGCGGTGACGGTGTTCTCGGTGAACAGCTGCAGACGCCCCAGCACCACGATGACGAAACCCAGGGTGTAGCCGAGCGCCTCGACCGGTACGCGCCACGGCCGCTCGGGCAGGTCGCGATGGAGCACGGCCATGCCCAGCACCGAGGCGAGGATGGCGATGCCGGCGGCGACACCGGACCACCACAGCGAGCCGAACGGGCGCGCGAGCTCGTTCTCGCCTTCCTGGCGCACCACCTCGTAGACCACGGGGGAGCGCAGTGGCAGGTGTTCTTCGACCAGGGCCTGTTCGGAATCCGGCAGCGGCTTGTTGGCCGCGTCGGCGCCTGGTCGCAGGTCGTCGGGCGGGTTCACGAACCTGCGTCCTGCACGATACGTGCCGGCAGCCACGGCGTGGACGTCGCCGGCGCAGCCGCGCCGGCACTCCCGGGTGCCCGCCCGGACGTGTAAGCCTTGCGCCGCCGTGCAAGTTTTACCACGCGAATCCCTGCGCGCCGGGCGTCGTTTCAAGCCCCGCTCGCGTTGATGGCGCCGCGGATGGCGAGGACGACGATGCCAACGACGACATCGCCGCCAGGAGCGGCGCGGTGACGATCTCCGGGGCCGAAATCACCGTCATCGAGGACGTGCCGGCCAGCAGCAACGGCCGCTCGCTGGCCATCCACGGTGGCGGCGTCCTCGGTGACGATCACAGCGGGATCGATGGCTCTGCGAGCAACACGTCGTGGCCGTTCGTCAGCACCCCCTTCCACGGTGGCGCGCTGGGCGTCGACGACGGGGTGAGCTTTGCGCTCCGTTACCTGACCGGGGGGCAGAACGTCGTGCGCCTGACGGCCGTCGCCGTCGGGCCGGCGCCGTTGCCCCCACCGCGCTGGCCGACCGCGGCGGCGGCCGGGGTCGCAGCGAGCAGGGGCAGCGGGCAGGTAGCGGCGGCGAGTGCGCGGAAGTCGCCAGGCATCATGTCGTTCGTTCCTGAACCGTGATGGCGGCCGACACGAGCACCACGGCAGGTCGGCGGGGACGGGAACGCGCGGTAATGCATCACAACTGCGAGGCATGCGTGGTCACGCCGCGTCTGCGATCGTCCGCCGACGCCCTGCACGCGTTTGCGTTAGCATCGAAACCCTCAGCACCACCCGAACGCGTCATGGCACAGGTCATTCAGGAGGACGACGACGCGTCGGCGCGCGCGCTTCGAGCGGGCGCTGCAGCGAACCCTGGCGACGCGGTCGAGGGCCTGGCGGCGCGCCGTCGCACGGTGCTCGCCGAGCGGCTGCAGATCCTCAATCGCAATACCTTGCCCATCCTGCTCGTGCATCTGGTCCTGGCGGCGGTCGTGGTCCTGAATCAGCGCGAGAGCCTGCCCACCGCGACTGCTTACACCTGGTGGATGGCCGTAGTCTTCATGGTGGTCCTGCGCCTGCTCCTGCATCGTGGCGTCGCCGCCCGCCGCGAGTGGAACGATGCCGCGCTGGCCGCCACCGCGCGCCAGTTCGTGCTCACCAGCGGCCTGGCCGGTGCACTGTGGGGGGCGACCGCGTTGCTGTTCTACCCGGGCAGTGCGGTGGCGACGCAGTTTCTCATCGTGGTCATCCTGGCCGGCATGGGCGCCGGCGCGGTGACCTCGCTCGTCATGTACATGCCGGCCTTCTATGCCTACCTGCTGCCCTCGTTACTGCCGCTGGCCTGGGTGTCGCTGCGCAACGGCGAGCCCGCGCACACCGCGCTGGGTTTCGCGACGGTGGTCTACGCCCTGGCACTGTGCTACTTCGGGCGCAATTTCTCGCGCTCACTGGTCGAATCGCTGGAGTTGCGCTACGAGAACGTCGACCTGGTCAAGGCCTTGCGCCTGCGCACGCGCCTGGCCGACGAGGCCAATGCGGCCAAGTCGCGCTTCCTCGCCGCTGCCAGCCACGATCTGCGCCAGCCGGTCCATGCCCTGTCCCTGTTCGTCGACTCGTTGGGCAATTGCCCGCTCGACGCGCGGTCGCGGGGCATCGCGGGACAGATCGACGCGGCAGTCGGTTCGCTGGACCGCATGTTCAGCAGCCTGCTCGATATCTCGCAACTCGAATCCGGGGCGGTTCCGGTCGAACGTGTCACCGTCGACGTCCAGCCGCTGGTCGCCGGCCTCGTCGCCGAGTTTGCGCCGCAGGCCAGGGACAAGGGCATCGCGGTTGAGACGGTCATCCTCATCGAGGCGGTCGAGACCGACCTCGCCCTGCTCGAACGTATCCTGCGCAACCTGATTGCCAACGCCGTGCGTTACACCGATGCCGGCCGCATCGTCATCAGCATCGCTGCGGATGGCGCGCGGGCGCGGTTCGAGATCCGCGATAGCGGGCGCGGTATCGCCGCCGCCGAGCAGGGCTTGATCTTCGAGGAGTTCCGCAAGCTCGACCGCACCGACCGCGATCCGCGCAAGGGGCTCGGGCTCGGGCTGGCCATCGTCAAGCGGGCAGCGGACCTCCTGGGCACGCGGATAGACGTGTCGTCGGCGCCCGGCGCCGGCTCGACCTTCGCCTTCGATCTGCCCGCGGCACGGCCCGGCGCGCGGATCGTGTCGGCGGCGGCAGCGCGGACGACCTCGGCGACCGGCGAGCTGGATGACATGCGGGTGCTGGTCGTCGACGACGACCTCGGCATCCTGCGCGGCATGCGGACCCTGCTGCGCGACTGGGGCTGTGCGGTCAGATGCTGTGACTCGGCCGCGGCCGCAGAAGATGCCGTTGCTGGCGGCTACCGCCCGGACGCGGTCATCGTCGACTACCACCTCGACGATGCGGGTACCGGTCTCGATGTCATCGCCGCGCTTCGCGCCCGGGTCGGTGCCGACGTCCCGGCCGTGATCGTGACCGGCGACCCGGAACCGCCGACGAGCGCCGACGCCGATGCCGCGGCGGTACAGATCCTGCTCAAGCCGGCCCCGCCGGCGCGTATCCGCAGTTTCCTGCGCAGCGCGCGCCGCCAGGCGCAGGGGAGTCGAGCGCGGGGCTGATTCAGGCGCCGGGCCGATCGTCGAGCAGGCCGAGTTCGCGGGCCCGGCGGGCGGCCTCGGTGCGATTGCGGGCCTCGAGGTGTTTCAGGATGGCGGTGACGTGGACCTTGACCGTGGCCTCGGCCAGCGCGAGCTCGCGCGCGATGTCCTTGTTGGTGGCGCCGGCGGCGAGGTGCGCCAGCACCTCGAGCTGGCGGGCGGTCAGGCCTGCTGCCGCGCTGCTGCGGTCGTCGCGCGGCGCCTGCAGTACCTGGGCGGGGACGTAGATCTCGCCGGCGAGAACCAGGCGCACGGCGTGCAGCAGGATTTCCGGCGCCGCCGACTTGGGAATGAAGCCCATCGCGCCCTGGTCGAGCGCGGTGCGCATGAGGGCAGGCTGCGCGCTGGCCGACACGATCAGCACTGGCAGCAAGGGAAAATCGCGCACGAAGCGGCACAGCAGGTCGAGGTCGGCGCAATCCGGCAGGCCGAGATCGAGCAGCACCAGGTCGAGCGCGGGCTCGGCGCGCGCGACGGCGAGCGCCGCTTCGGCGCTGTCGGCCTCCAGGCAGCACACTTCACCGTCGAGCCGGCCGAGCAGCTGCTGCAGCCCGCCACGGATCAGGGCATGGTCATCGGCGATCAGGATTTTGAGCACGGGGCGGGCGCTACGTCAGTTCGGGGCGGGATCCGGTGTCCGGGTGAAACAGCCGCGGCGCGGCGCGGCGGCGACGTGTGTTCGCACAGGCGGCACGTTCATCGTGTCTGGCTCGCGCCGCTCGCGGTCGCCGCGTGGGAAACCCCGAGCTTGTACGCGAACACATTCACCTGCCTGCTAGTACTTTGGTCGTAATTCCAATGGCCAGGTGCCTTGCGGCGTCTGGGCGATACCGCGCCATCGGGCCGATCGCTACGATCCCTCGAAATCAGACGAGGTGGCGGGATGCCGGCCGCGCCAGCGCGGCGCCTCCGACGGACGCAAATTACATGATGCCAACGACTATCGCACCAAGCGACCGTGTGACTCGTCTCACGGTCACGCGGACCCGGGTGGCCGTCGCCCTGGCTGCCGCACTCTTCGGCGGACCCCTGGCGGCCGCCGATACCACGGTCAACTTCGGGCCCAACGGCGGTTTCCTGTTCGATCTCTCCGGCAACCGCCCCAACACCCGCTACGAGTACTCGACCGGCGATGCGCTGGTCGCGCACGTCAATGCGGCCGGCTCCGTCGGCGGTATCACGGGGTCGCGGAATGCCCTCATCTTCCCGGAAGTGACGGCGTTCGGCCAGACCATCATCCCCGAGATCCGGGCAGACACCCGTACGGGCCTGAAATTCTCCACCGCGATCAATGCCTATGCCGGGGTCGAGATCACCGCCGGCTTCGAGACCGGCGCCGGCGACATCAGCGGGCAGTACCAGCTGGGCCCCAGCCTGACCCTGCCCGACCAGGTCCGCGCCGGGGAGTTCTTCGCCGTGCGCGGCAATACCAACATCGCCACGGCGGGCCTCGATTTCAACGTCGCCCTGCCGTCCCTGGATCTCGGCATGGACGTCGTCCTGGGCGGCGGCGCCAGTGGCAGTCTCGAGTACGGGCTGTTTCCGCTGGTCGGCTACGACATCGGGCGCTTCAACTTCAACCTGCCGGACATCCGCCTGCCGGTGTTCGATCTCGGCATCGATTTCAACCTGCCGAACCTGCCCGATTTCAGCTTTCTCGACATTCCCAACCTGATTCCGCCCAACCAGCAGGACGACGCGTTCTACCGTAAGAAACTGCCGACCGTCGATCCGCTGAAACCGGCGGGCCCCGGGCCGCTCGCCTCGTTCGGCGAGATCGTGCTGGTCAATCCCTCCAAGAGCGCGACCTCCAGCGGCCCGGTGGTCGACGGCAATGCCGTGGTCACCAGCACCAAGGGCGACCTGCTCCGCCTCGGCCTCGATCTCGACGGCATCGCCAGCTACGCCACCACCGGGGTGTCCTTCACCGGCCTCGAACTCAAGATCCAGCCCGGGACGGTCAACCTCGCGACGGTCGGCTACGACCTCATCGACGTCAAGTACGGGCTCGAAGTCGGCTACGAGATCGAGAACCGCGTCGACACCTTCCTCGAGGTCGACATCGACTTCACCGACGCCCTCACCGGCGACGCCGTCGACGTCATGTTGCGCGACGGCAACCAGGTCAGCATTGCGAACACCTTCTCCGGGCGCTTCGACCAGCTGCCGGAAATCGCCCTGCTCGGGGCCGCCGACGTCGAGATGCACCTCGATTTCACCGGGCTCAAGCGGCAACTCTCGCAGAAGGGCTCGCTCACCTTCGGCGACTACATGGAACTCAAGGCGCTGGCCGCGCATGCCAGCGTGCTCGGTGGCGTGGCCAGCATCGATCTCGGCCCCCTGTACTACAGCAAGTTCGAGCTGGCCGGCGAGTTCGCCAATCTCGACGTCTACGACGTCGCCGTCACCCTGGGTGATCTCGGGTTGATCGACGGCCTGTTCGACGGCACCGCGATGATCAACGCGATACCGAGCGTCGACGCCTACGTGGAGACGTCCGCCCTGTTCATTTCGGGCGCACTCGACCCGGGCGAGTTCACCTTGCTGTCGAATCACCAGAACGCCGCTGCTACCCCCAGCGCCGATCTCGTGCTCGCGATCGGTCGCGGTGATGCCACCGCCCGCGCGCGCGCCGAACTCGCGCCGCTGTTGTATCGCCTGGATGCGGACGTCGACCGGCAACTTGCCGGCCTCTACGTCGCCAGCGGATCGGTACTCGCCATCGGCGATTTCGCCGTCCATACCGCGACCGTGCGCACGAGTTCGATCGACAACGATGGCCTCATCGATGGTACGCCGGGGCAGATCCGGAAGAATTCGACCCTGCGCCTGCTGAGCATCAATGCCGACGGCGTGCTCAACATCCGTGGCGACGGCGAGATTCGCTTCGGTGCCAGCGGCGGCATCGAGGCCGGCACGCTCATCAACGGCGCCGGCCATACGCTGACTTACGAGCGCAATAACCGCGACCCCGCGCCCGGCGGCAATCAGCGCATGCTCAAGGGCAAGTTCCAGGTGACCAATCAGGGCACGCTGCAGGCGACCGACGGCGGCATGCTCGACGTCAACACGCCTTACTTCCTCAACGAGGCCGGGGCGACGGTGCGTGCGCATGACAGCATCCTCCGCTTCCGGCCGTACACGGCGGGCGCGACGGGCGGCCTGTTCGAGAACGCGGGGCTGGTCGAGGTGCGCGGCATCGGTGGACAGGTCGACATCGCCCTGCCGCGGCTGCGCGGCGCCGCCTACACCTTTGGCCAGGAGCCGACCGCGCGCGGGGTGTTCCGCGCCGACGGCCTGGTCAACAGCATCGCCGTCAGCAAGGGCAATGGCAGCGGCCTGACCCTCGACGGCGCGCTCGAGTTCCTCGCGCTCAACGGCGGCGACGTCAGCTTCGCCAACGAGATCCTGCTCAGTGGTGACCTCCGCCTCGTCACCGAGTCCGGCGGCCGCCTGTTCCTCAATGGCCTGCAGCGCGAGTATGACGACGCCCACGTCGAGATCGACAACGCCGGCATCCTCGACCTGCAGTCCGGCATCACCTCGCTGCGCCCGCTCGGCAGCCTGTGCCCCACGTGCCCGCCGGCGCAACCGGCCATCCGTCCCATCGACCTGGTCAACACCGGCACGGTCATCGTGCGTGCCGGCGCGGGCTTCGCCTTCGACGTCGACATCGTCGACTACGCCGAGGGTGGCGCGAGCTTCGATGCCGGCAGCTGGCGCCTGATCGGCCAGCAGAAGGTCTTCGACAACACCGCCGCGGTCGACATCGCCGATCGTCGCAGCGACGTCGCCGTGGTCGACATCCGCGTCAGCGAGGTGTTCGGCAACGCGGCGCGCTTCGCTGACCTGGCCTTCGACGAGGTCCTCGATCCCGCTACCGGCGAGGTCGTCTCGGTCTCCTCGGACATCAGCGCGCTCGACACGCGCCTGGTCTACAACGACAGCGCGGTCTACCTCTCGGGTGCGGCGAAGTTCGATTACTTCAACACCGTCGAGGTCAACCGCGGCACGCTGGAGCTGGTCAAGGGCCAGCAGTTCCACACAGCCACGACCTTCGAGAATCGCGGCGGCACCACGCGCGTCGACGAGGGCGGCGGGCTGCACGTCAACGGCGCGCTGCTCGTCAACGGCGGCGAGGTCGCGATCGGTACCGTGGCGGGCGGGGGCGCGACGCCTAACTACAGTCGCCTGACCGTTGCCGGCGCGATGCTGGAGCAGCCGGATGGCAGCAGTGCGGCGCGTGCGGTCGAAATCAACGGCGGCACCCTGCACCTCGGCGCCTACGCGAACCTCGGCCTGGGCGCGCAGCCGCTGATGGCGGCGACGGGCTTCGGCGGTCTCGCGCTCGCCGCCGGCCACACCTGGGTCGTGCGCGACGCCGTCAGCGTCGACGCCAACGGCGACGAGATCGTCGTCCCCGGCCGCATCCTGCTCGACACCCGCGGTGGCCTGCTGGCGGCCGGCAACGTCGCCACCAATGGCGTGGCCGAGATCCACGAAAGCGACGCCACCGTGGTGCTCGACGGCACCCAGGCGAGTTTCGGCGGTCTCGGCTACCTCGAACGCAACCGCGGCACCCTGCGCCTGCAGGGCGGAGCGCACTTCGAGCGCCTCGACGGCGACGTCCTGAGTGACAATTTCTACAACTCGGCCGGCGCCCTGCTCGACGTCGCGAGCGGACGTTTCACTTTCGCGCCGGGTACGGTGGCGCGGGTATTCAATGCCGGTGCCATCGACATCGGCCGTGACGGCTACCTCGAAGCGCAGGACATCCGCCGCCACGGCGGCGTCGGCGGTGACATCAAGGTGGCCGGCGTACTCAATCTCAGCGGGCCGCTCGAGGCCAGCGCGCTCGAACTCGTCGACGGCGTCATCGTGGCGTCGGCGATCGACCTCGATGGTGCCGCCGGCGTCCACGCCAGCGGGGACACGTTCGTCGCGCCGAGTTTCACGGGCGGTGGTGGTTCCAACGGCGGCAGCACGACGATCAGCGGCGGCAGGCTCGGTGCCATTCCGCTCTCCGCCCGCGGTGGCAACGGCGGCAACGGCGCCTCAAACGATCCGCTCCTGGGTGGAACCACCGGACACGGCGGCGCCGGCGGCAGCGGTGGCGCGCAGTTCGTGCATGGCGGGGCGTTCGATGGCGCCACGTTCGACCTGCGCGGTGGCACGGGCGGCAGCGGGGCCGCCGGGTTCAACGGCGTCCTGAGCGACACCGCCGGCGGTAACGGCGGCACCGGCGGTAACGGCGGTACCCTCAGCATCGACGGTGGCCTGCTGGTCGCCGGTGGCGCGTTCGATCTCCGCGGCGGCACCGGCGGCAAGGGTGGCAACGGCGTGATCTCCTTCTACGGTGGCACCCGCGCTGGCAACGGTGGGCGCGGCGGCAATGGCGGCAATGTCCTGCTCGAAGACGGCGAACTGCGCCTGCTGACGGGCAGCCTGGACCTGCGTGGCGGTGCCGGCGGCAGCGGCGGCAGCGGCCGCAACAGCGCCCTGAGCGGCCGTGACGGGGCGGCTGGCGCCGCCGGCCGCCTGACCGTGGACGGCGGCACCCTGACCACCACCGCCGTGCAGTTCGACACGGCCATCCAGGGCAACGTCAGCTTCACCACCGGCACCCTGCATTTCACCGACGAGAGTTTCGCACTCGATGGTTCCAGCAACCGCCTGAACGCGCTCCTCGGTGCCACCGGCAAGACCCTCGGCAGCGGCCGTACCCTGGCCTTCGATCACGCCCTCGAGCTGGCGCCGGGCAGCACGCTCGATCTCGCCGGCGGCATGCTGCGGGCCGGCACCTTGGTCGCCCCTGACGGCTTCCTGCTCGACGGCGGCGTGCTCTCGGTCGACCAGTTGCAGGGCGACCTGCGCCAGCTCGGCGGAACCCTCGCGCCCGGCCAGTCGCCGGGGCTGACCACCATCGACGGCGACTACCTGCTCGACACCGGCGGGACCCTGGCGCTCGAACTCGGCGGGCTCGAACGCGGTGTCGGCTACGACGCGGTCGACGTCACCGGCACGGCGACCCTGCTCGGCCTGCTCGAGGTGAGCCTGATCGACGACTTCCTGCCCGCCGCGGGCGATCGCTTCGAGCTGCTCAGCGCCGACACCATCGCCGGCACGTTCGATGCGGTGGTGCTCGCCGCGCTGCCGCTGGACTGGAGCTGGTCGCTCGATTTCGTGCTCGACCCGGTGGGACGCGATGCCCTGTTCCTGACCGCCACCGCGCCGGTACCGCTGCCGGCCGCGGCCTGGTTGCTGCTGAGCGGCCTGTTCCTGCTCGGGCGGCGCGCGCGGCGGCCATCGGACCACGCCGGCTGAACGCCGCGCGGGCCCGGCGCCACGGCGTTCGCGCCGGGGCGTCCCGCTCCTGTATGGTGGGGCCGACGCCCCGGGATGCCGGGCCGGCCCGGGGGCTGGCCGGGCGCACTGACCGGCCGAGATCTTCGTCGTCGCCGGCGGGCCGGACGCGTCGCCCCGTGATGACCAGCAAGCCGTAACCATGCCAGACTTTTTCCGCGCGCTGCTCGCGCTCGCCCTGTGCCTCACCCTGAACGTTGCGCTCGCCGCGGACACCGCGCTCGACCGCCTCGCACGCTACGTCGAGATCGATACCAGCAACCCGCCGGGCAACGAGTCGCGCGGCATCGCCTTTCTCGCCGGCGTGCTGGATGCCGCCGGGATTTCCTACCACACGGCGGAATCGGCGCCGGGGCGCGGCAACCTGTGGGCGCGCCTGCACGGCGGCGACGCGCCCGCGCTGGTCTTGCTGCACCACGTCGACGTGGTGCCGGCCACCGCCGCGGCCTGGCAGACGCCGCCGTTCACCGCGGTCAGCACCGCCGGCAACCTGGCCGGTCGCGGGGCGCTCGACACCAAGGGCCTCGGCATCGCCCACCTCGAAGCCTTCCTCGCCCTGCATCGCAGTGGCGCCGCCCTCACCCGTGACGTCATCTTCATGGCCACGGCCGACGAGGAGGCGGGCGGTGCGCTCGGCGCGGGTTGGCTGGTCGAACACCACCCGGAGAGCTTCGCCGGGGCCGGTTTCCTGCTCAACGAGGGCGGCGCCGGCATCGCCACGGAGGGTGGCCTGCGGTTCCAGATCGAACTCGCCCAGAAGCGCCCGCTGTGGCTGCGCCTGGTCGCCAGCGATCGTCCCGGCCACGGCTCGAGTCCGCGCCCGACGTCGGCGCCGGGACGACTGGTCGCCGCGCTGGAACGCATCCGCACCCGACCCTTCCCGGCGCGCGTGATCGCGCCGGTCGAGCGCATGTTCGCCGGCATCGCCGCGCAGGCCGGGGACGAGTGGGCGGCGCCGTTCGCCGATATCCGGGGCGCCATCGCGGACGAGGATTTCCTCGCCCGCCTGCAGGCGGCCAAGCCGCACCTGCACGCATTGCTGCGCAACACCTGCTCGATCACCGTGCTCGCAGGCAGCAGCAAGGTCAACGTGGTACCGCCGACGGCGAGCGCCGAACTCGATTGCCGCATCCTGCCCGACCAGGATGCCGCGGCTTTCCTCGCCGACATCACCACGCGCGTGGCCGACGACGCCATCCGCATCGAGCCCACCCTCAGCTTCGCCGCTGCCGCCTCGGCTGCCGACACCGCGCTGTTCCGCCTGCTCGCCCGGGTGAGCACGGCGCACTACCCCGGCGCCGCGGTGGTGCCGACGGTGGCGGGTGGGTTCACCGACAGCCACTACTTCCGCGAACGCGGCATCACCAGCTACGGCTACGCGCCGTTCGTCATCCCCGAAGCCGATCTCGGCGGCGTACATGGCAACGACGAGCGCATCGGTATCGCGAGCTTCGAGCGCGGGGTCGCGATGATGACGGAGATCGTGCGCGCCTTTGCGACCGCCGATGGCGAACGCTAGCGCGTACGCGGTGAACGGGTGACCCGGGTACCATGGCGCGCGGGCCGTATGGCCGCGCGGTGGCGACGGCATCCGGCCGCGACGTCGCCGCCGCGGCGCCGCGCCATGCCCGCAAGACTAAGGCCCCCCTGACGTAGCTGGCGTGCGCCGACGCGTACGCTCGGACGAGGTGGCCGCGCCGGGTAATCCGTTTGTGCTTGTCGCGTGCGTGGCGTAGGGTAGCGTCACCATCTCGGTTTCGGCCTTTACGGCTAGCACCCGTCCAAGCGGGGTTCCCGCCCCGGAATATCCGATCGCGATCTGGTTGCCCACGCCGCGCAGCGCGGCGCCCCTTCGTACGCGTCCCGGAGCGATAGAGATGGCCACGCCAGGTTGCCGATCCCGATATTTCCCACCACCCATCACCCGCGGCCAGCCCGGATGCCCGGCGTCTGGCTCGTGACGCTGTACATCGCCTGCGTCGGCAGCAGTTTCAGACTGGGCGAACTGTTGCGCTGGCTCGGCGAGCACGGCGAAGTCGCCAGCCTGGACGAACCCGGCGGCGGCGGCGCGAAGCACGGTGTCCACGGGGCCTTCGTTCGCATGCCGAATCCCGCCGAAGCGCGTGCAGCCATCATGGCGCTGCGCGGCAGGTGTCGCGACGGCTGCCGCTTCTTCGTGATGCCGGTGGCCGGGCGTGCGTCCAGGTCGACCTGCCCGCCACCCGCCGCAGGGGCGCCTTGTGCACCGCCGCGCCCCACGGTTCCCACCATCCAGCCAGGACAACTGCCGTGAAAAAACCCCAACCCGTTCGTATCGAACGCCAGCGCGAGTCTTACCGCGGTGCCTCCATCATCGCCCGGGCCTACACCGGCGGCGTCAAAGGCAAGGCTTGGATCCACGGTCGCGAGATCGCCAGCGTCGACGGCGTCAGCGAGCCGGACGTGCTGGCCGCGCTGCGCGAGCAGGTCGACGCCGTAATCGTGGTCGAGACCGACCCGTGTTCCGTGCCGTATCCGGACGACGCCGCCTACCGTGCAGCGCTCGAGACGATCCGCAGCAGGCTTACCGAGCGGCAGCGCACGCTCCTCCAGGCGCATGTTCGTGCGCGCAGGCATGCGGCGACCGGCGCCGCCCTGGCGGAAAGTGTGGGCTTCCCGTCGTGGCAGTCGGCGCGCCAACCGTATTCCAATGTCGGCCGGGCCCTCGGTGAGGCGATGTTGTTCCAGCCGCGCAACCACAACCGGGCGCCGCTGTGGATGTTGATCGTCGCCGAGCCGGACGCCGACAACGGCATCGGTCCGGACACGTCGTGGACGATGCGTCCACAACTCGTTGCCGCACTTGCGGCAGTGCGCATCGATCCCGATCCGTTCGCCGATACGAAATCGCTGTCCTTTTCCCGTCAACGCGGTTAAGCTCACCCCCGTTCAAGGCCCGTACAACGTGGTCGCCTCCCTCCCTGCTGGACATCTTCGATATCCCACAGTCAGGTATTCGTCAGCGTCCCCGTCGCCGTAATCAAGGTGGCGGGGCAACGCAGGCGATGGCTCGATCTGCGCGTCTCGCGCCTTGCTACGCATTCACCACGAAGGTGGTGAGCCTGGTTCCGTGCTTCGTGTGTTGGTGCGTTCGAACCATTTCAGCTTTACACACGAAAAGGAATCGATCCAAATGAACCTGTATGTTGGAAACCTGCCTTACAACGTGACCGAAAATGACCTCTCGTCGGCGTTTGGCGCCTTCGGCAGCGTCGATCGCGTCAGCCTCATCACCGACAAGTTCTCCGGCCAGTCGAAGGGTTTCGCCTTCGTCGAGATGTCGAACAACAGCGAGGCCGACGCGGCCATCAAGGGCCTCAACGACACCTCCATGGGTGGCCGGAACATCAAGGTGAACCAGGCCAAGCCGCGCGAGAATCGCTCCTCCGGCGGCGGTTCGCGCTGGTAGACCGCGACTGACGCCGGGCGCGTTCGCGCCCGGCGTGATGACCGGGCGGCGTCGCCGCCCGGCCATCACCGGCCGCGGCTCGCGCCTGCGACGCCCGTGGCACTGACCACCCCTGTCCCTGCGTCGGACCCCTTGGCCGGGTGCAGCAGCGACTATTCCCACGCGAACGTGAACCGAGGTTTCCGCATCGACGTCGCTGCCCACGCGTCGAGCAGCGGAGCGGCCTGGACGCGGCGACCCGGCACGGTATGCTCCCCGGCTGGTCCACCTCGCGGAAGCTGCCGGCAATGACGCTGCCCATCGAAGAGATCACCATCGAAGCCGCGCTCGCGGCCGCTGCCCGCGGTGAACTGAGCGCCGCGCAATTGGTCGCGGCCTACCTGGCCCGCATCGAAGCCTACGACCGCAACGGCCCCTGTTTGAACAGCGTCGTCACGATCAACGAAGAGGCCCTCGCCGAGGCCGCGCGCTGCGATGCCGAGCGCGCTGACGGCCGGCTCCGCGGTCCGCTGCACGGCATTCCCCTGTTGGTCAAGGACCAGGTCGAGACCGCCGGCATAGCGACCGGCTTCGGCTCGATCGCGATGGCCGGCTACGTGCCAGCGCACGACGCGACGATCATCGCGCGGCTGCGTGCGGCCGGCGCCATCGTGCTCGGCAAGACCACCATGCCGGACTTCGCGACGTCCTGGTTCGCCTATTCCTCGCAAGCCGGTACGACGCGCAATCCCTACGACCCGGCCCGTGACCCCGGCGGCTCGAGCAGCGGCACGGGTGCCGCGATCGCGGCGAATCTGGCCACCGCCGGCATCGGCGAAGACACCGGTGGTTCGATCCGTCTGCCGGCCTCGTTCGACAACCTCGTCGGGCTCAAGGTCACGCCCGGCCTGATCTCGCGCCATGGCCTGTCGCCGCTGGTGAGCTTCCAGGATTCCGCCGGGCCGATGTGCCGCAGCGTGGCCGACGCGGCGCGGCTGCTGCAGGTCATGGCCGGTTTCGACCCGGCCGACCCGCATACCGCCACGGCAGTCATCGCCGGGCACCGCGACTACCTCGCCGCCCTCGACCCGCACGCCCTGCAGGGTCGCACCCTCGGCGTCGTCCGCCAGGCCTTCGGCAGTGACGGCGATGCCGACGCCGCGGCCGTCAACCGCGTCATGGCCAGTGCGATCGAGGCCCTCGCCGCGGCCGGTGCACGGGTGGTCGAGGTCGAGATCCCCGATCTCGATCACTACGTCGAGTTCACCTCGCTGTACGTCACGCATTCGCAGCACGACATCGACCAGTTTCTCGCCGCGCGGCCGGTACCGATGAAGACGCTGGCGGCGATCCGCGCGGCCGGCCGCTACCACCCCGCGCTCGACCTGTTCGAGGCCATCGTCGACGGGCCCACCGATCCGCTGGCCGATCCCGAGTACTACCAGCGCTACGTCGCGCGCGAGACCTTCCAACGTGTCATCGTCAACGCCATGGCACGCGCCGGCGCCGCGGCGCTGGTGTTCCCGACCACCCGGGTGCCCGCGCCGACCCGCGCTGAACTCGATGCCGGCCGCTGGACCACCCTGAGTTTTCCCACCAACACCCTGATCGCGGCACAGAGCTGGCTGCCGGCCCTCAGCGTGCCCGCCGGCTTCACCGCGGCGGGCCTGCCGGTCGGCATGGAAATGGTCGGCCTGCCCTACGGCGAAGCGGACCTGCTCGCGCTGGCCTTCGCCTTCGAACAGGCGACCGGGCATCGCCGGCCGCCGGCCATCGCACCCGCGCTGGGGTGAGGCCGGTGCACGACGACGATCACTGCAGGCAGCCCCAACGCTAGGGAGGATTACATGACGACTTACCTTCACCCGGAGGCCATTGTCGAAACCGACTGGCTCGAAGCCCATCTCGACGACCCGGCGCTGCGCGTCTTCGACTGCACCGTGCACCTGCTCTACGACGAGGCGCCGCCGGGCAAGCCGTACAAGATCAAGAGTGGTCGCGAGGATTACGACCGCGGCCACATCCCCGGTGCCGATTTCCTCGACCTGCAGGGCGAGTTGTCCGACAACGATTCGCCGCTCAGCTTCACCCTGCCGTCGGCAGAGCATTTCGCTGCCGCGATGGCGCGCCACGGCGTCGGTGACGGCACCCGCGTGGTGCTCTACTCCAGCACCAGCCCGCAATGGGCCACGCGCGTGTGGTGGATGTTGCGTGCCTTCGGCTTCGACGATGCCGCGTTGTTGAACGGTGGCTTCCAGAAATGGCAGGCGGAAGGGCGCGCGGTATCGACCGCCGCCGCCAAACCCGTGTCGCCGGCGACGTTCAAGCCGGCGCCGCGCCCGCGCTTGTTCACCGGCCAGGACGAAGTGCGCCAGGCGATCGGCGCCACGGCGGTCTGCACGATCAACGCCCTGTCGCCGGAACTCCACCGCGGCGAGAACGCCCGTTATGGCCGGCCAGGAAGGATCCCGGGCAGCAGCAACGTCCCGGCGCTCGGGCTGGTGAACCCGGACGACAACACCTTCCTCGCCCCCGACGCCGCCGCGGCGCTGTTCGAGGCGGCCGGCGCTGCCAGGCAGGACCGCGTCATCGTCTACTGCGGTGGCGGCATCGCCGCCACGCTGGATGCCTTCCTGATGTTCCAGCTCGGCTACGAGGACGTCACCATCTACGACGGTTCCATGGGACAGTGGGCCAAGGACGCAGCGTTGCCGATGGAGGTCGGTTAGCAGGCTGGTGAAAAACTACTGTGGAGGTCGTGGGCGGCGTTGCGCACGCGCCTGCGGTCCTCATTTATCCGCATAAACTCCGGTCCTCGTCTCGCGCGCGCCTTGCCCACGACCTTCCTCGCTACGTTTTTGACCAGCCTGCCAGCAGGCTGGTGAAAAACTACTGTGGAGGTCGTGGGCGGCGTTACGCGCTATTCCGGGCATCCCGCCCTGCGCCCAGCCGCGGGCAGGCCACGCGCGGCCGTTGTCGAGACGCCCCGTGATCCGGGCGGGTGCGCGACGAATGTGTGTCAGCCGCGACCGTTTCCGCCGAGGACGCCGCGCGCGGCGACCCCCAGCAGGAAGAGGACCAGGAACACGCTCGGCAGGCCGGGCAGGAAGCCGATCACGCTGAGCCAGTCGCCCTGGCCGAGCGGCGAATCGCCGATGCTCAGCGCGCGGTTGCCCGACGCGTTGCCGACCCAGTAGAAAACCGTGAACGACCACGCGATGTAGATGAAGCCCCACGCCGTCCACGCCTGCAACCGCGAGCCGAGGTTGAGCTTGGGCAGCGCCAGCGCCATGACCACGACCAGCAGGCCGTTCATGGTCCCGCCGGAGTGGGCCCGGACCCAGCCCGCCTCGTTGCCGTAGGTGGGGATTGTGATGATCGTGCCGGGCCAGACCTCGAGGCCACCGAGCAGGTTGAACATGAGCATGAAGCCGGCCAGCATCGCGACGAGTATCACCAGCAGGCCGTTCGCGATCATGAGGCGTTGATAGCGTTCCATGGGCGCCTCCTTCAGGCGGTTCGTTCGAAAGGTACGGGAATGTCCGGATCGTTCGTATCGAGCAGGGGCAGGGGTGTGCCCGGCGCGAGGCGTGCGTGGCCCGCGACCCAGGCCTTCTGCCAGGCCGGATCCTCGTCGCGACGTGGGTTGTGACCGGGCAGCAACGCGCGCAGCAGGTAGGGGCCGACGTGGCGCACCATCGAGCCGACTTCGCGTGCCACTTCCCACAGCGTCCGGGTCCGCGGCCACAAGCCGTCCTTGCGCAGTGCCGTCACCATCGCGACGAGGCCGTAGCCGAGCACGTGGAACGAGCCGTGAAACACGCCGACGGCACGCGGCAGGTAGCGCCCGGAGCAGGCCATGTAGGTGTCGAAGGCAACGGTCTTGTGCTCGGTCTCCTCGACCATGTGCATGACCCAGAACGACGCCACCCACGGGCAGTTGCCATGCCACAGCTCGCGCCGCCGGCTGATGAACCACCTGGTGAACCCGTTGGTCATGGTTTCGAACCCGGCGTTGTAGGCGAGCTGGGTTTCCAGCGACCGCTGCTGCAACCGCTCGTAGGAGCGCGCCAGGCGGTCTTCGACCGCGGCCAGTTCCGGGTAGCCGTTCTTCTTGATCAGATCGTTGAGGCGACGGTGGCAACGATAGTGCCGTGCTTCCTGGCCGTTGAAACCACGGATGTCCTCGAGCAGGCGCGGTTCGCGGATGTGCCTGGCGGCCGCCTGCATCGACTTGATGAGGTAGGGCTCGAGGTACGGCATGGTGAGCGAGAAACCGTTGAACATGTGCGAGCGCACCCGCGCCTCCGGCGCCCAGACGGGGTCGAGGTCGTCGGGGAAGTCGAAGTCGAAAGCGCGCACGACGATCGCCTCGACCTGCTTGGGCTGGTAGCAATAGCGTGGGTTCGGTGCCGTGGTCTCGGACATGACCGCCCCCCCGGATGGCCGAATGGCGTGAACCGATTATAGGCACGGCGCCGCGCGGGCGCCGCCGACGCGGCCCGCCGCGCGCCCTCAGCCCGCCTGTTCGTACGCCTCCAGGTGGGGCGAGGCCATTTCCTCGAAGAAGCGCGACGGCGTCCACGGCCAGCTCGCCGGCACGCCGTGCTTGTCGAGGTACCAGCTCTTGCAGCCGGTGGCCCAGATCGACTTCTTCGCCGCTTCGGCCCGCGCCGCTTCGAAATCGGCGGTGGCCGCGGGGCTGACCGCGATCTCGCGGCAGGCACCGGCGCGGATCTGGCCGATCAGCTGCAGCACGTAGGACACCTGCGACTCCGCGATCTGGATCAGGGAGAAGTTGCCGACCGGGCCATTGGGGCCGTTGAGCATGAAGAAATTGGGAAAGCCCGGCACCGCGATCGAGAGGTAAGCGACCGGGTGATCGGCCCACACGTCGTCGAGGTCGATGCCGTCACGCCCGAGCACGGTGGTCGGGCGGACGAAACGGTCGGCGCGAAAGCCGGTGGCGAGCACCAGCACGTCGAGTTCGTGCAGCACGCCGTCTTCGGTGCGCACGCCCTGCGGCTCGACCGCGCGGATACCCGAGGTCACCAGCTCGGCATTGGGGTGCTGGATCGCCTCGTAGAAGTTCGGCGAGAAGATCAGCCGCTTGCAGCCGGCGCGGTAGTTCGGGCGCAGCTTCTCGCGCAGCTCGGCATCGCGCACGTTGTTTTCCAGGTTGGCGAGGCAGTAGGCCTCGACCCGTTTCATCTTCTCCGATTCGGCATCGATGACGGCCTGGGCGCCGAGCTGGAAGTCGGTGTCGAGCTGGGCGCGCAGGTCGTAGAGCTTGCGCGCATCGGCGCGGAACTCGGCACGCTCGGCCTCGCTGTAGGGCCGATCGTCCATCGGCATCACCCATTGCGCGGTGCGCTGGAACAACGCGAAGTGGGCGACCCGGTCGACCAGCGCGGTGGTGATCTGGATGGCGGTCGAGCCGGTGCCGACCACCCCCACGCGCTTGCCGGCGAGGTCGATCGAATGATCCCAGCGCGCGCTGTGGAAGCAGGCGCCCGCGAAGCTGTCCAGGCCGGGCAGCTGGGCGACGTTGGGATGATGGAGGACGCCGGTGGCGGCGATGATCACGTGGCCCTGGTCCTCGCGGCCGCTCGAGGTGCGCACGTGCCAGCGTCCGTCGCGGAATTCGCAGTGGGTGATCTCCTCGTTGAAACGCACGCGCTCGACGATGTGGTACTTGGCGGCGATGCGCTCGAAGTAAGCCTGGATCTCGGCACCCGGCGCGAAGGTGCGGCTCCAGTCGGGATTGGGTTCGAAGGAGTAGGTGTAGAGGTGCGCGGGCACGTCGCAGGCGATGCCGGGGTAGGTGTTCTCGCGCCAGGTGCCGCCAAGGCGGTCGGACTTCTCGTAGATGACGTAGTCGTGGTAGCCGTACTGCTGCAGGCGGATGCCGGACAGGATCCCGGCCATGCCGGCGCCGATGACGATGACGCGGACGTTGTTCGTTGTGGTGGGCTGGTCGTTCATGGGAGCGGGTTCCTCGACGGTCGGAAGCGCGGGCACGGGCCGGGCGCGACGTGGCGAAGCCACGGCGAAAACAACGGACTATAGCGCATGGGCTGCACCGCGTGACCGGGGTACCGTCGGCAAGCCGTCCGGCGCGTGTCCACGGTGACGCCGACCGCCCTGCTTGACGGGCCGCGGTGACGGCTTATTCTGGCCCGGTGCCGGCACGCCGCGGCCACGCCCGCAGCATGCGCCCGGGCAGCGCGCGCAGCGGTTCCGACCCGTCCACCTCGAGGAGAATCCGTACCATGGGGCACTCGCACGACCACGACCACGAGCACGACGGTTACCAGACCCCGCCCGAGAGCATCGCGCTGCGCGTCAAGGCGCTGGAGTCGCTGCTGGTGGAGAAGGGGCTGGTCGACCCGGCCGCCATCGATGCCGTCGTCGACACCTACGAGCACAAGGTAGGGCCACGCAACGGCGCCAAGGTCGTGGCGAAAGCCTGGGTCGATCGCGAGTACAAGGCGCGCCTGCTGAGCGACGCCACCGCCGCCATCGCCGAGCTCGGCTTCTCCGGGGTGCAGGGTGAGGACATGGTGGTGCTCGAGAACACTCCGGAGGTCCACAACGTCACCGTGTGCACGCTGTGCTCGTGCTACCCGTGGCCGACCCTGGGCCTGCCACCGGCCTGGTACAAGGCCGCGCCCTACCGCTCGCGGGTGGTCATCGACCCGCGCGGAGTGCTCGCCGAGTTCGGCCTCGACATCCCGCGCGACAAGGAGATCCGGGTGTGGGACAGCACCGCCGAGCTGCGCTACATGGTGCTGCCCGAGCGGCCTGCCGGCAGCGAGGGCCTGAGCGAGGAAGAACTCGCCGCGCTGGTCACGCGCGATTCGATGATCGGCACCGGCCTGGCCCTGGCACCCAAGGCCTGAGGAGGTTCGCGCGATGAACGGCATCCACGATCTCGGCGGCGCACAGGATTACGGCCCGGTCTACACGGAGACGAACGAGCCGCCGTTCCATTACGACTGGGAACGCCGCGTGCTGGGCCTGTTCCCGGCCCTGTTCGCCAGCGGCGCCTTCCACGTCGACGAGTTTCGCCATGCCATCGAGCGCATGGGGCCTATCGAGTACCTGCAGGGCACCTACTACGAACACTGGCTGCACGCCTTCGAGACGCTGCTGGTCGAGAAGGGCTTCGTCAGCGCCGGCGAACTCGCCAGCGGCAAGCCGGCCGCTGCCCGTACCGCGACCCCGGCGCTCGTCGTCGACGGCGTCGCGCCGCTCCTCGCCACCGGCGCCTCGGCGCGCATGGCCGAGGAGAAACCGCCGCGCTTCGCGGTCGGTGACGAGGTCCGCGTGGTCAACAGGCATCCCACCGGCCATACCCGCATTCCGCGTTACGCGCGCGGCCGGCGCGGCACGATCGCGCTCGATCACGGCGCGTTCGTCTACCCCGATACCGTCGCCCACGGCCGCGGCCCGCATCCCCAGCACGTCTACAGCGTGAGCTTCGCCGCGCGCGAGCTGTGGGGCGCCGACGCTGCGCCGCACGACACCGTCCGCATCGACCTGTGGGACGATTACCTGGAGGCGCCGTGAGCGTGGCCGACGACCGCTACAGCTTGCCCGGCAGTCCGTTGGGCGCGCACGACGGCCCGGTGTTCGACCACCCCTGGCAGGCGCAGGCCTTCGCGCTGGTGGTCAACCTGCACCAGGCCGGGCTGTTCGAGTGGAAGGACTGGGCGGAACGCTTCACGGCCGAGATCGCGGCGGCGCCGCAACGCGAAGACGAGAGCGTCAACGACGCCTACTACCGGCAATGGGTGGCGGCGCTGGAGCAGCTGCTCGCCGCGCTGGGCCTGGTCGAGGACGCTGCCGTCGGTACCCGCGCCGAGGCCTGGAACCAGGCCTATCTCAACACGCCGCACGGGCAGCCGATCAGCCTCGCCAACGCGACCTGCCCGCCGGCCCACGATCATGCTCACAAGCACGAGCCCCGGCGCGAGCCGGTGATGGTGGTGCCCGCGGGCGGCGACTGAGCCGGCTGCAGGGCGGGCGAGGGGACCGGCGTCGCCCGCGGGTGGTGACGGTCGGCGCGCCGCCGGCGCATTGGACGAGACAACCGATTCATCGCAGGAGACGGACATGCATATCGAACCCGGATTGGTCGAGGCAGGGAAACTGGGACTGGGCTACGCGACGGCCGCGGGCGCCGTGACGGGCGTCCTGGCGACGGCGTTCGCGGCAGTGCGCGAGCGGGGCGTGTTCTCCCTGGTCGCGCGCAGCCTGCTCACCACGGCCCTGGTGCTGTGTTTCTTCGAGGTCCTGCCGCACCGGCCGGTCGGCGTCTCCGAGGTCCATTTCATCCTCGGCTCGACGCTCTTCCTGCTGTTCGGCGCGGCGCCGGCCGCCCTCGGTCTCGCCCTCGGCCTGCTCGTGCAGGGCCTGGTCTTCGCGCCCTTCGATCTGCCGCAATACGGCATGAACGTGACCACCCTGTTGGTGCCGCTGTTCGCGATCGCGGCGCTGTCGCGCCGCGTCATCCCGGCGGCGACACCCTACGTCGAGGTGAAATACCGCCAGGCCCTCGCGCTGTCGACCACCTACCAGGCCGGCATCGTCACCTGGGTCGCCTTCTGGGCGTTCTACGGCCAGGGCTTCGGTGCGGCCACCACCCACGCGGTGGCGACGTTCGGCGCGGCCTACCTCGCTGTCGTGCTGATCGAACCGCTGGTCGATCTCGGCGTCCTGGCGGTCGCGAAAGGGCTCGCCGGCGCGCCGCTGAGCCGCCTGCTCGAACGGCGGTTGTACGTGGCGGAAGGTGCGTAGGCAGAGACCGCGTCGGCCACACGCGGGCGCCGGGTCGGACCACGCCATGCGCGTCGACGGTGGCGCGCCAGGCGTCGGACTGGCGGGTCGCCGGCAGCGGGTGCTCGTCGCGCAACCGCCAAGCCGGGTGTCCGCGGGTTCGACGCGGCATGGCGGCCCGCGGCGTCGCCACGGGGCGAGCTGATTTGCGCTTGCAGAACCTGTTGCCAGTGGCCGCGACGCTTCTCGCCTTGCGTGCGGGGTCGGCCGTGCCGCAGGAATCGGCGTCGTTCTCCACCGCACGGGTCGCCGCTGGCGCCGCGCTCTACGAAACCTATTGCGCGCGTTGCCATGGCGTCGACATGGTCGAGCCCGGTGACGGCTTCTTCGATCTGCGCACCTTCCCGCCGGAACAGCAGAGCCGTTTCATGAACTCGGTCAGCAACGGCAAGAACAGCATGCCGCCGTGGCGCGCGGTGCTGTCGCCCGAGGACATCGCCAACCTGTTCGCCTACGTCGTCAGCGGCGGCAGTACGGACTGACGCCGAACGCCGTCGGTAGCCGCGCTGCCCGCAGCAGCCTCGCGTCAGCCGTGCATGCGGGCGGGCGTCACGCGCGGTGCGCTCATTGCGGCACGGCGAAGGTCCACACCGAGCCACCGCGCGGCACGCCGCCGCCGACCTTGGCGACGAGTCCGGCGCCGGCGCCGCCGAGACCGACCAGCACCGTCACGTACTGGCGGCCGTCGCGGGCCCAGGTGATCGGGCTCGAGTTGATGCCGGAACCCACGCGGAACATCCACAGCTCCTCGCCGGTGTCGGCGTCGAGGGC
Source organism: Gammaproteobacteria bacterium (assembly GCA_024235015.1). Taxonomy (GTDB): domain Bacteria; phylum Pseudomonadota; class Gammaproteobacteria; genus JACKNG01. Next base: position 291,653 of record JACKNG010000007.1, read on the forward strand.
TATGAACTCGCCGGTGTGGCGACCGGTGAACAACAGGCCCGAGGCGGTGACCAGCATCGAGCTCAGGTTGTAGCGGTCCTGCACCGGCACCCGCCAGCGCGCCTGGCCGGTGAGGGGATCGATGGCTTCCATGTGGCCATGCACCGCGCCGTCCTCGTAGAGGTATTTGAACTCGGTCGCGCCGATCCACCACTGGCCGAGACGGGTCGGCCCCGGGTCGCTGATGCGGTAGGTCGAGCTGAGCTGGATGGTATTGGCGTAGAGCAGGCCGGTCCGTGGGCTGAACGCGGCGTGCGCCCAGTTCTTGGCGCCGCGGAAACTGGGCCAGAGGATTTCCTTGTTGCCGGCGCGCAGGCTCGCGGCGACGGGCGTTTCCACCGGCCGGCCGGTCTTGAGATCGACGTGGGTCGCCCAGTTCGTCTTCGCGTAGGCTTGCGCCGACAGCAGCGTGCCGTTGGCACGGTCGAGCACGTAGACGAAGCCGTTCTTGTTCAACTGCACGATGACCTTGCGCCGCGTGCCGCCGATGTCGAGCTCGGCGAGGATGAATTCACCGACGGCGTCGTAGTCGAACATGTCGTCGGGGGTGAACTGGTAGTACCAGGCGAGTTCGCCGGTCGTCGGCCGCACGGCGATCACCGAGGCGGCAAAGAGGCTGTCACCGCCGCGGAAGTTCGGGTTCCACGGCCCGGTGTTGCCGGTGCCCCAGTAGACGAGATCGAGTCGCGGGTCGTAGGAGCCGGTGAGCCAGGTGCTGGCGCCACCGGTCTGGTAGGCGTTCTCGACCGTCCAGGTCTCGCCGCCGGGCTCGCCGGGCGCGGCCGTGGTATAGCGGCGCCACAGGCGCTTGCCGGTCAGCGGGTCGTAGCCGTCGAGAAACCCGCGCGTGCCGAAATCGGCCCCCGACATGCCGGTGATGACGACGCCGTGGGCGAGCAGCGGTGCACCGGTGATGGTGTAGCCCTGCTTCCAGTCGGCGACCTGGGTGCGCCAGACCTCGGCACCGGTTTCCTGGTCGAGGGCGACCAGCCAGGCGTCGAGCGTACCGCGCAGCACCAGGCCCTTGTACAAGGCGACGCCGCGGTTGGAGACGCCGCAGCAGGCCGCTATCGCGGCATCGGGATCGACGTTGGTCGGCGTGCGCCACAGCTGCCGGCCGCTGACCGCGTCGATGGCCACCGTCCACCTGGCGTCGGCGACGAACATGACGCCGTCCATGACCAGTGGCTGGCCGACTTCACCGGCCTCGTTCTCCAGCGCCAGCGCCCAGGCCGGCGCCAGCCGAGCGACATTGTGCTTGTCGATGCGGGTCAGCGCCGAGTAGCGCTGAGCGCTGTAGCCCATGCCGTAGGTCAGTACCTCGTTGGGCTCGTTGGCATCGGCCCTGAGGTCGTCATCGGACGGACGCTCACCTGCCGTGGTGACGGGGCTGGTTGCGAGGAGGGCGGCTAGCGCGATGGCGACGAGCATCGAATTCACAGGGTGTCTCCGCAGGTTCGAGGATGAGCGCGGGACGGGCCGCGCGGCGTTCTAGGCCTCGCGTGCGGCGCCGCTGGCGATGAACGCGGCGATGCGCGCGTCGCTGTAGCCGAGGTCGCGCAGCACCTCGCGGGTGTGCTGGCCGAGTGTCGGCGCCGGCGCGGTCCAGGCCAGCGGTTCGCCGTCGACCAGCCAGGGCAGGCGCACCAGCGGTACGCCGTCGGAATCCTGGAAGGTGCGGCGCTCGCGCGCGATGTCGCTCACCACCGCTTCCTCGAGGCCGTACACGCGAGTCGCCGGCACGCCGGCCGCGGACAGTTTCGCGATCCAGGTCGCCGTGTCGTCGCGAGCGAATATCGCGTTGAGCTCCGCTTCGAGCGCTTCGCGGTGGTGGGCCCGGTCCGCCGCGCTGCGGAAGCGGGGGTCCGCGGCCAGAGCCGGCGCCTCCAGCACGTCGACCACGCGCCGCCACAGCTTCTCGTTCGGCGCCGCGAGCAGCAGCTGGCCGTCGTTCGCCTCATAGCACTGGTAAGGTGCGGCGATCGGGTTGCCGGAGCCGGCGCGCGGCGGCCGCTCGCCGCTCATGAGCGCACTCGTCGCCTGGTAGGAGACGACGCTGAAAGCGGTGTCGACCAGCGCCGTTTCGAGATGCGCGACGGCCTGTCCGCGCGATTTCGCCAGGACCGCGGCGAGGATGCCCATGGCGATCCATTGCCCGGTGCCGAGGTCGATCAACGACGGCGCGCAGCGCGTCGGCGGCGCACCGTCATGCCCGGTCATGGCCATGATGCCGCTGAAGGCCTGCACCATGGGATCGTAGCCGGGCATGTCGCGGCCGACGGCGCCGGTGCCGAAGGCGTTCATGTCGAAGTAGATGACGTCCGCGTTGCGCGCGCGCACCGCCGCCTCGCCGATGCCGATGCGATCGGCGACGCCGGGGCGCATCGTCTGCAGCACCACCGCGGCGCTCGCCGTCAGCGTGAGCGCGATGTCGATCCCTGCGGTCTGCTTGAGGTCGAGCACGATGCCGCGCTTGCCCGCGCACATCTGGCGGAACACCACGCTGCGATCCGCGACGTGCGGCGGCCAGGCGCGCGCGTCGTCGCCGTCGGGCGATTCCACCTTGACGACGTCGGCGCCGAGCTGGGCCAGGATCATGGTCGCCGAGGGGCCGGCGATGCTGCCGGAGAACTCGACGATGCGCACCCCGTCGAGGGGACGGAACGCGGCGCTCATTGCTGCGCGCCGCGGCGCCGCGAGCGGCGCGTCGAGGGTGGCGTGTGCGTGGGCCGTCGATCGTTCACGAGATGACTCCTGCCTCCTGCATGGCTGCGATCTCGGCCGCGTCGAGGCCGAGTGCTTCGAGCACGGCGCGGGTATCGGCGCCGAGCCGTGGCGGGGCGGGGAAAGCCCCGCCCGGGTCCGAACCGAAATCGATCGGCGCGGCGAGGGTGCGTTGCTCAGCGCTGTCGCCGTCCATGGTCGCCATCGTGCGGAAGGCGCCGATGGACTGGACCTGGGTGTCTTCGACCAGGTCCTCGAAGGAGTTCACCGGCGCCCACCACACGCCGTGCTCGCGGAACACCGCCGCCCACTCATCGCGGCTGCGGCGCGCGAAGATGCCGTCGAGGATCTCGATCAGCGCGGCGGCATTCTTGTTGCGCGAGCGGCTCGACTGGAAGCGCTCGTCGGCGAGCAGGTGGGTGGCCTCCAGCGCCGTCATCATCGGCTCCCAGTGGCGGCTGGCCTCGGCGCCGATCAGCCACAGCCACTTGCCGTCGGCGGCGCGGTAGGAGTTCATCAGCGGGTTCTGTGCGTAGCGGCGGTCCGGGGAGGGCGCGACGCGGTCGATGGCCAGGCGGGCCGAGAGTTCCATGCTCACGCAGAAGATGCCGGTGCGCAGTAGCGAGGTCGCGACGAGCTGGCCGAGCCCGGTGCGTTGGCGGGCGAGCAGGGCGCCAAGCAGGCCGGCGACGAGGGTGATCGCGGTGACGTTGTCGCCCATGCCGCCCGGCAGGGTCGGCGGCACGCCGCCGGGCGGGGTTGCCCGCCAGCTCACCCCGCTGCGCGCGGTGAAGGCGGCGAGGTCGTAGCCGGGCGCGTCCTGGTCCGGGCCGTCGAGGCCGTAACCGGTCAGGCTGCCGTAGACCAGCCGCGGGTCGGCGGCGAGCAGTTGTTCGTGGTGCAGGCCGACACGCTTCAGGTAATGCGGGCGCAGGTTGGTCAGGAAGACGTCGGCCGAGGCGATGATACGCCGCGCCAGCGCGCTGCCCTCGGGCTGGTTGACGTCGACGACCACGCTGCGTTTGCCGCGGTTGTGCAGGTCGAAGGGCGGGCAACGCGTCTCCTCCGACCCGGACAGGGCCTGGTAGAGCTGGCGCATGGGGTCGCCGCGCGGGGTTTCGAGTTTGATCACCTCGGCGCCCCAGTCGGCGAGGATGCCGCCGGCCGAGGGCCCGGCCACCCACAGGCCCATCTCGACCACGCGTATGCCGTCCAACACGCCCATGTTCAGCGGCCCTTGAACACCGGTGGACGCTTTTCCATGAAGGCGCGCGGTCCTTCGCGGGCATCCGACGTCGCGGCGTTGTCCTTGGTGCACTGGGTCTCGATAGCGAAGGCCTCCTCGAGCGGGCGGCCGCTGCCGCGCACCATCGCTTCCTTCGATTTCATCAGCGCGATCGGCGCGCCGAGGCAGATGCGGCGGGCGAGGTCCTCGGCCGTGGCCAGCACCTCGCCGGGTGGCACCACCCGGTTGACGAGGCCGATTTCGCGCGCGAGCCCGGCGCTGATGGGTTCGCCGACGAGGGCGAGTTCCATGGCGAACGCCCACGGCACCTGGCGCGTCAGGCGCGCCAGCGAGCCGCCGCCGGCAATGAGGCCGCGGCGCACCTCGGTCAGGGCGATGGTCGCCTCGCTCGACATCACGCGCAGGTCGGTGCTGAGGATGAACTCGGCGCCACCGGCCAGCGCATGGCCGTTGATGGCGGCGACGATGGGCTTGTAGAAAGTCGCGTTGCGCAGGATGGCGCGGCCGAGTTGCTTGCGATCGGCGGCGAAACGCCGTTCCCACTCGTTCTGCGGCTCGCGCGTGCGCATCATGAGCGGGATCAGCGTGCCGAGATCGCCGCCCGAGGAGAAGGCCTTGTCGCCCGCGCCTGTCAGCAGCACCACGCGCACCTCGGGGTCGCCTTCCAGCGCGGTCCAAGCGTCGCACAGGCGCACCATCATCTCGGGCGAGAAGGCGTTGCGCTTGTGCGGCCGGTTCAGGGTGAGACGGGCGATGCCGTCGCGCTTCTCGATGAGCAGGTGAGGCGGGGAGTCGTGGTCGTCGGTCATCGGCCTTCAAGGTCCTCGATCGCTGGCGCCGCGACGCGGGCAGCAAGTCATCCCCTGATTCGCGGCATCTCGACGCCGGCGCGGCGAACGCAGGTGAGGAATGCAGGCGGCATGGCACGCCGTACTCTAACCGATACATCGACGTGTGTAAGCACGGTGGGCGCGGACGATGCGCGGCGTGCCGCTCTGACCTGTCGCAGCGGGACAGCCGCCGCTCGCTCGCGTATCGTGCGGCGCGTTCGCGAATGGCGCCGTTCCCGAGGCGCCAGACAACGAGGGAGGGCAGGGCGGCGATGGATTCGGAACGAACACCCGTGCTGGTTGGCATCGGCACGGCCATGCAGCGCGAGGACGACTGGACGCGGGCGCGCGAACCGCTGGCGCTGATGCTGGACGCGGTGTACGCGGCGGTGCGGGACAGCGGCGCGCACGACATCCTCGCCGGGGCCGGCTATATCGCCGTGCCACAGGGGCGCTGGCGTTACCGCAACCCGGCCGGCGCCATCGCCCGCGCGGTCGGCGCCACCGCCGCGACCCGTGTGCTGGCCAGCGTCGGCGTGCTCCAGCAAAGCCTGATCGGCGATGCCTGCGCGCGTATCGCGCGCGGCGAGACGCACACGGCGCTGGTGGTGGGCGGCGACTGTGGCTATCGGCTGCTGCGTGCGCGCATCGCCGGTGCCTGGACCGTCGACAGCGAGCAGGACGACGCGCCCGACCTGCATCTCGCGCCGAAGGAGGACCTCTTCCACCCGGTCGAGACGGCGCTTGGGTTGACCATGCCGATTGGCCTGTACGCCATCATCGAGAGTGCCTGGCGCCACGGCCGTGGCCTGTCGCCGGACCAGCACCGCGCGCGCCTCGGCGAGATGTATGCCGGCTTCAGCGCCATCGCCGCGGACAACCCCCATGCCTGGCAGCGCGAGCCACGCACGGCAGCGGCGATCCGCGAGGCCAGTGTGGGCAATCCCATGCAGGCCTTTCCCTACACCCGCGCGCTGTGTTCGACGTTCAACGTCGACCAGGCCGGCGCGCTGGTGTTCTGCTCGGCGGCGCGTGCGCGTGCGCTCGGGATCGCGCCGTCGCGTTGGGCCTACCCGGTGGCCAGCACGGAATCGAATCACCAGGTCCCGGTCTCGGCGCGTGCCGAACTCGTGCGTTGTCCGGGCGCCGCCATTGCCGGGCGCGCGGCGCTCGCGGCCGCCGCTCTCGCGGTCGACGACGTCGCGCTGCTCGATCTCTACAGTTGCTTTCCAGCCGCGGTGGAAATCTATGCCGAGGAACTCGGCATTCCCCTCGAACGCAGTCTCACCGTCACCGGCAGCATGGCCTACGCCGGCGGGCCGTGGAACAACTACGTCCTGCAGGCGACCAGTCGTGCGGTCGAGTTGATGCGCGCCGGTCACGGCGCCAACGCCCTGATATCGAGCGTCTCCGGCATGCTGACCAAGCAGGCTTTCGGCCTGTACGCGACCGCGCCGCCGCCGCACGGCTTCGTCAACGCCGACGTGAGCGCGGACACGGCGCGCGCCCAGCGCACGGTCGAGGTCGTGGCCGACTACCACGGCGCCGGACGCCTGGCCGGCTACACCGTGATCCACGAACGTGACCGCGCGCCGACCATCCTCGCCCTGGTCGATACCGACGACGGTCGCCGCGCGCTGGCCGGTGGCGACGACCCGATGCTAATCGCGCGACTGGAGCGCGAGGAATGGGTCGGGCGACCGGTGCGAGTGGCCGATCGCCTGCTGTGCCCGGCCTGAGGCACGGCGCGCGCATGACGGCCCTGGCTGAATCCCTATACTGTCGCCCACCAGTCATCGACCCGCACGGGAACCAGGGGGAGTCATGGCCCGCACACTCGACAGCGCTGGATTGGAGCAGTACCGCGCGGCCGGTTACTACCACCCGCTCGACATTCTCAGCGCCGCCGAAGCGGCGGCCTGCCGCGACAAGCTGGAGGCGATAGAGCGCGCCCAGGGCCATCCGATCACGGGGCCCCAACGCAGCAAGTCGCACCTGCTCTATCCCTGGGTCGACGAGCTCGTGCGGCACCCGGCCATCCTCGACGCCGTGGAAGCCATCATCGGGCCGGACATCCTGTGCTGGAACTCGGTGTGGTGGATCAAGGAGCCGATGAGCGACGCCTACGTCGCGTGGCACCAGGACGAACGCTACGTCGGCCTGGATACCCGCGACTTCGTCACCGCGTGGCTGGCCTTGTCGCCGGCGACACTCGCCAGTGGCTGCATGCGCATCCTGCCGGGCAGTCACCGCGAACCGTCACTGCCCCACGTGGACCTGTTCAGCGAGGACAACATGCTGTCCCGCGGCCAGGAGATCGCCGTTACGGTGGACGAATCGCGCGCGGTGGCGATGGAACTCGCGCCGGGGCAGATCTCGCTCCACAACGTCGGCCTCGCGCACGCCTCGGCACCCAACCGTTCGGCCGATCGGCGCATCGGTCTGTCGCTGCATTACATCCCGACGTCGTGCCGCCAGCTCCGCATCGACGACGACACCGCGACGCTGGTGCGCGGCGCGGACTGCTACCATCATTTCAAGCTCCTGCCGCGCCCCGTCCGCGACGGCGATGCCGAAGCCGTGCGCCTGCACACCGCGGCAACCGATGCCTTCCGCGCCGTGGTGTTCAAGGACGCGGCGCGCGTGCGGCGACGTTTCTGATCCGGTCACCGCGGCCTGCTCCGACCGGAGCCATGTGGAGGTGGCCGCCCTATGGAGAGTGCCATGGATGAAGTCCTGGTCGAGATCGAAGACGGTCTCGTCGTCATCACCATCAATCGGCCGCAGGCGAAGAACGCGGTCAACCGCGCCGTCTCGCTGGGCGTATGCGCGGCGGTCGACCTGCTCGACGCGCGCGACGATCTGCGCGTCGGCATCCTGACCGGCGCCGGCGGCACCTTCTGCGCCGGCATGGATTTGAAGGCCTTCCTGCGGGGCGAGCAGGTGCGTGTCGAGGGGCGCGGCCTGCTCGGCATCGTCATGACGCCGCCGCGCAAACCGCTGATCGCGGCCGTCGAGGGCTACGCGCTGGCCGGCGGTTGCGAAGCGATGCTGGCCTGCGATCTCGCGGTTGCCGCGCGTAACGCCAGGTTCGGCCTGCCCGAAGTCAAGCGTGGCCTCGCTGCCGGCGCCGGCGGCCTGCTGCGGCTGCCGCGGCTGATCCCGCCGCGAATCGCCATGGAGCTCGCGCTCACCGGCGACATGCTCGATGCCGAACGGGCCGCCGCGTTGGGCCTGGTCAACATCGTCACCGAACCCGGCGAGGCGCTGGCCGAAGCGCGCCGCCTCGCCGCGCGCATCATCGCCAATGCACCGCTCTCGGTCGCCGCGAGCAAGCGCGTCATCGTCGAGCAGCAGGACTGGCCGCTGGCAGAGATGTTCGCGCGCCAGCAGGACATCACCGGGCCGGTGATCGCCTCCGCGGACGCCCGCGAGGGCGCGGCGGCCTTCGCCGAGAAGCGCGCGCCGAACTGGCAGGGGCAGTGAGCCGATGATCCCGCGCACCCTGTTCAGTGCCGAGCACGAGCTGTTCCGCGCCACCGTGCAGCGCTTCATCGCCGAGCACGTCACGCCCCACCACACCGAGTGGGAGGCCGCCGGCGAGGTGCCGCGCGATCTGTGGTTACGCGCCGGGCAGCTGGGGCTGCTGTGCTGCAACGTTCCGGAGGCCTGTGGCGGCATGGGCGGTGATTTCCTGCACAGCGCGATCCTGGTCGAGGAATTCGCCGCCGCCGGCGCCACCGGCCCGACGTTCTACCTGCAGTCGGACATCATTGCGCCGTACCTGGTGGATTTCGGCAGCGCCGAGCAGCAGCAGCGCTGGTTACCGGCCATGGCGCGCGGCGAAGTGGTGGCCGCGCTCGGCATGACCGAACCCTCCGGTGGCAGCGACCTCCAGGGCATGCGCACTCAGGCTGTGCGCGACGGCGACGAGTTCGTGATCAATGGCCAGAAGGTCTTCATCACCAACGGCCACAGCGCGGATCTCCTGTTGCTCGCCTGCAAGACAGATCCGCGGGCGCGCGCCCGCGGCATCAGTCTCATCCTGGTCGAGACCGATCGCGCGGGCTTCAGCCGTGGGCGTCGCCTCGACAAGATCGGCTGCAAGGCACAGGACACCGCCGAACTCTTCTTCAGCGACCTGCGCGTGCCGGTGGGCAATCTGCTCGGCGAAGCCGGTTCGGGTTTCGCCATGCTCATGACCCAGCTCGCGCAGGAGCGCCTGATCCAGGCCATCCGCGCGGTCGCCGCGGCCGAAGCCGCGATCCGCTGGACGATCGACTACGTGAAGGACCGCGCGATGTTCGGCCAGACCCTGGCGGAGTTCCAGAACACCCGTTTCGAACTGGCCGCGATGCATGCCGAGACGCTCGCGCAGCGGGTCTTCGTCGATCGTTGCGTCGAACTGCACCTCCGCGGTCACCTCGATGCGGACGACGCCGCGGCGGCCAAGCTCGTCACCACCGAGCTGCAGGGCCGGGTGATGGATCGCTGCCTGCAGCTGTTCGGCGGCTGGGGTTACATGAGCGAGTTTCCCATCGCGCGGGCTTTCGTCGACGCGCGCATGACCCGCATCGGTGGCGGTTCCGTGGAAACCATGAAGCAGATTATCGGCAACGCGCTGCTGCCACGCGCGAAAGCGCGCAAGGCGGCGCCATGAGCCTCGCCGAGCGCGCGTGTGTGAGCGGCGTCGGCGAGACCGCCTACGTCCGCGGCTCGCCGAAGAGCGCCTTCGAGCTGCAGATCGAAGCCGCCCTCGCCGCCATCGCCGACGCCGGCCTGCGTCCGCGCGACATCGACGGCGTCATCCCGATCGGCATCGTGAGCGGCATCGCCGAGGATTTCATCGACAATTTCGCCATCCCCGACCTGCATTTCTCGGCCGTTATTCCGCACGGCGGCGCAAGCCCGGTGATGGCGCTGCAGGCCGCGGCCAGTGTGGTCGCGAGCGGCATCTGCCGCCACGTCCTGATCGCCTTCGGCCGTAATGTCAGCGCGGCCGCCAACAAGGCCGGCGCGCGCATCCATGCCATGCCGCAGTTCCATTACGTGACGGAATTCGAGCACCCGCTCGGCAACAGCGCGCCGGCGCAGATCTACGCACCCATGGCGCGCCGGCATATGGAGCTGTACGGCACGCGCGTCGAGCACTTCGGGGCGGTTGCCGTGGCCTGCCGCGAGCACGCCATGCTCAACGAACGCGCGATTATGAAGAAGCCCATCACGCTGGAGGATCATCGCAACTCGCGCCTGATCGCCGATCCCTTCCGCCTGCTCGATTGCAGCCTGGAGAGTGACGGCGGGGCCGCGGTAGTGGTGAGCGCGGCCGCGGCCGGGCACGATGCGCCGCGGCCACGCGTGCTGATTTCGGGTGTCGCCACCGGTCACCCGGATTCGCCGGCTTCCATCACCCAACGGCCGGACATGACCAGCCTCGGCCTCGCCAAGGCGGCGCCGCGAGCCTTCCGCATGGCCGGGGTTACGCCGGCCGACATCGAGGTCGCCGAGATCTACGACTGCTTCACCTATGCCGTCATCCGCCAGCTCGAGGACATGGGCTTCTGCGCCAAGGGCGAGGGCGGCCCGTTCGTCGCCGACGGGCGCCTGCGCCTCGGCGGCGCACTGCCGACCAATACCCACGGCGGCCTGCTTTCGCAAGCCCACGTGTGGGGGCTCAACCACGTCGTCGAACTGGTGCGCCAGTTGCGCGGCGAGGCCGGCCGCGCGCAGGTTGCCGGCGCGCGCCTGGGGCTGGTCACGGGCTATGGTGACCTCGGTGACGGCGCCATCGCCATCATGCGCAGAGGTTGAGACGATGACCGACACACCGGCACGGCCCGAGCCCCCGCCGAGCGCGTTGTCCGCAGCGTACTGGGAGGGTCTGCGGCGCGGCGAACTGCTGCTGCAGGTCTGCGCGAACTGCGGCGTGCCGCGGCACTACCCGCGGCTGCTCTGTTGCGAGTGCTACCACGACGGCGTGCATTGGTGTGCTGCCAGCGGTCGCGGCCGGGTGCACAGTTGGACCGTGGCCCATTACGCCTACCATCCGGCCTTCGCCGCCGAGCTGCCCTACACCCTGGTCACGGTCGACCTCGAAGAAGGCCCGCGGGCGCTGGGTCGCTGGTATGGCGGGGCGCTCGCGATCGGCTTGCCGGTGCGCGTGCGTATCGTGCAACGCGAAGCCGGGCCGGAACTGTGTTTCGAGGTGGCTGACGCGGCGGCGAGCTGAGCTGCTGCCACCCGCGCGGCCGGCGCGCAGTGTCGCGCTACACGGCTTCGCCTAAGGCCCGTGCGCGTGCCAGGCGGCTCGCCTCGTCGCGCGCGACGCTCGGCCACGCCAGCAGCATGCACGAGACGGTGACGGCGTAGACGCCAAGCGCACACAGCAGGCCGATACGCAAGGCCTCGCCCGGGGCCATGCCCTGCGCGGTCAGCGTGGTCGAAATGCGGCCGACGCCGAAAGGGCCGAGGGCCAGGCCGATGAACGTGCCCATCAGAATGTAGATAGCGGACACCGTGGCGCGCATGCGCGGTACCACCAGTTCGTTGTAGAGCGCGACCGCGGGTCCGATCCACGACGCCGAACCCAGCACGAAGAAGAAGTTCGCCACGTAGGCGACCGGCAGTGAGTTGGTCGTGAACAACACCAGGCCGGCCGGCGCGGCGAGGAGCACTGTGATCAAGCCGCCGTGGATGCGTGCGCGCGGCGTGTGCCGCTTCATCCAGTCGGAGGCCACGCCGCCGAGTGTCACCCCGAGCCAGCCGGCGACCATGGCGGTCAGGCCGAGTACGGTACCCGCCGTCGCCGTGTCGACGCCGTGCACGCGCAGGAAGTACGGCGCGGTCCAATAGCCGCCGGCATAGGTCACGAACGCACAGCAGGCGAAGCCCGGCATGGCGCACATCATCGTGCGGCAGCCGAAGATCATCGCGAACGTGGCCGGGTCGCGCCGTCTGAGCCCCTGCAGCCACGATCCGAAGGCATACAAGCCGAGGCTGAGCGCAATCCATTGTTCGGGCGAGCCGAACGCGCGTGCGAGCAGCCAGGCGGCGAGGGCACAGACCGTTGCCAGGGCGAGGTTGGCGAACAGCGCCTGCCGGCCGCCGCCGCGAACGAGCGACAACAGGGTCAGCGGCGGCACGACCGCGGCGAGTTCGGCGCCGAGCACTGCCAGCGGCGCGCGTGTCGCGCCAGGCGGTGGCAGACCCTCGCCGGCGCCGCGTTGCGGCTCGGTGAGGCGTGCCACCCACCAGGCGCACAGGATCCCGGGCAGGCCGACGGCGAAGAATGCCACCTGCCAGCCGGCCAGCTCGAACGGCGCCGCGGCGGCGACGGGGTAGGCGGCCTTCCAGCGCGCGACGACGTGACCGCCGAGCAACATGCCGAGCCCCATGCCGAGGTAGACGCCGCTGGAATAGACGGCGATAGCGGTCGCGCGCAGGCGCGGCGGAAAGTAGTCGCCGAGCAGCGAGATGGCGGCCGGGCCCGAACTCGCCTCGCCGACACCGACACAGGTACGGTAGGCCGCCAGCGAGCCGAAGCCGCGCGCGGTACCCGAAAGCGCGGTCATCAGGCTCCAGAACGCGATGCCGAGCGCGATGATGCGTTTGCGCACCCAGACATCGGCAAGGCGCCCGAGCGGAATGCCGAAAATGGCGTAGCACACCGCGAACGCGGTGCCGAACAGGAAACCCATGTGGGCGTCGGTCAGGCCGAGATCGGCTTTGATGTCTTCGTTCAGGATCGACAGGATCTGGCGGTCGACGAAATTGAATACGTAGACCACGGTCAGCATGCCCAGCGCATACCAGGCGTGGGCCGAGGGCGCGGTAACAGGCAGGCCGGTCCCGAACGTGCCGTCCGTGGCGGGGGCGGTCTGCTCGCTCCCGCCGTGGTGATGGTCGTGGGCCATGGGTTCAGTGCGCGCTGGTACGTTGCGCGGCGTGGCCGCGATCGCGTCGTCCGCGTCGGCGGCGCCGTGGTGTCGCGGGTGTCGCGGGTGTCGTCGTGCCGGTCTCGCCCCTGCCCATGCGTGCCTCCCCCGTGCGTGGCCGCCGCGCGGCCGTGACGTCGCGGCGCGAACATATCCCATGCGGGCCCGCGCGCCGGCGTCGCTGCAGCGCTTTGGATTGTTGCCCACGCGGCAATCGATATACTCGCCCGACACCAATGCGGACAACGCGGAGCGCGACCCTTGAACGATTCCAGCCCGGCAAGTCCGAAACTTCTCTCCGGGGTCAAGGTACTCGATTTCACCCAGTACCTGGCAGGCCCGGCGGCGACCCGGCTGTTCGCCGATTTCGGCGCCGAGGTGATCAAGATCGAGCGCACGCCGGACGGTGACCTCGGGCGCAAGATCCACTTCGTGGCGCCGGGCATCAGCGCGTTCTTTCTCGCCGTGAGCGCCGGCAAGAAAAGCGTCGCACTGTCGTTCGAGACGAAGGCCGGGCGTACCATCGTGCGCGAACTCGTGCGCCAGGCCGACGTCGTGATCGAAAACTACAGCCCGGGCGTGATGGCCAAGTACGGCTTCGATTATGTCTCCCTCAAGGCCATCAAGCCCGACCTCGTGATGGCCTCCATCTCGGGCTTCGGCCAGCATGGGCCGTATGCCAGGCAGCCGAGTTTCGACATCGTCGCCCAGGCGCAGAGCGGGGTGATGGCGATGACTGGCGAGCCGGACGGTCCGCCGCAGTACGTTGGTAACTACTTCGGCGATCCGAATGCCGGCATCCACGCCGCTTTCGCCGTTGCCGCTGCGCTCTTTCAGCGTGGCCGCAGCGGTGACGGACAGTACATCGACGTGTCACAGCTGGAATCGCTGGTCTACCTCGACTACGTCAACTTTCCGCTCGCGATGATGAGCGACGGACGCATCAAGCCGCATCGTTTCGGCGGCGACTTCTTCAACATCTGTCCTTACGGCACCTATCGCTCGAAGCAGGGTTACATCGTGTTCGCGGTGGCCGAACACCAATGGGGACCGCTGGTGCGCGCGATGGGCAGACCGGAGCTCGAGCACGATTCGCGCTACGCCACGCAGGAGGGGCGTTGCGCGCGCCGCCCCGAGGTGCGCGCGGTGATCGAAGCCTGGCTGGCGGGTTTCGACGACGACCGCACGCCACTCGCAATCCTGGCCGAGGCGCGGGTGCCCTCCGCCCCGATCCTCGAAATCGAGCAAGTACCCGAGCATGAGCAGATCAAGGCTCGCGCGGTGTACCAGCAGGTCGGCCATCCGGAGCTCGGCCCGGTGCCGATCGCGCGTTCGCCGTTTCGATTCTCGACGGTCGACAACACCATCCCGTTCCGCGCTCCCTATCTGGGCGAACACAACGAAGCGGTACTGGGCGGGTATCTTGGCTACGACGAGGCGCGTATGCGTGCGCTCTACGCCGACGGTGTACTGGTGCAGGATCCCAAGGTCGGCGAACTCGGTGCGGCCGTTTGGCCACCTGGCTCCCGGTAAGCGAAACGGCCTGGGACACAACCATCGCGCGACAAATGTATGCATGCGGGTCGCGCGGCGCAGGCGGCAGGATGCACCGGTCGGCCACGACTTGCTGCCAGCAGCGGGGGAACGTCCCAGCGTTGCTTGAAGCCAGGCATCACGCCGCGTTGCCGTGGCGCAAGGCGGCCCTGCATGGCGAAGGCGATCGTCTGCTCATCGACCAGGGCGCCGGTCTCGGCAGGCGCGGACGGCCGCCCGCTGCCCGGCCCCTGGCGCCGCCGCTCTGCGTGCAGGTCCGGGGCGCACGCCCGACGGCCAGGCGACGAATCGCGGTGAGAAATCCGCGGCGGTCGTCCCGGCACCGGCACAGACCGTCGGCAATGCCTTCCCCGGCGGTTGCTCCGCGCGGGCGGATCTCGCGGCATCCCCAGATCCGCGTGCAACACCGGTACGGAATGCGGGCTAGAATCGCACACGTGGCGACGTCGGCCGGCGGGCTCAGGCGGCGCCCACGCCACCACCCTGGGGAGGGTCACCATGGACAACGTCGCCATCACCGGCCTCGGCGTGATCTCGCCGATCGGCCAGGACATCCGTACCTTCAACGACAACCTGCTGGCCGGCACGGTGGTGGCGCGGGCCGCGCCGTGGGAGGAGGGCCACGAGAACATCTGGATGTCGCTGATCGACGATTTCGACCCGGCGGCGTGGATGGAGGAACGCGTGGTGCGCAATTCCGCCCGCTTCGCCCACTACGCCATCGCCGCCGCGGCGCAGGCGGTGGCCGATGCCGGCATCGAGGCCTTCGACCCGCTGCGCACGGCGGTCGTCATCGGCAGCGCGCTGGGCGGGGTCGATTGCTATGCCGAGGACCAGGAGCGCCTCGACGACGGCGGCCCCGACGCCATCTCAGCCAAGTTCATGGCCAACTCGCTGCTCAACATGCCCGGTGCGCACATCGCGCTGCGCTTCGGGCTGCACGGCCCCCAGCTCGCCATCGCCACTGCCTGCGCGTCCTCCCATGACGCCATGGGTATCGCCGCGCGCATGATCGAATCGGGCGAGATCGACGTCGCCATCACCGGCGGCACCGACTGCGCGATCAGCCCGCTGGTCTTCTTCGGCGCGCGCAACAACAAGATGTTCACGCCGCAGCCGGATCCGCTGAAGACCTGCCGACCGTTCAACAAGGAACGTTTCGGCGTGATGCTCGGCGAAGGCGCGGGCATGTTCGTGCTCGAACGTGCCGACCACGCGCGCCGGCGCGGCGCCACCATCCACGGCCGCCTGCGCGGCTACGCCACCCTGGCCGACGGCTATCACCCGTCCTCGCCCGAGCCCGAGGGACGCTGGGAACAACGCGTGATGGAACTCGCCATCGAGACCGCCGGCTTGGCCGGCGGCGCCGACGCGGTCGACGCCGTGGTCGCCCACGGTACCGGCACCCCGGTCGGCGACATCGCCGAACTGGCCGCGCTCAACCGTCTCTACGGCGAGCGCAAGCGCCCCATGCGCGTGACCTCGCCCAAGGGCAACTTCGGTCATCCCCACGGGCCGGCCGGCGCGCTCGGCCTGCTCGCCGGCCTGTGCAGCATGAACGAGGGCGCGCTGGTGGCAACGGCCGGCACCTACGACGAACGCGACCTCATGCCCGAGGTCGACCGCCTGCACGCGGTGATCAAGGAACCCGCCGAGGGCCGCATCGACACCCTGCAGGTCAACGCGTTCGGCTTCGGCGGCCAGAATGCCTCGCTGATCGTGACCCGCGAATAGCGCGGGGCGCGGTATGCCCGGCGGCGGCAGTCCGCAGGGGCGGTGCGCTTGCTACGCCGTCGCGGCCGCGTGCGCGACGTGCTTGCGCACGGCGATGGCAATCGCGCTCTCCACCGGTAGCCAGGCCAGCGCGAAGGCCCACACGCCGAGCGCGTAGGTCCAGCCGATGGGGGTGACGAACAGTCCGTACACCGCGACCAGCGTGCCGATCACCTGCGTCGCTTCGCAGGTCCAGAACAGCCGTGCGGCCGGCCATGGACGATTCCAGAACCAGCGCGGATTGCGCGTGACGTAGATTGTCAGGTGCCCGGCGACGAGCAGCTTGAGGAAGATGATCGTCTGGATGGTTTCGCGCGGCAGGTGCAGCACCTCGTCGACGAACCAGAACAGCAGGAAGGTCTCGGCCACGCCCATCAGCCCGATCGCCGTGGCCACGCCGAGGACCCGGCGCATGTTCCAACGCAACGGCCGCGGCGCGACCTCGGCCGCGTCGAAGGCGATCATCATGATGGGGAAGTCGTTCAACAGCGCCAGCAGCACGATCATGATGGCGGTGACGGGGTAGAAGTCGAAGACCAGGATCGACAGCGTCATGAACAGCAGGACCCTGATCGTCTCGGCGATGCGGAAGGTCGCGTAGCTGGTCATGCGCTCGAAGATCCGTCGCGCCTCCTGCACCGCGGCGGTGATGACCGACAGCCCCGTGCCGGTCAGGACGACATCGGCGGCGGCGCGCGCGGCGTCGGTGGCCGCGCTGACGGCGATGCCGGCATCGGCCTGCTTGAGGGCGGGGGCGTCGTTCACACCGTCGCCGGTCATGGCCACGATGTGGTCGTGCGACTGCAGGGTGCGGACGATCTCGAACTTGTGCTCGGGCAACACGCGGGCGACGCCGTCGGCGGCTTCGATGCGCGCCGCGATCGCGCCCGGCGCCGCGCCGTCGAACAGGCGGTCGGCGGCGACGATGTTCGCACCGAGACCGAGCTGGCCGCTGATCTGGCGGGCGATGGCTTCGTGGTCGCCCGTGATCATCTTGACCGCCAGGCCCATCTCGCGTGCGCTGGCGATGGTCGCGGCGGCGTCCTCGCGCGGCGGGTCGAACAGCGGGATGAGGCCGAGGAACGCCCACGGCGCAGCGCCGTCGCGGGCGGCCACGCCGATGGCGCGGTAGCCCTGCGCGGCGAGGGCATCGACCTCGGCGTCGACGGCCGCCCGCGCGGGCATCGCGAGGTCGACGAGGTCGAGTACGACCTGCGGTGCGCCCTTGCTGAACTGCCAGGTGCGACCGTCTCTGCGCGCGGTCGCCTCGGTCCGTTTCGACACCGGATCGAAGGGCACGAAGCGGGTGATCTCGAAGTCGTCCGTGGCGGCCTCGCCGTTGGCCGCTGCCGCGGCGATGATGGCCGCGTCGATCGCATCGGGGTCGTCGGCGTGACTCGCCACGCGGGCCGCGCGCACGAGTTCCGTGGCGTCCGTGCCGGCCGCCGGCCGGGGTTCGCCGACGGTCAGTTCGTTGCGGGTGAGGGTGCCGGTCTTGTCGGCGCACAGCACGTCGACCCCGGCCAGTTCCTCGATCGAGACCAGGCGCGAGACGATGGCCTTCATCCGCGCGAGCCGCTCGGCGCCCACCGCCATGGTCACCGACAGGACCGTCGGCAGGGCGACCGGGATCGCCGCCACGGTCAGGATCAGGCAGAACTTCAGGGTCTGCCAGAACGGCGTGTGTCGGAACAGCGCCACCAGCAGGATCAGCGCCACCAGGGCGATCGTGGTGAGGATGAGGAAATTGCCGATGTTCAGCACCGCGCGCTGGAAATGCGAACGGGCATCGGCGCTCTGGACCAGTTGCGCCGTCTTGCCGAAATAGGTGTGCATGCCGGTGGCGGCGACGATCCCGGTCATCTCGCCCTGCTTGATGACGGCCCCGGAATAGGCGAGGTCGCCGACGGCCTTGTCGACCGGCAGCGATTCGCCGGTCAGGGCCGATTCGTCGGCGGCGAGATACTCGCCCTCGGCGAGGCGGATGTCGGCCGGCGCGATGTCACCGATCCTGAGCGCGACCACGTCACCGGGCACGAGGTCGCGCGCCGGCAGGGTCTGCCACTGGCCGTCGCGCAACACCCGCGCGGTCGGCGCCAGGCGCGCCTTCAACGCTTCGATGGCGCTGCCGGCCTTGCGTTCCTGCCAGTAGTCGACCCCGGCATTGACCAGCAGCATGGTCATGATGATGGCGAAATCCGGCCAGTCGCCGAGCACCGCGGAGAGGATCGCGGCAGCTTCGATCATCCACGGGATCGGCGCCCAGAAGTAGTGCACCAGGCGCTCGAACGCGCTGGTCGTCTGCTCTGCCAGCGCGTTCGGGCCGTAGCGTGCCAGGCGCGCCGCCGCCTCGGCGGGGGCGAGCCCCCGGGCGAGGTCGGTGGCCGGGGGCTCGGGCGGCGGCGCGGTGCCGGCGTGGACCGGGGCGTTCACGTCGCGTGTTCCGCGACGCAGACCCAGTGCTGTGCCGCGGCCAGCGAGGCCAGTGGAAACACGCGTAACGGTGCGTGGACGAGCGGCGCGAGCAGGTGCATGAGATTGGCGATCCAGGTGATGTCGGTCACCACCGCCACGCGGCGGAATTCGCGTGCGTGGCTCACGCCGAACTCGATGTCGCGCCAGCCGGCGCCCAGCGAGTAGCGCTCGAAGTCCTCGCCGAGCACGAACAGCACGGCGATCGAACGGTGACGCTCGAGGCGCGCCATGGCCTGCGGTACGAGGACTTCACGGTAGTCGCGCGCGCTGACACGGCCGCTGGCGGACACCGCGAGCACGTCGTCGGGATAGCCGGGCAGGATGCTGATCATGCGCTGCGCTCCAGGGGCTTGGTGTGGGCGGCCCGGGGGCTGTCCCAGGCCGCGATCCAGTGCGCGATCGCCGGCCAGGCCTGGGCCAGCGTGCGGGTGCCCATGAACAGGCCGATGTGCCCGCCGGGTACCAGCTTCCTGCACACGTAGGCGGGCGGGCTGCCGACCAGGCGGGCGGCGGCGAAGACCTGCTCGGGCGGCGTGATGTCGTCGTCCTCGCCGGCCAGCAGGTAGAGCGGGCAGGTGATGGTCGCAAGCGAGAGGGTCTGGCCGAGCGCGACGAAACGCCCTTCGGCGAAGCGGTTCTCCTTGAACAGGAGTTCGATCGCCTGCAGGTAGTAGACGCCGGGGAGGTCGAGCGGGTTTTCGTACCAGCGCTCGAAGCGTTCGGTGCGCTCGATGTAATTCCGATCCTCGATGTGTTCGTAGAGGTCGATGAACTTGCCCAGGTACTGTTCGCCCGGATGCATGTTCTTCCAGCCCGCCAGCATGTAGCGGCCGAGCATGCGTCCGCCGCCCGCCGCCACCATCATGGCGTAGGTCGACAGGGGGGTCGTGTGCGCCAGGTGCTTGAGCGGGCCGTCGCCGGCCGCGGTGTCGATCGGCGCACCCGCCAGCACCAGCGAGGCGACCTTGGTCGGAAAGCGGCACGCGTACATCGCCGACATCCAGCCGCCCTGGCACAGCCCGACGAGATGGACGCGCCCGCCGACTGCCTCGACGGCGGCGTCGAGATCGATGAGGTACTTGTCGATGTCGAAGTCGCGCATGTCCTCGCTGGCGCTCTTCCAGTCCGTCACCAGGACCCGTCCCGGCCCGCCGTCGAGCAGGGTTTCGACCAGGCTCTGGCCGGCGGCGTAGTCGGCGATCGTCGCCGCGTGGCCGGCGTACGGGGCGTCGATCAATACCGGTGTCGCCTGCGCCGCGTGCCCGGGACGCGTGAACTCGCGCAAGCGCATGGTGTCGAGGTCGCGCAGGATGCGGTTGGCGGTCGCCCACTGGGGCGGCAGCGGCGCCTCGATCCCGGCCGCCGCGCCGATGTAGCGCAGGTTGTCTTCGACGATGCGCAGGCCTTCCTGTTCGAGTTCCATCGCCGCTGCCAGCGGCCAGAACCAGGGGACGGTGTGTTCGTGGGCGGGCTTACGTGGGGTGGTCGGCATCATGTCGCGTTCTCCTTGGCCATGCGCGCGTGCCGGCGCGTCACGCGCAGCGTGAGGCGGGCTACCGTCAATGCTTCGTCGGTGGGTGTCGCCGCAACCACGCTGTGCGGGCTCCGGGTGATTGCGACGTGGTCACGGCATCGCCGACGCCTGCAGGGCGGACCTCGTCGACGGCGGGGATCACCGTGGCATCGACGGGCGCGGTCGCGGGCACCCGAGAACAGGTTCGCTGGGGCATCGTGATCGGTATGCATGGTTGGTTACCGTTGCGTCATCCTGTCCGCGTACCCGATTTGTCGTCGCCGTGCGTGCCCGGCCTGTTGCTGGTGGCAACCGCCCTGCCGGAATCGACCCCCGTTCGGCGCGACAATTCCGCGCGCGCGTCTTACGGTTTGTTCATGTTCGGGCCACGTGGTGCGCGGCGGGATGCGGGGTGCGGCAGGGACCTGCGATACTTCCCGTTTCTCCATGTAACCGGCGCAGACGTAGCAGTGGACTCGGGGGCAGGCATCGTTGCGCATCGATCGACGGCGTCCGCCGCGACGTCCGGCGCTAGCGGGAACGCGATTCCGTTCACCGCCGTGCGCGGCGTGACCGGGCCGTGAAGCCGTTCCCCTCGCTGGGTGGCGTGCGCGTGGCGCGCGACGCGCTGGCGGCCACGACCCTGGTCGCGCTCGCCATCCCGGAACAGCTGGCGACCGCCCACCTCGCCGGCGTGCCGGCGGCACAGGGCGTCGTCGTGTTCGCCATCTGCGCGGTCGTCATGGTGCTGGTGGCACGCGACGGCGCGCTCTCGGTCGGCGCGGACTCGACGACCGCGCCGGTGATCGCCGTCGCCCTGGCCGGCGCTGCTGCGCCGGGCACGGCGGCCACCATCGCGGCCATGGTCGGGCTGGTGCTGTGCGCGCTGGCGCTGTTTCGCCTCGAAGGGCTGGCACGCCTGCTGTCGCTGCCGGTTGCGGCCGGCATGATGACGGGCATCGCCCTGCACATCCTGGCCGGCCGCCTGCCTGTCGCGCTCGGGCTCAGCCTCGCACCGGCCAGCGTGATGGCCACGCTCGCGGGCGTGTGGACACACCTCGGCGAGGCACACTTGGCGCCGCTCGCGCTGACCGGGCTCGTAGCCGGCATCTGCCTGGCCGGCCGCGCGCTCGATCGACGCCTGCCGGCGCCCCTGCTCGCGCTCGCCGTGGCCGTCGCGCTGGCGGCCTGGTTCGATCCCGATGCGCGTCACCTCGCGCGCTACGCGGACACCGCGGGGTCATGGGGGCTGGTGCCGCCTGCCCTCGACGTGAACCAAGTCCTGGCGCTGCTGCCGGCGGCGCTGACCGTGGCCTTCCTGTGCCTGTTCCAGACCACCGTGGTGTTGCGCCAGGGCGAGCGGGACACGCCCGCGCTGCGCCGCAACGCGCTCGGCGCGGTCGGCCTGTGCAATCTCACCGTCGCGCTGCTCGGTGGCTTTGCCGTGAACTCCAGCCCGCCGCGTACCCAGCTGCTGCGCGACAGTGGGGCGAGCAGCCAGCTCGCCGGTCTCGGTGCGGCCGCCATCGGTATCGGTGTGCTCGCCCTCGCGCCGGGCGCGCTCGGACTCCTGCCCGAGGCCGCGCTCGCCGGTGTGCTGGTCTACGTCGCCCTGCACCTCCTGCCGTTCGCCACGCTGCGGCGCCTGCCTGCCCTGAGCCCTTCGGAAGCGGCCATCGCGGTGGCAACGATGACGCTGGTCACGCTGCTGCCGCTGCAGTCCGGCCTGCCGCTCGCGATGCTGCTGTCCCTGGTCCACGCCACCCTGCCGTTGTTCGTCGCCCAGGTGGTCGAGCTGCACCACATTCCCGGTACGACCATCTGGTGGCACGGCCCCGCGGCGACGCCGGACGGCGAGCGGCCGGATGTCCAGGTGCTCGCCCTGACCTCGCCGATCAACTTCGCCAATGCCGAGAGCATTACCCGCGAGGTCCGCGACCTGCTGCACGCGCGCCGGCCTCCCCCGCGACTGCTGGTGCTGGAAGGGGCCGGCCTGCTGTACCTCGACCTGACCGGCGCCGATGGGCTCACCGCGCTGGTGACCGAGCTGCGCGCTGCCGGGGTCGACGTCGCACTGGCCCGGGTCGAATCGGATCGCGCGCGCGAGCAGCTCGCCCGTTGCGGCGTGCTCGAAGTTCTCGGTCCCGATCACCTGTTCGAGAGCGTCGACCTCGCGCTCCGCGCGCTCGCCACGCCGCGACCGGGATGAGCGCGCTCCGTGCGACGGCGAGGGGCGCGCACCGACCGGCGTCGCTATACTAGCCCGCAGAATTTCCCATCGCGTGGAGTGCGAACCATGTCGAAGTCCCTTGTCGTCGCGTTGCTGCTGACCCTGACCCTGCCGAGCTGGGCCGAGGACGGTGAACGCCACGTGCAACCCAGCGCCGAGGCCATGGTCTACGACGCCTTCTTCATGCGTCCGCTGACCCTGCTGGGCACGGCCCTCGGCACGGGCCTGTTCATCGCCACCCTGCCGGTCAGCGCACTCAGCGGTCATGTCGACGATGCCGCGGAGTCCTTCGTCAGGCAACCTGCGCGCAGTGCCTTCCAGCGTTGCCTCGGCTGCGCCTCGACCACGGCTAGCGCCAGCGGGATGTGAGTGCCTGATGTGCGGGCCGGCCGTCACGTGGTCCGCCCGCAAGCCGGCCCCGTGACTCGGCGCGTGCACCGTGCCGGGCCGTCGCGTTCGAGCGGCGTCTAGCGAGACGTCTATCAGCGGACCGGCGGCTGCCAGGCGCCGTGGCCGCCGGGTCACGGCACGTCAGTCCGTGGTTTCTTCGATCGAGTCGCCGGCGCGCTCGAGTGCTCCTCCGGCGTCGTCGGTCGCGTTCTCGATGCGGTCACCCGCTTCCTCGATGCTTTCGTCGATGCGCTCGCCGGCTCGTTCCGCCGGGCCTTGCGAGTCGCAGGCAGTTAGAAGCAACGCGAGTGGAACGGTCAGCATGAGCCTGGAACCAGTGTGCATGGGATGAATCCTTGGCGATGTAATGGCGCGCGGCAGACGGGGTTGCCGCCAGACGCGCCCTAGACGGCAGCAGGAATCGTGCCGGGCCGCGGCCGGCGGGACAGGGCGATTCGGCCGGCGCGAACCGTGGAAGATGTGCAAGACGATGTATATCTTGCAAGCCGCGCGGCCGGGCCGCGGCGTCCCGCGGCGTCCCGCGCGGGCCTCGTGCCGTATAGTCGTACCATGGACCAAACCAAGCAACGCGCCCGCCTCATAGCGCGGCGGGCGGACATCGAAGCCGTCGCCAACGAAGCGCGGGCAGCCGGCGCCACCGTCGAACTCGACCAGACGCGCGTCGGCCGCCTGTCCCGCATGGACGCC
Organism: Gammaproteobacteria bacterium; assembly: GCA_024235015.1. Taxonomy (GTDB): domain Bacteria; phylum Pseudomonadota; class Gammaproteobacteria; genus JACKNG01. Next base: position 315,069 of record JACKNG010000007.1, read on the forward strand.
ATGCAGGGCCAGGCGATGGCAAAGGCGACCGGTGCGCGGCGCGCACTCGAACTCGAACGGATCGCCGCGGCGCTCGCGCGCATCGACGCCGGCGAGTACGGCGACTGTCAGGCCTGCGGCGAACCGATTGCACCCGCACGGCTGGAATTCGACCCCGCCGCGGTCGTCTGCATTCACTGCGCCGAGGCGGCGGAGGCACGCCGCGGCACACGCTGAAGGCGGCGCTGAGCAAGGCAAGCCCGCTCGGTCACTGTTCACAGCCATGCGTTTCAGCTTGCTCGGAACTCCGAGTTGCTTCGTTGGCGGGCTGTGGACAGCCCGGGGCGGACGCCCCCGAATCGAAGCCAGGCAACGCCGCAATCCGCGTCGTTTCGTACACAAGGCGCGCCGTGACTCGCCCTTGTTTCGTCGCCTGTACGCGGCTTTGGGACCCTCCGGTCAGCTTGCGTTACGTGATCTCCCGGTGACCCGCCAACGCGACCCCAATCGTAGCTACCGCCGTAGCCCTCGGCCCGCAGTAGCTCGAACGGCCGCATCAGCGTCAGCCGCTGACGCTTGCCCTTGCCGGCGTTTTCTTCGAGCAACGCGTCGAGCCGCGTCTCGTATGGCCCTGGCTTCGGCCGCGCTAGCGTCGTGCGCGCGTAGCTGAACTCGGTAAGCCAATTGACGGCGAAGCACGAGATTCTCCGCAGCGAGGGCACGCGTCGATCGAAAGATTGTGAGACCCACGCGAAGCAGCTCGACAACGGGCTGCAGGAGTATCTGGACCAGGGCGAACACGCGGCCACCATCGTGCATCCGGCAGCTAACGAGGCAGGCGTAGCTTGAGCCAATTTTTGCGGAGGACAGCAGTCAAAACGGTAGCGCGCACTCTGACCAGAACAAGTCTCCGCGCGTATCGTTCTCGCTGATGAATTCATGGTGCCACTGCGCCACGACTGCTGCGGCCGGACCCAGCCAGTAGACCACCTTGGGGCCGATGGAGAATTTCCGCGTTCGCCCGCCGCACGGGAAAGTGCGGCCGTTCTGCTCGTCGTCAGCCAGGCCGTCGGTGTGGTAGCCGCTGAAACCGACATCCCAGTTGGTCTCGGCAAAGGGCGCGTAACCGGTTCCAAAGGTGATGCTGGCCTGCGGGCCTGCTTCGTAATCGGTCTTCTTGTTCTCGGCCTTGAACTCGATCGCGCCATTTTAAGGACGCCTCGAAGCGCGGGTTGGGAAGCCCGGTGAGCGAGCCCTGATAGGTGTATGAGCGTTAGTTCACGTTACTGTTGGCTAGTTTGCCGCGGTCGTAATGGCCGACAGGCAAATAGATCAGCGGCCCGTGGAAAAACGTCCACGCGCCTAAGGCCTTGCTGAGGTAGAGCGGCTCGATTCCGATCAGCGTAGGCCCGAGCGCGTCATCCTCCGCACCCGGCACCCTGACGTTGACATTGATGACCTCGGCGAGGCCGCAGCGGGTCATCTTCCAGCCGAACAAAGTCGATTCCCATGTATGCAGAACGCGGCGCGAAGGCGAGCACGTCGACCTTTACGCCGGGCACGTTGTTGCCCTCTGTATCACGCACGCTGTTGGCATCGACATATAGCGAATAACCGTAAAACGCATTGGAGCCCGGCGCCGGGACGAACGCGGCATAGGTGGTTTGTGCACCATATGGGAAGTTCGACGTACCGCCTTCGGCCGCCCTCGCTGCCGACCCGATCAGCAGCTGGACGGCGCCTGGCGCGAAACCGAGGCGACCGTGCTTACGGCTGCTAAAGGAGGGCTTCCTACCGTGTCTCATCAGGTTGGATTCAACTGTAAGAATTAGAACGCGGCCAGCTATCCGCGATATGCGGTGGACGACATTCTGCGTCGGTCCGCAGGGCGGGTGCATTTTACGGACGCGCCGCTCGAACGAGTAATCGTCGCCATACTGGTTTGGTTGAGCACGGGGTCGAGCGGGGCCGCGCCGAGCCGGCCTCGTTGCCAATGCCAAACCAGGCATGAGTCCCGTACCACCCGTATCCAGTCCCTATGGTCACGACCGAATCCCACACGGCGGCTGAAACCAAATCGTGTTTTCCCCGGTGTCGAGCAGCGGTTGCTCAGCTGCGGATGAATCCACACTCGCTGGGACGCGGGCATCGAGCCGTTGCCGGCTGGCAGGGAAGCCAGTTCGGGCGGGTGCGCACCGCCG
>JACKNG010000008.1 GCA_024235015.1 Gammaproteobacteria bacterium
GTCGATCAAGCAGTTCGAACGTGGCATCGCGCTCACGCGGCGTTGCCAGACGGCGCTGCGCGCCGCCGAGCAGAAGGTCATGCGCCTGGTCAAGGACGGCGACGCGGAAGCCCTGCAGGACTTCGACCCGCCCGAGGAAGACTGAGCCCGATGCTCGACGAACTCATCGCCCCGCTGCAGGCGCGGGCCAGCAGCGCTCTCGACCATTACCTGCCGGCCGCGACGCTCGCGCCGGAGCGCCTGCACGAAGCCATGCGCTACGCCGTGCTCGCGCCGGGCAAGCGCATCCGTCCGGTCCTCACCTATGCGACGGGGGCTGCACTCGGCGTGCCGCTCGAACACCTCGATGCCAGCGCGGTCAGCGTCGAGTTGATCCATGCCTACTCGCTCATCCACGACGACCTGCCGGCGATGGACGACGACGACCTGCGGCGTGGCCGCCCGACCTGTCACCGCCAGTTCGACGAGGCCACCGCGATCCTGGCCGGCGACGCGCTCCAGGCGCTGGCCTTCGACGTCCTGCTCGGCGACGGCACGCGCATGTTGCCGGATGCCACCCGGCTCGACATGGCGCGCGTGCTGACGCACGCCAGTGGCTCGCTCGGCATGGCCGGCGGGCAGGCGCTGGATCTCGCAGCGGTCGGGCACGCCTTGTCGCTCGAAGCGCTGGAGAACATCCACCGGCACAAGACCGGCGCGCTGATCCGCGCCAGCGTGCGACTCGGCTACCTCGCCGCGGTGCGCGACGACGGTGGGCTCGAACAGCGCCTCGACCGTTACGCCACCTGTATCGGCCTCGCCTTCCAGGTCCAGGACGACATCCTCGACGTCGAGGGGGCGACGGAGATCATCGGTAAACCGCAGGGCTCCGATGCCGACCTCGACAAACCCACCTACCCCGAGCTCCTCGGCATGGATGGCGCCAAGCGCACGGCCCGGGCACTGTGCGACGAGGCCGTGGCCTGCCTCGAGGTGCTCGGCGACGGTGCCCGCACACTCGCCCTGATCGCCGAATACATCGTCAAGCGCGATCGTTGACGCTGTTCGGCCGATGAACGTCGCGGCGTCGAAATGCCGACGTCGACCTCGCGCACGCCCCTGGCCTGCGTGTCAAAACCGTGACACGCCAATTTTAATCTATTGTTTTTATTGATTTTATAATTCTGGCACGGCTCGTGCTAAGCGTAATGGCGCGCGGACTTGCACTCATGACCGCGCCCCTCCCTTTGGTCCAAGCTTGCGGGCGCTTCAGGCGCCCGATTTTTTTCCCGCCGCCTTCACCGCCCGCCATTCGCGGTCGAGTGCCGCGGCATCCAGGCCGGCCATGTCGACACCACGCGCACTCAAGCGCGCCTCGACGGCGCGGAACCGGCGTTCGAACTTGGCCGTGGCGGCGCGCAGGGCGCCCTCGGCATCGATGTCGAGGTGACGCGCGAGGTTGACCAGGCTGAACAGCACATCGCCGAACTCGTCTTCGGCCGCGGCGGCGTCGCCGGCGGTGCAGGCGGCGTCGAGTTCGGCCAGTTCCTCGTCGAGCTTGGCGCGCACGCCCTCGACTGACGGCCAATCGAAGCCGACCCGCGCGGCACGCCGCTGGATCTTGCGTGCGCGGGTCAACGCCGGCAGCGCCGGCGGGACGTCGTCCAGTTCGCTCGTCGCGCCGCCGCCGCGGCGGGCCCGTTCGGCAGCCTTGATCGCCTCCCAGTTGCGCGCCACCGCGTCGGCGTCTTCGACGGCGACGGTAGCGAACACGTGTGGATGACGTCGCACCAACTTGTCGGTAATGGCGCCGACCACGTCGTCGAAATCGAAACGGCCGCTCTCTTCCCCGAGCTGGCAATAGAAGACGATCTGGAACAACAGGTCACCGAGTTCGTCGGGCAGGTCGCCCAGTGCACCACTCTCGATCGCATGGGCGACTTCGTAGGCTTCCTCGAGTGTGTGCGGCACGATGCTCGCGAAATCCTGCGACCGATCCCACGGACAACCGCGTTCCGGGTCGCGCAAGGTGCGCATCAGCTGGCGCAGGCCGGCAACGCCGTCGGTCGCCCGCTGCTGGCCATCGTCGTCTCTCTCCGGCATGTGCTCGCTTGATTCCGGTGGGGCTTTGTGCGGAGAATCTAGCCGCTTTGCCGGTCTTACGATACATCGTCGCGGCGCGTCGTCACGGGCAGGCAGGACCACACGGGTAACCCAGGCATGAGCCCACCACTCATTCTCCGGCTGGACATTTCCGGCACTCCCGTACGCTGGATTCCGTGGCAGGAAGCGGTGTGCCTGTACACCCGCGAGATGGTCGGCTGGACGACCGGCGACAATGCCTTCACCTTTCTCGGCGGCACCTCGCGCGCGTCCGGCCAGCGCTCCGCGGTCACCGTTCACTCGATCATCGCCGTCAAACATTCGCAGCGCGGTCCGCACCACACGCGCCTGGTGCCACCGCTCAGCAACCACGACCTGTTCCGGCGCGACGGCAACCTGTGCATGTACTGCGGGCGCGAATTCCCCGACTACCAGCTCACGCGTGATCACATCGTGCCCCTGTCCCAGGGCGGGCGCGACCGCTGGTCCAACGTGGTCAGCGCCTGCCGCGGCTGCAATACGCGCAAGGGCGGACGTACGCCGGAGCAGTCCAACATGCCGCTGCTGGCAGTGCCCTACGTACCCAACTGGGCGGAGTTTCTCGCCCTGTCGAACCGGCGCATCCTCGCCGACCAGATGGAGTTCCTGAAATCGCAGTTCAACCACAGCAACCCGCGGCGCGCGCTGGCGTGAAACGCGGGCAGTTCGGCATCCTCGTCGCAGCGTTGCTCGGCCTGTCGGGCGCGGCCAGTGCCGCCGATGGCGGCGGCAACTACGCCATCTGGGGCGCGGGCGGCCGTTCCTGCAACCAGTACGAACGCAGCGCCGACGACAGCAGCGCACGCGGCACCTTCGGTGACTACCTGATGGGCTACCTGACGGCCTACAACGCGCTCGCCCCGGACACCTACAACGCGGTCGGGACGATGTCGCTGGAAGACGCCCTCGCCTGGCTCGACGACTACTGCGACACCCATCGCATGGACAGCTTCGACCGCGCCATCACCCAGCTCGTGATCAGCCGCCACGAGCAGCGCGAACGCGGCGCCGGCGGCGGCCCGGGCGGGGGCTGGGGACGTGCCGCGCCGGCCACGCCACCAACCCCGCCAGATTGACCCGGGCAATCGGTCCAGGCGTGACCGTGCGCACAAAAATAGCCTGCCAGTCCGGTAGCTTGCGCCCATGAATTAAATTGCGCAGCGCAAAAAAATGCTTCATGATTTGCGCAATCGAGCTTGCCGGTAAACAAATTCCAAAAAGTCTTCGAGAGTTTCTTGACTGACTAGCCATCTTCCTTAAGGAGGCGATAAATGATGAGCAAAAAGTTGATCGCACGTCTGCAGCTGCCGGTTCTGGCCATGGTCCTCGCGTTCACGAGCGCCTGCTCGACCGTGAGCCCGGAACAGCTGTCGGCCGTCGAAGCCAAGGCGACCAGCGCCCAGTCGGACGCGCGCAAGGCCGCGAGCGACGCCGCTGCAGCCCTGAAGGCTGCCCAGTCGGCTCAGGAAGCCGCGACCGCCGCCCAGGCCACTGCGGACTCCGCCAAGAGCACGGCCGAAGCCGCCATGGCTTGCTGCAACGAGAACAAGGACCGCATCGAGCGGATGTTCGAGAAGACGATGAAGAAGTAACGCCTGACCGCGTTGCTTCGCAGAGAACCCCGCTTCGGCGGGGTTCTTTATTTTCTGGCGGCGCTGGTTCCGGACGCGGACGCGCGCAGCGCCCCCCTCAGCCGGTGATACGTCCGCCGTTGCGTGCCTGGGCCGCCTTCGGGCGATAGCTGCCGACCGCACGCGGCACGCCGCTGCGCTCCTCGATGGCGCGCTTGATGTCGCCCCACACCAACTGGACGTCGTAGTCCTTGACGCGGTCGAGGATGAGCTTGACCACGTGCGAGTACTGGTCGGCGAACAGGTGCTGGTCCTCTTCCAGGTGCGGGTGCACCTCGAGGTAGACCCGGCCGTGCGCCACGCCGACCTTGTACGGCTGGTTGACGATGTGCACCGGCGTGCCGACCTTGACCAGTCCGAACATGCGCTCGACGTCCTTGGGGTACATGCGGATGCAGCCATGCGTCACCCGCATGCCGATGCCATAGGGCTTGTTGGTGCCGTGGATCAGGTAACCGTTGATGCTCAGCCTCAGGGCGTGCTGGCCGAGCGGGTTGTCGGGCCCCGCCGGGACCACCTTGGGCAGCACATCGCCCTCGGCGGCGTGTTCCTTGCGGATCGACTCCGGCGGGTACCAGGACGGGTCCTTGACCTTGGCCACGATGGTGGCGAGGCCCTTGGGCGTGGTCCATTGCTGCCGGCCGATACTGATGGGGAAGGTGAGGACGTCCTGTGGGCGGCCGCGCATGCGCGGCGGGAAGTAATACATGCGCATCTCGGGCACGTTGACCACGATGCCGGTACGCTGGACGTCGGGCAGCACGTACAGATTGGGCACGACGACCTCGGTGCCCTCGCCCGGCAGCCAGGGATCGACCGCCGGGTTGGCCAGCCGCATCTCGTTGTAGCCCTGGTCGTAGGCACGCGCGAGGTCGGACAGGGTGTCCGCGTAAATCGTGGTCGTCAGCGACAGTTCACCGATGACGTCGGGCGCGGTCGGCTCGTCGATGGTGAACACCTGGCCGGCGCCGGCCGGCCCCGCCAACAGGGCGAGCGCGAGAGCGGCCACGCGGCCAGTCACCAGGCATGTCTTGCCGGACATCGTCATCACAGGCGCACCAATCCAATCCAGGCCAGTACCAACCATCCCGCCATGAGCGCCGTGCCGCCGACCGGGGCGACGCTGCCGGCAGCGCGCAGGCCACCGAGGATGCTGACACTGAGACCACCGCAAAAGCAGAATATTCCCAGCATGATCAAGCCCGCGGCAATACGCAACGACAGCGCCTCCGGCATGTGCCTCAGCCAGGCGCCGATCGCGACCAGCAGCAGGCCGTGAATCAGCAGGTACTGCGAAACCGTGGCGAGGGTCGCCAGCGCCGCCGGTTCGAGGCGGGCCTTGAAGGCGTGGGCAATCAGCGCGCCGAGCGCCACCCCGCCACAACCGGCGATACCGCCGACGATCAGGCACAGTTTCATGAACACCCGCGTTCCTCCGTTCCAAGCAACCGCCGCGATGGTCCGCGACGGGCGCGCAAGCATACGGCAAGGGTAGCCGGCTGCGCCACGCGCAGCGCGGCCATGCACCGGCGCCTCGCCGCTGCGCTGCTCGGCCTCGCCACCAGCATAGCGGCGGCCGACGAAGGCGCCTTCAGCACCCCCTTCAGCTTCGCCCCGGCGCATGCCGCGGCCAGTGGCCCGGTGCGCGAATGCGGCGCCGTCCGCCTGCACGGCGCGCGCGCAGCCGGCGAACCCGTGCACGAACTCTCCGCGCTGGCCTGGGATGCCGACGAAGACCGGCTCTACGCACTGTCCGATCGCGGCTACATCGTGCACCTGCGCCCGCGCTTCCGCGGCGGACGGCTGCACTCGGTCGAGCACCTCGCTACCTATCCCCTGCTCGATTCCCGCGGCCAGCCGCTCCCCCGCGACCTGCGTGACGCCGAGGGCCTGGTTGCACGCCGTGCCCGCAACGGCCGGCGCGGTGACACCGAGCTGGTGGTCGCCTTCGAAATCGCGCCGCGGCTGATGGCCTACACGCCGCAAGGTCGCCCGCGCGGCGGGCAGGCCCTGCCGCGCGAACTCGAGGACAGCCACAGCTATCGCGGCAGCAATCGCCAGCTCGAAGGCCTCACCGACAGCGCCGACCACGGGTTTGTCGTGGTGCCCGAGCGTCCCCTGCTCGACGCCCCCGCCGGGCAGGTCACGCTCTATGCCCAGGACGGTGTGCGCTGGGAATTCCGCCCCTTCGATCCGCCCCACGCGGCCATGGTCGCCCTGGAGACGATGCCCGGCGGCGACCTGCTCGCCCTCGAACGCCGGCTGGTCAACCTGTTCCATCCCATCGTGTTCGTGATCTACCGGGTCAGCCCCGGTGCCGGGAGCGGCGCGGTGCCGGCACGGGAACTCGCGCGCTTCGACAACAGCGCCGGTTGGGCGGTGGACAATTTCGAGGGACTGGCCCGTTACGTGGACTCACGCTACCTGATGGTCAGCGACGACAACGGCAGCGCCCTGCAGGCGACGATACTGGTGTGTCTCGACATCGACGAGGCCCGCTCGGCGCCGTGAGCCGCGTCAGCGTTCGAGCAGGCGCGGCATCAACTCGACGAGGTTGCACGGGCGGGTGCGGAAATCGAGCTGGTGGCAGATGAGCTTGTCCCAGCCCAGCGCGCAGGCGCCGGACGAACCGGGCAGGGCGAACACGTAGGTCGCGTTGGCGACCCCGGCGACTGCGCGTGACTGCAGGGTCGAGGTGCCGATGTCGTCGTAGGACAGCACGCGAAACATTTCGCCGAAACCATCCAGCACCTTGTCGAACAAGGGCGTCAATGCCTCGGGCGTGCCGTCGCGGCCGGTGACACCGGTACCGCCGGTGGTGAGCACCACGTTGATGCCGGCATCGGCGATCCAGGCCGAGACCAGGGCACGGATGGCATAGGTGTCGTCACGGCAGATGCGCTTGTCGGCGACGCGGTGGCCGGCCGCACTGGCCCGCTCGACCAGCAGGCGGCCCGAGGTATCGCTCGCTTCGTCGCGGGTATCCGACACCGTCAGCACGGCGAGGTCGAGGGGGATGAAGGCGCGTTCGGAGGTCATGGGTAAGGGTCGCGGATCCGCTTGGGTTGAACGATCTCTGCACGCGTGGTGGCGCCGTCCGCCGGTGGTGTCGCGCGGCGCCCTGCGGTGCTCGACTATCAGGTATAAACTGCCCCACGAAGCGCAATGCCCGCCGGGGTTGCGGACATGCCCGCTCCGTCGTTCAGCGCTGCCCTGGTTGTTTACGCCGGCGCAACCGGCCTCGAGACCCGACATCCTAATCCTCGCCCCGCCATGACCACAATCGATGCCACGGACGCCGCTGTGCGCCTCGATCGCTGGCTGCACGCGACGCGCTGGTTCAAGACGCGCAGCATCGCGGTCGATGCCATCAACAACGGCCGTGTCGAGATCAACGGGGAGCGGGCCAAGCCGGCCAAGCTGGTGCGCACCGGCGACGTGCTGCGCATCCGGCGACCGCCACTGGTCCACGAGGTGGTCGTGACCGGGTTGATCGAGCGACGCGTCGCGGCGCCGCTGGCGCAGGCGCAGTACGCGGAGACCGCCGCGAGCATGGCGGCGCGCAGCCGCCTCGAAGAGCAGCTGGCCCTGGCCCGGGTGGTCGAAGAGCGCCGCGGCGGCAAGCTCGACCGCAAGGATCGCCGGGCCCGCGAACGACTCAAGCGCAGCCCGGACTGGGCCGGCAACGATGGGAACCCGCCGACATGAATGCACGCCAGGACCGGCCCGCCACGCACGCCGCGCAAGCCCTGTTCACCCGCCTGGCCGCCGCCGTCGGCGCCGTCGTCACGGGCCAGGAGAAACCGATCCGTCATCTCCTGAGCGCGTTTCTCACCGGTGGCCACGTGCTGCTGGAGGACTATCCCGGCACCGGCAAGACGACCCTGGCCAAGGCGCTCGCGCGCGCCGTCGGCGTCGACTTCCAGCGCGTCCAGTTCACCCCGGACCTGCTGCCGACCGACATCCTCGGCGCCTCCATCTACGATCAACGCAGCCAGTCATTCGTCGTCCACAAGGGTCCGGTGTTCACCCACATCCTGCTCGCCGACGAGATCAATCGCGCCTCGCCGCGCACCCAGTCGGCCCTGCTGGAAGCGATGGGCGAAGCCCAGGTGAGCCTGGAAGGCCGCCAGTTCCGCCTCGAGCCGCCCTACTTCGTCATCGCCACCCAGAACCCGGTCGAGTTCCACGGCACCTACCCCCTGCCCGAGGCGCAGATGGACCGCTTCGCACTGCGCCTCGCGCTCGGCTACGTCTCGCTCGAGGACGAGATGGCGATCGTCGCCGCCAACAACGCGGCCAGCCCGCTCGACGCCGTCGTCCCCTGTGTCGACGCTGCCGACGTGCTCGCCTTCCAGGCAACGGCAGCCACGGTCGCGGCCAGCGACGAGGTGCGGCGCTACCTGGTCGGGCTGGTCGCCGCCACCCGCGGGCGCCCGGAACTCGAACTCGGTGCCAGCCCGCGCGCTTCGATCACCCTGCTCAAGTGCGCCCAGGCGCTCGCCCTGGCCGACGGCGTCGACTTCGTTACCCCGGACCACGTGCAGGAACTCGCGCCGCTGGTGCTCGCCCATCGCCTGGCCGTACGCCCGGAGGCGCGCTTCGGCGGCATCAGCGCCGCGACGGTGGTGGCGCGCATCCTCGACGAGGCCGCCGTACCGCGCTGAGGGCGGACGTGCCACGCCTGCCGCCCAAGCTGCTCTACCGGCTGTTCCCGCTCGCCGGGCGCGCCAGCTTCTGGGTCGAACGCCGCCTCACGCCGGCCGGGCGCATGGTCTTCGCGCTCGGCGTCGGCGCGCTGCTGTTCGGCGTCGACATGCGCCAGACCCTGGCCTACCAGGTCGCCGCGCTCGCCCTCGCCGCGCTGGTCGCGGCACGCCTGGCGGGCGTCGGCTGGCGGCCGCGGCTGACAATTAGCCGGGTGCTGCCCGATTTCGCCACCCGCGGCACGTCCCTGGTCTACTTCGTCGAGATCGCGAACCACGGGCAGCGGGTCGAACGCGACCTGGTCCTCGGCGACAGCCTGCTCACCCCGGCGCTCGACTACGCCGCCTTTCAACGCCGCCGCGCGGGCGACGGCAGGCGCCGCGGCAACATCGTCGACCGCGCCATCGGTTTTCCGCGCTGGGTCGCCCTGCGCCGTCACGACCGCGGCGCCGATCTCGGGCTGGTCGAGGTACCGGCGATCGCGCCGGGGGCGCGCCTCCGCGTACCCGTCGAACTGACCCCGCTGCGCCGCGGCGCGCTGCGCTTCGAGGCCATCGAGCTCTACCGGCCTGACCCGCTCGGCCTGTACCGCAGCCGCCACCGCGTGGTCGTCGCGGACACCCTGCTGGCCCTGCCGCGCCGCCACCCCATGCCGGTCTTCCACCTGCGTTCCGAGCGCCATTACCAGCGCGGCGGCATCAGCCTCGCCCACGCCGTCGGCGATTCGCAGGAGTTCGCCGCGCTGCGCGACTACCGCCCCGGCGACCCGCGCCGGCACATCCACTGGCGCAGCTTCGCGCGCACCGGCCAGCTGGTCGTCAAGGAATACCAGGACGAATACTTCGATCGCCACGCGCTGGTCATCGACACCCACGTCGCGTCCGGGCCACTGCTCGAGGGCGTGGTTGAGGTCGCGGCCTCGATCGCGGCCGGCCGGCGCGGCCAGGACAGCATCCTCGACCTGCTCTTCGCCGGTCGCGAGGTGATCGAGCTCGGCACCGGTCGCGGGCTGGGCGACGAAATCCGCGCCCTCGCCTACCTGGCCGAGGTCGACGCCGGCGGCGAGGCGACCCTGGACGACCTCGCCGCCCTCCTCGACGAGCGTGCCGGACAACTCGCCAGCGTGGTCTGCGTGCTGGCCGGCAGCGAGCCGGCGCGGCGCGCGCTGGTCACCCGCCTCGCCGCGCTCGGCATCGCCGTCGTCAGCCTCGAGCTGACCCTGGACGACAGCACGCAGGCACCGCGCGCACACGGCGCCGAACGCCATTTCACGATCCGCGTGGGGCACCTGGGCGAAGATCTCGCACGGGTGAGTACGACGGCATGAGCGACGCGCCGACACGGCTCCCCATGCCGCCCGGCTGGCCGGTCCTCGCCCTGCTCGGCTGGGGCTGGCTCACCGATGCCCTGGCCGGCGCCGCGGTCATGGCCGCCCTGCTCGCCGGCCTCGGCGTCGCGCCCGTCAAGTGGAACGTCGCGCGGCGCGATTTCCACCGCGCCGCCGACCTCTCGAGCGTGCTGTTCGCGGTGATCACCGTGGTGCAGTTCCAGCGCTACTCGGTGCACGGGGTCTACGAGATCCTGCGCGTCGTGCCCTACGCCTTCTTCCCGCTCATGCTGGTGCAGCGGGCCAGCGTGGCGCAGGCCATACCCCTGAGCGCGCTGGTCTACGGCCTGCGCCGGCATGCGCAGGGCGATCGCCCGATCGACGTCACCCCGCACTTCGTCGCCGCCTGCGTGCTGGCCGCCTGTACCACCGCGCGCGAGGACCTCGCCTATGCGGCCTTCGCCGCGCTGGTGCTCGGTGGCGTGCTGGTCGCGGCGCGCCCACGACGTTACCGCGCCTGGCAGTTCGCACTCGCCCTCCTGCTCGCCGTTGCACTCGGCGCTGCCGCCGAGGTCGGCATGCGCGGCGCCCAGCGCGCGCTCGAGGCCGGCATGCTGTACTGGTTCAACCAGTTCCCGTGGTCCGGCGGCGACCCCAACCGCGCCTTCACCGCCATCGGCGCCATCGGCCGCCTCAAGCTGTCCGACCAGATCCGGGTACGCGTCACCCCGGCGCCGGGACTCACCCTGCCGTTGTTCCTGCAGGAAGCCAGCTACGACAGTTTCAAGTACGGCACCTGGACGGCCGCTGATGCGCCGTTCGCAGCCATCGACAAGCTGCCCGGCGCCAACCGCTGGGCGCTGGGTGACGACGGCGAGACCGCCGCGCCAACGCTCGAAATCACCTTCCAGCACGCCCGCGAACTCGCCCTGCTGCCGCTGCCCCGCGGCGCCCGCACGGTGGCCAGCGACGAGATCGCCGAACTGCAGCGCAACCGCTTCGGCGCCATCATGGCCGAGGCGCCACCCGGGGCGCTGCGCTACACGGCCGACGCGCCGACGAGCGGTTCGCGCGCGGCGGCACCGCGCGCCGCGGACCGCGCGGTGCCGGCCGCCTACGCCGCCGTCGTCGCACGGGTCAACGCCGAGGCCGGCGTGACGGGCGACGATGCCGCCACCGATGCCGCGCGCGTCAACGCCTTCTTCCACGACAACTTCACTTACACCCTGGTCCAGCGTGGCAGTTTCGGCCGGCGCCTGCCGCTTGCCCACTTCCTCGAGAAGACGCGCCGCGGCCATTGCGAATACTTCGCCAGCGCCGCCGTGCTGATGTTGCGTTCGGCCGGCATCCCGGCGCGCTACGCGGTCGGTTACGTGGTCGAGAACTACAGCGCGCTGGAGCGCGCCTACATCGCGCGGGCCCGCCATGCGCATGCCTGGGCGCTGGCCTGGGTCGATGGCCAGTGGCAGGTGGTCGATGCCACGCCCTCGGTGTGGTTCGACCTCGAGGAGGCCCGCGCCTCGCGCTGGCAGCGTGTGGGCGATCTCGTCGCCTGGCTGTGGTACCGCTTCCAGCGCCTCGGCCAGGCCGACCTCAGCGAAGCCGGTGACCTGCTGTTGTGGCTGGTGCCACCGCTGGCTCTGGTGCTCTACCTGCGCCTGCGCCGCAGTCCGACCGCGGTGCCAGACGAGCGCCGGCGCGAGGCGGCCCCGCCCGCCCCGCCGCCGATGCCGCTGGACCCGCTGCTCGCAGCGCTGGCCGCGCGCGGTCTCGAGCCGGCGCCGGGCGAAACCATTGCCGCCTTTCTCGCCCGCGCCGCGCCGGCAGCGGGCGGCGGCGAATCCCGCGTGGCCCTCGTCGCGACCTACTACCGCTGGCGTTTCGATGCTGCCGGGACGGTCGACCGCGGCGCGCTCGAGGCCCGCGTCGCGCGCTACCTCTCAGCCCTGTGAGCCGGCCAGGGCCTCGCGGAAGCTGCGCTGCTCGTCCTCGCCCGGCAGGCTGCGGATGTAGTGATCAGCGACGGCGGGCGGCACCGCGCCCTGGAAGATGACGCGCCGTTTCTCGTTCGCCGCCACGCCGGGGGCCTGGAGAAAGGCCAGCGGGTCGACGGCGCCGGTCTCCAGCATGATGACGTTCTCGCCGGTGACGTCGCGCATCACCGCGTGATCCGGCGAGAGACGGCCACGGACGAAGTCGGGCGACGCCAGGTGTTGTTCGTAGATGGCGCGGATCTCGAGCTTGTAACCGCCGATCAGGATCGGATTGATGGTCTCCTCGAGCTGCGCCTCGATGTGGCTGACGCGGGTCAGGACGAGGTCCGACCACTGCGGATCGTGGGCCCCCAGGCGGCCCAACACGCCGTAGATTTCGAGCACGTTGTTGATGCTCAGCGCGCGGTAGACATCGTGGATGAAGGCGAAGTTGCGCGCCGTGGCGAGGGCCCCGATGTCGGCGTAGCCGAGCACGCGGCACACGCTGTCGAGGCTGCGTGCGGCCGGGTTGAAGCCGATGCCGCACAACAGCTGGCCTTCCTTGAGGCCGAGGTGCTGGGCGATCTGCTCGCGCCGGGCATCGGCGTCGTCGAGCGGCCCGACGCGGGTCGCGGCAAAGATCGCGAAGAGCTCTTCGCCCGACGCACGCAACAGGGTCTCGAAGGAAATCATCGGCTGCTCTACTCGCTCCAGCGCACGCTGACCTGGCCAGACTCGATCGTGACGGGCAGCTCGGTCAAGCCCCAGGCGTCGCCCATCGAGCAGCGGCCGTCGGGCAGCTCGAACGTCCAGCCGTGTTGCCTGCAGGTCACGCGCCGCCCCTCGATGCAGTGCTCGGTCAGTTCCATGCCGTGGTGGGTGCAATAGGCCTTGAACGCGCGCACCTCGTCACCGTCGCGCCAGGCCAGCACGGCACGCCCGGGTCCGCCGCGCCGCACCGCGCGCCCCTGCGGCAGGGCCGCGACGGGGCCGAGCGCGAGATCCTCCTCGACCGTCACCGCCAGCGGCGTCGCCGCACCGAGCGCACCGCTGAGACCGTGCTCGATGAGCCGATCGAGTGCCCAGGCGATCCGCGTGAAGCCGAGCGCCGGCACGGCCAGCAGCAGGGCATCGACCAGTTCCTCGGCCGAGCAGTCGGCTTCCCGCGCTGCCCGCGCCGCGCGCACCAGTTCGTCGTCGCCGCGCGCGGCGGCCGCGGTGACGAGTTCGATCAGGGCACGCGTGGCCGGTTCGAGTCGACTGCCGGCATCACGCTGGAAATCCTCCCACGCGCCGAGCGCGCGTGGTCGTTCACGCAGGAGGTAATCGTAGGCTCGGCTCATGGCACAAGGGACAGCGGCGACGTGCGCCCGATTCTAATCGCGACGCAGGCTGTCGCGCACGGCGATCGGCGTCGGGTAACGCATCACGATGACATACGAGGACAACACGAAGCTGACCAGGGTAGTGAGCTGGACGAGGTAGCCGGCACTGGCGCGCAGGATGCCGGCCTCGACCGCGACGACTGCGACCAGCAGGCTGAACTCGCTGACCTGGCCCAGGCGCACGCCGACCTCGAGCGACTGCCGGGCACGTTCGCCAGCGCGCACGAACAGCCAGCGGAAGACGTAGGGCTTGAGCCCCAGCATCGCGCCGGCGAGCACCAGCGCGGGCAGCAGCACCTCGCGCGCGAGCGCGAAATCGAAGCCGGCGCCGAGCGAGAAGAAGAACAGCACGAGGAAGAAGTCGCGCAGCGGGCGCAGGCTGTCGGCGATGAAGGCCGCCACCGGGCAGCTGGCCAGGGTGACCCCGGCGACGAAGGCGCCGATCTCGTGCGACAGGCCGCACCAGGCGGCGAGCTGGGCGACGCTCAGGCACCAGCCGATGACGAGCAGGAAGAGGTACTCCTGGATCTGGTCGTAACGCGCCATGAGGCGTTCGACGACGCCCTTCTCGACGACGAACGCGACGCCGACCAGCAGCGGCAGGGCGAGTGCCTGGCGCGCGATGCCGGCCAGCGGGTCCACGCCACTACCGTAGCCCTGCACGATCAGCAGCACGACGATGGCGACGAGGTCCTGCAGCAGCAGCACCGAAATCATCATCTGCCCGGTGTGCTGGTGATGCAGGGTGGTCGTCGGCAGCAGCTTGAGGCCGATGATGGTCGAGGAGAACATCATGCAGCCGCCGACCAGCAGCGCCTCGTGCCAGCCGAGCCCGGCGGCGAAGCCGACCAGCGCACCCAGCGCGCAGAACACCGCCGCACTCGCCAGGGTCACGCCCAGCGCCTCGCCCAGCATGCGCCACAACTGCTGCGGCTCCATGTTGAGACCCAGCAGGTAGAGCAGGAACATGATGCCGATGCTGGACACGTCCTCGATCCAGCGCTGGTCGTGGACCAGCCCGAGCCCCGAGGGGCCGAGCAGCACGCCGGCGACGATGTAGGCGACGATCATGGCCTGGCGCGCCCACAGGGCGAGCGTGGCGAGCACCGCCGCGCCGGCGAAGATCATGAAGATGGAGAAGATGACGCCCTGCTCGTGCATTCAGCTCGTTCCGCACAGGGTTTCCAGGGCAGCGGCGAGGTGCGCCGCGCTGACCTTGCCGGCGGTGCCGATTTCCGGCGCAAACAGGCTGATGCGGAACTCCTCGAACTGGGCATGCAGGTGCGCCGCCTCGTCCTCGCGTTCGGGGGCGAACGGCCGCGCCGCGTTGAAGCGTTGCCACAGCGGCGCGAGCTGTTCGAGCTTGGCGAGATCCTTGCCCGGGTTGCCGGCGACCCGTTCGACGCGCCGCGCCAGCGCGTCGAGGTAGCGATCGAAACGCGGTGCGCCGTCGGCATCGATCGCGCCGACCATGCCCGGGCCGAGCAACGCGCCGAGCTGCGAGTCGATGTCGGCGCGGGTCGCGCGCGGCACGTCGTCGCCGCGCCCATCGAGATCGCGCCGCAGCGCGGCGGCGCGCTCGAACAGCGCGGCCAGGCGCTGCGCGCCGCGGCTGACCTCGGTGACGACGGCGGCCTGGAAATCGCTACACAGGGCATCGAACCCGGCCGCGTCGCGGATCGGCGGACGCGCCCCCACCCAGCGCCGCGCCGCCGCCGTCGCGAGGTAGATCACGGGTGTGACGTGGTAGCCGAACAGGGTCGCGAGGAGGGCGAGCTGGCCGGCCGCCGGCACGGCGCGCTCGACCTCGCGCAGTGCGCGCTGGCTGGCCAGCAGCAGCAGGCGGGTGACGCCCTGGGGATGTACCGTCGCGGCCTGCTCCGGGGTGTCGTAGATGCCGAGTTCGACGACATCACCGCAATCGGCCAGGGCGGGGAAGCCGCGCAGGCGGTTGCCGCCGACGGTGGTGCCGATGTCGGCCGGTATGACGCCGAAGTTCCAGCCACCGTGAGAGCGCCCGCCGAGCGACCATTCGACGGCCTCGCGGGCGGCGCGCGCGTCGTCGGCGCGCCCGGCGCGCAGCGCCGCGAGGTCGCGCCCGGCGGCGACCACCGTGCCGTCGGCGTCAACCAGCTCGATCCGGCAACGCAGGTGCGGTTCGAGCCCGGCATCGTCGAACAGGTCCGGCGCGACCGGGGTCCCGGTCATGCGCGCGAGGGCCGCGGCGAGGGCCGCGGCGAGCGTGCCCGGCTGGTCGGCGATCGCCTCGACGGCGGCCATGGTGAACTCGCGCAAGGGTGAGAAACGACGCCGCTCGGCCTTGGGCAACTTGCGCAGCAGGGCTTCCACCTTGGCGCTCAACAGGCCGGGCACGAGGCGATCGACGTGCGCCTCGGTCAGGCGCGGCAGCAGCGCCAATGGCACCACCACGGTCACGCCGTCCTCGGCGTGGCCGGGCTCGAAGCGATAGCTGAGCGCGCAGCGCGTCCCGCCGATGTCGAGGGTGTCGGGGAAGAGCCAGCCCGGCAGGTCGGCGACGTGCTCGGTGGTGACGTCGGCCTCGCTCATGAGCAGGGCGTCGGCGCGGCCCGGCGCGGCGCGCAGCCAGCGCCGCAGCTCGCGGCGCGAGACGATGTCGGCCGGCACGCGCGCGTCGTAGAACGCGGCCAGCCGCGCCGGCGGCGCAACGAGGTCGCGGCGCCGCGCGCGCGCCTCGAGTTCGAGCACGCGCGCCACGCGGGCGCGGTTGGCGGCGAGGAACTCGGCCGGCTCGCCGAGGCGGCCCTCGACCAGTCCCTCCTCGATGAACAGGGCGCGCGCCCCGACGCGGTCCACCCGCGCCAGCTCGATGACCCGGTCGGCACGCAGCACCAGGCCGAACAAGCGCTGGATCTCGGTCACGCGGGCCAGCCCCAGGCGCTCGTCCCAGTGCGAGGCGTCGTAGCTGCGCCGCACCAGGTGGCCGGCGACGCGTTCCACCCAGGCCGGGTCGATGCGCGCCGCCAGGCGCGCGGCGGGCCGCGCGGTCTCGACGATGTCGCCGGCCAGGATCCACTTGACGCCACGGCGGTGCAGCACCGAGGCCGGGTGCAGGCCGAAGCTGGCATCCCGACAGCCGACGTAGTGGTCGCCCTGCCATTCGGCGACCAGGGTGGGGAAGCCCGCCAGCAGCGCCTGGTGGACGAGCTTGTAGCCGGCCGTCTCGAGATTCTGCGCGAGCCCCGCGCGGTTGGCCGCGCGGTGCAGGTAGGTGTGCAGCTCACACCATTCCTTCAGCCGTACCGCCGAGAGGAATGCACGCCGGCAGCGCCGGAGCTGCTTCTTGAACGGCTGGGTCTGCATCTCGCGGGCAAACGGCCAGGCGTTCAGGTACCACATGAAATCCGAACGCTTGTCCTGGTAACGCTCGTGGGCGCGGTCGGCCGCGTCGCGCAGCTCGTGCGGGCGTTCGCGCGGGTCGACGATGCTGAGCGCGGCGACTACGACCAGCGCCTCGCGCAGGCAGCCGAGCTCGGCGCCGGCCAGCAGCACCCGGGCCAGGCGCGGGTCGAGCGGGTAGCCGGTCATAGCGCGACCGCGCGTGGTCAGCGCCTGGTCCTCGTCGAGGGCGTCGATTTCCTGCAGCACGCTGACGGCGTCCTTGAGCAGGCGTTCGGCCGGGCGTTCGAGGAAGGGAAAGCCGGCGATGTCGTCGATGCCCAGTGCCTTCATGCGCAGGACCACGCCGGCGAGATGGGTGCGCTGGATCTCGGGTTCGGTGGTCGCCCGGCGCGCCGCCAGCTCGGCCTCGCCGTAGAGCCGGATGCAGATGCCGGGCGCCTCGCGTCCGCAGCGCCCGGCGCGTTGTGCGGCGTTGGCCTGGGCAATGGCCTCGACCGGCAGCTGTTGCAGCTTGCGCCGCGGGCTGTAGCGACTGACCCGGGCCAGTCCGCTGTCGATCACGTGGCGTACGCGCGGCACCGTCAGCGAGGTTTCGGCGACGTTGGTGGCGAGGATCACGCGGCGCTGCGGACCCGGCTCGAATACCCGCGCCTGGCGCGCGGCGCTGAGCCGGGCGAACAACTGCAACACCTCGGTGTCAGCCAGCCGGCGGCGCGCGAGATGGGTTGCGGCCCCGCGGATCTCGCGCTCGCCGGGCAGGAACACCAGGACGTCGCCGCGCTGCTCGCGATCGAGTTCGGCCAGGGCATCGACGATGGCGTCGTTGAGGTCGCGCTCGTGGTCGTCGGCCGCGTAGGGCCGGTAGCGCAGTTCGACCGGGTATCCGCGCCCCGGGATGTAGAGCGTGGCGGCATCAGCGAAAAAATCGCGAAAGGCCGCGACGTCGAGCGTGGCCGAGGTGATCACCACCTTGAGATCGGGGCGGCGCGGCAGGATCAGCTTGAGGTAACCGAGCAGGAAATCGATGTTGAGCGTGCGTTCGTGGACCTCGTCGATGATCAGGGTGTCGTACTCGTCGAGGAAGCGGTCGCGGTGGATCTCGTGCAGCAGGATGCCGTCGGTCATCACCTTGATGCGGGTGGTCGCCGCCACGCTGTCGTCGAAGCGCACGCTGTGGCCGACCAGTTCCCCGGGCCCGGTAGCCGTCTCGGCGGCGAGCCGCGCGGCGATCGCACGGGCGGCGATGCGCCGCGGCTGGGTGTGCCCGATACGGCCGTCGATGCCACGCCCCGCGGCCAGGCACAGCTTGGGGATCTGGGTCGACTTGCCGCTGCCGGTGGCGCCGCTGACGATGATCACCTGGTGGTGATCGAGCAGGCTGCGCAGGGTCTCGACGTGCGCGCTGATGGGCAGGTCAGCCGGCCACTCGAGGCGCGGTGCGAGGGCGGCACGAGCCGCGCGAACGGCTGCCGAGCGGCGCGCGTCGTCGCACACGCCCGCGACGCGCGCCAGCACGCGCGCCGACGCCATGCCGCGGCGGGCGTCGCGGGCGAGGCGCGCGAGACGCCGGCCGAGGCGGCGCCGATCGCGCGCCAGGACGTCGTCGAGCAGGCCGCGCGCGGCGGCCAGGGCGGCGGCGACGTCGGTATCCGGCGCGGCACCGCTCATGGCGCCCCCAGCGCGGGCAGTGCGTACGGCAGCCACAGCAGCGCGAGTACGCTCAACAGGCTGATGGCGACGAGATTGATCCAAATCCCGGTGCGCGCCATGGTGCGCGCCGCCAACCGGCCGCTGGCGAAGACGATGGCATTGGGCGGCGTCGCCACCGGCAACATGAACGCGGCGCTCGCCGACAGCGCGGTGGCGACGACCACGGCGACGACGTCGAGCCCGCTCGACGCGGCGGCGACGGCCAGGATTGGCGTCAGGGTGGTGGTGGTCGCGATGTTGCTGGTCAGCTCGGTGAGGAACACCACCGCGGCGATGACGACCACCGTCACCACCCAGGCGGGCACCTCGCGCAGGCCGGCGAGCTGGGCGCCGATGAACTGGTCGGCGCCGGTGGCGGAGATGGTGCCGGCCAGGGCGAGTCCGCCGCCGAACAGCAGCAGGGTGCCGATCGGCAACCGCTCGGCATCGTGCCAGTCCATCAGTCGCCCGCCGTCACCCGCACCATCGGCGACGATGAACAACGCCAGCCCCGCCAGCATCGCCACCCCGGTGTCGGTCAGGGCCGCCAACGGTGCAACGCCGGCGATGGTCAGCGCATTGAGCTGGTCGCGCAGGATCCAGGCCACCACGGCGATGCCGAACACCGCGGCCACGCGCCGTGCACCGCGCGGCAGTTCGCGCCACGGCGTACGCGCCGCCGCCGACACCGCCGGCAGCTCGGCCGTGATCGGTGTCAGCACCCGGGTCAGCAACCACCACACCAGCGGCAGCAGCACCGCGACCAGCGGCAGCGCGGTGAGCATCCAGGCACGGAAATCGAGCACGTAGCCGTAGCGCTCGGCAAGGAAACCGGCCACGAACAGGTTGGGCGGCGAACCGATCAGGGTGCCCATGCCGCCGACCGAGGCGGCATAGGCGATGGCCAGCAGCAGGCAGGGGGCGAAACGATCCGCGGCCGCGCGATCGGCGCCGCGTTCGAACTCGGCGATGGCACTGCTCGCGATCGGCAGCATCATGACCGTGGTGGCGGTGTTCGACAGCCACATGCTGGCAAAGGCGGTGACCAGCATGAAACCGCCGACCAGGCGCCGCGCGTCGCCGTGCGCGGCGGCCACCACGCGGTGGGCCATCCAGCGATGCAGACCCCATTTCTCGATGGCGATCGAGAGCAGGAAGCCGCCGAAGAAGAGGAAGATCAGCGGATGGGCATAAGCCGCCGCCACGGCGTCGAGACGGTCGAGGCCGAGCACGGGGAACAGCGCGATCGGCACCAGCGCGGTGGCGGACACCGGCAGCGCCTCGCTCAGCCACCACGTCGCCATGCACGCGGCGAGCGCGAGGGTACCGCGCGCCGCCGGCGACAGGGGTTGCAGCAGCCCCGCGGCATCGACGAATTCGAGCGGTAAAAGTTTGTAAACGATCGCGGCGAGCAGCGGGCCGGCGAGCAGAGCGAGGCGATTGAATGTCACTGGAGTCATGCGCGCCGGAGCCGGGATCGCCGCCTGCTGCTGGGTCGTAGGCCGATGCCGGGCAGTATAAACACAGCGCCGCCGGCGCCGCTAAAGGCTCGCTACGCTCCCTTTTTAATGCTCCAACCTACTGTTAACATCGTGTTCCGGCGCGCAAATCCGGCACAACGCATACCGAGAACAAGTCCGTGGCCACACTCAGCTTCGACATTGCCGGGTCGCAAATCGACGGCGCGCGCGATTACCAGGAAGACGCTTTCCTGATCACCCGCCTGGGCGACTCGGACAGCGACAGCGCCGGCTCGCTGGTCATCGTCGCCGACGGCATGGGCGGTCACGCCGCCGGCAACGTCGCCAGCAACATGGCGGTACAGAACTTCAACCGCCACATCTCGAAGAACTATCCCAACGAGGACGTCTCCAACGCGCTCTACGAGGCCGTGCTGCAGGCCAACGGCTCGATCACGGCGACCGTGGCCGAGACCGCGGCGCTCAAGGGCATGGGCTGCACCCTGGTCGCGTGCGTGCTGGAACAGAACGAACTGCGCTGGGTCAGCGTCGGCGACAGCCACCTCTACCTGCTGCGCGACGGCCAGCTGAGCAAGCGCAACGCCGATCACAGCTACGGCGGCTTCCTCGATCGCATGGCCGCGGCCGGCACCCCGGTCGAGGCCGAAGCCGGCTTTTCGCGCAACATGCTGATGAGCGCCCTGACCGGCGACGACATCGCCGAGATCGACTGCCCGGCCGAGCCATTGGTACTGACCAGCGGCGATCGCGTGATCCTGTCCAGCGACGGCCTCGATACCCTCGCCGCTGAGACCATTGTCGAGATCTGCACCGGCGCGCAAACCGCCAAGCAATGCGTCGAGGCCCTGCTGCAGGGCGTGACCGATGCCGGCGCGCCACGCCAGGACAACACCACCGTGATCGTGGTCGACGTCATCGAGAAGGCCGAGGCCGCGCCGGTCGAGCCGCCGCCCCCGCCGGCCGCCACGGATCTCGATCCGACGCAGCCCGACGCGGCGGCGCCGGCGGACGAACCCGCCTTCGTCGTCGACGACACGCCGCCGCGCAAGAACCCGCTGCCCCTCGTCGCCGCCGTCGTGGTCGGCCTCGCCGTGCTCGGCGGCGCCGGTTTCTGGTTCATGAATCGAGATGCCGCGCCGCCACCACCGCCGCTCGTCGTCGACAGCGAGGCGCCGGCGAGCGCAGACGACGACCTGGTCGAGATGGACGCGGTGGAGGACGACACCATCAGCGCCGGCCAGGTTGCGCCCGAGGCGCAGCCGCCGGCCACCACGCCGGCCGAGCCAGCCATCGCCAGCGGCCCCACCGGGCAGTTCAGCGATACGCTCAAGAGCGGCGGCAAAGGCCCGCTGATGGTGTGGCTGCCCGGTGGCCGCTTCACCATGGGCGGGCGCCTGCCGACCGACGATCCGGACGAGTTCCCGGCGCACGCGGTCACCGTGCAACCCTTCGCCATGAGCGTCAACGAGGTCACCGTCGCCGAGTACAAGCGCTTCGCCCGCGCCACCGGAACGCGCCTGCCCAACCTCGGTGGCGTGGCCGGCAGCGACGAGGCCAACTTCCCCATGTTCTTCGTCTCCTGGAACGACGCCCTAGCCTACACCCAGTGGCTGTCGCAGCAGACCGGGCACGAGTACACCCTGCCCAGCGAGGCACAGTGGGAGTACGCGGCGCGCGCGGGCGCCGAGTCGGATTACCCCTGGGGTCGCAATCTCGGCCGTGGCAATGCCCATTGCATCGCCTGTGACACCGGCCTCGATCCGCGCCAGCCCACCGCCATCGGCCGCTTCAACGCGAACAGGTTCGGTCTCTACGACATGGCCGGCAACGTCCAGGAATGGGTCTACGACTGCTACCACCCGAACTACGATGCCGCGCCCACCGACGGCTCGGTCTACGAGGGCGGCGACTGCACGGTTCGCGTCCTGCGCGGCGGCGGCTACGGCAGCGGTCCGCGCAAGCTGCGCAGCGCGGCGCGCGACAAGTTCCGTTTCGACAAGGGCAACGACCAGACCGGCATCCGCGTGGTGCGGGTACGCTGACGCGGGCGGCCGGCCTCGATGTCTCGCCTGCGCACAGCCATGATCCTCGCGCCGCTCCTGCTCTGCGCTGCCGGCGTGCCTGCCAACGAAGATGGCCGCCGCGATCAGCGGCCGGCGCTCGGGATGTCGACGCCGCGGGACTACCCGCATTCACATCGCGAACGTGACCCGGCGAACGATACGCGCGCCCGCCCGCCGCTGTCGCAGCGACGTGACCCCGGGTCGTTCCGTGAGCGGCGCCACGACGCCTACCGGGATGGTTACCGCGACGGCTATCGCGACCGTACCCGCGATCGCTACGGCATCCGCGGTGGCCAGTCGTCCCAGGGTTACCGCTACCCCTACGGTGGCAACACCTACCGCCGCCCTGATCCCTACCAGCCCTACGGCCACGCGCCGGGCTACAACGGCACACCGCGTTTCGACTATCCCAGCCTGCGTCGCGGACCGTCGGTACCGCCGCCGCTGCGCCGTTATCCCGAGCAGCGTTGAGGCCGCGTGCCCGCAGCGGGCCTGGCGACGCCACCCCGAACCCAATGAAGATTCACCGTGGCTTCGCCAGCGACAACGCTTCCGGCGTCCACCCGCGCGTGCTGGCGGCACTTGCGGACGCCAACACCGACCACGTCCTGCCCTACGGCGACGACCCGTGGACGGCCCGTGCCATCGACGCCCTGCGCAGCGCCTTCGACAGCGATGCCGAGGTGCTGCTCTGTTTCGGCGGGACCGGCGCCAACGTCATCGGCCTGGCCAGCGTCACCCGCCCCCACGAGGCGGTGCTGTGCGCCGACTCGGCCCACATCTGGACCAGCGAAGGCGGCGCCCCGGAACGCTTTCTCGGCGGCAAGCTGGTGCCGCTGCCGGCGCACCAGGGCAAGCTCGAACCCGCCACCGTGCGGGCGGCACTGAAACCCGGCCGCGGCGTGCACCAGGTACGCCCGCGCACGCTCAGCATCACCCAGCCGACCGAATGGGGCACGCTCTACCGTGCGGACGAGATCCGCGCCCTGGCCGAGCTCGTCCACGCCCACGACATGGTGCTGCACGTCGACGGCGCGCGCTTCGCCAACGCCGCGGCGGCGAGCGCGGCGAGCCTGGCCGACTGCGCACCGCGCCTGGGGGTCGACGTGCTGTCCTTCGGCGGCACCAAGAACGGCCTGCTCGGCGCCGAGGCGGTCCTGCTGTTCGACCACGCGCTGGCCGTCGATGCGGCCTGGCAGCGCAAGCAGGCGACCCAACTCGCCTCCAAGATGCGCTTCCTCGCCGCCCAGTTCATCGCCTACCTGGAGCACGACCTGTGGCGCGAGCTGGCCGGCCACGCCAACGCCATGGCGGCGCGGCTGGCCACGGCCCTGGACGGCGTCGCCGGCGTCGAGTTCGTCTGCCCGGTCGAGACCAACCAGCTGTTTCCACGCCTGCCGCCGGCCGCGCTCGCCGCACTGCAGGCCGACTGGTCCTTCTACGCCTGGGACGAGGCGCAGTCGATTGCGCGCTGGATCACGTCGTTCGATACCCGCGCCGAGGAGATCGATGCCTTCGCCGCCGAGGTGCGACGCGCGGTCGCGACCTGAGCGGCGGGGATACTCGTGCGGCGCCCGCCGTCAGCCGCCGAAGCGTGGCTCCGGCACGCCACGGATACCCAGGCCACGGATACGGAACAGGCTGCCGGCGCCGAACTGCGGGCGGACCTGCCGCGCGAAATGCGCATGCGTCGCCGGGTGGCTGACCCGCGCCATCGAGGTGACGTAGATCTCGTCGAGATTGTCGCCGCCGAAACACACGCTGGTGATGTTCTTCACCGGCATGCCGATGCGCCGTTCGACCTCGCCGTCGGGGGTGTAGCGAATGAGGTCGCCGCCGATCACCAGCGCGTTCCACACGCAGCCCTCGGCGTCGACGGTGCTGCCGTCGAAGAAGCCGGGATCGTCGCGGGTGTGGGCGAAATCGCGCTTGTTCGACAGGGTGCCGCTGGCGACGTCGTAGTCGTAGGCCCACATGACCTGCTGGAAGGTGTCGGCGAAGTAGAAGGTGCGGTCGTCCGGGCTCCAGCACGGACCGTTGGAGCAGATGATGCCGTCGTCGACGCGCTGCACGGCGAGATCGGGATCGAGCCGCCACAGGCCGCAGATGCCGAGTTCCTCCTTGTCGTCCATACCGCCGGCGAAGAAGCGGCCGCGGCGATCGACCTTGCCGTCGTTGAGCCGGCTGCGCGGTTGCTCCGGCTCGATGGCATGGATGAGTTCGAGCGCACCCGAGTCGAAATCGAAGAAATAGAAACCGTCGTCCAGCGCCAGCACCGCACCGCCGTCGCGGCGCAGCGCCATGGCCCCGACGTCGTGGTCGAGCGACCAGTGACGGGTCTCGCCGCTGCGCGGATCGAGGCGCCAGAGAGCAGGGTTGCCGACTCGCCGCCCGGTGCCGTCGACCCAGTACAGGGCGCCCTCCTCGACATCCCATACCGGCCCCTCGCCGAGATGGTTCTCCGCCGCCACCACGCATTCGATCGAGTAGTTCATCGGCCGTCCTCCACGCCATGCCTGCCTGGTTGAGTGACCCCGCACTATAGCGTGCGTGGCCGCCGCGCGGCGCCATCGCGCGGCGCCGGGGCGATGCTACAATCGCCGGGCCTCGGCGCCCGGCAACGGCGCGCCGCCGCGGCCAGACTGTCGAGGGGGAGACGACGCATGTACCCGGCCCGTATCGAGCACTACGAACGCCCGCAGAGCGTGGCCGAGGCCCTTGCGGCGCTCGGCCGCTTCGAACCCGGCGACGCGATCTTCCTCGCCGGCGGCATGAGCGCCATGCAGGCGATGAAGTCGCGCATGCTGCAGCCGCGCTGCGTGATCGACCTGCAGGACGTCGCCGAGCTGCAGGGCGTGACGCGCGAGCATGGCGCGCTGCGCCTCGGCGCGATGACCCGTTACGCCGCCATCGCCGCCGATGCCGCCATCCCCTCCGCGTACCAGGCGCTGCGCGATGCCGCCGCCCACGTCGGCGACCGCCAGGTGCGCAACCGCGGCACCATCGGCGGCAGCGTGAGCTGGAACTACGTCGCCTCGTGCATGCCGGCTACGGTGCTGGGGCTGCGCGGCGCCATGCTCCTGGCCGCCGCCGACGGCAGCACGCGCCGCGTCGTCGCCGACGACTTCTTCCTCGGCCCGCTCGAGACCGCGCGGCGCGACGACGAGATCCTGCTCGCCGTCGAGTTCCCGGCGCCGCCCGCCCACTGCGGCAGCGCCTATGCCAAGTGGGGCCTGATCAAGGACGCCCTGCCGGTCGTCGGTATCTGCGTCATGGTCGGGCTCGACGACGACGACAAGTGCGTAAGTGCGCGCATCGCACTGTCCGGCCTCGCCGACGGTTGCCAGCGCGCCTCGGCCGGCGAGGCCTCGCTGCTCGATTCGGAAGGCGACGAGCAGGCCATCGCCGTCGCCATGGACGCCATCGCGGAATCCGTCGAGACCCAGAGCGACCAGTCCGCCGATGCCGATTACCGGCGCCAGCTGATCCGCAGCGTCGGCCGCGAAGTCGCGGCGCGGGCCTTCGCCCGGGCACGCGGCCAGTGAGTGCATCCACGGTCATGAGGGGAGAATTCGCGTGAAGACCATCAGCGTCACCGTCAACGGCAGCGTGTTCGAGGAAGACGTGCCCGAGCGCCTGCTGCTCGTCGACTTCCTGCGCGATCGCCTCGCGCTCACCGGCACCCACGTCGGTTGCACCCACGAGGGCGTGTGCGGTGCCTGCACCGTGCACCTCGACGGCGAGGCGGTGAAGAGCTGCATGATGCTCGCCGTGCAGGCCGACGGCCACGCCGTGACCACGGTCGAGGGCCTCGCCCGCGACGATCGCCTG
The DNA here is from genome assembly GCA_024235015.1 of Gammaproteobacteria bacterium. Taxonomy (GTDB): domain Bacteria; phylum Pseudomonadota; class Gammaproteobacteria; genus JACKNG01. The sequence continues at coordinate 25,590 of JACKNG010000008.1, forward strand.
TCGGCCCTGCAGGAAGCCTTTGCACGCCACCACGGCCTGCAATGCGGCTACTGCACGCCCGGCATTCTCATGAACATGACCGACTTCCTCACCGGCAATCCCGATCCCAGCGAGGACGAGATTCGCCACGGCCTGATCGGCAACCTGTGTCGCTGCACGGGTTACGTCCACATCGTGCGCGCGGTCAAGGATGCCGCCCGCGTACTGCGCGAGAACACCGGGGGTGCGCGATGAGCAGCGTGGAGAAGCAAGCGGGTGACTGGCTCGGCGCCCGCCTCACGCGCAAGGAGGACCTGCGCCTGGTCACCGGCCAGGGCCGCTACCTCGCCGACCTCGTCCTGCCCGGCATGCTGCACGCGCTGTTCGTGCGCAGCGAGTACGCGCACGCCCGCATCAAGTCGATCGACGCGTCCGAGGCGCTCGCCCTGCCCGGGGTCGTCGCCGTCTACACCGGGGCCGACATCAAGGACAGCGTCAAGCCCATGCCGCAGAGCGTGGTGTTGCCCAACCTGCCGGCGCGCTACCCGACGTTCTGGCCGCTGGCCACCGACAAGGTCAAGTTCCACGGTGAGCCGGTCGCACTGATCGTCGCCCGCGACAAGTACGTCGCCGAGGACGCCGCCGAGCTGGTCTACGTCGACTACGAAGAGCTGCCGGTGATCCTCGACCCCGAGCGTGCGCTGGCGGCCGACTCGCCGCTGGTGCACGAGGAAGACGGCAGCAACGAGATCTTCGCCATGACCCTGACCGGCGGCGAAACGCCGGAGGGCCAGGCCGAGAACGCCGCCGAGGTCGAGAAGATCTTCCAGGCCGCCGACGTCGTCGTCAGCGAGCGTTTCCGCGTCCACCGCACCGGCATCACGCCGATGGAGCCGCGTGGCGTGCTGTGCGACTGGAACGACGCCGACGGCCTCACGGCCTGGATCACCACCCAGCGGCCGCACATCGATCGCCTCGCGCTGATCGACATCCTCGACATCCCCGGCGAGCAGGTGCGCGTGATCGCGCCGCGTGACCAGGGCGGCGGCTTCGGCGTCAAGGCGCCGTTCTACCGCGAGAACATCATGATTGCCTACGCCGCGCGGGCCCTGAAGCGGCCGGTGCGCTGGGTGGAATCACGCTACGAGAGCCTGATGAACGTCGGCCAGGAACGCGACCAGATCAACGATCTCGAGATCGCAGCAAGCAAGGACGGCAAGCTGCTCGCCGTGCGCAACCACGGCCTGGCCGACAACGGCGTCGGCACCACCGGCGTCTACTGGGGTTTCGTCATGCCCTTCCTCGGCGCGGTCGAACTGCCCAATGCCTACACCTGGGAGCGCGGCGACGTGCGGCTGCGCGTGGCGACGACCAACAAGGCCTCGCTCACGCCCTCGCGCGCCTTCGGCCACTTCCCCACCCGCTTCGCGCTGGAACGCGCCATCGACATGGTCGCGCACCGCATCGGCATGGAGCCGGCCGAGCTCAGGCGCCGCAACCTCGTGCCCAGCCTGCCCTACACCTCGGTCACCAACGAGTACTACGACAGCGGCGACTTCCTGCGCGTGTGGGACAACCTGCTCGAACGGGCCGACCTGCCGGCCTTCCGCGCCGAGCAGGCCGCGGCACGCAAGCAGGGCCGCCACCTCGGCATCGGCTTCGCCTGCGGGGTCGAACTCTCGGGCGTGGCCTCGGAACTGCTGGTGCCAATGGAGAACCAGCCCGGTTACGGCGCCGCCACCGTGCGCCTCGACCCGCGCGGCAAGGTCATGGTCTTCGGCGGCGACGCACCGGGCGGCCAGGGCCACGAGACGACCACCGCGCAGGTCGTGGCGAGCCTCTTCGGTATCGACCCCAAGGACGTCGTCGTCACCACCGGCGATACCGGCACCACGCCCTTCGGCGCCGGCTCGATCGGCGCCCGCGCCGGCTCCTACTTCGTCAGCGCGGTGGCCAACGCCTGCCAGGAGCTGCAGGACAAGATCACCCGCATCCTCGCCCACGATCTGCAGATCGAGGCCAGCCGCCAGCACTTCGAATTCAAGGACGGCGAGGTCGTCTATCTCGGCGACAGCAGCAAGCGCAAGACCTTCCGCGACATCGTCGAGCGCATCATCATGCACCCGATCAACATGCCCGAGGGCGAGGTCGGCGGGCTCGAGTGGACGGCCTTCTTCGAGGCGGCCAAGCCGATGATCTGCTTCAACGCCGATTGCTGCATCGTCGAGGTCGACGTCGACTCGGGCAACTTCGAGATCCGCCGCTGGGTGACCTCGGAGGACGTCGGCACCCTGATCAATCCCAACATCGTCGACGGCCAGATGCACGGCGCCATCGTGCAGGGGCTGTCGAACGCCATGTTCGAGGAATTCGTCTACGACGAGCAGGGCCAGCAGCTCTCCGCCGATTTCGAGCATTACAAGCTCGCCACCGCGGCCGACGTGCCCGACATCGAGATCACCTATGCGCCGACGCCCTGCCCGCACACCCCGCTCGGCACGCGCGGCATCGGCGAGGGCCGCCCGAGTTCGGTGCCCGGCGCCCTGACCAACGCGGTGTGCGACGCCCTCGCCCCCTTCGGCGTCGAGCTGACCGAGCTGCCGCTGCGCCCCGACCGGGTGTGGCGCGCCCTGCAGGCGGCGCGGGGCGAGCGTCGATGATCGACGCCGCGGGCGCGTCCCCGCTCACCCCGACCCGCGCGGCCCCGGCCGCCCCACCCTGAACCGATGCCGCGCGCCGACGAGGATCACCGTGGAACTGAAAGACCAGATTCGTATCGACGCGCCGCGCGAGCGCGTCTTCGCCGCCCTCAACGACGCCGAGGTGCTGCGCCAGGCGATCCCCGGCTGCGAGGCCATCGAGGCCACCGCCGACAACGAGTTCACCGCCACCGTCAGTGCCAAGGTCGGCCCGCTCAAGGCGCGTTTCAACGGCCAGGTCACGCTGTCGGACATCGTGCCGCCGGAATCCTACACCCTCGCCGGCGAGGGTCGCGGCGGGCCGGCCGGCCACGCCAAGGTCCGCTCCAACGTGCGCCTGGAGCCTGACGGCAATGCCACCGTGCTGCACTACGACGTGCGCGCCGACATCGGTGGCAAGCTCGCCCAGCTCGGCGGCTCGCTGGTGCAGAAGACGGCGGAGAAGCTCGCCGCCGAGTTCTTCCGGAACTTCGAGGAACTGGTGGCAGGCGAAGCGAAAGGTGGCGACCAGGCAGCAACGGCGGCCGAGATCGAAACGACCACGGCCGGGGCCGCGGTCGGCGGCAAGCTCACCTGGTTGTGGCTTGCCGGCGGCGCGCTGGCGCTGGCGGTGATCGCCTGGCTCGCGCTCTGACGCTGACTGACGGACGCAAAGCTGCCGCGGAGTAGAGACAACGGGGGAACGGGGAGGAATGGGGACAGTTTACTTTGGGTCAGCGTTCAACCACGGCCAGAGCGTGACGCAAAGTAAACTGTCCCCGTTCCCCTCTCCCGCTCCCCCCTCCCGTTTCCCCCGCGCTTCCCGTTGCTGCCGATCCGCTCGGCCGCAACCCGGCACGGCCGCGCGGCGGGAGGTTCCGGCTCCAGCGCACGGTTCGTCTCGTCCACGGCTTCCCGCGTGCGGCCTTCGTCGACGCGTCCCGCATCGACTGCGGGACGTCGTGTGCCACGCGGCTCAGTGCGCCGCGCGCAGGCCGGCGCGCAGGGCCTCGATACGTTTGCGGTTGGCCCCGAGATCGGAGTAGCCGACGCGCGAGGCCGAGCGCCAGTGCAGGGTGTCACCGTCGCGCCGCAGTTCGAGGTCGTCGACGAAGTGGAACACCCGGCTGGTGAACGTGGCGTGCAGGTAGTCGTCACGGCTGCTCAGGATGCGCCCACCGGCCGCGCGTACGGCCGCTTCCACCGTGCCCCAGTCGAGATCCCTGGCGCCTTCGAACGGCGCCACCGCGTGCACCGCATCGGTTACCGCGACGTTCTCGCTGACCACGCAGTTGGGCGCCGCGCCGCAGGTCGCCAGCCGCCCACCGGTGATGCCGCCGGCACGCGAATCCGTGCGTCCCGACCACCAGCCGAGGACGGCGAAGACGAGCGGCGGCAGGACGACGACGACGAGCAGGAGTTTCACGCCGCGCGGCATCCGGGCGCGGTCACCAGTTGCCGGTGAGTACCAGCAGGCCCGGGATCCAGCAGGTGAAGACACCGACGCCGATGGTCGCGAACGGCAGCACGCGGCCGAAATCGCGCTCCCGCACGTTGGCCTCGTAGAACATGTACCAGAGCGCGCCCCAGATCAGCCAGAAGGTGCCGAAACGCAGGTCACCGCCGGTGTAGGCCACGATCGCGCAGGGGATGGTGGTCAGAGCGACGAAGAAGCAGAACCAGCCGAAGCCGCGCATGTCGAGCTCGAACCAGATGCTGACGGCGACGTAGAGGTAGGTGAAGGTGAACAGGAAGAAAGTCGCGACGCCGAAGTAGTCCTGCGTGGTCTCGGCGCGGAACAACTGCATCAGGCTCGCCACCAGGGCCAGCGCGCCGACCATGAAATTCATCACCGCCATCGAACGGCCGTCGACCCGTCCCAGGCCGCCCATGCCATTGACCAACAGCACTGCACCGACGTACAGCAGGATTACCCCGACCAGGCCCATACTCTCCCCTCCCCCGTTTGTGATGGCGGCCCGTGCGACCGGGAACCGCCCCGGCACGCTAGCACGGTTCATCGGCGTGACCTAGCGCCTGTTCGATGGCCGCGCGGCCGGGGCGGACCGCAACGACCGGCAGCGCCGCACGGGCGAGCGCCGGATTGCCGCCCGGCAGCACGACGGCCGGGCTGACCGGCGCGGCAGCGAGCGCCTCGCGGGAGGGCAGGTGCGCAGCAGACTCAGACGGCCTCCAGGCGATAACTCGAACCAACCACGCTGGGCGCATAGCGTCCCGGCGCGAAGCGTCCGGCCAGCGCCGCCTTGGCCCGCCAGCCCGTGCAATGGCCCGGCGCGACGATGCGCGGCGCGATGCGGCCGTCGAGATCGGCCACGGTATCGTCGATGCGCAGTTCCATCGCCTTGCCGGCGAGGTGGTAACCGCCGAGGACGACGTCGATGGGCTGCCCCGGGAAAGCGCCCTGGGCGCCGAGACAGGCATTGACGATACCGGCATGCGAGCAGGCCGACAGCACGCTCACGCCGCGCCCGCGCACCCGCGCGGCGACGAAGCGCTCGTCCATGATCAGCGGGTCGGCGACGGCGCTGTCGCCGTGGAAACTGTGGTGGCCGACCAGGCCGGTCTCGTAGGCCGTCACGCGCGGGATGGCACCGCTGGCGTAGAAGAAGCCGTCGACCAGGGCCTGGGCGCCGGCATGGCGTTCGACGACCCCGCCGGCGGCCTCCATGGCGGCGAAGTCGGGCTCTTCGGGCAGCAGGATCATCGTCCCGCTGGGCAGCTGTACGCCGCGCTGGTCGGGGCGATCGGGATGCAGGTCGACGATCGGCGCAGGCCGGCCGGCCGCCTTGCGCGCGGCGGCGATGGCAGCGATGACCGTGGGGAAACCGCCGCTGTGATCCCAGTGCCAGTGCGAGAGGAAAATCCGCTCGATCACGGCCAGGTCGACGTCGAGCCGGCGCGCGTTGGCCAGCCACACGTCGGCATAGGGTCCGACGTCGAACAGCATGCTGCGCGTCTCGCCGCCGTGGCTGCCGGTGAGCAGCACGGAGAAGCCATGGCAGGCACAGCACAGGTGGTCGAACACCGTGGTGCAGGCGTGGCCCTCGTGGTGGCGCGAGGGCGGCAGCCGCGCGGCCAGGCGCGCCGCCTCCGGCACCTGGGGCAGGCCCTCGTCGACGCTCGACAGGGTGTCGGTCTCGTTGTCGACCACCACCAGCAGTTCGAGCCGGTCGAGTTCGCGGGTCGTCGCGGCAACGTCGGTGTCGTTCATGGGGGGACTCCTTCATTCTGTCGTGGAACCGGCGGGACACGCTGGTCGGGGGCGAAACCGTTCTCGGCCACGTACCAGTCCCGTGCGCCGACGCTCAGGCCCAGCCAACCCGCGCCCCCGTAGGCGCGTGCCCGCCCGGCCGCGCCGGGATTGACCACCCACGGCAGGGCCGAGGCGTCCTGCAGCCGCCGGTGGCTGTGACCGTACACGACCAGCCGTGCCCGCGGCCAGGCGGCGCGCAGGCGGGCGTGGCGCAGCCGCGCATTCGACCATTGATGACCATGGACGACGACCAGGGTGCCGCCGCGCAACTCGATGGCCAGTGCCGCGGGCAGCGCGGCGAGGCGCGCAGCCTCGTCGCGCGGCCACTTCGCCGTGACGTCGTTGTTGCCTGCCACCGCGAGGGTCGGTGCCAGCGCGGCGAGCGTGTCGAGCACCGCGCCGCCGCCGACGTCGCCCGCATGCACGACGAGGTCGGCCGCGGCCAGGCCGGGGAGGAGATCGTCGGCCAGGGCACCGTGGGTGTCGGCCAGCAGGGCGATGCGCCGCGCCGCCGGCCAGCGCTGTGTGACGGTCGTCGTCACCGCTCCACCTCCTGGCGCGCGAGCCACAGCACGAGGGCGATGGCCGGCAGCCCGAGCAGGGCCGCGACGACGAAGAACACCGCGTAGCCGTAGCCGTCGACGATCATGCCGGAGAAGCCCGATACGAACTTGCCGGGCAGGGTCATCAAGGAGCTGAACAGCGCGTACTGGGTTGCCGTGTAGGCCTTGTTGGTGAGGCTGGAGAGGTAGGCGATGAGCGCCGTCGCGGCAATGCCGCCGGAGACGTTGTCGGCCGAGATCACCACCGCCAGGTAGACCACGCGAGGTTCGAGGATGGCGAGGGCGGCGAACAGCAGGTTGGTCAGTGCCACCGCCACCGCGCCGAGCAGGAGCGGGCGCATCAGGCCCAACTTTGCCACCAGCACGCCGCACAACGCCGAGCCCGCGATGCTCATCACGAAGCCGAACACCTTGGCGACGCTCGCGATCTCGGCCTTGGAGTAGCCGAGGTCGAGGTAGAAGGGGTTGGCCATGATGCCCATGACGATGTCGCTCAGGCGGAACACCGCGACGAAGGCCAGGATGGCCAGCGCGTGGCGACCGTGGCGGACGAAGAAGTCACGGAACGGGCCGAGCACGGCATCGCTGAACCAGGCGCCCAGGCCGTCTTGCCGCGCTCCCGGGGCGACCGCGGCCGCACCCGGCGGCTCGGCGATCAGCACCACCGTGATCGCGCCCACGCCCATCAGGCAGGCCATCACGGTATAGCTCGCGACCCAGCCGAAGTATTCGGCGAGGTAGAGTGCGCCGGCCCCCGCGACCAGCAGGCCGACGCGGTAGCCGAACACGTAGGCGGCCGACATCGCGCCCTGCCAGGCGGTCTCCACGGCGTCGATGCGATAGGCGTCGATGGCGACGTCCTGGGTGGCCGAGGAGAAGGCCACCAGCAGCGCGGCCAGGCCGAGCGCGGAGAGGTTGGCGGGCCCTGCGGCCGCCATCAGCAGCAGGCCGGCGCTCACCCCGATCTGACCGACCAGCATCCAGCTCCGCCGGCGCCCGAGCGCCGCGCCCACCAGCGGCAGGCGCAGGGAATCGACCACCGGTGCCCACAGCACCTTGATCGAATAGGTGATGCCGATCCAGGCGAAGAAGCCGATGGCGGTGCGTGACACGCCGCCCTCGCTCAGCCATGCCGACAGCGTGGAGAACACCAGCAGGAACGGCAGGCCGGCGGCGAAACCGAGCAGGCACATGGCGATGACCTGCGGCTTCGCGTAGAGACTGGCGGCCTGCCGCCAGGAAACTGCCTCGATGTCGCGGCTCAAGCCTCAACCCCCGGGATCGCGGCGCGGTAACCCGCACCGCGCCGGCGCCATTCTACGCGCCGTTGCAGGCGGCGCGGCGCTGAACGAGACTCCCACCCCGGACCGTCAACCTGGGATGCAAGCCGATGGGCGTCGAGATCGAACGTAAGTTCCTCCTCCGGGACGAGCGCTGGCGCGCCGAGGTCAGCCACACCGTGCGCATGTGCCAGGGCTACCTGGCCTCGCACCCGGAATGCTCGGTGCGCGTGCGCATCGAGGGCGAGCAGGCGCGCCTCAACATCAAGAGCGCGACGCTCGGCATCGAGCGCCGCGAATTCGAGTATCCCATCCCGCGCGCCGATGCCGAGATCATGCTGGCCGAGTTGTGCGGTGGTCGCACCCTGAGCAAGACGCGGCACTACGTGCCCTGTGCCGACCACGTGTTCGAGATCGACGAGTTCGACGGCGCCAACGCCGGCCTGGTCGTCGCCGAGGTCGAGCTGGCCAGCGCGACGGAGGCCTTCCCCTGCCCGGCGTGGCTCGGCGAAGAGGTCTCGAACGACCGTCGCTACTACAACGTGTGCCTGCTCGAACATCCCTATTCGCGCTGGTGAGCAACGACATTTCCACGTCGATTCCGCGGCTTTGTCGCAGCGGCCGCATGCTACACTTTGGCGTCCGCACAGGCCTGGACCCGATGCCCCGATGACCGCCCGCACGCCGTTCCCGCCCCAACTCGTCGACCGTTTCGGCCGGGTGGTGAGCTACGTACGCATGTCGGTCACCGATCGCTGCGATTTCCGCTGCGTCTACTGCATGGCCGAGGACATGGAGTTCCTGCCGCGGGCGCGCATCCTCACCCTCGAGGAACTGGCGCTGGCCGGCCGCGCCTTCACCGAGCTCGGGGTACGCAAGCTGCGCCTCACCGGCGGCGAGCCGCTGGTGCGCAACAACGTCATCAAGCTGTTCCGCGATCTCGGCCAGCTGCCCGGGCTCGACGAGCTGACCGTGACCACCAACGGCTCGCAGCTCGTCAAGCTGGCCGGCGCGCTGCGCGCGGCCGGGGTGCGCCGGGTCAACATCAGCCTCGACTCGCTCGATGCGGAACGCTTCCGTCGCCTCACCCGCACCGGCGACCTCGCCCAGGTCCAGCGCGGCATCGACGCCGCCCTCGCGGCCGGCTTCGACAAGGTCAAGATCAACAGCGTCATCCTGCGCAACCGCAACGACGACGAGATCGTGCCGCTGGTCCGCTACGCCGCCGCGCGCGGCATGGACATCGCCTTCATCGAGGAGATGCCACTCGGCGTGATCGGCGATCACGACCGCGCCGAGGCCTACATCTCGAGCGACGACATCCGCGCCGAGATCGAGCGCGTCTACGACCTCATTCCGACGACCGAGACCACCGGCGGTCCGGCGCGCTACTTCCGCCTCGCCGAGCGCGGCACCCGGGTCGGCTTCATCTCGCCGCACAGCCACAACTTCTGCGACGACTGCAACCGTGTGCGCCTGACCGCCGAGGGCCGCCTGCTGTTGTGCCTGGGCCAGGAGCACTCGGTCGACCTCAAGCAGGTCATGCGCACCTGGCCGGGCGACATCGACCGTCTCAAGCAGGCCATCGTCGATGCCATGGCGATCAAGCCCAAGGGCCACGACTTCAACCTCCACGAGCAGCCGCTGATCTTCCGCCACATGAGCCATACCGGCGGCTGACGCGGGCGCGCGGCGCCGTGGCTGTCGTGGACAGCGTTGCGCGCCGCGGCTACCGTTACGAACCGGCGGCAGCCTGCCCCCTCAACCGTCGTAGTCATGCACGAGCTCGGCCCGGCCATCACCCAAGCGCTGCACCTGCTCCTCTCGGGCGACACCGTGTTGTGGTCGATCATCGGCGTCTCGTTCTCGGTGTCCCTGCGCGCCATCGCCATCGCCACCCCGCTCGCCCTTGCCGCCGCCTTCGTGCTGGCCTACCTGCGCTTTCCTGGCCGCCGCATCCTCGTCACCACCGTCAACACCCTGATGGCGGTACCCGCCGTGGTGGTCGGCCTGACCTGCTACCTGGTGCTGTCCAGCAACGGGCCGGCCGGCGGCCTGCACCTGCTGTTCACCCAGTGGGCCATGATCATCGGCCAGATCGTGCTGTGCCTGCCCCTGCTGGTGGCGATGGCGCACAGCGCCCTGCAGAGCGGCGACCAGCGCGCCTGGGAAACCGCCCTGACCCTCGGCGCATCACGCCTGCGCGCCATGCGCACGGTGATGTACGAGGTCCGCTTCGGCCTGCTCGCCGCGATCATCGCCGCCTTCGGCCGCATCATCGCCGAGGTCGGCTGCTCGATGATGGTCGGCGGCAACATCCTCCATCACACGCGCAACATCCCCACCGCGATCGCGCTGGAAACGGCAAAGGGCGAGTTCGCCCAGGGCATCGCGCTGGGCGGCGTGCTGCTGGCCTTCGCCCTGCTGCTCAACCTCGCCCTCGGCTACGCCCAGGGCAGCGGCCGCGTCATCCCGTGAACCAGGACGCCTCCGCACCGCTCGTCGAACTGGCCGGGGTGCACCTCGCGCGCGGCGGCCGCCGTGTGCTCGACATCGACCATCTGGCGGTGCGGCGCGGGCAGGTCCTGAGCCTGTCCGGCGCCAACGGGTCCGGCAAGACCAGCCTGCTCAAGCTCATGGCCGGCCTGCTGATCGCCGATGGCGGCACCCTGCGCTGCCTCGGTACGAGCATGCGCGCGCGCGCCGCCGCGCGCTTCTGTCGCGGGCGCCACGTCTATCTCCACCAGGTGCCCTACCTGTTCGACGGCACGGTCGAGGACAACGTCGCCTACGGACTCAAGCTGCGCGGGCGCGACCCGGCGCAGCGTCGCGTCGAGATCCGCGACGCCCTCGCCTGGGCCGAGCTCGACCATCTCCTGGACCGGCCCGCCAGGCAGCTCTCCGGCGGCGAGCAGCAGCGCGTGGCGCTGGTGCGGGCACGCATCCTCGCCCCCACCCTGCTGCTGCTCGACGAGATCACCGCGAACATGGATCGCGACAGTCGCCGGCGCACCTATGCCATGGTCGAAGACCTGCGCCAGTGTGGTTCGAGCGTGGTGTTCGCGTCGCACGATGCCGAGGCCCTGGCGGCCCTGGGTGACACTGCCCTGGTCCTCGCCGCAGGCCGCCTGGGCGCGGCCCGGCCGGCGCCCGCCGCGATCATCCGCCTGGCCGGGCGCGCGGCGCGCCCCGACACCCGCTGACGGGCCGTGGACGAGCCCGCCAACATCACCGGCTGCATCCTGGCCGGCGGCCTGGGCCGGCGCTTCGACGGCGTCGACAAGGGCCTGTTGCCGCTCGCCGGCCGGCCCCTGGTGGCACACGTCCTCGCCCGCCTGCGTCCGCAGGTCGACGCCGTCGTGATCAGCGCCAATCGCAACCTCGCCGACTACGCGGCGCTCGCCGTCCCGGTGATCAGCGATGCCCACCCGGCCGCCTACGCCGGCCCCCTGGCCGGCTGCCTCGCCGCCCTGCGGGCGACGCGCTCGCCCTGGATCTGCACCGCGGCCTGCGACAGCCCCTTCCTGCCGGCCGACCTCGTCACGCGACTGCAGCAGGCGCTGACGGCTGGACAGGCGGATATCGCCGTGGTGCGCAGCGACGGCCGCCTGCAGCCGGTCTTCGCGTTGTTCGGCCGTGCACTGGCGCCCTCGCTGGAGGCCTTCCTGGCCGAGGGCGGGCGCAAGGTCGACGCCTGGTTCGCGCGACACCGCGTCGCCGAGGCCGATTTCGAACGCGACACCGCCGCCTTCCTCAACGTCAACACGCCGGCCGACCTCGACCGCGCCGCGCGCAGGCTCGCTGCCCATGCTTGAACACGTTGCCGGGGTCGCCGTCCTCGGGGTCATCGCCGCCAGCGGCACCGGCAAGACCACCCTGCTGCGCCGGGTCATCCCGCACCTGACCGCGGACGGCTTGCGCGTGGGCTGTATCAAGCACACCCACCACCCGTTCGACATCGACCAGCCCGGCAAGGACAGCTACCTGCTGCGCGCGGCCGGTGCCGAGCAGATGCTGCTGGGATCGGCCGGGCACTGGGCGCTGATGGTCGATACCGGCGACACCACCGACGCGCCGCTGGCCGAGCTCATCGCGCGCCTCGATCTCGCGCGTCTCGACGTCGTCCTGGTCGAGGGTTTCCGCGGCGAGGACATTCCGCGCATCGAGGTGCACCGCCACGAACTCGGTCTGGCGCCACTGTGCCGGGACACGGCCAACGTCGTCGCGCTGGCCACCAACCAGCGCCCCACGCCCACCGTCGCAGTGCCGATACTGGACCTCGACGATGCCGCCGCCATCGCCACGTTCGTCGCCGGGCGCGTGCGCCGCTTCGCCCCCTTGCGAGCGCGCGGCGCGCACGCATAATGACGCCCATGGCCATCCGCGATCCCAGCTGCGACGACGACTTCGACCACGCCTCGCTGACCTGCAACGAGGCGATCGAACGCATCCTCGCCGCAGTCGAGGTGGTCGAGGGCCACGAGCGCCTGCACCTGCGCGCGGCGCTCGGCCGGGTGCTCGCGGGCGACATCCATTCGCCCGTCGACGTGCCCCAGCACACCAACTCGGCGATGGACGGCTACGCCGTGCGCGCCGCCGACCTGCCCACGCACGGCACGGCGCGCTTCACGGTCATCGGCACGGCGTTTGCCGGGCGCCCTTTCGACGGCGCCGCCGGCGCCGCCCAGGCGGTGCGCATCATGACCGGCGCACCGCTGCCGGACGGCACCGATACCGTGATCATGCAGGAGCACGTCGCAAGCGACGGCGCGGCGATCACCGTCGATGGCCAGCACCAGCGCGGCCAGAACGTGCGTGCGGCCGGCGAAGACCTGCGCCGCGGCCAGCGCGTGCTGGCCCGCGGTCACCGCCTCGGCGCGGCCGAACTCGGCCTCGTCGCCTCGCTCGGCATCGGCGAGGTCGACGTCACGCGGCGCGTGCGCGTGGCCTACTTCTCGACCGGCGACGAGCTGCGCTCGATCGGCGAGCCGCTCGGCCGCGGCGAAATCTTCGACTCCAACCGCTACACCCTCTACGGCATGCTGCGCGAGGCCGGCGCCGAGATCATCGACATGGGCGTGGTGCGCGACACCCGCGAGGCGGTCGAGCAGGCCCTGCGCGAGGCCGCGGCGGTGGCCGACGTCGTCATCACCTCCGGCGGCGTGTCGGTCGGCGAGGCCGATTACATCAAGAGCGTGCTCGCCGCCATCGGCCAGGTCGGGTTCTGGAAAGTGGCGATGAAGCCGGGGCGTCCGCTGGCTTTCGGCCGCATCGGGCGCGCGCGTTTCTTCGGCCTGCCCGGCAACCCGGTGTCGGTGATGGTGACCTTCCAGCAGTTCGTGCTGCCGGCGCTGACGCGCATGGCGGGCGCCGCGCCGCGCCCACCGCTGACCCTGCAGGCGCGCACCACCGCGACCCTGAAGAAACGTCCCGGCCGCATGGAATTCCAGCGCGGCATGCTCGCGCGCGGCGCCGACGGCGTACTCGAGGTCACCCCGACCGGGGACCAGGGTTCGGGCATCCTGCACTCGATGTCGACGGCCGACTGTTACATCGTGCTCGACATCGGGTGCGGCCGGGTCGAGCCCGGCAGCCTGGTCGACGTGCAGCCCTTCACCGCCGCCGGCTGACGCGCGCGCCGGCCGCGGCCGCGCTCACAACTCGATGGCCATGCCGTCGTAGGACACCTCCCATCCCGCCGCCTCGACCGCGCGCCGTTCCGGGGTGTCGCCGATCAGGATGGGATTGGTGGTGTTGATGTGGATGAAGACCTTGCGCGCAATGCCGAGGCCGCCCAGGGCGGCCATCGTGCCGTCGTCGCCAGACACGCTGAGATGGCCCATGCGCTGCCCGGTCTTGACTCCGACGCCGTCACGGATCATCTCGTCGTCGGTCCACAGCGTGCCGTCGAAGAACACCAGGGCGGCGCCGCGGATGCGCGCTGCCAGGGCCTCGGTCATGCGCGCGCAGGCCGGGATGTAGAAGAACTTCGCGCCGTCGTCGGCGCACACTTCGAGCGCGATGGTGTCTTCGTCGACGGTGCCGAAATTGTCACCCTGCGAGGCGTCCTCCAGCCACAGCGCGACCTTGCCCGGCACGGCGAAGGGCGTCACCGTGAGAGCGAGGGTACTGCCGTCGCGGCGGGCCAGGGCGCAGGGCTGGTCGAGGGCCAGCGGCCGGCGCTCGACGAACTCGGGGTTGAGCACGTTGAAGATCGAGTTGGCCGCGAGCACCGCCAGCACGCGCGGCGTGCCGTAGACCGCGAACGGCTGCGACTCGCGCAGGTTGAGCAGGCCGGCGACGTGGTCGACGTCGGCATTGGTCAGCACGACCGCCTTGATCGGGCTGTCGCGCAAGCCCTCGCGTGGGTGCAGGATGTCGTTGTCGTTGATCTGCTGGCGCAGGTCGGGCGAGGCATTGCACAGCACCCAGTCGCGGCCATCGGCGCTGATCGCGAGCGAGGACTGGGTGCGCCGCGGTGCCGCCGGGTCACCCGCCCGCGCCCGCGCGCTGTTGGGATGGTTGCAGTTCCACTGCGGGTAGCCACCGCCGGCGGCGGACCCCAGGACGCGAATGTGCATGGCGAAACCCTCAGCGCGGCTCGAACTCGGCGCTCGAACCGGGCGTGTTGTTGGCCACCCAGCGTGCGCCGGACGCAGCCTGCTCCTTCTTCCAGAACGGCGCCGTCGACTTGAGTTCCTCCATCAGGTGACGGCAGGACTCGAAGGCATGGGCGCGGTGTGCCGACCACACCGCGACCAGCACGATCGGATCGCCGGGGCGGACCTCGCCGACGCGGTGGACTATCAGGGCGTGATCGAGCTGCCAGCGCGCGCGCGCCGCCGCGACCAGGCCCTCGAGATGGCGCTCGGTCATGCCGGGGTAGTGCTCGAGCCACATCGACTCGACCGCCTCGCCCTCGTTGAAGTCGCGCATCGAACCGACGAAGGTCGCCGCCGCACCGACGCGGCGGCGGCGCTCGCCGAGCGCGGTCTCCGCCGCGCGCAGCTCGTCGTACGGATCGAACGGTTCGGAGGCGATGCGTACGCTCATCGTTCAGCCGCCGGTGACGGGCGGGAAATAGGCCACCTCGTCGTCCTCGCCGAGGGCGTGATCGGCGGTCGAATAGGCGTGGTTGACGGCGCACAGGACGCCCTCGGGCAAGGCCGGCTCGCCGGTCACGCGCGCCCACACCTCGCCCACCGTGAGCCCCTCGGCATGCGCGCACTCGGCCTCGCGGCGCCCCACGGTCTCCGCTAGACTGGCGAAAAAACGCACCTTGATTGACATGATCCGGAATTGCCTGCCTCGGCTGTCGACTGGACGCCGTAGTCTACCTCAGGCCCCCGCCCGCTTCAGGAGTCGCCGGTGGCCGAACTGACCCACCTCGATGCCACCGGCCAGGCGCGCATGGTCGACGTCGGCGACAAGGCCGCGACCCATCGGCGCGCGGTCGCCAGCGGCCGCATCACCATGGCTCCGTCCACGCTCGAACTCATCGTCAGCGGCGGTCACAAGAAGGGCGACGTGCTCGCCGTCGCGCGCATCGCCGGCATCATGGCGGCCAAGCGCACGCCGGACCTGATTCCCCTGTGCCACCCCATCGCCCTGACCAAGGTCGAAATCGAGCTCGCAGCCGTCACCGAGCCGGCCGGCATCACCTGCCGCGCGGTGGCCGAGACCCACGGCCCCACCGGGGTCGAGATCGAGGCCCTCACCGCGGTGCAGATCGCGCTGCTCACGGTCTACGACATGTGCAAGGCCGTCGATCGCGGCATGGTCATCGGCGAGGTCGGGCTCGACGCCAAGTCGGGCGGTCGCTCCGGCAGCTGGCAGCGCCAGGCCTGAGACGCGGCGCGCCTACCAGTGCGCGCGCAGAAACTCGCCGATGCGGGTGATGCCCGCGCGCCCCTCGGGCAGCATCGGGTGGAAGGCGTGCCAGACGTGGATCATGTCGTCCCAAATCTCCAGCGTGCTGTCGACCCCGGCCGAGCGTGCCGCCTCGTGCAGCACGACCGCGTCGTCGAGCAGGACCTCGTCACGCCCGACGTGGATCAGCAGCGGCGGCAGGCCGCCGAGGTCGGCACGGTTGGGTGAGGCCCAGGCGGTGTCGGGCGCCGCGCCCTGCAGGTAGCGTTCGGCCATGAAGCGGACATCGTCGGGGTGGATCATGGGATCGGCCGCGGCGCGCGTGTGGTAGGACGCGTTGCTGCAGCACAGGTCCGCCCACGGGCTCAGGGCGGCGGCCGCGGCCGGCATCGCCACACCGCGGTCACGCGCGGCGAGCAGGGTCGCCACGGTCAGCCCGCCACCGGCAGAATCGCCGGCCACGGCCAGCGCACCGGGCGCATGGCCCTGCTCCAGCAACCAGGCGTAGGCTGCCAGCGCATCCTCCACCGCGGCGGGGAATGCGGCCTCCGGGGCGAGCCGGTAGTCCGGCAACAGTACCGCGGCGCCGCTGGCGCGCGACAATTCCCCGGCCAGGGCGCGGTGGGTGTTGGGAGACCCCATCACGTAACCGCCGCCATGCAGGTAGAGCAGGGCCTGCGCAGTGGAGGCGCCCGGCGCACGCAGCCACTCGGCTGGCCGCCCGCCGGCCGTCACGCGCTCGACCGCGACGTCGTCGGCAACGCGGAAGGCGACCTTCTCCATCAGCGCCCGGCGGGCTTCGATCGGCGTCTGCTCACCCGGCGCGAGCGCCTTCTCGCGCAGCACCGCCTTCAGCTTGATGATTTCGGAACTCGGCACGTGATGCTCTCCTCGATGCGACCGGCGCGCGCGGCGCCGGAATTCAGTCGTACTTGAGGTACTTGAAGCGCGGGTCGTCGGGTGTGCCCTCGAGGGCCGAATCCGCTTCCTTGCCAGGCTGCCACTGCACCACGTCCTCGATCTTGCGCGCGAGTTCGAAGTCCTTGGCCGTGACGCCCTTGGCGGCGTGGTTCATCAGTTTCACGTTGACGAACGCGTAGGACACCGTGAGATCGGGGTGATGCCAGGCCGCTTCGGCCAGGTGGCCGACGGTGTTGACCACCATCAGCGTCGATTTCCAACCCGAGGTCTTGTACTTGCGCCGGATCCAGCCGTCCTGGTAGGTCCAGTGGGGCAATTCCTCGCGCAGGCGTTCTTCGATCTCGGCCTCGCTGTAGACCTCCTCGGCCTTACGTTCTCTCCAACCCATCTTCGTCACCTCGTCGCAGTATGGTTTTCCGCTGTCCCGCGCATGGCCGCGACGACCGCCGTCACGGCGGCACGCTCGACGCGCCGGTTTCGCGCGCCACCGTCGCACAGCGCGCCACGAAAGCCCAGGTAGTCGGCGCCCAGCGGTCGCAGCGCGGCAACGTCGGCCAGGCGCAGGCGTCCGGCCAGGCCGCACAGGAGTCCGGCGCGACGCGCCTCGGCGACGAAGCCGGCCAGGACTTCGTGGGGGTGCAAAGCGGTCAGCCCCGGGCCACGCTTGTCCGCCGTATCGAGCATGATGCCGGCGATGCCGCTGGCGGCCAGCGCGGCGACATCGCGCGCGGTCGGCGGCACTTCGGCGCGGCAGACCACGATCAGGGCATGGCTGGCGGCCGCCCGGGCCAGCAGGTCCAGGGTGTCGGGCTCGACGTCGCGGGCGTCAAGGCCGGCTTTCACGTAGTCGACCCCCGCCGCGGCGCAGGCCGCGACCCGCGCGGGGATGAGTTCGGGCGTGGACCAGGTGTCGCCGATGGTGGCGCTGACCGGGCAGCGACCGCCGACCCGCCGCACGATGTCGGCGATGATCGCAGGCGACGCCGCGCCCAAGGCACCGGCCGCCGGATCCTTGACGTCGACCCAGTCCACGCCGCATTCGACCACCAGTTCGGCCTCGAACACGTCGGTGACGCTGGCCAGTACCGCGTTCATATGCCCCCTCCCCATTCAGTCCGCCACGGCCAGGCCTTCGCTCGTGGCCAGCGCCGCGCAATCGAGCGCGTGGCGCGGATGCGCGGCGATGGCGTCGAGCAGCCAGCGCCAGGCCGTCCACTCCGCATCGCCGGCGGTCTTGGCGACGGCAATATGCAGATAGTTCATGTCCCGGGCAAGCTTGGCCGGGTCGATGAAATCCAGCCGCGAGACCAGGATGGCAGCTTCGATCACCGCCGCCTGGGCCCGGTTGAAGCCGGCGAAAGCGCCATGCGTCGCCTCGTGCACGACGCGCAGGGTGAAGCGCGGCCGCGCGGCATCGTCGCTGACCGCCTCGATCGCCAGCTCGAGATGCGCCAGGCAGTCGCGCAGCCGGCAGGCATCGATGGTCTGTGCGGGCACCAGCGGCCATTCACGGTGCCCGGTCAGGCAGCCGGCGACGACGCGTACGTCATCGGTGAGGTTCATCGTCGCGCAGCCATGGCGGCGCAGATTGGCGAGAGTCTGCGAGGGCACGAAGGGTGCGATCTCGACCATCACGCCACGCCGGCGAAAACCCATCGGGGTGACGTGCGCCCCGCCCGATGCGTCCCGGGTGACGATCACGCCTTCGAAGATCAACGCCACGCCTGCCGCGCACCGTCATGGCTGCTATGAACCAGCAGGCTGGTTGCGGCGCGACCATGTGCGCACCGGGAGAGCCGCGATAAAGCTCCGAAAATACCTTTCAAATGCATTTTATTTAACTGAAATATATTATTTTTATATCTTCACATCTTACTCGAACCCGAACTGGCATGCGCGCTGCAGGAGACTACCCGAGGTCCCATCGCGGGACCGGTGGGCGGCTGGTGAGTCAGCGCCCGGTGGCATCAACAGAGGGAGAACGATCATGCAGTGGCAGACCCCGTCATACGACGACATCCGGTTCGGCTTCGAAGTGACGATGTACATCAACAACCGTTAATGTACTCGGCACGGGGTCGCGACCGCGACCCCGTGTACCCCGCGCCGGCCAGGATTGCCGCCGCGTACCATCGTTCACCCCCGCCCTGGTGCACCGTCCATGGTCCAGCTCGCCGTACGCATGCCGCCGAAATCGACCGCGGCCCCCTGGACGCGCGACGAATTCGAACAACGACTGCGCGCCAAGGAGCGCTTCTACCACATCCATCACCCGTTCCACGTCCGCATGAACAGCGGCCAGCTCGAGCGCGAGGCCGTGCGCGGTTGGGTGGCGAATCGCTTCTATTACCAGATCAGCATTCCGGTCAAGGACGCCGCGGTGATGGCCAACTGCCGCGACCGCGACGCGCGCCGCCTGTGGGTCCAGCGCATCATCGACCACGACGGCAGCAGCGGCAACGAAGGTGGGATCGAGGCCTGGCTGCAACTCGGCGAGGCGGTGGGCCTGACCCGTGAAGCGCTCTACGACGAACGCCACGTCCTGCCCGGGGTGCGCTTCGCCGTCGACGCCTACGTCAACTTCGCCCGCGCCGCCAGCTTCGAGGAAGCAGCCTGCTCGTCGCTCACCGAGCTGTTCGCACCGACCATCCACCAGAAGCGCCTCGACAACTGGCCCGACGCCTACCCTTGGATCGAGGCCCAGGGGTACAACTACTTCCGCAAGCGCCTGAGCGAAGCCCGTCGCGACGTCCAGCACGGACTCGCCGTGACCCTCGACCACTTCACCGCCCGCCACGAACAGGACTACGCGCTGAACATCCTGCAGTTCAAGCTCGACATCCTGTGGACCATGCTCGACGCGATGTGGATGGCCTACATCGCCGACCTGCCGCCCTTCCACAGCTGCCCGCCGGCGGCCGGCTACGGCGCATGAGCGCCATCACCCGCGAGAGCGTGCCGGCGCTGGTGCCGATGTTCCGGTTCCAGTGGGAGGCGGCCCAGGAGTGCCACGTGCTGCTCTATCCGGAGGGCATGGTCCGCCTGAGCAGCAGCGCCGGTGAAATCCTCAAGCGCGTCGACGGCGACCGTAGCGTCGCCGATATCGTCGCCGATCTGAAGGCCGCCTTCCCCGGCGCCGATCTCGAGCAGGACGTGCTCAACTTTCTCGATCAGGCCCGCGCCAATGGCTGGATCCGCGCCTGAGCTGTCGGGGCGGCCGCTGTGGCTGCTCGCCGAACTCACCTATCGCTGCCCGCTGCAGTGCCCCTACTGTTCGAACCCCCTCGACATCGCGCGCTACGATCGCGAGCTCGATACCGACGACTGGTTGCGCGTGCTGCGCGAAGCCCGCGAACTCGGCGCCATGCAGCTCGGCTTCTCGGGCGGCGAGCCGCTGGTCCGACGTGATCTCGAGACGCTCATCGGCGAAGCCCGCCGACTCGGCTACTACAGCAACCTGATCACCTCGGGCGTCGGCATGGACGGCGATCGGGTGGCTCGTTTCAAGGCCGCCGGCCTCGACCACATCCAGATCAGCTTCCAGGCCAGCGACGAGACCCTCAACGACTTCCTCGGCGGTACCCGCACCTTCCAGCACAAGCTCGACATGGCCCGCGCGGTCAAGGCCCAGGGCTACCCGATGGTGCTCAACGTCGTCATCCACCGGCGCAACATCGAGCACATCGAAGACATCATCCGTATGACCATCGAGCTCGAGGCCGACTACGTCGAACTCGCCAGCACGCAGTACTACGGCTGGTCGCGGGTCAACCTCGACGCCCTGCTGCCGACCCGCGCGCAGCTCGAACGCGCCGAGGCCATCGCCCACGACTACCAGGCACGATACCGGGACCGCACGAAGATCATCTACGTCGTACCGGACTACTTCGAGGATCGGCCCAAGGCCTGCATGAACGGCTGGGGCTCGATCTTCCTCACCATCGCCCCCGACGGTTCGGCCCTGCCCTGCCACGCCGCGACCTCCCTGCCCGGGATCAGCTTCCCCAACGTGCGCGATCACTCGGTGCGCGAGATCTGGTACGAGTCGGAGGCCTTCAACCACTTCCGCGGCTTCGACTGGATGGCCGAGCCCTGCCGCAGCTGCCCGGAGAAGACACGCGATTTCGGCGGCTGCCGCTGCCAGGCCTACCTCCTGACCGGGGATGCGGCCAACGCCGACCCGGTGTGCGGCAAGTCGCCGCACCACGATCGCCTGGTCGCCGAAGTCGAGCGCATCGACGCACTGTCGGATGCCAATGCCGCGGCACGCCCGCTGGTCTTCCGCAACATGCCCAATTCGCGCAAGTTTCTCGCCTGAACGCCGGCTGCCGCGGCCACCCTGGCCGCACGCGCGGCTACTGGAACGGCCGGCAGGCCCAGGCCACGTCCGCCGCCTGGCGGTTCGGTTTGACGTCGTGGACGCGCACGATGCGCACGCCCGCGGCCACGCCGAGCGCGGTCGTCGCGCAGGTCGCACCGACCAATTCGGTCGGCTCGGTCTCGGCGCAGATCGCGCCCATGAAGCGCTTGCGGCTGGTCCCCAGCAGCACCGCGTAACCGCTGGCGCAGAAACGCGGCAGCGCGGCCAGCAGGCGCAGGTTGTGCTCGCGCGTCTTGCCGAAGCCGATGCCCGGGTCGATGGCGATCGCAGTACGCGCGATCCCCGCCGCCTCGGCCGCGGCGGCCCGCGCGAGCAGGAACTCCAGGACTTCCGCGACGACGTCCTCGTAGCGCGGTGCCTGCTGCATCGTGCGCGGCTCGCCCTGCATGTGCATGAGCACGAGGCCGGCGCCACGCGCGGCAACGCCTTCCAGCATGCCCGGCGCACTCGCGGCGGCGACGTCGTTGACGATACGGGCGCCGGCATCGAGCGCGGCGGCGGCGACGTCCGCATTGCGGGTGTCGATACTGAGAGCGACCGTGGCCGGCAAGCGCGCGCGCAGGGCCGCGATGATCGGCAGCACGCGGGCCAGCTGCACCGCCGCATCGACCGGCGCCGCGCCGGGCCGCGTCGACTCGCCGCCGATGTCGATGATGTCGGCACCCTCGGCGACCATCCGCTCGGCGTGCACGCGGGCAGCGTCGATCGCGGCGTAGCGACCGCCATCGGAGAAGCTGTCCGGGGTGACGTTCAACACCCCCATGACGAGCGGACGATCGTCCTGGCGCAGGGTATCGAACATGCCGCGGCGTCAGCCGAGCCGGTCGGCGATTTCGTCCGCCGCGCGCACCAGGGCGTCGATCATGGGGCGTTCGCTGGACAGGTGACCGGCACTGCGCAGCACCTCGAAGCGGGAGCCCGGCAGGGCACGGTGCGCGGCAAAAGCGGCCTCCGCCGTGCAGGTGATGTCCCGCGCGCCGTGGACGATGATCGTCGGGACCCGCGGCACCCGGCCAATGTCCTCGAGCAGTTGGTTCTCCCGCATGAAATAGCGGTGGTGCGCGTAATGCATCTCGATACGCGCCTTGGCGATGGCGAGATCCAGCGGGCCCGCGCCGCCCTCACCGACGCTGTCGATGGAGTACATGACCACCGCGCCCGACCACGCCTCCCAGGCACGGGCGACGCGCTCGACGGTGCTCGGCTCGTCACTGAAGATGCCGTCGTAGAGCGCAGCATGGAAATCGGCTCCTGGCGGCAGTTGCATGGCGTCGAGAAAGGCCTGCCACTGCATCGGCAACAGGCGGTTGGCGCCGGCGCTGAAGAACCAGTCGACGTCGCTGCGGCGGGCGAGGAAGGTGCCACGCAGGACCAGCCCGCTGACGCGTTCGGGGCAGGCCTCAGCATAGGCCAGCGCCAGCGCCGCACCCCACGAACCACCGAACAGCACCCAGCGATCCACGCCGTGACGCTCGCGCACCGTTTCGAGATCGGCGATCAAATCGTCCGTAGTGTTGTGGTCGACGCCGCCCAGCGGCCGCGAGCGGCCAGCGCCGCGCTGGTCGACGAGGAACACGCGGTAGCGTTCGGGATCGAAGAACTGGCGATGATCGGCCTTGCAGCCGCCGCCCGGGCCACCGTGCAGGAACACGACCGGCAGGCCGTCGTGGCGCCCACACTGTTCGACGTAGACGGTATGGCCGTGGCCGACGTCGAGCAATTCGACATGGTCGGGGGCGATGGGCGGATAGAGTTCGCGCATGGTCCTCTCGGGCCGGAGCGCCACCAGCGTATCGTGGGCGCCGGTCGGGCCGCTCAGAGCTCGCCCAGGATCTCGTCCTTGCGCCGAGCGAAGTCTTCGTCGCTGATGAGGCCCTTCTGGTGCAGTTCCTGCAGCTTGGACAGCCGCTCTTCCAAGCTCGCCGTGCCGCCCGCGGCCGCGCCACCATCCTGCAGGTCCTGCAGTTCCTTGCGCAAACGGGCCATCTCCTCGCGCATCTGGCGTCGTTCCAGGGTCAGCTTGGCGGCCTCGGCCTTGGCCTTCTGCTCTTCCTTGCGCACCGCCATGGGCACCGCGGCCTCGCGGTAGGCGAGTGCGGCCTTGGCGACGTCGATCACGATCCAGTCCGGCCGTCCTTCGCCCAGCTCGACCCCGGCCGTCGTGACCACACGCCCCGGCATCTTGCCGCGCTGGTGACGGCTGCCGGATTGGAAATTGACGTCACGGAAATCATCGGTGATGCCGAAGGAACCCTCGACGGTCTTCTTGGCCTTGTCGAGGCGCTTGCCGTATTCGCCGATGATGAGATTGAGCTTGCCGTCCTTGTAGAACACCCGACCGGTGGTCCACTCCCGTTCGCGCGCAAAGGACAGCATGACGTCGGCATAGCCACGCACGTTGAAGGTGACGTCCTCGTTGGGCGCGGCCCGACCGAGGGCGTCGGTGACGTAATGGGCGATCATCGCCGCCTGCTTGCGCGGGTAGACGGTGGTCGCCTCCTCGTCGCGGAACACGCCACCTTCGACCCACAGTTGCAGCGAGGCCAGCGCCTGCTCGACTTCGATGCGGTCGAGGGCGACGGGATGATCGTTGGGCGCGGCGTCGTCCTCGATCTTGACCAGGCGGACGTACTGCTCGTTCAAGTCCCAGATCGTGGCCGTCACTTCGTCCTTCTTGAAGAAATCGGGCAGGAGGTCGAGCGCGAATCCGGACAGCGGCACGGCGCAAGCCAGGATCGTTGCCGTAAACCGGGCGCCGAGCGAGCGGAAATAAGTTTTGCTCATGAATACAACGCGTTGAAGTCATCGATGGATCGGGGGCCGGCATTATAGCCCCGCCCTCGCGCCCGCTGCACCAAGCCGGCGCAGTCGTCGATTGGACCACGACACCGGGTGATCGCTGCATTCGCGCAAAAAAAAAGGCGCATCCGAAGATGCGCCTTGATTCTGCGAAAGGGTCTTAGTCCTGAGTCAGGCTTACCAGAAGAGGAAGCCGCCGACGCTGAAGGTGTCGGCCTCGGGCTTGGTGGCCAGTGCACCGCCGCTGTCGTACTCGCCGTGGTTGTACTCGGCGATCAGGCGCAGCCAGCTGCTGACATCGTGGTAGACACCCACGGTCCACATGGCACGCTCGATGTGGCCATTGCCGGCATACAGCGAGGTGCTGGTCGCACCGATGCTCTCGAGGTTACCTTCGCCGTAGGACACGCCGACCTTGGTCTTACCAGAGAAGGTGTAGGTGCCCTGCAGGTAATAGCCGTCGCCGTCACGCTCGGTGACGTTGCCGCTGGCATCGAGGTAGACCGACGCGCCGTTGAACTGAGCGGTCAGCCCCATGCCCTGGTGATCGTGGTAGTAACCGACGAACTCGAAGCCCATGTAACCGAGCTTGGCGCCGGCGCCCCAGGCCTGGGCGGTGATCGAACCGCAGGTCGCCGCGGTGCCGCCGATAGTGGTCGCCGCACCCTGGCAGGTGGAATCGATGTCCTGCCAGCTGCCGTCGACCCACAGCTTGGCGCTGCCGTTGCTGAAGCTGGTCGAGTAGCTCAGTTCGCCCTCGAAGCGCGGGGTGTCGGTCTCGTCGAGGAAACCGCCACCGGCGACGCCGCCGGCGTAGGACGTGACACCGGCGATGTTGGACGGGTCGTACAGGCCGACCGCCAGCTGGAAGCCGTTGACCACCGGCGTGGTGTACTGGAAGCGGGCGGCGAAATCCGGGTAAGTGTAGCCATGGCCGACGCGGCCGAAGGTCACCGAACCGAAGTGGTCGGCACCCGGCGCGAAGCCGACACCGAACAGGGTCATGTCGTTGAGGATGGCGTTGCGGCCGAACAGCGACAGGGTACGACCGAAGCTGACCTCGCCGAAGGCGCCGCTCAGGTTGGCGAGCACTTCACGAGTATCGATGGTGGCGCCGTTGATGCCCGGGACCGGGCCGACGTTGCCACTCTGGGCGCTGAACTGGGTCTTGTTGCCACCGGTCTGGATGGTCGGCGCGAAGCTGATGCGGGCGCTGCCGGTCATGCCATTCACGGTCGGCGACTTGACGTTGAAGCTGAAGAAGGCCGGCAGGAAGCCGGAGTGGACACGTGAGCTGTCCTTGTCGGCCGACTCGGTGACGTAGCCCGCGTCGTAATTACCCACGGTGTAGAAAGCGTTGACGTTGCCGTCGAAACTGACTTCCCAGCCGTCGTTACCGCCGACGACCACGACAGCACCCGCCGGGGCGGCCAGGCCTGCACCGAAAGCAGCAGCGCCGACTGCGGCAGCCAACTTGGTTTTCGAAAATTGATTCGCCATCACTTCCTCCTAACAACTCCAAAAGGACTAAGGCTTTTAGAAACGTGACCCTAAGCGCGTTGTGATTTCTTTCTGCCCCGCGCCCGTCGGCATCCCCCTACTCTTCCTGCCGGCCTGCACCCCGTCGGTGCGGCAAGGGCGGTATACGGAGCTTTTTCAAGCCAAGCGCGAGTCTACGGCAATCGATTTCGCGTGACAACACTTTTGCAACAAAAAAATCTCGGCCACGCCTGCATTTTTTCCTTTTGTTGCGAAATGGCTACATTCAGTCGCCACAGCGTCGTGGCGGCACGCCCGCGCTGTGCCGTCGATCAGCCACCGCCCTTGTGGAAGGCCCGGTCGAAACGCACCATGAAGGCATCGACGTCGCCCGCCGCGAAGCCCTCGAAACGGAAGTCGAGATCGACGTAGGGAATACGGAGCAGGGCAATCCGGCGCTGGCGTTCGACCGACACCGTGACGTGCAGGTGCCGCCCGTCGGGCCAGTTCACCGTGGCGCCGTCCGCGCCGGCCTCGAGCGCGCACTGCCCCGCCTCGAACAGGCGCGGAAAGATGCGCCTGAAATCGGCCCGCGTGATGCCCATCTCCGGCCGCGTCCGTCGCTCCGCGCCCCCCGCCGTCATGCGCCGTTCCCGGGGGCCGGCGCGACCTCAGCGAGGTCGCCGAGTCCCTCGCACAAGACCCCAAGATGTTGGGCATAGCGGTGCCAGCGATCCCGACCAGTGGTATAGAGCGGTTCACGAACCTGCCACTGGCTGGCGGTCGTGACGGTACGCCGGTTGCGGTGAAACTCGAGACAGGCCGGGTCCCAGGGCAGGCCCAGGAATGCGACCAGCCGACGTGCCTCGCCCTCGAGATCCGCGACCACCCGTTCGTAGTCGACCTCGAGCATCGCCAACGGCAGGTGCTCGCGCCAATGCGCCATCACGCGTGTGTAGCCGGTATAGGCGGCGACGAGGTCGGCCTGGTCATGGGCATAGGGGTGCTTGCCGGCGAGTTCGTGGGTGTAGATCGAGAAGCAGGTCGCCACCGGGTCACGGCGACAGTGGATGACCCGGGCGCGGCTGAACGCCGCCGCGACGAGCCCGAGGTAGAGGAAGTTGTACGGCATCTTGTCGATGATGCGGTCAGCGTCGCCGCCATGGCTGCGCAGCAGTTCGAGGTAGGCCGGCGCCAGTGCGGTCAGCCGCTCCGCCTGGCCGGCGATGCAGCGCGGGAAACCCTGGCGGCTGCCCCAGGCACGCGGCAGCGCGCTGGCCTGCTCGGGGAAGAAAGTCAGCTCACCGGCGCCGTGCACGGCGCCGTGGGCGGCCAGGATCTGCTCGATCAGCGTGGTGCCTGATCGGGGCATGCCGACAATCAAGACCGGCGTATCGCTCGAGTCACGGCCCGCCCCGAGCGCGGCGAAGAAGCCGGCATCGAAGGTCGTGATGAGTTCGTCGACGAAACGCTCCTGCGCCGCGGCGTCGAAGCGCACGCGGCCACGGCGCAGCGTGTTGGCTGCGGCCCAGGCCGCGAAGGCTGCCTCGTTTTCGCCACACAGGTCGAGCAGGCGGCCACGCGCGTAGGCCATCTGGCCGCGCGCGAGCACGGCATTCTCCGCCAGCGACTTCTCCGCCGTCTCGATGCGCCGGGCCAGCGCGCGCGCCGCGGCCGGTTCGCGGGTCAGTTCGGCGAGGTTGCGCCAGGCGCTGCCGAGTGCCGGTTCGAGACCGAGCGCCCGTTCGAAACAGGCCGCGGCCTGCTCGCGGTCACCGTCCGCGGCCCAGGTCATCCCGAGGTTGTCGTGCGTGCCGGCGACCCCGGGGTCGAGTTCCAGTGCCTGTTCGAAACAGGCCCGCGCGGCGCCACTGCGACCGGCCGCGAACCGGGCCAGGCCCAGCGCGTTGAGCAGGGGCACACTGGGTCCGCCGATGTCGAGCGCACGCTGGTAGGCGTGCTCGGCGGCGGCGGGCTCGCCGCGCTGGCGATGACAATCACCACGGCAGGCCCAGGCCATGGCGAGGCCGCTATCGAGTTCCGCGGCGCGAGTAAAGGCGGCCAGGGCCTCGTCGACGCGGCCCTGGGCCTGCAGGGCGAGGCCGAGGTTGAGATGGGCGGGGGCGAAATCCGGCTTCACGCCGACCAGGCGATGAAAGTGCTGGGCCGCTTCGCGCGCCTCACCCCGCTCGCGCAGCAGGTTGCCGAGATTGTTCAGGGCGTCGACGTAATCGGGGCGCGCCTTGAGCGCCTTGCGGTAGTACTTCTCGGCCTCGGCGCGGTTGGCACCGGCGAGGCAGGCGTTGCCGAGATTGAACAGGGCCTCGGCGAAGCGCGGCCGCGCTTGCACGGCGCGTTCGAATTCGGCGCGGGCGGCGGCCGGGTCCCCACCCTGCAGCAGCGCCATACCGAGATTGTTGAGGAAGTCGGCATTGCCCGGTGCGATGGCCAGTGCGCGACGGATGAGGTCGGCGCCGGCAGCGAAGTTGCCGGTCTGGCAACCGATCACCCCGAGCATGTTGAGCGCGTCGGCGTGGTCCGGGGCCTGGCGCAGGACGTCGCGGTAGAGGAACTCGGCGCGTTGCAACTGGCCTTCGCGGTGCAGACGCAGCGCGGTATCGAAGGATTGGGCGACAGCCGCGTCGCGCGGGGTCGACGGGCGGCTCATGGCCGGCGCCCGCCGCGGCGCCGACCGGGCAGGCTTCGCAGCAGTCGGTGCGGCCCCCCGGAGGCGAGGCACGCAGCGTTCGGGAAGCGCCGCTCGCCCGCGGAGAATGTGCACCGCGGGACGGCGCACACCGCCGCGTACGGGCGGCGCGGCCGTGCTCGCAGCCTCTTCTCAGCCGCCGGCGACGGGCGGCCACATGGCCAGCACGTCGCCCGCGCGGAAGATCGCTTCGTCGCGTTGTTCGGGTTCGACATACAGGCCGTTGATGAGTATGAGGTGCGCCTCGCCACGTGGCACATGATAACGATCCAGGACCTCGTGCACGGAAGCGCCGTCGGGGATCTCGATCTCGATGACGTTGCGCACGGCCTCGGGCGGCAGGTAGCGCGCCAGCGAGGCGTAGAGCTTGAGCGTGATCTTCACGGCATTCGTCTGCCCGCGGTCCCCGCCCCCGCGAGCCGCGGGCGCGCGGGGCGGCCGCCGCTCAGCGCAGCACGGCGGCGTTGAATCCGATCGCCTGGGTCGAGGCGAGGTAGGCCTCCATCAGGCGCGTCGGGTCACTGACCAGGCGCTGTTTCCACACCCCCAGGCGCGTCTTGCTCTGGATCAGCCCGCGCAACACGCCGACGTGTTCGGTGAGACCGATGCTGGTGGCGCCGACGAGGACGTCGTCGGCGAACTGCAGGTTGAGATAGCGATGGCGCGCGGGGTTGAGCAATTCGGCCGCATCGCCGCCATCCTGCCCCATCCACAGGCCGAACGAACTCGAGATGAGGCCCAGCGTGTCGAGCACGTTCATGTTGACGCAGCCGCGATGCAGGGCGCGCTCGCGACCGACCATGTTGCGCGCGGCGAGCTGGCCATGGTCGACCGCGGTCGGCTGGATCGCCTGCACCGAGTAGTCCCCGGTGGAGAAGTCGATGCCCTGGGCGACGTCGCCGGCGGCATAGACGTCGGCGTCGCTGGTGCGCATGTGGCGATCGACCAGGATGCCGTGGTCGGTCTTGATGCCGGAGTCGGCGACCAGCTCGAGGTTGGGACGTACGCCGGTGGCCGAGACCACGAGGTCGGCGGCGATGCTCTCACCCGATTTCAATGCCACGCGCAGGGCGCCGTCGTGAGCCTCGATGCCGGTGACCTGCATCGAGGTGTGGACCTTGACCCCGCGGCTCTCGCACCAGTCCTTGATCATGTTGCCCGCGGTGTCGTTCATCATGCGCGGGACCATGCGGTCCTCCATCTCGACCACCGTGAGCTCGGCGCCGCTGCGCGCCAGCGCCTCGAGGATGATGCAGCCGATGAAACCCGCCCCCATCAGCACCACCCGCGCGCCGGGCTTGGCCGTGGCCGCGATGCGGCGCGCATCGGCGAGGGTCCAGCAGGACGTCACGCCGTCGAGGTCGATACCCGGGATGGGCGGCGCCACGGGCCGCGAGCCGGTGGCGACGAGGAGCTTGTCGTAGGCCAGCGTCGCGCCGTCGGCCAGGGTCAGGGCATGCGCCTTCGGGTCGAGCGCGGTGACGCGCTGCTGGACGAGGTCGATACCGCGCGCGGCGTAATGGTTGGCGGTCTTGCGCAGATGCGTACCCGCCTCCCCGATCTGCTTGATCAGGAAGTAGGGAATCGCCATGCGCGAGTACGGCGGTTCGGGCTCGTCGCCGACCAGGGTGACGGTCGCCGCCGGATCGAGCTTGCGCAGGGTTTCCGCGGCGACCACGCCGGACGGGCCGGCTCCGATGACTACGTGACGCATGGCTGCTGGTCTCCGCTGCTCACTCACAAACCGAGGCGCTGCCTGGTCTCGTCGGTCGGCGCCCCTTCGGGCGTCCAGCCGCGCGCCGCGTAGTACAGCGGCAGCATTTCGTCGAGGCGGTTGACCATGCCCTTGGCCGGACCGGTCTTGGCGGCGTCCTTGAGCAGGCGCTTGGGCAAGGTGTCGTCGGCCTTGCTCAAGCCCGCGTCGAGGTTGAACTGGCGCTCCAGGTTCCAGATGCGCTCACCGGCCTCGAGCATGCTCTCCGACGTCCAGCCGCCCTCGCAGGCGGCATCGACCTGGGGTGCGATGTCCTCCAGGGTCCAGCCGAAGGTGGTGAACACGCAGAGCCCCGTCGAGTCGACTGCCGCAGTGGCGTCCTGGAAGGCTTTCACCAGTTCCGGCTTGCCCTCGGTGGACAGCGGGTCGGTCTTGACCGGCACGCCCATGATCTCCGACGACACCGTGTAGCCGCGCAGGTGGCAGGCGCCGCGGTTGGAGGTGGCGTAGGCCAGCCCCATGCCCTGGATGCCGCGCGGGTCGTAGGCCGGGAACTCCTGGCCCTTGACCGTCATCGACAGGTCCGGGTGGCCGTACTTCTCGCACAGGCGCTTGGAACCGAGCGCGAGATCACGCCCGAAGCCCTCGCCCGTGGCGACGAGTTCGGCGGCCTTGGTCAGCGCCTCGGCCGAGCCGAAACGGAATTCGATGCCGCCGGTGTGCTCGGTGGTGATGGCGCCGAGGTCGAACAGTTCCATCGCCGCGGCGACCGTCGAGCCGAACGAGATCGGGTCCATGCCGTCCTCGTTGCAGACGAAGTTGGCGTAGGTCAGCGCGTCGAGGTCGTCGACCCCGGTATCGCAGCCGAGCGCCCACGCCGCCTCGTACTCGAGGCCGCCCGAGGCGTGCATGTACTCGGGCTTGTTCTGGATCGTGTAGTGCTGCGGATCGATGGTGGAAATACGCCCGCAGGCGATGGTGCAGCCGAAGCAGGCGGCATTGGTCACCAGGTTCGGCTTGCCGTCGCTCTCGCGCGGCTCGAGCATGGCCTCGGCCGAGATGCGGTGCGCACCCTCGAACTGCACGTCGCGCATGTTGCGGGTCGGCATCGCGCCAACCTCGTTGATGACGTTCATCAGGACCTGCGTCCCCATGGCCGGCAGGCCCTGGCCGGTGACGGCATTCTCGGCCAGCGTCTTCTTGCCGGCCGCGGTGGCCTGGAAGAAGGCCTTGGGATCGCGCACGTTGCCGACGCCCTTGGTGCCGCGCACCACCACGGCCTTGAGATGCTTCGATGCCATCACCGTGCCGACCCCGGAACGCCCGGCCGCCCGGTGCAGGTCGTTGACCACCGCCGAGTAGAGGCAACCCTGCTCGGCGGCACGGCCGACGCAGGCGATGCGGATGAGCGGGTCCTGGTACTTGGTGTGCAGGTACTCGTCGGCTTCCCAGATCGACTTGCCCCAGATGTCGCCCGCCGGGCACAGCTCGGCCTGGTCGTTCTCCAGGTAGAGGTAGACCGGTTCGGCGGCACGACCCTCGAAGATGATCATGTCCCAGCCGGCCTGCTTGAGCTCGGCGCCGATGAAGCCGCCCGAGTTCGAACAGGCCACCGCACCGGTCAGCGGGCTCTTGGTGATTACCGAGTAACGCCCGCCGGTCGCCGCCATGGTGCCGGTCAGCGGGCCGGTCGCCATGATCAGCTTGTTGTCCGGTGACAGGGCATCGACCTTGGGGTCGATTTCCTCGCACAGGTACTTGGTCGCGAGTCCGCGCTGGCCGATGTATTTCATCGCCCATTCCATGTTCAGCGGCTCCTCGACGCAGGTGCCGGCCGTGAGGTTGACGCGCAGGAGTCTACGTTGCCATGCCATGTCCGCTTCTCCTCTGCTGGTAGCGCGGGCGATCAGCCCTGGGGAATGGTTTGCGCGGCGTGTGCGCGCATCCGCTCGAGCCCGGTGTGCTGGGCATCGACGTAGGTGATGGCCGCCGTGGGGCAGGCCTCGGCGCAGGCCGGTTCGCCGCCGCACAGGTCGCACTTGATGACCTTGCCGGAATCGGCGTTGTAATTGACCGTGCCGAAGGGGCAGGCGATGGTGCATACCTTGCAGCCGACGCAGACGTCCTCGATGACCTCTTTCGCCCCGGTTGCCTCGTTCACCACGATGGCTTCGACGGGGCAGGCGTGCATGCACCAGGCCTCGGCGCACTGCGAGCACGTATAGGGTGCGAAACGGCCCTCGTCATGGAACGTGAAGACCTTGATGCGTGACTTGGACGGATTGAACAGGCCTTCGTTCTCGTAAGAACAGGCCATCTCGCATTGCAGGCAGCCGGTGCACTTCTCGGGTTCGAGTTGCAGCGCTTTGAGCATCGTCGACCTCCTCCAGGTGAAGCAACGCCGCGCGTTGCCGGCGCGCGGCCCGCCGCGGTTCCGCGGCATGGCCGGCCGCGCGGGAAGATTTCCCGTCCTTTGCACACCAGCCTGCCCAAGCAATCGAGGAACCGCTCGCTTAGAATACGGTGCTCGATTCAAAACCTGCACCGCTCAACCAGACTAGCGACATTGTGCACAAAAGACCAGCATTCGCCGAGGGCATGCAGTCGGCCTGCCGCCTCGGAACGAAGCCGGTCCCGCGACGTCTATCGGTTATCGAGCGTCGATCCCTGCGCCACGAGGATTCCACCATGCCCACGACTGCACGGGCCCGCCCGCATCATCGCTTCCGTTCACCCGTGGGGGCCCTGTTGCTGACCCTGATCGGCCTCGCATCGAGCAGCGTCGCGACGGCACTCGAGGTGCGCATCGCCTTTATCGGTGACCAGGACGGTGACGGCTGGCGCGGCGCCGCGCAGGGCATCGCCGAGGCCAACGCCCAGGGCAGGTTCCTTGGCCTCCACTACACCCTCGAACCCAGCGCCGGCCCCGCCGTCGACGCCGACGTCAGCGCCATCGTCACCGCGGTCGCGGCCGAACGCCTGGCCCCGATCGCGGCGGCCAACCCGGGGCGCGCGGTCATCAACGTCGCCGCTGCGGACGACGAACTGCGCGCCGACTGCGTGCCCAACCTGCTGCATACCCTGCCCAGTTACGCCATGCGCGACGACGCGGAAACGCAGTGGCGCCGCAAGCACCCCGAGAGCGAGGCGGTCGCACAGGCCTGGCACGCCGATTTCGAGAAGTACGCCGCCGCCCAGCTCAACAAGCGCTACCAGGCGGGCGCCGGTCGCCCCATGAGCGACGAGGCCTGGGCCGGCTGGGCGGCGACCAAGGCCGTCGCCGACGTCATCGCGCGCGACCAGCGGGTCGAACCCGCCGCCCTGCTCGACAGCCTGCACGGCGACATCGCCTTCGACGGCCAGAAGGGCGCCGAGATGAGCTTCCGCGACACCGGCCAGTTGCGCCAACCATTGTTGCTGGTCGAAGGCGGCCGCATCGTCGGCGAAGCGCCGGTGCGCGGTGTCGTCGACACCGAGAATCTCGACAGCCTGGGTCTGCCCAGCTGCCTCAAGTAGCGCGCCACGGCCAGCGCCACATCCCAACCCAGCCGAGGACCCCCGACCATGCGTGCACTGTTCTGCCTGCTCCTCCTCCTGCTCTCGCCCCTCGTCGACGCCGCCACCGGCCGCGTGTTCGTCAGCAACGAACAGGACGACAGCGTCAGCGTCATCGACAGCGCGACCAACGAAGTCATCAAGACCATCCCGGTCGGCAAGCGACCGCGCGGCGTCGGCATCGCGCCGGACGGCAGCGCCGTCTACGTCGCGGTCAGCGGCGACAACGTCATCGCCGTCATCGACCCGCACACCCTGGAGGTCGTGCGCACCTTCCCCAGCGGTGACGACCCGGAAGCCTTCGCCGTGCATCCCAACGGCAACATCTACATTTCCAACGAGGAGGACGCCAAGGCCTCGGTGCTGAACCCGGCCACCGGCGAGCTGGTGGCAGAAATCGAGGTCGGCATCGAGCCCGAGGGCGTGGCCATCTCGCCCGACGGCTCGCGCGTCATCGTCACCAGCGAATCGACCAACATGCTGCATATCATCGGCGTGCCGGAACACGAGATCGTGGCCAACATCGTGGTCGGTGCGCGACCGCGCGCGGCGACCTTCAGCGCGGATGGCAGCACTGCCTACGCGACCTCGGAAATCAGTGGCGAAGTCAAGAAGATCGACGTCGCCAGCGGCAAGATCCTCGGTCGCATGCCACTCGCCGACGACAAGGCCAAGCCCAAGGACGTCCTGGTCAGCCGCGATGGCCGGCAGCTCTACGTCGCCGGCGGACGCGCCAATCGCATCTTCGTGCTCGATGCCAATTCGCTCGAGATCATCAAGGCCATACCGGTCGGCAAGCGCGTGTGGGGACTGGCCTTGAGCCGCGACGGCAAGCGCCTCTACACCACCGACGGCGTCGACCACCAGGTCTCGGTCATCGACACCGGCGCGCTGGACGTCGTCGCCACGGTGCCGGTCGGCAAGTTTCCCTGGGGCGTGGCCATCGACGACTGAGCCCCCGCCTCCGGCGGCGTGGCGGCGCCCCGTCGCCGCGCGGGTCGTCCGCTCGGCATGGTTCGCCGCGACGGCCCGCCGTGCCCGGGAACGTCGGCATGAGACGGGCAAGCAACCGTCGTCGCCGCCGCCACCCTCGCTCACACGGCAGGCGGCGCCAGGCCCGGTGCGCAGCTCACAGCCGCAGGCGCAGTCCCACCCAGCCGCCGCGCGGCGCGCCGGCGCCGAGGAACACGGGGCTGGTGTCGGCCAGGCCGGGTACGATCTCGCTGGGGTCCTCGCCGAGCAGTCCGAAATTCTCATAGTCGGCGTCGAACAGGTTGGTCACCCGGGCGAACAGCTCGAGACGCGGATTGATGGCGTAGGTACCGCGCAGGTTGACCAGGGTGTACCCGTCGATCTCGCCGAGCTGGTTGGACTCGTCACCGCGCAGGTACTGCCCGGCGTTGTAGATGACCTCCAGGCCCAAGCGCAGATTCCATGGCAACTGGTAATCGCCACTGAACTTGAACTGGTGATCGGGGATGCCGGGGATGCGATCGCCGGCCGTGACGCTGATCTCGCCGTTGCCGTCGGCCAGGGGGTGATTCGGGCTGAGCACCTGGAAATCGTCTTCGAACGTCGCGCGCACGTAGCTGTAGGCAATGGCCCAGTCGAACTCGCCGAGGGCGCCGGCGAAAGCCGATTCGAAGCCCTCGCGGCGGGTCTCGTCGACATTGGCGAACAGCCCGGTGCCGCGACCCGTGGTCTGGAAGATGATGTCGTCCTGGTTGTTGGTGCGGAAATAGCCGAGGCGGTGCGCGATGCCGTGCCACTCACCGCGCACCCCGAACTCGACGGTCCTGGCGACGACGTCGTCGAGCGGCGGGTCGGCGAGGAAGGCGTTGGGCAGGCGACACTCGAAGTTGACGTCGTTGGGATCGTCGCCGCGGGCCACGGCGAAGGCCTGGGCTACCTGGAACACGCCCTCGTTGCAGGCCAGCTCGATCGGTGTCGGCGCCCGCGAGGATTCGCTGTAACTGGCATAGACGTTGTGAGCCGGCGTGAGGTCGAAGGTCCCGCCGACGGTCGGATTGAAGCGACTGAAACCGTGATCGCCGTTCAGCTCCGGACGCGCGCCGGAGCGGTCGCGCAGACGCACGTCGGTGTCGTTGTAGCGCATGCCGAGCGTCAGCGTGAAACGCTCGGTGACGTCGAAGGCGTCGAGGAAATACGCACTCCAGGTTCGTGTCGAGGTCGCAACGTGGGTCGCCTCTTCGTCGAGGAAGGTGCCGACACCGAGTCCGGCAGTGCTGCGCGTCAGCGGGTCGAGGTTCGCCAGTTCGGTGACCGAGTCGAAGTCGGCCTCGCCCTTGAAATAGCCGACCCCGGCAATGAACCGGTTGGCCCTCGCGAACAGGTCCTGGTCGAAGCTGAACTGCAGGTCGAAGCCGTAGCTCTGCTGCTGCCGGCGCGAGATATTGTTGATCGCGGCATCACTGAGAACGCCGCTGCCGCTGGTCTCGGCTTCGCCGAGATTGAATTCATCGCCGCCGGCAAGCGCATTGAGGCGCGCTTCGAGCGCCGCGACGTCGGCAACGCCGAGGGCATTACCTGCGCAGACATCGTCGCCGTCGAGCCCGAGATCCTCGAGGTCATCCTCTTCCAGGCCCTCGACGAGGAACTCGCCCGCGCCCAGTTCGCACAGCGCCAGCTCGGAACCGTCGCCATTGAACGAGTGGGTGTCGTTGTCACGGTAGAAGCCGTTGAGGTTGGCGCGGACGACCTCGCTGAAAGCATGTTCGCCGTTGAAGGTGAACATCGTCATCTCGTTATCGGTGATATCGGGCGCGGTGAATATCGCGTCGCGATCGACGGCGAGCAGGCCGACCGGCGCGGCGCCGTTGCCGGTGAGGTCGGTATCGCCGTACTGCAGGTTGAGATCGGCGGATGTGTCGGCGTCGCGATAGCTCAGGCTGCCGTAGACGTTGAGCGCGTCGGAGGCGGACCGGTCGCGCCAGCCGTCTTCCTCGAAATAGTTGACGTTGACGTAGTAGCCGAACGTGCCGTTGTTGGCGCCGCTCTCCACGCTGGTCGCCACCCGCTGCCAGGCGCCGCCGTAGACCTCGGCGGCGTGGCCCTCGAAATTGAAGCCGTTCTTCATCTGTATGCTGAGCGCGCCGCCCAGCGTGTTGAGGCCGAACAGCGGGTTGCTGCCACCGACCAGCTGGATGCTGTGGATGGCCGATTCCGGCACCAGGTCCCAGTTGACCGCGTCGCCGAGCGGTTCGTTGATGCGTGCGCCGTTCTGGAACACCGCCACGCCCTGTGACAGGCCGAGCAGCGGCGAGGCGGCGTAGCCGCGGTATTGCACGTCCGGTTGCAGCGGGTTGTTCTGCGCCGAATTGATGTTCACGCTGCCGAGGTTGGCGCCCATGAAGTCGGTCAGGTCCACGCTCTGGCTGCGCTCGAGCGCATCGGCATCCGCGCTCTGGACGTTGAAGGGCAACTTGCCGGCATCCAGCCCCGGGCCGCCACTCGGCGTGGCGGCGACCACGACGACCTCCTCGTCGAAGCCGGCGCCCTCGGCCGCCAGCGCGGGCGCGGCGACGAGTGCGCTGGCAGCACCGGCAATAGCGATGTTCAGGCTGAAACGGAATACGTGCATGGAGAACCCCGGGTACGATGGCGCGTTGCCGACCGCGGCGATTCTAGAAGTGTCGCGGCGCCGGTCAGAGGGATTGCGGCGCGACATCGCCGGGAATACTTCCCGAGTGTCGGCCCGCTGCGCGCTCGGACCGGCGTGGGCGGACGTGGTGTGGGGGCGAGCGCTGCGCGGCGCCGTCCGTTCAGGCGTTGACGATACCGTGACGTATGGCGAGCCGCGCCAGCTCCGCCGCCGTGCCGACCTCGAGCTTGGACTTGATCTGGGTCGAGTAGTTGGCAATCGTCTTGTAGCTCAACGACAGGCGCTGCGAGATCTCGTTGACGCTGAGCCCCTCGGCGAGCAGGCAGCAGATCTCGAACTCGCGGGTCGACAGGCCGTCGAAAGGCGAATCGCCGCCCTTGGTCTTCTGGAAGGCGAGGCGCTGGGCGATGTCCGGATCGATGTAGATGTTGCCGTTGGCAATCTGGCGCACCGCCTCGACCAGTTCGACCGGTGCGCTGCTCTTGCCGATGTAGCCGCGCGCCCCGGCCTGTAGGGCCTGCTCCACGAAAACCGTGTCCTCGTGCATGCTGAAGGCGAGGATGCGCGCGTCGGACTGCCGCGCGACGATGCGCCGGATCGCCTCCAGCCCGCCGATACCCGGCAGGCTCAGGTCCATGATGACGACGTCGGGGGCATGCTCGACGAACTGCCGGCAGGCGGCCTCGCCGTTCTCCGCCTCGGCGACCACGCGCAGGTCGGCCTGGTTCTCCAGCAGCGTACGGAAGCCGGCACGCACGACGGCGTGGTCGTCGACCAGCAGGATGCGCATCGCGGAACTCATGCTTCGCTACTCCGGACGAGGTTGCCGGCCAGGGGTACGCGCACCTCGATGCGCGTGCCATCCTGCGGCCGGCTGGTGAGCGACCAGCTGCCGTTCAGCGCAGTCACCCGCTCGCCGATACCGCGCAGGCCGAGACCGCGGCGCACGCGGTCGGGATCGAAACCGATGCCATTGTCCGAGATTGCAAGGTGCAGTGTCGAGGCACCGTCGCCGTCCTGGTCGAGTTCGAGCACCACCCGCACCGCACTCGCCGCGGCATGGCGGGCGACGTTGGTCAGCGCTTCCTGCACGACGCGGTAGACGGCGATGCGGGCGTCGGCATCGAACGCCGGCAAGGTCCGCGGGCAGACGTTCTCGCAGAAACAATCCTCGTGGCGCGCGTTCCAGTCGTCGATCATCAGGCCGAGGGCGGCGACCAGGCCGAGTTCGTCCAGGACCACCGGGTGCAGGCGCGTCATCATGTCGCGCACGCGGGCGTAGATGTCCGACGACACCTCGGTGATGGTCGCCGCGCGCGCCGCCAGTTCGGCATCGGCGCGCTCGCCGATCGACACCGCCAGCGCCTTGATCGCGGTGATCGACTGGCCCAGTTCGTCGTGCAGTTCGTGGGCGAGGTAGCGGCGCTCTTCCTCCTGGATGGCGATGGCGCGTTGCGCCAGCGCGGCATTGTCACGCTCGGCTCGCCCCAGTGCGCCGGCCATGTCGTTGAAGCGCGCGATGATGGCATCGATGTCGGGGATGCCGCTGGGCGGCAGGCGTTCGTGGTAGCGGCCGTGCTCGACCCCTTCGAGTCCCGCCGACAGCCGCTGCAACGGGCCCAGGGCACGGCCGAGGAAGACGAAGGCGACGGCCATGGCGCCGGCGAAAGCAGCGACCAGGATGAACAGGGCGACGCGCACCTCGCGCCAGGCTTCGCCGATTTCCGCCGCCGGGTCGGCATCGATGCGGATGCGCCCGGCGTCCATGGGGATGTCCTGCGTCAAGGCCTCCGCGGCGGGCCACACCAGGCGTTCGAACCAGCGCGGCGCGGCGTGGCGCGCGCCGCGGTGCACCGTGCCGCCGAGCAGTTCACCATCGGCGCCGAGAATGGCGATGCGCAGGTGACGCAACGGCGCATGCATGCCGACCTCGGCGACCAGCGCGACCAGCGCACCGTGGTCGCGCGCGGGCGCCGCGCGCTCGGCCAGCCCGCGCACCAGGCTGGAAGCGAACTCGGCCGACGCCCGCACCTCGTCGACCACCGCGCGGCGGGCGCCGTGGACCAGGGCGGCCACCGCCAGTGCCAGCGCGAGCGAGAAAATCCCTGCCAGCCACAGGTTGAGACGCAGCCTGAGCCCCATCGCCTCGCCGTCCCCCGGGGCCGGTGCCGGCGGCGGGCTCAGCCGTGGTCCTGGCCCTGCTGCCGCTCGGCGTAACGCGCCTGCTGCTCGGTGCTGGCCTCGGTCTGGAAGCGGGTCTTCCATTCCTCGTAAGGCATGCCGTAGACGATCTCGCGTGCCTGTTCGTAGTCGAGACCCGTGCCGCGGGCCTCGGCCTCGGCGCGGTACCACTTGGACAGGCAGTTACGGCAGAAACCGGCGAGGTTCATCAGGTCGATGTTCTGCACCTCGGTGTGCTCGCGCAGGTAATCGCGCAGGCGGCGGAAGGTCGCGGCCTCGATTTCGAGCTGGGTCTGATCGTTCATGGTCGTCCCTCTGTTCGTTGGGTCGGTGCCGGCGGCGGAATGCCACCGGCAGGCGGTCGGCAGGTGCGCCTGTCTGCCACGGCTCCGGCTTGGGCGTGCCCGGG
The DNA here is from genome assembly GCA_024235015.1 of Gammaproteobacteria bacterium. Lineage (GTDB taxonomy): Bacteria > Pseudomonadota > Gammaproteobacteria > JACKNG01. Next base: position 65,001 of record JACKNG010000008.1, read on the forward strand.
CGGCGCGGAGCCGCCGGCGACGACGGCATACTCTACCGTCTGTCGAGGAGGCCGCGGCGTGCCCGGCGCGGAACGGCGTCCGCCAGCGCGGTCGCAACAGGAGACGCGTGAGAACTGCGCGTCTAGTATAGCGGCCGGTCGTTCGAACACCGGGGTGACAGGCACCATGCTCCTCGAACAAGGCGCGCGCGTCGTCATCGTCGGCGGCGGCGCCGGCGGTCTCGAACTCGCGACCCGCCTCGGGCGCCGCTACGGGCGCCGCGGCGAACTCGAGGTCACCCTGGTCGATCGCAACCACAGCCACCTGTGGAAGCCGCTGCTGCACGAAGTCGCGGCCGGCACGCTCAATTCCAGCGAAGACGAGTTGAGCTACCTCGCGCAGGCCCATTGGAACCACTTCAATTTCCGCCTCGGCGCGTTGCACAGCCTCGACCGCGCGGCCCGCACCGTGACCCTCGCGCCCTCGCTGGACCAGGCCGGCCGCGAGTACATGCCCGAGCGCACGCTGCCCTGGGACATCCTGGTCCTCGCCATCGGCAGCGTGACCAACGATTTCGGCACCCGCGGCGTAGCCGAACACTGCTTCTTCCTCGACGCCCGCGAGCAGGCGGACGCCTTTCACCAGCACCTCACGCGCGCCTGCTACGGGGCCAATGCGCAGGACGGCCCGATCCGCCCCGGCCAGCTGCACATCGCCATCGCCGGCGCCGGCGCGACCGGGGTCGAGCTCGCCGCCGAGTTGCATCACGCGGTACGCGCGCTGGTCGCCTACGGCCTCGATCGCATCGACGTCGAGGCCGATGTCCGCCTGCACCTGATCGAGGGCGCCGAACGCATCCTGCCAGGCCTGCCGGAATCGGTCTCCAGCGCCACCGCCAAGGTACTCGACTCGATCGGCGTCGAAGTCCACACCGGGGAATTCATCACCGAGGCCACCGCGGACGGCTTCCACACCCGCAGCGGCCGCTTCATCCCGGCCGCGATCAAGGTCTGGGCGGCCGGCATCAAGGGTGCGGCGGTACTGGAAGCGCTCGATGGCCTGGAAACCAACCGCCTCAATCAGCTGGTGGTCGGTCCGACCCTGCAGACCACGCGCGACGCCCGCATCTTCGCGCTCGGCGACTGTGCCGCCTGCCCGCTCGGCGACGACGGCCGCAGCGTACCGCCGCGCGCCCAGGCCGCCCACCAGCAGGCCACGCTGCTGGCCCGCAGCATCGCGCAGCTGCGCGCCGGCGCCGCCCTGCCCGTCTACGCCTACCGCGACTTCGGCTCGCTCATCAACCTGGCCGAGCACAGCGCGATCGGCAATCTGATGGGCAACCTGCTCAGCCGGCACCCGGCCAATTACCCCATCGAGGGCCGCCTCGCGCGTTGGGCCTACCTGTCGTTGTACAAGTTGCACCAGGTCGCGGTGCAGGGCTGGGTGCGCACCCTGCTCGGCACCCTCGCCGACCTGCTGACGCGTTCGAGCAAGCCGCGCCTGAAGTTGCATTGAGGCCGTTGGGTCAACCCCGCCGGCTCCGCCGCGCCAGCTTCGGCGCGGTCAGTTGCCGGTGCTGATGGCGTGCTTCTGCATGCGGTAACGCATCGCCATGCGGGTCAGGCCGAGGCGACGCGCCGCCTCGGAGACGTTGTCACCGCTGGCGGCCAGCGCGCGCGCGATGAGGCGTTTCTCCACCTCCTCCAGGGTCAGGCCATCGAGCGCGGCCAGCGCATCGGCCGGCGCCGGCGGCGCCGCCCCACCCGGCAGGTTGAGCAGGCTTTCGTCGATGGCCTTGCCCTGGCTCAGCAACACGGCGCGCTCGACCAGGTGGGCCAGTTCGCGCACGTTGCCCGGCCAGGCATAGCCGCTCAGTGCGCGCAAGGCGCCGGGCTCGAAACCCGCCTCCGGCAGGCCGTAGCGACGTGCGGTGTCGGCGGCGAAGCGCGCGGCGAGCAAGGCGACGTCGTCGCCGCGCTCGCGCAGCGCCGGCAAGGCCAGGCTCAGGACGTTGAGGCGGAAATAGAGGTCGGAACGCAGCGCGCCCGCTGCGACCATCTCCTCGACGTCGCGGTTGGTGGCGGCGATGAACCAGGCCGCGGTGTGCCGCTCGTGGCTGCTGCCGATGCGGCGCAGGGTGCGGCGTTCCAGCACCGCCAGCAACTTGGACTGCAGCTCGAGCGGGATCTCGCCGATCTCGTCGAGGAAGACCACGCCGTCCTCGGCGGCCTCGATGAGCCCGGTGCGCTCGGCGACGGCATGGGTGAAGGCGCCCTTGACGTGGCCGAACAGCTCGGATTCGAACAGGTCCTTGGGCAGCGCCGCGCAGTCGACGTGCACGAAGGGCTGCCCGGCGCGCGCCGAATGGCCATGGATGAGGCGTGCCGTGACGTCCTTGCCGGTGCCGGTCTCGCCGGTGATGAGCACGGTCGGCGGCGCCGCGCCGGGACCGGCCAGGGCGGCGATCTTGAGCGCCTGCTCGCGTACGCCGACCAGCACTGGCGACACCCCGACCAGTTCGGCGGCGCGGCCGTGCACGTGTTCACGCGTCTGCGAATACTCCAGGCGGCGATCGACTTCGCGCTGGCCGAGCACCTTCTCGACGTTGAGCAGCAGTTCGTCGAGGTCGATCGGCTTCTTGAGATAGTCGGAGGCACCGTCCTTCATCGCGTTGACGGCATCCTCGACCTCGCCGTAGGCGGTCATCACCAGCACCGGGACCTTGCTGACGCTGCGGATCTCGCGCAACAGGTCGAGACCGGAACCATCCGGCAGGCGGATGTCGAGCAGCACCACGTCGGGCTCGCGCTCGGCGAGGCGCGCACGCGCCTCGCCCAGCCGTCCGGCACTGGCGCAGGCGTACCCCGCGCGCTCGAGCCGGCGCGTGATGGCCTTGGCGAACAGTGCCTCGTCGTCGACCACGAGCACCCGGGTGCCGCTCACCGGCTCGGCCTCGCGCGACACTTCGCGGTATTCACTCGACATCGCTCGCTTCGTGCTCCTCGCTGGCCGCGGCGGTGATCACGACCTCGGTCCCGCGGCCGGGATCGACGCGGAACTCGAGGCGAAAGCCGTGGGTCGCGCATATCTTAAAGGCAATCGGGATACCAAGGCCGGTACCGAAGCGCTTGGTGCTGGGGCCGGGCATGAGGCCCGAGGGCTCGGGTTCGAACGGAATACCGCCGGCCTCGTCGCGAATGCGCAGGCGCACGCGTGCCTCCGCCGCCGTCACCCCGACCTCGAGACGCCCGCCGGCGGACGACGCCTCGACGGCGTTGTTGAGCAGCCCGTAGAGGGCCTGCTCGAGGAGGTCCGGGTCGGCATCGATCAGCGCCTGGGTGTCCCACGGTGCGCGGACGAGCGCGATGTCGGACGCAGCGATGCGCGGTTCGAGCAGGCGCAGCGCGGAATCCATCACTGCGCTGGCCGCGATCCGACGGCGCTGCGGCTGCAACGGGTGCAGGTAGGACACCAGGGCGCTGACCCAGCGGCCCAGGCGGTCGACCGTCTCGATGATGTCGTCGCGCATCTCGGCGCGTTCGCTTGCACGCTCACTGCCGTCGAGCAGTTGCGCGTTGGCCCGAATCGAGGCCAGCGGGTTGCGAATGTTGTGCGCGACCACCGGTACCAGTGCACCCAGCGCCGCCTGGCGCTCGGCGGCCACGATCGCGTCGCGGCTCGCCTCCAGCTCGTGGGCCATGTGGTTGATGCCGCGCGCAAGCTCGCGTACCTCGGCCACCCCGGCTTCGGGCAGGGTGTGGCGCAGGTTGCCGCCGCTGACCTCGCGGGTGCCGGCGATGACCCCCTGCATGGGCACGACGAAACCCCGCGTCAAGCTGCGGCGTGAGAATGCGAGCAGGGCAAATCCGACCAGGATGGGCACGGCCAGGCCGTAGGGCGCCAACTCGGTCCAGCGCTTGATCTCGCGCTCCTGGGCGTCGAGCTGCTGGTCGACCAGCCCCTGGAAAGAAACGAAGGCGCGCTCGAAATCGGCGACGAACCGCTGTTCGAAGGCGGGGTCGAAGATCTTCGCCCGCACCAGCCGGTTGAGTGCAAAGGGATCCTCGAGGGTGTCGCGCAGGTTGGCCTGCAGCAGGCTGAAGGCCGTCTGCATCGCCTGCACCGCGTAGTCCTCCGCGCGGTAGGACGATTTGCGCCGCAGCTCGTTGAACAATTCCTGGGTATCCCGCGCATAGCGGGAATTGAGGTCACGGGCGTGCGGGTCCTCGCGCAGCCCGGCCACCGAGACGTCCTGGATCTGGCGAAACAGCTGCGAGCGGATCTCGAGCGCGGTATGCGAGAGGTAATTCAGGCGGATGGTCGCCGCCGACCACTGCTGCCATTGCCAGGCCCACACGCCACCAACGCCGCCGGTGATGACCACGAGCACGATGAACGCTATCTCGTGGGTGAGGAGCAGCCGCTTGAGCGAACGCGAGACGGGCACCGGCATCGACCGATTATAGGAGGGGCGCGACGTATCCACGACCGCTGCCCGGGCTGGCTGACAGCAACCACCGCCACTGGCTCATGGCAACCAAGGGGGCTGGTGCCGCACTCCCGCCGCTGCGACCACACGGCCTGCCATCAACGACTTGGCCCCGACTACGGCGGCCGAGCGGGCTTGGCACGTTTTTCGCTGCCACTCGTCGTACCTTCACACCATCACGTGACGAGGAGAGATTCCATGGCTTGGCAGACCCCCGCGTACGAAGACCTGCGTTTCGGCTTCGAGGTCACGATGTACATCTACAATCGTTGATCGCGCGCTTCGCCGCGCAGGCAAAAAAAGGGGCCTCGCGGCCCCTTTTTTTCTGCCCGCGTGGCGGCGTTCACCACGGCAGCATGCGCCGCAGCAGACCACGCTCGCCTTGCAACAGGTGACTGACGACGCCGAGCACGTGGGTCAGCACGAGCACCACGATGACGATCGAACAGCCCACGTGGATCTCGGTGAACAGTTCGTTGAGGCGCGCATCCTTCCAGCCCCATTGCGGCAGCGGTAGGCCGAACCAGCGCGTGGAATAGCCGCTGAAGCTCGAGGACAGGTAGCCGCTCATGGGTTGCACGATCAGCGCGACGTAGAAGGCGCGGTGGACCAGCCCGGCAAGGACGCGTTGCCAGGCCGGCACGGCCTGCGGCAGGGGTGGCGGACGATGGCGGTAGCGCCAGGCGATGCGCAACGCCAGCAGCACGAGCACGCACAGGCCGATCGATTTGTGCAGCGCGAAATACTCGCCGCGGGCCGGGCCCTGGGGCAGGTCCACCATGTACCAGCCGATGCCGAACAGGCTGAACACGAGAACTGCGACCAGCCAGTGCAGGGCCATGGCGGTGCGGGTGTACTTGGGCGAGGCGTCCATCGGATGCAGGGGCGTTGGCGCGGTGCGCGGCGTGGAGGGAAGCAAAGCGTAGCATGCCCGCGGTCATTTCCTTTAGAATCGCCGTGCCTTGCTGGCGCAGGAAAATCCATCGTTGCCTCATACGGCTACGGTGGGAAGTCAACCTGTTGGATGAGTTTTCGAACGCCGTCAACGAACGCCATGGCCAATGCGACCGTCTGCCTGCGCGGTAGCCACCGCGCACACCTGACCGCCTTCGTGCTGTGCCTGCTCGGCTTCTTCGCCGGGCCGGTCGTGGCAGCGCCGTACCACTACGAGATCGAGATCGACAAGAGTGCCCGCCTGCTCATCGTGCGCGCCGGCGAGCAGATCCTGAAGACCTTCCACATCTCGGTCGGGCGCGGCGGTCTCGGCGACAAGGCCAAGCGCGGCGACAAGCGTACCCCCATCGGCACCTATCGCGTGGTCGGCTTCAACGAGCGCAGCCGCTTCGACACCTTCGTGCGACTCAACTACCCCAACATCAAGGACGCTTACTACGGCCTGCGCAATGCCGTCATCTCGCGTACGGAGTTCGACGCCATCGTCGCCGCCCTGCGCGCCGGTCGCACGCCGCCGCAGAACACCGCGCTGGGCGGCGCCATCGGCATTCACGGCATCGGCGAAGAAACCCCCGACAAGATCCGCATCCACGACAACCTCGACTGGACGGAGGGCTGCATCGCCCTGCGCAATCGCGAGATCCACGAGTTGCGACATTTCCTCGAACTCGGCACGCGGGTGGTCATTCGCGAATGAGGATGCGGCTGCGCGGCTGGCTGGGCGTCGTCCTCCTCGTGGCGCTCGGTGCCGCACAGGCGTCGACGGCCGGGCCCGAGCATGCTGGCGACATCGTTCGCTACACCACCGACAAGTCCTTCGACGACGTCATCTTCGAACTCAACTTCGCCATCACCGAGCGCAATTTCCGCATTACCGGCCGCAACACCATCGGCGCGGGCCTGCGCAAGCGTGGCTACAGCGATTTCCCCGAGGTCGAGGTCATCCACTTCTGCAGCCTGGAACTGGCCCGCGAGGTGCTCCTCATCGACCCCGGGTTCGTCGCGCAGATGCCCTGTAGAATCACCATCCACGAGCAGGACGGCCGCACCGTGGTCAGCCTCATCCGGCTGCCGGTCGACCACCCGGACGAGCGCGTCAACGCCTTCGCCCGGCGTATGAACGCGACGCTGACCGAGATCGTGGAATTCGCCGTCAGCCCCGATGGAGATTGAGTCGTGACACGTTTCCAGGATCATGAACACTGGCTGTACCTGGCCTGGTTGGTGGTGAGCGGGGTGTCCGTGTTCGGACTCGTGGTGTGCTGGAACGAGGGCCTGATCGACCTGCTCTACGCCAGCGACCGCAGCCGCATCTGCCTCGTCATCGGCCTGCTCTACCTCATCGGTTGCGCCCATTGCGGGCGGCGCGCGCGTTACCTCGCACGCGAAATCGATCATGTCCGTGCACTCGATCGCGCCATCGGGGCAGCCACCGCGCACCTCAGCTGCGCCGAGGATCGCGTCACCCTGGGCGCACACGTGATCGAACGCGACAGCGTGGTCGGTGAACACCTCGCAGTCCTCGCGCGTCGCGGCCAGGGGCAACCCAACCAGGCGCAGGACAGCGAGCAATCGACCCTGGTGCAGACGCTCATCGCCCATGCCAAGGGCGGCCATGACGTCGGCTGGTTCCTCATCGACGTGCTGCTCAAGCTCGGCCTGCTCGGCACCATCGTCGGCTTCATCCTCATGCTCGGCTCGGTGGCCGACACCGCGTCACTCGACGTCAACACCATGCAGAAAGTGCTCAAGCAGATGAGCAACGGTATGGGTACCGCGCTCTACACCACCCTCGCCGGGCTCGTCGGCAGCATGTCGCTGGGGCTGCAATACCTGCTGCTCGACAAGGGCGCGGACACCCTCATCGAACAGATCCTGCGTCTCACGGACGCCAAGCTGACGACCGGCTGAGTCGCGCCGCGATGGCCTCGTTCAGCAGCGGCTGGCAGCGTACGCGCAGTTCCTCGGATCCGTTTACGGATCTCCTGTTCAACGCCCTGCTCGGCTTCACCTATCTCTTCCTCATCGCCATCATGTTCATGAACCCCGTGGCGAAGAAGGGCATCATCGATCCCAAGGCCGAATACATCATCACCGTGGCCTGGCCGGACAACGTACCGGACGACATCGACACCTGGGTCGAGGATCCCAACGGCAACGTGGTGTGGTTCCGCAACCGCGAAGCCGGCCTCATCCATCTCGACCGCGACGACCGCGGCAACGCCAACGACACCATCACCATCAACGGCGAGGAGATCCAGAATCCGCTGAACCAGGAAGTGGTGACGATCCGCGGCGTGGTCCCGGGGGAATACGTGGTCAACCTGCATTACTACGCGACGGAGACGGGTCAGCCGGTACACGCCACGGTCAAGGTGGCCAAGGTCAACCCGGCTTTGGAGATCGTTTATTATGGCGAGACCATACTCAACGCCAAGGGCGACGAAGCCACCGCAGTTCGTTTCACGATCGACAAGTCCGGGCAGGTCGGCCAGATCTCGCACCTGCAGAAGTCGCTCGTGATCTTCTGAGTTCAACGCAATGTGGCAGGCAGTGGCGCCGCGCGCCGCGATTGAAAACTTCGAGGAGTCCTAACGTTGTTCCTACTCGGCACCTCAGGCCTGGTCGCGGCCTACGTTCTCGTCGCCCTGCTGCTGCTCATCCTGTGCCTGTACACGGCATGGTCATGGCGGGTGAAGGCGGCGCTGATCGCGCTGGTCTCGGCGTTCTACCTGGTGACCTACTACTCCATGCCGCCGCTGCTCGGCTGGCCGACCGCGGCTGACCTGCCCAAGCGTTTCAATCTCGTCGCCATCTTCGTCAACGAACCCGACAAGTCGAGCGGCGCGCCCGGCGAGATCTTCCTGTGGGCGACCGACCTCGCCAAGGGCCCGACCGGCGCCGAACCGCGCGCCTACCGCGTGCCCTTCTCCGAGGCCCTCCATGCGCGCGTCGTCGAAGCCGGCAACAAGATGCGCAAGGGCCTGCCGCAGATCGGCGAGGTCAACGAGGAACCACCGGGGCCGAGCGCCCGGCCAACCGACGAAAGCCAGGGCGGTCAGAAAAGCGTGGCAATCGAGTTCTTCGACCTGCCCGATCCGCTCTTCCCGGAGAAGTGACCGGTTCACTCCAGCGCGGTCGCATGCCGGGCGCGGGCGCTTCCGCCACCCGCCTGGCCCTGACGCTCATCGTCCTGCTCGCCGCCGGGCCCGTGGCCCTGCCCGCGGCAACCCTGACCGAGTACATGGACATCGCCTGCATGCAGGAACCGCTCGAACGCCTGCAGTGCGACTACCGCCTGCGCGAGGGCGGCACGCTCGAGGGCGCTGCGGCCGAGTACGCCGGCACGGTGGTCGAAGGACGGGCCGTACGCCCCTACCCGCAGGACGACGACGTCACCGCGGTGCTGGTCCTGGTCGACACCAGCGACCCCGCCCGCCAGCCGGTCATCGACAAGATCCGTGAGCACATCGACACCCTGCTCACGGCCAGCGCGCCGCAGCGGCGCTTCGGGCTGGCCGCCTTCGACACCGACCTCCACGTCCTCGCCGCGGTCGGCGCAGCGCCCGCGGACATGCGCAAGGCGGCGGCGTTGCTCAGCGCCGAGGGTCGCACCACCGAACTCTACCGCAACGTGCGCGAAGCCGTGCGCCTGCTCGGCGAAGTCGACGCCAGCCGCCGCGTGCTGCTGTTGATGTCCGATGGCCTGGCCGAGGATTTCGCCTACCACCACGAGGATGTCGTCGCCGCCGCGCGCGCGGACGACGTCATCATCGACAGCATCGGCTACCCGCGCTCGGTGACACGCTCGGTCGCCCTGCAGACCGTGCGCCGCCTGAGCGACGAGACCGGCGGCATCTACGTGCAGGCCGACCTGGTCGATTTCGACGTGCCGCGCGGCACCTTCACCCGCATGCTCGACGCCGCCGACAGCGGCGGGCGCCTCGAGTTCGATCTCGGCGCGCTGCGCGCAGCCGGCGCCGCGGGCGCCATCGACGTCTCGCTGTCGTTCCAGACCGCCGCGCAGAGCTTTCTCATCCTCGCCCCGGTGGTATTTCCGGGCACCACGCCGCCGGCCAGCAGCCCTGCACCGGACCTGCCCCCACCGCCGCTCGTCGCGCCACCGCCGTTGCGCACCGCGCCACCCGCACCGACGTCAGCGGCCTGGCCGTGGTTCGCGGTTCTCGCCCTGCTGCTGGCCGCGATCCTCGCCGCCCTCACCTTCCTGCTGCGCCGCCAGCGCAACGCGACCGCCCGGCCGGCCGAAACCGCCACCCCGCTGGCCTACGTCGTGATGGCGGACCAGAACCGCACGCGCCACGTGGTCGACAAGATCCCCTGGCGCATCGGTCGCGGCCGCAACAACGATCTCGTGCTGCCCGACCACTCGGTGTCGCGCTTGCACGCCGAGATCCGCGGCAGCGAGGACGGTCACCTCCTGCTCAACGATCTCGAGTCGCTCAACGGCGTGTTCGTCAACGACAATCGCATCGACTCGATCCAGCTGCGCGAGGGCGACAGTATCGACATCGGCGACATCCGCATGCATTTCACGCTCAAGGACGAGAGTTACGCCAGCCAGGAAGCGACCGTGCTGGTACGCACGCGCACCCCGCTGTGAGGGCGGGCGGCGGGATTCAGATCGGCGTCCAGTCCAGGCGGTAAGCCGGCCGGCCCGGGGGCGCCGCGAACCCGGCGCACACGCAATGACCGACCACGGCGGCGAGTTCACCGTCGAGGTAGAGCAGCGGCGTACGTTCGCGCTCCCACGGCGGTACGCCCCAGTCCTGGAACAGCTTCTTGAGCGCATGGTGATGACGTCGGCCCGCGGGACGACACCGCTCGCCACCACGACGGAAGTCGACGACGACGCGGTCAGCGGCGTCGAGGCGGCCTGCATCGAGTTCGCCGTCGGCTGCCCGCACCGCGCACAACCGCCCACAGGACAGGTGGAGTTCGTCATCCCGATACCAGGCCTGCGGCACTTCGGGCACTGGCGCCAGGGGCTCGGACATGACGTACAGCACGCCACGGTAACGACGCACGGCATGCCCGCCCCAGCTGACCGTTGGCGCCGCGTCGACGCGCGCCGCGCACACGCTGTCGAGGATCGCGCGCAGGGCCCGGGCACCGATCGGCAGGCAAGCAGCGCGGTCGAGAAAGCGGCGCAGGACATAGGGTCGCAAGTCGAGCGGTGCCCGCTCGAGCACCGCCACGGGCAGGGCGCGCGTCGCCGCCGTACCGAGCAAGGCGTCGGCATAGCCGTCGAGGCCCCGCGCCAGGGCCTGCTGCAGTGCCGCCAGGCGGACCAGGCCGTCGGCCGCCCCGGGCACGGCCGCGGCCAGCGCCGGCCAGGCCGTGTGGCGCAGGCGATTGCGCAGGTAGCGCACGTCGCTGTTGGCCGGGTCGTCGATCCAGCGCGCTGCGCGTCCGGCCAGGTAGCTACGCAGGCTGTCACGCGTGCAGCCCAGCAGCGGGCGCGCCAGCCAGCCATGACCGAGGGTGCGCAGCGCGGGAATGCCGGCCAGGCCATGTGGCCCCGCTGCATGGACGATACGTTGCATGACCGTTTCGACCTGGTCTTCGCGGTGATGGGCGGTGAGCACGGCCTCGTCGGCGGCGCAACCGGCGGCCAGTGCGGCGTAGCGCGCCTCGCGCGCCCAGGCCTCGACACTCGCGCCGGGCGGCGGCGCGCTGGTTACGCGCGTGCACGTATAGGGCAGGCCGAGCTCGCGGGCGCGCGCGGCGCAGAATTCGGCCCACGCCGCGCTGCGCGGGTGGAGCCCGTGATCGACATGATGGACGCGGACCGGCACGCCGCGCCGCGCGCCCCAGGCGCTGGCGAGATGCAGCAGCGCGGTCGAATCGGCCCCGCCGCTGTAGGCGACGCAGAGTCGGCCTACGCCCTGCGCGTCGACCAGTTGCGCCAGCGCCTGGTGCGCTGCGGCGAGACCGCGATCCGGGTCCTGCATGCCCGGCCCGAGGCGACTCAGCGCTGTACGAACTCGCCGATCGCGGCGAACCGCGCGCGGCGGGCGCGCACGAGATCCTCGGGATTGATCCCCTCGAGCGCAGCCAGCGATCGCGCCAGGGCGAGGCCGAGATTGCGGCAGGCGTCGGCCTGGTTGCGGTGAGCACCGCCGAGCGGCTCCTCGACCACCTCGTCGACCAGTTCGAGTTTCTTCAGGCTCGCCGAGGTGATACCCATCGCTTCGGCGGCATCGGCGGCACGTTCCGCGCTCTTCCACAGGATCGACGCACAGCCTTCCGGTGAAATCACCGAGTAGGTCGCGTACTGCAGCATGAGGATGCGGTCGGCGACGCCGATCGCGAGCGCGCCGCCCGACCCGCCCTCGCCGATGATCGCCGCCACGATGGGCGTACGCAGCGCCGACATCACCATCAGGTTGTGCGCGATCGCCTCGCTCTGGCCACGTTCTTCGGCACCGATACCAGGATAGGCGCCGGGGGTATCGATGAAGGTCACCACCGGCAGGCGGAAACGCTCGGCGAGTTGCATGATGCGCAAGGCCTTGCGGTAGCCTTCGGGCCGCGGCATCCCGAAGTTGCGCTGCAGGTTGTCACGCGTGTTGCGGCCTTTCTGGTGGCCGATGAAGGCGACGCCGCGGCCCTCGAAACGCCCCACCCCCGACACGATCGCGGGGTCGTCGGCAAACGCCCGGTCGCCGTGCAACTCGTACACGTCCTCGAACAGCGCCGCGACGTAGTCGAGGGTGTAGGGACGTCGCGGATGCCGCGCGAGCTTGGAAATCTGCCACGAGTCGAGTGACGAGAAGATCTGGCGGGTGAGGTCCTGCGATCGCTTGTGCAGGCGATCGATTTCCTCGGAGATGTTGATCTCCGAATCGTGTCCGACCAGGCGCAGCTCCTCGATCTTCGCCTCGAGTTCGGCAATCGGCTGCTCGAAATCGAGGAAATTCAGGTTGATCTGCGCCGCTTCTTTCTTGCGCTCTGCCATCGTGTTCGATCCGTACCCGCTGTCAGTACTCGACGTGGACCTGCTGCTCGCCGAGGTAGCGGCGCAGGCCGTCGATGAGATTGTCGTTCAATTGCACCCGCCAGGCTTCGCCGAGCTTGAGCCGGGCGCGGCTGTCAGCCCGCGCGTATTCGATCGCCACCGGGCACGAACCCTTGCCGTGCGACTCGATGACGTCCTGCAGGGTGGCGATGAAGCCGTTGCCGAGTTCCCGCTCCGTGACGTTGAGGACGACCGCGCGGGCCAGGCGGTTACGCGCCTCGTCGAGGGTCATGATGTCCTCGCACTGCAGACTGTACTCACCCGAGAATTCGTCGACGTCGCAATTGCCCTCGACGACGACGATCGAATCGGAAACCAGCTTGTCCATGTGCGCCTCGAACTGGTCGCGGTAGACCGTGGCCTCGACGCGCGCGGTCTTGTCGTCGAGCGTGATGATAGCGATACGTCCGCGCCGCGTCTTGATCACCCGGACCGCCATGATGAGCCCGGCGACGCGTTTGCGCCCGGGCTTGAGTTCGGCCAGCACGCAACTCGAAAAGGCTTCCAGTTCGCCGCGGTAGCGATCGATGGGATGACCGCTGAGATAGAGCCCGAGGGTTTCCTTCTCGCAGGCCAGCAGCTCTTCCTGGGTCCATTCCCTGACCTCGCTCAGGGCGGCGAGGTCGAGCGCCGCGCCGTGCTCCTCGCCGGCCGTCTCGCCGGTCGTCGCCAGGCCGAAGAAATCGGACTGGCCGGACACCTCGGCCTTGACATGCTGTTCGGTGATCTGGAGGACGTGGTCGAGCGCCGCAATCAGGGTCGGGCGCGAGGAGCCGAAACAGTCGAGCGCACCGGCCTTGATCAAGGCTTCCAAGGCGCGACGGTTGATCTTGCGGCCGGCGTTGCGACGGCACAGGTCGACCAGGTCGCGGTATGGGCCCTGCGCTTCGCGCTCCTCGACGATGGCGGTGATGACCGCCTCGCCGACGCCCTTGACCGCACCGAGGCCGTAACGCACGGTCCGTTCGTCGGCGACGCCGAAGCGGAAACCGCAGCGATTGACGTCGGGAGCGACGACCTCGAGACCGAGGATGCGACATTCTTCGATGAGCCGCACGACCTTGTCGGTCGTGTCCATGTCGGCGGACAGCACCGCGGCCATGAAAGCGGCCGGGTAATGGGCCTTGAGCCACGCCGTCTGGTAGGCGACCAGCGCGTAGGCCGCGGAATGCGACTTGTTGAAACCGTAACCGGCGAACTTCTCCATCAGGTCGAAGATATAGCTCGAGTCGTCCTCGCCGATGCCGTTGGCCGCAGCGCCAGATACGAAGATCTCGCGCTGCTTGGCCATCTCCTCCGGCTTCTTCTTGCCCATCGCCCGGCGCAGCAGGTCGGCCGCGCCCAGCGTGTAGCCGGCCAGCACCCGCGCGATCTGCATGACCTGCTCCTGGTAGAGGATCACGCCGTAGGTGGGCTTGAGGATCGGTTCGAGATCGGGATGCGGGTACTTGACCACGGCGCGGCCGTGCTTGCGGTCGATGAAATCGTCGACCATGCCGGATTGCAGGGGGCCGGGGCGGAACAGCGCGACCAGTGCGATCATGTCCTCGAAGGAATCCGGCTTGAGGCGCTTGATCAACTCCTTCATGCCGCGCGACTCGAGCTGGAACACGGCCGTGGTGCGGGCGTTCTGCACCAGTTCGAAGGTCACCTTGTCATCGAGCGGCAGCTGCAGCACGTCGAGCGGCGCCAGGCCGGTCTCGCCGCGGATGCGGTTGATGTCACGGATTGCCCAATCGATGATGGTCAGCGTGCGCAGGCCGAGAAAATCGAACTTGACCAGGCCGATGGACTCGACGTCGCCCATGTCGAACTGGGTGACCAGGCCCTCGCTGCCCTGTTCGCAATAGAGCGGCATGAAGTCGGTCAGCTGGCTGGGCGCGATCACCACGCCGCCGGCATGGCGACCGGCGTTGCGTGCCAGGCCTTCGAGCTGCAGCGCAAGATCGATGATGCTGCGGACGTCTTCCTCGTCGTCGTAGCGCTGCTTGAGCGCCGGTTCCTCGGCCAGCGCACGGGTCAGGGTCATCTGCGGATCGAACGGCACCAGCTTGGCGAGCTGGTCGACGAAACCGTAGGGGAAGCCCAGTACGCGTCCGACGTCGCGCAGCACCGCCTTGGCCGCCATGGTGCCATGGGTGATGATCTGCGCGACCTTGTCGCGACCGTAGCGGGCGGCGACGTAATCGATGACCTCGTCACGACGATCCATGCAGAAATCGACGTCGAAGTCGGGCATGGAGACACGCTCGGGATTGAGGAAACGCTCGAACAGGAGGTCGTACTCGAGCGGGTCCAGCTCGGTGATGCCGAGTGCGAACGCAGCCAGCGAGCCCGCCCCCGAGCCGCGGCCGGGGCCGACCGGGATGCCGTGCTCCTTGGCCCAGGCGATGAAGTCGGCGACGATGAGGAAGTAGCCCGAAAATCCCATCTTCACGATGACGTCGAGCTCGATCTCGAGGCGCTTGCGGTAGGCCTCGGCCACGGCGGGATCGGCGATGTCGCGGCGCACCGCGCCGCTCGCGAAGCGCTGCGCGAGGCCCCGCTCGGTCTTGTCGATCAGGACGCCTTCGACCGCTTCCTCTTCGGCGACGGGAAATTCCGGCAGGTGATACTCGCCGAAGCGCAGCTCGAGGTTGCAGCGCATGGCGATGTTGACCGTGTTCTCCAGCGCCGAGGGCAGATCGGCGAACAGCTCGCACATCTCGTCCTCGCTGCGCAGGTACTGCTCGGGCGAGTAGTCGCGCGGGCGTCGCGGATCGGCCAGGGCGCGCCCCTGGTGGATGCACACCCTCGCCTCGTGAGCGTCGAAATCCTCGCTGCCGAGGAAACGCACGTCATTGGTCGCGACCAGCGGCGCTTCGAGTTCGGCGGCGACGTCGAGGGCGGCATCGAGGTAGCGCTGTTCGCCTTCACGCCCGCTGCGGGTGAGTTCGACGAAGTAACGATCACCGAGCAGTTCCTGCCAGAACAGCACGCGCTCACGCAGCTGCTGCGCGCGGCCCTCGCGCGCGAGCACGCCGAGGTCGCCGTGAATGCCGCCCGACAACACGATGAGGCCAGCCGTGGTCACCGGATTCAACCAGGCCTCGTCGACAATGGCGATACCGCCACGCTGGCCCTCGCGGTAGGCGCGCGTGAGCAGGCTGCTCAGCGCCCGGTAGCCGGCCACGTCCTGGCACAGGGCGACCACGCGGAACGGTTCGGTCGCCGGACTATCGCTGAGCCACAGGTCGGCGCCGACGATCGGCTTGAGGCCGGCGCCCTGGGCGGCGCGGTAGAACTTGGGCAGGGCGAAGACGTTGGCCTGGTCGGTCAGCGCGACGGCGCCCATGCCGAGTTCGACGCAACGCCGGGCCAGGCGCGGGATACGCACGGTGCTGTCGACCAGCGAGTACTCGCTGTGCAGGTGCAGATGGACGAAGCGCGGCGCGCTCACGGGGCCGTGCGCTCCGCGAGTACCCGCCTGACCGGGGCATAGGAGCGCCTGTGCACGGGGCTCACCCCGGCCGCGTGCAGGGCGGCGAGATGTTGCCGGGTCGGGTACCCCTTGTGACGGTCGAAGCCGTATTGCGGGTAGCGCCGGTGCAGGTCGAGCATGATCCGATCACGTCGGACCTTGGCGAGGATCGAGGCGGCGCCGATGGCCGGTTCGCTGGCATCGCCGCCGACGATGGCGATCGCCGCGCAGCCGAGTTGCGGGCAGAACTTGCCGTCGATCAAGGCGCGGGCCGGGCGGCAGGGCAAGGCGGCGACCGCGCGCTGCATCGCCAGCAGGGTTGCATGATGGATATTGAGGCGATCGATCTCGTCGACCTCGGCCAGCCCCAGCCCCCAGGCGTGGGCGTCGCGCACGATGCACTCGAACAGCTGCTCGCGCTGGCGTTCGGTCTTGGCCTTGGAGTCACCGAGGCCGGCGATGGGCACCGCGCCGAGCACCACCGCGGCCGCGACGACCGGGCCGGCCAGCGGCCCGCGGCCCGCCTCGTCGACGCCGACGACCAGCTCGTCGCCGTCGGCTGCAGGCCTCACGTGCCGCTCCTGGCCAACCGGCTGACCACCTCGGCCGCGCGGCCGGCGGCGTCACGGCGCAATTCGCGATGCAAGGCACGGCTCGCGCGCACGAAGTCGGCGCGGCGCGCAGGCTGGTCGAACCAGGCCAGGGCCGCTTCGGCCAGGGCCGCGGGGGTGAGGGCGTTCTGCAGCAACTCCGGCACCAGATCCCGCTCGGCGAGGATGTTCGGCAGGGCGATGCGCGGGATCTTCACCATGCTGCGGATTATATGGTAGCTGAGGCCGGCCATGCGGTAACCGACCACCATGGGGGTGGCGCAGAGCAAGGCTTCCAGCGTTACCGTGCCGGATGCGGCAAGGACCACGTCGGCGGCCGTAAGCACCTGATGTGACTGGCCCGTGACGACGATGGCCCCCATTCCCGCGAGGGCCGCGCGGGCCCGCCGGGCATGCGCCTCGTGGGCCGTACCGACAACCAGCCGGGTGTCCGGCCGGCACTCGCGGACGATGCGGGCGGCGGCCACGAACGGCTCCAGCAGCTGTGCCAGCTCCTGGCTGCGGCTGCCCGGCATGAGGGCCAGCACCGGCTGCGCCACGCCCAGCCCGAGGGCCTGGCGCGCGGCCGGCCGATCGGGTTCCAGCGGCAGCTGGTCGGCGAGCGGGTGGCCGACGAACTCGGTCGGAATACCCCGTTGCGAGAAGAAATCGACTTCGAAGGGAAACAACGCGAGCAGACGATCGACTGCGCGACGGATATCGACAGCGCGTCCTTCGCGCCACGCCCAGGCCTGCGGGCAGACCCAGTGCACGGTGCACACGCCGGCCGCCTTGAGCCGCCGTTCCAGCCCGAGGTTGAAATCGGGTACGTCGATACCGACGACGACGTCCGGGCGCGCCGCGAGCAGCTGGTCACCGAGTCGGTTGCGCAGGGACCACAGCCGGGGATAGGCGCGCACGACCTCGACCAGTCCCATCACCGAGAGGTCCTCCGCCCGCGCCAGTGCCTGGCAGCCGTGGGCACGCATCGCGGGACCGGCCATGCCGAAAGCCGCGGCGAGTTCACCCCGTTCGCGCAGCGCCGCGAGCAGTGCCGCACCGAGGCGGTCGCCGGAGACCTCGCCCGCGACCAGGCCGATGCGCAGTCCGCCGTCGGTGCTCATCGCGCGCTTCGCGTGGGGCCGGACAGCGCTGCCGCCTTCACCCCGTCATGCGCCGACGCGCCGCGCGCCGTCAGCGCACGATGCCGCGCGGAGATGCGCTGATGAACTTCAACATGGCAGCGGCATGCGGACATTCACGAGCCTCGTCGGCGATGATCTCGAGCGCTTGCTCGAGCCGGTTGCCCTGGCGATAGAGTGCACGGAAGCAGCGCTTGAGACGGGCGATGGTGTCGGCATCGACGCCCCGGCGCCGCAGGCCGACGCTGTTGATCGTGCGCGGTCGCGCAGTATTGCCGTTGACGATGACGAACGGTGGCACGTCGCGTACGACGATGGCGGCGATCGCCGTGAAACACCCCTCGCCCAGCCGGCAGAACTGGTGGACCCCGGTAAAGCCGCCGAGGATGACGTGATCCTGGATCTCGACGTGGCCGGCGAGCGTGCTGTTGTTGGCGAACACCGTGTGGTTGCCGATGTGGCAATCGTGGGCGATGTGACAGTACGCCATCACCCAGTTGTCGTCACCGATGGTGGTCGCACCACCGCCGCCGTGCGTACCGCGGTTGATGCTGCAGTATTCGCGAAACGTATTGCCGTTGCCGATCTGCAGCAGGGACTGCCCGGCCTGCGGGTCGAACTTCTTGTCCTGCGGTGCAGTGCCGATGGCACAGAAGGCGTGGATGTGGTTGTCGGCACCGATCACCGTCGGCCCTTCGACGACGCTGTGGGCATCCACGCGACTGCGCGCACCGATGGTCACGCCGGGCCCGATACGTACCCAGGGACCAATCTCGGCGTCAGCGGCGACCTCCGCGCGCGGGTCGACGTCGGCCCGGGGATCGATCATGGGTTCGCCGACCGTTCGGTCGTCATGAATTCAGCCGTCGCCACGACCTGCCCGTCGACCCGGGCTTCAGCCTCGAAGCGGTAGATGCCGCGCATCTGCCGGGACAGGTGCGCCTCGATGAGGAGTTGGTCGCCTGCCGTCACCGGGCGCTTGAAGCGCGCCTTGTCGATGCCGACGAGGTAGTAGACGTTGCCCGACTCGCTACAGGCCTGGTTGGAATAGAACGCCAGCATGCCGGTCGCCTGCGCCATCGACTCCAGGATCAGCACACCCGGCATGATGGGATGGCCGGGGAAATGACCCTGGAAGAACGGCTCGTTGATCGACACGTTCTTGAGCGCCCGGATGAATTCGAACGGGCGGTACTCGAGGATCCGGTCGATGAGCAGAAACGGGTACCGATGCGGCAGCGTCTGCAGGATCTTGCTTATCGAGAGATCGTCCATACCGTTCCGTAGCAGGCTGCGATCGTGCGCCGCCATCTTCGCGACGGGCCTGGCCGCCTGCGCAATCTAGTCGAGCTGTTCGAGCCCATCCCCACGGGCCGCGGCGCGTCGCAGCCGTGCCACCTGGCGCCACCACCGTTGGCGTGGCTGCGCCGGCCAACTGCCGGCATAGGACGCACCTGCGCGGGTGATGCTGGTGGGCACCATACTCATCGCCGCGATCGTGACGCCGTCGGCAATCACCACCCCCTCTCCGATGCCCGCCATACCGCCGATGCGGCAGTCGCGCCCGATGCGCGCCGCGCCGGCGACCGCGGTATGGCCGGCGATCGCCGTGCCTGCGCCGACCGCCGCATCATGTCCGATCAGTACGTGACTGTCGAGCACGCACCCGGCACCGATGACGGTGTCGCCGAACACGCCGGCGTGGATTACGGCGTGGGCGAGGATCTCGACGTCGTCGCCAATCGCGACCGCGCCGAACGTCGGCACGCGGCGCCAGCTTGCACCGTCGCGCACGAACGCGAAGGCGTCGGTACCGATGACCACGTTGGCACCGAGGCGTACGCGGTTACCCACCGAGACGCCTTCGCCGATGACCGCTCCCGCGCCGATCCGACAGTAGCTGCCGATGCGTACGCCGGTGGCGATGCTCGCCCCGTTCTCGATTACCGTGCCGGTATCGACCACGGCATCCGGCGCAACCGCGCACCCCGGCGCGAAAACCCCTGCGCTGCGGTCCGGGGCGGACTGCTCGGCATCGTTCTGCGCGCGACGCCACACCGGGAGAAATTCCGCCGCGCGGGCACAGGCCAGGGCGAGATTTTCGACCACGATTGCAGGGCTTCCGACCACCAGTGCACCCCGGTGGCGCGCCTCGGTCAGAATTCCGCCACAGGCAGTCGCACGCAACGCGTCGTTCCGGCCACGCACGTAGGTCAGCAAGGTCGGCGCCGCCAGTTGCGGCGGCACCAGTGCATGCAAGGGGTTCTCGGCGTACTCCAGTTCCAGCAGTCGACCGTCGACGAAGCGGGCGAGGTCACCCAGTCGGCAAGCCATCGCCGTTCGACCTGCCGGGCGGGCTCGCGATCGATGCCCGCGCCGACACGGGTGAGACTACTTGCCGCCCTTGAGCTTCTCGATCAGCGCGTCGGTGACGTCGTGCTTCTCGTCCATGTACAGCACCCCGTTACCGAAGATGACGTCGAAGTTGTTGCTCTTGCCGAACTTGACGATGGCCTCGGCGATCTCCTGCTGGATCTTGGCCATCTCCTCGTTACGGCGGAAGTTGACGTCTTCCTGGAACTCCTGCGTATCGCGCTTGAGGTCGCGACGCTTGTTGACGATATCGCGCTCGATACGGCCGCGCTCGGTCTCGCTCATGATCGCGCCGTCCTTCTGCAACCGGTCCTCGAGTTCCTTGAGGTCTTTTTGCGCCGCAACAAGATCGCGATCGCGCGTGGCGAACTCCTTCTCGAGCTTCTTGCGTGCGGCGTCGGCCTGCGGCGCGGCCTCGATGACGCGCGGCACGTTGACGACGCCGATCTTGTAGTCCGCCGCGAATACCGCCGGTGCGGTCGCCAGCAACAGCGTCATCGACGCCAACAGAACAGTGATTCGTCTAGCCAAGGCAGTACTCCAGTGCTTGAGGTAGCGACAATCGTCGACCACGGATCATGAAGCATCGACGGCGGCGATGGCAATGCGTCTCGCGCCGGCGAAGCCGGTTGGTGGAACAGTCATCGTGCGCGGCACGGCTCAGAAGGTCGCGCCGAAGTTGAACTGGAAGCGCTGGATCTCGTCACCGCTCTGGTCGTTGAACGGCTGGGCGAAACTCACCGACAGCAGCCCGAACGGGGACATCCAGATACCCGACACGCCAACGGACATGCGCATATCGCCCAGATCCACGTCCTGCTCGGAAGTGTAGACGTTACCGGCGTCAAAGAAACCCGACACGCGTACGGACTTCAGGTCTTCGAGGAAGGGTACCGGCAGGATGACCTCGGCATTGCCGACCAGCGACACGTTGCCACCGAGTGCACGGCCGAAGATGTCTTCCGGGCCGAGAGAGTTTTCTTCGTAACCACGTACCGTGCGCGGGCCACCGGCGTAGAAATTCTCGAAGAACGGTAGCTCGGTGGTGTCGCCGTAGCTGTCGCCGTAGCCGACCAGGCCTTTCAGCAGCAGCGTGTAGTTGCGCGCCAGCGGGATGAACACGCGCGAGTCATACTCGATCTTCCAGTAACGGAGGTCGCCGCCGGGCGTCGTCATCTGCCCGATGATCCGCTGCAGCACACCGCGGTCGGGGAAAATCGCCGCGTTGCGGGTGTCGTAGGAGAACGAACTCTGCAGGCGGATGATGTCGTACTTGTTGCCCTCGCGCAGCAGGAACTGCGCGATGATGGGATCGAGGAACAGTGGATTGGTGTTGATCTCGGTCGACTCGTAGGAGACGCCGACATTGACGAAGTGGAACTCGGTGATCGGCACGCCGAAGGTCATGCCGCCGG
Source organism: Gammaproteobacteria bacterium (assembly GCA_024235015.1). Classification (GTDB taxonomy): domain Bacteria; phylum Pseudomonadota; class Gammaproteobacteria; genus JACKNG01. Next base: position 86,443 of record JACKNG010000008.1, read on the forward strand.
AAATCGTCTTGGTGTCGTAGCGGACGACGTTGGTATTACCCGCGTCGGTCTCGCTGTAGGTCACGTCGAAGCCGCGCGACACGCCGTCGATCGACCAGTAAGGATTCATGTAACCGAGGCGGAAGGTGCGGTTGATCTCGCTGTTGTTGAACGCGAAGCTCACGCTCTTGCCGCTGCCGAGGAAGTTGTCCTGGGTGACGTTGGTATTGAAGATGATACCGGCGGACTGCGAGAAGCCGAGACCCAGCAGGAGGTTGCCGGATGGGCGCTCCTTGACCGTGAAGTTGACGTCGACCTGGTCGGTGGTCCCGGGTACGGCGGGCGTTTCCACGCTGACGTCCTCGAAGTAACCGAGGCGTCGCAACCGCACTTTTGAACGATCGATACGGGTGGTCGAAATCCATCCCCCTTCCATCTGGCGCATTTCGCGCCGCAGCACCTCGTCGCGCGTCTTGGCATTGCCGAAGAAGTTGATGCGGCGGACGTAGACCCGCTGGCCGGGATCGACGAAATAGGTGATGTCGGCGACGCGCCGCTCCTCGTCGATGTCCGGAATGGCGTTGACGTTGGCGAAGGCATAACCCTCGTTGCCGAGCCGATCGGTCAGGTTCTTGCTCGTGGCGGTGAGGGCCTTGCGCGAGAAGATCATCCCCTTGCGCGTGTAGACCAGCCGGAACAGGTCTTCCGGCTCGACGATCAGGGTACCGGCCAGCTTGACGTCGCCGACGGTGAACTTGTCGCCCTCGGTGACATTGATGGTGATGTAGACGTCGGCCTTGTCCGGCGTAATCGACACCTGGGTCGAGTCGACCGAGAAATTGATGTAACCGTTATCGAGGTAGAGCGAACGCAGCGATTCGAGGTCGCCCGACAACTTCTGTTTCGAATACTGGTCGTCCTTGGTGAACCAGCTCAGCCAGTTCGGCGTGCTGAGGTCGAACAGCTTGAGGATCTCTTCGTCGGGAAAAGCCTCGTTGCCGATGATGTTGATCTGCTTGATGCGCGCCGCTTCGCCTTCGATGATGGTGAACGCGACCTCGACGGCCTTGTCGTCGATGTTGATCACTTCGTGGTCGATGCGCACGCCGTACTTACCGTTGGCGTAGTACTGGCGCTTGAGTTCCTGCAAGACCTTGTCGAGCTTGGCCTCGTTGAAGACCTCGCCCTTGGCGAAACCGATCTCCTTCAGGCCCTCGACGAGATCATCGGTCTTGATCGCCTTGTTGCCCTCGAAGGTGAGGTCGGCGATGGTTTCGCGCTCGACCACGACCACCACGAGGACGTCACCGTCGCGCTCGAGGCGGACGTCCTTGAAGAAACCGGTCTTGAACAGGGCGCGTACGGCGTCGCGGCTGCGGGTGTCGTCGACGGTGTCGCCGACGCTGATCGGAAGGTAGTTGAAGACCGCACCCGGCGAGATGCGTTCGAGTCCCTCGACACGGATGTCGTCGACGATGAATGAGTCAGCTGCCTGGACCCCCGCCCCCCACAGCATGCACATGACGACGACCGCGCCTGCAATCAAGGCTCTCAGCATAAAGTTCTTGTTTTTTAATCCGTCACCAGCGTTCAAAGCATGCGCAGGATGTCGTTGTAGACGGCGAGCCCCATGAGCCCCAACAACATCACCAGCCCGATCTGCTGTCCGTACGCTTGTACGGTTTCCGATACCGGCCGGCGCGTCACGGATTCTATCAGGTAATACAGCAGGTGTCCGCCATCGAGGAGCGGGATCGGCAGCAGATTGAGCACGCCGAGGCTCACACTGACCAGGGCGAGGAACTCGACGAAGCGCGCGAAGCCCAGCCGGGCCGATGCGCCGGCATAGTGAGCAATGCTGATCGGGCCGCTGAGATTGCGTACCGACGCCTCGCCCGTGACCATCTTGAGCAGGAACTTGCCGGTCGTCTTGGTCATCTCCCAGGTCCGCTCGGCGCCACCGGCGAGCGCCTCCAGCGGCCCGTAGCGTTCGATACCGACCGCCATCGGTGGCAAGTCGTCCGGGATGTGCACCTCGGCGCCGATGCGACCAATCGCCGTACCGCTCTCCTCGTCGCGGCGCGGCGTCAGTTCGATGCCCAGCGTTTCGCCCCCGCGTCGTACTTCCACCGCCAGGGTGCGCGCGGGATTGTCGCGGATCAGCGCCACCCAGTCGGCCCAGTCGGTGATCGGCTTGCCATCGGTACTCAGGACGAGATCGCCGGCACGCAGGCCGGCTGCGGCCGCCGGCTCGCCTGGCACGACGCGCTCGATGCGTGGCGGAATCGTGGCTCGTTCCGGGGTCACGCCGATTTCGGACAGGAAGTCGCCCTCGCCGAGATCGTCGATGGTGAGGCCCTGGAAATCGAGCACCGCGGTGCGCTCGCGGTTGCCTTCGCGCACCGTCACGGTGACGCTGGAGCCATCCAGGATGGCGTCCAGCGCACGCCGGAACACGCCGTCCCAGGTTGCGGTCGCACGGCCGTCGATCGCCGTGATCTCGCTGCCGGCGCGTAGGCCCGCCCGCGCGGCGATGGAACCCGCTTCGACGTCGCCGATGATCGGCCGTGGCCCGCTGACGCCGATGACCAGCGTCAGCCAGTAGGCGGCGAAGGCGAGCAGGAAGTTCGCCAGCGGGCCCGCCGCGACGACCGCGATGCGGGTACCGAGTGGCTGGCGATTGAAAGCCCGCGCGAGTTCGTGCTCGGCCACCTCGCCCTCGCGTTCGTCGAGCATCTTGACGTAACCGCCGAGCGGGACGGCCGCCACCGCGAATTCGGTCTCGCCGCGTTGCCGCGACCACACCACCGGCCCGAAGCCGAGCGAAAAGCGCAGGATCTTCACGCCCAGGCGCCGCGCCACCCAGTAGTGGCCGAACTCGTGCACGGCAACGAGGATGCCGAGCGCCAGCACGAATGCCAGGAGGGTCTGGATCGTGGCCATCAGCCTACTCCGTCACGAATGCCTTGTTGCGCTGCCGCACGCGCTGCCGCGTCGTCGGCCAGAATGCGTTCGAGATCCACGGCCTCGCGCGCGGTGACGCGCTCCAGTGCGTGTTCTACCAGCTTCGGTATGTCGGTGAAACCGATCTGCTCGTCGAGGAACGCGGCCACTGCGACTTCGTTGGCCGCGTTCAGGATCGCCGGCGCGGTGCCGCCGCGGGCCATTGCCTCCTTGGCCAGGCGCAGGCACGGGAAACGCACGTAGTCCGGTTCCTCGAAATCGAGTTTGCGCACGGCGAACAGATCGAGCGCGGACACGCCGGAGTCGACGCGCTCGGGCCAGCCCAGCGAATAGGCGATGGGGGTCCGCATGTCGGGATTGCCGAGTTGCGCGAGCACCGAACCATCGACGTACTGCACCATGGAGTGGATCACGCTCTGTGGATGAATCACGACTTCCACCTCGTCCGGCCCGGTGCCGAACAACCAGCAGGCTTCGATCACCTCGAGCCCCTTGTTCATCATGGTCGCCGAGTCGACCGAGATCTTGCGCCCCATGACCCAGTTCGGATGCGCCACCGCCTGTGCCGGCGTGACCGTCCGCAGGGTCTCCAGCGGCACGGTGCGGAAAGGTCCGCCCGAGGCCGTGAGCAGGATGCGCTCGACTCCCACCGTCGGCAGGCCACGGCCGAAATCGGCCGGCATGCACTGGAATACCGCGTTGTGCTCGCTGTCGATCGGTAACAGTTCGGCGCCCGATTCGCGCACCGCGTCCATGAACAGGTGGCCCGACATCACCAGCGATTCCTTGTTCGCCAGCATCACGCGTTTGCCGGCCTGCGCGGCGGCGAGGTTGGGCAGCAAGCCGGCGGCGCCAACGATCCCGGCCATCACGTAGTCGACCTCGGCGTGCGCGGCAACCGTGACCAGGGCCGCGGTGCCGGCCAGCACTTCGGTCGCGAGCCCGGCGGCGTGGCAGCGCGCCGCGAGTTGCGCAGCCGCTTCTTCTTGGACCATCACCGCATAGCGCGGGTTCCACGTCTGGCACTGTTCGAACAGGCCTTCGACGTTGGCATTGGCGGTGAGGGCGAAAATCTCGAAGCGGTCGGCGTGGCGCGCGACGACGTCGAGGGTATTGACGCCGATGGTACCGGTGGCGCCCAGGATGGTCAGTTTCACGGTCATTTGAGATCCAGTGCGTAGAGCGCCGCGGCGAATACCGGGGCGGCGGCCAGAAGACTGTCGATACGATCGAGTACGCCGCCGTGACCCGGCAGCAACGCGCCACTGTCCTTGACGCCGCGCGAGCGCTTGACGAGGCTCTCGAAGAGGTCGCCGTACACCGCCGCCACGAACGTCAGCGCGGCGACCGCGAGGGTGCCGGCCAGGGTGGTCCAGTGCCACCAGGCATTGGCCAGGAGGGCGACGAGAACGGTGCCGGCCAGCGCGGATGCGAACCCTTCCCAGGTCTTACCCGGGCTGACCCGACTGGCGAGGCGTCGGCGTCCCCAGCGCCGGCCACCGAAGTAGGCGAACGAATCGGCACTCCACACGATCACCAGCAGGGCGAGCACCGGGCCGGGGCCACGGTCGCGCAGCGCGAACACCGCGGCCAGGGCGGTGGCCAGGACTACCCAGCCACTGACCGCCACCAGGGCCGGCGTGCGCGCCGGCGGGCGTCCCAACCACTGGAACACGCTCACCCAGGTCGCCGCCAGGATCCAGGCCACGCAACCCGCCGCTACGAGCGTCGCAACGGTGGTTCCGCCGGGGCCGAAGCGGTCGACGAGCAGGACGCCCGCGGGGATGCTCGCGGCGTAGAGCCCACGCGTGGCGCCGCTGGAGAAGCCCGCCAGGCGCGCCCATTCCAATCCGCCGAGAAAGACCGCGAGCACGAACAGCGCGCGGCTTGCCGCGACCGGCAGCAGGAACAGGCAGACCAGGACCGTGGCGACCAGCAGCACCGCCGTGATCAACCGCGCGCGGGGCACGGCACTCACCAAGGGCTCCGCTGTGAACGCGTGGATGCGGGCGGCACCTCAGTCCGGTACCGGTGTCGCGACAGCGTCCCGCTCACCGCTGACCTGCTCCCCGGTCATGCCGAAACGGCGCTCGCGTACGATGTAGCTGTCCAGCGCCTTCTCGAACTCAACGGTGTCGAAATCCGGCCACAGGCAATCCGTGAAGTAGAGCTCGCTGTAGGCGAGTTGCCAGAGCAGGTAGTTGCTGATGCGCTGCTCGCCGCCCGAGCGGATGAACAGGTCAGGTTCCGGCAGGTCGGCCAGTTCGAGATGGGAGGCGATGAGGTCGGCATCGATGGCGTCGACCTCGAGTTCACCCCGTGCGACCTGCGCTGCCACCGTACGCGCCGCCTGGGCGATGTCCCAGCGGCCGCCGTAATTCGCCGCAATGACGAGGTGCAGGCGATCGTTGCCCGCGGTGCGGACCTCCGCCTCGCGGATCGCCCGCTGGAGCTTGGCGGAAAACGCCGCGCGATCACCGATGATGCGCAAGCGCACACCGGCCTCGTGCAGCCGTTCCACTTCCTGGTCGAGCACGATCAGGAACAACTCGAACAGCAGCTTGACCTCGGCCGGCGGACGCCGCCAGTTCTCGCTGCTGAAAGCGAACAAGGTGAGGACTTCGATCCCGGACTCGGCGCAATAGCGCACGATGTTGCGGACGTTCTCGACACCGGCGCGATGGCCGGCGATGCGCGGCAATTGGCGCCTGCGCGCCCAACGCCCGTTGCCATCCATGATGATGGCGACGTGACGCGGAAGCCGATGTTCCATGACCTTGACGACCCGCTTGCGCTTCAGACCTCGAGCATGTCCTTTTCCTTGGCCGCGACGATCTCGTCGACCTTCTTGACATGCTCGTCGGTCAGCTTCTGGATCTGCTCGCCGGCCTTGCGTTCCTCGTCGTCGGATATGTCCTTCGCCTTGACCAGTTCCTTGAATTGCGCGATCGCGTCACGGCGGATGTTGCGTACCGCGACCTTGGCTTGTTCGGCCTCGCTCTTGAGCACCTTGATCAAGTCGCGCCGTCGTTCTTCGGTCAGCGGCGGCAAGGGGATCCGGATGACGGTGCCCGCGGTGTTCGGGTTGAGGCCGAGGTTGGACTCGAGGATGGCTTTCTCGACCGCCTCGATGGCACCGCGATCCCACACCGTCACGCCGAGCGTGCGCGGGTCATCGATGGTGACGTTGCCGACCTGGTTGAGCGGCGTCGGCGTACCGTAGTAGTTGACCATGATGTGGTCGAGCAGGCTGGGATGGGCGCGCCCCGTGCGCAGCCGCGCGAGGTCGCCGCGGAACGATTCCACGGACTTGCTCATGCGCTTGCGCGAATCGTCCAGAATGTCCTTGATCATGAGTTCTCTATACCGTGACCAGGGTGCCGACTTCCTGGCCCAGTGCCGCGGCCACGAATGCGCCCGGGCGAGTCATGTCGACCACCCGTAACGGCATGCGATTCTCGCGGCACAGGACGATGGCAGTCGCGTCCATGACGCCGAGCTTGCGCTCGAGCACTTCGTCGTAGTCCAGTGCGTCGTAACGCACGGCGTTCTTGTCCAGCGCAGGGTCGGCGGAATAGACGCCGTCGACCTTGGTCGCCTTGATCATGAGATCGGCATTGATCTCGATGGCCCGCAGGCTGGCCGCCGAATCGGTGGTGAAGAACGGGTTGCCGGTACCGGCCGCGAACACGACCACCCGCCCCTTCTCCAGGTGACGCACCGCGCGCCGACGGATGTAGTCTTCACACACCTGGTTGATCTTGATCGCCGACATCACGCGCGCGAACAAGCCCTTGCGCTCCAGCGTGTCCTGGATGGCCAGCGCGTTGATGACGGTCGCCAGCATGCCCATCTGGTCGGCGGTCACGCGGTCGATACCGGCCGCGGCCAGGCCGGCGCCGCGGAAGATGTTGCCACCACCGACCACCACCGCGACCTCGACGCCGGCGTCACAGAGATCCTTGACCTCGTCGCCGATACGGTCGACCACCTGCGGGGCGATGCCGTACTCGTCATCGCCCATCAGGGCCTCACCGCTGAGCTTGATCAGCACACGCTTGTAGCGCAGCGGTGCGGATTCCGCCGTCATCGGTCGTGTCTCCCTGCCGGCGTCGCCGTCAACCCTGCCCCGCGCTGCGCGCCTGGGCGGCCACTTCCTCGGCGAAATTGACTTCCTTCTTCTCGATGCCTTCGCCGACCTCGTAACGGACGAAGCCCTTGACGCTGGCACCGTGTTCACCGAGCAGCTTGGCCACGGTCTTGTCGGGGTCCTTGACGAACGGCTGTCCGAGCAGGGTGACCTCGGCAATGAACTTCTTCAGCCGCCCGGTGACCATCTTCTCGACGATCTCCGGAGGCTTGCCGCTTTCGGCGGCCTGGGCCTGGTGGATCTCACGCTCCTTCTCCAACAGGTCGGCCGGTACGTCGCTCTCGCTGACACACACCGGGTTCGAGGCCGCGATGTGCATGGCGACGTCGCGCGCCAGTTCGGCGCTGCCGCCATCGAGCGCCACCACGACCCCGATACGCTTGCCGTGCAGGTAGGATTCGAGCGTGGCGCCGGCGGCCGGCACGCGCGTGAAGCGCCGCACATCGATGTTCTCGCCGATCTTGGCGACCAGCGCCGCGCGCTTCTGCTCGACCGTCTCGCCGTCCGCCAGCGCGAGTTCGCGCAGGGCGTCGACGTCGGCCGGCTGCGCCTTCAGCACGGCTTGCGCCACGCTGTCGGCGAACGCCGTGAAATTGTCGTCGTTGGCCACGAAATCGGTCTCGCTGTTGACCTCGACCATGACCGCGGCGTCGCCGTCGGCGGCGAGGACGATGGCGCCCTCCGCGGCGATGCGACCGGCCTTCTTCGCCGCCTTCGCCGCGCCCGACTTGCGCAGGTGCTCGATCGCGGCCTCGATGTCGCCATCGGTCTCGACCAGGGCCTTCTTGCATTCCATCATGCCGGCGCCGGAACGTTCGCGCAGTTCCTTCACCATGCTGGCTGTCACTGCCATGCTGCTTTCCTCGATTGTCGTCTACTGAACGGGATGGACGCGCTCGATCGCGCCGTCAGCCGGCGTTCTCGGCCGGCGCCTGTCCATCGCTCTTCTCGTCACCCAGCAGCGGGGCGACCTTCTCATCGAGTTCGACGAACTCGTCGCTCGCGCCGGTTGCCACGTCGGCGACCACCAGGCGGCCATCGAGGACCGCGTCAGCGGCGGCCTTGGCGTACAGGTTGATGGCGCGGATGGCGTCGTCGTTACCCGGGATGACGTAATCGATGCCGTCAGGCGGGTTGTTGGTATCGACCACCGCGACGATCGGGATGCCCAGCTTGATCGCTTCGGCAACGGCAATGCGCTCGTGGCCGACGTCGATGATGAACAGGGCGTCGGGCAGGCCGTCCATGTCCTTGATGCCGCCCAGCCCCTGGTTGAGCTTCTCGAGCTCGCGGCGCAGGGTCAGGCCTTCCTTCTTCGACATGCGCTCGAGGCCGCCCTTCTCGATCATTTCCTCGAGTTCCTTCAGACGACGAATCGACTGGCGGACGGTCTTGAAATTGGTCAGCATGCCGCCGAGCCAGCGCCGGCTGACGAACGGCATGCCGCAGCGCTGGGCCTCGCGCGCGACCGCTTCCTGGGCGGAGCGCTTGGTGCCGACGAACAGGATCTTGCCGTGCTTGGCCGACAGGCGGCTGAGGAAGCCGAGCGCGTCGTCGAGCAGCGGCACGGTGCGCTCGAGGTTGATGATATGGATCTTGTTGCGTTCGCCGAAGATGTAGGGTGCCATCTTCGGGTGCCAGTAACGGGTCTGATGGCCGAAATGCACGCCAGCCTCGAGCATCTGGCGCATGCTGATATCGCTCATGAAAAACTCCTGTCGGGTTCTGCCTCCACGCATCCCGGACACCGATCTGCAGACCTGTCGGTGCAGACACCCGGGTGCCCGTGTCGATGCGTGTGCGTGATAGTTGGGGTCGATTGCCTCGAAGGCGCGCGCTTTATACCATAGAAGTTCTTCACCAACAATGACTTGGATACCCCTGAACCGATGCCGGTATCGATCAAGACCGCGGCCGAAATCGAGGCCATGCGCACAGCGGGCCGGCTTGCGGCGGAAGTGCTCGACATGATTGCCCCCCACGTGCGTCCGGGCGTTTCCACCGAGGAACTCGACCGCCTGTGCCACGCCCACATCGTCGAAGCCCAGCAGGCCATCCCGGCGCCGCTCAACTACCACGGTTTTCCGAAGTCGATCTGCACCTCGGTCAACCACGTCGTCTGCCACGGCATCCCGTCGGAGGAGCGCAAGCTGCGCAACGGCGACATCGTCAACATCGACATCACCGTGATCAAGGACGGCTTCCACGGCGACACGTCGAAGATGTTCATGGTCGGCGAGCCCTCGATCAAGGCGCGCCGCCTGGTCGAGACCGCCTACGAGTGCCTGTGCACCGGCATCGCCCTGGTGCGCCCGGGCGCGCGCCTCGGCGACATCGGCGCGGCCATCCAGGAACTCGCCGAGAGCCGCAATTACTCGGTCGTGCGCGAATACTGCGGTCACGGGATCGGGCGCCAGTTCCACGAGGAACCGCAGGTATTGCACTACGGAACCCCGGGCACCGGCCTCACTCTCGAGCCGGGCATGACCTTCACCATCGAACCGATGGTCAACGCCGGCAAGCGGCAGGTGAAGCTGCTGCCCGACCAGTGGACCGTGGTCACCAAGGACCGCAGCCTGTCGGCGCAATGGGAGCACACCATCCTCGTCACCGAGCGCGGCTGCGAGGTCCTCACTGCCCGCGCCGAGGAGAGCTTCGAAATTGCCGCCTGAGCGTAGTACCGGGCGCGCACGCCCGGGCCATCGCACGTGAGCGCGCCGGCGCCGCTCGACACGCACGAGGCGCTGGCGCTGCTGCCCGAGCCCGGGCAGCAGCCGCCGCCCGCCAGCGTGGGGCCAGCCTACAAGGCCTGCATCGAGCATCTTTCGCGCGCCCTGGCCGAACACTTCCGCCACCACCGCGACGCCGATCGCGTGGTCCGCCTGCGTGCCGAGCTGATCGGCACGGTCCTGGCACGCAGCTGGACCGAATTCGCGCTGGACGAGAGCGCCCACGCGCTGGTCGCCGTGGGCGGCTTCGGTCGCGGCGAGCTGCATCCCGGCTCAGACATCGACATCGCCGTGATCCTCGCCGCCGAACCCACCGCCGATGAACGTCACCGCCTGGAACGCTGGTTGACCTTCCTGTGGGACACCGGTCTCGAGATCGGCCACAGCGTGCGCACGGCCGAGGAATGTGCCACGCAGGCGCGCGACGACCTCACCATCGTCACCAACCTGATGGAAACCCGGCTGCTCGCCGGCAACCCAGCACCGCTGGCCGAGATGCAGCGCCTCACCGCGCCCGCCCGCATGTGGTCCGCGCCCGAATTCTTCGCCGCCAAGCTCGCCGAACAGGCCCAACGTGCGGCGCGTTTCGGCGATGCTGCCGGTCAGCTCGAACCGAACGTCAAGGACGGCCCCGGTGGCCTGCGCGACGTGCAGACCATCGCCTGGGTCGCCAACCGCCATTTCGGCGGCGGCGACCTCGAGGGTCTGCGCAGGCACGGCTTCCTGACCGCGCAGGAATTCGCCGTTCTCGACGAGGCCCGACGCTTCATGTGGCAGGTGCGCATGGCCCTGCACCTGGTCGCCGGGCGACGCGTCGACCGCCTGCTGTTCGAACACCAGCGCGAAGTCGCGGGCCTGCTCGGCTACGCGGGCGAGGGCAATACCGCGATCGAGCGCTTCATGCGTGATTACTACCGCACCACGCGCGAACTCGCAGCGTTGTGCGAGATGCTGCTCGGACTGTTCCGGCAGGCCGTCCTGGAACCCGCGCAGGCGGCCGAGACCCGCACCCTCAACCGTCGCTTCCAGGTCTGCAACGGCGCTATCGAGGCCCGTCATCCGGGCATATTCCGACACCGGCCACAGGCCCTGCTCGAGCTGTTCCTGCTGCTCCAGCAGCACCCCGAAATCGAGGGCGTGCGCGCTACCACCATCCGCCTGGTGCGCGAGAACCTGCACCTCATCGACGACGACTTCCGCGCCGACATCCGCTCGCGCAGCTTGTTTCTCGAAATCCTGCGCCAGCCGCGTCGCCTCGGCGACGAACTCTCGCGCATGCACCGCTACGGTGTTCTCGCTGCCTACCTGCCGGTCTTCGCCCACATCACCGGGCGCATGCAGTTCGATCTCTTCCACGCCTACACCGTCGACGAGCACACGCTGCGCCTGGTACGCAACCTGCGTCGCTTCTCCTACCCGCTGGAGCCGGACGACCAACCGCGCCTCTGCCGCGAAGCACTCGAACGCATTCCCAAGCTGGAATTGCTGTACATCGCCGGCCTGTTCCACGACATCGCCAAGGGTCGCGGCGGCGATCACTCCGAGCTCGGTGCGGAGGACGCCGTTCGATTCTGCAGCGACCACGGTTTCGGCCACTTCGACACCCACGTGGTCGCCTGGCTGGTGCGCAACCACCTCCTCATGTCGGCGACCGCACAACGCAAGGATATCTACGACCCGGCGGTGATCGCCGAGTTCGCACGCCAGGTCGGCGACCAGGTCCATCTCGATTACCTCTACCTGCTCACCGTGGCAGACATCCGTGCGACCAACCCCGAACTGTGGACGAGCTGGAAAGCCTCCCTGCTCGGCGAGCTCTATGCCGCCACGCGTAGCCTGCTGCACAAGCGCCCGGGCTCGGCACCAGCGCGGGCCGAACGCCTCGCGGCGCTGCGCGAGGAAGCCCGCGCACTCATCGCGCAGCGCCAGCTCCACCTGTCGAGCAACCGCCTGGAACGGCTCTGGAACGGCCTCGGCGAAGACTACTTCCTGCGCCACCGCGCCGAGGAGATTGCCTGGCACGCTGAGCACGTGTTGCCAGCCGCGGAGACGGATCTGCCGGTCGTCGCGGTGCGCCACGTGGCCGAGCGCGGTTGTCTCGCCATTTTCGTCTACGCGCGCGACGCGGCGCGCTGGTTCGCGCTGACCACCGCCACCCTCGATGCCCTCCAGCTCGACATCCAGGATGCCCGCGTTCTCACCACCGCGGATGGCTACACGCTCGACACCTACACCGCGCTCGAGCGCGAGGGCGGCCACGACGCCGGCGCCCCCGCGCGACTGGAGGACCTGCGCGCACGCTTACGCCATGCGCTCGTCCACGGCGAGTCTCCGGCCGCACCACGGGCGGCGGGCCTGCGACGCAAAACGCGGCACTTCCGCGTCAAGCCGCAGGTCAGCTTCTTCCGCGACGAACATCGACGCTCGGTGATGGAAGTGATCGCGGCCGACCGTCCCGGCCTGCTCGCCGACGTCGGCGACGCCCTCGCCCACCACGACGTGAGCCTGATCGATGCGCGCATCGCCACGTTCGGCGAACGGGTCGAGGACTACTTCTACATCTCCGACCACGCCGGCCGCCCGTTCACCGATGCCGACGGCCAGGAACGCCTGCGCGCCCGCCTGCTCGAGACGCTGGCATGACGATCGCGCCGCCCGGCTCCGAGGCCGAGCTGATGGCGCGTGCGCAGGCCCTCGCCGGCCTCAGGATCGGCGACCTGGCGCGCAACCTCGAGCGCCGCCTGCCGGGCGACCTGCGCGGTCACAAGGGCCTGGTCGGCGAACTCATCGAGCTGGCGCTCGGTGCGAGCGCCGGGTCGCGCCCGGTACCGGATTTCGAGCACCTCGGCATCGAGTTGAAGAGCGTGCCTCTCGGCCGCGACCTGCGTCCGCGCGAATCGACCCATGTCTGCACGGTGGCCGCCGACGATCTCGCCGGGCAGCGCTGGGCGTCGTCGACCGTACGGCGCAAGCTCGCGCGGGTGCTGTGGGTCGCAGTGGAGGGCGCGCGCGACATTCCCCTCGCCGCGCGGCGTATCGGCGCCGCGGTGCTGTGGAGCCCGAGCGCGGCCGACGAGGCCGTGCTACGCGCCGACTGGGAAGAACACATGGAATTGATCGCGACCGGCCGCTACGCCGAACTCGACGGCCGCCTCGGCACCTACCTGCAGGTGCGGCCCAAAGCCGCCAACCGTCGTGCCCGCATGACGGCGAGCGACAGTAGCGGCGTCAGCGTGCCGACCCTGCCGCGCGGGTTCTACCTGCGCGCCACGTTCACCGCGCGGATTCTCGCGGCGCAACCATGACCGCGTCGGGCGTACATGACGGCGGCACCGCCTACCGCTTCAGCATCGCGCCGATGATGCAGCGTACCGATCGCCACTTCCGTTACCTCGCGCGCCTCATCAGCCGCCGCGTGCGGCTCTACACGGAGATGGTCACGAGCGCCGCGATCGTCCACGGTCATCGCGACCACCTGCTCGGCTATGCGTCCGCCGAGCACCCGGTGGCACTGCAACTGGGCGGCAGCGATCCGGCCGAGCTGGCCGCCGCCGCCGCCATCGGCGCGGACTACGGCTACGACGAAATCAATCTCAACTGCGGCTGCCCCAGCGATCGCGTCCAGGCCGGTGCCTTCGGCGCCTGCCTCATGCGTGAGCCCGTGCGGGTCGCCGCCTGTGTCGCCGCGATGCGCGCGGCCGTGCCGGCGACACTGCCGGTGACGGTCAAGACCCGTCTCGGGGTCGACGACCTGTACGACTACGACTATTTCCGCGACTTCGTCGAGCAGGTCGCGGCAGCCGGTTGCACGGTCTTCCAGGTGCATGCCCGCAAGGCCTGGCTGGCCGGGCTGAGTCCGAAGGAGAACCGCGAAATCCCACCGCTGGAATACGACTGGGTTTACCGCCTCAAGCGCGCGCGGCCGGACCTGACCGTCGTGATCAACGGCGGCATCACCAGCAGCACGCAGGCGGCGCGCCATGTCGCGCAGGTCGATGGCGTCATGATCGGCCGCCACGCCTACGCCGTCCCCTGCGACCTGGCCGGGTTCGAGGCCTGCTTGTACGGTACCCCGGCGCCGCTCTCGCGCGCGACAATCGTCGCCGCCTACCTCGACTACGCCGGACGGGAGCTCGCCCGCGGCGTCGCCCAGCGTCTCCTGCTGCGCCACCTGTTCAACCTCTACCAGGGCCAGCCCGGCGCCCGGCACTGGCGACGCAGCCTGGCCCGGTACCTCGACGAGGGCGCGGTCGAGCTGACACGCATCGCGGCGCTGGCCGAGCGCATGCCGTCCGGCGCGGGCGTCGCCGGGGCGACCGCGCACACCGGCTGAGCCGCCGGGCTTGCACGCTTGCGGCTGGATGCCGTTCACGCCCGGGCGATATACTTGCGCGTCCGCCGCGGGTCCCGCCCCGCCGGCCTTCCCTACAACACGATGATGCGAAGCCGACGAGACCCGCCATGTCCCTGGATATCGAAACCGCCCGCTTCAACATGGTCGAGCAACAGATCCGCCCCTGGGAAGTGCTCGATCCGAGGGTCCTGAACGCCTTCTCCACGATTCCGCGGGAGAACTTCGTGCCCGAGGCCTACCGCACCCTGGCCTTCAGCGACACCTGCATCGAGATCGGCCACGGCCAGACCATGATGGCGCCCAAGGTCGAGGGCCGCCTGCTGCAGGCCCTGAACATCCAGCCCACCGACCGGGTGCTCGAAATCGGCACCGGCAGCGGTTACCTCACCGCGCTGCTGGCCAGCCTCGGCGCCCATGTCACGAGCATCGAGTACTACGAAGACCTGTCGGAACGGGCCAAGTCCCACCTGCGCAGCGCCCGCATCGGCAACATCAAGCTACACGTCGGTGATGCCATCGACGGCTGGCAGACCGCCGAACCCTACAACGTGATCGTGGTGACGGGCTCCTGCCCGACGCGCCGCCCGGCCATCGAGCAGCAGCTCGCCATCAACGGCCGCATGTTCGTCGTGCTCGGCGTCGCTCCGGTAATGGAGGCGACCCTGATTACGCGCTTGTCGAAGGACACCTGGACCAGCGAAAGCCTTTTCGAAACCGAACTCACCCCCCTCATCGGCGCCGAACAGGCGCCCGATTTCGAGTTCTGAACATCTGCGACCGGGCGGAGCCCGATCCGGCGGCGTCTGCGCCGCCGCGACGAGGAACGCGACGCGACCCTATGCCAAAGCTCAGATACAGCCTGCTACTCACCAGCCTGCTCACCGTGGGCGCAGTCGACGTGGCCTGCGCACAGACCGACCTGCTCACGATCTTCGAAGCGGCGGAGCAGATGGACCCCACCTATCGCGAAGCCCAGGCCACTGCACTCGCCACGGCCGAAGGCGTGCCGCAGGCCAAGGCCGCTTTGTGGCTACCGCGCCTGGCGCTCAGCGCCGGTACCAGCCGGGTGCGCCAGGACATTGCGCTCAAGAATGCTTTCGGCGCGGGTGGCCTGACCTACTACATGGCCCGCAACTACGTCGTCAACCTGCAGCAACCCGTCTATCACCACGACCGCATCGTGGCGCTGGACCAGGCCGACAAGCGCCTGCAGCAGGCCCAGGTCGAAGTGATGCTCGCCCACCAGGACCTCATGCTGCGCGTGGCCGAACGCTACTTCGAGGTGCTCGCGGCGCGCGACAACCTGGCGTTCGCCCGCGCCGAGGTGGAATCGCTCCAGCGCCAGCTCGAGCAGGCCCAGCAACGTTTCGAGGTCGGCCTCATCGCCATCACCGACGTACAGGAAGCCCAGGCCGGCTTCGACCGCGCCCAGGCGGGCGAGATCAGCGCCCAGAACGACGTCGAGAACGCCAACGAGGCACTGCGCGAGCTGACCGCGTCGTATCACGACGAACTCATGCATCTCGGTGAAGCGGTCTCCCTGACCCAACCCGAGCCCCAGGACATCAACGCCTGGACCGACACCGCGCTGGGCAACAACCTCGAGATCACGGCGGCGCAGATCGGCACCGAGATCGCAATGGACGAGATCCGCCTGCAGAAGGCCCAACACCTGCCTACGCTCG
Organism: Gammaproteobacteria bacterium; assembly: GCA_024235015.1. Classification (GTDB taxonomy): domain Bacteria; phylum Pseudomonadota; class Gammaproteobacteria; genus JACKNG01. The sequence continues at coordinate 102,304 of JACKNG010000008.1, forward strand.
ACATCGTCGGCAGCCACGGTTTCAGCCGCCAGGGTGGTCGCTTCGGTTCGTCGAAAGTCGACCAGAGCGAGATCGGGGTGGAGTTGAACCTGCCCATCTACGAAGGCGGCGCCACCGTGTCGCGCACGCGCGAAGCCGAACACCAGCATCTCGCCGCGGTCGAGCGCCTCGAGCAGGCGCGTCGCGCGGTCCACCGGGAAACGCGCCAGGCCTATCTCGGCATCACCTCTCGCATCAGCTCCGTCAAGGCCCTGGCGCAGGCGGTGGTGTCGTCGCGCACCGCGCTGGAGTCGACGCGCGCCGGGTTCGAAGTCGGTACGCGTACGGCCGTCGACGTGGTCGCCGCCGAGCGCAGCCTGTCCGAGGCACAGCGCGACTTCGCGCGTGCCCGCTACGACTACATTCTCGATACCTTGCGCCTCAAGAAGGCCGCCGGCAGCCTCGCGCCCGACGACCTGGCGGTCGCCAACTCGTGGCTGACCAGCGACCCGACCGACACCGCCGGCGTGCCGGCGGCCACGAACTAATCACCGCAGAGTACAGCCCATGGCAAATCCCGGGACCAACGGCCCAATCACCAAATGCAACGCGTCGGATTCGCTGCTGCTCGTCATCGACATCCAGCAGCGCCTGGGCGATGCCATGCCCGGCAAAGTGCTCAACCGGGTGCTCCAGAACAGCAAGTTGCTGTGCTCGGCCAGCGACCTGCTCGGCATCCCGGTGGTCAAGACCGAGCAGTACCCGGCCGGGCTCGGCCCCACCCATGCCGTCGTCGCCGATGTCCTGCCGGCGGCGACGGTCTCGCTCGAGAAAGTCTGCTTCTCCTGTTGTGACGGCGACGGCTTTGCCGCGGCGCTCGCCGCGAGCGGTCGCCGCCAGGTCGTCCTCGTCGGCATGGAAGCCCATGTCTGCGTGTTGCAGACGGCACTCGACCTCGCCGCCGCCGGCCACGAAGTGTTCGTCGTCGAGGATGCGATCTGCTCGCGTCGCCTGGAGAACTACCAGAACGCCCTGGATCGCCTGCGCCAATGCGGCGTGGTGGTCGTCACCGCCGAGTCGGTGGTGTTCGAGTGGATGGGTACGGCCGGGCACGAGCACTTCAAGGCCATCCACGCCCTGCTGCGCTGACTCCCGGCCCGGTACCGTAGATGCGCCGCCCGCGGGCGGCTGGCCGCGGGCGGCGGTGGTCCGCGGCGGTCCCTCAGTTGACCGTGTAATTGCGCGCCGTCATGCAGGCACCGTAGGCGCGGTTGTACTCACCGACCTGTTCCATGCGCTGCTGATAGGCCATGTTGGCCTGCTGCTGTTGTTGCTGCTGCTGGTAATAGGCATCGTTGCTCGGCGGCGGCGGCGCAGGTTGCGCGGCCGGACGGTCGGTCGCCCGCGTCAACAGGCCGAGGCCGGTCGAGGCGAGCGCACCGATCGCCGCGCCCTTGCCCGTGTTACCCGCGATCGCGCCACCGGCGGCGCCCAGCGCAGCGCCCGTGGCCGCATCTCCGAGCATGCCGCCGCCCTTGAACATGCCGCCGTTACCGATACCGAGGAAGCCACCGCCGCTGCTCTGCTGGGGTGGCGGTTGATCGCTGTAACCGCTGGGCGGCGGTGGCGGCGCGGCGGCAGTCGGCGCCGGCAAGGGCGGCGCGGCGCTGGGGTCGAAACCGCTCTGGGCGACCGCCCACTGGTGGCATTCGTAACGATCCTGGCCCTGCTGGGCCTCCGTCTGCCCCGCGTTGGGATAAGCGAACGGTTGTTGCGCGCTGGCCGGCTCGAACAGCGCCACGGCGAGCAACGCCGCATAAGACACGTGACGGATAACAGGCGTGATCATGGTGCGAACTCCGGGAACTAGAAACACCGTTGACGGAATTCTAGCAGGAGCCTCGCCGCGAATCGCGAACCTGCGCAAGCTTCGCTCAGCGGCCTGCCACCGCGTCGGGCGCGCCGAGATGCGCCTCGATCAGATCCATCGTGCGGCGGGTCGCACCGCGGTGTTCGTGGACCAGGGCCTGCCCGCGCAGGCCTACGCGATCACGCTCGTTGGAGTCGCGCAGCCAGCGTTGTGCCGCGGCGACGAAATCATCCGCGTCGTGCACGACTTCGAGCGCCCCGGCGCCGATCAGCATCTGGCAGATTTCGGCGAAGTTGTGCGTATAGGGCCCGCACAGGATGGGAATGCCGACGCTGGCAGGCTCGAGCACGTTGTGGCCGCCGTAGGGCAGCAGGCTGCCGCCGACATAGGCGATATCGGCAGCGGCATAGAACCGCAGCAACTCGCCCATGGCGTCGAGCAGGTAGGCGCTGTGCTCGGGTGCGCAGCCGCGCCCACGACTGAACCTGGCCAGGCGATGCCCGGCACCTTCCAGCAAGCCGGCGACTTCGTCGAATCGATCGGGATGGCGCGGCGCCACGACCACGAGCAGTTGGGCGAATTCCTCGCGCAAGCGCTCGATGGCGTCGAGCAACAGGGCCTCCTCGCCATCACGGGTGCTGCCCAGCATCACGATCGGTCGGTTGATGCCGAGTTCGCGGCGCAAGACCTCGGCCTGCTCACGCAGGCTCGGCGGCGGGATGAGATCGAACTTGAGACTGCCCGTGACGCAGACCTGGCCGGGCGCCGCGCCCAGTTCGAAGAAGCGGTCGGCATCGCGCTGCCCCTGTGCCGCAATGCAATCGATATCGCGCACCACCGCCCGACTCAAGGGTGACAGCAGACGGTAGCCGCGCAACGAACGTGGTGACAGGCGCGCGTTGACGAGCAACACCGGGACACCTGCGCGACGACAGCTGCGCAAGGTGTTCGGCCACAGTTCGGTTTCCAACAGGAGCAGTCCGCGCGGACGCACGCGGCGCAGAAACCGCTGCAGAATCCATGGCAGGTCGTAGGGAAAGAAGCAGTGAGTGACGCTGTCGCCGAGCATGCGCGTCACGGTCGCCGCGCCGGTCGCGGTCGTCGTGGTGACGACCACCGGCTGCTCGGGCCACGCTTGACGCAAGGCGCGCACCAGGGGGACGGCCGCCATGCTTTCGCCGACCGAGACGGCGTGCACCCAGATCGCATCGGCTGGCAGGGGGCCACGGTACCAGCCGACCCGCTCGTGCCAGCGCTCACGCTGGGTGCGGTCACGCAGTCCGCGCCAGACGATGCGCAAGAGCAGCGCGGGCAGCAGCAGGGTGAACAGCGCCGTGTAGAGACCTCTCAGGAAGCCAGCCAGGAAACGTACTCCCCGACGCCGCGCGCGACGTCTCTGAACCGCGTCGTGTAACCGGTCGAGCGCAACGCCGTCAGATCCGCCTCGGTGTATGCCTGGTAGGCGTGCAGGAGGTCGGCCGGGAAATCGATGTACTCGATGTCGCCATGACCGCACGCCGCAATCACGCTGCGTGCGACCTGATTGAACGTCTCCGCCTGGCCGGTGCCGCAGTTGTAGATGCCGGACAGGCCGGCGTCGAGTTCGGCGCAATGCAGGGTCACGTCGACCACGTCGTCGACATGCACGAAATCCCGCCGCTGCTCGCCTGCCGCGCACCCGTGCGAAGCGCCGAACAGGCGCACCCGCCCGGTGTCGACGAGTTGCCGCTGGAAATGCCAGGCGACGCTCGCCATCCGCCCCTTGTGCTGCTCGCGCGGGCCGTAGACATTGAAGTAGCGCAGTCCGACCACGGTCGAGGCCAGCGTCGGCAGACGGGTGCGCACGAACTGGTCGAAAACGAGCTTGGAATAGCCGTACATGTTGAGCGGCCGTTCGTTCGCTGGCGTCTCCGCGAACGTCTGCCCGCTCCCGTACACCGCGGCGCTGGACGCGTAGACGAAGGGAATTCGGCGTGCCGTCGCGTACTCGAACAGGGCGCGCGAGAAACGGAAGTTGCTCTCCATCACGAGCTGGCCGTTCCATTCCGTGGTATCCGAGCACGCGCCGAGATGGATCACGCGTTCGATCGTGCCCGGCAACTCGCCACCAGCCTCGAGCCGGGCCAGGCACTGGCGCCAGTCGAGGAAGTCGGCGATGACGCAGTCGGCGAGATTGGCGCACTTGCGGCCGTCGGCGAAATCCTCGACCAGCAGGATGTCGTCGCGCCCGCGCCGGTTGAGCGTGGCGACGACATTACTGCCGATGAAGCCGGCTCCGCCGGTAACGACGATCACGGCGCCGGCTCGCGCTGCCCGGCGCGCTCGATGATCGCGCTGGTCGAGCAGCCCTCGTGATATTCGAGCACGACGACCTCGCCGCCCGCGGCGCGCACCTCGTCGCCGCCGGCGATGTCCTCGACACGGTAGTCGCCGCCCTTGACGAGGACGTCCGGCGCGAGTTCGGCCACGAGCTGGCGCGGGGTGTCCTCGGTGAACGGTACGACCCAGTCGACGACCTCGAGCGCGGCGAGGACGGCCATGCGGGCAGCGAGCGGGTTGACGGGCCGTCCGGCGCCTTTCAGCCGCGCCACCGAGGCATCATCGTTGACTGCCACGACCAGTCGTTGACCGAGCGTGCGGGCTTCGGCCAGGTAGCGTACGTGGCCCTCGTGGAGAATGTCGAAGCAGCCGTTGGTGAACACGATGCGGTCGCCGCGACGTCGGGCGTCCCGGCATGCCGCGAGCAGGGACGCGCGGTCGACGACGCCGCGTCGTACGTCGGCACGGCGTGCGAGGGCACGGTCGAGTTCGTCGGCACTGACCGTCGCCGCGCCGAACTTGCCGACGACGATGCCGGCCGCGGCATTGGCCAGACTCACCGCCTCGGCGAGTTCGGCCCCGGCAGCCAACGCCGTCGCCATCACGCCGCACACGGTATCGCCGGCGCCGGTGACATCGAACACGTCGTGTGCCTCCGCCGGCACGTGTCGCACCAGCCCGTCAGCGTCGACCAGGGACATGCCGGCTTCACCACGCGTCACCAGGACCGTACCGACACCGACACGCCCGACCAGGGCCGCGCCCTTGGCCACCAGATCAGCGTCATCCGCACAACGACCGACCACGGTTTCGAACTCGTGCAGGTTCGGGGTCAGCACGCTGGCCCCCTTGTAGCGCAGGAAATCGCTGCCCTTGGGGTCGACGATGACCCGCTTGCCCGCGGCCGTGGCGCGTTCGATGAACTGCGCAGCGTCCGCCAGCGTGCCCTTGCCGTAATCGGACAGGACGACGATGTCGCAGTCGGCAAGACGGGCGGCGAAAAGCTCGAGCACCCGCCCACCATACGAACCCATGTAATCACGTTCGAAATCTACGCGAACGAGTTGCTGGTGCTGGCTGACGACACGCAGCTTGACGATGGTTTCTTCGTCGTCGACGACGACGAATCCGGGTTCGATGCCCTGATCGCGGCAGAGCGTGGCAAGCGTCGCCCCCGCGGCATCGCCACCAACGATGCCGACCAGCATGGCCTGGCCGCCCAGGGCAATGACGTTGGCCGCGACGTTGGCGGCGCCCCCGACCCGTTCCACGGATTGCTGGACGTGCACCACCGGAACCGGCGCCTCGGGCGAGATGCGTCTGGTTGCGCCGTGCCAGTAGCGATCGAGGATGAGGTCGCCGACGACGAGCACCCGCGCCCTGGTCATATCCTGCAATTGCCGATACATCGATGTTCCGCGACGCGCAGACCCTGACCGCACCGCTCACGCGCGCGGCCCGCTTGGTTTTTCGAGCGCGCGGATTCTAACATAGGGCGATGTATCGCCCCGCTCCCCACCTGCTGCTGCTCGTATTGCTGTGCTGGCTGGGACCGGCCCGCGCCGTCGAACCGTTCGAAGCCGAATACGCCCTGTCGCGCGGCATCCTCACGCTCGGGCGAATGACGCGCAGTCTCGTTATCGATGCCGATCACCAGTATGTGCTGGTCTCACGCATGGAGGCCACCGGCCTCGTTTCGGTGTTCTCCTCGAGTAGCGTCACGGAAGAAAGCCGTGGACGCATTGCCGATCGCCGCTTCCAACCGACCAGCTACCGGTACGACAAGAAGGGTTCGAAGCGGGACTACGCGTTGCACTTCGATTACGCCCTCAACCAGGTCGAACGCAGCGATGGCGGCGACTGGCATGCGGCAATGCCACGCGGGTTGCTCGACAAGTTGAGCTACCAGGCACAGCTGATGTTCGACCTGGAGGACGTACCGCAGTCGCTCGACTATCCCATCGCCGACAAGGGAAAACTCAAGCAATACCTGATCACGAACACCGGCAACGAAGCGGTCGAGACACCGCTGGGCCGCTTCGACACCGTGCGCCTGGAACGGGCGGACGACGATTCCCTGCGCCGTACGCGGGTGTGGTGCGCGCGCGCCCTGGGCTGGCTTCCGGTCAAAGTCGAGCACCGTGACAAGCACGGCGATGTGACGATCGCGCTGCTACGCCACCTCGAACGCGGTTCCTGAACGCTCGCCGCGCTACTCGGCGCGGGTCGTCACCAGCAAGGCCTCGGCATCCTTGCGCAGGGCAAACTCGGGGTTGTCGGCCAGCAACTTTTCCAGCGCCTCCGCGACGCCGCCGTGCGCCCCGCTGGCGAAGCGCGCATGCAGGACGTGGAAAGCGATGTCGGGATTCGCCGGTGCCGCATCATGGGCTTTCTCGAGCATGTCCAGGCCCTGTTCCTGCTTGCCCGTGTTGAACAGGATCCAACCGTAGGTATCCATGATTTCGGGCTGCTTGGGTGCCAGGTCATAGGCCTGTTTGGCGACATCTGCGGCGCGGGCATCACCGGCCTCGTGGTAGAGCCAGGCCAGGTTGTTGAGCAGGATCGGATTGGCACCCCGCTCGGCGATCATCTTTTCGTACTCGGGGATCGCCTGCTTACCTGTCCCCTGCTGCTGCAGGTAGCTGGCGCGCGCGAAGCGCGCCTGGAGGTCGTCGGGGTGCTCAGCCAGCCAGCGGTCGAGGCGATCGGTCGGCCGGTCGAGGCGCCGCTCGACCTGGTCGAGCTTGAGCAGGTTGGCCGTCGTCGGCGTCTTTTCGTGCGCCGCGAGGTAGGCCTTGCGGGCATCCTCCAGCTCGTCCTGGGCCAGGTAGACGTCACCGCGCAGCTCGAGCCCGGCGGCGGCGCCGTCGCCACTCTTGGACAGGCTGTCGGCGACAGCCCGGGCCTGGTCGAAATCCTTGCGTCGGATCGCCAGCCGCCCGAGCAGGACCTGCGTGCCGACGGCCTCTGGCGCGACCTCGGCGGCGCGCTCGAGGGTCGCGGTCAGGTTGTCGGCGTCGCCCAGCTGGTTGTAGACGCGGGCCAGCAACTCGAGCCCGGGGAGCGAATCGGGCACCCGCTCGACCAGCGCCTTGGCGGCCTCGAGGGCTTCTTCGAAATGCCCCCCCTGCAGCATGATTTCGGCATATTCGGCCTGCACCTGCAGCGCGTAGGGCGCGAGGCGGTAGGCCTCCTTGATCATCGTTTCGGCGAGCGGCTGGTTGCCGCGCGTGCGGTAGTGCTTGGCCAGCAGCAAGCGCGGCGCCACCGCATCCGGGTTGTGCTCACGCGCGACCTGCCACAAGCGTTCTGCCTCGTCGAGGTCGTTGTCCTGCAGGGCCAGCGCGGCCATGCCCATCAGCGCGAAGGCATGGAACGGTTCGGAATCGAGCACCTCCTGGAATCGCGCGCGGCCGGTTGCCGTATCACCGGCGCGGATCGCGAGTCGGGCCAGGTTGATGCGCGCGGGATGGAACTTCGGATCGAGCTGCAGCGCCTTGTCGTAGGCCTGCGCCGCGCCGCCGTTGTCACCGGCCGTCTCGCGCACGTAGCCGAGGACGTTTTCGGCCAGCGCGCTCTCCGGGTTCTTCTCGACCAGTGCCTGTGCGACCTCCAGGGCCTTGTCGTTGTCCTTCTGCGACATGTACACCAGGGCGAGCATGATGTCGGCCTGGACGAAGCTCGGATCCTCCGTGCGAATCGCCTGCAACTCTTCGATCGCCTGTTCCGGCTTGCCGGCGCTGAGCCGGCTCAACGCCAGCTGCGTGCGGATCGGCAGCGAGTCCGGCGCGAGCTCGGCCGCGCGTTCGAGGCTCGCCTGGCTGTCGCCGAACTTGCCGTACTTGAGATAGGTCGTCCCCAGCAGGGCGAGCATGCCCGGGTCCTGCGCGGCGGCACCGTCGCCGGCAGCATTACTCAGCTCGTCCAGCCCATCGAGTCGTCCAGCCGCGAGCTGGATGGCGCCCAGCATGCGCCGCGCGGCGGCATTCTGCGGCTCGATTTCGAGCAGCCGGCTGATGTAGTCCTGGGCCGCGGTGAATTCGCCCTGTCCGAAATGGAGCTTCGCCGCCATGATCAGGCTGTCGCGATGCATGGGCGCGACCTGCAGTACCTTGCGCAACGCGACCAGGGCGGAATTGGCGTCCCCCCGACCGTCGGCGATCTGCGCGCGCAGGAACTGGACCCGCGGGTCGTCCGCACCATTCGCTCCAATGGCATCGAGTTGGTTGGCCGCCTCGTCGAAACGTTCTCCGGCGATCAGGGCGCGTGCCATGCCCATGCGCGCAAGGGGGTTCTTGGGTGCCAGCTCGACCGCCTTGGTGAACGCGGCGAGTGCCTCGTCCTGCCTGCCATCGTGGAGTTCGAGATCGCCCTTGATGATCCACAAGCCGGGATCGTCGGCCTCGCTCTCCATCAGCTTTTCGAGTTCGTTGCGCGCCATCGCCGCATCGCCGGCGGCGAGTTCGGCCTGCATCAGGCCGCGCCGGGCCTCGAGGTTGTCGGGCGCGTTCGCGAGGACGGTTTTGAACGTCGCGCGGGCATCGTCGAGGCGTTGCTGGGCGAGATCGAGCATGCCGCGCAGGACGGCCCATTCCGGCCGGGCGGTATCGCCGTAGATGGCGATTTCGGTTGCCGCCTCGTCGAACTTGCCGGCCAGCAACATGGCCCGGGTCAGGCCGAGGTTGAGTTCCGGGGCGGTTTCGCCGAGATCGCGGGCGCGGCGCAACTCCTTGATGGCGCCTTGCGGATTACCGCCGTCGACGTAGATCCGACCGAGCAGGAACCGCGCCGCCCGGTTGTCCGGTTCGCTGCTGAGCACCGTCTTGAGGTCGATGACGGCGGCCTTGAGGTCACCGGCATCGTAGGCGGTGCGGGCCCGTGCCAGGGACGCGCCCGTATCGACGCCGCCCTTGTTCGTCACCCAGAAAGCGGCGCCGCCGGCGACTGCCAGGCCGAGGACGATGATGGCGATGCGAATGCCGCGCCCTTTGCGACGCCGCTTGCGTGATGCGCTCAAATTGCCTTCCCCTGCAGCTGGATTGGAGCGCGGCTGCCGGCGCTACCGTACCCCGACAGCGGGCGGCAGCGCAGCCTTCCCGAGGCGCCGCATCCCTATCCTACTAAATCTTGCCGTCGGCAAGCATCTTGATGAGCGTTTGCGCCGGCACGTAGCCGCCGAGTTCCTCGCCTTTGGCGCTGTAGACCGCCGGCGTGCCGTTCACGCCCATGGCCTGGCCCAGTTCGAACTGCTGCGCGACCGGGTTCTCGCAGGGTGGCGCCTTGATTGCCTCGCCGGACTTGGCAGCCGTCATCGCCTTGCGTCGGTCGGGCGAACACCACACCGCCGCGATTTTCTTGTACGACTCGCTCTTCAGACCGGCACGGGGGAACGCCAGGTACTCGATCGCGATGCCGGCCTCGTTGAGCGTCGGGACGTCCTTGTGCAGCTTGCGGCAGTAACCGCAATCGACGTCGGTGTAGACGTAGAGCGTGGTGCGACGCTTGTCCGGCGCCGGCGCGAACTCTATGACGTCGTGCTTGTCGATACTCGCGAAGGCGTGCTGGCGCGCCTCGGCGCGCCGTTCTTCGGAGACGTTGCGCCGCTGTTCGAGATCGATGACGTCGCCGCGCACGGCGTAGCGGCCGTCGGCCGTCATGTAGAACAGGGAAGCGCCGAGCATCACCTCGTACAGGCCCGGCACGGGCGAAGGCGCGATGGCACTGATCGGCTCGTCCGGGAACATTTTGCCCATACGCGCCCGGATACTCGCTTCATCGGTGTCGGCGGCTGCGGCCTGCAGCGCGAACAGGGCGCCGGTGAACGCCATCAGCGTGCGTGAAATCATGGGATCACCTCATTCGTGTCATCGGCGTATTGTAGTGAGCCGGGCCGCCAGGTGACAGCCGCCCTGTCTCGGACCGCGGCCGCTGCCGCGCGTTCCCAACCCCACGGCGTGGCCATACAATGAACCGGCACTGGCACGCCGGTCCGCGGGCGAATGCCGATGCGGCCCGCGAACGGACAAATCGGTCATGAGCGTCACCCCCACCGTCAGCCTCGAAGGCACTTCGCTCGGCAAGTACCAGATCCTGACCGCCATCGGGACCGGCAACATGGCGACCGTGTACCTCGCTCACGACCCCTTCATCGACCGGCCGGTGGCGCTCAAGGTGGCCCGGCCGGACAGCATCGGCGACGATGCCGACGGGCGCCTGTACAAGCAGGTGTTTTTCAACGAGGCGCAGACGGCAGGCCTGCTCAAACACCCCAACATCACGGCGATCTACGATGCCGGGGTCGACCGTGACAACTACTACATCGTCATGGAGTACGTTCATAGCGGGCGCACCCTGGACCGCTACACGAACATCGAGAACCTGCTGCCCGTCGATGAGGTCACCCGGATCCTCTACCAGTGCGCCATGGCGCTCGATTACGCGCACAAGAAGGGGGTGGTGCATCGCGACATCAAGCCCCGCAACATCCTCCTGACCGAAGACCACGAGGCCAAGATTACCGATTTCGGAGTAGCCCTGGCCCCCGGCATCGCGGCCCACAGCGAGGTCGAGCATGCAGGTTCCCCGCTGTACATGGCGCCCGAACAGATCCGGCGGGAACCCGCCACGTCGCAGAGCGACCTGTTCGCGCTCGGCGTCATCGCCTACGAAATGCTGACCGGCAAACACCCCTTTCACGGCGGCAACCAGGACGTCATCGAGCACAACATCCTGCACAAGCCGTCACCACGCCTGAGCAAATGGCGCACCGACGTTCCCGAGATCTATCAACGCATCATCGACAAGGCGCTGGCCCGTGATTGCCGCCAGCGCTACCGCAGCGGTCGCGACATGGCCGGCGACATCTCCCTGGTGTTCGACTTCCTCAAGCTGCCGGTGTTTCGCCTCAGCCAGCAGGAGAAGTACAGCCGCGTCGAGGCCCTGCATTTCTTCAAGCCGTTCCCCGACGGCGAGTTGTGGGAACTGATCAACGCGGGCGAGTGGATGCGCCTGCCGACGGGTACGGAAATCATGCGCGAGGGCGAAGCCGATACCTCGTTCTTCATCCTGATCAACGGCGAAGTGGTCGTGCGGCGCAAGGAGCACGAGATCGTGCGCCTGTATCCCGGGGACTGCTTCGGCGAAATGGGCATGCTGTCGCGCAAACCACGCACGGCGACGATCGTCGCGGGCAGCGAAGTGACGCTGATCAAGCTGCGAGACACCACCGTCGACCGCATGTCGGTCAATTGCCAGCTGCGCTTCCAGCGCCAGTTCCTCATCGCCCTCATCGAACGTCTGGACCACGCCACCGACCGCATCGCGAACCGCGCCGAGGACGCTTGAAGCCATGGTCTCCCGCGCCACGCCACGCCACCCGGGACACGTCCTCAGCGTCGCCGACACCCTGCGCCTGCTCGCCGCCCAGGGCGCGCTGAGCGACGGCCAGGTGGCGCAGGTGCAGAAATCGCTGAATCCCGACGACGAGCGCCATCCTTTCGTGCAACTGGCCGACCTCGGCCTGCGCACCGGCGGGCGCGCGCCGGAACCGCTCACGCTCGAAGCGGTGACGCGGCGGGTCGCCCAGGCGAGCGAACTGCCTTACTTCCGCATCGACCCGCTCAAGATCGACGTCGAAGCGGTGACCTCGCTGGTCTCACAGGCTTACGCCACGCGTTTCGGCTTCCTCCCGGTACAGGTCGGCGAGGAAGAAGTCACGGTCGCCGTCTGCGACCCGCTCAACGACGAGTGGGTGCCGGAGCTGTCGCGCGTACTGCGCCGGCGCATCCTGCGGGTGCTGTGCAATCCACGTGACCTGCAGCGTTACCAGCGCGAGTTCTTCGGCGTCAGCCGTTCGATCAGCGGCGCGACCAACCGCAACAGCGGGGAAGCGCGCAGCATGATCAACAACTTCGAGCAACTCACCGAGCTCGGCAGCGTCGGTGAGCCGGACGCCAACGATCGCCACATCGTCCACCTGGTCGACTGGCTGCTGCAGTACGCCTTCGAGCAGCGCGCCAGTGATATCCACATCGAACCACGCCGCGAGCAGAGCAACATCCGCTTCCGCATCGACGGCGTGCTGCACCTCATCCACCAGCTGCCGACCGGCGTGATCGGCGCCATCACCAGCCGCATCAAGACCCTCGGACGCATGGACGTCGCCGACAAGCGCCGTCCGCAGGACGGCCGCATCCGCACCAAGACGCCGGATGGCCAGGAAATCGAGCTGCGCCTGTCGACCATGCCGACAACCTTCGGCGAGAAGCTGGTCCTGCGCATCTTCGATCCCGAGAAGCTGGCGCAACCGTTCGAGGCCCTGGGCTTCTCGGACGACGACATGACCGCGTGGAACGCGATCGTGGGGCAGCCGCACGGCATCATCCTGGTCACCGGGCCGACCGGCTCGGGCAAGACCACCACGCTCTACTCGGCGCTCAAGCGCCTGGCGCGGCCCGAAATCAACGTGTGCACGATCGAAGATCCGATCGAAACCGTCGAACCGAGCTTCAACCAGATGCAGGTCCAGCCGATACTGGACATCGATTTCGCGAGCGGCGTGCGTACCCTGTTGCGACAGGATCCGGACATCATCATGGTCGGCGAGATCCGCGACCGGGAAACCGCCGACGTCGCCATCCAGGCCGCACTCACCGGGCACTTGGTGCTGTCGACCCTCCATACCAATGACGCGCCTTCGGCGGTCACCCGGTTGATCGACATCGGCGTACAACCCTTCCTGATTGGCGCGACCCTGCTCGGGGTCGTCGCCCAACGTCTCGTACGTACCCTGTGCACCCATTGCCGGCAACCCGGCGCGGTGCCGGCCGCCGCCTGGCACAGCCTCGTCGCCCCGCTCGATCGACCGCTCCCGGCCGGGACGATGCAAGCGACAGGTTGCGACGAGTGCCGCCACACCGGGTTCCGTGGCCGCCGCGGGATCTACGAAATCATGCGCATGAACGAAACCTTGAGCAGCCTGATTGGACCGGGCCTGGATCTCGCATCGCTGCGCCGCGCAGCGCTGGCCAACGGCATGCACCCGCTGCGCCAGGCCGGTGCCGACCGCGTCGCCAGCGGCCTGACCACGGTCGAAGAAGTGCTCAGCGTCGTGCCGCCGCCGGAGCGCTGAGGCGCGGTCTCAACCGCGCGGGTGGTGAAGCTCGTGCAGCGCTTTCAGGCGCTCGCTCGCGACGTAGGTATAGATCTGGGTGGTCGAAACGCTGCTGTGGCCGAGCAGCATCTGCACCACGCGCAGGTCGGCGCCGTGATTGAGCAGATGGGTGGCGAACGCGTGGCGCAGGGTATGCGGTGACAGGCTCGCCGTGATCCCGGCGCGCCGGGCATAACGGCGAATCAGGTGCCAGAACGCCTGGCGCGTCATTGCCCCGCCACGGCGGGTGGGGAACAGGGCGCTGGTCTCGGCGCCGCGACACAGTTCCGTGCGCGCTTCGACGAGGTAGCGCTGCAAGCATGCCAGGGCTTCCTCGCCGAGCGGCACCAGGCGTTCCTTGTTGCCCTTGCCGGTGACCCGGACCACGCCCTGGCGCAGGTTGACCTGGGTGATTTCGAGCGCGACGAGTTCCGATACGCGCAGGCCGGTGGCGTAGAGCACTTCCAGCATGGCGCGGTCACGCAGCCCCAGCGGTTCGTCCGGGGCCGGCGCATCGAGCAGGCGTTCGACGTCGCGTTCGCCGAGCGATTTCGGTAACGAGCGACCCAAGGGGGGGGATTCCAGGCGCAGGCTGGGGTCGACGCCCAGGTGGCGCTCGCGCAGCAGGTAGCGATAGAGACGTCGCACGCTGGACAGCCGTCGTGCGCGCGTACGGACGCCGAGTCGCGCGTCGGCGCCGAGGAAGTCGCGCAGCTCACCCTCGTCCGCTTCGCACAGGCGGCGCCCGCGGCGGTGAAGGAAGTCGGCGAGGCGATCGAGGTCATTACGATAGGCGGCGATGGTGTTGGCGCTGAGACCGTGCTCCAGCCACAGATGGTCGAGGAAGGCCTCGAGCACCGTACGATCGTCCACCGGTTCCATCACCACCGACCGCGGCCCCATCGCGCGGGCGCGATCCATCGCAGATCTTGCGTTTCGACGCACATTTGACGACTGTAGTACAACTCACCCGCTCAGCGCCCGGAACGGAAGGCAACGATGTTCGATTCGTGGTTCAACTCGCCCAAGACCAGCGTCACCGAGGTCACGCGCACGCCCGAGGAGCAGGCGCGCGTCGATGCCGCGACCGCCACGCTGGCCCTGTACCAGTACGACAGCTGCATGTTCTGTGCACGCGTGCGCCGGGCCATCGCCGCGCTCAAGCTGGACATCGAGATCCGGGACGTGATGATGAACCGCGACCACTACCGCGATCTGATGACCTTTGGCGGCAGCACCACGGTACCTTGCCTGCGCATCGGCAAGGACGACGACCCGGCGCGGTCGGAATGGATGTACGAGTCGGCCGACATCGTCGCCTATCTCGAGCGACGCTTCGGCGCGGGCGCCACCGGCTGAGGCCGACGGCGGCGCCCGGAGGCGGGTTCGATCAGCCGATCTTTTCCTTGATGCGCGCAGCCTTGCCGCGGCGCTCACGCATGTAATAGAGCTTCGCGCGACGCACGTCGCCGCGACGCTTGACCTGGATCTCCGCGATCAGCGGGCTGTAGGTCTGGAACACGCGCTCGACGCCTTCGCCGTGAGAAATCTTGCGCACCGTGAACGAGGAGTTCAGACCCCGGTTGCGCCGCGCGATGACCACGCCTTCGAAGGCCTGCAGGCGCTCGCGATTGCCTTCCTTCACGCGGACCTGGACGACGACGGTGTCGCCGGCGCCGAATGCCGGCACCTCGCGCTGCATCTGTTCTGCTTCGAGTTCTTGGATGATGTTGGCCATGACTGCTGCTCTGAAATGCTGGATCTGGGGGGGCGGGGGCGCCCGGGAGCGCGCGATTCTACAGCATCGGCGCCCGGAAATTCATCAACTTGAGACAATTTTCGGCAGCGGCTGGCAGCGCCCGGTGGCGTCCGGCATCACCCCACCGGGTCGGGCTCCGGCTTGCCGCCCGCCGCGAGCAGATCGGGGCGCCGGGCCCGGGTGCGGGCGAGACGCTGATCGCGGCGCCAGGCTGCGATCGCGCCGTGGTCACCACTCAGCAACACTGGGGGTACGGCGTCACCGTCGACCACTTCCGGCCGAGTGTAGTGCGGGTGGTCGAGCAGGCCATCGCTGAACGAGTCCTCGACCGCCGAGCGGGCGTCGCCGAGGGCGCCGGGCAAGGTGCGGGTGATGGCATCGATGACCAGCATCGCCGGCACCTCGCCGCCACTGACGATGAAATCCCCTACCGACAGCTCGCAATCGACGTCACGCTCGATGACCCGCTCGTCGATGCCCTCGTAGCGGCCAGCCAGCAGCACCAGGTGGTCGTAGGCCGCGAGCTCGGCCACCAAGGCCTGTTCGAAGCGTCGCCCCTGCGGGCTCAGGTAGGCAACCAGCGTGCGACCACCACTGCGCGCCCGCGCCGCCGCGATGGCACGACGCAAGGGCGTGACCATCATCACCATCCCGGGCCCACCGCCGTAGGGCGCATCGTCGACGGTGCCGCGACGGTCAGCGGCGAAATCCCGCGGATTGACCGTGGCGATGTCGACCAGACCACGCGCCCGGCTGCGTCCGACGATGCCGACGTCGCCGAAGGCATCGATGAGTTCGGGAAACAGGGTGACGACGGTGAACTGCACGGTGCCCTCGCCGCTCACGCGTCCGTCGTGGACGGCACGCGTCGCATGCCCTCAGTCATCGGGATGCCAATCGACGGTGAGCGTGCCGCCGGCGACATCGACGTCCACGACGTAGACGTCGCGCACGAACGGAATGAGGCGTTCACGCCCGTCGGCGTCGGTGATCTGCAGGACATCGTGCGCCGCGGTGTCGTAGAGGCCGCGGACGCGACCGAGCGGCACACCGCCCAGGTTGGTCACGGCCAGCCCGATGAGATCGGCCCAGAACCACGCCGCCGGACCGGCGTCGCCGAGCTGAGCGCGGGTGACGGCGATATCGACATGGACCAGCGCCGCCGCCTGGTCGCGGTCGACGACGCCCTGCAGGGCGACGATGAGACCCCGATGGTGGCGCCGCACGTCGGCCAGCTCGAAGCGACGCCACTCGCCGTCGACCCGGAGCGACCACGGTGCGTAGTCGAGGATGTTCTCGAGCGGCCGGGTATAGGACTGGATGCGTAACCAGCCGCGCGTGCCGAACACCCCGCCCACGCGTCCGACGACGACGAGATCAGTCATGGGAACGGGACGAGGCGCGGTCGGCGCCGCGGCCACGGGCGGCCGGCTCGCACCGTCGCGGCGGACGCCGCGACGCACTTGGCGGAATGGTCAGGCAGCGGCGGTATTGGCCTTGACCAGCTGCGTCACCCGCTCCGACGGGCGCGCGCCGACCGACAGCCAGTAGTCGTAGCGTTCGCGATCGATGCGGAAGGGCTCTTCCTGGCCGGTGGCCAGCGGATTGTAGAATCCGACGCGCTCGAGGTGGCGGCCGTCGCGCTTGGAGCGGCCATCCGCGACGATGATGTGATAGAAGGGTCGCTTCTTGGCTCCGCCGCGCGACAATCGAATCGTGACCATGCAATGCTTCCTCATGTACCGCTTCCGCTACCTGCGGACGGGGCAACCAACAGTCGAAACCTGTAACCCGCCACCGGCAGGCGGCGAGCCGCGCATTCTACGAGAAAATCACCCCTGAAATAAAGAGATAGGTCGCCGCCCATGGCCCGCCTCCCCGATCCTGCCCAAGCCGCCAAGCAGCGCTTGCGCGGCCGGATGCGCGCGCGGCGTGCGGCGCTCGCGCCGGCACGGCGCGCGGCGGCCGCGCAGGCCATCGCGGCGCGCTGCCGCACCCATCCCGTCGTGGCCCGCGCCCGCAGCGTGTTCGTATTCGTCTCGACGCCAGAGGAAGTGGCGACCCACGACCTGATCGACTGGTTCGTGGTGACCGGACGCCAGGTCCTGGTGCCGCTGCTGGCCGGTCGCGACCTCATGCACGCCGTGCCGTTCCCCGGCTGGGCGGCGATGGCGCCCGCCGCGCTCGGCATCCTGTCACCGCCGGCAGACAGCCTGCCGTGGCCATCGCCGGTCGACCTCGTACTCGCGCCCGGCCTGGCCTTTACCCCGTACGGCGCGCGGCTCGGCTACGGCGCCGGCTATTACGATGCATGGATCGCGCGCAATGCGCCGGGCGCGCTGCTCGCGCTGGCGTTCGACTGCCAGGTCGTCGACCGCCTGCCGGAATCCCCGCACGACCGGCGGGTCGACGGCATCGTCACCGAAAGCCGTGATATCGACTGCGCGGCGTGTCGCGATGAAACCTGAGGCATTTTCGAGGCGTTAAAATTTAATTTATTGATATTCATGTGGTTAACGAATATCCTTAAACCCGTTTCGAAGTAAGGGACGGGACCATGTTCAAGCAGCTGCCATTCCTTGCGGCGGTACTGGCCACGGCCTGTGCGCATCGCTCACCGCCCGCACCCGAACCGGCTGCAGTGGTGCCCGCGCCAGCCCTCACGCAACCCGCCGTGCCCACCGTCGCCAGCCGCGGGATCGCGCTCGGCGACGATTGCACCGTGGTGCGGGCGCTGGACGGCCGTGCCGTGTGTGCCGAGGATCTGCCGGGCGGCAAGGCGCGTGCCGTGCAGCCCCGCCTCGACCACGACGCCGTGCCGGCAGTCAGTGCTGAGCCGGCGCCATCCCCAGCCACCCATGATTACGTCGTGATCGGGAGTTTCACCACGCTTACGAACGCCGAACGCTGGGCTGCCTACAATGCCAGCTTCGGCCCCGAGATTCAGCGCGTGGAAGGCGCCACGGGGCCGTTGTACCGGGTCCTGGTCGGACCGCTGGGCGCCGAGTCCGCGCCGTTCATGAAGGAGATCCTGGGCGCGGTGGGTATCGATGGCAGCTGGCCATTGGTCACCACCTGCGCGGCCTGCAGCTCACCGCCGGGCACGCTGCCGGAACGCAAGTTGGCGGAAGTCGGCCCGGCCCGCTGAGCTTGCAGCCGGCCGGACGGTGCCCACGGCCGGGCGGCGCGCGGGCAATGCGGAATGTCGGTGCGCTTCAGGACACCGCTTTCATGCTGAGGCGAATGCGCCCCTGCTTGTCGACCTCGAGCACCTTGACCTTGACGATGTCGCCCTCGGTGAGCTTGTCGCTGACGTTCTCCACGCGCTCATGGGAAATTTGCGAGATGTGCACGAGGCCGTCCTTGCCCGGGAGAATGTTGACGAATGCGCCGAAGTCCATGAGCTTCTGCACCCGGCCCTCGTAGACTTCGCCCACCTCGACGTCGGCCGTGATGGCCTCGACGCGGGCGCGCGCGGCCTGGCCGGCGGCGTTGTCGACCGAGGCGATCTTGATCGTACCGTCGTCGGCGATGTCGATGGTCGCACCAGTCTCCTCGGTGATCTGGCGGATGGTCGAACCGCCCTTGCCGATGACGTCGCGGATCTTGTCGACCGGGATCTTGAAAGTCACGATGCGCGGCGCGTGTTCCGACATTTCCTCGCGCGGCTTGTCGATGACCTTGTTCATCTCGCCGAGGATGTGCATGCGCCCGTCCTTGGCCTGGTCCAGCGCGACCTGCATGATCTCGGCGGTGATGCCGTCGATCTTGATGTCCATCTGCAGGGCGGTGATGCCGTCGGCGGTACCGGCGACCTTGAAATCCATGTCGCCGAGGTGATCCTCGTCGCCCATGATGTCGGACAGGACGACGAAACGCTCGCCCTCCTTGATCAGGCCCATGGCGATACCCGCCACCGGCGCGGCGATCGGCACACCGGCGTGCATCAGCGCAAGGCTGGTGCCGCAGACCGATGCCATCGAGCTGGAACCGTTCGACTCCGTGATCTCCGAGACCACGCGGATGACGTAGGGGAAGGTGCTCATGTCGGGCATGACGCCCTGGATACCGCGCTTGGCCAGGCGGCCGTGACCGATCTCGCGGCGCTTGGGTGAACCGACGCGGCCGGTCTCGCCGACGCTGTAGGGCGGGAAATTGTAGTGCAGCATGAACGGCTCGCGACGCTCACCCTCGATGGCATCGACGATCTGGGCGTCGCGCTCCGTGCCCAGCGCGGTGACGACCACTGCCTGGGTCTCGCCGCGGGTGAACAGCGCCGAGCCGTGGGTCCGTGGCAGCACCCCGATTTCGACCGTGATCGGGCGGATTTGCGCCTTGCTGCGGCCATCGATGCGGGCGTTGCCCTCGATGATGGAGCCACGCACGACGTCGTGCTCGAGATCCTCGATCGCCGCGGCGACTTCGCTCTCGCTCCAGCGTGCGTTCTCCCCGCCGGCCAGTGCGGCAAGGGCTTCCTTTCGCACCGTCGAGAGGAAGTCGCGGCGGGCCAGCTTGTCGACGATGCCGTAGCCCTCGGCGATGCCGGCGCGGCACTGCGCGCCGACCGCGTCGATCAACGCGGTGTCGGCAGCGGCAGGCTGCCACGGCCACGGCTCCGGGTTGATCTTGGCTTTGAGTTCGTTGATCGCCTGGATCGCGACCTGCATCTGCTCGTGGCCGTAGACGACGGCGCCGAGCATGACTTCCTCGCTGAGGCGCTTGGCTTCGGATTCGACCATCAGCACCGAACTCGCGGTACCCGCGACGACGAGGTCGAGGGCCGAGTCCTTGAGCGCGCCGAAGCTCGGGTTGAGCAGGTACTGGCCGTCACGGTAACCGACGCGCGCGGCGCCGATCGGCCCCATGAAGGGCAGGCCCGACACGGCCAGGGCGGCGGAGGCACCGAGCATGGCGGGGATGTCCGGGTCGACCGCGGGATCGAGCGACATCACCGTACAGACGATCTGGACTTCGCTGTTGTAGCCCTTGGGGAACAACGGGCGGATGGGCCGGTCGATCAGGCGCGAGGTGAGGGTTTCCTTCTCGGTCGGGCGACCTTCGCGCTTGAAGAAACCACCGGGGATCTTGCCCGCGGCGTAGGTGCGCTCCTGGTAGTCGACGGTCAGGGGAAAGAAGTCGCGCCCGGAATCGACGCCCTTGGCACCGACCACCGTGGCGAGCACCACGGTGTCGCCCATGGTCGCGATCACGGCACCCGAGGCCTGGCGCGCGACGCGGCCGGTCTCCAGGGTGACGCTGTGGGTGCCGTATTGAAAGGAAACGGATGTTGCCGCCATATTCGTGTTACCTGCCTGGCAAATCAAAGAGCCGCTGGCATGGCAGCGGCTCGGAGGGAAGAGAGTCGATGCGACGGGACGCGGAACGCGCCCGACTACTTGCGCAAGCCCAGCCGCGAGATCAGTTCGCGGTAGCGATTGACGTCGGAGTTCTTGAGGTAGTCGAGCAGCTTGCGACGACGATTGACCATACGCAGCAGGCCCTGGCGGGAGTGGTTGTCCTGAGCGTGCGCCTTGAAGTGGCCGGACAGATCATTGATGCGCGCCGACAACAGGGCGACCTGCACTTCCGGCGAACCGGTGTCCGTTCCGGACAGTTGATACTCGGTGATGATGGCGCTCTTCTGTTCGCTCGTTAAAGCCATGGACTGATTTCCTCAACCACTCAATTTCGTACTGCTGTTCAGTTTCGGCGCGGATTCTAACCGCGGCCCCGTCGGGTCTCAAGAAATTTATGCGCGACGGCGCAAATTTTCCCCTTGGGATTCAGGTGCCTGGTGGAGGAACAGGCGCCGCGCCGAGACCCGCCCGTCGTCGAGCACCTCGCCGACGCCGAGAAACCGCCCGCCACCGTCGTACAAACGCAACAAACCGCTGCGTGGCGCCCCCGGCGCCTGCACCGCCTGGCCGCGTCCGAAGTACCATGCGGCATCGTCGCCCAAGGCGACGCGCGGCAGGTGTTCGAGCGCGCTGTCCTGCTCGAGGAGCAGGGCATCGAGCGCGGCATGACCGCCCTCCGCCGCCAGCGCCTCGAGCTGCTCGAGGGTATAGGCGTCGGCGAGCCGGTACGGCCCGGCCCCGTCGCGCCTTAGTGCCGAGACGAAACCACCGCAGCCCAGCGCCTCGCCGAGGTCCTCGGCCAGGGTACGCACGTAGGTCCCCTTGGAACACGCGATCGCGACCTGCGCGACCGGCCGCTCGAAACGCAGCAGCTCGAAGCGGTCGATGCGCACGCGGCGTGTCTCGCGGGCGACCTCGATGCCCTGGTGGGCGAGCTTGTACAGCGGTTGGCCGTTCTGCTTGATGGCCGAGTGCATCGGCGGCAGCTGCTCGATCCAGCCGTCGAAAGCGGCCATGGCGCGACGCACCGCGGTTTCGTCGAGCCCATCGGTCGGTCGCTCGGCGATGATCTCGCCTTCGGCGTCGCCGGTAGTCGTACGCTGGCCGAACGTGAAATCTGACAGGTAACGCTTGTCGGCGTCGAGCAGGAACTGGCACACCTTGGTCGCCTCGCCGAAGCAGATCGGCAGCAGCCCCGTGGCCAGGACGTCGAGGTTGCCGGTATGACCGGCCTTGCGCGCATCGAACAGGCGCTTGACCCGCTGCAGGGCCTGGTTGGAACTGAGTCCAAGCGGCTTGTCGAGCAGCAGGATGCCGCTGACGTCGCGTCCGCGCGCCTTGCGCCCGCCGTGTCGGCGCGCCATGACCGTCAGTCCTCCACGTGCCGGTCGTCGAGCAGGCGCTGAATACGGTCGGCTCGGGCAATCGCCTCGTCGCGCTCGAAGGACAGCACCGGCGTGCGCCGCGTGCGCAGCTCGCGCCCGAGCACGGCCTGCAAGGCCGCGGCGTGGGCCGCGAGGCCGGCGACGAAATCGTCGCCCTCGCCGCCGCCGTCGAACACGCTCAGCGCGACCCGCGCGTGGCGCAGGTCGGGCGACACGTCGACGCCGGTAATGGTGACGAGCCCCGCCCCGGCGCTGCGGGCGAGCTCGCCGAGCGGCTGCGCCAGGGCGCGCTTGACCGTCGAGGCCACGCGGTCGATGCGATTGAAGTCACGTTCCCGCGGCATCTCGCGAACGACCCGCCTCACACCGTGCGCGCGACTTCGACGCGTTCGAAGACTTCGATCTGGTCACCGGGCTTGACGTCGTTGTAGTTCTTCACGCCGATACCGCACTCGGTGCCGGCGCGCACCTCGTTGACGTCGTCCTTGAAACGCCGCAGCGATTCCAGCTCGCCCTCGTAGATGACCACGTTGTTACGCAGCACGCGGATGGGGTTGTTGCGCTTGACCGTGCCCTCGGAGACCACGCAGCCGGCGATGGAGCCGAATGCCGACGAGCGGAAGACGTCGCGGACCTCGGCAATACCGACGATGTTCTCCTTGATCTCGGGTGAAAGCAGGCCGTTGACCGCCGCACGCACGTCGTCGATGACGTCGTAGATCACGCTGTAGTAGCGCAGCTCCAGGCCCTCGTCCTCGACCAGCTTGCGCGCGGCACCATCGGCGCGCACGTTGAAGCCGATGATGGTCGCGCGCGAGGCGAGCGCGAGGTTGACGTCGGATTCGTTGATGCCGCCGACACCCGAGGAGACGATGTCGACCCGCACCTCGTCGTGGCTCAGCTTGCGCAGCGATTCCGCCAGCGCCTCGCACGAGCCCTGCACGTCGGTCTTGAGCAACAGGCGCACCGAGACCTGCTCGCCCTCCTTCATCTGGGCGAACATGTTCTCGAGCTTGGCGGCCTGCTGGCGGGCGATCTTCGACTCGCGCTCGCGCTCGACGCGGTAGGCGGCGATTTCGCGCGCCTTGCGCTCGTCCTCCACCACCATCGCCTCGTCGCCCGCGTTGGGCGTGCCCGACAGGCCGAGCAATTCGACCGGGTCACTCGGCCCGGCCTCAGTGATCTGTTCGCCGCGGGCGTCGATCATGGCGCGCACGCGGCCGTACTCGCCGCCGGCGAGGAGGATGTCGCCGCGCTTGAGCTGGCCGTTCTGCACCAGCACCGTGGCTACCGGACCACGGCCCTTGTCGAGACGCGATTCGATGACCACGCCGCGCGCCGGGCCGCTCGCCGCGGCCTTCAGCTCGAGCACCTCGGCCTGCAGCGAAATGGCCTCGAGCAGGTTCTCGATGCCTTCGCCGGTCTTGGCCGAGACGTTGACGAACTGCGTATCACCGCCCCAGTCCTCGGGGATGACCTCGCGGTTGGCGAGTTCCTGCTTGATGCGGTCGGGTTGTGCATCGGGTTTGTCGATCTTGTTGACCGCCACGATCATCGGCACCTTGCCCGCACGTGCATGCTTGACCGCTTCCTCGGTCTGCGGCATCACGCCGTCGTCGGCGGCCACGACCAGGATGACGATGTCGGTGACCTTGGCACCGCGTGCACGCATGGCGGTGAACGCCTCGTGGCCGGGCGTGTCGAGGAAAGTGATGTCCCCCATCGCGGTGGCAACGCGGTAAGCGCCGATGTGCTGGGTGATGCCGCCGGCCTCGCCCGCGGCCACGCGCGTGTCGCGGATGTAGTCGAGCAGCGAGGTCTTGCCGTGGTCGACGTGGCCCATGATGGTGACGACCGGCGCGCGCGGCGCGAGGTCGCGCTCGTCGGCCTCGACTTCCTGCAAGGATGCCTCGATGGCGTCCTCGCGCACGATCTTGGGCTTGTGGCCCATCTCCTCGACCACCACGGCCGCGGTTTCGGCATCGAGAGCCTGGTTGATGGTGACCAGGCTGCCCAGGTTCATCATGACCTTGATGACCTCGGCGGCCTTGATCGACATGCGCTGGGCGAGATCGGCGACGGTGATGGTCTCCGGGATCGCGACCTCGCGCACCACCGGCGCGGTGGGCCGCTCGAAACCGTGCTTGGAGGTACCGCCCGACAGCGTGCGTCGCATCGAGCCCGGCTTCTTGCGCCGACGTCCGGACTTGTCGCTGGCCACGTGCAGTTCACGCCGCGCGCCGCGTCCGCCGTCGCGGTCGTCGCGCTCGCCGCGGCCCTTGCCCTTGGCGCCCTTCCTCTTGCCGCCCGCCGGGGCGGGCGCCGGCGCCGGCGCCGGCGTCGGCGCCGGGCGTGGCGCGGCGGCAGCGGCCGCGACTTCGAGTTGCGGCTCGCTCGTGACTTCGCGCACGGCCTCCTGCTCGGCGCGCGCCCGTTCCTCGGCTTCGCGCCGGGCCGCTTCGGCGGCGGCCTCCTCGGCCTGGCGACGGGCCTCCTCTTCGGCGGCGGCCGCCTCTTCCCGGGCGCGCTGCTCGGCGATGCGGGTTTCCTCCGCCTCGCGCAGCGCTTCCTCCTCGGCCCGCTCGCGATCGCGCTCCGCGGACTCCTTCTCGACGCGCGCGGCTTCCTCTTCGGCCACCACGCTGCGCTTGATGTAGGTACGCTTCTTGCGGACCTCGACGCTGACCGTCTTGGCCGGCGCCGCCGGCTTGACGCCGCGCGCGCGCAGGCGACCGCGTTCGGCCGGCACCTTGAGCTCGCTCACGGTCTTGCGCTTGAGCGTGATCTTGGCCGGCTCGTTGGCTTCCTCGTTCTTGCCGTGCAGACGCCGCAGGTAGGACAGGAGCTGGCTCTTCTCGTCGTCGGAGATCATGTCCTCCGGCGCCTTGGCCGGCAGGCCGGCCTCGGACAGCTGCTGGACCAGGCGATCGACGGAGATGCCGACCACGCCGGCGAACTGGGATACGGTAACCTCAGCCATCGACGCGCACCTCGCTCTGCTGGGCCTGCTCGGCCTCCGCGAACCAGGGCTCGCGGGCCTTCATGATGAGATGGGCCGCGCGATCCTCGTCGAGCCCGCCGAGTTCGAGCAGTTCATCGACCGACTGCTCGGCCAGGTCCTCCATGGTGACGATGCCGGCCGCGGCCAGGCGATAGGCGAGTTCTTCGTCCATCCCCTCCATGCCGAGCAGGTCGTCGGCCGGGCGCTCGTCACCCAGGCGCTCCTCGCTGGCGATGGCGCGCGTCAGCAGCAGGTCCTTGGCGCGCTGGCGCAGTTCGCCCACCAGGGCCTCGTCGAATTCCTCGATTTCGAGCATTTCCTGCTCCGGTACGTAGGCCACTTCCTCGATCGAGGTGAAGCCTTCCTGGACCAGGATGTTGGCGACCTCCTCGTCGACGTCGAGCAGTTCCATGAACATCTTCTGGTTCTTGACCACCTCCTCTTCCGACTTCTGCTCGGCCTCGGATTCGGTCATGACGTTGAGTTCCCAGCCGGACAGCTGGCTGGCGAGACGCACGTTCTGGCCGTTGCGGCCAATCGCCTGCGACAACTGGTCTTCGACCACCGCCACGTCCATCGCGCGGGTGTCCTCGTCAACCAGGATGGAGACGA
The DNA here is from genome assembly GCA_024235015.1 of Gammaproteobacteria bacterium. Taxonomy (GTDB): domain Bacteria; phylum Pseudomonadota; class Gammaproteobacteria; genus JACKNG01. Next base: position 127,737 of record JACKNG010000008.1, read on the forward strand.
CCTCGGCCGGCGACATCGCGTTGATGACGAACTGCGCGGGGTTCTCGTCCCACAGGATGATGTCGACCCGCTCGCCACCGAGTTCGTTCGATACCGCCTGCACGCGCGAACCGCGCATGCCGACGCAGGCACCGACCGGGTCGATGCGCTGGTCGCGTGAGCGCACCGCGATCTTGGCGCGCAGGCCCGGGTCTCGCGCGGCAGCCAGCACCTCGATGATGCCTTCGCCGATTTCCGGTACCTCGAGCTTGAACAACTCGATGAGCAGTTCCTTGGCCGTGCGGCTGACGAACAGCTGCGGGCCGCGCTTCTCCGGGCGGACGTCGAACAGGTAACCGCGGATACGGTCGCCGGCCCGCACCAGCTCGCGCGGGATCATGTGTTCCTTGAGGATGATGGCCTCGGCATTGCCGCCGAGGTCGACGTAGACGTTGCCGCGCTCGACCCGCTTGACGATACCCATGACGAGTTCGCCGACGCGATCCTCGTAGGCCTCGACGACCTGCGCGCGCTCGGCTTCGCGCACCTTCTGCACGATGACCTGCTTGGCGGTCTGGGCGGCGATACGACCGAACTCGGCGGCTTCGAGCGGCTCCTCGATGTAGTCGCCGCCGTTGAGGCCGGCGTCGCGGGCGCGTGCATCGGCGAGCCAGATTTGGCGCGCCGGGTAGGGCAGTTCGCCGGCTGCGATCATGTCGGCGGCCTCGCGCGCCTCTTCGTAATCCTCGGCTTCCGGATCGAGTTCCGGCACCACCTCCGGGTCGATGACTTGCCAGCGCCGATAGGCCTGGTAGTTGCCGTTCTCGCGATCGATGGCCACGCGGCAATCGACGTCATCTTCGAAACGCTTCTTGGTCGCGCTCGCCAGCGCCGCCTCGAGGGCTTCGAATATGATCTCCTTGCCTACGTTCTTCTCGTTGGAGACGACGTCGACAACGGTCAATATTTCTTTGTTCATCAATCGCTTACCTAAGCTTACATCCTTAACCCGCGGTCATCGGGGCGGGCGCGCCCGGGGTAGCTCCGGCACCAGCCGCGAGCGCTCGATGGCACTGAAGGGCACCTCGTACTGCTCGCCGTCGGCTTCGACCACCAGGGCATCGTCGGCAATCGCGCACAGGCGTCCGTGCAGGCGCCGCCGGCCCTGCACCAGGTCGCGCATGCGCAGCTGGACTTCGTGGCCGACGTAGCGCCGGTGCTGCTCGAGCGTGAACAACACGCGATCGAGCCCGGGTGAAGAGACCTCGAGCGTGTAATCGCCACGCACGAGTTGCTCGGCTTCGAGGACGTCACCGACCTGGCGACTCACGACTTCGCAATCGTCGACGGTGATGCCCTCGGCGTGATCGATGTAAAGACGCAGCAACTGGCTGTCACCACTCCGGGACCGCTCCACGCCCCACAGGTCATAGCCCAGTCCGTTGACCGTCGGTTCCAGCGCTGCGTGCAATCGATCTACCAAGCTTTGCTCCAGCCCAAAAATAAAAAGCCCCGACAACCCGGGGCCTTTTATCTTGGTAGCGGGGGCAGGATTTGAACCTGCGACCTTCGGGTTATGAGCCCGACGAGCTGCCAGACTGCTCCACCCCGCAATTGAAGTCCGCAATGATAGGGATGCTGTTCGAATTGTTCAAGTGCCGTGTCATCCCGAGAGGTGTATCGGCTGGCGGCGCCGCCCCCAACGCCCGGGCGCGGCGTCGAAGCGCCCGGCGCACGGCGTGCCGCAGGTCGTGCAACATCCCCCGGCATCGAGTGCATAGGCTTCGAGTTCGTACCAGGCGCGCTGGATGACCACCGCGCCGCAGGCGTGGCACTGCGTGGCGTCGCCGCTGCGATCCTCGATGTTGCCGGTGTAGACGTAGTGCAGGCCCTGGGCCAGGGCAATGCGGCGCGCCTCCTTGACGGTCGCGGGCGGGGTCGGCGGGATGTCGCGCATCTTCCAGTCGGGATGAAAGGCGCTGAAATGCAGCGGCACGTCGGGTCCCAGTCGTTCGCAGACCCAGCGGCTCATGGCCTCGATCTCGCCGGCGCTGTCGTTGCAGCCGGGGATCAGCAGGCAGGTCAATTCCAGCCAGGTCGAGGTTTCGTGGGCGATATATTCCAGGGTTTCCAGCACCGGCGCGAGGCTGGCGCCGGTGAGGCGACGGTAGAAATCCTCGGTGAACGCCTTGAGGTCGACATTGGCTGCGTCCATGTGGCGGAAGAAGTCGCGCCGCGGTGCCGCGCAGACGTAGCCCGCCGTCACCGCCACCGAGGCGATGCCGCGCTCGTGGCAGGCCGCGGCGACGTCGATGGCGTACTCGTGGAAGATGATCGGATCGTTGTAGGTGAAAGCGACGCTGCGGCAGCCATGCACTGCAGCGGCGTCGGCGATCGCGCGCGGGCCGGCCGCGGCCGCCAGGGTATCGGTCTCGCGTGACTTGCTGATGTCCCAGTTCTGGCAGAACTTGCAGGCGAGGTTACAGCCGGCGGTGCCGAACGACAGTACCGACGACCCCGGATAGAAATGATTGAGCGGCTTCTTCTCGATCGGATCGATGCAGAATCCGCTCGAGCGGCCGTAGGAAGTCAGCACCACCGCGCCGTCATGGGCAGCACGCACGAAGCACAGCCCGCGCTGGCCGTCCTGCATGCGACAGGCACGCGGACAGAGGTCGCACTGCACGCGGCCATCCGGCAGCCGGTGCCAATACTCGGTCGGGTGCAGGCGGTCGGGTTCGAGGGCGAGGTCGCTCATGGGTTGTCTCCGGCAATGGGCCGTGACCTTGAAATGGGGACGCCGCACGCTATTTTCGAGTGACCATGCGGACCACGTGAAGGACCCCGATGACCAGCGTACGCACCCCGGCAGTGGCCGGACTGTTCTACCCCGAAGCGGCGGCCGTGCTGCACGACACGGTCACGACCCTGCTCGCCGAGGCGGCCGACCACGGCGGGCCGCGACCGCGCGCGCTGATCGTGCCGCACGCCGGCTACGTCTACTCCGGGCGGGCGGCGGCCGCCGCCTACCATCACCTCGCGCGGTTCCGCGATCGCGTCGGCCGCGTGCTGCTGGCCGGTCCACCCCATCGCGTCGCGGTACGCGGCGCCGCAACGGTGTCCTGCGATTACTTCCGCACCCCGCTCGGCGATGTCGCCATCGACACGGTCGCGGCGCGCGAGCTGGTCGCCAGCGGCGCGGTCGAGTACGCCGACGCTGCACACGTGCCCGAGCACTCCCTGGAAGTCCAGCTGCCGTTCCTGCAGACGGTGCTCGGCGAGTTCACCCTCCTGCCGCTGCTGGTGGGCGACCTGCCGCCCGCCGCCGTCGCGGCCCTGCTCGCGCCGTGGTGGGACGCCGAGGATGCACTGGTCGTCGTCAGTACCGACCTGAGCCACTTCCTCGACTACGACACCGCGCGGACCGTCGACGGCGACACCGACGCGGCCATCCGCGCCTTCGACCCGAGTCGCATCGATCCGACACGAGCCTGCGGCTGTCGCGCACTGAACGGCCTGCTGCACCTGGCCGCCGCGCGCGCGGCCGGCATCGAGCGGCTGGCCTTGTGCAACTCCGGTGATACCGCGGGCAGCCGCGACCGCGTCGTCGGGTACGCCGCCTATGCCCTCGCCTGAAGACGCGCGCGGAGCAGTGCGCGGCTGGCTCGACGACCTCGCCGACATCGCCGCCGCCGCGCTCGTCGCGGCCGTGCACGACCAGCCGGCGCCCACGCCTTCGCGCGCGACGGCGCGCGGCCGGCTCGCCGACCCCGGTGCCTGCTTCGTCACGCTTCATCGCACCGGCCGCCTGCGCGGCTGCATCGGCACGCTCGAGGCCAGGCGCCCGTTGCTCGACGACGTCATTGCCAATGCCCGCGCCGCGGCGCTCGACGATCCACGTTTCCCGGCGGTGGCGACAGCCGAGATAGACGTCCTCGAAGTGGACGTTTCGGTGCTGTCGCCGGCGGAACCGCTCGAGTTCGACGACCACGCCGATCTCCTGCGTCGCCTGCGTCCCGGTACCGACGGCATCATTCTCGCCTACCGCGGGCGCCGCGCGACCTTCCTGCCGAGCGTGTGGGCCCAGTTGCCCGACCCGGCGAACTTCCTGCTCCACCTGCGCCACAAGGCCGGCATCGAGGATCGCGTACCGACGGCGGCGATCGCGGTCGAGCGCTACACCACGGCACACTCGCCGGCGGTAGCGCCGCGGGCTGCCGCCGCGCGCGCCCGCACTGCCGGACTCATCGACTGAAACAGCGGCCGCGCGCACCGCGCGGACAGGTCCGGCCGTCGCTCCAGATGGCGCCGCCGAGATGGGCGCGGCTCAGATCCGCACCGTCCAGGCGTGCGCCGCGCAGGTCGGCGAAGCGCAGGTCCGCACCACCCAGGCCGGCGTGTGCGAGGTTGGCCCGCCGCAGGCTGGCACCGACGAGCCGGGCTCCCCTGAGGTCGGCAAGGCTCAGATCGGCATCGGCGAGATCGGCATAAGAGAGATCGGCGAAGCGCAGATCGGCAACGCCGAAGAAGGCCCCGGTGAGGCGCGCGTTGCGGGCGCTCGCGCGGGCCAGGTCGAGATGCTCGAAACGTTGTCCGGCCTTGTTGCAGAAATCCCAGTTGACCGCGCGACCGCCGCCTGCAGCGCAGTCGTGCGGCTGCCGCGGCGGGGGCATCGCCTGCAGGACGGCGAGGATCAGGACCACCCCCAGTACCCCGGCGGTAACCAGCAAGGGGCCCCGCGCAGACGTCGTGCGCGGCCGCAAGCCGGCCCATACCCGCCGTGCGCGCTGGCGGCGTTCGCGCACGCGCCCAGACGGTTGCGGCGCGCCGTGCCCGGCGCGCTCATCCGCCGCGGGCTCCTCCGGCCAGGCCCGTGGCGAATTGCCGAGCGCTGCACCGGCGCCGTCCCGTTCGTATCGACCGGTCAAGATTTCCCCGCTCCCGCCGCTCTTGCTGCCATGCAGATCTCGCTGCCCGCCGTCGCGCCGACGACTACTGCACCCGCGCCGCGGGCCGGCGTCGCCTGGACGGTCGGTCAGCTCCTCACCGCCGAGGTTATCGGCACGCCGGCGCCGAACTACACCCGCCTGCGCATCGGCACCGAGACCTTCACCGCCCGCAACGAGGTGCCGCTGAGCGCGGGGCAGAAGCTCGAATTGCGGGTGGCCGCCAACACCCCGAACGTGGTCCTGCAGGTCCGCACACCGGGTCCGGCCGAAACGCCCGGCGCAGCCATCGCACGCGGGCTCGCGCGCAGCCTGCCACGGCAGGGCTCGGCGGCCGAGACCTTGGTCCTGCTGCGTACGCTCGATCGGCTGGCGGTCGGGTCGGCGCCCGCCGCGCCGCGCCCGGCACCCGGCCTGCCGGGTACGCTCCGCGCAGCGGCCGGCACGCTGCTCAGCGGACTGCCGGACAGCGCGACCCTGCGCACGCCGGCGCAGCTACGCGCCGCGATCGTGGCCGCGGCGACGCCGCCAGAGGCTCGACTGCGCGACCCGGCGAGTGCGACGACCCGCCCGGCCGCGGCGGGCGAGCGACCGACGCCGCTGGCCGCCCTGCACGCGCTGCAGCGCGCGCTGCCGCCGGCAACCGCACACGGTGCGACGCCTGGACCGGAGGCCTCACCCTCCGTGGCCTCGCCGCGGCAGGAGGCAGCGCAACCATTGCGCCCGAGCGGCGCTGGCGCCGCGGCGACCAACGTCGCGCCGGCGCCCGGCGGCCAGGCCACGCCGTCCCCCGCGCTCGCTGGCATACCCGAGGCCGACCTCGACGTGCTGCGTGGGCTCGTCGACGGTGCACTCGCCCGCATCCAGACCCAGCATCTCGGCAATGCCACCCAGCCCACCGGCGCGCCCTGGCACATCGGCGTCGAACTGCCGGTCCGCCACGACGACCGGGTCGACCTGTGGCAGTTCGATTTCGAAGGCGACGCCCGGACGGTGCGCGGCGAGCCGGCGACGGGCGCCGCGCGGGTCACGTTGCGCCTCGTGCTGAGCGACACGGTCACCTTCAGTGCACAGCTCGCCAGCCATGCCGACGGCTTGCGCGTACGGGTGACGTCCGATGACCCGGCCTATGCCGCGGCGCTTGCCGCCACCCTCGACGAGCTCGAAAGAGCCCTGCGCGCACGCGACCTCCCGGTCGCCGGCGTGGCGGTCGGCGCAGTCGCCGCGCCGCGCACACAGCCAACGGCGCCCTGCGCGCTGGTCGACGTCGCGGTATGAGCGGGGAACGCCCGGTCGCGGTCGCCGTCGCCCTGCATTGGGATGGCGCCAGCGCGCCCCGCGTCACCGCGAAGGGCCGCGGCGAGCTCGCCCAGCGCATCGCCGACACCGCGCGCGCCCACGACGTCCCCATCAGCGACGACCCGCAACTGGTCGAAGTCCTGGCCCAGGTCGAGGTCGGCCACGTCATTCCCGAGATCCTGTTCGTGGCCGTGGCCGAGGTCATCGCCTTCGCCTACGCCGTGCACGGGCGCGTACCCGAACGCATCACGCAACGCATCGACGGGACGCCTGCGAGCGACGCCCGCCGCGGCCGCGAAGGTGACCGCGCCGCGGCGTCCACGCAGCAAAGCTGACACTTCTCAGCACATCGACGACACCGCCGTTCCAGACTTTCGCGCGCCGCCGGAACGACGACGTCTCGTCGTGGTAGTCCCTACCGGAAGCTGTCGTGACATCCCCTGTCTCGTCGCTGGCCGGACGCCCTACCGGGCTTCTGCTCGCCGTTGGCGTTCTCACTGCTACCCTGGCCGCGTCCAGCCACGCGACCAGCATCGCGGTCGTCATCGGCGTCGATTACGCCGGGGCCAGGGCGCGCTGGGCCAAGGACGCCGTCAACGTCGCCAACGCGCTGGCTGCGACCGGCGATTTCCTGCCGGGCAACGTGCACCGTGTCGCGGGACCGGGCGGCACCGTGGTTACGCGTGACGCCATCCTCGGTGCCATTACCAACGCCGCGGTGGGCGCCCATGCCGGCGACGCGTCGTTCTTCTACTAGTCCGGACACGGTTCTTTCCGCCTCGATCAGAACACCGAAGTACCGGGGTCGGCCCCAATCCATCGCGCGACAAGTACGACGAGACACTGTTCCTCGCTGCCGATGCCACGGGCTGGCTCGGCGATGATCAGCTGGCCGCTGCCTTCGCGCCGCTCACTGCCGGTGGTATCCGCGTCACGGCTTTTCTCCACGCGTGCTTTTGCGGCGGCGAATCGGTGGCCAGCCCGATGGGCGGAGACCTGGGGGACCTGGGGGACCTGGCAACCCTGCGCAACATCACCATGATCGCCGCGGCAGACGAAAATCACACCGCGCCGGGTACCAGCGCCATCAGCGACAACGTCATCCGGCAGATCGGCCAGCACGGTATCGACCTCGACAGCATGTCGCGGAGCGATCTCGCGCGTTTGTTCACCGCCATCCGCGTCAACGCACCGGTGGGCATGACCAATCGCAAGGGCGGCCCGAACTACCTCGGCGACAACGTGGTCCATGCACCGGGACAGCCGCGCCCTTACGACCCACTGGCCTTCGGCAACGAGGAGGAAACGATCGGGGACTACGCGATCTTTCGCAGCAACCTCGTCGCCGAGCCCGGCACGGGCCGGTTGCTGCCGCTGGTCCTCGGCCTGGCTCTGCGGCGAAGGTCGCGCCCCGTCCGCGGCAGGCGCGCCTGCGCGGTGCGCGAGATCGACAGCGGCCCTGGTGGCACTGCGCCCGGCATCGCCTGCCGCAGCGATTCGCCTGCCCCGGGCTTGCCGCGGCCCTGCCTAGGGCGTGGCGCGGGCACGCGCCGCAGCCGCGGCGTCCGCATCACCGCGCGCGGTCTGGATGTCGGCAATCAGCGCCCAGGTCCGCGCCTGTTCGGCCGCTGCACCCGGCAGGCTCAGCGCCCGCTGCGCAGTCTGCAGGGCCTGCTCCTGGTCACCGCGCCGGTAATGGGTGTAGGCGAGCTGTCGCCACAGGTCGGCGTCCTGCGGCGCGAGCTTCACGGCACGCTCGAGGGCGGCCTGGGCGCGATCCCAATCGTTACGGCTGGCTGCCTGCATGGCGGCGGCGAGCAGGCTCGATGTCGCGGCGTCACGTGGCACAGGTGCCTCGGCGGGCTTCGCCAGCGCCAGTTGCTTACCCTCAGGGATCTCGTCCGGCAGCGGTTCGGCAGCCGGCCGTGGAGCATCGGGCAAGGCCCGTACGCCGGGCACCAGGGGCGGCGACGGGGTCGGCGCAGCCGGTGGCGCCGCAACAGCCGGCGCCGACGCCTCGCCCCGTGACTCGATGGGCGCGCGTACTCCGCCGCTGGCGCAGGCCTGCAGCAGGACGACGAGCAGCAGCGAAGACGGGCGGGCAATCCACTTCATCGACCGAAGAATCCTCGTAGACGTTCCAACATACCGGGCACCTGGTCCTGCGCGGGCGGTGTCTCCGTACAGGTCGCCGAGGATGGCAGCGCGGTGTCGCGGTGAACGGGAACGCGTTCACCGTTCGCACATTCTTCCGGCAAGGCAACGCCACGGGCAAGGTCCACCCGCCGCCACTCGAGCCCGGCGGGCAGTTGCAGGTCGAGCGCGCTGACGCCGGCCTCGCGCATGGCCGCAACCCATACCCGCAGCGCGCCGCTACTGCCGGTCAGCCCGGTCACGCTGTTGTCGTCCCGACCGACCCAGGCCACCGCCAGGCGGTTGGCGCCGAACCCGGCGAACCAGCTGTCCCGGTTGTCGTTCGAGGTGCCGGTCTTGCCGGCCAGCGGCTGGGCGTCCGGCAGCGCCGCGAGCAGGCCGCGCGCTGTGCCCTCGGCAACCACCCGGGTCATCGCGAAACGCACCAGCGCGGCGGTCGCCGGTTCCATCACGTGCTCGATCTGCAGACCGTAGCGCTTGAGCTTGTGCTGTGCATGGTCGGTGACATCGCTGATCGCGCGCAGGGGGACCTTGAATCCGTCGTTGGCGAGGGCCGTGTAGGCTTCCGCCAGCAGCAAGGGCGACATGTCGATCGCGCCGAGCAGGATCGACGGATAGGCCGGCAGGTCGTCGCCGAAACCGACCTTGCGCAGAAAATCGCGCACCGCCGGCAAGCCCAGTTCGAGACCGAGATTGACCGTGGCGAGGTTGAGCGACCGCGTCAGGGCCTCGAGCAGGGGCAGGCGCCCGTGCTCGCGCCCGTCGAAATTCTTCGGCTGCCAGGTATCCCCGTTCGGCGCCGTCCAGGTCACGGCGACGTCGTCGAGCGGGGTGAACAAGGCATAGCGGGACGGCTGTGCGAGCGCCTTTGCGTACACGAACGGCTTGATCACCGAACCGACCGGCCGGCGGGCGTCGACCGCGCGGTTGAAGCCGGCATAGCCCGGATTCCGGTCGCCGACGATGGCGAGAACCTCGCCGCTGTGCGGGTCGACGATCACCAGCGCAGTCTGCAGGTCCCGGCGATGCCCGTTGCGTTCGAGCTCATCGAGGGTGGTGCTGATCCGTTGCTCGACGCGCGCCTGCAGATCGGCGTCCAGCGTGGTGTAGATGTTGAGGCCCGCGGCATTGAGGTCGGTCGCGCTGTACTCGGCCAGCAACTGGCGTTTGACCAGGGCCATGAAGGCCGGGCTGCCCCGCTCTCCGCGCAGCCGTGCCGGGCGCAACTCGATCGGCTGCGCCCGCGCCGCACGCGCCACCCCGGCCTCGATGACGTGTCTGGCCAGCAGCACGTCGAGCACGACATCACGCCGTGCCCGGGCGGTGTCGGGATGGCGGCGCGGATCGTAGGCCGACGGGCCCTTGATCATGCCGATGAGTACCGCCATCGATGCGATGTCGAGTTCCGCCAGCGGCTTGCCGAAGTAGAACTGCGCGGCGAGTTCGAAACCGTGGATGGCACGGTTGCCGTCCTGGCCCAGGAACACTTCGTTGACGTAGGTCTCGAGGATGCTCTGCTTGTCGAAGCGCCATTCCAGCGATAGCGCCATCAGCATCTCGGTGAGCTTGCGCGACAGCGTCCGCTCACGCGTGAGGTAGAAATTCTTGACCAGTTGCTGGGTAAGGGTGCTGCCGCCCTGCACCCAACGTTGCGCACGCAGGTTGCTGAGCATGGCGCGCGCCAGGCCCAGCACGTCGACGCCGAAGTGATCGAAATAGCGATGGTCCTCGACCGCAACCAGCGCGGCGACGAAGCGCGGCGGCAGGTCGTCGTAGCGCAATAACTTGCGATCCTCGAAACGGTGCGGGTTGATACTGCCGATCTCGACCGGGTCGAGGCGCAGTACACCGAGGGCCTCGCCGCTCACGACATCCTGCAACGTGGCGATACCGGTGTGGTCGAACGTTGCGCGGAACCGGCGCTGCGGTTCGGGGATGTCCCAGAAGTCGAAACCGCGCGCGAAGACCTCGACGTCCTGGTCGTGGACGGCGAACTGGCCGCGCGCAGTCGGGCGACTGACCTGACGATAGCCGAGACGCTCCAACTCGCGACGTAAGCGAGCGGACGTTACCGCAGCGCCGGGAAACAATTCGAGCGGTCGTGCATAGACACGCGCCGGCAACGACCATTGCCGCGACTCGAAAGTCCGCGCGACTTCGCGGTCCAGCCACAACCAATAGGCCGCGACGCCGACCGCCAGCCACAGCAGCAGGTGCCGCAGGTAGAAGGCCAGTGCGCGCCAGCCGCTGCGACGGCGCTCGGGTGGTCGCTCGGTGCGGGACTTGTGCCGCGACGGCGGGCGACGCCGGCTCACGGCCATGAGGGTCGATCGGGCAAGGAATCCCTCGTCGCACGCGGGGGGTGCAGAAACAAAGGCCCTTCCCGTGGGAAGGGCCGAATCATCTGGTTGGCAGGGAGCGCCGCCGGCGGGACCGGCGGCGGTGACACAGCAGTGTCACGGGGGAAAATGGCGATCAACTGCGTTTGTGCTTGCGATCGTATTCCCGTTCCCACTTCCTTGCGAAGTTGTCTACAGCTCGTTTCATCGCAGCGCGCTTCGCCTGTTCGGCTTTCCTTTGCCGTGCGGCTTCCCGTCGAGCTGCGAGTCTCGCGCGGACTTCAGTCTTTGCAGCCTGCAGTCGCTCGCGCTCGTCAGGTTGGCGATCGCGCGCCGTTACTTTTTTCGAGCTGCCTTCTTCTTGGTAGCCTTCTTCTTGGCGGTCTTCTTCTTCGCAACCTTCTTCTTCGCAACCTTCTTCTTCGTGGCCTTCTTCTTGGTGGCCTTCTTCTTCGTCGCCTTCTTCGCAACCTTCTTCTTGGCTGCCTTCTTCTTCGCTACCTTTTTCTTGGTGGCTTTCTTCTTCGTTGCTTTTTTCTTGGTGGCCTTCTTCTTCGTCGCCTTCTTCTTGGTGGCCTTCTTCGCCACCTTCTTGGCAACCTTCTTCTTAGCTGCCTTCTTGGCCACCTTCTTCTTCGCGGTCTTCTTTTTCGCTACCGCTGTTTTCTTCTTCGCTGCCTTCTTCTTTGCCTTCGCCATATTGAGGCCCCCTTCAATGATTAATTGAGGTTAATGAGACTACACCACGGGGCCTATATACATCACTAAGATCGGATCTGCAATGAATACAACTCATTTTTTCCGCGTCATCGCAGCGATGTGATCGACGACATACGCAACACGATCGCATCGCTTTCAACGTCGACGATCACGCACATCCGATCGGCGCTCTCACTTTTCCAACTCGGCTTCGATCTTCGCACGGATCTCGTCGACCGCTCCGACGCCATCGACCGCTATGTAGGCGAGTGTGCTATCGGTTTGCGCACGCTTCGAATAGAAGTCGATCAGCGGCTTGGTCTGATCGTGGTAGACGGCGAGACGATTGCGCACCGTTTCTTCCTTGTCATCGTCACGCTGGACCAGGGGTTCACCGGTCACGTCATCGTGATCCGCGACACGCGGCGGATTGAACACGACGTGGTAAGTCCGCCCGGATGCCGGGTGCACGCGACGCCCCGACATGCGCTTCACGATTTCCTCGTCGTCGACCGCGATCTCGACCACCTTGTCGATCTCGATCCCGCTGGCGGCGAGACCTTCGGCCTGTGGAATCGTGCGTGGAAAGCCGTCGAAGAGGAAACCGTTGGCGCAATCGGACTGACTCACGCGATCGCGCACGAGGCCGAGGATGATGTCATCCGAGACCAGCCCACCGGAATCCATGATCGTTTTCGCTTCGAGGCCCAGCGGCGTGCCCGCCTTGACCGCGGCCCGCAGCATGTCGCCGGTCGAAATCTTCGGGATCCCGTACCGGGCGCAGATGAAGTCGCCCTGCGTTCCCTTACCGGCTCCGGGGCCGCCGAGAAGAATGATTTTCATGTCTTAACTCCCAAGTTTCGTCGATTCGAGATATTGCCTGAGTCGTGATTAACGCAGGCCGCGCCCAGCGGCCCATCGCAGAAATTCCTGTATGCCACCCGCGCGCCGGACGCGATCTGCCGCCGCACCCGTCTTGCACCGCCCGCGGGCCGCGATCATACAATCGTCACGGGCACCAACCACTGCTGTCGATGAAACTCGATTTCGATTCACCTGCCGGCACACTCGCGATCGCAGCCTACGCGCCGGGCTGGATCCGCGTTGGCGATCAGCGCCTCGCACAGGCTTGCGTGGTCGAACCGGGCGGCGTGCGGCTCGACCTGCTGCCCGCGACCCTGGCGGAATTTGACGCGACGCACGCCGCAGCGCTGGCCGGGCAAGGTGCGGAAATCGTCCTGCTCGGGACCGGTGCCGAGCAGCGCTTCATCGATTACGCTCTCGTCGATTTCCTCGCCGAGCGTGGCGTCGGACTCGAGATCATGGACACCGGCGCCGCCTGCCGCTCGTTCAACCTGCTCGCCGCGGAGGGCCGCGCCGTGCTCGCCGCCCTGTACATGATCTGACTGCGGCGGCTCAGCACTGCCGACACCTGAGTTCCAATCCTTCGCTGACCGGCTGAATTCACCGCGACGCGTGCGGCGCCGGGTCGATGGCGTGCGGGGTATCGACATCCCGGCCTGGCTTGCCCGGCCGTCCTCGCGACAGTGCCGTCGAGGGATGCCGGGATGCGGGCGGGGCCACCCCCTGCGGTAGGCTCGCATGGCGGCGCCGGGGGACGACGCGCGACGAAACCCGGCTAGATCTCCGCGAACAGCTGGTCGACCGAAAAGCCCTCGCGTTCGAGGATCTTGCGCAGCCGTTTCAGCGCTTCGATCTGGATCTGGCGCACGCGCTCGCGGGTGACGCCGATCTCGCTGCCAACTTCTTCGAGCGTGGCGATCTCCTGGCCATTGAGGCCGAAGCGACGCTCCACCACGGCGCGCTGCTTGTCGTTCAACTGCGCCAGCCAGGTCTCGAGATGGCGCTGGACGTCGTCGTCCTGCAGCAGTTCCACCGGGTCGGTGTTGTGCTCGTCAGGGATGGTGTCGAGCACGGAGCGATCCGAGTCGCGTTCGGCCGGCACGTCGACGGACGTGGTGCGTTCGTTCAGCCCGAGCATGCGTTTGACGTCCTCGATCGGCTTGTCGAGCATGTTGGCGACGTCCTCGGGGCTGGGCTCGCGGTCGAGCTTCTGCGCCAGCTCGCGCGCGGCGCGCAGGTAGACGTTGATTTCCTTGATCACGTGGATGGGCAGGCGGATGGTCCGGGTCTGGTTCATCAGCGCCCGCTCGATGGTCTGCCTGATCCACCACGTGGCATAGGTCGAGAAGCGGAAACCGCGTTCGGGATCGAACTTCTCGACCGCCCGGATCAAGCCGAGGTTGCCTTCCTCGATGAGGTCGAGCAGGGCCAGGCCACGGTTCATGTAACGCCGCGCGATCTTTACCACCAGGCGCAGGTTGCTGACGATCATGCGCTCGCGCGCCTTGTCGTCGCCACGCAGGGCGAGCCGCGCCAGCTGCACCTCTTCCGCGGCCGTCAGCAGCGACGAGTAACCGATTTCGTTGAGATACAGGCGGGTCGCGTCGATATCGCCCTGCGCGACCTCGCCGGGTTCGAATTGTTGCTCGACTTCCGGCTGCTCGACCTCGTCCTCGCCCACTTCGGTGGCCTCGAACTCCGCCTCGTCGCCGTCCTCGGTATCGAGATCGTCGTCGTGCGCCGCGGCGTCGGCATCGCGCGCGGCGCGGGCTTCATCCGCCGCGTCGGGTGCCGGCGTGGCGCGTTTCCTAGGGCGTGATTTGCCGCGGGAGTCCGTCATGGGGCGTATCGATCGTCATCGCTTGGGCAGGTACTGGTAAGGATCCACGGACTTCCCGTTACGACGGATTTCGAAATGCAGCATGACGTCGCGCGCCTCGCTGTTGCCCATGCGGGCGATGAGTTGGCCGCCCTCGACATGCTGGCCTTCCTGCACCAGCCGCGTTTCGTTGTGGGCGTAAGCGCTGAGGAACGTTTCGTCGTGCTTGACGATGATAAGCTCACCGTATCCACGCAGTCCACTTCCGCTATAGACCACCGAACCGGCCGCTGCAGCCTTCACTTCCTGCCCGCGCTTGCCGCGGATCTCGAGGCCCCGGGTACCGGTCACCGAGGTCGCCGCGGTGACCTTGCCACGCGTCGGCCACTGCCAGTGCAAGGCCGCCGTCGGCGTACGCGCGGGCGGCCGCGCGGGGGTTGCCGCGGGGGCACCGGGTGTGCGCGCCGGAGCGGCGCGTGGCGGCGCCGTGCCGGGCTTGTTCGCCGAGGCTGACCGCGGTGGCGTCAAGCGCAGACGCTGGCCGACGATGATCAGGTCGGGATTGCGAATACCGTTCCAACGCACCAGGTCGCGGTAATCGAGGCCATAGCGCCAGGCAATGGCATGCAGCGTATCGCCGCGCACGACGACGTGCTCGGCTGGTCGCGGGCCGCGCGCGGGCAAGGCCGGGGGTGTGGCACGCGTCACCGGCGGCGCCGCTCGATCGGGAACCTGCTTGCGCTCGATCGGTGCCTGCGGCTGCGACTGGCAGGCAGCCAGCGCGCACAACAGGGTCACCAGGTACAGCGTGCGCGGCAGCCGCGGCAACACCCCTCGCAGCATGGGAAATTGCTGCGTGCCGACCGGACTGGGCTCCGTCACGGCCACGCCTGCCCGCTCAGCAGGTCGTGACGCGTTCGCCGTGCGCGCGCGCCGCTGCGCACGGCATCCGCGCCGGGACTGTCCGCTGCCGCAGCGACACCCGCATCGATGTGCTAGCTCACGCCGTCGAGCAGCGGCACGAAACTGACGCGCTCGAGCACGGTGTCCTCGAAGCCGCTGGCGGTGCGCGTGACCAGTCGCAGTTCCTGGCTGCCGGCGCGGCCGACCGGGATGATGAGCCGCCCGCCGAGCGCCAGCTGCTGCAACAGCGGCTCGGGAATGCCGACCGGCGCAGCAGCGACCAGGATCGCGTCGAAAGGAGCATGCTCGGGCCAGCCGAGAAAGCCATCGCCGTGACGCACCCGGACATTGTTGATGCGCAGTTCGTGCAGGCGCGAGCGCAGCTTGTTGGCCAAGGCGGCAATGCGCTCGATGCTGAACACCCGACCGCTGAGCTGCGCCAGCACGGCGCTCTGGTAGCCGCATCCGGCGCCGACCTCGAGTACGCGTTCGAGGCTGCCGCTGGCATACAAGGCCTCGGTCATGGCCGCCACGATATAGGGCTGGGAGATGGTCTGGCCAAAGCCGATCGGCAGCGCGGTGTTCTCGTAGGCACGACTCGCCAGGGCCTCGTCGACGAACAGGTGGCGTGGCGTGGTGCGCATGACTTCGAGCACGACCTCGTTGCGTATGCCCATGCCACGCAGCTGATCGACCAGCCGGTTGCGGGCACGCTGCGAGGTCAAGCCGATACCGCGGGGATCCGTCATGCTTCGAAACCGAGTGGGCGGGCTGCCGCAGACACGCTAGCGACGCGCCGCGGGGGCGTCAATCGCGCCGCCTGGCGATGTGCGTGCATTGCGCCCGGCACGGTCAGGTCACGCGGAAGAGAAAGTCGAGCAGGGCCTTCTGGGCATGCAGGCGATTGCCGGCCTCGTCCCACACCACGCTGTCGGGATGATCGATGACTTCGCTGGCGACTTCCTCGCCGCGATGCGCCGGCAGGCAATGCATGAACAGGGCGCCGGGCGCCGCATGCGCCAGCAGTGCGGCATTGACCTGGAACGGGCGGAACACCTCGCGCCGCGCGGCGGCCTCCTCTTCCTGGCCCATGCTCGCCCACACGTCGGTGACGACGAGGTCGGCGTCGCGCACGGCGACCACCGGGTCATGCGTCAGGGTCACGCGCTGGGCGCGGTCGAGGGCGGCGGGTTCGTAGCCGGCCGGCACGGCAACACGCAGTTCGAAGCCCATCAGCGCGGCGGCGTTGATGTAGGAATTGCACATGTTGTTGCCATCGCCGACCCAGGCAACGCGCCGACCGCTGATCTCCCCGCGGTGCTCGAACCAGGTGACGAGGTCGGCCAGGACCTGGCAGGGGTGCAGGCTGTTGGTCAGGCCATTGATCACCGGCACGCGTGAGACGGCGGCGAAACGCTCGACCATTTCGTGTTCGAAAGTGCGGATCATGACGGCGTCCGCCATCTCCGACAGGACGCGCGCGGTGTCCTCCGGCGGCTCGCCACGGCCGAGCTGGGATTCGCGCGTGGACAAGAAGATCGCACTGCCGCTGCCTTCGGCCATGGCAACCTCGAACGACACCCGCGTGCGGGTCGAGGACTTTTCGAAAATCATCGCGAGCGTCTTGCCGCTGAACAGCGGCGGGCGGTAGCCGTTGCGCCGCCAGGTCTTGAGCTTGATGGCCTGCGCGATCAACGCGACGACTTCGTCGCGATCGAGATCGAGCAGCGACAGGTAGTGGCGCACGCTCATACGTTTGCCGCCGGCGCGCGTCCGCTTACGCGGAGGCGCCGAGGAAGTCCTCGATGACCTGCCCCAGCCGCTCGACCAGTTCGTCGGCCTGGGCATCACTGAGGATCAGTGGCGGTAACAGGCGCACGACGTTGTCGGCGGTGACGTTGATGAGCAGGCCGGCGTCGAGCGCCAGCCTGACCAGTTCGCCACACGGCCGATCCAGGACGATGGCGAGCATCAGGCCGAGCCCACGTACCTCGCGGACCCCGGCGTGGCCGCCGAGGCGCGCGCGGAAGCCCTGCTGGAGGCGGCGGCCCAGCTCGGCCGCGCGTGCGACCAGGCCGTCGCGCTCGATGACCTCGATGACGGCGAGCGCCGCCGCCGAGACCAGCGGGTTGCCGCCGAAGGTCGAGCCGTGGGTGCCCGGTTGCAGCACTTCGGCCGCGACGCCGCGCGCGACACAGGCGCCGATCGGCACGCCGTTGCCGAGGCCCTTGGCCAGGGTGATGACGTCGGGCACGATGTCGTCGTGTTGGAAACCGAACCAACGCCCGGTCCGAGCCATGCCGGTCTGCACCTCGTCGATCATCAGCAGCATGTCGCGCTCGTCGCAGATCTTGCGCAGCGCGGCGAGGTAGCGCGCCTGCGGCAGCACGATGCCGCCCTCGCCTTCGACCGGTTCGACCAGGATCGCGACGACCTCGGCGCGCGTGGCCGCTTCACCGGCGGCATCGATATCGTCGAAGGGCACGCGGACGAAACCCTCGACCAGCGGCTCGAAGCCCTTGTGCACCTTGGGATTGCCGGTGGCGCTCAGGGTGGCCAGGGTGCGTCCGTGGAAACTGCCGTCCATGACGATCACGGCCGGCCGCTCGACGCCTTTCTCGTGGCCGAACTTGCGCGCGATCTTGATCGCCGCCTCGTTGGCCTCGGCACCGGAGTTGCCGAAGAAAACCCGCTCGAGGCCGGCCAGGGCAGTCAGCTTCTCGGCCAGGTGCTCCTGCTTCTCGATGCGGTACAGGTTGGAGGTATGGACGAGGCGCGCGGCCTGCTCGGCGAGGGCGCGGGCGACATCGGGATGGGCGTGGCCCAGGCCACACACCGCGATCCCGCACAAGGCGTCGAAGTACTGGCGGCCGTCGGCGGTGTAGAGATAAGGGCCCTCGCCGCGCTCGAAGACGATGTCCATGCGGCCGTAGTTGGACATCAAAGCGGGACTCGTTCCTGTCGACATCTCGGAACCCCTGAACGTGCATCGTGGTTGGTAATGCTCACGCCGGCGCCGGCGTGACCGCGGCCACCCGTGGCCGCACCGTCGGCGCCCGCGGCTCCGCCCCCCCGGCGGAACCCGCGCCCGGCCGTAACGGCGCCTCTAAGGCGCCGCGAGCCCGCGCAGCGGGGCGCGCATTGTCCGCAATGGTCCCGTAAGATGCAAGTGGGGCGACTGAGAAAACTCAATAGAATCGGAGAGATAGCGTGAATCCCATCGAACTGGGCCTGTTCGTCAACCGGCTCCAGGCAGTGTGCGACGAGATGGGCGCCACCCTGCGGCGCGCGGCCTTCTCGCCCAACATCAAGGATCGGCTGGATTTTTCCTGCGCGGTGTTCGACGCCGCCGGCGGCCTGTGCGCGCAGGCCGCGCACATCCCCGTGCACCTGGGCAGCATGGCCTACGCCATGCAGGACATCGTGCAGGCGGTCGACTGGGCCCCCGGCGACATGGTGGTGGTCAACGATCCCTACCTCGGCGGCACGCACCTGCCCGACGTCACCCTCGTCGCACCCTTGTTCGTCGGCCAGCGCCTGGCCGGTTTCTGCGCCAACCGCGCACACCATGCCGATATCGGCTGCGCCACGCCGGGCTCGATGCCGCTGTCGCGCCGGCTCGACGAGGAAGGACTGGTGTTGTCGCCGCGGCACTACCTGCGCAGCGGCATCCTCGACGCCGACACCGCCGCCTGCCTCGAGCATGGCTTGCGCAATCCGCGCGCCACGCTCGGCGACTTCGCCGCCCAGTGCAGCGCCAACCGGGTCGGACTGAGCCGGCTCGCTGCAATCGTCGAAGGCCTCGGCGCGGCGTCCTACGGCGACGCGCTGGCGGCGCTGAACGACTACGCCGAGACGCTTGCCGTCGCCGCGCTGCGCGCACTGCCGGACGGTGAATACCGCCACGAGGACTGCATGGACGACGACGGCTATGCCAGCCGCGACGTCCCCATCCGGCTCGCGCTCACCATCGCCGATGGCCGCGTCACGGCCGACTTCGGCGGCACCGCGGCGCAGGTCGATGGCAACATCAACTGTCCCCTGGCGGTGACTGCGGCCGCGGTGTACTACGCGCTCTATGCCCTGATGCCGCGCACCACGCCGCCTTGTGCCGGCTCCCTGCGCGTGCTCGACCTGCGCGTGCCCCCTGGTTGCCTGCTCAACGCGCGCCCGCCGGCGGCCGTCGCGGCTGGCAACGTCGAGACCAGCCAGCGCATCGTCGACGTCGTGCTCGGCGCGCTCGCCCGGGCCGCGCCCGAGCGGGTGCCCGCGGCCAGCCAGGGCACCATGAACAATGTCGCCATGGGCGGCGCCGGCTGGGACTACTACGAGACCATTGGCGGCGGCTGCGGCGCCCACGCACGGGCGGCCGGCTGCAGCGCGATGCATTCACACATGACCAACACCCTCAACACCCCGGTCGAAGTGCTCGAAGCGCACTACCCGGTGCGGGTGACGCGCTACGCCCTGCGCCGCGCCAGCGGCGGCGCCGGCCGCCACCGCGGTGGCGACGGCATCCTGCGCGCCTACGAGTTTCTCGCCCCGGCCACGGTGACGGTGCTGAGCGAGCGGCGGCGTCATGCCCCGCCCGGGCTCGCCGGCGGCGGCGCCGGCCAGCGTGGCGAGAACCGGCTGAACGGCGCCGAGCAACCGGCCAAGGCCACGCTCGAGGTCGCCGCCGGCGATCGCCTCGAACTCGCCACGCCCGGCGGTGGCGGCTGGGGCGCGCCCGCAGCGCCGGCCGCAGGCCCCGGCGACTGAACGGGCGTGGACGCCCGGCGCCGCGCGCCACGCCGACGCCGCTCGCCGCGCCACCACCCCGCGCCGGCCGCGTTATCTCGCCCCACGCTGCACGCCGCACGGCCCCGCGTACGGAGTTTCCCTACACGCCGTACGCTTGAAAACGACCTGCCGCGACCTAAACTGGCGGCAACTGCGGGCATCGCGACCGCACCCCATTCAGATCGAGGAATCCTCCCCATGGACATCATGGATCGCATCAAGGACGTCGTGGAAAGCCACCGCGTCGTCATCTTCATGAAAGGCACGCCGCAGTTTCCCCAGTGCGGCTTTTCCATGCGCACGGTCGAGGCGCTGAAGGCCTGCGGCGCCGAATTCCACCACGTCGACGTGCTGGCCGAGCCCGACTTCCGCCAGAACCTGCCGCGCTATTCCGAGTGGCCGACCTTCCCCCAGGTCTTCATCGACGGCGAGTTGGTCGGCGGTTGCGACATCGTGCTCGGCATGTACCAGAGTGGCGACCTGCAACGTATGACCGCCGGCGCCGCGGCGTAATCGGCGCACTGCGGCGTACGCTCAGGACTTGAGCCACAGGCAGGCGCCGCCGCTGGCCTCGTCGATCCGTCCCAGGGTCTCGGCATGGGCGGCGGCTTCCGCCGCCGACGGTCGTATCACCTTGAACTTGCGCGCCGCCACGGCGCGGCCGCGCCGGGCGGCGTCAGCGTCGGCCGCGCCGGCGGCGCGCTCGGGCGCCAACTCCAGCGAGCCCTGGCCACCGGTCATGCTCAGGTAGACCTCGGCCAGCAACTCGGCATCGAGCAGTGCGCCGTGCAGCTCGCGGTGCGCGTTGTCGATGTCGTAGCGCCGGCACAGGGCATCGAGGCTGTTGCGCTGCCCGGGGTGCATCTCGCGCGCCAGCTTGAGCGAGTCGAACACCACGCAGTAGTCCTCGGTCCGCCCCCAGGCCGAACCGAGCAGGGCGAACTCGGCGTCGAGGAAGCCGACGTCGAACGCCGCGTTGTGGATGATCAGCTCCGCGCCGCGGATGAACTCGATGAAGTCACCGGCGATTTCGCCGAACAGCGGCTTCTCGCGCAGATCCTCGGCAGTGATGCCGTGCACCTCCACCGCGCCGGCGTCGATGTCGCGCTGCGGATTGACGTACTGGTGGTAACGGCGCGACGTGATGCGTCGATTGAGAATCTCCACGCAGCCGATCTCGATGATGCGATGGCCCTGCGCGGGTTCGAGACCGGTGGTCTCGGTGTCCAGCACGATCTGTCTCATGCCCTGCGCTCCCGGGCGGGCCGCGCGCCGCCGGTCAGTTCGTCGATCGCTTCGTTGGCAAGCGTGTCGGCGATCTCGTTGCCTTCGTCGCCGGTGTGGCCGCGCACCCAGGCCCACTCGACCTGGTGACGCGCGGCGAGATCGTCGAGGCGCTGCCACAGGTCGACGTTCTTCACCGGCTGCCGCCCGGCGGTCTTCCAGCCGCGCCGCTTCCAGTCGCCGAGCCAGCTCGTGATGCCGTTCTTGACGTACTGCGAGTCGGTTACCAGGCGCACCCGGCTGGGCCGGGTGAGCGCGGCGAGCGCCTCGATCGCCGCGGTCAGTTCCATGCGGTTGTTGGTGGTCTGGGCGGCGCTGCCCTTGAGACGGCGTTCGTGGCCGCGATAGCGCAGCAGTACGCCCCAGCCGCCCGGACCCGGGTTACCGCGGCAGGCGCCGTCGGTATGGATCTCGACGAGGTCGTCGCCACTCACCGCGGGCGCTCCGTGCAGGGCGCGCCGCCATAACCGCGGGTCGAGGGTTCGACCATGCCACCGGCCAGCACGCGCCGGCGCTGGCGCCAGCTCACCCGCAACGGCGTCACGCCTTCCACGCGCTTCTTGCCGACGACCAGGTACACGCCGCCGAGTGGCGGGCAGCAGTAAGCACCCAGGCGCTCGGAGAAAGCGGTCAGGCGTTCGAGGCGCTGGCTGCGCATGGGCGGGCGGAATCCGGCATGGCGGACGAGCACGATATCGAAGCCGAGCAGTTGCAGCCAGTCCTTCAGGCGCGATACCGACACCAGGTGCCCGGTCCACGGCGCACGGCCCTGCCAGCGTCGCGCCAGCGACCACAGGCCGTACCAGCTCCACGGGTTGAAACCGAGCACGACGATGTGCCCCTCCCCGATCAGCACGCGTTCGGCCTCGCGCAGCACGCGGCGGGGATCGTCGGTGAACTCGAGGACGTGGGGCAGCACGAGCACGTCGATCAAACCGGCGCCGAAGGGTAGCGCGTCCTCGGCGCCACGCAGGCTGATGCCCGGCGTACTGGTGACACCGAGGTCGACGACCACGCGGTGGGAGATGCGCGTCGCACCGAGCAGGTCGGCGCCGAGGTGACGCCCGAGCTGCACGATGTGGTAACCGAACAGGTCGGGGAGCGCGCCGTTCAGGAGGTGTTGCTCGAGCGCCGCGAAGCGTTCGCCCGGCGCACTGGCGAACCAGGCTTCGAGCACCTCGGCGACGACGGCATCGCCGGGGGTATGCGCGCTACGCAGGCCCATGCACGGGGACTCGCCAGAGGACGGGGACACTCATCGGGACGAGCTTGTCATGCCCCCCCATGAGCACGCAATGTCAAGCTTGACGCCCGCGCGCGGCGCTTCCTAGCATACGCGCCCATGTTGGGGGGTAAAGCCATCCGGACAGGAGCCCACGCATGCCTGCTCACGGCATGCCTGTCGGCCTGTTCGCTGCTGCCGCCCAAGACCGCCCAGCCCGCATCACCGTCACCCGAGCCCAGCGCGGAGACGACCATCCCGCAACCGCGTCGGGCGATGCCGGCCCGGGCCCCGGCAGAAGGCGCGCCGGCATCCGCGGCCAGCGCCGCGGTCGAACCGGACCTGTGGCGACGCATCGGCTTCGAGCTGCGCATGGCGCCCGACCCGCGCCACCCGATCAAGCCCCCCCTGAGCTACTTCCACAACAGCCCCAAGTTCGTCACCCGGGCGGCGACCCAGGCGCGTCCGTTCCTGCATTACGTCTATACCGAGCTGACCCGCCGCCAGTTGCCCTACGAGATCCTGCTGCTGCCGATCATCGAGAGCGCCTACAACCCGGCGGCAACCTCGCCCGGCGGGGCGGCCGGGATCTGGCAGTTCATGCCGGCGACCGCGCGCCGCTTCGATCTCCACCTCTCGCGCTGGTACGACGGGCGGCGCGATATCGTCGCCAGTACCACGGCCGCCCTCGACTACTTCGAGGAACTGCGCGATCGCTTCATGGGCGACTGGCGCCTGGTCTTCGCTGCCTACAACTGCGGGGAGCGTACCGTCGAGCGCGCCATCGAGCGCAACCAGCGCCTCGGCCGGCGCACCGATTTCTGGGCGCTGGACCTGCCCCGCGGCACGCGCGAGTACGTGCCCAAGCTGATCGCGCTGGTCGAGATCGTGGCCCACCCGGCGGCTTATGGCATCGAACTGCCGCGTATCCCCGCCGAACCGTATTTCGATGTCGTCGACGTCGGTGGCGCGCTCGATCTCAACCGCGTGGTCGACTGGAGCGGCATGGACGGCCAGGCCTTCGACGTCCTCAACGCGGCCTTCCGTAAACGTTTCACGGTCGACGGCGCACCGACCCTGGTGCTGGTGCCGCATGGTCGTGCGGCGCGCGTCGAGACCATGCTGGCGGCGCTGCCGGAAAGCGAACGCCGCGCCGCACGCACCCACGTCGTGGCCCGCGGCGAGACCCTTTCACACATCGCCGCCGCGACCGGCGTCTCGGTCGCCGCGCTCAAAGCCGCCAACCACCTGCGCTCCAACCGCCTCGCCGTGGGCCAGGAACTGCTGGTACCGGCGCCGGCGGCGGCGCTCGCGCTGACGGCCGCGGCGACACCGGCCCCGCGTGCCACCCACGTCGTGCGCAACGGCGACAACCTGTGGGATCTTGCCCGCCACTACGACACCAGCGTGGCGGAGCTGGCCCGCCTCAACGGCCTCGGTACGCACGCGACCCTGCACCTCGGCCAGAAACTCCGCGTGCCGGGGCGTGGCGCCGCCGTCGCAGCGCCGGCGGCGGCTGACGACGACGCGGCAGGCCGCCACTACGAAGTCCGCAAGGGCGACTCGCTCTGGACCATCTCGCGGCGGTTCAAGATCACGGTCGCCGATCTCAAGCGCTGGAATGGCCTGAGCGGCGGCGCGCTCCAACCCGGGCAGCGTCTGGTCGTCGCGGGTGACGCCGCGCGCGACATCTGAACGCGGCCGGGGTGGCCGGCCCCGCCCCCCCGTGAATCGCCTCGTCTGCCTGCTGCGCCCGTTGGCAGCGCTGCTCGTGCGCATGCTGTTCCGCGTGCGCGTGGTCGGCCTCGAGCACGCCCACGCCGCCGGCGACAACGTCCTCGTCGTGGCCAACCACGTGTCGTGGCTCGATGGCTTGTTCCTGTACCTGTTCCTGCCGGTGGTACCGGCCTTTGCCGTCAACGGCGATACCGCGCGGCGGCGCTGGCTGCGGCCGTTCCTGGGCCTGGTCGAGTGGTACGAACTGGACCTGCTCAACCCGGTTTCGATCAAGGCGCTGGTGCGTCCGCTGCGCGAAGGCCGGCCGCTGGTGATGTTCCCCGAAGGCCGGCCGAGTACTACCGGCATCATGATGAAGGTCTACGACGGGCCCGGGCTGGTGGTGGACAAGGCCGGCGCCCGCGTGCTGCCGGTCGGTATCGAAGGCCTGCAGTACTCGCGTGCCGGGCTGCTGGGTCATCGCCTGCGCCTGCGCTGGCTGCCGCAGGTCACCCTCACGGTGCTGCCGGCGCGCACGCTCGACGTCGCCGCCGGGCTGCGCGGCGCCGCGCGGCGCGCGGCGGCGACGGCCTGGTTCGCCGCCCTCATGCGCGACGTCGCCTATGCCAACAGCTTCCACGACGAGACCCTGTTCGAGGCTGTCGTACGCGCTGCACGCCGGCATGGCCGCGGTCATGTCGTACTCGAGGACGCCGGCGGCGCGCGCCTCGGCTTCGGCCAGCTGCTGACCCGCTGTTTCGTGCTCGGCAGCGTCATCGCGCGCCTGACCGCGCGCGACGAGCGCGTCGGCATCATGCTGCCGAGCACCGCTGCCGCCGTGGTCACCCTGTTCGCCTGCCAGGCGCGCGGTCGCCAGGCCGCGATGCTCAATTTCACCGCCGGCGCGCGCGGCCTCGTGACCGCGGTCGAAACCGCCAACATCAAGGCCGTGTTCACCGCCCGTGCCTTCGTCGAGACCGCCGGCCTGGAAGAAGAGATCGCGGCCCTGGCCGGACATGTCGAGGTCATCTACCTCGAAGACCTGCGCGAGCGTATCGGTATCGTGACCAAGCTCGTCGCGCTGGTCGCGAGCCATGCGCCTCTGCTTGCCCACCGCCTGCTCGCGGTGCCGCGCCAGCCGCGCGATCCGGCCGTGGTGCTGTTCACCTCCGGCTCGGAAGGCATCCCCAAGGGGGTGGTCCTGTCGCACGCCAACCTGCTGGCCAACTTCGCCCAGGTCAGCATGCTCATCGACCTCACCCACGAGGACCGCGTGCTGAACGTGTTACCGGTGTTCCACGCCTTCGGCCTGCTCGGCGGCGTGCTGCTGCCGATGCTCAAGGGCACCCCGACCTACCAGTACCCCAACCCGCTGCACTATCGGCTCGTCCCCGAACTCTGCTACCAGCTCGGCGTAAGCTGCCTGTTCGGCACCACGACCTTCCTGCGCGGCTATGCGCGCAATGCGCATTGCTACGATTTCCATCGCCTGCGCTACGTCATCGCCGGGGCCGAGAAGCTCACCGACGACGTGCGCCAGGCCTGGGCCGAGCGCTTCGGCATCCGCATCTTCGAGGGCTACGGCGCGACCGAGGCCAGCCCGGTGCTGGCCGTCAACTACCCCCTCGCCCACCGCGCCGGCACGGTCGGCCAACTGGTCGCCGGCATGGAGCATTACCTGGCGCCGGTCGCCGGCATCCGTAACGGCGGCGAACTGGTGGTGCGCGGGCCGAACGTCATGCTCGGTTACCTGTTCCACGGCAGCGATGGCACCATCATCCAGCCCTGGACCGAGGCCCGCGGCGCCGGCTGGTACGCGACCGGCGACATCGTCGACGTCGATGGCGACGGCTTCGTCAGCATTCGTGGCCGGGCGCGGCGCTTCGCCAAGATTGGCGGCGAGATGGTTTCGCTGGCCAGCGTCGAGGAACTGGCCCAGCGCGTGTGGCCGGATGGCCGCCATGCCGCGCTGGCCATGGCCGACTCGCGCAAGGGCGAGCAGATCCTGCTCGTGACCGACGTCGACGACGCCGAGCGCAGCGCGCTCGTCGACGCCGCGCGCGCGGCCAGCATCAGCGAGATCACCATTCCCCGCCGCGTGCTGGTGATGGCCAACCTGCCCCTGCTCGGTTCGGGCAAGGTCGACTACGCCAACCTGCGCGACCTCGTCGGCTGACGGCAGGCGCGGTGGCGCGCAGTTGCCGTGGCCCTCTCGTCCACGCCGCCGCGGCGCGGATACCAGGTCGACACGTCCTACATCGGCCGCCCGTTGATGCTCCAGTCGTAGTCCATGTACTCGAGATCGAAGCGCCCCGCGGCGAGTTCCTCGGCCAGCTGGTCGTCGTCGACGTAGTGTGAAACGAACTCGAGCACCCCGCCCGGCGCGCCGCCGAAGGCGTCGGCGTAATCCTCGAAGATGGGTGACAGCTTGGCCCGCCGCAGGGTTTCCGAAATGCGGTTCTTGCGGTTGTCGTTGAGGAAATTACGCACGTTGTCCTCGAGTTGCTGGTCGAGTTCGTCGACCCGGTAGGCTTCGCTGCGCAGGCGCGGCGCGGAATAGGCCGAGTCGACGATGGCGAAATGCACGCGGGGATCGTCGAATTCGAACAGGATGTCATCGGCGATCGACTGCAGGTCGATATTGCGACCGCCGACGCGATGCTCGGTGGTGCGGAAGAACTTGATCTTGGCAATCGCGCCGATGGGCGTCTGGCCGTTGGTGATTTCCTTGATGACCAGCGCGTTGTAGGCGTTGATCCAGAACGCCATGCGTTCCTTGTCGTCGGCCAGGCTGTCGGCATCGAACTCGGCGATGGCCTCGAGATACTTGTGGAAGCGCACGTTGCGCGCGATCGCGGGGTAGTCGACGTAGCCGTCGTCGACGTGGGCTTCGAGCACGCCATCGAGCAGGGCATTCAGAACCCGCGAATCGGTCGCGGACGCGCTCGCCGGCAGCAGCGCGGCGATCAGCAGCAAAGCAGGCAACAGTCTCGACATGGATTTCTCCGGGCGGATGGGCAGTGCTTGGAACGCAGACGCGCCGCGGAGTTCAGCCTCACGGGACGGCGCCGCGCCGGCGGCGGGCCAGCGCGGTGTACGCCTCGACGCGAATCGATTCACAGTCTACACGAGCGCACGTGCTTGAATCCCCGCGGGGGGGCTGCGACATTAGCGCCCCGTCCCAGCCCGGGCCCCTGGCCCGGCCGTCAACGCCGGAGTCGAACATGAGAGAAGCGGTCGAACACTATTACGGTACCGTGCTGCAATCGAGCAGCGACCTGCGGACCACTGCCTGCACGACTTCGGCGGCGCCGACGACGGCGATGCGCGCGCTGATCGACAACGTCCACCCCGAGGTCCGCGAGCGCTACTTCGGCTGCGGTCTGGTCTATCCCGGCGCGCTCGAAGCCTGCCGCGCGCTCGACCTCGGTTGCGGCAGCGGGCGCGACTGCTACGTGCTGTCGCAACTCGTCGGCGCCGACGGTGCGGTGGTCGGCGTCGACATGACCGACGAACAGCTCGCCATCGCCGAGCGTCACCGCGACTGGCATGCCGAACGCTTCGGCTTCGCCGCCGGCAACGTCAGCTTTCGCAAGGGCTACATCGAGCAGCTCGAGGCCCTCGATCTCGAACCGGGCAGCTTCGACGTCATCGTCTCCAACTGCGTGATCAACCTGTCGGTCGACAAGGCGGCGGTGTTGCGCGGCGCCCATCGCCTGCTCAAGCCCGGCGGCGAGTTGTACTTCTCCGACGTGTATGCCAGCCGGCGGGTGCCGGCGGGACTCGCCGCCGACCCGGTGCTGTACGGCGAATGCCTGGGCGGCGCGCTGTACTGGAACGACTTCCACAACCTCGCCCGCGCCTGCGGTTTCGGCGACCCGCGCCTGGTCGAGGACAGCCCGATCGCCGTGACCGACCCGGCCATCGCCGCGCGCGTCGGTGACATCGAGTTCTTCTCTGCCACCTACCGCCTGTTCAAGCTCGACGAGCTCGAGCCGGCTTGCGAGGACTACGGCCAGGCGGTGGTCTACCACGGCACCGTCGGCGAACAACCGTCGACCTTCCTGCTCGACAAGCATCACCACATCGAGCGCGGGCGGGTGTTCCCGGTCTGCGGCAACACCTGGCGCATGCTGCACGACACGCGGTTTGCCGCCCATTTCGACTTCATCGGCGATTTCTCCACCCACTTCGGCATCTTCGAAGGCTGCGGCAGCAGCCTGCCCTACGAGCGGGCGACCGGCGGCAGCGCGCCGCTCGCCGCTTCGTGCTGCTGAAGCGAGGTCGACCGACATGAGCAAACGCCGTACCTGGCTGGTTGCGGCGCTACTCGTCGCCGCCCTCGTCGCCATCGCGATTCTCGAACCGGGCCGTTACCTCAACCTCGATTTCCTCAAGGCGCAGCAGGCCGCCCTGCAGCACGCGGTCACGGCGCACCCGCTGCAGTCCAGCCTGGTCTGTTTCGCCATCTATGCCATCGCCACGGCCTTGTCCGTGCCCGGCGCCATCATCATGACCCTGGCGGCGGGCGCGGTATTCGGCACCGCCTGGGGCACGCTGATCGTGTCCTTTGCCAGCACCGTCGGCGCGACCCTCGCCTTCCTGCTCTCGCGCTACCTGTTCCGCGATTTCGTCCAGTCGCGCTTCGGCCACCGCCTCGCCGCGGTCAACCGCGGCATGCGCAACGACGGGCCGACCTACCTGCTGGTCCTGCGCCTGATCCCGGTGGTGCCCTTCGTCGCCGTCAACCTGCTCATGGGCCTGACCCCGATCGGCGTCGGCACGTTCTACCTCTACAGCCAGATCGGCATGCTGCCGGCGACGGCCATCTACGTGAATGCCGGGACGCAGCTCGCAAGCATCGACAGCCTGCGCGACATCGCCTCGCCCGAGGTGCTCGGTTCGCTGGCACTGCTCGCGGTGTTCCCCTTCGTCGCCAAGTTCCTCGCCGGCTGGCTGCGCCGGCGCCGCCTGCATGCGGCGTGGCCGCCGCCGCGCGCCGTCGAGCGCAACGTCATCGTCATCGGCGCCGGCTCGGCCGGGCTGGTCGCCAGCGTCATCGCCGCCGCGGTCAAGGCGCGGGTGACCCTGGTCGAGGGCCAGCGCATGGGCGGCGACTGCCTCAATACCGGCTGCGTGCCGTCCAAGGCCCTGCTCCGCGTGGCCAAGCAGGTCCACCAGGCACGCCGCGCCGAGGCCCTCGGCATCCGCCGCATGGAGGTCGAATTCGACTTCGCCGACGTCATGCGTCGCGTCCACGAGGTCATCGCCGCGATCGCCCCGCACGACTCGGTCGAGCGCTTCACCGAACTCGGCGTCGAGTGCGTCGCCGGCCATGCCCGCATCGTCTCGCCGTACGAAGTCGAGGTCGAGGGCAAGCGTCTCAGCGCCCGTTCCATCGTCCTTGCCACCGGCGCCCGGCCGCTGGTACCGCCGCTGCCGGGCCTGGCCGACCTGCCCTACCTCACCTCCGACAACCTGTGGTCGCTGGAACGCCTGCCGCGCCGCCTGCTGGTGCTGGGCGGCGGACCGATCGGCTGCGAACTGGCCCAGGCCTTCGCCCGCCTGGGCAGCCAGGTCACGGTGGTCGAGATGGCCGAGCGGCTGCTGCCACGCGAGGACGTCGAGGTGTCCGAACTACTCGCCCACGTGTTCGCCGAGGAAGGCATCGAGCTCGCCCTGCACTGCAAGGCGCTGGCCTTCCACGCCGACGCCGAGGGTTACAGCCTGGAGGTGGAGTCACTCGCGCTCGGCGACGGCGCCACTCACCGTATCGCCTTCGACGACGTGCTCGTGGCGCTCGGCCGCGTCGCCAACGTCGAGGGCTACGGCCTGGAGGAACTCGGTGTCGCGCTGACCCCGCGCGGCACCCTCGACGTCAACGACTACCTGCAGACGCGGTTTCCCAACGTGTTCGCCTGCGGCGACGTCGTCGGCCCCTACCAGTTCACCCACGCCGCCTCCCACCAGGCCTGGTACGCCACCGTCAATGCGCTGTTCGGCAGCAGTCTCAAGCGCTTCGCGGTGGACTACCGCGTGATCCCCTGGTGCACCTTCACCGACCCGGAGGTCGCGCGCGTGGGCCTGAGCGAGCAGGAGGCGCGCGAACGGGGCGTGGCGATCGAAGTGACCAACTACGCGCTCGACGACCTCGACCGCGCGATCGCCGATGGCACCACGCGCGGCTTCGTGCGCGTGCTGACGCCACCGGGCAGCGACCGCATTCTGGGTGCGACCATCGTCGGCGAACATGCCGGCGACCTCATCGCGGAGTTCGTTCTGGCCATGAAGCATGGCCTCGGCCTGAACAAGATCCTCGGCACCATCCACATCTACCCGACCCTGGCCGAGGCGAGCAAGTTCGCCGCCGGCAACTGGCGCAAGCGCCACGTCTCACCGACGATGATGGCGTGGCTAGAACGCTTCCATCGCTGGCGGCGCGAGGGCTGAACGCAGGCCGCGCACGCCGGCTACGCCTCACTTGCGCGTGGCGAGCTTGTCGGCGGCGCGGATGGGTTCCGGCAGGCGGTAGCGCGGCGCGCAGTCGAGCACGAGATCGATCGCGCTCGGCAGGCTCACGCCGTGGCCGACCGACACGTACACCGGGCTGACCTTGCGCCGCGTGCGCACCACCGCGCCGATCGCCTCCTCGTTGTGGGTCAGCGGGGTCCACGCGCCGCGTTCGAGATCCGGCTCGTCGTGGCTGCCGCACAGCCGCGACTTGCCGACCCCGACGCTGGGAATGCCGCACAGCACGCCGAGGTGGCAGGCGCTGCCGAAACGGCGCGGGTGGGCCCGGCCGTGGCCGTCGACGAGGAGGATGTCGGGACTGCGCGCGAGGCGTGCGAGCGCCTCGAGCATGACCGGCACTTCGCGGAACGACAGCAGGCCCGGCACGTACGGGAAACGCGTCGGCGCCTCGACCACCACCTCCTCGACGACCTCGAGGCCGGGATAGCTCATCACCACCACGGCCACGCGCGTGACCTGGCCATCGTCGGGAAAGCCGGCGTCGATGCCAGCGATACGGCGGACGGCGCTGAAGCGGTCGGCTTCGACCACCTGCCCGGCGAGCTCGCGCTGGCGTTGCGCGGCATCGCGCGGTGCGAGGTCCCAGTCGTCGCCCTCAGCGGCTGCGTGCATGGTGCTACTCCGTGGCCAAGCGGTCGGCGGACGCAGCGCCGCGCGGCAAGGTGCCGGCAGCGACGAGTTCACCGTCCTGCACTGGCCGCCCCCCTGCGGCGCGCGTGGCCCGGTTCCGGGTCTTCCGCGTTCCGGCTATTATCCCCGACCCCGAGCCACGACGCCTCCTGCCGCATGGACCTGATCCAATCCCGCATCCGTGACATTCCCGATTTTCCCCACGCCGGCATCATGTTCAAGGACCTGACGCCGCTGCTGCGCGACCCGGCTGCACTGGCGGCCACGGTCGAGGCGCTGGTCGCCCCGTTCCGCGACGACGACATCAGCGTGGTGCTCGGCATGGAGGCGCGCGGCTTCGTGTTCGGCGCGCTCGCCGCGCGCGAGCTCGGCGCCGGCTTCGTCCCGTTGCGCAAGCCCGGCAAGCTGCCCGCGGCGACCTACAGCGAGTCCTACGAGCTCGAGTACGGGACCGCCACCCTGCACATGCACCAGGACGCGGTCGTCGCCGACGACCGCGTGCTGCTGGTCGACGATCTCGTCGCCACCGGGGGCACCGCCGCGGCCAGCCTCGCGCTGGCCCGGCGCAGCGGCGCCACCGTCGTCGGCTGCGCCTTCGTCGTCGAGCTCGATTTCCTGCGCGGGCGCGCGGCGCTGGGTGACTGCCGCGTGCACAGCCTGGTGCACTACTGAGGCGCGCGGCCCGCGCCGACGCTGCATTCCACGCCCTGCCCGTCATGTGCCTGCTGCTGGTCGCGCACGACTGCTGCCCCGGCTACCGCCTGCTGGTGGCGGCCAACCGCGACGAGTTCCACGACCGCCCGACCGCGGCCGCCGAGTGGTGGGCGGATCGTCCGGACATCCTCGGCGGGCGCGATCTCGAAGCCGGCGGTACCTGGCTGGCCCTCGACCGGCACGGGCGCTTCGCCACCATCACCAACGTACGCGCGGGGCGCATCGCGCCGGGGCAACGTTCGCGCGGCCTGATCGTCAACGACTTCCTCGCCGGCGACGACGGCGCCGACGCGTTCACCGCCACCCTCGCGCGTGACGGCGCGGCCTACGCCGGCTTCAACGTACTCGCCTACGACGGCGACTCGCTGAGCTGGTATTCGAACGCGGCCGGCGCACCGCGCACGCTCGAACGCGGCATCTACACCCTGAGCAACGCCCAGCTCGACACCGCCTGGCCCAAGACCGAGCGCCTGCGTGCGGGATTCGGTCGCATGCTGGCCGAGGTGTCTCACGCGACACCTGCCGCGAGCGCCGGTGTGGGCGCGGACCGCGGTCCCGGCGCCGCGCCGGACGACATCGTCGCCACCCTGCTCGACCTGTTGCGCGATGACGTCGCCGCCCACGACCACGCGCTGCCCGATACCGGCATCGGCCTCGCCATGGAACGCGTTCTGTCGTCGATTTTCATCCGTGGCCCGCACTACGGTACGCGCTGTTCGACGGTCATCCTGATCGACGAACACGGCCAGCTGACCTACCACGAACGTCGCTACGATCGCGACGCGGCGATCGCCGGCGACACCCGGATCTCGTTTGAACTGCCCGGTCCCGCCGCGTAGCATGCCGCCCATCATGGCGACGCCGGCAACACGCGTGGACGACGACAGCACGGCGACGCGCAGCGCGCTGGCCGCGCGCTATGCCGAGGTCCGTGCGTACAGCCTCGCGCTCGCCGCGCCGCTCTCGGCCGAGGACGCCTGCGTGCAGTCGATGGCCGACGCGAGCCCGGCCAAGTGGCACCTCGCGCATGTCACCTGGTTCTTCGAGACCTTCGTGCTCGAAGCCCACGAAGCGGGCTTCGCCCCGCACCACCCGGCGTTCCGCGAACTCTACAACTCCTACTACAACGGCATCGGCCCGCAGTACCCGCGGCCGCGCCGCGGCCTCGTCACGCGGCCGTCGCTGGAGGCGGTACGCGAGTACCGCGCGGCCGTCGATGCGCGCATCGCGGACCTGCTCGAGAGCACGGACCTGCCGGCCGCCGCGCTCACCACCATCGAGCTCGGCCTGCACCACGAACAGCAGCACCAGGAACTGCTGTTGATGGACATCAAGCACCTGCTGTCGCTCAACCCGCTGGCGCCGGCCTACAGCGAGACGCCGCTCGTACCGGCCGCCGCGGCCCCGGCGTTGCAGTGGACGGCACAGGCCGGCGGCCTGCGCGAACTCGGCCACGATAGCGCCAGCGGTTTCGCCTTCGACAACGAGACGCCGCGCCACCGCGCCTGGCTCGAACCCTACGCCCTGGCCTCGCGGCTGGTGACCAACGCCGAGTACCTCGAGTTCGTCGACGCCGGCGGCTATCGCGATGCGCGGCCGTGGCTCGCCGACGGCTGGGCCACGGTCAACGCCGAGGGCTGGCGGGCGCCGCTGTACTGGCGCGAGATCGACGGCGCCTGGTACGAATTCACCCTGCATGGACTGCTCCCGCTCGACCCGGCGCGCCCGGTCTGCCACGTCAGCCACTACGAGGCCGATGCCTACGCCCAGTGGCGCGGCCTGCGCCTGCCGACGGAGTTCGAATGGGAGGCCGCGAGCCCGGCGCCGGCCGCGGTGCAGACGCCGCGCCTGCATCCCCCGGCCGCGACCACGGCGGGCGACGACGCCTACGGCAGCGCCTGGCAGTGGACGGCTTCGGCCTACCTGCCCTATCCGGGCTTCCGCGCCGCCGCCGGCGCGGTCGGCGAGTACAACGGCAAGTTCATGAGCAAC
Source organism: Gammaproteobacteria bacterium (assembly GCA_024235015.1). Lineage (GTDB taxonomy): Bacteria > Pseudomonadota > Gammaproteobacteria > JACKNG01. Next base: position 161,610 of record JACKNG010000008.1, read on the forward strand.
CAGATGAGCCTGCGCGGCAGCGCCTGCCTGACCCCGCCCGGCCACGCCCGCCACACCTACCGCAACTTCTTCTACCCTCACCAGCGCTGGGCGATGACCGGCATCCGCCTCGCGCGGGACCTCTGAAGCGCGCGCGACAACTACGCCCGGGTAATCCGCGCACCGCGCAGGCCACGGCCAGGTGCGGGTAGCGGCGCAGCAGCCAGCCTGCTAACTGCTCAGCCCGCCATTGACCTTGAGCGTCTGGCCGGTGATGAAGGCGGCTTCCGCCGAACACAGGAAAACGGCCGCGCGGGCGACGTCCTCGGGCGTGCCGAAGCGCCGCAGCGGGGTCTGGTCGATGACCCAGTCACGGTACTCCGTCGCCATCTCGCGTTCGGCGAAGGCCGTCGCGATCCAGCCCGGCGCAACCTCGTTGACGCGCACCGCCGGTGCCAGCGAGCGGGCCAGGGCACGGGTGAAGCCGGTTACCCCGCCCTTGGTCGCGGCGAACATCTCGGGATTGCGCTCGGCCATGCCAACCAGCGCCAGGTCCCACGACATATTGAGGATCACGCCGGCGCCCTGGGCCTGCATCAGCGGCGCCACGGCCCAGCAGCACAACATGGTGCCCTTGAGGTCGACGTCGACCAGGCGGGCGAGCTTGTGCGCGTCCGGCTCGTCGGCGTGCGCGCCGGTGAGGATATCGGCGCCGGCGATGTTGGCCCACACGTCGATGCCGCCGAGCGCTTCGCGCGCGGCCTCGACCAGGGCGGCGGGACTCTCCGGGTGGGCGAGATCGGCCTGCGCCGCGTGCGCTTCGCAGCCGCCCGCGCGAAGCTCGTCGACCAGGCCCTGGGCGGCCACCGCCGAGCGCGCGTAGCTCACCACCACGCGTGCGCCCTCGACGGCAAAGGCGCGTGCGATGGCGCGGCCGATACCGCTCGATGCGCCGGTGACGACGGCGCGCTTGTCCTTCAATCGCATCACGAGGCCAGGCCGGATTGGGGACGGCAGACTAGCATGCACCCGGCGCGGCCGGCACACGCCCCGTCTTTGCGCTCCCGCGGCGATGCTCTACCATCGCCGGCATGCCGGCCCGCCGCGGCTGGCCCCGACAGGAGTCGCATCATGACCGTTCGTCCTGCTCTCGTCTTCGCCTTCGTCGGCTGCCTGCTCGCCCATCCTGCATGGGCGGCGGAAGAAGACGAGGGTTGCGCTCACCACGCGATCGATGTGGCGCCGCGCATCAAGGCGGTGCTCGGCCCGCACTACGCCAAGCCGGTGGTCGATCCGGGTACGTTGCAGACGAGCTTCCGTGAACTCGAGATCCTGCTGCTCGAGATCGGCCACTGTCGCGCGGCCGCACAGTCGATCGAACACGCCGGCGGCGACCGCCAGGCCGAGATTACCGAGTGGCACACTCTCAACCAGTGGCTCTATCGCCTGGTCAATTTCGTCGGCCTCAACGCTCGTGGTGACACCTCGGTCGACTGGCGCGACGAGTACTCGCTGTTCGCCGAAGTCTACGAGTTCGAACCTTGAACGCAGCAACGGGCAGCCCGATGCAAGACCTCACGGGGACCGCCGGCGGCGCAGCGCGGGCACGGCGAGCAGCGCATTTGACTGATTTCGAAGTGCCACGCGGCCACGCGCGCAACGAAGCAGATGAGCGCCGCAGCAGCTTTGCATCGACCTGATGGGCGGACTGGAATACAAGGTCATCATCTACCAGGAAGGCCTGCTCGGCTCGGTCGTGCTGGGCCAGTCCAAGGTCGACCCCGAGCGCTTCAGCGATTTTCTCAATCGCCATGCCGCCGAGGGCTGGCGGGTGGTGACGATGGAACGCGAGGCGCGCCGCACCCTGCTGTTCTGGCAGCGCGAAGCGTTCATGGTCGTGCTCGAGCGCGCGCGCGGCCAATGAACGCCCTCGGCCTGGTCCTGTCGCTCCTGATCGCCGCCGCCGGCGCGCTATGCGTCGTCCAGCTGTGGTATCCGGTCCTGTCCGCGGCCACCTTCGTCAAGGTGCTCGCGACGCTGGGCGTCGCCGTCGTCGTCATCGGCGTGATCGCCCTGATGCGGCGCGAGTTGCGCGAGGAAAGCCGGCTCAGGGACGACGGCTTCCTCGACTGATCGCGCATGGCCCCTTCGACCCGGCGGCGCGCCCGCGATGTGTACCTGCGACGACGCGCGCGGTGCCCCCACCCGGGGCCTGCATGAGCATCGCGTTCTACGACGTCGTCGGCGGCGTCGGCGTCACCCTCGTCCTCGGCACCTACGGCGCCCTGCAGGCCGGGCGCATGGCGGCCGACGGCCTGCTCTACTCGGTGCTCAACCTGACCGGCGCGATCTGCATCGGCTATTCACTGTTGTTCGCCTTCAACCTCGCCTCGTTCACCATCGAGGTGTTCTGGGCCTCGGCCAGCGCCTACGGGATCTGGCGGGCGCTCAAGCGGCGCCGGCTCGCCCTGCGCGACTGAGCCCGCGGCTGCGGCGCACGGGCCGGATTGGATATGCTTGGACGCGCCGCGTACCCCGGAGCCAGCCCATGATCGTCGACCACCGTACCTACACCCTCCTGCCGGGCAAGATGGCCTTGTTTCTAGACATCTATCAACGCGTCGGCTGGCCACTGCAACAGCAATACCTCGGCGACTGCGTCGGCTGGTACGTGTCGATGGACATCGGCCCGCTGAACCAGGTCGTGCACCTGTGGCGCTATGCCGATCTCGCCGACCGCGCGCGGCGCCGTGCCGCGATGGCCGCCGATCCGGCCTGGGCCGGTTACCTCGAGCAGGCCGCCCCGCTGATCCAGCACCAGGAGAACAAGATCCTGAGTGCCGCCCCGTTCTACACCGGCTGAACGGCCGCCGCACCAGGGACACCCGATGATCCGCTTCAATCCCTTCGTCTATTGCACCATGGGTCGTCGCGCCGAACTCGAGCGCGGCATGCAGGGTAAGAACCCGGCGTTGTTCCGCCGCATGCTCGACGAGATCGCCGCGTACGTGCGTTTCGCCGACGACGCCGGCTACGCCGGCTGGGGCCATCCCGAGCACCACCTGCAGATCGAAGGCTTCGAGGCGGCCAACGACCCCACCCTGATGGGCATGTGGGTCGGTCAGCACAGCAAGCGCCTGCGCGTGATCACCTGCGGTTTCGTGTCGACCGTGCACAATCCCCTGCGCACGGCCGAGGCCATCGCGACGATGGACAACATGCTCGACGGTCGCTTCGGGGTCGGCCTGGTGCGCGGCTACCAGACGCGCTGGGTCGACAATTTCCGCGTCAAGGACGACGTCGCCGCGGTCGGGCCGTGGAACAAGGACAGCGACGCCGACGTCGCCAACCGCGCGTACTTCGCCGAGTACGTCGACATCGTGGTCAAGGCCCTCACCCACGACACTTTCAGCCACCACGGCCGCTATTGGCAGTTCCCGCCGCCGGACCTGCGCAATCCGCACGTCCACGAGGTCTACACGCGTTTCGGCCAGGGCGTCGACGCCGACATGCACATCCGCGAGGTCGGCATCGCACCGCGCCCGCTGCAGAGCCCGCACCCGCCCCTCTACGGTGGCTTCTCGGCCTCCATGCGCACGGCCCGCTTCTGGGCTCGCTACCGCGGCAAGCCCATCGTGATGTCGGACAACATCGATTTCCTCGCCGCGCTGTGGGCCGCCTACCGCGAAGAGGCCGCGCGCCACGACTACAGCCCGGCGCCCGGCGACGAGGCCGCCTGGGGCGGGCTCATGATCTGCGCCGAAAGCGACAGCGCGGCCGAGGCCCTGGCGGCCGATTTTCGCTGGTTCTGGGAGACCTGGGCGATGCCCTTCGGCCAGCCCTATCCCGAACTCCTGTTCGGTTCGCCGGACACGCTCTCGCGGCGCATCGACGAGGTCGCGAGCCGCGTTCCGATCAACGAGATGTTCCTGATCATTCCCCAGGGCCTGCACGAACGCGACGACATCCTGCGTTCACTCGACCTGTTCGCCAACCGGGTGATGCCGAACTTCGCCTGAGGCCGGTGCGAGCCGGCGCGGCACCTGCGCCGAGGCGGGGTGCACGACGACCGGGCAGGACGCTTCATGCGGCATTGGCCGCGTTGCCGCCCCGCCACCAGGCGGGCGCGCGACGCGCTCTGGCGCCCGTCCAGGGCGTCCCCGCGCCGTCCGGTGTACCGTCGCCACGAGGACGCCCCCACCTGGCGCCGGGGCGCGTGCCCCAAGTCGGTGACGGCCGCACCCGCGCCGCCGCCGCGACCGCTAGACTGTCGCCCAACGTCCTCCTCGCAACCGCGCCTGAACATGAACGCCACGCCACCCATCGTGTCCGCATCCGAGGCGGGGCTCAGCCTCGTACGCGAAGATGCCGTGGCCTGGTTGTGGCTGGACCGCCCCGCGCACGGCAACCGCTTCGGGCCGGCCCTGGCCACCGCCCTGCAGGCGAGCATCGAACGCCTCGCCTGCGACGACGAGCTCGCCTGTATCGTGCTCGCCGGGCGCGGCGCCACGTTCTGCGCCGGGCACGACGACACCGCGCTCGCCGGCCTCGACGACCCGCGCCAACGCCGCGCCGCCCTGCTCGCCATGAGCGACTGCCTGCTGGCGCTTGCCGAGACCCCCAAGATCACCGTCGCGCGCGTCCACGGCGCCATCGGCGGCGCCGGCCTCGAACTCGTCGCGGCCTGCGATCTCGCGGTCTGCGCCGACGACACGCGCGCCGTCGCCAGCCCGCTCCGGGCCGGTGGCTGGCCGCACACGACGGCGCTCGCGCTCGGCCGCGCGCTTCCCGACAAGCTCGCCTTCGACCTGCTGTGCTGCGGACGCGAATACGACGCCCGCGCCCTGCTCGCCACCGGCCTGGTCAGTCGCGTCGCTGCGGCCGGGCGCCTCGACGAGGCCATTTCCACGATGCTGGAAGCGATCCGGCGGCGAAACCCGTACACTCTGGCCCTGGGCAAGTACGCTTACCGCCAGCAGTCCACCATGAACGTCACCCACGCCCACGAGTTCGTGGCCGAACAGGTCGCTTACCACGATGCGCCGGCGCCGGGGCGGGGCGACGAATCCTGAGCCGCGCGCCGGGCGCACCGCGAGGAAGCAACACGCTATGGCCATGCAAGCCGCCAAGAATGCCGTCGACATCGGCATCATCGTTCGTGACATCGAGGCCAGCCTGGCCTTCTACCGCGACCGCCTCGGGCTGGAGAAGGTGCAGGAAGTACCGCTGGGATTCGGCACCATGCACCGCCTCGCCTTCGGCGACAGTTTCATCAAGCTGGTCGATCCGAAAAAGGTCCCCGCCGCCGGCACGCCGGGCCTCGACGCGGTACTCGGCTTCCGCTACATCACCTTCCAGGTCGGCAACATCGACGCCCTGTGCGAGGAACTGGCAGCGGCCGGCATCACCTTCGTCATCGAGAAGAACGAGTTCATGCCCGGCGTGACCATTGCCATGGTCAACGACCCGGACGGCAACATCGTCGAATTCGTCCAGCGCGGCTGAAGCGGTGACGGGCTCGTCGACATCGGCGGACGGCACGGACCGCCTTTCCGGCCGGCACGACGCGCACGCGTCGCGGTCGCGCGTGCGGCGGTGTCGCGATCCCCACCTGGCAACCCGGTCCCGCCGCGACAGGTCGTCATCGCGCGGAGCCTGAGACGCGCATGCTCTCCTACCTGCTCGACCGTGTGCCGGGCTCAACGCGCTGCCACGTACGCCTGAACGGCGACGTCACGCTGGACAACGCCCACGCCCTGCTCGCGCAACTGTGGCGCGACCCCGCCTACCTCGAATGCACCGACGCCATCTGGGACATCGGCGCCTGCGAATTGCCGCCGTTCGAGACGCTGATGCAGGTCACCGCCTACATCGCCCGCGAGAAACACGGCCGCGGTCCGGCCCGGGTCGCCTTCGTCTCGCCGGCATTCGGCCAGAGCGTGCTCGTACGGGCCCTGCAGGGCTTCGAACGCCTGGTCGGCTTCGACCTGAATTTCTTCGCCGACGAGGCGCAAGCGCTGAGTTGGCTGGAGCGTCGCGGGGCGAGGTAGGTCCGCGCGAGCCGGTTCTACGGTTTCTGTACGCCGCCGCCAGCGTGACATTCGCACACACGGCCGCACGCCCAACGCGTATAGAGAGTCCAGGCGAGAGCGGTCGCAACAGAATCGAGCTGCCACGGGAGTGGTACATAGGAAGGGTCTGCGTTCTCATCATTCGCGGTGCGCTGGTCTTCGACGGCAGCGCCTCGCGTCTTCTGGTCCGAGACATCACTAGAGGCCACCTCAAGTCGAGCGCGGCCGCAACCTAGATCTCAATCTAACACCACTCGTCCGGCTTTCTATGCTGCATCTCAAAGCCGCGGGCACGGGGCCGTCATCGCGCGTCAATTGCCAGTGAATACGCAGCCACAGACTTCCTCTGCGATCATAGGGTTCGGAGGACGTCCGTCAGGCTGACCAAGCTGTCGTATTTGCGCGCTCAGCCGCCCGCCTCAAGCTCTACTGCGAAGTACCCGGCATCAAACAGCTGGTCAATTGTTCCGGCACCGTGATAGCCGCGGCATGGATTACCGAAACCTTCCCTTGGGTCAATGAGCATGCCACGGCGGTGCAGAGGCGGAAAAAGTTCGGTCGACAGCAGAAGATTACGGAAAGACGGTGGGGGACGCGAATTATCCGAAAGTCGTCGCCGCAGGAGTTGCCCGACCATTCCCTATTGGGCATTACGGATCGCACGCGAACACAATAATTTGACCAGCGTAGTTTCCACTCCAGCGGGACGCCCGGCTGCGAACCACAAGATGAACACGCCAAGGACATAGGTGATGGCACCGAGGCTACAAGCTACCGCGAGATCAAGTGCCGTGTTCCATCCGCTTTGCGCATTCGGATGCCGATTATCCAAAGTCACAATTACCTCGGTCATCATAGCCGTTGCCAATGCTGGCCTATACGCACGTTGAATGACTGCTCCTGGAGTGAGCCCTAGCGCACGTGAGATAAAGCCTGTATTGACCGCTACAAAGGTAGCTGCCATCGCCACCATACCGCGCGCCGCTCCCATAGCGCCCGACGCACCAGCGAATAGGAAAACCGCCGGCAACCCGATTGCAAGTGCAGCGATATATAGGACAGTCGACACCCACGGGCGCCCGCGCGCAATGTAGACAGCGCTGCTGTTGGCTACCCCGACATGTAGCAGTCCACATATGCACAACAGCTGAATAAGCGGTACCGAATCGAGCCATTTCTCCCCGAGCAACAAGGGCACAAACAGATCAGCCGTGAGGGCGATCCCCAACGCCATGGGCAAGGCAAACAACATCGTTACCGAGAGCACGTCGAGATAGGTCGCACGCATCGTCTCGATATCTCCAGACAATTTGGCGAAGCCGGGCAACAGCGCACGCTGTACCGGCGCAACCAGTTCGCTTAAAACCATGTTGGAGATTTCATAGGCAATGCTGTACACGCCGAGCGCATGGCTATCAGCGAGCTTTCCGAGGATCGCCGATGGGCCACGGTTATATCCATAGCGCAACAAGCTGTTGAACAGCAACCATTTGCTAAAGCCAAGAACTTCGCGCCAATGTGTGAGGCGGAACGCGGGCCGGTACGGATGCATGGCGTAGCCTGTAGCTACAGTCACGATTCGTGTGCTGACCATTCCGATTGCCATCGCCCAGTAATTGCGCAAGATCAAGGCAAGCACCACTGTGACGAGAAAGCCCGCGATACGCGGTATGACCATTAGACGAAAATCTTTGTCGAATTGCAGGTTCTTCCGAAAATTGACCACGCCGATGCAGGCAAAACTCTCGACAAGTGTTCCCAAGGCAAGCAACTGCATGATGGGCGCGATGCGAGGCTCCTCGAACAGTATCGCGCAATGCCCGGCAGCGGCCGACACGACTGCCGCAAGCAAAATTCCGCGCGCGACCGTAAGCGTCCACGCCGTGTGGTATTTATCTTCTGAGGCGTGCTGGTCATGAATGAGGACAACGTCGAAGCCAAACCAGGTCAATGATTCTAGGAGCCCAATGAACACCATAGCCAAAGCAATCAAGCCATAGTCATCCGGGGTCAACAGCCGGGCAAGAACAATCGTACTGACAAAACCCAAGCTGCGAATTGCGACCCGCATTAGTACCGCCCAGGCCGCACCCTTGACCATCTCGCGGCCGACACCTTCGACCTTGTTCACGGACAATCTGACAAACCTGTTTGCATGACTTGCGAACTGCCTGCTCGGCGGCGTATGCGCATTAACCTGACCGCAGAAGGTATTACCAGCCGCCCGCGCCGTCGACGAAGCGCGGCGGGCGCTTCTCCATGCTCGCGCGCACCGCTTCGACCTGGTTCGGCGAGCCGATCAGCGGAACCTGCAACGCTTCCTCCAGGCGCAGGCCGTGCGCGGCATCGGCGCGCCAGCTGGCGTTGTAGAGGCGCTTGATGGCCTGCACGGCGTCCGGCGAGCGGTCGGCAATGGTGCGGGCGAGTTCGAGCGCGGCCGCGCGCGGTTCGTCGGCCAGGCGGGTGACCAGGCCCAGCGCGGCGGCCTCCGCCGCCTCGAACACCCGCGCGGTGAGGGTCAGTTCCAGGGCGACGTCGCGCGACAGCAGTTCGGGCAGGGTCTGGGTGATCGACATGTCGGGGACCAGCCCGTAGCGCGCCTCCATAATCGAAAAGCGCGTCGCCGGGTCGGCGATGCGCATGTCACAGCCGAGCGCGATCTGGAAACCGCCGCCGTAGGCGACGCCGTGCAAGGCGCCGATCACCGGCACGCGCGCCGCCTTCCAGCCGTAGGCGACGCGTTGGGCGAGGTTGTCGGGGCCGTCGTCGCGCCGCATCAGGCTGGTCAGGGTGCCGGTGGCCGCCGCACCGCCGGCCAGCATGGCCTGCAGCAACGACAGGTCGAGGCCGGCACAGAAACTCGGTCCCTCGCCCGACAACACCACCACGCGCACCGCGTGGTCGGCATTGATGGTGTCGATGGCGTCGCTGATGGCGGCGAACATCTCGAGCGTCAGCGAGTTGTGCTTGTCGGCGCGGTTGAAACGCACGTCGGCGACGCCGTCCGTGCAGTCGATGGTGACGAGTGCGGCACTCATGCGCGGGGTCCTCCGTCGATTTGCTCGATGCGCCAGCGCAGCAGGTCGACGCGATCGTTGCCGAAGTACATGTCGTCGCCGTCGAGGAACAGCGTCGGCGAGCCGAAGCCGCCGCGCGCGATGAGCTCTTCGGTGTTCTCGCGCAGGCGGTCCTTGTACGGCGGGCTGGCGATGGCGGCGAAGAAGGCCGCACGGTCGAGACCGACCGATTCCACCACCGCGCCGAGCACGTCGTCCTGCGAGATGTCGGCCAGGTCCGTCCAGTAACGCTTGAACACCGCGCGCGCGTACGCCGCCAGGCAATCCTGCTCGAGGGCGAAAATCGCCCCGCGCATGGCCTTGACGCTGTTGACCGGGAACACCGCCGGCCAGCCGATCTCGACGCCGACGAAACGCGCCCAGTCCTGCAGATCCTTGCGCATGTAGGCCGCCTTGGCCGGCACCGGGTTCTCGCGCGCGGCGTAGACGCTGGGATTGACGGTGTTGAACACGCCGCCGACCAGGATCGGCTTCCAGGCGATGGCGACGTCGAGGTCGGCGAGGCGGCGCTGGGCGTATTCGAAGGCGAGCCAGGTCCAGGGGCTGGAACAGTCGAAATAGAACTCGAGGGTATGACTCATCGCGGTCTCCGGGTCACGGAATGGGGTCGCTTGCGCGCATGGTAGCCGCTCGGCGCCGGCTACACTTCGACCACGATGCGCCCGATGACGGCGCGCGCGGCGATGCGGTCGTAGGCTTCACGCAGGGCCTCGAACGGCAGCCGCGCGCAGACGTGCGGGCGCACCGCGCCGCTCGCGGCGAGTTCGCCCAGGGCGCGGGTCACCGCCGCCCCGCCGGCCGGGTCGACGCGGCCGTGTTCGCCGGCGCGCACGCCGACCACGGCGTATTGCTTGATCAGGACGTGGTTGACCTTGACCGCCGGGATGCGCCCGCCGGCGAAGCCGATCACCAGCAGGCGGCCGAAGGGCGCGATGCAATGCGTCGACTCGTCGAAGACGTCGCCGCCGACCGGGTCGTAGACGACATCGGCGCCGCGCCCGTCGGTCAGCGCCTTGACCTGCTCGCGAAAGCGGCCGTCGCCGTAGGCGAGCACGTGGTCGGCGCCGTGGGCGCGCGCAACGGCGAGTTTCTCTTCGCTGCTCGCCATCGCGATGACCCGCGCGCCGAGATGCCGGGCGAGGTCGACCGCGGCCAGGCCGACGCCGCCGCCGGCACCGTGCACCAGCACCGTCTCGCCGGCGGCCAGGCCGCCGCGGACGACCAGGCCGACCCAGGCGGTGCGGTAGGCGACGTGGAAGGCCGCGCCCTCGGCCCAGTCGAAGGCTGGCGGCAACGGCAGGCAGTGCGCGGCCTGGGCGACGACGTGGGTAGCCGCGGCGCCGTAACGCACCGAGCCCATGACGCGATCACCGACGCCGAGATGCGCGACGTCATCGCCGCAGGCGACCACCTCGCCGGCGAACTCGGCGCAGGGCGTGAACGGCAAGGGCGGCTTGAGCTGGTACAGCCCTTGTACCATCAGCATGTCCGGAAAGCCCGGCGCGAAGGCACGTACCGCCACCACCACCTCGCCCGCCGCCGGCGCCGCCAGCGGTACCGATTCGAGGACCAGATCGTGGTAATCTCCGAACGCATGGCAACGCCACGCGCGGCTGCTCGCAGGAGCGCCCGTCATGCTGTCCCGTCCCCCGACTGACTGAGTCCCGAACCGCGCATCATCGCATACCCATGAGCATCAACGTTGACGCCGCCGTCACGGTCGGCGAACTCCTCAAGGCGCGCGGCCACACGGTCGGCGTGGCCGAATCTTCCACCGGCGGCTTGATCAGCGCGAGCCTGCTCGCGGTACCCGGCGCCTCGGCCTATTTCCAGGGCAGCGTGGTCATCTACACCATGCGCGCACGACGCGAGCTGCTCGGCATCGATCGCGCCACCCTCGAGCGCCAGGAGCCCCTCACCGAGGCCTACGTGATGCTGTGCGCCGAGACCATCCGTAGCCGCCTGCGCGCCGATTGGGGCATCGCCGAACTCGGCGCCACCGGCCCGGCCGGCACGCCTTACGGTCACCCGCCCGGCATCTGCGTACTGGCGGTGAGCGGCCCGGTCGGCCTGAGTCGCCGCCTCGAAACTGGGCATGGCGACCGCGAACAGAACATGGCGCTGTTCACCCGTGCGGCCTTCGAGCTGTTCGCCGAGGCGCTTGCGGCGAGCGCCTGAGCGCCGACCGCGCGTCGCGATGGACGCCGCCTTCTGGCTCGAGCGCTGGGCCACCCACCAGATCGGCTTCCACGAGCCGCAGCCGCATGCGCAGCTGCGCGCGCACTTTCCCCGCCTCGGACTCGCGGCCGGCGCACCGGTGTTCGTACCACTGTGCGGCAAGTCGCACGACCTCGCCTGGCTGCACGCGGCCGGCCACGCGGTGTGTGGTGTCGAGCTGTCCGCGATCGCGCTCGATGAGTTCTTCGCCGAGCGCGGGCTCGAGCCGCGGCGTCATGCGGCCGGCGCCCTGACCTGTTACGAATCTCCCGGCTATCGCCTCTACCAGGGCGATTTCTTCGCCCTCGCGAGCGGCGCGCTGGGCAGTTGCGCCGCGATCTACGACCGCGCCGCGCTGATCGCCCTGCCGCCCGCGATGCGCATCGCTTACGCCCGCCACCTCAGCGAGCTGGCGGCGCCCGGCACGGCGATGCTGCTGATCACCGTGGGCTACGATCCGGCGCAGGTGAAGCCGCCGCCCTTCGTCGTCGACCCCGCCGAGGTCGAGACGCTCTACGGCGCGGCCTGGACCATCGACCAGCTCGCGACCGTGACCGCCGCGGTCAAGGGTGCGCCCGGCACCGAAACCGTCTACCAGTTGCTGAAGAGGTAAGCATGCAAGGCGAAGACCAGCCCAACGCCGTCCAGCGCGGCGGCTTCGACCCGCACACGGTGTTCGCGAAGATCCTCGGCGGCGAGCTGCCGGCGACCTTCGTCTACCGCGACGAACTCGTCGCCGCCTTCCTCGACATCCAGCCGATCACCCCGGGCCACACCCTGGTCGTGCCGCTGGTCAAGGCCGCCAGCCTGGCCGAACTGCCGCCAGCGACGGGGGCACGCATGTTCACCGTCGCGCAGCGGGTCGGCGCGGCCTTGCGCGGGTCCGGCCTCGCCTGCGAGGGCGTCAACCTGTTTCTCGCCGACGGCGTCGCCGCCGGCCAGACCGTGTTCCATCTCCACCTGCACGTGTTCCCGCGCTACGCCGACGACGGCTTCCGCTGGAAACTGCCGGAACGCTACTACCAGCCGCCGCCGCGCGCCGACATCGAAGCGGCCGGCGAGCGCATCCGCGCGGCGCTGGAGGGCCAGCGGCCCGGCTGAGCGCCGCGCTCACACCGCGTCCGGCGCGTAGCCGACCAGGGCGCTCACCGCGAAGTCCGCCATGCGTTCCAGGGCCTTGCGCGAAGCACCGGCGCGGGCGCGGATGGCGAGGCTGTGCAACACCCCCTGCGCGACCTGCGCGGCGAGCCGGCAGTCGGCCCCGGCGGCGAACGTGCCGGCGGCCTGGGCGGCGCTGAACTTCGCTTCCAGCAGGCCATCGACGCGCCTGAGCACGCGCGCGAGATCGGCCTGGATGTCCTCGTGCACCACGATCTCGACCGTCGCCGTGCAGAACAGGAAGCAGCCGAGCGGCGGCCTGGTCGAGTAGTAGACGTCGAGCGCGCCGCGGTAGAAGTTGCCGAGGGCCCGCGCCAGATCGGGCTCGTCTTCGACCAGGCGCCCGAGCGCGGCGTCGAGATGCCCGGTGAAGCGCGCCAGCGCGGCACGGTAGATCCCCTCCTTGTTGCCGAAGGCGTTGTAGAGGCTGGGCCGGTTGAGCCCGGTGGCGCCAACCAGGTCGTCGAGCGAGGTGGCGCTGAAACCCTTGACCGCGAACACCTGCATGGCCTGGTCGAGCACGGCCTCGTCATCGAACGCGCGCGGGCGTCCGCGGCGGCTTGCATTCATTTTGTACTGTGTTGTATAAAATTAATTCTGTACCGAATCATACATAAATTGCGCTGCGCCCGCGCCGCTGCCGGGTCGGCCCACCGAGGAGATCGTGACCATGGCCCTGATCGAATCCCCCGCCAGCCCGCTCGTGCCACGCCTGCAGGGCCTGCACCTGTTCGGTTTCGACGGCGCACCCTGCGCCCAGCGCGTCAATTTCGCCCTGGCGGAGAAGGGCCTCGAGCGGGCACGCAAGGTGAAATGGGCGGACGACCACCCGGCCGCGCTGGTCGCCCCGCCCGGCACCTACGTCTACCGCGAGGTCTCGCTGGTGCGGCACGACAACCTCACCGAGGGCTACGCCGCCATCCAGCCCAACATGGTGGTGCCGGCCCTGGTCCACGACGGTCGCCTGTACATCGAGTCGATGGACATCATCGCCTACCTCGACGAGGCCTTTCCCGAGCAGCCGCTGCGGCCGCGCGAGCCGGCCGCCGCCGCGCTCTGCGACGAACTGGTCCAGCTCGGCAAGGATCTGCACGTCAGCGTACGCCACGTCACCTTTCACTGGAGCCTGGGCGGCCTGGCCAGGACGGATACCGAGACCGAGGCCCGCGTCGCGCGCCTCGAACGCGGCGATTCGCCCGAAGGCCTGGCCGAGTTCTACCGCCGCTTCAACGGCAACGCCATCGAGCTCGCCACCTTCCACCAGCACCTGCACGAGCTCGAGGACGGCTACGCCCAGCAGGAGACGCGACTGGCCGACGGCCGCCCCTTCCTCACCGGGCCGGATTTTTCCATCGCCGACATCATCTGGGCGATCAAGGTCCTGCGCCTGACCGAGTGCGCCTACCCCTTCGCGCGCAATTTCCCCCACCTCGCCGCGTGGTACCGGCGAGTCGCCGCGCGCCCGGGGTTCCGCCAGGGCGTGCTCGGCCGCTACAAGTTCGTCCACCACGTGTTCCGCGTGAAGGGCATGCTCATGAACCTGTTCGGGCGCGGCGTCGTCAACGCCAGCCGGGTCGCGGCGTGAGGGTGCGGCCATGAACCAACCCCTGCGTGTCGGCATCTACCTGTTCGAGAACATGACCATGCTCGATGGCTACGCGCCGCTGCAGGCGCTGTCCTTCGTGCCCGGGCTCGAAGTCACCACCTTCGCCAACACCACCGCGCCGCTGCGCTCGGACAGCGCAGCGCTGTTGCTCGCCACGCACGACCTCGCCGGCTGCCCGCCGCTCGACGTGCTGGTGATGCCGGGCGGCGGCGACGTCCTGCCGCAGCTGCAGGACCGCGATCTGCAGGCCTTCCTGCGCGAACGCGGCAACGAGTTCGCCTGGGTCACCTCGGTGTGTACGGGCGCGCTGATCCTGGCCGAAGCCGGTCTGCTCGACGGCTACCGCGCCACCACCCACTGGGGTTGGCTGGAGCGCCTTGCACGCTACCCGCGCATCGCGGTCGCCGACGAGCGCGTGGTGGTCGATCGCAACCGGATCACCGGCGGCGGCATCACTGCCGGCCTCGACTTCGCCCTGACCCTGGCCGGGAACGTGGTCGGTGACGAGGCCGCACAGGCCGCGCAACTGGTCATGCAGTACGAACCCGCCCCGCCCTACGCCTGTGGTCACCCGGCGCGCGCGCCGGCGCCGCTCACCGCGGCCGTGCGCGGCATGGTCGACCAGCGCTGCGCGGCACTCGACGCCTGGCTCGATCAACGTCGGTAAACCCCCTGCCTACCAGCCCCCGGCAGGTGGCTGAAAACCGCGGCGAGGAAGGCCGGGCGCGCAACGCCGCGAACGGCCTCCGCAGTCGTTTTTCAGGCGCCTGCGAGCCGTCGCTGCTCCTGGCGCAGATACAGGTTGTTGGCGATCAGCGCGCTGACCACCAGGCCCGCGCCGACCAGCTCGATGGTCTCGAAGCGGTGGCCCTGCACCGCGCGGTAGGCGAAGGTCACCACCGGCATGCAGTTGATGAAGAGCGTCGCGTTGAGCCCGCCGATGCGCTGGATGGCGGTGTTCCAGGCCAGCATCGCCAGCAGCACGCCGACGAAGGTGAGGTAGATCATCTGCCAGGCGACGCTGTGCACGGCGGCGAGGCTCGGCGTGTGGATGATGCCGAGCACGACCAGGCTCGCCGTCACCGCGCTCGTCGCCAGGCCGCCGGGCAGCATGGTCAGCACCGTCACCCGCCACACCGACCAGCCGGTCAGCCGCCCCAGGCCCATGGTGTAGACCACCCAGCACAGCGCGCTGACGAAGATGATGCAGTCACCCAGCACCTGGCGCGGTGACTCGACCAGGTCGAGCTGACCCTTGGTCACGACCAGCAGCACGCCGGTGAAGGCGCCCAGCATGCACAGCGCCGTGACCGGTGCCGGGCGGCGGCCGCGCAGGATCCACACCGCCAGTGCCGCGATCATCGGCTGGGTACTGACGATCACCACCGCGTGTTCCGCACGCGACAAGGACATGCCGAGGAAGGTCAGCATGGGCGACCCGCAGATGCCGATCACGCCGAGGCCGATGGCGAGCCTGGCGCGGCCGTCGTAGCGCAACGCCGCGCGGCCCTCGCGCATGACCAGGATGCCGGCCAGGCACAGCGCCGCGACCAGGTAGCGCGTGGCCGTCATGTGGAAGGGGTCGACGGCGACGAAGGCGTCCTTGGCCAGCGGCAGCTGCACGCCCCAGGTCAGGGTCGCGAACAAGGCGGCCGCGAGGCCGGTGCCGAAACCGTGCGCCATGGGTGGACGCTCAGGGCGTCGCCGGCGCAGCGAGGCCGCTGCCAGCGCCGCGCGCCCGCGAGAGCAGGAACAGGATGACCGAGAGGTTGACCAGGTTCCAGCCGATGCCGTGGACGAAGGCCACGGTGTAGGAACCCGTCCAGTCGAAGATCGCACCCGAGGTCCAGCCGCCCAGGGCCATGCCGGAGATGGTGGCGAGAATGACCACGCTGAGGCGGCTGCCGGCCTGCGCGGCGGGGAAGTACTCGCGCACGATGAGCGCGTAGCACGGCACGATGCCGCCCTGGAACAGGCCGAACAGCGCAGCCGCGCCGTACAGCGCGGTGAGCGATTGCGCGGGCAGGAACAGCACCAGGGCAACGCCCTGCAGGGCCGAGCTGATGAGGATGGTGCGCAGGCCGCCGAGGCGATCGGAGACGAAGCCGAAGGCGAGCCGCGAGGCAATGCCGCAGGCCAGCATGACGGCGAGCATCTGCGCGCCGCGCGCCGGGCCGAAGCCGAGGTCGCCACACAGCGAGACGATGTGCACCTGGGGCATGGCCATGGCCATGCAGCAGCCGAAGCCGGCCAGCGCGAGCAGGCCGAGCAGGCCGTTCGGGGTCAGCCCGAGCAGGGCCGGCGAGCCGGCGCTGCCGCCGTCGCCGCGGATGGCGTCGTCGCCCTCCGGGCGACGCAGCAGCACGAGCAGGGTCGGCAGCATCACCGTCACGCTGACCCCGGCGATGGTCATGTAGGCCGCACGCCAGCCCGACTCGGCCAGCATGTCGACCAGCAACGGCGGCCAGATGGCGCCACCGACGTAGTTGCCGCAGGCGGCGATGGCCACGGCCAGGCCGCGCCGGCGGGTGAACCACTTGGAGATGTCGGCGACCAGCGGTGCGAACACCACGGCGCAGCCGAAGCAGCCGATCTGGACGTGGGCGAGGTTGAACAACAGCACGCTGTGGCTGGTCGCCGCCTGCACGTAGGCGAGTGCGAGGAGGATGGCCGACACCGCCAGCGGCATGACCACGCCGTAGCGGTCGACGGCGCGCCCGGCGAGAAGGCCGCCGATGCCGAAACCGGCCATGACCATGGTGTAAGGCACCGAGGCGCCGGCGCGGGTGAGGCCGAAATCGAGCTGGAACGCCGGCAAGGCGACGACCACGACGAACATGCCCGCGCTGCCCACCGTCGCCAGCAACAGGCAGGCGGCGAGACGGCACCAGGCGTAGCCGGAATCGAGGGCGGCGGTCTTCATGACGGGGCGCGGTTCGTGGGACGTTCGAGGCGCGGCACGATACGCGAAATCAGCGACGAGGTCGAAGCCTCACGCGCGCCGGGGCGCAGCCGGCGCGAAGTGACCGAAACGGCACAGCAGCGCCGGCATCACCAGCAGGTTGAGCACGGTCGACGAGCACAGCCCGCCGACGATGATCGCCGCCATCGGGCCCATGATCTCGCGCCCCGGGTTGTCGCTGTCGATGGTCAGCGGCAGCATGGCCAGCGCGGTGACCAGCGCCGTCATCAGGATCGCCGGCAGGCGTTCGCGCGCGCCGCGCAGGGCGGTCGTCAGGTTCCACGGCTCGCCCTCGACCCGCACCAGGTGGTCGTAGTGCGACACCAGCATGATCGAGTTGCGCACCGTGATACCGAACAGGGTGACGAAGCCGACCACCGAGCCGACCGAGACCACGCCGCCGGCGAGCATCACCGCGGCCACCCCGCCGGCCAGCGAGAACGGCAGGTTGAGCGCGATCAGCAGCAGGTAGCGCAGGCGGCCGACCGCCATGTAGATCAGCAGCAGCACGCCCAGCCCGCACAGCGCCGCGTGCCACACCAGCTCGCTGCGCGCCGCCGCCTGCTCGACCGCTGCGCCGGTGAACTCGACGTGCATGCCGTCGGGGAAACGCATGCGCTCGAACACGCGCGCGCGCAGTTCGCCCATGAAGCCGGCGAGGTCGCGGCCGGCGACATCGGCCGTGACCACCTGCAGACGCTGACCGTTGCGATGGAGCACGTTGTAGCGGCCGGCGGTCTGCACCACCTCGGCGACGTCGCCGAGGCGCACCGGTCCGCCGGGCCCGTGGGCGACGACGAGCTCGGCCAGGGCGCCGGCCGCGGCCCGCGCCGCGGCCGGCAACAGCACCACCACCGGTACGCGCTGGGTGCCGCGATGCAGCTCGTTGACCGTCGCCCCGGCGTAGGCCGCCTCGACCGCGCCGAGCACCCCGGCGACGTCGAGGCCGTGGCGCGCGAGGCGCGCCGGGTCGAGCGCGATGGTGAGATTGGGCGTGGTGTGCGAGGCGCGCAGGCGCACCCCGCGCGCGCCGGGGATGGCGGCGACCAGGGCGGCCAGTTCGCGCCCCTTGGCGTCGAGGCGATCGAGGTCGCGCCCGAACAGGTTGACCACCACCGGCGCGGTGTAACCGGAGATGGTCTCGTCGATGCGCTCGGTGAGGAAGGTATTGGCCTCGAAGGACAGCCCGGCGTGACGCGCCAGGGTCGCGCGCAGCGCGTCGAGCACATCCTGCTGGCGCGCACCGCCCATTGGCTCCAGCGCCACTTCGTACTCGCTGTAGTGGCTGCCGTAGGTGTCGGCGCCGCGCTCGGCCCGGCCTGCCCACTGCGATACCGAGTGCACGCCGTCGATGTCCATGAAGGCCTCGGCGAGGCGGGTGCCGATGGCGATCGACTGGTCGAGCGAGGTGCCCGGCAGGGCCGTGGTGTGGACGATGAAATGTCCCTCGCGGAGATCCGGCAGGAAACGCGCACCGAAGCCGGGCAGCACCGCCAGCACGAATACCGCCGAGGCCGCGCTCGCTGCCACGGCGAACCCGGGACGCCGCGCCAGCGCCGCCACCGCGGCGGTGTACCAGGGGTTGAGCAGGCGGAACACCGGCGCCTCGTCGCGGCCCGCCGCGCGCCGGGCGAGCAGGCTCACGCAGAGCGCCGGGGTCACCGTCACCGCGACCAGCAACGAGGCGATGACGGCGAGGATGTAGGCCAGGCCGAGCGGCGCGAACAGGCGCCCGCTGACCCCGCCCAGGGTCAGCAGGGGTACGAACACCAACGCCACGATGAACGTCGCGTAGACCACCGAGCCGCGCACCTCGAGCGAGGCGGCCAGCGCGATCGATTCGAACGACTCGCCCGGCGGCGCCGTGCGCAGGCGCCGGTAGATGTTCTCGGTGTCGATGATGGCGTCGTCGACGACCTCGCCCAGCGCAATGGCGAGCCCGCCGATGACCAGCACGTTGAGATTCACCCCGCACTCGATCAGCACGATCACCGCCGCCAGCAGCGACAACGGGATGGCGAGCGCCGAGATCAGCGCCGTGCGCAGGTTGTACAGGCCGACCAGCAGCACCAGCAGCACCAGCGAGCCGCCGATGAGGAGGTGGCGGGCGATGTCGCCGATGGCCGTGGTGATGTAGTTGGCCGGTACGAACAGGCGGCTGTGCAGGGTCACGCCCTGCTGGGCGAGCACCGGCTCGAGATCGGCGAAGGCGCCGTCGAGCTTGTCGCTGACGGTCAGCGTGTTGGCGCCGAGCTGGCCGATCACCATCATCACCACCGCCGGGCGGCCCATCACCTGGGCGGCGCTGATGCGCGGCAGCGCGCCCCACCCGACCCGCGCGACGTCGCCGATGGTCAGCCACGGCGCCGCGGGCACGCCGAGCGAGGCGCCGGCGATCGCGGCCGGTCCACCGCCGGTGACGACGCTGGTGATGGCGATCTGCTGGTTGGCATTCTCGACCACGCCGAGACCGGGGTTGGCCCCGGCCGCGGCGAGCGCGCGCTCGAGGTCGCCCAGGGCGAGGCCGAAACGCTCCAGCGCGACGAGGTCGGGCGCGACCACCAGCGCGCGGGTCTCGCCGCCGAAGACGTTGACGTCGGCCACCCCGGCCACCCCGAGCAGCCGCGGCACGACCACGGTGGTGGTGAGGTCGCGCAGGCGCAGCAGGTCGTCGTCGTCCGCGACCAGGCCGATGGTGCGCACCGTCGCCGAGGACGAGGCCAGCGGCGCGATGACCGGCTCGGCGGCGGCCGCCGGCAACTCGGCGCGCACGGTGGCGAGACGCTCGGTGACCTGGGCACGGTTGCGGTAGGTGTCGCTGTCCTCGGCGAACACCAGGGTGACGATGGACAGGCCCTGGATCGATTCCGAGCGCACGTGGTCGAGATCGATCAGCCCGCCGAGCGCCGCCTCCAGTGGCTGGGTGACACGCATCTCGACCTGTTCCGCGGTGAAACCGGGCGCCTCGGTCTGCACCACCACCAGCTGCGGGGCGAACTCGGGGAAGATGTCGAGACCGGCGCCGGCCAGGCGCCAGGCGCCGAACACGCTGAGCGCGAGCGCGAGCACCAGCACCACCGCGCGGCGCTCGATGGCGAAACGGACCAGGGCGCTCAGCACGGGGCGTTGCCGTCGAAATCAGGACGGGCGGTCGCACACGGGCGCAACGCGCGCCGGCGGCCGTGGCCCCGCGTGCGCCGACACGGTGGTCCTGCCTGCCCGCCGCCCGAGCGTCGTTGCCCTCGCCGCATCGCCGCTCAATCCTCGTCTTCGTCGGGAATGGCGCCACGGAACTCCTCGGCCAGCAGCACCTGGGCACCCTGCACCACCACCGGCGTCGCCGCGGCCGCAGCCGACAGCAGCACCGTGTCCCCGGTGCCGGCATCCGGCGGGACCGGGCGGCGCTCGAAGCGGTCGTCGTCGAGGGCCGCGAAGTACCAGCGGCGGCCGCCGTGCCAGACCACGGCGGTGGCCGGGAGCACGACGCCGTCGCGCCGCGCCGCCTGCGCCAGCCACAGGTCGACGCGCTCGCCACGCGCCAGTCCGGCCTGCTCGACCAGCGCCCACCAGCCGCGGCCGAAACTGCCCTGGGGCACCCGCGGCGCGGGGCCGGCGAGGTGCGCGCCGCGGGCATCGGCGCGGCGGCCGTCCGCGGCGGCGACGAATTCGGCCGGCGGCGCGGCAATGGCCGCCGGCAGGACGAACTCGACCAGGGCCAGGTCGCCGGCGGCGAGTGCACGCGCCTGCGCCAAACCCGGCGCCGTGAGGGTGGTCAGCACCCCGCCCCAGCCCGCCTGCAGGGCTTGCGCGAGCCGCGCGACTTCCGTCTCCAGGGTCAACGCGCGTTCCTCCTCGCGGCGCCAGCCGAGTTCGAGATCGGCCCGTTCACGGGCGACACCGACGGCGGCATCGGCGGACAGCGCGCGCAGGCGCTCGAGCCGTGCGCGCAGGGTCGCGCGGGTGGTGGCGGCGGCATCGCGCTGCGCCTGCGCCGCGGCCAGCGCGGCCTGCGCGGCGACCAGCGCGGCGCCATCGGCGACCGTGCCGACGACGTGCAACTCGGGCGCGACACTGCCGGGCGCGGGCGTGGCGACCTCGATGCCGGCCAGCGCGCGCTCGGCGGCATCGAGCACGACCAGGCGACGACCGTCGCTCACCACCACGCGCGCCGGGATGTCGTCATCGTCGTCATCATCGGCACCGGCCTCCGCCTCGTCGTCGGCCGCCGGCCGCGCCACGCCGGCCACACGCTCATCGCCGGCCGGCGCCACGTGGTCACGCGCCCACCACGCCGCGGCGGCGCCGAGCGCGATGCCACAGAACAGGATCCACCACCGTCCCATCAATGCGTCTCCGCTTCGTTCATTCCCACCTGCGTACGCGCGGGGTGCTCATTCGGCCACTGTCGTTTCGCCACGGTAGAGGGTTTCCAGGTAGCGCGCGAAGCCGCGCTCGAGCGGCAGCGCCGCGGCCCGTTCGAGGTCGAGGCCGGCACGCCGGGTGGCGATGCCGGCCTCGAGCAGCTTGAGCGCGGCCGCGGCCTGCTGCAGTTCGGCACGCTTGACCATCAGGCCGCTGCCGACCCCGGCGGCGAGCTGGGCGCGCAGATCGTCCGCACTGGCCGCGATCGCGCCCAGCGCGCCCTGCGTCGCCGTCTGCAGCTCACGCGCGGCGCGCCATGCGCCGTAGGCCTGCTGCACGGCGTCGATGACCGCGGCCTGCTCGGCCTCGAAACTCGCCCGTGCCGCGTCGCGACGCGCCAGCGCGGCATCGATGGCGGCGTCGTGGCTGGCCACCAGCGGCACGACGATACCGCCCAGCAGCGACCACACGTGGTCGCCCTGGTCGAAGAAATAGCCGGGCGAGAGCGTGATGTCCGGGTACTGCGCGGCGACGGCCAGTGCGAGATCGTGTTCGGCCTTGTCGTAGGCGGCGAGCGCGGCCAGCACGCGCGGGTGATGCGACAGGGCATGGGCCTGCACCGCCGCCGCCGTCGGCAAGGGCGCGTCCGTGACGGCCGGCGCGAGCTCGAGGCCGCCGAGCGCCGTCAGCGGCAGGGTCAGCGCACCGGCCAGGGCGGCGCCGGCCCGCGCCACCGCACCGAGGCGGTCGAGGCGTGCCAGGCGATGGCCGTTGGCCTCGAGTTGCAAGGTCTGCCACTCGACCGGGTCGGCGACCCCCGCCGCGGTGGCCGCGCGAGCCTGCACGACCGCCGCCTCGATCAACTCGACCTGTGCCTCGGCGGCAGCCTGGGCCTGGCGCGCGGCATGGAGATCGAGCGCGGCCACGCAGGCCGCATCACGCGCCGCCCAGGCCGTCTCCAGCACCCGGGTACGCGCGACCACGGTATCGGCATCGACCAGCGCGGCGCGGATGCGGCCGCGGTCGACCGGGCTCCACAGGTACTCGAAGCTCGGCCCCACGCTCCAGTGTGAATCGTCACCCGGGTCGCGGTCGGTGTTGTACTGCAGGCCGAGGCCGAGGGTGGGATTGGGCCCCTGGGCGGCGACCGCGCGCCCGGCCGCGGTCGCGTTCACCGCGGCCCGGGCGGCCGCCACCGCGGCCGAGCGCGCGACCGCGATCGGACCGAGTTCGCGGCACGACCAGGCGGCCGGCGGCAAGGCCCGGTCCGGATCGAGCGTGGCGAGCAGGGCGAGCTGTGCGGGCGCGCCCAGCACGCCGCGCTCGGTCCGCGCCGGCTGAGCCGACTGGTCGAGGGCGGCGGGCACGTAGTCGCGCGTGGCACAGGCACCGAGCAGCGCGGCGGCGACCAGCACGCCCAGGCGCCGCACGCGCCGCCGCGGGCTACTGCAGCGGGCGTGTGCGCGGCGGCAGCGCGGACGAGCCTCGGGCATGGCCGCGCGCCGCCCGCGCGGCCGGCTCAGGCTTCGTCCTTGTTGAACAGCGGCGGCGCTTCCTTGCGTACCTTGGCATCGTCGGTCCAGTAGCGGCGCGCCCAGATGCCGTCGTAGGACTCGCTGCCGACCGGCATGCGCCAGCTGCGCACCTCGGCCTCGCTCAGGGTCACCGAGCACAGCGCGCGCGGCTGGTCGTCGGTGCCGTCGACGTAGGCGTTGGCGTCGTCGAGCGGAATGTAGCGCTGGGCGATGCGCCGGTAGCGATCGCGCCAGGCGTCGTCGTTGCCGACCTCGAAGTCGATGGCCGCGCGCCCGCGCACCACCACCTTGCGGTAGGGCTGGGCCGCCTCGTCGATGCTGAGTGCGACGCGCGGGTCGTTGCGGATGTGCCTGAGCCACTCCGAGTGCTGGCGCGGCGTGAACCAGATGCGACCTTCCTCGTGGATGTACCAGATCGGCGTCACCAGCGGCGCGCCCTCGGCGTCCACGGTGGCGATGTTCATGATGATGCCGGGTTCGGCGAGAAAGGCGTCGCGCTCGGCGTCGTTCATCTTGGGCATGCTGTCCTCCCCTGCTGGCCGCGCCGGCATCGATGGCCGGACGTCGCCAGGTGTAGTGTCGATGGCGTCGGTGCGGCTGCGCGCACCGCCCGGCAATTTAAACCGATGGCCGCGCCGTGCGTACACCGGCGCGGCGGATCAGTCCCCGGGCAGCGGCGTGCTCGAGCGCCATTCCTGGCGATCGATCACCTGGCCCATGGTCTTGCCGGGTTCGAGCTGGCCCTGGTAGATGAGGTAGCGTCCGCCCGGTTCGTCGTTGACCGCCGGGCTCTCCACCCAGATCCACAGGTGACCGGCGACGGTGTCGAGGATCAAGGCCTTCTCCGTGCCGTACTCCGCGCCGCTGTCGATCGGCACCGCCTGGTAACGCCCCTCCTGGGCGGTTGCGGCCAGTGACCACGCCGCCAGCGACAGGGTGAGAGCGAGAACCAGACGACGGCAGGGGGTGGCCATGGCGCGGCAGTTTATCAGCCGGCCTGCACGGCGTAGACGAGGCGCGCCGGCGGCACCAGGGCGAGCGGCTCGACCCGACCGCCCAGGCGTGCGTGCAACCACGGCAGCACCGCGGCGTAGAGGTCACGGTAACGGGCCAACAACGGGGTCGCCACGTTCACGGTGTCGCCGTCGACGTTGACGACCAGGCGCTGCCCGCCCGCGCGCCAGGTCGCTGCGGCAAGCACCTGCCAGTCGAGCAGGCTGCCGCCGACCGCGCGCGCGTGCAGCGCCGCGGCCAGTGTCCGCACCTCGGCGGTGACGGCGGCACAGGCGGCTGCGTAGAGCCGCGCGTGGCGGCCCAGTGGGGCGGCGCAGTCGAGGCCGTCGGGCCCATCGGGCAGCCGTCCCACGACGCCGTCGGGGCGGGCCGGGCGCGCTGGCGCCTCGGGCCCGTCGAGCGCGACCAGCGGCGCTGGCCGGGTGCCATCCGCGCTGTCGAGGGCCACCGCGAAGGCCGTCGCCGGGCCCCCGCCACAGGCGAGGCGCACGCACAGGCGTCGCACGACCTCGCCCTCCAGCGCGGCGCGCTCGCCCGGGTGCGGCGGTGCCAACACGAACTGGCGCGCCGGCCGCCGGCCGACCACCACGCGCAGGCCCTCGGCCTCGGCCAGCAGCCGCACCGGTGCGCCGTCGCGGGCCGCCGCCGCGGCCGCCTGCAGGCGGCCGGCATAGGCCCGCGCGCCGCGCGCCCAGGCGGGATCCTCGCGGCCTGCGCCGGCCGCGGCGAGGACGCGCTCGGCGAGCGTGGCCGCCGCGACCTCGACCAAGACCGCCCGCCCCGCCGCCGGCCCCGCCGCGAGTTCGGCCACCGCCCGGGCGAACGGCATGCCGTCCTCCAGCGCGGCGAGCGCAGGGGCGGCGACGCACGCCACGAGCAGCACCAGGGCGCGCGCAGTGGTCGGGTACAGACGGGTTTCCATGCCCTCGGGTAGCGGCCGCAGCCGCGCGTGGTTGACCTACGGCCGGCCCAGGCCGGGCAGCACCTGCAGGATGGCGTAGTGATCCTCGAACAGCAGCGCCGGTTCGAGTTCGGCCAACGCCCACCAGGCCGCGGCACGGGCGTCGTCCGCGCCGGCCACGGCCGGGCGCGCGGCCGCGGCGTCGAGGACGAAATGGTAGGCGTGGGTGATCGTGCGTCCGCGCAGCGAGCGCGCCGGCTCGTCGAACACGCGGTTCGCCACCGCGCTGCCGGGTGCGAGTTCGAGGCCGGTCTCTTCGCGTACCTCGCGCCGCACCGCCGCCTCCAGGGTCTCGTGCTGGTCGAGGAAACCGCCCGGCAGTGCCCACAGGTCACGACCCGGCGCACGGTCGCGCTGGATCAGGAGGACGTGGTCACCGTGGGTGACGATGCCGTCGACGGTGACGAACACCGGCGGATAGGGTGCCGCCGCCCAATTGTTGCGGAAGGCGCGTATGAAGCTCGCTTCCTCCAGCAGGCAGGCCGCGGCGTCGCTGCCGCGCCAGGCCTGCAGGCGCGCAAGCGCGGTGGCGCCGAGGCGCGCCGCCACCCGTGGCCAGTCCGGGTGCGGCGCCCACAGGAGTTCGTCGCGCAGCGCCGCCTCGGTGGCGGCGAAGCCGGCATCGCGCAGCAGGCGCGACCACGCCGACGGCCACAACCCGGCCAGCGCGGCGTCGCAGGCCAGGCCGATACGGGTCACGCCCGGCGCGGCGGCCGCCACCGCCGCCGCCAGTTCGCCCCGCCAGCGCGGGAGGTCGTAGGGACAATCGCGCACGGCGACGACGACAACCGCGGGGTCGTCGCCGAGCGCTTCGCGCAGCATGGCGCGGCGCTCCGCTTCGCTCCACGGTGTCTTCAGGCTGCGCGCGCAGTCGCCGCCGTGCAGCACCACCACCACCTGCGCGGCGGCGGCGCGGGCACGCTCGATGACGGCGAGGTGGCCGGCGTGCAGGGGCTGGGCGGTACAGCCGACGACGGCGAGATCGAGCGTACTCACCGTCGTCAGGGGGCGCCGGCGAGGATGTCCAATGCCGCTTCGAGCAGCGCCGGGCTGGCCGCGGCGACGGCGCGGCCGCCGCCGCGCACCGGCCGCCCGGACCAGTCACTGACGACGCCGCCGGCGGCCTCGACGATGGGGATGACCGGGGCGATGTCGTAGTAGCCCAGGTTGGCCTCGACGACGAGGTCGACGAAGCCGGCGGCGAGCAGCGCGTAGCCGTAACAGTCGGCGCCGAAACGGGTCAGCTGGACCCGCGCCGAGAGCGCGGCGAAGGCCGCCGCCTCCGGCCCGGGGGCGAACATCTCTGGGGTGGTGGCGAACAGGGTGGCGGTGGCAAGGGTGCGGTCGGTACGGCAGGCGAGGACGCGCGTGCCGTCCGCACGGACCAGCTCGGCGCGCCCGCCACCACCGACGAAGCGCTCGCCGACGAAGGGCTGGCTCATCATGCCGTAGTACGGCGCGCCGTCGGCGAGCAGCCCGACCAGGGTGCCCCAGGTCGGCATGCCGCAGACGAACGACCGCGTACCGTCGACCGGGTCGAGGATCCAGGTGTAGGGCGAGGTTGCCGGCTTGTCCGCGGCCTCCTCGCCCTGGATGCCGTGGTCGGGGAAGCGCGCGGTGATGGCGCGGCGCAGGGCCGCCTCGGCGGCGCGGTCGGCCTCGGTCACCGGGTCGAAGGCGCTGCCGGCGGCCTTGTTGTCGACGGCGATGCCGGCGCGGAAGCGCGGCAGGGTTTCGCGCGCGGCGACCGTCGCCAGGGTGGCGAGGAAATCGCGCAACTCGGAGTCGTCGAAGCTGCTCACGGGCGGCTCACCTGGGTGTGGTGAAAGGCGCGGCATGATGGCACCGCCGCGCAGCGTTTCCAACTCGCCCACCAGCCCCCGGGGGTCGATAGTGGATGCCCGGCGTTCACGCTATCATGGCGCCCCGCTGGCGTCGGCCGGAGGCCCTGCGCGACGACAGACGCAGCGGTACGCGCCGCCGCACCCGGTGTACGCGGTGCGCGACCGGCCCGGCGTCGCCAGCACAGCCCAAGCCGAGCCGACCGCGGAACATGAACGACCTCATCGCGCGCGTCTACGAACGCGTCATCCTGCGCCACCCCGTCATCGTCCTGCTGCTCATGGGCCTCGTGCTCGTGGCCTGCGCCCGCGGCATGGCCAACTTCAAGCTCGACGCCTCGGCCGACGCCCTGCTGCTCGAGAACGACCAGGCGCTGCGCGATTTCCGCCAGATGAGCATGCGCTACCGCACGCGCGACTTCCTCTTCATCGCGGTGGTGCCGCCGGGCGATTTCCTCTCGCCCGAGAACCGCGAGCTGGTCACCCGCCTGCGCGACGACCTCGCCCAGGTGCCGCAGGTGCTCGACATCAACTCCATGCTCGACGTGCCGCTGGTCTACAACGTGCCGGGTTCACTGGCCGAGGTGGCGTCGAATTTCCGCACCCTGCGCCAGCCCGACGTCAACCTCGAACGCGCCCGCGAGGAACTCACCACCAGCCCCATCTACAAGGATCTCGTCGCCAGCGCCGACGGCAAGGTCACGGCGCTGCAGATCTTCCTCAAGGACCATCCCGAGCTGCCACGCCTGCGCGACCTGCGCGACGAGTTGCTCTACAAGCGCGGCACCGAGGGCCTCACCGCGCAGCAGGAACTCGAACTGGAACGCCTGCGCCCGGCCTACGAGCAGGCCAAGGCCGAGGCCGAGGCCGAGGCCCACAAGGCCATCGAGCAGATCCGCGAAATCATGGCGCGCTACCAGGGCGAGACCAAGCTCTACCTCGGCGGCGTGCCCATGATCGCCGACGACATGGTCACCTTCATCCGCTCCGATCTCGAGGTCTTCGGGGCCGGCGTGTTCGTGTTCCTGCTGATCATGGTCACGCTGATCTTCCGCGAGGCGCGCTGGGTGGTGCTGCCCTTCGCGGCCTGCTTCTATGCCCTCATCTTCATGCTCGGCCTGCTCGGCCACATCGGCTGGCCGGTGACGATCATTTCGTCGAACTTCATCGCGCTGATGCTGATCATCACGATGTCGATGAACATCCATCTCATCGTGCGCTACCGCGAGTTGTACCGCGACCACCCCGACCTCACCCATTTCGAACTGGTCCGCCTGACCATGAACGAAATGGTGCGGCCGAGTTTCTTCTCGGCCTTCACCACGGTGATTGCCTTCAGTTCCTTCATCATCTGCGACATCAAGCCGGTGATCGATTTCGGCTGGATGATGGCGATGGGCCTGACCGTGGCCTTCGTCAGTTCGTTCCTGCTGTTCCCTTCCATCCTGCTGTTGTCGGAAAAGCGCCCGCTCAAGCGCAGCGAAGGCGAGAGCTACGCCTTCACCGCCGCGCTCGGCCGCTTCACCGAGCGCCACGGCGTGCTGGTGCTGGTCCTGAGCGCGGTACTCGGCATCGTCGGCGTCAGCGGCATGTTGAAGCTCGAAGTCGAGAACAGCTTCGTCAGCTACTTCCACGAGGACACCGAGATCCACCAGGGCCTCAAGCTCATCGACGAGAAGCTCGGCGGCACCACCCCGCTGGACGTCCTGCTCAAGTTCCCGCAGCGTGCCGCGGACGCCGATCTCGGCAGCATGGACGACGATCTCGCCGCCATGTTCGAGGAGGTCAACGCCGAAGCCGACAAGGCCGACTCGTGGTTCACGCCGGAGAAGATCGACCGCATCAAGGCCGTGCACGACTACCTCGACAGCCTGCCCGAGGTCGGCAAGGTGCTGTCGCTGGCCTCGACCCTGCGTGTGGCGGAGAAGCTCAACGGCGGCCGCGAGTTCACCGCCTTCGAGCTCAACGTGCTCTACAAGCGCATCCCGGCGCCGGTGCGCCAGGCCATGATCGACCCCTACATCTCCATCGAGAACGACGAGGCGCGCATCTCGATGCGCATCTTCGACTCGATGCCCGAACTGCGTCGCAACGAGCTGCTGAAGAAGATCAACCACGACCTCGCGACCAAGTTCGGCATGCAGCCCGACGAGTACGAGGTCACCGGCCTGCTGGTGCTCTACAACAACGTGCTGCAGAGCCTGTTCAGCTCGCAGATCGAGACCCTGGGCGCGGTCATGATCGGCATCATGCTGACCCTGATGGTGCTGTTCCGCTCGTTCAAGGTGGCGCTGGTCGGCATCATCCCCAATGCGCTCGCCGCCTGCGCCATCCTCGGCTTCATGGGCTGGGCCGGCATCCCGCTCGACATCATGACGATCACCATCGCCGCCATCACCGTCGGCATCGCGGTCGACGACTGCATCCACTACCTCTACCGCTACAAGGTCGAACTGCCACGGCTCGGCGACCCCATCGAGACCATGCACTACTGTCACGACAACATCGCCAAGGCGGCCTACTACACCACTCTCACGGTGACCATCGGCTTCTCCATCCTGGTGCTGTCGAACTTCATTCCGACCATCCTGTTCGGCGTCATGACGGCGGTGGCGATGGTGGTGGCGCTGGCCGCGGCGCTGACCCTGATGCCCAAGCTGATCCTGCTGATGCGGCCGTTCGACGCACCGCGCGAGGAGGATTACTGAGTGCGGAATGCAGCCCGCCGGGCACGTCCACGCCCAGCCGGCGCGCGGCCCTACCGGACGCCGGGACCGGGCCCGGCTCGTCCGCGGCACGCGATCCCGGCTAGACTGGGACCACCATGCGGGCAGGTATCGTCGACCACGAGCTTATTCCGCATGGTTATTTGCTTATAAACAAATGCACTAATATGGTCCGACGACCATCGGTCGCAATCCGCGACCCACGAGGAGGAGGTGTGCCATGAAATCCAACCGAATCAAGGCTCCGTTCACGGCCGTGCTCGGCGCCGCCCTGGTCTTCGGGCTCGGCCTCGTCAGCGGCGCCGCGCAGGCCGACGAGACCTGCATGTCGCCCTACATGGCCAAGATCGTCGGCCAGGAAGACTACGTCTACGTCTGGACGCTGGGCATCGCCGGCCTCGGCGACGAGCAGGACAAGCTCGTCACCATCGACGTCAACCCGCAGTCGAAGACCTACGGCAAGATCGTCGACACCCTGTCGGTCGGCGGCCGTAACGAGGCCCACCACTCCGGCCTCACCGACGATCGCCGCTACCTCTGGGCCGGCGGCCTCGACACCAACAAGATCTTCGTCTTCGACATCGCCACCGACCCGGCCAAGCCGACCCTGCACAAGACCATCACCGACTTCGTCGACAAGTCCGGCGGCGTGGTCGGCCCGCACACCACCTACGCCCTGCCCGGGCGCATGCTGATCACCGGCCTGTCCAACCACAAGGACCACGGCGGCGAATCGGCCATGGTCGAGTACACCAACGAGGGCGACTACGTCGCGACCTACTGGATGCCCAAGGACGGCGCCATGAACGGCGCGGTCAAGAGCGGCCAGTTCGCCGACGGCTACAACTACGACGTGCGCGCCCTGCCCCGTCGCAACGTGTTCATCACCTCGTCGTTCACCGGCTGGAACAACTACATGATGGACCTCGGCAAGATGATGGCCGACGGCGAGGCGATGAAGCGCTTCGGCAACACCGCCGTGGTGTGGAACCTGCACACCCGCCAGCCGAAGAAGGTCCTCGACGTGCCCGGCGCGCCGCTCGAGATCCGCTGCGCCTGGGGTGCCCAGCGCGACTACTGCTTCACCACCACCGCGCTGACCTCGAAGATCTGGCTGATCTACGAGCAGGACGGCGAGTGGCACTCCAAGGCGGTGGCCGACATCGGCGATGCGTCCAAGATCCCGCTGCCGGTCGACATCTCGATCTCGGCCGACGACCAGCTGCTGTGGGTCAACACCTGGAACGACGGCATGACGCGCCTGTTCGACGTTTCCGACCCGTTCGCGCCGAAGGAGGTCTTCTCCCAGAAGATCGGCGACCAGGTCAACATGATCTCGCAGAGCTGGGATGGCAAACGCGCCTATTACACCTCCTCGCTGCTCAGCAACTGGGACAAGAAAGAAGGCAACGCGGGTGACGTGCAGTACTTCAAGGCCTACACCTGGGACGGCGAGCAGTTGACGCAGAAGTTCGCCATCGACTTCATCGCCGAGAAGCTCGGCCGCCCGCACCAGATGCGTTTCGGCGCGCGCGCGCTGTACGCCGAGAGCAGCGACGAGCAGCCTGCCGGCCCGGCGCTCGCCGCGCAGTAGGTCACGCCGCGTCGTGACGGCCCTGGCCCGGGCGCGCGGTCGCGCGCCCGGCATCCTCCTGCTCGCGGCGCTCGCCACTGGCGTCGCCGCGCAACATCACCAGCAGGCGCCCGACGCGCCCAAGATCATCGCGCCCGGCTACGCCGCGCTGAACTACGAGGCGCCGATCCCGGGCAGCTATCGCCTGCCGCCGCTGGGCGCCGCTGCCGACGGCGACATCGTCGATTCCAGCGGCGCGCAACGTCGCCTGCACCAGGCCTTCGGCGACGGTGTCACCCTGCTGGCCTTCATCTACACCTCCTGCGACGACGTCAACGGCTGCCCGCTGGCGACCTTCGTCATGGCGCAGGTGGCACGTCGCCTGCAAGCCGACCCGGTCATCCGCGAACGCCTCAAGCTGGTCAGCTACAGTTTCGACATCGCCCACGACACGCCGGCGGTGCTGAGCCGTTACGCCGAGTCGTTCCGCCCCGACGGGGCGCGCTGGGATTTCGTCACCGCGCCGGACGCCGACACCCTCCGCACCACCCTGGCCGCCTACCAGCAGACCGTGCAGCAAACCGGCGGTCATGCCTTCTCGCACATCCTGCGCGTGTTCCTGGTCGACGGCGAACAACGCATCCGCAACATCTACAGCACCGCTTTCCTGCATGCCGACACCGTCGCCGCCGACATTCGTACCCTGCTCATGGAACAGGGTGCACTCGCCTCCGCGCCGGCGCCGGCGGTCGACGCGGCCACCACGCGTAACGCCGACGACCCCCTGCTCGGCCTGCCGCCATTGACCGCCATGCCGGGCCCGCAGCCGACCGCGGCGCAGGCCGCGCTCGGCGCGCGGCTGTTCTTCGATCGCCGCCTGTCGCTGAACCGCACCCTGTCCTGCGCCATGTGCCACGTACCGGCGCAGGGTTTCGCCGTCAACGAGCTCGCCACTGCCGTCGGTATCGAGGGGCGCACGGTCAAGCGCAATGCCCCCACCCTGCTCAACGTCGGCTGGCTCGGCGTGCTGTTCCACGATGCGCGCGAGAACCGGCTCGAACAGCAGGTGTGGGCGCCGCTGCTGGCCAGCAACGAGATGGGCAACCCCTCGATCGGCTACGTCCTCGACAACCTGCGCCACTGGTCCGGTTACGCAGCCGCCTTCGAGGAGGCCTTCGGCACCGGCATCGGCATGGAATCGGTGGGTGCCGCACTGGCCGCCTACCAGCGCACCCTGGTCGCCGGCGGCTCGCCCTTCGACCGCTGGCACTACGGCGGTGACGAGACGGCGGTCGACGCCGCCGCCAAGCGCGGCTTCGCCCTGTTCCGCGGCAAGGCGGGCTGCGTCGCCTGCCACAGCGTCGGCCCCGAGCATGCCCTGTTCACCGACCAGCAGTTGCACAACACCGGCCTCGGCTACCGTGCCTCGATGGCGCCGGACGCGCGCCGCCGTCTGACCGAACTCGCCCCCGGCGTCGCCATCGAGTACGACCTGAGCTACGTACAGCCCTCGGCCGAGCGCAAGCCCAACGATCTGGGCCGCTACGAGGTCACCCAGGACCCGGCCGACCGCTGGAAGTACCGCACCGCGCCGTTGCGCAACGTCGCCCTCACCGCGCCCTACATGCACGACGGTTCGCTCGCCACCTTGGCCGAGGTGGTGGCGTTCTACGATCGCGGCGGCATTCCCAACGAGGGTCTCGACCCGCTCGTCCACCCGCTTGGTCTCAGCGCCGCCGAACAGGCCGACCTCGTCGCCTTCCTGGAGAGCCTGACCAGCCCGGCCGTGGCGCGGCTGGTCGACGAAGCACAGGCGATCGAGGTCAGCAATCCGCGCGTCGAGTGAGCGACGCAGCACTCACCCTGCAATGAATCGAGCAGGCCCGTCGCCGCGATTGCGCAGGCACCGCCACGCGCGTCACGCGCGCGGGCCGTGGTGCCGAATCACGTGCCGGGGAATCGACGCCGCGCCCGGTAACGGCGCACACCGGCCACGCCCAGGCCCATCAGTACCAGGGCACTCGGCTCGGGAACCGACTGCACGTCGACGAACAGGCGGAAGCCGAAATCCCGGTTGATGGACAGCGGTTCCCATATGCCGGTGTTCTGCGCCGTTTCGCTGAAGGCCTGGCCACCGGCATAGCCGTCACCGTCGAAGCTCCACTGCCCGACCCCGGTCACCCCTTCGCCCGGTGCGACGAGCGCGAGTACGTCGCCGGCCGTCACCGCCAGGCCGCCGCCGACGAAATCGCCAGCCACCCATTGCGGTCGCCCGGCACTCCACGACAGGCTGGCGGTGCCGAGCGCCGTGCCTGCGATCGGTACCGGCAGGCCGCCGGCGGTGTCCCAGATCTGGAAGTCGAGCGCGCCGTCGATCGGGCTGCCCACGTGGACCTCCATGCGAGTGAGTGTGCCCGTGTTCTCGACGGTGAAGGTCTGGGCGCGGTAGAAGCTGCCGATCACGGCGCTACCGCCGAAAAAGATGGGGGCGTCGTAATGCGCGTCCAGCACCGGTACGGCCGGGCTCGTGCTCGCCCAGCAGGCGAGCAGGCTCGCGCACATCAGGCTCGATAGTTTTTGCATTGGATAGTTGCTCCGCATGGTGTGCCGATACCCGGGGCCCGTGCGCGTCACGGCGGGTACTGCAACAACGCGCGGCACCGGGCGTTTCGACGCTACCAGGCGGCCGACGACGACCGGTAATACCTTCGTACCAGTTGGCGGGAATTCAGATCATGACGCGCGGACGCGTGGGCTTCAGGCGGTGGGCACGGCGCAGACGCGTGCAACCTGCAAGCGATGCGTCGAGTGCTCGCGCCATGCGACCGCGTCGACAGGGCGATGACCCACAATCGGGACGACCGCCGAATGGCCGGTGCGCGCGAGTCGCGCACCGGCGTGCAGGCTGGCGTGTGACATGCCGGATGATAGCCGCGGCGGTGCCCGGCTTGCCTGCTACGGCACGATGGCGTGGTCCGGGGTTGCCGTCGCCAGCGCGGCCTCGCGCTCGGCCGGCGGCGGGTAGATCCACAGGGTGTTGATGTCACGCTTGAGCGCCTTGGCCTCGGCTCCCTGCAGGCAGACCTGGCGATCCCAACCCTCGGTGTAGACCGCGCCCCAGGGACCGAGGTCGAGGCAGGTCACGTACTTGGGTTGGCGGTAGGGGTGCAGCGGCAAGCCGAGCAGGTCGGCGGCGGCGTTGTAGCCGGCCACCCGGCCCAGCGACAGCGCGTGCTGGCAGGACATGAGCGCGACGTTACCTTCGTCGTCGCTGGCCGCATGGGCGACGTCACCGGTGACGAACACGCCGGGCGCCGCCGGGGCGCGCAGGTAAGGGTCGGCGTGGACGCGGCCCCAGGCGTCGTGTTGGCCGGGGATCTGCGCGGCCAACGGGTGGGCGCGCGCGCCGCCGGTCCACACCACTGTCGCGGCCGCGATGCGCGTGCCGTCGTCCAGGGTCACGCCATCGGCGTCGATCGCCGCGACGGCGTGGCCGGCGACGATCTCGACCCCGCACTCGGCCAGCGCCTGTTCGATCACCGGCCGCGGCCCCGGCCCGAGGTCGGGGCCGATCGCAGCGGCCTGCTCCACCACCACCACTCGCACGGCAGCAGCCGCGCCCAGGGCCGCGCGCAGCCGCGCCGGCATCTCGGCTGCCGCCTCGATGCCGGTGAAACCGCCGCCCCCGATCACCACCGCGTTGCGCGCCTCACTCGGCGGCCGGCCGGCGAGCGCGGCGAGGTGCCGGGCGAGGCGTTCGGCGGCGTCGAGCTGGTCGATGTCGAAGGCGTGTTCGGCGAGGCCCGGAACGTGCGGGCGATGGAGTTCGCTGCCCGCGGCCAGGACCAGGCGATCCCAGGCCAGCGTGCGCGTGCCGCCGGCGTCATCACGCAGGTCCAGGCTGCGGCCGTCGACGTCGACCGCCGTGACCGTCGCTGCAACATGCTCGACGCCGACGGCGGCGAGCAGCGGGCCGACGTCCGGGTCCATGCCGTCGATGACCGCCTCGTAGAGCCGCGGCCGTATGCACAGCCGCGCCTGTGGCGACACCACGCGGATGGTGACGGCCCCGGCCGCGGCCTCGCCGACCGCGCGCGCCGCGGCGAGCGCGGCCCAGGTGCCGGCGAAACCCGAGCCGATGATGACGATGTTCTGGGCCATGCAGGCTTTCCTCGTGGTTGAGTCAGGGGATTCGGTCGGGCGCGCCGCGGGTGCGTCGTCGCCCGGCGCCGCGCGCCGCGTGACGCCGTTCGAGCCAGCCGCGAACCTCGGCCTCGAAAGCGGCCGGCGCCTTGCGCGCGACGGCGGCGTGGACGTCGGCAAGGCTGCGCGCGGCGAGGGCGCCGCGCATGGCCTGCTCGGCCTCGAGCATCACGGCGTGGATGCCGCACACGCCACGCGTTGCCCAGGCCGGCGCGCGCTCACCGAACACGGCGCAACGGGTGCGGATCTCCTGGCAGTCGAACAGCGGCTTGTCGCCCTCGATGGCGTCGACCACGTCGAGAAACGAGATGGCGGTGGCCGGCCGGGCGAGGCGATAGCCGCCGCTCACGCCACCGATCGATTCGACCAGGCCGGCCTTCTCCAGCCGCGGCAGGATCTTGGCGAGCAGCGACGGCGAGATGCCCTGCAGTTCGGCGAGGTCGCGGCTGCTCGCGGGCGTGCCCGCGTCGACCAGCCACAGCAGGCAGTGCAGGGCGTACTCGACGCTACCGGTGAGATGAGCCATAACGCGGACTATATTAGTCCGCGTTTAATTCGGCAAGGCCGCCGGTCCCGCCCGGCGCGATCCGCTGACCGATCGGGTGCCCTGCTCAGGCCGCGCTGGCGTCGGTCGCCACCAGCGCCCGTCCCGCGCGCAACGCCGCCAGGTTGAGCTCGCGGAAACGCGCCGGGGTCGAGGTCTCGACGGCGCGCTCGACCTGTTCGAAAGCGGGCCAGCCGGCGAGCCCGACCAGCGCGCCGAGGCCGACCATGTTGGCCACGCGGGGATTGCCGAGCTCGCGCGCCCGCGCGGTCAGCGGCAGGGCGTGGAGCTCACCCTGGGCGGCCGGGGGATGCGGTACCAGGGCGGCGTCGGTGACCACCAGCGCGCCTTCGCGCAGCAGCGCGGGGGCATCCTCGAGCGCCGCCTGGTCGAGCAGCAGCAGGGCATCGAGCGCGGTCACCAGCGGGTAGTCGACGGTGCCGTCGGCGACGACCAGATCGGAGCGGCTGCTGCCGCCGCGCGAGGTCGGTTCGTAGGTCTGCGACTGCGCCACGGCGTGGCCGGCGGCGACGCAGGCATCGGCGAGCAGGCGGCCGGCGAGGCCGAGCCCCTGGCCGCCGGTGCCGGCGAGCCGGATCTGGCGCGTGGCGGTGTCAGACATCGCCCGGCCCTCCGCCGTGGTGGGCACGGCAATGTGCGCGGTAGGCGGCACCGAACTCCGCCCGCTCGTTCTTCGCCAGCACCCCGGTGCGCCACGGCCCCGGCCGGAACGGCCGCTCGACCGCGTTGCCGTAGGACTCGGGCCGCACGTCGTGCTTCTGGCGCAGGACCATCTCCGGCGAGGAGCCCAGCTCGTTCTTGCGCCCGTAGATCTCGGTGCAGTCCGACATCACCTCGACGAAGGCGAAGCCGGGATGGGCGATGGCCTCGCGGATGAGGTTCTTCAAGGCCGGCGCCTGCAGGGTGACCTCGCGGCCGACGAAACTCGCGCCGGCGCCCTCGGCCAGCTTGCAGGCATCGAATACCGGCTCGTGGTTACCCAGCGGCGTGGTCGTGGTGTAGCGCGCGGCGGCGGTGGTCGGCGAGGCCTGGCCGCCGGTCATGCCGTAGACCTCGTTGTTCAGCATCAGGCAGGTGAGGTCGAGGTTGCGCCGGCAGGCGTGGATGAGGTGGTTGCCGCCGATGGCGAGGCAGTCGCCGTCACCGGTGATGACGACCACGTGCAGGTCGGGCCGCGCCAGCTTGAGCCCGGTGGCGAAGGCCAGCGGGCGGCCGTGGGTGGCGTGCACGGTGTTGGCGTCGATGTAGGCCGACAGGCGGCCCGAGCAGCCGATGCCGCTGACCACGGCGAGGTCGTCACGATCGATGCCGAGTTCGTGCACGGCGTTGAGCAGCGCGCGCAGCGCGATGCCGTGGCCGCAGCCCGGGCACAGGAAATGCGGCATGCGATCGAGGCGCAGGTAGTCGCGGATCTCGAACGGCAGTTCGGTGCGGGTGTCCATCAGCGTTCCCCGGTGGCGCCAGCAGCGTCCGCGATCGCGGCCAGCACGGCGGCAGGTGCGAGCGGTTCGCCGTCGAGGCGATTGAGGCGACCGACCCGCTCGCGCCCGGCGAGACGTTCGATCTCGAGGGCGAGCTGGCCGGCATTGAGTTCGGCGACGACGATGCGCCGGGCACCCCGGGTGGCCGCGGCGAAGGCACGCTCGGCGAACGGCCACAGGGTGATGGGGCGGAACAGGCCGGCACGGATGCCTCGCGCACGCGCCTCGGCCACCGCCCGCGCCGCCGCGCGCGCGGTGATGCCGTAGGCGACGACGACCACCTCGGCATCGCCGCAGTCGACGCACTCGGCGCGCTCGATGGCGTCGCGGTGAGCGTCGAGCTTGCCCAGCAGGCGTGCCATCACCGCGCCGACCCGCGCCGGCGCCTGGGTCGGGAAACCATCCTCGTCATGGATCAGGCCGGTGGTGTGGGTGCGGTAGCCGTCACCGGGGCGCGCCATGTCGGGAATACCGTCCGCTCCCGGCCGGTAGGGCTGGTAAGCGTCGGCCGGGCCGCTGGCGAAGCGACGCGTCGCCGACGCGCCGGCGTCGGCCGGTGCCGCCACCGTCTCGACCAGGTGCCCGAGGACTTCGTCGTAGAGCAGCACCACCGGCACGCGGTAGCGCTCGGCGAGCTCGAAGGCACGGCGTGTCTCGGCGTGGATCTCCATCACCGAGGCCGGCGTCAGCACGATCACCGGGTGGTCGCCATGGGTGCCCCAGCGCGCCTGCATGACGTCGCCCTGGGCCGGGCGCGTGGGCAGGCCGGTGCTCGGCCCGCCGCGCATGACGTTGACGATCACGCAGGGCACCTCGGCGGCGGCGGCGTAGCCGAGGTTCTCCTGCTTGAGAGAGAAGCCCGGGCCGCTGGTCGCGGTCATCGCCTTGACGCCGCCGATGGAAGCGCCGACCACCGCGCCCATCGACGCGATCTCGTCCTCCATCTGCACGAACACGCCGTCGACGCGCGGCAGTTCGGCCGCCATGCACTCGGCGATTTCCGACGACGGGGTGATGGGATAACCGCCGTAGAAGCGGCAGCCGGCCTCGATCGCGGCCAGCGCGCAGGCGCGGTTGCCCTGCAGGTTGCGTGGCCGGACGACGGCGTTCATGCCGGGGCCTCCGCCGGGCTCGCCACGTTGCGCACGGCGAGCGCTAAATCCGGGCACAGCCATTCGCAGATGCGGCAGCCGGTGCAGGCCGCGGGGTCGGTCAGTTCGACCACGCGCTCAGCGTTCAGACGCAGGCAGAGTTCCGGGCAGAACTTGACGCAGATGTCGCAGCCCTTGCACCAGGCCGCTTCGATGTCGAGCCGCACCGCGCCCGTGGGTACGTCCACGGCCGGCGCCCGTGCCGGCGCCGCGGCCAGCGGCAGCACGCCGCGCGCGGCGACGTCCAGCGCCCAGGCACGGCCGGTTTCGATGGCGGCGAGGTTGGTCTCGACGGTGCCGGCAGGGACGAACTCGGCCAGCACCTCGCGCCACTCGCCGACGCCGAAATCGAGCACCGTGGACAACACGCCGAGCAGCAGGGTGTTGGCGACGCGCGGATTGCCGAGCTCGCTGGCCATGCCCTCGGCGTCGAGGGCGTAGGCGTGCGGGACCAGGCCGACGACGTCGGCGACGGCGGTGCCGGGGTAAGCCAGCGTCGCGCCGCGGCGGCGATCGGTGCAGCCGAAGGGCGGCACGATGCGCTTGGTGTCGGCGATGAAAGTGCCGCGCTCCGGATCGACGTAGGGCAGCCAGCGCAGTCCTTCGGCCCATTCCAGCGCCACCAGCACGTCGGCCTCGCCGACCGGGATGGTCGGCGCCCAGACCTGTGGTCCGAAGCGGACGTGGGAGAACACCGAGCCGCCGCGCTTGGCCATGCCGTGCACTTCGCTCTGCTTGATCTCGAGGTCGTGGCGCTGGGCCAGGCGCGCCAGCACCTTGGACACCATGATCACGCCCTGGCCGCCGACCCCGACCACCAGCACGTTGGTCGGTCGCGGCGCCGCGGCCACGGCGGCGGGATCGATAGCGTGCGCTGCCTCGTTCATGCGTTCATCCCCGCGCCGATACCGTCGGTCGGACAGACCTGCAGGCACATCGCGCAGCCGATGCACTGGGCCGGGTCGATCTGCACCTTGTGCCGCCCTTCCAGGGTCTCCTCGCTCCAGGTGATGGCCGGGCAGCCGAGGTTCATGCACGACTGGCAGGCGGTACAGGCGGCGGCGTCGACCGTCAGTGGCGGCCCCTTGATCTTGACCGGGTCGAGCACGCAGGGCCGGTCGGAGATGACCACCGCGACACCGTCGTATTCCATCGCCTCGCGCAGCGTCTGGCGGCCGGCGGCGAGGTCGTAGGAATCGACCCGCCGGATCCAGTTCACCCCGACCGCGCGGCACAGCGCTTCGTAGTCGACCTTGTGCGTGGCGTCGCCGCGCAGGGTGCGGCCGGTGCCCGGGTGATCCTGCCCGCCGGTCATGGCGACGGTGCGGTTGTCGAGCAGCAGCACGGTGATACTGGCCTGGTTGTAGACCGCGTCCATCAGCGCCGGGATGCCGCCGTGAAGGAAGGTCGAGTCGCCGATGGTGGCGACGACCGGCTTGCGCTCGGCGCCGGACAGCGCCATGCCGACGGCATTGCCGATGCTCGAACCCATCGACACGCAGGTGTCCATGGCGGCGAGCGGTTGCAGCGCGGCCAGGGTGTAGCAGCCGATGTCGCCGGTCACGCGCGCCTCGCCGCTGCGCAGCGGGAAGTAGCTGCCGATGTGCGGGCAGCCCGCGCACAGCACCGGCGGGCGTACCAGCGGTTCGAGATCGAAGGTCGGCGCCGGTGGCCGCGGCGCGAGCACGCCGGCAGCGACGAAACCGTCGCGCACGATCTCGGCCGAGAGCTCGCCCGCACGTGGAAAGAATTCCTTACCGGCGACGGCGAGGCCCATGGCGCGCACCTCGGTCTCGATCATCGGTTCGAGTTCCTCGACCACGAACACGCGTTCGTGCGCGGCGCAGAAGGCGCGGATGGTCTCGCGCGCCAGCGGGTAGGACGAGGCCAGCTTGAGCACGCTCGCGCCCGGCAGCACCTCCTTGACGTAGGCGTAGGCGGTGCCGACGGTGATGACGCCGATGGCGGCATCGCCAGGCTCCACCCGCGTCACCGTGGCGCCGTCGAAGTATTCGGCCAGGCGCTGTTCGCGCGCGAGGATGAAGGGCCGCCGACGACGCGCCATGGCCGGCATGATGACGTTGCGGTTGGGGTCCTCGGTGAAACCGCGCGGCGGCGGTGCGTGGCGCTCACCGAGGCGCACCACCGTGCGGGTGTGCGACAGGCGCGTGGTGCTGCGCACGATCACCGGGGTGTCGAAGCGCTCGGAGAGATCGAAGGCGAGGCGGGTGTAGTCGAGCGCTTCCTGGGCGTCGGCCGGTTCGAGTACCGGCACCGTGGCCAGCCGCGCGTAGTAGCGCGTGTCCTGCTCGGTCTGCGAGCTGTGGATGCCGGGATCGTCGCAGATGGCGAGTACCAGGCCGCCGTGGGCACCGATGTAGGCATGCGACATCAGCGCGTCGGCGGCGACGTTCAAGCCAACGTGCTTGGCCGCGGTCAGCGCGCGCACCCCGCAGTAGCTGGCGCCGATGGCAACGTCGAGCGCGACCTTCTCGTTCGGCGACCACTGGGCGTGGACGTCCTCGCGCGGATAGGTCGCGAGGCTCTCCAGGATCTCGGTGCTGGGGGTGCCGGGATAGGCCGCGGCGACGCGCACCCCCGCCTCCCATGCGCCGCGCGCGATGGCCTCGTTGCCGGTCAGGGGACGCGCAACGGCCGCAGCCGCGCGCAGGGGGGTGTCGTGTTCGATCGCGAGCGCTGTCACGCCGGGTCTCCTTCGCGCCTGTACTCCGCGCGACCGGCGTTCCCGGCGCGCGCACCGGGGCTATTTCAACGGCGCCGGGCACAGGCTGGTTGATGCACGTCAAGCGCGCGCGGCCTTGAGAACGATCAAGCCCGCGCGCGGCCGCGCTGTCCTGGCGCAACCGCGGTGTGCACAATCGTGCCGATGAGCACCGCCGCCCCAGGCCCACACGACGACCGCGTCCACGCCCTGCTCAGCGCGCGCCGCGCCGGGTGCCTGTCGCGCCGCGCCTTCCTGCGCGGCCTGCTCGCCGTGGCCGCGGTTGGCCACGCCAGCGCGCCCTTCGCCGACATCGCGCCGCACGCCCATGGCGGCATGGAGCCGGCGCGCTTCTGGGCCGTGGTGCGGGCCGCGCAGGCGCAGCTCTTCCCGGCCGGCGGCGACGCACCCGGCAGCGACGACGTCAATGCCGCCGCCTACCTCGCCGCCGTGCTGGTCGACCCCGGGGTGCACGCCGACGAGCGCGAGTTCATCGTCGACGGCGTCCCCCTGCTGGCCGATTTCACGCGTGAACGCACCGGGCGCGAATTCGATGTCCTGGCCGGGGAGGAACGCGAAACCGTGCTGCGCACCATCGAAAACTCGCCGGTCGGCCAGTACTGGCTGTCGTTGATGATCTACTACGTGCTCGAGGCCGTGCTCGCCGACCCGGTCTACGGCGGCAACGTCGATCGCGCCGGCTGGGCCTGGCTCGACCATCACCCCGGCTTCCCGCGCCCGCCGCAGGGCTTCCACGCCACGCGCCGCTGATGGCCGAGTACGACGTCTGCATCGTCGGCAGCGGCGCCGGCGGCGGCCCGGTCGCCGCCCGCCTCGCCGCCGCCGGGCGCGCCGTGGTCGTGCTGGAGAAGGGGTCGTGGGCGCACGAAGCCGATTTCTACAAGGACGAGCGGGCCATGGTGGCGCGCCGGGCGTGGAAGTCGGGGCTGGTCGCAGAGCCGCGCGTGCTCGAGGATCGCAACGCCGACGGGACCTGGACGGCCGCGTCGACGGCGACCTCCGAGCGCGACTACTGGAACGGCAACCTGGTCGGCGGCGCGACCAATTTCATGAGCGGCTACTTCCATCGCCTGAAGCCGCTCGATTTCCGCCTGCGGAGCGAGTTCGGTCCCGTCGCCGGCGCCGACGTCGTCGACTGGCCCATTGCCTACGACGATCTCGAACCGTGGTACGCGCATGTCGAGCACGCCGTCGGCGTGTCCGGCCGCATCGTGGCCCACCCGCACGCCGAGCCGCGCTCCACCCCTGACCTGCCCTGGCCACCGACCGCCGAACATCCCTTCGCCGCGCGCATCGACCAACACTGCGGCGCGGTGGGGATGCATCCCTTCCCGGTCGCCCGCGCCATCCTCAGCCGCCCGCAGGGCAGGCGCCGCGCCTGCGAGTACTCCGGCTACTGCGGCGGCTACGGCTGCGCCAGCGGTGCCAAGGGCAGCGCGCGCGCCGCCCTGCTCGACGCCGCCGTCGCCGGCGGACACTGCGAGGTCCGCCCCCACGCCCACGTCACCCGCCTGCTCAGCGATGCGACCGGGCGGGTCACCGCCGCCGAGTACCGCGACGGCCGGGGGATGACGCGCCAGGTCACCGCGCGCCTCTTCGT
The DNA here is from genome assembly GCA_024235015.1 of Gammaproteobacteria bacterium. Classification (GTDB taxonomy): domain Bacteria; phylum Pseudomonadota; class Gammaproteobacteria; genus JACKNG01. The sequence continues at coordinate 204,435 of JACKNG010000008.1, forward strand.
CCTCGCCGCCCAGGCCATCGAGAGCTGTCGCCTGCTGCTGCTCTCACCCGGCCCACGCCACCCCCAGGGGCTGGCCAACGCCAGCGGCCTGGTCGGGCGCAACCTGGTCTTCTCCAGCGCCGCGCTGGGTTCGGGCGAGTTCGACATCGACGCCCTGCCCGGCGCCGAAGCCGCCGCCCTCGCCCGCCCCGGGCCCTTCGTCAACCGCGCCCTGCAGGACTGGTACGTGATCGACGACCCGGCACTCGGCGGCCGCCGCAAGGGCGGCACCCTCGAACTGGTCGAGCCCCATCCCAACGCGCTGCCGCGCGCCAACGGCCTCAAGTGGGACGCGCACGGCAAGCTGGTGTGGGGCGTGCCGCTGCAACGGCGCCTGGTGCACGAGTTCCGCCGCGTGCGTCGACTCAACTTCGAGGTCTTCGCCGACTGGTTGCCCAACCCCGACTGCCACGTCCGCCTCGACCCGTCGGTGCGCGATGCCTGGGGCGTCCCGGTGGCACGGGTGAAGCTCGGCTACCACGCGGAGAATGCACCGGTTGCCGCATTCCTCGCCGCGCGCGGCGAAGACGCCCTGCGCGCCTGCGGCGCATCCGGCGTGCACTCGCGGATCTACGACAGCCCGCCGCCCAACCTCGTCGCCGGCGGCTGCCGCTTCGGTACCGACCCGGCGACGTCCGTACTCGACCCGGATTGCCGGGCTCACACGGTCGACAACCTGTTCGTCACCGACGGCAGCTTCATGCCGACCGGCGGCAGCGTGCCGTATACCTGGACCATCTACGCCAACGCCTTCCGCGTCGCCGAGCGCATCGTCGACCAGCTCTGAGTCGGAGCGGATTGCGCTGCCGTCGGCAGCCGCACGCCTCGAGGTCCGGGCGGTCCGGGCGAGTGCATGGAAGAAGCCCGGCGAAAGTGCGCGAACATCCCCGAGGACAGGGCGTGCGCGCTTGGACAAACCCTGTTTACGACCGGCCGATGCGCCGCGCACAAACCGCACATCTGCCGCCAACGAGCGGCGCAGGCACTATCCCCGGCGCGTCCTCAGCCATCGCGGCCGTCGACCCGCGGCTGCCACAGGATGGGCGCATAGGTGAAGACGAAGATCGCGAACGCCGCGATCCACAAGCCCTGTGCGAGTTCGATCGCGATGGCGTAATGCATCGGCGCGGCGAGCGGCAGGACGACCCGCGCCAGCACCGCGAGCACCAGCAGCCCCAACGCGGGCGCGAGGGCGCGCGGCGGAGTGCGGATGTCGCGTCCGGTATGGCCGAGTGCGACCCGTGCCATCATCGCCAGCGTGGCGAGCCCGATGCCGCCCGCCGCGAAGGCGTGCAGGGCCAGTGATCGCGGCACGTCGAACCAGCCGGCCAGGGCATAGAGCAGGAACCCGGCGTCGATGGCGACGACGGCGAGGTAGAGCCCCCACAACAGCGGCTCGCGCCACAGCGCCCGGGTGTGCCAGGCGGCGAGCCGACGCGTCGTGACGAGCACCAGGGCGGCGGCGCACAGCCCGGCGAGACGCGGATCGGCGCCGGCGAGTTCGGCGACGAAGAAGGCCAGGAACAGCACGAGCGTGAGGCCGGTCGCGCCGCGCGGTTCGACGACGGTCACCGCGGTGCGCACGCCGCGGCTGATGAAGCCGGGCATCACCCGGCCGGCGATGGTGAGGATGAGCGCGACGAGCAGGAACACGCCACCATGCAGGGCGAGCGTCTGCCCGGCCGGCCAGATCCCGCCAGCGGCGAGGTAGAAGGAAAGATTGCCGCCACCGAGCAGGAGCAGCTTGGCGAGGATGCCGGCCTGCCGCCACTGGCGCACGGCGACTATGGGCCGCGCCACCGCGACCAGCAGGAGGACGTCGAAGGCGAGGTCGAGCACGGCGGCGACGACCAGCGCGTCCGGGACGCTGGCGAGCGCGAGGCGTGCGGCGAGCCACAGCGCGGCGAGCGCGGCCAGTCCCGGCCCGCGCGGGGTCGGCCGCCCGGTCCAGTTGGGCACGGCCGTCAGCAGGAAGCCGGCGACCACCGCCAGCGCGTAGCCATAGATCATCTCGTGGGCATGCCAGGCCATGACCGGTACCGCGCCGAACTGCCAGCGACCCGACCATGCCGCGGCCCAGGCCAACATGGCGAACACCGCCCAGGTGCCGGCGGCGAGGAAGAAGGTGCGGAAACCGAGGCGCAGAAGCGGGAAAGTGGGTGCGTTCATGCTCACATCATCCAGCCGTGACTGCCGGCCACCGCACCGAGCACGGTGACGGTCGCGACCGTCAGCAGCACGCGGTGCGCCCACTGCACGCGGGCGAAGCTCGCGACCGGCGCCCGCGCGGCGCGGCGATGGAACCAGGCGTGCAGAAACAGGGGTTCGGCGACGAAGAGGACGACGGCGAACAGCGCCCACACCGTGACCATGGCGTGCATCCACCAATACTCGGGGCGGGCGAAGCGCGCCCACAGGTCCAGCCGCCAGGCGAGGTAGAAGCCGCTCAGGCCGGCCACCGCGACCGAGACTCTGGCCTGGCCCGAGAAGCGCCCCTCGAGGCGTTCGAACAGGGCGAGTCGATCGGCATCGGCGCCGAACGCGCGCAGGGCTGGCAGGATCACCAGGGTCACCATGGCCACCCCGCCGATCCAGTGCACCACGGCGAGCACGTGCAGGGCGCGGGCGAGGAACAGATCGTCCATCAACTCATCCCCGTGATGCGCCCGCCGCGCCGTCGCGGTGGGCGAACAGTGCGCGCAGGTCGATGCGCACTTGCTCGCTGCCGACGAGGTCGGCGAGGGTATAGCGATCCAGCACCGCCTCGAACGCCGCCACCGCCTCGGCCAGCACCCCGCGCAGGCGGCAACCGGGCACGATGCAGCAGGTGTTGGACTCGCGGTCGAAGCACTCGGCGGGGCGCGCGGCGCCCTCGGTGGCGCGCACCACGTCGCCGATGTTGATGGCGCCCGGCGGGTGCGCCAGTTCGAGCCCGCCGCCACGGCCGCGCACGTTGTTCAACACGCCGGCCCGGCCGAGGAATTGCACCACCTTCATGAGGTGATTGCGCGAGATGTCGAAGGCGACCGCGATTTCGTCGATGGTCGCGCGCCGACCGGGCTCGGCGGCGAGAAACATCAGCACGCGCAGGCTGTAGTCGGTGAAACTGTTGAGACGCATGGCGAATTCTCCGAACGGGGCCGGGCGGCGCTGGCCGCCCGGCCATGGCAGCCCGGCCTCAGGCGCCGCGCACCGCGGGCCGGGCCACCGGCGCCGCGCGGCCCCGCACGAGCAGGCGGGCGGCGTAGACCGCGAGCAGCACGCCGCCCACGGCGAACAGCACGTCACCAGGCACGCGCGCCCACACCAGTCCTTCCATGAGTGCCGAGTGCACGACCTCCGGCGAACGCGCGTACCACAGGCCATGGGCCACGCTGGCCCAGGCCTGGTAGATGCCGGCCGGCAGGAGCGACAGGAACACCATCATGGCGAGCCCGCCGTTGAGTGCCCAGAACGCCCACGCCAGCAGCCGATCGGCATGGCGCACGCGGTCGTAGAGGCCGCGCAGGCAGAACAACATGAGCCCGATGCCGAGCATGCCGTAGACGCCGAACAGCGCGGCATGGCCGTGCGCCGGCGTCATGTTGAGCCCCTGCACGTAGTACAGCGCGACCGGCGGGTTGATGGCGAAGCCGAGCAGGCCGGCGCCGACCGTGTTCCAGAAGCCAACCGCGACGAAGCACAGGATCGGCCAACGGTAGGCGGCGACCCAGGGTGCGGCCCGGCTGCGGCGATAGTTCTGCCAGCCTTCGAGCCCGAGCAGCGCGAGCGGCACGACCTCGAGCGCCGAGAACACCGCGCCGACGGCGATGACCGAGGTCGGCGTGCCCGTCCAGTAGAGGTGATGCAGGGTGCCGAGGATGCCGCCGAGCAGGAACACCGTGGTCTCCATGACGATGGCGCGGTTGGCGCTCGCCGCGCGCACCAGTCCGAGGCGGGTGAAGATGAGCGCGACCACGGCGGTGGCGAAGACCTCGAAGAAGCCTTCCACCCACAGGTGCACCAGCCACCAGCGCCAGTACTCGATCATGGCGTAGTGGGTGTGCTGGCCCCAGGCCAGTGAACTGGCGTAGAAGCCGCCGATGCAGGTCGCCGACAGGAACACCATGGCGACCAGGCCGCGCGTCTCCGACGGCGTCTTCAACGCCGGCCACAGTGCGCGCCCCATCAGGAACAGCCAGAACATCAGGCCGCCGAACAGCAGCAGCTGCCAGACCCGGCCCATGTTGGTGAACTCGAGGCCCTGGGCGCCGAGCCAGAAGCTGAAGTCGACGCCCTGGTGGGCCAGCGTGCCGAGCCAGGCGCAGGCGCTGGAACCGACCACGACGAAGATCAGCGCCCAGAACAGCACGTCGACACCGCGTTTCTGCCCGCGCGGTTCGCGCCCGGACAGCATGGGGGCGATGTAGAGCCCGGTGGCGAGCCAGGCGGTGGCGATCCAGAACACGCCGAACTGGGTGTGGATGCTGCGGCTGACGGTGTACGGCAGGATTTCGGCCAGCGGCAGGCCGAAGAAGGCCTGGCCCTCGACCGCGTAGTGCGCAGTCAAGGCCCCCATGCCGATCTGGACCAAGAACAGGCCGATGACGACGAAGAAGTATTTCCGCGTCGCGCGCATCGACGGCGTCGGCTGCAGGTCGAACAAGGGATCGGCACGTGGTGGCTGCGGGTCGCCCGCCTCGCCGCGCGCGGCGTGGTACCACAGCATGGCCGCGATGCCAGCGATGAGCAGGATGATGCTGGCCACGCTCCACAGCGCGGCGCCCGTCGTCAGCGTGTTGCCGACCAGCGGTTCGTGCGGCCAGTTGCTGGTGTAGGACAGCCCCGCTTCGCCGGGACGATCGGTCGCCGCCGCCCACGCGGACCAGAAGAAGAACGCGGTCAGGGCATGCCGGTCGGTCGCCCCGGGCACGGTGTCGGCGGTCATCGCGTACTGCTCGCGCAGTTCGTCGAGCGCGCGCGCGTCGCCGAACAAGGCCTCGTAGTGTCCGGCTACGTGGGCAATGGCGGCAGCGCGGTCGGCGTCGACGCTCACCGTGGCGGTGGTCGGATCGTAGGTATTGCCGCGCATGGTCGCCTTGACCCGGGCCTCGACGGTCGCGCGCCCGATGGGGCCGAGCGCCTCCCACCCGGTCGCATAGGCGTCCTTGGTGTAGCGCGCGGCGAGTTCACTGGCCTCGCGGTGCAGCCAGTCGGCCGACCAGTCCGGGGCGACGTAGCTGCCGTGGCCCCACACCGTGCCGAGCTGCTGGCCGCCGGCAGCCAGCCAGACCTGTTGGCCGCGCCGGATGTCATCGGCCGTGAATAGAGTCGTGCCGTCGCTGGTGACGACGGCGCTCGGGATGGGCGGCGCCGCGAGGTAGATCTCGCGGCCAATCCAGCCCAGGACGGCGAAGGACAGGACGAAGACGATGCCGAGCCCGGTCCAGAGTCTGCGGGTGGGTTGCATGGTGACCTCTCGGGTGAGGAAGGAAAACCGGGCGGGACTATCCTCGATCGGAATTTAAGATGCAATTTATTTGCTTCTTTAAATCGACCAATGTGACAGCCGCTTGATGTCGATCAACTGCGCCCCCGGGACGATGCTGTCCCGGGGGCGGCCGCCCGCGTCGGCGAGCGCTTCGCGCTTACGCCGGGCTGTCCTCCGCCGTGCCCTCGCCCGGCCGCCGCAGGCTCTCGCCGAGGGCGTAGAAGTCGACGTGGCGGGTCGCCACCATCACCGCGGCCAATACGCCAAAGACGAACAGCGACCCGGACAACAGGGCGTAGTCTTCCATCGCCAGGATGCCGTAGAGCAGCGCGTAGAGGGCGGCGAGGGTCAGGGCGAACACCGCGCCCACCGTGCGGCTGCGGGTGATGGCGCCGAGGTAGAAGGCGAGCAGTGCGTCCGAGGCGCCGGCCGCGGCGAGGTAGGCACTGCGAAAACCGAGGTGCTCGGCCAGCGACAGCAGCAGGAGGAAGAACAGCGCGAGCGCGATCCCGACCATGGTGTATTGCAAGGGATGCAGGCGCAGGCCGCGCGCGAACTCGGTGCCGAGCAGCGCGAGGAAGGTCAGGGCGACGAACAGGAAGCCGTACTTCACCGCGCGATCGGCCTGGGTGTAGAGGTCGACCGGGTCGACCAGTGCCACGCCGAAGGCGCGCTGGGCGATCTCGGCGCAGAACTCGGGGTCGAGGCCATGACGGGCGAAGAGCTCGTCGAGCCCTGTCGCGAAGTGGCCGATCGACCACGCCGCACGGAAGCCGTCGGCGCTGATGTCGCGGGTGGTCGGCAGGTAGTTACCGACGAAGCTCGGATGCGGCCAAGCCGACCCGAGCGTGACCTGGTTGTCGCGACCGACCGGGACCAGCTCGAAACGGCGGTGGCCGCGCAGCACGAGTTCGAAGGCGACTTCCAGCACCTGCCCGGCGTGCAGCTGGCCGAGCGCGGCGCGCATGCCGGGGCCGAGTACCGGCAGCGCGCTGCCCGGGGTGAAGTCGACGACCTGGTCGGCGACGCTGACCTGCGGCGCGTTGACGATGCCGCGCGGGTCGCTGATGCCGAGGTTGAGGCTGGCCGCACCGAGCGCGGTGGAGGCATCGCCGTCGAAGACGCCGAAGCGCTCGGGCACGACGAAGCGCGCACGCACGGCGAGGCTGTTGCCGTAGAACAGGGCGGCGTGGAGGCCGCGGCGCCGTTCCTCGGTCACCAGCGTGCCGTCGACGCTGAGCAGCTCCGGCAGCACGGCCACGCTGCAGTCGCGCTCGACACTGCGTTCGCGCGGACCGTCTTCGGCCGGGTGGGCGATCGGCATGCTGCGGGTCTCGGTACAGGGCACGCGCAGCACGGGGCCGACGATGCGCTGGTTGCCGGTGGCCGTGCGTGCCATGTCGGTGATGGCGGCCTCGTGGAAGCGCGCACGCTCGCCGACGAGGTCTTCGATCATGCTGAGCGGCAGCAGGATGCCGAGGGCGACCAGCCCGATGAGGGCGAACTTGTTCGAAAGCAGGCTGCGGTACATGGCGGTTCCATCCCGTGGTTGAACACGGGGACAAGCCTGGTCGCGGCGGGTGAAGCGCGCGTGCGGCGACGATGAAATCGCCGTGAAATCGTCGTGAAGCGGCCTCCGGTGACTGCCCCCGTGTCACGCCGCGGGCAGGCGCAGGCGCGCCGCCACCCCGCCCTCGGCGGCGTTGGCGAGGCTGAACGCGCCACCGTGCAGGGCCGCGATCTCGGCCACGAAGCAGAGTCCCAGGCCGCTGCTCTTGCGCCCGGTCGCCGGCCGCGGCAGGGAGAAGAAACGTTCGGTCACGCGCGGCAGGGCGTAATCCGGGACGCACGGCCCGGGGTTGTGGCAACACAGCGTCCAGTCGTCGCCGTGGCGCTCGACCGTGCAGCGGACCACGCCACCCGGCGGGGTGAAGTCGAGCGCGTTGTCGAGCAGGTTGCCGATTGCCTGGCGCAACAGGAAGGGCTCGCCGCGCACGCGCGCGGCGGCGTCGACGGCGCACTCGATCGTCACCCCGGTCTGCTGGCGGCGCGCGGTGCGGGCCTCGACGACCGTCTCGACCAGCTCGGCGAGACGGCAGTCCTCGAGCGTGGTGAGGCCACCGCGTTGCTCGAGCTGGGCCAGCGCGAGCAGGCGCTCGACGAGTTCGTGGATGCGCCGCGCCTCGCCCGCGATGTTGCCGACCAGCCGTGCGCGGTCGGCCGCGTCGAGATCCTCGCCGAGCAGCTCGGCCGCGCCCAGGATGGAGGCCAGCGGGCTCTTCAGCTCGTGGGTCAGCGCCTGCACGTAGTGCTCGATGTAGGTCTTGCCGTCGAGGCGGCTGCGCATGTCCTCCAGCGCCCGGCCGAGCGTCGCTAGTTCGGGTTCGCGCAGGCGCGGCAGGGCCGCGCGTTCACCCGCCGACACGCGCTGCGCGTAGGCCGTGAGTGCGTGCACCGAGCGCGTGTTCCACCACGCGATGGCGAGCGCCGCGCCCACCGCGGCGAGCAACACGACAGCGGCGCCGAGCCAGGCGCGGCGTTCGGCGCGGTGCAGGAAGGGCAGCATGCTCTGGTTGGGCTTACCCACCGTGAGCACGCCGATGATGCCGCCGGCGCCATCGCGCACCGGCGCGGCGACGTACATCACCGAGCCGGTCTCGGGATCGTCGCCCTCGTTGGTCGAGCGCGCGCCGTAGCGCCCGCGCAAAGTCAGGTAGACGTCGTTCCAGCGCGAGTAGTCGGCGCCGACGTCGCGCCCGCTCGAATCGAACACCACCCGGCCGCGCGCGTCGGTGACGTACACGCGATGGTTGGGAAGGCGCTTGGCGACGCCGAAGATCTCGGCCTCGAGGGTACCGTTCGCGTACTCGCGCAGGCGCGCGGCGAAGGTGCTGTCGTCGAGGCTGCCGTGGGCGAGGTCTTCGGCGACCAGGCGCGCGAGCAGGTTGGCCGAATCCACCAGTGTCTCCTCGGCCGACTGGCGCATGGCCGGCTTGATCTCGTCGAGCGTCGAGGAGACGACGAACCAGCCACCGACCCCGAGCACCAGCAGGTAGCCGAGCAGGATGCGCCCGAGCAGCCTCACGAGGCGTCGGCGAGGCTGTAACCGAGGCCGCGGTGGGTCCGCAGGGGCTCGGTCTGCGGATCGACGGCGCGCAGCTTGGCGCGCAGCGACTTGACGTGGGCGTCGACGGTGCGGTCACCGCTGGGACTGGCCTGGTCCCACACCCGTGCCATGATCGCCTCGCGCGACCATACCCGGCCGGGGCGCTCCAGCAGCAGGGCCAGCAGCAGGTACTCGTAGCGGGTCAGCTCGAGCGTGCGGCCGTGGTAGCTGATGGCGGCGCGCTCGCGATCGTGGACGAGGCCGTGTACGGCCGGCGTGACTGCCACGGTTTCCGCCGTGCCCATTGCCGCCGCCGGCGCCCTGCGTCGACGCAGGATGGCCTGCACCCGCGCCACCAGTTCGCGCACGCTGAACGGCTTGACGACGTAATCGTCGGCACCGATTTCGAGGCCGACCACGCGATCGATCTCCTCGCCGCGCGCGGTGAGGAAGATCACCGGGACGTCGGAGAAGGCACGGATGTCCTTGCAGGCCTCGAAGCCGCTCTTGTCCGGCAGACCGACGTCGAGCACGACGAGATCGCAGCCCGCTTCGCGCGCCAGCGCCACGCCCTCGGCGGCGATCCCGGCCTGCACCACCTCGAAGCCTTCACGGGTGAAGGCGAGACGCAGGTTCTCGGCGATGCTCGGTTCGTCCTCGATGACGAGCAGGCGCGGCACGGCGCAGGGTCTCCCGGCTGACGATCGGCGTGCAGGATAGCGCGAAGTGCCCGGCCCGCGGCCATCGAGGTCAGCCCCCCCGGACGCAAGCTCCGTGTCCGCGGCGCGGCCTCACGCCGGGTAGGCGATCCGGGCGAGCGCGCCGGCGAGTTCCGCCGGGCAGTAGAGGAAGGGCGAGTGGTCGCTGTCGAGGGTGGTCACCGTGGCGCAGGGCAGCACCGCCTGCATGGCGCGCTGCTCGGCGAGCGGCAGGGCGCGATCGTCGCTGCACTCGACGTAGTGCCGCGGCACGCGGCCGAAACGCGCGTCGCTCAGGGCCACGGGCGTGTTGAGCGGGTTCATCGGCTCGGCGGCGAGGCGCGCCGCCGCCGCGCGGCCGGCGTCGGCCGGGCTGCGGTGGTAGAACAGGCCGACGGCAGCGCCGGGGTCGAAGGCGAGCGTGCGCTGCTCGCCGTCGGCATGGACCGCGGCGACGAACGCCGGTGGTACCGGGTTGGCGGCCTGGTGCGCGCGCACGCTGTGGCCATCGGGCAGCAGCAGCGCGGCGATATAAATCAGCCCGGCCAGCGCCGCCGGGTCGCGCTCGGCCGCCGCGCTGATCACCACCCCGCCGCGGCTGTGGCCACACAGCCATACCGGCGGGCGGGCGCGGCGCGCGAGATCGAGAACGAAGTCCGCCCAGCCTTCGAGCGTGACCTCGGCCGGTGCTGCCCCCACCCCGCCCATCCCCGGCAGGGTCGGTGCGACGAGTTCGTGGCCGCACGCGGCGAGGTGCGGCCTGAGTGGCTCGAAACACCAGCCACCGTGGAAGGCACCGTGGATCGCGATGAAGGTCGCCATGGCGATTACGCCGTCCCTGGCGCGGCCCGCATGCCGCGCCAGGGACGGGCCGGGCTCAGAGTCGCTCGATGACGATGGCCGGGGCCATGCCGCCGGCGGCGCACATGGTGACCAGGCCGTAGCGGCCACCCGAGCGTTCGAGCTCGTCGAGCGCGGTGCCGATCAGGATCGAGCCGGTCGCGCCGATGGGATGGCCGAGCGCCATCGCGCCGCCGTTGATGTTGACCTTGTCGCGATCGAGATCGAGGTCGCGCATGAACTTCTCGGCGACGACGGCGAAGGCCTCGTTGATCTCCCACACGTCGATGTCGTCCTTGGTGAGGCCGGCGCGGGCCAGCACCTTCTTCGCTGCCGGTACCGGCGCGTTCAGCATCAAGGTCGGGCAGTCGCCGACGTTGGCGGTCGCCACCACGCGCCCGCGCGGTTTCAGGCCGTGGGCCTCGGCATAGGCCTTGGAGGCCAGCAGCACCGCACCGGCGCCGTCGACCACCCCGGAGGAGTTGCCGGCATGGTGGACGTGGTTGATGCGCCCTTCGAGCTCGGGGTACTTGCGCGTGACGAGGTTGCCATAGGTGTTGCCCTGGTCGTCGACGGCGATGTCGACGAAAGCGCTGAACACGGTCTTGAGGCCGGCCAGGGACTCCATCGTCGTGCCGGGGCGCGGAAACTCGTCGCGGTCGAGGGCGAGCGTGCCGTCGTCGTTGTAGACCGCTACCAGGGACTTGTCGAAACGTCCCTCGGCAACGGCGCGCGCGGCGCGCTCCTGGGTGACCACGGCGAGGCGGTCGAGGGCCTCGCGGTCGATGCCCTCGAGGGTCGCGATGGCGTCGGCACACACGCCCTGCTGCGACTGCGGGTGCAGCGCGCGCAGGTGCAGGTTGTCGCCGTCGAGCATGGGCGGCTTGTTCGGATCGGCGATCGAGGCGGTGTAGCTCATCATCTCGGTGCCACCGGCGATGAGGCAGTCTTCCATGCCCGACATGACCTGCGCGGCCGCCAGGCTGACCGAGGTGATCCCCGAGCCGCAGTAGCGATCGAGCGTGACGCCGGAGGCCTTGATGTCGAAACCGGCGTCGAGCGCGGCCATGCGCGCCATGTCGTAACCCTGCTTGCCGCGCTGGGTGCTGGTACCCCAGATGATGTCGTCGATGGTGGCGGTGTCGAGCTGGTTGCGCTCACGCAGTGCCGCCAGCACGGTGCGGGCGAGATGTTGCGGGTGCAGGTGGGCGAGCGCCCCCTTGCCGACCTTGCCGATGCCGCGCGGCGTGCGGCAGGCGTCGATGATGTAGGCGTCGGCCATGTTGCGAACTCCTGTGGTGGATCGAATTCTGCGGGTGGTCGGCCAACCGGCGCCGTCGCGCGGCCGGCCCCGGTGGCGGGGCAAGTCGCGCGGCACCGCGTCGTGGCGGATGCTGGTCGTGCAACCAGCCACCCGGGGACCGGCACGATACTCCGCCGGCCTGCCCCGCGCACGCGGTGGCGCGGCCGAACGGCCGCGCGCCGGGATGGCGACGCCTCAGCCGGCGCTGAGCTCGTCGAGCTTCTTGCCCCACTCGCCGTAGGGCACCAGGGCCTTGACGGTGATGTCGACCATGTCCTGGTAGCCCTCCTTCCAGATCGGCAGGGCGTGCAGCGCGTCATCGAGGTCGGCCGGTTTCTCGACTTCCGCGATGAACACGATCTCGTACTCCCCGGCGACCTTGAAGATCGGCGCCCCCGATTTTTCGATCTCGCGACCGGCAACGGACTCGCGCTGCCACACGCCGTAGAAATCCTTGTTGGACACGGAACGCGGCTTGCTGATCTTGGCTGAGACGAGAAAGTGCATGGTGGAATCTCCCCTGGCTGGTTATCCGGCGCCGAACATCGGCGCCGGGGCCGGGCATTATCCACCAGCCGGCGGGCAGGCACGACCCGCCGACGCCCGTGGGGCGCCGCCTGGCGCTCAGGCGCTGAGATCGCCACCCGCGCCGTGCAGGCGCCCCATCAGGCTCGACACCGCGCGATCGAACAACGGCACCACGTCGAGTACCTGCGCCGTGCCGCGGCGCATTTCCACGGCCAGACCCTGCGGCGTGGTGTCGACCACCTTGTGGCCCTGGCGGTTGCAGAACAGGTAGCAGCCGGTCGCCGAACTGATCCAGGCCAGGCGTGCCCGCACGTGGCGTTCGTCGGGACCACCGAATTCCACCCAGTCGCCGATCTGCAGACGGCGCACGGCCTCCACGTACTGGTCGTCGCCAGCGGCCGTGCTCGGCGCGCCGACGTCGTGGATTTCGATTTCCTCGACCGCCTCGACATCCTCGCAGTCGACCGTGTCCAGCGGCGGGAAGTCGTCGCTCGCGGCGCTGTCGTCGTCACCCGTCGCGGAGCCCGCGGCGAGGGTGATGTCCTCGATCTCGACCGCCTCGTCGCCGAACACCAGGGCGTTGATGTCGACCGGCGTGGCGGCAGCCGCCGGCGCACCGCCGAGGATCGTCATCACCGTGCTCACCGCGATTTCGCTCGCCACCTCGCCGGCGTTGTAGCCGCCCATGCCGTCGGCCAGCACGGCGATACCGGCTGCGACGTCGCAGGCCACGCTGTCCTCGTTGTGCGATCGCGTGACCCCGACGTCGGTTCGCGCGAGCATGTCGGTGACGCCCGCGGCACCGACCGCGGCCAGGATCACCGAGATGTTGTCCTTGCCACCGTTGGCATTGGCGCGCTCGACGAGCTTGTCCGCCGCCGCCTCCAGCGCCGTGCCGTGCTCGACGAGCAGCGCCTCGATGTCGGCATCGTCGACCAGGTCGCACAGGCCGTCCGAGCACAGCAACCACACGTCACCCGCGGCAAGTGCGTGCACCGCGCTGTCGGGGCGCGCGACGGCATCGACGCCGACCGCGCGCGTGATGTAGTTCTTGCGCGCCGAGGTGCGCGCTTCCTCCGGGGTGTAGAAGCCCTGGTTGACCAGTTCCTGGCGCAGGGAATGGTCGGCGGTGACCTGCTCCAGCCGGCCGTCGCGCAGGCGGTACAGGCGTGAATCCCCGACATGGGCGACGGCCACGCGTTCGCCTTCGAACGCGGTCACCACGATCGTGGTGCCCATGCCCTCGCATTCGCGGCGCATGCCGGCGGTTTCGAGAATGCGATGGTTGGCCTCGGCGATGGCCGCGCGCAGGCGCGTCTCGCTGGCGGTGCACGGCGGGCCGTCGTCGTCGACCGCAAGCACCGCGACCGCATCTTCGTCGGCCGTGATCTCGAAATCGACCGGCGCATCCGGGTCCACCGCGGCGACGTCGGCCGCGGTGTCGCTGGCCGCGGATTCGCCGGCCGCTGCCTCGTCGTCAGTCAAACCCGCGTCCGGCGTCGCCGCGGCGCTGTTGTCGACCTCGGCGACCGCGGCGCCGGTCGGATCGAAGAACGCCTCGGCCGCGCTGGTTTCCGCGCTGTCCTCGTCGCCAGCCCCTGCCGGCGTGTGCGGCTCGGCGGCGCCTGGACTGGTGCTCGTCGCCGCCGGCGTGACCTCGTGCGCCGGCCGCGGCTCGCCAGCAGCGACCGGGCGGATCGCCTCCAGGTGCAGGCGGACCAGGGTCGAGGTCAGGCGCTGGCGGAACTCGTCCGGGATCGAGACCCGCTCCAGGCCCGTGCGCAGGCGCCCGAGCAAGCCGGGCAGCATCGCCTTGAGGCGACCGCGCTCGTCGGCGTCGCCCTTGGGCGTGAGACTCCACACCAGGTCGTCCATCACCGCGATGCCGGTGACCCAGTCGTCGCCCTCCTCCCCGCCCTCGATGTAGGCGAGCTGCAGGAAGGTCTTCCAGTAGACGTCGAGGAACTCGCGCACGATCGGCGTCAACGCCGGCGCCTGGGTGTGGCGCGCAACCTGTTCGGCCGCGACCTGGCGCGCGAAGCGCAGGCGCTCTTCCGCCTGGACTTCCTGCAGGGACTGGGCGAGACGCGAATCGGCATCGCGCTGCTCGTTGGCGCGGAAGGTGTCGAGTTCGTGCACGGCGCGCTTGAAGATGCGCACGTCGTCCTCGAACTCGTCGAGTACGCGATGCACGATCGCGTGCATGGTGCCGTAGAGTGGGTCGTCCTCGTCGATGTCCTCGGCCGCGCCGAGCGCGATGTCGGCGAGCTTGTTCAGCAGCTCGCGGGCCGGGTGGAACTTGCGCGCGAAGAAGCTCTTGTCGAGGATCGCGACCTTGAGTACCGGAATCTGCAGGCGCCCGATCAGCGCCTTGAGCGGCCCCGGGATGGCCGGGTCGTCGAGGATGCTGTCGAACAGCATGGCCACGATGTCGATCATCATGCCGTCGACCTGGCCGATGCCACGCCCCACCGGTCCGTCGCGCAGTTCGCGCAGCACGTTGGTGCTGCCACCGGCGAGCAGCGCCGGGTCCAGCCCGCCGAACGCGGGGAGGCCGCTACCGGGCAGCGCGCCGCCGGCACCGTGCTGCAACTGGGTCAGCACCTGCAGGGTAGCCGCACGATCGACCTCGCCGGCGCCCTGCTCGGCAAGCGCGCGACCGCCCTGCACGGTCATCACCTGGTGCAGGGTGGCGAGCAGGTCCTGGGCGGAGAAGCCGCGCACCGCGCCGACACCGACACCGGCATTGCCGCCAGCGCCGTCGAGCGCGGGGAAGCCGCCGGCGACCGTCGTGGCGCCGGCTGCCGGCGCGAAGCCGCCGCCCGGCCAGCCGTCGCCGGACCAGCCACCGCCGGGGCTGCCACCCGGGGCGTCCGCGCCCGGCGGGCCGCCTGGCCCGCCCCCGGGGGTGCGCGCACCGGACCGCCGACGCGGCGTCCGCGGCGTCTCCGCCGACGCCCGCCGCAGCACGGGCAGGACGCCTTGGGTCACGAGGTAGGCATTGAGATCGTGGTAGCAGCCGCGCAGGCTCGCCGCGACCAGCCGATCGAAGAGCTTGAATACCAGCAGGCGGATCTCGATCTCGACCTCAAGCACGCTGCAGGCTGCGCGGAAGGCATCGCACAAGGCGCGCGGGGCGAGCGGGTTGGCCTCGGCGGCATCCCGGCGCGTCGCCGCCAGCGCGGTCATGCGTTGACTGAACGCGCCGAGTTCGTCGTCGCACTCGGCTTCGATTTTCGCCACCAGGTTGTCGATGGCCAGCGATTCCTCGAGGTCGTCGTTGGCCACCAGGCTCAGGGTCATGGTGCCCTCGCGCGGGGTATCCGCCGGCGGACGCGCCGAGGCCGGCTCGTGGAACAGGCGCGTGCAGCCATCGCGAAAACGCCGTTCGATCTCGCTCCGCTTCAGGCGCACCTCGCGCATGGCGTCGAAGTAGCGGTTCTGGTCGGCATTGTTGTCGGAATGATCGGCGAGTTCGAACAGGGTGTCGTCGAGCTGGTCGAACAGGGCCGCGAACACCTCGTTGAGGTGCTTCAGCGAACGGATGCGGCACTCGGCGAGGATGGCGGTAGCGGTCAGCCGCTCGTCCTCGCCGCGCCGCTCGCGCGCGACGGTCGAAATCTGGATCGGTTCGGTCATGGCTTACGCCTCGCCCATCGTTACAGTGTCGGGGCTGGCGGCAACCGCGGTACGGCGCGCGCCGGTGGCAACCGATCCCGCGTCGTCCACGGCGATTTCGGTTGGCCCTGTGCGTACGGCGACGCGTCGTCGCGCAACTTTAGGTGGCGTCGCGCGCACTCCTTGACCGGCTTCACAGTTCGCCCGGAGCGCTTGCCGTCACCCACCGCGATTTGCCAAACAGTGCATGGTTTAGCGGCCGCAGGCCCGCGCGACTCAAGAACGCGGCGCGCGCGCCGTTAGCCGCAGTGATCCCAAACGACAACCGGCAAGCGGAGGATGTGGACATGGCATCGACAGCGCGGGCAGAACGAGCGACGGCCGGAGCCGGCGCAGGGGGCGGCGCGCCCCACCTGATCGAGTCCATCAAGGGCCTCGTATCCCCGCCCGACGTGTGCGCACGGGTCCTGCAGCTGGCCCGCTCGCCGACGGCCTCGGCCGACGACATCGGCGCCGTCGTGGCCTGCGACCCCACGCTCACCTCGCGCGTGTTGCGTATCGCCAACAGCCCGCTGTACGGCTTGCGCGGACGCGTCGACACCGTCTCGCGCGCCATCACCATTCTCGGCAGCGATGCCCTGGTGAACCTGGTGGTGGCGGTTTCGGCGGTGGCCTCCTTCTCGCGCATCGCCAACGACCTGGTGAACATGGACACCTTCTGGCGGCACAGCCTGTACAGCGCGCTGATCGCCCGCGACCTCGCCCGACAGTGCCACGTCCTGCACCCGGAGCGGCTGTTCGTCGCCGGCCTGCTGCACGACATCGGCAGCCTGGTCATCTATCACCGCACGCCGGACACCGCGCGCGCCCTGCTCACCGCCGCGGCCGGCGACGAGGGCCGCATGTTCGCCCTCGAACGCGACAACTTCGGCTTCTCGCATGCCGAAGTCGGCGCCCTGCTGCTGGAGAGCTGGACCCTGCCCGAAGCGCTGCAGGACGCGGTGCGCTGGCACCACGAACCGGCCTCGGCGCCGGGCGACCAGAGCGACCCGGCCCTCGTTCACATCGCCGATGCGCTCGCCAACCATTCCGGCATCGGCGGCTTCTGCGAGGTGGCGGCGACCGATACCGTCATCGATGCCGGTGCCTGGCCGGCGCTCGGCATCGCACCCGACGCGCTCGACCTCGAGGCGCTGATCAGCGAGGCCGGGGTACAGTTCGCGGAGATCGCGTCGTTGCTGGTAAAGGGGCGCTGAGCGGGCCTGCCGGGAGCAGTCCCCGGCGCTCGTTACGCGCGCACGCCGCGCCGTCGTCCGTTGTGAGACGGCTACACCGCGGATTGGGGGTGTCCGCGTCCTCCCGCTCTCGCGGCATCGCGGAAGGCGCGAACCTACGCATGCGGGCGCCCGCAGGCGCCCGCAGCGTGGCGCGTTCGGCGGTCAGCCGTGGTAAGCCGTCTCGCCGTGCAGCATCTCGTCGAGGCCGTGACGTTCGATTTCCTCGCTCACGCGCAACCCGGTGATCGCGCCGACCACCTTGAAGAGGATCCAGCTGATGACGCCCGTCCACACCAGGGTCACGCCGACCGCAACTGCCTGGGTCACGAACTGCCCGATCATGGACACCCCCTCGCCGTAACCGACGCCGCCGAGACCCGGTGCCATCAGGATGCCCGTGCCGAGTGCACCCACGATGCCACCCACGCCGTGGACGCCGAACACGTCGAGCGAATCGTCGTAGCCGAACTTGCCCTTCAGGGTGGTGACCGCCCAGTAGCAGATCACCGCGGCTACAACACCGAGCACGATCGATCCCATCGGCCCGATGAAACCGCAGGCCGGGGTGATGGCAACCAATCCGGCGATCGCGCCGGAGGCCGCACCGAGCATGGTCGGCTTGCCGCGTCCGAGCCATTCGGCGCCCATCCAGCCGAGTACCGCGGCGGCGGTCGCCAGGTGAGTGTTGACCAGCACCATGGCGGCAACGCCGTCGACCGCCAGTTCGGAGCCGACGTTGAAGCCGAACCAACCCACCCACAGCAGCGAGGCCCCGATCATCGTCATGACCAGGCTATGCGGCGGCATCGGTTCACGTGGATAGCCCACCCGTTTACCGACGACCAGACACGCGACCAGTGCCGCGATACCGGCGTTGATGTGCACCACGGTGCCACCGGCGAAGTCCTTCGCCCCCAGCGAACCGAGGAAACCACCGCCCCACACCATGTGCGCGATCGGGCAGTAACAGAGCAGTAACCACAGTGCCATGAACAACAGCACCGCGGAGAACTTGAGGCGCTCGGCAAAGGCGCCGACGATGAGTGCCGGCGTGATCGAAGCGAACGTGAGCTGGAAGGTGATGAAAACGTACTCCGGCATCACGCCGCTGAGGGAATCCGGCGTCACGCCGGCCAGGAAGGCCTTGCTGAAACCACCGATTACGCTGTTCATGGGGCCCTCGGTGAAGGCCAGGCTGTAGCCGCAGAGCGCCCAGATCACCGATAACAGCGAGAAGGTCACGAACACCTGCATCAACACCGAGAGCATGTTCTTGGCACGCACCAGGCCACCGTAGAAGAGCGCCAGCCCGGGTACCGTCATCATGATCACGAGCACCGTGGCCGTAATCATCCAGGCGGTGCTGCCGGTATCCATCACCGCTTCCTCCTGGGCCAGCGCAGGCGTCGCGAGCAAGGCCGCCATGAGCCCGGCAGGAAGTACGCGAAGAAGAGCCGCGGACAGGTTTTGTTTGGCATGTGTCATGGTCGTCGTCCTCACAGTGCGTCGCCGCCGGTCTCGCCGGTTCGAATACGGATTACGCTCTCCAGGTCGGTCACGAAGATCTTGCCGTCGCCGATCTTGCCGCTGCCCGCCGCGTTCCTGATTGCGTCGATGACCGCCGCGAGGGCGTCGTCCGCGACGGCAATCTCGAGTTTCGCCTTGGCCAGGAAATCGACCACGTATTCCGCGCCGCGGTAGAGCTCGGTATGCCCCTTCTGACGTCCGAATCCCTTGACCTCGGTGACTGTCATGCCCTGCACGCCGATGGCCCCCAGCGCCTCGCGCACGTCGTCGAGCTTGAATGGTTTGATGATTGCGGTGACGAGTTTCATCGCGCCTTTCCCTCCCAGGTTCGCAGGCGCGGTGCGCGTGAACGCACCGTGCGCCGCCATGAAGGCGGGGCGGTGGTCGCGCCGTGCGGGCCACCGTCCGCCGGTCGGGCCGACACCGCGCCGCGTAGCGGCCCGGCCGGCCATGCCGCGCCGCGCGTCGCGCAGGACTGCAGCGCGCACCGGCCAGCGCACGGACCGTGCCAATTTCACGATGACTCCAGAATTCAATCGGTTGCTGGCGATTCAGCGCCACGACCGCACGCCCGTGAGATTTTCGCGGATGGGCATTGCACCAATTCCGCGCAGCGAGAACGTGAACAGCCCAATACGGTGCGGAATTCTTCGTGACGGGCGAGGCAGCGCAGGGGACGTCCCACCGGTTCGCGCGGCGGCGCGCCTGGTGCCGCGGCGCACGGTCTGGAGCCAGGGGGCTCAGGCCCCAGCACTCGACGTACACTGCGTCGAAGTTCGCCAGCCCTTTCGCTCCGACCCGCCCATGAACAAGCGCGTTGCCAGTTCGCCCGGCGCCGTGACGCCCGTGCCGTTCCCGCGCAACCCGCGGCGCGCGGCCGCCGCCCTGGCCAGGACCCTGGCCACGACCAGTGGCTCGGCGGCCGACTGGTTCCGTTACGGCGAATTGCTGGCGGCCGAGCGGCACTTCGCGGCGGCCGCCATCGCCTTCCTCGAGGCCCTGGAGCGATCACCCGCCAACTCCAAGTACGTCCGCGCGCTGGCCGCGGCCCTGAGTCATTGCCGCCGCTACGAGGAAGCGATCGCGCTGCGTGAGCGCCTGCAGTTTCCGAACGAGCAGGACGTCGCGGGGCTGGCCGACGACTTGCGTTACCTGCACGCGTTCGCCCGGGCGATCGCGGTGGTGGACACGGCCGAGGCCGACGGCCGCGCCGGCGACCACGCCCGCGTCGTGCGCGGCCAGGCCAAGCTGTTTCTCGGCGACTACGCGGGCGGCTTCGCCGACATGGAGCACCGCTTCGCCGCCGGCATGGCCCGTGCACCCGTGCCGACACCGCGCGTCGCCTGGGACGGTAGCCCGAGCGCGGGCCTGAAGCTGCTGGTGGTACCCGACCAGGGTCTCGGCGACGACCTCATGATGGCGCGGTTCCTGCCGCGGCTGGCGGCCGCGGGGCTGGCCTGCACCTTCCTCGCACGAGCACCGCTGCAGCGCCTGCTCGCCGTGTCACCGCTCGGCTGCGAGGTCGCAGGATCGATCGACGACGTCAGCCGCTTCGACGCCTGGTGCGCGATCGGCAGCCTGCCGCACCTGCTGCGCCTGTCCGCGGCCCCGCCCCGGCCAGCGCCGCTGGCCGTGCCGGAAACGGCGGCGCGGCGCGGGCGTGCGCTCGCGGCACCGTTCGCGGGCGTGTTCAAGGTGGGGATCTGCTGGACCGGGAACCCGGACTTTCCTCGCAACCGGCAACGCTCCATCGAGCCCGCCATGCTGCTGCCGCTGCTCGAGCTGCCGGGCACCCGCTTCTTCAGCCTGTGCACGGGTGCGGCCCGTGCCGCGCTGGATGCTGCCGCCCTGGCTGGCGTGGTCGTCGACGCCTGCCGCGACGACCGTGATCTCGCCGACACCGCGGGGCTCATCGAGCAGCTCGACCTGGTGATCTCGACCGACACCTCGATCGTGCATCTCGCTGCAAGCCTGGGTAAACCGGTGTGGAATCTCCTGCCGCACGAGAGCTTCTGGCAGTACGGGACGACCGGTAGCAGCACGCCCTGGTACCCCACGATGCGCCTGCTGCGCCAACCGCTGCGCGGCGACTGGCACAGCGTGGTCGAGGACGCGCGGACCGCGCTCGACCGTCTCGTTCAGGCACGACCGCGGGGCACGAACAGGTCGTCGTGACCGATGCGCTCGAACCACTCGTAGCCGTTGGCGATCATGATCTCGGCGACCGGCTCAGGATTCTCCGCCGTTTCCACGCACCAGCATTCGACCTCGAACTCGGCGAACGGGAAGGCGGCCAGGACGCCCGCCTCGGCGCCCTCGATGTCGAGGCTGACCAGGTCCACCCGGTGCAGGTGGTGGGCGCGCAGGAGGTCGGCCAGCAAGCGGGTCTCGCGAACCTCGGTGCGCAGCGACAGGTTCGGCTGCCCGTCCACCCAGGCGCGCCGCTTGGGGTCGTAACTCGCGCTGAGCCCGCTCATCTGCACCGGGCCGCTGTCGACGGTCAGGAACTCCGCCGGCGCGCCGTCACCCACCAGCGCCTGCACGCATTCGCAGCGGCGGAAACTCCGCGCCACCTCGAAGTGCTCGTCCACCGCCTCTACGAGGAGGCCGCGCCAGCCGCGGAAGATTTCGAAGAACAGGGTGTTGGAACCGGTCACACCATCGAAGCCGCCGACGTCGACGAACACGCCGTCGCGCCGGCTGCCGAACACGTGGGTATCGAGGTAGGCGTCCTGGCCGTACTGGCTGAAGAAGCGGCTGCGCACCGGCTGCCCCGCGGCGCATTCCCACAGCAGCGCGTTGATCGCACCGCGCTCGACCGCCGCCTCGACCCCGTCGACGACGGCCGCGAGCGCATTGAAGGCTTCGACCATGGCGCGCTTGGCGGCGGTGGCGCGCGCCACCGCGCGCGCTAACTCGGACGCCAAGCGGTCACCTGCCGCCGTCGCGCCGGCGTCTGCGCGCGCCCGCCGCAAATGCGCTGAACAGGCCTGCCGCGCCGAGGCCGAGCGTTGCCGGCTCGGGTACCGCGGGCGGGGTGAAGGTGTACGACAGGACCAGGCTGCCGCCGGGCACGGCGTTCGGGTCGGCAACGACGGTTCTGGCGGCGAACTCGAACTGGAAATCGAATGCGACGGGTACCGGCCCGCGCCCGATCAGGGCCGGGTCGAGCAGCACGCGCGCCGTGCCGTCGGCGAGATCGCGCACCAGGCCCTCGCTGATGTCCTCGCCCAGCAGCGTACCGCCGAAGGCGACGACGTCGCCGAAGTCGTAGCAGCAGGTCAGGCTGTTCACGTCGGCGAGGAGCCCGCCGATATCGATGTCCAGCGTCGCCGTGTTGAGCTGGCCGAGCACCGGGTCGAAGCCGTCGAACACGAAGTCGCCGACCACCGCGCCGGCATCGTAGCAGCAGGTGAGCGCGGTACCGTCCAGCCGCAGCTCGAAGGTCCGCGTCTGGCTCGTGGTGATGGGCGACGCTTCTGCGGTGTTCAGCGCGGTCTCCAGGCCGAATGTGCCGGTACCGGTGATGAGCCCGCCGGCCAGGGCGGTGAGCATGCTGCGCTTCATTGGACGTCCCTCTCTCGCGTGGCAGGTCGGGGGACCATACCGTGCTGACGGTCATCGAAACGTGAACCAGGCACGGTCCCCGCCCCCGGCGTGATCCTGCGCCCTGCGCTGCCGGGCGTCCGCGCCGATCACCGCCCGGCACGCGGCCCGGCATCGCGGCAGCCGCGTCGTTTCCACAGGAAGAACACCACCGGCAGCACCAGCAGCGACAACACCGTGACGCTGACCATGCCGCCGACCATGGGTGCGGCGATGCGGCGCGTGACCTCGGCACCCGTGCCGGCGCCGAGCATGATCGGGACGAGGCCGATGATGGTCGAGGACACCGTCATCAGGATCGGCCGCACGCGCAGCAGGGCGCCGTCGATCACGGCCTGGCGGACGTCCGCTTCCGACAAGCCCTGCCCTGCTCCGCGCGCCGTTGCGCCGGCGCTGCGCAGCGCCTGGTCCAGGTAGACCATCATGAGCACCCCGATCTCGACCGCCACCCCGGCCAGCGCGATCATCCCCGCCCCCACCGCCACCGACAGGTTGTAGCCGAGCAGGTAGAGCAGCCAGTAGCCGCCGACGATGGCGAACGGCAGGGTGCCGAGGATGACCGCCACCGCGGCCAGGTTGCGGAAGCTGACGTAGAGCAGGATGACGATGATGCCGACGGCGACCGGCACGGCTACGCGCAGGCGCGCCGCGGCACGCTGCATGTACTCGTACTGCCCCGACCAGTGCAGGGAATAGCCGGCCGGCAAGTCGAGCTGATCGCGGATCACCGCCTGCGCGCGCGCCACGTAGCCGCCGAGGTCGCGATCGTTGACGTCGACGTAGACCCAGCCGTTGAGGCGTGCGTTCTCGGTCCGGATCACCCCGGGGCCGGTCTCGACGCGCACGTCGGCGACCGCCGAGAGCGGGAATTCCTTGCCGCTGGCGCTGACCACCGCGAGGCCGCGCAGGTCGGTCAGAGTCTCGCGCAGGTCGCGCGGGTAGCGCAGGTTGATCGGGTAGCGTTCGCGGCCCTCCACGCTCTGTCCCACCGTCATGCCGCCGATCGCCGAGCGCACGATGTCGTGGACGTCGCCGACGTTGAGCCCGAGGCGCGCCGCCGCCGCGCGGTTGACGTCGATGGTGACGTAGCGCCCGCCGGTGACGCGCTCGGAGTAGACCGAGGCGGTGCCCGGCACGTCGCGTAACAGGTCCTCGATACGCCGGCCAAGGCGCGCGATGACGTCGAGATCGGGCCCGGCGATCTTGATCCCGACCGGCGTCTTGATGCCGGTCGCGAGCATGTCGATGCGGTTCTTGATCGGCATGATCCAGACGTTGCTGACACTGGGGATGTCGACCAGCACATCGAGCTCGGCCTTCAGTCGCTCGAGGGTCATGCCGGGGCGCCACTCGTTCTCCGGCTTGAGCCGGATGGTGCTCTCGACCATGGCCAGCGGCGCCGGGTCGGTGGCGGTGTCGGCACGCCCGGCCTTGGCGTAGACCGACTCGACCTCCGGCACGGACTTGATCAGGCGGTTGGTCTGGCCCAGCAGCTCGGCCATCTTGCCGCTCGAAATGGCGGGGAAGGTGCTCGGCATGTAGAGCAGGTCGCCCTCCTCGAGCTCCGGCATGAATTCGCTGCCGATGCGCGAGATCGGGATCCAGGCACTCGCCAGCACCACCAGCGCCAGCACCAGGGTAGCGACGGGATAACGCAGGGTGGTGCGGATGACCGGGCGGTAGAGCGCGATGGCCAGCCGGTTCATGGGATTGCGGCGCTCGGGCAGGATCCGCCCGCGGATCAGGAGCCCCATCAAGACCGGCACCACCGTCACGGCGACCAGCGCCGCGGCGGCCATGGCGTAGGTCTTGGTGAAAGCCAGCGGCTTGAATAACCGCCCTTCCTGCGCTTCGAGCATGAAGATGGGCGAGAAGCTGAGCGCGATGATGAGGAGCGAGAAGAACAGCGCCGGGCCGACCTCGCAGGCGGCCTCCGCGACCAAGCGCCAGCGCGCCGGTGCGTCGAGGTCGGGGCCAGCGCGCTCGAGATGCTTGTGGTAGTTCTCGATCATCACGATGGTGGCATCGACCATGGCGCCGATGGCGATGGCGATGCCGCCCAGCGACATGATGTTGGCGTTGATGCCCTGCGCCTGCATGACGACGAAGGCGGCGACGATACCGAGCGGCAGGCTGAGCACGACCACCAGCGCCGAGCGCAGGTGGAACAGGAACACCGTGCACACCAGGGCGACGATGAGGAATTCCTCGACCAGCTTGCCGCGCAGGGAGGACACCGCGCGCTCGATCAGCGCCGAGCGATCGTAGGTCTCGACGATCTCCACCCCCGGCGGCAGGCTCGCGCGCAGGCTTTCCAGGCGCGTCTTGACGCGTTCGATCGTGGCCAGCGCGTTGCCGCCGAAACGCATGATGACGACGCCGCCGACGGCTTCGCCCTCGCCGTTCAGCTCGCCGATACCGCGCCTGAGATCCGGCCCGAAGCGCACCTCGGCGACGTCGCGGATGAGCACCGGCACGCCTTCCGCGGTGGTCTTGAGCGGGATGCTGGCGAGGTCGTCGAGCGAATCGACGTAACCGCTGGCGCGGATCATGTACTCGGCTTCGGCCATCTCGATGACCCGGCCGCCGGTCTCCATGTTGCCGTTGCGCACGGCATCGCGTACGCGGGTGAGCGGGATGTCGTAGGCGCGCAGCCTGTCCGGGTCGACCACCACCTGGTACTGGCGCACCATGCCGCCGATCGAGGCCACCTCGGCGACACCGGGCACGGTCTGCAGCTCGTACTTGAGGAACCAGTCCTGCAGGCTGCGCAAGTCGGCCAGGTCGTGCCCGCCGCTACGATCGACCAGCGCGTACTGGTAGACCCAGCCCACCCCGGTGGCGTCCGGCCCCAGCGCGGGACGCGCGCCTTCGGGCAGGTTGGGTGCGACCTGGCTCAGGTACTCGAGCACGCGTGAACGCGCCCAGTAGAGATCGGTGCCATCCTCGAACAATACGTAGACGTAGGAATCGTTGAAGAACGAGTAGCCGCGCACCGTGACCGCGCCGGGCACGGCCAGCATCGCGGTGGTCAGGGGATAGGTGACCTGGTCCTCGACCACCTGCGGCGCCTGGCCGGGATAACTCGTCTTGACGATCACCTGCACGTCGGAGAGATCGGGGATGGCGTCGAGCGGCGTGCGCAGCATGGCGTGCACGCCCCAGGCCGTGGCGAGCACGGTCAGCATGACGACCAGCACGCGGTTGTCGACCGACCAGCGGATGACGCGCTCAATCATGGACATGACCCGCAGCGTGGTCGGCGGCCGGCGGCGCCGGGTCAACCGGCGGCGCCGGTTGGCCCATCGCCGCGTGGTCGGGCATCGCGTCGTCGCCGGGCTGTTGCCCGAGCATGCGCAACAGGCTGGCGTCGAGGCTGGCTTCGGAGTCGATCAGGAATTGCCCGGAGACGACCACCCGCTCACCGGCCGCGAGCCCGCGCACGATCTCGACCCGGCCTGCGCTCTCCAGGCCCGTCTCGACCTCGGCCGGGCGGAAGCGCCCGCCGGCCTCGGCCAGGATCACCCGCGCGGTCGGGCCGCTGCGGATGACCGCGGCGTCCGGTACCGAGAGCACGTCCGCGCGCGGCTCGACGTCGATCTCGACGTCGGCATACATCGCCGGCTTGAGCGCCAGGTCGTCGTTCTCGAACACCAGGCGCACGCGCGCCGTGCGGCTCTCGGGGCGGATGGTCGGGTAGACGTAGTCGACCGTGCCGCGCCATTCGCGGGTCGGCGCGAAGGCCAGGCGCATGCGCGCGCTCTGGCCGCACCGGACCCAGCCGATCTGCTGTTCGAAGAGATCGACCTCGACCCACACCGTGGTCAGGTCGGCCAGCGCCATGATCGTCGTGCCGGGTTCGACGAACATGCCTTCGCGCACGTTCAGATCCATCACGAAGCCGTCCTGGGAGGCATGCACGCTGAAACGGTGGCGCACCTCGCGCGACTTGCGCAGGGCCTCGACCTGGGCCGGCAGCATGCCGAGCGCGCGCAGGCGCTCGGCGCCGGCTTCGACCAGGCCGGGCTGGCCGATCCCCAGCGCCTGCAGGTACTCGTGCTCGGCACTGACCAGGGCCGGCGAGTAGATCTCGAACAGGAGATCACCGCGGCGTACCCGTGCGCCCTCGGTGTCGGCGACCAGGCGCTCGATCCAACCGCGCGCGCGCACGTGGACGTGGGCGACGCGCTCGGCGTCGGGTACGACGTAGCCGACCGTCTTGACCGGCCGGCTCAAGGTGCCGCGCGCCACCGCGGCGATCTGCACGCCGATGTTGTTGATGACGCGGGGATCGATGCGCAGCGCGGTGTGCGGCGCCGCGCCGGCGCCGGCCTGGTCGGCGTAGACCGGGACGAGGTCCATGCCCATGGGCGACTTGCCCGGCTGGTCGCTGCGATAGGCGGGGTCCATCGGCGCCACCCAGTAGAGCGGTTCGCGCACGTCGTCGCCGATGGCGACTTCGCCCGCCGGCGGCCGCAGGCCATCGAGGTGACGCGCAGCGAAGAAGCCCCCCGCCGCGGCGAGCGCGACGACGGCGACCATGCTCAATCCGCGCAACGCGCTCATGGCGCCGCGCCGCGCAGGTACTCGAGCCGGGCCCAGGCCCGCGCCTGCGCGGTCTCCAGTTCGACCTGCTTGACCTCCACGGCGAGCTCGGCGAGTTCGCTGCGGATCAGCTCGGCGAAATCGGTCAGGTCGCTGGCATAGGTCGTGATCGCCGCATCGGCGGTCTGGCGGGCGCGTACGCGCACGGTCTCGCGGTAGAGCTGCGCGCGTTCGGCGAGCCGCTGCCAGTCGGCGTAGGCCTCGCGCAGTTCGCGTTCCAGTTCGCGCAGGCCGAGATCGCGTTCGAGGCGCTCCGCACCGAGACTGTGGATGGCGGCGGCGCGGCCGCGATCCTGGCGATGCGAGGTGAACAGGGGCAGCGACAAGGACACCCCGACACTGGCGAAATCGGCGTAGTCGGTGCGCACGCCGTAGCTGCCCTCGAGTGCGAAGGCGGGCTTGTAGGCCTGCTCGGCCAGGGCCACGTCGTCGCCGGCCACGGCGACCGCGGCGTCGCGCACGGCGATCAGCGGATGCGTCGGCAGCGCGGCGAGAAGTTCCGCCAACGGCGGCGGTGCGGGCAGTTGCGGCAGCGCCGCGGGCAGCGGCCGGGCGGCATCCGCGCCGAGGAAGCGCTGCAGGCCGGCGCGCGCGACCTCGGCCTGGCGCCGGTGCTCGATGGCCTGGTCCTCGAACAGCGCGAGTTCGAGATCGGCGCGCAGTGCGTCCTGCGCGTTCATGCGCCCGGTGGCGAAATTGGCGCTCAGCGAATCGATGTTGCGACGCACGGCGTCGGCGCTGCGCGCGATGATCGCGCCGATACGGGAATGCGCCTGGACGTCGAGCCAGCGTTCGCGCACCTCGCGGGCGATGCGACGCTGTTCGAGCCCCATCTGGCGGCGCGCCGCCTCGGCCTGGTCACGCTGCCGCTGGCCGCGGATTTCCAGGGTACGTCCGGGCGGGAACTCCTGGCGCAGGCCGAACTTGAGCTGAGTCATCGCGGCATCGTCGAGACGGAAGGAATCGACTGGCAGGTTGGCGAGGCTGCCGCTGACGTGGGGGTCGGGCAACTGCGCCGCGGCCACCGCGGCCTCGTCGAGGGCGGCGCTGCGCGAGGCCAGCCGCGTGACGGCCGGGTCAGGCGCGGCGAGCGCGAGTTCGACGGCCTCGGCAAAGGCCAGCGGTGATTCGGCCGCGGCGCCGTGCATGGCGCCGAGCAAGGGCACGGCGACCAGCACCGGGCGGAACGAAAACTGGGACATGGACCTGCTCCTGTCGGGAACCGATGGCCGCCGTCAGCGACGGCGGCAGCGGGTGACGGGCAGGTGCGCTACTCGTTGAAGCGGAGAAAGACCAGGTGGGACCGGCGGCCGGGCGCCGGGCCGTAGCGGGCCAGCGGTGGCGCGGCCGCGACCACGACGGGGACGGCAGGCGCGAGTTCCGCCGCCGGCAGGGCGGGCGGCAGGTCGAGGCGCGGAAGATCCGGCAGAGCGGTCTGATCGCTGGCCGATTCATGTGGGCATGCCGCCGGCTGCGCGTCGTGGCAGGGCGCGGGCGGGCAATCCGGGCAATCGTGGATGGCGTTCCCGGCCTGCATGCCCGCCATGGCCTGGCAGGGCGCGAGCGCCAGGCCCAGCAGCCCGCACAGCATGAACACCAGGTTGCACAGCGCCAGCCGGCGGCGGCGCGCGCGCAGGCGGGCGAGCAGCGACGGTCCGCTCGCAGGGGACTGCGCGGGACGCGGTGTGGCTGTGATCGGACTGACCATCGCGCGAAGCCTAGCAGATGGGAATGCGATTGACGCGGTCGCAGCGTTTGCGCGGCAGGAAACCGTACAACCTTGCGGGCGCATTTCGCGCTTCGCCACTGGCCCGCGTCGAGCGGGCCGGGCCGGTTCCGGCAGCGTCCGGCAGCCTGATTGGTGGAGCCGGGGTCAACCGTATTGTTACTCTATCCAATTGTTAATGCGTATATTTCTCTTTTTATTTGAATCGACTTGCCCCCATAGTTGCCCCCTTTTGAGGATGGGTTATCCATACCGCACCCTGCGCGCCCGCACCTCGTTCACAGCGCATCTGTCCTTCGCGCCCTCCCTGAACCTGACATGGCGTTCCTTAGCATGCTATGAAATGGGGGGGTGGGGGTCGCTGAATTCTTGCGGGATTCGACTAGCCCTCCACACTCACTGACCTGGGGAGGTTTAGCTATGAGAACAGTAGTACTTGCACTCGTATTGGCATTCGCATCGACCGCCGTATTTGCGCATGGTGGGGGCTGCCGGAAAGACTCACCGCCTGGACAGTGCTGCCATAGGGACAACAGCACTGGGACGACTCACTGCCACTAGCGAGTGGCGGGAACGGACACGAAGATCCGTGCGGCGTCCGAAGTTTGACTGGACGCCGTCTTCGTCACCGCTCCACATACTGAATGCCTGGCGCGTGAGTTAGGAATCCAAGTCGCTCGCTGCCCGCGCAATCGGGCCAGACTCGCCAATCTGTACTATTTCAGCTAGTCCAGTAAACGGGCACGATGTCATCAACTGTTGGATTCCCGGTACTAGACGGAACACACCTACTACGCAGATACAGGAATCCGTCAAGTCAAGTGATAGGGCTGAGTATGGAAGCGAACCGACAGACCATTATCTCCCTGCCCAACAATGCGTCGATACACGCGATGCGTAGTTATCTTGCGGCGAATGAATTCTTTCCAACTGCACCGTCGAGCCTGGTTCTTCGGTTCAATCCTCGGTTTTCTTTCATGCAACCGTTTGTTGCCGCGATGCTGGCGGCTTGGGGACATTATTGGTCAAAGAAGGCAGTTCCAATCGCCTGCGAAAACGTTAACGTTCGTGGAATCGATTACGCCACTAGAATGCGGCTGTTCGACTATCTGCCCGAAGATCCGGGCAGAGGAGTTAGAGAACACGAATCCAGCGGGCGATTCATTCCGATCACCAAATTGGAATCATCCGATGACGTTCGTCAATTCGTTACGGACGTAATCCCAATGCTACATAGTAGTAGTGCGGACCACGTTGACGCAGTCGCGTATTGCCTCAGTGAATTAACTCGTAACGTAATCGAACACGCCGGCCGGACACCCGCTTTCGCTTGTGCTCAATACTACGAACGACCCGGCAAAGTATCTATTGGTGTGGCCGATTGCGGTATTGGAGTCAGAGCTTCTCTGAGTTCATCCTATTCTTTCTCAAGCGACGCCGATGCGATTATCGCGGCTATGCGCCCTGGCGTTTCTGGATCTACACCAGTGATGTATGGTTCGCCCGAAAATGCGGGTGCCGGCCTCTTTTTTACTAAATCAATCGCGTATTTGTCTGGCGGGTACTTTTCGTTGCATTCAGGCTCGGCGGCTTATCGATTACGTCGCAGGGCGGCGAACTCGGGAAGCATCCCGAATATCGAGCCAACGGACGACCGACACGATATTTATGCCGCTCTTCCATATTGGCAGGGAACAGTTGTTGCGGTTGATATCGAGTCCAACCCATCGGTAGCGTTTGAGGCGGTTATGAAGCAGATCCGAGAAGCCTACGCAGGTCCTCGGAAAGGGCGGCCACGCCCCCCGATTCGGTTCACATGAGCAGCGGCCTCGTCTCTATCTATCAGCATGTCGGTGAGCGTGCCGAAAACAAAGATTTTGCCCGCGCAGTACGAACGGAGATCATCCTTCCGGCCCTCGCCAAAGAAGAGGAAGTGTGCCTAGATTTTGCGCACGTGCGAATGGCCACACAATCATTTATTCACGCATGCATATCGGAGGCAATCCGAAAATACGGCAACGCAGCCCTCATGTTGCTGGAGTTCCGGAAGTGCAACACCGCGCTGCAAGCAATCATCGCCACCGTTGTCGAGTACTCGATGCGTTTCGGGGCTGGAGAATTGCGCGAGCATCTTCAGCACAACGAAATCCCTCAGGCGGATAATCTGACCAAGGTCCGTGAGGTCGTGAGAGCTGTAAGCGGAGGCTCCACGAGTCGTGCCTCCATTGCAGCAAGTACCGGCTACTCCCTTAGGCACGTTGACTATCGCCTCGCAGCTGCACGCATACTTGGCCTATTGGAGGCAGACGCCTTTGCACTAACGCGTAGCGGATACGATTTACTGTCCAAGCGACCGGGAAGCGAAGATGAAAGACATTGCTTACTGAATCTGGTTGAGGAATCGAAGGTTTATAGGTTGGTGGTTCCGGATTTGCTCGAAACACCTCCGCCATCCCTGGATGAAATCGCTAGAAGGATTCAAACGCATACAACATTGGGCGTTAGCACCGCCATACGTCGCGCATCCACCCTGATGTCGTGGCGTCGGTATGTGGGCAGCGCTCAATTATCATTGTGGCCGCTCGAACCTCAGCCCTAACATGCATGAATCTGACACCTGAGAGCTCCTTCCCTGCGCTGCGGCCCCGACCGATCGCGGCTAAGCGCAGATTATCGCGACGTTAAGTTTCTTACATCACTGCCATGGCAGACTTCAATTCCGACCGTCTAGCAGTCTTGATCGACGCTGATAACGCTCAGCCTTCAGTCGGAGCAGAATTAATGGCGGAAATAGGCCGATACGGGACAGCCACCGTAAAGCGTGCCTACGGGGATTGGACGACATCCAATCTCATTGGTTGGAAAGAGCACCTTCACACCCTCGCCATTCAGCCAATCCAGCAATTCCGCCTTACGGCCGGAAAGAACGCCACGGACTCCGCCCTTATTATCGACGCAATGGATCTCCTGCATGGGGGTCGTGTGGACGGTTTCTGCCTAGTCTCGTCGGACAGCGACTTCACCAGGTTAGCTACGCGGATTCGGGAGTCCGGCCTTTCTGTCTACGGATTCGGGGAGAAAAAGACACCAAAGCCTTTTGTGGCCGCCTGCAATCGTTTCATCTTCACGGAGATCCTGAGAGCCCCTTCCGAACCTCCTGGCGCACCGCCAAGCGGACAGGCTCCGCTCAAGCCTATTCTCATCGGTGCGGTAACAGCCGCTACCGGAGACGACGGCTGGGCATTCCTGGGTGCGGTCGGGAGCCTAGTCAATAAGGCGAATCCAGAGTTCGACCCTCGCAATTACGGGAAGAAGAAGCTCGGCGAGCTTGTGAAAAGCCAACCGTACCTCGAAGTCCGGTCGCAACAAGCCGAAGACGGCTCACCGACGGCTCAGATTTATGTGCGGGTCAAAGAGATCTAACCCGCTGTCGGAGCGGACAGCTCCGAGTTGCCGCTCACCAGCGCAGTATGTGCGGCCAATATGACAGCGACATCCTCGGCTCGGCGTCACCACTATGTGCCACAGGGGTACTTAGGCTGCTTTACCGACAAAGGAACAAAAACGGGGCAGTTTTTTGTCCTTGACGTGGATTCCGGTCGGAAATTTCGTACGTCGCCTAAAAACGTAGCTGTCGAGATCGATTTCAATCGCATTGATGTCGAAGGGTATCCGCCCGACTACATCGAGCACATGCTAGGCCAGATGGAGGATGACGCGATAGCAGCGATTAGACGCGTTGCAGATAGTCGAGCATTCCCTTCCGACGAGGATTACAGCGCGATCCTTCATCTCATTTGCTTGATCGCTGTTCGTAATCCGACGATGCGAGCTTCATTCAATGCAGCGCGAGAACAATCCATCCGGATAATTGGCGACCTTCTGGTATCAGATAAGAGTATCTGGGCAAATCATGTAGAAAAGGCGCGCGCCAATGGAATAGATATTCCAGATTCCGTTTCATTCCAAGATATGAAGGCGTTTATTGAAGGTGGAGAGTACGAAATCGATTTCCATCCGCAAAGTAATCTCCGCGTTGAGATGAACGCTTTCGATAAAATGTTGCCAGTTTTGCACGAGCGCACTTGGTCATTGATCATTGCGCCAGAAGACGGTCCCGAGTTCATAACCTCCGACCATCCGGTTGCCCTCACCTTCAAAAACGATCGACTTGGTCCGATCGGACTTGCCACGAAAGGAACCGAGCTGTTCTTTCCTCTTACGCGGAATCTCGGTATGTATGGAGCCCACGAAGACGCACTCCGGAAGGTCGTGGAAGCAAAACCGAGAGGCGTCGCAAAATTGAACCAACGGGTCGCGAGTACTGCACCACGATACATCTTTTCTGCCAAAGATCATTTCGCTGTCTGCGTTAACGGACAGATCGAACTAATCGAATGCGGTGTATGAAGATGAGTTCCACGCCGAAGCTTGACCGCCCCCTTCACTGCAGTTCCATTTTGCAGACGAGAATCGCCTCACTCCGCGTTTCACTTCGCGACTTTAGCTAGACGATTTCATTTGGGATAAACCGGACTGGCATAGTCCAAAATATTAGCGCCCCGATCTATGCTCAAGCCTCTTAGTGTGGCAGCGGGTCCCGATGCCACGCACATCCGATCTCCGCCTACAGAGATGGAGCCGTCCGGATCGACAGTTACCACGTTAGACGGTGAGCGAGGTAGCGGTCGTCTCCAGTAGCAGCTTGCACCAGTCCATCGCGACGGCCTTCGAGGTAGTCGGGATTCTTTTGCTTCGCCAAACGCGAGTGAGTCTTGACCATCATCTTTCCGAAGTTCGCGCCGAACCCATAGTTATACGTCGTCCGAATCACATCACGAAAAAAATCTCCGAAGTCATCCGGATGTCCGCTGAACATCCCGGTCGCGATCCCGGCCATAACGCCGAATGCTCGATTAACCTTGCGTTCGTTCTCTGGATCTTTTCGAGCGGTATTTGGGGGCAACTCCCTCATTGCGATAGCCAGTTGCCCCTGAAATTGCCCCCAGATGCCCCCAGCTGTCAATGAATTCCGCTGGAACAGCCTGGATCAAAAAGGCACAAAAAAAGCCCGCATATAGCGGGCTTTCAGGATTTTCCGGGACCTCTCCGGAAGTCTGATTGGTGGAGCCGGGGGGGATCGAACCCCCGACCTCTGCATTGCGAACGCAGCGCTCTCCCAGCTGAGCTACGGCCCCACGGTGGACGGCGCGTATTGTAGTCTCCTTTACGGCGCTTGACAGTCCCTGCCCGCTCATCACGTCAGGGACGGACGCACGCGCCGCAACCAGGGGAGAACCACCATGACCGATACGATCGAGAGCCTGGCCGCGCGCCTGCGCTACCTGGAAGACCTCGAAGCCATCCGCCACACCTGGCGCGACTACTGCATCCGTCTCGACAGCCTCGACTGGCCGCGCCTGGCCGACGTCTACGCGCCCGATGCCGAGCTCGAGATGGTCGGGCTGTCGAGCCTCGGCGACGGCCTCGACGGCCGCTTCAAGGGCCGCGAGGACATCATCGAGAAGTTCTACAAGCCGGCCATGGCCGGGGTCATCGACATCCCGGCCGGGCTGTTCACTACCGGCCACATCAGCACCAACATGCAGATCGAGCACCTCGGCGACGAGGCCACCACGCTGGCCTACTTCTTCGAAATCGTGGGCAACTCCCGCGTGCTCATCGGCACCTACCAGCACCGCATGCAGCGCGACGCCGATCGCTGGCGCTTCAAGTTCCTGCGCATCACGGTGCGCTACCACGCCGTGCTGGAAGCGAGCGAACTGGCCGGTTGCACCCTCGAATCGGTGCTGGCCAAGCCGGTCTGATCGCGCCTCAGGCCGGCACGGCCAGCCGCGGCCAGCGGGCCGCCGCTTGTGGGCCGGCGGCGTCGATGCCGTGCTCGGCGAGCGCGGCTTCGAGGGCGGTGGCGAAGGGCTCGCGCCCGTCGCCCGCGGCCGGCACGGCAACCACCTGCGGGCCGCCCGGTGCGCCGGAGAACAGCTGCGCCGCGGCGCCCTGCGCCGCTACGAACACGTGGCTGACGGCGCTCGCCGCGAGCGGCGCGGCGAAGGCGGGGTAGCGGAACACCACCCCGGGATCGGCGAAGCCGAGTACGGCGGCACGGCCGTCCGCCTGCGCCGCGGCGAATGCGGCGGCGGGGATGGCGAGGATGGCGGCATCCGGCGGCGCCGCCCACAGCCGGGTTACGCTGAGGGCGTCGGAGACGTCCTGGGAGACGAACAGCACCCCCGCCTCGCGTTCGAGCGCGGCCAGGGCGTGCTCACCCGTGTTCAGGGCCAGCGGTTCGCCGGCGAGCAGCGCAGCCAGCCCACGGTCGATACCACGGAACAACCAGCCCGGCGGGGCGTAGCCGAGCGGCAGGAAGGCGTAGTCGCGTTCGACCAGGCGCGCGAAGGCTTGCGCCCAGCCCGCCTCGCAGCGGCGGCGGCCGGCACCGCGGCGGGCGTTGTCGGCATAGACGGTGGTCTGGGCGGGATCGCGCGGCGCGGTCATGGCTGTCCTCGGTGAGCCCGGTGTCACCTGCTACTGCGGGCCTTGTACACACTACCCGACGCCGTGCCCGCAGCGACGCCGGTTGGAGAGCCTGCGCCCGGCGTCGCCGTCGCCCTGCGCACGACCCGGCCTGGGGACACGGCAACACCCTGGTGACAACGCCGCACGCCGGCGACGGACTGCCCCCCACCGCGCGCCATGCGGACGAAAAAAAAGGCCCCGGGGGAAGGGGCCTCGACAAAGGCCGGCTGAAGCATGCCGGCAGCGAAAGTGTGAAGGCAGGTCGGAATCTGCTTGCGTATCGCTCAGGCGGCCTGGGTGCGCGCGCTGCCCCAGCTGCGCAGCTCGGGCATGACCTCCTTGGCGAAGGTCTCGACGGTGCGTTGGGCCACTTCGAACGGCATGCCGGCGAAGCGCGGGATGATCAGCACGTCGTAGTCGCCGATGACCTGGCGGCGCTGCTCGAAGCGCTCCAGCATCTGCTGCGGCGTGCCCCACACCTGGCCTTCGACGTAGGCCTTGGCGACGGCATCCAGCCCCATCTCGCGCATGGCCACGGCGGTATCACCATAGGCCTCGTAGCCCTTCGCCTCCTTGAAGTGCTCGCCCATCATCTCGTAGTGGTGCATGACCGAGAGCAGGTAGTCGCGCACGTACTTCTCGGCGTTCTCGGCGGCGCGGTCGGCGTTGCTGTCGCAGACCGTGATGTCGGTCATGATCGGCACCGGCGCCGGGCGCTTGTGGTGCTTCTCGAACGCCGCCTTGTACTGGTTGATCTCTTCCTTGTGCACCTCGATCGGCTTGTAGGTGAACTGCATCATCTGCGCGCCCAGCAGGGCCGCTTCCTCGACCGAATCCGGCGACATCGCGACCTGCTTGAGGCGGTCCTTGAACGACGCCTTGGGTTTCGGCCGGATGACCGCGCGCGGCTGGTCGAAGAACTGGCCATGATGCTCTTCCATCACGCCCGTCTCGAGCGCGTCGACGATCATCGCGGCGGCCTCGTCGAAGCGTCCGCGCGCTTCTTCCATCGGAATACCGAACTGGTCGTACTCGCGCCGCGACAGGCCGCGGCCAAGGCCGAGGATGGCGCGCCCGTTCGACAGGTGATCGAGCAGCGCGGCCTTCTCGGCCACGCGCAGCGGCTGGATGTTCCACGGCAGGATCACCGCGCCGGTGGCGAGCTTGATGCGCTTGGTGCGCCCGGCGAGATGCGCCAGGTAGACGAAGTTGTCCGGGCAGAAGGAATAATCCTCGAAGTGGTGCTCGACCACCCAGATGTCGTCGTAGCCGAGCTCGTCGGCCATCAGGGCGATCTTGATTTCCTCGTCGTAGACCTGCTCGTCGCTGATGCCCGTCCAGCCCCAGCTCTGCATGACCTGTTCGATACCGATATTCATGATTCTTCTCCCCTGTTGATGAGGTGCGGCGGCGCGGCCGGAGCCGCGTCGCCGACGTGGGTTCAACCGACCGCGCGCAGGAACGCCGGGGCTTCTTCCCCGGCGGTGTCGAAGGCCGGGCGGTCGCCGAGCTTCTTCAACTGCGGGACCACTTCCTTGGCGAAGGTTTCCATGTTCTTCATCGCCACGTTCTGCGGCATGCCGGCATAGGAGAACACCCCGGTGAAGCCGCAGGCATTGGTGCGGCGATGGACCTCGGCGATCTTCTCGTAACACTGCTCCGGGGTGCCCCAGATCTGCAGGTCCATGAAGAACTGCGCCATGCCGTCGATACCGTGCTCTTCGATGGTCTCGTTGAGCGCCTTGTAGTACTCGTAGCCCTTGGTGGTCGAGAAGTGCGAGCTCTGCATCTCGTAGTGCTTCACCACCGAGCGCCAGTAGCCGACGATGTACTCGCGCGCCATCTCCTCGGCGCGGCCCGGGTCCTTGTCGCAGGCCACCCAGCCGGCCACGTACGGCGGCGGCGCTTCGACGCCGTGGACCTGGCGGAACACGGTGCTGTAGTCGTCGAGATCCTTGGCGTGCTCTTCCCATGTCTTCTGCGGGATGATCAGGATGCCGACGCCGAGCTTGGCCATCAGCGCGCAGGACTCCGGCGAGACCGAGGCCGCGTAGGTACGGTTCCTGAAGCTGCGGAAGGGTTCGGGGCGGATGCGTGCTTTCGGTTGCTTGATGTGCTTGCCGTCGTACTCGCAGTAGCCCTGCTCGAGGCCGGTCAGGATCATTTCGGCTGACTCGACGAAGCGTTCGCGCGACTCGTTCATGTCGACGCGGAAGCCCTCGAACTCGACCCGGCCGAGGCCGCGGCCGATGCCGAACAGCACGCGGCCGTCGCTCATGCAGTCGAGCATCGAAATCTTCTCGGCGACGCGCATGGGGTCGTTCCACGGCAGGACGACGACCATCGTGCCCAGCTTGACCTTGTGGCAGCGCCCGCCGACGGCGGCGAGGAACTGCACCGGGTCCGGGGTCATGGTGTAATCGGTGAAGTGGTGCTCGACCGCCCACACCGATTCGAAGCCGAGGCCCTCGGCGGCGTAGGCGAGGGCCATGTCCTGCTGGTAGATGGCGTAATCGCTCACGCCCTTGTCGTTGTTCGGGTTCTGGAAAATGGATGCCATTCCGACGTGCATGGGTCAGGTTCTCCCCGTTTCTGGTACCGCTCTCGGCCAGCCATGAATCGGCGGCCGCTCATTGACTCGCATCAACTATAGGCAGCACGCGGTTGACAGGTGAGCGGCCGAGCTGTCATTTTTTGGCCATTTGGTGTCACAAGCGGCTTGTCATGTCAGCCATCGCACAACTGCCCATGCCCAACACCTACGTCAAGCTGATGACGCAGGCGACCGACGACCCCGAGCGCCTGCTCGCCGGTACCGGTATCAGCGTGAGCGAGGCGCTCGACGGTGACGGCCCCATCACGGTCCAGCAGCAGCTCACCTGCTCGCGCAACTCGGCCGCCATGCAGGGCCGCCCGGACTGGCACCTGGCCTGGGTCCACCGCGTCGCCGAGCGCTTCCACGGTCCCATCTCGGCGGCCTGGACCTCGGCGCCGACACTCGGTGACGGGCTCGACGTCTTCATCCGCTACATGCCGACCCGGATTCCCTACCTGCGCTGGAGCACGCATCGCGACGGCGAACGCTGGCACGTCGAGCTGCGCCCGCTGATGGATCTCGGCGACATCGGCCCGCTGCTGGTCGAGTTCCCGCTGCTCACGCTCGGCATCTACATGCGCACCCTGCAGGGCGGCCGGCTCGACGGCGTGAGTTTCGAATTCCCGCACGCGGCGCTCGCCGACCTCGCCGACTACCGCCGCGTCATTCCCGCCGACTTCGCCTTCGATGGCCGCCGCGCGGCGATGGTGATGCCGGCAGCGGCACGCGCCCTGCCCAACCCGGGCTACGACGAGGTGCTGTGGACGACCGCGCTCAGGCGCTGCGAGGCGGCGGCGCAGGAACACGCCGGCACCGCCATCATCAACCAGGTGGTCGAAGCGCTGCACGAGAGCCTGGAGCACCCGTGGTCGTCACGCACGCCGCCCACCCTGGCCGATATGGCGACCCACCTGCACGTCTCGGTGAGCACCTTGAACCGCCGCCTGCGCGAGGCCTCGACCTCCTACCAGGCGCTGGTCGACGACGTGCGCCGCCAGCGTGCGCGCGAACTGCTCGCCAACCCGCGCCAGCGCGTCACCGACATCGCCATCGAACTCGGTTTCCTCGATCCGAGCAGCTTCGTGCGCTCCTTCCGCCGCTGGTACGGCGCCACCCCCGGGCGCTACCGCCGCGAATTGGCCGCCGGGCGCCGTTGAGCATCACGCGCCGTCGCCGGACTCGAGCCATTCGTGCTCGAGCAGCTTGAGGCGCGTGGTCACGGTGAGCATGAAGGCGGTCGACCAGCCGAACAGGATCCAGCCATTGGCCGACTCGATCGCGCTCAGCATGCGCCACCGCGGACTCATCACGAGATCACCGAAGCCGACCGTGGTGAATGACGACGTGGAGAAGTAGAGCGCGGCCTCGAAGCTGGCGAATTCGTCGAGCTGGTAGAAGGCCAGCGCGTAAGTCCAGATCTCGACCGTGTGCAGGGCGAAGATGCCGAGCATGACCACCAGCAACACCAGGGCCTGGCGTCGCCGGCCCTCGTGCGGGCGCAGGTGATGCCGCCCCAGGCGCATCAGGTGGGTGAGGACGAGCAGGCCCCAGAAATGGGTCAGCACGGTGACCACGCACATCAGCGTCCCGACGCCGAGGTTGCTCAACAGGGACAGGTGTTCGGCTGACATCGTAGGCGCGGCGGATAGAACGGCAGGCGCTACTATGGCCCGCACGCGGTACCGATGAGAAGATCCGGATCATGTCGAGCTACCGCGACAGCACGCGAGCGGCCACCACTCGTCACACCGCGGCCGATTGCCGCAGAACGGTCGCGCGGTCCGGGTTCAGCGGTCCGCCGTCGCCCGACCGCTGGCGACCCGCCTGAGCACGCGAGCACCGCGGCCGCGATGCGCCACGACCTGCCCCTGTTCCGCCGCTGCCCGCGTTGCGGTGCCGACAGCGCCGCGGGTGACGACGGCCGGTGCTACCGCTGCGCCGCCTGCGGCTTCGTCTACTTCCACAACACCGCCAGCGCCACGGCGGCGCTGGTGCTGTGGCGCGGCCACCTGCTGGTCACCCGGCGCGCCCACGCGCCGGGCGCCGGCCTGCTCGACCTGCCGGGTGGTTTCGTCGAGCCCGGCGAGACGCTCGAAGCCGCCCTCGCCCGCGAACTATGCGAGGAACTCGGCTGGCCGGCGCTGCCCGCCCCGCCCCGCTACCTGTGCAGCCAGCCCAACCGCTATCTCTACGCCGGGGTCGAGTACGCGACCTGCGACGCGTTCTTCGTCCTCGCGATCGACGGCGCGCGCCCCGTGGTCACGGCCAGCCGCGAGCTCACCGGCCACGACTGGCCGGACCTCGCCACGCTAGCCCCGGACGACTTCGCCTTTGCCTCGGTGCGCATGGCGCTCGGCCACCTGCGGGAAACCTTGGCGAAAGGCTGATCACCGCATGGTGCCGGGCGGCTGCGGGGTCGATTTCGGACCTTGCCGGGTTGTGGGCGCCGCGCCGAACCGCGAAACTTGCGCGCTCGATCCGGGTCGATGTCATGGCGGCCCCGGGTCGCCGCTTCATCACCCCTCGCGGAGTATCTTCATGTTCAGAGCCCCCATTCGCCTTACCCTGGCGGCGTTCGCGCTCGGCGCGGCCAGCCTGGCCCAGGCCGGGACACCGGCCCCGGACGGCGCCGAAGTCTATTTCATCAGCCCGGCCGACGGCGCCCACGTCAGCGGCACGTTCACCGTGCGCTTCGGCCTGCGCGGCATGGGCGTGGCGCCGGCCGGCGTCGACATACCCAACACCGGTCACCACCACCTGCTGATCAACGCCGACCCGATGCCCGACCTGACCCAGCCGCTGCCGAGTAACGACCAGGTGCATCACTTCGGCAAGGGCCAGACCGAGACCGACCTCGAACTGCCGCCCGGCACCTACAAGCTGGAGCTGGTCCTCGGTGACGCCAAGCACGTGCCCTTCGATCCGCCGCTGACCTCGAAAGTCATCACGGTGACCGTCGACGCGCCCTGAGCGTAACGGGGACAGTTTACTTTTGACCCGCGGTCTGCCCCGGCGCAGCCCGGTGCGAAAGTAAACTGTCCCCATTTGCACTGTCTCCATCTGCACCGACTTCCCGGAGGAAATCGGCGAGCTTGTCCAGCACCGCGTCGGCCTGCTCGACATGCGGGGCGTGGCCGCACCCGGCCAGCATCTCGACGGTGACCGGGCCACGCGCGAGCGCGGCGATGCGCTCGACGTGCACGGCGGTGTTGTAGGGGTCGTCGCAGCCCCGGATGACCAGCAGCGGTACTTCGATCGCGGCCACCGCCGCCTCGATGCTCCAGGACCGGAAACCCGGCGCCAGCCAGGCGTCGCACCAGCCGCGGAAGGCGCATTCGACGTTATCGCCGTGATAGCGCCGCAGGCGCTCGCGCAGGCCGCCGGCGGCATAGGCGTCGCGGGCCTGGGCGATGGTCGCGAGGGTCTTGTCCTCGGTCAGCACGTGCGGCGCCATCACCGCCACCCCGCGCACCCGCGGGTCGCGCACCTGCCCGGCGTGGACCAGTGCGATCGAGGCGCCGTCGCTGTGGCCGACCAGGATGCAGTCAGCGATGGCCGCCGCATCGAGCACCGCGGGCAGGCTCTCCAGCGCCTCGCGGGTATGGAAGTCGAGCGGCCGTGGCAGGGCGACGGGCGACGATCCGCCGTAACCGGCGCGTGAATAGGCCAGCACCGGGCAGCCCGTGGCCGCCGCCAGGCGGGCCGGGAAATCCTTCCACAAGGCCAGGCAGCCGAGACCTTCGTGGAGCAGGACCAGGGACGGTCCGCGTTCGCGCGCACCGTGCCAGGCGTACTCCAGGTCGGCCCCGGCCGCGGCCAGGCGGTCGCGGCGGGTATCGCTCACGGCCGATGCTGCGTTCAGGCGGCCAGCAAGCCTTCGCCGTGGGCCCAGGCCAGGGTCGCCGCCATGGCACGCTCGAACTTGTCGAACAACTCGTCGACCTGCGCGGAGGTGATCACGAGCGGCGGGCAGAACGCCATCACGTCGCCGATGGCGCGGCAGATGAGGCCGTTGGCGTGGCAGTGCTCGAGGCATTCGGCGCCGACCCGGCCGGGCGGGTCGAACGCCGTCTTGGCCTGCTTGTCGGCGACCAGTTCGACCGCGCCGACCAGGCCCACCCCGCGCACCTCGCCCACCAGGGGGTGATCGCGGAAGCGCGCCAGGCGCTCCTGGAACTGCGGTGCCAGTGCCGCGGCATGTTCGAAGACGCGGTCGCGCTGGTAGATCTCGAGGGTCTTCAGGCCCACCGCGCAGGCCACCGGGTGGCCGCTGTAGGTGTAGCCGTGACCGAACATGCCCATCTCGTCCGAGGCCTGCAGGAAAGCCTGGTAGATCTCGTCTTTGACGACCACCGCAGAGAGCGGCTGGTAGGCCGAGGTCAGGGCCTTGGCGAGCGAAATCGAATCCGGACGGATGCCGTAGGTGTCGGCGCCGAACGGCTGGCCGGTCCGGCCGAAACCGCAGATCACCTCGTCGTCGATGAACAGGATGTCGTGGCGGGCGAGCACGGTCTGGACCTTGTCGAAGTAGGTTTCCGGCGGCGTGATCACGCCGCCCGCCCCCATCACCGGCTCGGCGATGAAGGCGGCGATGGTCTCCGGGCCTTCGCGCTGGATGAGCTGTTCGAGATTGTCGGCCAGGCGCGTGGCGTAATCGGCCTCCGATTCGCCCGGTTCGGCGCCGCGCCAGTGGTGCGGCAGATCGGTGTGCAGGAAACGGCCGCCGGCCAGCGGCAGGTCGAAGCCCTTGTGCGAGGGCGCCAGGCCGGTGAGGCTGCCCGACGCCAGGGTGATGCCGTGGTAGCCCTTGAGGCGGCCGATGATCTTCTTCTTCTCGGGCCGGCCGAGCACGTTGTTGTAATACCAGACGAGCTTGATCTGGGTGTCGTTGGCGTCCGATCCGGAGTTGCCGAAGAACACCTTGGACTTGTGCAGCGGCACCATCTCCTTGATCTTCTCGGCCAGGCGGATGCCGACCTCGTGGCTCTTGCTGGCGAAGAGCTGGGCATAGGACAGCTCCTTCATCTGCTCGTAGGCCGCGCGCGCGAGTTCCTCGTTGCCGTAACCCAGCGCGGTGCACCACAGGCCGGCGAGGCCTTCGAGGTACTGGTTGCCCTGGTCGTCGTACATGTACACGCCCTCGGCGTGCTTGAGCATCATCGGGCCGGACTTCTGATGCTGCGCGAGGTGCGTCTGCGGGTGCAGCATGCTGTCGAGGTCACGGGCGGCGAGGGATCCGGGTTGCAAGGTCACTGCGGCCTCCAGGAAGGACGACAAGGGGCGGCCATTCTAGTCGCTGGTCCCGGCTGCGCCTACCGCGTCACCGCCCGCGGCCCAGGTCACGAACACCGCCCGCGGGGTCGGGTCGAGCAGCACCACGCGCGGCGCGGCGTCGAGCTTGGCCGGATCACCACCCAGCGCTCGCAGCCACAGCCCGGCCTGCGACTGCACGACCTCGATCGCGGCGCCGGGCGCATCCACGGCCCGCACCAGGAACGGCCGCATCGCGGCCGGAATGCGCACCTCCTGGCCGGCGTAGTAGCTCGCCATGCCCGGGCTGATCTGGATGTAGGGCTCGGCGGCCAGTTCTGCGAGCGCCTCGGCGCGCGCAGCTGCCGCGACCGGGTGTACCAGCCAGGCCGGCAGCACCTCGGCCTTGGGATCCGGCGGCGGCGGCGCGGTCAGCCAGGGCTGGGAGGGCGGCACTTCCGGCGCCTCGCCGCTACAGGCTGCCAGCACCACGAGCATCAGCACGGCGCCGGCACGGCCCCAGGCATTCCACTTCATCATCGCCCCTCCCTTGCCGACGCCATGCCGGCACGATGCAGTCTACGTGTCCCGGCACCGTCCTGCTGGTTCAGTCCGCGTGCACCCGGGTTACACTCGCGGCTCGCGCGCCGCGCGCCGCAAT
The DNA here is from genome assembly GCA_024235015.1 of Gammaproteobacteria bacterium. Lineage (GTDB taxonomy): Bacteria > Pseudomonadota > Gammaproteobacteria > JACKNG01. The sequence goes on from JACKNG010000008.1 coordinate 247,822, forward strand.
CCTGAGGGGAATACCGTGTTCGATCTCGAGCAAATCCGCACCGTTGCCGACATTCCACGCCTGCATGCGCGCGAGCGTCCACAGGCCCTGGCCCAGATCTTCGACGATCGCGAGACCACCTACGCCGAGTTCGACCGCCACACCAACCGGGTCGCCAATGCGCTGCGCGCGGCCGGCGTCACCGCGCAGGCCCGCGTCGGCTTCCTCGGCAAGAACTCCGACTACTACTTCGAATTGCTGTTCGGCGCCTGCAAGGCGAACACGGTGGTGGTAGGGGTCAACTGGCGGCTGGCGCCGCCCGAGATCGAGTACATCCTGAACGATGCCCGTTGCGAGATGCTGTTCGTCGGCGCCGAGTACTACGAGGTCGCCGAGGCCTTGCGCGAACGCTGCCCGACCCTCAAGGGCATCGTCGCGATGGACGCGCCGCATCTCGACTGGCCGGTGTTCCCCGCCTGGCGCGACGCCGCCGCCGACACCGACCCGCAGATCGACATCGGCCCCGACGACGACGTCATCCAGCTCTACACCAGCGGCACCACCGGCCATCCCAAGGGCGTGCAGCTCAGCAACGCCAATTTCCATGCCCTGTTCGGCGTCGCCGAGAAGGCCCAGTGGGGCCTGTTCGACGCCGGCGGCATGACCCTGACCTGCATGCCGGTGTTCCACATCGCCGGCGCCAACATGGGCGTGTTCACGCTCGGGCAGGGTGCGACCAACCTCGTGATGAAGGAGGTCAATCCCGATCTGGTGCTCGACTTCATCCCGCGGTACGGGGTCAACTACGCCCTGTTCGTGCCCGCCGTGATCCTGTTCCTGACCCAGCACCCGCGCGTAGGCGAGTGCGATTTCACCTCGTTGAAGAAGCTTTTCTACGGCGCCTCGCCGATCAACGAGGACCTGCTGGCCAGCGCCCAGCGCATCTTCGGCTGCGAGTTCTTCGGCCTCTACGGTCTGACCGAGACCTCCGGCGCCGGCACCTGCCTCAATCCCGAGGGCCATGCCGCGGGCAAGCTGCGCTCCTGCGGCAAGCCCTACCCGGGCATCGACATCGAGGTCCGCGACGGCGACGGCAAGGTGGCACCGACCGGCACCGTGGGTGAGATCGTGATCCGTCACGACATCATCATGAAGGGTTACTGGAACCGCCCCGACGCCACCGCCGAGGCCATCCGCGAGGGCTGGTTCCATACCGGTGACGCCGGATACTTCGACGAGGAAGGTTATCTCTACATCCACGATCGCGTGAAGGACATGATCGTCAGCGGGGGCGAGAACGTCTACCCGGCCGAGGTCGAGAATGCCCTGTTCGGTCACGACGAGGTCGCCGACGTCGCCGTCATCGGCGTGCCCGACGAGCGCTGGGGCGAGGCGGTGAAGGCGGTCGTGGTGCGCGCGCCGGACAGCGCGCTCGACGCCGCCGCCCTGATCGCCTTCGCACGCACCCGCATCGCGGGTTACAAGGTGCCGAAGTCGGTCGATTTCGTCGACGCGCTGCCGCGCAATCCCTCCGGCAAGATCCTGCGCCGCGAGCTGCGTGATCCCTACTGGCAAGGCCGCACGCGCAACGTCAATTGAGTGCCGGGCCCGCGGCGCGAACCTGCGCCGCGGGCCGGGCAGATCAACCGAGCGAGGCGAGCCGCGTGCGCGGCGCCGTCTTCCATTCGCGCCGCAACAGGTAGCACAGGGGCCCGAACGAGCCGGCGAGGACGGTGAGCACGATGTACGGCCATGAGTTGAGACCGCGCGCACGGGCGTCGGCGCGCATCCACAGCATGGCCAGCACGCAGGCGATGACGAGGTCGGCCAGGATCTGTGCCGTGCCCCAGTTGGCGAGGCCGGCGCGGAAGATGCCGAGGTAACCGACCTCGGCGATGGCCAGCGCGCTGAGCACGCTGAAATCGACGAGGACGAGGGCGAGCAATACGGTTTTCCAGTTCACGGGATGACTCCTGCTTGGTGGTGACCGGCACGACTCTCCGCGCGGCCCCGCGGCGGCGCAATTACCCGCCAGGTAATTGGCCAACGGTCGCGCCTCGCTAGACTGCAGGCCGGTCGCATCGAGGACACCTTCGCCATGGCAGAACCCACCCGAGCCTCGCCGCCGTCATTCGGCCACCTGCTGCGCGCATGGCGCGGCACCCGCCGCCGGAGCCAGCTCGAACTGGCGCTCGATGCCGCAGTGTCGCAACGCCACCTGAGCTTCCTCGAGTCGGGGCGGGCCCGCCCCAGCCGCGAGATGGTCCTGGCCCTGTCCGAGGCCCTCGACGTGCCGCTACGCGAACGCAACACGTTGCTCACCGCGGCGGGTTTTGCGCCCTGCTTTCCGCAGCGCGCGCTGGACGCCGGCGGCATGGAGGCGGCGCATGCCGCGCTGACGCGCATCCTCGACCACCACGACCCGTTTCCGGCCGTGGTCATCGATCGCAACTACGACCTGCTCATGGCCAACCGCGCCTTCGACGGACTGGTCGGCCTGTTCGGCGATGCGGACGCGGTGTGGCAGGCGTGCTGCCCGGACGGGCCCCGTAACCTGCTGCGACTGACCTTCGCCGCCAACGGCGCACGTCCCTACATTCGTAATTTCGAGGTCATCGCACCGGCCCTGATCGCCCGCAGCCTGCGCGAAGCGGCAGTCCGTGGCGGTCCCGTGCCTGCCGTGCTCGAGGCGCTGCGCGACGATCCCACCATCCCGGGCAACTGGTACACCCCGCCGCCCGACTACGCACCGCTACCGGTGCTGCCCCTGGTCCTCGGCCAGAGCGACGTCGAGATCAGCCTGTTCAGCCTGATCGCGACCTTCGGCACCCCGGCCGACGTCACCACCGACGAAATTCGCGTGGAGTCGTTCTTCCCCGCCGACCCGGCCAGCGAACGCTACCTGCGCAGCCTGGCCGATGCCCGCGGTGCCTGACACCGACGGTCAGGTGCTTGATAACGCGTTGGAGCGGTGTCTGACACCAATACCCAAGTGCTTGATTACCGATCCCGGGGGCGAACGCCAGGCGGCATTCGGGGCGTGTCGGCGCGGTGCCTGACACCGCGCGTCAACACGTTGATTCGTCCGCGTCGGTGTCTGACACCAGGCGTCAACCGCTTGATCCGATGCCCGGATGGGGGTGGGCGTGGCGTTGCCTCAGCCGCGCTCGCGGCGCAGCCGTTCGATCAGGCTGGAGGTGTCCCAGCGGCCACCGCCCAGGGCCTGGACTTCTGCGTAGAAGCGGTCGATGAGCCGGGTGACCTCGAGCGTCGCGCCGTTGCGGGCGCCCTCGTCGAGCACGATGCCGAGATCCTTGCGCATCCAGTCGACCGCGAAACCGAAGTCGTAGCGTCCTTCGCACATGGTGGTGCCGCGGTTCTCCATCTGCCAGGACTGTGCCGCGCCCTGGGCGATGACGTCCAGCACGCGCACCATGTCGAGGCCGGCGCGCTGGCCGAAATCGAGGCCCTCGGCGAGGCCCTGGACGACGCCGGCCACGCAGATCTGGTTGACCATCTTGGCGAGCTGGCCGCTGCCGACCGGCCCGAGCAGGGTGCAGGCCCGCGCGTAGGCCTCGATCACCGCTCCGGCGCGCGCGAAGACGGCCGCCTCGCCGCCGCACATCACGGTGAGGATGCCCTGCTCGGCGCCGGCCTGGCCGCCGGACACCGGCGCATCGACGAAGTGCAGGCCGCGGCCGGCCAGCGCGGCGGCGGCCTCTCGCGCCACGGTGGCCGAAGTCGTCGAGTGATCGACGAACACCGTGCCGGCTGCGGCATCCTGCGCGGCGCCGGCCTGGTCGTCGAACAGCACTTCGCGCAGGTCGTCGTCATTGCCGACGCAGGTGAACACGAATTCGGCGCCGCGTGCAGCAACGCGGGGCGACTCGGCTTGCTGGCCGGCGTGTGCGTCCAACCAGGCTGCCGCCCTGGCCGCGGTGCGGTTGTACACCGTGACGGCATGACCGGCACGGGCGAGATGGCCGGCCATGGGGAAACCCATCACGCCGAGCCCGATGAAAGCAACCTTGCTCATGCGCGGCCTCCGCGGGTCGATGGATGTACCGCCCCCGCCCCGTGGTCGGCCGGCACGGCGAAGAGATCGTAGTCGTCGGCCGCCGTCACCCGCACGCGCAGCCGATCGCCGGCGTTGAGCGCGGCCGCGCCCGCGATGTGCACCACGCCGTCGATCTCGGGGGCGTCGAAGGTGCCGCGGGCCAGCGCCGCATCGCCGTCGACGACGTCGACCAGCACCGGAATCTCGCGGCCGACCCGCGCGGCGAGGCGCGCTCGGCTGATGTCGGCCTGCACGGCCATGAAGCGCTCCCAGCGCTCGGCCTTGAGCGCCTCCGGCACCGCGCCCGGCAGGGCATTGGCCGCCGCCCCGTCCACCGCCGAGTACTGGAAGCAGCCGACCCGATCGAGCTGCGCTTCGCCGAGGAAGCCGAGCAGTTCTTCGAATTCGGCCTCGGTCTCACCGGGAAAGCCGACGATGAAGGTGCTGCGGATGGCGATGTCCGGTTGCAGCTCGCGCCAGCGCCGGATGCGTTCGAGCGTGCGTTCGCTCGCCGCCGGCCGCCGCATCGCCTTGAGCACGCGCGGGCTGGCATGCTGGAAGGGAATGTCGAGATAGGGCAGCAGGCCGCTGTCAGACATCAGCGGGATCACGCGGTCGACGTGCGGGTAGGGATAGACGTAGTGCAGGCGCACCCACACGCCGAGTTCCGCGAGCGCCCGGCACAGGTTCTCGAAGTCGGTCTTCAACGGGCGACCGCCGTGGAAGCCGGTGCGGTACCTCACGTCGATGCCGTAGGCGCTGGTGTCCTGCGAGATCACCAGCAGTTCCCGCACCCCCGCCGCGACCAGGCGTTCGGCCTCGGCCACGACCTCGCCGACGGGACGGCTGACCAGGCGGCCGCGCAGGTCGGGAATGATGCAGAAGCTGCAGCTGTGGTTGCAGCCTTCGGAAATCTTGAGATAGGCATAGTGTCGCGGGGTCAGCTTGACGCCCTGGGCCGGAACGAGGTCGACCAGCGGGTCGTGCGGACGCGCCAGCGGCGCATGGCGATGGACCTCGGCCAGTACCGCCTCGTACTGGTGGGGCCCGGTCACGGCGAGCACCGCCGGGTGGATCGCACGGATGTCCTCGGCCTGCGCGCCCATGCAGCCGGTGACGATGACGCGACCGTTCTCGTCCAACGCTTCGCCGATGGCCTCGAGCGACTCGGCCTTGGCGCTGTCGATGAAACCGCAGGTGTTGACCACCACGAGATCGGCCTCGTCGTAGCTCGCCGACAACTCGTAGCCGTCCAGCCTGAGCTGGGTAAGGATACGTTCGGAATCGACCAGGGCCTTGGGGCAGCCTAGGCTGACGAAACCGATACGGGGAACAACGGGTGCGGTCATGCAGGAGGGCGCGGCGCGCGGGTCGATGTGCGGGGCGCCAGTTTACGTCAAAGCACCCGGTACCCGGGCCTGCACGCCGTGCTGCCGCGGCGGGTGTCAGCGCGGGGCGCCCGCCTGCCCCCCAGAGGGCGGGCCGGCAACGAGAACCTTAGCGCCGCGGCGACTGCCGTCTCACCACCGCTTCCCCCGCGCCACGCGGCCAGCCGGCAGCTAGCGCAGGTAATCGGCGAAGGCGCCGAACACCCATGGCCGCATCGCCAGCACCACGGTGTGCCCACTGCGGGCGGCGACGGGTTCGCCCGCGTCGTCCTCGTTGAGGGCTTCGAACTCCGCCGCCAGGCGCTCCAGGCGTCGCTTGAACTGCGTCGCGGTGGCCACCGTGACGAGACCATTGAGGACTATCAGGCACTCGCCCTCGGCGTCGAAGCCGGCCTCGAAATACTCCGTGCCCAGGCGCTGGCGGAAGAAGCGCTGGATCGGGCCGCCGGCGCGCCAGGTGAAATTCGACGCCACCCGCAGGCGTACCCGGTTGCCTGGCAGGAGATCGATCAGCCCCTGCCGATCGAGCCAGGCCAGGCGCCGCGTGCATTCGTGCTCGTCGATGCGGAAGCGCGCGAGGATGTCGGGGATGCCGAGCCGGTTGAGCACCGCGACGGTGACCAGGAGCAGCTTGATGTCGCCGGCGATGGCCGCTTCCTGCGCCTCGCTCAACTGGTGCAGGCGCCGCTCCTGCGCATCGAGGGTCTTCAGGAGATCGGTCATCTCCATGTCGAGCAGGGCGCAGATGGCATCGATGCGCTTGAGCGACAGGGTCTCCTCGGCGAACAGGCGCTTGACGCTGGCCAGCGAGAGGCCGAGCTCGGCGGCGACGTCGGTGTAGGTGAGTCCGCGCGCACGCAGCGCGCGCTTCAGCGCATCGATCAGCTGGGAGGTCTGGGCCATCGAGAGAAAGTATCATTTTTCGATACTAAAAGACCCGATATCGACAACTAATTTATTTTTGGTTGCGTATAACGATGCCTTGTACCAGTCTCCCCCGCGTTCTGTTCAACTTCAGGCCACGCCGAAGGAGAGGCCCATGCTGCGTCTGTTCCGCTTGCGGGGATTCCTGCCCCTGGTAGCCATCGCGTTTCTCAACGCTTTCGTCGACCTCGGCCACAAGGTCGTCGTCCAGAACACGGTGTTCAAGGTGTTCGACGGCGGCGTGCAGATCGCCCTCACCGGCCTGGTCAACGCCCTCATCCTGCTGCCGTTCGTGTTCCTGATGACCCCGGCCGGCTTCCTCTCCGATCGCTACGCCAAGCCGCGCGTGATGCGCCGCGCCGCCCTCGCCGCGGTGGGCGTAACCGTGGCCATCACGGTGTGCTACTACCGCGGCTGGTTCGTCGCCGCCTTCGTCTGCACCCTGCTGCTGGCGGTACAGAGCGCGCTCTACGGCCCGGCCAAGCTCGGTTACGTCAAGGAACTTACCGGGGTCGAGGATCTCGCCGCCGCCAACGGCGTGATGCAGGCCGCCAGCACCGGCGCCATCCTCATCGCCATGCTCGCCTTCTCGTTCGGCTTCGAGCACCTGCTGGCCGGGGCGTCGCCGGCCGATCCGGCCACCATCCTCGACACCATCGCGCCACTGGGCTGGTACCTGGTCGCCGCGGCGAGCGGCGAATACCTGCTGACCCTGCGCCTGCCGGATACCCGGCCCGACGACCCCGCGCTCAGCTTCGACGTCGCGGCCTACCGCCGTGGCGACTACCTGCGCGAGACCCTGGGCGCGCTGTGGCGCCGGCCGGTGTTGCGGCTGTCGGTGATCGGCCTGTCCATCATCTGGTCGATCGCGCAGGTCCTGATCGCGGTCTACCCGACCTTCGCCGAGAATTTCCTCGCCCTCGACAACGTCGCCACCATCCAGCTCATCATGGCCGCCGCCAGCGTCGGCATGGTGGCCGGTTCGGTGCTCGCCGCAACCCTGTCCCGCGCGCACATCGAGACCGGTTTCATCCCCATCGGCGCGCTCGGCGTCGCCGCGGCGCTGGCCCTGATGTCGGCGCTCGACAGCCCGAGCGCCCAGGCCGCGCTGTTCTTCGCGCTGGGCCTGTTCGGGGCGCTGTTCATCGTGCCCCTGAATGCCCTCATCCAGTTCAACGCCGAGGCCGACGAACTCGGCCGCGTGCTCGCCGCCAGCAGCCTGGTCAACAACCTGGTGATGATCGCTTTCCTCGCTCTCACCGTGCTGTTCGCCTGGCGCGGTTACAGCGGCATCGGGCTGATGGCCATGCTCACCGCGATCGCCATCGGTGGTGCCCTCTACACCGTCTACCGCCTGCCGCAGTCGCTGGTGCGCCTGCTCATCGCGCGGGTGTTCGCCCTCCGCTACCGCCTCCACGTCAGCGGCATGCACGCCATCCCGCGCAGCGGCGGCGTGCTGCTGCTCGGCAACCACGTGTCGTGGATCGACTGGGCCGTGGTCGCCATGGCCAGCCCACGCCCGATTCGCTTCGTCATGGCGCGCGACATCTACGAGCGCTGGTACCTGCGCTGGTTCCTCGACTTCGTCGGCGTCATCCCGATCGCGCCGGGCGGGGCGGAACAGTCGCTGGAAACCATCGCCGCCCTGCTCCGCGCCGGCGAGGTGGTGTGCCTGTTCCCGGAGGGCACGATCAGCCGTCACGGCCAGCTCAACGAGTTCAAGCGCGGCTTCGAACGCGCCGCGGCCAAGGCCGCCGACAGCGGCGCCATCATCGTGCCGTTCTACCTGCGCGGGCTGTGGGGTAGCCAGTTTTCCCACTCCTCGCCCGGGCTGCGCGCACGCAGCCTGCGCGGCCACCGGCGTGACATCGTGGTCGCCTTCGGTGCGCCGATGGCGCTCGCGGCGAGCGCGATCGAGGTCAAGCAGGCGGTCTCCGAGTTGTCGATCACGGCCTGGGAGGACTACGTCGCCACCCTCGGCACCCTACCCCGGGCCTGGCTCGAGACGACCCGCCGCGGCGGTGGCCGGGTCGCGCTGATCGAGTCCGGTGGCCGCAAGCTGTCGCGCACCGCCTTCGCCTGCGCCGTGCTCGCCTTCGCCCGCCGGCTGCGCCGGCAGGGACACGGCAACGCCATCGGCATCATGCTGCCGCCGAGTGCCGCCGGCGCGCTGGTCAACCTCGCCGGCCTGCTGGCGGGACGCACCGTGGTCAATCTCAACTTCACGGCCAGCGCCGAGGCCATCCGCGCCGCCATCGCCCGCGCCGGCATCACCGATGTCTATACCTCCGCGCAGTTCCTGCGCAAGCTCGAACAGCGTGGCAGCGCAGCCGGCGAGGCGCTCGCCGCCTGCCGTGTGCACGAAATGGAAACCGAGCGGGCGGCACTCGGCCGGGTCGCCCTGCTGGTGAGCTGGTGCATGCTCAAGCTGCTGCCGGCGGCGCTGATCGCGCGCCTGCACGGCGCAAGTCCCGACCCGCGGGCGCCGGCCGTCATCCTCTTCTCGAGCGGCAGCGAGGGCCAGCCCAAGGGCGTCGTCCTCGATCACCGCAACGTGCTGGCCAACATCAAGCAGACCACCGACATGCTCAACCCGGTCGAGGGCGACGTGATCGTCGGCAGCCTGCCGCTGTTCCATGCCTTCGGCCTGACCGTGACCACCCTGCTGCCCCTGCTCGAAGGCCTGCCGGTGCTGGTTCATCCCGATCCGGGTGACGTGGTCAACATCGCCAAGGCCATCTACCGTCACCGCGCGACGATGCTCTGCGGCACCTCGACCTTCCTGCGCTTCTACCTGCGCAACCAGCGCGTGCTGCCGCCGATGCTCGAATCGCTACGCCTGGTGGTGGCCGGTGCGGAGCGCCTCGACCCGGCGGTGCGCGAGGGCTTCGCACAGAAGTTCGGCAAACCCATCTACGAGGGATACGGCGCCACCGAGACCACGCCCGTCGCCAGCGTCAACATCCCCGACTACCTCGATCCGAGCAACTGGCGGCTGCAGGTCGGCAGCCGTCCCGGCAGCGTCGGCCTGCCGCTGCCCGGTTCGAGCTTCCGCGTCGTCGACCCGGACACCTTGGCGAAGCTGCCGGCCGGCGAAGACGGCCTGGTACTGATCGGCGGCGTGCAGGTGATGGTCGGCTATCTCGACGATGCCGAGCGCACCGCCAACGCCGTGGTCGAACTCGACGGGCGGCGCTGGTACAAGACCGGCGACAAGGGTCATCTCGACGAAGACGGCTTCCTGACCATCGTCGACCGTTACTCGCGTTTCGCCAAGCTCGGCGGCGAGATGGTGAGCCTGGGCGCGGTCGAACGCGTACTCGGCGAGGTTTTCGGCGCGGACAGCGACGTCGTGGTGGTCAACCTGCCCGATGCGCGCAAGGGCGAGCGCCTGGTCGCGCTGCTCCCGGCGGCGACGCCGGCGTTCGACGAGAGCGAGATCCGTGCGCGCTGCCTGGCGGCCGGCCTCAGCGCCCTGATGGTGCCCGAGCAGTGGTTGCGGGTGGAGAGCATGCCGCGCCTCGGCAGCGGCAAGACCGACTACGCCAGGGCGCGCGAGCTCGCCGCCGGCGCGGCCTGAGCGGCGCGCGCCGGGCCGGCCCGCTCAGGGCGCGTAGGGGACGTACTCCGGCGGCGTGGCGGTTTCCCAGCCGCCGCCGAGCGCCCGGTAGATTTCGACCAGGTTCTGCGCCAGGGCAATCTCCGAGGCGGCCAGCTGGTCCTCGACTTCGAGCAGGCGCCGTTCGGCATCGAGCACGGTGAGGAAATCCTCGACGCCTTCGCGGTAGCGCAGCCGGGCGAGACGGGTGGCATCGCGGCTCGCACTGCGCGCCTGTTCCAGGCGCGCGCGGCGCTCGCGCTCGTCGAGCCAGCTCCGCAGCGCGGTGTCGACCTCTTCCAAGGCGCCGGTCACCGCCGCCTCGAAGCGGGCGACGCCGGCCGCTGCGGCACTGTCCTGCTGCGCGATGCGCGCATAGATACCCTTGCGGTCGAACAGGTTCCAGGTCAGCGCCGGGCCGAGCGAGAAGAACGGGCCGCCGGCGCTGGTGAGCGACGACAGCGGCGTGCCGCCGACCCCGACCCGCGCACCGAAGGACACGGTGGGGTAGAGGTCGGCCGTCGCGATGCCGATGCGCGCGGCAGCGGCCGCGATAGCGCGCTCGGCGGCGCGGATGTCGGCGCGGCGACGCAGCAGGTCCAGCGGCGCACCCACGGCGACCATCGCCGGCAGCGGCGGCAGGGGCGCCGGCGCCGCCAGTTCGGCATCGAGCGCGCCCGGCGCCTGTCCGGTGAGGGTGGTGAGGCGATTGGCCGCGGCGCGCGCGCTGGCGCGCAGGCGCGGAATGGTCGCTTCGCTGGTGAGGAGCTGGGTCCGTGCACGTGCCATGTCGAGGTCGGTTGCCGCGCCTTCCTGCAGCAACAACCCGACCAGGTCCATGGTCTGCCGCTGCACGTCGACGTTGTGCTGGGCCACTGACAGGCGTGTCTGCGCGCCGCGCAGGGCGACGTAGTTGCGCGCGACCTCGGCCAGCACCGCCGTGATCACGGCGTCGCGCACCGCCTGGGCGGAACCGAGGTCGGCGACGGCGGCCTCGATCGAGCGACGGACGCGGCCGAAGATGTCGATTTCCCAGCCGAGGTCGGCGCTGAACGTTCCACTCGAAGTGGTCGGGAAGCGCTGGTGCGGATCGGCGAGGATGAGCAGGCCCGAGGCGTCGCGCCGTTCCTGCACCGTAGCGTTGAGGTCGACGCGCGGCCGCCGCCGGGTCTCGACGCCGCGCAGGGCGGCACGCGCCGCCTCGACGTTGGCGACCGCAACGCGCAGGTCGTAGTTGGCCGCGATCGCGAGCTCGACCAGGCGATCCAGGGTGGTATCGCCGAGTTCCCGCCACCACGCTTCCGGCGGTGCGCCGGTGCTCACCGCCTCGCCCGCCGCCGTCGCGCTGGGCCACGCCCCTACCGCGTCGGCGGTGGTCTGTTCCGGTGCGGCGTAATCGGGGCCGACCGCGCTGCAGCCGGCCAGGAGCAGTGCCGCCGCGGCCAGGTTCACGATGCGCTCGTTCACGTCGGTAGCCCTCCGCCATTCGAAGTGCGCGCACGTCGCCGCGCGAAGAACTGCGCCAGCGCCCGGCACACGATGTAGAAGATCGGCGTGAACAACAGGCCGAACAGGGTCACGCCGAGCATGCCCGAGAACACCGCCGTGCCCAGTGATCGACGCATCTCGGCGCCCGCCCCGGTCGCGATCGCCAGCGGTACCACGCCCATGATGAAGGCGAACGAAGTCATCAGGATCGGTCGCAGGCGGGTACGTGCGGCGCGCTCGGCCGCGGCCACGCGATCGAGGCCCTCGCGCTCGGCCTGGCGGGCGAATTCGACGATGAGGATGGCGTTCTTGGCGGCGAGTCCGATGAGGACGATGAAACCAACCTGGACCAGGATGTTGTTGTCCATGCCGCGCCAGCCGATACCGGTGATCGAGGCGAGCAGGCACATCGGTACGATGAGGATGACCGCGAGCGGCAGGGTCCAGCTCTCGTAGAGCGCGGCGAGCACCAGGAACACGAAGGCCACGGCGAGCGAAAAGGCGATCGGCGCGGTGTTGCCGGCGAGCTTCTCCTGCAACGCCATGTCGGTCCACTCGAAGCCGAAGCCTTCGGGCAGGACCTCGGCGGCGATGCGCTCGACCGCCGCGATCGCCTCGCCCGTGGACGAACCCGGCGCCGCCACGCCCTGGACCTCGGCAGCCGGCGAGAGGTTGTAGCGCGACACCCGGTAAGGGCCGGTGAGGTCACGGAAGGTGGTCAGCGAACCCAGCGGAACCATCGCGCCCGAGTCCGAACGCGTGCGCAGCTTGAGCAGGTCCTCGCGCTCGTCGCGATAACTGCCCTCGGCCTGGGCCGTCACGCGGTAGGTGCGACCGAGGAAATTGAAGTCGTTGACGTAGGCCGAGCCGAGATAGATTTCCAGCGCGTCGAGGACGCGTTCGGTCGGCACCTGCAGCTTCTCGGCGCGCACGCGGTCGATGTCGGCGAAGATCTTGGGCGTGGCGGTGTTGAAGGTGGTGAACACCCGGGCGAGGTGCGGATCGGCATTACAGGCCGCGATCAGCTGCTGCGTCACGCGCTCGAGTTCGGCCACGCCGCGCCCGGCGCGATCCTGCACGTAGAGCTTCCAACCACCGCCGGTGCCGATACCGCGCACCGGTGGCGGCGGCACGACGAAGGCCATGGCTTCGCGGATGGTGTTGAGCCGTTGCTGGGCGTCGGCCACCGTCTGGCCGATGCTGATACCCATCTCGGCGCGTTCGTTGTAGGGCTTGAGTGGCGCGAAGATGGCGCCGGCGTTGCTCGCATTGGTGCGCGTCGCGCCGTCGAAGCCGGCGAAGCCGGCGGTATGGAACATCTCCGGCATGTCCATCAGCAATTCCGTCGCGCGGCGGATCACCGCGTCGGTACGGGTCAGCGAGGCGCCCGGTGGCAGCTGGTAGACGGTGATGAGATAGCCCTGGTCCTGCTGCGGAATGAAGCCGGTGGGCACGCCGCGGAACTGCACCCCGGTCAGCACGATGAGACCGGCGTAGATGATCAGCATGATCAGCGCCATGCGCAGCAGGCGGTGGGTCAGCCAGGCATAACCGCCGGCGAAGCGATCGAAACCGAAATTGAACGCCGCCGCGAAGCCGCGGAACGGCGCACTCAGGACGCGCACGACCAGGCCGGGCCGATGGTCGTCGGCATGGGTCCTCAGCAGCAGCGCACCCAGCGCCGGTGACAGGGTCAGCGAGACCAGCGCGGAGATCACCGTGGCGCTGGCCACGGTGAGCGCGAACTGGCGATAGAACTGCCCGGCGATACCGCTGATGAAGGCGGTGGGTACGAACACCGCCGACAGCACCAGCGCGATGGCGACCAGCGCGCCACCCACTTCGTCCATGGTCTTGTGCGCCGCTTCGCGCGGCGACAGGCCCTGGCGCAGGTAACGCTCGATGTTCTCGACCACGACGATGGCGTCGTCGACCGCGATGCCGACGGCGAGGACCAGGCCGAACAAGGTCAGGTTGTTGATCGAGAAGCCGAATGCCGCCATCACCGCGAAGGTGCCGATCAGCGCGATGGGAATGGCGACGATGGGAATGATCGCGGCACGCCAGGACTGCAGGAAGACCAGGATGACCAGCACCACCAGCAGCATCGCCTCGAATATGGTGATGTAGACCTCGTGGACCGACTGCTCGATGAACTGGGTCGGGTTGAAGGCGATGGTGGCGTCGACCCCGGCCGGCATGTCGGCCTTCAGTTCGGCCAGCAGGTTCTCGATCGAGCGCGCGGTCTCGAGGGCGTTGGAACCTGGACGCTGGAACACCGGGATCGGCAGCGCGGTCTGGCCGTCGAGGTAGCCGATGGTCGAGTAGTCCTGCACGCCGAGTTCGACCCGGGCGACCTCGCGCAGCCGGGTGATGCGGCCGCTGGCCGAGCGCTTGACCACGATGTCGCCGAACTGCTCGGGATCGATGAAGCGGCCCTGGCTCTCGATCGGGATCTCGAACGCCGAAGGTTCCGGGATGGGCAACTGGTTGAGACGCCCCGAGGCCACCTGCACGTTGTTCTTGCGCACGGCGTCGACGATCTCGTTGGCGGTGAGATCGCGCGCCGCGGCGCGCTCCGGGTCGATCCAGATGCGCATCGAATAGGCGCGCTCGGAGAAGATGCTGTACTGGCCGACGCCCTTGAGGCGGGCCAGGCGATCGACGACCTGGGTCCGCGCGTAGTTCGACAGGTAAGTGGCGTCGCGCGAACCGTCCGGCGAATAGAGATGGAGCACCATCAGCATGTCGGGCGAGTTCTTCGCCACGTTGACGCCGAGGCGGCGCACGTCCTCCGGCAGGCGTGGTTCGGCGATGGCGACGCGGTTCTGCACCAGCACCTGGGCGAGGTCGAGGTTGGTGCCGAGTTCGAAGGTCACGTTGATGGTGAGGCGCCCGTCGCCGGTGGCCGAGGACTGCATGAAGAGCATGTCGTCGACGCCGTTGATCTCCTGTTCGAGCGGCGTGGCCACCGTCTTGGCCACGGTTTCCGCGCTCGCGCCGGGGTAGGTCGCGGTGACCTGGATGGTCGGCGGCACGATCTCGGGATACTGGGCGACGGGCAGGGTGAAATAGGCAATCGCTCCCGTCAGGGTGATGACGATCGCGATGACCGAGGCGAAGATCGGCCGCTCGACGAAGAAATGGGACAGGCGCATCGGGGCTCAGCGCGCCTCGTTCGCTTCGAGGTCGACCTCGTCCGGGGTCACCGGCTGGCCGGGCCGGGCGCGCAAGATGCCCACCGTGATGATGCGTTCGTCCGCGGACAGCCCCTTGCGTACCACGCGCAGGCCGTCGATCAGCGGGCCGAGCTCGACCGGGCGCGCTTCGACGATGTCGTTCTCGCCGACCACGAGAACCAGTTTCAGCGCCTGGTCGGCGGTGATGGCAGCGTCCGGAATGAGCACGGCATCATGTTGGCCGGCGCCGTAGAGGCGCACCCGCGCGAACATGCCCGGCAGCAGGACGTGGTCGGGATTGGGGAAGGTCGCGCGGCCGCGCATGGTGCCCGTGTCGGGGTCGAGTTCGTTGTCGACGAAGGTCATGTGCCCCTTGTGGACCCAGTCGGACTCATCGCTCAGGCGCGCCTCGACCGGGTTCGGCGCATCACGCGAGGACGGCCGCGTGCCCGCGGTGTCGAGACGCGTGTAGCGCAGGAACTCGGACTCCGAGCCCTCGAACTGGAGTTCGATGGGGTCGAGACTGACGATCGTGGTGAGCACGGTGGAATCGGCCGAGCCGCCGGAAATCAGGTTGCCGACGTCGACCCGGATATCCGACACGCGGCCGGCCATCGGCGCGCGGATCTCGGTGAAGCCGAGGTTGAGTTCGGCTGCACGCAGGGCGGCGCGGGCGGCATCGACCTCGGCCTGGGCGGCATCGCGCCGCGCACGCCGCTCTTCCATGGTCTCGCGGCTCATGGCACGCGAGGATTCGAGGCGCTGACCGCGCTCGTATTCGAGCTGCGCGACCTTGAGCTGGGTCGACACGCGATCGACCTCGGCCCGCGCCCGCGCGACCTCGGCCTCGAACGGCCGCTGGTCGATGACGAACAGCAACTGGCCGGGCTCGACCATCTGGCCCTCGGCAAAATGCACCGACTCCAGGTAACCCGATACCCGCGCGCGCACGTCGACGCGCTCGGCGGCGATGAAACGCCCGGTGTATTCGTCCCACTCGGTGATCTTGCGGAACACGGGTTTGGCCACGGTGACGGTCGGTGGCGGTGGCGCGGGCGCCTCGGCCATGGCGGCAACCGATAAGAACAAGCCGCACAGCCACGACAGCCCGCGCAGACGACGAACGTGGGTTGAATTCAACGGAATGATCCCGGGGCGAAAGACGAACAGGCGTGATTATCGCAGATCCGGCCGCGCGCCCGTAGCACCGCACCGATCCGGAACCGCTTGACCGGGCGCAAGGCCCGCCATCGTGCCGGCGACGATACTACCGGCATCGATGCCAATCGGCCGCCGACGAGCACGGAAACCCCATGGCAATCCAGGTCACCCATTACTCCGACGTGCTGTGCGTGTGGGCCTACGTCGCCCAGATCCGGGTCACCGAACTCGAACGCAATTTCGCCGACGACGTCGCCTTCGACTTCCGCTATTTCAGCGTGTTCGGCGACGTCCCCGGCAAGCTCGCCCGGCAATGGTCCGAGCGTGGCGGCCACCTCGACTATGCCGACCACGTCGCCGAAGTCGCCGCGCGATTTCCCCACGCCACCCTGCACCCGGATACCTGGCGCGCCTGCGTGCCGCGCTCATCGATGCCCGCGCACCTGCTGCTGTGCGCAGCGCGCGCGTTCGAGCGTGACGGCGGCGCCGCGGCCTGCGGCGAGCTGCGTCGTCTCGACAGCGCCATCCGCACTGCGTTCTTCGCCGATGGCCGCGACATCTCACGCCGCGAGGTCCTCCTCGACGTCGCCGCCGGGCACGGCTGCGATGCCGCTGCTCTGGCGGCCCGCCTCGACGACGGCACGGCGCATGCCCTGCTCGCCGATGACGCCCTGGCGGCGGCCGACCAGCACGTGCGGGCCAGCCCCACCCTGGTCTTCAACGAGGGGCGCCAGATGTTGACGGGGAACGTCGGCTACCGCGTACTGGAAGCCAACGTGCGCGAGTTGCTGCATCACCCCAGCGGCCAGCAATCCTGGTGCTGACCGCCGGGGCGCTGGTCCGGCCTCAGTAGCCGGGAGGCGGCGGGGTGTTGGGCGGCGGGTAGGCCGCAACGCCGGGCGGGGCGGCCGTCCCCGGCGGCGGCGCGACGATCTGGGGCGCCGGTTGCCCCTGCTGCATGGCGGCGACGCTCGCCGGGACCGGGACCTGGTGACCCCGCGCGTACATGCACTGGATGTAGGCGTTGTCGTAGCGGTCCTGCACGCGATAGCCGGAGGTGGAATAGGCCTCCGTACCCGACGCGCTGCCGAGCAGCAGGCCGCTGCCGGCGCCGATGCCGGCGCCGGTGGCTGCATCACCCGTGGCGCCGCCGATCAGGGCGCCGGCGGCGGCCCCGAGCAGGGTGCCGGCGACGGCGCTGTCGACCGCACCCTTCTGCGCGCCTTCCTGCGCGGTCAAACTGCCCGACGCCTGCTGGGCGTAGGCCTGGCAGGCCATGTCGTCGGCCTGGAACTGCTGGAAGGTCGCGCCGGTTCCGGGCAACGCCATCTGGCTCGGCCCGGTCGGCTGGTAGGCGCAACCGCTCGCCGCGACCGCGGCGGCGAGAGCGACCGTCTTGGGAATCACGTTCACGCTCGTTCTCCTGGGTCTCGTGGACTGACGCGGCTCATTGCCCGGGCGGCGGCGGTGCGACCGTGCTGGGGTCGACGCTGACCCAGGGCTGCGGGCAATTCTGCACGTAGGGGTAATAGCCGGCGGGGTTGGGGCAGTAGTACCAGACGCGGGGTGCCGCCTGCGGCGCCGGTGCCGGCGCGGGGGCTACCGGCGGTGCCGGTCGCTGGATGTAGACCGGCGGCTCGCGCTCGATGATCACCGTGCGCGGTTCGTAGTAGTAGTACGGCGGCCACGGGCGGTAATAGCTGGGCCCCCACCAGCCGGGCGAACCGAAGTAGAAGTCGAAATGGCTACGCGAGCGACCATGGGCCGCGGCGTCGCCGGCCACCCCGAAGACGAGTGCCGCGGCCACTGCCATCGCCAGACCTTGCTTCATGTCGAACACTCCAGATTGGAAGGGCGCCGATTGCAGCCCCGTTGCGGCCATTCTGGCGCCACGATCTTGAACCGAGTATGAACATTTCGTGCACGCAATCGGGCCAATCGATTCGACCGCGCACGAGCGCGCTGGTTGCATGCCGCAGCACCCACCGCCAGCGAACGTGACGCCGATCAATCCTGCCGCGCAGCGGCGATCAGGTGCGTGGTTTCCAGTCGAGCCCGATGGAACGCCCGACGAAGCGCGGGCGCTCGAACTCGGCGTGGGCCGCCTTGATCTCGGCCAGGCGCCGCAGCGCCGCCTCGGGGATGTTGGTGACGGCGCGGGATTCCAGCGAGACGTGCACGAAGACCAGTTCGGCCTGCGCAGCGAGGTAACGCTGCTCGCGGTGGAACAGTTCCTGGTAGATGTGGATGCGGCGCCGATCGTGGCCGAGCAGTCGCGTCGTCATCTCGAGTGCCGCACCGGCCAGCAGCTCGCGCCGGAAGTCGATGCTCGAGCTGACCATGAAGATCGAGTAGCGCCCGCCGGCGGTATAACTCCAGCCGAGCCCGATGTCGTCGAACATCGGGCTCGAACCGTCGTCGAAGGCCGACACGTAGTGGCCGACGTTCATGTGGCCGTTGGCATCGAGCCAGCCCGGCTTGACCTCGGAATAGCCGATGTAGGGCGTCGGCACCGCGGTGCCGGCTGTCGCGGTACTCATGGCGCGATTCTGAAGTCGCTAGCGGCCCCGCTCAAGCGCGCGACGGCGACCGCGCAGATAGAGAGCTGCGCCCAACACGCTCCACGCCAGGCACACCAGCCACTCCTGCGGCCAGCGCAGCGCACTCGGGCTCCACGGCAGGTAGAGCAGGCCGATGGCGACGGCCAGGGCAAAGGCGGCGCGTCCGACCCACAATCCGTGTCTCACCCGGTAAGGCCGCGGCATGTCCGGTTCGCACCGTCGCAGGCGCAGGAAGGCCAGCGCGACCACGGCATAGGCGATGATGACGCCGACGCTGCCGGCATCGACCAGCCACACCAGCGCCGGCCGGCCGAACCACGGTGCCAGGCAGGACAGCAGGCAGATCGCCCACAGCGCGCGCCGTGGCGCACGGCCGTCGTCAGCCGCCTCCCCGGCCAGCCAGCGCGGCAGCTGGCCGTCCTCGGCCATCACGTGGACCAGGCGACTGGCGCCGACCAGGAAGGCGTTCCAGGTCGTGACGATGCCGGCGATGCCGCCGCCGATCAGCAGGATGCCGGCGCGCTGGTCACCCCAGGCCCGGCTCGCCGCCGCCGCGGTCGGCAGCGCTTCCGCCGCGCGCGCCGGCGCATCGAGGACCCAGCCGACCGCCAGCACGATGCCCGCGTACCAGGTCACCGCGCACACCACCGACACCACCACGAGTGCGCCGATGCGCACCGGCGGCAGGTCGATCTCCTCGGCCGCCTGCGGAATGACGTCGAAGCCGACGAACATCAGCGGCACCATCACGACCACGCCCAGCACGCCGGCGACGCCATCGGCGAACAGCGGCTCGAGATTGGCGCGCCCGCCCTGCCCCGCCGCGCCGGCGCACAACACCAGTCCGGCGGCGACGATGAGCAGGGTCGCCAGCCCCTGCAGGCGCGCCGCGCTGGCGATGCCGCGCGCGTTCACCGCGGTCAGCGCGAGTGCGCAAACGATACCGATGGCGACGTGGCTGGCGTAGACCGGCCACTCGCCGACCTGCCACAGGCGACCGACGTCGATGGCCGGCACCAGCGCGGACAGGGCGTACGGCAAGGCGACGACCTCGAAGGCCACCACCGAGACGTAACCGAACAGCAGCGCCCAGGTGCACAGGAAGGACAGGCCGGGGCCGAAGGCACGCGCCGTGTAGACGTGTTCGCCGCCGGTCTGCGGCATGGCCGCGGCGAGTTCGGCATAGGTGAGCGCGATGAGCACCATGGCGATGCCGGCGACGGCGAAGGCCAGCACCGCGCCGAGGCTGCCGGCACGCCCGATCCACAGGCCCGTCA
This sequence comes from Gammaproteobacteria bacterium, assembly GCA_024235015.1. GTDB lineage: Bacteria > Pseudomonadota > Gammaproteobacteria > JACKNG01. Next base: position 267,434 of record JACKNG010000008.1, read on the forward strand.
GCAGTACCCAGCTCCAGCCGACCATGGCGCCGAAGGCCAGCGCGACGACGTGGCGGCGCGCGAGGATGCGTTGCAGCTGCACGGCCGCTTCAGCGCGAGCGCGGCCCGCCCGCGCTCAGCGCTGGGACTGGTGCAGCGCCTGGTCGAGATCCCACAGGATGTCGTCGAGGGTTTCCAGGCCGACCGACAGGCGCACCATGTCGGGTGCCACGCCGGCCGCGATCTGCTGCTCCTCGCTCATCTGGCGATGGGTGGTCGAGGCCGGGTGGATGACCAGGGTCTTGGCGTCGCCGACGTTGGCGAGGTGACTGAGGAACTGCACGCTCTCGATGAAGCGTGCGCCGGCCGCCTGGCCGCCGCGGATGCCGAAGCTGAGGATGCCGCTGGCGCCCTTGGGCACGTACTTCTGTGCCAGCGCGTAGTAGGGATCGCCCGCGAGACCGGGGTAGCGCACCCATTCGACCAACGGGTGATCGACGAGGTACTGCGCCACCGCCAGCGCGTTGGCGCAATGACGATCCATGCGTACCGGCAGGGTCTCGATGCCCTGCAGGAGCAGGAAGCTGTTGAACGGGCTCAGCGCCGAGCCCAGCACCCGCAGCTGTTCGAGCCGCGCGCGCATGCTGTAACCGAAGTCGCCGAAGGTCTCGTAGAAGCGCACGCCGTGGTAGCCGGCCGAGGGCTCGGTCATGCCGGGGAACTTGCCGTTGTCCCAGGGGAATTTCCCCGACTCGACGATGACCCCGCCAATGGTCGTGCCGTGGCCGCCGAGGAACTTGGTCGCCGAGTGGATGACGATGTCGGCGCCCCAGTCGAAGGGCCGGCACAGGTACGGCGTGGGGAAGGTGTTGTCGATCATGAGCGGCACGCCGGCGTCGTGGGCGACGTCGGCAACACCGGCGATGTCGAGCACGTTGATGACCGGGTTGCCGATGGTCTCGGCGTAGACCACCTTGGTGTTCGGCCGGATGGCAGCGGCGTAGGCCGCCGGGTCGTCGGCGTCGACCAGCGTGGCCTCGATGCCGAAACGCTTGAAGTTGAAATCGAGCAGTGAATGGGTGCCGCCGTAGAGCGTGCGCGCGGCGACGATGTGATCGCCTTGTTCCAGCAGGGTCAGCAGCGCGATGGTCGACGCCGCCATGCCCGAGCTGACGGCGAGCCCGGCGCGGCCGTTCTCCAGCGCCGCCATGCGCTCCTCGAACACCGCCGTGGTCGGATTGCTGATGCGGGTGTAGATGTTGCCGAAAGTCTGCAGGTTGAACAGGCTGGCGGCGTGGTCGGCGCTGTCGAAGACGTAGGAGGACGTCTGGTAGATCGGGGTCACGCGCGAAGCCGTGGCCGGGTCAGGCAGCGCGCCGGCGTGCAGGCACAGGGTTTCGAATCCGAATTCGTGATCTTTGGCCATGGTGATTGGGTCTTGCGCTAACAGGCTGGCGGAAAAACTGCCGCGGCGGTCGTGCGCGGCCGCCGCGGCTGGCGCCCGGGCCGCGCCGCGGCACCGGGTTCGCGTGCCGTGGGGCGGGCGCCGCGCGTCAGTTGTGTATGGTCTTCATGCGGTGCGATGAGATCACCCGCGTGTTGACGCCGACGAAGTTGAGCCCGCCGAACAGCCGCGCGTGCTCGATCTTCACGCAGCGATCCATGACCACCTCGAGGCCGGCGGCGCGGGCGCGCTCGGCGACCGCGAGGTCGATCACCCCGATCTGCAGCCACAGGGTCTTCGCGCCGATGGCCAGCGTCTGCTCGAGGATCGGTGGCAGATCGGCCGGCTTGCGGAACACGTCGACCATGTCGACCGGCTCGGGAATCTCGGTCAGATCCTTGTAGCAGCGCTCGCCCAGCACCTCGTCGTAGACCGGGTTGACCGGGATGATGCGGTAGCCGTGCTCCTGCATGTACTTGGCGGCGAAGTTGCTCGGCCGCTCCCAGTTGCGCGACAGGCCGACCACGGCAATCGTGCGCGCGTTGCCCAGCACGCGCTGCAGGGTGGGGATATCGCCCCGGAAGTCATCGACGTTCACGTACGTACTCCGCGTTGATCTGCTCGACCCGGGTGACCCCGAGCAGCGCCATGTCGCGCTCGATTTCCGCGCGCAGCAGGGCCAGCGCGCGGGCCACGCCGGCACGCCCGCCGGCACCCAGCCCGTACAGGTAGGGCCGCCCCACCATGCAGGCACGCGCGCCGAGTGCGAGCGCCTTGACGACGTCGGTACCACGGCGGATGCCGCCGTCGACGATGACCTCGACGCGATCGCCGACCGCCGCCTTGACCTCGGCCACCAGGCTGATCGGCGAGGCGGCATAGTCGAGCTGGCGGCCGCCGTGGTTGGAGAGAATGACCGCGGTGGCGCCGATGTCGGCCGCGCGCACGGCGTCCTCCACGCAGCAGATGCCCTTGATCGCGAACGGCCCCTGCCACTGTTCGATCATCCAGGCTGCGGCATCCCAGTCGACGGACGGATCGAACTGCTGCGCCAGGTAGCCGACCATCGAGGTCATCGGATCGGTACCCGAAGCGACCTTGTGCGCGACGTTGGCGAACTGGAACGGTTCCGAGCGCAGGTATTTCAGCGACCACAGCGGGTGCAGGGCGAAATCCAGCCAGGTCGCGAGCGAGAACTTCGGCGGGAACACCATGCCGGTACGGAGATCGCGTTCGCGGTTGCCGGCCACGGCGAGGTCGACCGTCAGGCACAGCGCGTGGTACTTGGCCGCGCGGCAGCGCTCGATGAATTCACTGACCAGGCCGCGATCGCGGAACACGTAGATCTGGAACCACTTGGTTCCGCTACAGGCCTCGGCGACCTGCTCGATCGAATGGGTGCCGACGGTCGACAAGGCGTACACCGTGCCGGCCTCGGCGGCGGCGGCGGCGACGGCGAGTTCGCCGGCGTTGTTGAACAGGCGCGACATGCCGGTCGGCGCCAGCAGCACGGGCATCGACACCGGCGCGCCCATTACCGTGGTCGCGGGGTCGACGTCGCCGACGTCGACCAGGCAGCGCGGCAGCAGGTCGTAGTTGGCGAAGTCGCTGTTGTTACGCGCCAGGGTGACCTCGTCGTCGGCACCGCCGTCGAGGTAGCCCCACATCGGGCGTGGGATGCGCAGGCGCGCATAACGCCGCAGGTCAGCGATGTTGTGGCTGCGGCCGAGGCACCAGTCGGTGACCGCCTCGTCGCAGCGCGCAATCAGGGAAGAAAGCATGGCACCCCGTCCACGGCCGGACACGCGGCGCACGATAACAGAGTTGGCGACGCCGGGCATGTGCCCGGCACCGGCCTCACAACACGGCCGTGTCGAGCCCGGCGACGACCACGGCGCCGTCGAGGATCATGCGCTTCAACCCGCTCGCGCGCGGCATGATCTGGGTCGCGTAGAAAGCCGCCGCGGCGAGCTTGGCGCGGTAGCAGGGATCGTCGCTGCCGGCGGCAATGGCGGCGACCGCCCGGCCGGCGGCGTCGGCCAGCATCCAGCCACCGCAGACGATGCCGCTCAGCATCAGGTAGTGGTTGGCGGCGGCGGCACCGAGCTGCGGATCGTCGGCGCCGGCCACCAGCCACTCGACCACCTCGCGCAGCTCGACGATGCCGGTCGCCAAGGCGTCGCGCGCCACCGCGGCCTCGCCGTCGGCGGCGGCCAGGTTGGCCAGGGTCAGTTCCATGTCGGCGATCAGTTCGCGTGCGGCGGTGCCACCGTCACGCAGGGTCTTGCGCCCGACCAGGTCGCCGGCCTGGATGCCGGTGGTGCCCTCGTAGATGGGCAGGATGCGCGCGTCGCGGAAATACTGGGCGGCGCCGGTCTCCTCGACGAAGCCCATGCCACCGTGCACCTGCACGCCGAGCGAGACGATCTCCTGTGCCGTCTCGGTGCTCCAGCCCTTGACGATCGGGGTGAGCAGGTCGCCGCGCCGGGTCGCCCGTGCGCGCACCTCGTCGTCGGGATGCAGCTCGGCCGTGTCGTAGGCCAGCGCGCAGACGTAGGACAGCGCGCGCATCGCCTCGACCTGGGCCTTCATCGTCATCAGCATGCGCTTGACGTCGGCGTGTTCGACGATAGGGGCGCGCTCGCTGGCGCCCGGCGGCTGCCCCTGCACGCGCTCGCGGGCGTACTTCAGCGCGTGCTGGAAGGCAGCCTCACCAATCGACACGCCCTCGCGGCCGACCGCGTGGCGCGCCGCGTTCATCATGGTGAACATGTACATCAGGCCGCGGTTGGCCTCGCCCACCAGGTAACCGACGGCGCCACCGTTGTCGCCGTACGACATCACCGCGGTGGGGCTGCCGTGGATGCCGATCTTGTGCTCGATGGAGACGCAGCGCAGGTCGTTGCGCGCACCGAGTGAGCCGTCGTCGTTGACGAGGAACTTGGGCACCACGAACAGCGAGATGCCGCGGGTACCTTCGGGCGCGTCGGGCAGGCGCGCCAGCACCAGGTGGACGATGTTGTCGGTGAGGTCGTGTTCGCCGTAGGTGATGAAGATCTTCTGCCCGCTGATCAGGTAGTGATCGCCGTTCGGCTCGGCGCGCGAACGCACGGCGCTGAGGTCGGAGCCGGCCTGCGGCTCGGTCAGGTTCATGGTGCCGGTCCACTCGCCGGCGACGAGCTTGGCGAGGTAGCGTTCACGCAGGGTGTCGTCACCGTGCTGCTCGATGGCTTCGATCGCGCCGTTGGTCAGCAGCGGACACAGGCCGAAGGCCATGTTGGCCGAGTCCCACATCTCGGATACCGCGGTCGCCACCAGCTTGGGCAGGCCCTGGCCGCCGAACTCGGGATTCATGGCCAGCGACGGCCAGCCGGCCTCGCAGAACCCGGCGTAGGCCTCGCGCCAGCCGGCCGGGGTGTGGACGACGTCACCGTCGAGCCGGCAGCCCTCGGTGTCACCGACCCGGTTGAGCGGCGCCAGGACCCCGGCGGCGAACTTCGCCGCCTCTTCGAGCACGGCATCGACCAACTCGGCATTGACCTCTTCGCAGCCGGCCAGGGCGGCCACGCGCTCGTAGCCGATCATCTCGCCGATCACGAATTGCATGTCGCGCACGGGCGCGGCGTACTCCAACATCTTCTGTCTCCGCTCGGACGGGGGCCTGCTGCCCCTATTCTGTCAATTCGGCGCAGTACGGCCAACGCGCAGCGATGCGGCGGCCGCCGCGACGACGCGGATACGCGCCGCCGCCGGGGCGGGATCAGCTGGCCAGGGCGAGGTTCGGGATGGGACCGAGGTCGATCGGTCCCTCGTTGATGACCTCGGCCTGGCGGGTCGGCAGGCCCTTGCGCGCCCGCGCGTAGGTCGCCAGCGCCCACACCGGGAAGTAGCGGCTGTAGCCGTGGTAGCGCAGGTAGAACACGCGCGGGAACCCGGTGCCGGTGTACTCCTCGTCGTCCCACTCGCCGTCGGCGCGCTGGGTGCGCAGCAGGTACTCGACCCCGCGTTCGACGTGCGGCGAGGCGGTCTCGCCGACCGACATCAGCGCGAGCAGCCCCCACGCCGTCTGCGAGGCCGTGCTGACCCCGTGGCCGGTGAGCTTGGCATCGTCGTAGGTGTTGCACGACTCGCCCCAGCCGCCGTCCTCGTTCTGGGTGTCCTGCAGCCACTGCACGGCCTTGCGCACGTAGGGCTTGGCCATGTCCTCTCCGATCACGCCCAGCGCGCACAGCACGCTCCAGGTGCCGTAGATGTAGTTGACGCCCCAGCGGCCGTACCACGAGCCGTCTTCTTCCTGATCGCTCTGCAGGAACTCGATGGCGCGCCGGATCGGCGGGAACGAGGCGTCGTAGCCGAGCATCGCGAACAGCTCGATGCAGCGCGCGGTGAGGTCGGCGGTACCCGGGTCGATCAATGCGCCGTGATCGGCAAACGGGATCTTGTTCAAGTACTCGTGGTCGTTACCGATGTCGAAGGCACCCCAGCTGCCGTCCGGGTTCTGCATGCCGAGCACCCAGTTGACCGCCTGGTTGATACGCTTGAGCTTGTGCGCCTTGTCATGGGCGCCGGCACGCAGCAGCGACATCAACACCATGCCGGTGTCGTCGACGTCGGGATACTTGTCGTTCTCGTACTGGAAGGCCCAGCCGCCCGGCTCGAGCCCCGGTGCCTTCTCGCTCCAGTCGCCCTTGACGAAGATCTGGTGGTCGAACAGCCATTCCACGGCCTGCTTGACCGCCGGGTGATCGGCCGGCGCGCCGGCCTCGGTCAGCGCCGTCAGCGAGAGGCAGGTATCCCACACCGGCGACACGCAGGGCTGGCAGTAGGACTCGGCCTCGCCGTCGAGTACCAGGTCCTCGATGGCCTGGATGGTGCGCACCAGATCGGGATCGTCCTCCTTGGCCCCGAGCAGGGTCAGGGCCATCGCGGCATTGGCCATGGCCGGGTAGATGGCGCCGATGCCGCCCTTGCCCTTGGTGTGATCGCGCATCCAGTTCTCGGCGCGCTTGAGCGCGCGGTCGCGGATCGTGCGCGGGATCAGCGGGTCGATGAACTTGAGCATGCGGTCGAGCAGCACGAAGCAGTTCTTGAGCGGCTGGCCGGAGCGGAAGTGATCGAGGTTACGCAGCTTGAGCGGCGGCGACAGGAACAACTCGCTCACGCCGAGATGTTCGTCGACGTGTACCACCGGCCGCTTGGCGAACAGGATCAGCAGCGGCACGATCACGCACCGCGACCAGTAGGAGACCTTGCTCAGGTTGAAGAACCACCACTTGGGCAGCAGCATGATCTCGACCGGCATTGCCGGCACCGTGCGCCACGGCAACTGGCCGAACAGTGCCAGCGTGATGCGGGTGAAGACGTTGACCGACTCGGCGCCACCATTGCTGTGCACCCAGTGACGCGCGCGCACCATGTAGGGCGCATCGACGGAATGGCCCATCAGCTTCAGTGCGAAATAGGCTTTCACCGTCGCGCTCATCTCGCCCGGGCCGCCGTGGTAGAGCGACCACGAACCGTTGCGGTTCTGGCGCCGGCGCAGGTAGCGCGAGATTTTCTCCTCGCGTTCCTTGTTGCGGCGCTTGAGGAAGTGCTGCAGCAGGATGTACTCGGAGGGGATGGTGGCATCGGCCTCGAGTTCGAAGCGCCAGTGGCCGTCGTCGGCCTGGCGTCCGAGCAGGGCCTGCGCGGCGCGGCTCAATCCGGCCTGCAGCGGATCGCTCGGCCGTTCCAGCGCATGCACCGCCTGCTCGCGGAGGATTTCGGCGCCCAGCGCCTCGGCCTGCGCGGAGAGTATCCGAGAGCTCGCTTGATATTGTTCTTCGATCATGTCCGGTAGAAGGCCTTGCGGCCGATAGTGTGTACGTTGCGGCGCAGCGTCAGCGGCCCGGCAGCAAGTGCTCGCCGTGCCGTGGCAGGCGTGTCCTCAGCCCTCCGGGATTCGTTCGCAAGAGCCAGGTGAACGTCCGTCATGTCGCTGTCGCCGATAAGCAGGTAGCCCGGGCACGTTTACCTGGTGGTCGGAGCGCCTGGCGCCGGCAAACCGGCCACGCTCTCGTTCTTGTTGTACAAAGTGCGCGCTATTCTAGGCATGGCCGCCCTGAATGCAAGGATTTTTGAAGAAAATCATACAGATTGCGCCCCTTTTGAGGCGTGAACGCAACACGGATCAGGATTTGACAACCTTGCACTTGATGCGTTGCAGCGAAGATGGCGCGCAAGCGCACGGACGGCGCGCTTTCAGACTGCCGGAGGCGCGTGGTGCCCGGAGCCGGAATCGAACCGGCACGGCCTTGCGGCCGGCGGATTTTAAGTCCGCTGCGTCTACCAGTTCCGCCACCCGGGCCGGGGTCGCACGGCACCTCGGATTGCGTCGAGCCGGAACCGGGATCGCCGTCAGGGATCACCCAACTGGTACTGGACCGAAGATTCCGGATACCGCCCCGACATGCGCCCCCTACGCTGCAGTCTGCAGGGGCGCGGGAAGGCGCGCAGCATACGGACCAAGGGCACGCGGCACAAGCACTCCGGCGCGGCGGCTCGCCGTTGCCCCCTCGCCCAGGCACGCTGCGGACGGCATCGACCAGGAGCGTGATGTCGTGGTCGTTGGACGGTGTCGGGGGCGGTGTTCATGGACGCGGCAATCCATGAGCTGCCCGCATCGAAGACGCAACCGATCCGGTCCCCCCGCGACACGCTTCTCCACAACCCGCCACAGCGACTCGACAGCGAGGCCTCCGGGGTGCCGATGCTCGGCACAGGACTTTCATCGGCTTCGCTCAATTCGGCGGCAGGTGCCACGGAAATCCCAAGCGCCGCGTGCCGCCACCCGGCGTGGGCCACGGTGCTCACGGGCCGGGGACCGGCGACATGGGCATCCGTCAAAATTTTTAACAATCGAGAATAGGCGCCCTAAGGCTGTAACCTTCTGATTTAGCTCGCGTTATTTACTGAGTTCACGCACGGGCGCAGATGGCGGTGTCCAGAATTTTAACATTCGGCCCTGGGACCCGTTTGTAACCGACTGATTTTCCTACATCCAAATATTGGCACCCTTATTGCGCGTCTTTTTCCCTCACCCTGGATGCCGCCGCGCCGCCCCGCTGCGACACGGCACGTCCTGAACCAACACGGCAAGAGGTAACTCTGAAATGAAACGAATTTTCCTGGCCCTGCTGGCGCTGCTGGTCATCATGACCAGCGACGCCAATGCCGTCATCATCAGCCCGACCGCCGGCACGGCGTCGTCGACGTTCTCCGGCGACTTCGACATCGGCAACACCTTCGACCAGTCGGGCCTCGCAACGGGATTCACCAGCGGCGTCACCGACTTCGACACGTATCTTGCAGGTAACCCGCAGCATACATTCGTCGCGGCCGACAACGAGTGGTTCACCGCTAGTGGCGTGCTGTCCGCCACGATCAACTATGACCTGGGCGCTGTGTTCAACATTGACCGCATGGCGTTCTGGAACGACGAATTCAGTGGCGTCGGTGCAATCGAAGTGCTGCTGTCGACCGACAACGTGTCGTTCACCAGCGTCGCAAGCGGCCTGTCGCCGACCAACTGGGGCGGCAACGTGACCAGTTACGGCGCGGACGTCTTCGGCTTGAACGGAACCCACGCCGCGCGCTGGGTCCGGTTGAATGTCTCCCAGTGCCCGCAACCCGCCCCGCTCGGCCAATTCTGCGGCTTCGGCGAAGTCGCGTTCTCCACGGCCGACGTCCCCGAACCCGCGACGCTGGCGCTGCTCGGCCTCGCGGTGGCCGGCATCGGCGCGCGTCGCAGAGCCGGCGTCTGATCGAACGGAGCGCCGGGGCGGACGGGTCAGCAAGACGTCCGCTCCCGCGCGACCGGCACCCACCCTCGATTATGCGTTTCCTCTTCTGCGCGGCGTCGACCGTCGCGCGGCCTTCACCTGTGCGAACTTGCGGATGGCGCCTCAGGAGGTGCCGGGGGACGTCGATGCTGCTCGCCACGGTCGCCACGCGTCTAGCGCCTAACGGCGCCATTCCTTTCGGTTCCGAATGGTCCCTACCGTTCCCCTCGCGCGGACGATCTGGTGTCTGCCCGCTAGCGTGTTGGGGGACACTTCGGAATCGGATATGGAGGCTGGGACCGGAATCGAACCGACGTACACGGCTTTGCAGGCCGCTGCATAACCACTCTGCCACCCAGCCGGTCTAGATCGCCGGCGCCGCTGCGTGCGCTGCGCCGCCGTCGGCTCTGAAAGCACAAACCCCGCCGCGGCGGGGTTTCGCCAGGATTGCCTCGAAGCGGGGACCGGACCTCGCACGGCCGGCCTTCGTCGCGGCCGGCCGCGCGGGGCCTGACGCGGCGCATGTTAAGGACTAACGCGCCGATGATCAACGGAACGCCGCGCGCTCGACGCTCAATCCGCCGCCGTCTCGCCGGCGCCGTGCAACTCCTCGTGGAAATATCGCCTGGCCCAGCCGAAGCCCTGCCAGGTGGTCAGCTTGCGCGGCACGATCTTGTAGGTCCAGCACGGTTCGACGTTGACCGAGCCGCGATAGTCCTGGGCCCGCTCGCCGAGGTAGCGCGGCCCGGTGTGCTTCTCGCCGATGACGTTCCATTGTGACTTCTCGCCGTTCTCCAGGAACGGTCCGACGGCCGCCTCGACCACCACCGCCGTGCCCTCGCAGATGACCTTGCGGATGGGCGGCTCGGGTTCGTCGACCACCAACGAAACACGCGGATCCTGCGCCATGTAATGGCACCACTCCGAGCGCGCCCGCCCGACCACCCAGAACGCGACGCCGTCCCAGTGGTACCAGACCGGCACGACGTAGGGCCAGCCGTCGGGACGCAGGCAGGCCAGGCGCGCCAGCCACGGCCCGGCGAGGAACTCGTCGCGCTCCCGGGCGCTCATGCCGCCCAGCTTCTGTCCTTTCCAGTTCATGCTGCCGTCCCCCTCAGTAGACTTCGAAGTACTCGCGCTGCTCCCAGTCGGTGACGTGCGCGAGGAAGCGATCGATCTCGCTCTGCTTGACCGCCAGGATGTAGTCGACGAACTGCGCGCCGAACGCTTCCCGGTAGAACGGGCTGGCGCGCAGCGCCGCGGTCGCTTCCATCAGGCTGCGCGGTAGCAGCGGCTTCTCGGCTTCGTAGGGCGCGCGCTCCGGCGGGCCGGGGTCGAGGGCGCGCTCGATGCCGTCCAGCCCGGCCGCGATCTGGGCCGCCATGTAGAGGTAGGGATTGGCGCAGGGCTCGCCGGCGCGGTTCTCGATGTGCGTACCGGGGTCGCCGGGGCCGCCGACCACGCGCAGCATGGCGGCGCGGTTCTCCACCGCCCAGGTGATGCGGTCCGGTGCGAACGAGTTGGGCCGGAAACGCTTGTAGCCGTTGATGGTCGGCGCGGCGAACACGCAAGCCGCCGCGGCGTGTTCGAGCAGGCCGGCGACGAACTGCCGGCCGAGCGGCGACAGCGGCTCGGCCGGGTCGGCGAACAGGTTGGTCCGCGTCGCCGCGTCGATCAGCGACATGTGCAGGTGCCAGCCGCTGGAGAAGAAGTTGGGCAGCGCCGGGCGGGTCATGAAGGTGGCGTGGTAGCCCATGCGCCGGCACACCTGCTTGGTCGCGCTGCGGAACAGCACCATGTGGTCGGCCGGAGTCAGGCCGAGTTCGGGGTCGAAGGTGAACTCGCACTGGCCCGGCCCCCACTCGTCCTCCATCGTGCGTAGCGGCAGACCGATGGCCTCGAGGTGGCGCTGCAGCGGCACCAGGATGTGGTCGATCTCGTCCTGGCGATCCTCGGTCAGGTACTGGAAACCGTGGGCGATCACGCTGACCCGCGGCGGGTCGGGCGGATAACCGGCCTGCGCGGGCTCGAGCATACGGTCCTCGAGTTTCGTGATGTAGAACTCGACCTCCAACCCGGCCATGAACGACAGCCCGCGGCGCGCCAGGGCGTCGAGTTGGCGGCGCAGTACCTGGCGCGAATCGAACGGGCACGGCGTGCCGTCGGCGAGGTACATCTCGGCCAGCACCCAGCCGCTGCGTTCGGCCCAGGGCAGCACGCGGAAGGTCCCCGGGTCGGGCACCAGGATGGCATCGGGGCCGCCTGCGAGCGCGGCGAAATTCATGCCGGCGTTGCGCTCGAAGATGGGCGCGAACAGGTTGTTCGTGGTGTCCATGAACAGGGTCGCGGTCTGGAAGTCGAGACCGTTGGCCAGGACGGCGGGGAAATCGCGCGCCATCACGTGCTTGCCGCGCAGGATACCGTGCTGATCGGTCCACGCCACGCGCACGGTCTCGAGGTCGAGTTCGCGCACGCGCGCCGCCAGTGCCTCGGCCTGCGCCACCTGTTCGTCGCTGTAGAGCCCGTGCTGCGCGATGAAACCCGCCTTGCCGAGACTCCCCTCCTGCTCTGCCATGACGCTCCCCCTCGAATCGTCAGCCGCGTCGATTATGTCATGATGCCGCGGTCCCCTTGGAAGTCCGCCGGCGGAGGTCCGTCATTCGCATTCTCATCCTGCAACACCTCGAGCAAGGTCATCCCTGGTACTTGCGCGGGCTGATGGACGCGGCCGGCTGCAGCACGCGCACGGTGCGTCTCGATCGCGGCGAGACCCTACCGCCGCCCACGGATTTCGATGCCCTGGTCGTGATGGGCGGGGTGATGCAGGTGTGGGAAGAGGACGCCTGGCCCTGGCTCGCCGACGAGAAACGCTACATCCGCGACTGGGTGATGGTGGACCGACCCTATCTCGGCATCTGTCTCGGTCACCAGTTGCTCGCCGCCGCCTGCGGCGGCACGGTCGGCCCGGCCGCGCAGCCCGAGATCGGCGTGCTGGCGGTGGAGACCCTGGCGACGAGCCACCCCGCGTTCGCCCCCGCGACCGCCGCCGAGCGCCTGCAATGGCACCTCGCCGAAGTCACCGTGCCGCCGCCCGGCTTCAGCGTGCTCGCCCGCTCCGGGCGTTGCGCGGTGCAGGCACTGGGCCGCGGCGAGCGCGTGCTCTCGGTGCAGTACCACGTCGAGGCCGACCTCGGCACCCTGCCCGCCTGGTTCACCCTCGAGGGTGTGCGCCGCGCCCTCGTCGATGAACTCGGCGCCGACGCACCGGCCGCCTTCCAGCGTCACGCCGAGGCCGCCATGCCGGTGCTGAACGCCCATGCACGGCAGTTGTTCGGCGCATGGCTGGCGGCGGCGCGCGGGTGACGTCGGTCGAAGCGGGCTCCGTCGGCATCACGAACGCTGCCCGGCGCGCGCAGCCGCACGGCGCTGACAGGTCTCGAACGCGTCGGTCGCCGCGTTATGGAACACGGGGCAGCAGGCGGCGTACGCGCGAGTGGTCGTGCTGCGTGTGATCGATTCTGAAGAGGAGTTTGGAGCGGGAAACGAGACTCGAACTCGCGACCCCAACCTTGGCAAGGTTGTGCTCTACCAACTGAGCTATTCCCGCGTCGCTGTCCAGCATGGGCGGTGACCTGGGAGCGGGCACCGGCGCCATCCGAAACGGACCGCAATTGTAGCCGCGACGCCGCGGCTGTCAAGGAACCGCGACCGGCTCAGGAGGGCGCGGAGCCGGCGAGTTCGGGCCAGGCCAGGCGCAGGTAGGCACACATCGACCACAAGGTCATGACCGTGGCCAGGTAGAGCAGGCCGACGCCCGCCCACAATACCCCGTGCGGCGCACCGGGCGCGTGGCTCAGCACCAGCAGTACCAGCGCCACCATCTGCAGCGCGGTCTTCCACTTGCCGATCCACGACACCGCGACCTTGCGCCGCGCGCCGATCTCGGCCATCCACTCGCGCAGGGCGGAGACGGTGATCTCGCGCCCGATGATGATCGCAACGGGCACCGCCAGCCACAGCGTGGGGCGCGCCTGCAGGATCACCACCAGCACCACCGCCACCATCAGCTTGTCGGCGACCGGGTCGAGAAAGGCACCGAACGGCGAGGTCTGGCCGAGGCGCCGGGCGAGGTAGCCGTCGAGCCAGTCGGTGATGGCGGCGAGCCCGAACACCGCCGCCGCCGTCACCGCCGCGCCTTGGAACGGCAGGTAGAAGCACACCACGAAGCACGGGATGAGCACGATGCGCAGCAGGGTGAGGATGTTGGGCAGGTTGAGCATGTCGTGCGTGTTCGCGCCGGTCGGCCAGCGGGGCCGCCGCGCCGCAGTGTACACGCCTGCAGCGCGAGCGCGACGCCCCGCGCGGCGTCGGCGCGGCTCAATCGTGGAGTACGTCGTAGATCCGCTGGGCCAGTTCGCGGCTGATCCCGGGCACGCGCTGGAGATCGTCGACCCCGGCGCGGGCGATGCCCTGCAGGCCGCCGAAGTGCTGGATGAGGCGCTGGCGGCGCTTGGCGCCGATGCCCGAGATCTGTTCCAGCGGCGAGCGGCTGCGGCTGCGCGTACGCGAGCGCCGGTGGGCCTCGATGGCAAAGCGATGGGCCTCGTCGCGCACGAACTGCAGCAGGTGCAGGGCCGGTGAGTCCGGCGCCAGGCGGTGCTCGACCGCGCCGTCGTGGAGCAGCAGGGTCTCCAGGCCGGGCTTGCGCGTGGTGCCCTTGGCGATGCCAACCACCGTGATGTCGTCGACCTGGAGTTCGGCCAGCACGTCCACCGCCTGCGCGACCTGGCCCTTGCCGCCGTCGATGAGCAGGATGTCGGGCATGCCGGCCTCCTCGCGCTTGAGCCGGCTGTAGCGCCGCAGCAGGGCTTCGTGCATGGCCGCGTAGTCGTCGCCGGCGGCAGCCTCGCGGATGTTGAACTTGCGGTAATCGGCCTTGCGCGGGCCGCCGGCATCGAACACCACGCAGGACGCCACGGTGGACTCGCCGCGCAGGTGGCTGATGTCGAAGCACTCGATGCGCTCGATGGCCTGCTCGCGGCCGAGCGCGGCGGCCAGGGCCTGCATGCGTTCGAGCTGGCCGGCATCGCTGGACAGGCGCTGGTCGACGGCGAGCACGGCGTTGTCGCCGGCCATGCGCACCCACTTGGCGCGTTCGCCGCGCACCGAATCGCGGATGCCGACTCGGCGCCCCACGCGCTGGGCCAGGGCCTCGGCCAGCCAGTCGGCCTCGCCGATACGCTCGGCGACGATGATGTCGCGCGGGATCTCGCGGTCGCGGTGCTCGGCGAGGTAGAACTGCGGCAGGAAGGCTTCGAGCACTTCGGCCGAGCTACTGTCGCCGGCATGCGCCGGGTAGAAGGCCTTGTTGCCGAGCATGCGGCCGTGGCGCACGAAGAACACCTGCACGCAGGCCACCCCGCTCCTGACCGCGGCGGCGACGACGTCGAAGTCGCCCTCGCTGGCGGTGACGTTCTGCTCCGACTGCACGCGCTTGATGGCTGCGATCTGGTCGCGGATACGCGCCGCGCGTTCGAATTCGAGGGCGACCGAGGCGGCCTCCATCTGCGTCACCAGGTGCTTGACCACCTCGTCGTCGCGGCCTTCCAGGAACATCACCGCGTGCTGTACGTCGTCGCGGTAGGCAGCGGCGTCGATGAGCCCGACGCAGGGCGCGGTACAGCGCTCGATCTGGTACTGCAGGCAAGGCCGGCTGCGGTTGTTGAAGAAGCTGTCCTCGCACTGGCGGATGAGGAACAGCTTCTGCAGCAGGTTGAGAGTCGACCGCACCGCGCCGGCATTGGGAAACGGCCCGAAGTAGCGCCCGCGGCCGCTGCGCGCACCGCGGTGGAAGCGCAGGCGCGGGAATTCCTGGTCGAGCTCGGCGTAGATGTAGGGGTAGCTCTTGTCGTCGCGCAGCACCACGTTGTAGCGCGGCCGGATGTCCTTGATGAGGTTGCTCTCGAGGATCAGCGCCTCGTTCTCGTTGGCGGTGACAGTGACCTCGAAGCGCTCGACCTGCGCGACCATGGCCGCGACCTTGGCCGTGTGCCCGGCCTGGCGGTTGAAGTAGCTACCGACGCGCTTCTTGAGGTTGCGCGCCTTGCCGACGTAGACGACCTGCTCGCGCGCATCGACCATGCGGTAGACACCGGGCAGGCCGGGCAGCTCGCGGCAGGCGGCACGCAGGCGTTCGAGGCGTTCGTCCGCGCTCATGCCGGCGCGGCTGGCCCGAGCAGTTGACGCGCCCGGGCGAACACCGCCTCGAACATCGCCGGGGTGAGGCGGCCGGTCTGGGTGTTGTAACGGCTGCAGTGATAGGAATCGATCAAGAGCGGTCCATCGGCCAGGGCGTGCTCGGCGGCATGTGCGAACGGATGGGTCTTCAAGGCCACGCCGAAGGCGCGCAGCACGCTCTCGTGGGCGACCCGCCCGAGCGCGACGATCACCGCATCCGCCGGCAGGCGCGCGAGGTCGGCGGCGAGGTAGTCACGGCAGGTCGCGACCTCGGCCGGGCTCGGCTTGTTCTGCGGCGGCAGGCACTTGACCGCATTGTTGATGCGGCAATCGAGGAGTTCGAGACCGTCGTCGGCGGCGCTGGCCTCGGCCTGGCTGGCGAAACCGAAGCGATGCAGGGTGGCGTAGAGCAGGATACCGGCGTGGTCGCCGGTGAACGGCCGCCCGGTGGCGTTGGCGCCGTGCATGCCGGGCGCAAGCCCGACCACCAGCAGCCGCGCGCGCGGATCGCCGAACGGCGGCACCGGCGCGGCGTGGTAGTCGGGGTGGCGCGCCCGCACCGCGGCGAGGAATTCGGCCAGGCGCGCACAGCGCCGGCAGGCGGGGTCGAACAGGGCGCGGTCGGCGGCGGGTTTCATCGCGCGGCATGATACCGCGTGGCCCGGCGCGGATTTCTCACCCGTCGCCGACGCGTCCGCGCGGCGCAACGACTCGGCCAGGCAGACCCGCCAGCCCGCCGCACCAACAGCTGCGGGCACCACCCGGGTTGCCGCGCGAAGCGGCGGCCGCGGCGGGCAATGGGCGTTGCCGCCCGGCTCCCCTCACCCGCCCAGGGCGTCGCTGTCGGCCAGGCCCTGGTCGCGGGCGATGGCCGCGAGTTGCACGTCGTTGGCCACCTCGAGCTTGCGCAGCAGCAGGCGGCGGTGATGGGCGACGGTCTTGATGCTCAGCGAGAGGCGCGCGGCGATGGCCTCGTGGGTGAGACCGTTGGCGATCTGCTGCAGCACCTGCACTTCCCGCCGCGACAGGGCGTCGACGCCGTTGCGGCGCACCCGCAGCGAACCGCTGACCGCGATGTTCTGGGCGACGTCGGCACTGATGTAGCACTCGCCCGCGGCGACCCGCCGGATGGCCTCGACCAGCTCCTCGGTGTCGGCGTTCTTGCTCACGTAGCCGGCGCCGCCGAGACGCAGGAACTGCTTGGGGAAAGGTCCGCTGACGTACATCGACAGGCCGATGATGCGCAGCCCGGGTTCGAGCGCGAGCAGGCGACGGCTGGCCTCGAGCCCGCCGATACCGGGCATGTTGAGATCCATCAGGATGATGTCGACGGCGTGTTCGCGCACGAGTTCACGCGCCTCCTCGCCGCTTGCCGCCTCGGCCACGATGTGGAAATCAGGGACGGCGTTGAGGCGGGCCGCCACGCAGCGCCTGACCAGCCGCTGATCGTCGACCAGCAGCAGGTTGATCACGCCGCCGTCTCCAGCGCGCGGTAGCGCGCGAAGATGGCGCGGAAGGCCGCCGTGAAGTCCTGCGGTCGCGCCGTCATCCAGGCGGCCAGCGCGGCCGGCGTCCACCAGCCGCTGGCGGCGATCTCGCCGGGGTCGGGGCGTGGCTGGCGCGTGCTGCAGCAGCGGTAGACGTGCACGAACTCCTGGCCGGTGTCGGGCGAAGCGGCGAGCGACCACCACGCCTCCAGCGTCTCCTCGACCAGGCCGAGTTCCTCGGCCAGCTCACGCGCGGCCGCCGCCGCGTAACTCTCGCCGTGGTCGACGTGGCCGGCCGCGGAGGTGTCCCACAGGCCCGGCTGGCAGTCCTTGCTCAGCGCGCGGCGCTGGACGAAGACCTCGCCTTGCGGATTGCTGACGACGATGTGCACCGCGCGATGACGCCAGCCGCGGCGGTGGATCTCGGCGCGCGTGGCCTGGCCGACGACGACGTCAGCGGCGTCGACCACGTCGAGCAGCTCGGCGCCGGGGTCAGGCGGCATCCTGCTCGCGCACGCCGCCACTGGCGCGCGCCCACAGCTCGTCGGGCGCGAAGTCGTCGACGTCGATGGCGGCGCGCAGCGCGCGTTCGTAGGCGCGCAGCTGCTCGGCCTCGGTCTCGCTCAACACGCCCGCGGCCAGCGCTGCGGCCGGCAGGTCGGCGGCATAGGGCGGCAGGCGCCCACCCTCACGGGCGTCGCGCAGCTTGCGCAGCAGGCCTTCGCTGCGCCCGGCCAGGCGCACGGCATGATCGAGGCGACCGAGGATGTCGTCGGCATCGGTGTCGAGGTACATGCCGGCCGTGAGGCGCGCGCGCAAGGCGCTCGAGTCGGCCAGCGCGGTGGCGACCTCGCGGGTGAGTTCGTCGGACGGCCGTCGCGCGCGCCGGCCCCACGGGAACAGCACCCGGCGCAGCAGCCACACCGCCCCGCGTTCGGGCAGGTTGGCGAGGATCTCGTCGCTCGCCACCTGGATGCGGTAGAGCCCCTCACGCATGGCGTACTCGAGCACCGCGAGTTCGGCCGGCTGGCGGCCGCCATCCTCGAAATGCTTGAGCGCGGCGGACAGCAGGTAGAGCTCGGCGAGGATGTCGGCGAAACGCCCCGAGATCATCTCGCGGCGTTTGAACGCACCGCCGAGCTGGGCCAGGGCGGCATCGGACAGCAGCGCGAACGAGGCACTGGCGCGCTCGAGCTGGGCGTACCAGTAGTTGACCTCGCCCACCGACGGGTCGCTGCCGAGCATGCCGCCGGTGGCATTGCGAAATGCGGCGCGGGCGACGTTGGCCAGGGTGTGGCCGAGGTGGCCGCGGAAGGCGCGGTCGAATTCGCGCAGCGCGACCTCGGGGTTGACCTCCTGCGCAGCCTGCACTTCCTTCAGCAGCCAGGGGTGACAGCGCATCACGCCCTGCCCGAACACGATCAGCGAACGGGTGAGGATGTTGGCACCCTCGACGGTGATGGCCACCGGCGCCGCCATGTAGGGATGGAACAGGTAGTTCGACGGGCCGTCGCACACCGCACGCCCGCCGTGCACGTCCATCGCATCGTTGATGCTCGCCCGCATACGCTCGGTGGCCTGGTACTTGAGGATGGCCGACAGCACCGCCGGCTCCTCGCCGGCATCGAGGGCGGCGGCGGTCAGCGCGCGCGCGGCGTCGACCAGGTAGGTGTTGACCGCGATCCGCGCCATCGCTTCCTGCACGCCCTCGAAGCGCGCCAGTGGCAGGTTGAACTGCTGGCGCAGGCGCGCGTAGGCCCCGGTGGCATAGGCACAGACCTTGAGCGCGGCGGTGCTCGACGCCGGCAGCGAGATCGAACGGCCGGCGGCGAGGCAGTTCATCAGCATGCGCCAGCCGTCGCCGCAGCGCGCCTGGCCGCCGATGACCCAGTCCATCGGGATGAACACCTCGCGGCCGCTGTTGGGCCCGTTCTGGAAGGGCTGGCGCGCCGGGTAATGGCGACGGCCGATCTCGACCCCGGGGTGGTCGGTCGGGATCAGGGCCAGCGTGATGCCGACATCGGCCTGATCACCGAGCAGGCCGTCCGGGTCGTAGAGATGGAAGGCGAGACCGAGCAGGGTCGCGACCGGGCCGAGGGTGATGTAGCGCTTCTCCCAGGTCACGCGCATGCCGAGCACGCGCCGGCCGGCGAACTCGCCCTCGCAGACGACGCCGAAGTCCGGGATGTTCGCCGCGTCCGAGCCGGCATGCGGATTGGTCAGCGCGAAACAGGGTACTTCCTCGCCGCGCGCGAGGCGCGGCAGGTAGTGGTCCTTCTGCGCCTCGGTGCCGTAGCGCAGCAGCAGTTCGGCCGGGCCGAGCGAGTTCGGCACCATGCAGGACACCGCGGTGGTGCCGGAACGCGAGGCGAGCTTCATCATCACCGCCGAGTGGGCCTGGGCCGAGAACTCGAGGCCGCCGTAGCGCTGCGGGATGATGATGCCGAGAAAGCCCTGGCGCTTGATGAAATCCCACAGTGCCGGCGGCAGGTCGCCGTGCTCGCGCGCGATGCTCCACTCGTCGGCCATCGCGCAGAGCTGCTCGACCGGGCCGTCGAGGAAGGCCTGCTCGGTCTCGCTCAGCGCCGGCGCCGGCAGGTCGAGCAGGCGCCGCCAGTCGGGCGCGCCGGAGAACAGTTCGGCATCCCACCACACGGTGCCGGCATCGATGGCGTCGCGCTCGGTCGGCGACATCGGCGGCATCGCCTTGCGCATGAACTTGAGCACCGGGCCGCTGAGGAAACGCCGGCGGACGAGGCCGCTGTTCAGCGCCAGCAGGGCCACCCAGGCCAGCCATGCCAGCAGCATGACCAGGCCCGAGAGCACGCCCTGGGCGATGTGGGTGAGCACGACCAGGCCGACGCCGGCCGCCGCGGTGGCGATCGACAACGGCGCGCGGAGGTAGGCGAGTACGCCCGCCCCGACGGCGAGCGCGAAAAGTATGAGTAGGACGTTCATCAAGCTGACTCCTGCATGTCGGACGGCGCGCTGCAGGCGCCGCCAGCCTCGCGGTGCTCAGGACGCGGCGCTCGCCGCATCCCCGGGCCCGCCTGCACCGACCACACGATTGCGGCCGTGTTCCTTGGCCAGGTACAGCGCCTTGTCGGCCGCACCGTACAGCGCCGCACCCGCCTCGAGCGTATCGGGGGTCACGGAGGCCACGCCGAAGCTCGCCGTGGCATTGTCATTCACCTTCGAGCCCGCGTGCAAAATCCCCCGCGCCTCGAACGCGGCACGGGCCTGGTCGGCGAGCTTGATCGCGGCGCCCTGCTCGGTGGTCGGCAGCAGCAGGGCGAACTCCTCGCCACCGAGACGCGCGGCGAGGTCGCCGCCGCGGCGGCAGTAGCTCTCGAGCACGCGGGCGAACGCCTGCAGGCATTCGTCGCCCTTCTGGTGGCCGTACAAGTCGTTGAACTGCTTGAAGTAGTCGATGTCGGCGATGACCAGCGACAGGGTCGAGCGATCACGGAAGGCGCGCGACACCTCGGCGCGCAGGCGCTTGTCGAAATAACGCCGGTTGGCGATCTCGGTCAGGCCGTCGGTCGACGACAGGCGCTCGGCGCGATCGCGCGATGCGCGCAGGACGCGCTCGGTCTCCATGCGACGGTCGAGCTCGGCGGCGGTCCTGTCGACGCGTTCGCCGAGTTCCGCGGCCAGCGCCGCGTTCTCGACGCGCAGGCGGATCTGGTTGTCCAGCACCGCGCGCATCTGCGCGGCGACGACGTACTGGTGGGCATAGAGCAGCGGCAGGGCGACGGCGATGGTGTAGTAGGCGGGCACGGCGCTGGTCGCCGACAAGCCGACCACCGCCAGCCCGATCGGCAGCGCGACCAGGCTGGCGGCACGCGGCGACTGGGCATAGGAGCCGAACGCGGCGATGGCGATGCCGGCGGCGAGCACGATGGCGGTGAACGCGGCGATCGGCCCCAGCCACCAGCTCACCAGCACCGGCGCCAACGCCCACAGCAGCCCGGTCACGCCGAGCACGGCATGGAGCGCGGCACCGGGGCCGTCGGTCGCCGCGACCCGCACCGGGCGCACCAGGCTCGCGCGCACGGCCACGCAGCCGGCCAGCAACACGAACCACGCCCACAGCGCGTGGAGATCGGCCGCGACGGAGTAGAACGCCGCCAGCATGGCGCCGACCAGGGCCGTGGGCAGGCCCGAGCTGCGCACGTTGTCGGCGAGCAGGGTCCAGCGCTCACGCGCCAGCTCGGCCTCGAAATCGGTCTGTGCCGCGACGTCGTTCATGCGCGGCCGGGCGACACCGGGACGCCGTGGCAGCTTGTCCGACGGTGGCGGCGAGCGCCGCGTTCAGGCATGGCCGAGCCTGGCCACGCACTTGATCTCGACCACCAGCCCGGGCATCGCCAGCGCCGTCACGCCGACCCCGGTCCAGGCCGGCACGCGGCCGGTGTAGTAGCGATCCTTGACCTGCATGAACAGCGCGAGATCGCGCATGTCGACGTGGTAGGTGACCATCTCGACGACGTCGTCGAAGCTCGCGCCCGCCGCGCTGAGCACCTTCTTCACGTTCTCGAAAGCCTGCACGAACTGCGCCTCGGTGCCCTGCACCACTTCGAGCCGTTCGTTGCGGCCGACCTGGCCGGCGATGTACAGGGTGTCGTCGACGAGCACGCCGGGCGCGTAGTGGAAGCGCTCGAAGATGTTCTCCATGCCGGGCGGGATGATGTCGCGTCGCGTTGCCATGGCCGAGCCTCCGTTCAGGATTTGCCGTAACTGGTCTCGATGCTGTCGAGCGGTGATTTCTGGATACCGTGGTTGGGGATGGGATAACGCAGGCCGTTCTTGCTCAGCGCTGCCAGTCCTTCGACCGTCTGCGGCAGGAAGCTCGGTGGCAGCGCGATGAGCAGTTCGTCGTCCTGGACCCCGCCGAACTTGCGCTCGGCGTAGCACGGCAGCGACAGCGACGGTTCGCCCGTGGCCAGCGCGCGGCCCCAGGAATCGGCGCAGGCGCTCTCCCCCACCACGGTGAAGGTGTACTTCTTGTAACCGGTGTACTGCAGGCCGTTGACGAAGGTGATCATCTGCCCCGGCGTGGCGTAGATGAGGCAGATGTCGGGATTGTCGATGCGCCCCGCGGTCAGCGGCGAGGTCACCAGGGCCGCGTAGTCGCCATGGCTGGCGCAGCTCATCGCGGCCTGGTGCGCAGCGGAATCCTCCAGCGTGCCGTACCACACCCCGTGCATGCGGTCGCCGGACAGCCATTCCTTGTCGCGCGGGGCGAGGCCGACCACGGTGCCGCATTGCTGGCCCATGAGGTTGTCCATGGTGATGCCCAAGGTCCAGCCGATCCAGCGCGTCTGGCCGACGATCTGGTCCATGGCGAACTTCTCCCGCGGGTCGGGCCGGCGTACGCGCGGCACGGCTTCCATCTCGGCCACGGTGCGGAAACGCTTCAGGCCGATCGGCGTGGCCTTGAGGCGCAGGTAACGGTTGAGCCCGTCGACCAGCGCGTTGAAATCGTAATCGGTCTCGTCACCCCAGCAGTTGGCGGTGGCCATCAGCGTCCTCCCCGGTCGTCGTTCCGCTTGCTATCTTGTGCGGCCAGTTTAGCCGGTCTACCCACCTCGTGGGTCGGCCTCAACGCACCCCAGGGGAGAACCACATGGGCTCAGTCGATTGCAGCATCGACGGCGGCATTGCCACCGTCACCTTCACCAACCCGCCGAAGGGCTTCCTCACCTCCGCCATGGTGGCCCAGGCCAGCGACATCATGGCGCGCCTCGAGGACGACGAGGCGGTCCGCGTGATCGTCTTCACCGGCGGCCTGCCCGACGTCTTCATCCGCCATTTCTCGGTCGAGGAAATCATCGAGATGACCAAGGCGCTGAAAGCGCGCCGCGCACGGGGACAGGCCGACCCGCGCTTCGCCCGCACCCCGCTGCGCATGCTGTGGGAGAACATCGACAACTCGCGCAAGCCCACCATCGCCGCCATCAACGGCTACTGCGGCGGCGGTGGCTGCGAACTGGCGCTGGCCTGCGACATCCGCCTGGCCGGCCCGGGCGACTACACCATCGGCCAGATGGAGATCCTGGTCGGCATCCTGCCGGGCGCCGGCGGCACCACCCGCCTGGCGCGCCTGGTCGGCACCGGCAAGGCGCTCGAATGGGTGCTGCGCGGGCGCACCTTCCACCCGCAGGAGGCCGCCGCCGAGGGCCTCGTGCATCACTACGTCGAGGGCGACGTGCTGGCCGCCGCGCACGACATGGCGCGCGAGTTCCTCGACAAGCCGGCCGCCGCGCTGGCCGCGATCAAGCAGGTGCTGCGCTCGAGCTGGGGCAAGAGCACTGCCGACGGCGTCGACGAAGAAGGCGACCTGTTCGCGAACCTCATCGCCAGCGACGCCCGCGCGTTGGAGATGATGGAGGACTACGTCGCCGGCGGGCACCAGTTGAAGAAGTTCTGAGCGCGGTGCGGCTTGCCATCGCCGCGGTCACGGCGTCGGCGGGCCGCACCGTTCCGGAGCGATCGCCCGCGCCGCCGTGCAGGCCGCGACGAAGTCGTACGGCACCTCGTCGCGGCAGTCCGGCCACTGCCCGCTGCCGAGCCAGAATTCGACCAGCCCGAGACGTGCACACAGGCCCGGGAAACGCGAATCATCGCGCAGCTCGGGCATGTCGGCCTGGAACAGCAGAGCAGTGCGATAGCCGTCCGGGCCCATGATGTCGTCGGCCGTGCCGGCCGGGCCGAGCCGCGCTTGCGCGGCGGCCGCGTAGGCCTCGTCGACCAATCCCAGGTGGGCCGCGTAGACCAGGTGTGAGAGATCGATGCCTCCACTGCGCGCGACCTGAGTGGCCAGCGAATCGCGCCACTCGGCGATGCGCGCCGCAGTCGGGTCGCGCTTGGCCCTGATGAACGGCAGCCCCTCGCGAAATTCGCGCAGCTCGCGTTTTTCCGCTACCGCCAGTAGTCGATCCACGGCCGCCCACTCGCCCTGGAAGGCGTAGGCCCGCAGCAGGCTCGACACCGGGAAGCTCATGCCCGGCGTGCGTTCGACCAGGTCCTCGAACAGAGGCACGGCGTCCTGCGTGCGGCCCGCGGCCATGTAGGCCAGGCCGAGCAGGTTGGCCGCCATCGGGTTGAGCGTATCGAGACGAAAGGCGAGTTCCGTCGGCGCCACGCTCGCGCGCACGCGGCCGGTTGTGCGCATGAACCAGCCCACGTAGATGGCCTCGGCGCAGGCCGGGTTGGCGCGCAGGCGATCGAGCACGGCCTCGCCGGCGGCAAACTGGCCGAACGGCGGGTTGACGAACAGCAGGCCGGCCAGCGCATCGCTGCGCTGTGGTTCGAGTTCGAGCGCGCGCGCGGCTTCGGCACGGACACGCGCCGCGCTCGCCGGGCGCTCGGTGAAGGGCTGGTAGAAATGCAGCCACGCGCGCAGGAAGGCCAAGCGCCCCCAGGCCGGCGCTAAATCCGGCGCGCGCGCGGTGACCGCTTCGAGCGTGACGACATGCACCCGCAACTCGTCCGGCGCGAACGATTGCGGCTGGGCGCGCAGGTAGAGGTCGTAGACCGCGGGGTCGACGGCCGGCCGCGCGGGACGGGTGAAGGTCTCGTCGAGCGCGGCCGCAATTTGTTCGGCGATCTCGTCCTGTACCGCGAAGATGTCCTCGAGACCGCGGTCGAAACGCTGCGACCACAGCGTGATGTTGGCGTGCGTCTCGATCAACTGCGCCGACACCCGCACGCGTTGCGCGGCCCGCCGCACCGAACCGTCCAGCACGTGTGAGCAGTGCAGCAGCGCGGCTGCCCGGGCCTTCTGCTCGCCGCGCAACTGGAAACTCGAAGTGCGGCCGATCACCTTGAGCGACGACAGTGACGACAGGCGCTGGATGATCTCATCACTGACACCATCGGAGAAGAACTGCATCTCGGGATCGTTCGACAGGTTGTCGAAGGCAAGCACTGCCAGAACCTGCATCGCGGCGCTGGCCGCGGCCGTACCACTGGCGACCGGCCAGGCCTTGCCGGTAGCGGGCAGCGGCCCGGCGACGAAAGCGGGATACGCGCCGACCTCGTGGATGGCGACGGCTTCCGCCACCCCGGCCAGCCGGTAGTCGCCATGCGCGAACCAAGCCAGGGCCTCTGCCTCGCCCGCGCCGACCATCCCGCGCCGCGCGAGTTCGCAGGCCACGCCGGTGAGCAGGATGCGGCCGTCGCCGGCCAGGGCCATGACCCGTGCCGCGATTGCCTTGGCCAGGCCCTCGACTTCGATTCGCTTGGCCCCGCGGGCGATGTCGGCCGGCGGGTTTTCACGCAGCACGACCTCACCGAGGTGGATACCGACGCGCGCGCGCAGCAGCAGACCGCTCGCCGCGGCGAGTCGTGCGAGCCCATCCTGGTAACCGAGCGCGAAACGCACGGCCGCGGCCGGCCGCTCGAACAGGAGCAGGAAGCCGTCGCTCTTGTCGATTTCGAGCCCGTCGCAGGCACTCAGCAGGTCGCGGGCCATGCGGTCGTGGCGCATGAGGAGATCGGCGGCAGCGGCATCGCCGACACGCTCGACGAGGGCGGTGCTATCGACCAGGTCGCACAGCAGCACGGTGCGGACCACGGGCGGCACCGTCGCCGTCACCCGACAAGCCCGTGTTGGTCCGCGATCACGGCAGGCGCCGCGCCACGACCACGGCGGTGACGTCGTCACGCTGGCCGACGTCCGCGGCGAAACGCCCGACCCCGGCGGCGATTTCGGCGACCAGTCCGGCGGCATCCGGCGGCGCGCCCCGCACGATTCCGGCGAGCCCGTCGACGCCGAGCGGCGCTCTCGCCGCGTCGATGGCCTCGGTCACGCCGTCGGTATAGAGCACGAGCGCGTCGCCCGCCGCGATCGCGATCTCGCTCTCGGTGAACGTCACGTCGGCGAGAATGCCGAGGACCGTCCCGCCGGCGCAGGCGAATTCCCGGGCAGCCTGCGCGTCGGCCAGCAACGGGGGTGGATGACCCGCGTTGCTGGCACGCAGGGTGAACTCGCGGGTGTCGAGCACGGCGTAGAAGACCGACACGAACATGCCCGGGATGTCGCGCTGGACGAGGAACTCGTTGACCTCGGCCAGGCAGTCGGCCGGCGCCGCGCCGGTCATGCCGACCGAGCGCAGGGCGGTGCTGGCGATCGCCATGTAGAAAGCGGCCGGGATGCCTTTGCCGGAGACGTCGGCGATGAGCACGCCGAGGCGGCGCTCG
Source organism: Gammaproteobacteria bacterium (assembly GCA_024235015.1). Lineage (GTDB taxonomy): Bacteria > Pseudomonadota > Gammaproteobacteria > JACKNG01. The sequence goes on from JACKNG010000008.1 coordinate 293,608, forward strand.
TCGATGGCAAAGACGTCGTAGAAGTCGCCGCCGATGCCGTGGGCCGGGCGCATCACGGCGGCGACGTCGAGACCGTCGCGCGCCGGGAAGCGGTGTGGCAGCACGCGCTGTTGCATGTCGGCGGCAATGTCGAGTTCGCGGCGCAGCGCCGAGTAGGCGGCGCGCTCGCGCCAGTCGCGCCGGCGCCGCTCGACCCGTTCCATCACCCGCGTCAGGGTGGCGATGAAGTCGTCGGTGCGCAGTGGCTTGAGCAGGATCTCGGCGGCCCCCTCGGTGAAGGCGCTGCGCACCCGGCCGATGTCGCGACCGTCGGTCAGGGCGATGCGCGGCACGCGCAGCGAGCGTTCCAGCAGGCGCTTGAAGAGCCCCAGGCCGGACACCGCGCCACCGTCGATGCTGACCATGGCGAGATCGAAGCGCGCCTCGCCGTGCAGCAGCCCGAGCGCGGCGGTGTCGTCGGCGGCGAAACTGAGCGTGACCGCGCGGGTGGTGGCGCCCGCCAGGCAACGCTCGAGGTCGTCGCGGATCGCCGGGTCGTCGTCGATGACGAGGATGTGCATGACGCGCGCCCGGCTACGCGCTCACGCAGCGCGAGCCGGGCCGGCGGTCCCGGCCCGTGGCGACGCGGCAACGCTCACAGCGGTTGCCGCCGGTAGTCCGGGTCGTCGAGCCCGGCGATGGCGACGAAACGCGGCAGCGCGCGGAAACGCGCGATCCAGGCCTCGACGTGCGGGTAGGGATGCAACGCGATGTCGCCCATCGGCGCCAGCGCGACGTAGGGGAATACCGCGACGTCGGCGATGGTCGGCCCGTCCAGCGCGAGCCAGTCGTGATCGGCCAGGTGTTGGTCGAGAATGGCCAGCGACTTCGCGCCGCGGATACGCGCCTCGGCCAGCACGTCGTGGGGGAAATCCGCCGGCAGACCGTTGGCCGGGATACCGAACGACACCACGGCACGGGCGGTGAACACGCCGAACTGCACCCAGCTCGCGGCGAAGGCCAGCCATTGCACGATCTCGGCCTGCTCGTCGGGTTCTTCCGACCACCAGCCGCCGCCCGGGTGCTTGCCGGCGAGGTAGACCAGGATGGCGGCGGAGTCGGCCAGCACGAGGTCGCCGTCGACCAGCAACGGCACCTCGCCACGCGGGTTGAGCGCGAGGAATTCCGCGCCGTGCTGCTCGTCGGTCATGAGGTCGACGCGGCGTTCCTCGACCTCGATGCCGAGGAAGCTCACCAGCAGGCGCACCTTGTAACTGTTGCCCGATTCCTCGTGCGTGTAGAGCTGCATTCTCCCCCTCTCCCCTGCCGCCGGTTCAGTAACTGCCATCGCTGCGACCGCCGTCGCCAGTGCCGGCACCGAAGGCCGCGGCCAGCGCGCTCGAGCCGCGCGCGAGCAGGCCGACATCGGTGCCGACGGCGACGAAGCCGCAACCGAGTTCGAGGTAGCGCCGCGCCTGGGCCACGTCGGCCGACAGGATGCCGGCCGGCTTGCCGGCGGCACGGATGCGCGCAACGGCGTCGCCGATCGCGGCCTGCACCGGCGCCGCGCCGGGCTGGCCGCGGTGGCCGAGCGCGGCAGCGAGATCGGCCGGGCCGATGAACACGCCGTCGACGCCGTCGGTGGCGACGATGGCATCGAGCGCGTCGAGCCCGGCGCGGGTCTCGATCTGCACCAGCAGGCAGATCTCGTCGTCGGCCCGCGCGAGGTAATCGCCGATGCGGTTGTAGGCCGAGGCCCGCACCACCCCGCTGCCGACCCCGCGGATGCCGTCCGGCGGGTAGCGGCAGGCACGCACCAGCGCGGCCGCCTGGGCGGCCGATTCGACCAGCGGGACGAGCAGGCTCTGGAAGCCGATGTCGAGGTACTGCTTGATCAGGCGCACTTCGCCGAGCGGCGGGCGGCCCACGGCGTGGCTGGCGAACGGCGCCACGGCCTGCAACTGGGCCAGCAGACCGGGCACGTCGTTGGGACCGTGCTCGCCGTCGAACAGCAGCCAGTCGAAGCCGGCGCCGGCACAGATCTCGGCCGTCAGCGGGCTGGCCAGCGCCTGCCACAGGCCGATCTGCGGCCGGCCGGCGGCGAGCGCGGCCTTGAAGCGGTTCGGCGCCAGGCTGGCCACGTTCAGGCGAAGCGCATGGTGACGGCGCCGAGCGGGCCGTAGTCGACGTGCACGGTGTCACCGGCGGCGACGAAGATCGGCGCGGTGAACGAGCCGGCGAGGATGACCTGGCCGGGTTCGAGCGCGACCCCGCGCGGCGCCAGCTTGTTGGCCAGCCAGGCGACGCCGTGGGCCGGGTGGTTGAGCACCGCCGCGGCCACCCCCGATTCCTCGATCACGCCGTTCTTGTACAGCAACGCGGACGCCCAGCGCAGGTCGACGTCGTGCGGGCGCACCGGGCGCCCGCCGAGCACCACGCCGGCGTCGGCGGCATTGTCGGCGATGGTGTCGAAGACCTTGCGCGTGGCGCCGCTGGCCGGGTCGATACGCGCGATGCGGGCGTCGATGATCTCGACCGCAGGGACCACGTGGTCGGTGGCGTTGAGGACGTCGAACAGGGTGCAGCCGGGGCCTTCGAGGCGGCGCGCGAGGACGAAGGCGAGTTCGACTTCCACGCGCGGCTCGATGTAGCGCGCCGGGATCTCGGCGCCGGAGTCGTAGAACATGTCCTCGAGCAGGGCGCCGTAATCGGGCTCGGTGATGTTCACCGCGCGCTGCATGGCGCGCGAGGTGAGCCCGATCTTGTGGCCGCGCAGGCGCGCGCCGCGGGCGATCTTCATGTCGACCCAGGCACGCTGCACGGCGTAGCCGTCGTCGATGTCCATGGCGGGGAATTCGAGCGAGAACTGCCCGACCTGGCGGCGTTCGCGCTCGGCGTCGTCGAGACGCGCGGCGAGTTCTTCGATGGTGTCGCGGTTGAGCATGGCCGCGCTAGCCTAGCGTCGCCACGCCGGCGAGGAAAGGCCCGCGGGGACCGGCCGCGACGGCGTTGCCGCGGCGGTCCGCGTGTCCTCCCCTATTGCATGTACCAACCGTGGCTGACCACCAGCGACTGCCCGGTCAGCGCGTTGCTGGGGAAGGCGGCGAACAGCAGCGCGACCTCGGCGACGTCCTCCACGGTGGTGAACTCCTTGTCGACGGTCTGGCCGAGCATGACGCGCTCGACGACCTCCTTCTCGGAGATGCCGAGCGAGGCGGCCTGCTCGGGGATCTGCTTGTCGACCAGCGGCGTGCGCACGAAGCCGGGGCAGATGACGTTGGCGCGGATGCCGTCGGCCGCGCCTTCCTTGGCGATCACCCGCGCCAGGCCGAGCAGGCCGTGCTTGGCGGTGACGTAGGCCGATTTCAGCGGCGAGGCCTCCTTGGAATGCACCGAACCCATGAAGATGACGGCGCCGCCGCCCTGCTTGCGCATGTAGGGCAGGCAGGCACGCGAGGTCAGGAAGGCACCGTCGAGGTGGATGGCGAGCAGCTTCTTCCACTCGGCGAAGGGGAATTCCTCCAGCGGGTGGACGATCTGGATGCCGGCGTTGGAGACCAGCACGTCGATGCCGCCCCAGCGTTCGGCCACCGCCGCGACGCCGCTGCCGACCGCCGCCTCGTCGGTAACGTCCATGGCGATACCCATGGCGCTGCCGGGGCCGGCGGCGCTGAGTTCGGCCGCCGTGGCGGCCGCGTGCTCGCGATCGAGATCGGCGATGGCGACGCGCGCGCCCTCGGCGACGTAGCGTTTCGCGATGGCCGCGCCGATGCCGCGCGCGGCGCCGGTGACGAGGCAGACCTTGTTGGCGAGTTTCATGGCGAGATCCTCCTGGGTGGGGTGGCGGGGACGTTCAGTCGTCGGTGTCGTGGGTGAGGTCGAGCACGGTGACGCCGTCGCGTTGCGGGTCGCGTTCGCGCCAGGCGCGGTGGCGCAGGGTGCGGCGGACGTCCTGCACGCCGTTGCGCCAGTGTTCTTCGATCGTCCAGCGCGAGAAGTCGTAGTCCTTGCCGTGCGTGTGGTAGAGCTTGTGGCGGTGGATCAGGTGGACGATGGTGACGGCGGCATTACAGCTCGCCTCGCGCAGGTACTGGACGTCCGGGTCGTCGGCGAACTCGGGCGGCAGGCGCGCGAGCAGGCGATGGGCCGCGCGGCGCAGGGCCTGGCCCTGGCGGAAGACGTCGGTGTTGAGGCGCGTACGGCTGGAGAAGCGGATGTCCTTCTCGCGCTCGTAGACCTCGGCGAGGTCGCGCGGCAGCTGGCCGCGAGCGCTGAACAGGTCGACCTGGAAGATGTTCATGTCCGGCCGTGGCAATTCGTCGAGTACGTACTGCAGCGGGGTGTTAGAGACGATGCCGCCGTCCCAGTAGTACTCGCCGTCGATTTCGATCGGCGGGAATCCCGGCGGCAGCGCGCCGCTCGCCATGACGTGCTCGGGGCCGAGTTCACGCTGGCGGCTGTCGAAGTAGGCGAAGTTGCCGCTGCGCAGGTTGACGGCGCCGACACTGAGCCGGGTCGGGCCGTGGTTGATGCGATCGAAGTCGACCAGCTGCTCCAGGGTGCGCCGCAGCGGCGCGGTGTCGTAGACGCTGAGCGCCTGCGGCGCACCCGGCGGGTAGCACAGCGCCGGTGGCAGGCGCGGAGTGAAGAAGCCGGGCAGGCCGCCGGCGGCGGCGAGCGCCGAGCTGGCGTCGTTGAACCAGGCGCGGCCGGCATCGCCCGGCACCGCCGGTGGCGCGCGCAGGGTGGCCGATACGCCGTCCCAGAAGGCGTGCAGGCGATCGAGGCGCGACGCCGGCGGGTTGCCGGCGATGAGTGCGGCATTGATGGCGCCGATCGAAATGCCGGCGACCCAGTCGGGACGGCAGCCGGCGGCATCGAGGGCCTCGTAGACGCCGGCCTGGTAGGCGCCCAGCGCGCCGCCACCCTGCAGCACCAGCACGGTCTGCGGTGGCGGCCAGGCGGCGCCGGTCGGCCGACGATGGTTTCGTTCGCGAGTCGCGCTCATGGGAACTCCGACCGTGGTCCGACGCCAGAATTCCGCAGTGCAGCAAAATTGTCCAGCGCCGGTCGGCCGGCGCGGTCCCGGTTCGGGTCGGCGGCGCGGGCCGAAGCCTGGCCAGGATGGCGGCCGGCAGACGGTCAAGCCCGCCGCGGCGGGACGAAAGGCATCGCCAGCATGCCCCACAGCCGCCCCACCTGGCGCGGCTCGTGGTAGTCCGGGTTGCCGATGGTCATCGCCGTGTGACCGGCGGCCGGTTGCGCACGGTAGGTGCCGAACAGGCGATCCCACCACGACAAATTGAAGCCGAAGTTGCTGTGCGTCTCGGCCGGCACCACCGAATGGTGCACCCGGTGCATGTCGGGGGTGACCAGCAGCCGGCGCAGGGGCCGGTCGAGGCCGGTCGGCAGGCGCAGGTTGGCGTGGTTGAACAGGGCACAGGCGTTCAGGCCGACTTCGAACACCAGCACCGCCAACGGCGGCGCGCCGAGGGCGAGCACGACCGCCGCCTTGATGGCCATCGACAGGCCGATCTCGATGGGGTGAAAACGCAGCGCGGTGCTGACGTCGAAGGCCGGGTCGGCGTGGTGCACACGGTGCAGGCGCCACAGCCAGGGCACGGCGTGAAACAGGCGATGCTGGAAGTAGATGGCGAGGTCGAGCAGCAGCAGGCTGGCGACGAAGGCCAGCGCCGGCGCCCCGGCAAGGGTGTTGAACAGGCCGAGGCCGTAAGCCTGCGCGAGCAGCGCGACCCCCACCGCGCCGACCGGCAGCATCACCCGCACCAGCAGCGTGCCGCCGAGGGCGAGGCCGAGGTTGTGCGCCCAGCGCGGCAGGCGCGCGCCGCTCGCCGGGCGTCGCGGCCGCCACGCTTCGAGTCCGGCCATCAGCACGAAGACCGCGAGGAACACCCCGCCGCGCACCAGCGGCTCGATTCCGCGCCAATCCGCGGCCGTATCCACGCCCGTCAGCGGCGCCCGTCGCCGTGCCCGCGCTGCGCGCTCACACGGCCACGCGGCGCAACCTGAGCGCGTTGCCGATCACCGACACCGAACTCAGGCTCATGGCCGCGGCGGCGAACATGGGGCTCAGCAGCACGCCGCAGAACGGGTACAGCACGCCGGCCGCGATCGGCACGCCGACGCTGTTGTAGGCGAAGGCGAAGAAGAGGTTCTGGCGGATGTTGGCCATGGTCGCCTGCGACAGCCGGCGCGCGCGCAGGATGCCGCGCAGGTCACCCTTGACCAGGGTCACCCCGGCGCTCTCCATGGCGACGTCGGTGCCGGTGCCCATGGCGATGCCGACATCGGCCTCGGCCAGCGCCGGGGCATCGTTGATGCCGTCGCCGGCCATCGCCACGACCCGGCCGGCGGCCTTCAGGGAACGCACGGTGGCGAGCTTGTGCTCGGGCATCAGTTCGGCATGCACGCGCGCGATGCCGAGTTCGCGCGCCACGGCCTGCGCCGTCACCGCGTTGTCGCCGGTCAGCATGACGACCTCGACCCCGGCCGCGGCGAGCGCGGCGAGGGTCTCGGCGGTACCGTCCTTGATCGGGTCGGCGACACCGATGACCCCGGCCGGCGCGCCGTCGACGGCGATCAGCAGCGCCGTCTGGCCGCGCTCGCGCAGGGTCGCGGCCAGGCCCTCGAGTTCGTCGGCGGCGATGCCGGCATCCTCGAGCAGCGCGCGGTTGCCGGCCAGCACGGCGTGACCGTCGACGGTTGCGCTGACCCCGCGCCCGGTGACCGAGGCGAAGCCGCTGGCCGCGGCCAGGGCGACCCCGCGTTCCCCGGCGCCGGCGACCACGGCGCCGGCCAGCGGGTGCTCGCTGGCGCGTTCGACGCTGGCCGCGAGTGCGAGCACGCGGTCGGCATCCTGGCCGGCCAGGACCTCGACCGCGGCCAGCCGCGGACGGCCCTCGGTCAGGGTGCCGGTCTTGTCGACGACCAGGGTATCGACACTGCGCAGGACCTCGATGGCCTCGGCGTCGCGGAACAGCACGCCGAGATGGGCGGCCTTGGCCGTCGCCACCACGATCGAGATCGGCGTGGCCAGCCCGAGCGCGCAGGGGCAGGCGATGATCAGCACGGCGACGGCATTGACCAGGGCGTAGGCGTAGCGCGGCTCGGGGCCGAGCGTGGCCCAGGTGACGAAGGCCACGACGGCGACCGTCACCACGGTCGGCACGAACCAGCCGGCGACGCGGTCGGCCAGTTTCTGGATCGGCGCGCGCGAGCGCTGCGCTTCGGCGACCATCGTGACGATGCGCGCGAGCAGGGTCTCGGCACCGACCCGGTGCGCTTCCATGACCAGGCTGCCCGTGCCGTTGACCGTGCCACCGACGAGGGCGTCACCGGCCCCCTTCTCCACCGGCACCGGCTCGCCGGTGAGCATCGATTCGTCGACCGCGCTCGCGCCCGCCACGACCACGCCGTCGACCGGAACCTTCTCGCCCGGGCGGATACGCAGGCGGTCGCCCGCCACCACGGCGTCGAGCGCGACGTCGGCCTCGCTGCCGTCGGCGGCGATGCGCCGCGCGCTCGCCGGGGCCAGGTTGACCAGCGCCTCGAGCGCGGCGCTGGTGCGCCCGCGCGCGCGCAGTTCCAACACCTGGCCGAACAGGACCAGGGTGATGATGACCGCGGCGGCCTCGAAGTACAGCCCGACCGCACCGTGGGCATCGCGGAACGAAGCCGGGAACACCCCGGGCGCGAGCAGCGCGACCAGGCTGTAGCCGTAGGCCACGCTGACGCCGAGGCCGATGAGGGTGAACATGTTGAGGTTGCCACTCGCCACCGAGCGCACCGCGCGGACCAGGAACGGCCAGCCGCCCCACAGCACCACCGGGGTCGCCAGCAGCGCCTCCAACCACGGCGCCCAGCCGTGCGGAATCAGCCCGGCCAGGGGTTGCCCGGGCAGGTGGCCGCCCATGGCAATGACGAACACCGGCAGGGCGAGCGCGAGACACCAGCGGAAACGCCGCGTCATGTCTGCGAGTTCGGGATTGGGCGCGGCGCCGGCACCGGCGCGCGGTTCCAGCGCCATGCCGCAGACGGGGCAGTCGCCGGGCGCGTCCTGCTCGATCTCCGGGTGCATCGGACAGGTCCACAGCGTGGCCGCGCCAATCCTCAGCGGCGGCTCCAACGCCATGCCGCACTTGGGGCAGGCATCCGGGCCGTCGCTCTCGACCCCGGGGCACATCGGGCAGGTCCACTTCGTCGTCGACGGCGACACGCGCGGGCCGTCGTGGCCGCAGCAATGGCCGGCCGGCGCGGGCTCGGCATGGCAGGACGGTGCCGGTTCATGACAGGACGCTGACGCGGGCGGGGCATGGCAGGACGTCGCGGGCTCGGCCTCGGGGGTGCCATGGCAGCAGCCTGCGCGTGCCCCCGCGGCGTCCTCGCGCGCGCCATGACAGCACGCATCAGCCGTATCGGTTGCCGCGGCGTGCCCGCATTTCGCTTCAGTCATCTCGGTACATCCTCGGCGCGGATCGCACCCGGCCGTTGTCCCAGCCTCCAGCGTACATCATGTGCCGGCAATCCCTGCCGGGCACGCTCGAATTCGGTTATCGTCGGCACCACCGCACCCAGTGGCGACCCCTACTTGGACATCCAGTTCCTCGGCGCGACCGGTGAAGTGACCGGCTCGTGCCACCTGCTCACCGTGCGCGGCCAGCGCATCCTGCTCGATTGCGGCCTGCTGCAGGGCGCGCGCAAGGACGAGGCGCGCAACCGCGAACCCTTTCCCTTCGACCCGCGCGCGATCGACGCCGTGGTACTGAGCCATTCGCACATCGATCATTCCGGGCGCCTGCCGCTGCTGGTCAAGCGCGGCTACCGCGGCCCCGTCTACACCCAGCACGCGGCGCTCGACCTGTGCCGCATCATGCTGCGGGACGCCGCCTTCATCGCCGAGAAAGACGCCGAGTGGGAGAACCGCAAGCGCGAACGCAAGGGCCTCGAGCCGGTCACCCCGCTCTACGACCGCCGCGATGCCGAGCGCGCCATGAGCCGGTTCGAGGGCCTCGCCTACGGCACGCCGCTGGAGATCCTGCCCGGCGTCACCCTCACCCTGCACGACGCCGGCCACATCCTCGGCTCGGCCATCGTCGAACTCTGCCTGCACGAGAACGGCGAAGAACGGCGGCTGGTGTTCTCGGGCGACCTCGGTCACCGCGGCGCCGAGATCCTGCGCGACCCGGCGCGGCTCACCCAGGCCGACCTGGTGGTGCTGGAGAGCACCTACGGCGACCGCCTGCACCGAGCGCACGACGAGACCCTGCGCGAGATGCACGACGTCCTCGACCAGGCACGGCGCAGCCGCGGCCACGTGCTCATCCCGGCCTTCGCCGTCGGCCGTACCCAGGACCTGCTCTACCTGCTCGGCAAGTACCGCGCGGCCTGGGGCGTCGACCACTGGCCGATCTACCTCGACAGCCCGCTCGCCATCGAGGCGACCGAGATCTACCTGCGCCACACCGAGCTCTACGACGACGAGGCACGCGCCCGCTTCCAGGCCGAGCGCCACCTGGTCGATCTGCCCAACCTGCACTTCTCGCGCACCGCGCAGCAGTCGATGGCGCTCAACCGCCTCAAGCAGGCGGCGATCATCATCGCCGGTAGCGGCATGTGCAACGGTGGACGCATCCGCCACCACCTCAAGCACAACGCCTGGCGGCACGACTGCCACATCGTCATCGTCGGTTTCCAGGCGCGCGGCACCCTCGGCCGCCAGTTGGTCGACGGCGCGCGCCACATCCGGCTGTGGGGCGAGACCATCCGCGTCGCCGCCCACGTCCACACCCTGGGCGGCTTCTCCGCCCACGCCGATCAGCACGGCCTGGTCGAGTGGTACCGCCACTTCCGCGGCGCGCCGCCGGTGGTGCTGGTGCACGGCGAGCCGGACGCCCAGGCTACGCTGGCCGCGAAGCTCACCGACGACGCCGGGGCACGCGACGTGCGCATCGCAGCCTATGCCGAGCGCGTCGACCTCGCCCGGCTGTGAGCGACAGGCGCCGCGCGGCGTGCGCGGGGCCTACTTGCGAAAGGCGGCAAGACGCGCGTCGGTCTCGCTGAAGGGATAGTCGGTCGCGGCCTCGTAGCGCAGGCCCTCGGCGAGCCCGCGATTGTCAGCCACGCGGTAGAGATCCTTGTACGCGGCGAAGGCCTCGGCGCTGTTGGGACGCATCTCGTCGACGAGCCCGGCGACCGCGGCGTCGAGTTCGGCCAGCGGCACGCAGGCATTGGCGATGCCCAGCGCCAGCGCGTCGGCGCCGCTCAGGGTCCGCGCGGTGTAGGACAGTTCGCGCGCACGGGCAATGCCGACCCGCCGCGGCAGGCGCTGGCTCATGCCCCAGGTCGGGCGGATCGCCCACTTGGCGTGGGTGTCGCCCAGTTTCGCCTCGGCGGCGACGACGACCAGATCGCAGGCGAGCACGAGCTCGAGCGCGCCGGTGAAACAGAAGCCGTTGACACGCGCCACGACCGGCAGCGGCAGGGTTTCGATCTTCTCGATCAACGCCCGCGCCGGCAGGTCGAGGATGTCGCCGACCTTGCCGTCGACCAGCCTGCGCTCGCCCAGCGCCTTGAGGTCGACACCGGCGGAGAAAGCGCGGCCGGCGCCGGTGAGGACGACGAAACGCAGGCCGTCGTGGGCGGCCAGCGCGGCAAAGGCCGCGTTGAGCTCGCCGAGCATGGTCGGCGTGATGGCATTGAGCGCGTCGGGCCGGTTGAGGGTGACGGTGGCGGTGTCGCCGTCGACGACGCACAGGATTTCGCTGAATGGGGGTGTCACGGTCGGGGCTTCCTCGGCGGGCTGGACGTCCGCGCGCATCGTACTGAGGGCGCCGCTCGACGGCCACCCCGGCGGCGGCCCCGCCCGCGCGGCGTTCCCCGCCGCCGTGCTTTCGGCTACCTTGTGCGGCCCTTGCCCAGCCCACCCGACCGAGGGGAGAGAACATGGCCACATTGCCCGCCGGCTACCCGGAGGATGCCTTCGAGGCGTTCGCCTTGCTCAAGACCCGCGACGAGCTGACGGTCGACGACCTCAAGGTGCTCGCCCTGATCGAACTCTACGGCGAATGCTTCTACCAGCGTCTCGCCGCGGGGGTCGAGCATGCCGAGGCGCGTGCCCTGCTCGAGCGCAACGGCGCCGAGGAACGCGGTCATGCCCATCGCGTGGTCAAGGCCATCCGCCTCAAGAGTGGCGAGGCCTACAGCCTGCCCGAAGGCGCCGACAATCCGTTCATGAAACTCGCACCGAGCGCGGTCCCGGCCAGTGCCGAGCTGTTCGGCCTGCTCGAACAGGGCGAGGTCGACGGCGATTTCGCCTACCAGGCCTGGGCCGATCACGAGAGCAATGCCGAGGTCGCCGACCTGTACCGCCTCAACGGCCGCGAGGAGACCCGCCACGGCGAGCGCGTCACCGAGGTGCGCCGCCTGCTCGGCGCACTGTAAGGGGGACCCTTCAAGGGGGACAGTATACTTTTCGCTGGCATCGCCGCCGCGGCTCGGCGGCTGCGAAAAGTATACTGTCCCCATTTTTCGCGCCGCTGGTGCCGCCGTTCACCCACCGACATCAAGCCTTCACCGGGGAGATTCCACGCATGATCCGAATCCGTTCGCTGGCCGTCGCCGGCGCCGCCGTACTCAGCTGCGCCGTGCACGCGCAGGACGCCGCCACCGTACCCGACGACACCAACTGGCCGAGCTACAACCACAACGTCAACGGCCAGCGCTGGACCGCGCTGACCCAGATCAACAGCGACAACGCCGCCCAGCTCGGCGAGGTGTGTCGCCTGCAGGTCGACGACAGCGGCTCGTTCCACACCTCGATCCTCGAGATCGACGGCACCCTGTACTTCACCACGCCGACCGACACGCTCGCCGTCGATGCCACCAACTGCAAGGTGCGCTGGCGTCACCACTACGAGGCCGAGGACCCGGGCGGCAAGCCGCTGCACGTCAACCGCGGCGTCGCCTATTCCAACGGGCGCCTCTACCGCGGCACCGTCGACAGCCGCTTCCTCGCCATCGATGCCACGACCGGCAAGACCCTGTGGCAGTACCAGGTCGGCGATCCCCATGGCGGCGAGTTCTTCAGCGCCGCGCCGCAGGTCTACCAGGGCATCGTCTACACCAGCGCCGCCGGCGGTGACTGGGGCATCCGCGGTCGCATTCTCGCCCTCGACGCGGCGACCGGCCGCCTGCTGTGGAAATTCCACACCATCCCGCGCGGCGACGAACCCGGCGCCGATTCGTGGAAGGAAGCCGACAGCGCGCGTTTCGGCGGCGGCGGCTCGTGGAGCACCTACACCCTCGACGTCGCCGAGGGCGAACTGTTCGTGCCGGTCGGCAACCCCGCGCCCGACCTGCTGCCCGATCTCCGCCCCGGCGAGAACCTCTACACCAACTCGCTGGTGGTGCTCGATGCCCTCACCGGCAAGGTCAAGTGGTACTACCAGCTGCTGTCGAACGACGGCCAGGACCTCGACCTCGGCGCGGCGCCGATGCTCTACCACGACTCCGAGGGCAACGCGATGGTCGCCGTCGGCAGCAAGGACGGCTACGTCTACGGCATCAACCGCGAGACCCACGAGCGCGCGTTCAAGACCGCGGTGACCACGATCAAGAACGCCGGGGTGAAACCGACCCGCGAAGGCATCGAGATCTGTCCCGGGCCGCTCGGCGGCGTGGAATGGAACGGCCCGGCCATGGATCACAACAACAAGGCCATCGTGGTCGGCGCCGTCGACTGGTGCTCGACCCTGGCCGCCGACGAGGGCTTCACCTACAAGCCGGGCGAATTCGCCTTCGGTGGCACCTTCAAGATGGCCGACCAGAGCCGCGGCTGGGTGGTCTCACTCGATGCCGACCTCGGTGCCGTGCGCTGGAAACACGAGACGGTCGGCCCGATGGTCTCGGCCATCACCCCGACCGCCGGCAACGTGATCTTCGCCGGCGACATGAAGGGCACCTTCTTCGTCCTCGACAGCCGCGACGGCCGCCGCCTGTACGAGACCCCGGTGGCCGGCGCCATGGCCGGCGGGGTCATCACCTACATGCGTGCCGGCAAGCAGTACGTCGCCGCCGTCGCCGGCAACGTCTCGCGCCTGACCTTCGGCGTCACCGGCAGCCCCACCCTGCACATCTTCGCCCTCGGCGCGCACAATGCGCCGCCGGCCACCCGGCCGGTGGCGAGCGCGGCAGAGGCCGGGCCGGCGGATGCCACGGCCGGCGCGCGCACCTTCGCCACCATCTGCGCCGCCTGCCACGGCGGCAGCGGCGAAGGCGGGGTCGGCCCGGCGCTGACCGGCCTGGCTTCGCGCATGGACCTCGCGCGCACCATCGAATGGATCAAGAACCCCTCGGCCAAGATGCCCAAGCTCTACCCCGCCCCGCTCAACGAGCAGGCGGTGCTGAACGTCGCCACCTACGTACAGGGTCTCTGACCGCCAGCCCCACCGCGCGCCCGGCGCCGCCGGGTGCGCGTGTTCGACGCCGCGGCCTCCGCGCCGGGGCACCAGCCCGCGTCCAGCGCCGCCAACGCGATGCGTGCGGCGGCGGTGGCATCCGAACCGGCATCGTGATGCCGTAACGGGATGTCGAGACGGGCGCACACCGCCGGCAGGTTGGCCGGCCGACAGCCGAGCACCTGCCGCGCCAGGCGTACCGTGCATTCGAAGCGCGGCACCGGCGCAGTGATGCCGTAGCGCGACTGGCAGGCGGCGAGCACGCCGCGATCGAAGGGCGCGTTGTGTGCGACCAGGAACTCGACGTCGGCGAAATGGGCGGCCAGGGTCGGCCACAGTGCGCCGAAATCGCGCGCCGCGGCGACGTCGCGCCAGCCCAGCCCGTGGATGGCGGTGAAGGTGAACAGGCGCGAGGGCGGGCGGATGAGGTAATGGTTCTGCGCGACCACGCGGCCGTTCTCGCAGGTCGCGAGCCCCACCGCGCAGGCGCTGTCACGCGCCTGGCAGGCAGTCTCGAAATCGATCGCGACGAAACGCGTGGCGGCGGTCCCGGCGCGTTCAGGCGGCGGCGTTCAGGGCCGCTTCGCTGGCCGCATCGCCGCGCACCCGGGTGTGCAGCATGGCGCGTGCGTGGCGGTGGTCGTAGGGCCGCGCGCGATGCAGCAGGCAACGGTTGTCCCACACCGCCACGTCGCCCGGCGTCCAGGCGTGGGCGTGCACGCGTGGCGGCTGGCAGGCGAACGCCATCAGCTCGTCGAGCAAGCGTTCCGACTCGGCCGCGCTCATGCCCGGCAGGTCGCAGGCGTGGCGGCCGATGAACAGCGATGGCCGCCCGGTCACGGGATGGATCTTGACCAGTTCGCGCAAGGGCGGCTCGCCCTCGTAGAAACCGTAAGCCTGGCCCGCCTGCACGGCATGACCGATGCGCGCCTGCGAGTAGAAATAGTTGTGATAGGCGCGATGGCCGTCGACGAAGGCGCGGCGCTCGGCGTCGAGGGCGTCGTAGGCGGCGCGCATGTCGGCCCACTCGGTCTCGCCGCCGGTTGCCGGAAGCACCTGGGCGGACAGCACCGAGGCCTTGGCCGCGATCGGCATGTAGGAGCTGTCGGTATGCCAGCCCTCGTTGCCGCGCAGCAGTTGCATGTGGAAGCTGTCGTCGGCGAGCGGGGCGCCGTCGAGACCACCGCGGTTCGAGATCGGAATGGTATCGAGGTTCTGCACCAGCACCTCGATGTCGCCGAAGCGCCGTGCAAACTCGGCCTGGGCCGCGGCCGACAGCCCCTGGCCGGGGAAGATCAACAGCGCATGGCGATGGAACGCGGCCAGGATCGCGGCCCAGTCCGTCTCGTTCAAAGCCTGCAGGTCGACGCCGCGCACCGTTGCGCCCAGCGTCGCCGTGGTCGGCTCGATGCTCATGGTCATGCCCGCACCCTCCCCGTGCCGCGCGCGATGGCGGCAGTATTCCATTGTCGGCGTGCGGAAAGCCACCCCGGGCCGTCATGCAACCATGCTCTGCTGGGCCCCGGCTCGGCGTAGGATCGCCAGGCCACCCGATAGGCGCACCGCCGCTGCCGAGCCCCGGCCGGCGCCGCCGCGGCCAACCACTGTCCCGGGAGAACATCCATGACCGCTACCCTCTACGGCGCCAACGTCTCGCCCTTCGTGCGCAAGGTGCGCACCTACCTGGCCGAGAAGGGCCTCGCCTACACCCTCGACCCCGTCAATCCCTTCGCCGCACCGCCGGACTACCGCAGCATCAGCCCGCTCGGCAAGATCCCGGCCTGGCGCGACGACGACGTCACCCTGGCCGACTCCTCGGTCATCTGCCTCTACCTCGAGCGCATGCATCCGCAACCCGCGCTCTACCCCGCCGATCCACAAGCCTGGGCGCGCGCGCTGTGGCTGGAGGAGTACATCGACAGCGGCTTCGTGCCCAAGGCCGGGCCCGGCGTGTTCTTTCCGCTGGTGCTCGCGCCGATGATGCAGGATCAACCGGTGACGGCCGAGGTGCGGGCGCGCGTCGAGACCTGCATCGCCGACGAGCTGAGCCCGATGTGGCGCTACCTCGAAGGCGAGCTGGGCGACGCCGAATTCTTCGTCGGCGGCGCGCTGAGCATCGCCGACCTCGCCGTGGCCAGCATCCATGTCAACCTGTGGCACGCCGGCGTCGACCTCGATGCCACGCAGTTCCCGCGCCTCGCCGCCTTCCTCGCGCGCGAATTCGCGCGCCCGTCGATGGCCGCGCTGATCGCCGAGGAAACCCCGACCTGGGGTCGCCGCACCAGCGCCTGAGCCGCGGCGCGCCCACCGCCGCGGCTGGCGCGGCGGCGGTGGCTTGCGTAACGTGGGCCCGCACGGCCCGCGCCGTCCCGGCGGCGCGCTGGCTTCATCGAACGCCCGTTGGACAAGGAACAGCACCCCGATGAAATACGGTCTCATGCTCGGCGCCGACCGCGCCGCCGCCACCGTCGAAGCCGTCGCGACGATGGCCGAGCGCGCCGAGGCCGCCGGCTTCGACAGCCTGTGGATGGCCCACATCCGTTCGCTCGACGCCATCTCCGCGCTGACCGTCGCCGCCACGCGCACCCGGCGCATCGAACTCGGCCCGGCGGTCACCCCGGTCTATCCGCGCCACCCCATGGCCCTGGCCCAGCAGGCGCTGACCGCCAACCAGGCGGCGGCGGGCCGCTTCACCCTCGGCATCGGCGTCTCCCATCGGGTCGTGGTCGAAGGCATGCTGGGCCTGTCCTACGCGCGTCCGGCAGCCTACCTGCGCGATTATCTCGGCGCCCTGCTGCCGCTGTTGCAGGGCGAGGTCACCGACTACGCCGGCGAGCGTTTCCAGGTTCACGGCCTGCAGCTCGACGTCGTCGCGGCGCCGCCCGTGCGCCTGCTCGTCGCCGCGCTCGGGCCGGTCATGCTGAAGCTCGCCGGCCACCTCGCCGATGGCACCCACACCTGGATGGTCGGGCCGCGCACGGTCGCCGCGCACATCGCGCCCGCGCTCGACGCCGCCGCGCGCACGGCTGGCCGGCCGGCGCCGCGCATCGTCGCCGGCCTGCCCATCGTGCTCACCACCAAGCCCGCCGCCGCGCGCGAGGCGATCGCCAGCGGGCTCGCCATCTACGGCCAGCTGCCGAGCTATCGCGCCATGCTCGACCGCGAGGGCGTTGCCGGCCCGGCCGACATCGCCCTGGTCGGCGACGAGGCCACCCTGGAAGCCGGCCTTGCCCGCCTCGCCGAGGCCGGGGTGACCGATTTCAACGCCGCCATCATGGACGTCGAGCACGGCGCCTTCGACCGCACCTTCGAGTTCCTCGCCGGGCGTCCCGCGTGAACGGCGCCCTCGCCGACGTCCTACCCGCACTGCAGGCCGATCTCCTCGCCTTCCTGCGCACCTTGGAAGAGGTCCAGCAGGATCTCCGCTTCGACGACGTCGGCGCCGCCCAGGCGAGGCTCGCGCAGGCCGGCGCGCCGGCCCTGGCGCGCGCGGCGGCGAGCCTGGCGGCAACCGACGCCGGGCCGGCCGACGCCGCCCTGCTGGAAACCCTGCGGCTCGCCGTGGAGCACCTCGTCACGGCCGACGACGTGTTCCGCCGCACGCGCGACGCGGCGAGTTTCGGCGCCGCTTTCATCGGTGCGCGCCGCCACCAGTGCCGGGCACTCGAGCTGCTCTACCGCCGGCGTCTTACCCTGCCCCTGCTTGAGCCCTACTTCCGGCTCGGCGGACCGCCGCCCGACGACGGCCATGGCTGCGGCATCCGCCACGTCGCCGCCGACGGCGGGCGCTGCGAGTACAGTGTCTACGTGCCGGAGTACTACGACTCCGCGCAGCATTGGCCGCTGATACTGTGCCTGCACGGCGGCTACGGTCATGGCGAGGAATACCTGTGGACCTGGTTGCGCGCGGCGCGCAGTCGGGGCTACCTGCTGCTGGC
>JACKNG010000009.1 GCA_024235015.1 Gammaproteobacteria bacterium
GGCCATCTGGGGGATGTTCAAAAGCAATCAACCGTGGAACGGCCAGAAGTTCTACCAGATCGCTTGACAGCCAAGAGAGCATCTAACGCCCTGTTAACCTGCACTTGACGGCGACTGACCGGAGCGGCAGCGCAGGGAGGGAGCGGTCAAGTGTCAGGTTCAACAGGATGTTAGGTGCGGCGTTCTTCATGCATTCTCTCGATTTCGAGCATCGGCATCACGGGCATTCGCGCGCACCGTAGAGCCCTCGAATTGGCGGAAGTTCGAATGTTGACGATGGCCTCGCGGGCAATGTCGTCTGTGCGCAACCATTTCGCCTCAAGCTCGTACTCGCGACCTGAAAAATGGATCTCATCCTCGAATGGTGAGCTCAAGATTACCCAAGCAGCTGCGGCCGCTGCCGCCTCACCGGATTCTAGCGAAACCTTATAACGGCCGATGTGCGGTTGTTCGTCCTGATCGGCATCCTCCGCGGCTGGTAGAGCTTCGAAAAAGATGGCCTCCGCTTCTATATTCGCACCGCGTATCGCGTGCTCAAACCGCCAAAGATCGGGCTTTAGAAGCGAGATCGCGAAGTATGAGTTTCGAATACCTGTGGCCACGTGGACAACGGAAACCTCGTGCCACCAAGTCGTCTGAGTCCGCTTCCAATCAAAAAGCGCTGTAACGATGGGACGAGATACGAGCTTGCCACTCTCTAGATCGATAACGTGCTCGAAACCATTCGCAGCGGACCCTAGATCCAACCAGTAGTCCGGTCTGCGGCTGTCAATACCCAAGCTCAATCCCTTCGTCATGGTCTATCGTGATCGACCGATCTGCCGCACCTAACGTTGCGCTGAGCCGCGCTTGACGGCGAGCGACCGGAGCGGCAGCGCAGGGAGCGAGCGGTCAAGCGTCGGACTCCAGCGCCTTGTTGGGTGGAACCCACGCTCGAATCTACTCAGGCTTCCGAACGGAGGGATAGGGCTCAAGCTGGGTGCGGCAAAGCGCGTAGAGAAGAGCCTCGGCAGGGCCTCGCGCCACGGCTCCCTGCTCTTCCAGCACGGCCTTTTCGAACGGCGCGTCCACTGACAGAAAGACGATGACGGTGACTCGCTTCGGTTCTGCACAGCGCTTCCTTTTCCAGTGCGCTTCTACGACCTCGATGCTCAGAATCTACTCCGACCAGCACCCGATTCCTACACCACCTTTCCGACTACTGCCCTCCACCCAACTGTTAACTAGGCGGATTCTCAGTGCAGCGTAGTAGCCGGATTCCCGGAGCTGGGTAATAGGCGGAATCGGCCTAGTACGCGCTTGGGGGAATTTCGCTGTTGGCACACTGAGAATCGACATTTCCGGGCTGCCGCGGTCGCTGCTGCGCGTGTCACCTACCCCGTCACGGGTACACGATGCTCAGCGCCTCTGCCACCAGGGCCGGGCGCTCCTGGCCTTCGATCTCCATGGTGTTCTCGAACGTGAGCTGGATGCCGTCGTTCTTGACGTCGTCGGCGGCGAGGAGCTTCTGCTTCAGGCGGACGCGCGTGCCTTCCGGCACCTGGCCGGTGAAGCGCAGCTTGTTCAGGCCGTAGTTCAGCCCGCGGCTGCGGTGCTCGATTTTCCAGATGTTGGCGCCGAGGCGGGGAATGAGCGAGAGGGTGAGGAAGCCGTGGGCGATGGTCTTGCCGCCGGGCATTTCGTTCTTCGCCCGCTCGACGTCGACGTGGATCCACTGGTGGTCGCCGGTGGCCTCGGCGAACTTGTCGATCATGGCCTGGTCGACGGTGACCCACTCGGAGATGCCGAGTTCCTCGCCGATGAGATCCTTCATGTCCTTGGGGTACTGGATGACGCGCATGGGCTCCTCGCTCGTTGTTTGACGTTGATCGTTCTGCATCGGTGGCCCGCCGCGCGCATGGAACGCATCCGCGCCGACGGCCAAGCCGGGATGATACCCGCGAATCCTCGCTACCGGCGTCAGCCGGCGACCAGGCGCTCGCTCGTCTCCCACAGGCGCGCGGCGAGCGCCATGTCCTGGGAGAGCTTCGAGCCCGGTTTCACCTTGCAGTACTCGTCGTAGTAACTGCCGCTGGTGGCCTCGATGCCGTCGGCGCCGGCCAGCCATACGCTGGTGCGGGCGCCGCGGCGCGGGCTCATGTAGGCGCCGACCAGGCGGTAGAGAGTACGTGCGGCCAGGCTGCGCCCCATGATGTTCGTGCCCACCGGCCCCGGGTGCAGGCTCCACGTGAGCAGGCCGTCGTCTTGGTGGCGGCGCGCCAGTTCGCGGGTGAACAGCACGTTGCACAGCTTGGACTGACCGTAGGCGCGGATGGGCTTGTAGGGCTTCTCGCCGCGGAAGCTGTCGAAATCGAGCTTGCCGAGGTGATGCATCATCGAGGCGACGTTGATCACGCGCGGTGCGCCCGCTGCCTGCAGGCTCGGCATGAGCGATTGCGTGAGGAGGAAATGGCCGAGGTGGTTCACGCCGAACTGCATCTCGAAGCCATCTGCGGTGAGGCGCTTCCTGAACGGAAACAAGCCCGCGTTGTTGATGAGGATGTCGATCCGCGGATGCCGTGCGACGAGATCTGCAGCGCAGCGCCGTACCGAGCCGAGCGCGGCGAGGTCGAGCGGCACGACTTCGAGCCTGGCGGCGTCCGTGGTGGCAGCGATGTCGGCACGCGCGGCCTCGGCGCGCGCGGCATCGCGGCAGGCCATGACGATGCGGGCGCCGCTCGCGGCCAGGGCCCGCGCCGTCTCGAGGCCGATGCCGGAGTTGGCCCCGGTGATGACGATGGTCTTGTCGACGAGATCCACGGCCTGCCTCCCCGCTTGCCATGACGATGGCCGAATCATCGCCGATCCGGGCGATGATGCCGAGTGAGCGATGATGAACGCGTTGATCGCGGCGCCCCGGACCCGCCGGAACGTGCGTCATTGCCGGCCTGTGCGCGCGGGCCGATGGTATCGCCGCCGCCCCTGCACGGGACAGCAACGCGGCGAGTCGCATCGGGTACCGTGCGAACGCGCCGGTATCGGCCGCGCCTGCCGTCGCCGCCGACGGGCGGCCCCCGCCCTGGCGCCCGCGGCTCAGTGCCGGCGGTGCAGACGCACCGGCAGCTCGGCGATCCCGCGGATGAAGTTCGATCGCGTGCGTACCGGCTCGCCGACCAGCTCGACGAATTCGAAACGCTTCATGACCTCCTCCCAGGTGAGGCGCAGCTGCAGCTCGCCCAGGCGGTTGCCCATGCAGCGGTGGATACCGAAACCGAAGGCGACGTGGTGACGCGCGCGCTCGCGATCGATGCGGAAGGCGAAGGGATCGAGGATGGCATCGCCGTCGCGGTTGCCGGAGATGTACCACATCACCACCTTGTCGCCCTCGCGAATGGTCTGCCCGCCGAGCTCGACGTCGCGGGTGGCGCGACGACGCATGTGCAGTACCGGCGATTGCCAGCGGATGATCTCCGAGACCATGTTGGGGATGAGGCCCGGGTTGGCGCGCAGCTTGGCGTACTCCTCGGGGTTGCGATTGAGCGCGACGACCCCGCCGGATATGGAGTTCCGCGTGGTGTCGTTGCCGCCGACGATGAGCAGCATCAGGGTGCCGAGCAGGTCCATCGGCCGGCTCGGCAGGTCGCGCGTCGCCTCGCCGCGGGCGAGCATGGAGATCAGGTCGAAGCCTTCCGGCCTGGCGGCACGCTGCTGCCACAGGCCGAGGAAGGTCTGCAGGCACTCGCCGAGTTCGGCGCGGCGCTGCTCCTCGGTGACCAGCGCCGAACCCGACAGCTCGGGCGTGGCGATGGCGATGTCCGACCAGCGCGTCAAGCGCCGGCGCTCTTCGAACGGGAAGTCGAACAGGGTGGCCAGCATCTGGGTGGTCAGCTCGATCGACACCCGGTCGACCCAGTCGAAGGTCTCGCCCACCGGCAGGCCGTCGAGGATCTGCCCGACGCGTTCGCGGATCACGCCTTCCAGCTGCTTCAGGTTCTGCGGTGCCACCGCGCCCTGCACCGCCGCGCGGTTGCTGTCGTGCTCGGGCGGATCCATGGTGATGAAGCTGCGTACCTCGAAGTCGTCCGGCTGGTCGGCGATGAGGATGTTGGGCTCGGAGGAGAAGGTTTCGAAATCGCTCTCCACGGCGACGATGTCGTCGAAGCGCGTGATCGACCAGTACGGGCCGAACGCGCTCTCGGCGCAACGGTGCACCGGGGACTCGGCGCGCAGACGGGTGAAGAAGGCGTCCTGGCGGTCGTGCTCGTAGAGCTCGGCCTGGCTGACGTCGATGTGTTCGAGCGGGATCGACTGCGGATCGCAGTCCAGCATGTTGCGCATCGTCATGGCTCGTTCCTCCGCGGTTTCACATCTGGAATTCGGGCAGGTGCAGGACGAGACCGTCGAGGCCGTCGTCGAGGGTGACCTGGCAGGCCAGGCGCGAGGTCTCGGTGCGCTCGGGGGTCAGGCCCAGCATGCCATTTTCGGCCGTGCCGGGCGGGCCGACCCGCGCGCTCCAGGCCGGGTCGACGATGACGTGGCAGGTGGCGCAGGAGCACTGGCCGCCGCAGTCGGCATCGATGCCGGGCACGCCGTTGTCGATCGCGGCCTGCATGCAGTTAGTGCCGCTGACGGCCTCCACCGCGTAGGGCACACCGTCGTGGGTGATGTAGGTGACGCTGGGCATGTGGACGTTCTCCCCTTCACTTGGAATCGCGATGATCAGGTTGCGCCCGGGGTGCGATCGGCGCAGTGCGCTTGCGCACTCCGCGCGGCGTTCATCCCGCGCGGCGCAGGACCCGGCCCGGGCGCGCCGCGGTCGGCACACCGCCGGCAACGACGCGGGCGCCGTTGACGAAGACGTCGACGATGCCTGCCGGGTAACGGTTGGGCGCCTCGAAGGTACCGCGATCGATGACCGTCGCCGGGTCGAACAGGACGAGATCGGCAAACGCGCCGGCGCGCACCGTGCCGCGATCGACGAGGCCGAACTTGGCCGCGGCGAAGCCGGTCATGCGATGCACGGCCTCGGCCAGCGGCAGCACGCCGAGGTCGCGCACGTAATGGCCGAGGACGCGGGCGAAGGTGTTGTAGAGGCGCGGATGGGGGCGGCCGTCGAGGGTGGGAATGCCGTCCGAGCCGATCATGGTCGAGGGGTGGCGCAGCACCGCCTGCACGTCGTCCTCGCTCATCATGTGGATGATGGCCGTCGCGCCCGGCGCGTGCGCCACGACGTGCTCGGCGGCCGCGCGCGGCGCGAGGCCGAGCAGGCCGGCGAGCGCGGCGATGCTCTGCCCTTCCCACCCGGCCTGGCCGGGCGCGGCGGCGACGACGACGTCGTCCGGCGTCACCCGGCCGATGCCGCCGGGCGCGACGTCGTCGCGGAACGCGCCGTTGTCGAGTACCGCCCGCAGCAGGGTGCTGCCGGCAGTGTAGGGATACTGGTCGGCATGCACGGCGAGGCCGCGCGCCTGGGCCGATTCGATCAGGCGCAGGGTCTCGGCGACGCGCCCCCAGTTGTCGCGCCCGGCAGCCTTGTGGTGGGAGATCTGCACCGGCACGCCGGCCGCCTCGCCGATGGCGATGGCCTCGCCGACCGCGTCGACCAGGCCGGCTGCCTCGTCGCGCAGGTGCGAGGCATAGAGCGCACCCGTGCCGCGCATGCGGCGGGCGAGCGCGATCAGTTCCTCCGTCGCGGCATAGCGCCCCGGTTCGTAGATGAGGCCGCTCGACAAGCCCAGCGCGCCGGCCTCGAGGGCTTCGTCGAGAGCGTCTTCCATCGCGCGCAGCTCGGCCGCCTCGGGCGCGCGCGCCGCCCGCCCCATGGCGGCCAGGCGCAGGGTGCCATGGCCGGCCAGCATGCCGACGTTGAGCGCCGGGCGTGCCGCTTCGAGGGCGGCGAGGTAGCCGGCGTGGCCCGCGTAGTCGGGTACCGCGGCAGCGGGCGCGAGCGCGCCGATCATCTCCAGCGCCGCGGCATGCGGGGCCGCGCCGAAGCCGCAGTTGCCGACGATGCAGGTGGTCACCCCGCCGCGCGTCTTGAACGCCATGTCGGGGTGCTGCAGGCAGGCGAAGTCGTCGTGGGTATGGACGTCGATGAAACCGGGCGCGAGGGCGTGGCTCGAGCCATCGACTTCGAGCGCGGCGCTGGCGCCATCGAGACTGCCGATGGCCGCGATGCGCTCACCGTCGATGGCGACATCGGCCTCGAACGGCACGCCGCCGCTGCCGTCGTAGACGGTCGCGCCGCGGATGAGAACGTCGTAGCGCGCCATAGCGGTCATCCCGCGGGAAACGGCGGTGCGCCAAACGGTGCCAACGTGCTGTTAGCGGCCAGGCACACCGCGGCGGTCCACACCGCAGGATAAAGATCGTCCCTGCCTCATGACCATGACGACGTCACCGCCTCGGCGACCGCTCGCGCTTGGTCCGCCCCGGCGCGAATTCGGGGAAAACGTGGTCTGTCCCCGAATTCCAAGAAAAACGTGGTCTGTCCCCGATTTCCCGGGGAAAACGTGGTCTGTCCCCGAATTCCAAATCCCCATCGCATGGCTCAGTACTGCACCCGCCGCGTGAAGCCGCCATCAACGACCAGGTTGGCGCCGGTGACGAAGCTCGCTGCCGGGCTCGCCACGAAGGCGACGGCATTGGCGACCTCCGCCGGCGTGCCCATGCGCCCCATCGGGTTGCCGGCCAGCGCGGCCTGGTAGATCTCCGGCATGTCGCGCTTGCGCTGCCCCCACACGCCGTCGTCGAAGTAGATGGTGCCGGGCGAGACGGTGTTGGCGCGGATGCCCTTGGGCGCGAGCGCGGTGGCGAGGTTGGAGACGTAGTTGATCACCGCGGCCTTGATCGCGTTGTAGGGCCGCGGCCCGCCGAAGGCTTCTAGTGCCGCGGTCGAGCTGATGGCGACGATGGCGCCGGCCACGGATTGCTCCAGGAACGGCATGGCGGCCTCGACGGTGCGCACGGTGCCGAGCATGTCGATCTCCATGCCGAGCCGCCAGGTGTCCTCGTCCGGCGTGCCGCCGAGCGCGCTGACGTTGGCGACGACGATGTCGATGCCACCGAGCACGGCCGCGCTGTCCGCGACCCAGCGCGCGATCGAGGCGGTGTCGGCAACGTCCGCCGTCGCGCCGATGACCTGCACGCCGCCAGCGCCGGCGGCGATGTCGCGTGCGGCCTGCTCGACCTCCTGTGCCCGGCGCGCGCAGATGGCCACCGCGCAACCTTCGCCGGCCAGGCGTTCGGCAATGGCGCGGCCGATGCCGCGCGAGGCGCCGGTGACGATGGCGCGCTTACCCGCGAGTCCGAGATCCATGCTGTCCTCCCCCTGGAAGCGGCCGGCCCCGACGGCGCGGCCCGCGGCCAGACTATACCCGCGCTTGCACCGACGTCATCCTCAACCGCGCGACGGCCGCGGTCACCCGCACGCCTGGCGCAGGCGCCGTCGACGGCCATTCGAGCAGGTCGGCAACGATGCGGCATGCGGTCCCGGCTCGCGCCGGTCGCCGTGGCCGCGCGGGGACAGCACCGGCACGCTGCCCGCCGCGCCGCGACGCGGTCGGCCGAAGGCAAGCCGAATCGCGGTGCTATAGTGCCGCCTCGCGCAAGGGGAGATGTGCACGATGAGAAAGACCCGGCTCGGTGAACTCGAGGTCTCGGTAATCGGCCTCGGCTGCATGGGCATGTCGCAGGGCTACGGCGAGGCGGACCCGGCGGAGAACGCCCGCACCCTCAACCGCGCGCTCGATCGCGGTATCACCTTCCTCGACACCGCCAACGCCTACGGCAACGGCCGCAACGAGACCCTGCTCGGCGAAGTGCTCGCCCATCGCCGCGACGAGTTCGTGCTCGCCACCAAGTTCGCCATCGTGCGCCATGCCGACGGCAGCCGCGGCATCGACTGCCGCCCCGAACAAGTCGCCACGCGCTGCGACGAGAGCCTCGCCCGCCTCAAGACCGATCGCATCGATCTCTATTACATGCATCGCCTCGATCCGAACGTGCCCGTCGAGGACACCGTCGGCGCCATGGCCGAACTGGTCGCGGCCGGCAAGGTGCGCTATCTCGGCTTGTCCGAGGTGTCGTCGGCGACCATCCGCCGCGCCCACGCCGTGCATCCCATCACCGCCGTGCAGTCCGAGTACTCGCTGTGGACGCGCGACCCGGTCGCCCACGTCATCCCGACCTGCCGCGAGCTCGGCATCGGCTTCGTGCCGTTCAGCCCGCTCGGCCGCGCCATGCTCACCGGCCGCGTCGACGACGGCGACGGCCTGCCCGAGCAGGACCTGCGCCACGGCATGCCGCGCTTCACCGGCGACAACTTCTGCGCCAACCGCGCACTGGTCGGCGAACTCGAGCGCTTCGCCGGCGAGCGCGGCTGGGCGGCGTCGCAGGTCGCGCTGGCCTGGCTGCTCGCCCAGGGCGAAGGCATGGCACCGATCCCGGGCACCAAGCAGGTGCGCTGGCTGGAGGAAGACCTCGGCGCGCTCGACGTCGCCCTCACGCCGGACGACATGGCCTGGCTCGACCAGCTCTTCGCGCCCGAACGGGTACGGGGCCACCGCTACACGCCGTCGATGAACGCTTCCATCGACAGCGACGAGCAACCCATCGGCAAGCCCAGGGCCTGAGCGCCGCGGCGCCCTCGCCATGTCGCGCCCCGACGGCCTCAGCGCGGCGACTTGCGTCGCCGTCTACGACGAGCCGGATCACAAGGCCGAGATCGCGAACGACTTCGTCTACGCCTACCGCGTGCGCATCGTGCCGGGCGCCCACACCCTGTGGCACCGCCACACCGAGGACACCGTCTACTTCGCGCTCGCCGCGGCACGCGCGCAGGAAGAGTTGCCGGCGCAGGACGCCGTCGTCACCGAGATCCCGTGCAACGTCGCCGTGTCGCGCCCGCACAAGGCCGACCCCCTGGTGCACCGGGTGACCAACCGCGGCGCGGCCGAGTTCCACATGGTGGGTGCCGAGGCACTGGCACGTCCCCCGGGCGCCGGCGCTGGCGACGCGCCGCCACCCGGTTGGACGCTGGCGCTGGAGACGCCGCGTTTCCTGGTGTGGCGCGGCGCGACCGGGTGTGCTGCCTGGGCGCCGGCACGACCGGGCCTGGTCGTCGCGGTCGCCGCCTGCGCGCTGGCCGACGGCCGCCCGCTCGTACCCGCCGGCCTGCTGTGGGCCGCCGCCGACGACGCGCTCACGCTGCCGGCCGGCTTCGACGGCTTCTTTGCCGCGTGGCGTTGAACCGGTGACGGCGTGCCATGGGCTGCGGGGTGACGCGGTCGACGACGTGGCGTTGCGAGTGGGGTCGACGGTGCCGGCCGCGCACGGCGTCGGGCACCGTGCCGCGGATCGGCGTACGCGTGAACGGGGATGCGTGCCGCGGCCGGATTACGCGCAGACTGCCCCGGTTGCCGGACGGCGTCGTGCGGCGGTCGGCCTGCTCGCGACGGCGCCCGTTCCCGCTCGCGCTCACCCGCCGTGGCCGCAGGCGGGGCGTGATTGCGTGCGCTGCGCCACGTGGCCAGGGCCCCGTGCGGAAGCGCGCCGGACGGCCGCTGCACGCGCCCGCTCGATCATGACCGGCGCTTGTCAGCCCGCCGTGGATCTGCGTGAATGCCTCGGCCGCCAGCCGACGGAAACCCGATGAACGACCCTCAGCGCGTCCCGACGCGGCCGCTCGAACCGTGAGTTCGACCACCCCGCCCGCGCCCACCGGCAGCCTGCACGAAGCCGCCAGCCCGGTCGCCGAAGCGGCGCCCGGCGAACAGCGCCGCGCTTTCTGGGCGGTGTTCCTCGGCTGGATCGTCGACTCCTTCGACTTCAACATCCTCGCCTTCATCCTCATCGACATCCAGCAGAGCTTCACCGTCGACCGCGCGCTGGCCGGCGCGCTCGGTACCGTCACCCTGGTCATGCGCCTGGTCGGCGGCACCGTCGCCGGCACCGCCGCCGATCGCTGGGGCCGCAAGCTGCCGTTGATCCTGTCGGTGCTGTGGTTCTCGCTGTTCGCCTTCCTGAGCGGCTTCTCGACGTCCTACGCCATGCTGTTCGCACTGCGCGCCCTGTTCGGTCTCGGCATGGGTGGCGAGTGGTCGGCGGGCATGGCGCTGGTGCTCGAACACACCCCTGCGCGCCGCCGCGGCCTGGTCTCGGGGCTCATGCTCGGCGGCTGGTACTGGGGCTACCTGCTGGCTGCCACGGTGTTCCAGTTCGTCTACCCGCTGTTCGCGCACCTGCCCGACCTCGCCTGGCGGGTGATGCTATGGTCCGCCATCCTGCCGGCGCTGTTCACGCTCTGGATCCGACGCAACGTCAAGGAGAGCCCGGTGTGGCTCGCACGCCAGCGCACGCTGCGCGAGAGCGGCGCCGCGGCGCGACCGGCCGGGCTGTCCTTGATGCGCATCTTCCAGCGCGACCTGCTCTGGACCACCGTGCACACCACCCTCGTGATCGGCTCGTTCATGTGCATCTACTACTCGGTCAACTTCTGGTACCCGACCTTCCTGCGCGACGCCGGCCGCCCCACCCTGCCCTATCTCGCTGCCTTCAACGTCGGCGCCATCGCCGGCACCGCGCTGTGGGGCCTGCTCTCGGAAGGCCGCCTCGGGCGGCGCGGCGCCGCCACCGTGACCATGCTGCTCGGTATCGCGTCCCTGCCGCTCTACCTGCACGCCACCGATCCCTGGCTCCTCGCCGCCGGCGCGCTGTGCATGGGCTTCTTCGGCATGGGCATCTGGGGCATGGCGCCGGCCTACAGCAACGAGCGCTTCCCGACCGAGGTGCGCGGCGTCGGCGTGGGCTTCTGCTACCACGCCGCGGCGGCCATCGGCGCGCTCATGCCCTACCTGCTCGGCACCCTGCAGGATCGCGGCTTCGCCCTGGCCGACGCGATGTCGGCGGCGATGGTCGTCGCCGGCCTGATGGCGATGGTGATCTGGCTCGGGCCCGAGACGCGCGGGCGCGAATTCACGCCCTGAGCGCAACCGCGGTGTCTGACACCGACGCGTAAGCACTTGAATGGTTGCCGCCCGGTCGGGCCGGCGTATCGACAGCCTGCTTACCATCGCGCCGGCGGTCCGGGCCAAGGGCTTGCCGCCTGGTGTCGGACACCACGGCACCGTGCGGCGGCCGGTCTGCTGTCACCCGTACCCGCGCGGGCGTAGCATGGCGGGCGTAACCGACACGCGCGTGCCGGGCGCGCGAGGAACCGTCACATGGCTTTCGACGCCGAATGGCTGGCGCGCGCGCAGTTCGCGTTCACGGTGAGCTTCCACATCGTCTTCCCCGCGTTCACGATCGGGTTGGCCAGCTTCCTCGCCGTGCTCGAAGCCGCCTGGCTCGTCACCCGCCGCGCGGTGTTCCTGCAACTCTATCGCTACTGGCTGACCATCTTCGCCGTCGCCTTCGCCATGGGCGTGGTGTCGGGGCTGGTCATGAGTTACCAGTTCGGCACCAACTGGGGACCGTTCGCCGAGGCCACCGGGCCGATCCTCGGTCCACTGCTCGCCTACGAAGTCCTCACGGCCTTCTTCCTCGAAGCCGGTTTCCTCGGCGTGATGTTGTTCGGACTCGAACGCGTCGGTCCGCGCCTGCACTTCGCGGCGACGATGATGGTTGCCATCGGCACGCTGATCTCGGCTTTCTGGATCCTCTCGGCCAACAGCTGGATGCAGACGCCCGCGGCCTACGCGCTGGTCGATGGCCGCTTCGAGCCGCTGTCCTGGCCGGGCGTGATCTTCAACCCGTCCTTCCCCTATCGTTTCGCCCACATGGTGCTGGCCGCCTATCTCACGACTGCCTGCGTGGTCGGCGCGGTCGGCGCCTGGCACCTGCTGCGCGAGCCGGCCAACCACGCGGCACGCATCATGTTCGCCATGGCCGTGCTGATGACGGCGGTGGTCGCGCCGCTGCAACTCGTCGTCGGCGACCTGCACGGCCTCAACACCCAGCGCCACCAGCCGGCCAAGATCGCGGCCATGGAAGGCCATTTCGAGACACGTAGCGGCGCCCCGTTGTACCTGTTCGGGTGGCCGGACATGGACGCCGCGCGGACACGCGCAGCGATCGCGGTGCCGAAGCTCGGCAGCCTCATCCTCAAGCACGACGTGGACGCGACCGTGACCGGGCTGGATGCCTTTCCGCGCGACGAGTGGCCCAACGTGCCGCTGCTGTTCTGGGCGTTCCGCGTGATGGTCGGTCTCGGCCTGCTGATGATCGCCTACGGTCTCACCGGCGCCTTGTGGGCGGGGCGGAAACGGCTGTTCACCACGCGCTGGCTGCACCGCTGGGCGCTGGCCATGGGGCCGGCGGGCTTCGCCGCCCTGCTCGCCGGCTGGTTCGTCACCGAGGCCGGGCGCCAGCCCTACGTCGTCTATGGCCTGATGCGCACGAGCGAGGCGGCCTCGCCGATCGGCGCGCCCGGCGTGGCCGGCTCGCTGACCGCTTTCGTGGTGGTCTATTGCTTCGTCTTCGGCGCCGGCGTGTTCTACCTCTTCCGCCTGTTCGCACGCCCTCCGGGCGCGCCGGCGGTATCGCCCACGAGCGCCGGGCCGCTGCGCAGCGCGGCCGGGCGCGAACTCATGGTGCGCGGCTCGGAACACGACCATGCCTGACCTTCCAACCACCTGGCTGGGTCTGATCTGCATTGCCCTGCTCGCCTATGTCGTGCTCGACGGGTTCGATCTCGGTATCGGCATCCTCTTTCCGCTCGGTCGCGATGCCTCGGAACGCGACCGCATGATGAATACCGTGGCACCGGTATGGGACGGTAACGAGACCTGGCTGGTGCTGGGTGGCGGCGGTCTCTTCGCCGCCTTTCCGCTCGCCTACTCGATCCTGCTGACGGCCTTCTACGCGCCCGTCATCGCCATGCTCCTGTCACTGGTGCTGCGCGGCGTGGCCTTCGAGTTCCGCTTCCGTACCGAACGCTGGCAGCGCGTGTGGGACCTCGCTTTCAGCGGCGGTTCGACCAGCGCGGCGTTCTTCCAGGGCGTCATGGTGGGCGCATTCGTCCAGGGCATCGAAGTCTCCGACGGCGCCTATGCCGGCGGTTGGTTCGACTGGTTGAGCCCGTTCAGCGTGTTGTGCGGCGTGGCGCTGGCTGCCGGCTATGCCCTGCTCGGCGCCTCGTGGCTGGTGATCAAGACCGACGGCGCGCTCCACGCCCGCATGCGCTCCCTGCAACTGCCGCTCGGCGGCGCGGTGGTGCTGCTCATCGCGCTGGTCAGCGTCGGCACCCTGTTCGTGAGCGCGGCGGTGCGCGAACGCTGGTTCACGCTCGGCACGTTCTGGTTCCTGTGGGTGGTGCCGGCGGGGACCACGCTGCTCGCCGTGACCTTCTTCCGGGCCGTGCGCGCCGGGCGCGAGATCCTGCCCTTCGTCCTCGCGCTCGGCCTCTTCGCGGCCGCGTTCGCGGGCTTCGCCGGCAGCCTCTATCCGTGGATGATCCCGCCCGGCATCACCTACTACGAGGCCGCCAATGCCGACAAGAGCCTCGCCTTCATGCTGGTCGGCGCCCTCGTCCTCCTCCCCGTGATCCTCGCCTACACCGGCTACAGCTACTGGGTGTTCCGCGGCAAGGTCGATGCCCACGGTGGCTACCATTGAGCACACCGCGCCAATGACCACGCGCCAGACCTGGCGGCGGCTCGGCTGGTTCGTCGCCCTGTGGGCGGCCGGCGTCGCGGTGCTCGCCGGCGTGGCCGCGCTCATCCGCCTCGCCCTGGGAGCCTGAGCCGGGACGGCCTGCCCGGGCCG
Source organism: Gammaproteobacteria bacterium (assembly GCA_024235015.1). Taxonomy (GTDB): domain Bacteria; phylum Pseudomonadota; class Gammaproteobacteria; genus JACKNG01. Next base: position 13,744 of record JACKNG010000009.1, read on the forward strand.
CCGCGACGCTCGGCCCCTCGGGATCAGGCACCCCATGTCGTCGCGGTGTCTGACACCAGCGCTCGAGTCGTCGATTGCACCTCGGCCCGGCACGTACGGCCGTGGTGGTATTTGAATCGAATCAACGACCTGGCTGCCGGTGTCTGACACCGAGAAGCACGGTCAGGCACCCGCGGTGTACCGGCGACATGACTGTGCGTGGTCGGCATCGCGCCGCGCGGGCCGACGGCAGCTTCAGCGCCCGCGTTCCGGGTTGCGCGGGACGTCGCGGAAGGGACCGCCGTCGAGACGCGGTTCGCGCGGCAGGTCGAGGACGCGCTCGGCGATGATGTTGCGCTGGATCTCGTCGGTGCCGCCGGCGATCGAGGTGGCGGGCACCGACAGCAGGATCTCGGCGATGGTGCCGTCGTGCGGCCCGTCGCGGCCGGCGAGCAGGGCCTCGGCGTCGCTGACCAGGGTGTGCACGCGCGCGGCCTGGCGCGCCACCTCGCTGCCGGCGAGCTTGCCGAGCGAGCCCTCCGGGCCCTGCGGGCGACCGAGTTCGTGCGCGGCGCGGGCGCGGCGGGCGAGCCATTCCGCGGCACTCGACAGCATCAGCAGCCGCGCGAGTTCCTGGCGTACCGCCGGGTCGGCGATGCGCCCCGTCTCGCGTGCGCGCGGCAGGGCGAGGTCGACCCGTCCGGCACGTTGCGGGTACCACTTGTAGGGCTCGAGCACGCTCGCGATCTCGGCGCGCAGCTGGTCGTAGATGCGGCCGGCCCGTGCCGGCGCCTGGCCCCAGCGGCGCAGCGCGTCGGCGCCGCGACGCTCGTGGGCGAGCGTGGTCATGGCGATCTTCCAGCCGTCCCCGATCTCGCCGAGGCGATTCTCCGCCGGCACCACCGCATCGGTGAAGAAGACCTGGTTGAACGAGGCATAACCGTTCATCTGCTTCAACGGTTGCACTTCGACACCGGGCTGGCGCATGTCGATGACGAAACACGACAGGCCCTGGTGTTTCGGTGCGTCCCAATCGGTGCGCGCGAGCAGCAGGCCCCATTCGGCGTGGTGCGCGCTGGTCGTCCACACCTTCTGGCCGTTGATGCGCCAGTCATCGCCGTCGCGTTCCGCGCGCGTCGTCGCGCCGGCGAGGTCCGAGCCCGAGCCCGGCTCGCTGAAGAGCTGGCACCAGGTGTCCTCGCCGGTGAGGATGGGGCGCAGGAAGCGGCGCTTGTGCGCCTCGCTGCCATGTTCGAGCAGGGTCGCGCCGGCCAGCAGGCGGATGCCGATGCGGGCGACGCCGACCGCCTCGATGGCATCGAATTCCTCGTCGACCACGGCACTCATCGCCACCGGCAGGCCGCGCCCGTACCACGCGCGCGGCCAGTGCGGCATGCCCCAGCCGGAATCGGCGAGGATGCCGCGCCATTCGACGAGGTCCTGCTCGGGATGCCAATGTTCGGCCAGCCAGGCGCGGACCTCCGCGCGCACCGTGTGCTCGTCGGGCATGCTCATGCGTTGGCCTCCAGCGCGGCGAGGTAGCGTTCCCGATGCCAGGCCGGCGTGCCGAGCAGAACCTCGGAACTCTTCGCGCGCTTGTACCAGAGATGGGTGTCGTGATCCCAGGTGAAGCCGATGCCGCCGTGAACCTGGATCGCGCAGGCGGCCATGGCCATGCCGGCCTCGGAGGCCATGGCCTTGGCCTGGGCGGCGAAGGCGCTCACCGCCGGATCGTTCTCGTCGAGCGCCGCAGCGGCATGGTTGACCGCCGCCGCGGCCAGTTCGATGTCGAGCAGGCGATCGGCGAGCTGGTGCTTGATGGCCTGGAAGGAGCCGATCGGGCGACCGAACTGCATGCGCAGCCTGGCGTACTCGACGGCCTCGGCATGCAGGCGCCGCGCGCCGCCGATCGTCTCGCCGGCCAGGGCGACCAGCGCTTCGTCGAACAGGCGAGCGAAGCCGGCGTCGACGTCAACGTCCGCGCCGAGGCGGCGCGCCGGGGTGGCAGTGAAATCGACCTCGGCCAGCCGCCGCGTCGGGTCGATGACCTCCAGCGCGCGGCGCGCAAGGCCGCGGGCATCACCCGCGACGAGGAACAGGGCCAGGGCGCCGTCGACCCGCGCGAGCACCAGCAGATCGTCGGCACACAGCCCGTCGACGACGAAACGCTTGCGGCCATCGAGACGCCAAGCGGCGCCATCGCGACCGGCGGCGAGGGTGATGCCGGCAGCGTCCCAACGGCCAGCGTCCTCGACCCAGGCCAGCGCGGCCCGCCGCGCCCCGCTCGCCAAGGGCGGCAGCAACTCGGCCTGCTCGGCAACCGTGGCGCCGTGCCGCAGCATGCCAGCGGCGAGCACGGCGGAGCCGAAATAGGGCGCGCAGAGCAGCGCCCGCCCCATTTCCTCCATGATGATGCCGAGTTCGGCCTGGCCGAACCCCTGGCCGCCGTGAGCCTCGTCGAGGTGGATGCCGCTGGCGCCGAGGTCGTCGGCGAGGCGCGCCCACACCGCCTCGTCGTGACCGAGTGCGGACGCCATGCAGGCGCGCGCCGCGGACGGTGGCGCGTGGTCGTCGAGAAAGCGCCGTACCACGGCGCGGAACTGCTCCTGCTCGTCGGAGAACGAGAAACGCATCGCTAGTGTCCTGTCCGATTTGTTCGTTGCACGAGACGTGCGTCGCGGGTGACGCCGATGGTCGCGACCTGCCGGCCATCGAGATGGCGTGCTCGCCGGCCGCGGGGCAGCCGCGGGACCCTGGCGTCGGCGCGCGCCCGTGGCTGGCGACCGCACGGGGTTGCGGCGCTGGCCGGCCGGCCCGCTATCGGGCGCACGCCACGCCCTGTTCCAGCACCGGGCCCGGGCTTCCCATGCACCCCATGAATCGAACAGCACACCGCAACTCCCCTCGCGCGGTCGCGTTGCCGTGACGACCGGCGTGCGGCATTGTAGCGCCGCGAACGGCGGCGCGCGCCGCGTCCGCCGCACCTTGCCTCTCGCCGACGAGACCGCCCCATGACCACCACCACCGACCAGCAGACCATGATGATCGAGGCCGCGCGCCGCTTCGTGCGCGAACGCATCATCGAACCCGGGCGCGACCGCGCCTACGACGAATCCGGCGATTTCCCGCATGACCTCATCCGCGAGATGTGGGAGCTGGGGCTGATCAACGCCGAGTTCCCGGAAGCCGTCGGCGGGCTCGGCCTGTCGTGTCGCGAGCATGTCGACCTGGTCGAGGAGATCAACTACGGCTGCCTCGGCATCGGCACCTCGGCGGTGGCCAACAGCCTGGCCGCGCTGCCGCTGATGCTGGCCGACAACGAGGCCTTGCGACGCGAATACCTCGGCCGCCTGACCCGCGATTTCGGCTACGCCGCCTTCGCCTGCTCCGAGCCCGACGCCGGTTCCGACGTCGCCAACCTGTCGACCCGCTTCGAGCGTCGCGGCGACACCATCGTGCTGAACGGTCGCAAACGTTGGATCACCAACTGCGACGTCGCCGATTTCTACGTGCTGTTCGCCCGCGAACAGGGCACGCGCGGCCACGCGGGTATCGCCACCTTCGTCATCGAGGCCGGCACCCCGGGGCTGTCGTGGGCGAGCCTCGTGCACAAGATGGGCCAGCGCTGCTCGCACACCGGCGACGTCGTGCTCGAGGACGTCGCCATCCCGGCCAGCCAGATGGTGGCCGGCCCCGGCCACGGCTTCCGCCTCGCCATGGCCACCTTCGACCGCTCGCGGCCCTGGATCGCGGCGAGCGCCGCCGGGGTCATCCGCCGCGCGCGCGACGAGTCGGTGCGCTACGCGCTCGAACGCAAGACCTTCGGCGAGGCCATCATCAATCACCAGATGGTGGCGAGCATGCTCGCCGACATGGAAATCGCCTGGCAGGCCACCCGCGCCCTCACCCACGCCGCGGCGGACGCGGTCGATGCCGGCAACCTGCGCGGCACCCACAGCGCGGCGGCCAAGGCCTTCGGCGGCGACGCCGCGGTGCGCGTCACCGCCGATGCCGTGCAGGTCATGGGCGGTTACGGCTACACCCGCGAGTTCATCGTCGAGAAGCTGATGCGCGACGCCAAGCTGCTGCAGATCTACGAGGGCACCTCGCAGGTCCAGCGCCTGGTCATCGCCCGCGACCTCGCGCGCCAGCTCGGCTGAGGCGCACCTCGCCAGCAATCAACGACTTGATCGCTGGTGTCAGACACCGCCGATCGAACGAACAATGACTCGAGCGGCGGTGTCAGACACCGGCGCCGAGCTCACACCGGCGCGACGTCGTTGGCACCGCCGTCGAGATGGGCGACGCAGGCGAGCTCGACCACCCGCCACGGCGGGACGCGTTCGACCGTCGTCACCGAGGTGTTGCCGACGATGAGGTCGGGGGTGACGACATGCGCCGAGGCATCGAGGATGCGTTCGAGCAGCGAGCGCAGCACCAGCCCGTGGGTGACGATGGCGATCTCGCCCTCGACGCCGTCCGACAATGCCTGCAGCGCGGCCCAGGCCTGGTCGACGCGCGCATGGAACACCTCCCAGCTCTCGCCGCCGGGCGGCACGTAGCCGAGCGCGAAGGGGTCGATGTCGCCGAGCTGGTCGTAGGGCGTGCCGCGCAGCTCGCCGAAGTTGCGTTCGCGCAGCAGCGGGTTCTCGACCAGGTCGATACCGGCCTGGGCGGCGATCCGTTCGGCGGTCATGCGCGCGCGGGCGTAATCGCTGGTCACGACCAGCCCGAGCGGGCGCGCCGCGAGGCGCGCGCCGAGGCGTTCGGCCTGGGCCAGGCCGTTCTGCCCCAGCGGCGTGTCGGGAAACTGCACCACGCGGGTGGCGTTGAAATCGGTCTCACCGTGTCGAATCAGCAGCAGGCTCATGGGGCGGCAACCAGGGCGGGCAGGTTCGTGGATGGGTGACAGTATACTTTTCGCGCCGCGACGCCGTCGGATTGGTCGCGGCGCGAAAAGTATACTGTCACCATCCGCCTCGAGGTTCGCCATGCGCCGGTTCGCTCTCTCCGCTCTGCTCCTGCTGTGCAACGCGCTCATACCCGCATCGGCCGCCGAGGAGGTCGGGCTGATCGAGTTGTTGAATTACTACGAATACTCGCCGCAGCTGATGTCGGCCGGGCAGCCCACGCGCGAGCAGTTCCCGGCGGTCGCCGCGGCCGGGGTCGCGGCGGTGGTCAATCTCGCGCCGCTCGGCACCCCCGGCGCTTTCGCCGAGGAAGGCGAGGTCGTCACCGGGCTCGGCATGGACTACGCCCACATCCCGGTCGACTGGGAACATCCGGCACAGACCGACCTCGCCGATTTCTTCCGCGCCATGCGTCATTTCGCCGGCCGCCGCGTGCTCGTGCACTGCAATGCCAATGCCCGCGCCTCGGCCTTCGTCTACCTCTGGCGCACGCTCGAGCGCGGCGAGGACGAGGCGCCGGCGCGCGCGACCATGGTCGAGATCTGGGACTGGAACCCGGGCTACGAGCTCGCCAACATGCCGCAGTGGCAGCAGTTCGTCAGCGACGCCCGCGCGGCCGCCGCCGAGCGCGCCGCGGTACCCAGATGACGTGGGTCAATCGGGAGGCCTGACGGCCGTTTATAGTCGGCCGCGCATCCCAGCACGCAGCCCCTGCCCGAACCAGCCGAGGAGAACGAAGTGGCCGGAGAATTCGACGCCGCACGCCAATCGATTGCCGATGCCCTCACGCGCGCCGATGGCGACCCCGCGATGAGCGCCGACGTGATGGAGGGCGCCCTGCTCAACACCCTGCTCACCCACATGGCACGCACCCGCAGCCGCAAGGACCTGGCGAGCCTCATCGAGTTCCAACTCGAGTCGGTCGGCGAGGACGAGTTCGTCATCACCCGCGGCTGCTGAACGCGTGCGGGCGCCCGTCGCGGACGCGCAACCGCTGGACCGGCCTGCAGGCCCGGCTGACAGGCGCCGTTGCCAGCACCCCGCGTCACCGCAATCCGCACAGCCCGCCACCAGCGCCGTGCCGTTGCTGGCGCGCGCCTGCCTTCAGTCGGTGCGCGCGAAGAGTTCCATGGCATGCGGCATCGGGCCGCCGGTCAGCGCCCAGGCCCGCGTCTGCAGGGTGGCCGCCGGGACGCCGGCGCGGTAATCGGCCAGCATGCGCGCCGGGTCGTAGACCGGCCCGATGGGATCGGCGGCGAATTCCGGCCCGTGCATGTAGGCCGTACCCTCCGCCGCACTGGCGAAGTTATCGACCTGCAGTTCGACGAACTGGCCGTCCGGGTCGCGGTAATAGAGCGAGGTGGTGACGCCGTGCTGGATCGGCACGCGCGGCTCGATGCCGCGCGCGGCGAGGCTGGCGTAACGTTCGAGCAGCGCGCCGAGATCGGGGAAGGTGAACGCGGTGTGCATGAGCCCGGTGCTGTTCGGCGGACGCTCGACCAGCGAGCCTTCCGGCGCACCGACGAAGGCCAGGCGATGGTGTTCCTCGTCGAAGGTGACGAAGCACAGCATGGGATTCTCGTAGACCACGCGCGCCTCGAGCACGGTGCAGTACCAGTCGCGCATGGCGGCGACCTGGTTGGTCATCAACACGGCATGGGCGAACTTCAGCCTGCTGGACATCGACGGTCTCTCCCCGGGTAGCCCGGCGCGAACCTCGCGCGGCGCTCAGCGCGCTGCGCGGGCCGCAGCCTCGCGCGCCGCGCGGACCTTTTCGCTGGTCTGGTTGAACAGCAGGGCGCGGCGCTTCTGCTGCTCCTCCTCGGTGAGTTCGCGCTCGCCGAGTTCCTTGCCGGCGTCGCGGCCGCGCTGCACCGCGGGGCGTTCGCCGACCTCGTCGACCCAGCGCTTCAGGTGCGGATTGTTCGCCCATACCTGCTCGTCGATGAGTCGCGCGAGCAGGCTCGCCCACGGCCAGCTGATGATGTCGGCGATGCTGTAATCGTCGCCGGCGAGGAAGCGGTTGGCGGAGAGCTGGGCATCCATAACCCCGCTCAGGCGATCGACCTCGCCGACGAAACGCTTGGTGCCGTAGACCAGTTGCGCCGGGTCGTCGGTGAGATCCTTGGCGTAGTTCTTGAAGTGGTTGGCGTTGCCCATCATCGGGCCGAGGTTGGCCATCTGCCAGTGCACCCATTGCAGCACGCGGTACCTGTCGGCCGGCGCCGTCGGCAGGAAGCGGCCGCTCTTCTCGGCGAGATATTCCAGGATGGCGCCGGACTCGAAGATGGCGAGCGGCGCGCCGCCGCCCAGCGGCGCATGATCGACGATCGCCGGCATGCGGTTGTTCGGGCTCAGGCGCAGGAACGCCGGCGCGAACTGGCCGCCGGCGCCGATGTCGACCGGCACCAGGCGGTAATCCAGCCCGCATTCCTCGAGCATGATGGTGATCTTCCAGCCGTTCGGCGTGGGCCAGTAGTGGACGTCGATCATGGGTCGCTCCCGCGCTTGTCTGGGGCCGACTAGCGTAAGCCAGGCCACGTGGGCCTGGCCATGGCGAGCACCGGGCGCGGCCGGGGCAGGACGCGCGCCGGGCGGGTGCATCGGCCGGCGTTCCCGGGGCGCTGCCGGGCACGCCCCGGCCCTCGGCAGGCTGGTGAAGCACGACGGCGAAGGTCGTGGGCGGCGCCGTGGGCCAGGCCGGGCCTCCGGTCGGTCACCCCGCAGCGCGGCCTGCGGCCGTTCAATGCCGTTCCCGACGAAACGGTCGCCTGCGGTCCTCGTTCGTCCGCATGAGCCCCGCTCCCAGGGTCTTCAGTCCTCCACCGCCTCGCCCATCGGCGGCAGCGCGAGGCGGAAGGCCGTACCGGCCGGTGAACTCTCGACGACGATGTGCCCGCCGTGGTCGTGGACGATGCCGTGGGTCATGGCCAGCCCCATGCCGGTCCCCTTGCCGGGTTCCTTGGTGGTGAAGAACGGCTCGAAGATGCGCAGCAGGTCCTCCGACGCGATGCCGCCGCCATCGTCGGCGACGGCGATCTCGACGTAGTCGCCGCCGAAGTCCTGGAAGCAGGACGTGCAGCGCCCCTGCCAGTCGCGGTGGAACGCGGCGCGCACGGCGATGCGACCGGTCTCGGCCATCGCGTCGCGCGCGTTGATGCCGAGGTTGACCAGGACCTGGTCGAGCAGCACGGCATCGGCCCGGATCGGCGGCAGTTCGTCGGCCACCTCGGTGGTGAGCTCGATGCTCGACGGCAGCACGGCGCGCAGCAGGCCCGCCGCGCCCTCGACCACTTCTTCCACCCGCAATTCCTCCAGCGCGGCCGGATGACCGCGGCTGAAGGCGAGCAGCTTGACGACCAGCTCCGCGGCGCGCTCGCCGCCCTCGATCGCGGCATCGATGTAGCCGCCGATGTCGTCGTGCCCGTCGCGCTCGGCCACCCGCCGGGCAAGCTTGGAATAACCCAGTACGGCGGACAGCATGTTGTTGAAGTCATGGGCGATGCCGCCGGTCATCTGGCCCAGCGACTCCATCTTCTGCAGGTGGAACAACTGGCGGTTCATGGCGTCGCGCTCGGCCGATTCGCGCAGGCGCTCGGTGATGTCGTTGATCGAGACGACCAGCCGCTGGCCATCGAGCCGGGCCACTCGCAGTTCGACGTCGCGCCAGCGGCCGTCGCGGCATTCGAGGCGCGCTCGTCGCGGTCGCTCGTCGCCGGCCTGGGCGGCGAGGTCGAGGACGCCGGCGCTGGTGTCCTGGCCCGGCACCGGGCCGGGCAGTTCGAGGCGGCCGACGAAATCCTCGGCCCGCGGCAGCTCTTCCCGCGTCCAGCCGCACAGGGTACGGAATGCCGCGTTGTACATCTCCACCCGGCCGTCACCGTCGACCACGAGCATCGCGATCGGCACGTTCTCGATCACTTCGCGCAGGCTGCACTCGCTGTCCTGCAGCGCGCGTTGGGCGGCCAGGCGTTCGGTGATGTCCTGCACGACCGCGGTCACCATCGTCTCGCCGTCACTGCGGTGCTTCGACAGGCTGGCTTCGAGCGAGACCTCGCGGCCGTCCTTGGCCCGGCCGCGCAGCGTACCGAGTTCCGCACGCGCCAGTGCCCCGCGCTGCGAGGCGACAAAATTATCCAGGCAATCGATGTAGGCGCCGCGCACGGCGTCGTCGATGAGGTCGTCGACCCGGTTGCCGACCAGCGCGGGCAGGCCGAACATCGTGTGCGCCGCGGGGTTGGCGAGGTTGATGTGGCGCGTCACATCGAAAGTGATCACGGCTTCCTCGGTGAACTCGATGACGTCGACGAGGCGGCCGTGCGCCGCCTGCAGGCGCCGCCGCGCGGCGTGGAACCAGGCCCCGAGGCTGGCCACCAGCAGGCTGGCCAGCAGGGTCAGCGCCTGGATCGTGCGCGTCGCCGTGCGCAGCGCGCCGAAAGCGGCCTGCGTCGTGATCTGGCTGACGATGCCGATACCCATGGCGTCGTCCCAGCGCCAGGCGCCGACGACCTCGGCGCCGTGGATACCGCGGTAACCCTGCACGTCGATCTCCGCCGCCTGCGACCGTGTTGCCGCCGCCGTGGTGAGCAGATGCCCGGGACCGGTCGGGCCCGGGTCGAGCCGCAACGCGGCCGTCGCGGCCCTGTCCGCCGCGTCCGTGTGCAGGGAAAACCTGCCACCGTCTTGCACGCGACCGAGCACGTGCCCATGCGCATCGAAGGCCAGCGCCTCGCCGGCCACTCCCGGTGCGCCGAGCCGCAGCAGTGCCGCGAATTCCTGCGCCGGGTCGAGGCGGAAGACGCAGGCGGCGATGACTTCGCCGTTGGCATCCCGCACCGGCGCGCCGACGAACATGGTCGGTCGCCCGGAGAGCAGTTCTCCCGATTGATCCGCGAGCGGCACGTCGGACCGCTGCGGCCGGCTGGTCACCGTCTCGCCCGCCAGCAGGCGCTGCAGCACGACGGGCTGGGCGAGGAGCAGGTTGGGGGTGCCGGTATTGGCATCGCGCGTCGAGGCCAGGCTGGTGCCGTCCGGCGCGATGATGAAGAAGCCGTGGTAAGGCCGCACCGCGCGCAGGGGTTCGAACAGGCGCCGCAGCCGCGCCTGCGCCGGCGCCGCGAGCAGGGCCTCGTGGGTCCGTGGCGCGGCGAGCAATTCGACGGTCAGGCGCTGCACGGCCGGCGAATTCGCCCACACCGTGACGGCCTGTTCTTCCTCCGCGCGCCAGGTGCGCAGGGCAGTATGCGCCGCGTCGCGGGCGTGGGCGAGATTGGCGGCGAGATCATGGCGGGTATGTTCCGCGAGGCGCACCTGGGCAAGCCAGGAGATGCCCACGATGGCGGCGACCGCCACCATTACCAGCGCCAGGATGGCACGCCCCCCACTTCGTTCACGGCGAAACCCGTGTACCTCCAGTGCCGTGTTCATCGACCCTGCCCTCCCGGAGCGATGTCCTGCCTCGGCCCGTTCGATTCGCGTCCAGCTGTTGAGTGTGCAGCATCCCCTTGCCTGCTCGACGGACGGTTGAACGGGTCTTCAGCCCGCGATTTCCGACTAAAAGACTAAATCATTTAGACGTCACGCGGGGCGGTGCGGATCACAGGATCCGGTCGAGCACCCGAATCGCGAGCCTCACGGCAACCCGGCGGCACGCAGCGCCGCGCGGTAGCGTGCCTCCGCCACGACCGGCGGGAAGAGCCGGCTGGCGTAGGCTTCGACGCTGAACCCGGGCTCGATCTCGAGCACCCGCCGTGCCGCGGCTGCCACGGCATCGCCGTCGACGAACACCAGCCTGCCACGAGGCCGCGACGAACGGTTCGTGCACGGTGGCGGACAACTCGGGCCTGCGCGACGGGCGGTCGCGCCTGCGGCGGCCGCCGTCGCGAAGTACGCGGCAAGCGTGGCCATCGGCCCGTCGACGGGCCGTCGCGCCGGCTTCACACCAGGCGCAGGCGCATGCCGGCGAGCGCGATGGTCGCGCCGTCGACGGCGCAGCCGGCGGCCCGCGCCGCCGCCAGCACCGGGGCCGGCTCGGCGCAGCGCAGGTCCAGCCCGCCCAGGCCCTCGGGCCGGCCGTCGCGGATCGGTACGAAGCGCAGTTCGGCGCCGTCGAGCGCGATCACCCATGCCGGGCCGACCGCCGCGCAGGGCAGTTCGGCGATGGCGGCCCAGCGCGCCGCCACCGCCTGCGGATCGTCGGCCTGGATCTCGGCCGCGGCGATGCCCTGTACGCGGTCGAGGCGGCGCGCACGCTGCCAGTCCGGCCCGGCCGGGAACCAGGGCCCGTCGCGGGCGTCGGCGCCGGCGCCGAGCTGCTGGTCGATCTCGAAGAACGAGCCGCCGGTATCGCGTGGATGCAATTGCAGGTTGCGGAAATCAGCGCTCGCGAAGGCATGCACCACACGCACGCCCAGGGCGTCCACGCGGGCCCGCCGCGGCGCGTGATCGTCGCACTGGGTGATCACCATGTAGCCGCCGTCGCCGCCGCGGCGTTCGAGGTAGCGGCCGGCGGCGGTCCCGTCGCGCGTTGGCGCCACCACCTCGATGAACTGGTCACCCACCGGCAGCAGGATGTTGTGCAGGCCGAATTCCGCCACCGCCGGGTCGCGGTGGCAGACGGCGAGACCGCAGACCTGCTCGAACAGGCCGCGGGCACGTTCGAGATCCGATGCGACCAGCGCGACCTGGCGCAGACGCAGCCACATGAGCTCACCTCCCCCTGGACCGATGCAGGTCGCAGTGTGGCGAAACGAGGTAGCGCTTGTCGATGCGGCGCCGATTCAGGACGGTGGCCCGAAGCGGACCTCGTGCTGGTCGGCGACTGCCGTCAGCTTGTCGACGTCGAGCCGTCCGTCGGGAATGGCCGCGGCGACGGCGCGGAAGAAACCCGCCGCGCCGCTGCCGGCGCCGGTCAGGGACAACATGCGACCGCCACCGGCACAGAAGCGGAACCAGTGCGTGGTGCCACCGGGCAGGTGCACGAAGCTGCCGGCGGTCGCGGTCATCTCGCGCTCGCCGACGCCGAAATCGACCGCGCCGTCGATGACGAAGAAGGCTTCGTCCCAGTCATGGTGATGCGGCGGCGGACCGCTGCCCTCCACGCCTTCCTGCAGGAACACCTCGTAGCCGTTGGTCTGGTCGCGATCGACCAGCACGGTGAGGCGCTCGCCGACCAGGTCGAGCGCGGGTTCGCGTTGCGCGGGGGTGAGGACGACAGGCGGACGGGCCATGGCTTGCTCCGGACGGCTTGGGTCACACAACGATAGCCGGCGACGGGCGACGGTGCACCGGACGCGGAGTCCGATTCTTCCGTGGGTAGAATGGCGCCATGCCGAAACGTTCTGCGAAAGACCGCCACCACGCGCGCGGCCCGACCCTGCGGGTGCTGCTCGGCGCCGAGATCGCCATGGGCCCGGGCAAGGCCGACCTGCTCGAGGCGATCGGTGAGAGCGGGTCGATCTCGGCCGCGGCCAAGTCACTGGGCATGAGCTATCGCCGCGCCTGGATCCTGGTCGATACGATGAACCGCTGTTTCCGCGAGCCCGTGGTCAGCGCCGCCAGCGGGGGCAGTGGCGGCGGCGGCGCCAGCCTCACCGCGCATGGCGCGGAGATCCTGCACCGCTTCCGCGCCATGGAGGCGCGCGCTGCCGGCGCCATCGTCGAGGAGTTTGCGGACTTCAAGGCCTTGCTGCGCGATGCGCCGCAATGAGCCGGCCGGTGCGGGTGCGCCGCGTCGGCGAGGCGCTGCGCGGGATGCCGGCAGGTGTTCGTCGCACGGTCGTCGCGAGGCCGCGAGACGGGTGTGAACTCGGCGGACTAGGCCGCCGAGCGGTCGCCGATCTCGCCGCCGAAGCAATACGGGCGGCCGGCGCGCTTGGCCGCGTACATCGCGTTGTCGGCCTGGACGACCAGCGCGTCTCCCGACAACGGCCCGCGACCGATCGCCCCGCCGATGCTGACCCCGACCCTGAGCGAGAGCCCGGCAACCCGGATGGGCGCGCTGACCGCTGCGTGCAGCTTGCCCGCGATGTGCTCGAGGTCGGCCGGGCAGGTCACGTTCGCCATCACGACCACGAACTCGTCGCCGCCCATGCGGATGCAGCTGTCGTCGTCGCGCAGGCTGCGCCGCAGCCGCCGCGCCACGATCGCCAGCACCTCGTCGCCGACATCATGTCCGTGGGTATCGTTGATCGGTTTGAAGCAGTCGAGATCGAGATAGAGCATGCCGAGGCCGGTGGCACCGCCGGCGGCTTCGCGGCGGTCCAGGGTCGAGGACAGGTTGCGGCGGTTGCCGAGCTTGGTCAGCGGGTCCGTCTCGGCCAGGCTGATGGCATCCTCGATGGTGTCGTCGAAGGAGCGCGCGTCGCGCACGACGGCGATGACGAAGGTCTCGCCGCGGTCGACGCTGCGCGACAGTCCGATCGACACCGGCACGCGCTGTCCGCTCTTCGACAGCCCGGCGAACACCGGCTGTACGCCCTTCGGCGAAGGTGCCGCGCCCGCGGCGTAACGCGCGGCGTGATGGTCGTGCGCGGCACGCGCCTCGACCGGCACCAGGACGTTCAGCGGCTGGCCGACGAGTTCACCCACGGCGTAACCGAACAGGCTTTCCAGCCTGCGGTTGCACGCCACGATCTGCCGCGACGAGTCCAGAACGAGTACGCCATCGGGCAGAATGTCCATGGACCGGACGAGGCCTTCCAGCTCCTCACCCATGGCAATGAGCTCCACACAATCCCTAGGTGTTCTAGCGGACGGAGGCGACGACGACTTTAGCCGCGGCCGGCCGCTTTGCCACGCGGTTGGCGAATCGCCTTGACGGGAAAAGGAGCGCCGTATCCGGACTTCGATGCGGCCCGTGTGGCCCGTTCCTGGCGCGCGACCGGTATCGACCCGACGGGACCAGCCAGCGGCAGATGCGTCGCCGCGGTCGCTAGGCCGTCACCAGGTAGAGGCCGCTGGCGATGAGCGCCGCGCCGAGCAGCTTGCCGACCGTAGCGCCGCGCGGGCCGAGCTTCTCGTAGAGCATCACCGCGGTCAGGATGGCGATCCACAGCAGGTTCATCGCACCGACCACGAACATCACCGCCATCAGCGCCCAGCAGCAACCGATGCAATAGAGACCGTGATGGAGGCCCATGGCAAACGCCCCGTCGCGGCCTTCACGCCAGAAGCCCATGAAGAAGCCGACCGGGGTGCGGCACTGGGTCAGGCAGGCATCCTTGTAGGCGGACAGCTGGAACAGGCCGGCGCCGATCAGCACCGCCCCGGCGAGCGGCGCGCTGGTGAGGCGCATGGTCACCGGGTGGACCAGGGCGACCCGTTCGAGCCCGACCTGCACCACGGTAGCCAGCGCCGCAAACACCGCCCAGGCCGCCAGGTAGCCGAGGGCGAAAAGCGCGCTGTAGGGCGCCGGCGAGCGCGCCGGCTCACGACCGCGCTGGAAACGTGCATGGATGAAGGTCATCGGCGCCGCGGTCGGCAGCATCATGGCGCCGACCATCACCAGCCACATGATCCCGATCGCGGCGATGCCCATGCCGTGCGCGCCGGCCGCCGCGTGGCCGGGATGGAAATGATGGCCAGGCATGACCGACATCACGCCGGCCATGGCGTAGAGGTAGGCCCAGCTCGCGGCGACGATGGCGGCGAGCCCGCCGGCCAGCAACACGCGCTGGCGCAGCAGCAACTCGCCGGGGGCGAACGCTTCGGAACGGTCCACGGGTGAATCGCGTGCGCCGCGCGCGCCGCGGCGCGCGGCGCCGGCGCGTCCTCAGCCCTGGTAGGCGAACGGCGAGAAGAACGCGGTGCGGCCGGCCTCGGACCAGCTCATGCCGTGGTCCTTGTATTCCATCTGTTTCGAGGTGGCGAGGGTGGCCGGGAAACCGGGCGCGATGGCCAGCGGGTGGCCGCTGATGGTGACGGGCGCACCGCCCTGCCCGCTCACTTCCTCGATGGTGGCCGAGGCGACGTCGCCGACCTTCATCGACATCGTCTTCGCCTCGCGCGCGAAGGCGATGTGCGCGGTCGAGACGCCGAGGATTTCACCGACATGCGAGGCCAGCGCGGCGGGGTGACCGCCGGCCTGGCCACCGAAGATGGTGGTCAATGCCTGCTGCTGCTCGGCGCTCGCCGTCTCGTCGATGTACAGCGCGGCCTTCCACTTCACCTTGGCCATGTTGCCCGGCGACAGCACCGCCATGGCGACGTTGAGGCCGTCGAGCGAGACGCCGCCGAGCTTGCCCGCTTCGATGTGCCAGCCGAGCACCACCGTGCAATCGCCCTGGGTCGGGTCGCTCAGGAACACGCACGGGCAGGCCGCGTCGCAGTTGCAGGTCTCCATGTAGGTTCCCTTCAGGCTCCAGTCGCTCATCAAGTGCTCTCCCCGTCTAGACAAAGGTGATGCCGGCAGTGGCCGCGTCGCCGGCGGGCCGGCCCATGGGACGCCTTGCCGCGAGACGTGTCAAGGCGTGATCGCGGCGAAGCCCGTCCCGGCCAAGCTCACGAAGCGCTCTGCGCCCTGCCCCGCGCCTGGATTGCCGCGCGCCGCGCGGCGACCTTGTCCGCACTCACCTCGCGCGCCGCATGGGCCCGCGAGGCCTGCCGTTCGAGCGCCAGGCCCTCGGCCAGGGTCATGCCCCAACCGGCCTCCATCACGCGCAGGATCGCGTCCCGCGTGGTCCTGTCGGTGGAGAGAATATCGCGCGCCAGTCGTTCGCAATGGCCGATCAGGTCGTTCGCCGGCACCACGCGGTTGACCAGGCCCCAGCGCTCGGCGGTCTCCGCATCGAGGTAGTTGCCGGTCAGGCTCAGTTCCTTGGCACGGTTGATGCCGATCATCCGTGGCAGGCGTTGCGACAATCCCCAGCCCGGCACCACCCCCACCCGCGCATGGGTGTCGGCGAAACGCGCCGCGGGGCTCGCGACGAGGAAGTCGCACATCAGCGCGAGCTCGAAACCGCCGGTGATGGCATACCCGTTCACCGCGCCGATCAGCGGCTTGCCGAGATCGCGGAAGGCATCGCTCAGTTCCTCCGCGGTGACGGTGGGCGCGGCGTTGGTCTCCCCGCCCAGTTCCTTGAGATCGAGGCCGACACAGAATGCACGCCCGGCGCCGGTGAGGATGACGACCTCGGTCTCCGCGTCCGTCGCCAGCTCGCGCAGGACCTCGACGAGGCGTGCACGCAGCGCGGCGGACAGGGCGTTGAGCGCCTCTGGCCGGTTGAGGGTGACGCGGGCGAGGCCGGCGTCGCGGGTGAAGAGGACGAGATCGGATTCGGACATGGTTGGTGGATTCCTCCGGTTGGCGGGCCAAATGGCCGTGGTGGCCGGTCAGGCCTCTGCGCGCGACACCTTCCCGAGCTCACCCGCAATCGCCCCGAATTGCACCCGCACCGCGCCGCGGTAAGCGGGGAGGCGCAGGTCGACGGGGTTGCTGGCCACGTGGCGATCAGGGTGTTCCCGCGTTCGCGGCGATCGTAGCGATTTCGAGAACACCCGAAAGCGCCCGGGCACGCGGCCGGCGCGAAGCGCTGCTCAACGCGCCCCCGACCTCACAGCCGCTCCACTCGCTCGCGCATGGCCTTCGCCGGCCATAACCACTCACCCCGCGCCCGGGTCGGCCGCTCGTTCAGCCGCGCGGCAATGGCGAGCGGATCGAGGTCGAGGACGTGGGTGCCATGCCACAAGAAGGGTTCGAAATCGCCCTTCGCCACCCGCATCGCGGACAGCACCGAGCGATCGGTGCGGGTATCGGCCTGCAGCGGGCCGATGGCGAGACGTACACGCGCGAGCGTGGCCGGCGCACAGCCCATCGCATCGAGGCTGGCGAGGTAGAGCCCGCCGAAGGCCGCGTTCAACTCCGCGAACGTCGCCTTGGTGAAACCGGCCAGGAACAGCACGTAGCGGGTAAGGTCATGGCACAGCATCACGCACTGGCGGCGATCGACGACGTAGAGGTTGCCGTGCCAGGCGCCGAGGGTATCGGTGCTCGCAATGGGTTCGGCGGCGACCGCCGGCAGCTTCGCGGCGAGCCTGGCTGTGGCGTGGAGGATCATGGGTCGGCGGTGTCGGGTGTCGATGCCCCCGCATCCTAGCGGACATCGATGGGTCCGATCACCACGCGGACTGCGCCCATGAGTCCTCCGTACCCACGCCGCTCGAGACCGCGATGGCAACGCATCCGCTCGTCTCGTCCCGCGCTCAGGCCGTCGGCTCCTCCGCCCCCGCCGCGTCGAACAGCTGGTGCACCAGCGCACCCGCCACGTGCACGGCCACTGCAATCACGATGCACACCGACAGCCGCCGGTGGATCTCGACCAGCGCGGCGACGGGGATCCCGAATGCGCTGTTCGTGGCGCCGTCCGCGGCGCTCACCACCGCGCCGCTGTCGACCCAGGTCGCGCCCGCCTGCAGGCAGCCGATGGCGCACTGGGTAAGCACGGCGCCGTACAGGAACCCCTGCGTGGCGCGAGCCAGGATCCTGCGCCAGCGCGCCAGCGTGTAACCCGCGAGCGGATCGGGGCTGGCCGCGCGCCACGCCAGGCGCAGGGCCATGACCAGGAGCAACGCGAGGCCGCAGGCGACGTGCAGTTCCGCCTGCCGCAGGCGCTCCGCGGCGCTCGGTGCCGCCCCTGCGGCGGCGGCCAGCACCAGCACCGCGCCGAGCAGCGCGACCGAGATCCAGTGCAGGATGCGCGCGACCAGCCCGTAGCTGCGCGTGGTGTTCCTGTACTGCCGGCCCATGATGCGCTACACGAGCGCGCGGCGACGACCGGCGCGAACCGGGCCCGGCTCAGCCGCCAGTCGAATCGCGTGCGCCGCTCGCCGCGCGCTGCAGCGTGCCGCGGAAGACCCAGATCGAAGCCGTGGCGAAGCCGAAGGTGGTCAGGGTCAGACTCAGGAACTGGTAGGTTTCGTAGACGCCCTGGCTCCAGTGCGGTCCCTGCTCGATGGTCGGGTCCATGGTCGGGAACAGCGCCATCAGCAGGAACAGGCTCGAGTTGGTGAAGCCGCCGATGGCCATCGCCCAGGCGCTCGGCCAGGGCAGGTGGACGCGGCTGCCGTAGAAGCCGAGCAGCAGTGCACTCATGATGAGCAGGTCGAGGTGGGCCTGCAGTACGCGGGTGTACTTGCCGGGAAACACCGCGGGGAAGGGCTCGACCTGGTAGGCGAGCCCGATCAGGCACCAGGCGAGGACCAGTGCCAGCAGGATCCACAGGCAGGCGGCCTGCAGCAGGACGAGGTTGGGGCGGGTTTCGCGAGCGTCGTTCATGCCGGGATTCCTGGGTTCGTGCACTCCACGGCATGGTGGACGCGGCGGCTGGCCGCGGCGGCGAATCCCGGCCATAGTTGCCCGAGCCGGCAACGCACTTGACCACGGTGGAACAACGCCGGGCCGCTGGCCACGGCAGACGAGCGGGAGGAAGACGTGCCTGGTACGAGTCACGACAACGCTGCTGGCCAGCCGCCAGGCCGCGCGACCGTTCTGTCGACGGCGCACATCCGCGAGCGCGACCGCCGGGCGTGGCTGATCGAGGAGATCGGCCGCCAGTACGCCAAGGTCGAGGTCGAAGTCCCACGCGCCACCGCGCTGTTCAACGAGATGCGCATCCTGCCGCTCGGCGGGCAGGCGCTGTCGGTCGTGCGGTCGAGCGCACTCCGGCTCAGCCGCCGCGCCGGGGTCGACGGCTTTCTCGAAACCGACGCGGTGTTCTTCGTCCTGGTCCTGCGTGGGCGCTATCGCTTGCAGCAGGACGGGCGCAGCGTGGAATTGGGGCCGGGCGATCTCACTTTGTACGACGTCACCCGCCCCCACGTCGTCGACTGCTCCGAACGCCTGGCCAAGATCATCTTCAAGGCGCCCGGGCCGCTGGTGCGCTCACGCCTGGCCCGGGTCGAGCGCTGCACCGCGCTGCGCATCCCGACCGCGCGCGGCTCGGCGGCTATCGCCGCCAATTTCCTCCGCGCGTTGCCGACCGATGCCGCGGGTCTCACCAGCGCCGACGCCGGCGCGGTCGGCGCATGCGCGCTCGACCTGCTGACCCTGGCCGTACGCGGCCGTGCCGGCGACACCCCGGCGTCGAGCGGACGGCGGCAGGTGGCGTTGCGCCGCCTGAAGGCGGTCGTCGAGGCGCGGCTGGGCGATGCCGGGCTGGATGCCGTGAGGATCGCCGCGCAGGCCGGCGTGTCCGTGCGTTACGCCAATGTCCTGCTGGCCGAGGAAGGCACCTCGCTGATGCGCTACCTGTGGGCGCGCCGTCTCGAGCACGCGGCCCGCGCCTTGTCGGGTTCACCGCAGACGCGCATCGCCGACGTGGCGGCTGCCGCGGGTTTCCGCAGCACCGCGCATTTCAGCCGCGCGTTCCGGGCGCGCTTCGATTGTTCACCGCGTGCCTATGCCTGGAGGCCGCGACCACGCGATTGAGGGGAACGAGGGCAGCTGATGCTGCGCACCGGCGTCCTGATTCGCTGCGCGAATCCGTCGAACCGACGGGTTCTCACCACGGCCACCCAGCTACCGAAACGAACAAGGGCCCCGCGTTGCGGACCCTTGTCGGACTTCCTGTTTTTGTCGCTCCGCGGTTTACGGCTACCAAACGCCTGGCACCAACCGCCAACGAACCCGATCCTGGTACTCTCGATAACCGGGAAGATTGTCCCGAAGCGTCCGGTCTTCTCGTGACGTTCGCGCTACGAAGAACAGGGTGGCGAGTGCCGTGGGCAGTAATGTCCATATCGATTCGAGAGCAAACGGAAGCGCGAGATGAGCAGCTAGCACACCCGCGTAGCCCGGATGCCGGACGAGGGCATAAGGTCCGGTGGAGACAACGACGTGACCGCGGTCCTCCTGGATTCGTACGAAGGTCGCAAAGAACGGGTTAGAGAAAACAGCCCAGTACGCGAAGCCATAGCCCACCACATAAACGAAAAGCCCCGCTATCTGGACATACGTGGCCATCGGGAGATAAGGGCCAAAGCGAACAGCATCGAGGCCGGCGACGATGAACGTCACTGGGTACAAAGCTAGAACACCCAGCGTGGCGAGCGCCACGTCGCCCCGGTCCACTCCCGGGCCAGGAGCCACGCGCTCCCGGATGAGTTCCGGGTCGAGGAAAACCAAGGCGGCCGCTTTGAGCAGGGCATAGATGCCGATCACTACCCACGCCATCGCCCAGGCAAGACTACCGGCCGCGCCGAACAGGCACGCACCAAAGAACAGCACCTCGATGATGATCGCTGCTATGGCCCGAATCAATGTCCCACCCTGTGATCTAACTGAACTCGGCGCAGCGCCTGACAGCGATCGATCGTATCGATAGCACAAGATGGAAACGGATAAGCGTCGGCGGTGAACGCATTGTTGGACCGATTGTCATCACACCGTCCGCCAGCTACGGCACGACTTACCTAATGCAGTCAATGCTGGCGGCGCGAGAATACGGAACCCTGCAGTAGGTAGCGACACCACGGAACCAAGTGTTCCTTGAATGTCATCCAAGTCGTACGTGGGTACTCGGCCGGTCGATGCATAGATTCCAAATTTCGAGGTGAAGGGGGCTGCCTGGTCGAATACGCTGTTATTCAAGGCATCGGTTAAGGTTACAGAATGGTTCGTGATAAGAACAAAATCGTCTGTTGACGTCCGGGGGATAGCGGGGTGGATCGAGGTGGAAAACCGCGGCGTTATATCAGTTGGGGCGACATGATGAATGGCAAAGTAGGTTTGCTCCCCGACAAGAATGGCTGGCGCGAAATTCACTTGCATAATTTCCGCCATTGAGACCCCGCCGGATTATAGCCACCACGATTCGTGGCCCTGTATGAGAAGTCAAAGGTCACAGCGGCTGGTAAAAGCGCTGCTGTCGGAATCGCCATGTTGTTCATGAAAAGCCCGCCCCGGAAGCCTCCATCGAGTTGATTGACGAATGACTTCACCCTCAGGAACGGATTCTCGCGGAGGCCTCTGACAAGCATGTCGGTTAAACGCGCGGTTGCGTCCGATGTTGAGAATACCTTCGGTGTTACGGGAACCCCACTAAAGGTATTGTCTTCAAGCACTGCCGACGCGTTCACCACGCATGAGAGCGAGATTGACTAGACACCTGTTGTGACTCGATTCGAGGTCATGGCAACTTTCCTTATCGTGCCTTCGCACATGATTCAACAACAGGGTCACGCGGCCCAACATCTGTTAACCCACACTTGTCCGCTCCTGCCTTCGCTACGGTTCCGGTCGTCGCCCACGCCCGCTACATATGCCCATCGCTAAAGGTATCGCCCAGTCCGATTGACCGCAGCCAATGTTTGGCAGTTTCGCGCTCTCTCCGCTCGAATTGGCCGATGTGCGCAACCAGCATCTGGCGGCTTCGCTCCGGGTACGCTCGCGAGAGATAACTCACGGGCTCACCGTAAATATCTACTTGGAACGTCTTTTCCCCGGCCGCCTGTGCGTCCCTGTTGCCTAATGCGAACGGAGAATAAGTGGACGGCATCTCGTTCAAAACGTATTGCGCGAACGGAGTCGGCTCGGAAAATTCAGCGAGATCACCACCGCCATCCCACTGGTCCGCTCTCGTTTCACACCATTCCAGAACTGCAGGAAACCCCGCCACGATTCGCTTTGGATCGGGGTCCATATTTGTATGAGCACGAAGTCCACCGAGCACGATGCAATCTAATGCCGTGGGCCTGTCACCTAGTAAGTACGCGCTCTGCTTGAGTTGCGCTTCTGCTGCTTCCAGGATTCCCAGATACTCCGATTCCGCGGCATCCCTTTGATGTTGCGGCTCGGTTCCCGTCGCACGGCATGCGCGGGGTCCCCAATCCAGCATGTACTCCACGGCTGATTCGTTGTCGCCGCCGATTCGCCGTGATGCGAAGCGCGCGCTCTCTGGATAGTGCCAACGGTAATGAACCATGACCCGTGAGACCCATTCATCGAAGTATTCTTCGAGGATGTGGACCAGGAGACCAATGAGACCTGTCGGAAACATGCGGCGGGCAGGGAAGCGCCCGTCGAGCATGCGTATCAATGGAGTCGTATCCGCGAGCATCCAGTCCTCAGGCGTTTGCAAGACCGGAACCTGATGAGTGCCGCTGCGCGCCTCTATCCAGCCGGCGTTCTGCGCCGTCTTGGGCTTTCGCACGTAGTCGGCGTCATAGAAATTGAGCGCCGCCTCGAGTTTACGTGTGAAGAGACTGAGCTCCTCCCCATAGACTACGTATGGCCGGGACATGCTGGCTCCGCGACTATTTCGGGATCACGGATCGCCGGATCAGGGCTTCCGCCGCGACCGTCACTGCTCGTCCCCTTCGTTCCGGGGCCCATCGATTTGACTTGCTCATGGCGCCATCCTCTCAAGGTTCGGCGCTTCCGGGAATCCCGGCGCGGTTCAGTCGAACCGACGGGTTCTCACCAGGGCCACCCTCTCCAAATTCTGTTCTGCTCGCCGTCTTTACAGTCTCCGTGGCGTTACTTTCGAAGGCGGGATTGATTCGGAAACGCTTGCTGCGTTTCCTCACCCCTGCGGGGCGCCGGCGCTGCGCACCGACGTCCTGATCCGCTTCGCGGATCAGTCGAACCGACCGGTTCTCACCAGGGCCACCCGCACCCCCAAACGAAAAAGGGCCCGCGTTGCGGACCCTTGTTCGTTTGGCGGAGAGGGCGGGATTCGAACCCGCGATACGGGGTTACCGTATACACACTTTCCAGGCGTGCGCCTTCAACCACTCGGCCACCTCTCCAAATTCTGTTCTGCTCGCCGTCTTTACAGTCTCCGTGCCGTTACTTTCGAAGGCGGGATTGATTCGGAAACGCTTGTTGCGTTTCCTCACCCCTACGGGGCGCCGGCACTATGCGCCGGCGTCCTGATTCGCTGCGCGAATCAGTCGAACCCGCGATACGGGGGTGCCATTTGCACACTTTCCAGGCGTGCGCCTTCAACCACTCGGCCACCTCTCCAAATTCTGTCCGGCTCGTCGTCTTTACAGTATCCGTGCCGTTACTTTCGAGGGCGGTGCTGCAAACGGGGACAGTATACTTTCGCGCCGCCCCGCAGCCGCGGCGATGGGCCGTGCGAAAGTATACTGTCCGCGCTTCCCGTGGCCGCAGTCGGGCGCCGAATTGTAACGGATCGTCGGGGTTTTGGCGCGCCGTTCAGGCGGCGGCGCGGAAGCGCGCCAGGCTCTGCAGGATCTCGGCTTCGCCTTCGGACAGCTCGCAGGTACGTACGACCTCGTCCAGCGCCAGGCCGGCGTTGAGCAGCTTCATGGCGTGTTCCAGGGCGACCTCGCGTTCGTCGCCGGGCTGGTGATGACGCAGGCGATCGATCTGCTTCTGCAGGGTCTCGCGCGAGCGCTCGGCATCGCCGATGCGGTCGCCGATGCGCCGCGAGCAGGACAACAGCGCGCCGAGGTCACGATCGAGGCGGGCAATCTGCTCGGCCTGCACTGCCAGCACGGCGTTGAGCCGGCGCGTACCGGCCAACAGGCGGGCGACGGCGTAAGCGGCGCCGGCCAGGGTGAGGCCGGAGACGGCCAGGACGGGATAGAAGAGTTGCTCGGTCATGGGGCTCACGCGTAGGTATCGATGTGGGCGTCGTCATCCGGCCGCCGCTCGTCGTCGCGCGGCTGGCGGCGTTCGCGCTCGCGCGGTGCTTCGCGCCGCGCTTCTTCGTGCGGATCGACGCGCCGGACCGGGGTCGGTGGTGCCGGCGGCACGACGGCCTTGATGTCCACGGGCAGGCGGCGCGTCAGAACATGCTGATCGCGTCGCGCTCCTCCTCGCTGATGAGCTTGTTCAGGTCGATGAGGATCAGGATCTGGTCCTCGCGGCTGAACACGCCCTGGATGTAACGCGAACTGTCGTCGTTGCCGACGCTCGGCGCGGGGTCGATCTGCGAGGCGTTGATGTTGACCACCTCGGCCACGCTGTCGACCAGCAGGCCGACGGTGACCTTGCCCGATTCGATGACCATGATGCGTGACTGCTCGGTGACTTCACCCGGCATCAGGCCGAGCAGCTTGCGCATGTCGAGCACGGTGACCACGTTGCCACGCAGGTTGATGATGCCGAGCACGAAGTGCGGCGCGCCGGGAACCGGCGCGACGTCGGTGATGCGCAGCACTTCCTGCACCTGCATGACGTTGATGCCATAGCCCTCGTCGGCCAGGCGGAAGGTGACCCAGCGCAGGAGCTCGTCGGGCTGTTCTTCGAATACTGCACTCATTGCGTTGTCCTCTGCTGTCCGGTGGCGTCAAGAAACGGTCACGCCGCGGGTTGTCGGTTTATCCCTTGCAGATTGCGTGCCAGGCTCGGCTCAGGCACTTGCCGCCGTGACCAGGCGCGCGCAGACCGCGGCGCGTTCGAGCACCAGGCTCGGCGGCGCGGCGATGGTGCCGGTGATCCAGGGCGCGTCGCCGCGCTCCGGCCGGGGCGTGATGGCGCCGGCCGCCAGGACCACGTCGCCCTCGGCCCGGCAAGGGCCGAGGCCGAAGCGGGTGCCGGCGAGATGGACCCAGGATTCGTGGCTGGCGTCGACCGTGGCCGCGGCCTGGTAGCGCGGCGGCACGATGACGGCCGCGCTGAGATACTCGCAGCCGCTCTCCGGGCTGCGCGTCACCGCGGCGACGTCGGTGCTCGCGATCGCGAAGCGCAGCTGGCCGACGCGGAACAACAGGTAGCGCGCGGCCAGCGCTTCCATGCGCAGCACGCGCTCCGGCGCGGGGTCGGCCTCGGCGTCGGCGTCGTCGAGATGCTCGGCGAAATAGTTCTTGAGGATGTCCATCGTGTGATCGTCAGCCGGCGATGCGCAGGCGCTGGTTGCGCTTCTCGAGCAGGGCATCGAGCAGGCGGCCGTAGGCCTCGGCGCCGCGCGCCTCGGGTTGCCACACCGTCAAGGGCACGCCGAGCCGGCTCGCTTCGCGCAGCTGGGTGTCGACCGGGATGTAGTCCGGCCACAGGGTGATGTCCTCGCGGCAGCGCAGCGACAGCAGGGTGTCGCGCGAGGCGCGGGTGCGGCGGTCGAACATGGTCGGTACGACGATGTTGGCGAGCTGGCGCCCGGTCGAGTTGTTGAACAGCTCGAGGGTGCGCATGAGCCGGTCGAGCGAACGCAGGGCGAGCTCCTCGGTCTGCATCGGCACGATCAACAGCTCGGCCGCGGCGAGCGCGTTGATGACCAGCATGCCGAGCGTCGGCGGGCAGTCGATCAGGCAATGGTCGTAGTCGTCGGCGACCTGCGGCAGGGCCCGCGCGAGCACCCGCCCCATGCCCTTGACCGCGCCGCAGCGGCGCTCGAGCGAGACCAGCGCGGTGGCCGCGGGGATCATCCAGATGCGTTCGCTGGACGTCTTGTGCACGACGCTCGGCACGGCGCGCGTGGTGCCGCTGGCGGCGGCCTCGAAGAGGTCGTGCACGCTGGGCGTCTCGGCATCCGGGTCGAAGCCGAAGTAGCTCGAGCAGGAGCCGTGCGGATCGAGATCGACGATCAGCACACGCTTGCCGCGGCGCGCCAGCGCGCCGGCCAGGTTGACCACGGTCGTGGTTTTGCCCACGCCGCCTTTCTGGGCCATCACTGTCCAGGTCTTCATAACGTAATACCCTCCGGACCGGGGAGTTCTGTGACTCGTGAATAGGTGTTGGGTGGCAACGCCTCGCGCGCGGCGGCGGCCGCCAGGCTGGCCGCGACCGACGGGACCTGGCCATGACGGGCCACGGCCACGACCACGCGGCGATTGGCCGCACGGCCGGCGGCGCTGGCGTTGCTGGCCAGCGGATGGCGATCGCCGAGACCGGTGGCCGAGACCTGGTCGGCGTCGACCCCCGCGGCGACCAGCCGTGCCGCCACGGCGCCGGCCTGGGCCGCGGTGCGCTCCCAGGCCGACGGCTGCGCCGGCGTCACCGGCACGTCGTCGGTATAGGCCTCGACCCGCACCGGCACGCCGGCCGCGCGGGCCAGCGCGGCGACGTCGTCGAGCAGCGGGCCGGCGGCGTCGGCCAGGCGCTGGCCGTCGCCGTCGAAGGCGAAGGCTGCCGGCAGTTCGAGTTCCGTCCAATCGGTGCTCTCGCGCACGGCGACGCCGACCGCCTCCTCGCGCCGCGCGAGCAGTGCGCGCAGGACCTCGGCGAGTTCCCGCGCGCTGACCTCGAACGGCAACTCGGCCCACTCCTCCGCACCGCCCAGCACGGCCGGCGTCGCCGGCGGCGCGGCCGGCTTCCGCGGTGCGCGTTCCAGGCGCTCGACGACGTCGGGGTCGGCGAAGACCTCGACCAGGGCCGCCGACAACACGCGGAACTTGCCGTCGTTGAGCGATGACACCGAGTACATCACCACGAACAGGGCGAACAGCAGGGTGATGAAATCGGCGTAGGACAGCAGCCAGCGCTCGGCGTGCACCCCTTCGTCGGCATCGGTGTCGAGCAGTTCGGTGTGGAAGAAACGTCGCATGTCCCGTGCCTTCAGCCGGCGGCGAGCCCTTGCAGGCGCGCTTCGACCACGTAGGGGCTGTCGCCCTGGGCGATGGCGACCACGCCGACGGCAATCATCTCCTCGAGCCGCGACTGTTCGCGCACCAGCGCCTTGATCTTGTTGCCGGCCGGCAGGAACACCAGGTTGGCGAGGCCGACGCCGTACACCGTGGCGACGAAGGCCACCGCGATGCCTTCGCCGAGCCGCGAGGGATCGGCGAGGTTGTTCATGACCTGGATCAGGCCCATCACCGCACCGAGGATGCCGAGCGTCGGCGCGTAGCCGCCGATGCCGTCGATGACGCGGGCGGCGCTGAGATCGCGGCGTTCGCGCGCCAGGCAATCGAGTTCCAGGGTTTCGCGGATGACCAACGGCTCGTTACCGTCGATGAGCAGCTGCAGCGCCTTGCGGGCATACAGGTCGGGCACCTTCTCGACCACCTTCTCCAGGCCCAGCAGGCCTTCGCGGCGTGCGATCTGCGACCAGCGCACGATCTCGCCCAGGATCGACGCCGTCGGCCGCTGCGGCGGGCTGAACACCCAGGCGAGCATGCGCATGGCGCGGACGAACACCGGCAGCGGTGACTGCAGCATGGCCGCGCCGAGGCTGCCGCCGACCACGATCAGGATGGCCGGGCCGTTGACCAGCGCGCGGAGCTGGCCACCCTCGAGGTGCTGGCCGAACAGGACCGCACCGATGGCCACGACGATGCCGCCCAGGCTGAGCAGGTCGACGCGGTTCATGGTGCGGCCAGCAGGCGCGGCGCGATGGCGTCGCCGGGCAGCACGGCATCGGCGAGGCCGGCCTCGATGACCGCCCGCGGCATGCCGAAGACCGCCGAGGACGATTCGTCCTGCGCCCACACCGGGGCACCGGCGGCCTTGAGGCAGCCGCCGCCGGCGCGACCGTCGTCGCCCATGCCGGTGAGCACGATGGCGAGCACGCGCCGCCCGAACACCTCGGCGGCCGAGGCGAAAGTGCGATCGATGCACGGGCGATAGCGCTCGACCTCGTCACCGACCACGCGCAGGCGCTTTTCGCCGCGGCCGACGAAGGTGGTCTGGCAACCACCCGGCGCGATGTAGGCGGTGCCGGGTTCGAGGCGGATACCGTCGCTGGCCAGGCGCACGCGGATGTCGCACTGGCCGTCGAGACGCTCGGCGAAGTAGCCGGTGAAACTGCCGGGCATGTGCTGGGCCACCACCACCGGCCGCGCGAACGCGGCAGGCAGCGCGGCGAGGATGCGCCCGACCAGCGGCGGGCCGCCGGTCGAGGCGCCGATGACGACACAGTCGACCTCTGCGCTGCCGCGGGTGAGACCGCGCGCCAGCGGCGCCACGCGGCGCGCGGCGTCGACCGGCGCGTCGCGCAGGGCGCCCAGGCGCTGACGCAGGCGGGCGCCGAAGCGACCGCGCTCGGCCGCGCTGGCCAGGGTCGGCTTGGTGATGAAATCGCCGGCGCCGGCATCGAGCGCGGCGAGCGTGGCCTCGGCGCCGGCGCGGGTCAGCGCCGAGATCATCAGGATCGGGACGGGGCGCGCCTGCATGATGCGGCGCACGGCATCGATGCCGTCCATCACCGGCATGGCGACATCCATGGTGACGACATCGGGTGCGAGCCGCGCGGCCAGGGCGACCGCGCTGCGACCGTCGCCGGCGCAGCCGACGACACGGTAGCCGGGATCAGCCTCCAGGCAGGCGGTGATCTGCTTGCGGAAGAAGGCCGAGTCGTCGACGACGAGGACGCGGGTGGGCGTGGTGCGCATGCTCGATTCCGGCTGTTCGCACCGCGTCTTCACCGCCGTGCATAGGCTTCGAGCAGGCCCGGCAGGTCGATGATGAGCGCGATCTTGCCGTTGCCGGTGATGGTGGCGCCGGCCAGGCCCTTGGTGCCGTGCAACAGCGCGCCGAGCGGCTTGATGACGACTTCCTCCTGGCCGATCAGCTCGTCGACCAGCAGGCCGACACTCTGGTTGCCGATGCGCGTGACCACCACGTGACCGCTGCCCGAGGTGAACTCGCCGCTGCCGCTGACCAGCCAGCGCGAGAGGTAGAACAGCGGGATCGCCCGGCCGCGGACGATGATGGTCTTGCGCCCGTCGACCTCGCGCGCCTGGTGCGCCTCGAAACTGATGATTTCCTGCACGTTGACCAGCGGCAGGGCGAACACCTGGCGCCCCAGCACCACCATCAGGGTCGGCATGATGGCGAGCGTCAGGGGCACGGAGATGCGGATGGTGGTGCCGACGCCGAGTTCCGACTCGATGGCGATGGTGCCGTTGAGCTGGGTGATGCGGGTCTTGACCACGTCCATGCCGACGCCGCGCCCGGAGATGTCGGAGATTTCCTGCTTGGTCGAGAAGCCGGGCAGGAAGATCAGCTCGAAGCATTCGCGCGTGTTGAGGCGGCGCGCGGCGTCTTCGTCGAGCAGCCCGGAGCCGATGGCCTTGTTGCGCAGGGCCTCGGCATCGATGCCCTTGCCGTCATCGCGGATGACGAGCTGGATCTGGTCGCCGGCCTGTTCGGCCGACAGTGCGAGGGTGCCGACGGGTGGCTTGCCGGCGGCAACGCGGTCGGCCGGCAACTCGATGCCGTGGTCGATGGAATTGCGCACCAGGTGAACGAGCGGGTCGGCGAGCGCCTCGACCAGGTTCTTGTCGAGGTCGGTGTCCTCGCCGCTCATCTTCAGTTCGATCTGCTTGTTCAGGTTGCGCGCGAGATCGCGCACCACCCGCGGGAAGCGCCCGAAGACCTTCTTGATCGGCTGCATGCGCGTCTTCATCGCCGCCATCTGCAGGTCGCTGGTGACGAC
This sequence comes from Gammaproteobacteria bacterium, assembly GCA_024235015.1. Taxonomy (GTDB): domain Bacteria; phylum Pseudomonadota; class Gammaproteobacteria; genus JACKNG01. Next base: position 42,914 of record JACKNG010000009.1, read on the forward strand.
GTCGAGATTGGCCACGGTCTGCGTGACTTCCTCGTCACCCAGCGCCGACTGCAGGTTGCTCAGGCGGTTACGGATCAGCACCAGTTCGCCGACCATGTTCATGATGCGGTCGAGGGTTTCGGTTTCCACGCGCACGGTGGTGTCCTGCTTGGCGCCACCGCCCTTGCCCGCATCCGCCGGCTTGGGCGCCTCTGCCTTGGGCGCCTCTGCCTTGGGCGCCGCTGCCTTGGGCGCTTCCGCCTTGGGCGCTTCGCTCCTGGGCGTTTCGGCCTCGGGTGACTCGGCTGCCGGAACTTCTGCCGCAGCCGCAGCCGTGAACTTGCCGGCGCCGTGCAGGTTGTCGAGGACCGCTTCGAATTCCTCGTCGGTGATCAGGTCGGCGCCGGCCGCCGGCGCCGCGGCGCGCTCGTCGGCCACGGCACGCGCGGCCTCGCGGCGGTCGAGCAGCGCTTCGAACTCGTCCTCGGTGATCAGGTCGGCCGTCGCGGCCGGCGCCGCTGCGGGCTCGTCGCCCGCGTGCGCGGCGGCGCGCTTGTCCAGCAACGCCTCGAACTCGTCCTCGGTGATGAGATCGGGGTTGTCGGGCGTCGCCGTGACCGCGGGGATCTCGCCCTCGCCGGCGGTCAGCTCGTCGACGATCTGCGCCATCAGGTCGTCGCCACCCGCGTCACCGGCCGGGCTACCACTGTCGGTGACGTCGAGCAGGTCACCGACTTCGAGCCCGGCGTCCGTCGCCGGCACGTCGGCGGGCGCGGCTGGCGAGGGCGGCGCCGCCGTGCCCTCGGCATGCGCGATCAGCCGGGCGAGCAATTCGGCCGGCGCCGGTTCCGGCAACTGGCCGTTGGCGAGCTCGTCGAACATGCGCCGCAGGACGTCGAGGACCTGCAGGAAGACGTCCATGAGCTGGGCGTCGATGCTGAGCTTGCCATTGCGCAGCAGGTCGAAGATGTCTTCGGACTTGTGGCTGACCGCGACCAGGTTGTCGACGCCGAGGAATCCCGCGCCACCCTTGATGGTGTGGAAGCCACGAAACACCGCGTTGAGCAGTTCGCGACTCTCGGGATCGCTCTCGAGGTCGACCAACTGGGAGTCCAGCTGCTCGAGGATCTCCCCCGCTTCGAGGAGAAAGTCCTGCAGGATTTCGTCGTCTAGCTCCATCGTGGCTACCTCTGGGCCCCCCGGGCCTGCGGCGCAGGCGCGCCGCTCGTTGCGTCTGCGCCGTCAGAAACCGAGGTCGGCGAGCAGCTCGTCGACGTCGTCCTGGTGGTTGATCACGGCGTCGTCCGCGCGTACCGCCGGGCCGTGCGACGTGGCCGGGTCGACCGCGACCTTGCTCGGCGCGCCGCGGGTGATCGCGCCACAGGCGCTGACCAGGCCGACCAGCTTCTCCTCGACCTGGCCGACCAGGCCGATGGTGCGCTTGATGACCTGGCCGGTGAGATCCTGGTATTCCTGCGCCATCATCACTTCGGTGAGCCCGCCCCGCACGGTGGCGCAGCCACCCTCGCAATCGTCGAGGAAGGCCTGGACCTGGCGACGCAACTGCGCGAGGTCGCCAGCGCCGTCGAGTTCGCCGCGCAAGGCGCTGGCGCCGCTGGCAATGCGCTCGTTGACCGGCTGCATGCGCTCGACCGCGCTCAGCGTGCGATCGGTCGCTTCCTCGGTCTTTGCGATCACGTAATTGAGACGCTCGCGGGCGTCGGGCATGTGCTCCTGGGCGAGCGCCACCAGGCGCTCGTCGGTCGCGAGGTTGCCGAAGGTGTCGTGCAGCTCGCGGGTGAGCTTGCCGATCTCCTTGAACAAGGCCTCGAAATGACCGTCGTTGAGCGCCTTCAACAACTCGTCGGTGCCGCTGTGGTCGCCGGCCTCGATGGCGTCGACCAGGCGGCGCGCGAGCAACAGGTGATCAGCCGGTAGCGCGTGTGCACTCATGGGCCTGGCCTCAGGCTGCAGCGTTGAGGCGTTCGAAGATCTTGGCGATCTTCTGTTCCAGCGTCTGCGCGGTGAACGGCTTGACGATGTAGCCGTTCACGCCCGCTTCGGCGGCCAGCACGATCTGCTCGCGGCGGGCCTCGGCGGTGACCATGAGCACCGGCAGGTCGGCGAGCTTGGGATCGGCCCGGATCTCCTTGAGCAGCTGGATACCCTCCATCACCGGCATGTTCCAGTCGGTGATGAGGAAATCGAAATTGCCGGATTTCAGCATGGGCAATGCCGTGCTGCCGTCGTCCGCTTCCTCCATGTTGGTGAAGCCGAGATCCCGGAGCAGGTTCTTGATGATTCTCCGCATGGTGGAGAAATCATCGACGACAAGAATCTTCATGTTCTTATCCACGATTGCCTCCGCTTGGTTCGCTGCTGTGCTGTTTCATGGGTGGATTCCTCAGTTCTGCTCGGTCCATTCGGCCATGCGAGACTTCAGGCGGATGAGCGCCTGGGAATGGATCTGGCAAACGCGCGATTCGCTGACGCCGAGCACCTCGCCGGTCTCGCGCAGGTTGAGCTCTTCCTTGTAGTACAGGGACATGACCAGGCGTTCGCGCTCGGGCAGCCCGGCGATGGCTTCGGCCAGGGCTTCGCGGAACAGCTCGTCCTGGACGTTCTCGAACGGCTCCGGGATGCGGCCGTTGAGGCCCTCGGTCATGCCCTCCTCGCCCGCCGGCAGGTCTTCGAAACTGAACACCCGGTAGCCGGTGGCGTCCTGCAGGGTCGCGTAGTACTCGTCGAGCGACATGCCGACTTCCTTGGCGACCTCGGCATCGCGTGCGTCGCGCGCATAGCGCGCCTCGATGTCGGCCACGGCCTTGGTGATCGCGCGCACCTTGCGATGCAGCGAGCGCGGCGCCCAGTCGCCCTTGCGGATCTCGTCGAGCATCGCCCCGCGAATGCGGATGCCGGCGTAGGTCTCGAAGCTCGCGCCCTGCGACGGGTCGTAGTTCCGTGCCGCCTCGAGCAGGCCGATCATGCCCGACTGGATGAGGTCGTCGACCTGCACCGTGGGCGGCAGCCGCGTCATCAGGTGATAGGCGATGCGCTTGACCAGCGGTGCGTAGTCGTCGACCAGGTCGTTCTGGTTGCGCTCGGCGACCGCGGACGCCGCCGTTTTCTTGTATGCCGCAATCTGTTTCATAGTTGAGCTACCCTCCGGAGCGACTCCGCCTGAGCCATGCGTTCGACGAAGAACTCGACGCGACCGCTGGCACTACGGGGTGCAGGCCAGTTATCGGTAACCTGAGCGAGTTTCTTGAATGCCTGGGCGGCAGGGCTCGTGGGGAAGCTCTGGACCAGGCACTGGCGTCGGCGCAGCGCCGTGGAGACGCGGGTGTCTAATGGAATATTCCCAGCAAAATCGAGACTTACGTCGAGGTAGCGGTCGCACACCTCGAGCAGGCGGGCATACAGCCTGAGCGCCTGGCGGTCGTCCTCGGCCATGTTGACGAGGACCCGGAAGCGGTGCCGGCGCGCGCTCTGGTTGAGCACCTTGATGGTGGCGTAGGCATCGGTGATCGAGGCCGGGTCGTCGCACACCACCACCAGCACCTCGTGCGAGGCGTTGCAGAAATCCAGGGTGTTGGCGGCGATGCCAGCGGCGGTATCGACGATCATGAAATCCTGGCGCCGCTCGAGCTGGCCGAAGGCATTGATCAGCCCGGCGCGCTCGCGGGTGTCCAGTTCGGCCATGTGCTGGATGCCGGAGGCAGCCGGCACGATACGCATGCCGAGCGGCCCGTCGAGGATGACGTCCTCGAGTTCGCAGGTCCCGTTGACGACGTCGGCCAGGGTCAGGGTCGGGGCCAGGCCGAGCAGGACGTCGACGTTGGCCAGGCCGAGGTCGGCGTCGAGCAGCAGGACGTCGTGGCCGAGCGCGGCCAGCGCGGCGCCGAGGTTGATCGACACCGTCGTCTTGCCGATGCCGCCCTTGCCGCCGGTGACGGCGATGACGCGGGTGCTGGCGCCGCCGACCCGCCGCGAATCGTCGACGAAGCTCATGCGCTGAACGCCCGTTCGATGCGCGCCTGGTCGTCCGGCACCGGCGCGGCCTTGGCCAGCTCGACCATGCGCTCGATGAGGTCGCGCGGGCGCACCTCGTCGAGGTCGTCGGGTACGCGCTGGCCGGCGCAGGTCCAGGCCAGCGGCAGGCCGGCCTCGATGACCGCCGACAACGACGGCCCCAGCGTCGCCGCCTCGTCCAGCTTGGTCAGCACGCAGGCATCGAGCGGCAGGCCCATGGTGCGGCGGAACATGGCCGCGGCACTGGAGTAGTCGGTGGTGGCCGAGAGCACCTTGATCATGCGGATGTCGGCAAGCAGGCCCTCGAGGCCGAGCACGAGATCGTTGTAGCGGGTGTCGCCGGGGACGTGCCCGGGGGTGTCGATGACGACCAGGCGCCCGCGGTCGGCCTCGTCGTCGAGCACCTCGGCGAGTTCGTCGATGGTGCGCAGGGTGTAGACGCTCGAACCGATGAGGCGGCCGAAGGCCTTCATCTGCTGGTGCGCACCGAGACGGCGATCGTCCATCGACACGATGCTGACCCGGTCGGCACCGTGGGCGAGGGCGAAGCGCGCCGCCAGCTTGCTCGCCAGCGTGCTCTTGCCGACCCCGGTCGGCCCGAGCAGGGCGACGCGGCCGCCGTGCCGGAGCAGATCGTCGTCCCACACCTTCAGGCGCATCACCAGCAGGGCCAGGACACGGTGCCAGCCGGCGCGGTAGTCGAGTTCGTCCGGCACCTCGGCGACCAGCTGGCGCGCCAGCGCGGCCGACAAGCCGACCTGGGAGAGCACGCGCAGCAACCGCGCGCGCAGCGGATGGCGGCTGCCGAACTCCGACCAGGCGAGCCCCGACAACTGGCTCTCGAGCAGGCCCTTGAGGCTGCGCAGCTCTTCGCGCATCTGCGCCATCGTCGCGGCGTCCGTCCACAGGTACTCGGCCTGGTCCTCGCTGTCGGCGAACAGCGCGCTGGGTGCCGCCGGCGCGCGCTGCGCCGGGGCAGGGCTTGCCGCTGGCGCGGTGCGCTCTGCCGCCACGGCGGCAACGTCCGGCCGCTTGCGCGGCACGTTGCGCTGGGCGAGCTGCTCCGCTTCCTGCTCGGTCAGCTGGTCGGCCGTGACCAGCTCGACGCCGCCGTCGACCTTGCGGTTGGACAGGATGAGCACGTCGGGCCCCTGCTCCTGTTTGATCATGTCGAGCGCCGAACGCATGTTGTGCGCGAAGTAACGCTTGACCTTCATCGTGCCCATCCTCCTGTGCGGAGATCCGTCATGCTTCTACCCCTGTTCCACTTTCTGGCGCCGGGTCTCTGACACCGCCGCCCGTCACTGCGCCCGCAAAGCCGGGTCGCCGACCGTCGCCACGATGCGGATCTGCGCATCGTTGGGCACCTCGTTGAAGCCCAGCACGTGCAGGCCCTTGACCGAGGGACGGAGGAACCGGGCGAGGAAATCCCGCAGGTTGTCCGCCACCAGCAGCACGCTGGGCTGGTTGGCCGCCTCACGCTGCTGGTGCACTTCGCCGAGCGAAGTGATCAGGCGGTTGGCGAGGTTGGGTTCGAGGGCCATGGCGTTGTTGCTCATCGTTTCCAGGGACTGCTGCAATATCCGTTCCAACGAAAGGTCGAGGGTGATCACCGGCAGTTCGCCCTGCGGCCCGTTGATCTGCTGGACGATGAGGCGACCGAGCGCGACGCGCGCGAAGGCGGTCAGCGTGGCCGGGTCCTGGGTGCGCGCGGCATGCTCGGCGAGGACCTCGAGCACGCTGCGGATGTCGCGCACCGGGATCTGTTCGGCGAGCAGGTTCTGCAGCACCTTCACCACCACGGCCAGCGGCAGCACCTTGGGCACGAGGTCCTCGACCAGCCGCGGGTTGGTCTTCTTGAGGCCGTCGAGCAGCTTCTGCGCCTCCTCGTGGCCGAGCAGCGCCTGGGCGTGGTCCTGCACGACCTGCGACAGGTGGGTGGCGATGACGGTGCTGCCGTCGACCACGGTGTAACCGAGCGACTGCGCCTGCTCGCGCTGGTCCTCGCCGATCCACACCGCCTCGAGGTCGAACACCGGGTCGCGCGTGACGGTGCCCTTGAGCGGGCCGTAGACCTGGCCGGGATTGATCGCGAGTTCCTTGTCCGGGTGGATCTCGGAACGGCCGACGACCGCGCCGTGCAGGGTGAGCTGGTAGGTGTTGGGTTCGAGATCGAGGTTGTCGCGGATGTGCACCGCCGGGACCAGGAAGCCGAGTTCCTGCGAGAGCTTCTTGCGCACCCCGCGCAGGCGTCCGAGCAACTGGCCGTTCTGGCCCCGATCGACCAGCGGGATGAGGCGGTAGCCGACCTCGAGACCGATCGCATCGGTCGGCTGGACGTCCTCCCACGACAGCTCGGCGACTTCCTGCGGCGGCGGTGGCGGCGGCGGCGCCGCGGCCTCCGCCGCCGCGCGCTGCTTGCCCTGCTCGTGGCGCCACCATGCCCCACCGAGCGCCGCCGCGGCCATGGTCAGGAAGGCGACGTTGGGCATGCCCGGGATGACGCCCATGATCAGCAGCACGCCGCCGGTCACCGCCAGGGTGCGCGGGTTGTCGAACAACTGCTCCATGACCTGGTCGCCGACGTCGTGCTCGGTCGAGGTGCGCGTGACCATCAGCGCCGAGGCGGTGGCGAGCAAGAGCGAGGGGATCTGGGCGACCAGGCCGTCGCCGATGGTCAGCAGGGTGAACACGCGCATGGCCTCGCTCAGGGCCATGTCGTGCTGGGCGGTACCGATGACCAGGCCGCCGAGGATGTTGATGAACAGGATCATGATGCCGGCGATGGCATCGCCACGGACGAACTTGCTCGCACCGTCCATGGCGCCGTAGAAATCGGCCTCGCCCGCGACCTCGCGGCGGCGCACCTTGGCTTCCTCCTGGGTGATGATGCCGGCATTGAGATCGGCGTCGATGGCCATCTGCTTGCCCGGCATGGCGTCGAGGGTGAAGCGCGCGCTGACTTCGGAGATGCGCCCGGCGCCCTTGGTCACGACGACGAAGTTGATGATGACCAGGATGGCGAACACCACCAGGCCGACCGCGTAGTTGCCGCCGACGACGAAGTCGCCGAAGGCCTCGATGACGTGGCCCGCCGCGCCCGGACCGCTGTGGCCGTTGAGCAGCACCACGCGGGTCGAGGCCACGTTCAAGGTCAGCCTGAGCAGGGTGGTCACCAGCAGCAGGGTCGGGAACACCGCGAAGTCGAGCGGGCGCCGTGCGTAGATCCCCGCCATCAGCACGATCAACGCGAGCGAGATGTTGAACGTGAACAGGATGTCGAGCAGGAACGGCGGCAGCGGGATCACCATCATGGCGAGCATCGCGAGCAGCAACAGCGGCACGCCGATGCCGGCCCGTTGCAGGTTGCCGGTGATGTCCAGCCCCGTGGTCTGTCCTGCCAGGGTCGCCATGATCAGAACCTCAGTAGGTGAATTCGTCGGGGATCGGCAGGTCGCCCGGCGGCGCTGCACCGGCCACGCCGTCGCGGACCTGGAATACGTAGGCCAGCACGCGGGCCACGGCGAGGTAGAGCCCGGCCGGGATTTCCTGCTTCAGCTTGGTGGTGTGGTAGAGCGCGCGTGCCAGTGGCGGCGCACTCATGATGGTGATGCCGTGGGCACCGGCGACCTTGCGGATGTTGGCCGCCACTTCCTCCACGCCCTTGGCCACCACCACCGGCGCGCGCATGGTCGCGGGATCGAACTTCAGCGCCACCGCGTAGTGCTCGGGGTTGGTGACGATGACGTCGGCCTTGGGCACTTCTTCCATCATGCGCCGGCGTGCCAGCTCGTGCTGCATGTTGCGGATGCGGCCCTTGAGCTCGGGCGAACCGTCGGTCTCCTTCATCTCCTCCTTGAGGTCCTGGCGCGACATGCGCAGTTGCTTGGTGTGCTCCCACAGCTGGAACGGCACGTCGACCAGCGCGATGACGATGGTGGCCAGGCTGACCACGACGAAGACGTGGAAGAGGATGTCGGTGCCGCGCGCGAGGCCGGCCTGGGCACTGCCGTGGCCGAGGGTGAGAATGGCGCCCTGCTCGCCCTTCAGCGCGACCACCGCAAAGGCCAGCACGAGGACGAACTTGGCCAGCGCCTTCAACATCTCGACCAGGCCGCGCACGCCGAACACCCGCTTGAGGCCCTTGATCGGATCGAGCCGCTCGAACTTGGGCTGCAAGGCCTCGCCGCTGAAGTTCCAGCCGCCCAGGGCGAGCGGCGCCATCAGCGCGATGACGACGGCCATGACCAGCACCGGCGCCAGCGCCGCCAGCGCGTCGAGCACGACGCCGACGAAGCGCGTGCCGAGCACGCGCGAATCGAACAGGTCGCCGCGGGCGAAGGTGAAGCTGCCGCGCATGACGCGCGCCATGCCGCCGCCGAGGTGTGCGCCGCTGAGATAGAGCGTGGCCGCGCCGCCGAGCAGGACGAACATGGTGGTGAGTTCGCGCGAGCGCGCGATCTGGCCCTTGTCGCGCGCGTCCTGCAGGCGCTTCGCGCTGGGTTGTTCGGTGCGTTCCTGGGCGTCGTCCTGCTCGGCCATGGTCAACGCGCCTCGAGCACGGCGTGGGCGGCGACGATGCCGCTGTCGAACAGACCGATGGCGGCTTCGTCGAAGCCTTCCAGGGTGAGCACCACCAGCACCATGCCGAACAGGATCATGAGCGGGAAGCCGACGGCGAAGATGTTGAGCTGCGGCGCCGCCCGCGCCATCACGCCGAGCGCGAAGTTGATCGCGAGCAGGGCGACGATGACGGGCAGGCCGAGCAGCAGGCCGTCGGCAATGAGTTCGCCGGTCCAGCTCACGATGCCCTCGGCGCCGGCGGCGGCGATGCCGACCGGGCCGATCGGCAGCAGCCGGAAGCTGTCGGCGAGCAGTTGCACCAGCACCAGGTGGGCGTCGACGGTGAAGAACAGCAGGGTCGCCAGCACGATGTAGAAATGCGCCAGCACCGGCACCTGCGCGCCGCTGGTCGGGTCGACCAGCGAGGCGAAACCGAGGCCGGTCTGCTGGCTGACCAGCTGCCCGGCGAACTCGAAGACGAAGAAGGTCAGGCGCAGGACCAGGCCGATGGTCGCCCCCACCACCACCTGCTGGGCAGCGGTGAGCAGGCCGGACGCGCTGAGCGGATCGATGGCCGGTGCCGCCGCCAGCGGCGCCAGCACCGAGGTCAGCAGCAGGGCGAGCACGACGCGGATGCGCGTCGGCACCGCGCGCGTGCCGATCACCGGCGCCGCCATGACGAAGCCGCCGACGCGCAGGAACGGCCACAGCCAGGCCATCATCCCCTGCAGCAACTGGGCTTCGGTGAAGTGCATCGCGGGGCGCCGCTCAGCCGATGAGGCCGGGGATGGCCTGGTAGAGCCGTATGGTGTAGTCGGTGATCTGACCGAGGATCCACGGCCCGCCGAGGATCAGCACGGCAACCGTGACGAGCAGCTTGGGAATGAACGAGAGCGTCATTTCGTTGATCTGGGTCGCGGCCTGGAACAGCGACACCAGCAGGCCGACGGCCAGCGCCGGGCCGAGCAGGATGCCCATCAGCAGGATGGTCAGCTCGAGCGCCTTGTCGCCGATGGTGAGGACGGTTTCGGGGGTCATGACGTGCTCAGGAATAGAAACTCGCCGCCAGGGTGCCGACGATCAGGGCCCAGCCGTCGACCAGCACGAACAGCATGATCTTGAACGGCAGCGAAATGATCAGCGGCGACAGCATCATCATGCCCATCGACATCAGCACGCTGGCGACGACGAGGTCGATGATGAGAAACGGCAGGAAGATGAGGAAACCGATCTGGAAGGCGGTCTTGAGCTCGCTGGTGATGAACGACGGCGCCAGTACCGCGAACGGCACGTCGGCGGGCGCATCGGGCGTGGCATGCCCGGACAACTCGGTGAACAGCACGAGATCCGATTCGCGGGTCTGCTCGAGCATGAAGCCGCGCAGCGGGCCGGCCGCGCGGCTGAAGGCCTCGGGCGCCTCGATCTGATCATCGAGGTAGGGCGCGACGGCATCGCGGTACACGGTGTCGAGCACCGGGCTCATGATGAACAGCGTCATGAACAGTGCCAGCCCGACCAGGATCTGGTTGGACGGGGTCTGCGCCGTGCCCAACGCCTGGCGCAGGATGGCGAGCACGATGATGATGCGCGTGAACGAGGTCATGGCGAGCAGGATGGCCGGCAGCAGGGTCAGCGCCGTCATCAGCAGCAGGACCTGCAGGGTCAGGGTGTAGGTCTGCGTGCCATCGCCGTTGGTGGTGACGGAGAAGGCATCAAAGCCGCCCAGCGCGAACGCCGGCGTGGCGACGAACAGCAGGCCCGCGAAGACCAGCCCGCGCGCGCTCATGACCGCGCCACCTCGCGCGCCTCGCCGAGCACGGCGTCGAAGGCCGGCGCCGGCCCGACGCCGTCGAAACTGGCCAGCGCCTGCATGCGCCCGGGGCAGATACCGATGAGCACGCGGCGCTCGTCGACCTCGACCAGCAGCAGCTTCTCACGCGCGCCGAGCGAGAGCCCTTCGAGCACGCGGATGCGGCCACGGCCCTGCGGACGCAGGCCCTGCAGGCGACGCGCACCCCAGCTCGCCGCCGCGATCAGGGCGAGCACCACGGCGAGCCCGGCGAAGACCTGCATCGCCTGGCCGGCGGCAAGGCCGTCGGCGGCATGCGCCGGTAGCGCGTTCAGCGCGGCGCCCGGCCCCAGCAGTCGTGACAGGCGGAGCATCGGCTCAGGCCAGCTTGCGCACGCGCTCGTGGGCGCTGACGACGTCGGTCAGGCGGATGCCGAACTTCTCGTTCACCACCACCACCTCGCCGTGTGCGATGAGGGTGCCGTTGACCAGCACGTCGAGCGGCTCGCCGGCGAGACGATCGAGCTCGACCACCGAGCCCTGGTTGAACTGCAGGAGGTTGCGGATGCTGACCTTGGTCGAACCGATCTCGACGGCCAGGGTGACCGGGATGTCGAGGATGTTCTCGAGGCTGCCCGGTTCCCCGGTGCCGCCGTCGGCCGTCAGGTTCTGCATCGCCGCCGGGGCGACGCCATCGATGATGTCATCGGCATCGCCGCCACCGCCGGTCGCCGCGGCCTGCTCGGCCATCGCCGCCGCCCAGTCGTCCTCGGCCACGTTGTCGTTGTCGCTCATTTCGCTGCTCCAAAGGAGATCGTCGGGGGAGAGAGTTCGTTGTGGCGGATGGTCTCGACCACCTTGAGCGCGGCGCGGCCGCGCGAGGCGCCGTAGACGCCACGAAACACCGGCACGCCGTCGACGCGCGCGACGACGGTCTGCGGCAGGTCGATCGGAAAGACGTCACCGGCCTTGAGGTCGACGATGTCGCGCACCGTCAACTGCGCGTGGGTCAGGGTGGCGTCGAGGCTGACCCGTGCGGTCTTGATCTCCTCGCGCAGGATGTGCGCCCAGCGTTCGTCCTTCTCGGTGACGTCGCTCTGCACGCCGGCGTCGAGCAGTTCGCGGATGGGTTCGATCATCGCGTAGGGCAGGGTCACGTGCATGTAACCCGAGCCGGCCTCGAGATCGATGTGGAAGGTCGAGACCACCACCACCTCGCTCGGCGTCACGATGTTGGCGAACTGCGGGTTGACCTCGGAGTTCAGGTAGTTGAACTCGACCGGCAGGACCGGTTCCCAGGCCTCGGTCAGGCCGTCGAAGATGAGGTCGAGGAAGCGCCGCACGATGCGCATCTCGGTGACGGTGAAATCGCGGCCTTCGATCTTGTTGTAGAACTTGCCTTCGCCGCCGAAGAAGCAATCGACCAGCGAGAACACCAGCTTTGGATTGCACACGATCAGCGCCGAACCCTTGAGCGGGCGCATCTGGAAGATGTTCAGGTTCGACGGCATCAGCAGGGTGTGCACGTACTCGCCGAACTTGGTCATCTGCACGCCCTCGACGGAGATCACCGGCGAGCGCCGCAGCATGTTGAACAGGCTCTGGCGCAGGTTGCGTGCGAGGCGTTCGTTGATCATCTCGAGCGTGGGCATGCGCCCGCGTACGATGCGATCCTGGCTGTTGAAGTCGTAGGACCGCGCCGACCCGTCGTCGGCGCCGTCGTCCATCTCGGTCTCGATGTCACCGCTGTCGACACCGGACAGCAGGGCATCGATTTCGTCTTGCGACAGGAGGTCGGTATTGGACATGGGGTCAGGGCTCCGTGGGCGCGCGGCCGGCCTCAGTGCATGACGAAACTGGAGAAGTAGAGTTCGTCGACCCCGGGCTTGCCGATCTGGGCCTCGAGCACCGACTGCACCTCGGCCAGGGCCTGCTGGCGCAGGGCTTCCTTGCCCTCGTTGGGCAAGAGGTCCTCGTAGATCTGGCGGCTGAGCAGCAGCACCAGGCTGTTGCGGATGGCCGGCATGTGGCGATTGACCGCTTCCTCGATCTCGGGCTCGTGGGTGGACACCGACATCTCGGCCTTGAGGAACTTGGGCCGGTTGTTGCGATCGCGGAAGTTGATGACGAACTCGGGCTTGAGATCGACGTAGACCGCCTCGGCCGGCGGCTCCTCGGCGGCCGCTGCGGCCTCGCCCTCGGCAGCCGGCTTGTCACCGCCGGACAGGGCCAGGGTGATGCCGACGGCCGCGCCGGCCACGGCCAGCGCCACCACCGCAATGATGATGATGAGCTTCTTGTTGCCGCTGGCGGCGCCGTCCTTGCTTTCCTCTGCCATTACGAAAACTCCACGGATAGGGTTCGTTGCGGCAATGTGCAAGGCGCATGCCAGCCTGAGCGGAGCCGAGAAATCAGGGACTTCGCGCCGCGCGGCGACCGCCTACGGCGGGATCTTGACGGTCCGGCGGCCGGCCCCGGGCGGGCGGCGCCGAGTTTCCGACGGCGCCGGGCGAACGCCGGTGCCGGGGGCGGATACCGTCCCCGCCGGCCGGCGCCCGGCCCGGGGGGTATCGATGGCCAGCCGCGTGGCGCCGGGCCGGCGTGCTCGGGGCGTGTCCTCAGACGAAGGCGTCGACCAGGCCGAGGCGAACCATGCGCAGGGGCTGTACCGCATCGTCGGCCAGGGCGGTGGTCTCTGCCCGGGCCGCCTGCGGCTCGCTGTAGGCCATGCCGTTCGCGCGCGGGTCGCCCCGCTGTTCGGGCATCTCGGCGAACACGCCGGCGTTGCCGAGCGCGATGCCGCTGTCGGCAAAGGCCGCACGCAGACGGGGCAGGGCCTCCTCGAGTGCTTCGCGGGTCGTCGCGTGGGTCGCGGCGAGGTGGATCGTGGCCTCGTCGCCGACCACCGTGACACGGACTTCGACCGGTCCGAGTTCCGGCGGGCTGACGGCGATGCGCGCGTGCTGGGCATGCTGGCCGACCATCACCGAGATGTGCTGGTTGAGGCGTTCGGAGAACAGCGCCTGGTCGTTGACCGGCAGGGCTGCCGCCGGCCGGCTACCGTAGGCGGCGCCGACCTGGTTACTGTCAGCAGGCTTGTGCAGCCCTTGCACGCCCTGGACATCGCCATCGGGGGCGACCTGCGACGCCTCGCCGGGCTCGGCACGCGCGGCGCGGGTGACGAGATCGGCCAGGGCATCGGCGCCGTCGGTATCGCTGCCGACGCCGCGCAGGTGCTCACCGAAGGTCGCATCGGCGCGCGCGCCGTGGGCGGCGAGCCGCGGCGTGGTGCCCTCTTCCGCCGTCGCCTCACCCGTTGCGGACTGCGCGAGTTCGCGCCAGGACAGGGTTTCCCCACTCGCCGCGCGGTCGGCATCCGGCAACGCCGGCGGCAAGTCGGCACCCGCTGCCGGCGCCAGGCCGGCAAGAACCTGCCGCCCCGGGATCACCGGCAACGCGCCCGGGACACCCGCGACGGGTGCCGTCGTGGCGGTCGCCGCAGCGGTCGTGTCCGCCTGCGGCTGGTTCATCGTCTGGGCCAGCAGGGCGGCGACGAAAGCGCCGATTTCGGCCGCATCCGCGGCCGGTACGGTGGTCGCCGCGGGGTCGCCACCGAGGTTGCCCGTGGCCGCGCGCAGCGGCGCATCGACTGCGCCGGTCGTTGCCAGGTTGATCGATTCCATCGTGTTCTCCGCTCTCGCTCGGGTGCGGCCCGGTGCCGCTCGGTGGGATATCAGCAAGAGCCGTGCCAGGCGTGGTGACCGCGGACGCCCGCGCCGACCGGGCGCGGACATCGGTCGCTGCGATCGCGGCGCGCCGCGTCCGCCGGCCCGGCGTGCAACGCCGCCACCCGCCCGGCACCGTCCTTGCGGTGACGCAGCCACGCCGGCGCGGTTTCCTTAGAATGGCGCTTTCCCCTGCGAGGAGTGACGCCGCTGAACACCACCGCGACCCTGCCGGCCGCGCATCGCAAGCGCATCCTCGTCACCGGGGGCGCCGGCTTCCTCGGCTCCCACCTGTGCGAGACCCTGCTCGGGGCCGGCCACGACGTGCTCTGCGTGGACAACTTCTACACCGGGAGCAAGACCAACCTGCTGCACCTGCTCGACAATCCCTATTTCGAGCTGCTGCGCCACGATGTCACCTTCCCGCTCTACGTCGAGGCCGACGAGATCTACAACCTGGCCTGCCCGGCCTCCCCGGTGCACTACCAGGTCGACCCGGTGCAGACGACCAAGACCAGCGTCCACGGCGCGATCAACATGCTGGGCCTGGCCAAGCGCCTGCGCGCACCCATCCTGCAGGCCTCCACCAGCGAGGTCTACGGCGACCCCGCCGTGCACCCGCAGACCGAGGACTACTGGGGCCATGCCAACCCGATCGGGCCGCGGGCCTGCTACGACGAAGGCAAGCGCTGTGCGGAAACCCTGTTCTTCGACTATCACCGCCAGCATGGCCTGGGCATCAAGGTGGCGCGCATCTTCAACACCTACGGGCCGCGCATGCACCCCAACGACGGTCGCGTGGTGTCGAACTTCATCGTCCAGGCGCTGCAGGGCCAGCCCATCACCCTCTACGGCGACGGCGAGCAGACCCGCTCGTTCTGCTTCGTCGACGATCTCATCGCCGGCCTGGTCGCGCTGATGCACACCGCGCCGGAAATCACCGGCCCGGTCAACCTCGGCAACCCGGTCGAGTTCACCATCCGCGAGCTGGCCGAGTTGGTCATCGAGCTCACCGGCTCGCGCTCGCGACTCGAATTCGCGCCGCTGCCGACCGATGATCCGCGCCAGCGCCAGCCCGACATCACGCGCGCCCGCGAGCACCTCGGTTGGGAGCCGCGCGTGGACCTGCGCGAGGGGCTCGCGCGCACCATCACCTATTTCGAATCGCTGCTGTCCGGCTGAGGCAAGCGCGCCATGCGCGGCGGTGCCGCCCTGCGGCGTCGCGCGCTCGGCCGGGCGTGGCCCGGGTGTGCCGGCTCACCCGCTCAGGGCGTCCCGCGCACTCAGTCGTCGTCGCCGCCGCGCCGCCCGCGATCGTCGACTTCGCGCTGCTGGCGCTGTTCCTCGCCGCGCGCGGCGGCACTGCGCGCGGCGTCGAGGATGCCCTCGAGGGCGTCACGGCGATGGCTCTCGCGCTGCCACGACTGGATGTCCTCGCGGCAGCGCGCGGCGCTCTTCTGGGTCTGCCGATCGAGCGCATCGATGGTGCGCTGGATGTGCTCGATGAAGCGCCGCTGGTCGCCCAGGCTGGCCACGCTGGTCGTCACGCCGACCTGGCCGAGTGCGCGCGCGTACTCGGCATGGTAGTCGCGGAACTGCGCCAGCTTCTCCAGGTTGGCATCGTGGGCGCGGCGTGAATCGGCGAGCTGCTGCGAAGCCTGGCGGCGCTTGAGCTCGGCCAGGGCGACGATACGCTCGAGGCGCTTGGCGCGGGTCACGACGCGTTCTCCACCGGCGGCGCCAGCACCGCGTCGAGCGCGGCGATCGCGGCGTCGAAGCCGACCGCCTCGCGCTGGCCCTGGTTGAGGAAGCGCAGGATCGGGCCGCGCAACTCGACCGCGCGGTCGAGCTCGGGATTGGCGCCGCGGGTGTAGGCGCCGACGTTGAACAGGTCGGCGTTCTGCTCGTAGAGCGAGTAGAAGTGGCGCAACACCTTGGCGCGGGCCTGGTGCTCGTCGCTCGCGATGTGCGACATGACGCGGCTGATCGAGGCCTCGACGTCGATGGCCGGGTACTGGCCGCGTTCGGCCAGCCGCCGCGACAGCACGATGTGCCCGTCGAGGATGGCGCGCGCGGCATCGGCCACCGGGTCGTTGGGGTCGTCGGCCTCGGTCAGCACGGTGTAGAAGGCGGTGATGGAACCGCGCCCGGCGACCCCGGTGCCGGCCCGCTCGACCAGCTGCGGCAGGCGCGCGAACACCGACGGCGGGAAGCCGCGCGTGGCCGGCGGCTCGCCGATGGTCAGCGCGATCTCACGCTGGGCCTGGGCGTAGCGGGTGAGCGAGTCCATCAGCAGCAGGACATGGCGGCCGGTATCGCGAAAATACTCGGCAATGCTGGTGGCCATGGCCGCGCCGTGCATGCGCATCAGCGGCGGGTTGTCGGCCGGGGCGGCCACCACCACGGCGCGCGCCATGCCCTCGGGGCCGAGGATCTGGTCGATGAATTCCTTCACTTCGCGGCCACGTTCGCCGACCAGGCCGACGACGATGACATCGGCATCGGTGAAGCGCGTCATCATGCCGAGCAGCACGCTCTTGCCGACCCCGGACGGCGCGAACAGGCCGATGCGCTGGCCGCGGCCGACGCTCAACAGCGCGTTGATCGAGCGCACGCCGACGTCGAGCGGTTCGCTGATGGGCGGCCGGCGCAGCGGGTTGACGGGTTCGCCGTAGAGTGGTCGACGCTGGTCCACGCGCAGCGGCCCGTGCTCGTCGAGCGGTCGCCCGGCACCATCGATGACCCGCCCGAGCAGGCCCTCGCCGACGGCCACGTCGCCGGCGCCACCGACCGGGATCACGCGCGCATTGGGCGCCAGCCCGCGCGGCGTGCCGGTCGGCATGAGGAACAGGCGCTCGCCGGCGAAGCCCACCACCTCGGCATCGATGGCGCTGCCGTTGGGATTGTAGACCTGGCAGCGGTCACCGACGGCGGCCTGGCAACCCACCGCTTCGAGGGTCAGGCCGACCATGCGCGACAGCTTGCCCTCGACCACCACCGGCGGCGGCTCGGCGAGCCGTTCGAAGTAGGTCTGCAGGCCGGCGACCCATTGCGCGCTCGAATTGCGGGCGGTGAGCATGGTTCAGGTTCCTCGACGGGGGCGAGCGGCATCGTCGGCGCGCACGGCACGGCTGCGGGCGGCGCACGGATGTCGCGCGGGGGCGGGCATCGGCATTCAGCTCCCGCCGGCGCGGTCGGATTCGCGCTCGCCGCCGAACATCTTCGAGGCGATGGCGGCCAGGCGCGCCTCGACCGAGGCATCGATGCGCGAGGTCTCGCTCTCGACGATGCAGCCGCCGCGGGTGACCAGGGGATCGGGTTCGAGCCGGTAGGCGACGTCGTCGCCGCCCAGGGCGAGCGCGCCGCGCACGATCTCGACGTCCTCGGGGTTGAGGTGGATGGCCGTACCGCGCGTCGCCACCGGCAGGTGACGCAGGGTTTCGCGCACCACGCCGACGACTTCGCCGGGCGTCACCTTGAGCTCGCGCCGCACCAGGTGGCGCGCGATCAGCAGGGCCAGCTCGGCGACGCTGTCGACGACCGCCTCGTCGAGCGTAGCCAGCGGCGCGGTGAGGTCGCGCAGGACGCCGTCGAGCAGTTCGACCCGCTGGCGCACCGCGGCCGCGCCGCGTTGTTCGCCGGCGGCATAACCCTCGGCCTCGCCGGAGGCATAGCCCTCCTCCCAGGCCTCGCGGTGCATCTGTTCGATCTGGCGCGCGGTCGGCATGCCGGCCCCGCCCCCGCCGTCGCCGACCAGCACGCCCTCGACGTTGGGAAACTCGAAGCGCGCGACTTCGTCTTCGGGTCCGGGATTCACGAGCTGGCTCATGGCTGTTGCGGGGCAGGCAAAACCGGCGTGCTCATATCATCTGCTCGCCGCCGCCACCGCCGCCGAGGCTGATGGTGCCCTCGTCGGCGAGGCGCCGCGCGATGGTCAGGATTTCCTTCTGCGCGCCCTCGACCTCGGACAGCTTGACCGGGCCCTTGGCATCGAGGTCGTCGCGCAGCATCTCCGCCGCGCGCTGCGACATGTTGTTGAAGATCTTGTCCTTGATGGCCTCGTCGGTGCCTTTCAACGCCAGCACCAGGTTGTCGGTCGAGACCTCGCGCAGCAGTGCCTGCACGCCGCGGTCGTCGATGTCGACGAGGTTCTCGAAGGTGAACATCAGGTCCTGGATACGCTCGGCGAGGTCGGCGTCGAGCTCGGTGATGCGCTCGCTGATCTTGGCTTCCACGCTGCGATCGATGAAGTTGAGGATCTCGGCCGCACACTTGATGCCGCCCATCGACGACTGCTGGCCACCGGCGCCACCGCGCAACTGCTGCTCGAGCATCTCGTTCAGTTCCTTCATCGCCGCCGGCTGGATGCCCTCCATGGTGGCGATGCGCATGAGCAGGTCGGCGCGGGTGTTCTCGGGCAGCAGGCTGAGGACCTCGGCCGACTGGTCGCTGTCGAGGAAGGACAGCACGATGGCGATGATCTGCGGGTGCTCGAAACGGATCAGCTCGACGATGGCCCGCGCGTCCATCCACTTGAGCGCTTCCAGGCCCTTGGTGTTACCGCCGAGCAGGATGCGGTCGATCATGCTCGTCGCCTTGTCCTCGCCGAGCGCATTGGTGAGCACGTTGCGAATGAAGTCCTCGTTGCCGATGCCGATGCCGGTGTGCTCGCGCACCGACTGGATGAACTCGTCGACCGAGGTCTTGACGTTCGACGGCGAGACCACTTCCAGGCCCGACATGGCGACACCGATCTTCTGCACTTCGCGCGGCCCGAGATGTTTCATCACCTCGGCCGCCGACGCCTCGCCGATGACCATGAGGAAGATCGCCGCCTTCTCGGCGCCGTCCATACCCTTGCTCGCTTCAGCCATGTGATGCTCCGCTGCCGAATGAGGTGACCGACGTGATCATGGCGGCGATCAATCGCCGCCGACCCAACCCTTGATGACCTGGGCGGCGATCTTGGGGTCCTGGTTCACGAACTGCTTGACCTGGTCGATGCTCGGATCGATGTCGGACGATGCCAGCAGGGGCTGGCCAGGCTGGACGCCCGGCAGGGCCGCCTGCCCGCCACTGGCCGCGCCGCCGGCCGGCAGCACCTCGCCGTCGCGCGCTTCGCCCAACTGGCCCGCCGCGCCGGCCACCGCCAGCGGCTTGCTCATGAGCGACTTCACCGTCGGCCGGATGACGCCGAACAGTACGAACAACGCGAACAGCCCGCCCAGCACCTGCTTGCCCACGCTCCACACCCAGGGCTGCTGCCAGATTGGCGGCTCGGGCAGGGGCTCGGCGGCCGGCGGGGTGTGGAAATCGGCGTTGGTCACGCTGACCGAGTCGCCGCGCGCGGCGTCGAAACCGATCGCTTCCTTGACCAGCTTCTCGATGCGGGCGAGCTGCTCGGCGTCGAGACCGGCGGCCGCCGCGGGCGCGCTGGCCGCGTCGTCGGCGGCGGTCTCCGCGGCGCCGTCGGCCGCCGCCGTCGGGGCGGGGTTGCGCACCACCACCGCGACCGACAGGCGCCGTACCGTGCCGGTCGCCGGGCGGGTATGGCTGATGGTGCGGTCGAGCTCGTAGTTGCGCGTGGTCTGGCTGCGGCGGTTGCCATTGGCAGCGGCGCTGGCAGTGGTGGCCTGCTGGCCGGTACCGTCGGCGGCGCCGACCTGCTCGGGTGCCGTGGCCGCGGCCGGCGGCTCGTTGCTGAGCGCGCCGGGCACGCCGCCGGGGCCACCGCCGCCGCGGCGTTCTTCCTCGATCAGGTTTTCGCTGCGCACCGCCGGCAGGTCGGGGTTGAAGCTCTCGCGGGTCTGCTCGGTGGTGGTGAAGTCGATGTCGGCGGTGACCTGGGCGCGCACGCCGTCGGGCCCGACCAGCGGCATCAGGATGGCCTCGATGCGATCGACGAAGCTTTCCTCGAGGCGCCGCGTGTACTCGAAGCGCTTGGCCGAGAGCACCAGTTCGTCACTGCCGCCGGCGGTGTCGGTGAGCAGGTTGCCCTGCTGGTCGATGACGGTGACCTGGTCGGGCGACATCGACGGCACGCTGGCCGAAACCATGTGCACGATGGCGCCGACCTGGTGCGGCTCGAGGCGCCGGCCGTTGTAGAGATCGACGATGACCGAGGCCGTCGGCTCGCGCCGCGTCCGGCTGAACGCCGACTGCTTGGGCACCGCGAGGTGGACGCGCGCGGCGCGCACGTTGTTGATGTGGGCGATCGAGCGCGACAGCTCGCCCTCGATGGCGCGCTGGTAGCGCGCCTGCTCGAGGAACTGGCTGGTGCCGAAGCCCTGCTCCTGCTCGAGCATCTCGAAGCCCATGCCGGCGCTGCGCGGCAGGCCGGCGGCGGCCAGCTTGAGGCGCGCGTCGTGAACCTTGTCGGCGGCGACCAGGATGGCGCCACCGTTGGCGTCCATGCGGTAGGGGATCGCGTTCGACTGCAGGGCGTCGACGACCTGCGACAGATCGCGCTCGGAGAGATCGGTGTAGAGCACCGTGTATTCCGGGGTACGCGCCCACAGGGCGACGTAGAGGCCGAGTGCCACGCTCGCCGCCAGCGCCACCATGACGCCGGCCTGGCGCAGCAGGAGCAGGAGGGAAGCCTGGGGATTGATGGCGAGCGCTTCAGCCATGGTCGGATAGGTCCGCGGGGTTCAGTTCGAGGGTGAATCGGCCGCCTTCACAGCGGCATGTTCATGATGTCCTGGTAGGCCGAGACGAGGCGGTTGCGCACCTGCGTCGCGGCCTGGAAGGAGATGTTGGCCTTCTGGATCGAGATCATCACGTCGGCCAGCTCGACACCCTGCTCACCGCGCTCGAAGCGCGTCGACAGCTCCGCGGCGCGCTGCTGGTTGGTGTTGACGGTGTCGATGGCGTTGCGCAGCAGGGCCGTGAAATCGGTGGTCGACGCCGGCGCCGCGGCGCGGGTCTCGACGCCCTGGGCCTGCGAGGCCAGGGCGCGCATGCGGGCCAGGACGGCATCGGCATTGATTGCATCGACGGCCATGATTCCTCCTCGGGTACGGTTGTGCGGTGGTCGCGGGTCGCTCAGGCGCCCGGCACCGCGACGCCTTCGTCGCGCATGCGCGCGATCTTGTAGCGCAGGGTGCGCGGACTGATGCCGAGCTTCTCGGCGGCGAACTTGCGGCTGCCCTTGCCTTCGCTGAGCGCGCCGAGGATGAGCCGGCGCTCGTGGTCCTTGAGGTCGCCGGTGAGCGAGTCGTCGCCCGCCTCCTCGCCCGCCGCGCTGGTCAGCGCGGTCGGCGCCAGGGTCGATTCGAACATCAGGTCGTGCGCCTCGATGGCGCTGCCCTGGTGCAGGATCAACGCGCGCTGGACGACGTTGTCGAGCTCGCGCACGTTACCGGGCCAGTCGTAGGCCGCCAGGCGCTGTTCGGCAGCGGCGCTGAACTCGGGCGCTGCCGTCGCGGCGCGCTCGGCTGCACGCGCGGCCAGGGCACGGGCCAGCGGGATGACGTCGGCGCGGCGTTCGCGCAGGGCCGGCACGTGGATCGGCATCACGTTGAGACGGTAGTAGAGATCCTCGCGGAAGCGCCCGGCGGCGACCTCCTCGCGCAAGTCGCGATTGGAGGTGGCGACGATGCGCACGTCGAGATCGATGAGCTGCGTCGAGCCCAGGCGCTCGACCTGGCGCTCCTGCAGCACGCGCAGCAGCTTGGCCTGCAGGGCGAGCGGCATCTCGGAGATCTCGTCGAGCAGCAGGCTCGAATCCTGGGCCTGCTCGAACTTGCCCGGGCAGGCCTTGTAGGCGCCGGTGAACGCGCCCTTCTCGTAACCGAACAGCACCGCTTCGAGCATGTTCTCGGGGATGGCGGCGCAATTGATCGCGACCGCGGCCCGCGCCGCGCGCGGCGAGCAGGCGTGGATGGTACGGAACACCACTTCCTTGCCGACCCCGGACTCGCCCGTGATCATCACCGAGGCATCCGATTGTGCGACGCGCCGGGCGAGTTCGTAGACCTGGCGACTGGCCGGGTCGACCGCGACGACGTCGGCCGGCGCGACCGCCGGCGCCGCCGGCAGCCAGGCGTCGATGCGCCCCACCAGTACCTCCGCTTCGAACGGCTTGATGAGGTAATCGGTGGCACCGTTGCGCAGCGCGTCGATGGCGCTCTGCACCGACTCGTAGGCGGTCATCAGCACCACCGGCAGCTCGCGATCGTGCTTGCGGACCTCGCGCAGCAGCGCGTGCCCGTCCATCGGCGCCATCTGGATGTCGCTGATGACGAGGTCGTAACGCTGCTCGGCGAGCAGCGCGAGGGCCGCGCTGCCGTCGCCGGCACCGGTGACCTCGAAGCCCGCCATCTCGGCGGTATCGAGCAGCGCTTCGCGCAGGGCTTCGTCGTCTTCGACGATGAGGATGTGGATCGATTGCGTGGACATCATGCGTTTCCGTCGTCGGTGGCCGTGGGCAGCGCGGCGGCCGCCGCGCTCAGCGGCAGGCTGAGCACGAAACGGCAGCCGCGCGCGGCCGGTTCGAGCGCGAGCTCACCGGCATGGGCACGGGCCACCGCCCGCGCCACCGCCAGGCCGAGGCCGGTACCGTTGCTGCGCGTGGTGAAGAAGGGCTCGAACACCGCCGCGGCCTGCGCGGCGGGAATGCCGGGGCCGTCGTCGGCGAAGACGAGTTCGAGCATGTCGCCGCGGCGCGCGGCGGTGATCGCGATGCGACCGCGCCCGGCCGCCGCCTGGTGGGCGTTCTCGATCAGGTTGAGCGCGATGCTGGTCAGCGCGGCGAGGTTGACCTGGACCGTACCCGCCGGCGCCGTGCCGTCGAAGGCGATGACGTACTCACCGAAGTTGAAGGCCTCGGCGGCGGCGTCGGCCAGCGCGCCGAACAGCCGGTCCGCCGCGATCGGCGCCATCTCGAGCTGGCCGCCGCGGGCGAACAGCAGCATCTCGTCGACCAGGCGTTCGAGCTTGCGCAGGGACTTGACGGTACGGTCGACGGCACGCTCGCGCATGCGCTCGTCACGCGCACGCCGCAGGTTGCCGGCCGAGAGCAGGGCCGAGGCCAGCGGCGTGCGGATCTGGTGGGCCATGGCCGCGGCCATCTCGGTCTTGGCCGAGAGCCGCTTGTGATGGGCCAGCTGTTCCTGCAGGCGGCGGGTCTCGGTGACGTCGTTGAGAAGCAGGATCTGGCCGGGTTCGCCGGACAGGGCCTGGGTCGCGATGTGGACGCGGCGGCCGTCGACGAGCGAGATGTCGTGACCGTCGTCCCAGCGCGGGGCGAAAGCCCGTGTCACTACCGCGCTCCAGGGCTCGCCGCACGCCACCGGGCCGAGCAGTTCGGTCGCTACCGGGTTGCAGGCCTGCACGCGGCCGCGCTGATCGATCACCACCACGCCGCCGGGCAAGGCCTCGAGCAGGCTCTCCAGGCGCGCGGCGAGGCGTTCCTTCTCGGCCAGTTCGCGGGCCTGGGCCGAACGCGAGGCCGCCAGCTCGCGCGTCAATTCGCCGACACGGCGCTCGAGATCGCGGTAGAAGGTCGACAGCGAGCGTGACGCCTCCTCGAACTCGGCGAAGGCGTCGGTGAGCTGGCTGGCGGCGTTGGCGGACAATCGGTTCATGCCTGGTCTCGGTTTCCGGGGCTCGCCGCGTCAAGGCGGCGACTGCCCGGAACCAAGGCAGCAAGGACCGTGCCAGGGTTGGGGTTCTTTGTTTTTCAGCCAGTTAGGCGGAAAGGTGCCAGGACAGCGGACGGCGTTACGTCAAACTTCCGACGCCTGGCTGTCACGATTGAGATCGAACTTGCGCATCTTCTCGACCAGGGTCGTGCGGCCCATGGCGAGTTTCTTGGCCGCATGCGCCACCACCCAGTCGCTGTCGTCGAGGGCCTGGCGGATGAGGTCGCGTTCGATGCTGGTGAGATGTTCCTTGAGATCGAGCCCGCTGTGCGGCAGGCGATGGATGGCATTGAAGTCGGTGCGCGCGTCGGCCTCGTCGACCGGCGCCGCCGTCGGTGCCATGCGCACCGCGGCGAGTGGCTCGGCGCGAACCGGCACCCGCGCCACGACTTCCGCCGAGCGGTATTTCTCCGGCAGGTCGTGCACGTCGACGGCGCCGTTGGGGTAGAGGATCGACAACCGCTCGACCAGGTTCGCCAACTCGCGCACGTTGCCCGGCCAGTTGTACTCGGTGAGCGACTCGACGCAGGGCTCGGTGAGGCGGATGGTGCCGCGGCCCTCGTGGCCGAGACGCTCGACGAGGTCGTTGACCAGCAGCGGCAGGTCCTCGGTGCGCTCGCGCAGCGGCGGCGTCTCGATCGGGAAGACGTTGAGGCGATAGAAGAGATCCTCGCGGAAGCGGCCTTCGCGGATGGCCTGCTCGAGGTTGACGTGGGTCGCGGCGATGATGCGCACGTTGACCGACTGGCTGCGGCTGGAGCCGACCCGCTCGAAGGTGCGCTCCTGCAACACGCGCAGCAGCTTGACCTGCATGGACAGGCTCATGTCGCCGATCTCGTCGAGGAACAGGGTGCCGCCGTCGGCCATCTCGAAACGGCCCTGGCGTGCCGTGATGGCGCCGGTGAAAGCGCCCTTCTCGTGGCCGAACAACTCGCTTTCGAGCAGGTCGGGCGGGATGGCGCCGCAATTGAGTGGCACGAAGGGTTTCGAGCGGCGGTTGGAATGATGGTGGACGTGGCGCGCCACGACCTCCTTGCCGGTACCGGATTCGCCGATGATCAGCACGTTGGCGTCCGAGCGCGCGACCATCTCGATCATGTTGCGCACGCGCTGGATACCGGCGCTCGAGCCGACCAGGTTGCGGAACAGCTCGAGCGAGCGCGGCGAGCCTTCCTGGTGGCGGTTCTCGCGGTAGGTCCGCACCTTCTGCAGCGCGGCCTCGAACTCGGACTGGCGCAGCGGCAGGCGCACCCGGGCCAGGGCATCGGCATCGAGTTCGGCCGGCAGGGTGGCGCCCTCGCGCGCCAGCAGCACCACCGGGGTGTAGGGGTCGGCGGCCTTGATGCGGCGAAAGACCTCGCCCATCAGGCG
This sequence comes from Gammaproteobacteria bacterium, assembly GCA_024235015.1. GTDB lineage: Bacteria > Pseudomonadota > Gammaproteobacteria > JACKNG01. The sequence goes on from JACKNG010000009.1 coordinate 68,017, forward strand.
CACGTCACCGCAGTTGTCGAGCAGGATCATGTACGGGCCGGGTCGCGCGTCGAGGTATTCGAGCAGGTCGGCTTCGCGGTCGACTGCCAGTGGATGCAGGTCGAGGAACTCGAGCACGGTGGTGACGTGGCTGCGGGTTTCGGCGTCGCTGCCGATGATGAGTACGGGCGATGGGCTGCTCACGGCCGGAATCCTTCGGGCATCTTGTCATGCGGTCTTGGCAGCGGCGACGGGATTGGGGACGCCGGGTACTGCGCCGGCAGGCGTCGGATTTTCGACGCGGCGCGGCGAGGGTCGATTAAATCGGCCGTGGCAGGGAGTGTCAAGAAGCAGACACGCGCCCGCTGGGCGCGACAGGACACCGCAGCAGCGGCGTGAAACGGGGCTGGCCGGTGGGGCTGCGGAGGCGGCGCGCGGCCGCCGCCGAGAGCGTCAGGCGGCCGTCGCGACGCCGGCGTCGTCGGCCATGGGCAGGGCTTCGAGCAGGCGCGCCCGCTCGCCGCGCAGGCGGGCGACCATGCCCCATTGCTCGGCCGCGGCAGCGGCGAGCATCAGGGTGGTCAGGTGACGCAAACGCGGCATGGCTTGCTCGGCTTGGAGATGTTCGTAGCGCCCCATGGTTCGTTCCCCACGGCCCGGAACGCGGGCCCGTCACGGGGTCATAGCGGCCGCCCGCAGCGGAACTTTAGGGCGATGCTCCCAGAAAACCCGCCCCGGCGCGGCCGGCCGCCAGGCGCGCCCGCCCGCGACGCAGCAGATGCGCGCCGCAGAGGGGCTCCGCAGTAGCTGTGCATCAGTCTGCTAGAGGTAGTCGAAGAGGCTGAGATCCTGCACCCGCACGAACGCCGCCTGCGCCGCCTCCAGCGCCGTGGTCTGCTGGGCGAGCTTGCTGATCGCCGCGGTCAGGTCGACGTCTTCGAGATTCGAGCGCAGGGTCTGCAGGTTGATGCCCGAATCCTCGTTGTTGTTACGCTGCGCCTCGATGGTGTTGAGGCGCGCGCCGGTGCTCGAACGCAGCTCGGCGACCTTCTCCATCGCCTGGTCGAGATCCTCGATGGCGCGGTCCATGTCGAAGCCGAAGCGCGCGGCGCCGGCGGGGTCCTGGAAATCGGTCTCGAGTGCCTGGGCGATGTCCTTGACGGTCGCGAACATCGACTGGTTGGCGCTCGGCCGGATGGAGAACTCGTCGCCGGCCTGCGGCGCGCCGATCACCGTCACCGCCATGCCGGCGAAGTTGATCGCCGCGCCATCGACGTAGGTCTGCCCGCCGAGCACGGTGCTGCCGGCGGTGTCGTCGATGACGTCGTAGGTGGTGGCACTGGTGAAGTTGATGCGGAAGTCGTGCGGCAGGTAGGCCGAACCGTTGACGATGACGTTGTCGCTGACCTGGGCCGTCCCGACATTGGCCGGGTTGCGGTCGGCGACGAAGGTGCCGTTGCCGTTGCGGATGGCGATGAAGGCCTCCTCGCCGGTGAAGCTCTCCTCGACCTGGCGCGTCTCCGAGACCTGGATGCGGCGCACGGTCTGGTCACCGTTGTAGCTGACGTTGCCGAGCGCGTCGCGGGTGAACGGGCGGGTGGTCACCGCGGCGCCGGCGAAGACGTACTCGCCGGAGGCGTTGCGGGTGTTGCCGAGATCGACGAGCACGTCGAGTTGTTCGCGGATCTCGGCGGCGACGGCGCGGCGGTCGCTCGCCCCGAGTGCCTCGCTGCGACCCTGGATGAGGAGTTCGCGGGTGCGCTGCAGAACGTGGCTGACACCGCCGAAGACGTCGTCGACCTGGGTCAGGCGCTGCTCGGCGATGACCCCGTTGCGCTCGTACTGGTCGACCGCCTGCAGGCGTTCGTTGATCTGCAGCACGGTGGCCGCGGCCACCGGGTCGTCGCCGGGCTGGGTGATGCGCTTGCCGGTGGCGACCTGGCGCTGGATGTCGATCGAGCTCTTCTGCAGTTCGAAGATGCGGTTGAGCGACTGGGAATAGATCTGGTTGGTGGTGACTCGCATGGGTTCAGCCTCGTGCCGCTTCGATCAGCGACTGGAACACGGCATCGGCGGCGGAGATGACCCGGGCCGCGGCCTGGAAGGCCTGCTGGTAGCGCAGCAGGTTGGCCGCTTCCTCGTCGAGGTTCACCCCCGACAGGGCGTCGCGCGCGGCCTGCGCGTTTTCGGTCAGCGCGCCGAGCGCATCGCGGCTGATGCGCGCCTGCTGCGCGGCCGCGCCGACCTCGCCGACCAGCACGCCGTAGGCCTCCTGGTAGGTGGCGGTCCCTCCCGACATCAGCGGCTGGAACTGCATGGCACTTAAGCTGAGGCCGTTGCTGTTGTCGCCCATGCCGCCGGCATTGCTGCTGACGGTGAAGCTGTCGCCGGCCAGCGGCGTGCCGGTGACCTGCACGCGCCAGCCGTTGAGATCGATGTCGGCACCGGCGGTATAGGGAATGAGCGGGCCGGCGCCGTTGACCTGGTAGGTGGTGGGCGGATCGTTGAACACCAGCTGCACCGGGTTGAGCAGCGCCGGGTCGGTCGCATCGAGCACCTGCGGCCGGGTGATCGCGCCGCTGCCGAGGTTGGTGGTGGCGCTGGCGGTGGCCACCGGCGAGGCCAGGGCGAGCTTACGCGCGTCGTTGATCGCGACGCTCATCTGGCGCGGCACGAACTTGGTCGGCTGCAGCAGGTACTGGTCCCCGGCCGCCGGCGGCGCGGTCACCGTGATGGTCAGGCCGTCGACGGTGAACGGACCCGCCCCGGACAGGGTCTGCATGCTCAGGTCCGACAGGCGCGTCAGGGTGAAATTGGTACCGTCGTGGGTCAGGCGGTAATCGGAGGTGGTCAGGTCGCCGACCGTGGCCGGGTCGAAGGCGAGGCTGATCGACCCGCTGTTGCTGCCGAGCGCGTTGACGTCCGGCGGCGGGATCGAGAACAGGTCGCCGCCCGGCGCACCATCGAGATCCATGCCCTGGCGGTGCTGCGCGTTGAGGGTCATGGCCAGCGTCGCGGCCATGCGGCCGATGGCGTTGCGCGCGGGGATGAGGTTGGCATCGCGGAAATCGAGCAGCGCGCCGAGTTCGCCGCCGCCGAGGGTCTCGGAGACCTGGGTCAGGGTGCCACCGACGACCAGGCCGACCTCCATGCGCGAGGCGTCGAGCGGGTTGACGGTGGGCTGCAGGGCAGTGGCCGTACCGCCGGTGACGACCAGCTGGCCGTCACCGACCAGCACGTTGACCATGCCGTCGGCGCGCTGCTGGGTCTGTACGCCGACCAGCTGCGAGAGATCGTTCAAGAGCTGGTCGCGCTTGTCGAGCAGGTCGTTGGCCGGCTCGCCGGACGCCAGGCCCGCGCCGCGCGCGATGTCGATGTTGAGGGCGGCGAGCGCGCCGGTGAGCGCGTTGATCTTCTGCACCGAGCCGCCGATCTGCTGGTTGACGCTGCGCGAGAGCAGGTTGAACTGCTCTTCCTGCTCGGAGATGCGCGAGACCATCGACTTGGCGCTCTCCAGCAGCACCTGGCGCGTCGCCATCAGGCGCGGATCGTCGTTGGCATCCCCCATCGACTCGAAGAAGTTCTGCACCCCGCCGGCGACGAGGGCGTCGCCGACCTGGGCATCGATCTGGTCGACCAGCTCGGACAGCTTGGCGGCGCGCGCCTCGTTGGCGGTCGAGTTGCGCAGCTGGTCGACGAGGAACTGGTTGGCGATACGCTCGACCGCCTGCACGTCGACGCCCTTGCCGGTGAAGCCGTAGCCGACGAACTGCGGCTCGCGGGTCTCCATGGTCACGCGCTGACGGCTGTAACCGGGCGTGTTGACGTTGGCGATGTTGTGGCCGGTGGTGGCCAGGCCCTGCTGGGAAGCCAGCAGGCCGGACAGGCCGATTTCGAAAGTACTGCTCGCCATGGGTATCAGCTCCCCTGGTCAGGGTCCGGATTGGGGGCGGCGCCCGGATACATGGTCCAGTCGCCGGTTTCGATGATCGCGATGATCTTCTCGGCATAGGCCGGGTCGGTGGCATAGCCCGCCGCGGCCAGTTCGCGCGCGTAACGGCCCTCGTTGGCGCCGTGCGTCAGGGCCTCGCGGTAACGCGGGTTGTCGCGGATGAAGTCGACGTAGTCGCGGAACGCCGCTGCCGGGGTGTCGTAGGCGCGGAAGTTCGCCGTCACGGTCATCGCCCGGCCGTTGACGTACTCGGTGGTCGGCACGCGTACGACCGGGCCGTGCCAGCCGCCGCCGGCCTTGATGCCGAAATAGTTGTGCGCGCTGCGGCCGTCGGCATGGCGCATGAGGTGCTGGCCCCAGCCGGTCTCGAGCGCGGCCTGGGCGAGAATCGCGCGCGGCGGTACGCCGAGCGCGCGGCCGGCCTGCTCGGCATGGCCGCCGAGGGCGGCGATGAAGCCGGCACGCGGATCGTCGGCCGCGGCGGCCTGCGCGGCGCGGTTGCGCGCGCTGCGCGTCGGCGCAGAGGCGGACACCGCCTCGGGGTAGGGCGACGGCCCGAGGTAGCGCCGCAGCGGGTTGAGTTCGGCTTGGGCGCCGGCCTCGCCGCTCACGCGGCGCCGCTCGGCCTCGGCCTGCGCCGCCTCGTCGGTACCGACGAAGGCGCGGAACTGGCGCTCCAGCGCCCGCCCGATGCCGAGGTCCTGGCCGGCCGCGATGCTCTGCGCCATCTGCTGGTCGAACATTTCCTGGTAGGTGTCGCCGGCCTGGGAATCGAACAGGCCGTCGCCAGGCGTGGCCTGGCGCGCGGCCTTCAGCATGAGGTCGACGAACAGGGCCTCGAACTCGTCGGCGACCTTGGCCAGCGCCGCCGCCTGGTCGTCATGCGACGCCGCGCGCAGCTTGGCGAAGCGCGTGAAGTCGACATAACCACCGGCGGCCGGTGCATCCATTCCGTGAGTCCCGTGAGAAACAACCGGGGAACTCTCTGCACAAGTAGTGCCAATTCGCGCGAACGCGCTATCTTGCTGTTATTCGGAGGGGTTTTCACAGCACCCGCGGCAACTGCGGCGCTCCCGGCAAAGCCTGCCGCCGACTGCGGCAGGTCCTGCCGCGTCAGCGGTCGATCCGCCGGCCGAGCCACCTGCGGCGCAGGCGGATGGGCAGGCCGGCGAGAAACGTCACGAGGAAGGCCCGCGCGCCCGGCGCGGAGAAGGCGGGCAGGAAAACGGGGACAGCCGCGCCCGCAACGCCGCAGATGGCCTCCGCAGTAGCTTCTAACCGGCCTGCGCTAGATGACGATGAGCTCGGCGCGCAACGCGCCGGCTTCCTTCAACGCCTCGAGGATGGCGACGAGGTCACCCGGGGCGGCGCCGACGCCGTTGACCGCCTGCACGATGTCGTCGAGCGAGACGCCGGGATTGAACAGGAACATGCGGTTGTTGGCCTGCGCGACCTCGATGTCCTGCTTCGGCACGACCGCGGTCTGACCGCCTGACAGCGGCGCCGGCTGGCTCACCACCGGGTTGTTGCTGATGGTCACGGTGAGGCTGCCATGGGTGACCGCCGCGGCACTCACCATGACCTTGTTGCCGATGACCACCGTACCGGTGCGCGAGTTGACCACCACCTTGGCCGGCGCGTCGCCCGGCGCGACCTCGATGTTCTCGACCAGCGACATGAAGGCCACGCGCTGGGCCGGGTCGACCGGCGCGACGACGCGCACCGAGCTGCCGTCGACGGCGACGGCCGAACTGTCGCCGAGCACCGCATCGATCGCCTCGACCATGCGCGACGCGGTGGTGAAGTCGTTGCGATGCAGGTTCAGCGTCAGGTAGTCCTCGGCCATGAAGGGCGTCGCCACCTCGCGCTCGACGGTGGCGCCGTTGGGAATGCGCCCGACGCTCGGCACGTTGACCGTGATGCTCGAACCATCCGTACCGTCGACGCCGAAACCGCCGACCACGAGGTTGCCCTGGGCCATGGCGTAGACGGCGCCGTCGGCGCCCTTGAGCGGGGTCATCACGAGGCTGCCGCCGCGCAGGCTCTTGGCGTTGCCGATCGAGGACACCGTGACGTCGATGGCGCTGCCCGACTTGGCGAAGGGCGGCAGGTTGGCGTGCACGATGACCGCGGCGACGTTCTTCAACTGCGGGTTGGCCGTCGGCGGCAGGGTCACGCCGAGCTGGTTGAGCATGTTGCGGATGCTCTGGATGGTGAACTGGGTCTGCGAGGTCTGGTCGCCGGTGCCGTCGAGACCCACCACCAGGCCGTAGCCGACGAGCTGGTTGTCGCGCACCCCGGCGAGCTGGGCGAGATCCTTGATGCGTTCCGCCATCGCCACCGGCGTGCCGCCGAGCAGCATGGTCAGGGCGAGCGCGATGGTGACGGCAATCCTGGTCTTGTTCATGTTCCTACCCTCGATTCCTGATGCCGGCTGCGCGAAACGCTCAGAACGGTGACGCGGCGCTGACGAAGAAGCGTGTCAGCCAGCCGGCGCGGTTGGCGTCGGCGGTGGCGCCGTCGCCGTTGTAGATGATGGTGGCGTCGGCCACGCGGGTCGACGCCACGCTGTTGTCGGCGGCGATGTCGATCGGCCGCACCAGCCCCGAGATCTTGATGTACTCGTTGCCCTGGTTGATGTTCAGGCGCTTCTCGCCGCGCACCATGAGGTAGCCGTTGGGCAGCACGTCGGCGACGGTCACGGTGATGTCGCCGGTGAGGGTGTTGGAGACGCTCGAATCGGACTTGCCGGCGAAGTCGTTCTGGGCGGCGAGGTTGGTTTCGAGCGTGTTGTTCTTGGTGCTCGACAACGGCAGCAACTTGGGCAGGTCGAACTGCGGCGTGGCGCCGAGGATGGTCGGGTTCTCGATGGTCGAGGCATTGCTGCGACCGATCGCGGTGTCCGACTTCTTCTGCGCGTTGTTGTTCTCGGTCAGGCGCACGGTGAGGATGTCACCGATACGACGCGCCTTGATGTCCTCGAAGAAGGCGAGATCGTGGCCATGCTGGTAGATCGCGCCGGTGGCGGCCTGCGCCGCCTGCGGTGTGACCGGCGCCGCCGGGTAGGACGCGGCGTACTCGGGATCGCGTCGCGGCGTGGTGTTGCAGCCGGCGAGCAGCGCCGCGGCCACGATCACCGCCAGGGTGCGCAGGTAGAGATTCGTCAGAGTGCTCATGTCAGCGGCCTCGCCAAATGGGGTCACAGGGTCTGGGTGATGAACTGCATCATCTCGTCGGCGGTCTGGATGGCCTTGGAATTCATCTCGTAGGAGCGCTGCGCCTCGATCATGTCGACGAGTTCCTCGACGGCGTTGACGTTGGACGATTCCACCGCGCCCTGGATGAAGGTGCCGAGACCGTTGAGACCGGCGGTGCCGGTCTGCGGATTGCCGCTGGCGACCGATTCCTTGTAGAGGTTCTCGCCGATCGGCTGCAGGCCCTGCGGATTGATGAAGTCGGCGAGCTGCAGCTGGCCGACCTGGGTCGGCGTGCTCTGCCCGGCGACCAGCACCGAGACCGTGCCGTCCTGGCCGATGGTGATCGACAACGCCTCGGTCGGGATGGTGATGCCGGGGTCGATCTCGTAGCCCGAGGGCGTCACCAGCTGGCCCTGCGAGTTCATCGACATCGTGCCGTCGCGGGTGTAGGCGGTGGAGCCGTCGGGCATCAGCACCTGGAGGAAGCCGCGGCCCTGGATGGAGACGTCGAGCGCGTTGTCGGTCGGCGACAACTCGCCCTGGGTGAAGACCTTGCTCGTCGCCACGGTGCGCACGCCGGTTCCGAGCATGAGCCCGGACGGCAGCTCGGTCGACTGCGACGACGCCGCGCCCGGCTGGGCGACGGTTTCGTAGAGCAGGTCCTCGAACACCGGGCGGCTCTTCTTGAAACCGGTGGTGGCGACGTTGGCGAGGTTGTTCGCGATCACGGCCAGGCGCGTCTGCTGCGCGTCGAGGCCGGTCTGGGCGATGTTGAGTGCGGAAGCCATGCGGGATCCTCTTGCCGATTCGGGGGTGGCCGCGTCAGCCGTTCAGGTTGAGCAGGCGACCGGCGGCGGCGTCCGTCTGCTGCGCGCTGGCCATGGCCTTGACCGCCATTTCGTACTGGCGGGCGTGGGTGATGAGCGAGACCATCTCGGCCACGCTGTTGACGTTGCTGCCCTCGAGCGCGCCCTGCGCCACGCGTACCGCGGCGTCGGCCGGGGCCGAGCTGCCATCGGCCAGGCGGAACAGGCCGTCCGCACCCTTGACCAGGTCGGCGAGGGCCGGGCGGACCAGCTTGATGCGATCGACCTGGGCCAGGGTGTTGGCCTCCTGGCCGAGCGGGCGGATGGACAGCGTGCCGTCAACGCCGATCTGGATCGACTGCGCCTGCGGCACGGCGATGGGGCCGCCGTTGCCGAGCACCGGGTGGCCGGCGCCGGTCTGCAGCTGGCCGTTGACGGTGAGATGCAGGTCGCCGGCGCGGGTGTAGGCCTCGCTGCCGTCCGGCGCGATGACGGCGATGAAGCCGTCGCCGTTGATCGCGATGTCGAGATCGTTGCCGGTCTGCTCGATGGTACCGGGCGCGAAGTCGATGCCGGGACGCTCGGTCTTGGCATAGACCCGCGCCGGGTGGCCGGGGCCGTAGACCTGCATCGCACGCATGGCCTCGAAGTCGGCCTTGAAGCCGGTGGTGCCGGCGTTGGCCAGGTTGTGCGTCGCCAAGGCCTGCGCGTTCATGGTCTGCTTGGCGGCCGACATGGCGAGGTAAATCATGCGATCCACGGCTGCGTACTCCCGTTCCGTCCGCTGGCGCGGTCAATCAGCGGATGTTGATGATCGACTGGGTGACGGCGTCGGCGGTCGAGATCACCTCGGTGTTCGCCTGGAAATTGCGCTGCGCGATGATCAGCGCGACCAGCTCCTGCGAGAGGTCGACGTTGGAGTCCTCCAGCGCGCCGCCCTGGATGAGACCGAGGCTGGCCGTACCCGGACGCCCCTCGAGTACTTCGCCGGCGGCGAAGGTCTGCGACCAGCCGTTGCCGCCGAGCGGACGCAGGCCCTGCGGGTTGGCGAAGTTGGCCAGCGCGACCTGGCCCTGCACGGCCGACTGGCCGTTGGTGAAGCGCGCCAGGATGACGCCCTCGGAATCGATGTCGATACCGGCCAGGCGGCCGGTGGTGTAGCCGTCCTGGGTCAGTTCGCTGACACCGAAAGGCGCGCCGAACATGGTCGAATCGGTCAGGGTGACATTGACGTTCATGGCGTTCACGCCGGCGGCCGGGGTGAACGCCGGCAGCGTGATCTGGCCGCTGGCCGGCGAGGTCAGCAGGCCGGCGCCATCGAAGACCAGGCTGTTGGCGCCGCCCACCGCGGTGCCGTCGACGTAGGCATGCATGTCCCAGGTGTTGGTCGCCGCCGAGCGCACGAAGTACATCTGCATCAGGTGCGACCCGCCCTGCGAGTCGAACACGTTCAGCGCGGTGGTCTCGTTGTAGGTGTTGGCGTCGGTCGGGTTGAACACCGCGACCGGCGGCGGCGTCGCGTCGGCGTCGAAGTTGGCCCCGATGCTGACCGCGGTCGTCGCGCTCGGCGGGTTGTTGGCCTGCGACAGGTGCAGGGAGCCGAGCGCACCGTTGATGTTGCCGGCGGCGTCGGCGCCGAAGGCCATCAGGCGGTTGCCGTTGGAGTTGGTCACGTAGCCGTCGCGGTCGACGCCGAAGGCGCCGTCGCGCGAGTAGATTCGCTCACCGTCGTTGTCGAGCATGAAGAAGCCTTCGCCGCTGATGGCCAGGTCGAGGGCGTTGTCGGTGAACGAGATGTTGCCCTGTTCGAACTGCTGGGCGACCCGCGCGGTGTCGACGCCGCGGCCGGTGGCAGTGGCCGACGCCCCGGTGCTCGAGACCGCGAACACGTCCTGGAACTCGACGCGCGAACGCTTGAAGCCGGTAGTGGCGGCGTTGGCGATGTTGTTGCCGATGGCATTGAGCTCGGTGGATGACGCTTCGAGCCCGCTGATGGCAGCTTTGAATGGCATGGTGTTGTCCTCGGAGAATGCGGTTGATCAGAGGATCTCGATCACGTCGCCCATGGCGACCGTGCCGTATCCGTCGACGTTCAGGGTCGGGGCGAGGCCGGCGCGCGACAGCGAGACGCTGTCGACGCGTGCGCGCACCGCGGCTTCCAGGGCCTGCTCGGCGCCGTTGACCACGGCGTCGAAGCGCACTTCGTAGTTGCCCGCCGTGGCCGGCGCACCGGCGTTGGTGAGGCCGTCCCAGGCGTAGTCGACGCGTCCGGCCGGGTGTGCGCCGAGCATTTCCTGGCGCACGACCTGGCCACCGGGATCGGTGATGGTCACGCGCACCGCGCTGGCCTCGTCGTCGAGCGCGGCAGACAGCGCGGCGGGCTGACCGGGCGCGAGGGCGAAACGGTCGCTGGGGAAGACCACTTCGCGGCCGACCATGGTCGAGGCCTGCAGCGCCTGGTTCGACTGCAGCGACGAGGCCAGGGCCGCGACGGACTGCTGCAGCTCGCCGATGCCGTTGACGGTGCTGAACTGGGCGATCTGGCCGAGGAAGTCACCGGACTCCATCGGTTTCATCGGGTCCTGGTTCTTCAACTGCGTCACCATCAGCTCGAAGAACTGTTGTTGGCCGAGGGTGGCATCGTCTGCCTTGGCCTGCTTGTCCTGCGTGCGGTACTGGTCGAGCACGCCGTTGACGATGGCTGTGGTCTTGTCCATGGCTGTTTACCCGTGGATTGATACCCGGCGCTTACTGGCCGAGCGACAGGGCCTGGAGCAGCATCCGCTTGGATGCGTCCATGACCTCGATGTTGGTCTGGTAACTGCGCGAGGCCGAGATCATGTTGGCCATCTCCTCGACCATGTTGACGTTGGGCATGAACACGTAGCCCTGCTCGTCGGCCAGCGGATGGTTGGGCTGGTACTCGCGGCGCAGCGGCGCCTCGCTCTCGACCACGCCCTCGACGCTGACCCCGGCGGTGGCGCCGTCGTCGGCGAAATCCATGGCATCGAACACGAGCGGCGCGAACACCGGCTGGCGCGCGCGGTAGGTCTCACCGCTGGCGCTCGCCGCGCTGTTGGCATTGGCCATGTTGCTGGCGACGGTGTTCATGCGCACGGTCTGCGCGGCGAGCGCGGAGCCCGCGATGTCGAAGACGCGGAACAGGGACATGCTCGCTTACTCCCCGCGCAAGGCCGAGACCAACCCGGCGATGCGTCCGTTGAGGAAGGTCATGCTGGCCTGGTAGCGCACCGCGTTGTCGAGGAAGGCGGCGCGCTCGGCCTGCACGTCGACGGTGTTCTGATCGATCGAGGCATGCAGCGGCTGGCGGTACTGCAGGGCGTAGTCGGCGCTGCCGCCGCCGGCGCCGAGGTGGCCGGCCTGGGTACGTGCCAGCACCTCGGGGCCCGCCGCCGCGGCCAGCGCGGCGCGGAAATCGAGGTCACGGGCCTGGTAGCCGGGGGTATCGGCGTTGGCCAGGTTGGCGGCCAGGATCTCGGCCCGGCGCACGCGCAGTGCCACCGCGGAGGCGTGGATGCCGAGGGCGTCGTCGAATGAGGGCATGGCTGCAGGTTCCACGTGAACAATCGTTGCGGGACCCTTAGCGAAAGCCGTGCCAAGTCTGGCACGAACGAAAAATCAGCGACTTAGCGTGGAACGGGCGGGCGGACGGCGGCACGCGGCGGCAAGGGCTGCCGCGTGCCGGCAAGGACCAACAGGCGGGTGAAAAAGGTAGAGAGGAAGGTCGTGGGCAAGGCGCGGGCGAGACCAGGACCGGCGTTCATGCGGATAGACGAGGACCGCGGGCGACACAGTTTCGCCGGGAGCGGAACGGAACGGCCGTCAGGCCGGCCCGCAGGGCGCAGGGCAGGAAGCCCTGGGTAACACGCAACACCGCCCCCGGGCTCCGCAGTGGTTTCTCACCCGCCTGTCAGGCGGGGAGGTGGACCGCCGCCTCGCCTTCGAGCTGGGTGCGGATGACCATGGCCAGGTCGTCGGCGACGAACTTCGGCACCAGCTTGTCGGCGCCCACGCTCTCGGCCATGGCATGGTTGAAGCTGCCCGACAGCGAGGTGTGCAGGCAGACGTAGAGGTCGCGCATGGCCGGGTGTGCCTTGATCGCCTTGGTCAGGGTATAGCCGTCCATCTCGGGCATCTCGATGTCGGAGATGATCATGCCGTAACGGGCGGCCATCGGCGGCGCACTCTCGTCCTCGGCCGCGGCCTTGAGCATGGTCCAGGCCTCGCGGCCGTTCTCGGCGACATCGTAGGTGACGCCGAGCTGGTCGAGCACCTTGGTGATCTGCTTGCGCGCGACGATGGAATCGTCGGCGACGAAGACGTGGCGCGGCCGTGCATGCGGATCGTCGGCCTTGCCGCGCAGGGCCTCCGACACTTCCTCCTCGACGCCGACGATCTCGGCCAGCACGCGTTCGACGTCGAGGATCTCGACCAGCTTGTCGTCGATGTTGACCACCGCGGTAAGGTAATTGTGGTTGCCGATACCGTGCGGCGGCGGGTGGATCTCGTTCCAGCGCAGGCTGACGATGCGCTCGACCTGGGCGACCAGGTAGGCCTGCACGCGGCCGTTGTACTCGGTGATGATGACGAAATCGTCGCTGTTCGCCGCCAAGGGCGGCAGGCCGAGGACGGATGCGAGGTCGATGATGGTGACGGTCTGACCGCGCGTGTGCATGACCCCGCAGACATGCGGGTTGGCTTGCGGGATGCGCCGCACCTGCGGGCACTTGAGCACCTCGCGAACCTTGAACACGTTGATGCCGAACTGCTGGCCGCCGTCGAGCCGGAACAACAACAGTTCGAGCCGGTTCTGGCCGGCAATTCGGGTCAGGCGATCGACACCTGCCATCACGCTGGACATGGGCCGCTCCTCGGCTGTGTGGGCTTGTGCCGCAGGGTAGCGGCCGCCCGCCGCCGTGCTTGACCGTGCCGTCGTGGGCGCGCACCACGGGCCAGGCACGGTGTTTGCGCCGCCGGCACGGTGTTTGCATCGCTTGCGGCACAGAGCACTGCCCCGGAGCGACCATGATTCGAGCTGCCGCGATACTCCTTTTAATAGCAGGCCTGGCACCCGCCGTCGGCGCCGCGCCGATCCACGACCTCGCCGCCATCGAGCGGACCGTGCGGCAATTCGTTGCCGCCGGCGCGGCCACCGCCGGTGATGTCGAGATCAGTGTCGGCCGTCTCGACCCGCGCCTGCGCCTGCCACGCTGCGATGAAACGCTCGACACCCGTTACCCGAACGCCCGCCGCAGCAGCGGCCCGGTCTCGGTCGAGGTGCGTTGCAACGGCGCCAAGCCGTGGTCCCTGTACGTGCCGGTGACCCTGACCCGCTACGCCGAGGTCGTCGTCACCACCCGCCCGGTCGCGCGCGGTCAGGTCCTCGCTCCCACCGACCTGGCGCTGGCACGGCGCCGCGTCGACGGCGCCCGCGCCGACTTCCTCGCCGGCCTCAACGAGGCGGCCGGCCAGGTCACGCGGCGCAGCCTGGCCGCCGGCGCGGTGGTCGGCGCCAACCAGCTCGAACGACCGCGCCTGGTACGCCGCGGCGACCACGTCATGCTGTCCAGCGGACACGGCGGCATCAACGTCAGCGTCAAGGGCGAAGCCCTCGCCGACGGCGGCGCCGGCGAACGCATCCGGGTACGCAACCTGAGCTCGGAACGCGTGGTCGAAGGGATCGTGAACGCCGACGGCGTGGTCGTTGTCGGTCACGGTGCAATACTGTAGAAGGGGCGGGAACCCGCCCTGGTACCGCCGCGAAGCTTTGTGCCAACGACGTCGCAAACGCCGCCGCACACCTAAAGTTTCATCACTCGGTACCGTTATCAGGCTCAACCACAACCGGAACGACGCACATGGTTTCAGAAATCAAGGGTACCGGCACCCACGCCCCGCAGACGGTCGACACGACCGTGCGCAACAAGGTGGAGCGTACCGCCACGAGCAACGCCACCGCGGCCACCAGCGGCGACGTCGTCACCCTCACCGACCTGGCTTCCCGGCTGCAGCGACTGACCGACTCGGTGCGCGATCTGCCGGTCGTCGACCAGGCCCGCGTGGCCGAACTGCGCGACCAGATCGAGAGTGGTCGCTACCAGGTCGAGGATGGCGAGATCGCCGACAAGGTCGCCGCGTTCGAAGCCCAGCTCGGCCTGCGCGATGGCCGCTGAGCCCAGCGCCATCGGCGCCGCGGTCGACCCGGCCGCACGGCCGGAGTTCGAGCGCCTGCTGGGCGCCCTGGGCGAAGCCCTGCGCGACGAGCTGGCTGCACTGCGCAGCCGCGACGTGGCCGCACTGGAAGCCGCCGTGCAGACCAAGGCCGGCCTCATCGCGGCGCTCGAACAGGCCACCGGCAAATATTGCCACCCCGGCAAGGCACTGCCGCTCGAATGGTCCGAGGTCCGCCGCATGGCCCAGGCCTGCGCCGAGGCCAACCGGGTCAACGGTGGTGCCATCGAACTCAATCGCGGCATGGTCGCCCGCCTGGTCGAGATCACCCAGGGTGGTCGCCTCGGGCCGGCGACCTACACCGCGCACGGCCGCCTCAACCGCCGCGACGCCTCGCGTGGCGTGGGTTACGCCTGACCGCGGCGGGCGCCGCACGAACCCATGAAACTCGCCTTTGCCGGCACTCGCCAGCGCCGTTCCGAGGCGCCCCCGGGCAACGCGGTCGCCGCCCACGATCCCCGTCACCGCGTCCTGCTCAAGCTGTTCACCCATCACTGCCTGCTCGACCTGCAGTGGGACGACGGCAGCGCGGCACAGAGTGCCATCATCGAGCTGGTCCCCGAAGCCGGTTACCTCGTGCTCGACGCACCCGAGCCCCCGCCCGCGCGCGAGCTGGTCGACGAGCAGGCCCGCGTCGCCGTACGCGCGCTGTTCGAGGGCCGCGAAGTCGAATTCGACACCCGCATCGTGCAGCGTGGCGGCAGCAGCGAGACGCCCTTCTACAAGGCTGTCTACCCGGACGACGTCGAGTTCCCGCAGCGCCGCCGCGAGTTCCGCGCGCCCGTCCCGCTCGACCAGGCGGTGGCGGTGCGCGCCGAAGACGAGGCCGGCATGCGCCTGGTCGGCGAGCTGCGCGACCTGTCGCCCGGCGGTTTCTCCGCGCGCATCACCTTCGACGGCTTCGAGCGTCTCGAGCGGGCACTCGGCTGGCGCGCGCGCTGCATCATCGACACCGACGACGCGCCGGTCGAAGCGAGCATCGAGATCTGCCACGTGGTGCCACCCCGGGGACGCTCGCTGGGCCGTGTCGGCGCCTGCTTCACCGACCTCGATGCGCGCGCCGAACGCCGCATCGAACGCTACGTCGCCGCCCTCGAGCGCGCCCGCGCGCGCCTACGCTGAGCACGGCGCAGGGCCTCGTCGGCCCGGCACCCCGCATCGCGCATCGCGCACCGCCTGCACCGCGTGCCGCCGCGGACCTGCGCGCGCCGCCCCGAGCATGGCCGCGCCGGGCGAATGCCTCGGGTTGCCGTCCCGCGGCCGCGGGTCAATCCGTCACGTTCGCGGCATCCGCGCCGGCGGCGCACCGCGGAGCAGGTCACGGCCGTGGTCGAGATCGCGCCGCGGCGGCAGTACCTCCACCGTACGCCCTGCCGCCCGCGCCCGCGCCAGCGAGGTTGCGAGCACGCGCGGGGTACTCCAGGTCATCGCCTCGAACAGCTCGGGGCACGGTCGCCGCAGGCCGACCAGCCAGTAGCCACCATCGGCCGCGGCGCCGAACACGACCTCGACGCCGGCGACCAGCGCATCGCGGGCGCGCACCAGGTCGGCGGCGGTGACGTCGCGCAGGTCCGAGCCGAGCAGCAGGACGGGCGCGCCCTGCGCCAGCGGCACGGCCAGCGCGGCAGCCATGCGCGCGCCGAGATCGCGACCGCGCTGCGCACCGACCTGCCAGCCGGCGCGGCGCAGGCGGGCGAACCAGGCGAGGTCGCGGCCGTCGGCGACGCGCAGTTCACGCCGCACCCCGCGCAGCGCTGCGACCATGGCCAGGGTGCGTGCCAGGGTGCGCGCGTAGAGCGCGGCCGCCCGGCGCCGGCCGACCGCGTGGGCGAGGCGGCGCTTGACCCGCCCGGCGCGCGGACGCCGGGCGAACACGATCACCACCACCGGCCTCACCGCTGGCCGTACCAGCGCGCCAGGCGCCGATCGTCGACGCCGCAGAACCAGGCCAGGCGCAGCCACCACATCAACGCCACCGTGCGCGCGATGCCATGCCGGCGCCAGCGCCGTGCCGAGGTCAGCACCGGGCCGGCCGTGCACAGCGGGCGCGCGCGGCGCCGCAACCGTGCGCTGATCTCGACATCCTCCATCAGGGCCAGCTCGGGAAAGCCACCCACCGCCGTGAACAGTTCGCGCGTCACGAACAGGGCCTGGTCGCCGGTCGCGATGCCGGTGAGTCGCGAACGCTGGTTCATCATGAACTCGATGACGCGGAACACCGGCGCGCGATCGTCGAGGCGCACGTCGCAGCGCCCCCACGCGGTACAGCCGGCGACGACCTCGCGTGCGACCGCGGCGACGTCGCTGTCGGCGTGCACGAACCACAGCACGCGACCGCGCGCGACGGCCGCGCCGGCATTCATCTGCGCGGCGCGACCACGCGCGGCCGTGACGACGACGTCGCACCAGGGTCGTGCCGCGGCGACGCTGTCATCACGGCTGCCACCATCGACCACCACCACCTCGTCGCCGGCGTCGCGCCATGCGGCGAAACCGGCCAGCAAGCCCGGCAGCCGTGCCGCCTCGTCGAGTACCGGCACGACGATGGACACCGCGGTCACGGCAGCCGACGCCGCGTCAACCGGTCAGGGCGCCACCGCAGCTGCTGCCGCGCCCGGCGGTGCAGCCGAAGCAGTGCTCGGCCACGGCGACGGCGGCGCCGTCGAGATCGGTGGCGAGCATTTCGCCGACGTGGCGTTGCCGTCCGCCCAGGGGCAGGCCGAGCATCTGGTTGAAGTCGCAGTCGTAGACGTATCCCGCCCAGTCGATGCTGACCAGGCGCCGGCACATGACGTGCTCGAGGTTGGCGGCGGCGAAGTTGTCGACCAGCAGGCGATGGTATTCGGCCAGGCGACCATCGCGTTCCAGGGCATGGCGGAAACGCTTGATCGGCATGTTGGTGATGGTGAGGAGCTGGTTGAAACGCACCCCGTAGGCAGCGAGTTCGCGCCGGTAATCGGCCTCGAGCAGCGCCGGGTCGGGTGGCAGGCTCGGACCGATCGGGTTGTAGACGAAATCGAGCACGAGCCCGCTGTCGTCAGCGGCGTAACCCAATGCGTTGAGCTGGTGGATACCCGCCAGGCTGCGCTCGAACACGCCCTTGCCGCGCTGGCTGTCGGTGTTGGCGGCCGAGTAGCACGGCAGCGAGGCAACCACGCGCACGCCGGCGGCGGCGAGGAAATCGGCGAGGTCCTCCTGGCCCGGTTCGCCGAGGATGGTCAGGTTGCAGCGATCGACGACCGCGAGCCCGGCCGCGCGCGCGCGGCTGACGAGAGCGCGGAAATGCGGGTTGAGTTCGGGTGCACCGCCGGTGAGGTCGATCTCGCGCGCGCCAGCGCGCTGCGCGAACTCCAGCACGAGGTCGATCGTCGGCGCGTCCATGCTCTCCCTGCGCAGCGGCCCGGCGTCGACGTGGCAGTGATGACAGGCCTGGTTGCAGCGGTAACCGAGGTTGACCTGGACGGTGTCGAGCGCCGCGCGTCGCACGGCGGGGAAACGCGGCGCCGGATGTGCGACGCGGGCAGTGGCAGTCATGCGGAGCTCCAGGTTCGTTGCGCGGCCACGCGTTCTGTCTCGGCTTAAAGCGCGCCGCGGTCGAGGCCGCTAATTGTGCCAGATAGGCACCCGCCGAACGTCCCCTCTCCGACAAGGTTCCACACATGCAGTTCAAGACCCGGCTGATCCTCGGCATGGCGCTCGTCGCCAGCGTGCCGGCCGCACTGGTCGCCGCCCTCGTGGGCACCCTGGCATTCGAACGCGGCAACCAGGCGGTCGACGCCGCGGCCCGCGACACAATCGTCGCCGTCAACCTCGCCCAGCGGCGCGAGGTCGCGCTCCACCTCGCCCGCCTCGGCACACGGCTGCAGGCACTCGCCGACGAACCCGTGACGCGCGCCGCGATCGGCGCCGCCGAACCCGCACTCGACACTGCCGCCGAGCCGTTCGCACCGGCCTCGCAAGCGGCCGCGGCGACCGCGCTGGACACGCGCCTGGCCCACCTCCGCGACGACTTCGCCCTCGACGCCGTGGTCCTCGTCGAGGCCACGCGCGACCGCACGGTGGCGCGGGCCGGCGACCCGGGTTTCGCAACCGACGCCGACGAAGGCGTGGCCGCCATCATGCGCGCCGTCACCCGCGACAAGCCGGCGCTGCGCGACGGCGGCGCGGCCGCCGGGGCGGCCTACCTGGCCGTGGGCGTGTTCGACGGTGCCCGACGCAGCGCTACCCTCGTCGCCCGCCTCGCGGCCGCCCGGCTGGCCGAGCGCGCCGCGGCTGCCGGCGCCGCGGTGCGCCTGCTCAGCGCCGATGGCAGCGCGCGCGGTGCCTCGACGGACGCGCCCGAACTCGCCGCCGACGCCCTCGCCGCGCCGGTCACGCGCCGCATCGACGCGCACGGCCAGGCCCACCTCGTCGCCCATGCCCCGCTCGGCTTCGACGGGCTGGACTGGCAACTCGTCAGCCTGCGCGACGCGCCTGCCGCCCCACCCGCGCTGGCCGGCCTGACCCGGGAGATTCCCATGCTCACCCTGTTGCTCGTGCTCGGCCTCGCGCTCGCCGGGGTCGGCGCCGGCTGGTTCGCCGCGCGCGTGCTGATCCGCCCCCTGGAGGCCACCGCGCGCGAGACCCGCGCGATGGCCGCCGCCATTCGCGCCGGCCACGGCGATCTCAAGGCCCGCGTGAGCGCCAGCGGGCAGGGCGGCTTCGGCGCCGTCGCCGCTGCCGTCAACGAACTCGTCGCCGCCACCCAGGCCCATCTCGGCGAGCTGGCCGCGACCGTCGAACAGCTGCGCGCCGCGAGCAGCGAAGTCGACAGCCATACCCGCAAGCTGCACGCCAGCGCCGCCGCCCAGATGGGCGAGGCGACCGAAGTCGCCACCGCGATGAACGAGATGACCGCCTCCATCGACGAGGTTGCCCGCAACGCCGTGATGCTCGCCGAGCGCACCCGCGTGGCCGACGACTCGGCGCGCGAGGGGACCCGGGTGGTGGGCGCCTCGAAGCACATCTTCGAGCAGCTCGCCGCCGACTTCGACCACACCGTGGCGACCGTCGAACGCCTCGAAGGCGCCAGCCAGGAGATCGGCGCCATGCTGGTGGTCATCCAGAGCATCGCCGAACAGACCAACCTGCTCGCGCTCAATGCCGCCATCGAGGCGGCCCGCGCCGGCGAGCAGGGCCGCGGCTTCGCCGTCGTCGCCGACGAGGTGCGCACCCTGGCCGGTCGGACGCAGCAGTCCACCCTGCAGATCGAAGCCATCATCGAGGACCTGCAGGCACAGGCGCGCACGGCGGGCGAGATGGTCCGCAACGGTCAGCAGGTGCTCGGCGAGGGCATCGGCCAGGCCGTCGCCGCCAGCGACGCGCTCGAAACCATCGCCGGCGGCCTCGGCACGCTGGACGCCATGAACGCCCAGGTCGCCACCGCGGCCGAGGAGCAGAGCGCGGTGTGCAACGAGGTCAACGCCAACGTGCAGCGCATCATGCATGCGGCCGAGCACCTCAACCACGTCGCCACGGCCAGCGAAGAGGCCAACGCCGCGCTGCGCGCGGTCAGCAGTCGCCTGCAGGTCGCGGCCGCCAAGGTCGCCGTGTGAACCGCTGTGCGCCGGGCCTGCGGCCCGCCGTGCAGCCCACGGGCGCGCGCTGGCACCCACGGCCAGTCGCGCGGCGCCGACGGTGCCCCGCCCGGCTACTTCGCCGCTACTGACGGTCACCGCGCACGCGCCCGGCAGGCGCCGCGGCACCCCGCGCGACGCGCTGCCGCCGTGACTAAACGCAACGCCCCTTGTATGGTTGCGCCCGGCCCGCGCCCGGGCCCTGCCGACCATCCCGAGGAGCGACCATGGCCAGCTACAACCTCAACCTCAAGCGCGTCGTCGAACGCCCCGAGCAGTATTTCCCGCGCAAGGAGATCGTCTCGCGCCAGGCCGATGGCAGCCTGTTCCGCTACACCTATGCCGAGTTCTGCGCACGCACCCGGCGCCTGGCCAGCGCGCTCGCGAGCCTCGGTGTCGCGCCCGGCGACAAGGTCGCGACCCTGGCCTGGAACACCCATCACCACCTCGAACTCTATTTCGGCGTGCCCTGCTCGGGCGCCGTGCTGCACACCGCCAACCTGCGCCTGTCCGAAGAGCACATCGCCTACACGATGAACCATGCCGCCGACAAGGTGGTGTTCTTCTCGCCCGACCTGCTCGCCACGGTCGAGACCCTGGCGCCGCTGCTGACGACCGTCGAGCGCTTCGTGATCCTCGCCGCGCAGGTTCCCGCGTCCAGCCTGCCCGGCCTCGTCGCCTACGAGGACCTCATCGCGCGCGGCGATCCGGACTACGCCTATCCCGATGTCGACGAGGACGCGCCGGCCTCGATCTGCTTCACCTCAGCCACCACCGGCAATCCCAAGGGCGTGGTCTACAGCCACCGTGCCCTGGTGCTGCACTCGATGATGCTCTCGCATGTCGACTGCATGGCGCTCTCCGAACGCGACGTGCTGATGCCGATCGCGCCGATGTTCCACGTCAACTCCTGGGGCGTGCCGTTCGCCGGCGTGTGGGTGGGCGCCAAGTTCGTCTTCCCCGGCGAACGCCCCCACGCCGCGGACAACATCGCCCTCATCGAGAGCGAGCGCGTGAGCTTCGCCCACGGCGCGGTCACCGTCGGCATCGACATGATGAACCTGCTGCGCCAGGAAGCGCACGACATCCGCAGCCTGCGCGGGCTGATGCTGGGTGGCCAGGCGACGCCGGCGGCGGTCATGCACTACTACCTCGAACAGCACGGCATTCCCATCGTCACCGCCTGGGGCTCGACCGAGTGCGCGCCACTCGCCACCGTCACCTACCTGCGCGGTGACCAGCAGGACCTGCCCGACGACGAGAAGATCCGCATCCGCACGCGCCAGGGCATCCCGGCGCCCTGCGTCGAACGCAAGGTGCTGGACGACGCGGGCGAACTGATCCCGTGGGACGACGAGGCGGTCGGCGAGGTCTACGTGCGCGGGCCCTGGATCGCCACGACCTACCTCGACGAGCCGCGCAGCGCGGAGAGCTTCGTCGACGGCTGGTGGAAGAGCGGCGACATCGCCGCCGTCGACGGCGACGGCGTCATGCGCCTGGTCGACCGCGCCAAGGATCTCATCAAGAGCGGCGGCGAATGGATTTCCTCCGTCGACCTCGAGAACGCGCTGATGGCGCACCCCGCGATCACCGAGGCCACCGTCATCGGCATGCCGCACGAGAAGTGGCTCGAACGCCCGGTCGCCTTCGTCCGCGCGGCGGGCGACGAACGCCCCGACGACGCCACGCTCGGCGCCTGGCTGACCGAAGCCGGCTTCGCGCGCTGGTGGTTGCCCGATCGCTTCCTGTGGGTCGAGGAGATCCCCAAGACCGGGGTCGGCAAGTTCAACAAGCGGCTGTTACGCGAGCGGCTCTCCGATTACATGGCGGACTGCTGAAAAACTACTGCGGAGGCCATCTGCGGCGTTGCGCGCTCGCCTGCGCTCCTCATTTACACCAGTAAACTCCGGTGCTCGCCTCGCCCGCGCCTTGCAGCTGGCCTTCCTCGCTACGTTTTTCAGCAGCCCGCCCCCCGGTCAGCGCACACTACTGCGGAGGCCATCTGCGGCGTTGCGCGCCGGCCGTCATAAGCCGAGGTTGCCGGGCGCGAACAGGCCGTCGGGGTCGAGAGCGCTTTTGAGTTTGCCCAGCGTCGCGCTGTAGGCGCCGAAACCACGCACCTGCGGCGCCCATTGCTTGGCGCTCTTGTAGGGCACGCAGCCGGCGGCGACCAGCGCGTCGGCGGCATCGTCGATGGCCGGCGTCACCGCGTCCCAGGCCGTGCGCTCGTCGTAGAAGGCGAGCACGCCGCCGTGCAGGCCGCGCCGGCACAGCACCACGGCCGCGCCCCAGGGATAGTCCGGCCAGCGTCCGCGCAGGCCATCGACGGTAGCAACGAAGGCTTCCAGCCGATCGCAGGGCAGCGAGCTCATGAGGATGGCGCAGCGCGAGCGGGTGAAGTAACCGGCGTAGGAATACCAGTAGGTCTCGTCGTAGCGCAGGCGGCGGAAATAGGCCGCGTCGAACGCCCGGCACTCGCGGCCACCGTGATGCGCGGCGAGCTCGAGCAGCCGCGCACGGTCGCCGGCGACGGCGGCGGCATCGCCGCCGAGGTCGAAGCCGGTGCAGAACCCCGGCAGGGCGTCGAGGTCGGCGGCGGCATCGGCCGCGGCGACGCGCGCTCGCACCGCGCTGCCCTCGTAGCCCGCCGCGTACCAGGTGTTGCGGGTCAGTTCCGCGCCCTGCACGGCGGCGAGGAAGCGCCCGGCCTCGGCCACGCCGGCGAAACCGATGCTCACGGTGTCGCGGCTGGACGGCACCGGGTAGAGCCACAACGCGATGGCGGTGACGACGCCGAACGTGGCGTCGGCGCCGATGAACAGGCCGGTCAGGTCGGGGCCGATGCAGTAGCGCTGGAAGAAGCCGGCGCCGTCGGCGGCGGCACTGCCGGTGCGCAGCAAGGTGCCGTCGGGCAGGACGACTTCCAGGCCCGCGACGCAATCCCCCATGCCCTGCTGGCGCGGTGAGCCGGAGCCGAGCGCATGCGCCGAGACCGCCCCCCCGACCGTGGCGGCGGGCCCGGTCAGCGGCACGATGCCGATGGTCTGGCCGTGCGGCCGCAGGAACTCGATGAGGGCGGCGAAGCGGATGCCGGGCTCGACGACCACGACGCCGCGCGCCAGGTCGAGTTCGAGCACGCGGTCCATGCCGCCGGTATCGACGACCACGCCGCCGGCGTGGGGGTTGATGCCGCCGGCATACATGGTGCCGCCGCCGCGCACGTAGACCGGCTGGCGTTCGCGCGCGGCGCGGGCGACGGCCGCCTGGACCTCGGCGACGTCGCGCACCCGCGCCACCAGGTCGGGGTCGCCGGGACGCACCACCGAGCAGTCGCGGCGATACGCCAGCATGTCGACCGGGTCGGTGAACACGGTGCTCACCGCGAGGCCGTCGCCGAGTCGATCGATGGACGCACTCATGCCCTTTCTCCCGTCGTCGCGGTCAGTTCGCAATGTTCCACCAGCCAGGCGGCGAAGCTGCCAACGGCACGGCCGGCGTCGGCGAAATGGCGCGCGCAACGCGGATCCAGGGTCACCGCCGCGACCGCACCGGCTGCGTCGGCGCGTGCCGCCGCCATGCGGGCGGCGGCCTCCGGCTGCACCGCCGGCATGCCGCCGCCGGCGCCACAGCACAGCCGGAAGCGATTGGGGAAGCCGGTGTTGGCGAGCGGCACGCCGAGTCGTTCGAGCAGGTTCCTCGCGCAGGCTTCCTCGGCCGGTGCGGCCCGCCCCGGCCGCGGCTTGAGCTGGCAGCTTTCGAGCAGGTGCAGCGGCGAGGGCACCACGCCGCGGCGCAGGGCAAGGGTGAGTTCACCGCCGTCGAGCGCCGCCACCAGCCAGCCGAGCAGGCCCTGCGGGCCCGCCGCGTCACCGTCCTGCAGGTGGCGCAGGCACTCGTAGCCCAGCACCACGGTGCCGGCATCGACCGCCGCGCGGGCGTCATCACGCCAGGCCGTGGCGCTACGCCCCGCGCCGAGTTCGGCCAGGGCCGCGCCACAGCACGCCCGTGCATCGCGCACCAGGCTCACCTCGACCCCGCCGGCGGCAAGCCAGCCGAGCAGCGCGGTGCCGTCCTCGTCGGCATGGCAGCCGACGTAGAGGCGCATACGCGGGCCGGTACCGGTCGCGCGTTCGGCAATCACGGCGGGCGCTGCGCGGACGTTGCCCCGTGTCGTGATGGTCTCGACCGCCGTCGCGATGGCGGCCGGCGCCGCACCGGCCTCGTACAGCGCTGTACGCAGACCACGGTTGATCGCCGCCGGGTGCAGGCCGATCGGGCAGGTGACTTCGCAGTTGCCGCAATCGGTGCAGGTGTTGACGCGCACCGCGACGGTGTCCAGATCGAGTTCCATGCCCTCGGCGAGCGCACGCGCGATCTCGATGTAGCCGCGCCCCGAGTACGCCGGTGACGGCGCATGGTGCTCGAACGTGGCGCAGACGCGCGCGATACCACGTTCCGGCCAGACCTGGTCGACGCAGTAGTTGCACGACGCGCAGTGGTAGAGCTCGTCGCCGTAGCGCGCGAGGACGCCGGCGGCGAGCGCCGCGCTGGCCGGTGCGCTCATCGCGGCGACCCGGTGGAATCGTCGCCGCGCGCGCGGCCGAGGCCGAACAGCCCGGCCAGCACGGCGGCACCGACGACGACGATGGCGAGCACCGCGCCGACGTTGCGCGCGATGCGCAGGGCGGCATCGAAGGCGAGCAGATCGGTGACGACGAGGATGGCGATACCGACCACGGCGAGCACGAACAGGGCCGCGCAGACCTGGAAGGTGCGGAGCAGACTGGTGGACATGTGAGGGGCCTCCCTGCCGCACCCCTGGGACGAATGCCCCGGCGCGGCGTGCCGGCATGATAGCGCGCCGCGAGCGCCGGCCCGGCACCGGCGTGCCGGGCACCGCGTGGCGTAACCCGCACGGTGCACATCGCGGGCCGCATCCGCGCCAACACCGCGGCGCGTCGCGCTCGGGATGCGCCGCCCCACTAGCAGGCCGGTTAAAAACGTAGCGAGGAAGGCCAGATGTAAGGCAGGCGCGAGCCGAGCACCGGCGTTTACTGGTGTAAATGAGGCGCGGAGGCGAGCGCGTAACGCAGCAGGTGGCCTCCGCAGTAGTTTTTCACCAGCCTGCTAACGAGCCGGCCCGCAGGACGCGACCGGCAGGGCATGCAGGGCACCCGCCGCCGGTACGCCATCGACGGCGAGGCCGACCTGCCCCGCCGCGACGCCGCTGCCGGCAGCGTCGGCCAGGCGCGCGCCGTCGTCGCCGAGGCCACTCGAGTAGCGATCCCGGCCCGCACGGTCCTCGAGCAGGCCGAGACTGCACACCGGCGCCGCGGCGTCGAAATGGTACTCGTTGGGGCCCGCGCCGCCCTGGGCCGGGGCGAGGGCCTGGTAGACGTCGGCGCCGGCGGCATCGTAGAGCAGGGCCGTGGCTTGCTGCGCGGCGGCGCCCTGGCTGAGATGCCCGGCACGGTACTGGTCGTCCCCGTCCGCCTCGATCAACAGGCCGCGCGCCTGGTCCCAGGCCGCGCCCTGGGCGGCAGCCGTCGTCGCCCAGTAGAGATCGTGGCCGCGGCGATCGCGCAGGACGCCGGCCGCCTGGTGAACGGCAAAACCCTGGGCGTAGCGATGGCCGGCATAGCGATCGTCGCCGGCGGCATCGTCGAGCAGGCCGAGGCCGCCGTAATAACCGCCGCCCTGGGCGAACTCGCCGGCGAAGTAGCGATCGTCGCCGCCGTCGTCGAGGAGCAGGCCCAGACCACCGTGCTCGTAGGGGCGCGGGCCGTAACCGACACCCTGGCTCATGGCGAAGTACACCCCCGGCGTACCGTAGACCGAGGGCAGTGCACCGTCGGCGCGGTAGACGTCGTCGCCGCCCCCATCGTGCAGCACGCCGATACCGCCCGGCCCGCCGATGCCCTGGGCGAAGGCCGGGGCGGTGTAGCGGTCCGGCGCATCGCCGCCGTCGACCAGCACGGCGCCGCCGTAGATGGCCGCGCCTTGCGACCAGCCGCCGCAGGCGTAGCGATCGCGCCCGCCACGGTCGTCGAGCAGGGCGAAACCGAACAGGGCGCTGCCGCAACCGGCCAGGCCGCTGCGGTAGTCGTCGTCACCACCGAGATCGCGCAGCACGGCGATGCCGAGCAGGCCGGCGCCCGGCCCGCCGGCCGCGGCGACGTAACGGTCGTCGCCGGCGAGGTCGAGCACCAGTTGCAGCGGGCGCGCTGCGCCCTGCCAGGTGTAGCGGTCGTCGCCGCCGCGATCGATGACCGCCAGCAGGCCGTCCATGGCGTATCGATTGGGCCCGGGTCCACCGACGACGACCGCGCCGAAGGCGGTCGCGACCACGGCCAGCAGTTCGCCGTCGACGCCGGCCGGCCGTGCCACGCCGGGGGCGCGGCTCGCCACCGCCAGCGCCGGCGCTACCGCCGCCAGTTGCTCGAGGGCCCCGAACAGCTCGAGCAGGCGCGCGGTGTCGAGCACCATGCTCGCCCGCATCACGCGCAGGTCGTCGCGCGTCGGCAGCCCGGGCGGCACCGCGACGGTGTGGGCGAGCCAGGCCTGGCCGTCTTCGAGCAGGGCACCGCGGCCACCGGGATACGGCGTGAAGACGGCCTCGACCGCCGCGGCGAGTGCGGCTAGGGCCTGCGCCATACCGGCGAGATCTTCGAGCGCCGGTGCCGCCGGCGTGCTGCAGGCCTGCGCGCGCCAGTTGCACAAGCGTGTGTACCAGGGCGTCGCGCTCGCTGCGCCGCGCGTGAGCGTCTGCTGCACCGCGCCCGGCCAGGCCGCCAGCACGGCGCCGTCGGCGAGCGCACGATCGGCCCACGGCGAGCGGTTGTAGCCCGTCGCGACCGCGGCCACGCCGGCCAGCATGGCCTCGAGGTCGCCGCTGAGCGCGGCTATGGCCGGCACCGCCGCCGGTCGCGTGGTCCGTGACGCGAACCACGACGGGCTCGCCGGCATCGCCAACGCCGGATCCGTCCGGCGTGCGCGCGGCTGCTGCCCGGGGCCGATCCAGGCGCCGCGATGATCGATTACGAGTTCGCGCGCGAGCTGCTCGCCATCGCGTTCGCGCACGATCCGAAAGACGTCGCCCGGTGCGGCCGCGGCCACGCGCGCGACGAAGTCGGCCACGCCGAGCGGCGCCCCTTCGGCATCGAGCAGGTAGTCGCTGATGGCGAAACCGGCCGCGGCGGCGGGCCCGGCGAACAGCCGCGCGATGCGCAGGCCGTGGTCGTCGTCGACCAGGCCGAGCCCGACGTAGGGCTTTCCGTCGTCACCGTCCAGCAGGGCTGCGTGCGGGCTCGCCACCGCGGCGTCGGGCACCGGCGGGCGGCTCGGCAGGGTGCAGGCGGCGTGCGCGGCGCCGACGACGACGGCCACCAGGCTGCGCACGAGTGGACCGCGCAGGCGGACCAGGTCAGGCGCGCGCATCGCCGGCGCCGTCGGGTGAAGGTCGAGCCGTCGATCGTCCGCAAGGCTTAGTGTGTTTGCATCCGATTAGCATTCTCACTAGCGACAATTCTGCGTGCACTGCAACATGCGGTGATCCACAATACGCGACCACGTTATTCCTGACACCCGCAAGGAGGTCGTCACCATGAAGAAGCTGAACCGTCGCGAATTCGCCCGCACCTGCGCCGGCCTCACCGCCGTTGCCCTGACCACCCCGGCGCTGCTCGTCCAAGCCGCCGACATGCCGCACGTCGATCCGGAATCGGCCCAGGCCAAGGCGCTCGGTTACACCCACGACGCCACCACCGTCGACACCGGCAAGTACGCCAATTTCGTCGCCGGCAGCCACTGCGCCAATTGCCAGCTCTACCAGGGCGGCGACGAGTGGGGCGGCTGCGGCATCTTCCCCGGTCAGCAGGTTGCGGCCGGCGGCTGGTGCAGCGCCTACGCCAAGAAGGCCGGCTGATCCCGGTCCCGCCAGGCGCCACGAGGCCGGCTTCATGCCGGCCTTTTTTTTTGCGTGCACGCCGGCCGCCGACGCGCCCCGGGTGCCGAGCGGCCTGTGCTACAGTCGGCGCCCCCAAGGCACTTGCAAACGGAGAGAGAGGAATGGCGGACAAGGTCTTCAAACTGGCGGTACTCAAGCTCGGCTGCATCGGTGCCGCACCCCTGCTCGACCTGTTGCTCGACGAGCGCGCCGACCGCGATGACCTCGAAACGCGCGCCTTCACCAGCGGTGCCAAGCTCGACCCCGAATCCTGTGCCGGCGCAACGGCGGACTGCGTCGCCTACGGCGCCGACCTCGTCCTGCTGGTCAGCCCCAACGCCGCCCTGCCCGGCCCGAGCCAGGCGCGCAAGGCGCTGCTCGAAGCCGGCGTCGTGACCATCGCGCTCGGCGACGCGCCCTCGCGCAAGGCCTTCTTCAAGAAGAACGACGAAGGCAAGCAGGTCATGAACGTGCCCGATGGCCTGGGCTTCTTCATCTTGCCGGCCGATCCCATGATCGGCGCGCGCCGCGAGTTCCTCGACCCCAGCGAGATGGCCCTGTTCAACGCCGACGTCATCAAGGTGCTCGCCGCCACCGGCGTGCTGCGCGCGGTGCAGAACGAGCTCGATCGGGTCATCGCCGAGATCAAGAGCGGCGCCGCGCCCGCGCTGCCACGCACGACCATCAAGCCCGGCACGGCAGTTGCCGCCGGCGGTTTCGCCAACCCCTACGCCGCCGCCAAGGCCCATGCCGCGCTGGTCATCGCCGAGAACGTCGCCGCCGTCACCACCCAGGGCTGCTTCGTCGAACAGGATGCCGAACGCTACATCCCGATGGTTGCCGCCGGGCACGAGATGATGCGCGCAGCCGCGCGCCTGGCCGACGAGGCGCGCGAGATGGAGAAAGCGAACGACAGCGTGTTGCGCACACCGCATGCCAGCGACGGCAGCGCACGACGCAAGACCGCGCTGGGTGAACGCCCGGCCTGACGCCGCGCCGCTTCGGCCCGGGACGCGGGATTCAGGACTGGCCGTCGCGCACCAGCGAGATCGGCGGCGCGGCGGCGGCACGGGCATCCTTCGCCGCCGCCTTGGCGAGCGCTTCCTTCAGCGCCTCGCGTTCCAGTGACAGGTCGGCGACCAGCTTGCGCAGGCGCTCGTTCTCGCGCCGCACGTCGTCGTCGTTGCGTCCGCGATCGCCCGGCGAGGCGCCGTGTTCCCGGCACCAGCGCTCGTAGCGCTGCACGTTGATACCGACCTCGCGGCAGGCATCCTCGAGGGTTTCACCGGCACTGACCGCGGCGTCCACGTGGTCGAGCAGCGCGATGATGTCGCCGGCCGACAGGCGTGGCCGCGGTGCGACCTCGAGACCGACGACCGTGACGTCGAACGCCGCCGGGTCGGCCACGGGCGGCGCGTCCAGCCCGCCGAGGTCGCCGCCGTGCTCCGCCACCATGTCGAGCAGCTGGGTGACGCTGCGTACGCACTCGCCGAAGGCGAAGACCTGGTCGCGCTCGATGGCACCACCGGCGAACGGCACGAGGACCTTGTCACGGATCTCGTAGGTGCCGTTACGGGAGTCGAGGTCGCGCAGGAACATCGCGCCGTCCTCGATTTCGAGGGCGGCGTGGCGGCGCGACACGGTGTCGTCGTAGAGCTTGAGCTCCCCCGCGCGGCCGATGATGAAGGTCTGCTTCGCCATGGGCCGCCCAGTCTACTGGCTTGCGCGGCCGCGCGCCAAATACCCGGCGCGGCCGGCGGCGTTCACCCGAACAGGTCCTCGAGGCGCGGCTGGACCACGCCATGGGTGCCCGGGTCGATGATCTCGCGCACCGTCACCACCGCCCGGTCGGCCGCCGAGAGGTCGTCCACCCCGCCGGGGGCGACCGGCCGTTTGGCGGTGTCGGTCAGTCGGATCACGCAGGGCAGCAGGCGACGATGGCGGTTGAGCGCGACGACCACCGCGACGCAGCCGTCGCTGAGTTCGACCAGGCTGCCGATCGGGTGCGTGCCGAGCACCTGGATGAGGCGTTCGACGAGATCGCGCTGGAAGACGTCGACGGTCGCCGCGTAGAGTTCCTGGACGGCTTCGTAGATCGGGATGGGGTCCGAATAGGTGCGTTCGCTGGTGAGTGCGTCGAAACTGTCGACCAGGCCGGCGATCCGGGCCGCCAACGGGATCTGGCCACCGCGCAGGCCGCTCGGGTAGCCGGAGCCGTTGAAACGCTCGTGATGGCTGGCGATGACCGCGAGCGTGCCCGGCGTGAGGCTGTCGAGGGCCTCGGCCATCTGTACGCTGAACTTGACGTGGAGGCGCATGATCTCAGCTTCGCGCTCGTCCAGGCGACGGGTCGCGCGCAGCAGTTCGCGCGGCAGGCGTATCTTGCCGATGTCCTGCAACAGCACGCCCATGGTCAGCTCGTGGATGGCCTGCTTGCGGAAGCCGAGCTCGCGCGCCAGGGCGACGCCCAGCACCGCGCTGTGCACGGCATGGCGGAAGGAGAACGGCTCGTCGCTGCGCAATGCGCGCAGCAGCATGGCCGGATCCGGGTTGCGCAGCACGCTCGCCTCGAGCGCGTGCGCGGCCTCGCGCACCGCACCGAACCAGTTGCGCATGTCCTGATCGAGGTTCTGCATGAAGTCGCGCAGCGCCTGCTTGGTCGCCGTGACGGCGGCACGCGCCCGCGGCAATTCCTCCGCGAACGTCGTCTCGATGGCATATTCCACCGCCGGCGGCGGCAACGAGACCTGCGCGGCTTCGCCCGACACCTTGCGGCGGGCACCGTCCCCGCTGCCACTACCGCTGCCGATGAAGGCCGACGGCTGCACGATCTCGCCATCCTCGCTGAGCGTGACCCGCTCGCCCCGTCCCGACGAGGGCGCGACGCCGCGGTCGACATCGACATAGACGTACTTGCAGTACTTGGCGAGCATGTCCAACTCGCGCTGGTTCTCGATGCGGAAACCCTGCAGCTTGAACGGCGTCTCCAGCCACGGCCGATCGAGCTTGACCACCAGCATGCCCTTGCCGAGGTCGGCGACGGGGACTTTGAGCGTTTCGATATTCATTGGGCAGTCAATCTGAACCGGCGGCGGGCGGACGGTGGCGGGTCCCCCCGGCCACGATTGTCCGCCGTGCACGGCGCGGGTTCAACGCCGTGGCCGCCCCTGGCACAAACCTTTGCATGGAGCGACAGCTCACGGCGCAACCAGGCCGACCACCGCGCCGGTACTGAGGGTGGCAAGGGTACCGGCGACGATCGCGCGCAGGCCGAGCGCCGTGATCTCGGCGCGCCGCGCCGGCGCCAGTACGCCGAGCGCCGCCGTCAGCATGCCGAGGCTGCCGAGATTGGCGAAGCCGCACAGGGCGTACGTGAGGATGAGGCGGGTACGCGCGCCGAACATCCCGTGCGGGGCGCGGGCGAGATCGAGATAGGCCAGCAGCTCGTTGAGGATGGTCTTGGTGCCGAGCAGGGCGCCGGCGGCCGGCGCCTCGGCCCACGGCACGCCCATCAGCCAGCACACCGGTGCGAACATCCAGCCGAACAGGCGCTGCAGGCTCAACGCCGTGCCACCCACCGTGACCTGGCCCAGCACCAGGTTGACCAGGTGCACGCTGGCCAGGAGCACCAGCAGCATGGCCAGAATGTTGAAGTAGAGCTTGAGCCCCTGTCCCGCACCGGCCGCCAGGGCATCGAAGCTGCCGTGATCGTCGCGCTCCGCGACCGCCGCCGCCCCGGTCGCGGTCGCCGGCGGCACCAGCATGACGCAGATGCCGATGGCCGCCGGCAGGCTCATCAGCGAGGCCGTCAGCAGGTGCCCGGCGGCACCGGGAACGACCGGGGCGAGGATGTTGGAAAACAGCACGAACACGGTGCCGGCGATGGTCGCCATGCCGCAGCCCATCAGGGCGAACAACTCGCCGCGGCTCATCGCCGCAAGGTAGGGGCGCACCAGCAGCGGTGCCTCGGTCATGCCGACGAAGACGTTGGCGGCGGCCGACAGGCCCAGCGCGCCGCCGATGCCGAGGCTGCGTTCGAGCAGTGCCGACAGGCGCCGCACCAGCCACGGCAGCACGCCCCAGTGGGTCAGTACCCGCGCCACGGCGCTCATCACGATGATCACCGGCAGCGCGCGCAGCGCCAGCACGTAGCCGGCATCGGCATCGACCACGCTGAACGGCGCAGGTCCGCCCGCCAGGTAGCCGAACAGGAAACGCATGGCCGACTCGGTCGCCGCCTGCACGGCACCCATCGCCGCGGCGACCAGGTCGAACAACGTCGTCGCCGCGGGCAAGCGCGTCAGGGCCGCGGCCAGTGCCACCTGCAGGCCCAGCGCGACGGCGACGGTGCGCCAGGGAATCCGCGCCCGGTCCTCGCTCGCCCACCATGACGCCAGGTGCAGTGCGAGGAGTCCGAGCAGTGCCTGCAGGACGATCATCGCGCGCGGCGCCGCCGCGGAATGGCGTCGCCCGGACGCAGGCGCGGCTGCGCGACCCTAACAGGCTGGTGAAAAAGCACTGCGCAGGCCATCTGCCGCGTTACCGGCTACTCCGGGCATCCTGCCCTTCGCCCTGCGGGGCCGGCCTGACGGCCGTTCAATTTCGCTCCCGCTGTCGTGTCACCTGCGCGCCTCATCGACACCAGCAAACCCCGCTGCGCGGCTCGCGCGCCTTGCATCTGGCCTTCCCTGCCACGTTTTCAACCGGCCTGCTGGCCCGCACGGCGCACCCGCCTCTGGCTGTGGCCGTCGATCTGCACGCCCACCCGGACGAGGCGTGCCGACTAGCGATCCTGGTCGGGGAAGTAGACCGTGGCGGTTTCGGCCGCCGTCGTCAGCACGCGGTCGGCCAGGGTGCGCTTGTGCTCGAGCAGCCGCGCGCGCACTGCCGGCAGGTGGGTGGCGACGATCTGGGTGGCGAGCAGGGCCGCGTTCTCGGCGTTGTCGATGGCGACCGTCGCCACCGGCACCCCGGCCGGCATCTGCACGATGGACAGCAGCGCATCCATGCCATCGAGCTTGGTCGCCGCCACCGGCACGCCGATCACGGGGATCACCGTCTTGGCGGCGATCATGCCCGGCAGGTGGGCGGCGCCGCCGGCGCCGGCGATGACCACCTCGATGCCGCGCTCGATCAGCCCGCCGGCATAGGCGTGCAGCTTGTCCGGGGTGCGGTGGGCCGAGACGATGTCGAGTTCGTGTGGCACTTCGAACGCGCGCAGGGTGTCCGCCGCGGCCTGCATCACGCGCAGATCCGAGGCACTGCCCATGACGATCGAAACCAGCGGGCGCCGGGTGTTCTCAGACATTGCTTCCCTCCACCCGGATGCCGGGCTTGATGGCGGCGGCGCGGGCGAGCGCGGCGTCGCGGTCGCCGGCCAGCACGGTGACGTGCGCCATCTTGCGGCCTGGCCGGACTTCGGGCTTATCGTAGCAATGAACGAAGACGTCGGCGTCGTCGCGATCGAAACCGAGGTAACACGGCCGTCCCCGTGCGCCGGGGGCGCCGAGCACGTTGAAGGTCACGGCCGCGCCGCGCAACGCCGTGCTGCCGAGCGGCAGGCCGGCGACGGCACGCAGGTGCTGTTCGAACTGCGAGGTGGCGCAGGCCTCGATGGTGTAGTGCCCGGAGTTGTGCGGCCGCGGCGAGACCTCGTTGACGAGCACCGCGCCGTCGCGGCCGACGAAGAACTCGAGCGCCAGGATGCCGACGTAGTCGAAGGCCTCGGCGACCCGGGTCGCCAGCTCGCGCACCCGCGCCATGACCGCCGCGGGCGCCACGGCCGGCGCCACCACGGTATCCATGACATGGGCCGCGTCGTCCATCACGATTTCGACCACCGGGTAGTGCAGCAGCGTGCCATCGTGTCCGCGCGCTACCAGCACGGCGAGTTCGTAATCGATGTCGACCAGCGCCTCGATCAAGGCCGGCGCCTGCGGCAGCGCGGCGACATCGGCCTGGTCGCGCAGGATGGCGACACCCCGGCCGTCGTAGCCGTCACGCCGCGCTTTCCACACGCAGGGCAGCGCACGCGGCAGCGGCGTGCCCGACTCCCAGGCGGCGAAGGCGCTGGTCGGGATGTCGTGGCGGGCGAGGAAACGCTTCTGCTCGAGCTTGTCCTGGATGGTGGCGAGCGTCGCCGCCGACGGGCGCACGACGTGCCCCTCGGCCTCGAGCTCGGCCAGCGCCGCGGCGTTGATGCGCTCGATCTCGAACGTCAGCACGTCGCAGCGCCCGGCCAGTTCGCGCAAGGCCGCGGCCGACTGGAACTCGCCGACCACCACGCCCTGTGCTTCGCCGGCCGCGGAGCACTGCGGATCCGGGTCGAGCACGACGACCGCGAGGCCGAGCTCGGCCGCCGCCGGCAGCATCATCTGGGCGAGCTGGCCGCCACCGGCGATGCCCACGACCCGGACCGCTCCGCGCGGCCGCCTCGTTCCCTTGTCGCTAGTCATGAACCTGCCCGGGGAAAAAAAGGACGTATCGTAGCCGCGCCCGCCGGTCTTGTTAACCGCGTCAACCGCACTCGCAGTCCGCCCCTGCATGCAGGGTGCGCAGGGGCGGCGCGGATGCGGCTCCGGCTGGCGAGCGCCGCCGATTCGCTTTGCGTCGCCACTCGATTACCATCCACTCCCAGGCGATGCCCCGATGAGGTGCCTTCGCCGATTTCGGACACACGCCGGTCAAGGAGGCAAGGATGAACGCCGCACGTAACATTGTCACCGCCCTCGTCGCCCTCCTGGCCGTACCCGCGGCCGACGCGGCCTGGGTTCCCACGAACTTCGGCAACGGAGCGGATGCCGAGGTGCGCGAATCCAATCCCACGCAGAATCGCGGCGTGAGCACCGAGATCGCCAGCCGTGTGCGCAACGGTTTCCCGCTCGGCGACGCCAACGACGGCAGTGACCGCAACAGCGCGATCTACACGAAGTTCGACCTCAGCGGCACGCTCATTCCGGATCAGTTCGTGACCGCGTTCCGCATGACCTATCGCAACAACAATCTCAACGGAACGCGCATCCAGGATTCGATTACGCCGAACCCGGCGGTGCGTACCGGGCTCGCGGTGTACGGGCTGAACCCGGCCCTGGACTGGAGCGAGGACACGATCAATTACCTGAACGCGCCGGGCATCACGTTCGACGGTGACGTCGGTACCAAGGACTTCAACAGTGACCTGACATTCCTCGGCACCGTGCTCTTTCCCGCGATCGGCACCCAGAACTGGCTGCCCGTCGGTCAGGCTCTGATCTTTCAGAGCGCGAACCTGGATCAGTTCGTCGCCGATGCCGTAACTGGCGGCGCGACGCAGGTCACGCTGGTCTCGACCGTCATCCACGGCGCCGACACGCCGTTCAGCACCTGGCTCAACTTCAACTACCTGTTCAACCCGAAGGAACAGACGACGTTGAACAGCGATCCGAACTACGATGCCGATATCAACGATCCCGGCAACCCGCTCGGCAGCCCGTTCAGCGGCGCCGACAATTCCACCGGCCTGTTCTCGCCCGCCCTGTTGATCCAATCGACGGCGGTGCCCGTGCCGGGCGTCTTGTGGCTGGAACTGGTCGCCGTAGGCGGTCTGGGCCTGTGGCGGCGACGCGGCGCGGTAGCCACGCGCGGCGGCGCATCCCCCCGGCGTGCAAGCGCCTGAAACCAGCGGCGCCGCCGTGTACAGGCGGCGCGAGCCGCGCTTTCGGGAACAGCCGTAGCAGTCGAGGAACTACCCGGGACCGACCACGGTTCGACGTTCACGCCGTGGCCTGGCCCCGAAGGCGTGCCTGACGTGGCGTTACCAGGGAATCACCCGCACCGGCAGCGACGCGTAACCGTGGATGATGTTCGAGCACACCCGTCGCGGCGCGCCGACCACTTCCACCGTATGGAATCGCCGCAGGATCTCTTCCCAGGTCACGCGCAACTGCAACTCGGCCAGCCGATAGCCCACGCAATGATGGGCGCCGAAACCGAATGCACAGTGGCGGCGCGGGTTGGGACGCTCGATGTCGAACGCCTCGGCCTGCTCGAAGGCCTCCTCGTCGCGATTGCCCGAGAGATACCACAGCGCCACACGGTCGCCGGCGCGGATGGTCTTACCACCCACTTCGTAGTCGGCGCGCGCAGTGCGCGCCATGTGCGAGATGGGCGTCTGCCAGCGGATGATCTCCGGCACCATGCGTTCGACCAGCGCCGGCTCGGCGCGCAGCCGCGCGTACTGCGCCGGGTAGCGATTGAGTGCCACCACCCCGCCGGTGAGCGAATTGCGCGTGGTGTCGTTGCCGCCGACGATGAGATTGATGAGGTTGCCGAGGAACTCCGCCGGCGACAGGTCGCGCGTGGCCGGCGAGTGCACCATCAGGGACAACAGGTCCGCACCCGCCGGCACACCCAACCGCTCCTGCCACAGCTCGGCGAACCTGGCGAAGCAGGCTTCGAGCGCTTCGCGACGCTCCGCCCAGGTCGCCACGATGCCGAAGCCGGGCTCGGTTACGGCGACATCCGACCAGCGGGTCAGCAGGCGGCGTTCTTCCCAGGGAAAATCGAACAGGGTGGCGAGGACCTGGGTGGTCAGCTCGACCGCGACCCGCTCGACCCAGTCGAAGGTCTCGCCGACCGGTAGGCCGTCGAGGATGGCCACGGCGCGAGCGCGGATCGCATCTTCCATCTCGCGCACGCTGGCGCGCGCCACGATCGGCGCGATCGCCTTGCGCTGCGCCGTGTGCACCGGTGCGTCGGTCGACTGGAACATGCGCGCGTCGACGCCGTGCTCGCGGAACAGGCGCTCATAGCCGAGCACGTGGCCGCCCTGGCGGTAGTCGCAGGAGAAGAGATCGTCGGCCGCGTTCACGCGCACGATGTCGGCGTATCTCGTGATCGACCAGAACGGTCCGTAGCGGCCGTCCGCACAGTAGTGCACCGGCGCTTCGCGGCGCAGGCGCGCGAAGTAGTGGCCGGCGACGTCGCGTTCGTACAGGCGCGGATCGCTGACGTCGATGCGCTCGAGTGGCAGGGCGGCGGCCTCGGCCGCCGCGGACGATTGGCCCTCACCTGGCATGACACCCTCCTCCGCCGGACCTGTTGATGTGAACGGCGAGCATAACGGGTGACGCGGCCGCGGTCAGAGCGGTGACCAGACGAACCCGATGCCGTCCTGATGGCTCGTCGTCAATGAGAATACTGCGTGGGAGCGGACGGGCTGCCGGCGGGCGCACCCGGCCAAACTGGTGCCGGAGAGAGGAATCGAACCTCCGACCTACTGATTACGAATCAGTTGCTCTACCGACTGAGCTACTCCGGCGGGACTGGCGAGGGGCGCAATGATAGCCCAAGCGCGGGGACTTGCGCAGGCCGCTCAGCGATTCGGTTTGCGTACGCGGATGACGACTTCGACGCTGTCGGCAACGGTGCCGGGCGGCAGGGCCGGCAGTCCTTCGATCTTGACGGCATCCGACGGGAAGTCGGTCAGCTCGCCGTCGTCGACATCGAAGAAGTGGTGATGAGGTGCCGTGTTCGAGTCGTAGAACACGCGGGTGGCGTCGACCATCACCTCGCGGACCAGGCCGCGCCGGGCGAACAGGCCGAGGGTGTTGTAGACGGTCGCCTTCGAGACCGAGGCGTCGGCCTCGCCCAGGCGGGCGATGACCTGGTCGGCCGAGAGGTGTTGCCGGCATTCGAGCAGGATCGCAGCGATTTCAACACGTTGCTGAGTCGGCGTGATGCCGTGGCCGTGCAGCAAACCGGGAATCTCGTCGCGGCTGACGGGGGGATATGTAGCGAGTTCGCTCATGGCGGCCAAAGTATAACCGCGCACGCGTCGGTGTCCAGGGTAAACGCGAATAGTTCACATTTACTGACAGGCCGGCATGCCCGCGCCACCCGGGGGCTCCGGCGCACCCGCCAAGCCGTTCACATTTCCGCCGCCGTCACGACCGCTCAGCGCCCCGTTCACGCCGTTCATCGGCCATCGACTTCCGTCGCCGCCGCCCAGCGCCATAATTTCCGGCCATGAACGAGCAACTTCAGCCATGAACGCGCACCGCGGCTTCACCATCATCGAACTCATGACCGTGGTCGCCGTGATGGCGCTGCTGGTCACCATCGGGTTGCCGAATTTCCAGACCATGGTCGCCAACAACCGGGTCACCTCGCAAGTCAACCTGTTCTCGTCCTCGCTGCAACTCGCGCGCAGCGAGGCGGTGAAATCTAACACGCGGGTCGTCGTCTGCCCGTCGACGACCGGGACGAGTTGCACCGCCGACGTCGATTGGAACGTCGGCTGGATCTCGTTCATCGACCGCGGCGACGGCACTACCATCGGTACGCCCAACAACCAGGTCAACGACAACGGCGGCGGTAACGCCTCCGATGACCCGTGCGGCGCAACGGCCGGTGACGACGCCTCCGACGACTGCATCCTCGACTACGTCAGCGGTCTCACCCCGTCGACCATGACGCTCGAGTCCGATGCCAGTAACGACTACGTGTTCTTCAACGGCCTCGGCGCCATCAACGAGGCCGCCTCTTTCGTGCTGTGCGACGACCGCGGCGCCGAATCTGCACGCGCGGTATTCGTCGAGAACACCGGCCGCGTCAGCATCCGCACGACCAAGCTCAACGGGAATGCCCTGACATGCACCCCATAGTCCAACGCCGCCGCGCGCACGGCATGACCCTCGTCGAGGTGCTCATCGCCATCGTCATCTTCGCCATCGGACTGCTCGGCATCGCGGCCCTGCAGGTTGCCGGCCTGCGCTACACCAAGGGTTCGCAGACGCGGGCGATCGCGGCCGTGCAGGCCGACAACTTCATCGATCGCATCCGCGCCAACCCGGCCGGCTTCGACGCCGGCGACTATGATTCCCCGTCCAGCACGCCGGGCACCGATTGCCTGGCCAACGAGTGCACCAACCCCGAAGACCTCGCCGACTGGGATTGGCAGCAGTGGCTGAGCGAAACGCGCCAGGCGCTGGGCATCAAGCGCAGCGACGACAATCTCAACACCGATGCGAACGTCAACGCCTGGCTGTGTGTCGACAGCTCACCCAACGACGGCACCAGCGGCGCCTGGGCCTGCGACGGCAACGGCGGCATCTACGCCCTCAAGCTCGAGTGGCGGGAACGGGTGGCGGAAGGCGCCGGGCTTGCCGATACCTATTCGAGCTCCGGTGCTTCCGCCGCGGACACCGGTTACGTGCTCAATCGCTACGTCGTGAGGTTCCTGCCATGAGGGCTCGCCGCCATCACCGCGAGCGCGGTTTCTCCATCATCGAGCTGATGACCGCCGTGACCATCAGCCTGATCATGTTCTCGGTCATCATCGAGCTCTTCGCCAGCAACAAGCAGGCCTATCGCTTGCAGGAAGGCGCCAGTCGCCTGAACGAGAACGCGCGCTACGCGGTCTCGCACCTGCAGTACTTCATGCGCCTGGCCGACCACTGGGGCGGCATCGAGGCGCCCAATGTGAACCTGGAAACCGTGCCCGCCGTCTCGGGTACCGATTGCAGCGGCGCCGCAGTCGTATCGAACGTCGGTTTCCGCGGCTACAACGGTGCGGCGACCCGCCCCTCGGCGCTCGACTGCATTCCGGCCGCAAATTACGAACCGACGACGGATCTGTTCTTCATCCGCTACGGCGCCGAGCCCACGAGCGGTGCGACCGATTTCACACGCCCGTGGCCGGACAGCGGTATCCCGCCAGCGCCCGGGACCAGCACCTACCCCATCTACAAGGCGCATTTCAACGACGCCTCCAGTAAAGGCATCTGGGTCGCAACCCTGCTCGGCCGCCGGGCCTCGATTTTCGAACGCTCCAAGTTCGGCGATCTGCCGGCCGACATGCAAATCGACGACCAGACCGTCAACCAAGGCCGGGGCACCTACTATCGCTTCCAGTCGATGCTCTACTACGTGCGGCCGTGCAGCAACCCGGCCTCCGGTTCGAACGCCCTGCTGTGCGATGCCGGCGACGATGGCATCCCGGCGCTCGTCCGGCGCACCCTCAATCCCGACATGACCTTCACCGAGCAGACGGTCGTTTCCGGGGTCGAGAACATGCAGTTGCTCTACGGCGTCGACAACAATGCAGATTTCATTGCCGACCAGTACGAAACGGCCGCCACGATCGACGCCAACGCCGATTGGGACAAGGTGGTCACGGTACGTGTGCGCCTGATCGTCGCCAATACCGAGCGTGACACCACCGTCAACGACACCAAGCAGTACTTTTCGCTCGACCCCAACGAGGCGGCGTGGACGCCGCCGGCCGAGGCCCGCAGCTTCCGCCGTAACCAGTACGACTTCACCGTCCAGATCCGCAACATGACGAGGGCCTGAGCATGGACATCCTCACCACCCCCGCCATGCCCGTGACGCGACAACGCGGCGTCGCCCTGATCGTCGCCCTGATCATGTTGATGGTCCTGACCATGATCGCCGTCATCGCCATGCGCACCACCACCATAGACCTCAAGATCACGACCAACCAGATCATCGCCAAGCGCGCCTTCCAGGTCTCCGAATCCGCACGTTCTCGCATCCACGGCGTGCTCGACGACCACAATTTCTATCGCGGCTGGCCGACCTCCGTCACCGGCGGCACGATCCCCGCGAGCACCGGGTTCACGATTCCCGCCGGCATCTTCATCAACGGCACGCCGGACCTGCTGGCCATTCCAAGCCCGGTTCCGGCAGTCGGCAACATGAACGACATCGATTCGGCCGCGGCCGTCGACATGCGCCTGCGCGTCGACCCGGAGAACGACGGCACTTACGTGTCGAACTACGACATGGCGGCCGACATCTTCGTGACCTTCGTCGGCGTCGGCGGCTCAGCCGGTACCGACACCGGTGTCGGCACCGGGAACACCGTCGGTGGCGGCGTCGGCGGCGCCGGTGCGCATCGTTACTATCGCATCGTGTCGAAGGCCGGTGACGCCGCCAACGCCACCGCCCCGACAACCCGGCGGGCGATCACCGACGCCATCTATCGCTACGTCGTCACGAACTGATTCCTCACCAGGCTCGGAGACCCCGCGGCTGCGGGTATCCCAGGAGCACGCTCATGGACACTGCCTACAACCGCTTGCGTATCTTCACCCTCGGCCTCGGCCTGAGCACCGCACTGCTGCCGGCGATCTGGTCGGCACCGCTGTCCGCGGCCAATCTCTCGGGCGCCGACATGCTCGACTACACGGCCTACCCGGTGACGACGGTGTCCAGCGTCACGCCCAAGGTGATGATGGTGATGTCGCGCGATCACCAGTACTTCTTCAAGGCCTACAACGATTACTCGGATCTCGATGGCGACGGTATCGTCGAGACCACCTATGACAACAGCATTTCCTATTACGGTTATTTCGACCAGGACAAGTGCTACGACTACGTCGAGGAGAGCCTGCCCAGCGCGCCCAACATCGACTATTTCAAACCCAAGGCCTTCACCCCGGATCACTACTGCGACGCGGTCGACGGCGAATGGAGCGGCAACTTCCTCAACTGGGCCTCGATGACCCGTATGGATATCGTGCGCAAGATTGTCTACGGCGGCCGGCGCTACCTCGACAACCCCCAGACCAACTCGGTCGACGGCGAGACCATCCTCGAACGCGCCCTGCTGCCCCACGACGCGCATTCCTTCGCCAAGTACTACGGTGGCGACGACTTGCCCAAGCTGACCCCGTTCAACGTCCGCACCGACACCACCAACGGCGGTAACAACGACGGCGTCGACAACCTCGACGAAGGCATCACCATTTGCAACACCACCTACGCCACCAGCGGCCAGTCGCAGACGACCAACGCCCGGCCCCTGATGCGTATCGTCAAGGGCAACTACGCCCTGTGGGCAGCCGGCGAGGTGCGCCAATGCCGCTTCTCGCAGGAAAGCGGTGGCACGAACAACAACGATTTCGCCGTGTCCGGCATCGACGCCGGGCCGAGTTCACCCTCGAACAGCCTGCGCCTCGGTACCGGCGACAGCCAGGAGCCCGACTGGCGTGTCCAGGTACGCGTCTGCGTGCCCGGGCTCATCAATCTCAACAACAACAACGAGAACTGCCGCCTCTACCCGGATGGCAACTACAAGCCGAGCGGCCTGATCCAGGAGTACGGCGAAGAGAACAAGATCGACTTCGGCCTGTTCACCGGCACGTTCGAGAAGAACATCAGCGGCGGCGTGCTGCGCAAGAACCCTGGCGGCCTCGGCGACGAGATCAACGTCGACACCGACGGCACCTTCAAGGCCGATCCCAACTCGGCCACCCCCTCGGTGGGCATCATCCGCGCACTGGACGTGTTCAAGATCTGGGGCTGGTCTTTCCAGAACAGCCGCTACTTCGGCTCCGGTTCCTCGGACAATTGCGGTTTCCAGCTCAATTCCATCACCGAGGGCTACTGCGCGAGCTGGGGCAACCCCATGGCCGAGATGTATGCCGAGGCCGTACGTTACTTCGCCGGCCTGCAGCCGACCGCCGCCTTCGACGCCAACGACAACAACTACGTCGGTGGCCTCAAGGAAGACGTTTGGGAAGACCCCATGACCGACGACAACTGGTGTGCCGGCATCAACATCGTGGTCGTCAACAGCTCGTTGAGTTCCTACGACGAGGACACCGATCACTTCGAAGACATCGGCGCGCCCAATCCGATCGACCTGACCAACGCCGTGGGCGATGCCGAGGGCTTCACGGGTAAGGACTACCTGGTCGGCCGGGTCGGCGCCAAGGGCCTGCCCGGCAACGACGAGTACTGCACGGCCAAGACCGTCAGCGGGCTCGGCGAAGTGGTTGGCGTGTGCCCCGAAGGCCCGACCATCGACGGCACCTACCGCATCGCCGGCATGGCCCATTACGCTGCCACCCACGACATCCGTCCCAACCTGCAGGGCGATCAGCGCATCACCAGCTACATGGTCCAGCTCGCCACCAACGTGCCGAAGTTCGAAGTCGATACCGATTTCGGCGTCGACGCCGACGGCGACGGCAATCCCGAAAACGACCCGGACGTGACCATCCTGCCGGCCTACCGCCTGGTCAAGAACGACGGCGGCGGCACCCTGGTCGATTTCAAGCTGGTGCAGAAGCAGACCCAGACTTCCGATGGCGTATTCGAAGGCAAGGCCATCGTGCAGTGGGAGGATTCCGAACAGGGCGGCGACTTCGACAAGGACGTATGGGGCACCATCGCCTTCAAGCTCGACACCAACGTAACTCCCTTCACCATCGAGGTCACCACCGACGTCGTCGATTACCAGAGCAATAACGGCCAGCTGTTCGGTTTCATCATCAGTGGCACCACCCAGGACGGTTTCCATGCCTACTCGGGAGGCAATGGCAACGGCATCCCATCGCCAGCATTCCGGGTGAGCTACAACGATCCCGACATCCTGATGTCCGATTGTGATAACGACCCCTTCGAAGGAAAAGACATCCCCAATACCAGTACTAAAACGGCCAAGAACTACTGCGAATCGACCGATCCGCCGCGCACCCACGTCTTCACAGTGGCCCCCAACGGCGGCGGCGCCGGCCTCCTGCCCGATCCCCTGCTGCTCGCGGCCAAGTACGGCGGTTTCATCGACAGCAACGGCAACGACCTGCCGGACCTCAAGGACGAGTACGACATCCGTGACACCAGCGGCACCAAGGTGCCGGGCGGTGACGGCATCCCGGACACCTATTTCTTCGTGACCAATCCCTCGGCGCTGGAAGATGCCCTGCGCGCGGTGTTCGACCAGGT
Organism: Gammaproteobacteria bacterium; assembly: GCA_024235015.1. Classification (GTDB taxonomy): domain Bacteria; phylum Pseudomonadota; class Gammaproteobacteria; genus JACKNG01. The sequence goes on from JACKNG010000009.1 coordinate 111,498, forward strand.
CATCGAACGCGTCGCCTCGGGTACCGCCGCGGCCGTCGTGGCCAACTCGCAGGAAGGCACCGGCGCGGTCTTCCAGGCCCTCTACGACCCCGTCAAGTCGGACAACCTCGGCAACGAGGCAACCTGGATGGGCACGCTGCACGCCCTGTTCGTCGACCCGGCCGGCTACCTCCGCGAGGACTCCAACGGCAACGACAAGCTCGACAACTACAACACCGACAAGGTCATCGAGATCTACTTCGACGAGGACCTGCGACGCTCGCGCATCAAGCGTTTCGGCAGCGACAGCGACGACGAGTTCATCCAGAGCTCCGAAAGCGACGACGAGCTGACCAGCCTGAAACCGATCTGGAATGCGCGCGAACAGCTGTCCGCGGTGAGCAACGTCACCACCCAGCGCACCTATTCCGCGACTGCCGACACCGGGCGCTACATCTTCACCTGGCTCGATACCGATCGTGACGGCGTCGTCGCAACCGACGGCTCCGAAGAACTGGCCTTCACCACCAGCACGTTCAACAACAGCACCTTCGGCTGGATCGACGTGTGGGACGGCATCACCAAGAACGACACCGAGGCCGACAAGCTGGTCAACTACATCCGTGGCCAGGAACAGACCGGTTACCGCAACCGCACCGTCGACTACAACGCCGACGGCAGCGTCGAGATAATCCGCCTCGGCGACATCGTCCATTCCACCCCCACCGTGGAGGGCACGCCGCGCGGCGCGTTCGACCTGCTGACCCTGGACGACAGCTACACGGCCTTCCGCGCCAAGTACCTCAACCGCCGCAACGTGGTCTACGTCGGCGCCAACGACGGCATGCTGCATGCCTTCAACGGCGGCTTCTTCGACGTCACGGACAGCGCCTTCAAGACCAAGCTGACCACCGAGATCGAGCACCCGCTGGGTTCCGAGCTGTGGGCCTATATCCCGAAGAACCTGCTCGGCCACCTGCAATGGCTGGCGGACGAGGATTACACCCACGCCTTCTACGTCGACCAGAAACCCTTGACGCTGGACGTCAAGATCTTCGATGACGACACCACCCATCCCGGCGGCTGGGGCACCATCCTGGTGGTCGGCATGCGCCTCGGCGGCGGCCACGACAACAACGGCATCGTGCTCGACACCGCCGCCGATGGCCTCGGCGGCGCCAATGCGGCCGATGATGTCCTGACCAAGTCCGCCTACGTGGTGATGGACATCACCGATCCCGAGCAACCGCCCAAGGTGATCGCCGAGTTGTCACCGCCCGGCCAGTTCCTGACCACCAGCGCCCCGGTCGTGGTGAGCATGGGCGAGGCGCTGCCCTCGACCAATGCCACCCCGCCGAACAAGTGGTACCTGGTGCTCGGATCCGGACCGACCAACCTCGGCACGGCGTCCTCCAACCAGACCGCCAAGCTCTTCGCCTACGACCTGCGCGATCTCTATCTCGGCAACGATGGCGTCATCGAAGACGGCCCGTTCAACGACGAGGGTACGCCAAACAATGGCCGCGGTTACGTCGACACCGGGGAAGCGAACACCTTCGTCGGTGACTTCACGGCGGCCGACCAGGATCTCGACATGAAGGTCGAAGCGATCTACTTCGGCACCGTCGGTGGCGAGTCCGGCACCGGCGGCAGCTTCTACCGCATGAGCCTGAACGAGAAACCGGCGACGTCCGACTGGAGCGAGCCCTTCAAGCTCCTCGACGTCAACAAGCCGTTCTCGACGCGGGCCTCGATCACCATCGACACGGCCTTCCGCACCTGGCTGTTCGCCGGTACCGGGCGCCATTACACCAACAACGACAAGAACTCGTCGGCGCAGCAGACCCTGTACGGATTCATCGACCCCTATGCGTCGAGCAATCCGCCGGCCGTCGAGGCGCCGCTGGACGAAACCCAGTTCGAGCCGGTCGCTGATGCGCGGACTTTCACCAACGGCGACGTCAGCCTCGATGGCGACGTCACGGCCGAGACCACCTTCGACGCCTTCGCGGGTACCGTAGAAGCGGCCGGCGGCTGGTACTTCGACTTCGACGTCGACGGCTCCAACCCGTCCGAGCGCATGGTCTCCAACCCCACCCTGATCGGCGGCATCCTGCTCGCCACGCCGTTCACGCCGAGTACCGACCAGTGCGGTGCCGAGGGCGTGAGCCGCGAAATCGGTCGCGCCTACAATTCCGGCCTCGTGCCCGAGGAAGGCATCTTCGGCACCGAGCCGTGCCAGAGCTGCCCGGATGGCGTCTACGAGGCCGTGGGCGACGTCAACCTCGGCGCCGGCCAGGCCTCCTCGGTGAGTATCTTCATCGGGGCGCAGACAATCCCGGGCGTGGTGACGGGTTTCACCCAGAGCGATACGGGCGCCATCACCAACGACGAGATCCGTACCATGGGCGGAATCCGCAACGGCGAGATATCCTGGCAGGAATTCCGCTCGGAATAACAGGCAACAGAGGCAGGCGAGATGAACAAGCAGTGTGATTCCCGTGGCGTGGCGATCGCCGCATCCCAGCAGGGCGTGACCCTGATGGAACTGATGATCGTGATTGCCATCGTCGGCATCCTCGCCGCGGTCGGCTACCCCGCCTACGTCGACTACACCGATCGCGCACGGCGCGCCGACGGCCGCGCCCTGCTGATGGACGCGGCGGCGCGCCAGGAACGCTACTTCTTCGACAACAACCAGTACTCGAGTACGTTGACCGCGCTCGGCTACGGTGCCGCCACCGTGACCTCGGCCGAGGGCGCCTACACCATGGGCGCGCCGGCCGCCGGCCCGACCGGCGCCGTTGCCACGAGTTTCCAGCTCACCGCGACGCCGACCTTCTCGGATACGGATTGCGGCAATCTCATCCTGGACTCACGCGGTACGAAGAGCATCAGCGCCAGCAACGATGCCACCATCATCGACCGCTGCTGGGGCCGCTGAGCAGTCTTCCTCATGGACGCGAAGACTCGAACCCGGCGTCGACGCCACCTCGTCGGTGCACTCACCGCGATGCTGCTGCTGAGTGGTAGCGGCGTGCCGGCGGCGGGCGTCTACAAGTGGCGTGACGCCGACGGCAAGCTGCACTTCTCCGACAAGCCCCCGCTCGAGCAGACCGCGGAAAAGCTCGAGATTCATACCGCCCAGGACAAGCAGACCGCGCAACGCCTGAAGAACATGCGCCGCCAGGCCGAGCAGATTGGCGCCCCGAGCGAGGCCGAAGCCGCGAAACTCGAGGAGCAGCGCCGCGAGCGCGAACTGGCCGCCCACTGCAACGAGGCGCGGCAGAAACTCAATGACCTGCTCACCTCGACGCGACGCCAGGTGGTCAACGAGCAGGGCGAACGGGAATTTCTCGGCGAGGAAGAGCGCCAGGCGCAGATCCGCGCGACCGAGGCAGAAATCGCCAAAGCCTGCCGCTGAGGGCATCCGGGCATGCCCGAAGACGGGCGTGGGCGCGGTTCCTGTGCCGGCGCGGAAGCAGCGCCCCGCCGCGCCCGCGGCGCGGTATCACCGGACCGTGGCGCGGCCGCGGTCAGAAATCGACGAGGCTCTCGTCGACTTCGCGCGTCTCGCCAGCCTTGATCAGCTCACGTGGCAGGCTGAACACCACCTGCTCGGTGATGCCGGGCACCTCGGTCACTTCGAGCCCACCGCGGTCACGCAGGGTCTGCACCACCTGGTCGACCAGCACCTCGGGCGCGGATGCGCCGGCGGTGACCCCGACGCTGCTGCGGCCTTCCAGCCACTCGGTGCGGATTTCCGCGGCGCTGTCGATGAGGTAGGCCGGGATGCCCTGCTTCTCCGCGATCTCCTTCAGGCGGGTCGAGTTCGAGCTGGTCTGCGAGCCGACCACGAGGATGAGGTCGCAGTACTGGACCATGCGCTTGACCGCGTCCTGGCGGTTCTGCGTCGCGTAGCAGATGTCTTCCTTCTTCGGCCCGACGATGGCGGGAAAGCGCCGACGCAGGGCGTCGATGATCTCGGCCGTGTCGTCCATCGACAAGGTCGTCTGGGTGACGAAGGCGAGGAAACGCGGGTCCTTGACCTCGAGTTCGTCGACGTCACCGACCGATTCCACCAGGTACATGCCACCGCGACCGTCGGCGTGCCGGAGGTACTGGCCCAGCGTCCCCTCGACCTCGGGATGGCCGGCATGCCCGATGAGGATGCATTCGCGGCCTTCCTCCTGGTAGCGCCCGACCTCCATGTGAACCTTGGTCACGAGGGGGCAGATGGCATCGAACACGCGCAGCTTGCGGCGCGCGGCTTCCTCGCGCACCGCCTTGGCCACGCCGTGGGCGCTGAAGATGACCGTCGAGTCGTCCGGCACCTCGTCGAGTTCGTCGACGAAGACCGCGCCCTTGGCACGCAGTCCGTCGACGACGTACTTGTTGTGCACGACTTCGTGACGCACGTAGACGGGGGCGCCGAAGATTTCGAGCGCGCGTTCGACGATACCGATGGCGCGATCGACGCCGGCACAGAATCCGCGGGGATTGGCGAGATGGATTTGCATGATGTCGAGCTGTCCGGGGGCTGGTTGCGACTGCGGGCCGCCGATTATACGCACCCACTCCCGGCGGGTCAGTCGGGCCGCCGCATAGACCACACCCTTGGCGCGGTTATTTGTCGGTCTCCGTGGGCGCGCGCGGGCCGCGCAGGATCAACATGACCGCCCCGACCGAGATCGCCGAATCGGCGACGTTGAACGCCGGCCACGACCATTGGTGGTAATAGACCTGGATGAAATCGACCACGTGGCCGAGCAACACGCGGTCGACGAGATTACCGCACGCACCGCCGAGCACCAGCGCCAGGGCCAACGGTGCCCAGCGCTGGCCGGGTTCGAGCCGCGTCAGCCACCAGGCCACGCCGCTGCCGACGACCACGGCGATGGCGATGAACAGCCAGCGCTGCCAGCCCGGCTGGTCGTGGAACAGGCTGAACGCGGCGCCGGTGTTGTGCAGCAGGGTGAGGTTGAAGCCGGGCAGCACGGGGCGCGGCACGCCGTAGCTGAGGTAGCTGCTGGCCAGGAACTTGGTGGCCTGGTCGAGCACCGCCACCAGGAACGCAACGCCCAGCCAGGGCAGCAGCACGGCGCCGCTACGCACCTCCGTACTCGAACGTCAGGCGCTCGCGCGCGACCTCGCAATCCCGCCGGATCTGCTCGGCCATGACGGCGAAGGAGTCGAAGTTCATGTCGTCGCGGATACGGTCGCAGAACTGCACCGAGATGAGCTTGCCGTAGCAGTCGTCGTCGTAGTCGAAGATGTGCACTTCGAGCACGTAACGCGGATCGTCGATGATCGGCCGGTTACCGACGTAGGCGACCCCCATGCGCGGCGGATCGCCGAGGCCGTGCACACGCACGGCGAAGATCCCGGACAGCGGGCTCTTGATCCGGTGCAGGTTGAGATTGGCGGTCGGGAAACCCCATTCGCGGCCCTGCTTGTGACCATGTACGACATGGCCTTCGATGCAGTACGGGTGCCCGAGCATGCGTTCCGCTTCCTTCATGTAGCCGTGGCGTAACAGGTAGCGGATGTAGGTGCTCGAGATGCGCTTGCCGATGAACAGGAACGGCGGCGTCTGTTCGAGCACGAAGCCATGGCGCTCGGCGAGTTCGTGCAGCAATCCGAAATCGCCACCGCGCCCGCTGCCGAATCGGAAGTCGTCGCCGATGATGAGAGCCTTGACGCCGAGCCGGCGGACGAGGAATTCCTCGACGAAAGCCTGCGGCGTATAGGTGCGCAGGTGCTCGTCGAAACGCAGCACGAGCAGGCGATCGACGCCACGCTGGCGGATCAGGTTGAACTTCTCGCGGAAGCGGGTCAGGCGCGCCGGCACGCGATCGCGGGCGAAATACTCGGCCGGCTGCGGCTCGAAGATGATCAACGTACTCGGTACGCCGTGCGCGGCGGCATGCCGCTTGAGACGCTTGATGATCTCGGCATGGCCGAGATGGACGCCGTCGAAGTTGCCGATCGTGGCGACGCAGCCATGGTGCGCGTCGGTCAGGCTATGGGCTCCTCGGATCAGCTGCATCGGTTCTGGCGCACTTGCGGCGGCGCATCATTATAGGAAGGTCTGCACAAGTGAGCGAGCATGGCGGGGCGCGCGGCGCGCGTTGTCGGGCTCGCGCATCGGCGGCGCGACACGTCAGTCGCACGGGGCCGCGTGACCGCCCGTCCAGGCCGGCCTACACGCCGCTCTCGCGCATCACCATGTCGCGCGGACGCAGGCCGCTGCCCAGCAGCACCACCGCGTAGACCGCGCCGCCAAGCGCGATGCCGATGGCGAGCTGCGCCGCGCGCGTCGCCGCCGGCCAGGTGGCCCAGAGCGCCAACGGCTCGAGCCACCAGCCCAGCGCGAGACACATCGTCGCGCTCGCCAGGGTCACGCGCAGGGCGAACAGCGGCCAGCCCGGCCCGCGCAGGTAGACGCCCTGCTTGCGCAGACCGCGCCACAGCAACAGCGCGTTGAGATAGGCCGACAGGGTGGTGGCGAGTGCGAGCCCCGCATGGGCGAGGGGAAACACCAGTGCGAGGTTCATCACCATGTTCGCGCCCATCGCGATCATGCCGATGCGCACCGGCGTGCGCGTGTCCTGGCGCGCGAAGTAGCCCGGCGCCAGCACCTTGACCAGGATGAAGCCGAGCAGGCCGCCGGCGTAGGCAACCAGGCTGCGCGCCGACATCGCGACGTCGTGCAGATCGAGCGCGCCGTACTGGAACAGGGTGCTCAGCATCGGGCCGGCGAGCACCGCCAGGCCGAGCGCGGCCGGCGTACCGACGAGGAACACCCAGCGCAGCGCCCAGTCGAGCGTGGCAGAGAAGTCCGCGCGGCTGCCGGCGCTGTGGCTGGACGACAGCGAGGGCAGGATCACCGTCGCCAGCGCGATGCCGAACACGCCGAGCGGGAACTCGACCAGGCGGTCGGAGTAGTACAGCCAGGAGATCGAACCGGTCTGCAGGAACGAGGCGATGACCGTGTCGAGCATGAGGTTGATCTGCGCCACCGAGACGCCGAATATCGCGGGCCCCATGAGGACGAGGATGCGGCGTACCCCGGGATGGCGGAAGGCCACCTGCAGCCGGATCGGCAGGCCGAGACGCACCACCGCGACGAGCTGCAGGCCGAGCTGGGCGACGCCGCCGATGACCACGCCGATGGCGAGCGCCATGACCGGTTCGTCGAGTTGCGGCGCGAGGCCGATGGCGCAGCCGATGAGCGCCACGTTGAGCAGCACCGGCGTGAAGGCCGGTACCGCGAAGCGGCCGAAGGTGTTGAGCACCGCGCCGGCCAGCGCGGCGAGCGAGATCAGGCCGAGGTAGGGGAACGTCACGCGCAGCAGGCTGGTGGCCAGCTCGAGCTTGTCACCCTGGTCGACGAAACCGGGCGCGAACAGCAGGATCAGTGCCGGTGCGGCAACCACGCCGAGGACGGTGAAGACGAGCAGCACCACGCCGAGCGCACCGGCGACCGCGCCGACCAGGCCGCCGACGGCAGCCTCGCCTTCACGCTCGCGGTACTCGGCGAGCACCGGCACGAACGCCTGCGAGAACGCGCCCTCGGCGAACAGGCGGCGGAACAGGTTGGGGATCTTGAAGGCGACGAAGAAGGCGTCGGCGGCGACCGAGGCGCCGAAGGCCCGCGCGATCACGACATCGCGCACGAAGCCGAGCACGCGCGACAGCAAGGTCATCTGGCCGACCGTCGCGGTCGAGCGGAGCAGGGCCCTGGACAGCTGGAGACTCCCGGTGCGGACCCCCTGGCCCGCTGGCGCGGCGATTATACGCGCGCGACTCGCGCGGACGGTCGCCACGCATTGACATTCAGCGGCGGAAACCGCATATTTGCGCGCCGTTTCAGCACAGACCGTCTTTGGAGCAGGCCCTTGGCTAATTCCCCCCAGGCGCGCAAGCGCGCCCGCCAGTCCGAAAAGCGCCGCCGGCACAACGCCAGCCGCCGCTCGATGATGCGTACCCGGATCAAGCAGGTCATCAAGGCCATCCAGTCGGGTGACAAGACCCAGGCCGAGGCCGCCTACGCCGTCGCCGTGCCGGTCATCGACCGCGCCGCGGGCGGCGACCTCATCCATCGCAACAAGGCCGCCCGGCACAAGTCACGCCTGATCGCCCGCATCAAGGCGATGGCCTGAGCGCAGCGCGCCATGCGACGCAAGAGCCGGCTTCGTGCCGGCTTTTTCGTTTCCGGCCCGGCACTGCCGGGCCCGTTCAGCAGGCGGCGTCGACCAGCAGGCTGTCGCGGTGGATGAGTTCCGGCTCGCGCGCGTAGCCGAGCAGGTTCTCGATGTCGCGCGACGGGTGGCCGGCGATGCGCCGACACTCCGCCGCCGCGTAGTTGACCAGTCCCCGTCCCAGCGTGCGCCCATCCGGGTCGAGCAGGGTCACCAGTTCGCCGCGCGAGAACTCGCCGGTGACCGCCGTCACCCCCACCGCCAGCAGGCTCTTGCCCTGGCCGCACAACGCCTGGCAGGCGCCGTGGTCGAGGTGCAGGCTGCCGCGCGGCTTGATCGAGCCGGCCAGCCACTGCTTGCGCGCGGCGATCTTCTCGCGCGTCGAATGCAACAACGTCCCCACCGCCTCGCCGCGGGCGATGGCGCTGAGCACGTCGACATGGCGGCCGGGCGCGATCACCGTCGAGGTCGCCGAGCGCGCCGCGAGCCGCGCCGCACGCAGCTTGGTGCGCATGCCGCCGCGGCCCCAGGCGCCGCCCTCGCCGGCGATGGCCTCGAGGCGGGGGTCGTCGACCAGCGCGTAACCGATGAGTTCGGCGCCCGCGTCGACCCGCGGGTCGGCGGTCATCAGGCCGGCCTGGTCGGTCAGGATGACCAGCAGGTCAGCCTCGATGAGGTTGCTGACCAGCCCGGCCAGGGTGTCGTTGTCGCCCAGGCTGATCTCCGCCGTCGCCACCGTGTCGTTCTCGTTGATGACCGGGAACACGCCGAGTTCGAGCAGGGTCCACAGCGTATTGCGCGCGTTGAGGTAGCGCTGGCGATCGGCCAGGTCCTCGTGGGTGAGCAGGACCTGCGCGGCGCGGCTGCCATGCTTCTCGTAGGCCTGGTCCCAGCCGCGCACCAGGCCCATCTGGCCGATGGCGGCGGCGGCTTGCAACTGGTGCAGGACGTGCGGACGCTTCTTCCAACCGAGGCGCGCGGCGCCCTCGGCCACCGAGCCCGAGGTCACCACCACGACCTGGTGGCCAGCGGCCTTGAGCTCGACCATCTGGCGCGCCCAGCTCTCGATCGCCGGCAGGTTCAGGCCGACTCCGTCGTTGGTGGCCAGCGCACTGCCGACCTTGACCACCCAGCGGCGCGCGCGGCCGAGCCCGCGGCGTACCTCCTCAGGCGTCGCTGTCGTCGTCATCCGCCTCGCGCTCCTCGTGCAGCCAGTTGAAGATGTCCCACATCAGCGCTTCGCAGCCGGCCCCGGTCGCCGCCGAGATGCGGTAGAGCGGCCCGCTCCAGCCGGCATCGTCGAGTTGCGCCGCGATGGCTTCGACCGCCGCGGCCGGCGCGGCATCGATCTTGTTCAGCACCAGCCAGCGCGGGCGCGCGGCGAGCGCCGGGTCGTGGTGCTCGAGTTCGCTGCTGATGGTCGCGAAATCGCTCAGCGGATCGCGCTCGGGGTCGAAACCCGAGACGTCGATCAGGTGCAGTAACAGGCGGGTGCGCTCGAGATGCTTGAGAAAGCGCAGGCCCAGCCCGGCGCCTTCCGCCGCCCCCTCGATGATGCCCGGGATGTCGGCAATGACGAAGCTCTGCTCGGTGCCGAGCCGGACCACGCCGAGGTTCGGCACCAGGGTCGTGAAGGGGTAGTCGGCAACCTTGGGGCGGGCTGCCGACACCGCCCGGATGAGGGTCGACTTGCCGGCGTTGGGCAGGCCGAGCAGGCCGACGTCGGCGAGCAGCTTGAGTTCGAGGCGCAACTCGCGCGCTTCGCCCGCGCTGCCCGGCGTGGTCTGGCGCGGCGCGCGGTTGATGCTGCTCTTGAAGCGCGCGTTGCCGATGCCGTGGAAGCCGCCCTGGGCGACCTTGAGCCGGGTGGTCTCGCCGACCAGGTCGCCGATCAGCTCGCCCGTCTCGGTGTCGTAGACGCTGGTCCCGGCCGGCACCCGCACGACGAGGTCATCGGCGCTCTTGCCGCTGCGTTCGCGGCCCATGCCCGGCTGGCCGTTGCGGGCGCGGAAGCGCCGCTTGTAACGGAAATCGATCAGGGTATTGAGGCCGGGATCGACTTCGAGCCAGACACTGCCGCCATCGCCGCCATCGCCGCCGTCGGGGCCGCCGCGCGGGATGTACTTCTCGCGCCGGAAACTCAGGCAACCGTCACCGCCCTTGCCCGCCTCGACCATGATCGTGGCTTCGTCGACGAACTTCATCAGTCTGGCTCCACGGCCCCGGCCTGCGGCGATTGGACACAAAAAACCCCGTCAGGGACGGGGTTTTCCGGGTCGCCATGCGCGCCCTGTCAGCTCGCCGGGATGACGCTCACGACGCGGCGCTGGTGCGGCCCCTTGCGCTCGAAGCGGACTTCGCCGTCGCTGGTCGCGAACAGGGTGTGGTCGCGGCCACAGCCGACGTTGACCCCGGCGTGGAAGTGGGTGCCGCGCTGACGCACGATGATGTTGCCAGCCGTCACCGCTTCGCCGCCGAAGCGCTTGACGCCGAGACGCTTGGATTCCGAATCGCGGCCGTTACGCGTGCTGCCGCCTGCTTTCTTGTGTGCCATGGATCAGCTCCTTGCGACGTCGGTGATTTCGACGCGGGTGTAGTTCTGACGATGCCCGGCCTGACGGTGGTAGTGCTTGCGGCGCTTGAACTTGACGATGTGGACCTTGTCGCCGCGGCCATGCTCGAGCACGCGGGCCTTGACGCGGGCGCCGCTGAGGAACGGGCTGCCGACGTCGACCTGGTCACCTTCGCCGACCATGAGGACCTGGTCGAACTCGATCTCGCTGCCCGCGTCGGCACGGAGCGTCTCGACGTTGAGCTTGTCGCCGGCCGCCACGCGGTACTGCTTGCCGCCGGTCTTGATCACTGCGTACATCTTGAATTCCCGAGGATAATCTGGTGCCCGGAGACGGGGCCCGGGCCGAGTGAGCGCGCGATTCTACGGAAAAGGCCCGGGGCAGACAAGGATTGCCGCCGACAAATGGCATTTTCGACCGGCTCTTGGCAAGATCCCCCGGCCCCGCCCCAGACACAGGCCCCCATTTTCGTGGACGACACCCGAGCCCGCCCCGACATCGACCAGCTCCGTGCACTGGTCGCGGACGACGCTGCCGCGGTCGATCGGCTGATCCGGGCGCGGTTGTACTCGGACGTCGTCCTCATCAACCAGCTCGGGCATTACATCATCGGCGGTGGCGGCAAGCGCCTGCGTCCACTCATCGCGCTGCTCGCCGCGCGCGCCGCCGGCTACACCGGTAGCCGCCACGTCGAGGCCGCCGTGATCATCGAGCTGGTGCATACCGCGACCCTGCTCCACGACGACGTCGTCGATGCCTCGAAGATGCGCCGCGGACGCGAGACCGCCAACCTGGTATGGGGCAACGAGGCCAGCGTGCTGGTCGGCGACTTCCTCTACTCGCGCGCCTTCCAGATGATGGTCGACCTCGAGAACATCCACGTACTCGAAATCCTCGCCGACGCGACCAACGTCATCGCCGAAGGCGAAGTCATGCAGTTGATGAACTGCCACGACCCGAACATCAGCGAGGAGCGTTACCTCACCACCATCCACAACAAGACCGCCAAGCTGTTCGAGGCGGCGGCCATGCTCGGCGCGGTGGTCGCCGGGCGTAGCGGCACCTTCGAGACCGCGATGGGCGCTTTCGGTCGCCACATCGGCACCGCCTTCCAGCTCGTCGACGACGCACTCGACTACAGCGCCTCGCCCGAACTGATCGGCAAGAACGTCGGCGACGACCTCGCCGAGGGCAAACCCACTCTGCCCCTGCTCTATGCGATGTGGCACGGCACGCCCGAGCAATCGGCCACCGTGCGCGCCGCCATCGAGAAGGGCGGGCTCGAACATCTCGATGCCATCATGGCCGCGATTGAATCGACCGGGGCCATCACTTACACTTCCGCCCGCGCTCAGGCCGAGGCCGAGCAGGCGCTGGCGGCGTTGCAGGAAATCCCGCATTCCCCCTATCGCGAAGCGCTCGAAGCGCTGGTGGAATTCGCCGTCAATCGAACGTCCTGACGTTCGAGTTTCCGCACAGTCGGGGTGTAGCTCAGTCTGGTAGAGCACTGCCTTCGGGAGGCAGGGGTCGTAGGTTCGAATCCTGTCACCCCGACCAATTTTCAGGTCGGAAAAATCCGCGCTCTCGTCAGAGAGCGAGCGCGGGTTTTTGCGAGCTGGAAATCGTCACGCCGGGAACTCGAACCGTATCCGAGGTTCACGACCGCGCCGCCAGGTGCGGGCGAACGTCCCGACGCGCAGCGGCGGGGCGATCAATCCTGTCACCCCGACCAATTTTCAGGTCGGAAAAATCCGCGCTCTCGCCAGAGAGCGAGTGCGGGTTTTTGCGAGCTGAAAATCGTCACGCCGGGAACTCGAACCGTATCCGAGGTTCACGACCGCGCCGCCAGGCAGGGACGAACGTGCGTCGGCGACTCAGGACACGAGCGGTTTGACGGTGACCGGCGTGCCATTGAGCCGGGGCACGGCCGACAGTGGGTCGAGATCGTCGTTGCTCACGAGCAGGTTGCGATTGATGCCGATCGCCTGCGCCTCACCGGTGAACGGGTCGAAGACCCGCGAGCCCCAGCCTTGCGCCATCAGGACCGTGCCGGGGCGCAGGTCGTCATCGATCTCGACCACCGCTTCGACTGCGTTGGCACGCGAAGCTACCTGCACGCGCTGCCCGGCCCGCACACCGAAAGCCGCGGCATCGGCGGCGCACATCCCGACCGTCGCGGCATCCTGCCCCACGACGGCAGGCGGTGCCAGGTCGGCCAGCCAGCTGTTCATCGTCTGCTTGCGCCTGCGCGACAACAGTTGCAACGGAAATCCGGGGTCCGCGACACACGACGAGGCGAGGCGCTCGCGCAGGTAGCCCAGCAGGGCCCGGGGCGCGGCGTCGATGCGGCCGTCCACCGTGGTCAGGCGGCTGCGCAATTCGTCGACGGGCGGTTCACCGTAGACCACGCCATGCGGCGCTTCGCGCAGGGTCTGCCACCCGACGACGCCCGACTGGCGCACCATCAGTCGCGCCAGCCAGGCCGGATCGAACGCGAGACCCGGCTTGGCCAACCAGCGCGACAAGCGGGTGCAGGCGCGCAAGGCGGCCGTACCCGCCGTACCGCCGACGAGCGGCAGTTTCATCGCGAACGCGAGATCCCGCAGGAATTCCCACTCGTGGCGCACACCGGTCGGCGGGTCGACCGCGGCACGCGCGAACTGTGCGAATCGCTCGGCCGTCATGCCGGACAACAACGGATGGAATTCGCTGCGTTCGAGCCAGTGTGTCGCCGGGATCAGCCAGTGCGCGTGGCGATGGCTCTCACGCTGGACGAGATCGATGGCGACGAGGAGATCGAGTTCGCCGAGGGCAGCGTCGAGGGTGCGCCCATCGGGACCGCTGACGACCGGGTTGCCGGCCAGTACGATCAGCGCTCGCACTTGGCCGACGCCCGGGGTGCGGATCTCGTCGGCGAGTTCCGCCAACGCGTGTGCGCCCGCGACGGTGGGCAATCCGCGCACACGGCTCGGCGTGCGGTTGGGCCGGAACACCGCGTCCCCCGCCCGCAGCGGGTCGACGATGCCCGGGTTGTAGACGCGGCCGCCGGTGCGATCGGTACGCCCGGTGATGAGATTGAGCACGTGGCTAAGCCACTCCGTCAGGGTGCCGTTGATGCCTTGCGCCGGCCCGGTGCGCGCGAGGCACACCGCGGTGCGTGCGGTCGCGAAACGCTCCGCGACATCGCGAATCGCATCCAGCGGCAGGTCGCAGCGCGCGGCCAGGGCTTCGAGTGAAACGGACCCTGCGATGTCGCGCAGTTCGGCGATGCCGCGCGCCTGCGCGCAATCCCCGGCATCCAGCCAGTCGTGGTCGAAGATCACCCTGATCACGGCGAGCAACAGCGCCCAATCCTGGTCCGGGCGCGGCGCGAGGTGAACATCCGCCTTGCGCGCGGATTCGGTACGGCGCGGATCGACGACGACGAGCGTGGCACCCTGGCGCTGGCGCTCGAGGATCCGCTTCCAACCGTTCGGCACGCGCCCGATCCAGCACATCGTGCTGACAGCCGGGTTCGAGCCGATCAGCAGGAAGCATTCGCAGTTGTCGACGTCCGGATGCAGCATCACCCAGGGGCTGCCGTACATCTGCTCGGCGACGTAGTGCAGCGCGTTCTGGTCGACCGACCCGACCCAGAAATGGTTGTGCGAGCCGAGCCCGTTCATGAACAGCGACAGCATCGCGCCACTGGCGAAATGCATGCCCGAAGGATTGCCGGCGTAGCTCGCGATCGCCTCGGCACCGTGGTCGGCGCGAATCCGCGCGAGGCGCCGCGCAATGTCGTCGATGGCCTCTTCGTAGGTGGCAGGCAGGTAGCGGTCGCCGACCCGACGCATCGGCTGCAGCAAGCGCCGCGGATGTTCGACGACGGCAGGCGCGTTGGCAGCCTTGACGCAGAAATCGCGCCACGAGTGGCGATTGTCCCGGTCCGGCTCGATGGCGGCGATGCGTCCGTCAACGGTCGTCACCACCAGGCCGCAGGCCTGCTCGCAGATCTGGCAGTAGGTATAGGTGGTCACTGTGGGTGTCTCACGGTTGGGTGGCGGCCGGCGCACGGGTTACGCGTGCGTTCCACGCGGCACGCGAACCGCGGGTCGACCGCGCGTACATCCGCATGCGCCAGCCGGGTCCACGACGGGGCGCAATGCCCCAACGCCCGCTCTTAGCCATGACACGTCCGTCCGCGATGCTGGTCCGGGGAATATAATTTACATTGTTAACTATTTACCACTGAGTGGTTTCAGGCGCGGGCCGGATGCGCAGTCCGCCCCTGCCAGCCGCTGCCATGGTCGTGACCGACCGCGGCTTTATCGACGATGCGGTTCGACAGGCGCGTCCCCGTCCGCGTGAAACACGCCGCTCATTTGCGTCATTTGCGTTCAACTGCAGCGGGCCGGCAACGCATCGTGCAGGTCTTCCACCGTCGGCGGCGACAACGGTGCAGGCCTGGTACCCGGCAGCCCCGGTGTTCTGTCCGCACGTCGCCACGGGGATCGAGCCGGCACCGTGCCCTGGCGGCGACGCACCGCGCGAAGCGGTGGCGGCCTGCCGGCATGCCATGCAGGCGTGGATGCGCCGCATGGCACGCCCCTTTTTCGCGCGCTTCCAGGCGGTGGCGTCGGCATCAGCGTCGCACTCGGCCCGTGCGGACAGGGGTCCCGGTCGCAACCGTCACCGGGCACCGCGGTCATGCTCCGGCGCGGCCGTCGCCGCTTGTCAGCGCCGTACGCCGCCGCCGATCATGGCGGCCTACCAGCCATGCCCGGGAAGAACGCCATGAAACACGTCGTCGTCGTCCTCACCGAACCCACCGCCGGCCGCGAGGCCGAGTACAACGATTACTACGAGAACCTGCACCTCGACGAAGTCCTGGCCTCGACCGGCTGGCACAGCGCGCAGCGCTTCGAACTGGTCGACGAGCAGGGCATGAAGTGCCCCCATCGCTACCTCGCCTACTACGAGGTCGAGGCCGAGGACTCGGCCTCGATCCTGCGCACCCTCAACGCGACGCGTGGCCAGCGCGTGCAGAGCGAGGCGCTGAACAAGGCCACGGCGGGGGTGTGGGTCTTTGCCCCGACCGGGCCGCGCCACCAACACGATTGACGCCGCGCTCGCGCCGGCACGGCGCGGTGGACTGCGCGTGGCGACCGCCGCCAGCCTTCCGGGCGGCCGTCGAAACCGCTAACCTCGACGCCCGGACCACCGACGCGGGAGGACGACCATGACGCTGCTCGTCGCGGGCCTGGCGATTTTCTTCGCCGCCCACAGCTTCACCATGTTTCGCGGCGCGCGGGCGCAGCTGGTCGAGCGCCTCGGCGTCCTGCCCTACCGCGGCCTGTTCTCGCTGGTCTCGCTGGCCGGCTTCGTGCTCGTCGTGATGGGTTACGGCGACGCGCCGCGGATCCCGGTGTGGGCGCCACCGCCCTTCATGCGTCACCTGACCATGCTGTTCATGCTGCCGGTGTTCGTGCTGCTGGTCTCGGCCTACCTGCCGGGGCACATCAAGGCACGGGTGAAGAACCCCATGCTGATGGCGCTCAAGACCTGGGCCCTGGCCCACCTGCTGGTCAACGGCGACCTCGCCTCGATGCTGTTGTTCGGCGCTTTCCTCGCCTGGGGCGTGGTCGACCTCGTCGCGGTCAAGCGCAGCGGCCGCAGCAGCGTGGTCGCCGAGCCGCTGGTCGCCTACGACGTCGTCGCCGTCGTCATCGGCCTCGGCATCTACGCCCTCATCGTGACCCGCCTGCACGTCTACATCGCCGGCGTACCCATCGTCGCCTCCTGAGCGCCGGGCCCCGCGGCTGCGGGGCACCCGCCGGCGGTGTAACATGCGCGGCCAGCGAGCGCAGCGTACCGGGGCAGAAGATGGCGGCCGGCCCGATCCGACAAGACGACGAGGATTTCCAGCATCACATCCTGCAGGGGGTGTCGCGGACGTTCGCCCTGACCATCCCCCAGCTGCCGCCGGGCCTCTACCGCGCCGTCGCCAACGCCTACCTGCTGTGCCGCATCGCCGACACCATCGAGGACGACGCCGGCCTGCCGTTCGCCGACAAGCAGGCCTTCGCCGAGCAGTTCATGGCCATCGTCGAGGGCCGCGAGGACGCCGCCCCGTTCGCCGCCAGCCTGGCGCCGCGGCTGGCCGATCACGCCACCGCCGCCGAGCGCGAACTGATCGCCGGCACCGCCGCGGTGGTGCGCATCACCCACGCCTTCAACGACGTCCAGCGCGCGGCGATGGCGCGCTGCGTGCGCATCATGGCCGAGGGCATGGTGCTCTACCAGGGCCAGGAGACGCTCGACGGCGTCGCCGACCAGGCCGCCATGGATCGCTACTGTTACTACGTCGCCGGCGTGGTCGGCGAGATGCTGACCACCCTGTTCTGCGATCACTGCCCGGCGCTGGCCAGTCGCGAGACCGAGATGATGCACCTCGCGGTGTCCTTCGGGCAGGGCCTGCAGATGACCAACATCCTCAAGGACGTGTGGGACGACCGCGCGCGCGGCGCCTGCTGGCTGCCGCGCGACATCTTCGCCGCCCGTGGCATCCAGTTGAGCGCGGTCGAGCCGGGGCGCGGCGGCGCGGCGTTCGAGGAGGCCTATGCCTCGCTCATCGGCGTCGCCCACGGTCACCTGCGCAATGCCCTGCGCTACACCTTGATCATCCCGGCCAGCGAACCCGGCATCCGCCGTTTCTGCCTGTGGGCGCTCGGCATGGCGGTGCTGACCCTGCGCAAGCTCGATCGGCGGCGCGATTTCGCCGCTGGCGCCGAGGTCAAGATCTCGCGCCGCGCCGTCAAGGCGACCATCCTCTCGACCAACCTGCTGGTGCGCCACGACCGCGCGCTGCGCGGGCTGTTCGCCCTGGCTTCCGCCGGCCTGCCCCAGCAACGCATCGCGCTGCCCATCGCGAGCATCGCGGACATCGCCGGCACGCGCCTCGCGCGCTGAGCGCGGCGCGCTTGCCCCCGGGCCGCCCCGTCGTCGACGTGCGCTTCGGCATCCTCTGCGCCCTGGCCGCCGAGACCGCCACCTTCGCCGCGCCGCACGGCAGCTGGCTGGGCGGACACGATTACGTCGTGCACACCTGCGGCCCGGGCCCGGCGCGGGCCGCCGCCGCGGCGCGCGCCCTGGCCGCCGACGGCGCCGACGCCCTGGTCAGCTGGGGCCTGGCCGGCGGCCTCGCCCCCGACTGGCGCGCCGGCGACCTGCAGGTGGCCGAACGGGTACGCGATGACGCGCACGAACACGCCGCCGACGCCGATCTCGGCGCGGCCGTCGTCGCCCGGCTCGGCGGGGCGGTGACCACGCACCGCGGGATCCTGCTCACCGTCGCCGCGGCAGTCACCCGCGGCGACGCCAAGCGCGCCCTGCGTGAACGCTCGGGCGCCGCCGCGGTCGACATGGAATCGGGCGCCATCGCCGGCGTCGCACAAAGCTATGAACTGCCCTTCCTGGCCATCCGCTGCATCGTCGACCCGGCGCCCTTCGACGTGCCGGCGATCGCCCTCGCCGGCATGGCCGAGGACGGCCGGCCACGACCCTGGCACACCGCCGCCGGCGCCCTGCGTCACCCGGGGCAGGTACCCGGCCTGCTGGTCCTCTTCGGGCACTACCGCGCCGCCATGCGCACGCTGAAACGCGCTGCCGCGACGCTCGCCCGCTGAGCGGCAGACCCATGGGGAATTTCATCGAACGCCGGCTCGAAGCCCTGATCGGCCACCTCGTCCAGGCCAGCGTGCGCCACCGCTGGCTGGTCATCGCGGCGATGCTGTGCGCGACCGTCGCCGCCGCCGGCTACACCGTGCGCCATGTCGCGATCAACACCGACACTGCCGACATGCTCTCGGCCGAGTTGCCCTGGCGCAAAGCCTACGCGGCCTATAAGGAGGCCTTCCCCTACTTTGCCGACACCCTGGTGGTCGTCGTGGACGCGCGCACGCCGGACCTCGCACGCGAGTCGGCGACCGCGCTGGCGCGCGCGCTGGCTGCCGACGACGCCCACTTCGACGACGTCTTCGACCCTGCCAGCACGCCGTTCTTCCGCCGCGAGCAACTGCTCTACCTCGATCCCGCGCGCCTCGAAGGCCTGCTCGACGATCTCGCCGGGGCCCAGGCCCTGCTCGCGCGCCTCGCCGACGACCCGGGCCTGAACGGCTTCCTGACCCTGCTCGACGACGTCGCCGCGCACGGCGACGACGCCCCGGCCCGGCTCGATACCGTGCTCGGCAGCGTGACCGCGGCCGTCGACGGCTTCCTCGCCGGTGACCCGGTGCCGATGTCCTGGCAACGCCTGGTCGCCGGCGCCGACGAACCCGGCGCGACGCGCGTGGTATTCACCGCCCAGCCTCGCCTCGACTACACGAGCCTGTTACCCGCCGCCACCGCCATCGAGGCCCTGCGCGCCACGGCCGCGCGGCTCGGTCTCGACCCGGCCCACGGCGTCACCGTACGCCTGACCGGCGGCGCGGCACTCGGCTACGACGAACTGCGCAGCGTCATGAGCGGCGCCGAGCAGGCCGGCCTGCTTTCGCTGGTCATGGTCGCGCTGTGCCTGGTGCTCGGCCTGCGCTCGCTGTCGCTGGTCGCGGCGACGCTGCTCGCCCTGGTCGCCGGCTTGTCGTTCACCGCCTGCTTCGCCACCCTCGCGGTCGGCACGCTCAACATGATTTCGGTCGCCTTCGCCGTGCTCTACGTCGGGCTCGGCGTCGACTTCGCGATCCACGTCTGTCTGCGTTACCGCGAGCTGTGCAACGGCCGCAGCCAGCGTGACGCCCTGCTCGGCGCGACCCGCCACGTCGGCGTCTCACTCGCGCTGTGCGCACTGACCACGGCCATCGGCTTCCTCGCCTTCCTGCCGACCAGCTATCGCGGCGTGGCCGAACTCGGCCTCATCTCCGGTGTCGGTATCGTCATCGGCCTGGTCATCAGCCTGTCCCTGCTGCCGGCCGTGCTCGACGTCCTGCCGGCGCCGCGGCCGCCGGCGCCCTCGCGCACCGCCCACCTGCTCGAACGGGTGGCCGACCCGCGCCGTAAGCACCACGTGCTGGGCATCGCGGCCATGGCCGCGTTGCTCGCCGCCGCGGCCCTGCCGTTCGCGCGCTTCGACTACAACCCGCTGCACCTCAACGACCCCGCGGCCGAGTCGGTGCGGACGTTCCAGGATCTCGACCAGGACGGCGCGATGTACAGCATTGCCATGGTCGCGCCCGACGAGGCTGCCGCCGACACGCTGGCCACCCGCCTGCGCGCCCTGCCGGAAGTCGGCGGCGTGACCACGCCCGACGACCTGGTACCCGGCGACCAGGACACCAAGCTCGATCTCATCGACACCCTGCGCCTGACCCTGGGCAGCGTGCCGGTGGCGCGGCCCGCCTCGCCGCTGGACGCACGGGCCGTCGCCACGAGCCTCGCGCGCGTGGCAGGTGATCTGCGCGCGGCGCCCGGCGACACCGCGCGGCGGCAAGCCGCCGCGGCACTGGCCATGGCTCTCGACCGCGTCCGCACGCACCTGACCACGCTCGACACGTCCACCGCGGCGAGCTGGCTGGCCGCGCTGCAGGACAAGCTCCTGCACCACTTCCCGGCCCAGCTCGACCAGTTGGCCGACGCGCTCGACGCCCAGCCCTTCGCGTTCGACGACCTGCCGGCGGCCCTGCGCGCGCGCTGGAAGACGGCCGACGGCCGCGCCCGTCTCGACATCACACCGGCCGCCGACCTCGACGACAACACCAACCTCGCCCGCTTCGTCGCCGCCGTGCGCAGCATCACCGGGCCGTCAGCCACCGGCACACCGGTCATCAACATCGAGGCCAGCCGCGCGGTGACGACCGCCTTCTACGAAGCCTTCGGCGCGGCCGGGGTGCTCATTGCCGCGCTGCTCTACGTCATCCTGCGCCGCATCGGCGAGGTCGTCATCGTGCTCACGCCGCTGCTCCTCGCCGGCCTCCTGACCACCGCCATCACGGTCGTCGCCGACGTGCCGTTCAACTTCGCCAACATCATCGCCCTGCCGCTGCTGCTCGGCATCGGCGTCGACAGCGCGCTGCACATCATGCATCGCTACAAGACCACCGGCGAAGACGACGTCAGCCTGCTCGCCAGCAGCTCGGCGCGCGCGGTGTTGTTCAGCGCGTTGACCACCGCCGCGAGTTTCGGCAACCTCGCCACCTCGCCGCACGCCGGTACCGCGAGCATGGGCGTGATGCTGACCATCGGCCTGACCATGACCCTGCTGTGCACGCTGATCGTGCTGCCGGCGTTGCTGCGCCGCTACGTCCAACCGACCGGATCGCTGACATGACGGGAAGCGCTGAGACCAAGCCCTGGGACGCGCGCGCCGCGGCCTGGCTGATCCGCCCGTTCATCGCCTCGCCACGGGTGATGCCCAACCACTTCACGGCGCTGCGCCTGCTCGTCGGCCTGGCCGGGGCGGTGTGCTTCGCCGGCGGCAGCGCGCCCAACCTCGCGGCCCTGCTCATCGTCGCCTCCAACTTCCTCGACCACACCGACGGCGAGCTGGCCCGCCTCGGCAACAAGGGCAGCCGCTTCGGCCACTACTTCGATCTCGCCTCCGATGCCGTGGTCACCGTCGGCATGTTCGTCGGCATCGGCATCGGCCTGCGCGGTGGTGCGCTGGGTGATGCCGCGGGCTGGATGGGCGGTATCGCCGGGCTGGCGGTGGCACTCATCTTCCAGCTACGCAACGTGATGGAGAGCGCGCACGGCAAGGACGCCACGCGCCAGGCGCAAGTGGCCGGCTTCGAAGCCGAGGACGTGCTCTACCTGCTGCCGCTGGTGACCCTGACCGGCGGTCTCGAGTGGTTCCTGCGCGCCGCCGCCGTCGGCGCGCCAGCCGCGGCGGTGTTCGTCACCTGGCAGTACTGGCGCCTGATGTGCGGGCGCCGCCCGGCGGCCCCGTGAGCATCCTCGTCACCGGTGCCACCGGCTTCCTCGGCAGCGCGGTCGCCCGCGCGCTCGTCGCCGCCGGTGAAGAAGTTCGCGTACTGACGCGCGCGGGCACCGACCCGGCCAACATCGCCGGGCTCGACGTCGAAGTCTGTCACGGTGACCTGCTCGACGCGGCCTCGCTGGCGCGCGCCTGCGCCGGCTGCCGTGCGCTCTACCACGTCGCCGCCGATTACCGCCTGTGGGTACGCGACCCGGCGGTGCTCTACCGGGTCAACGTCGACGGCACGCGCGCCCTGATGGAAGCGGCGCTGGCCGCCGGTATCGAGCGCATCGTCTACACGAGCTCGGTGGCGACGCTCGGCCTGCATGCCGACGGCCGCCCGGCCGACGAGGACACCCCGGTCACGCTGGCCGCCATGGTCGGGCATTACAAGCGCTCGAAGTTCCTCGCCGAGCGCGCCGTCGACGAGCTGGTGTCGACGCGCGGACTGCCTGCGGTGATCGTCAATCCCTCGACGCCGATCGGACCGCGCGACATCAAGCCCACGCCGACCGGGCGCATCGTGCGCGACGCCGCGCTGGGACGCATCCCGGCCTACGTCGACACCGGGCTCAACGTCGCCCACGTCGACGACGTCGCCGCCGGCCACCTGCTCGCCTTCGCGCGGGGCGAGGTCGGGCGTCGCTACATCCTCGGTGGCGACAACCTGGCCTTGAAGGACATCCTCGGCGTGGTCGCCGAGTGGTGCGGCCGGCCACCGCCGCGCATCCGCCTGCCGCGGCGCGCGGTCTACCCGGTGGCGTGGGTTGCCGAGGCCTGGGCCCGCCTCACCGACGGCCCCGAGCCGCAGGCCACCGTCGACGGCCTGCGCATGGCGAAGAAGAAGATGTATTTCGATTGCGCGCGGGCGCGCCGCGAACTCGGCTATACCAGCCGTCCGGCGCGCGCGGCCATCGTCGACGCGCTGGCCTGGTTCGAGGCGCGCGGCATGCTCGCCAGGCGCTGATTCAGCCGGTTCCGGGCTCCGCCTCGATGCGCGCCACCGCCGCCGGCGTCACTGCGTAGGCCGACGCCAGCACGAGACTGAGCCCGATCCACAACAGGTCGCGGAAGCGCCGCACCAGGGCGGTGGCGACCCCGGCCGAGGCCACCCCGGTGAGGGTGCCGACGCCGACCAGGAAGGCCCCTTCCTGCGCCCCCAGGCCGGCCGGGATGAAGAACGCCGCCGTGCGCACCGCCTGCACCATGCATTCGATCATCCAGGCCTCGGCGAAACTCACCGGGTAGCCGACGAAGTCCATGATCAACCACACCTCGACCACCCCCAGCACCCAGTTGGCCATGGCGAAGACGAACGACCACGCCAGGCGCGTGCCGTGGCGGCCATAGAAGTGTTCGAACTGGCGGTCGATGTCCTCCGCGGCGACGATCGCCCCGGCCAGCCGCTGGCCGAAGCGCGAGCGTCCCAGGCGCCGCGCGACCAGGCTGGACAGGCGCAGGCGCTGCATGAGGAAGAACACCACCGCGCACAGCACGATGAAGGCGAGCCCGAGCACCGCGGCAATCTTGTGCGCACCGTCGATCTCGCCGTGGCCGAGCAGCATGGCGACGCCGACAGCCACGAACAGCACCAGCGAGAACATGCTGGTGGTCTTGGCGATGACCAGCGAGGCGCCGGCGTCGCGCAACGGGATGCCCCAGTTGACCTTGAGCAGCCAGGCCTTGATCGGCTCGCCGCCGAGCGAGGCGGTGGGGGTGATGTTGTTGTAGGCCTCGCCGATCATGCGCACCACGAACATGCGCCCCGCCCAGCGACCGTCGAGCGGCGCCGCCGGCAGGGCGACGTGCCAGCTCACCGCGTCGGCGCCGAAGTAGAGCGCATACACCGCGAGGACCGCGCACATGCCGCCGATACCGACCGCGCTGACCTGCTGCCACAGCAGGTCGAGATCGGTGCGCCACAGCACCGCCGCCAGCAGCACGACGCCGAGCAGGAGAAAGAGGATCTTGGCGAATCTGAGCATGCCGTCGGGGGATCGGGTAACTGCGCCTGGCGGACCGGCGCGGCACTATCGCATAGCGGCCGGATCCACATCAATTTGATGCCGGTTTCCGGTTGCGGCGGCGCGGCAGCCCAAAGTAACCTTGCCGCGCCGCAAAAGCGGCCTTCCATGCCAAGGTGATCACGACCATGTCGTCAACCGCCCCGACTGCCCCCGCCGCCCCGGACAGCCCGCTCGCCCGCCGCATCGCCGAACTCGATCTCGAGGCGTTGCGCACGCGTTTTCGCGACAACGACGAGTTCATCGCCATTCCCGGGTTCATGCCGGCGGCCGGCCTCGAGCCACTGCTGGCCGCGCTGCCGGCGCTGGAACCGCGCATCCACCGCAATTTCATTCCCGGCCACAAGAAGGGCGGCAGTACCTCGCGCTACGACCTCGACGCGGTGGCCCCGGCCTATCCCGCGTTCTACAACGACCCCGCCCTGCTCGACTTCCTGCGTCGCCTGACCGGGCAGGATCTCAAGATCTGCCCGCCCGACGACCCGCACACCTACGCGCTCTACTACTACACCGAGCCGGGCGACCACATCGGCTGGCACTACGACACTTCGTATTACAAGGGCAGCCGCTACACCATCCTGCTCGGCCTGGTCGACGATTCGAGCTGCCGGCTGGAATGGGAACTGCACCGCGAGGACGCGGGTCGCGAGACCGTGCACGGCGGCACGGCGTTGAGCCCGGGCATGCTGGTGGTGTTCAACGGCGACAAGCTGTGGCACCGCGTCACCCCGGCCGCGGCCGGCGATCGGCGGGTCGCGCTGACCCTGGAATACGTCACCAGCCACGCCATGCACCCACTGCGGCGCTTCGTCTCCAACATGAAAGACGCCATCGCCTACTTCGGTTTCCGCCAGGTCTTCGCCCGCGGCGCGCGGCGCTGATGAAGGCCATTCTCCTCGCCGCCGGGGTCGGCAAGCGCCTCGGCGGCGTCCATGACGGTCCCAAATGCTTGCTCGAGTTCGCCGGGCGCAGCCTGCTCGAACGCCACTTCGAGGCCCTCGATGCGGTCGGCGTCGACGGCGTGACCCTGTGCCTGGGCCACGCCGCCGAGGCCATCGTCGCGGCCATCCCGCCGCGCTGGCGCGCGCGCACCGTGGTCCACTACAACCCGCTCTACACCCTGGGCTCGGTGATTTCGCTGTGGTGCGCGCGCCAGGCGCTCGCCAGCGGCGACGCCGTGCTGGTCATGGACGCCGACGTGCTCTACCACCGCGACATCCTCGCCCGCCTCGCCGCCAGCCGGCAGGCCGGCGTCTTTCTCATCGATCGCGACTTCGTCCCCGGTGACGAGCCGGTCAAGATCTGCCTCGACGGCGCGCGCATCGTCGAATTCCGCAAGCGCCTGCCCCCTGACCTTCGCTATACTGCCATCGGCGAGTCGGTCGGCTTCTTCAAGTTCGATGCCGCCACCGCCCTCGAACTCGCCCAGCGGCTCGGGGCCTACGTCGCCGACGACCGCCGCGAGCAACCCCACGAGGAGACGCTGCGTGACCTCGCACTCGACCCGGCGCTGCACATCGCCGTCGAGGATGTCACCGGCCTGCCGTGGATCGAGATCGATTTCCCCGAAGACATAGCACGAGCGACGCAGGACATCCTGCCCCGGGTCGATGACGCCACCACCTGAACCAAGCCCGCGACCACGCAAGACCACCCAGCTGCGCCAGCTGCTGACCTCGCCCACACTCGACTTCATCCTCGAAGCGCACAACGGCATCAGCGCGCGCGTGGTCGAGGAAGCCGGTTTCAAGGGCATCTGGGCCAGTGGCCTGGCCTTGTCCGCGCAGTTCGGCGTGCGCGACAACAACGAGGCGAGCTGGACCCAGGTCGTCGACATGGTCGAATTCATGGCCGACGTCACCGGCGTGCCCATCCTGCTCGACGGCGACACCGGCTACGGCAACTTCAACAACATGCGCCGGCTGGTCCACAAGCTCGAGCAGCGCGGCGTGGCCGGCGTGTGCATCGAGGACAAGCTGTTCCCCAAGACCAACAGCTTTATCGACGGCGAGCGCCAGGAACTCGCTGACATCGACGAGTTCTGCGGCAAGATCGCCGCCGGCAAGGATTCGCAGCGCGACGACGACTTCTGCGTGGTGGCGCGCGTCGAGGCCTACATCGCCGGCTGGGACACGACCGAGGCGCTGCGGCGCGCGGAGGCCTACCGCCAGGCCGGCGCCGACGCCATCCTCATCCACAGCGCATGGTCGCGGCCCGACCAGATCCTCGAGTTCGCCCGCGAGTGGGCGGCGCGCGCGCCGCTCGTGATCGTACCGACCAAGTACTACGCGACGCCCACCGCGCTGTTCCGCGAAGCGCGCATCAACCTCGTCATCTGGGCCAACCACATGATTCGCTCCGCGGTCAGTGCGATGCAGGAGACGGCGCGACGCATCTTCGAAGACGAATCGCTGATCGAGGTCGAAGACCAGGTCGCCAGCGTCAAGGAGATCTTCCGCCTGCAG
Source organism: Gammaproteobacteria bacterium (assembly GCA_024235015.1). GTDB lineage: Bacteria > Pseudomonadota > Gammaproteobacteria > JACKNG01. Next base: position 137,694 of record JACKNG010000009.1, read on the forward strand.
GGCGCCGACGAGCTGGCCGAGGCGGAGCGCCGCTATTTCCTCGGCAGCCGCCGCGACGCCCGCGCCATCGTCCTCGCGGCGAGCCGCGGCGACGGCCTCGCCGATCTCACCGACGACCGCCCCAAGGTCATGCTGCCGGTCAACGGCAAGCCGCTGCTGCACCGCCTGGTCGAAGCGTGCAAGCGCGTGCACATCGACAAGGTCACGGTGGTCGCCGGCTACCGCGCCGAGAGCATCGAGGCGCCGGGCATCGAGCGCGTGGTCAATACCGACTATGCCGCGACCGGCGAGCTGGCCTCGCTCGAATGCGCGCGGGCGAGTTTCCGCGACGACATGGTGGTGCTGTACGGCGACCTCATGTTCCGCGGCTACGTACTGCGCAGCCTGGTCGAGTCGGAACACCCGCTGACCGTGGTGGTCGATTCGCAGCCGCCCGGGCACGAAACCAGCGGCGCCCCCGATTACGCCTACTGCTCGGCCATCGACGACCGCGCACTGTGGGAACAGGACGTGTGGCTGGAACACGTCTCGCGCGAGGCGAGCCGCGACGGCCGCGCGGCCGACGGCCGCTGGATCGGCATGCTGCGCACGCGTGGCGAGGGCCGGCGCTGGCTGACCGCGGCCCTCGACCGCCTCCTCGGCCGCGACGACTTCGCCACGCTCAGCATGCGTGACCTGATCAACGAACTCGTCGCTGCCGGCCACCCGATCCGGGTCATCTACGTGCACGGCCACTGGATGGACGTCAACTCGCTGCGCGATCTCGAACACGCGGGGCAGTTCACCCTCGGCCAGCGCTGACCCCATGCTCCACCGCGGAGGCTTTGCCGCATGATCCATGCCCGTGACTTCGTCGACGCTGCCCGCGCGCGCGGCTTCGACTTCTACGCCGGCGTGCCCTGTTCGTTCCTGACCCCGTTCATCAATTACGTCATCGGCGACGCCACGCTGGACTACGTCTCGGCGGCCAACGAGGGCGACGCGGTCGCCATCGCCGCCGGCGCCACCCTCGGCGGCCGACGCGGCGTGGCCATGATGCAGAACTCGGGCCTCGGCAACGCGGTCAGCCCGCTGACCTCGCTGACCTGGACCTTCCGTATTCCCATCCTGGTCGTGTGCACCCACCGCGGCGCGCCCGGCGTCGCCGACGAGCCGCAGCACGAATTGATGGGCACCATCACCGAGCGCCTGTTCGAGACCATGGACGTGCCCTGGCTGGGCTTCCCGCGCGAGGTCACCGCCATCGCGCCGGCGCTCGACGCGGTCGACGCCCATGCCGCGGACAGCGCGCGACCGCATGCCCTGATCATGCAGAAGGGCACCTGCGAGCCGTTTGCACTGGCCGCGCAGCCACCCGCGCCGGTGCCGGCGCGGGTCACCATCGGTGGCAGCGGTCACGGCCGCGCGCCCGCGGCGCGCCTGTCGCGCCACGCGGTCCTGTCGCGGCTGGTCGCCGGCACCGATGCCGCAACCACGGTGGTCATTGCCACCACCGGTTTCACCGGCCGCGAGCTCTATGCCATCGACGACCGTCCCAACCAGCTCTACATGGTGGGCTCGATGGGCTGCGCCGCTTCGCTCGGCCTCGGCCTCGCGCTGGCCCGGCCCGACCTGCGCGTGGTCGTCGCCGACGGCGACGGTGCCGCGCTGATGCGCATGGGCAACCTCGCCACCGTCGGTGCCTACGCCCCGCCCAACCTCGTCCACCTGTTGCTCGACAACGAGGCCCACGACTCGACCGGCGCCCAGGGCACGGTCTCGGCCCACACCGACTTCGCGGCCATCGCCGCGGCCTGCGGTTACCGCAGCGTGCTGCGCGGCGACGAGCTCGACGACGTCGACGCCGTGCTCGCGACGCCGGCCGGCCCGGCCTTCCTGCACCAGAAAATCTGCACCGGCACCCTCGACGACCTGCCGCGGCCGAAGATCACGCCGCCACAGGTGCTCGAGCGCCTGATGCGCCATATCGGAACCCGCTGATGCGAACCATCCTGCTCAATCCCGGCCCCGTCACCTTGAGCGCGCGCGTGCGCGCGGCCCTCACCGGGCCCGACCTGTGCCATCGCGAGGTCGAGTTCCTCGACCTGCAGGACCGCCTGCGCCGCAAGTTGCGCGAGGTCTACGCCCGCGACGACACGACCTGGGGCGCGGTGCTGCTGACCGGTTCCGGCACGGCCGCCGTGGAAGCCATGGTGGCGAGTTGCGTACCGCGGGACGGCCGCCTGCTGGTGGTCGAAAACGGCGTCTACGGCGAGCGCATGCGGCGCATCGCGGCGGCCCACGGCATCGACTGTGCGAGCGTGCAGGCCGCCTGGGGCGAGGCCATCGACCTCGCCGGCGTGCGCGCGGCGCTGGGCACGGGCGGCTACAGCCACGTCGCGGTCGTCCACCACGAGACCACCACCGGGCGCCTCAACGACCTCGCACCGCTCGCCGACGCCTGCCGCGAGCACGGTGCTCGGCTGCTGCTCGACACGGTGTCGAGCTTCGGCGCCGAGGCCATCGACTTCGACGCCTGGCCCATCGACGCCTGCGCGGCGACGGCCAACAAGTGCCTGCACGGCGTACCGGGCACCGCTTTCGTCATCGCCAGACGCGCGGCCCTGGCGGCGCTCGAACAGCCGCGCACGGTCTACCTCGATCTCGCCGAGTACCTCGCCCGGCAGGATGGCCGCGGCACGCCCTTCACGCAGTCGGTGCAGACCTTCTACGCACTCGACGCGGCACTCGACGAGTTCTTCGAAGCGGGTGGCTGGCGCGCGCGCCAGGCCCTGTTCCGCCAGCGCATGGCGGCGATCCGCGCGCACCTGGAACGACTCGGCGTGCGCCCGTTGCTGCCTGCCGGCGAGAGTTCCTGCGTACTGGAGGCCTACGAGTTGCCGGCGGGACGTACCTACGCCGAGCTGCACGCCGCGCTCAAGGCGCGCGGCTTCGTCATCTACGCCGGCCAGGGCGCGCTGTCCGAGCGCGTGTTCCGCATCTCGGCGATGGGTGACATCGGCGCGGACGACCTCGAGCGCCTGCTCGCCGCCTGCGGCGAAATCCTGGGCTGAGGGACGGTCCCGCCCATGCGGGCGGGCATCAGGAGGCGCGCGGCGCTCAGGCGCTGCGCGCGGCGGCCGGGCTGCCGTCGGCGAGACGCGCCAGGCGTGCCCGCAAGTACTCGCCGAAGGCTTCGACCGTGAGCCCGGCGTCGCGCAGCATGTCGTCGCGCGAGCCGTGCTGGATGGTGCGATCGGGCAGGCCGTAGTTGGCGATGGCGACGTTCACCCCCGCCGCGGCCAGGCACTCGTTGACGGCGCTGCCGGCGCCGCCCTGCACGACGTTTTCCTCGATGGTCACGAGCAGCGCGTGGCGCGTGGCCAGCTCGAGCACGCAATCGGCATCGAGTGGCTTGACGAAACGCATGTTGACTACCGTGGCATCGACGGCCTCGCCGACCGCCTCGGCCACCGCGACCATGGTGCCAAAGGCGAGAATGGCGACCTCGTGCCCTTCGCGGCGAACCTCGGCGCGGCCGATCGGCAGCGCGCTCATCGTCTCCTCGATGGCGGCGCCCGGACCGCCGCCGCGCGGGTAGCGCACCGTGGCCGGGCCGTCGTGCATGAAACCGGTGTAGAGCATCTGCCGGCACTCGTTCTCGTCGGCCGGCGTCATCACCACCATGTTGGGCAGGCAGCGCAGGAAGGACACGTCGTAGGCGCCGTTGTGGGTCGGGCCGTCGGCGCCGACCAGGCCGGCGCGATCGAGCGCGAACAGCACCGGCAGGTTCTGCAGGGCGACGTCGTGGACGACCTGGTCGTAGCCGCGCTGCAGGAAGGTCGAGTAGATGGCGACGACCGGCTTCAAGCCGTCGCAGGCCATGCCGGCGGCGACGTTGACGCTGTGCTGCTCGGCAATGGCGACGTCGAAGTAGCGCTCGGGGTACTCACGCTCGAAACGCACCAGGCCCGAGCCTTCGCGCATGGCCGGGGTGATGGCGACCAGGCGGCGGTCGCGCGCGGCCATGTCGCACACCCAGTCACCGAACACGTCACAGTAGTTCCGGCCGGTTTTCTTGCCCGAGGCGACGATGCCGACCTCGGGATCGAACGGCGACACCCCGTGGTACTTGACCGGGTCGGCCTCGGCCGGGGCATAGCCCTTGCCCTTCTTGGTGATGATGTGCAGAAACTGCGGCCCGGGCAGGTTACGGATGTTGCGCAAGGTGGCGAGCAGCGCCGGCAGGTCATGGCCGTCGACCGGTCCGATGTAGTTGAAACCGAACTCCTCGAACAGGGTGCCCGGCACGATCAGGCCCTTGACGTGTTCCTCGGCGCGCCGCGCCAGTTCCCACACCGGCGGCATCTGCGACAACACCTTCTTGCTGCCCTCGCGCACCGTGGTGTAGAGCTTGCCCGACAGGATCTGGGCGAAACGGTTGGACAGCGCGCCGACGTTCGGCGAGATCGACATGTTGTTGTCGTTGAGCACGACCAGTACGTCCGCACCGAGGTCACCGGCGTGGTTGAGCGCTTCGAAGGCCACCCCGGCGGTCATCGCGCCGTCGCCGATCACGGCCACCGCGCGCCGTGCCGCGCCGGTCAGCCTGGCCGCGATCGACATGCCGAGCGCGGCCGAGATCGAGGTGCTCGAATGGCCCACGCCGAAAGTGTCGTAGATGCTCTCCTCGCGTTTCGGGAACGGCGCCAGCCCGCCCCACTGGCGGATGGTGTGCAGCCGCTCCTTGCGCCCGGTGAGGATCTTGTGCGGGTAGGCCTGATGGCCGACGTCCCACACGATGCGATCGTCCGGGGTGTTGTAGAGGTAGTGCAGGGCGATGGTCAGCTCGACCGTGCCGAGGCCGGCGGCGAAGTGCCCGCCGCACTGGCTGACGGTGTCGAGCAGGTAGGCGCGGACTTCGCGGGCGAGTTCTTCGAGGCTCGATTCGGGCAGCGCGCGAAGGTCGGCGGGCGAGTCGATGCGGTCGAGCAAGGGGTAACGCGAGTGGTCAGTCATCGGTCAGCTGGCGATTTTCAGTGCGTGGCCCGGGTCCGCGCGGACCGTGCATTATGGGGAGGCCCCCCAGGCCTTGCAAGCAAGCCGCGGTCGCTGCCGCGGGCCTGCCCACGGCCGTCGTCGCGGCCCGCGGCGGGGCGTGTTCCAGGCCGCGGGGCTGTACTTCCAGGGGCCGTTAAAGTATGGTTACGCGCCATTGTGGTATGAACCGCAATTAATTGAAACTCCGAAAAAAATTCCACTCGTTCGTTAGGGATTAAGCATGGGCGTTCCGCTGATCCAGCAGTACCGCGTGGGCCGGTACATTCTTGGCCAGAAACTCAAGCGCAACCGGCGCTACCCGCTCGTGCTGATGCTCGAACCGCTGTTCCGCTGCAACCTCGCCTGCGCGGGCTGCGGCAAGATCGACTACCCCGACGAGATCCTCGACAAGCGCCTGAGCTACGACGACTGCATGCATGCGATCGAGGAATGCGGCGCACCGATCGTGTCCATCGCCGGCGGCGAACCGCTCATCCACAAGGAGATGCCGCAGATCGTGCGCGGCTTCATCGAGCGCAAGAAGTTCGTCTACCTGTGCACCAACGCGTTGCTGCTCGATCGCCGCATGGACGACTACGAACCGTCGCCCTACCTGACCTTCTCCGTTCACCTCGACGGCAACCGCGATCGGCACGATGCCTCGGTGTGCCGCGACGGCGTCTACGACAAGTGCGTCGAGGTCATCGCCCGCGCGCTCGCCCGCGGCTTCCGCGTGACCGTCAACTGCACCCTGTTCCAGGGCGAGGCGGCGGAAGAAGTGGCGCAGTTCATGGACGACATGATGGCCCTCGGCGTCGAGGGCGTGACCATTTCGCCCGGCTACTGGTACGAGCGCGCACCGCGCCAGGACGTGTTCCTCAAGCGCCTCGGCGCCAAGCGCCTGTTCCGCGGCCTGTTCGAACTCGGCCGCGGGCGCAAGTGGCGCTTCAACCAGTCGAGCCTCTACCTCGACTTCCTGGCCGGCAACCAGACCTACCACTGCACGCCCTGGGGCAACCCGACGCGCAACGTGTTCGGTTGGCAGAAGCCGTGCTACCTGCTGGTCGGCGAAGGCTATGCGCCGACCTTCAAGAGCCTGATCGAAGACACCGACTGGGACCGCTACGGCACCGGGGTCAATCCCAAGTGCGCCGACTGCATGGTGCACTCCGGCTACGAGGCGACCGCCGTCAACGACACCTTCTCGCACCCGCTCAAGGCGCTCAAGGTGTTCCTGCGCGGCCCGCGCACCGACGGCCCGATGGCCCCCGAAGTGCCGTTCCACTACGACGACGACGTTGCCGCCAAGCCGCGCCTCGTCGCCGAAGCCCCGGCCAACTCGGGGTGTAACAAGAAGCGCGTCGCCTGACGGCGACGCCGATCCGCCCCGGCGCGCGGCCCCGCCAGTCTCGCCCCCCACGCGAAACGCTCGACGGTGCTCGTCCTGAGTGCGATTGCGGCGGCCCTGTGGGTGGCCCTGCTCCTCGTACCGTGGCGCCCCTGGTCGACCCGCGAGAGCCTCGCCCCGCTGCGCCCCGAACAGGCGGCGCGCGTGCGTCTCACTGACATCACTGCGCTCATCCCGGCCCGCGACGAGGCCAGTTGCATCGGCGCCACCCTGCGTGCGCTGGGCGGCCAGGGCGAACTCGCCCGCGTGGTGCTGATCGACGACCAGAGCAGCGACGGCACCGCGGCGATTGCCCGCGACAGCGGCGTTGCCGCGCTCGAGATCATCGCCGGCAGCACGCCGCCGCCGGGTTGGAGCGGCAAGCTGTGGGCCCTGCAGCAGGGTCTCGCCCAGGTCGACAGCGACTACGTGCTGCTGCTCGACGCCGACATCGAACTCGCCCCGGGCATGCTGGCGGCGCTGGCCGCGCGGCGCGACGCCCAGGGCCTCGACCTGGTCTCGATCATGGCGACACTGCACATGGGCAACGCCTGGGAGAAGCTGCTCCTGCCCCCCTTCATCTTCTTCTTCAAGCTGCTCTACCCCTTTGCCCTGGCCAACGAGCCTCGCTCACGGGTGGCCGCTGCCGCGGGCGGCTGCATCCTGCTGCGGACCGCCGCGCTGCGCGCACTGGGCGGCTTCGAAGCGCTGCACGATGCCATCATCGATGACTGCACCCTGGCCGGCCGGGTCAAGCGCCAGGGCGGACGCACCTGGCTTGGCCTCAGTCGCGGCGTCCGCGCCATCCGCCCCTATGCCACGCTCGGCAACATCTGGAACATGGTCGCGCGCACCGCCTTCACCCAGTTGCATTATTCCCTGGCCCTGCTGATGCTGTGCACCCTGATGCTGCTGCTGTCGTTCGGCGCGCCCGTGGCGGCGCTCACGGCCGGTGGCGCCAGCACCGCCTGCGGCCTGCTGGCACTCGGCGCCCTGACCGCCGCCTACTGGCCGACGGTGCGCTACTACGATCTCGCGCCGATCTGGGCGCTGACCCTGCCCGCCGCGGCAGTGCTCTTCCTGGCCATGACCTGGACCTCGGCCCTGCGCTACTGGCGTGGCGAGCGCAGCCGCTGGAAGAACCGCAGCTACGAACGGGCCACGCCGTCACAGTCCGCCGACGCCGCACGGAACCCGGCGGCCACGCGGGACTCGATAACGAAGGTCTGAAGGAACCCACCCGCTCATGAAATACCTGTTGCCGCTCGTCCTCTTCCTCTCCGTGTCCGGTGCCGCCATGGCCGGGACCACCGCCGAGGCGACGGTGGAGAACCTGCACGCCCACCTGCTCGAGGCCATGCAGGGCGGCGACAGCCTCGGCTACAGCGGGCGCCACGACCTGCTCGCGCCCGTCATCGAGGGCAGCTTCGACTTCGAAACCATCGCCAGCATCGTCACCGGCCGGGCCTGGAAGACCGCCAGCGCCGAACAGCGCGCCGCCTTCCTCGACACTTTCGACGCACTCAGCGTGGCCACCTACGCGACCAATTTCTCCGGCTACGATGGCGAGCGCTTCGAGACCCGGGACAGCGAGGACAGCCGCGGCTCGCGCATCGTGCGCACCGTGCTGGTCAAGAGCGATGGCGACGAGATAACCCTTAATTACATGTTGCGCGAAACCAACGGTGACTGGCGCATCATCAACGTGGTCGCCCAGGGCGTCTCCGACCTCTCGCTCAAGCGCGCCGAGTACACGGCCGTTATCGAGTCTGAGGGGTTCGATTCACTGGTCCGGCGCCTGCGCGAGAAAGTCTCGGAGATGGCGCACTGAGGGAGTCCGGAATCCGGCCCTGAGAGGAACTGTCGACCTTGCGTCCACGCCGCTGCTGAGCGCGATGCCAAGGCCCGGCAAGGCGTAGCGAGTACCGTGCAGGCGCACTGCACGAACGCGCGAGGATGCCACCGGGCGCGAACGGGTTTCCGTCGGCCGTTCGGCTTGCCCGTCGAACCCGCCGGTCGAGGCGTCGCCTGCACCCAGCAGTGGCCCTGTGCGCGAGCGACGCGACGCCGGCCGGCATGTTCGGTGGAACGCGCGTGATGTCGACGAAAGGCCCACGGGCCCTAGTGCGGGTACGCCACATCTGTGGCATCATTTCGCGCCAATAACAACGCCCCGAAACCAAAGCGAAGGTCTTGCGTAACCCATGAAGCTGCCCGGAATTCGCGCTGTACTGCCGGCGCTCGCCGTTCTCTCCCTGTTGCTCGTCACCGGATGCTCGTCGACCGCCACGACCGATCCCGGCGATCCCCACGAAGCGTTGAACCGCAAGTTCTACGCCTTCAACGACACCCTGGACAAGAACATCCTGGAACCGGTGGCGAAGAAGTACGTGGCCGTGACGCCCGACCCGATGCGCGAGAGCGTGACCAACTTCTTCGACAACGTGTCCTACCTGAACACCATCGCCAACGACCTGCTGCAGGGCAAGGTGGGCGCGTTCTTCACCGATTCGGGACGCTTCGTCGTCAACAGCACGCTCGGTATCGGCGGCCTGTTCGATCCGGCCACCGGCATCGGCCTCGAACAGCGCGAAGAAGACCTGGGCCAGACCTTCGGCGTGTGGGGTGCGGGCGAAGGCGCCTACCTGACCCTGCCCTTCCTCGGCCCGAGTTCCTACCGCGACCTGCCGTCCCCGGCGATGGGCATGTTGCTCAACCCCCTGACCTATCTCTCGGCCGTGGTCACCATCCCGGTGGGTGTGGTCAACGCCGTCAATACCCGCGCCAACCTGCTCGATGCCTCGCGCATCCGCGATCAGGCCGCACTCGATCCCTACACGTTCGTGCGCGAAGCCTGGCGCCAGCAGCGCGAGTACCAGATCTACGACGGCAACCCGCCCGGCGACGGCTTTGACGAGTTCATCGAGGGCGAGGGCGACGCCGCCATCCTGCGCGTCTACTGAGGACGCCGACCGCGGCGGCCCGGTCCCGGGCCGCTGCGCGCTTCCCATGCCACTGCCCGCTCAGGCGTCGGGCAGGCAATCCGCAACCAGTTCCAGCCAGTGCCTGACCGGCACCTGCGCAGCCTGCGCGAGGTGGGTCTGGCAGCCGATGTTGGCCGTCACGACGAGTTGCGGCCGCGCCGCCATCAGGTGGCCGAGCTTGCGTGTGCGTAGCGCGGACGCCTGGTCCGGGTGGACCAGGGCGTAGCTGCCGGCCGAGCCACAGCACAGGTGGCTTTCCGCCACCGGCACGAGTTCGAAACCACAGGCGCGCAACAGGCCTTCGAGCCGGCCGCCCAGGCGTTGCCCGTGCTGCAGGCTGCACGGTGCCTGCACCGCCACGGCGCCGACGCCGCTGACCTCGAGACGGCAGGCCAGCAGCCCCGCATCGACCAGCTCGAGCGGGTCGCGCGCGAGTGCGGCGATGCGCGCGGCGCGTTCGGCGTAGGTGGCATCGTCCCGCAACAGGTCGGTGTATTCCTTGAGCTGCACGCCGCAACCCGAGGCCGTCACCATCACCGCCTCGGCGCCGGCGTCGAGTGCCGGCCACCAGGCGTCGATGACCCGTCGCGCCTGCGCGCGCGCCACCTCTTCGGCGCCGAGGTGATGGGCCAGGGCGCCACAGCAGTCGGCACCCGCGACCCGCACCAGCTCGATGCCGAGCGCGTCGAACACCCGCACGGCGGCGGCGTCGATGGCCGGGTTGAGTACCGGTTGGGCGCAACCGCCCAGCAGCAGCACGCGTCGCGCATGACGGGCCGGCGCCGCTCGCGGCGCGGGCGCCGGCGCGCGACGTGGCGGGAGGTGCGCGGCGAGCCGCGCCGGCAGCAGCGGTCGGACCCAGCGCGCCATCGCCAGCAGCGGGGCGAACCGTCGCGGGTAGGGCACCACGTTGAGCAAGGCATGGCGCAACAGGCGCGACGGCCACGGCGGCGGCGCCCGCCGCAACACGCGCGGGCGCACCAGCTCGACCAGGCGACCGTAGCGCACGCCCGAGGGGCAGGTCGTCTCGCAGTTGCGGCAAACCAGGCAATGATCGAGGTGCAGGCGGGTGTCGGCGCCGACGCTGCCGTCTTCGAGCAAGGCCTTGATCAGGTAGATGCGCCCGCGCGGCCCCTCCAGCTCGTCACCGCTGAGCTGGTAGGTCGGGCAGGTCGCGTTGCAGAAACCGCAGTGCACGCAGCTGCGCACGATGGCGGCTGCCTCGGCACTGAAATCCTCCGCGGCCATCGCCGCGCTCACCGGGGCGCGCATGGTGTCCTTACAGCCACGGGTAGAGACGTCCGGGGTTGAAAACCCGGGCGGGGTCGAAGGCCTGCTTGACCCGTTGCATGAGCGCGGCGAGCGCCGGCGGCGGCGTGGCGAAGTGCGCCTCCACGGCACCGCGGAAAGCCTGCGCATGGCCACCGTGACGCGCGGCGAACGAGGCCAGGGCCGCGCCGTCGCCGGCCGCCGCCGCGACCCAGCGCAGGGCGCCACCCCAATCGACGACCGTACAGGCATAGCCATCCGGATCGGGCGCGGCGGGCGGCAGCGCGAGGCGCCAGGCGACCCGTCCGGCAGCGGCGTCGCCGAGCACGCCGGGAGCGTGGTCGCGCAGGTCATCCCATGGTCCGCCCGTCTCCTCGACGCGTTCCGGCGCGAGGCGACGCACCGCGTCGTCGATCGCGGCCGCACTGCCGGACACGCGCTGGTAGAGCCTGTTGCCGACATGCGCGAGGCCCGTGGTCGGCCACGGCTTCGCCTGCAGGGCGACCATGCGCGCGGCCGCCTCGGCACGCTCGGCGGGCCAGCTCAGGGTTGCTTCGCGCGCCGGGCGCGGGACCACCCGCAACGATACCCGGGTCAGCACGCCCAGCGTGCCCAGCGCCCCGCACTGCAGGCGCGAGACGTCGTAGCCGGCGACGTTCTTCATCACCTGGCCGCCGAAGCGGAGCACCTCGCCATGGCCATTGACGAGTTCGACGCCGAGGACGAAGTCGCGCGCGCTGCCGCGGAACGGCCGCGCGGGGCCGGACAGGCCGGCCGCAACCACGCCGCCGAGGGTCGTCGCCGAAGAGAAGCGCGGCGGTTCGAAACCGAGCATCTGGCCGCGTTCGGCCAGCGCCTGCTCGATCTCGACCAGCGGGGTGCCGGCGCGGGCGGTCAGCACCAGTTCACTCGGTTCGTAGTCGAGGATGCCGCACAGCAACCGCGTGTCGAGCTCGGTGTCGCTCGCCGTCGCGGCACCGTAGAAAGCCTTGCTGTCGCCGCCGCGGATGCGCAGGCTGCGCCCTTCGGCTGCCGCCGTGCGGACCTGCTGCGCGAGCGCCGTCGTGGCGGCATCGACCGGCCGGCCCGCAGCGGGCCCCGCTGCCGCGATCATGGCCTCGCCGGTTGCCCGACCACCGGTGTCGCCACCTCGACCGCGCCGTTCTGCCCGCGTTGGCGCAGGGCATGATCGACCAGCACCAGCGCCAGCATGGCCTCGGCGATCGGCACCGCGCGGATACCGACGCAGGGATCGTGCCGGCCGAGGGTGGCGATCTCGGCCGCGGCGCCGTGGACGTCGATGGTCGCACCGCTGAGGCGGATGCTGGAGGTCGGCTTGAGGGCGATGCTGACGACGATGTCCTGGCCGGTCGAGATACCGCCGACGATACCGCCGGCGTGGTTGGCGGCGAAACGCTCGGGCGACATCTCGTCGCGGTGCACGGTGCCCTTCTGCCCGACCACGGCGAAGCCGTCGCCGATCTCGACGCCCTTGACGGCATTGATGCTCATCATGGCCTTGGCGATGTCGGCGTCGAGGCGGTCGAAGACCGGCTCGCCCCAGCCCGGCGGCAGGCCACGCGCCACCACGTTGACCCGCGCCCCGATCGAATCGCCCTCCTTGCGCAGGGCGTCCATGTAGGCCTCGAGCTCGGGCACGCGCGCGGGCTCGGCGCAGAAGAAGGGATTACCGTCCACGGCAGCGAGATCGTGCGCGGCGAGCGCGATCGGACCGAGTTGAGCGAGGTAACCGTGGAGCGTCACGCCGTGGACCTCGGCGAGGTACTTGCGCGCGATGGCGCCGGCCGCGACGCGCATGCAGGTCTCGCGCGCCGAGGCACGACCTCCGCCGCGGTAGTCGCGCACGCCGTATTTCTGCACGTAGGCATAGTCGGCATGGCCGGGACGGAACTTGTCGCGGATATCGGCATAGTCGCGCGACTTCTGGTCGGTGTTCTCGATGACCAGGCCGATCGGGGTGCCGGTGGTGCGGCCGTCGAAGACCCCGGACATGATGCGCACGAGGTCGTCCTCGCGGCGCTGCGTGGTATGGCGTGACTGGCCCGGCTTGCGCCGATCGAGCTCGCGCTGCAGGTCGGCTTCGCACAGGGACAGGCCGGGCGGGCAGCCGTCGACGATACCGACGTAGCCGGGGCCGTGGCTCTCGCCCGCCGTGGTCAGGGTGAACAGGGTACCGAGGGTGTTTCCGGACATCCGGCCATTCTACCAGCGCGGCGCCGTCGCTGGCCCGCTCAGACGCCGGCCACGAGATCCTCGCGGGTGAGCAGGAACACCCCTTCACCACCGTGCGCGAACTCGAGCCAGGTAAACGGCAGCTGCGGGTAACGCGCCGCCACTTCCGCCCAGATCTCGCCGACCTCGACGACCAGCAGGCCACCCGGCGCCAGCGCCGCGGGCGCACCGGCGAGGATGCCTTCGAGGCAGCTCATGCCGTCGTCACCGGCCACCAACCCGAGCCCGGGTTCCGCCTGGTACTCGGGCGGCAGGGCGCGCCACACCGCGCGCGGCACGTAGGGCGGATTGCTGACGATGATGTCGTAGGGTGCCGCCGCCGGCGGGTAGAGGTCGGCTTCGTGCAGGGTGACGCGCCCGGCCATCCGGTGGCGCGCGACGTTGGTCGCGGCCACAGCCAGCGCGTCGGCGCTGATGTCGCTGGCCTCGACGTTCGCCTCGGGGAAGAAATGCGCGCAGGCGATGGCGATACAGCCGCTGCCGGTACCGATGTCGAGCAGGCGCGCCACCGGCCGTGCGCCCCGCCAGGGTTCGAAGCGCGCCGCGATCAGCTCGGCCAGCGGCGAGCGCGGCACCAGCACGCGTTCGTCGACGGCGAACTCGAGGCCGGCGAACCACATCCGCCCGGTGAGATAGGCCGCCGGGCGGCGCGTCTCGATACGTGCCCGCACCAGGGCTTCGACGGCGTCGCGCTGGGCCGCGTCGAGCGGCGCCTCGAGGGCCTCGGCAGCGATGTCGTAGGACCAGCCGAGCGCATGCAGGACGAGGAACAAGGCCTCGTCAGCGGCATTGTCGGTACCGTGGCCGAAATGCAGGCCGGCGGCGTCGAAACGCCGCGCGGCCGCCGTTACCAGCGCCGCGGCGCTGGTACCGCCGGACGCGTTCAGCCCGGCTGCCCGGCGAGTTCGAGCACGACCTCGTTCATGCGTCGCACGAAACCCGCCGGGTCGTCGAGGCGCCCGCCCTCGGCCAGGATCGACTGTTCGTGGAGCAGCGTGGCCCAGTGCTCGAAGCGTTCGCCGTCCTCGATGGTGTCGAGCACCCGGAGCATGGGATGGCCGAGGTTGATCTCGAGGATGCGCTTGCTTTCCGGCACGTCCTGCCCCGCTGCACGCAGCATGCGTTCGAGGTTGGCGCTCATCTGCTCGCCGCCCGACACCAGGCAGGCCGGCGAGGCGGTCAGGCGATGGCTCGCGCGGACGTCGGCGACCCGTTCGCCGAGCGCACTGCGGATGCGCGCCAACACGCCGTTGTCGGCCTGCTCGCCGGCCTTCTCCGCGTCCGCCCCCGCGACCGGTTCGAGGTCGGCCTGCAGCACCGACTTGAGCGGCTTGCCGCCGTACTCCGTGAGGTGGCCGACCAGCCACTCGTCGATGGGGTCGTGCATCAGCAGGACCTCGATGCCGCGATCGCGGAAACCCTCGAGCTGCGGGCTGTTGCGCGCGGTGGCCAGGCTGTCGCTGACGATGTAGTAGATGGCGTCCTGGTCGTCGCCCATGCGGCCGATGTAATCGTCGAGGCCGACCAGCGGCGGTTGTTCGCCCTGCTCGTCGTGGGTGCTGGCGAAACGCAGCAGTTTGGCGATGCGCTCCTTGTTGGCAAAGTCCTCGACCACGCCTTCCTTGAGCACCCGGCCGAAGGCCTGCCAGAACTTCGGATAGTCCTCGCTGCCCGCCAGTTCCTCGATCAGGCCGAGGACCTTCTTCACCGACGCCGCGCGGATGGTTTCGAGCGCCTTGTTCTTCTGCAGGATTTCGCGCGAGACGTTCAGCGGCAGGTCGCTGGTGTCGATGATGCCGCGCACGAAACGCAGGTAGCGCGGCAGCAGCTCCTCGGCGTCGTCCATGATGAACACGCGCTGGACGTAGAGCTTGACGCCGTGCTTGGCCTCGCGGTCCCACAGGTCGAACGGCGCCTGCGCCGGCAGGTAGAACAGCGTGGTGTACTCGAGCTTGCCCTCGACCTTGCTGTGCACCCAGCGCAGCGGATCGCCGAAGTCGTGCGAGACGTGCTTGTAGAACTCGCGGTACTCCTCGTCGGTGAGTTCGTTCTTGGACCGTGTCCACATCGCGGTGGCCTGGTTGACCACTTCGCTGCCTTCTTCGTCGCCGCCCTTCGGCATGCGCACGGGAATCGAGATGTGGTCGGAGTAGCGCTTGCTGATGTCGCGCAGACGCCAGCCGTTGGCGAACTCCTTGGCGTCCTCCTTGAGGTGCAGCACGATCTCGGTGCCGCGCTGCGCGCGCTCGACCGTCTCGATGGAATACTCGCCCTTGCCGTCGCTCTCCCAGCGCACGCCGTGCGCGGCAGGTTCGCCGGCCTTGCGCGTGGTCACCGTGACGCGATCGGCGACGATGAAGGCGGCATAGAAGCCGACGCCGAACTGACCGATGAGCTGCGAATCCTTGCGCGCATCGCCGCTCAGGGCGCCGAAGAATTCGCGCGTGCCCGACTTGGCGATGGTGCCGAGGTTGGCGATGACCTCCTCGCGGCTCATGCCGATGCCGTTGTCGCGTACCGTGACGGTGCCGGCCTTCTCGTCGAAGTCGATGTCGACGGCAAGGTCGGCGTCCCCCTCGTAGAGGCTGTCGTCGGAAAGCGCCAGGAAACGCAGCTTGTCGGCGGCGTCGGAGGCATTGGAAACCAGCTCGCGGAGAAAGATCTCGCGGTTGCTGTAGAGGGAATTGATGACGAGATCGAGCAGCTGGCGCACTTCGGATTCGAAGCCGCGCTGCTCCTTGGCCGTGGCTGCGGTCATGGCGTGGAAGTCCTCTCTGAACAGTGTCCGGTGGTGGAGCGGCACGGCAACGTAGGGGCACGCGCGAAGGATTTCAAGGCCGCTTCGAACATCGCGCGGGGCCGCGCTACCATAGCGGCGCCGAACCCGGACCACCCCGACACCGTGCACCGCGAAGCCGCGCCCAGTGAGTGAATCCCGCCCCGCCGAGTGCGACCGCGCGCCCCCGCAGGGTGTACGCGAACACACCCCGGTCATGCAGCAATACCTGGGCATCAAGGCCCAGCACCCCGACATCCTGCTGTTCTACCGCATGGGCGACTTCTACGAATTGTTCTTCGACGACGCCCGCCGCGCCGCCGAACTGCTCGAGATCACCCTGACCGCGCGCGGCCACAGCGGCGGTGAGCCGATCCCCATGGCGGGCGTGCCGGTGCACGCCGCCGAGACCTACCTCGCGCGCCTGCTCAAGCTCGGCGAGGCGGTCGCCATCTGCGAGCAGATCGGAGACCCGGCCGAATCGCGCGGCCCGGTCGAGCGCAAGGTCACGCGTATCCTCACTCCCGGCACCGTTACCGACGACGCCCTGCTCGAGGAACGTCGCGACAACCTCATCGTCGCGGTGGCCGGAGTGGACGGCCGTCTCGGCCTGGCCAGCCTCGATCTCGGCGCGGCGCGGTTCCGGGTCATGGAGTTCGCTGCACCGAGCGCGCTGGAAGAAGAGCTCGACCGCCTCGACGCGGCCGAAATCCTCGCGCCGGAAGGCTTCCCCGCCTTCGCCGACCGCGAGCTCGCGCGGCGCGTACGCCGCCTGCCGGACTGGCGCTTCGACCCAGCCGCCGCGCAACGCGCCCTGTGTGGGCATTTCGGTGTCGACGACCTCGACGGTTTCGGCTGCGCCGCACTCGAGGCCGCCGTCGCCGCCGCCGGCGGCCTGCTCGGCTACTGCCGCGAAACCCAGGGCCAGGCCCTGTCCCACCTCGACAGCCTGGCCGTCGAACACCACGACGCCGGCGTCCGCCTCGACCGCGCCACCCGGCGCAACCTGGAACTGACCGAGGCCTTGTCGGGCCGCGCCGAACACAGCCTGCTGGGCATCCTCGACACCACGCGTTCGGCCATGGGCGCGCGCCTGCTGCGCCGCTGGCTGACCCAGCCACGCCGCGACCAGGCCGTACTGCGCCGCCGTCACCACGCCGTCGACAGCCTGCTCACCCTGCTCGACCTCGCGCGCGTACGCGAGACCCTGCGCGCCGCCGCCGACATCGAGCGCATCGCCGCACGCGTCGCCCTCGGCAGTGCCCGGCCACGCGACCTCTCGCGCCTGCGCGACACGCTGCCGCTGCTGCCGGTGCTGCAAACCCTGCTCGAGACCGGGGTCAGTCCCCTGCTCGACGAGTTGCGCGACGACTACGCGCCGCTGCCCGAACTGCACGCCCTGCTCGCTGCCGCCCTGGTCGAGACGCCACCGCCGCAGGCACGCGACGGCGGGGTCATCGCCGAGGGCTACGATGCCGAGCTCGACGAGCTGCGCCATGCCAGCGCCGACGCCGATGCCTGGCTGGTCGCGCTCGAGGCCCGTGAGCGTGAACGCAGCGGCATCGCCACGCTCAAGGTCGGCTACAACCGCGTGCACGGCTACTACATCGAGGTGAGCCGCGCACAGGCCGCCAAGGTGCCCGACGACTACCAGCGACGACAGACCCTGAAGGCCGCCGAGCGCTACGTCACCCCCGAACTCAAACAGTTCGAGACGCGCATCCTGAGCGCGGCCGACAAGGCGGCGCGGCGGGAGAAAGCGCTCTACGAAGCCCTGATCGAAACGGTCGCGGCGGATGTCCCGCGCCTGCAGCGCGCGGCCGCCGCGCTCGCCACGCTCGACGTGCTGGCGACCTTCGCCGAACGCGCCGAGACCCTGCAGTGGACCCGGCCGGAGTTCGTCGCCGAGGCGGTGATCCGCATCCGCGAGGGCCGCCACCCGGTCGTCGAGCGATTTCTCGACGAGCCCTTCGTCGCCAACGACCTGGAACTCGACCCGGCACGTCGCCTGCTGCTCGTCACCGGTCCCAACATGGGCGGCAAGTCGACCTACATGCGCCAGGCCGCCCTGATCGCCCTGCTCGCCCACATCGGCAGCTTCGTACCGGCCACGGCGGCCTGTTTCGGACCACTCGATGCCATCTACTCGCGCATCGGCGCCGCCGACAATCTCGCCGGCGGCCAGAGCACGTTCATGGTCGAGATGAGCGAAGTCGCCAACATCCTCCACAACGCCAGCGCTGCCAGCCTCGTCATCGTCGACGAGATCGGCCGCGGAACCAGTACCTACGACGGCCTCGCCCTGGCCTGGGCCGCGGCCGAGCACCTCGCCGTCGACAACCGGGCCTTCACCCTGTTTTCGACCCACTACTTCGAACTCACTTCGCTCGCCGACAGCGCCCCGGGCGTGGTCAACGTCCGTCTCGACGCGGTCGAGCACGGCGACGACGTGGTCTTCATGCACAGCGTGCGCGAGGGACCTGCCAACCGCAGCTACGGGCTGGCCGTGGCACGGCGGGCCGGGGTACCGACGGAAGTGCTGCGCCGGGCGCGCGAACTGCTGCAATCGTTCGAGGACCGCGCCCCGCGCGCGGCCGTCGACGCAGCCCCTCAGATGACCCTGTTTCCGGGCCCTCACCCCATCGTCGAAGCGCTCGAGATGCTCGACCCGGACAGCCTGACGCCACGCGAGGCCCTCGAGACGCTGTACCGCCTGCGCAGCCTGCTCGACGGCTGAAACAGACCGCCGTCTGCCCGCGGCGGGAGGCCCTTTCGGATCCGGCTTCAATCTGTTGGGCTGACCGCGGGCAGTGGCTATAATGCGCGCCCTTGTCGTCCAAACCGTAGTGCGCCGCCATGACATTTGTCGTCACCGAGAACTGTATCAAGTGCAAGTACACCGACTGCGTCGAGGTGTGCCCGGTCGACTGCTTCCACGAAGGGCCGAACATGCTCGTCATCGACCCCGACGAGTGCATCGATTGCACCCTGTGCGAACCGGAATGCCCGGCCGAGGCGATCAAATCGGAAGACGACCTGACCGACGACGAACAGCAGTACCTGGCGCTCAACACCGAACTTGCCCAGCAATGGCCGGTGATCAGCGAGATGAAGGATCCGCCGGCGGACGCCGACGAGTGGAAGGGCAAACCGGGCAAGCTCGAACTCCTCGAGCGCTGAGCCGCGCCGGCCGTCGTCACCACGGCCAAAGAGAGAACCGGGACCGGACGTTCCGTGTCCGGCCCCGGCGACGACCGGGTATCCACGCCTTCTCCCTGACTGGCGCTGGCAGGTCTAGCCTACACCCGGTCCGAGCCCATGCGTCGGCTGGACTCCGGTGCCATTGAGCCGCATGCAATGGCCGCGCGGCAACTCGCCGCAATTTTCGCCCCGGCGGCCGGAACATCAATAGATTCAATTAATTAAATTCCCGTGTTCGGGCCCCTGCCCGAACGCCAGGCGTACGCTCGGGAAAATCTCCCGGGCGGGACCGCGGCGGCGCCGCAGCGCTACCCCGGCACACGGCAGCAGCGCTGCAGCAGGTGCGCCGCAACGACCACCCGACCCAGAGCACGTGCCGTGCCGTCGGTACCGCGCACCCACCGCGCGCGCGTCGCGCTCACCGGGCGCCACGCAGCCGCAGACCGGCCCTGAGCCGCTATTTTCCCGAAACCGATCACGCTACACTTCGGACCTTCAAATCCCCGCACCCTCGATTCTCGGATGGACAAAACGTTCTGGAAATCAGACTGGTTTGTCGGAGCGTCGCTGTCGTTCGTCTTCCTCGTCGCATGGTGGTGGGGTTCGGCGACGCTCGAACGCCTCGAACGTGTTGCTTACGACAGTGGCGTGCGCCTCTCCGCGGGAGACCCGGGCGACCGCGTCGCGGTCGTCGCGATCGACGACAAGAGCATTCAGAACATCGGTCGCTGGCCATGGCCGCGGGATATCCACGCGGCCATGATCGATCGCCTGCGCGGGGCCGGTGCCAAGGTCATCGGCGCCACCATCTTCTACTCCGAGCCCGAAGTCGCAGCCGGGCTCGAATGGATCGAACGCTTCCGCGGCGAGACCGAGGCGATCGCGGGACGGGGCGCCGACGTCGGTGGCCTGGTCAAGCTGTACGCCGACGCCGAGCAGGCCCTGGACAACGACGCCATCCTGGCCCACTCGATGCAGGAAGCGGGCAACGTCGTCCTCGGCATGCAGTTCATCCCCGGCATTCCCATCGGTAATCCCGACGAGGAATTACCCGATTACGTCACGGCCAACGCCATCGCCGACGACAACATCAGCGATCCCAGCGGGCTGTTCCCGCTGCCGACCCAGACCATCCACGCAACCCCGCCGGTGGCTACCCTCGGCCGCGTTGCGCGCGGGATCGGGCATCTCATCAACCCACTCGACATCGATGGCGGCATCCGCTACGAACCGCTCATCATCGAGTACTTCGGGCAGTTCTACCCCTCCGAGTCGCTGCTCATCGCCGCTGCCTATCACAACCTCAAGGCCAGCGACATCAAGGTCAATCTCGGCGAGAGCGTGCATCTGGGCAATCTCGAGATCCGCACCGACGACTATCTCAACATCAACACCTTCTTCTACGGCAACCGCGAAGGCGGGCGACCGCCGTTCGACGTCTATTCCTTCGACGACGTCCGCCAGGGCAGCGTGCCGATGGAGAACTTCAAGGACAAGATCGTCCTCATCGGCGCCACCGCGTTCGGCGTCGGTTCGACGCTCTACACCCCGATCGGCGATGTCGGCGGACCGGTGCTGGTCATGGCGCATACCGTGGCCAGCATCCTGAACGAAGATTTCTTCATCGCGCCGTCGTGGGCGACGCTGGCTGAATTCCTCGTCATCCTGCTCGTCGCGGCGTACCTGACCGCCCTGTTGCCGCGCCTCAACGCCGGGCCGGCCGCCATCATCAGCGCGGTGCTGTTCCTCGCGCTCATCCTCACCGAACTCGCATTGATGACCAGCCAGGCGATCTGGATCAAGCTGGTCGCCGCGTCGGTGCTGCTGGTCGTCGGCCACATGCTGCTGACGACCAAGCGCTTCCTGGTCACCGAGGCCGGCAAGCGCCGCGTCGACGTCGAGTCGGCCCTCAGCAACAAGCAGCTCGCGCTGCAATTCCAGCAGCAGGGCCAGCTCGACATGGCCTTCGAGTACTTCCGCCGTTGCCCGGTCGACGAATCGACGCTGGAGGGAATCTACGTGCTGGCCGGCGATTACGAGCGCAAGCGCCAGTTCAACAAGGCAGCGTCGGCCTACGAGTACATCGCGGGCAAGAATCCGGACTTCCGCGACATCAAGGCCAAGGTCAACCGCGCCCGCCAGCTCAACGACACCGTGATCATCGGCGGCCCCGGTGCGAGCAGCGCCGCGAGTACCATGCTGCTCGACGGCAGCATCTCCAAACCGATGCTCGGCCGCTACGAGGTCGAGAAGGAACTCGGCAAGGGCGCCATGGGTGTCGTCTACCTCGGCAAGGATCCCAAGATCAACCGCACCGTGGCCATCAAGACCATGGCCCTGTCGCAGGAATTCGAAGCCGACGAACTCGACGCCGTCAAGGAACGCTTCTTCCGCGAGGCGGAAACGGCCGGGCGCCTCGACCATCCGAATATCGTCACCATCTACGACGCCGGCGAGGAACACGATCTCGCTTACATCGCCATGGAGTTCCTGCAGGGGCACGACCTCGCCCGCTACACCAAGCAGGACGCCCTGCTGCCCACGGCGACGGTCATGGGCATCATCTTCAAGTCGGCGATGGCGCTCGACTACGCCCACAAGCACAACGTCGTGCACCGCGACATCAAGCCGGCCAACATCATGTACGAGCCGCAGTCGAAGCAGGTCAAGCTGACCGACTTCGGCATCGCCCGCATCACCGATTCGAGCAAGACCAAGACCGGCATGGTGCTCGGTACGCCGTCCTACATGTCACCGGAGCAGCTCTCGGGCAAGAAGGTCGACGGCCGCTCCGACCTCTTCTCTCTCGGCGTCATGTTCTACCAGATGCTGACCGGCCGCCTGCCCTTCCAAGGCGATTCGATGGCGACCCTGATGTACAAGATCGCGAACGAGGCGCATACCGAGGTGGCCCAGCTGCGGCCCGACCTCGCCAAGCAGCGGCCTTGCATCTCGGCGATCATCAACAAGGCGCTGGAGAAGGATCCGGAACAGCGCTACCAGACCGGTGCGGAGATGGCGCGCGATATCCAGCGCTGCGCCAAGCAGTCGCAGGCCAGCGAAGGTTGAGGAAACCGCCCGCGTGGCCAAGCCCATCATCGAAGTCGCCAATCTCTCCGATACCGGGCTGAAGCGACCTCACAACGAGGACAGCACGGTCACCGACAGCGAGCTCGGGCTGGCTGTCGTGGCCGACGGTATGGGTGGCTACAAGGCCGGCGAGGTCGCCAGCGCCATCGCCGCCCAGCTGATCCTCGACGAGGTCGCCAACGCCCTGGCCAAGGGCGGCGGTGACAATGGTGCGGGCCGCAACGGCCTCGGTCCCGGCGGCCAGGCCCTGCGCGAGGCGATTATCCATGCCAACGCCGAGGTTTACCGCACCGCACAAGAAGTACCCCAGTGCCAGGGCATGGGAACGACGGTGGTGGTCGTGCTCTACCACGCCGGCAAGGTCAGCATCGCGCACGTCGGCGATTCCCGTGTCTATCGCCTGCAAGGCAATGAATTCCAACAGGTCACGCGTGACCATTCGTTGATCCAGGAACTCATCGACCGGGGCTTCTTCACGCCTGAAGAGGCCGCGGCCAACACGCCGAAGAACCTCGTCACCCGGGCGCTCGGTATCGAGTTGACGGTGGAGGTCGACGTGCAGGAACAGGAGGCCCAGCCAGGGGAGATTTTTCTCCTCTGTTCGGACGGCCTCAATGATATGGTAGATGATGAAGAAATTCACTTAACCCTAAGTAAATATAGTGCTAATCTTGTAGAAGCGGCCAGCCAATTGGTGCGCCTGGCGAACGAAAAGGGTGGTAAGGACAACATTTCCGTTGTGCTCGTTCGCCCGCTCGAAGGGCGAACGGAAACGCCGGGGCTGATGGCTAAAATCAATCGCTTTCTCAAAAGAAGCAGCTGAATAGGACAGAACGATGGCGAAATTGGTTCTGAGCATGAACGGAGCGGTGCTGGGGGAGTTTCCGCTGGACAAGGAGCGAATTTCCATCGGTCGCAAACCTGACAACGACATCCAGATCGACAATCTGGCCGTCAGCGGCAAGCACGCCCTGATCATCACCATCCTCGACGACTCCTTCCTCGAGGATCTCGGCAGCACCAACGGTACCTACGTCAACGGCAAGCTGGTCAAGAAGCATGCCCTGCGCAACGGAGACGTCGTCGGCCTCGGCAAGCACGAGCTGAAGTACGTCAACGAGCACGCCACTGCCGACGACGAGGAATTCGAGAAGACCATGATCATCCGGCCCGGTTCGGCCAGTGCGGCCGTGGCGGCCGCCAAGGCTGCCGAACAGGCCGCCCCGGCCGAGGCGGCGCCGGCCGCCGCCGCACCCAGCGCCGGTCCCGCGGCGGCAGCTGCCGCGAAGCCTGCCACCGCCGGGATGCCGCTTGGCAAACTCCAGGTGCTCAACGGCCCCATCGCCGGCAAGGAACTCGAACTGACCAAGGCCCTGATCACCCTCGGCAAGCCGGGCACCCAGGTCGCGGTCATCTCGCGCCGACCGCAAGGTTACTTCCTCACCCACATCGAGGGAGATGGCAAGAACGACAACTACCCGGTCGTCAACAGCAAGCCCATCGGCCCGCAGGCCTACGCCATCCAGAACGGCGACATCATCGAGCTCGCCGGCATCAAGATGGAGTTCAGTCTCGTCCGCTAAGACGGGCGCAGGGGCCGCCGACGAGCGGCGGCCGTACCCCCTTTTGTCAGGCATGACCGCGCCGCGACCGCGCGACGGCCTTATTTGGTCTTGTGGTCGAAGACCCCGTCCCATTCACCGGGGGGCGGTTCCTTGCGGAAATGCTGGATACGCTCGATATAGACCTCGTACAGCTGGGGACTGCGCGACGTCTGCTTGAGGTTGAGCAAGTTGAGCTCGGCCATGTCCCATTCCTGCATGCGGTACATGCGCATGGTGTCATGATACAGCTTGAGTTCTTTCTTCCAGGCCGCATCCAGTTCCTCGCGCCGGCACAGGGGTTCGTAGATCGCGACCGGCTGCGCCTTGCCCTTGACGCGAACGCGGTCGAGCTCACGGTAGGCGTACTCGGGTACCGCTGCCACGGTCGTCTCGCTGCAGATGATCGACACCCCGTAATTCTTGGTCAGGCCCTCGAGCCGCGAACCGAGGTTGACGGCGTCGCCGAGCACTGTGTAGGCCATGCGGAACTCGGACCCCATGTTGCCGACTGACATCAGGCCGGTATTGATGCCGACGCCGATGCGCACCGCCGGCCAGCCGCGCTCGGCGAAGGCATGGTTGATCTCCTCCAGCCCGGCGAGCATCGCCATGCCCGCTTCGACCGCATGCCGGGCGTGATCGGCATCGGACAGAGGCGCGCCCCAGAACGCCATGATGGCGTCGCCCATGTACTTGTCGATGGTCCCGCGGTTGCGATGGATCACCGCGGTCATGGGCGTGAGGAACTGATTCATGAGCTCCGACAGATCGCGCGGTGACAGGCCTTCCGACAGCGTGGTGAAACCGCGCACGTCGGAGAACAACACGGTAAGTTCGCGACTCTCGGCTTCCAGCGAGTAGGCGGTCGGCGCCTTGGCCATCTCGTCGACCAGCTCGGGCGGCACGTACTGGCCGAACAGCCCGGTAATCTGGCGCTTGCCGCGCGTCTCGACGAAATAGCCATAAGACATGTGCAACAGGAACATCGTCAGGACCATCAGGATGCCGGAAGCCACGGGCAGCACCACCCCGTTACTCCACACGATGTGATTGAAGACGATGTAAGCGATGATGCCGGTGACGGTGAACAGGGTCGTATAGAGCGGGCTCAGCACCGAACCGGCGACGATCATCCCGATCCCGATGATGAACAGCAGCACGACTTCGGCGCCGAGCGTGTAGGCCGGCGCCTGCAGCGTGGTACCGTTCAAGATCCCCGCAATCAGGTTCGCGTGCACCTCGACTCCTGGATAAGCCTCGCCGACCGGCGTCGCGCGCAGATCGAGCAAACCCGGCGCACTGGTGCCGATGAGCACGATCTTGTCCGCGAGCGACGCCTTGTCCGCCGTCTTGTGCAGCACCTGCACGGCCGGCACGTACTCGAAGCTGCCCTGGCCGCCGCGGAACGGCACCAGCGTCTTCGCGCGGTGATCGACCGGTATTGCCGCTGCTCCGACCATCAGCCACTCCAGGCCCGGGTATCCACGGGTGTCGAACAGCGGCTTCTCGAAACGCGGAACGATATCGTCCACACCGAGGACGCGCCGCACGATTTCCAACGACAATGACGCGTAGTAGGCATCGTCGTACTTGATCAACATCGGCACGCGGCGCACGACGCCATCGCGATCCGGTTCCTGGGTGAAATGACCGGCCCCGGCTGCGCGGTCGTTGAACAGCGCCAGGTTGCTGCCATAACCGGAGGCGGTGATGAACTGGATGTTCTTGCCCTGGAAGACGGACTTGCCGAACACTGGCTCGGGTAACGCCCCGACACGCGGCGTATCCGAACCGTCCCCCGCATCGATGTTGAAGTAATAACCGAGGATCACGGGGTATTCGCCGATCGCCTCGGCAAATATCTCGTCGTAGTCGAGCGATGGACGTACTTCGTCCAGCGCAGCCTGGTACGCCGTGTCGTCGCGTAGTTGCGCGTCGGCAAGGCTCTCCAGCACCTTGAGACCTGAGCTCTCGTCAGGTTCCGCGAACACGATGTCGAACCCGACCAGGCGGACCTGGTAATCATCGAAAAGGCGCCGCACGAGCTGTGCCAACTTGGCCCGCGGCCAGGGCCAGCGCCCTTCGGCGCGCAGACTCACCTCGTCGATGTCGACGATGACCACGCTGTCGTCGCGCGTATTGGGAACCGTCCATTCGAGATGCGCGTCGTAGGCGAGGTTCTCCATCTGGTCGACGAAGCCCAGGCGCACCGCGGTCGAGGCATGCAGCAGGAAAACGACGAGGACCAACGCGCCGAGGGACACGCGTACCCAGTTGCCCTTCAGCCCGTCGATCAATTTCCGCATCGGGGTCCCCCGTAGCCGTATCGTCGGCGGCAATTCACGATGTCACACTGCCCCACGGCTCGCGACATCCTCGACGAGCCTGGCGATGACCTCGCCGACCGCCGCATTCATTGCCGCGACGAACCCCGCGACGGAGTCGTCGTCCAGCGCCACGGCGACCTCGTAGTCGCGGGTCATCAGCGGCACCCGCCCGCGTTCGCCGAGCAGATCGACGTGAATCGCGATCACTGCATGGTCGACTTCCGGCCCGGTCCGGCGCTCGAACCGCACGATCCTGCCGCGCAGTTCCCGCGCATGCCCGACCGGCTCGGTGACAGCCTGCACACCGAGCCGCGCGCGCAGCGCATCGGCGACGCCCTGCTGCAGCATGGTGCGTGGACTGTCGATCCAAAAGTGGTAGCGATACTGCTCGAGGGTCGTGTCGTCACCGTGTACGTAGACCAGCGCGCGCTCACCGTGGACACCGCTGGCGTCGAACGGCGGCACGAACAACAGAGGAGCCGACGCGTCGGGCGGCGGCACCTCGGCCATCGCCATGGGCGCGATCCGGTAGAACGTGTCGGCGGGCGGCGACGACAGGCTGCCGCACCCGGTGAGCATGGCCATCGCGCCAATAATTGCGCCGCGGAAAGCAGTCACGCCGCCCTTCACTGCCCCGGCTCCTCGCCGCTCGAACTGCGGATCAGGCGTGACGGGTTGTCGCGCACGACCCGCGCGAACTCGTTCATGTTGCGCGCGCTGCCCTCGACATCGTTCATGATCGTGCCGAGGTGCTGGTTGATGGTCTTCAACGCAAGTTCGAGTTCTGCCATCGAGCGCTCCGCGGTGACCACCGAGCCGTGCAACTCGTTGCTGTTGTCGGTCACGAGTTCGCCGAGCGAGCCGAGCACGCCGCTCATCTGCAGGCGCGTACTTTCGATCCGACCAACCAGGCCATTGAGATTCACGGCAACCTCGTCGATATGCGTGAGGAAGTCGCGTACGCGGCCCTGGTTGCTCTCGCCCACCATGTCCTTGAGGCTCTTCGCGCTGTCGTCGAGGTCGGTCAGCAGTTCCTGCGCTTCCGATATGAGATCCTTGTCGACGCGCTCGTGCAGCATGTGCACGAACGGCGACAGTTCGTCGCGCCGAAAACGGACGAGCTCGTCTGCGACCTGCGAGACGCGCTCGTTCAGGTTTTTCAGCAACGGCATCACGCCGTCCTGCGACAGTACGCGGAAGTCGCCCGCCGCCTGGTTCAGTACCGCGAAGATGTCGGCCTGGCCGCGTCCCTCGATGAAGCTGCCCGGTTCGAGCATCTCCTCGGCATGGCCCTGCGCGATCTGGATAGAAACCGCCGAGATCAGACCGGACGCCTCGACGCTGGCGATACTGTCGCGCGGAATGCGCCAACCGGATGCGATGCTCAGTGTCACCTTGTAGCGCACGCCGTGCGCACCGTGTTGCGGCTCAATGGTTTCGATCTGACCGACGCGATAGCCTTCATAGAAGACGCCGGTGCCAAACTTGAGACCGGCGACGTTGTCATATTCGACGTAGTAGGCGTCGGTCGGGCCACTGCGCCCGGTTACGGCGACGAGCAGCACGACGAAAGCAACGCCCATGGCGACGACAAACGCCCCGACCAGCGTGTAATTGACTGTATCGCGCTTCATGCTGCGCTCGCCTATGCCCCCATACTCGCCCTGGCAGGATCACGGCAAGCCGTCCTGCCGGCCAGGCGCGACAGCCTGCCCCCGCATCGGTAGCCACCGATGCCCGCCCTGCCCACGCTCTGCATCTGCCCGTCAGGCTTGCCGATGACCTGCTAGCCCCCGGTCAGGCGACGCAGGTATTCGTCGGCGTCGATTTCTTCTTCACGCGGCCGACGGTTGAGCAGATCCTGGACCCGCTCGTTGGTCGACCGACGCACTTCGTCGACGGTCCCCGACAGCAGGATTCTGCCACGATCGAGCACGGTGATGCGATCGGCAATCTTGAACGCGCTGTCGAGCTCATGGGTGACCACGACGATCGTCATCTGCATGCTGTCACGCAGTTTGATGATGAGTTCGTCCAGCTCTGCGGCGACCACCGGGTCGAGCCCAGCCGACGGCTCGTCGAAGAACAGCAATTTCGGATCCATGACGATGGCACGGGCCAGCGCCGCACGCTTGATCATGCCGCCGGAGAGCTGCGACGGGCGGAGGTCGCCGAAGCCACCGAGGTTGACCACCTCGAGCTTCATGCGCGCGACGATGTTCATCGTCTGCTCGTCGAGCCGGGTATGTTCGCGCAGCGGCAACATCACGTTCTCGGCCACGGTCATCGAACTCAGCAGCGCGCCCCCCTGGAACGATACGCCCATATTCGTGCGCAGCTCGTGCATTTCGTCGGCACTGGCGCGCGTGATGTCCTTGCCGAGCAGACGAATCGAGCCACTGGTCGGCGCGTGCAGGCCCAGCAGATGCCGCAGCAGGGTGCTCTTGCCCGAGCCGCTGCCGCCCATGATGACCATGATCTCACCCTGGGCGACGCGAAAATCGACCCCGTCCAGGATGAGCCGCGAGCCGTAGTGGGTGACCAGGCCCTCGACCTCTATGGCGGCCGCCGCGTTCATTTGTTGAGAAAATACGTGAACGCCATGTCGGCCAGCACGATGTAGGAAATCGCCAGCACGACCGCCCGCGTCGTCGACTTGCCGACGCCCTCGGCGCCGCCGCTGACCATGAAGCCATTGGTAACGCCGACCAGGGCGATGATCACCCCGAATACCACGCTCTTGGACAAGCCCTGGAGGATGTCATCGGTGGTAATGAACGACGTGCTCTGGTCCCAGTACGCGGCATAGCTCAGGCCGAGTTCCAGGTTGCAGAACACCGCGCCGCCGAGCAGCGCGGCGAGGTCCGAGAACAGGGTCACCAGCGGCAGCATGACGACCATGGCGACCATCACCGGCGAGACCAGGTAGCGGACAGGATTGATGCCCATGACCCGCAGCGCGTCGATCTCCTGGTTGACGTTCATCGTCCCGATGCGGGCGGCAAGCGCCGACCCGGACCGGCCGGCGACCAGGATGCCGGTGATCAAGGGCCCGAACTCCCGCGTCACCGACAGCGCAATGCCAAGCACGACCTGGGTTTCCGCGCCGAACTGCTTGAGCGTATGGATACCCTGGATGGCCAGCATCACCCCGATGGCGAACGACAGGATGAAGACGATGGGCAGGCCGTCGATACCGACCTCGACCATCTGCTGGGCCGCGGCCGACAGCCGCACCGGTTGGCGCCGCGAGCGCCCCAGGGCCAGCCAGAACAGGCTTTCGAGAATCAGCGCAAAGTAGTAACCGAACTCCTCCAGGAGATCGACACAAGCCCGGCCGATCCGCTCGAGGTTTTGAGCAATCCCGGAACGTGGGGTCTCAGCCATCCGCCTCGACGCGGGCCGCGACGCTGGCATGGATCGGGAAGACCTTGTCGAGGCGCGCGAGTTCGAGCAC
Source organism: Gammaproteobacteria bacterium (assembly GCA_024235015.1). Classification (GTDB taxonomy): domain Bacteria; phylum Pseudomonadota; class Gammaproteobacteria; genus JACKNG01. Next base: position 167,061 of record JACKNG010000009.1, read on the forward strand.
GCTCATCGCGGCCTCGCTGACCCCGACCAGGCCGAACTTGAGATTCTTCTTCTTGGCGGTCTGGAAACCCTCGACCAGGCTCGCCACGCCGGAGCTGTCGATATACGTGACGGCGGTGAGGTCGACGAGGGTATCGCGACCTCGCTCGAGACAGGCCAGGATGGCCTTGCGCGCTTCCGGTGAGCAGGACAGGTCGACGTCGTCGGTGAGTAGCACGACGTCATAGCCGTTCTGGTTCATTACTTCGTAGGCCATCGTTCGGTTCCTGGCAGCTCTGGTTTACGGCTCGTCGGACAACTCGGCTTCGATTCCACGCCAGGCTCACTCGACGATGCGCTTGGTCATGCGCAGGACGTTGCCGCCCTGGTCCTGCAGATGGTCATAGGCGCACTCGTCCATGGTCTCCTGGATGAAGAAGGTACCGAGGCCACCCGGCCGCAAGTCGTCGAGGTCGCGAGGTTGGATCAGGTCGAAATCTATCGGTGCAGCGAAGTCGGTGAGCACGACTTCGATGACGTCGCCATTATTATTGATCTCGAGGATGATTTCACCCGAACGATCGCCCTTGTAGGCATGTTCCATGATGTTCATGCAGGCCTCGTTGACGGCGATGATCAGGTCGGAGACGTGCTTCTTCGTCATGGCCAGCTGGCTGGTCGCCTGCTGCACCTGCTCGCGCACCATCTTGAGGCGCTTGGGGTCGGCCGCGAAGCGCAGCTCGAGCAACCGCGTCGGGGTATTCAACTGGGGCGCACCACTGGACATGGGTATCGCGTCGCTGCCCGCGGTCCTGGCGGTTCGGGCTCGTTCAGTGTCATCTCGTCAGATCCACGAGCATGAGGGTGATGTCATCGTGCGTGGTGTAACCCGCGTCCCGCCACGCATCGACGATCGTCGAGAGACGCAACCCGGCCGTTGCAGGCGTGGCCGATTCTATCATCTGTTTGAAGCCTGCTGTCTCCAGTTGCCGGCCGGCCGCGTCGACGCTTTCACTCATGCCATCGGTGTACAGGTACATCGCGCCGGTACCCAGTACGAACTCCTCGACCGGGTAGTCCATGCCCTGGACCACGCCCAGCGGCGGCGCCCCGGCCGGGATCTCGAGAAAATCGTCGCGGCCACGCCACAGCAATGGTGGTTGATGGCCGCCGTTCGACAACTCGCAACGCCTGCTGGACGGCTCGACGAAGCCGGCGACGATGGTCACGAACATGCCCATCGTCGAGGTTTCGCAGAGCTCGTCGTTGACCCGGGCCAGCAACTGGCCGGGATTGTCCTCGCTCTTGGCCAGGCAGCGCAGCAGGCTGGTCGCCTTGGCCATGAGCAACGCGGCATTCATGCCCTTGCCCGACACATCGGCCACCGAGAAGTAGATGCGGCCGTCGGGCAGGCGGAAGAAGTCGTAAAAATCACCCGAGACTTCACGCGCCGGGATGTTGATGCCATGCACCGGCAGACCGCTGTGACCGCTCGGCGGCAGCAGGCTCTCCTGGATCTGGCGCGCCAGTTCGAGTTCCTTGCGTACGCGCTCCTGCTCGACCAGCTCGGCCGCCATGCGCGCATTGTGAATGGCGAGCGCCGCGGCGGCGGCCACCGTGGTCGCGAGCTGCATGTCGTTGAGGTCGAACAAGCCATCGACGCTGCGCTTGTTGAGCAGCTCGAGCGCCCCCAGGCACTTGCCGCGCACCGACAGCGGGGCGCACAGGATCGAACGCGTGACGAACCCCGTATCGGCGTCGACCACCGCGGCGAAACTCGGGTTCTTGGACACGTCGCGGACGATCTTGGGTTCGTTGTGCAACACGGTCTGGCCGACGATGCCCTGGTCCGGCGCGAGGCGCAGGCCGCGGATGTCGACCGGCCCGGCGCACTCACGGCAAATCAGCGCCGCATCGTCCTCCTCGAGCAGGAAGATCGACGCCGCCTCGGCGTTGAGGTAGACCATGAAGCGGTCGATGGCGTGCTTGAGGGTGGCCTCGATGTGCAGCGAGCTGGCGAAATCCTGGGTGAGCTGGGCGAGGAAGACAGCGGCCTTGTCGCCCTGCTGTGCCGCGTACTCGTCGGGCTTCATGTGATCGAGCGCCTGACTTCGCTGAGGTAGCGTTCCGCGTCGGGCATGACGCCGTCGCGCGAGGCCCGCCACAGTTCGCGCCCGAGCAGCTCCATCATGTGATGCTCGGCGTCGTGCACATTGCCCGCGAAACGCTCGACCACCTCGCGGTAGGTCTCGCGCACGCCCGGTGGGCGATCGGTCTGGAGTTGCTCGGCCAGGGCGATGTGCAGGCCCATGTGCAGGAAGGGGTTGCTCGCCGGGTCGCCCGCGTCGAAACGATCCGACGCCGGGTCGGCCAGCGTGGCGTGATACTCGGGGTGGGCGCGGATGACCCCGGCGACCAGGTTCTCCAGCGGTTCGAGCGGTTCTCCGGCATCCATGCGCCGCCACACGTGGTGGAAGAAGGCGCGCGACTCATCTCTCGATTCGACGAACATGGCGGGCGGCGCGCGGCGTATCAATTGACCAGGGCCTGGGCGTGGCGTGACTTGTCCCGCCATTCGCACAGGTCGAACACGCAGCAGGCCCCGCAGCGCGGCTTGCGCGCCAGGCAGGTGTAGCGCCCGTGCAGGATCAACCAATGATGTGCGTCGCGCAGGAACTCCTTCGGCACGCACCGGAGCAGCTTCTGCTCCACGGCCAGGGGGGTCTTGCCCGGCGCCAGGCGGGTGCGGTTGCCAACGCGGAAAATGTGGGTGTCGACGGCGACGGTTGCTTCGCCGAAGGCGGTGTTGAGGACCACGTTGGCGGTCTTGCGCCCGACTCCGGGCAGGGCTTCGAGTGCGGCGCGGTCGCGCGGGACCTCGCCACCATACTGGTCGACCAGGACGCGGCAGGTCTTGGCGAGGTTCTCGGCCTTGGTGTTGAACAGCCCGATCGAACGGATGTGCTGCTTGATGCCGGCAGCGCCGAGTGCGGCCATCGCCGCGGCGTCGGGGGCGGCCGCGAAAAGCCCGCGCGTGGCCTTGTTGACGCTGACGTCGGTCGCCTGCGCGGACAGGATCACCGCGACGAGCAGCTGGAACTCCGACGCATAGACGAGTTCCGTGCGTGGCGCCGGGTTGGCGGCACGCAACCGCGCGAAGAACTCATAGCGCTTGTCCTTGTTCAAAGGCTCGTCCTCCGCCTCTCGTTGCCTGCGCGAATCAGGGCCCGGGGCCGGAGCGGTCATTCTCGCGTCGCCGGCGCACCGCCTCAAGCACCTCGTCACGCAGCCGCACCGGCGTCAGGTCTGCGAGATCGACGAGCGCAGCGTTGGCGGCCCCCGCAGCGGATTGGGCAAGGCGCGCACGTCGCGCGAGGTAGCGCTGGCGCGCGACCCGGGGCGGTGGCGCCTCGTCCGCTGCCGTTCGCGGTAACAGGGTGATGCAGTCGGTCGGGCATACGGGCAGGCACAGGCCGCAACCGGTACAGTGCGCGGCGAGCACGGCATGACGCGCGAGACTCGCGCCGACGATGGCATCGACCGGGCAGGCCTCGATACATCGCGTGCAGCCGATGCAATCGAGCTGATCGACCCGCGCCAGCAGCACCTCGGCAGCGCCGTGCACGGGACGCGCCGGGTCCAGCGTCATGCCCAGCCGGGCCGCCAGCGCGTGCCGCGTGGCCTCACCGCCGGGCGGACAATCGTCGACCGCCGCCTGCCCCGCAGCCAGTGCTTCGGCGTAGGTCCGACAATCCGCCTGCCTGCAGCGCCGGCACTGCTGTTGCGGCAGTAGTGCGTCCAGCGCCTCGACCAGCACCTCGGCAGTCCCGCTCCCCATGTCCGCATGCAGCCGCGCGGCCCGTGACCGGGCGCGCTACTTCACCCGCATGCCGGGCGTCGCGCCGGTGTCGGGGGCGATGAGGAAGATCTCCTGACCGCCCGGCCCGGCGCCCAGCACCATGCCCTCGGACACGCCGAAGCGCATCTTGCGCGGCGCCAGGTTGGCGACCATGACGACATGGCGGCCGACGAGCTCGGCCGGTGTGTAGGCCTGCTTGATGCCGGCGAACACCTGGCGTTTCTCTCCGCCGAGGTCGAGGGTCAGCTGCACGAGCTTGTCTGCGCCCTCGACGTCACGAGCATCCTCGATGCGCGCGACCCGCAGGTCGATGCGCGCGAAATCGTCGATGCTGATGAAGTCGTCCTGCTGCTTGGCAGCGTCCGCGGCCGCCGGCTGCGGCGTGTCCTTGCTGGCTTCGATCATCTTGGCAATCCGCTCCTTGTCGACACGCTGCATGAGCGGTTCGAACTTGTTGATGGTGCCGCCGAACGGCGTTCGCGTCAGCGCCGCCCAATCCAGACCGGGCTCGCCGAGAAAGGCCTCGGCGCGCGCGACGGTGGTCGGCAGCACCGGCTTGAGATAGATGGCGAGTACCCGGAACAGGAACAGGCCCATGCTGCAGACCTGCTGCAGCTCGGCCGCGCGGCCCTCGTCCTTGGCGATGACCCAGGGGCTGCGGCGATCGATGTACTGGTTGGCACGATCGGCCAGCAGCATCGCCTCGCGCATGGCGCGGCTGTACTCGCGCGCTTCGTAATGGGCTGCGATGCTCTCGGCGGCAGCGAGAAAGGCGTCGAGCAAGGCCGGCTCCTCCGCTGCGTCGGCGAGACGGCCGTCGAAGCGCTTGGTGATGAAACCGGCACAGCGACTGGCGATGTTGACGAACTTGCCGACGAGATCGGCGTTGACGCGAAGTTCGAAATCCTCGAGGTTGAGGTCGATGTCCTCGATCGCCGCGCCCAGCTTGGCCGCGAAGTAGTAGCGCAGGTACTCGGGATTGAGGTGATCGAGGTAGGTTCGCGCGGTGATGAAGGTGCCACGCGATTTCGACATCTTGTGGCCGTCGACGGTGAGAAAACCGTGGACGAAGACGTTGCTCGGCAGGCGGAAGCCGGCCCCGGCCAGCATCGCCGGCCAGAACAGGGTGTGGAAGTACATGATGTCCTTGCCGATGAAGTGGTACATCTCGGCCTGGCTGTCGGCAGCGCAGAAGGCGTCGAAATCGAGGCCCGTGCGGTCGCACAGGTGGCGAAAGCTCGCCAGGTAGCCGATCGGCGCGTCCAGCCACACGTAGAAGTACTTGCCCGGTTCGTCCGGGATCTCGAAACCGAAGTAGGGTGCATCGCGCGAGATGTCCCAGTCCTGCAGGCCGGCCTCGAACCACTCGTTGAGCTTGTTGACGATGCCCTGCTGCAGGGCATGCTGCTCCAGCCACTCGCGCAACAGGCCTTCGAAACGGCCGAGCGTGAAGAACAGGTGCTCGGACTCGCGTAGCTCCGGCGGTGCGCCGGACAATGCCGATACCGCGTCGATGAGGTCGGTGGGGACGTAGGTCGCGCCGCACACCTCGCAGCTGTCACCGTACTGGTCCGCCGCCTTGCAGCGCGGGCAGGTCCCGCGAATGAAGCGATCGGGCAGGAACATCTGCTTGACCGGGTCGAAGGCCTGGCTGATGGTGCGCCGCGCGATGTAGCCGCCGTCGCGCAGTCGGCGGTAGATGAACTCGGCGATGGCGCGGTTTTCCGGACTGTGCGTCGAATGGTAATTGTCGAAGGCGATCGCGAAATCGGCGAAATCGCGGCGATGCTCGGCACCGATGCGCTCGACGAGTTGTTCGGGTGTCAGTCCCTCCTGTTCGGCGCGCAACATGATCGGCGTGCCGTGGGCATCGTCGGCACACACGTAATGACACTCGTGGCCGCGGAGTTTCTGGAACCGTACCCAGACGTCGGTCTGGATGTACTCCACCAGGTGACCGATGTGGATTGGGCCGTTGGCGTACGGCAGTGCGCTGGTGACGAGGATTCTTCGCTGGGAGTTCGACATGCGTGGTGGCGGCCGTCCGCGCCGCGCGCGGCAATGATGGGAAAGGGCGGATTATAGGGACGCCCCGCGGCCGCGGCCATGGCGTTGGTGTAGAATGCGCGGTCCCCTGTCGAACCAAATCGGCTCCTTGCCAGGCAGATTTCAATGGACCAGCTAGAAACAGTCATCCGCAGCGAACTCCAGGCCGATACCGACCCTTACCTGGGCACCGACCTGGTCAGCGCGGGCGCCCTGACCGCCGTCAGTACCGGCGACAACGCCGCCACCGTCACCCTGCAACTCGGTTTTCCGATCGCGCGCTACCGGCAGGAACTCGAACAGCGCCTGCGCGACCGCCTCGCCGCGCGGCTGCCGGGCGTCGCTCTCACCTTCGAGATCGAAAGCCGCATCGTCGCCCACGAAGTGCAGAAAGGGACCAAGCCACTGCAGCAGATCCGCAACATCATCGCGGTGGCCTCGGGCAAGGGCGGGGTCGGCAAGTCGACCACCGCGGCCAACCTCGCGCTCGCCCTGCAGCAGGAGGGCGGCAAGGTCGGCGTGCTCGATGCCGACATCTACGGGCCCAGCCAGCCGCGCATGCTCGCTACGCAGGGCCGCCCGGACAGCCGCGACGGCAAGTCGATGGAACCGCGCGTGAGCTACCAGCTGCAAACCATCTCCATCGGCAACCTGATCGAAGAGGACACGCCCATGATCTGGCGTGGCCCGATGGTGACCGGCGCGCTGGAGCAACTCCTCAACGACACCAACTGGCACGACCTCGACTACCTCGTCGTCGACCTGCCGCCCGGGACCGGCGACATCCAGCTCACCCTGTGCCAGCGCATTCCGGTCAGTGGTGCGATCATCGTCACCACGCCGCAGGACATCGCCCTGCTCGACGCGCGCAAGGGCCTGAAGATGTTCGAGAAGGTCAACGTGCCGGTGCTCGGTATCGTCGAGAACATGAGCGTGCACATCTGCAGCAACTGCGGCCACGAAGAGCACATCTTCGGCGCCGGTGGCGGCGCGGCCATGGCCGAACAGTACGGTGTGGAACTGCTCGGCGCGCTGCCGCTCGACATCCGCATCCGCGAGGGTGTCGACAACGGCCGGCCCACGGTCGCCATCGAACCCGAATCGCGCATCGCCGAGATCTACCGCGACATCGCCCGCCGCGTGGCAGCCCGTCTGGCCCTGCGGGCGCGTGACTTTTCGGCCAAGTTCCCCAAGATCGTCATCCAGAACACCTGACCCAGCCGCGCGAGGGGGTGCCGTGCCCGTCAAGTCCGATGCCTGGATCAAGCGCATGGTCGAGAGCCATGGCCTGATCGAACCCTTCGAACCCAGCCAGGTGCGCGAGGTCGATGGCCGCCGCGTCATCTCGTTCGGCACCTCGAGCTACGGCTACGACATCCGCTGCGCGCCTGAATTCAAGATTTTCACCAACATCAATTCGACCATCGTCGACCCCAAGGCGTTCGACTCGGGCAACTTCGTCGACGTGCACAGCGACGTCTGCGTGGTCCCGCCCAACTCCTTCGCCCTGGCGCGCACCGTCGAATACTTCCGCATTCCGCGCGACGTGCTGACCATCTGCCTGGGCAAATCGACCTACGCGCGCTGCGGCATCATCGTCAACGTGACGCCGCTCGAACCCGAGTGGGAAGGCCATGTGACGCTGGAGTTTTCCAATACCACGCCACTGCCGGCCAAGATCTATGCCCACGAAGGCGTCGCCCAGGTCATCTTCCTGCAATCAGACGAGCCCTGCGACGTCTCTTACGCCGATCGCGGCGGCAAGTACCAGGGCCAGCGCGGCGTGACCCTGCCGAAAGCCTGAGTCCGCTTCAAGCGGCGCGTCCCCGGCGCTCCTCGCGCAGATTCGCCGATTGCTTGCGCACGATGTGCTGGATGAGGGTTTCGCGGTCTTCTTCCCGGATCTCGTCGAACTCGATGGCGATGGCGAACTGGCCGTCGTCATTGCGACGGCAGTCGACGACCCGGCCGATGGCGCGCATCGGATGGTGCGAGGGCAGCAGCACGATGTCGACCGCGAGGTAGGCGTTGAGTGCGAGCGGGGTGGCCGCAGTCAGCGCCAGCCCGCCGCCGCTGAGACTGACATCAGCCGGCTCGTGTTCACGGTGGGTACCTCCACCGCGCTCGGCGTTCTCCAGCGCGACCACCCGCTCGATGACCGAGATCTTGCGGTTGAGCAGTTCGATCACCTGGGCAATCGCCTTGTGTTCTTCGCGCAATCCGTCGATTAGTTCCTGCAGCCGCATGTCGACGCCGAGCAGCACCGCGTGCAGGTTGGCTGCGCGAATTTCGTTGAGCTGGATGAAATCGCGCTCGCGCGGGAGGTCTTCCTCGGCCACGAGGCGGTACTTCACCAGGGCGCGGTCTTCGATACGAAAGTAGCGGCGGCGTTCGGTTGTCATGCTGGAGCCTCCAAGGCGCCGCGGGCGGCGGCACTATCCAGTCGGTGGAACGATGGGCGGCGTATTTTCATCGGTGGCAGGGTCGCATCGCGTGGATCACCGCTCGCGCATGCCGTCGCGGATCCGTGAGAGTCGGGACGGCGGTGCGTCGGGCGCCGGTTGCGTGTCCGGTTCCGCGGCGGGTTGCGACCAGTCCGGCTCGGCGGCGCCCGGCTGAGACCAGTCCGCTGCGTCGGTCGCGGGTTGCGACCAATCCGGTTCGTCGGCGACGGGTTGCGACCAAGGGTCCGTCGGGTCGGGTGGCACCGACGCCGCGGCATCCGGTGACCGCCCCATGTGCGTTTCGTCCTCCGAATCACCCTGCGCTCCACCGTCGGATTGCGGGACGGCAACAGGGATCGCCGGGGGCGTATCTACCGCGTCCGCTGGAGGCATCGGCGCCAGTTGTGGCGCGCGCGGCACCCAGTCGGGCACTTCGTCGGTCGCCGGCGTCGCCGTGGGCAGACCGTCGGGCGCCGCCGCGACCACTTCGCGACGCTCTGCGCCGGCCTGCGCGGTGCGGCGGATGGTGATTTCCACGCGGCGGTTGAGCGCCCGATTCTCGGGCGTGTCGTTCGGTGCCAACGGGTGCGCGTCGCCGTGGCCTTCGACGACGAACCGCGCCGGGTCGAGCGTGCTGCCGTCGAGCAGCGCGTGCACGACCGAGACCGCCCGCGCCGAGGACAGCTCCCAGTTGGAGCGGTAACGCTGGGTCTTGATCGGAATGTCGTCGGTATGCCCGGCCACGGCAATCGTGCCATCGACCTGGGTCAGCGATTCGCGCAGGCGCGCAATGACCGGTTCGAAGGCGGGGTCGAAAGACGCCTTTCCGGAGGGAAACGAGCCCTTCTCCCGGATCCGGATCACGATGGCGGCACCCTCGGTCTCGATCTGGATCATGCCCTCGTCGACCTCGTCCTGCAGCGCCTGCACCAGCCTTTCGGCATCGAGCATCGCCTGTTCGGCCGCCGCGTTGCTGCCGCCATCCGACTCCTCTGCCTTGGTGCCATCGGGATCGTCGACCAGGGCATCGGTGAACTCGAGCGACTGCTTGTCGTCGTCCATCGTCTCCTGGCGGATCTCGTTGATCACGGTCGGGTCGGGACGGCCCGAACTGAATTCCTGGGCAACGATGCTGGTGCCCTTGGGTACTTCGATCGCGCGAATTTCACGCTGCACGCCGAACGCGAGCTTCATCGAGCCCGCGATCGCCTTGAATTTCATGACGTCGAGTTCGGCAAACGACAGCAGCAGAACGAAGAAACACATCAGGAGCGACATGAGGTCGGCGAAGGTCATGATCCAACCCGCACCACCCCCGTCATCCTTCTTGGGCGGTTTCCGCTCCGACATGGCGTGGTCTTCCCGCGGCTACTCTTCGCCGCTCTGGCGCTTGGAACTGGGCAGGTAGGTCTTGAGGATCTCCTCGATGACGCGTGGATTACGCCCTTCCTGGATGCCCTGCAGACTGTCGATGATCATCGACTTGACCATCGCCTCCTCGTTGGCACGCAAGCCCAGCTTGTCGGCGATGGGAATGGCGAAGACATTGGCGATGACCGCGCCGTACAGGGTGGTCAGCAGGGCCACGGCCATGGCCGGGCCGATCGCCGAAGGGTCACTCATGTTGGACAGCATCTGGACCAGGCCGATCAGCGTGCCGATCATGCCCATCGCGGGCGCCGCGTCGCCGATCGACTTGAAGATGTTCTTGCCGATGTCGTGACGCTCCACCGCGGTATTGAGGTCGTTGACCAGTGTCTGCCGCACCACCTCGGGCTCGTGTCCATCGACCATCATCTGGATGCCCTTGGCCAGGAACGCGTTGTTGGTTTCCTTGCCCTCGAGTGCGAGCAATCCGCCCTTGCGTGCCTCGTTGGCCATCTCGACGGTTTGCGCGATGAGTTCCTCGGGCTTGTCGATCTTGAACATGAAGGCACGCATGGCGACCTTGAAGGCACCGAAGAACTGTCCCATCGTGAACTTCATCATGACGGCACCGCTGGTCCCGCCGACCACGATGAGCAGGGACGGCACGTCGACGAACATGCCCACCGAACCACCGGTGAAGATGGCTGCCAGGATGATGCCGACCGCGGCAATCAGTCCGACCAGTGTCGCGAGGTCCACGATCTCTCCTTTCCGCTCGTTTCGGGTTCCGTACGCCCGGACCTACCTGCATGATTCCAGGGCATACCGACAGCGCCTTCACCGGTGCCGCGGCACTGCCCACGAATAGCGGTCGGCGCAGGCCGAACTTTAGGTGCGGGAGGGATCGGCCGGGGGCAGCGCGGGCAGCCCGTACCGAGCCCGCCCGGCGCCCCCAAGGGTTCCCGCCAGGAATGCGAGAACCCTTCCCAGCCGTTTGATTTAAAGGCGAAACCTCGGAACGACCCGGATATCCCCGGAACCGCGCGGAACGCACCGGGCGACGCCTCGCCGAGGACGCCGGCAGGGCCCCGCCCCGCCCTCGCGGCGATGCGCGACGATGGCCGCCGGAACCCCGGAGTCCGGGATGCGGGTGCGCGGCATGCCGCCACCCCGCAGGGGTGTGGCAGCGGTCATATCCGGCAACCTGGGCAGGATGGCCGCGCTACGGGCGAGACATCCTGCCCGTCCACGGCCACGCGGTGCTCTCACGCGTGATCTGTCACCGCGCGGCCGCCCGGCGCCGGCTGGCCCGGCTCGTCAATCGCCAGCGGCGTCGGTGTCGGTGGGCTTCAGGTCGAGGGCGACGGAGTTGATGCAGTAACGCAGGCCGGTCGGACGTGGCCCATCGTTGAATACGTGGCCCAGGTGGGCGTCACAGGCCGCACAACACACCTCGGTGCGCACCATGCCATGGCTGTGATCGCTGAGCAGTTTCACGCGCTGCTCCTCGATGGCGCGCCAGAAACTCGGCCAGCCGGAACCCGATTCGAACTTGTGTTCGGCATCGAACAACGGCGCACCGCAGCACACGCAACAATAAAGTCCAGGGTCCTTGCAGTCGTTATAAGTGCCTGTGAAAGGGCGCTCCGTCGCGCCCTGGCGGCACACGGCGAAGGCCTGCGGGGACAGTTCCGCCCGCCACTGTTCATCCGATTTGACGATCTTGCTCATGCTCTACGTACACTCTGCGAACGGTTGGAAGTCCGATGAAGGTCGGCCCGGTCCGTATCATTCCCGGGGCCGGTCATCAGCGGTATGATTATAGCTTGGGGGAGCGGGGCAGCAGCGCGGACAAGCTCGTCTGCACGCGGCGACGGACCGGCCGGAAGTCCCCGAGGTCGACGCCACGCCATGAACGAGAGGGAGCACAAGTGAGGATCGCGTTGCTGGAGGATGATCCGGACCAGGTCGCGCTGTTCATGGAATGGCTGAAAGCGGCTGGCCATAGCTGCGAGCATTTCGACAACGGGAAAGCTTTCGTGCGCAGCATCAAGCACGACAGCTTCGACGCCCTGATCCTGGACTGGATGGTGCCGGACATGGACGGCTTCCAGGTTCTGAGCTGGGTGCGGGAGAACTTCGACTGGCGCATTCCCGTCGTCTTCGTCACTGCCCGCGACCTCGAGGACGACATCGTTCGGGCGCTCGAGGAAGGCGCCGACGACTACATCGTCAAGCCGGCCAAGCAGCGCGAGTTCCTCGCTCGCCTCAGCGCCGTCGTCCGGCGCGCGACGCCGGTGGAAGAAGGCCAGGAGACCATCGAGTACGAGCCCTTCTTCATCGACCTCACCAATCACCAGATTCAACGCGACGGCGAAAAGGTCGAAGTGACGCAGAAAGAATACGAACTCATCGTATTCCTGTTCCGCAATATCGGCCGGGTGCTGTCACGCGCTCACATCCTCGAGAGCGTGTGGGGCCGCAATCCCGACATCAATACCCGTACCGTGGACACCCACGTCAGCCGCATTCGCTCCAAGCTCGCCCTGGCACCCGACACCGGCTGGAAGTTGTCGTCCATCTATCAGCACGGTTATCGACTCGAGAAGATCATGGCCAGCTGACCACGCAACGCACGCTGCCGTCGAAAAAAGTCGCCCGGCGCCGCCCAGGGGATAGGGGGGGAAGATTGGGCAGACGCCGGGCGAGTCGAGAGCATCGTTGAATCGACTCCGACGGCCGCAGTCTAGCTGCAGGCCTGACCAGTCACTGTGACAGCAATCACAGGCTATCCGGCCGGCCCCACAGCGACGCAGCCCCACGCACGCCACTGCTGTCACCGAAGGCCGCCGTCACCACGCGCGTCGCGACACAGTCGGAAAAGACGTGCTGCGGCAAGCTGGCCGCGACGGTGGCTGCCAACGCCGGCAGGTTGGACAGGCCGCCGGCCAGCACCACGACTTCTGGATCGAACACGTTCACGACCTGCGCAAGGCATTGCGCGACACTCGCGGCATAGTCCGCGAGGATCGTCTGCGCCATCTTCTCGCCGGTCGCGGCGCGCGTGGCGATGTCCGTTACGCCCACGGCAATCCCGGCACCACCGGCTTCGCGGTAACTGCGTTCGAGTCCGGCGCCGCTCAGGTAGGTTTCGATGCAATCCGTGCGGCCGCAGTAGCATGTCCGGCAGGCATGGCAGGCGATGTTCCACGGTACCCTGTTGTGGCCCCATTCACCGGCGATGGCATTGGCGCCAACGATGAGATCGCCCTGGTACAGCAGCGCACCGCCCGTGCCCGTGCCCAGAATCACGCCGAATGCCGACTGCGCACCGTCCGCCGCCCCGCCCTGGTGCTCGGACAGGACGAGGCAGTTGGCGTCGTTGGCGAGGCGGACCTCGCGCCCCAGTACGGTGGCGATGTCACGCGCGAACGGACGCCCGTTGAGGCACGCCGTATTGGCGTTCTTGACCAGGCCGCTGGCGGGCGATATCGCGCCCGGCATGCCGATACCGACGGACCAGGCGCGGCCGTGACGCTGCTCGAGCGCCGACACCATCGAGCCGATTGCCGTACATATGTCGTGGTATTGCATGGCCGGCGTCGGCTGTCGTTCACGCGCCACGAAGCGCCCGTCGCCGTCGATCAGGGCGGCTTCGATCTTGGTTCCGCCCAGATCGATGCCGAGGCGGAGGGGCCGTTCGTGCTGCAGTTCTTTGGCGGGTTTCATGCGCCTACTGTAAAATTCGGCGGGTCTGCTTGCACCGCCCCCTGCCACAACCGGAACCCGCTATGAGCTCTTCCGCCCTGCCCCGCCGACGGACCGTCCCGGTCCGAGTTGGCTCGATCACCGTCGGTGGCGATGCACCCATCGTGGTGCAATCGATGACCAATACCGATACCGCCGATGCCGCCGCGACCGCCAAGCAGGTACAGGCGCTCGCTGCCGCCGGCTCCGAGCTCGTGCGCATCACCGTCAACACCGAGGATGCCGCGCGCCAGGTGGCGCGCATTCGCGACCTGCTCGACGCGGTGGGTTGTCGCGTGCCACTGGTCGGCGATTTCCATTACAACGGCCACCTGCTGCTGACCAAGTATCCCGAGTGCGCCGAGGCGCTGGCCAAGTACCGCATCAATCCCGGCAACGTGGGTTTCGGCCGCAAGAAGGATGCCCAGTTCGCGACCATGATCGAAATCGCCATCCAGCGCGACAAGCCGGTGCGGATCGGCGTCAACTGGGGCAGCCTCGACCCGGCCCTGGTCGCGCGCATGATGGACGAGAACGCGGCACGGGCGACGCCCAAGGAGGCCGCCGAGGTGACCCGCGACGCCCTCATCCATTCCGCGCTCAGCAGCGCTGCGCGGGCCGAGGAAATCGGCTTGCCACGCGACCGCATCATCCTGTCGTGCAAGGTCAGCGACGTGCAGGACCTGGTGGCCGTCTACGCGCAGCTCGCAGCCCAATGCGACTACGCCCTCCACCTCGGCCTCACCGAGGCCGGCATCGGTACCAAGGGCATCGTGGCCTCGTCCGCGGCCATGGGCATCCTGTTACAACAGGGCATCGGCGATACCATCCGGGTGTCGCTGACACCCGAACCCGGCGGCGACCGCACGCGCGAAGTCGTGGTCGCGCAGGAGTTGCTGCAGACCATGGGCCTGCGTTCCTTCACCCCGCTGGTCACGGCTTGCCCGGGATGCGGGCGCACCACCAGCACGGTATTCCAGGAACTGGCCCAGGACATCCAGGCCTACGTGCGCAGCCAGATGCCGCTGTGGCGCGAGCGCTATCCCGGCGTCGAGGACATGAGCCTCGCGGTGATGGGTTGCGTCGTGAACGGGCCCGGCGAAAGCAAGCACGCCAGCATCGGCATCAGCCTGCCCGGCACCGGGGAAGCGCCCGCGGCGCCTGTTTTCATCGATGGTGAAAAGCGCCTGACCCTGCGCGGTGACAATATCGCCGGCGAATTCAAGGCCATTCTCGACGAGTACGTCGAACAGCGCTACGGGCACGCCGCGGCAGCGGAATCCTCCACCGCGTGAGCCGGACACAGCGACGCCGAGCGCCGCGGCCTGGCGCCGCGCCCGACATGCTGCCGAGCGACACGCCATGCCGTCGGCATCGCTGATCGTCGCGCGCGCCTTCTGGGGCGTGTGCATCTTCCGCCTCGGTCCCCAGGATCTGCCACGGTCCGGGCTGCTGCTGGCCCTCGCCGCACTCGCCAACCTGGTGCTCGGCGTGATCATCAACCAGCGTCAACTGCCGCTCGGCGCCGCCATCCTCGTCGCCCTCCTCGAGTTCGGCGTCCTCACCGGACTGACTGCGCTGCTGACCCTGGCATTCCGCTATCCCCGGCGACTCGTCCAGACCCTCACCGCGCTGTTCGGCAGCGGTGCGGTGATCGGTTCACTGGCCCTGCTCATGCTGCTCGTGTTGCGCGACATCCCGCAGATCCTGCGCGTCGGCATCTTCCTGTGGAACCTGCTGGTCATGGCGCACATCCTGCGCCACGCGCTGCAGGTCCACATGGCCGCCGGCTTCGTCATCGCCATCGGCTATGCCATGGTTCTCATCCAGCTCATCGGCTTGTTCGGGCGCAGCTTGGGCAGCGCCTGAACGGGAACCCGCCCTGGTGCACCTTCACATCCTCGGTATCGGTGGGACCTTCATGGCCGGCGTGGCGCGTCTCGCGGTCGAGCTTGGACACCGGGTCACGGGTTCCGACCGCGCGCTCTATCCACCGATGAGCCTGCAGCTCGAGGCACTCGGTGTCGAGGTACGGCAAGACTACGACGTGGACTGCCTCGACCCCGCACCTGACCTCGTCGTCGTCGGCAATGCGCTCGGCCGCGGCAACGCGGCGGTGGAAGCGATGCTGTCCCGCGGCCTGCCCTACGTCTCCGGGCCGGAATGGATCGAACGCGAGGTGCTTCCCGGCCGCCACGTCATTGCCATCGCCGGCACCCATGGCAAGACCACGGTGTCGAGCCTGGTCGCCTGGATGCTCGAGCATGCCGGCCTTGCGCCGGGCTTCCTGATCGGCGGCCTGGTCGAGAATTTCGGCGTCTCGGCACGCCTCGGCGAGGGCGAGTGCTTCGTCATCGAGGCCGACGAGTACGACACGGCGTTTTTCGACAAGCGCTCGAAATTCGTTCATTACCATCCGCGCACCCTGGTCGTGAACAACCTCGAATTCGACCATGCCGACATCTTTCCCGACCTCGCCGCCATCGAAACGCAGTTCCACCATCTCGTCCGTACCCTGCCGCGGGAAGCGGCGATCATCCGGCCGCAGCCCGATGCAGCGATCGACGCGCTGCTGGCCCGAGGCTGCTGGTCAAACGTGGTGGCGGTGGCGCGGGCGGCGCCGGCCGACTGGCGCTTCGATTGGCACGACGGGCCGACGCGTGATATCCACCTGCGTGGCCCCGACGGCAGCGAAGCGAGCGCGGCGCTACCCCTGCGCGGCCTGCACAACGCCTGGAACGTGGCGATGGCCGCCGCCGCCGCGGCCACCGCCGGCGTTGCGCCGCCGCAAGCGCTGGCCGCGCTCGAAGGATTCGCCAACGTCAAGCGCCGCCTGGAGTTGCGCGGTACGGCGAGCGGCGTGGCCGTCTACGACGACTTCGCCCACCATCCGACCGCGATTGCCGCCACTATTGCAGCCCTGCGCGGCAGCATCACCGGCGGCCGCATCATTGCCGTGCTCGAACCGCGCTCCAACACCATGCGCCTCGGCATTCACCGGGACACCCTGGGCAGCGCGCTGGCCGGTGCCGACCGGGCTGCGATTCTGGTACCGCCCGACCTCGACTGGGACATCCAGGCGGCGCTGGCCGCCTACCCGCAGGTCTCACTGTACGACGACTGTGCAGCCTTGATCGCCGCGACGGTCGCCGAAGTCCGACCGGACGACCATGTGCTCGTCATGAGCAACGGTGCATTCGAAGACATCCATAACCGGCTCCTGGCGGAACTCGCCGCATGAACGCGCCCGGCGATCAACACGGGATCCCGTTGTTTCCCCTCCACACGGTACTGTTTCCGCAAGGCCTGCTGCCGCTGCGGATCTTCGAGCCGCGCTACGTCGACATGGTCGGCGCCTGCCTGCGCGAAGATGGTGCGTTCGGCGTCGTGCCCATCCTGCACGGTCAGGAGGCCGGACCGACGCCGAGTTTCCACCCCCATGGAACCCTCGCACGCATCGAGCAGTGGGACCAGGGCAGCGACGGTTTGCTCCACCTGGTTGCGCGCGGCGCCCAGCGTTTCGACGTCCGCAACCACGTGGTTCAGGCCGACGGCCTGGTGGTCGCGGACATCGCGTTGCGTGCCGAGCCCGCCGTTGTGCCGGCCGAGTCGGCCGCCGGGTCATTGCTCGGCCAGCTCTTCACGGCCCGCCCGGAATTCGCCCCACCGCGCCCGTGGGCACTCGACCAGCCCGCCTGGGTCGCTTACCGCTGGGCGGAACTGCTCGCCCTGCCGACGACCGACCGACTCGCCCTGCTGACCCTGGACGACGGCGGCGCAATGCTCACGCGAGTGCAAGCCCACCTGCCGCATTCGGGCGACGCGCAAGGCGGCTCCCCCGTCCACTGACGCCCGCGCCACCCGCCCCGGAACAGGCCTGGGCCGAGTTGCTGATCCGGCCGTTCCGTGGCATTTTTAGCAGTACGCTGGTCACCCTACGCATTGCTGCGTAATAAATGAAAAACAATAAGTTAAGGCACCTACCTGCCTTGATGGCGGGGGTCCCGACACGCCTTCTGTATGCTTTGCTGCTCGGGTTTGTTGCGTCCGCGCCACAAGCCGGAGTGCTCAGCGAGCGCGACGACAGCTACCAGTGGCGCCTGTGTCCGGCCCAACGCCTGATTCCCATCCGTCCCGGCTACACCGATCCCACCACCGACCCGGAAAGCATCGAGGTACGTGCCGACGCCTCGCGCATCGTCGAGCAAGGCCTGAGCCAGTTCAGCGGTGACGTCGAGATCGTACGCGGCGACCAGTCGCTCAGCGCCGAGAACGTGACTTACGACCAGGTGGCAGACGTGTTCAACGCCGAAGGCCGCGCCCATATCTGGAACCCGGGCCTGATCTGGTCCGGTGAGAGCGCGACCTACGATCTGGACAGCCGCGTCACCGATTTGTCCGCCGGCAAGTACTGGCTGCTCGATGGCCGCGGACGCGGCCATGCCGAACACCTGCGTAACGACCGCGTGGCGCAGCGAACCGTGCTCGATCACGTCGACTATTCCACCTGCCCGCAGTCTGCCGAGTCCTGGCGCCTGTCGGCGAGCAAGATCAAGCTCAACCACGAGAGCGATCGTGGCGCCGCCATCAACGCCGTGCTGCGGGTGCGCGACGTGCCGGTGTTCTATTTTCCCTACGTCAGCTTCCCCATCTCCGACAAGCGCAAGTCGGGACTACTCGCACCCACGATCGGGTCGACCAACGACTCCGGCGTGGACGTGCGCCTGCCCTACTACTGGAACATCGCACCCAACATGGATGCGACGATCACGCCGCGCGCACTGACCGATCGCGGTGCGATGCTGGAAACCGAGTATCGCTATCTGACCGAGACCATGGAGGGCAGGATCAATTTCGAATACCTGCCCAATGACCGCCTCGAAGATCATCATGACCGCTCTTTGTTCGGTCTGGAACATTCACAGGATTTCTATCAAGGGCACGGTCGCCTGACGGCGTTGGTGAACAACGTCTCGGATGATCAGTACTTCGAGGATTTCGGCAGCAACATCAGCTCGACCAGCCAGCGCTTCATGGATCGGCGGCTCGAGTACAGCTACCGCGGTACGGGCTCGATGACCTATTTCAATGGCATCGTCCAGGCCTACCAGTCGATCGACCCGACCTTGCCGCCGGGCGCAACGCCCTATCGGCGCCTGCCGCAGATCGATCACATCGGCGTCTTTTCGCTCGGGCACGGTTTCACCAGCATCATGACCTCGCAAACGACATATTTTCATCGCGACGTCGGGCTGACCGGTGGCCGGCTCGATTTCCAGCCGGCGCTGCTCTACACGTACTGGAAACCCTATCTGCTGATACAGCCCAAGCTCACCGTCCAACGTACCGACTACCTGCTGGACGATCCGCAGAGTCAGTTCGACAACCATATCGAACGCACCGTGCCCAAGATTTCGATCGATGCGAAGCTATTCGCCGAACGCGATCTGACCATGTTCGGCGGCAACTATCTGCAGACCTTCGAGCCACGCGTGTACTACCTGCTGGTGCCCAAGGTCAGCCAGGACGACATCCCGGTATTCGACAGCGGCCAGTTCATCCTCGACTTCAACAACATGTTTCTCGACAACCGCTTCTCGGGCCGCGATCGGGTCGGCGAAGCCAACCAGGTAGCGACGGCCATCACGTCGCGCTTACTCGATGTCTCGAGTGGCCTGGAGATGATGAGAATGAGTGTCGGCCAGGTCTATTACTTCCGAGATCGCGAAGTTCAGTTGCCGCGTCGCCCGGAGCTGGATGATTCCGTATCGACGCTGCTCGCTGACGGGGCCTTCCATTTCGGTCGGGACCTGCTCCTGCGCGGTACGCTTCAGTGGGATCCGAACCAGCCGCGCATCGAGAAGACCGCGGTCAACCTCCGCTACCAGCCGAACTACGAAACCGTCATCAATCTCGGTTATCGCCTGCGTCGCGCCGTCACCGATGTCGAACAGACCGACGTCTCGTTCCGCGTGCCCGTTCTCGACAACCTGGCCGTGGTCGGGCGCTGGATCTTCTCGCTCGCCGACAAGCGCTCGCTGGAGACCGTCGGCGGCCTCGAATTCGAGAGCTGCTGCTGGGGCGCCCGCGTCGTCGGCCGGCGGTTTCTCCTCAATGCGAACGGCGAGTACGACACCGGGGTCTTCTTCCAGGTGCATTTCCGCGGCCTGGGCGGGGTCGGCCAGAAGTCCGGTTCGATGCTCAGGCGCGGCATCGGCGGTTACAGCGATCCCTTCGAATAGGCCAATTGGAACCCCGCGCGCGGGTAGAAACGGCCTCGTGTTGGGTTACAATACGCCGCATTCGAACCCCGCGCATGGACGCAGCCAGGGCGGCCCAGCGCCGTGCGGATTGCCGTTCGAACCCGCCCGGAACTCGCGTGCCGTATCGGTTGCGACTTAATCGATGACCAGATTTCTCTTCGTAGTACTTCTTGCCGCCGTGATTTCGCCGCCGCCCGCACTGGGCGCCGTCGCGACCGAACTCGATCGCATCATCGCGGTCGTCGACGACGACGTGATCATGGAAAGCGAACTCGACGAGCAGATGAACCGCGTACGCGCGGCGCTGCGCCAGCAGGGCACCCAGATGCCGCCGACCGCGGTGCTCGAGCGCCAGGTCATGGAACGCCTGGTACTGGAGAAGATCCAGCTACAGATCGCCGACCGCTCGGGTATCGAGGTCGAGGACGCGGCGCTCGACCGCGCCGTATCCGACATCGCCGAACGCAACAAGCTCTCGATCGATCAGTTCAAGGAAATTCTCGCCTCCGAGGGTTACGAGTTCGACCGTTTCCGTGAGCAGATCCGCCAGGAAATCCTCATCGCCAAGGTCCGCCGCGAAGAAGTGGACAAGCGTATCTCGGTCAGCGACAGCGAGATCGACAACTTCCTGCGCAACGAGGAAGGCGGCGAGGATACCCTCGAATACCACCTGAACCACATCCTGATCGCCGTGCCGAGCGGTTCCTCGGACGAGGAAATCCGCGCCGCCCGTGACAAGGCCGAGCAGACCCTGGCGCGTCTCGAAAGCGGCGAGGACTTCGAGTCGGTGGCCATCAGCGTGTCGGACGGGCAGCAGGCGCTGGAGGGTGGCGACCTCGGCTGGCGCAAGGGTGGCGAGATACCGAGCCTGTTCGCCGATCCCGTCAGCAACATGAAGGTCGGTGACGTCAGCAGCATCATCACCAGTCCGAGCGGATTCCACATCGTCAAGCTCGTCGACAAGCGCGCCGGCGACAAGATCATGGTCGAACAGTTCCGCACGCGGCATATCCTCATCAAGCCGAACGAACTGGTCTCGCCGGAACAGGCGCTCAACCGCATCCGCCAACTCAAGCTCCGCCTCGACGGCGGTGCGGATTTCGCCAACCTCGCCAAGACCAACTCCGACGATCGCGGCTCGGCCCTACGCGGCGGAGACCTCGGCTGGGTCAGCCGCGGTGAAATGGTGCCGGAATTCGAGGAAGTGATGACCGCGATGCCGGTCGGCGAGATCAGCCAGCCGTTCAAATCAGAATTCGGTTTCCACATCCTGCAGGTCACCGAAACCCGGCAATACGACGGCACCGAGGAGGTGCGGCGAAACCGCGCGCGACAAGCGATCCGCCAGCAGAAGATCGAAGAGCGGCACCAGTCGTGGCTGCGTCGCCTGCGCGACGAAGCCTATGTCGAGTACCGCGAAGCCGAGTGATCCCCCCATCCGCCTCGCCCTGACCCCGGGCGAGCCTGCCGGCATCGGGCCGGACATCGCCGTCATGCTGGCGCAGCAGGCATCGCCGGTGGCGATCGCCTGCTTTGCCGACCCGGAGCTCCTGCGGACCCGCGCCGGGCAACTCGATTTGCCGCTGGAAATCCGCCTGCTCGACACGCCGGGCGCAGCCCGTCCGGTCGGGGCCGGGGTATTACAAGTCGTACCCATCGCGGCGCGCGTGCCGGTCGTCAGCGGACGCCTCGATGCCGCCAACGCCGACTACGTCATGGCCTGCCTCGAACAGGCCGTGGATGCCTGCCGCGCGGGAGAGGTCGACGGCCTCGTCACGGGACCGGTCCAGAAATCCGTCATCAACGACGCCGGACGCCCGTTCACCGGCCATACCGAGTTCCTGGCCGAACGCTGCGGCGCCGCGCTGCCGGTCATGATGCTCGTCGCCGGTAGGCTGCGCGTCGTCCTGGTGACGACCCATGTCGCCCTGCACGCGGTCCCGGCCCTGATCACCCGGGAGCGCATCACCGCCGTCGTCGACATCACCGTGCGCGCCCTGCGCGAGCGCTTCGGCCTCGAACGGCCACGGGTCGCGCTGTGCGGCCTCAATCCCCACGCGGGGGAAGGTGGCCACCTCGGCCGCGAGGAAATCGACGTCATCGCCCCCGCGGTTGCCGCCCTGCGCGCCACCGGCGCCGTCGTCGATGGCCCGCTGCCGGCCGATACCGTCTTCACGGCGGCGCATCGCGACCGCTACGACGCCATCGTCGCCATGTACCACGACCAGGGCCTGGCCGCCCTCAAGGCGCTCGGTTTCGGCGCGGCGGTCAACGTCACCCTGGGACTGCCGATCGTGCGGACCTCGGTCGACCACGGCACCGCGCTCGATCTCGCCGGCACTGGCATGGCACGTGCCGACAGCCTGCAGGCCGCCCTGGCCCTCGCCCACGGCCTCGCCCGCGGCCGTGTCTGACGCCGACCGGCACCGGCCGCGCAAGCGCTTCGGGCAGCACTTCCTCGCCGACCAAGGGGTGATCGACGAAATCGTGGCCCTGGTCGCGCCGGCACCGGGCGACCGGGTACTGGAAATCGGCCCGGGCCAGGGCGTATTGACCGCCCCGCTGGTCGCTTCCGGCGCCGAGGTCCACGCCATCGAGATCGACCGCGACCTGGCCGCGATGCTGCGCGAGCGCTTCGCCCGGCACGATAATTTCGCGCTGCACAACACGGACGTCCTCAGCTTCGACTTCGCCACCCTCGCGGCACCGCCGCCGCGCTGGAAGGTCGTCGGCAACCTGCCCTACAACATCTCGACGCCGCTCCTGATGCGGCTGCTCGAGCATGCCGGGCGTTTCAGCGAACTCGTCGTGATGGTTCAACTCGAGGTCGCCGAGCGGCTCGCGGCCGGCCCCGGCAGCAAGGCTTATGGCCGCCTCGGCATCGCGGCCCAGCGTCGGGCCGAGGTGCGCAAGCGATTTGAAATCGGGCCGCAGGCCTTCGTACCGCCGCCCAAGGTGGATTCCGCCGTGGTGCGACTGGTGCCGCGCAGCGGGGCGCGTGACGCGGCGCTGGACCTGTGTGTCGACGCGCTCGTCAAACGCGCGTTCGGCGCCCGGCGCAAGACGCTCGCCAATGCCTTGCGCGGCGTGGTCAGCCCCGACCTGCTGAAAGCTTGCGGTATTGCCGCCCAGGCGCGGGCCGAGGAGCTCGCCATCGACGATTTCGAGCGTCTCGCAGCCCGCCTGGTGGACACGGACATCCCTTCATGACGATTTCGTGACTGCCGCCGCCGCTTACCCACAGATCCTGTGGATAAGGTTGTGTGTTAAGGGTGCAGGAGGCCCCGATCCGCGGCGCATCGCCGGGCTTGCCGTTGGATTGGTTAATATTTATCCAATTCCAATATTATATTTTTAAATCAATGGATTGGGTTTCTTTTTGAATGTGAAGCGGCGGCATTCGAAAGTAAGTCCAGGTCACTGACAGGACCATCGCGATCGATGTGCATAACGATGCAAAAAAGCAACGCCGACGCCCGCCCCGAAGGCCGGCTTCGACCCTCGGCGGGTCACGCCGAGGCCCGTCAATCGCCACGCCGCATCGCTTCGATGACCCCGGCCGTACGCGGCGCGCACCCGTGCCAGACCTCGAACGCGGCGGCGGCCTGTTCGACCAGCATGCCGAGGCCGTCGAGCGCGAGGCGCGCTCCGTGCGCTTCGGCCCAGCGCGTGAACGGCGTGCCGTCGCGCGCATAGACCATGTCGTAGCAGACCGTGCCCGGGGCGATGACGGCCGCCCCCAGCGGTGGCAGTTCACCATGCAGGCTGAGCGAGGTCGCGTTGATTACGAGGTCCGGCGGGTCATCCGGGGCAGCGCCCCAGGCCAGGCTGGCGACGCGGCCGTGCGCGGCGAACGCGGTGACCAGGGCCTCCGCGCGGGCCGCGCTGCGGTTGCTGATGGTGACCCGTGACGGGCCCGCTTCGAGCAGCGCCGGAAGGACGCCGCGTGCCGCGCCGCCAGCACCGAGCAGGAGAATCTCGCGGTCTTCGAGTTCGACCCCGTGATTGGCGCCGAGATCGCGCACCAGGCCGAGGCCGTCGGTATTCTCGGCGGCGAGACGCCCGCCCTCGAACCACAGGGTATTGGCGGCACCGGCGAGGGCGGCACGCGGGCTGCGGATCTCGGCCAGGCTCCAGGCCTCTTCCTTCAACGGCACGGTGACGTTCATGCCGCGCCCACCTGCCGTGCGGAATTCGTCCACTGCTGCGGCCAGATCGCCCGCTGCGACCTCGACCCGTTCGTAGATCAGTTCGATCCCGAATTGCTGCGCGAACGCAGTATGGATCCCAGGAGATCGACTGTGCCCGATGGGGCTGCCGACGACGCAGAAGTAGCGATTCGGCGGGTAATGCTCGGTAAACCAGCGTGCCATCGCGACGGGCGCGGCGCAGGCCGCGCGGGCTCAGCCCTCGGCCTGTTCCAGCAGACCGCCCTGCAGCACGTAGGTTTCGAAACCGCGCTCGCTGAGCAGGAACGCGGCGGCCGAGCTGCGCCGGCCGGTATCGCAGTAGACGATGTAGGCAACCTGCGGGTCCAGCGAATCGGCTTTCAGCCGCAGCATGAACAGGGGGATGTTGACGCTGCCCGGCAAGCCATTGTTCTGGTGCTCACTTTCGAGGCGGACGTCGAGCAGCTTGCTGCCCTGGGCAACCCGCTCGTTGGCCTCGTCGAGCGAGATCCAGCTCAGCATCGGCTCTTTCAGCAAGGCGTTGAAATCGTCCTTGGACAGGCGCATCAGCGTGCCGTCGGTGTCCATGGTGATGGTCGCGTTGCGCTTGGCCTCGGACAGCAGCGCCTCCTCGCCGAAGGCGTCGCCGTCCTTGAGCGTGGCCAGGGTGAGTTCGGCGCCGGTCTTGGAAGCGCGCGTCACCTTGGCCTTACCGTGCTTGATGATGTAGTAGTAATCGCCGTCGTCGCCCTGCTTGATGACGACCTCGCCGGCGCGCATGGGGACTTCCTGCATGCGCATGAACATCTGCTGGATGTTGGCCGGCGGCACCTGCAGGAAAGCCTGCGACTGCAGGATGCGGGTCATCCAGTCGCTGTCGTCGTCCTCGCCGTCCTCGTCGACCTGGATCTCGTTGACTTCGATCCCGGACAGCTGGTCCCAGGTCAGCAGGATGTCGAGCAGGTCGGAATCGAACCGCGTGATCTTGCACGGGGTCTTGGCCCGCGCCGTCTGTTTGCGCGGCTGCGAATTCGCCAGCGGATGCTTGGCGGCATCGGTACCGCCGCGCAGGGTCGAACTCTGCCCCGCGTCGTCGGCCAGGGTGACTTCACCCTCGAGCAGGTAAACGGTCTTGCGGTCGACGTCACCGGCTTTGAAGATGGTCTTGCCCGGGGCGATCTCCTCGATGAAGGCCTTGCCGGCAAGTTCCTGAAAATTCTCGGCGTTCAGTGCATTGGGCGGGACCAGCGTCTTCAGGATGTTCTTGTCTACGAGTTGCCCTTCTGACATGTCACTTCACTGCTGGATTGAAATGCGAAAGCGTCGTCTCCCCGCCGCCGTCCCGCCGGCAGCGGGTGCGGAATGACCGTTGCGCAGGCTCGCGGGCTTGCCTGCTTCGGTCACGACCGACGGGGGGATCAGCGTGACATTGTATGCGCAGGTCGGGGGCAAGGGAACGGGCACCACGCAAAATCTGCGCTGCCGCCGGGGGCCCGACATGCCCCCGGCGGCTACCTCGTCTAGAGGATGTAACCGCGTTCGTCGTGCTCGCCGATGTCGAGGCCCCCGGTCTCGGTCTCGGGCGCGACACGCAAGCCGACCACGGCCTGGGTCAGGCGCAGCAGGACCCAGGTCGCCACCGCACACCACACGCCGGTGGCGGCGACGCCGAGCGCCTGGACGCCGAGCTGCGAGCCCATCGACATGCCCTCGGCGTAGCCCGCGCCGCCCAGGTTGTCCGCGACGAACACCCCCGCGAGCAGGGTGCCGAGAATGCCGCCGACCCCGTGCACGGGAAAGACGTCGAGGGAGTCGTCGATCTGCAGGGTGCGCTTGACGGCCTGGGTCGAGAAGTAGCACACCACGCCGGCGGCGAGGCCGATGACGAGTGCGCCGCCAACCCCCACGAAGCCCGAGGCCGGTGTGATCGTGCCGAGCCCGGCGACCATGCCGGTGACGATACCGAGAACGCTCGGCTTGCCATGCTTGATCCACTCGATGCTCATCCAGGCCAGCGAGCCGGCGGCGGCCGAGATGTGCGTGACCAGCATGGCCATGCCGGCGTCACCGTTGGCGGCCACCGCACTACCGGCATTGAAGCCGAACCAGCCCACCCACAGCATCGAGGCCCCGGTCACCGTCATGGTCAGGTTGTGCGGCATCATCGCGGTCTGCGGGAAACCGCGGCGGTTGCCGATGACGAGCGCGGTGACGATGGCGGCGACGCCGGCATTGACGTGCACCACCGTGCCACCGGCGAAATCGAGCAGGCCGCGCTCGGCCAGCCAGCCCCCGCCCCAGACCCAGTGGCACACCGGCACGTAGACGACCAGCAGCCACAACGCGCTGAACAGCATCACGGCGGCGAACTTCATGCGCTCGGCGAAGCCGCCGACGATGAGCGCCGGGGTGATGATGGCGAAGGTCATCTGGAACATGACGAACACCGATTCCGGGATCGAGCCGGCCAGGCCGTCCCGGGTGACGTCCGCAAGCAGCACGTTGCCGCCGCCGATCCAGGCATTGAGGTCGCCGCCGTCGCCGAACGCCAGGCCGTAGCCGCCGAGCACCCACAACAGGGTCATCGCGCAGGTCAGTGCGAAACACTGCATCAGCACCGACAGGACGTTCTTGCTGCGTACCAGGCCGCCGTAGAACAAGGCCAGCCCGGGCAGGGTCATGAACAGGACCAGCGCGGTCGAGGTCAGCAACCATGCGCTGTCACCGCTGTTCAGATCATCGGCAAACACCGCCTGCGGCAGCGTGGACATCAACAAGACAAACAGACAACGAGCCATCGTCATCCCCTCCCAAGGAAGTCGTGTGAGCGAGTAGAAAGCGGGTGAGTGTCGGCGTGCGCGTCAGACGGCGTCCGGACCGGTCTCGCCGGTACGGATACGCACGACTTCGAGCAGTTCGCTGACGAAAATCTTGCCGTCGCCGATGGACTCGGTGTTGGCAGCGCCGCGGATGGCGTCGACGACATCGTCGAGCTGGTCGTCGGCGACCGCGACTTCCACTTTGATCTTGGGCAGGAAGTCGACGACGTATTCGGCGCCGCGGTAGAGCTCGGTATGGCCCTTCTGGCGGCCGAAACCCTTCAGCTCGGTGACGGTCATGCCGTGCACGCCGCGTTCCGACAGGGCTTCACGGACGTCGTCGAGCTTGAATGGTTTGATGATTGCGGTAACGAGTTTCATTGCGTCTCTCCAAGAACTTGCGGCACCGCCCACCGGTAGCGAACCGCCGGCGACCGGAACCTGGATTGCGACCCTCCTCGGGACGGCTGACCGTCCCTCCGCGCGCCCGGCCGGAAGCCGGATGGGCACGGGTTCTCCTGCTCACACGAACGGCGCCTATTAACGCACGTTCGCCAGAAATTGCCAGCGAGCGGGCCATCTGTCGGGTGCTTCGTTCCGGCTGCTCCCCGAAAGCTGCCGGAATGCGCAGCGGGGCGCCTGACGGCGCCCCGCAATTCCCTCGATGGCCTCGAGCAGGTCTCGCCGGCCCGGGCTTCAGCCCTTGATGAACTCGGGGTAGGCCTCGAGCCCGCACTCCCCGATGTCGCAGCCTTCGCTCTCTTCCTCCTCGGTGACACGGATGCCGATGGTCGCCTTGAGGATGGCCCACACGATGAGTGAGCAGACGAAGACCCAGACGAAGATCATCGCGATGCCGAGCAGCTGGGCGCCGAGCGAGGCGTCCTCGTTGGACAGCACCACCGCGAGCAGACCCCAGATACCGGCGACGCCGTGGACCGAGATGGCGCCGACGGGATCGTCGATCTTGGCGCGGTCGATGGCGACGATGGAGAACACCACCAGCACACCACCCACGGCGCCGATGATGGTCGCCAGCAGCGGAGTCGGCGTCAGCGGCTCGGCGGTGATCGCCACCAGCCCGGCCAGCGCCCCGTTCAGCGCCATGGTCAGGTCGGCCTTGCCGAACAGCAGGCGCGCGGTGATGAGCGCCGCGATGCAGCCGCCGCAGGCCGCGGTGTTGGTGTTGACGAACACCATCGCCACCGCATTGGCCTCAGCGACGTCGGAGACCTTGAGCTCGGAGCCGCCGTTGAAGCCGAACCACCCGAACCAGAGCAGGAACGTGCCCAGGGTGGCGAGCGGCAGGTTGGCGCCCGGGATCGGGTTGATGCGTCCGTCCGCGCCGTACTTGCCCTTGCGCGCCCCGAGCAGGAGCACGCCGGCGAGTGCCGCCGCCGCACCGGTCATGTGCACCACGCCCGAGCCGGCGAAGTCGAGGAAGCCCTTCTGGTCGAGGAAGCCGCCGCCCCATTTCCAGTATCCCTCGATGGGATAGATGAACGCCGTCATCACCACC
This sequence comes from Gammaproteobacteria bacterium, assembly GCA_024235015.1. Lineage (GTDB taxonomy): Bacteria > Pseudomonadota > Gammaproteobacteria > JACKNG01. The sequence continues at coordinate 195,273 of JACKNG010000009.1, forward strand.
GCGAAGGCGAGGAAGGCCCACAGCTTCATCCGTTCGGCCACGGCGCCGGATACGACCGACATCGAGGCGGCGACGAACACGGCCTGGAAGAAGAAGTCGGACAACCCGGAATAGTAGGTGTCACCGCCACTGGCGATGACGGCCTCGGCCGCGTTGTCGGTGGCGCCGAGGATACTCGGCAGGCCGGGCCACAGCGCAGACGCGCCGTCACCGGGGTACATCAGCGCGTAGCCGCACAGCAGGTACATCACGCAAGCCACGGCATACAGCACGATGTTCTTGGTGAGGATCTCGGCGGTGTTCTTCGACCGCACGAGTCCGGCCTCGAGCATGGCGAAGCCGCATGCCATCAGCATGACGAAAGCGCCCATGACGAGGAAATAAAAGGTGTCGAGTGCGTATTTCACTTCAATGACCGACGCATCCACTGGCTTGTCCTCCTAAGAATGGAAATCGGGTTGGGGGCGACGCGCGCTCAGAGCGCTTCGGCGCCCGTTTCGCCGGTGCGAATGCGCACGGCCTCGATGAGCTCGGTGACGAAAATCTTGCCGTCGCCGATCTTGCCGGTGCCGGTGGCCTTCTTGATGGCGTCGATGACGTCGCCGACCTGGTCGTCCGCGACCGCGACTTCGAGCTTGGACTTGGGCAGGAAGTCCACCACGTACTCGGCGCCGCGGTAGAGTTCGGTGTGGCCTTTCTGGCGGCCGAAGCCCTTGACTTCGGTCACGGTGAGACCCTGGATTCCGATGTCCGACAACGCCTCGCGGGCGTCATCGAGTTTGAATGGTTTGATAATCGCGGTGACCAGTTTCATTGCAATGTCCTCGTGGCATGCAGGCTAGACCTGTCGTCGCCAGCGCTCGCCCGAACGCGGCTCGTGACTTGGCGATTGCGCAATGCATCATGTATGCCATGGAGCCCAAGGCAATGAACCAGAAGGGTTTTTCTAAATCTGCTCGATTCCGGGGCAAATCGTTGATGGGTAGGACGGCGGTTTACGCACCGTTTTGATGCGAACCTCGCGGAGTGTTGCACCAGTCCGGCGCAGACGGTCCGGGTCGTCGGCCCGGTTATGATGTGCCGTCCACCGCAGGAGACCGTCAGGTGATCGATCTGAAGCAAATCGAAGCGCTCAGCGCCCGTATCAGTGGCCTGTTACCGGCCGACGCGCGGCTATTGCAAGAGGAATTCAAGGCCAACCTGCGGCCACTGTTGGAGTCGGCACTGGCCCGGATGGACCTCGTGACCCGCGAGGAATTCGATGCCCAGACCCGCGTGCTCGCCCACACCCGGGCCAAGCTCGAACGCCTCGAACAACAACTGGCCGAGTTCGAACGCGATGCCCGCGTCGAGTGACCGGCTCGCCGCGGCTGCGGCGGCCAGCTAGACTTGCCAACCACGGCCCGCAGGACGCGGGTTCCGCACCATGCAGGGATCGCATGTCACTTGCCATCGTCAACACGCGGTGCATCCACGGCACCGAGGCCCTGGAGGTCCAGGTCGAGGCGCACATCGCCAACGGCCTGCCCACGTTCACCATCGTCGGCCTGCCGGAGACGGCGGTACGCGAGAGCCGCGACCGCGTACGCTCGGCCCTGGTCAATTCCGGCTTCGAATTTCCCCAGCGTCGCCTCACCGTCAACCTCGCCCCTGGCGACGTTCCGAAGGAGGGCACGCGCTTCGATCTCGCCATCGCCGTCGGCATCCTGGTCGCCTCCGGCCAGGTGCCGGCAACGGGAGCGCGCGGCATCGAGTTCCTCGCCGAGCTGGCCCTGGACGGCGGCTTACGTCCGGTGCGCGCTTCGCTCGCCGCGGCCATCGCCAGCGCCCGTGCCCGCCGCGCGCTGATCGTGGCCGCCGCGGACGGTGATGCCGCCAGCCTGGTCGACGATGCCTGCATCTACCCGGCGACCGACCTCGGCAGCGTGGTGCGTCACCTGTGCGCCATCGAGCCCCTGGTACGGGCCCGTCCGCACCTCACCGCCCGCCCGCCCGGCGGCCCCGATCTCGCCGACGTCATCGGCCAGCCGCGCGCGCGGCGCGCCCTCGAGGTCGCGGCGGCCGGAAGCCACAACCTGCTCCTGGTCGGGCCACCGGGCACCGGCAAGAGCATGCTCGCACAGCGGCTGCCCGGCCTGCTGCCGCCACTCGGCGCCGACGAGGCCCTCGACGCGGCGGCGCTGCGCTCCATCGCCGGTCTGCCGGTCGACGTTGCGCAGTGGCGCGCACGCCCGTTTCGCGCGCCCCACCACTCGGCCTCGGCCGTGGCCCTGGTCGGCGGCGGGCGCCTGCCGCGACCCGGCGAAATTTCCCTCGCCCACCGCGGCGTCCTGTTCCTCGACGAGCTACCCGAGTTCGATCGCAGTGCGCTCGAGGCCCTGCGCGAACCGCTCGAGACGGGCTGCATCACCATCGCCCGCGCCCAGGGCACGCTGACGTTCCCGGCGAAACTGCAGCTGGTCGCCGCGATGAATCCCTGCCCCTGCGGCTACCACGGCGACCCGCGCATCGACTGCCGCTGCACCCCCGCCCAGGTCGCACGCTATCGCGGCCGCATCTCCGGTCCCCTGGCCGAGCGCATCGACATGCACGTCGAGGTGGCGCGCGAGAACCCGGCGCTGCTCGCTGCCGTGCAGCCGGCCGGTGAGGAATCGGCGACGGTGGCCGCGCGCGTGGCACGCTGTCGCGCCGTGCAACTCGAACGCCAGGGAATGCTCAACGCGCAACTCGACGCCGCCGGCCTGCGCCGCTGGTGCCGTACCGCGCCGGATGCCACGGCGCTCCTGGTACGAGCCGCCGAGCGCCTTGCACTCAGTGCACGCAGCCAGCACAAGGTGTTGAAGCTCGCCCGCACCATTGCCGACTTCGCGGGGGGTACAGACATCGACAGCGCGCACGTCGCCGAGGCCATCGGCTACCGCGTGCTCGATCGCCATCAGCGCCCAGGAACCTGACATACCCTGATGCGCGTCCCTAGAACACGGTCAGCGCACGCCGGGATTCCGCCGCGCCGCGCCACAGCCGCACGCCGACCCGCTCACCCACCAGTTGGCGCTGGCGTGTGCGGCCCCGCCTGGTTGATGTCCAGTGTTCCCTATCGCACCGAGACCGCGGACGCATGCCTGTAGGCTGTGTCGCATGCACTGAAGCGCACCACAGCGCCGTGCCGGCCCGGCAAGTAAGTAACAAGGAGAGGTATGAAAGCCAACGTCGTCTTCGTCCGCCAACGCCATCGGCGGGCAGAGCTGCACAAAGGACACCACAAGTTCAAAGTCGTGGCGCGGCAGCAGCGGCGCATGGATCTTTCGCGCGCGGATGACATCAGCGGGGATCACGTCTCACACGGGGGTGTTCGCGTCAAAGTTCTCTCGCGGCCCGTCACGCTGTACGCCGCGGTGGTAGCGACCCTGTTGCTGGTGGGCGTTGGCATACTTCGCTGAGCACCAGGCGACCTCGTTGTCCGCGCCGCTGTTCGCAGTCGCGGCGCAACGAGGTGACGCCGGACATATCAATCGTTGGAGGAGCACATTCATGATTACTGAATCAACTCGGCGGATCGCCACGTTCTTCTTCGCAGGCGTGTTGGCCAGCGCCCTTTGCGCGGGCTGCGAGCGGCAGGCCGGCCCGGCCGAACAAGCCGGCAAGCAGATTGATGAGGCCACGAGTCGAATCGGCGATAAGGTCGAGCAAATCGGTGACGACATGCAGGACGCGGCGCAGGGCGCGAAGTAGAGGAGCGAGAGTCGAAGTCCGGGAGTTCGATCGTTTGGTCGGGGCCCCTGCGGACAAACGCGTGCGGCCGGCACCTCCGCCAGCCGTTCACCTACCTGCTGCGCGGTTTACCGCACCGACCGCTCAGCGCGCCCCTGACGATACTTAATCGAGCGGCCGGCGCCGGAATTTCGCAGCGCGTCTGCCGCTGTTTTAACCATTGAGCAGGAGATGACGATGAACAAGGAACAGGTCAAAGGTCGCGTCAAGGAAGCGACCGGCACGATAAAGGAAGTTGTTGGCACCGTTGTCGGCAACGATCGCCTGAAGGTGAAAGGGCAGGTTGAGCAAACCGTGGGCGAAGCCCAGGCGGGATTGGGCGACCTCAAGAACACGATCGATAACGCGTCGTAAGGGTGCCGGCCGCGGCAGCGCTGCTGCGCATGGGCGCGGGCGGACCAAGCCGCGGTCGCGAAGGCAACGGCCCGCACGGTTTCGCCAGGCAATAGGAGCAGCCCGCGATGAGCCTCGGAACAATACTGTTGATTTTGCTCCTGCTGACGCTGGTCGGCGTCATACCGACCTGGCCGCACAGCCGAAGCTGGGGCTACGGACCGAGCGGTGCACTCAGCCACGACCTCCCCCCCTCCCCCCGCAAAGCCCGCAGCGGCCCAGCGTGTGGTCCCGGGGTCAGGTCTTGCCTTTTGCCCCCGTGCCTCGGGCCACGCTTACGATCCGACTGACTCGGGAATAGTGCAGCCCGAAATACTCTCCGATTTCCCGCAGCGTGTACGCCCCACTACGATAGGCGCCGACGATGGCTTCATCTCGACTGCGAGAATCCTGCTCCCAATCCACTAACGATCTCTGCGCACGACGAGTCTGTTGCGCGGGCACCTCTATAACCCGTTCATCGATGCCCTGATCATCGAGGTGCCTCGACACGAATTGCTCGTCGCCCAGGAACACACCATTGCGCAACGAAATCCAAGGCGACCCTGCGTTCCTCCCCGCCGCGACGAAGGCCTCGTACCGACGTCTCGCCTCGCGTCTCGTTCTCGCGAACTGGCTAAGGATCGCGTCGACAGTCAGCCATGAATCCGGTTTGTCGACCCCGGCAGTTTGCCGAAAGCTGCTCCACCGCCATTGTTCCACCCCCGCCACCAACCCCGCCCGCACGGGGTTGAGCACGATATATCGCGCCAGTTCCAGTAGGTGCGCCTCCCGTTGAACAAGGATCGCCTTGTATCGACCTTGGAAAACGTGCCCTACGAGTTGGTGCTTGCGGTTGAACGCGTTTGCATAGCCGCCATTGAGCTGCCGCATCCCTTGCGGAAGGTCACCGAAAGGTGTTTCCACCAGGAGATGATAGTGGTTGGTCATCTGGCACCAGGCATGGATATGCCAGGCGTAGCGTTCGACGACCTCTTCCAACAGGGCGTTGAACCTGGCGCGATCTCCCTCAGTCCTGTAAATCACCCCACGGCGGTCGCCGCGCGAAGTGATGTGGTAAAGCGCGCCCGCAAAAGCCAAACGCAAAGGTCGTGACATTCGGAATCCTTTCCGGCCGTCCAATCGGATGGCAAACGCTACGACATCAATCCTTTCGGTTCAACGCACGCAGAGCGACCCGGCAAAAGGCAAGACCTGACACCGGAGCCCCCCAGGTGTAAGACGGGAATAACGCCGGGTGGGGTGGCCCAGGGCACGGCCGCCAGACAGACCTTCGCTGCGCTACACCAGCGGGTCCTCGCGGACCGTCGCCCACGTGGAGATGGCGTCGAGGAGAGCGCGCGTCATCGTCTCTTGCCGTCGCATGCGATCCACCGGCAGGAGATCGTCTCGCCTCTTCTTGGGTATTGTGCGCGTCACCGTGGACCGCGGCCGATGTACGGTAGAGCATCGCGAACAGCCGCGTTGTCGCATGTCGTGGCCGGGTCGACACGAAGCTGCGAGTCGGGGTCGTGCGCGACCTGGCGCATCGGCAACGCGGCAACGCGTGCGCGCATGGACTCGCACTGTATGAGCAAGCGTGGCAGCGACCATCCCCGCGCGCGCTGTAGCGGTCAACGATGGCGTGGCGACCCACCGGATCGCGCGACCGCTACCTGCGGTAACCATTGCGATGCTGCGTGCGCGGTTGGTCCGTGCGCGCGGCGCGCTGCCGTCATCGCGCGCCGTGGGGTGTCCAGGCGTGACGGCGAGCGCGGCACACCCTGCACCCGCGCATCAATGTGTGCTGCCGTACCGACGCCAGGGTGTAGGCCGACTATCGTTGACCGTCCCTGAATGGCCCGGCCCGATGCAACAGCGCGCGCAGTGTCCAGCGGGGGCGACGCCCCGCCCGCGTCGAACGACGCTGTCCAACTCCGCCAGTTGGCGTCACGCCGATTCACCGTTCTCCAGGAGACGACATCATGCTGTTCATGCAGCGCAAACCCGCCCGCCCCGTCATCACCGCCACCGCGATGCGCCAAGCGTGGTGCTTCCTCCTCGCCGCCATGATTCCAGCCTGGGCGCTGGCCGACGATGGCGCACAGGATCTCGCCGATGCGCGCGTGGAAGCCCGCATCGACACCACGTACGCGCTCAATCGCTTTCTCCGCGCCGACCTGCTCGAGGTCGCGGTGCATGACGGCAAGGCAACCTTGAACGGCACCGTCGACAACGGCGTCAATCGCGAACTGGCCGAACAGATCGCGCTCGGCGCCGACGGCATAAAGGCGGTCGACAATCAGATCGTGGTACACGCGGATTACGTCACCCCGCAGCGCGCAGAGCGCAGCTATGGCGAAGTCATCGACGACACCACGACTACCGTCCTGGTGAAATCCAAGCTGACTTGGAGCCGTTACGTCGAGGGTCTGAGCACCGAGGTCATCACCGAGCGCGGTAAGGTCACCCTGCGTGGCAGCGCGGACAGCCCGGAGGCACGCGAGCTTGCCGGTCGGATGGCCCTCAACACCTATGGTGTGGTCGGCGTCGACAACCATCTCGAGGTCACTCCCCGGCCGCACGCCAAGAGGACAGCCACCGATGACGCCATGGGGGAGATGGGCCGCGACATCGCCGACAGCTGGATCACGGCCAAGGTCAAATCGACCCTGTTCTACTCAAGCAATGTGCCCGGCTCGGACATCAAGGTCAGCACCGTCGAGGGTGTGGTTACGCTCAGTGGCCGGTTGGCCAGCACGGCGCAGCGCGAGCTGGCCATCGAACTCGCGAACGACGTACGTGGCGTGCGCCAGGTCGAAGCGAGCGGACTGGTCATCTGATTGCATCGAACCGTCATCGTCGCCGGTCTGCGGGCCAGCGCCCGGGCCGGCCGACGAGAACCGCGCCTGCAGGCACTTCACGCCATCGTGCAGCCGCACCGCCGCACCGCTCGCTGAACCTAGACAGAGGAGAACGTCATGAATCCGTCGCCTATCGAGATTTCCAGGGATGAGCTGCTCGAGGAATTCCTCAAGGTCGTTGCAGACGCGGAAGCCCTGCTGCATGCCACGGCCGAACACGGTGGTGAGGAACTCGCTGCCATGCGTGCTGGCATGCACGAAACGCTGACCGCGGCGAAGGCACGCTGCGGCGCCGCGCGAGACGGTGTCGTGCTCAAGGGCCGGGCCGCGGCCGATGCGACCGATAGCTATGTGCGCGAGAACCCGTGGTCAGCCGTCGGCGTGGCGGCAGGGTTGGGGCTACTCATCGGCCTGCTTGGCAGGCGGCGCTAGGCGCCGGGCACGGCATGCCGACCCCGGCGTACATCGCGCGTTCTGGCCTGCTGGCGTCGCTGTCCGCCTTCGCGGCATCGCTCGCGACCAGTGCGCAGCTACGGCTGCAACTCCTCGCGCTCGATGTCGAGGAACAGCGCCTGCATTTCTTCAGCGTACTCGCACGGACCTTGGTCGCCGCGTTCTGCCTTGGCCTTGCCACCGTGCTCGCCACGGCGGCGCTGGTGGTCACCTACTGGTTCACGCATCGCCTGCTCGTGCTAGGCGTGCTGGCCGTCCTCTTCCTCTTCGCCGGCATCATCGCGGCAATCGGCGCGCGACATGGGTTGGCGACCTGTCCGGCCTTGTTCGCGAGCAGCCGCGAACAGCTCGAACTCGACAAACGTCAGTTCACCAACCACCCGTGAACGAGGCGCGTACGGCATTGCTGGCACGACGCGCGGCGCTGATCGTGCGCATCGATGACCAGCGCCGGGCGCTGGCACGCCGGGAACATATCCTCGAACAGCCTCTGCTCGGCGTCGAAATCGCGGTGCGAACCTGGCGCCTGTTTACCCGGTACCCGACCTGGCTGGGTGCCGCCGCGCTCGCCGTCGCGATCACGCGACAGGGCTCCGCCGCACCGCTGGTGTGCCGGGGCTGGATTGTCTGGCAGGGCGTGCGCGGAGTGTGGCAGGCGTGGCGCACCCTGGTGGCCTGTACGCAAGCCGAAGTTGATGCGAACCACAGGACCGGCGACACCGACGCGGCGCCGTGAGCGGCGCCGCTGAACGGGAAGCCGGCGCCGCTCCGCGCCGCCGGCCGGTGGACCCGCTTCTCCATGCCCGGACTCGCCGCGAGCACGTCGAGGCCGACCTCCGCCGCTGTCGCGGCGGCGCGGTCCGTCGGGACTGCGTATCGATTCCACGCGTGGCCGCCTGCCGTCGGTGGCCCATCATGAGTGCCGGCTGCGAGCGTCTGCACGCATATCGAGTTCTTTCGGCGAAGGCGCCAGGTAGCCATGTTCGGCCGGGGTGCAATGGACACTTGCTGGTGCGGAGCCGGTACCGGCAACTACGCCAACCACGGGGAATCCAGCTATCGGCCGGGGGATCGCCTGGGGTACCGGCGGGGCCGCACGGGGGCGGCCCGCCTATCGCGACGGGGCTCCCCCAGGGCTCGGTGGAGTGTCGCGCTCAGCGTTCGATCGTGATGCTGACCTGGCGATTGCGTGCCTCGCGCACGTCATTGGCGGTGGCGATTGGCGGATCGATTTCGCCGTGCGCCTTGGTCACGACTTCACCGGCATTCACGTGCATCCCGAGCAGCGCCTGCCTGACGGCGTCGACGCGCCGCTGGGACAGGTGCTGGTTGTAGTCTGTGGCGCCCTCGGTGCTGGCATGGCCGATGGCGACGATGCGGGAAACGTGGTGGGTCGCGCTCTCGCTACTCAGTCTTTCAAGAACGCCCCGCGCCTCCGCCGTGATGTCCGACTTGTCGAAGTCAAAGAAGACGGTGTAGGTGCTCGGCAGGTCTGCCGGCGGCGGAGTCGGCGGCGCAGGCGGGACGGCCATCGGCACAACGGCCGCGACGGGCACCCGCAGGGCGTCGTCGACGGCGAGCATGGCGTCGGTGTATGCAGCCTTGCAGGCCGCCATATCCGCGGCCTGGATATCCTCGGCGGCCTGCTCGATCCAGCAGTCGAACGATGCCTGCGCCCGCGCCGCGGACTGCGGCACGACCTCGCGCGCGCCGCCCGCGAAGGCATCGGTCAGGCGCGTGCGGGCCTGTGACAATTCCGCGATGTAGCGCGGCTCGAGGAAGTCCTGGTGATGTTCGATGCGATCGGGATCTACCGGTTGCCCGCTTGCAGCGGCCGCGGCCCGCGCGGCGTAATCGCCGGCGTCGCGCTTGTCACCCTGGTCGATCTCGGCACGTGACAGGTCGGTGTAGTCGCGCGCCAGGGCCTGGTTGAAATCGGTGGTATCCGCCGCGCTCGCGGCACCGGTTACCATGACTCCCGCAAGGGGGATGGCGAGCAGGAACGCGGCTGCGGATTGCTTCTGATGGATCATGAAACGGAGTCTCCCGAGTTTGGTACTGCGCGGCATGGCATGGCGCTGCTGCGCCCGACCGACGGGGCGCTGCTAGAAATTGAAACCGATGCCGACCGAATACGGGACGACGCCATCGTTGCAGCAGTCGTCCAGGGGTACCTCGTAGGCGATACTGCCGAACACGAAGGTGCTCTCGTTGACGTAGTACTTGAGGCCGAGCTCGGGGCCAAGCAGTGCCTCGTCGTCCAAACCCGCGCCGTAGATGGCGCCGATGTTCATACCGACATAGGGTTGCCACTTGGCGAAGTCCCACTGGTAGGCGCCCTGGAAGATGGTGCGACTGTTGATCAGCGTGTGGTCCCCGCTGTCGTTGGCCTGTATCCCCTGCTTGACGGAGAACACCCAGTTTTTGGTGTAGTAGTAGCCGAGTGAACCGGTGAGGCCGAAATTGGAACGGTCGAAGTCATTGGTCGACTGGCCGGTTCCGGTGAGTGTCATCTCGTAGTTCCCCGCGTGCGGGCCGGGATCGAGAGCGTAAGGTGGCATGCCGTCTGCTTGCGCCGTGCCGATGGCGCCAATCAATGTCAGGGAAATGACACCGCAGGTAGTTTTCATGGTCATGAACTCCGCCCGAGCGATCCGTACATGGACGAATCTCTGGGTCTTGGTGGGGCGACCACACGACCGGAACCGTGCGGGCGATAGTGCCGGATGCTCCGCGCCTCGAACCGGCGGCTGCGGAGGGCAGGTACGGTCGTCGACGACATCGCGGACACCGGGGTGGTGTCGCGAGTCTTAGGGAACGATCGCGAGATGAAGCGTAGTCGCGGACGCGCGATGCGTCGGTGCGTTGGGGCACACAGTCTCGCTCCTCACGCGCACAGCGCGACTGCGGGTAAGAGCCGGGCGGGTATGTCGAACAGGCGTTGGCTGGCTACCTGGGCAAGTTGACGCCGGGTTTTCCGTCGATCACGGGTTTGCCCAGGCCCCGAAGTGGGAACCGCGTCCCCCTCCAGGTGGTGGCTGCGAGAGCTCAGCGCGACGAACGAACTAGGAGCAGCGAGGCGCCGATCGCGATCGTGACGACGCCGGCCCACACCGGGATATTGATGGTCTCGGTATCCTCGACCGTCAGTTCCAGCGGCCCGATGCGGGCGGTCTCGGTGTCGCGGGTGTAACTGAACCCACCATAAGCGAGCGCAAGCCCGCCGGCGACGATCAGCAGCAACGGAGTATAGGAAGAATAAACCACCTTTTCGTGTGCTCGCAGCGGGCAGCCTTGCCTGACCGACGGCGGGGTCTATCGTCGACAGGCCGCTTCCGCTCAGCCATCCGTGGCAAAGACTGGTGCCACACCGCCGAATTCTTCCCGGCGACCGCCGCGCCGGGACCCTTTTCCCCTCCCCGCCGGTTTCCCGACCAGCCACCGCTATGGCCGTGCCGCTGACGACAAAACCCGAACGAGGTCATCCTGGGGTTGTCACCCTGTCTCGTCGAACAGCCAACGCGGCGGCGGCGCCCGGCAGGGCGGCCGCCGCGGGGCGTCGGGCTCAGCTACTTTCGCATCCAGGTGAGCGAGTATCTTCTCGATGACGTCGGGGTCCTCAATACAGGCGATGATCCGCATCGCCCCGCCGCAGGCCGGGCAGGTCTCGATGTCGATCCCGAACGCCCGCTTGAGGCGCTGCGCCCAGGTCATCGCGGCGCGGCGTTCGGCCGATGTCCGCTCCTCCGGATCCGCTGTCGTGGCATGCCGACCGCCCCTGCCCCGCGTGACCGGCGTCACCCGCGCACGGTACTTGCTGTTCGGCGCAAATACCCCGTGGAAACGCGTCAGGTTGACTCTCGGCTTGGGCACCAGAGCCGCCAATCGGGCGATGAAATCCAGCGGCTCGAAGATGACGTGCGTCGTGCCGTCTCGGTACGGTGTCTTCAACTCGTACCGGTCGTTGCCGTTCGGCGTGAGCGACAGGCGCTTTTCCGAGATCGCCGGCCGGCTGATATACCGACACAACCGCTCGAGCTTCTCACGTTGATCTGCCCGCGCCGACACGCCGGCATGCAGGGAGAACCCAGCGACCTTGCCGACCGCGTCATCGAAGGCCTGGTCACTCGCCGGCAACGTCTGCAGCGTGAACACCTTGCGGCCCTGCTGCGGACCGACAGCGATGCGGTAGGTGATCGACGAACTCTGCAGCTGAGCCATCGCCCCGAGCTCGAGTTCGTCATAGGCCAGGTAGCCGTTCTCCGCATCGCGTTCCAACAAGCCCTGGTGCTCGAGGTGGCGGCCGATGCGCCGTGCCAGGGTCTGGGTCAGCCGGCCAAGCTCAGCGCTGGTCGGGGCCCTCACCCAGCGGAAACGCAGGGAGCCGTCAGGGCGCTCGACGTACACACCGTCGAGGAACAGCATGTGGAAGTGGACGTTAAGATTGAGCGCGCTGCCGAAGCGCTGGATCAGTGTGACCGCGCCGGCCTGGGCCGTCTTACGCGAGCCCCCCCTTCTTGATTCAGGTGCGTGGCGATGCAGCGGTAGACGATACCGAGCACACCGGTCATGACCTCAGGGTGGCTGGCGAACAGGAAGCGCAACGGAAACGGGAAGCTCAACACCCACTGGCGCACCGACTGCTCGGGAAAGACCTCATCGACCAGCAGCGCGGCGCTTTCCGCCATGCGCCGCGCGCCGCAGCTCGGGCAGAAGCCGCGCCGCTTGCAGCTGAACACGACCAGGTGCTCGGCATGGCAACTATCGCAATGCACCCGCAGACAAATCGGCAGGATTGCCGATTTGAACAGCCGAAGGCTGGTTCCAAAGGGGTGGAGGGCAGGATGCCCGGAATCAAGCCATGCTCAAGACGACCGCACTCGAGGTAATCTTCGAACTTCCGCTCGACATAGGGAGGCACCGTCGAACCCTGCGCCACCAGATGCGCCTTGAACACCGGGTAGTAGTCCCGAACGAGTTGATAAAGAAGCGTGCGCTCGGGACGGTGGCGCACATACGGCGGCACGCCGACACCCGAACTGGCGTCCCTGCCAACCGGCAATGGCTCCATGCTCGCGTCCTTGCGAGGTTGGCCTCATTCGAAGCGTAGCAGGCCCGAAACACCGAGTTTGACTATTACGCACCCGGCCAAGAAGGCCGATAGGGGCGCAATCCGTTGCGCTATGCGGTTTCAATTGCAATGCAACATGGAGACGTACAAGCCACGCATCCCTCAATTGCGGACCGCACGCGTTCGGTCCGCGCCGTAGATGCCGTCTCTGCGTCCCGCCACGTCCCCTCATCGACGCCGGCCGCGGCGGCCGCCATCCGGGTGGTCCATCCCATCTGTCGACGCTTGGTCTTCATCCGCTGACCGAGGGTCGTGGGCGTTGGATTCGGGTCACCTCCCAAGAAGTCGATCAGAGCCGGCCAATGGCGGACCAGGGGCTCGCGTCGGTCCTTTTCCCAGTTGAGATAGGTAAATTGGTCCACGCCAAGGAGCTTCGCCGCCTCCTTTTGGTGCGGGTGTCGGATCGAGCGCTCGCGCAGTAGATGTTCACCAAGGGTTTGGGGATCCTTCAAATAAGTCTTTGGTTTTTCGATAGTTCGCCGCACCGGAACGCTTATCGGCAAAAGAGCAACACATCCCTGCCCCTGCGGCTACCACGGCGACCCGCGCATCGACTGCCGCTGCACGCCGGCCCAGGTCGCGCGCTATCGCGGCAGAATCTCCGGCCCGCTGGCCGAGCGCATCGACATGCACGTCGAAGTGGCGCGCGAGAATCCGGCCCTCCTCGCCGCCGCGCAACCGGCCGGTGAGGAATCGGCGACGGTGGCCGCGCGCGTGGCACGCTGTCGCGCCGTGCAACTGGAACGCCAGGGAGTGCTCAACGCGCAACTCGACGCCGCCGGCCTGCGCCGCTGGTGCCGCGCCGCGCCGGATGCCACGGCGCTCCTGGTACGAGCCGCCGAGCGCCTTGCACTCAGTGCG
>JACKNG010000010.1 GCA_024235015.1 Gammaproteobacteria bacterium
CGCAGCGCAGGCGTAGCAGGGGCGGTCACGGCGCGCGCGGCACGGGGCGTATCCTGGCCGCCGCGCTGCTCGCGACGGCCAGTTGCAGTGCGATGGCCGAACAGGCCTTGCCCCGCACGGCGTTACGCGTCTGCGCCGACCCGTTCAACCTGCCGATGTCGAACCGCGAGGGCGAGGGTTACGAGAACAAGCTCGCCGAGCTGTTCGGCCAGCGGCTGTCGCTACCCGTCGTCTACGAGTGGTTCCCACAGCGGATCGGTTTCATTCGTAACACGTTACGCAACAACGAGACCGAGGACGGTTCATACAAGTGCGATCTCGTGATGGGCGTGATCGAGAACTTCGAGCTCGCCGCGACGACGCGCCCTTACCTGCATTCGAGCTGGGCACTGGTCTACGTCAAAGGTCGCGGCCTCGACTACATCAAGAGCCAGGATGACCTCAAAAACCTGTCCGACGAACAGAAGGCCGCCTTGCGCATCGGTGTGTGGGATCGCGGTCCGGGCACCGATTTCGTGTTCCAGAACGGGCTCATGGAGCAGGCCACCCCATTCCAGAGCATGAGCGGCGATGCGCGCGAAAACCCGGGCAAGATCATCTCGCGAGACCTTGTCGAGGACCACATCAACCTGACTTTCGTATGGGGACCGATCGCTGGCTACTACGCGAAGCAGATCAAGGACCAGGAGATCGTGGTCATACCGATGCGCAACGAACCCGGTCTGCGCTTCGATTTCCAGATATCGATGGCGGTGCGCTTCGGCGAGAAGGCGTGGAAGGACCAGGTCAGCAAGCTCATCGCCGACAACCAGGGCGAAATCGATACCATCCTCTCCGATTACGGCGTACCCATGTTGCCACTGGTGCTGCGGGGAAGCGGGAGCGACGACGATGACGATGATTGATCGGTTGCTGAGCGCTTGCCTGCTCGCCTTTGCGGTGGGCAATGTCGCCGCGGCGGACGACGCGGCGCCTGCCGACGTCGAGTTCTCCGAAGCCGAGGTGCGGATGTGGATGACGGACCAGCTGAGTGCCGTCGATGCCCCGATTGCACTGACCTATGGGTTCGAGAAGAGCGGCACGTACGAAGCCGGTTTCAACGATCGCATTCGCCTTGTCATCGACAAGATCAACGAGGATGGCAGCAAGTCGGTCAGCATCGAGTTCTTTACCGGGGAACGTCATTGGCCGACCCCGCCTGTCGCCAGCACCAACGTCAACCTCGTTCTGAGCAAGTATCTCGAGGGTGACGTCTACGAGATGCGCCGTCTGACCGATCCTCAGGATCGTGCGCACGAGCGCTGGCGCTATTTCATGCGCCGCATCAAGTTCGCACTGGCCGAGTCGGCAACCGTCGAGCCGCGCACCGTCAGTTTCGACGGTCGCGAATACCAGGGCTACGAAATCCGTTTCCAGCCCTATAGCGACGACCCGCATCGTAACGAGTTCGAGCAGTTTGCCGACAAGGTCTACAGCGTCGTCGTGGCGGACGAACTGCCGGGCTACGTCTATCGCATCGAGACCGTGGTGCCCGGCGGCGGAGACGCGGCCGAACCCCTGATCCACGAGGTGCTCGAGCTGAAGTCCGTCGAGGCGGTGACCGGCGCGCCAGCCCCTTCGGCCTCGTAGGCCGGGGCGCGGGGCGCGTCCCGTGATGTCCCGCGGGTGGTTGACCAGGAGCGGCGCGACGGTCGGCAGCGTCAGCGCAGCGCACGGCTGAGCGGAGCAGCGGCGCCAGCCTCCGCCTTCCATGGTTCGAGGCGCCCGCGCCGAACGCGGCGCTGGTGGCGCCGACTACGAGACGGGAAGCAGGATTTCGCCCTTGCCACCGTGCGCCATATCGCCGCACCAGCGTTGCGCCGTGGCGAAGGCCGCCAGCTTGCGCGCATAGTTACGATCGAATTCGCCGACATGGCGTGCGAAGACGGGCACGAACATGAGCTCGAAGTTACCGCAGGGATTGAAGGTCGTCGGCAGCACCTCGGGCGGATGGGCGAGCAGCAGCGTGCCGCGGCGCATGCCGAGACCGACGTTGTTGCCAGCTGCGCCGAACACCGCGATGGTCCCGGCCACCATGCGGTCGGCGAGGTACGGGCCACAGTCGCCGCCGACGATGATGAGACCGCGGCGCAGGCGTTCGCCGCCGCGTTCGCCGATGTCACCGTCGACGATGACGGTGCCACCCTTCATGCCGTGAACCGCGCCCGGTACCGCGCCGCCCACGCGTGCGCCGGCATTGCCCTTGACCCGAACCAGGCCGCCCCGCAGACCCAGCGCGAGGCCGTCGCCGGCGCTGCCGCGCAGGTGGATCTCGCCGGCGCTCATCTCGCGCCCGAGTTCCTGCCCGCCGTGGCCGCTGACCTCGATGCGCCCTCCGGCCATGCCCCGCCCGATGCCGAAACAGGCAGGCGTGATGCCGCGCAGCGCGATGGCGCCACCCGGTTCGCCGTTGACCGCGAAAAGATCGCCGACACTCGCCGTGCGCGTGCCGTGGTGCAGCTTGAGGCGACGGATGCGCTCGAGCGACAGCGCGGCGAGCGCGGCCGGCTGCAACGGCGAGAGATCGAGCGCACCGGCCGGCGCTGCGCTCAGGGTCAACTCGAGGCGCGTCATCGCAGGATCTTCCGCAACTTGAAGTGAAAGGGGCCGAGGCTGCCGCCGTAGTTGCCGGCGCTGATGCGCAAGACGCCATGGTTACGGCCACGACACGCGGCACGAATCCCGACCCGCGTGGCCTCGTCGATGCTTGCCTCGTCGAGGCCGTCGATGACGATCTCGAGCACTGCACCGACGTCGTCGGACAACGCGCTGGCCACCGCGCCCTTGAGCGTGGGGCAGTAGAGGTGGTTGGTCGAAGCCGGCAGGGCCTTGTACTTCGAGCCCACCTTGGAGCCCGAGCGAACGACGCCACCGGGGAACGGCATGATCACGCCCGGCACCTTCTGCATCGCGGCGATGGCGCGCTCCGAGGCGGCCAGGGCGGCGTCCTGGTCGCGCGCCAGGATGAGGAAATTACCGCCGCCGATGGCCTTGGTGACGTAGGTGGTCTCCTCGCACAGGAACTCGCCGTCCATCACCGGTACGCGCCAGAAACGGCGCGTACCCAGCTTTTTCGCGATCTGGTGACCGTCGCCGAAGTAGCGCAGGTTCTTGCCCAGCGCGATGGGGGTGCCGGCGTCGGCGTCGAGACCGGCGAAGCAGGCGCTGGTCGGAGCGGTCAGCACGCACTGGCCGACCCGGTTCTGGACCTGCTTGATGAGTTCCTTGTTACTCATCGTGAACAACAGGACCGCGATGCCCGGGCGGCCATCCGGTGTTTCGCCAGGCCTGAGGCGGCGCTCGATACCGGCCTCGCAGCCACAGGCGATGACCGAGGTCGCAAAGCCGGTCATGGCGCGGGCCGCGTGCTCGGCCCAGGTCTCGTTACGCGCGGTGATGAGGATGCGCGTGGCCTTCATCGGGAAGGCCTCGGCGAAGGTATCCTCGATGGCGACGCCGTTGATCTTCATGGGCGCGCCACCGTTGCATGGAGGACGAGCTCGCCGCGGCCGTCGTCGCGGATCTCGTCGTCCGCGATGCGGAGATTGTCCTTGCTCACGGTCATGTAGCGGTCGAAGTATTGATCGAGGTCGCGCTCGATCACGCGATCGAACTCGGGATGGACGGCATGGGTTGCGCCGTGCACTTCCTTGACGACGCGGCCATCGCGGACGATGACCTGGCCATCCTTGAACACGTACTCGGGGCAAGTAAACATCTTCTCGCGGTCGGCATCGTCCTTGTAGACCGTGATGTGCGCGCGGGCGCCGACGCCGAGCGAGCCGAAGCCTTTCAAGCCCAGCGAGCGTGCCGGCGCTGCGCGCGTCATGATGGCGATCTCGTACAGCGAATACTCGCGGTCGAGCGATCCCAGGGTGCTGGCGGCGGCCGCGTCCGGGTTGATCGTGGCAAGCATGTCGCGGCGGAAACTGCGGTCCATGAGCAGCCGGATGAGGTGCGGGTAGCTGGTGAACGGCGCGCCGTTGGGATGGTCCGTGGTGAGGAAGATGCGCCAGGGGTCGTCGACCAGCAGGAACAGCTCCAACCCGATGGCCCACTGCAGGGCGTTGACGAAGTTGCGGTCGCGATAGTGGAAGGGCACCACGCCGCAGCCGGCATCGCACTCGATGTCCATGCCGACCCACTTCTTCGGCGAGGCGAAGGCGCTGCCGGCGAACTGGCGCATGCTGTCGCCGCTTTCGGTCACGGTACGCCCGAACATGATCTGGCCGACGTCCAGCGACACGTTGTCGTGGGCGTTGATCATCTCGGCGATCGGCGCCGCACCCGAAGAGAACTTGCGATCGCCTTCCGTGCCGTAGCTGTGGAACTGCACGTGGGTGAGGTGGGCGCGCAGGCCGTCGAGGGCCTGGATGGTGTCCAGCGTGGTGGCCAGGTTGCCGGGTACGCCGAGGTTGCAGCCGTGGATGTGCAGCGGATGGGCGAGACCGAGGCCGCGGACCGCGTCGGCGAGCGCGAGCAGCACGTCGCGCGGGGTGACGCCGTAGTGGCAATTGTTCTCGTCGAGGTCGAGCTTGCGCTGGTTGAACTTGAAGGCATTGATGCCGCCGGGGTTGACCACCTTGACCGCGAGTGCCTGGGCCGCGCCCAGTGTCCAGGCGACGTAGTCGCGCAGGTAGTCCGGGTCGCGCTTGTCGGCCAGCGCACGCAGGAAGAAATCGTCGTTGCCGAGCAGCACGTAGGCGCCCTTGTCGACCATCGGCGTGTCGGCCATCTCGAGGTGGGCCTGGCGCGCGTTGGCCGGCAGCATGGCCGGTTCGAAGCAGGCCACGTAGCCCATTTCGGCGTAGCGGTAGCCGGCGGTGCGGGTGGCCGGGGCCGCATGACCGCAGCCGGCATGCGGGTGGCGCCGGCCGCCGACGCGATCGCCGAGGTGGTCCTCCGGCAGCATGGCGCGGGCGATGTTGACCTTGCCGCCGCCGATGTGGGTGTGGATGTCGATGGCGCCGGCCATGACGACGCGACCGCTGACGTCGATGACCTCGTTGGCCTCGGCCGGATCGGCCGGCGCGGCGACGATGCGCCCGCTGCGGATGTAGAGGTCGCGGACTTCGCCGTCGACACCGTTTTCCGGATCGTACAGGCGTCCGCCTTTCAGTCGCGTGAGCATGTCGTCCTCAGAGTTTCTCGGCGATGCGCGTCAGCACGCCGGCGATGCTGGGCAGGCCGCTGTCGCGCTGTTGCGGCAGCGCCAGGGTGACGACCGCATCGGTGCGGACCAGGCGCGCGAAGTGATCGATGCCCGGTGTGCCGACCGTGATGTGCACGGCGCACGTGCCGGCCAGGTTTGACGGCGTGGCGCCGAGGACGATGGTGCGATCGGCCGGGCAGCCCGGCGGCGGTTCGGGGCAGTTGCCGAAGGCGTCGATCCAGACCAGCGCATCGGCGGCGCCGCTGGCGAGCAGTGCTGTGCCGGCGTATGCCTGCGGCTCGTAGGAGATGACCTCTCCGAAGCCGATGCGCAACGGAAAGCCGGTGAGCCAGGTGCAGGTGCTGACCGCCGACTGGGCACCGTCGTCGCCGCCGAGCGGCAGCACCGCTGCTCGGCCGTCGCGGTTCAACTCGTCGACGATGTCGCAGACCGCGCCGAGCACCGGTTCGCAGGCCGCGCCCAAGGCGGCCGGGGTGACGACGATGGTGGCGTAGCGCGCCGCGCGCAGGCGCTCGGCGAGTTCGGTCAGGCTGCGCCGCGCCAGCCCGGCCGGGCGCGTGGCCGCGAGAGGATTGCCGCGCAGCTCGGCGAGCAGCGCGAGCAGGGCCTCGGCGACCCGCTCGCTGCGGCAGGGGAGGCGCAGGTCGGGCGCCGCGTCGCGCGGCAGGCGGCCGGCCGGGCCGATGAAGCCGACGGTGCGCGGGGTGTCGTCGTTCAGCCCTGCCCGCGGGCCGAGGCAGCGCCGCGCGAAGCTCTCGTAGCGATCGCCGAGTTCGGTGTCGACGAGGAGGACGAAATCGGCGCGGCTGCGCACCTCGGACAATGTCGTTGCATACCAGCCGCGGGTCTGGGTGAGACGAGCGACGCGGGCGAGGGTGTCGCCGTGCGCATGATCGAGCACTGCTCGACAGCGTTCGGCGAGGTTGACCGCGGCGCGCGTGCCGTCGACGTCGGTCGCGAGCCCGCTGATGAGTGGTTGTCGAGCGCGTTTGAGCAGGCGGGCTGCCGCGGCGATGCCATCCTCGAGGGTGGTGGGTGCACCGGCTACGTGCACCTCGGCCGCGGGTGCGGGCCGTGCATAGCGTTGGGCGGCGCGACGACAGCCGTTGGCGACGACGGCGTGGCTGCCATCGGCAGCCGGGCGCAATTCGACATCGTCGCAAAGCAGGGCGCAGTGCGGGCAGACGCCGCGGCGGGCACTGGTCGGAGAGGGCTTAGAAGCTCGTCTGGACACGATCGTGGGCGGCACGCTGAGGCCGCCGCAGCGTGCGGACGGCGTCGTTGTTTACGGCAAGGTTGTGAGCGAAAGCCATGCTCGCGGCCGCCATGGTCTCCCCCCTTCGGTCGAACGTTACCACAGGTTTTTGCCCGGCTGCACTGACGTACGCATGCGAACGGTGCTTGATGCTCTCTATAATCGCGGCACGTTCATCCGCTGTCCCGTGCCGACCCGTGATGGTCAACTCGAACCCGCTCGCCGTCCGTGTCGTCGCCCCCGCGCGCCTGCACCTCGGCTTCCTCGACCCGAGCGCTACGCTCGGTCGCCGCTTCGGCAGCATCGGGCTTGCCATCGAAGGCCTGTCGACCACGCTGGTCGCGGAGCATTGCGAAACGCTCGAGGTCGTCGGCCCCGAACAGGCGCGCGCACGCGCGCTGGCCGAACGCGTCATACATCATTTCGGCCTGCCTCCGGGCGTGCGCCTGAACGTCGAAAGCGCCATCCCGGGGCATGCCGGTCTCGGCAGCGGTACCCAGCTCGCGCTGGCCGTCGGCCACGCGCTCACGCGCCTGCACGGTGTCGAGGTCGACACCGCCGGCATCGGCGCCGTGCTCGGGCGCGGACGTCGCTCGGGCATCGGTCTCAGCCTGTTCGACCGCGGTGGTCTCATCGTCGATGCCGGTCACGGTGCGGCCACCGTCACGCCGCCGCTGGTGAGCCGCATGGACTTTCCCGACTGGCCCGTCGTGCTGGTCTTCGACCATGCCGTCGAAGGGCTCAGCGGCGGCGCCGAGACGGCCGCGTTCGCCACGCTCGAACCGCTGCCGCAGGCTGCCGCGGCCCATCTCTGTCACCTCACGCTGATGCGCCTGCTGCCGGCCCTGGCCGAGCACGATTTCACGCCGTTCGCAGCCAGCCTGGGTGAGATCCAGGCCGTGGTCGGCGACCACTTTGCCGGCGTGCAGGCCGGGCGCTATGCCAGTGCCCGGGTCGGTCGGGTCATCGACCTGCTGACGCAGCGCCACGGTCTCGCCGGCGTCGGCCAGAGCAGCTGGGGGCCGACCGCCTTCGTCGTCGTGCCCGACGCCGATACCGCACGACGGGTTCTCGCCAGTCTGCACGAGGCCTTCCCGGCCGAGCCCGGGCTCGAGTTCCGGGTCGTCACCGCGCGCAATCTCGGCGCGACCGTCACGGCCGAGGTCGCCGCCCCCGCACGCCGCCGCGCCGGCGGCTGAACCGCGCCGCCACCCGCGAGGACGCCATGGATCATCCCCACCTGTTGCACATCTTCAGCCCGACCAAGTACGTCAGCCCGTTCGATATCAACATGGCTTACGAGGCGCGCTTCGACGGCGTCATTCCCTACTGCAACGTGGAACTGGACGAAGTCCACGGCCTCACCCAGGACACCATCTTCTCGCGCAGCCCGGAGGGCGTGCGCCGCACCGGGATCTTCATCGGCGGGCGCGAGTTCGGTCTCGCCCTCGACATGCTCGAAGCGGCGCGGGCAGCCATGGTGCCGCCCTTCGCCATCTCGGTGATGGCCGACCCCAGCGGTGCCATCACCACGGCAGCGGCAATGGTGGCGCTGGCCGAGCACTGGCTCGAGCGTGAATTCGGCGCCGACCTGGCCGGACGCCGGGTATGCGTGTTCGGCGGTACCGGCCCCGTCGGCATGTGCGTGGCGTTGCTGGCGGCACGTGCCGGCGCGGATTGCGCGGTGGTCTCGCACCAGGGGCTGGGCGCGGCCCAGCTCGTCGCCGACCGGCTCGCGCGCAAGTTCGGTCATGCCCTGTCCGGGTTGGACGGCAGTTCGGCGGCGGCGGTGGGTACCTGGCTCGGCGACATCGAACTCGCCTTCAGCACCGCCAAGGCCGGGGTTCGCGTGCTCGATGCCGACCTGCTCGGGCAGGCCGGCGCACTCAAGATCGCGGCCGATGCCAATGCCGTGCCGCCGAGCGGTATCGAGGGCGTCGCCGCCGACGATCGCGGTAGTGTGATCGCGGCCTGCCCGCACGCGCGCGGCCTCGGCGCGCTCGCCATCGGCGACATCAAGTACCGCGTCCACACCGCCCTGTTGCGCCAGATGCACACCGCCGAGAAACCCGTCTACCTGGCCTACGAGGCCGCTTACGACAGCGCCCGCGCCATCGTCCGCGCCCGCGCCTGAGCGCCTCGCGGTGCGGCACGGCACGGCGCGCCCGCCGCTGCTCGTCGTGGCGCGTTCGGGGCGCGCCCTGGCCGCCGCCGCGGCGCCCCGTTTCGAACCCTGGGTCATCGATCTCTTCGCCGATGTCGATACGCGTGCCCTGGCCGCGCATTGCTGGCAAACGCGGGCGCTGCCGGACTGGCGCTTCGCACCCGCCCATCTGCAGGCCCTGCTCGGCGTGGTCGCCGGGCTGGCGACGCCCCTGCCGGTGGTCATCGGCAGTGGTTTCGAGGACGCGCCGGCGCTGCTCGAGTGGCTGGCCGCTGGACGGCGGTTGCTGGGCAGTCCGCCGCGGGTTTTCGCGCGCCTCGCGCGCCCGGTGCAATTGTTCGCTGCACTGGCGCATCGCGGCGTGGCCGTGCCGCGCACGATCGCCGGGCCGCCGCGCTCACCGCGCGGCTGGTTGATCAAGCGCGCCGCACACAGCGGCGGCGCCCACGTGCGCATGGCGCCCGGGCAGCGACCGGGCCGGGGCGACTACTTCCAGGCACGCATCGCCGGGCCCGGCTACTCGGCGTTGTGCGTTGCCGCCGGCGACCGCGTCGCGATTTGCGGCGTGGCGCGGCACATCGCGCCGCGCGGCTACCGCGGATTCACCTACCACGGTGCGGTGAGCGTGGCGGGGGCACCGGCGTGGCTGGACAGCGTGGCGAGGAGTGCCGACGCGATCGCCGCCGAACTCGGGTTGGTCGGCGCCTTCGGCTTCGATTTCATCCTGCGCGACGGGACCACGCCGGTGGTGGTCGACATCAACCCGCGGCTGACCGCTACGCTCGACGTCTACACGGATCGCGCGGCGATCTTCGCCGCCCACGTCGCGGCTTGTTCCGATCGACTGCTCGCGTATAGTAGGCCGCCGTCACGTCGGCCGCGTGGACATCTCGTCGTCTACGCCGCCCGCGCGTGGCAGGTCCCGCGCGGATTCACCTGGCCGAGCGACACCGCCGACCGGCCCGGCGCGGGACACCGGGTGGGATCTGGCGACCCGCTCGTGACCCTGATCGCCGAGGGCGCCGACGAAGCCGCCGTCGAAGCGGAACTCGTGGCCCGATACGACGATCTCCACCGCCGTACGGCCGCGCATGGAGGCGCCGTGCTGGCGCCGTCCTTGATGCTCGAAACCGTGGGAGGGTTTCACGATGTCCGAACTCGCACTCGATAGCGCCTGCAATGTCAACGTCGCGGTCAAGCCGCTGGTCGCGCGCCTGCGCGAGCGCGCCGCCGATTACCGCGTGGCTGTACGCCGTCTCGACTCGGGCGTGGAGTTGATCGATGCCGGCATCGCCGTGCCCGGCGGTCTCGAAGCCGGGCGCCTGGTCAGCGAGATCTGCATGGGCGGCCTGGGCCAGGTCTCCTTGTCGGGCGCAGCGCCGTTCGAGCGCTGGCGCTGGCAGGTCGACGTCACCGCCAGCCACCCGGTCATCGCCTGTCTCGGCTCGCAGTACGCGGGCTGGAGTCTCAACCACGGTGAAGGCAAGAGCGCGTTCTTCGCCCTCGGCTCGGGGCCGGCGCGCGCCATGGGCAGCAAGGAGCCGCTGTACGAGGAACTCGGCTACCGCAACCCGCCGGGCGAGACCGTGATCGTGCTCGAAGTCGACCGCGAGCCGCCGCCGGAAATCGCGCAGAAGGTGGTCGATCGCTGCGGCATCGCGCCCGAGCAGCTCACCATCATCCTCACCCCGACCTCGAGCCTGGCCGGCGGCGTGCAGATCGTCGCGCGCGTGCTCGAAGTTGCGCTGCACAAGGTGCACGAACTCAAGTTCCCGCTCGGCGACATCGTCGACGGCGCCGCCAGTGCGCCGCTGCCACCGCCGTCGCCGGATTTCATGACCGCGATGGGGCGGACCAACGACGCCATCCTGTTCGGCGGCCAGGTCCAGCTCTACGTCAGCGGCGAGGACGACGCAGCGCGCAGCCTCGCCGAGCAGCTGCCGAGCGCGTCCTCGCGCGATTTCGGCAAGCCCTTCGCCAAGGTGTTCAAGGACTACGGCTACGACTTCTACAAGGTCGACCCGATGTTGTTCTCGCCGGCGCGGGCGGTGGTCACCAATGTCAGCACGGGCCGCTCGTTCGTCGGCGGTGAGCTGCACCCGGCCCTGCTCGACCAGTCCTTCGGCGGCTGACGGCCGGTGCAGGGAGCGCCGTGCCTGCTGCGCCGCGCGCTGAACGCGGCCGGCCCGTTGCGACGCGGGCGTGTGGCCGGTGGTCGCCGAACCCACCGATGACGCCACGCCTGGTCATCTTCACCGACGAGCCCGGCTGGCATGGGCGCGAGCTGCGGCGGTGGTTCGGCGAGCGCGGCTTCGCCGCCGAGTTCGTCTCGCTGACCGCCTGCCACGTCGACCTCGCCGGGGGCGGTCCGGGCCTGGTCATCCCGGGTTTCGACGCCGCGTTGCCGGTCGGCGCCTTCGTGCGCGGCGTGCCGGGCGGCTCGCTGGAGGCGATCACCCTGCGGCTCGATTACCTGCACCTGCTGGAAGCGCTGGGTTGCCCGGTGTTCAACAGCGGGCGGGTCATCGAGCGCACCGTGGACAAGGCCATGACCAGCCTGCTGTTGCGCCACCACGGTGTGCCGACCCCGGAAACCTTCGTCAGCGAATCGCTCGCGGCGGCGCGGGACTACGTCGCGGGCGTGCTGGCCCGTGGCGACAGCCTGGTCAAGAAGCCCCTGTTCGGGTCCCAGGGCAAGGGCCTGCGGCGCATCCAGCGGGTCGAGGATCTCGGTTACCTGCTGCCCGGTGAGGTCATCTACCTGCAGCAGTTCGTGCACACCGGTGACGGGCCCTTTCGTGACTGCCGGGTGATGGTCGTCGACGGCCGCGCCATCGCCGCCATGGAACGCTACAGCCATCACTGGATCACCAACCGTGCGCAGGGCGCGGCGTGTCGCTCGATCCCGTTGCAGGACGGCCTGGCCCAACGCGCCGAGGCGGCCGCGGCCGCGGTCGGCGCGAGCTACGCCGGCGTCGACCTGCTGCGCGACCCGGCTGGCCAGTGGCTGGTCACCGAGGTCAACGGCATTCCGGCCTGGCAGGGCCTGCAGCGCGCCACCGGCGTCGACGTCACGGCCCTGCTCGGCGCCGCCTGCGTCGCGCGCCTGGAGGGCGGGCTGGCGGCGCTGGCCTGATGGCGGCAATCGACGCCGCCGCCCTCGGCGCGGCGCTGCACAAGGCCTGTCGTCTCGACGTCGTCGCCTTCAAGCCGGGCAACGTCAGCCTGTGCGCCGATGGGCACGGCATGGTTGCGGCGGATTTCCTCGCCAGCGCACGCGTCGCGATACCGGCACTGTGCCGGGCCGGCAGCGGGGTCGGTGCGCGCATCGAGGCGGCCGTCGCCGCGACCTGGGCCGCGGTCGCCTGCAACACCAACCTCGGTATCGTGCTGCTGCTGGCGCCGCTGGCCGCGGCAGCGGAGCGCGGCGGGCCGCTGCGCGCCGCCGTGCAGTCGGTACTCGCCGATCTCGACGTCACCGACGCCGAACTCGCCTACGCCGCCATCCGACGCGCCAACCCGGCCGGTCTCGGGCGTGCCGCGGACGCCGACGTCGCCGCACCACCGACGATCGACCTGCGCACGGCGATGGGCCTGGCCGCGGCGCGTGACAGCATCGCGCGCCAGTACGCCAACGGCTATGCCGACGTCTTCGAGGTCGGCCTCGCGACCCTGGGCGCGGCGCGCCGGCGGTGGCGTTCGCTGGCCTGGGCAACCACCGCCTGTCACCTCGAATTCATGGCGCGTTGGCCCGATTCGCACATCGTGCGCAAGCACGGCGAACGCTGTGCGGAGCGGGTGCGAACGCGGGCGGTGGAGGTGGCAACCGCCCTGAAAGCGTGCGAGAATCCCCGCTCGCTCGCCGGCACCTTGCAGGCGTTCGACAGCGAGCTGAAGACGAGGGGCGTCAATCCGGGGACCAGTGCGGACCTGACCGTGGCAAGCGCGGCAGTGCTGCTCCTGCAAGATCGCTTTTCCGAGTAGGCGCGACGAAATTCACTCACGCATTTGGGTCGAGAGGGATGCGTGCAATGAACCGCTGACGAGGAGTTGGCGCAATGTCCATCTTCAAAGCACTCTTTGCAACACAAACCGTAGAATCCCAAGCATCTGAAGGAGAACGAGGCATGGCAGTAGTAGACCGAGTACTGGTGGGTGAGTCCCTGGTCGGCGACGGCAACGAAGTCGCCCACATCGATCTCATCATGGGGCCCCGTGGCAGTGCCGCCGAGGCGGCGTTCTGCAATTGCGTCACCAACAACAAGGACGGCTTCTCGAGCCTCCTCGCGGTGGTCGCGCCGAACCTGGCATGCAAGCCGGCGACCGTGATGTTCAACAAGGTCACCATCAAGGGTTCCAAGCAGGCCGTGCAGATGTTCGGCCCGGCTCAGCGCGGCGTCGCCATGGCCGTTGCCGACAGCGTCGAGGATGGCACCATCCCGGCCGCCGAAGCGGATGACATCTTCATCTGTGTCGGCGTCTTCATCCACTGGCTGGCCGAAGACAACAACAAGATCCAGGACTACAACTACCAGGCGACCAAGGAAGCCATCAAGCGCGCGGTTGCCCGCGAGCCGAAGGCGGCCGACGTCGTGGCGCAGAAGGGCTCGGCGGACCACCCGTTCCAGGCCCACAGCTGATCGCGCGCAGCGTCGGCCGGCGCCGGCGCCCGCGTCTAGGAGAACGCCCCGCCCAGCGGGGCGTTTTCTTTTGTGGAGAGCGGCTCGGTGTCAGTCCGGCGCCGCGCAGCACAGCGCGCCGAGCGCCGTGGCGTCGAGGCGACCGTCGTGCAGGGCTGTGCCGACCAGCGCCGCGGCGATGCCGTGCTCGGCCAGCACGGTGAGATCGTCGCTGCCGCGCACCCCGCCGGCGGCAAAGACCTCGCGCGCACCGGCCCGGGCGCGCAGGGCGTCGAGACCGGCCAGGTCGGGTCCGCCGTCGGCACCGACCCGCGCCAGGTTCATGTGGATGACGCGCGCCGGCCAGCGCGCGCTGGCCTCGAACAACTCGGCGCAGCCGAGCGGGCCGGCGGCGTTGCGGTCGAGCGAGAGCACCAGGCGCGGTGCCGGGATACGGGCGACCAGGGCGTCGTACTCGGCCAGCGTGGTGAGCGCCTCGCTGGCAACGACGATGTCGACGGTGGCGAGTTCGAGCCATGCCGCGCAATCGCGCTGCGGGCCGAAACCGGCATCGACCAGCAGGCGCAGCCGCGGCAGGGCGCGCGCGAGCGCGCGGACGGTGGCGAGGTTGGGCCGGTCGAACATGATCGCGTCGAGGTCAGCCAGGTAGATATGGGTGATCGGCAGCGCGGCGGCCATACCGCGCGCGACGGCCAACGGCTCGGCATCGTCGGCGAAGCGCGTGACCAGCGGGGCATAGCTGTCACGGCGACCCTGCCGGGCGTGCACGGCCTGGCCGTCCTTGAGATCGATCACGGGGATGATGCGCATGCGGAGCCGGGGTGCCTAGGGAGGCGCCGATCCTAGCAGTCCGTCGACTGCGGGGCATCGTCACGTGGCGAGTGGCCCAACGAGGGCCGCCGAGCGTGCAGGGGGCCGTGCGGACGGACGCCGTCGTGCGAGCCCGCGCGGGATGGCACAAGGCGCGGCCGACTCGCTATGCTCTGGCCGGCTAACGCAGCGGGACCACGTCGAAGGCATGAGCAGAGAATTCCTGGGTTGGGACATCGGCGGCGCGCATCTCAAGATCGCGCGACTCGACGCCTCCGGCCGGATCATGGCGGTACGCCAGATCGCCTGTCCGCTGTGGCGGGGTGTGCACGAGCTCGGCCGCGCCTGCCAGCTGATCGATTTTCCCATCGCCGACCCGGCCCTTGTCCACGCCGTCACGATGACCGGCGAACTGTGCGACGTGTTCGCCGATCGTGCCGACGGCGTGCGGCGCATCCTGGGTGAATTCCTGCGCCTGGTCGGCAGCGGTGACGACGTGCGCGTGTTTGGCGGCTACGACGGCTGGCTCAGCCCGGCCGCGGCGCAGGGCACGGCGGTCACCGCGGTGGCCTCGGCCAACTGGCTCGCGCTCGCCGCCTACACCGCGGAACTCGTCGGCGATGGCCTGCTCGTCGACATCGGCAGCACCACCACCGACATCATTCCCATCGTCGCCGGCGAGGTCCGCGCGCAGGGCCGCGACGATGCCAGCCGCATGGCCTGCGGCGAATTGCTCTATACCGGCGTCGTTCGCACCCCGGTCGCGGCAACCTGCACCGTCGTACCCTTCCGCGGCGCCTGGGTGCCGCTGGCGGGCGAAGTCTTCGCCACCCTCGCCGACGTCTACCGCCTGTGCGGGCAGATCGACGAACGTCACGATCTCATGCCGGCCGCGGACGGCCAGGCCAAGGACCGCGCCGGCAGCGCACGGCGTCTCGCCCGCATGGTCGGCTGCGACTATCGCGAGAACGACCTCGCCGAGTTCGGCGCGCTGGCGGCGTGGATCGCCCGTGCCCATCGTCGCCGTGTCGAGGATGCCGCGGCCCTGGTCACCAGCCGCGCCCTGGCCGGACGTCCCCCGGGCGCCATCGTCGGCGCCGGTGCCGGTCGCTTCATTGCTGCCGCGATCGCGCGCGAGGCAGGGCTGGACTACCACGATTTCGGCCTGCTCGCCGGCGCCGACGCCGAGCTCGTCGAGGACGTGGCCGTTGCCGCGCCGGCCGTGGCGGCAGCCCGGCTCGCCTGGATGACGGCATGAGCCACCCGGTTGCCGTGCTGGTCGAACTCGAGTACTGGGCCGACACCGCCCAGCGCCTGCATCGATTGTCGTCGCTGCCGTGGTTCGTGTTCCTCGACAGCTGCCGCGCCGGCGGCGGCAGTGGTCGCTACGACATCGCGGCGTGGGCGCCGCGCCTGACCCTGACCACGCGGGGCGAACTCACCGAGGTCGATGACGGTCGCGCGCGCCGCACGCTGGACGACGATCCCTTCGCCCTGGTTGCCGCGTGCCTGGCCGACGAGGCGCGCCACCCGGTACTGCCGTTCTGTGGTGGTGCCATCGGCGTGTGGGGCTACGACCTGGCGCGCCGCGTCGAACGCTTGCCGGCGCGGGCCCGCCGCGACATCGATTTCCCCGACATGGCGGTCGGTATCTACGAGCGCTGCCTGGTCGTCGACCACGAACTGCGCGCGGCCTGGTACGTCCACCGCCACTGCGACGAGGTGACCGTGGCCGAGGATGTCGCCCGGCTGGAAGTGCCGCGAACCGTGACGCCGGCCGCCATCAGCACCGATTTCGTCGTCACGTCGAACGTGCGGCCCGAGCTCAGCTTCGCCGAGTACGGCGCCGCCTTCGCGCGTATCCAGCACTACATCCGCGCCGGCGACTGCTACCAGGTCAATTTCACCCAGCGCTTCAGCGCCGCCTGCGCCGGTGACCCCTGGGATGCCTACCAGCGCCTGCGGCTGCTGAACAGCGCACCGTTCGCGGGCTTCCTGCGCGTGCCCCAGGGAGCCGTGCTGAGCTCGTCACCGGAACGCTTCATCGAAGTTCGCGACCGTCGTGTCGAGACCCGCCCGATCAAGGGCACGCGGGCACGCTCGGCCGACCGCGCGCGCGACGCGGCACTCGCCGCGGAGCTCGCGGCCAGCGCCAAGGACCGCGCCGAGAACGTCATGATCGTCGACCTGCTGCGCAACGATCTCGGCAAGTGCTGCGAGGTCGGCAGCGTTGCCGTGCCGCACCTGTTCGACATCGAGTCCTTTGCCCGCGTCCACCACCTGGTGTCGACGGTGAGTGGTCGCCTGCGCGCGGGACAAGGCCCGCTCGACCTGTTGCGGGCCTGCTTCCCCGGTGGTTCGATCACCGGGGCGCCCAAGGTGCGGGCGATGGAAATCATCGAAGAACTCGAACCGACCCGGCGCAGCGTCTATTGCGGCGCGCTCGGGTATGTCGCCCATGACGGCCAGATGGACACCAACATCGCCATTCGTACCCTGCTGCAGACCGGCGAGCGCTTGTACTGCTGGGCCGGCGGCGGCATCGTCGTGGACTCCGTGCTCGAGGACGAGTACCAGGAGTCCCTCGACAAGGCTGCCGCCATGCTGAATCTGTTCACCGATGCCGAAGTCCAGGCTCTGGGTCGTTAAGCTCGGCGGCTCGCTGGTGCATGCCGCGGAGCTGCGGGCGTGGCTGGCCGCCTGCGCCGCACCGGGCAACCCGTCCTGCGTGGTCGTGATCGGTGGCGGGCCGGTGGTCGACGAGGTACGCGCCCTGCAGGCGACCTGGGCCTTCGACGATGGCCTCGCCCATCGCCTGGCGCTGGACGCGATGGCGATCAACGCGCGCGTCGCCGCCGCCCTCGAACCGCGCCTGCCGCGCATCGAGCGGCCGACTCCGGGCATGGCCGGCCCCGCCCTGTGGGTGCCGCAGCCGCCGTGCAACTGGCTCGCCCTGCCGGAGAGCTGGGCGGTGAGTGCCGACAGCATCGCGTTCTACATCGCCCAACGGCTCGGTGCCGACTGCACCTTGCTGGTCAAGTCGGCACCGCCGCAGGCGCTGGCCGCGGGGCCGGTGGCGGCGGCCGCGGCCGCCGGCCTGGTCGATCAGCACCTGCCGCGGCTGCTCGTCGGCAGCCCCGCGACCGAGCTGCGCCTGCTCGGGCTGGACGAGCACGAGGCCTTCGTCCAGGCCCGCGCGGCGGGTACGGCGCCGGGCGCGCGCCTGAGCGCGGCGGAGTAAAGTACGCCGCCGCGCGGCCGCTATCTGGCGTATTCCTTGGTATGCGTGGAGCGCCGAGATGCGTCGCCTAATCGAACAGCTTTCCATCCGTCAGCAGATGTACGCCGTCGCCGCCTGCGGCGCGCTGGCCAGTGTCGCGGTTGCCGCCACCGCCGCCGCCGGGGTCGCGCCCGCGGTGTTGTGGGGTGGCTGCGGCGTTGCCGCCGTGCTGGTCTTCGCGGTCGGCCATGGGCTGGGACGGCTCAACGGGCGCCGCGCCGAGGCCGTGGTCGAGGCACTGCACGCCATGGCCGGGGGCCAGCTCGCGCACAAGGTACAGCTCGGCGGGCGTGACGAATTCGCCTGGATGGGCGCCGAATACAACACCGCGCGGCGCAGGATTGCCGAGCTGCTGGGCGCGGCGGTCAACAATGCCACCAGCCTGACCGGGGCTGCCGGCCAGATGGTCGCGGTCACCGAGCAGACCCGTTCGCACGCGCGCCGCCAGAGCGACGAGCTCGAACAGATCGCGGCCGCCATGCAGCAGATGTCCTCCACCGTCGAGGATGTAGCCGGTCACGCCCATCGCGCTGCCGAGGCCGCGGTCGAGGCTGACGGCGAATCACGCAAGGGGCTCGAGGTCGTGATGGCTTCGCAGTCGACCATCGACGAACTCGCCGCCGAAGTCACCATGACCGCCGAGCTGATCGGGTCGGTCAAGGCCAACAGCATGAACATCGGTACCGTGCTCGACGTCATCCGCGGCATCGCCGAGCAGACCAACCTGCTGGCCTTGAACGCCGCCATCGAGGCCGCGCGGGCCGGCGAGCAGGGCCGTGGTTTCGCCGTCGTCGCCGACGAGGTGCGCTCGCTGGCCAGCCGCACGCAGCAGTCGACGCAGGAGATCCACGACATGATCGAGCGCCTGCAGTCCGGCGCCAACCAGGCGGCCGAGGCCATGGAGCACGGTCGTCAGCGCGCGGAGGCCACCGTGCAGCAGGCCGGCGTTGCCGCCGAATCGCTCACCGCGATCGTCGACATGGTCAACAACATCCGGCGCATGAACGTGCAGATCGCCGGCGTCGCCGAGGAACAGCGCTCGACCGCCAACAGCATCAACATGAGTATCGAGAGCATCAGCAGCATCGCTGCCGAGACCTCGCGCAGCGCCAGCCAGCTGTCGTCGTCGAGTGACGAGGTCAAGCAGCTCGTCAGTCGCCTCGAGGGCAGCGTCGGTCGCTTCGAGGTCGGCGCGGGCTGAGCGTGGCGGGAACCGCGGTCTCAGCGCACGGGGAATAAAAAAAGCCGGTGGAGTTTGGGGCTCCACCGGCCAATGCAACGCAACTCAGCTCCCATGCGAGGAGGTCTGGTCTAATGCCCAATTAGTCCCAGCTGAGTGCGCCGCCTGTCTGGTACTCGGTGACCCGAGTCTCGAAGAAATTCTTTTCCTTCTTGAGGTCGATGACCTCGCTCATCCACGGGAACGGGTTGCCCGCGCCCGGGTACTGCTCCGGCAGGCCGATCTGCGCGCAGCGCCGGTTGGCGATGAAACCCAGGTAATCCTCGAACATCTTGGCGTTGAGGCCGAGCACGCCGCGCGGCATGGTGTCGTGGGCGTAGGCGATCTCCAGTTCGACCGCTTCGCGGATGATGCCAATGACTTCCTTCTGGAACGCCTCGGTCCACAGCTGCGGGTTTTCGACCTTGATCTGGTTGATGACATCGATACCGAAATTCATGTGCATCGACTCGTCGCGCAGGATGTACTGGAACTGCTCGGCGACGCCGGTCATCTTGTTGCGCCGGCCCATCGACAGGATCTGCACGAAGCCGACGTAGAAGAAGATGCCTTCGAACACGACGTAGAAGGCAATCAGGTCGCGCAGCAGGCGCTGGTCGGTCTCCAGGGTACCGGTGTTGAAGGTCGGGTCACCGAGGCTCTGGGTGAACTGCAAGGCCCAGGCCGCCTTGTTGTGCACCGCCGGTACCTCGCGGTACATGTTGAAAATCTCGGCCTCGTCGAGGCCCAGGCTCTCGATGCAGTACTGGTAGGCGTGGGTGTGCAGGGCTTCCTCGAAGGCCTGGCGCAGCAGGTACTGGCGGCACTCGGGGTTGGTGATCAGGCGATACACCGCGAGCACCAGGTTGTTCGCCACCAGCGAATCGGCGGTGGAGAAGAAACCGAGATTGCGCTTGATGATGGTGCGCTCGTCGTCGGTCAGCCCGGTGGGGTCCTTCCACAGGCTGATGTCCGCGTTCATGTTGATTTCCTGCGGCATCCAGTGATTGGCGCAGGCGTCGAGGTATTTCTGCCAGGCCCACTTGTACTTGAACGGCACGAGCTGGTTGAGATCCGCCTGGCAGTTGATCATCTTCTTGTCGTCGACGGCGATGCGGCGGGCGCCGAACTCGAGCTCTTCGAGGCCGGTGACGCCGTGATCGCCATCGAGCAGGTCGTCGTCGGCGGCGGGTGCGCGGGCCGGCGCGGGTGCGGCAGCGACCGCAGCCGGCGGCGCCTCGCCTGCGCCGGCCTGTTCGGCGCGTTCGACGGCAGCCAGGGCCTCGGTCGCGAGCAGCGCGCGCGTGCTGGCGCTGCGCGCGGTGGTGTCTCCGGATTTGAACGGAGCGATGGGATCGTCCCAGTCGAGCATTGTCGTCCCCCTGGTCATAAGCGATGGATCATCCGCGACCGGCGCCCGCTCTATTGGCAGGCTTCGCAGTCGGGATCGAGGATGGAGCACACCTTGGGTGCCTCCGCTTCCTCCGTGGTGGTCTTCTGGACGGCGTTCAACTTGCCGTCCGCCAGCGTGCTCTTCTCCACGTGCGTGGCGCCCATGGTGCGCAGGTAGTAGGTCGTCTTGAGACCGCGGACCCAGGCCAGCTTGTAGAGATTGTCGAGCTTGCTGCCCGACGGTTCGGCCATGTAGAGGTTCAGCGACTGCGCCTGGTCGATCCACTTCTGGCGGCGCGAGCCGGCCTCGACCAGCCAGCGCGGATCGATTTCGAAGGCGGTGGCGTAGAGCTGCTTGAGATCGGCCGGGATGCGGTCGATCTGGGCCACGCTGCCGTCGTAGTACTTGAGATCGTTGACCATGACCTCGTCCCACAAGCGGCGGGTCTTGAGGTCTTCGACCAGGTACATGTTGACCACGGTGAAGTCACCCGACAGGTTGGCCTTCACGTAGAGGTTCTGGTAAGTCGGTTCGATCGACTGGCTGACCCCGCAGATGTTCGAGATCGTCGCCGTCGGCGCGATCGCCATGCAGTTCGAGTTGCGCATGCCGACCGTGGTGACGCGCTCGCGCAGCGATGCCCAATCGAGGGTTTCACCGCGATCCATCTCGAGGTAACCGCCGCGACCTGCGGCGAGCAGTTCGACCGAGTCGAGCGGCAGGATGCCCTTGCTCCACAGCGAGCCCTCGAAGCTCGGGTAGGTGCCGCGCTCGGCCGCGAGGTCGGTCGAGGCCTTGATGGCGTAGTAGCTGACGGCCTCCATCGAGGTGTCGGCGAAGGCGACGGCGTCCTGCGAGGCGTAGGGCAGGCGCAGGCGGTAGAGCGCGTCCTGGAAGCCCATGATGCCGAGCCCGACCGGGCGGTGGCGCAGGTTGGCCGCGCGCGCCGTCGGCACGCTGTAGTAGTTGTAGTCGATGACGTTGTCGAGCATGCGCATGGCGATGCCGACGGTGTGCTCGAGCTTGGCGAGATCCAGGCCGTCCGGTCCGACGTGCTGGGCGAGATTGATCGAGCCCAGGTTGCACACGGCGATTTCCTGGCCGGGCGAGGTGTTGAGGGTGATCTCGGTGCACAGGTTCGAGCTGTGCACGACGCCGGCGTGCTGCTGCGGCGAGCGCAGGTTGGCCGCATCCTTGAACGTGATCCAGGGATGGCCCGTCTCGTAGAGCATGGCGAGCATCTTGCGCCACAGGTCGACCGCGCGCATGCGCTTGAAGTTGCGGATCTCGCCGCGCTCGGCCTTGCCCTCGTAGCCCGTGTAGAGGGCCTCGAAGTCGGCGCCGATGGCGTCGTGCAGGTCGGGGACCTCGTCGGGCGAGAACAGCAGCCACTGGCCGTCCTCGACGACGCGCTTCATGAACAGGTCGGGCACCCAGTTGGCGGTGTTCATGTCGTGGGTGCGGCGGCGGTCGTCGCCGGTGTTCTTGCGCAGGTCGAGGAATTCCTCGATGTCGCGATGCCAGGTCTCGAGGTAGGCGCACATCGCGCCCTTGCGCTTGCCGCCCTGGTTGACCGCGACGGCGGTGTCGTTGGCGACCTTGAGGAAGGGCACCACGCCCTGCGACTTGCCGTTGGTGCCCTTGATGTGCGCGCCCATGCCGCGCACCGGCGTCCAGTCGTTGCCCAGACCGCCGGCGAACTTCGACAACAGGGCGTCGTCACGGATGGCGCTGAAGATGCCGTCGAGGTCGTCGGGCACCGAGGTCAGGTAGCACGACGACAGCTGCGGGCGCAGCGTGCCGGAGTTGAACAGGGTCGGCGTCGAGCTCATGAAGTCGAAGGTCGAGAGCAGGTCGTAGAACCTGATGGTCCATGCCTCGGGTTCGATTTCGTTGATCGCGAGCCCCATCGCCACGCGCATGAAGAACGCCTGTGGCAGTTCGAAACGGGTGCCACCACTCTGCAGGAAATAGCGGTCGTAGAGGGTCTGCAGGCCGAGGTAGTTGAAGTTGAAATCGCGCTCCGGCTTGATTGCCTCGCCGAGGCGCTTGAGGTCGTAGTTGCCGAGGCGCGGATCCATCAGCTCGAGATCGATGGCGCGCTTGACGTAGCCCTCGAAGTAGAGCGGATAGCGCTCGGTCATCTCTTCCTGCGTGGCTTCGTCCTTGCGGTTGGTGACGAAGCTCAGCGCCTCGTGGCGCAGGGTGTCGAGGAGCAGGCGGGCGGCGACGTAGGTGTAGTTCGGTTCACGCTCGATGAAGGTCCGCGCGCCCATGGTGGCGGCCTTGGCGACGTCGGCCTCGGCGACGCCGTCGAACAGCGAACGCACCGTTTCGTCGAGGATCGCGGCCGGGTTGGTGCCGTCGATACCGGTACAGGCTTCCTCGATGACCTTGCGCAGGCGGGCCTCGTCGAGCGGGGCGGTACTGCCGTCGGCACGGGTCACGTCGAGCGCGGACACGGCGCGGGCCTGCGGCGCGCGCGCCGCCTCGACAGCCTTGCGCTCGCGCGCACGTTCCTCGCGGTAGAGCACGTAGGAGCGGGCGACCTTGTGTTCGCCGGCACGCATCAGGGCCAGCTCGACGTGGTCCTGGATGTCCTCGATGTGGACCGCGCCGCCGGTGGGCACGCGCCGCGTGACCGCTCCGATGACCTGGTCGGCGAGTTCCTCGACCAGGCGATGGATGCGGGTCGAGGCAGCGGCATTGCCACCCTCGACGGCGAGAAAGGCCTTGGTCACGGCAACCTTGATCTTGTTGCCATCGAAGGCGGTGACCTTGCCGTTGCGGCGGATGACGCGGACGGTGTCGGGCGCGGTGGCGGCGATCTCGGCGTTGCTCTCGGCGGCACTGCGTTGCGTGTCGGCCGTCGAAGCGGTCGCTGCGGGCGCGTAATCGCTGTGCGCGACGGCGTGGTCGGTTTCCATAGCCCCTCCTCGGATTGCACGGGTCCCGGCAGCCGTTGCGGCGGCGGGACGTTCTTATTCGAGCTGTAGTGAAGCGACGTTATAGCGCCACAACAGGATGTGGGTCAAGGCGTATGACACCACAAGATGATGTGTACATATTGTGTGGAAGTCGGCCTGCGAGGTCGAGCAGGTCGCGCGCAAGCTGGGGATAACTTCGGGTTTCCGCGCTCGGATCAGCGGCTTACCGACGTGCTACAGTCCGCGCCCCGGAGCCACCCCGCCACCGCCCGCCGATGCGCCGCCTGCTGCACCTGACCGACACCCACATCGATGCCGACGCGGCGGCGCGCTTCGACGGCATGGACACCCGCGCGAGCTTCGCCCGGACCCTGGCCGCGGCCCGCGCCGAGGGCGCCCACGGCCTCGTCCTGGGCGGCGACCTGAGCATGGACGGCAGCGCGGCCTCCTACCGCTGGCTGGCTGCCCAGCTGGCCACGCTCGATCTGCCGTGGTGGGCCGTGCCCGGCAATCACGACGACCCGCAGGCCTGGCCGGGCACCGGGGGCAGCGCCTTCGGTGTCCTGCCGCGGATAGTGGCGCTGTCGCCCTGGCGCCTGCTGCTGCTGTCGACGCGCGTCGCCGGTGAGCCCGGCGGCCTGCTCGGCGCGGCGCAGCTCGAGTGGCTGGGCCAGGCCCTGGCCACGGCGCACGCGGGCTACGACCTCGTCGTCATGCACCATCCGCCGCTCGCCGTCGACAGCCCCTGGATCGATGCCATGGGCCTGGCCGACGCGGCCGGCTTCTGGGACTGCCTGGCGCGGCCGCACCGCGTCCGCGCAGTGATCTGCGGCCACGTCCACCAGGTCTTCGAGCGCGTGCGTGGGCCGTTGCGCGTGTTGACCACGCCGTCGACCTGCGTGCAATTCCTGCCGCGTGCACGGCGTTACGCGACCGATCCGCGGGCGCCGGCCTACCGCGTACTCGATCTCGGCGACGACGGCAGCCTCGCCACGCGTGTCGCGCGCGTCGGGGCCTAGGGCGCCGCCGGACGGGTGATGGCAGGTGTCCGCGCGCGGCGCGGACCAGTGCCGTGGCGCGGGCTCAGTCGACTGCCCCGCGCAGGTAGAGCGGGCGCGCCGTGCCGGCGCGACCGCCGTGGCCGGCGGCGAGTTCGCGCTGCGCGAGGGTGGCGACGTCGAGCGCCATCGGCAGGCTGTCCGCCGCGCGCGGCAGGGCTGCCACGGCCGCGGCGAAACGCGCGCCATAGACGTCCCACGCATTGCCGGCCGCGAGCCAGTCGGCGCCGCCCGGCAGCACCAGGTCCTCGGCCGCCATCACGGCGTCGTCGCTGAGGCGCGCCACGGCCGTGTCGCCGACCTCGAACGTGGCGGCGTAGATCGCCTCGCGGCGGGCGTCGAGCGCGGCGACGACGCGGCCGCGGTGACCGCGGCGCCGCGCCCCTTCGGCCAGGGTGGCCAGGCTCGACACGGCGATGACCGGCAGGTCCCGCGGCAGGGCGATGCCCTGGGCGAGGGTCGCGGCGATGCGCACGCCGGTGAACGAACCGGGGCCGTGCCCGAAGGCCACCGCGTCGACGGCGTCGCGCGCGATGCCGGCGTCGCCGAGACAGGCGTCGAGGGCATCGAAGATCAAGGCGGTGTGTTCGCGCGGCGCCACGTGGTGGCGGCTGAAGCTGCCGTCGGCGGTGAGCAGGGCCACGGAGCAGGCGGCGGTGGCGGTTTCGAGCGCGAGCAAGTTCACGGCTATCAGGACGTGCGGGAGGGGCGCATTATCGCCGAAGTGCGTGGCCGGCGCTGCGGGTGACACAGCGCGCGAGGAGCGGGCCGCGGGCGTGGCGCGTTGCGTCGACGGCGACGCCCTATAATGCCGCGCCATGTTCCGCCCCGTCGAACTCTGCATCGGATTGCGCTACATCCACGCGCGGCGCGGCAACCATTTCATCGGCTTCATCTCGTTGACCGCGATCGTGGCGACCGCCCTCGGCGTCGCCGTGCTGCTCACCATCCTGTCGATCATGAACGGCTTCGAGGGCGAACTGCGCGGCCGCATCCTCGGCATGACCGCGCATCTCGAACTCGACACGCGCGGCGCCGACTGGCCGGCGCTCGCCGAGCGGGTCGCGCGCGAGCCGGCGGTGGTCGCGTTGAGCCCCTACGTGTCGCGCGACGTGCTGGTGGCGAGTCGCGGCGTGGTGCGCGCGGTCGAGGTGCGCGGAGTGGTGCCGGCCGGCGAGGCTGCCGTCACCACCGTCGCCGAGCATATGCTGGCGGGTGACCTCGACGCGCTGGTGGCCGGCCGCTTCGGCGTGGTCGTCGGGCGCGAACTCGCCGAGGCGCTCGGCGTCACCGTCGGCGACGAGATCATGCTGTTGTCGCCGCAGCCGATCTCGACCCCGGCCGGGCTGGTGCCGCGGCTCAAGCGTTTCACCGTCAGCGGCATCTTCGAGTTCGGCCTGCAGGAGCACGACGGTGGCCTGGTGCTGGTCAACATCGACGATGCCGCGCGCCTGTTCCGCCTCGGCACCGCGGTCGACGGCCTGCGCGTGCGGCTCAGCGACGCCGCGCTCGCGCCGGCGCTCAAGCCGCGGCTCGCCGCTGCCACCGGGGTCACCGTGCGCGACTGGACCGACACCCACCGCAACCTGTTCCGCGCGCTCAAGACGGAGAAGATCGCGATGTTCGTCATTCTCGCCCTGGCCATCGCCATCGCCGCTTTCAACCTGGTCTCGATCCTGGTCGTGGCGGTGACCGAGAAGCGCGGTGACCTCGCCATGCTCGGCGCGCTCGGCATGACGCCGGCGGCCATCACGCGGGTGTTCCTGTTCCAGGGCGGCATCACGGGGATCGTCGGCGTGCTCGGCGGGCTCGCGCTCGGCTACCTGCTCGCGGCCAACATCGACGGCCTGGTGGCGGCCGTCGAGAATGCCTTCGGCTTCAAGATCTTCTCGCCGGAGGTCTACTACATCAGCAGCATCCCGTCCGAGCCGCGGCTCGGCGACTTCCTGGCCACCGCCGGTTTCGCCGCCGTGCTCGCGCTCGGCGCGCCGCTCTACCCGGCCTGGCTGGCTGCGCGCCTGCCGACGGTCGAGGGTCTGCACCATGAATGAGACCGTCATCACCTGTCGCGGGCTGGTGCGCCGTTTCGACGACGGCGCTGCCGTGATCGAGGTCCTGCGCGGCGTCGACCTCGATGTCGCGGCCGGCGAGACGGTCGCCATCACCGGCGCCTCCGGGTCCGGCAAGAGCACCCTGCTGCATCTGTTGGGTGGTCTCGATCGCCCCGATGGCGGGCGCGTCGACCTGTGCGGCGAAGACGTCAATCGTCTCGGCGAGCGCGAGCGTGCGCGACTGCGCAACCGCATGCTCGGCTTCGTCTACCAGTTCCACCACCTGCTGCCCGAGTTCAGCGCACTGGAGAACGTCGCCATGCCGCTGCTCATCGGTGGCGAGAGTGCCGCGCAGGCCGGCCGTCGCGCCGGCGAGATGCTCGAGCGAATCGGACTCAGTGCACGCGCCACGCACCGCCCGGGCGAACTGTCCGGCGGCGAACGCCAGCGTGTCGCCATCGCGCGCGCACTGGTCGCCGGGCCGCGCTGCCTGCTCGCCGACGAGCCGACCGGCAATCTCGACCAGGGCAATGCGCGGCGGGTCTGCGACCTGCTGTTGGAATTGTGTGCCGCGCACGGCGCGGCGCTGGTCGTGGTGACCCACGACGAGGCCATCGCCGGGCGCATGCAGCGCCGTTACGAGCTCACTTCGGGCGAGGTCGTCGCGCGCGCCTGAATTCGCCGCTGAGGCGACGCTGGCGCCGCTTGTAGAGCAAGTGGGCGCGCCACAGCCAGCGCACCGCGAGGTTGCCGATGGCGGCGGCCGAGAGGCCGCATACGAAACAGCCCACCGCGAGCTGCAGCCACACTTCCTCGAAGGTCGCCAGTACGCCGCTGAACGACGGCTCGAAGGCGAGCGCGGTGAGATGGCTCTCGCGCCCCGTGATCCAGGCGCCGATCTTGAACGCGAAGAGGAACATCGGCGCCATGGTCAGCGGGTTGGTGATCCAGATCGCGGCCATGGTCACCGGCAGGTTCACCCGCATCAGGAAAGCCAGCAGGGTGCCGATCAGCATCTGCACGGGCAACGGGATGAAGGCGAGGAAGCAGCCCAGGCCGACCCCACCGGCGACCGAGCGCCGCCCGAGATGCCACAGCTCGGGATCGTGCAGGCGGGCGCCGAGCCAGCCCGCCGCACGGGATTGGGCGAGGCGCTCGCGCCCGCCGAGATAGCGCTTGAGCAGATGGCGCGGGCTCATCGGCGCGGTTCGCTGAACGGCCAGGCCGGGTCGGGCATTCGTGTCATGGGCTGTCGGTGTCGATCGGTCGCGCGCATCACGGCGGGCGGCTAAACTCGCCCCGCCGGTCGCCCGCGTGGGTGCGGGGGCTCGCTGGAGTGCGGGCCGGACGGCCGGGGTCATGGAAGACGGTCATGCGGTTGCCGATTCTACTCTACCTGCTCGGCGTGGCGACGGCGCTGGGCGCGCCCTGGCCCTGGCCGATGTCGGTGGTGTTCGCCACCGTGCTCGCGGCGCTGGTGCTGGCCGGCTTCCCGCGCACGCGCGCGCTCGCCTGCCTGCTGTGCGGCTGCGGCTGGGGCGCGCTGCACGTCGCCGGGCATCTCGCCGCGGTGACGTTCGATGGCGACGGCGAGGCACGCGCGGTGCTTGGCCGGGTGGTCGATTTCCCGCTCGCCGCGGCGGATGGTTGGGCCTTCGAACTGGCGCCGCTGGCGGCCGACGGCGGCTGGCAGCGTGCACGCCTCGCCGTACGCGGTTACGGTGGTGCGCGGCCGCTGCCCGGTGCCTGGTGTCGTCTCTACCTGCGCCAGCGAGCGGCACGCGGGTTGGCCAACCCGGGCCAGATCGACCGCGAACGACGCTATGCCAGTCGCCACGTGCGCGCCCGCGCGCGGGTCGTCGCGCACCCCGCCAACCTGTGCCTGGATGCTGCCGCCACGCCGGCCCTGGGCAACTGGCGGGCCGGGGTGTCCGCGGCCATCGCCGCGGCGGTCCCGGACGCCGCGGCGGCCGCGGTGGTGCGCGCGCTCGCGGTCGCCGATCGCGGTGGCCTCGACGAGGCGCAGCGCACGCGCATGCGCGCCAGCGGCACCGCCCACCTGCTGGCCATCTCCGGCCTGCACGTATCGCTCGCCGCGGCGCTGGCCTTTGCCCTCGCGCGGCTGCTCGGCGCGCTCGTCGCCGCCCGGCGGCAACCGCGCGGGCTGCTGCAGGTGGCGTGGGTGGCGGCAGCGCTGGCCGGTATCGGATACGCCGCGCTGGCGGGTTTCGCCGTCCCGGCCAGCCGCGCGGCCTGCATGGTCGCGGCGGCGGCCGCGGCGGCACTGGCCGGCCGGCGCGCCTTCGCCAGCGCCACCCTGCTGACGGCGCTCGCCGTGCTGGTCACGCTCGATCCCTTGTGCCTGCTCGCGGAGGGCCTGTGGTTGTCCTTCGCCGCCGTCACGGTACTGCTCTATGCCAGTGCGCGCGGCGCTGCGGACAGGCCGCCGTGGCGCCGCGCGCTGCACCTGCACGGCGTGCTGGCGTGCGGCCTCGCGCCGCTGTGCGCGGTGTTGTTCGGTGCCTGGTCGGTGGCCGGGCCGCTGGCCAATTTCGTCGCCGTACCCTGGTGCAGCCTGGCCGTGGTGCCCCTGACCCTGGCCGGCGTCGCCGCGCATGCGCTCGGCGCGGCCGACGTCGCCGGCGTCGCCTGGCGCCTCGCCGCACGCTGCTGGACCCTGCTCGACGGCGTGCTGGCGTGGTTCGCCGACCCGGCGTTGCAACTCGGCGCCGGCG
Source organism: Gammaproteobacteria bacterium (assembly GCA_024235015.1). Lineage (GTDB taxonomy): Bacteria > Pseudomonadota > Gammaproteobacteria > JACKNG01. Next base: position 28,745 of record JACKNG010000010.1, read on the forward strand.
CTGCCGGTTCCAGCGGGCGCGCCTGGTTGCTCGCCGCCGGCGTGGGCCTGCTGTTCGCACCGCGTGGGCTCGGGGTGCGGCGCCTCGGCCTGCTCGGCGTCGCACTGGCGCTGCTCATGCCGGTGCCACGGCCCGCGCCCGGCAGTTTCAGCGCCGACGTTCTCGACGTCGGCCAGGGCCTCGCCGTGGTCGTGCGGACCGCGCGTCACACGTTGCTCTACGACACCGGTCCGCGCTGGTGGGGCGGTGGTGATGCCGGTCGCGCGGTGGTACTGCCGGTGCTCGCCGCGCGTGGCGTGGGCCGCCTCGATGCCATCGTCGTCAGTCACGCCGACAGCGACCATGCCGGGGGCTTCGCCGCCGTACGGGCGGCCTGGCCCGCGGCGACGCTCCACGCGCCGCGCGGTGCCGTCGACGATGGCGCGCTGCTACCCTGCGACAGGCCGCGCCGCTGGACCTGGGACGGGGTCGAGTTCCGCTTGCTCAGCCTGCCCGGCCGCGCCGCGGTTTCGCGCAACGCCGGGTCCTGCGTGCTCGCCGTGGGCCACGATGGCGGTCGCCTGCTGCTGCCGGGCGACATCGATGCCGGCGTCGAACGGGCCCTGGTCGCGCGCCACGGTGCGGCGCTGCGGGCCGGCGCCGTGGTCGCGCCGCACCACGGCAGTCGGACCTCCTCGAGCGCGGCGTTCGTCGCCGCGGTCGCGCCGCGGCACGTCGTCATGGCGGTCGGCGCCGGCAATCGTTACGGCATGCCGCACGCGCCGGTGGTGGCCCGCTACCGGGCGGCCGGCGCAATCGTGCACGATACCGCGCGTCACGGCGCGGTCACCCTGACCAGTGACGGTGACGATTTCGACGTCTCGCACGTGCGCCCGCGCGCACTCGGCTTCTGGTCGCAGCGCGACTGAGACACGTTCGGACGGTACGCCACTTTCGGGTGCCGACGCGGTTTGCTAATGTCTGCGCCACCCGCGACGGGCGCCCGGTCCGGAGGACAGAAACACACGTGTTGGAATTCGTCAAAGCCGGCGGCTGGATGATGTTACCCATCCTGTTGTGCTCGGTAGTCGCGACCGCGATCGTGGTCGAACGCTTCTGGTCACTGCAGAAACGCCGCATCACGCCGGACAACCTGGTCGCCCAGGTCTGGCAGTGGGCACACGCCGGGGTACTCGACGACAAGCGCGTGCAGGGCTTGCGGGCGGGGTCGCCGCTGGGCCGGGTGCTGGCGGCCGGGCTGGTCAACCGCAACCACGATCGCGTGGTGATGAAGGAAGCCATCGAGGAAGTGGGGCGGCACGTCGCCCACGAACTCGGGCGCTACCTCAACACCCTCGGCACGGTTGCATCGATCGCGCCGCTGCTCGGCCTGCTCGGCACCGTGTTCGGCATGATCAAGGTCTTCACCGTGATCACCGTGCAGGGCATAGGCGGCGATGCCTCGGTACTCGCCGGCGGCATTTCCGAGGCCCTCATCACCACCGCTGCCGGGCTCTCGGTGGCCATTCCGACCCTGATGTTCTACCGCTACTTCTCCGGGCGCGTCGAAGGCTACGTCGTGGCCATGGAGCAGGAAGCGCTCAAGCTGGTCGAAGTCCTGCACGGCGACCGCGAGGCGGGTGAGGCGGAGGAGGCGGCGGCGTGAATTTCCGCCAGCCGCGCGAGCGTGACGTCGACGTCAACCTGACGCCGCTCATCGACGTCGTGTTCCTGCTGCTGATCTTCTTCATGGTGTCGACGACCTTCGTCAAGGAGTCGAAGATCGACCTGACCCTGCCGCAGGCCAGCGAAGACGTGCGCGAGGACGACTTCGCGCGCATCGAGGTCGCGGTCGACCGCGAAGGCGAGGTCTTCGTCGACGAGAAGGCGCTGGTCAACACCCAGGTCGAGACCATCCGCCAGGCGCTCGCCGCGGCGCGCCCAGAAGGCGAGGCGCAACCGGTGGTGATCATCAGCGCCGACGCCGCTGCCGCCTACCAGCGCGTGGTCGACGTGATGGACGCCGCGCGCCAGGCCGGCCTCAATCGCATCACTTTCCCCACCCGAGCCCGTGCCGAGGACCGTTGACATGCCGGTGATACGAACAGCGCGTCTTCCGCGTTCCCCGGCGGCCGCCGGCGCGCGGTTCCGGCGCGGGCACTGAAGCGGGCGCGCCGCGCCCCACGACATGTCCATCAGCGCGCGCTGGCATCGCCTGGTCGAGGACATCTGGTACGGCAAGCATCCCGCGCGGCTGCTGCTCGCGCCGCTGGGCTGGTTGTTCCGCGGCGTCGCCTGGCTGCGCCGCGCGGTCTACGCCTCCGGCCTGCTCTCGGCCTACCAGGCGCCGGTGCCGGTCGTGGTCGTCGGCAACATCACCGTCGGTGGTACCGGCAAGACGCCGCTGGTCATCTGGCTCGCGCACCGCCTGCGCGAGTACGGCTTCAAGCCCGGCATCGTGGCGCGCGGGTATCGCGGCGTGGCGCGCAGCTGGCCCCAGCAGGTGCGTGGCGACAGTGACCCGGTCACGGTCGGCGACGAGGCGGTGGTGATCGCGCGGCGCACGCGCATGCCGGTCGCGGTGGGTCCGCGCCGTGGCGAGGACATCGAGCAACTCCTGCGCCACAGCGATGCCGACATCATCGTCTGCGACGACGGCCTGCAGCACTACGCGCTCAAACGCGACATCGAGATCGTGGTCCTCGACGGCGTGCGCCGGGTCGGCAACGGCGCCTGCCTGCCGGCGGGGCCGCTGCGCGAGCCGCCGGGGCGCCTGGCCGAGGCCGATCTCGTGGTCAGCAACGGCCTCGCCGGGCGCGGCGAGTTCGCCATGCGCTACCTGGCGGAGCAGGCCGTGCGTCTCGGCAACCCGCGCGAGCGGCGCGCGCTCGACCAGTTCGAGCCCCGCAACGTGCACGCCGTGGCCGGGGTCGGCAATCCCGAAGGCTTTTTCGCCCTGCTCAAGCGCAAGGGCCTGCGCGTGACCGCGCACGCCTATCCCGATCACCATGCGTTCAGTCCCGACGACCTCGATTTCGGCGACGGGCTGCCGGTGCTGATGACGGAGAAGGACGCGGTCAAGTGCGAGCATTTCGCCGACCAGCGCATGTGGTACGTTCCCATCGACGTCGAACTGCCCGAGGTGTTCGAGCGTCGTTTCAAGACCCTGTTGAAGAAGGTGTTGGATGGACAAGAAGCTGCTTGACCTGCTGGTCTGCCCGGTCACCAAGGGCCCGCTGGTGTACGACAAGGCGCGCCAGGAGCTGCTGTCGAAAGCGGCGCGGCTCGCTTACCCGATCCGCGACGGGATCCCGGTGATGCTCGAAGAAGAGGCCCGCGAGCTGTCGGAGACCGAGGTCGAGAAGCTCGCTTCTTGAGTTTCCGCGTCTACATCCCGGCGCGCTACGGCGCCAGCCGCCTGCCCGGCAAGCCGCTGCTCGAATTCGCCGGCAAGCCGCTGCTGCGCCACGTGTGGGAACGCGCCATGGCGAGCGGGGCCGAGGCCGTCGTCATCGCCACCGACGACGAACGCATCGCCACCGTGGCGGCCGCTTTCGGCGCTGAGGTGTGCCTGACCGATCCGGCGCTGCCGTCGGGTACCGATCGCATCGCGGCCGCCGCGGCGCTGCGTGGCGAAGCAGCCGAGCGCATCATCGTCAACGTGCAGGGCGACGAGCCGCACATGCCGCCCGCCGTCATCCGCCAGGTCGCCGAGACGGTGGCCGCCGGCGCGTGTGACATGGCCACGGTGTGCGAACCGTTGACGGCCGAACAGCTGCACGATCCCAACGTGGTCAAGGTGGTGCGCGATGCCGCCGAGCGCGCCCTCTACTTCAGCCGCGCGACCATTCCCTGGGATCGCGACGCCTTCGCCGCCGGCACCGCGCCGCGCCGCCCCGAGCTCTACCGCCGGCACGTCGGCATCTACGGTTACCGCAGCGCCTTCCTGGCGCGCTTCGTGGCCTGGACGGCAGTGGACCTGGAGGGTATCGAGGCACTCGAACAACTGCGTGCCCTGGTCAACGGTGCAGTGATCCGTGCGCCCGATGCCGTGGCGCCCTGTGGCCGCGGGGTCGACACCCCGGCCGATCTCGCCCGCCTGCGGGGCGAGGACCCGGCCTGAGGGAAGCGCCGCCCACGTGCGCGAGCCGGCCCGGAGTCCAGCCCTGCGTCGCCCGAGACACGCGCTCGGCGGTGGCATGAAGGTCGCCGCCGCGCCGCCGGCAGCCGGCGGCGTCATGCCTTCCGCGCAGACCTGAGCTGCGCGCATGTCCGCCATCCTGTTCGTCTGTACCGGGAACCTCTGCCGCTCGCCGATCGCCGAGGGCCTGTTCCGCGCCGGCGCCGTCCGCCTGCCCGGGGTGTGGTCGATCGATTCGGCCGGCATCCACGCGCTGGACGGCCAGCCACCGGCGCCACCTGCCGTCGCCGAGGCCGCGCGGCACGGCGTCGACATTGCCGCCCTGCGGGCACGCCATTTCACGCCCGCCGACTTCGCGCGCTTCGACTGCATCGTGGCCATGGACCGCGGCCACCTGGACTACCTGGCAACGCTGGCGCCGACGACCTGGAGCGGCCGCCTGGGGCTGTTCGTCGACCGCCGCGGGAAGCCGTTCGAGGTTCCCGACCCCTACGGCCGCACGGTCTGGGCGTACCGGCGTGCCGGCCGCCTGATCGCGCAGGGGATAGCGGTGCTGCTGGATGAACTGGGAGGTACGGGAAAGGCGGGGTGGCCCGCGGCGGGGCCGTCGCGACCGCCGTTCAGCGGGCGCGATAGGTGATACGTCCCTTGCTCAGGTCGTAAGGCGTGAGCTCGACGGTCACGGTATCGCCGGTGAGTATGCGGATGTAGTTCTTGCGCATCTTGCCCGAGATGTGGGCGGTAACCATGTGGCCGTTCTCGAGCTCGACGCGGAACATGGTGTTGGGCAGGGTTTCGATCACCTTGCCCTGCATTTCGATATGGTCTTCTTTAGCCATGGATGGGTCTTCGGTCTCCCGGATTGAGCGCCCCCGGCGCGTGCGGACGCGCAATTCTGCCTCAATCGCCAGGTAGCGGCAAAGCCTGTGACCGGTGCGGCTCAGTCCGGCGTCGCCGCGGCGCCCCGTTGCCAGCTGCCGTCGCGGAAATATTCCAGGGGCTCGAATTCCCGCTTGTAGCTCATCTTGCGGCAGTCGTCGATCCAGTAGCCGAGGTAAACCCACGGCAGGCCGGCCGTGCGGGCCCACTCGATCTGCTTGAGCACGGCGAAGCGTCCGAGGCTACGCGCCGGATGTTGCGGGGAGAAGAAGGTGTAGACGGCCGACAAGCCGTCGCGCAGGTGGTCGACCACGGCGACCCCGAGCAGGGCATCGCCGTGGCGGAACTCGTAGAAGGCCGTTTCGCACCAGACCGCGGTGAGGAAGCTCATGTAGGCAGCCGGGTTGGTGCCGTCCATCTGCGAATCGGGATGGCGTGCGCGCAGGTAATCGACGTAGAGGTCGAAGTGCTCGGCCTCGAAACGCGCGCGGCGACGGCGCACCGTGAGGTCGGCATTGATCGCCAGGGTGCGCCGGTGACGGCGCCTGGGGACGAAATCGTCGACCGCGACGCGCACCGCCACGCAGGCATTGCAGCCGTTGCAGTGCGGGCGGTAGACGTGGGTGCCACTGCGCCGGAAACCGTGCGCGGACAACCAGCTGTAGGTCTCGGTGCTGAGCCGGATGCGCGGATCGGCGAACATCGTGATGGCGGCGCGATCGGGCAGGTAGCCGCACTCGTGCGGCGGCGAGGTGAAGAAGCCGATGCGCGGCGGCGGCGGCGATTCGGTCATGCCGCGTGCCGCCAGGCGGTGACCGCGGGTGCCACCGCGGCGAGCTCGCGCAAGCGCTCCTCGAACGCCGCACGCGGCATCTCGGTGGCGCCGAGGCTGGCCAGGTGAGGGGTGGGCAACTGGCAGTCGACCAGGCCGTAGCCCCAGTCGGCCAGCCAGCGGCACAGTTGCACGAAGGCTACCTTGGAGGCATCGCGGGCGTGGGCGAACATCGATTCGCCGCAGAACACCCGGCCGAGGGCGACGCCGTACAGCCCGCCGACGAGTTCGCCGTCGCGGCGGCATTCGATCGAATGGGCGTAACCGCCGTGGTACAGGGTGGTATAGGCGGCGCGCATGGCCGCTGTGATCCAGGTGCCGGTGGCGTCCGCGCGCGGCCCCGCGCAGGCGGCGATGACGGCTTCGAACGCGGTGTCGAACGTGAGCGTGAATCCACCGTTGCGCAGGCGCTTGGCGAGGCTGCGCGAGACGTGCACGTCGGCCGGCGCGAGCACGGCACGCGTTGCCGGCGCCCACCACAGGACCGGTTGGCCGTCGGAGTACCAGGGGAAGATGCCGCGGCCGTAGGCCTCGAGCAGGCGCGCCGGGCCGAGGTCGCCGCCAATCGCGAGGAGGCCGTCGGGGTCGCTCAGGGCATGGCTGGTGGGCGGAAAATCCGCGGCCAGGCAGCGTGCCCCGACCCAGTACAGCGCGCGGTTCAGTGCCGGGGAATCCATGCGCGGTCGCTCATCGCGGGCCCTCAGGTGGAAGCCTGACGGAACGCCAGGTGGGCGTCGAGGCCGGCAATGTAGTGCTCCAGCGCGGTGTGTTCCCGGGCCAGGAAGTCGGCTACCGCGCGGCGGAAGCCGCGGTCGCCGATCCAATGCATCGACCAGGTCTTCACGGGGACGAAACCGCGTGCCAGCTTGTGTTCGCCCTGGGCCCCGGCGTCGAGTCGGGCGAGGCCGTTTCGTATACAAAAATCAATGGTTTGATAGTAGCACAGCTCGAAATGCAGGGTGTCGTGGTAGGCCGTGCAGCCCCAGTGCCGGCCGTACAGGGTATCGCCGCCCTGAAGGGCGAAGGCGCCGGCGACGTAGTGCCCGTCGGCGCGCGCGAGGATCAGTACCGGGGCGCCGGGCAGGCGCTCGTTGAGGCTCTGGAAAAAGGCTTCGGTGAGGCGCGGCTCGCCCCACTTGCGGTGGAAGGTAGAGCAGTAGAACTGGTGGAAGACGGCCCAGTGTTCGGCGCCGATGGCGTCGCCGACCAGGGTCTCGACGACCAGGTTCTGCGTCGCCACCTGGCGCCGCTCGCGCTTGATCTGCTTGCGCTTCTTCGACGACAGGGCGGCGAGGAAGGCATCGAAATCGACGTAGCCGTCGTTGAACCAGTGGTATTGACAACCGAGGCGGGCGAGCAGCCCGGCCTGCTCGAACACCGGCTTCTCGTCCTCGCGCAGGAACAGGCAGTGCCAGGACGACAGCGCGTTGTCCTCGCAGGCACGCACCCCGGCGCCAGCCAGCAGCGCAGCGACCTCGACGCCGGCGCCTGGCGCGAGCAGGAGACGATGCCCGCTGACCGGGGAGAAGGGCACGGCGGTGACCAGCTTGGGGTAATAGCGACCGCCGGCGCGCTCGTAGGCGTCGGCCCAGCTCCAGTCGAAGACGAACTCACCGTAGGAGTTGTCGCGCAGGTACAGGGGCATGGCGCCGACCAGGCGCTGGTCGTCGTCGTGCACCAGCAGGTGCTGCGGGTACCAGCCCTGCGGCGCCAGGCAGTCGGTGTCCTCGAGGCCGTGCAGGAAACCGTGGCGCAGGAAGGGATCGCTACCGGCCAGCGCGTCCCAGGCCGCGGGCTCGACCGTGGCCAGCGAGTCGGTGACGCTCAGGCGCATGCGGGGTCGCTGTCAGTCATCGGGCGGTTGGACATCGAGGTCGCGGCCGAGTGCCCGCAGCAGGGCCCGTTTCGATTGCGTGAGGGCGAAGCGACTCTCGTGGTAGGCGCCGTCGCGGGTGACGAAGCGGAAGGCGACGCGGCTGCCGTTCATCAATCCGTAGAGCACCGCGGAGGGAAAGCGCCGGCCGGGGATGTCGAGCAGTTCGAAACGCGCGCCGTGGGCGCTCAGGCTGCAGCCCTCGCCGAGCGGAAAGTAGTAGAGCGGTTGGCGCTGGTCGACCTGGAAGGTCGGGCAGGCCGTGGGCCCGAGTTCGGCCAGGGTGGCGGCGACGAACTCCGCGCGCACGCGCTCACCTTCGCGCCAGATGCTCAGGCGATCACCGGCCTCGTTGACTACCTCGGCCCGCGCCGGCGCGTCGCTGCCGGCGGCGCGGTAGCGCCACGGCGTCGCCGCGGTCGCCGCGCTGCACAGCATCAGCATGACGAGCAGGCTGGCGGCCCGGCCACGTCTGCCGGGCGCCGCGTGGCGGGCGACTCTCGTGGCGCGCACCCTGGCTGCCGTCAGGGCTTGGTCGTCTCGTGACCCGGCGTGTAGACGGGGAAGGGCGTGATCTTGTCGCCCTTGCCATCGCCCTGGGTGATCTTGCCGTGGCCGGTCTTCTCGACCTCGTCGATACGGATGACGGCGTGCATGGGAATGTAGGTACGGCTGACGCCGGCGAACTCCGACTTGAGATGTTCCTCGGACGGATCGACGAGCAGTGCGGAGCGCTCGCCGAAGAGGATTTTCTCCACCTCGACGAAGCCGAACAGGCCGCTGCTCGACACGTTGCGCGCATAGATCTCGTAGATCTTGCCCTGGTTGTGGAAAGTGACGCGGTAGGTGGTCTTCTTGGAAGCCATGGCGATCAGAGCGCTGCGGATCCGGGGCCGCAGATGCTAGCACACGGCCGTCGCGCCGCGCGCGGCGGGTGCCGGCGAGACCAACGCCGTCACGACACGGGCCCGGCGGGTTCCTGGCCAGGCCTGCGGTCCGCGTCGCGCGGGCGCATGGCCGTCGCCCCCTGACGGCTCAACCGGAACGCCGCAACCGCCAATCGTTTTGCAGACAGCCGCTCAGGCGAGGGTGAGGGTGCGCCCGATGTGGAAGCCGTCGACCAGCTGGTAGCCGTCGTAACCGCGCGGATTGCACACCACCCGCAGCTGGTTGGCGCGGTAGTCGGCGCGCGCGTGGACGTGGCCGTGCACCCACAAGTCGACGTGCGGGTTCTTCAGGACCAGCCGGCTCAGGTTGTTGCAGTAGGCGCCCTTGAACGGCGATTCCGGCGCCTGGTGCCAGCTCGCGAAGAGCGGCGCATGGTGGGTGACGACCACGGTGCGCCCGGCGTGCGGCCGGGCCAGTTCGCGTTCCAGCCAGACCCGGGTATGACGATTGATGTCGACGAGATCCTCGGGTTCGAGGCCGCGCTCGCCGAGCCGGATCTGGACGTAATCGTTCATCTGCGGCTTGAGCGCGAGCATGAGCTCGGCGTTCTCGCCCATGAAGTCGGTCCACAGGGTTGCGCCGATGAAGCGCACGTCGTCGATCACGTGGCTCTCGCATTCGAGAAAGCGCACGTTGGTGCCGGCGCAGGCGCCGCGAATGGCGGCCTGCACGGCGCCCATCTCGCCGCCGTAGTACTCGTGGTTGCCGGCGACGTAGACGGTCGGCTTGCCGCTGGCGGCGAGCCAGGGTACGCCGGCCGCGCCGATCGCGACATCGCCGGCGGCGACGATCACGTCGGCGTCGCTGGTGGCCAGCGCGGTGGCGCCGAACTCGAGGTGGACGTCGGAGAAAAACTGGATCTTCATGCTGGCTGGCGGCAATTCCCGGGCTGGCGCGAGCGGCCCCGCGGTGGCGCGGCGTCGACCCTCGCTGCGGGATAGCGGCAGCGGCGCGCGACCCTTGCGGCCGCCGCCGTCGCTCGCGGGGGCGGAACTCTCGCAGATGGTCCTGGGGCGGTCAATCCAGCGCGCCGATGAAACGGTGCAGGTGCGCGTGGTAGGCCGCCCCGGCGCGGCGGAACGCGCGATCGTGCGCCCCGCGCAGGGTGACGAACTCGCCCTGGCGGGCGTGGGCGGCGAGCGCCTGGCCGTGCGCGTAGGGGATCACCTCGTCGTCGGGGCTGTGCGCTACCAGCACCGGGCAGTGCACCTCGGCGAGCGCGGCGACGCTGTCGAAGCGCATGCGCAGCAGCCAGCGCACCGGTACCCAGGGATAGCGCTCGCGGGCGAGGTCGGCGAGGCGGGTGAAGGTCGATTCCAGCACCAGCGCGTGGGGCCCGACCGCGGCGGCGAGACGCGCGGCGACGGCGCCGCCGAGCGAGCGGCCGTAGATGACGACGTCGTCGGCGGCAAGGCCGTGCGGGCCGGTCAACCACTGCCAGGCCGCCACGGCGTCACGCGCCAGGCCGTCCTCGCTCGGCGACCCGGCGCTGGTGCCGTAGCCGCGGTAATCGAGGGCCAGCACCGGGTGGCCGAGGGCGTGCAGCGTGGCCAGGGTGGGGAGACGGTGGGACAGATGGCCGGCATTGCCGTGCAGGAACAGCACCGTGCGTCCACGGCCGGCGGCCGGCAGGTACCAGGCGTGCAGGCGCACGCCGTCACTGGCCGTGAGCTGGAGATCCTGGAAGGCGAGCGCGCGCGTGGTCGGGGTCGGCCCGGTGCCCACCCGCGGCCGGAAGACCAGCGCGTCCTGCTGGGCGGCGAGCACCGCACAGCCCAGGACCCAGCCCGCCAGAAGGACCACGAGCGCGGCCCGGGCGAGCCGCCAGGGGGTTGTCCAACGCAATTTCAGAGGCTTACCCACTGGTTTTGACGCATATTCCAGGCTAAGATTCTTTTTCGTTTATATAACATGAATTTATTCGATCAATCGCAGAAAGCGATTTAACCGATGTCCCACGCTGTCCGTAAATCCTCCGGCACCTCGTTCCCGCTTTCCGAGCACCTTGCCCAGCGCCTCAAGGAAGGGATTCTGATCGCCGCCGGCGGTATTGCCCTGTTCCTGCTCATCGCGCTCCTGTCCTACCACCCGGCCGACCCCGGCTGGTCGCACGCCGGGAGTCCGGAGGTCATCCACAACCAGGGCGGCCTGATCGGGGCCTGGATTGCCGACATCGCGCTCTACCTGTTCGGCCAGTTCGCCTACCTGATGCCGCCGATGGCGCTGTTCGCCGGCTGGCTGGTCTTCCGCGAAGGCCCGGAGAAGTTCTTCGCCGATTATTTCCTGCTCGCCGTGCGCTTCGTCGGCACCGTGTTCACCCTGGTGACCGGCTGCGCGTTGGCCTGGATTCGCGGTGGCGCCTACACCGCCGACGTGCCACACCAGGCCGGCGGCATCCTCGGTGACGTCATCGGCCGCCTGGCCTTCACCGCCTGCGGCTCCGCCGGCGGCGTGCTCATGCTGGTGGCGCTGTTCCTGACCGGGGTGACCTTGTTCACCGGGCTGTCGTGGACCTGGTTGATGGACCGCACCGGCGCGTACGCATTGGCGGCCTGGGAATTCACCCGCGTGCGCTGGGACGAGGCGCTGGACTGGTACCGCGGCCAGCGTGCCCGCCGTGCCCGCGAGGCGGTGGTCAAGGAGGAGGTCGAACGCAAGGAGAGCCGGCCGCCGCCGCGTATCGAGCCGCGTATCGCCGCCGCACCGCTGAGCCCGCGCCTCGAGCGCGAGCGCCAGGAACCGCTGTTCGAGCGCGCCCTGCAGCAGGGCCTGCCGGAGCTCGCCCTGCTCGACACGCCGCGCGCCCAGGGTGGCGGCTACTCGGCCGAGGCGCTGGAGGCGATGTCGCGCCAGGTCGAACTCAAGCTGAAGGATTTCAACATCGACGTCGAAGTCGTGGCGGTGCACCCGGGGCCGGTGATTACGCGCTTCGAACTCGAACCGGCACCGGGCATCAAGGCCAGCCGCATCACCAACCTGGCCAAGGACCTGGCGCGCTCGCTGTCGACCATCAGCGTGCGCGTGGTCGAGGTCATCCCGGGCAAGACCTGCATCGGGCTCGAGATCCCGAACGAGCAGCGCGAGATCGTGTCGCTGTCCGACATCCTCAAGTCCGACGTCTACGAGCGCAGCGCCTCGAAGCTGACCATGGCGCTCGGCAAGGACATCGCGGGGCAGCCGACGGTGGTGGACCTGGCCAAGATGCCGCACCTGCTCGTCGCCGGCACCACCGGCGCGGGCAAGTCGGTGGCGCTCAACGCCATGATCCTGAGCCTGCTCTACAAGTCCACGCCGGACGACGTCAGGCTCATCATGATCGACCCCAAGATGCTCGAGCTGTCGGTCTACGAGGGCATCCCGGCGCTGCTCGCCCCGGTCGTCACCGACATGAAGGAAGCGGCCAACGCGCTGCGCTGGTGCGTGGCGGAGATGGAGCGCCGCTACAAGCTCATGGCCGCGCTCGGCGTGCGCAACATCGGCGGTTACAACCGCAAGGTCGAGGAGGCGGCGGCCCGCGGCCAGCCGATCCCGGACCCCCTGTACCGCCCCGTCGATGCCGAGGACATCGCGCCCGGCCTGACCAGCCTGCCCTACATCGTCGTCATCATCGACGAGCTGGCCGACATGATGATGGTGGTCGGCAAGAAGGTCGAAGAGCTGATCGCGCGCCTGGCCCAGAAGGCGCGCGCCGCCGGCGTGCACCTGATCCTGGCCACCCAGCGGCCCTCGGTCGACGTCATTACCGGCCTGATCAAGGCCAATATTCCCAGTCGCATCGCCTTCCAGGTGTCCTCGCGCATCGATTCGCGCACCATCCTCGACCAGATGGGCGCGGAGAACCTGCTCGGCCATGGCGACATGCTCTACCTGCCGCCCGGCACCGGTATCCCGAACCGCGTGCACGGCGCCTTCGTCTCCGACGACGAGGTGCACAAGGTCGTCGAGCGACTCAAGGAAGCGGGTGAACCCGAGTACGTCGATGCCATCCTCAACGGGCCGTCGGAGGACGACCCCATGCCCGGCGGCGGCGGTGAGTTCGGCGACGACGGCGAGCAGGACGAACTCTACGACCAGGCCGTGCGCATCGTCACCGAAACCCGCCGCGCCTCGGTCTCGGGCATCCAGCGTCGCCTCAAGATCGGGTACAACCGCGCCGCGCGCATGGTCGAGGAGATGGAGCGCGCCGGCGTCGTCGGCGAGCTGCAGTCCAATGGCTCGCGCGAGGTGCTGGCGCCGCCACCGCCAAAGGATTGAGCGCCGTGGCGGCGGTGTACACTCACCGTTCCGCCACCGCCCGGCCGTGCCGCCATCGCCATGCCCGTTCGCCTGCTTGCCGCGCTCGTCACCGTTCTCGCGCTGTTCGCCGCCCGTTCGCTCGCTGCGGCGCCGGTCGACGGGCTGGTGGCCTATCTCAACGGGCTGGACAGCTTCGTCGCCAGCTTCACCCAGCAACGCTTCGACGAGGACGGCGAACTGCTCGAAACCGCCCACGGTGATTGCGCCATCGCGCGACCGGGGCGGTTCCGCTGGAACTACACCGATCCCTACGAGCAGGTCATCGTCAGCGACGGCGTCACGCTGTGGATTTACGACGCCGATCTCGAACAGGTCACCGAGAGCGTGCTGGGCGAGGCCGGCGCGGGCTCGCCCGCGGCGCTGCTCGGGCGCGAAACCGACGTCGCCGCGCATTACGCCATCACGCCGCTGGAGCCGCGCGATGGGCTCGACTGGTTCCGCCTCGAGGCGCGCGACATCGCCTCCGATTTCACTGCCATCGAACTCGGCTGGGGCGAGGGCGAAGTGCGTGCCATGCGCCTGACCGACAACCTCGGCCAGGTCACCACGCTGGCCTTCGCCGACATCGTGCGCAACGGCGCGGTCGACCTCGCCCAGTTCGATTTCGAACCGCCGCCGGGCGTGGACGTCGTGCGCGGCGGCATGCCCTAGGCGCGGGTGCGTTTGCGCGCCTGCACCAGGCCCGGGGCGGTGGGGTGCGCCGTGCGCGGCCGCGCCCGTCGGCGCCGCCGGCGGCCGGGCGCCGGCCTGCTTCGCCGCCTGGCCCGGACCGGCGCGCTCGGGTAGTTTTGCGCCATGGCTCCACTCGCCGACACCCTGCGTCCCGCCCGCCTGGCCGAGTTCTGCGGCCAGGCACACCTGCTCGGCGCCGGCCAGCCGCTGCGCCGCGCACTGGAGGAGGGCAAGTTGCACTCGATGGTGTTATGGGGGCCCCCCGGCACCGGCAAGACCACCCTGGCGCGCATGCTGTCGGTCAACGCCGGGGCCGAGTTCATCACCCTCTCGGCCGTGCTCGGCGGGGTCAAGGACATCCGTGCGGCGGTCGACGAGGCCGAGCGCCACCGCGCCGCCGGGCGCGCCACCGCGGTCTTCGTCGACGAAGTCCATCGTTTCAACAAGGCCCAGCAGGATGCCTTCCTGCCGCACATCGAGAACGGCACCATCACCTTCATCGGCGCCACCACCGAGAACCCGGCCTTCGAACTCAACAACGCCCTGTTGTCGCGGGTGCGGGTGTACGCACTGCGCGCGCTCGATGCCGCGGCCCTGGTCGCGGTCATCGACCGCGCCCTGGCGGCGGTCGCCGTCGAGCGCGAGGTCAGCATGGCGCCCGAGCTGCGCCGGCGCCTGGCCGAGGTCGCCGATGGCGACGCGCGCCGCGCGCTCAACCTGCTCGAACTGGCGCTGAGCCTGGCCGAAGACGGGGTGGTCGACGCAGCCACCATGAAGCTCGCCGTCGAGGGCGCCGAGGTGCGCCGTTTCGACAAGGGCCAGGACGATTTCTACGACCAGATCTCGGCCCTGCACAAATCGGTGCGCGGCTCCAACCCGGATGCCGCGCTGTACTGGTTCGCGCGCATGCTCGATGGCGGCTGCGACCCCACCTACATCGCGCGGCGGGTGCTGCGCATCGCCAGCGAGGACGTCGGCAATGCCGACCCGCGCGCGCTCGGCATCGCCATCGACGCCTGGGAGGCGTGGCGACGGCTGGGGCCGCCGGAAGGCGAGCTGGCCATCGCCCAGGCCCTCGTCTACCTCGCCTGCGCGCCCAAGAGCAACGCGGTCTACAGCGCGTTCAACCAGGCCATGGCCGAGGTTCGCGCGCGCGGCTCCGACCCGGTGCCGGCGCACATCCGCAACGCGCCGACGGCGCTGGCCCGGGCCCAGGGCCACGGCCGTGCCTATCGCTATGACCACGACGAGGCGAACGGCTTCGCCGCCGGCCAGACCTATTTTCCCGAGGCCCTGGGTGAGCGCGTCTACTACGAGCCGGTCAACCGCGGCATGGAAATCCAGATCGGCGAAAAGCTGCGCCGCCTGCGCGGCGGCGGAGGCGGCGAGGCATGATTGGCCAGGCCGGCATGCTCGCCCTGATCGCACTCGGCGGCGCGGTCGGCGCGGTGATGCGTTTCACCCTGTCGAGCGCGGCCGCGGCGCTGTTCGGCCGCGGCTTCCCCTACGGTACGCTGCTGGTCAACGTGCTCGGCTCGTGCGTCATCGGAGCGCTCTACGTACTGCTCACCGAGCGCGTGGTCGGCGGCGCCGGCTGGCGCGCCTTCGCCGTGGTCGGGCTGCTGGGTGCGCTGACCACCTTCTCGACCTTCTCGATGGAGACCCTGCTGATGCTCGAAGCCGGTCACCTGGGGCGGGCGGCAGCCAACGTGCTGCTCAACGTCAGCCTGTGCCTGGTGGCGTGCTGGTGCGGCCTGGTTCTGGTGAGGCAATTATGAACATCATCGACGTCACCCTGGTGCGAGTCTATCTCGCCGAGCGCGAAGGTCATCTCGACGAGGTGCTCGAGTGTCTGCGTACGGCCGGCGTGCACGGTTGGACGGTCTACCGCGGGGTCTCGGGCTTCGGCCAGTCTGGTAAAGTACGCGGCGCGTCACTGGTCGATCTGTCGCTCGATCTGCCGGTGACGGTCGAATTCTTTGACATCGCGGCAAACCTCGAAGGCGTCCTCGGCGAGCTCACGCGCATCGCCGGCAAAGGTCACGTCGTGTGGTGGGCCGCGCAGACGACCGGATAATCGCCATGCTCGATCCGCAACTGCTGCGTAACGACGCCGCCGGGGTCGCGCGCGCGCTGGCGCGCCGCGGCTTCGAACTCGATACCGATACCCTGGGCCGCCTGGAGGGCGCGCGCAAGACGCTGCAGACCGAGACCGAGGCCCTGCAGGCCGAACGCAACCGCCGCAGCAAGGCGATCGGTCAGGCCAAGGCGCGCGGCGAGGACATCGAGCCCGAGCGCCGCGCCGTGGCCGAACTCGGCGACCGCCTCAAGGCCAACCAGGACGAACTCGAACGCATCCAGGGTGAGCTCGAGGCGTTCGCACTGATGTTGCCGAACCGGCCCGATGACAGCGTGCCGGACGGCGCTGGCGAGGACGACAACGTCGAACTGCGGCGTTGGGGCACGCCGCGAAGCTTCGAGTTCGCCCCGCGCGACCACGTCGACATCGGCGCCGCGCTCGACGGCATCGATTTCGACGCCGGCGCGCGCCTGGCCGCCGCGCGCTTCGCCGTGCTCGCCGGCGGCGTCGCGCACATGCAGCGCGCGCTGACCCAGTTCATGCTCGACACCCATACCCGCGACCACGGTTACCGCGAGGTCTACGTGCCGTTCATGGTCAATGAGCGTGCCATGCGCGGCACCGGCCAGTTGCCGAAGTTCAAGGAGGACCTGTTCGAGATCGCCGAACAGGGCTTTTATCTCATCCCCACCGCCGAAGTGCCGGTGACCAACCTGGCCCAGGACAGTATCCGCGAAGACGACGCCATGCCGGCACGTTTCGTCTGCCATACGCCGTGTTTCCGCAGCGAGGCCGGTTCGTACGGCAAGGACACCCGCGGCATGATCCGCCAGCACCAGTTCGAGAAGGTCGAACTGGTCCAACTGGTGCGCCCGGCCGATTCCTACGCCGCGCTCGAGGCTCTCACCGGCCATGCCGAGACCATCCTGCAGAAGCTCGGCCTGCCCTACCGGGTGGTCGCTCTGTGCGGCGCGGATCTCGGCTTCTCGGCGGCCAAGACCTACGATCTCGAGGTCTGGCTGCCGGGCCAGGACCGCTACCGTGAGATCAGTTCGTGCAGCAATTTCGAGGATTTCCAGGCGCGGCGCATGAAGGCGCGCTGGCGCAACCCCGAGACCGGCAAGCCGGAGCTGTTGCACACCTTGAACGGTTCCGGCGTGGCGGTCGGCCGCGCCCTGGTGGCCGTGCTGGAGAACTACCAGGAAGCCGACGGCAGCGTCGTCGTGCCCGAAGTGCTGCGGCCCTACATGGGGGGGCTGGAACGCCTCACGCCGCCGGCTTGAAGCAAGCGCCGCGCGCCGCGGTCACACCAGCCACATCAACAGGGCGACGAAACCGGCCACCGCGAGCAGGGGCAGGATGAAGGCCTGCCAGTCGCCGGGCTGGGCATCGGGGCTGTGCTGGAGCATCTGCCGCGCCCGCGGCAGCATCAGGATGATCATCGCGCCGAGCAGGATGGCAGAGCCGATCTTCAAGGCCATTTCCATCGGCTGACTCCTAGGTCGAGGTCTGGAAACGCAACGGCCCCGCCGAAGCGGGGCCGCGTCGTGGGGAGCCGCGGTACGGCCTCAGTCGTTGCTGGCGAAACCGAGCAACTGCAGCAGGCTGATGAACAGGTTGAAGATGTTCACGTACAACTGCACGGTGGCGATGATGTAGTTGTCCACGCCGCCGTTCACCATGCGGCTGGTGTCGAAGAGGATGAAGCCGCTCATGAGCATCACCATCACTGCCGACAGCGCCAGGCTCATCGCCGGTACCGCGAGGAAGATGTTCAGCAGCGCCGCGCCGAACACCACCAGAATACCGACGAAGAGGAAGCCGCCGAGGAAGCTGAAGTCGCGACGCGTGGTGAGCGCGTAGCCTGACAGGCCGAGGAAGATGACGCCGGTACCGCCGAGCGCGGTGGCGACGACCTGCGGGCCGTTGGGCAGCGACAGGTACATGCTCAGGATTGGCCCGAGCCCCAGGCCCATCAGGCCGGTGATGGCGAATACCACGCCGATGCCGGCAGCCGAATTCGCGGTGCGCGGCAGAACCAGCCACATCAGGAGCATGGCGCCGCCGAGGGACAGCAGGTAGGTCATCGGCGGTAGTTGTAGGAACATGGAGACAGCCGCGGTCAGCGCGCTGAACAGCAGCGTCAGAGACAGCAGCATGTAGGTGTTGCGCAGCAGCTTGTTGGTCGCCAGTACGCCCGACGATACGTGCGCGTGGCTGAGGGTGTTTGCCATGATCGTTCTACCTCCGGTTCGGATTCGATGTCGCGGCCACGCGGCTGGCAGGTGCGTGGCCACTCTCTTGGACCGTCGACGGCCCAAGGGTTCCTCCGGCCATGATAGGGGGGTGGTGGCGGATTTCAACAGAAACCGCAGTAATTCCACGGATTTGGCCGCGCGTGCGCGGCGATCCTTACGAATGCGTAATGCCCGTGGACAAGAGGGCGTCGGCAGCCGTATATAGGCGCCGGATTCTTCACAGCGAAACGATTGCGATGAAACGCCAGGCCAGCTTCCCTTCCCGGCGCGCGCCGCGCCCGCTGGCCGGCCCGCGGTCATGAGCGAGGTCCTGCAGGACGCCACCGAGGCGCTCCCCGACGCCGCGGCGATGCTCGCCGACCCCGCGGCCGCGGCGCTGGCCCTCGAACTGTTGCCGGTGGAGCAGGCCGCGCGCCTGCTCGCCGCCACGCCCGTGGCGACCACGCGGCAGGTGTGGCAGCGCCTGTCGCCGGCCACGGTGCAGCAGTACCTGCACGAGTTGCCGCTGGCCGCGCAGGCCGAGGTGCTGGCCGCGCTCGAACCGAACCGCAGCGCGAGCCTGCTCGCATTGTTCGACGAAGAGGTACGCACGAGCCTGGTCGAGGCCCTGCCCGCCGAGGCGCGTAGACACGTCGAGCAGATCATGAGCTACCCGCCGGATTCGGCCGGCGCCCTGATGGATCCGCGGGTGATCTTCCTGCGCCGCACGACCAGCGTCGGTGCGGCCATCGACCGGGTACGCCAGCTCGCCGTCGACCCCGGTCGCGGCGGCGCCCGGCGTATGTTCTACCTGGTCGACGGCGAGGCGCGTCTCGAAGGCGTGGTCGAACTGCAGGATCTCGTCCTCGCGCGGCCGCAGGACCATCTCGAACGCTACGCGCGGCCGGTCGAAGTATGGGCCGAGGTGGGTACCACCAAGGAACAGGTCGTGGCGATGATCGAGCAGTACGGGCTGTCCAGCCTGCCGGTACTCGACGCGGCCGGGCGCCTGGTCGGCGTGCTCAAGCACGAGACCCTGGTGGCGGCGACCCGCGCCGAGGTCTCGGCCGACCTGCAGACCATCTTCGGCGCGAGCAAGGAAGAGGGGGCCCTGTCGAGCGCGGGCTTTGCCGTGCGCAAGCGGCTGCCGTGGCTGCAGATCAACCTGGTCACTGCCTTCGTGGCGGCCAGCGTGGTCGGCGCGTTCGAAGACACCATCGCGCGCAACACCGCGCTGGCCGTGCTCCTGCCCGTGGTCGCCGGCCAGTCCGGCAACACCGGCGCGCAGGCCCTGGCCGTCGTCATCCGCGCACTCGCGTTGCACGAGATCACGGCCGTGCACTGGCGCCAGGTCGTGGCCAAGGAACTCCTGACGGGGCTGGCCAACGGTTGCGCCGTCGCCGCGACGACCGCCGCCGGCGTGTGGGTGTGGAGCCGTTCGGCCGTGCTCGCCCTGATCATCGGCCTGTCGATGGTGTTGTCGATGGTCATCGCCGGCCTGTCCGGCGCGATCATTCCCATCCTGCTCACCCGGCTGCGCCAGGATCCCGCCCAGTCCTCCTCGATCGTGCTGACCACGGTCACCGACGTCACCGGTTTCCTGTCTTTCCTGGGTATTGCGACCCTGCTTCTCGGTGTGACGTGAGCAGCGAGTCCGCGCCCAGCTCGGTTACAATCCGGCCCCGCGCGCAACGCTCGAACAGCCGGCGGCGGAACAGCGCATCGGAGAGGTGGCAGAGCGGTTGAATGCACCGGTCTTGAAAACCGGCGAGGGCTAACGCCCTTCGAGGGTTCGACAAACTCGCGCGAGCGAGTTTGGACGCCGGGCGTGAGCCCGGCGCCCCGCAGGGGCGAGAAAACGCGCGTAGCGTTTTCGAGTCAATCCCTCCCGATGAGCGGTGCTGGTGGACGGGCGCGTGAGGCGCCAAGGATCATTGGAGAGGTGGCAGAGCGGTTGAATGCACCGGTCTTGAAAACCGGCGAGGGCTAACGCCCTTCGAGGGTTCGAATCCCTCTCTCTCCGCCAAAATCTATTTGAAATCAAAAAGCTGGAGTACAAGCCGAACCCTCGGTACGGCTCCGGTTTTTCGTTGTCAATGCCAGATCATTCAGCGAGTTAGTGCGTGCCTCGGCACGGATTGGTCGCAATTTGGGCGCTCGGTTAGACACGATCCTCCCTGTCGTGCGCACACCTGTTCGGATACTTGTCGTGATTGCCTCGCGGTCGGAAAGCCGATCGACTTGGTGAAGCGAGGTCTTCGCTGATCCGGTGGAGGCGCAAGATTTCCGTCGTCTACTACTGGGCCAAGCCCCGCTACTGCTCCTGGCCGCGAAAATCTAATTGGCGCTGCCATTCAGGCATCCGAGTTTTGTGGTGCTGCCGTTCGCGACGCTTTTTGCCTTGAGCGTCGCGGTCACGGCGAGCACGTTCAGGAAGTACATGTAGGGATAGTCACTTGGCCTGATACCCTTAGCCGCAGGACGACTTCGCAAGGATGCGATCATGTTGCGGTTACCGGCTGGCAGGGAAGCCAGTTCGGGTGTCGGCGCGCTGGCGTATGTGCGCCACCGCCCGGAGCGCACCCTCCTTTATCAACTTGTTGAGGAATACAACCCCGCGTTCAAAGCGCATCAGGCGGCGCAGGGCAATCCCCTGCCGGGATATGTGGAGCAGGAATTCGAAGGCTACCTCGAGTGCGGGCGTCTCGAGCACGGGTTTCTGCGGATCCGCTGCGATACCTGTCATGCCGAGCGCCTGGTCGCGTTCAGTTGCAAACGGCGCGGCTTTTGTCCCAGCTGCGGCGCGCGGCGCATGGCGGAGAGCGCCGCGCTGCTGGTCGACGAGGTGTTCCCGGAACAGCCGGTACGCCAGTGGGTGCTGAGCGTCCCGTTTCCATTGCGCTTCCTGTTCGCGAGCCGCCCTGAGGTCATGGGCCAGGTGCTCGGAATCGTCTACCGCTGCATCGCCACACACCTGATTAAGAAGGCGGGGTTCTCACGAAAATCGGCCCAGGCCGGCGCGGTCACTTTGATTCAGCGGTTCGGCAGCGCCCTGAACCTCAACGTCCACTTTCACATGCTGTTCCTCGACGGGGTGTACGCCGAGTGTCCCGACGGCTCGCTGCGCTTCCGCTGGGTCAGGGCACCGACCAGCGCCGAGCTTGTCCGATTGACGCATACTTTGGCGAAGCGTATCGGCCGTTACCTCGAACGCCAGAGCTTGCTGGAGTGCGATGCGGAGAACAGCTACTTGGCTGGCGACGCGCTCGAGGTCGGGGCGATGGCGCAGCTCCTGGGTTCGTCGATCACCTACCGCATTGCCGTCGGGCCGCAACAAGGCCGCAAGGTATTCACACTACAGACGCTGCCGGCCAGTGACGAGCCCTTCGATAACGGCGTCGGCAAGGTGGCGGGATTTTCCCTGCACGCGGGCGTGTCGGCCCGCGCGGATCAACGCCAGAAGCTCGAACGGCTCTGCCGGTACATCAGTCGGCCTGCCATCTCAGAAAAACGCCTGTCGCTAACGCCGAATGGCAATGTTCGTTATCAGCTGAAGACGCCGTACCGCGACGGCACGACGCACGTCATCTTCGAGCCACTGGATTTCATCGCGCGGCTGGCGGCCTTGGTGCCGAAACCGCGGGTCAACCTGACGCGCTTCCACGGTGTATTCGCGCCCAACAGCGGATATCGCGCGCGGGTAACACCGGCGAAGCGGGGCAGGGGAGGTCGGCATGCCCCGACCACGGACCCGGAGGGGCGGACACCGACCGAACGCCGCGCTGCGATGACCTGGGCACAGCGCCTGAAGCGGGTGTTCGGGATCGACATCGAGACCTGCGTGGCCTGCGGCGGGGCGATGCGGATCATTGCGTGCATCGAGGACGCAGATGTCATCGAGAAGATCCTCGGCCACCTGGATGCGCAAGGGGCTGAATGCGAAGCCACCCGGCGGCCGCCGAGTCGAGCGCCACCGCGGCGGGGGGCTGTTTGAGCTCTTTGACGAGACGGGGTGACCCCCGGATGACCTGGATTGGGCTGTGGCGTCAGCAAGCACGGCCATGGCGGCGGCTGGCCGGGACACAGGCGGGGAGGGGTAAGGCGCGCCGGCAAGGGAGTCATTGGAAAGAATTCGCGGGTGTGACACCGATCCGCACACTGATGTGTAAGCAGGCGCGGGCGGCCGACGGCGGGTGCCGACGCCGATCAAGCAGGGCTACGCGCTGTCGACCCACCGAAAAGACGATTTATGCTGCCTATTCTCCAACGATGATCACTGCTTCCATCTCTGGATCGAGATCCGGTAAGAACTCACCGGTTTCCACACCTTCTGCAACAAACTGCTCGACATGAGCCCGAAACACCCGGTTCACCTTGATGATTTCATCTTCAATACCAGTAATAGAACCCAGTGCTTCACCCATGATGACGTACAGAGCCCGGATTCTGCTTTCTTGACTCACAGCATCATGCAAATACTCAGTGATAAAACTGCGCAGTTGTTCTGTCGCGGACAAACCGGGTCTTTGGTTGGCGTTCTCGTTTTCTTCAAACCGTCGCAGGATATGCGCCAGCACCGCCCGGAGCAGTTGCTCTTTTGAGCCAAACCGATTGCTGATCAGAGTGCCGGTATACCCGGCTTCCGCACCAATCTGGATAAGGGTAGTTTTTTGGTAGCCGTGCTGGGAGAACAGCTTGATCGCCGCGGCGAGAATCCTGGTATCTGAATCAGCACGACGTTGCTTATGCGTACGCTTAACCTGAATGTCGCTTTTGGATGCTCGAGCCATGGAGTGAATTATTTCCTCATAATAGTTGTTGGTCAACAACAATTTATCTAATATGACCATATTGAAAAACTTCAGGGGGCATCATGATTTCAGTCACACCTAGCGGCGGCGCACTTGGCGCAAGAGTCACCGGGATAGATCTAGCTGGAGAGATTTCGTCAGACGACATGCAAGCGATCCGGGCTGCCTGGATCGAGCACCATGTACTGGCTTTCCCAGACCAGAACCTCAGCGATGATCAACTCGAGGCCTTAACCCAGCGATTTGGCGTTTTTGGCGCCGAACCCTACTTCGAGCCCATCAAACCCGATGGCCATGTGGTTTCCCTGTGCCGCAGGGCTGACGAACAAGCACCTGTATTTGCAGAAGCCTGGCATTCGGATTGGAGCTTTCAGGAGAATCCACCCATTGGTACGTGTTTGTTTAGCCTGACCATTCCACCGGTTGGCGGAGACACCAGTTTTCTCAATCAAGAAAAAGCCCTCGCCGAAATGCCTGCTGAGTTGCGCGCCAAGATAGAAGGTAAGCAAGGTATCCATTCCGCAAGGGTTGCCTACGCGCCTGATGGCACCTACGGGGAACGGGAACACGGCTCCGACAGAGCCATGAAAATCAAGTATTCAGAAGATGCCTATAATACCCAGGCGCACCCGTTGATTGTGACGCACCCGGAATCTGGCAGGGAAACGCTAAATGGCTGCTTCGGGTACATCATGGGCATCGAAGGTATGGACGATGCAGAAGCCCACGAGATTTTATTGGAGCTATACCACTGGCAAAATCAGGAGCAGTTTATCTACCACCACAAGTGGGAAGAAAACATGTTCGTCATCTGGGACAACCGCAGCGTGTTACACAAAGCCAATGGTGGCTATGACGGCTACGATCGAGAGTTGCACCGGGTCACTATTTACAGCAACCCGGAGCTCTATCTCAAAGCAGGCTAACCCGCTTCTACTTCAACTGGAACACCGGTCATAAAGGCCTGATTGCTGAGCTTTTCATAGCTACCAGGCCCAGACGGAAGTAACTCGTTAGCGTTGGTACCGGGATACTGCTTGGCAACGGTCATACCTGTGTCCTGGTGCCCCCAACCATGGGTCATGGCTACCGTTCCGGGCTTCAAGTCCTCATCTAGACTCACCACAGATTGAATATCGCCCCAGTCATTGTGAATGCGCACCACGGAACCATCCCCCAGATTTCGCGCTCTAGCATCATCAGGATGCATAAAGAGTGGGTTGTTCTGTTGCTTGATGCGCTTGAGTGATTTCACATTGTGGAACCAGGAGTTCACCATGTAGTTGGTGCGTCGGGAAATCATCTTGAGCGGTTGTTCCTGGGTTTCCAGCTCCGCAAAAATTTCAGCACACTGCGTCATCGCTTCAGCGAACAGCGGCGGACAACAATTTACCCGGCGAGACTCTGTTTGAATCCAATCGTCAAAGAAACCACCCGGGCTATTTTGGTCTAACACTGCGGTCTGGTGGTCGAGTGTTTTCATGTGTTCGACGCTGGTTTCAGAATGCTTGAGCATGTGGTCCAAGCGCCCGAACAAATTGGTCTCATCGAGATTATCTATCACCGAATCAAAACCTTGTGCTTGCTCGATCTTACCGAGAATCCACCATTCCGGCCGACGCTCTGCCTTTGGCGGCACAATGAAGTTGGTGTACTGGACGAAGGGCTGGTGTTGCATACCCAAACCGCACATATTGATATCTTCGCGCTCATACATATCTGTTGCTGGCAGCACATAATCAGCCAATTGCGCCGTGGCGTTGGGATAAATATCAATCACCAGCAAAAACTCGAGCTTCTCGAACGCCGCCTTCAAACGTTTGCTGTTACCCACTGAAATCAGCGGATTGCCGGAGATCACCACCATGGCTTTAATGGGGTCTTCCTCTGCCTCGATCATATCCGCCATCAAGTTGCCAGGTAAGGAACCACGGATTTTGCGAATCTCACCGAACTGACTGTCAAAAAATGGCGAGCGATCATCTACTCGCCCTGCTTTGGCCGCCGGATAAAAACCCTTGCCATAATAGTTACCACCGCGCTTATCGAAGTTGCCGGTGCAAAGACTCAACATAAACAACAACCAATATGCCAGGGTGCCTTGCCGGCCCATATTCACACCGGTGGACATATACACCGCAGCAGAAGGCGCTGCAGCAAACTCATCGGCAAGTGATCGGATTTCCTCTGCGCTCAGACCCACGACCTTAGCCACCTTGTCAGGCGAGTAATCCTTGATGAAGGCTTTTAACTCATCGACACGATCACCGTGTTCGCTGAGGTACTGCTCGTCAAATTGCTCAGTGGCATGCAGGTGATGCAACAAAGCCGCCATCAAATAAACATCGGTATCAGGATTCACCTGCACAATCTCACCAATACCCTTAATCGTTTCGTTCACCCTTGGGTCAACGAACTTCAGTTTGGCACCACGCTTTTCAGCTTCCCGGAGAGCACCTACTGGATCAGCGATAGAGATAAAGCTCATATGGGAAATGCGAGGGTTCGCGCCAAACGCGAGCAAAAAGTCCGTATGTTCGATGTCCGGAATTGGGTGAATGGTGCTG
Organism: Gammaproteobacteria bacterium; assembly: GCA_024235015.1. Classification (GTDB taxonomy): domain Bacteria; phylum Pseudomonadota; class Gammaproteobacteria; genus JACKNG01. The sequence goes on from JACKNG010000010.1 coordinate 54,060, forward strand.
CTACCAAAAATCGCTTCACTGCCAGCAAATTTATTGGTGCAATCCTGGGTACCAGAACTAAAGTTGGAACGGATTTCATTCTTAACTAAAAACGATCCGATCGCTGGGCCCGCAAGAGAGTTAAACGCCAGTGGATTGCCCGTATAAGAGGCAATCGCTTTACTGCCATATTTGGCTTTGATGGCCTCAAGGCGCTCGGCAATTTGCGAGGCGGCATCGTCCCAACTGACCCTCTCAAAACCGTCATTGGTTTTGCGCTGGGGATACATTAAACGGTCCGGATCCTTGTGAATATCTAGGGTTGCAAGCCCCTTATGGCAAGCAAAACCCCTGGTCACTGGATGGTCGCGATCTGGTTTCAGCGAAACAATCTCATCGCCCTCAACTTCAGCGATGAGCGCACAAGACGGCTCACAGACCCGGCAAAACGTGTGGTGTTTAGACACAAAAACTTCCCTCATTTTTGAACCTGCTGGGAATATATCACGAGCCAGCAGAAATCGAGGGTTTTTGGCGCTTTTTGGACATTCAGACCCTTTTTAAAGCCACGCAGATCATGTACAACAAGTGCTCCAATTTTTAACCCTTTTCATTAATTGCTTTACTAGGAGAGCAACATGTCTGAACAAGCCAAGGATACGCCAGAACAGGCGGAATTCCGCGCTCATTGCCAGAAATGGCTCGCGGAAAACCACCCAGGCCAACCCCCCGTTCACATTCCCCAGGGCGCTCTGGAACTGAGTGATCCAGCGGCCCTTGAGTGGCTACAAAAGTGGCAGAAAGCCGCTTACGATGCAGGCCTCGTGGGCGCCGATTACAGCGTTGAGTCTGGCGGTGGCGGTCGAGAAAACTGCCAGGCGATCGCCAACCAAGAAATGCAGCGAGCCAAGACACCTTTCTTCCCAAATATCATTGGCCTCGGTATGGCTGCTCCGACCGTGTACTTCCACGGTCGCGAAGAAGTGAAGCAAGAGTTGCTTCCTAAATTGCTCTCTGGTGAAGAAATCTGGTGCCAGGGTTTCAGTGAGCCCGGCGCTGGCTCGGACCTCGCCAACCAACAAACTTTTGCCCGCAAGGAAGGTGATTCCTGGGTGATCAACGGCCACAAGGTTTGGACTTCCCTCGCCCACTTCGCGAGTTGGATGATTCTGTTATGCCGTACCTCAAAAGACGACAAGTACAACGGTCTGTCTTACTTTGTTGTGCCCATCAAATCTGCGCTAGGCAAGGGCGTCACCGTCAAGCCACTGATTAAGATGACCGGTGAAACTGGTTTCAACGAAGTGATCTTTGAAGACCTTGTGGTGGAAGATAAGTATCGCCTCGACGATGTGGGTGCAGGTTGGAAAGTGGCGATGACCACACTGGCTCACGAACGTGGCGCGGGTCCGCTTGTGACACCATCCGCTGGTGGCCAGGTGAATGAAAAAGAAAAAGGCCCCAGCATTGGTAGCGCCTTAGCGCTGGTAGAGTTGGCCAAGAACTCCTATCGCAATGGCAAAACAGCAGCAGACGACGGCGCGATTCGCGATGCGATTATGCAGCTGATGATTCGTCAGGAAGGTTTCCGTCAAAATCAGCGACGCATTAACGTGCAATCGTTGAACGATCATCCCATGCGAATTCCGCTCCAGTACAAACTGGTTGCTACCGAGATGAACCAGGACATTGCGCAGTTGGCATATGAAATTGAAGGTGCCGCAAGTAGCCTCTACGTCAATGATGATAATGCTGCAGCCGGTGGCCAATATCAGTTGGCCTACATGAACAGCTTTGGTGTCACCATTGCTGCAGGTGCCAATGAAGTTCAACGAAACATTTTGGGTGAGCGGGTTCTTGGCCTGCCAAAATCTAAGTAACGAGGCCAGGAGAAACACATGACTCAATCAAACAATTTTGGCTTCGGCGAAGACGAAGCAATGCTAAGAGACAGTGCCCGCAAGTTCTTTGCAGACAATTGCGGCGCTGACAAGATCCACGCTCAAGTTGCGGGCGACTCTGATATCCATCGTCCCGTAGAGAGCATCTGGGACAAGGGTTTGTGGAAGCAAATTACTGAGCTCGGCTGGACGGCAGTGTGCGTCCCAGAAGCGGCTGGTGGCGTCGGCATGCCTGTAGTTGCCGCGGTGGCACTCGCGGAGGAAGCAGGTAAGGCAGCCTTCCCCTCGCCACTGATCACTACTTTTAACAGCACTTTCGCGGTACGCGAGTGTGAATCAGAAGCGGCAACAGCACTCTTAGGTGAAATCGCTGGCGGCACCTCTGCCACGCTGGCCATCACTAACCAAAAGGGTTCGTGGGAACCAGGCGACACTGATGTAACGGAATCCGGTGGCAAGCTGAGCGGCACCGCTTATTTCGTCCAGGATGCTCAAAAGGCTGACGTTCTGGTGGTATCTGCTAAGAGCGGTGATAACGTTTCGTTGTATCGAGTAGACCCAAGTTCGAATAGCGTGACCATTCACGCTGACGGCATCATTGACCTGACCCGTGATCAAGCACACATCGAGTTCAACGACGCAGAAGCGGTCTTGCTGGAGACTGCAGGTGCCGAAGCACTCGCCAAAGCCATGCCAGCCATTCTCTGCATTACCGCGGCGGATATGGTGGGCAGTGGTGAGTGGTTGCTGCAAACCACTTCGGAATACGCCAAGACTCGCGTGCAGTTCGATCGCCCACTCGGTTTCTTCCAGGCTGTAAAGCACCCGCTGGTGAACGTCATGCTACAAATCGACGCGGCAAAGTCGTTAACTTATAACGCTGCGTGTGCCGTCGATGAAGAGCCTGCAGAGGCCCTGCGTCTCGCCAGAATGGCGAAGTCTGCTGCCAGCGACATGGCGGTGTTTTCCTCCAGTCGCTCTGTGCAGTTCCACGGTGGCATCGGCTTTACCTGGGAGTGCTTCGTACACTTGTTCTT
>JACKNG010000011.1 GCA_024235015.1 Gammaproteobacteria bacterium
TGCTGATGAATGCAACCCGCCTGCGTCTGACGGTAACCCGGGGTGTGGGTGCCAGGATGCGGATTGGCGGCGGGTGGCCCCCCAGAGAACTCAGACGCCCCGGGGGCGTCGGGTCCAGCTGAACAGCCGGGTTGGAGGCATGCGCCGCGGCGAATGGTCGGGGTAGGACGGGCCTCGGGTCGGGGCGCTGCGTTGGGCGCGCTGGATCGAGCGCCGGGTCGCGGTCGAGCGTCGGGCGGGCCGGCTCGGCTTACGCGGTTGGCGATGGCGCGGCGCGCCGGCGCGTCAGAAGAAATCGTCGCGCAGGGCGCGCTTGCGGGCCAGCTCGGTCTGCAGGAAGGTCAGCGCGCGCATGGAATGCTCGTCTTCCGGCTCCCCCGCGCTGGCAATGAGCTGTTCGAGCTCCTCGATTTCCTCGTCGAGTTCGTCGCGTTCGTGCTCGCCGCCGAGCAGGGGAAAAAACGCTTCGAGCTGCTTGAGCTCCTCGACCAGGTCGTTCCAGCCTTCGGACGTCGGTCCCGTGGCCATACCGCTCCCTCCGTTCGTTCGCCAAATAAGCGGATTACGCGCTGTATCTGAGCCGTGATCTTATTTTGATCACTTAATTGTCTGATCTATAGGCGGATAGTATAGGATGATTACAAACGACATCAAGACTCTCTCGTAACCCGCCCATGCCTGCCGATCTCCCTCGTCCGGACCTCAACGGCGGTCCGCACACCGTCGTGCCCCGCGCGCGCGTTGCCCCCCTCGACACCCTCGCCCTGCTGTCCCAGCGCGAGGTCAACGCCCTGTGCCAGCGCCGCAGCGCGGTGGTCGACGAGCTGTTCCGCCGTTGCGCGCTGGCGGTCCTGAGCAGCGGCCTGGAAATGGACGATCCGCGCGGCCTGCTCGAGCGCTATGCCGAGTTCGAAGTCGCGCTGGTGCAGGAGGACCGCGGCCTGCGCCTCGACCTGCGCAACGCACCGGGTACCGCGTTCGTCGACGGGCACATGATCCGCGGCGTGCGTGAACACCTGTTCGCGGTCCTGCGCGACATCATCTACATCAACCGCGAACTCGCGCTGAGCGGCCACTTCGAACTCGACAGCTCGACCGGCATCACCGACGCCGTGTTCCGCATCCTGCGTCACGCCAGCGTGCTCGACCCGCGGCGGCGCCGCGGACTGGTGGTGTGCTGGGGTGGCCACGCCATCGGCCGCGAGGAATACGACTACACCAAGGAGGTCGGCTACGCGCTGGGCCTGCGCCTGGTCGACGTCTGTACCGGCTGCGGGCCGGGCGCGATGAAGGGGCCGATGAAGGGCGCGGCGATTGCGCATGCCAAGCAGCGCGTGACCGACGGGCGCTACATCGGCATCACCGAACCGGGCATCATCGCCGCCGAGGCGCCCAATCCCATCGTCAACCAGCTCGTCATCATGCCCGACATGGAGAAGCGCCTCGAGGCCTTCGTGCGCATCGCCCACGGCATCGTGATCTTTCCCGGCGGGGTGGGCACGGCGGAGGAGCTCCTCTACCTGCTCGGCGTGCTGGCCAACCCGCGCAACGCCGAGGAGCCGCTGCCCATCGTCCTCACCGGGCCGCCGAGCAGCGCGGGCTACTTCAGCGCGCTCGACACCTTCATCCGCGAGGTGCTGGGACCGACCTGCGCCGGGCGCTACGAGATCATCATCGGCGATCCGGATGAAGTCGCCCAACGGCTCGCCCACGCCGCCGGCCAGGTCATGCGCCACCGCGACCAGACCGACGATGCCTGTTACTTCAACTGGCGCCTGGCGGTCGACTGGGTCTACCAGGTGCCGTTCGAGGCCACCCATCCCAGCATGGCCAGCCTGACCATCCGGCGCGACGCCCCGGTGCATGAACTCGCCGCCAACCTGCGGCGGCTGTTCTCCGGCATCGTCGCCGGCAACGTCAAGGAAACGGGCATCGCCGCGGTCGAGAAGGAAGGCCCTTTCCGCGTCCACGGCGACATCGCGATCATGAACGCACTGGACGCCCTGCTGCGCCAGTTCGTCGACCAGGGGCGCATGCGCTTGCCGGGGCGGGGCTACGAACCCTGCTACGAAATCGTGGTGTGAGGCCCGCAGGGGCGTGCCCTGTGCCGCCCACCGGTGCCGCGGTCGTGCTGCGCCAGCCCGCTAGTAACCCGTCAGCTCGACGTAACCCCTGCCCGCGCGACTGCCGGACACCGTGACCGCCCCCTCCCAGTAACGCAGGCGTCCGCGCCATTCCTGGTCCGCCAGGGCGGGCCGGATGTCGAGGTCCAGCCCGGCGTCCGCTACCGCGAGCCGCCAGCGCGCGGGGTAGCGCGCGCCGCTGGCCGGGCTGCGCCACCAGGCGGTCACGCTCAGCGTGACGTCGGCGGCGGCGAGGTGTTCGACCCGGCCATCGGCGTGCTGCAGGCTGCCGGCCGAGTAGGGGGCGCCGGCGCCGGTGGCATCGCGCAGGCGGTAGAACATGAGGTTGGCGCCGTCGTCGAGCTGCAGGGCGAACCAATCCCAACCGCGTTGGCTGCGCTCGAGCGCGCTCGTGCTCCACTCGCGGTCGAGCCAGGCCCGGCCTGCCACCGCTTGGCTCGCGCCGTCGACTTCGACCGCGCCGTGCGCGGCGAGACGGGGGATCGAGTAGTAGTAGGAGGCATTGCCCGGCGTGGCGCCCTTGCGCGACAGGCCGGCGTCGCCCTGCAGCACGATTGCGCTCGTCGCCGTCAGCTCTAGGTCGATGGCCGCGTCGTCCCCGCGCGCCCGTAGCGACCAGCGTTCGGTCGGTCCGGGCAGGCGCCGTATCGACCAGTCGTCGAGGTAGATCTCGAGCGGCGCACTGCGGATCCCGGCGAGCGCAGGATGCGCGCGGGCGAGGCGTTCCTCGTGGTGAAAACGGGCGCGGTCGAGGTCGCTCAGCGCGAAATGCCCGAGCATGATGCGCGGGGTACGCCAGGCCGAGGAGGAGGCCGCCGCGGTCGGCGCGAGTTCGAAGCGGAACAGGGTGAGCTGGAAGCCGAAATGGCGGCCGGCGGCGGCTGCGGGATCGCATTGCACGCACGTGCCTGGCCGGCGCTGCGCGGGATGCCGGGTGCCGCGCCCCGCGTCGCCGTGCCGACAGCGCAGCGTCGTCGAGTCCGATGCCGGCGCCGTCGTGGCTTCCGGCGCCGCGCGATCGCCCCCTGTCTCTGCCACACAGGGGCGCGAATTCCCGGCCAGGTGGCCGGTGAAGTACCACCACTCCGAGCGGAAGTCGCCATGCGCGCCGTGGTCAGCCGGGAAGCTGAAGACGCGCGGGGCGAGCGCGCGGGCAAAACCGGCAGCGCCGCCGCGCAGGTAGCGGGTGGGGTCGTCGCTGCCCGTGCGGCGGTCGGGTGGCGCGCGGCCATGTCCCAGCAACCCGATCGTGACCACGGCGACGGCGGCGAGGAACCAGCGTGTGCCGGCGCGTGCCCGTTCAGTCATGGCGCAGGGCCGCGGCCGGTGGAATGGCGGCCGCGCGGGCCGCGGGATAGACGGTCGCCGCCAGCGCGGCGAGGAAGGCCAGCGCAGCCGGCACGGCGAGCGCCTGTGCCTGCCAGGCGAACTGCATGCTCCAGCCGAAGGAGCGGCGGTTGATGACCTCGGTGAGCAGGGCGGCGATGGCAATCCCCACCGGCACCGCGCAACTCACCGCCGCCGCGGCGACGAACGCGGTCTGCGCGAGCAGGGTGCGGCGCAGGCCGGCGCGCGAGAAGCCGGTCGCGCGCAGCATGGCGTATTCGCGGGCATGTTCGATGTGCAGGGCGAGCAGGGCGTTGAACACGCCGAGCGCAGCGACGACCGCGGCGACCAGGGTGAGGACGTCGGTGATGGCGAAGGTGCGGTCGAAGACCTCGAGCGAGCGGGCGCGGACCTCGGCATTGGACCACACCGCCAGCGGTGCGGCGCCGGCGGCCAGCGCGTCGAGCCGGTCGCGCAGCGCCGGCTGCGCGCCGCCGGCGGCGGGATAGACGCCGATACCGTGGGCACGATCGTCGCCCCAGCAGCGGCGGTACAGCGACCACGCGATGGCCACGGCGCCGCGCTCGCTGCCGTAGTCGCGATAGATACCGGCGAGCGGGCGGTCGAGCCGCCCGCACGGCGTGTCGAGGACGACGCGCTCGCCGGGCCGCAGCGCGTGATGCCAGGCGAACGGTTCAGTGACGAACACCGCCTCGCCGCGCAACCAGGCCGGCCACGCCCGCGCGGCCGTGTCGTCGAGGAAACGGAAGCCGGCGCGCGCCGCCGGCGGCAGGTCGTAGGCGGTCACGCGCGCGCGGTCGCCGTCGGCGAGGTTCGCTTCGAGCCGCCGCACGCGGCTGACTGCCGCCACCCCGGGCAGGGCGGCGATCGCGGCCGCGAAGTCGGGGCCGATGGTCGGTGGCGCCTGTTCGGCGTCTTCCTGGGCCAGGTAATAGTCGGCACGGAGCAATTGTTGCAGCCAGTCGTCGACCGAGACACGGAAGCTGGTGACCATCAGGCCGACGCCGATACTGGTCGCGGTGGCGGCCATCAACGCCGCCACGGCGAGACCGATGCGGGCCAGCGCGTGGGTCGCCGATTGCAGGGCCAGGCGTTCGGGCAGGGGGAGCCGGCCGGCAGCGCGCCGTGCCAGCGCGCGCAGCGCCGCGCCGACCACCGCCGGCACGGCGAGCATGGCGGCGAGCAGGAGCGCGGCAAGGGCGCCGAAGCCGGCATAGAGCGAGCGCGTCGTCGCGCCGAGCAGCACCAGCCCGGTGACCAGGCACAGCAGGCTGGCCCAGCCGGCGCGGCGCAGGTTCGCGATCTCGTGCGCACGCCGTGTGCTCGACACCAGCGCCTGGCCCGGCGGCAGGCTGGCCGCCTGCCAGGCCGGCGCCAGTGCCGCGACCAGGGTCGTCGCCAGCGCCAGGAGTACACCGCCGAGCGCCAGTGCGGGCGGTAGCGCGAGGGCGGCGAGGCCGGTCGACTGGTAGTGGTCGGCCAGGGTCTGTGCCATCGGTCCGGCCAGGCGGCGCGCGAGCACCACGCCGAGGGCGTCGCCGAGCACGCCGCCGAGCAGGCCGAGCACGCCCGCCTCGAAGGCGACGTGGCCGGCGATCGCACGCCGCGTCACGCCGAGCGCACGCAGGCGCGCGAACAGCGGTGCGCGCTGCACGACGAAGAAGGCCATGGTGTTGTAGATCATGAAGCCCCCGACCAGCACGGCGAGCAGGCTGAGGGCATCGAGGTTGGTGTAGAAAGCGCGCGTGAGCTGGCGGCCGCCGGCCGCGCCGGCACCGCTACCCTCGACGATCAGTCCGGCCGGCAGGTCTGCCTGCAGGGCCGCGGGCGGGCTGCTGGCGCCGGGCGGCGCGGCGAGCTCGATGCGCGACAGCCGGCCGGCCGCGCCGAGCAGTTCCTGGGCGGTGGCGAGGTCGGCCAGCGCGACGCCGTCGGCGAGCAGCGGGCGCGCCGTCGGCGGTATCACGGCGAGGACCTCGACGGGCCTGCCGGCCGTCGTCGTCAGGCTCGTGCCGGCCGCGCAGCCGAGGTGTGCGGCGGTCGCCGCGCCGATGACGACGGCGCCGGGTTCGCGCAGGAACGGCCCCGGCGGAAACGCTGCGGTTGCGCCGGCGAGTGGCATGGCGAGGGTGTCGATGCCGACCACGCGCAGGCTCACGCGGCGGCCGTCCGCCAGGCGGAGCTGGAGCGGCCCCTCGAGCACTGCCAGCGGCTGCCAGTCGGCCGCGCTGCGGCGTACCGTGGCGAGCACGCGCTCGTCGAAGTCGCGGCGCTCGGCCCGCACCACATGGGTGGCGCGGCCGAACACGCCGTGCAGGGCTTCGTCGAAGGCCTGGCGCGCGGCGGCCTGGACCAGCTGGATGGCGACGACGATGGCGACGCCCAGGGCTACCCCCGACACCGCCAGCAGGCATTGCGCGCGATGGCGGCGCAGGAAGCGCAGGCTGGCGAGCTGCTGCAGGGTCACGCGTCGACGGTCTGCAGACGGCCGTGGTCGAGGGCCAGGACGCGGTCGGCGTGGCCGACCATCTCGCGGCTGTGGGTGGCCATGAGCAGGGCGGTGGCGCTGTCGCGCACGGCGCGCTCGAACAGGCGTACGACCTCGGCGCCGGTGTCGGCGTCGAGGTTGCCGGTCGGCTCGTCGGCGATCACGAGCGCCGGCCGGTGGGCGAGGGCGCGCGCGATGGCGGTGCGCTGCTGTTCACCGCCGGAGACCTGGTCGGGATAGCGCTCGGCGACCGCGGTCAGCCCGAGCGCGGCGAGGAGTTCGCCCGCGCGAGGTTCGCAGGCCAGCCCGTTCAGTTCGAGCGGCAGGGCGATGTTCTCGCGCACCGTCAGGGTCGGCAGCAGGTTGTAGGCCTGGAACACGAAGCCGAGGCGCTGGCGGCGGAAGCGGGTCTGCTCGGCATCGCGCCAGTGCGCCGTGTCGACGCCGAGCACCTCGATGCGGCCGCGGTCGGGCTTGTCCATCTGGCCGACGACGTTGAGCAGCGTGCTCTTGCCGGAACCGGAGCGGCCGATGACGGCGACGATCTCACCGCGCCGGATGTCGAGATCGAGTCCGTCGAGCACGGCCGGTGCGGCGCCGTCGCCGGCGTAGCGTTTGACCAGGCCGCGGGCGCTCAACACGACATTCTCGGACATGGCGCAAGCGTACGCGGCGGCGGCGAGCACGGCAAAGGACGCGCGAGCGGCCGGTCGGGCCCGGCCCGTCGTACCGTCGCACATGCGCGTACGCAGCGCGTCGGTCGTCATCGCACCCCGCGGTCGCGGGACCGCCGACGCGGGTTCACCGCGCCGCGCGCGCCCGCCGCATTGTTCACAAAGTGCAACACCGAGGGTGACCGGGTTCAGGTTTTGGCGCGGCCGCGGCGGCTACAGTTCGTCTCGCCATCATTCCTCCTCTTCGCCCCGCTCCGGCGGGGCTTCTTCTTTCCGCGTGACCCGGCGCACGCTCCGTGCGCGGTCGATTGACCCGTTCGGGACCATCCTCTAGCGTGCACCGCTGCAGCGTGACCGTCGTCGCGCGAGGGGCAGGTCGCACATGCAGCTCTCGGTCATCATCCCCGCCTACAACGAACGCCATACCATCGGCCCGTGCCTGGTCAAGGTCGTGGCCGCGATCCCCGCGGTGAGGAAGGAAATCGTCATCGTCGACGACTGTTCGCGCGACGGCACGCGCGAATGGCTGCTGGCCCAGGTCGACGGCCTCAGCGGCGAAGATGCGGCGCTCGAGCTCGATGCCGACGGCAACGTGGTCACGGTCGCCGGGGATGCGAGCTTCACCATCCGTGTGCTCTGCCATGCCGCGAACCGCGGCAAGGGCGGCGCGCTGCAGACCGGGCTGGCCGGCGCCCGCGGCGAAGTCATCGTCATCCAGGACGCCGACCTCGAATACGACCCGACCGACTGGCGCGAGATGTACGCGCTCATCGCCGAGCGCGAGGTCGCCGACGTCGTCTACGGCTCGCGCTTCTACGGCCGGCCTCATCGCGCGCTGTACTTCCACCATTTCATGGCCAACCGCCTCATCTCCTTCCTGTTCAACGCGCTGTACAACCAGACCCTCACCGACATCGAGGTCTGCTACAAGATGTTCACCCGTGCGGTCCGCGACAGCCTCAGGATCACCGCCGACGATTTCGGTTTCGAGGTGCAGTTCAGCGCCCAGGTCGCGCTGGCACGGCGCTGGCGCATCTACGAGATCGGCATCTCCTACTACGGTCGTACCTACGACGAGGGCAAGAAGATCAACTGGAAGGACGGCGTCAAGGCGCTGTGGTACCTGTTCCGCTTCCGCGTGGCGCCCTGAGGCCGTGGCGCGCGTGGTTTCCGCCGCGCTGGCGCGCAACGTCCTGATCGGGATCGCCGGCGTCGCCATCGGCGCGGTGTTCATGGTGCTGGCCCTGCGCGGCATCGACGTCGCCGAAGTGCGTCGGCTGGCCGCCGCCGTCGACCGTGCCGGGCTGGTGCAGGCGACGGCGCTGTACTGGGTGGCGCTCGGCCTGCGCGTGTTGCGCTGGCAACGCTTGCTCGGCCAGCTCGGCGGCGCGCCGCTGATCGCGGTGGCCGAGACGCTGGTGGTCGGTTATGCCGTCAACAACCTGTTGCCGGCCCGGCTGGGCGAAGTCGCGCGCGCCGCTTACGCCAAGCGCCGTCTCGCCCTCGGCCGCGCCCGCGTGTTCGGCACCATCGTCGTCGAACGCCTGCTCGACCTGCTGGCCATCCTCACCTGTCTCATCGCCGGTCTCGCCGGCGTCGGGCTGGTGCTGGGCCATGCCCGCCTGCCGACCTTCGAGCTGGTCGCGCTGAACGCGGGGGTGCTGGTCGGGGTCGCCGTGCTGGCGCTCGCCCTGTTGCGCAGCGCGCGCCTGGCGCGGTTGTCGCTGCCGGCCGCGGTGCACGCGGTGGTCGACGATTTCCGCCACGGCACGCGCAGCCTCAATCGCCGCACCGCGCTGCTGGTGGTGGCGCTGACGGCGGCGGTGTGGACTTGCGAGGTGCTCGCACTGAGCCGGGTGTTCGCCGCCTGCGGTGCCGTGCTCGGGCCGGCCGAAGCCCTGGTCGTGATGGGCGCGGCCTCGCTCAGCACCCTGGTGCCGACCGCGCCCGGCTACCTCGGCACCTACCAGCTGGTGGCAGTGCTCGCGTTGCAGGCCTTCGGGCTCGACGGTAACGCCGGCATCGTCGCCTCGACCGCCATCCAGGCCGCCCTGTTCGGCTCGGTCACCGTGGTGGGGCTCGCCATCCTGCTCGCGCGCGGAACGCGGCGGGCGTGGCTGACCGCCGCCGACCGCCGCGACCGGCACGGCGCCGGTCAGTCTTCCAGCGAGAACGGCGTGAAGTCGGTGTCGCGGTCGTAGTAGTCCTCGTTCTCGGCCTGCTTGAGCCAGCCGATCACGAGGTAGGTCAGCGGGGTCATGACGACCTCGACGCCGACCTTGAAGGCGAAGTTGAACAGCAGCACCGCGAACAGGGTGTCGGTGTTCCAGATGCCGTAGAAGGCGATGGGGTAGAAGACCAGGCTGTCGACGCCCTGGCCGAGCACGGTCGAGCCGATGGTGCGCGTCCACAGGTAGCGCCCGGCCGTCCACAGCTTCATCCGCGCCATGATGTAGGCGTTGACGAAGTCCCCGATCCAGAAGGCCACGATCGAGGCGACGACGATGCGCCAGGTGCCGCCGAAAGCGACTTCGATGGCCGGTTGCAGCACGGCGTTGAACGGTTCGCTCGCGCTCGGCGGCAGGCGGATGATCACCTGCGACATGATGGTGGCGAAGATGATCGCGCCGAAGCCGGCCCAGATGACCTTGCGCGCCCGCGCGTAGCCGTACACCTCGGTCAGCACGTCGCCGAAGATGTAGCTCAACGGGAAGAAGATGTTGCCGGCGCCGAAGATCAGCAAGGTGCCGAGCCCGGGCACGGTGAAAGGCAGGCCGATTTCGCACACCTTGCCCGGCCCGATCAGGTTCGAGCACAGCAGCACGGTGACGAAGGCTGCCATGAGCAGGTCGTAGTAGCGGTAATGGCGCGGATTGGTGGTCATCGCGTCGCGGGAGCGGCCGGTGCGAGCTCACGCAGGCGGCTGCGCAGGTCGGGGAAGCTGGTGGTCGAGGGGCCGAGGGCATCGACGAAGTCGACGATGTAGTAGGCGTGGTCGAGACGCCCGCAGGCGACGATGCCGGTCAGGGTGCGGCCGCGGCGCTCCCCGGTCCAGCGGAACTGCGGCAGCTCGTGGCCGGCAACGACCAGCGGGCGCGCCTGGGCGACGGCGAAGAAGTGGGCGTGGTTGCGACCGAGTTCGTCGAGGAAGGGGTTGACGCAGGCCGCCGTGTCGAGGGCGCCGAAGCGGGCCTCGACCTCGCCGGCGGCCATCACGGTGATGGTCAGGCGCAGCGGTTGCGCCGGGTCGGCGGCGAGGTAGGCGTAGGTGTTGCCGATCGCCGCGCGCGAAATCTGCGCCGCGCGCAGGGTGTCGGGGGCCGTGAACGTGAACGGCAGCGGCGCGGCGTGGGTGCGCGCGACGAGCGCCCACAGGGCGAGCGCGAACAGGCGTCGGCACATGGCTTCAAGCCGCCGCGGTCGTGCCGAGGGCGTGGTCGGGCGGTCGACGGGTGCGGCGTCCATGGTGCTGGCGGATCATGAGCGGACCGGGTCTGTCGGGTGCGCGCAGCATAGCACCGGGCATGGCCGCGCGGCGGCCGGCCCTGCGCATCGCGTGAGATGGCCTACAATCGCGGCCCTGCCCGCACGGGCCACCCCTCTCAGCAGACCCGGAGATGCCGATGGATTTCGCACAGTCCGAGAAAGTCACAGGCCTCGTCGCCCGCCTCGAGGCCTTCATGCGCGAGCACGTCTATCCCAACGAGGAGGAGTACTTCGCCCAGGTCGCCAGCGGTGAGCGTTTCCAGCCGGTGCCGATCATGGAACAGCTCAAGGACATCGCGCGCAAGACCGAGTTCTGGAACATCTGGCTGCCGGACAGCGAGCACGGCCAGGGCCTGAGCAATCTCGAGTACGCCCCGCTGTGCGAGGTCATGGGCCGCTCGCCGATCGCGCCCGAGGTGTTCAACTGCTCGGCGCCGGATACCGGCAACATGGAAGTGCTGGTGCGCTACGGCACCGCGGCGCAGAAGGAGCGCTGGTTGAAACCGCTGCTCGCCGGCGAGGCGCGCTCGGCCTTCGGCATGACCGAGATCGAGGTCGCCTCGTCGGACGCGACCAACATCGAGACCAGCATCGTGCGCGACGGCGACGAGTACGTCATCAACGGCCGCAAGTGGTACACCCACAACGTGCCCGATCCGCGTTGCAACATCATCATCCTGATGGGCAAGACCGATCCCGACAACCCGGATCGCCACAAGCAGCAGTCGATGATCATCGTGCCCTTCCCGCACCCGGGGGTGACCTTCAAGCGCCTGCTGCCGATCATGGGCTTCGACGACGCCCCGCACGGCTACCCCGAGGTGGTGTTCAACGACGTCCGCGTACCGGCCGAGAACATCCTGCTCGGCGAGGGCCGCGGCTTCGAGATCGCGCAGGGCCGGCTCGGCCCCGGCCGCATCCACCACTGCATGCGCCTCATCGGGCTGACCGAGCGCGCCCTCGAGCGCATGTGCCGCCGGCTCGCCTCGCGCGAGGCCTTCGGCGCTGCCGTCAGCACGCAGAGCGTGTGGAAGGAGCGCATCGCCGAGTCGCGCATCCTCATCGAGCAGGCGCGCCTGTTGACGCTCAAGGCGGCGTGGATGATGGACACCGTCGGCAACAAGGCGGCGAAGCAGGAGATCGCCATGATCAAGGTCATGGCGCCGAACATGGCGTGCAAGGTCATCGACTGGGCCATGCAGGCTTTCGGCGGCGCCGGCATGACCGACGATTACGGCCTGCCGCTGGCTTACACCTGGGCGCGCCTGCTGCGCATCGCCGACGGTCCCGACGAGGTCCATCGCAACCAGATCGCGCGGCTCGAGTTCAGGAAATACGATGGCCCGGTGAGCGAGAACGGCGCCTCGGCGCACATCCGCCCACGCGACCTCTCGCCGGATTTCGACGCCCGGCCGCGCTGGATTTCCTGACCCCCGCACCTCGCCTCGTGCCACGTCCGGCGCGGCCGCCGGCGTGGCATGGGGGCCTTCCCGGCCCCCTTCATACGGCGCTGACGACTGGTAGAATTCGCGCCTTCGTCCCGCAAGCAAGCACGAGATTCCCATGCAAATCGGCTCTCTGATCCGCCGCGCCGCGCTCTATTACGGCGACGCGCCCTGTCTCACCGAAGGCGACCGCAACGTCAGCTTCCGCGAGTTCGACCGGCTCACCGACGTCATCGGCAACGCCCTGCTCGCGCGCGGCCTCGAGCCCGGCGATCGCGTCGGCGTGCTGCTGCCGAACAGCATCGAGTGCCTGGTGGCCTACTACGCGCTGGCCAAGGCCGGGCTGGTGCGGGTCGGCCTGAATACCCGCGAGACGCTCGACAACCACAATTACAAGCTGGCCGACAGCGGCAGCCGTGCCGCCATCCACGACGACATCGAGGGCCTCGAAGTGCCGGTCCAGATCGGCCGCGACGAGTTCGCCGCCATGTTCGACCACGCCGACGACAGCCCCTGCATCCGTGACCGCGCGCTCGACGCCCCGCTGCGCCTGGGCTACACCGGCGGCACCACCGGCAAGGCCAAGGCGGTGACCCTGACCACCCGCGGCGAGCTCTCCGAGCTGTCGGCCTTCCTCACCGACCTCGTGCCGGATCTCGAAACCGGCAACACCTTCCTGCATGCCGCGCCGATTGCCCACGCCTCGGGCGCCTTCTTCCTGCCCGCCATCGCGCGCGGGGTGCGTTCGCTGGTGATGAAGAAGTTCGACGCGGCCGAGTTCATCGACCTCGCCGTGCGCGAGCAGGCCAGCCACACCTTCCTCGTGCCGACCATGCTCGCCATGATCCTGGAGCAGCCGGCGATCGAGGGCGCCGCGTTCGCATTGCGCAAGATCTGCTACGGCGCCTCGCCGATTGCGCCGAGCCTGCTCGAACGCGGCGAGGCGCGTTTCGGCCGCGTTTTCGCCCAGGTCTACGGCCAGGCCGAGAGCCCCATGGTCATCACCTGCCTGGCACCGCAGGATCACGATCGCGTCGGCTCCTGCGGGCGGCCGTTCACCATCGTCGAGTGCGCGGTGTTCGACGACGACGACCAGCCCCTGCCGCCGCGCGAGGTCGGTGAGATCGTGTGTCGCGGGCCGCAGACCATGGCCTACTACTGGAACCGGCCGGAAGCCACCGAGCAGGCTTTCCGCAACGGCTGGCTGCACACCGGCGACATCGGCTACGTCGACGAGGACGGCTTCTATTACCTCGTCGACCGCAAGAACGACATGCTCATCTCGGGCGGCTACAACGTCTACCCGCGCGAGGTCGAGGACGTGCTGATGGCCTTCGCGGGCGTGGTCGAAGCCGCCGTGGTCGGTTTGCCGGACGAGAAGTGGGGTGACCGCGTGCACGCCGTCGTCGCCGGCCGCGCCGATCTCGATCTCGAAGGTCTCAAGGCCTGGGCGCGCGACAAGCTCGCCAATTACAAGCGACCCAAGGACATCGTGGTGTGGCCGGAACTGCCCAAGAGCGCAGCGAACAAGATCCTGCGGCGCGAGGTCCGTGACCGGCTGCTCGCCGGGCAGGGTTGAAGCAACTACGGAGGACAACGATGCCCGGTAACGTCATCGCAGCCAACGCCGTCGATTTTCCCGACCTCGTGCTCGCCCGTTCGCACGAGCGCGCCGTACTGGTCGATTTCTGGGCGGACTGGTGTGCGCCCTGCCGCCAGCTCGCACCGCTGCTCGAGGACCTGGCCGCACGCCACGCCGGCGCCCTCGACGTGGTCAAGGTCGACAGCGACGCCGAACCGGCGCTGGCCGCCGAGTACGGCGTGCGCAGCCTGCCCACCCTGGTGCTGTTCCGCGCCGGCGACGTCGTCAGCCGCGTGGTCGGCGCGCAACCACCGGCGGCCCTGGAGGCGCTGGTCGCGCCGCACCTGCCGCGCCCCGGCGACGAGGCGGTGGCGGCGGCGGTGGCCCATCTCGCCGCCGGCGAGGCCGCCCAGGCACGCGGCCTGCTCGAGGCGGCGCTGGCCGCCGACGCCACCGATTACCGCATTCATCCGTTGCTCGCCGAGGCCCTGGTCGAACTCGGCGCGCTCGACGAGGCGGCCGCGCTGCTGCACGGCCTGCCGGCCAACGTCGCCGTCGACGACGGCGTCGAGCGGGCCAAGGCGCGGCTCGAACTCGCCCAGGCCGGCAACGCCGCGGCCGGCGCCGGCGACGACGACCCGGTTGCCGCCGCCTATGCCGGGGCCATGGCGCAGGCGGCCGCCGGCGAGCATGCCGCCGCGGTCGAAGCCCTGCTCGGCCTGCTGCCCGCGCAACGCGACTGGCAGGACGGCGCGGTGCGCCGTGCGCTGCTCGACATCTTCAAGGTGCTGGACGGCGACGCCCGCCTCAAGGACTGGCGCACGCGCATGGCGCGCAGCCTGAACTGAGCGCCGGCGCCACGCCCGCGACCGGCCCGGCCGCAACTCGGTGAATCGCGACGCCCCGCTGCCCGCTGCCGACGCCGTGCTGCGTCTCGGCCCGCCGGCCGGCGCCTGCGGCCGTGCCGTGCGCGTGATCTTCGCGCGCTACGGGCTGGGCGTGGCGTGGCTGCCCGCGTACGCCACGATTCCCGGCAGCTACTGGGGCGAGTGCGAGGCCGGGCTGGTCGGCACCGCCCTGTGGGTGCGCGCCGACACGCCGGTGCATTCGGCGCTGCACGAGGGATGCCACTGGGTGTGCGCGGACGATGCCCGCCGCGCCGCCATGCACACCGATGCCGGCGGCAGCGACGTCGAGGAGTGCGCGGTGTGTTACCTCTCGATCCTGCTCGCCGAGCACATCCCCGGTTGTGGCCGCCAGCGCCTGCTCGCCGACATGGACGCCTGGGGCTATTCCTTTCGCCTCGGCAGCGCGCGACGCTGGTTCGAGGAGGATGCGGCCGATGCGTGGCGCTGGTTGGTGCGCCGTGGACTGGCCGGAGACGCCGGCGCCGGCATCGCCCGGCGCGGCGCATAATGGTCATCTCGATGGCGAGCTGACGAGGGTGCGAGGTGCCTGCAGGCGGTACACGTAGCTTGTGGCAGGCGGCCCGTCCCGGCGCGGTGCTGCACTATCTCGGGCGGCTGGCGCTGGTTCTCGGGGTTGCCACCCTGGTCCTGCCCGGCGCCGCCTTGCTGCTCGGCGACCGTTCGCTGGTGGCGCCCTATGCGCTGCTGGCAGGCGGCCTGCTCGGCGTGGGCGCCCTCGCGCGGCGGTGGCCGGCGCCGCCGACCCTGCGCCGCCACGAGGCCCTGGTCATCACCGCGCTGGCCTTCGTGCTGGCGCCGCTGGTATTGGCGCTGCCGTTCCTGCGCGCGGGCCTGGGCGGCGTCGACGCGGTGTTCGAGGCGGTGTCGGGCGTCACCACCACCGGCCTGTCGACGGCGGGGCCGCTGGCCGGGCGACCGCCGACCTTCCTCTTCGCGCGGGCCTGGATGCAATGGCTGGGCGGGCTCGGTTTCGTGGTCTTCTCGCTCGCCCTGTTGCACACGCCGGCCGCGGCGGCGCGCCAGCTCGGGGCACCGGGCGTCGAGTCGGGTGACGTGGCGGCGAGCGTACGCGCCCATGCGCGCCGCGTGCTCGGCGCCTACGTCGCGCTCAGCGTGCTCGGCATCGGCCTGCTGTGCGCGCTCGGTGCGGGCTTCTTCGACGCCGTCGTGCACGCCCTGGCGGCGGTTTCCACCGGCGGCTTCGCGCCGCGCGACGACAGCCTGGCCAGCCTCGGCCCGCGCCTCGCCAGCGGTGTCCTCGGCCTGTCGCTGTGCGGCGCCATTGCCCTGCCCGTGCAGGTCGGCTTGTGGCGCGGACGCTGGCGGTCGCTGGGCGAGGACCCGGAATCGCGCGCCTTGGTGATCGCCATCGCGCTGGTCGCGTCGTGGCTGCTGGTGTGCAGCGACGCCGGGCAGGGCGTGATCGACCTCGTGCTGCTGGCGGTGTCGGCGCAGAGTACCGCCGGCTTCTCGACCAGCGACCCGGCCGCGCTGCCCGCTGCCGGCAAGGCGGCGCTGATCCTGTCCATGTTGAGCGGCGGCGCACAGGGCTCGACCGCCGGCGGCATCAAGCTGCTGCGCGTGTTGATGCTGCTGCGCCTGGTGCAATGGCTGGTCGAGCAGACCCGGTTGCCGAGCCACGCGGTGTCGAGCCCGCGTTTCGGCGGCAGCGCGCTCGACGCCGACGAGCTGCTGCGCGCCGGCGCGGTGGTGGGGTTGTTCCTCGTGGTCGTCGCGCTGTCCTGGCTGGCCTTCCTCGCCTGTGGCTACGCGCCGCTGGACGCGTTGTTCGAGGTGGTCTCGGCCACCGGCACGGTGGGCCTGTCGGTGGGCATCGCGCGGCCCGAACTCGAACCCCTGCTCAAGGGTGTACTCTGTGCCGACATGTACCTCGGCCGCCTGGAGATCTTCGCCCTGCTCGTCGCCCTGGCGCCGCGGACCTGGCTCGGCCGCGGAGGGTCTTGAGATGCGCGTGGTCATCGTCGGCGCCGGCGCGCTCGGTTCGCGTACCGCGCGCCTGCTCGGCCGGCGCGGCTTCGAGGTCGTGGTCATCGAGGCCGACGCCGGGATCGCCGCCGAACTCGGCCAGTCGCTGGACTGCGGGGTCATCCACGGCGATGGCAGCCGGCCGGCCGTGCTGGTCGAAGCCGATCCCGCCCACAGCGACGTCCTGCTGACCCTGACCAGCAATGCGCAGACCAACCTCATTGCCAGCCTGGTCGGCCGCTCGCTGGGCTTTCCGCGCGTCATCACCCGCATCGACGACGAGGAGTTCGAGCACATCGCGCTCGAACTCGGCCTCAGCGACAACGTCATCCCCGCCCGCACCATCGGCCACTACCTCGCCGAGGCCGTGGCCGGCCAGGACGTGTTCGAGTTCTCCGGCGCGATCAAGGGCGACGCGCGGGTGTTCATGTTCGTCGCCACCGCCGAGCACGAGACCGCGGTGGCCGCCCTCGACCTGCCGGGCGATGCCGGCATCAGCCACGTGTTCCGTGATGGCGCCCTGTTGATTGCCGGTCCGCAGCTGGTCCTGGCCCGCGGCGACGAGGTCGTGGTGGTCTGTCACCGCAAGCGGCTCGAGGCGTTGCGCGAACGCTTCGGTCCGCACGCCGGCGAGGGTGGTGCGTGACCACAGCGCGGTGCGCCGGCTGATGGCCGCGCAGGCGGCACTGGTACGGGCGCGTGACGGCGCGCGGCTGGTGTTGCATCCGGAAGGTGCCTGGACCCTGGCGGCCACGCTGGCACCGTTGCCGCCGCTGCTCGACGAACTGTTCGATGCCGAGCTTCGCCAGGTGAGGTTCGATTGCAGCGCCCTGGCGGCATGGGACTCGCGGCTGGTGGTGTTCGCGCGCGAGGTCGCACAGCGCTGCGCCGCGCGCGGGGTCGCTTTCGACGCCGACGGCCTGCCGGACGGCGTGGTACGCCTGATCGCGCTGGCCGACGGCGCCGCCGGCAGGCGCGACGGCGCCGGCCACCTGGCCGAGCGCGGCTTCCTGCGCGAACTCGGCGAGCAGGCCATCGCCTTCCTGCGTTCGGCCGGCGAGCTGATCGAGTTCACCGGGGCGGCCACGGTCGCGTTGGTGAACATGCTGCGGGGGCGGGCGCGCTTCCGTTACCGCGACATGTTCCGCGTGATGCAGGACGTCGGCGCCGAGGCGCTGCCCATCGTCAGCCTGA
The DNA here is from genome assembly GCA_024235015.1 of Gammaproteobacteria bacterium. Classification (GTDB taxonomy): domain Bacteria; phylum Pseudomonadota; class Gammaproteobacteria; genus JACKNG01. Next base: position 17,276 of record JACKNG010000011.1, read on the forward strand.
TCAGCGTCCTCGTCGGCCTCATCCTGGCCTACATCGGCGCGCTGCAGTTGAGCCAGTTCGGCGCCTCGGAGTACGTCGCCAACCTGGTCGCCATCGCCATGGCGCGCGAGATGGCGGCGATGATGACCGGCATCATCATGGCCGGGCGGACCGGGGCTGCCTTCGCCGCCCAGCTCGGCACGATGACCGCCAACGAGGAGATCGACGCCCTGCGCACGGCGGCGATTCCGCCGATCGAGTTCCTGGTCCTGCCGCGCATCGTCGCCCTGGTGCTGATGCTGCCGCTGCTCGCCGTCTACGCCAACCTGATGGGCATCTTCGGCGGCGCCTTGGTCGGCCTGACGTATCTCGACATCGACCCGTTGCAGTACGTCACCCAGACCCGCGAGGCGGTCACCCTGACCGACTTCGGAACCGGCCTGTTCAAGGCCGCCGTGTACGGCGTGATCGTGGCGGTGTCCGGCTGTCTGCGCGGCATGCAGTGCGGGCGCAGCGCGGCCGCGGTGGGCGAGGCGACGACCTCGGCGGTGGTCACCGGCATCGTGTTCATCGTCGTCGCCTCGGCGACGCTGACCATCGTCTACCAGGTGCTCGGGCTGTGAGCGCGGTGACGGACGACGGCGCGGCGCCGCACGTCAGCGTCGAGGGGCTCGCGGTCGGCTACGGCGATCGCGTGGTGCAGAGCGGCCTCGATTTCGGCATCCGGCGCGGCAGCGTGTTCGTCATCATGGGGCCGAGCGGCTGTGGCAAGAGCACCGTGCTGCGCGCCATGGTCGGCCTGCTCGAACCGCGCGCCGGGCGCATCCGCTACGGCGGCACGAGCCTGTGGGACGCCGCGCCCGAGCGCCGCGACGAGCTGCGCCGGCGTTTCGGCGTGATGTACCAGGGCGGTGCGCTGTGGAGCGCGATGACCGTGGTCGAGAACGTCAGCCTGCCGTTGGAGGAACACACCGAACTCGATGCCTGGACCATCCGTCGCCTCGCCGAGCTCAAGCTGGCGCTGGTCGGCCTGAGCGGCTTCGAGGATTTCTACCCGGCGGAGATCAGCGGTGGCATGAACAAGCGCGTGGGCGTGGCGCGTGCGCTGGCGCTCGATCCCGAGGTGGTGTTCTTCGACGAGCCGTCCGCGGGGCTCGACCCGATCAGCGCCCGGCGTCTCGACGACACCCTGCTCGCGCTGCGCGATGCGCTCGGCTGTACCATGGTGCTGGTGACCCACGAACTCGACAGCATCTTCCACATTGCCGACGACGCCGTGATGCTCGATCCGGTCAGCGGCACGATGATCGCCCGCGGAGCGCCGCGCGAGCTGCTCGAGACGAGCACCGACGAACGCGTACGGCGCTTCCTGCGGCGCGGCGAGGCATGAGCGCGCGGGCCAACCCGGCCGTGGTCGGCGGCTTCGTCGTCGGCGCACTGGTGTTGCTGGTGGCGGCGGTGCTGCTGTTCGGCAGCGGTGCGGTGCTGCGCGAACGCGTGCCGGTGGTGGCGTTCTTCTCCGGCAACGTGCGCGGTTTGCAGGAAGGATCGCCGGTGGAGTTTCGCGGCGTGCGGGTTGGCACCGTGACCGAGCTGCGCCTGACCCTCGACGTCGACAGCATGGACGTCCTCATCCCGGTCTACATGGAACTCGACCCGCGCAGCCTGACCCTGGCCGGCGGCGACGCGGCCGGGGGCGATGGCGGCACCCTGTCATTCCTCGACGCGCTGGTCGAACGCGGGCTGCGTGCGCGGCTCGACCTCGAGAGTTTCGTCACCGGCCAGCTCGCCGTCGGTCTCGACATGTACCCGGACAGCGCGGTCACCCGCACCGGCGCGGTCGCCGACGTCTACGAGTTGCCGACGGTGCCCTCGACGCTCGACCGCGTCGCCGCGATCCTGCAGGAGCTGCCGCTGCAGGACATCGCGGTCAAGCTCATCGATACCCTCGACAACGTCGCCCGCCTGCTCGCCGACGACCAGCTCGACAACGCGCTGCGCGATGCCGCCGCGACCACTGCCGATACCCGCCAGCTGGTCGGCGAGCTGCGCGCGGCGCTCGCTCCGTTGCTCGGCGACCTCGATGCCGCCGTGAAGGAACTGCGCGGCGCGGTCGCCGAAGCCTCGCGCGGGACGTCGGCGACGCTCGCCGAGTACCGCCGCCTGGCGCAGGACGGGAGCGCCCGCCTGGACGGGCTGGCCGGCCGCATCGAGCACGCGGTCGAGGAGGTCGGCGGGCTGCGCGCGACCCTCGATGCGCGCGTCGCCCCGGTCAGCGAGGCGGCGCTCGCCACGCTGCGCGAGGCGCAGGGCGCAGTGGCCGGCATCGAGGACGTCGTCGCGGCCGATTCGCGCACGCGCTACAACCTCGACGAGGCCCTCGCGGCCCTGGCCGAAGCCGCGCGTTCGCTGCGTATCATGGCCGACTACCTGGTGCAGAATCCCGATGCGCTGATCCGGGGGAGGAATCCATGAGCGCGAACGACCTGGCCGTGCCCGGGGCGGTCTGCACGGTGCTGCCCGCCGTGCTCCTGGGCATGCTGCTGATCGGCGGCTGCGCGCGCCAGCCCGCACCCGACCTCTACATCCTCGACCTGCCGCAGGGCACGGCGGTCAGCGGCCCCGCGCAGGGCCCGAGCGTCGGTATCGGCCCGCTCACGCTACCGCCCTACCTCGACCGGCCGCAGATCGTCACCCGCGACGGCGCCTACCGCCTGCGCGCCGCGCAGGCGCAGGTGTGGGCCGAACCGGTCGCGGACGGCATCACCCGCGTGCTCAGCGACAGCCTCGGGCGCGAACTCGGCAGCAACCGGGTCGTGGTGGTCCCGCAGCGCGCGCGCGAACCGCTGGACTGGCGCGTGGCCATCGACATCCGGCGTTTCGACGGTACGCCGGGGGGCACGGTCGTACTCGCCGCGGGCTGGACGATTTACCGTGGTGGCGCGGGTGAGGCCGAGGCCAGCCATACCGCGGTGTTCGAGCAGGCGGTGGAGGGCGGCGACTACGCGGCCCTGGTCGCGGCCGAGGCCGCGGCCGTGGCGCGCCTGGGGCAGGCGATCGCTGCCGGCATCACCGCCGCCGACCGAGGCGCCGCCGTCAGACCAGGGAGGAGACAACCATGAACGTGACCGTGATGCCGCTGACCGAAACCTTCGCCGCCGAGGTCGGCGACGTCGACCTCGGCGCGCCGCTCGACGCCACCGCGTTCGCCGCCATCGCGGACGCCTTCGCGCGCTATGCCGTGCTGGTGTTTCCCGGGCAGCGACTGGACGAGGAGGCGCAGCTCGCGTTCGCGCGGCGCTTCGGCCCGATCGAGCCCAACTTCCTCGCCGTCAACAGCGAACAGAAGTTCCGCGTCACCCCCGAGCTCATCGACATCTCGAACCTGACCCCGGAGGGCGCGATATGGGAGGCCGACAGCCGCATGCGCGAGTTCTACGTCGGCAACCAGCTGTGGCATACCGACAGCTCGTTCAAACGCGTCCCGGCCAAGGCCTCCCTGCTCTATGCGCGCGCAGTGGCGCCGCTCGGCGGGCACACCGAGTTCGCCGACCTGCGCGCGGCCTACGATGCCCTGCCGGCCGCGACGCAGGCGCGCATCGCCGGCCTCGTCGCCGAGCACGACATCGCGGTGTCGCGGGCGCGCACCGGTTTCGCCGAGTTCACGGCGGCCGAGCGCGCCGCGTTGCCACCGGTACCGCAGGTGCTGGTGCGCACGGTCCCCGAATCGGGCCGCCGCAGTCTCTACCTCGCCGCGCATGCCGGCCGCATCCTCGGCCTGCCGGAGGCCGCCGGCCGCGCCCTGCTCGACGAACTCATGGCCCATGCCACGCGCCGCGAGTTCGTCTACACCCACCGCTGGCGGGTCGGTGACCTGGTGCTGTGGGACAACCGCTGCACCATGCATCGGGGCACGCCGTTCGACGACCAGCGCCATGTGCGCGACATGCTGCGCGCCACCGTCGCCGATGTCGCCAACAGCTGTGAGCAGGAGGGCGTCGTCGCCGCGTCGTGAGCGGCGACGCGGTCAGTCGAGCATGCAGCGGGCCAGCGCCGCGCGCTGGTCGGGGCCGAAGCCCAGCCATTCGTCGAGATAGGTCTCGAGGGCGCCGCAGCGCCGGTCGATGGCGTCGAGGGTCGCGCGCACAAAGTCGCCGTGGGCCGACATCACCACCGCGACGGCATCGGGGCGGGCGCGCTCGGTGAACACGTCGACCGGCTGGTGCTCGCAGTTGCTGAGCTCGAAGTCTTCGACGATGACCTCGCGCGGCACGCCCAGTGTGCCGAGGATGAGGGCGACGGCGATGCCGGTGCGGTCCTTGCCGCTGGTGCAGTGGACGAGGAAGGCGGCACCGTCGTCGCGCAGCAGCTCGGCGAGGATGTCACCGAAGGCATCGGCGTGTTCGAAGGGGATGCGCGCGTAGTTGTCGCACATCAGCGCGTGGGCACGGGCGGCGTCGGCGGTGCCGCGGTTGACCTGGGTGAACAGTTCGACCGAGCCGCGCGGATGCAGGCCGCGATGCAGGAAGCGCGGGCTGCGGCCGGGCGGCAGGCGGTCCGGTGCGCGCTGCCGTTCCTCGTCGTAGCGCAGGTCGATGATGGTGCGCACGTCGAGAGCGTCGAGGCGTTCGAGATCGGGCGCGCTGAGCCGCGACAGGCCGTCGGCGCGGATGATCACGCCGCGGCGCGTGGTGCGGTCGCCGGCGGCGGGCAGGCCGCCGAGGTCGCGGACGTTGCGCGCTCCCTCGAAAAGGATGGCGCGGGATGCGGGAGCGATGGACATGGGCGTGGGTCGTGCGGGGGGCGTGGGCCAGCGCGGATTCTAGCCTGCATTGCGCGGGCGCGGTGCGCGGCCGGCCGCGTCGACCGAACGTCGGCCACGCCTGCCGCGGCGGGCCTGCCGGTGGTGTCAAGAAACGTTGCAACGGGTCAACAAACGTTAAGCCGGCGGCGAAACGGACGGCGTTGGCAAAATGGGCGGTGCCGGCCCTGCTAACGTCGGCCCCATGAACATCTTGTCTCGCAAGTGCCGGCATCCCGGCCCGCTGGTTTCTTCAGCGCTGCTGCTCGTCGCCATGCTGGTCTGGGGCCAGGCCGGCGCGATTGTCGTCGCCGACACGTTGCCCTATGACGGCACGCCGGACTGGACCGACTGGATCGTCAACGATCGCCGCAATGCCTCGATGCGGCCGGGGCCGGAACCGAGCGTGACTCTGACCACGGCGCCCGGTGCCGGGGTCTGGTTCGGGTGGGGCGATGCCGCACGTTACCGGGACCAGCCGGCCTGGTCCCTGGGCACGCCGCTGGAAGGAAACTACCTGTCCCTGTCCGCCGCCTTTTCCGCCGATGCGGCCGACTGGCGCGCACAGCTGTTCGATACCGCGTTCCACGCTGCTTTCGAGTTTGCGCCGACCGGCTGCAGCAAGGCGTGCTACGGACTGCCAGGGGCCGCCGGGGTCAACGTCGTCCACGCCGGTGCGGGGGGCCGCGGCGTTGACCGCACCTTCGTCGCGCTCGACCTCAGCGCACGCCACGACTACGCGTTCCTGCTCGAGGACGGGCAGGTGTCCTACCGTATCGATGGCAACGTGGTCTACAGCGGCAGTGCGCGGCCCTACCTGCTCGACCTGCCGCGCTTGACCATTGGCGATGACAGCGGCCACACCGAGACCGGTGTCGGTGCGATGACCCTCTACGACGTGCGCGCCATCACCGGGCCGGACGCCTACCAGGCGGTCGCCGCGGTACCCCTGCCGACACCCTTCCTCCTGTTGTCCGGCGCCTTGCTCGCCCTGCTGCCGTTGCGCCGGCGGTGCGGCGACGTCCAGGGCTGAGGTCGACGGCGGTCCTGGCGGGGCGGTGCGTCACCGCGGGGGCGTTCACGGATCGAAGGGCGGGCGCTCGCCGGCATAGGCCGGCTGCTCGACGAGCTCGAGCCAGATGCCGTCCGGATCCTTGAAGATCACCACGCGCCGCTGGCCGGCCTCACCCATGTTCCAGGTCTCGATCTCGCCGACCGGTGCGTGGCCGCAGGCGCGCAGGCGCGCATGGGCGGCGGTAATGTCGTCGACCTCGAAGGCGACGCGGCTGATGCCGAGATGGTGCGCCTCCGCGTAGGGTTCGCCGTAGGGGCCGGGCAGGGTCCATTGGAGTACGTCGATGGGGCTGCGCGTATCGCTCCGCAGGCTGAGCAGGGTGGCGGCGAAGTTCATGTCGCCGTCGTGGACCGTGCCGTCGGGCCGGCGCAGGAGATCGCCCAGCGCGCCGTTGCCGGGCGGCTGCGGTGCGGCGGGCGCGAGGTAGTAGGCGAGATCGAGGCCGATCACCTCGCGGTAGAAGCGGTAGCTCAGCGCGAGCTCGCGCACGTTCAGATTGCAGTGATGCATCATGCCCGCGTACGCGCCACCGGCTGGGGCCTGCGCTTCGATCATCTCGAGGGTGCTGCCGTCCGGGTCGCGGAACGCGAACACGCGGACGCCGAAGCCATCCGGTGAGAGCGTGATCCAGCTCGGTTCACCGTAGGGCCGGCCGCCGTGATCGAGGACCGTGCGGTAGGCCTGGTCGAGGTCGGAGACCAGCGAATTCTGGCGGTAGATGCCGACATGGTTGGCCTCGGCGTAGGGCCGGCCGAGCGGGCGCGGTTGCAGCCATTCGACTAGGTGCAGGTGGCGGGCGGGGAATTCGGCCACCAGCGCACCGGGCGGGCGCACGTGGGCGCGGCTCTCCAGCACCCAGCCACGGCAGCGGCCGTGGGCGATGCCCAGGCCCGGGTAGGCCTGGGCCGGCCCGTCGATACGGCACACGCGCCGCACCGGGAAGGTCGCCTCGTAGAAGGCCAGGGCGCGGTCGAGATCGGACACGTTGATGACGGTGTGCGAAAACCGGTTGAGGTGGCCGCGCAGGCCGCGGGCGAGGCGATCGGGGTCGGCGTTCATGGGGTTCTCCTGGCTGGGCGAGGCGCGCGGCCAGTGTAGAGCATCGCCGGCGGCCTACCGGTGGGTCGATGCCGGGGGCGCGCTCGTCATGCCCTGTTCAACGGCGTCCGGCCGGATCACCGCTCAGCGGGCACCGTCGCCGTTGCCGCCGCCAGGGTCTTGCGGTTCCCACAGCCTCACCCAGCCCGATTCCACCTCCAGCTCGGCGCTGTCGTAACCCGTTTCGCCGGGCAGCACCACGCGGTAGGCGCCGTGCGGATCGATCACGCGCACGCGGCGGTAGGGCAGGCGGCGACGTGCGGCCTGCATCACCGCGTCGGCGTCAGGGTAACGCGCCAGGCAGGCGAGCATGCGCACCGTCGGCGACATCATCTCGAACTCGCCGGCCGCCCATCGGGCCAGGGCGTCGGCCGGGCGCACCCAGTCCCAGGCGACGATTTCGCCGGCATCGTGGTGGGGCTCCTGGTCGGCCGGCGATTCGGCGACGAAGAAGCGGGCGTCGAAGCGTCGCGGCGCACCGGGCGGCGTGATGAAGCGGGCGACTTCCTCCAGGGCGCTGGCATCGAGGCGGATGCCGGCGGCGAGCAGCAGGTCGGCGAACACCGATTCGTCCGCCCGCACGGCATCGCGCAGGGCCTCGACGTCGATCCGGTCCGGGCCGCTCGCCGCCAGCAGCAGCCCCGCTTCCTCGAGCGTTTCGCGGCACGCCGCCAGCCACCAGGCGAGGCCACCGCGGGCGACCTCGAGGATGCGCGAGGCCTCGGCGTCGGCGAGACCGGAGAACATGCGATCGAAGTCGCTTGCGTGGTCGGTCGGGTCGACCCGACCGCCGGGGAAGACCCACATGTCGGGCGCGAAGACCACGCGCCCGGTGCGGCGCACCATCAAGACCTGGAGGTCGGGCCGGTCGGCGACCAGCATGACGGTGGCCGCCGGGCGGACCGGCACGCTGTGAGGGTCGAAATCCGCGGTCATGGTGTGTTTCGAACGTCCTGTCGTGACGATGGCAGCGTGCTGCCGGAGGTCGGCACAGTTTACCCCTGCCCGGATCCGCACCCGGGCGCCGCACCGAACGATGACGCGCGGCGCCGCCGGTACGCCGCGACTCAGGCCTCCACGTCGACCGTGCGGCGCGTGCCGTGGGTGTCGAGTCGCACCTGCGGCAGGCAGTCGGGATGTTCGCGCTGGAGGAACGCCACGAGCTGTTCGCGCAGCGCCACGCGCAGATCCCAGGCCTTCTCCGAACTCGCGGCGCTGACCAGGGCGCGGAGTTGCAGGGTTCGTTCGCCGGCCTCGGTCACCTGCAGCACGCACACGCGCCCGTCCCACAGCGGGTTGGCCCGGCACAGGCGTTCGAGTTCCTCGCGCACGGCCTGTACCGGCAGGGTGTAGTCGACGTGCAGGAAGACGGTGCCGAGGATGTCCGCCGAGCGCCGCGTCCAGTTCTGGAAGGGCTGCGAGATGAAGTAGGACAGGGGCACGATGAGGCGGCGCTGGTCCCAGATCCGCACGACCACGTAAGTCGCCGTGATTTCCTCGATCCAGCCCCATTCGCCCTCGACGATGACGACGTCGTCGACCCGGATCGGCTGGGTGAAGGCGAGTTGCAGCCCGGCCACGAGGTTCTCCAGCACCGGCCGCGCGGCGAGCCCGATGGCGAGCCCGGCGACGCCGGCGGAGACCAGCAGGCTGGAGCCGATCTCGCGCACGCGCGGAAAGGTCATCAGCGCCGCGGCGACCCCGAGCACGACGATGACGATGACCAGGGTGCGTTCGAGCACCGTCACCTGGGTGAGCACGCGGCGCGCCTCGAGATTGTCGGCGACGCGGATGTCGTGGCGTTGCACGATGAGGGCGGCCCAGGCGTCGACCAGGGCCACCCCGGCCCATGTCACCGCGGCAATGAGCCCGACGGCCAGCGCATGGCCGAGCAGGGCGCGCTCGGTCGTGCCGAGCCCGGGGATGCCGGGCAGCACGAAGACCAGGGCCAGCAGCGGGAAGGCCAGGCGCGAGGGCCGGCGCAGGGCGGCGAGGATGGCCTCGTCGAGGATCCAGCGGTTGCGCCGGGCGAGCGCCGCGGCGAGCCGGAACAGCAGCCCGTGCACGGCCAGCCCGGCCAGCAGTGCGAGCAGGACGGTGGCGATGGGTAGGAACGGGGTCTGCCAGTGGTTCATCGGTCGGTGTCCGCCGCCGACGGCGGCGGACCGCGGCGCAGGCCCCCCCAAGCATAGCGGGCGGCGGATCCCGGCGCACCCGGCGCCGGGGCGAGCGCGCGGTGCGCAGAACCGTCAGCGTCTTGCAAGCATCCAGCTGCGGCTTGGCCCGACGGGCCTTGGCGCGCTGCGCCATCGCGAAAATCGCGGGCCGCGTCCGCGGCGGCCGGCATCGGGCGCGCGCCGCGACGCCCCCCTGCGGCCGTGCCGCCGGCCGGGCGGCCGGCGTCAGTGCCGCCCGGCCGGGTAACCGCGCGGCGCCACGAAGCGGAACGGGCCGTCCAGCGCGCGCAGCACCGCTCCATCGCGGTCGTAGACGTCGCGCCGGAACTGCAGCGTGCCGTCGCCATCGGCGAAGGCGGTGAGGTAGAGCAGCATGACCGTGACCGGCCGCGCGAGATCGACCCGCCGCGGGCGCCCGTCGGCCAGCGCCGCGGCCATGCTCGCGGCGTCCCAGCCGGGGTTGGCGGCGAGCAGCAGGGCGGCCAGTTCGAGCGGTCGATCGATGCGGATGCAGCCCGAGCTGAACGTGCGCTCGGCACGCTCGAACAGGTCCCTGCCCGGAGTGTCGTGCAGGTACACGAGGTGGGGGTTGGGAAACATGAACTTGACGCGGCCGAGGGCGTTGTCGGGGCCGGGTTGCTGGCGCAGCAGGTAGGGGAAGCCGGCCGCGCGCACGGTCTGCCAGTCGATGCTCGCCGGGTTGACCGGGTGGCCGTCGCGGTCGAGCACGCGCAGCCCCTTGCGCTGCAGGTAGTCCGGATCCCTGCGCATGGCCGGCAACACGTCCTGGCGCAGGATGGTGGGCGGTACCGTCCACGTCGGGTTGAATACGATGTGGGTCATGGTCGCCTTGAAGATGGGCGTCTGGCGGTAGGGCCGGCCGACCACGGCGCGGGCACTCCAGGCGATCTGTCCGTGCTCGAGGTAGGCGGCGTGGAAGGCCGCAATGTTGACGGCGACGAAGCGATCTTCGAGGTCGCGGAACACCCAGCGGATGCGCTCGAGGTTGACGCGCAGCTGAGCGATGCGTGCGGCCACGCCGACGTTCAGGGCGGCGCGGGTGCGCCGGCCGACCAGGCCGTCGGCGAGCAGTCCGTGGCGACGCTGGAATAGGCGTACCGCGCGCTCGAGCTCGGTGTCGTAGTGCTTCGCCGCGATGCCCGGGCGCGGCGCGTACAGGCCCTCGGCACCGAGACGCTCGCGCAGTATCGCGATCGCGGGGGCGTCCATGCCCGGCTCGAGGGTCGGCCCCGCGGGCAGCCGTGGCCAGTCGCCGCGCGCGGCGATTGCGCGGTAATCGGCCAGCGCCGCCTTCAGCACGCCGTAGACCGGCGTCTGCGGCCGCAGGCTGTCGAGGGCGGCGGCGACGTCGTCGCCGCGGATAGCCTGGGCGAGCCAGCCCGCGGGATCGCTGGTGACCAGGGCACGCGAAAAATTCCAGTCGCTGTCGATGTCCTGCGGGTTGGCCTTGCCGAAGCGCAGGTTGTAGGCGAAGCGTGCGAAGGACTCCGTGAGCAGGATGTCGAGGTCGGCGCGAACCGTCGTCGTGCCACTGCGATCGGCGAGCAGGCGTTCGAGGGCGGCGAGGTGGTAGTCCCGCGGGTCGAGGCCGTCCTCGCCGGCCGCCGCGATGAGCGCGAGGAATCGCTCGGCTTGTGCTTCGCCGGACCACAGCGGCTGGTAGCCGGTTGCCTTGTACAGGGCAGCGAGAAAGCGGCGTTCCTCGATCACTTCGCCGCCTGCGATCTGACCGCGATCAGCGTCGCCGGCGAGCCGTTCGGCGATGGTGACCGCGAGATCGGTGGCGGCGACCGCGGGGCCAGCGCCCAGCAGCGTGCAGAGCGTTGCCCACAATGGCAGCCACGCCCTCAGCGCGCCGCGCCGGTTCATGCCGAATGGCTCGCTTCGCGGGCGGTCATGCGGCCGAGTCTATACTAGTGCGCCGTGCCGCCACGACGTTGCGCAAGTCGCGCAACGCGCGAGGCGCGAGCCAAGACGCGAAGAGCGCCGCTCAGCGTCGCTGAACGAGCGATGAGCAACGCTGCGCGGTGCCGCGAGTGCCAACGAATCTTGCAGGTTCGTC
>JACKNG010000012.1 GCA_024235015.1 Gammaproteobacteria bacterium
GGCGTTGTAGTGGTAATAGCCGTGGCGGCCGCGCTCGGCGAGCAGGGTGGCGCGCGCCGGCTGTACCCGGCCGGTTTCGTCGGTGACCCGGCTCTGCAACACGGCAGACTGGCCGGACCAGGCCCAGGGCACGCGAAAGCGGGTCAGGCAGGCCGGCAGTACCGGCGTGGACAACTCGGCCTCGGCCCAGCTCGTCCCCGCGTCCGCCGATACCTCCACGCGGGCGACGCGACCGTGGCCGGACCAGGCCAGCCCCGAGACCTCGTAGTAACCGTGCCCCGGCAGCCGCATCAGCGCGGACGGTCGCGTAATCAGCGACTTGGGCTCCATGGTGAAGGTGAACTGGCGTGCCCGCCCATCGGGCTGCAACTCGGTGTACTTCGATGTCTCGTTGCGCGCCATGGCCGGGATGTCGGACACCACCAGGGTCTTCAGCCACTTGACGTTGACAACACCTTCCCAGCCGGGCACGAGCAGGCGCAGGGGGTAACCCTGGGACGGGCGCAGCCGTTCGCCGTTCTGGAACAGCGCCAGCAGACAATCATCGAGTGCCTTGTCGAGCGGCAGGCTCATGGTCAGCGAGAAGGCATCCGCGCCCTCGGCCACGACCCAGCGCGCGTCTGCCTCGACACCGGCTTCCTCGAGCAGGAGACGCAGGGGCACGCCGGTCCATTCACTGCACGAGACCAGGCCGTGGAAGTTGCCGGCCGAGGTCTGCACGGGTCGCCGCCGCCAGGCGGCATTGCTGTTGCCGCCGCACTCGACGAAACACTGCCGCGACACGCGCGGATAACGGAGCAGGGCATCGATGTCGAATTCGAGCGGTCGCCGCACGCGGCCGACCAGGCGCAGCCGATGCATGGCGGGATCGATGTCGGGTACGCCGTTGTGGTGGCGTTCGAAATGGAGCCCGTTGGGCGTGATCATGCCCTCCAGTTGCTCGAGCGGGGACCACGAGATACCGTTGCCCGCTGCCCCCGGGGTGGCGGACACCCAGCGCGCCACGGCGCGCTCGTAAGGCGAGGGTTGGCCGTAGCTGGAGAAGGCTTGGCCCGGGGTGCGCTGCGAGGGCAGGACGTCCATTCCGGGCGTGGCATCCGCGTAGGCGTCGAATGCCGCCAGCACGCTGGCGGCGAAACCGCTGCGCAGGAACATGCGGCGATCGAGGAGGCCGTTGGCAGCCGCCCGCAGATCATCATGTTTTAGTTTAAATAAATTATTCATCTTACTGATAAATAATATTTTTAATGTAATTTCTCATGTCATTTCTGGAATAGGGGCGGCGCGGCTCCGCAAATGCCCTCGGCGTGCGTTCGCCCCCCTCAAACGGTTCCTCACCGAGTCCTTTTTAAAGCATTATTTGGACATTAATAATAAATAAATACAATTAGTTAAATAAATAATTTAATTTAATTTCTAGATATTGCCATGGCCTCTGCTTCCGCACCTCGCGTCATCGTCGCCGGCGGGTCCCTGGCCGGCCTGTTCGTCGGCACCCTGCTGCGTCGCGCCGGCATGCAGGTCACCATCCTGGAACGATCGAACGCCGACCTCGCCGCGCGCGGCGCCGGCATCGTCGTCCACGATACCTTGTTCGCGGCACTCGACGACGCCGGCGTCGATCGCGGCCATACCGCCAACATCGCCTCCAGCGGGCGCCAGGTCTTCGATCGCGAGGGGGCCATCGTCGCGCGACGCGGTATGGAACAATTCTTCACCGCCTGGGGCACCGTCTACCGGCTGCTGCGACGCGCCTTCCCGAGCACCGAGTACCACCTCGGGCGCACCGTAACTGCAACACGCGCGGACGGAAAGCGGCTCATCGTCGAGACCGGTGACGGCGAGTGCCTCGCGGCCGACTGGCTGGTGGCGGCGGACGGCTCGCGTTCGGCTCTGCGGGCCGGCATTCCCGGTACCGCGGCACCGCGTTACGCCGGCTACGTCGCCTGGCGCGGCCTCGTCCTGGAATCCGATCTCGATGACGCCTGTCGCGCCGTCCTCGGTAGTCGCATGAGTTTCGCCCTGCCAGCCGGCGAACACATGCTGTGCTACCTCGTCGCCGGCCCGGACGACGACCTGCGTCCCGGCCATCGCTGGTACAACTGGGTGTGGTATCGCGGCGCCGACGCCGCGGTCGAGCTGCCGCGGCTGACCACCGGTCGCGACGGCAAGCGCTACACGGACGGCATTCCGCCCCAGCTCATCGCGCCGAATGCCGTCGCCGCCATGCGCGCGGCGACGAGCAGTCGGTTGCCACCGGTGTTCCGCGAAGTCGTCGCAGCAACGCCACAACCGTTCCTCCAGGTGGTGAGCGATTCCATGACCGCGCGCATGGTCCATGGCCGGGTCATCCTGCTCGGTGATGCCGCGTTCACCGCGCGACCGCATGTCGGGCTCGGTGTCTCCAAGGCTGCCGGCGACGCCCACACCCTGATGGCTGCACTGGCGGCGAACGACACGGCCGCTGCGCTGGCGCGCTGGGAAGATGCGCGGATCCGCTTCGGCAGCGCCGCGGTGGCCTGGGGTCAGCGGCTCGGGGCCTACATCGGCGCCACCGACCACGACGCGGCCGGGCGCGCGCTGGCGGCGTACTACGCGCAACCGGAAACGGTGATGGAACAGGTCGCCACGGCACACCCCGAGCACTTTCTGCACGCCGGCGTGGACTGACGACGGGCCTCGCACGACCCGCTTCCGCCAGCTCTATAACTTCGCATAATGTATATTATGTTAAATAAAAGATTCAGGTAGCAAGGCCAGGTCCGGCACGCGCCCTGCTCAGTCGACCAGTCGAAGGTTGGCGTCTGCCGCCAGCGCGGGCCCTGCCGCGATGCCGGCCGCGCAATCACCGCCGACACAGGGCGCCGTCACCGGCGGCGCTTGCGTCAACGGTGCGGGCGCGAGGTCCGGGTGCGCTTCGATCCGCCGGCTCTCGGGGAACTCGCTGCCTGGTTGGACGATCCGCGGGGTGATCAACACCACCGTCTCGGTGTTCAGGGTGAGCGCCTCGTCGTTGCTGAACAGCTTGCCGACCAGCGGCACGTCGCGCAGTACCGGTACGCCCTGCTTGCGGTCGGACTTGGTCGTGCGCATCAGCCCGCCGATGAAGATCGGTTGGCCGTCAGCCGCCAGCAACTGGGTGGTGACCTCGGTCGTACTCACCGACGGGATGCCATCCGACACCGAGCCCGTGCTGACCTCCGGATGGATCTCCATCATGATGCGGCCGGTGCGGTCGACGAACGGCGTGACCTTGAGGATGACCCCGGACTCGATGAAATCGACGCTTTCCGTGGTGACCTGGTTGATGGTGGTCGTGACCCGGTAACCGATGCGATCGCCGATCACGACTTCCGCCTCCTGGTGCTCGAGGGCGAGCAGCTTGGGCGTCGACAGGGTGCGGACCTTGCCGTCCTCGTCGAGGGCATTGAGGGCCGCCTCGACGTTGGCGCTGACCAGGGTCATGAACAGCCCCGGCGTCCCCGGCGCCGCCAGGCCCTGCACGCCGAAAGCGCCGCCGCCCTTGTCGTGGGTGAACAGGCGACTCCAGTCGAGGCCGTAGGTCTGGGTGCGGTCCAGGGTGACCTCGAGGATCTGTGCCTCGATCAGGATCTGCACCGGCTGGCGGTCGACCTCGGCCAGGATGCGCTCGACCCGGGCGAGGAAATCGGGCTTGTCCTCGACGACCAGCAGCTTGCGTTCCGGGACGGCCGTGACCTTGCCGTAACGCGACAGGTGGTTGACGAGGATTTCCTGCATGCCGGCCGGATCGGTGTACTGGACCTTGAAGGCCCGGACCTCGGTCAGGCTGTCGGCGCGTTCGCGCCCGGCGTCGTCGCGGTTGACGATGTAGTAATTGCCATCCTTGTGCTCGACGGCGAAACCGGCCGCCGCGGCCACCGCGCGCACCGCCTCGTCGACCGTGACGTCGTAGAGACTGACCGAAACCTCGCCGCTGACCCCGGCACCGACCAGCACGTTGACCTGGCCCTGGCGCGACAGCGTCTCGAACAACTCGGCGACGTCGCCGTGCTGTACCGACATCGACAGGCGTCCCGGCGGCGGCGCCGCCTGCACGACGGCGGCACCGTGTAACAGGGTCAGCAGCGCGAGCAGCAGCACGCTGCCACGCACCCGCTGCCATGGACGTTCAGGGCGCGGCGGCATAGTCGCCCCCTCCCCCCAGCGGCGGCGGTTCGTCGAGACTCAGCTCGATGGTCTCGGCGCCGCGCCGGAAGGTCGCGTCACGCTCACCGACGGCAACCAGCTCGAAGCCACGGTATTGCTCGCCGAGCGCCACGCTCACACCGTCGATGTTGACCATCGACCGCGCCCCGGCGCGCAGGGTCATCAGCAAGCGCCCCTGCCAGGGCGGCGCGGTCGCTACGCTGGGCGCGGCCGGCAGGGCGGCCGTCGCCGCGAGGCTCGCCTGCGGCCGTGCGAAGGGGTCGCGACTGAGCGGCGTGCCGACGGCCACCAGCGGCAGGAGTTGGGCGACCAGGGCGGCACGCAGGGCCACGTGCCGCGCGCCGGCGAACCGTCGGCTCTTCGTGCACGCGTTCATCAGGACGCCTCCCGGGCGCGGTAGGCAGCCAGCGTCAGGGTCAGTCGTTGCTCGCCGTCCACGGCGGGCAGCGGTTCGATGACGACGGTCTTGATGGCGAGGCGGTCGAGTTCGCCCTCGACGGCGCTCAGCCAGTCGTAGAGATCGCGGTAAGGCCCCTCGACCTCGACCACGTAGGCGACCTCCTCGAACCCGAGCAGCGCGGCCGGGGCCCCGGGTGAGACCTGCAGCAGGCGCAGTTCGCGCGCCTGCGCCCGACGATCGAGTTCACCGATGAGGTAGGCCACCATGTTGCCCGACGCCACCGCGGGCCCGGCCTGCACCAGCCGGGCGACGTAATCGGCCTGTTCGGCGCGCACCGCGTCCAGTGTCCGTTGCACGCTGGCGGCGTCTTCGCCCGCGCCGAGTTCGGCGAGTTCGACCCGCAGGCGCTGACGCTCGGCCAGCGGTGCCTTGTACGCATAGAGGTAACCGGCCGTTCCGGTCAGGCCGAACAAAGCCGCGACGAGCAGCCCCAGCATGGCCGGGCGGACTTGTTGCAGGAGGTCAATCATGCGCGTCCACCTGCCCTGCCCCATGCCCGTCCAACGTCGCCTCCAGGGTGAACTCGACCACCCCCGCCGCCGGGCGCAGGGCGGATTGCGCGATGCGCACGTCGACCACCGCCGCCGCCCCGAGCAGACCGTCGACGAAGCGTCCGAGATCGGCGTGGCTGCGGGCCGAGCCCGCGATCTCGAGGCGGTCGGCGAGGAACACGGCGTTCTCGCCGGGCACTTCGATCGCCACCCGCGCGGCCGGCTCCGGTGTTTCGGCAGGGCGGTCGTCGCCCTCCAGCGTGGCCCGCTGGTACTGCCAGCGGCTGAGCCAGATGCCGTCGTTGAGCGCGCGGTCGATGACGACGAACAGGCCCTGCGGCGAGGGCCCCGCGCGCAGGCGCTCGAGCGCCGCCAGCAACGCGCCGTCGCGGTCGCGCCCGGCGCGCACGGCATCCAGTTCGCCGGCCAGGTTGTCAGCCAGCAGGCGCCCGGCGCGCACGCGGTTGGTCTCGGTGCGCAGCGCGCGGACTTCGCCGCGCAGGCTGCCGAGGCCGGCACCGCCCAGCGCCAGGGTGGCGGCGTAGGCCGTCAGCACGACCAGCAGCAGCACGCGCAGGCGCTGGCGTTGGCGATAGGAGGCCGGGATGAGATCGAAATCAGCCATGGGCGACGATTCCGCGCAGCGCCAGGCCGGCACTGACCGCGATCCCCGGTAGCGGCTCGCGCGCCAGGCGTTGCCAGTCGCCGCCGGCGACGTCGAAGCCGTAGAACGGATTGATGGTCTCGACCGGCACCTCGACCATCGCCTGCAGCAGGCGATCGACCCCGGCGCAGCGGGCCACGCTGCCGAGCAGGTAAATGCGATCGATGGCGCCGCCGCGGGTCTCGGCCGCGGTGTAGACCAGCACCTTCTTGACCTGTTCGGCGAGACGTATGAAGGCCGGCTTGAGGATCTCGAGCAAGGCGTGGGCGAACTCGCGACCTGCCGCTGGCAGGTCGGGGTCGAGACCGATACCGTAGCGCCGCAGCAGGCGCGCGGCCTCCTCCGCGCTCACTTCCAGCGCGTCCTCGATGGTACCCAGTACCACGTCCATACCGAACTCGATGCTGCGATCGAGCAGCAGGTCGCGATCCCACAGCACCGTCACGAACGACGCCGGGCCACCGAAGTTGATGCTCATGATCTTGTTGCCGTCGCGCTGGTCGTGGACCGCGGCGAGCAGGCGCTTGATGGCGACCGGGCCGACTTCCAGCGCACGCACGTCGAGCTGGGCCGCGCGCAGGACATCGAGCAGGGCGACCACCTCGGCGCGCGGCGCATAGGCGACCAGCGCCGCCCGCTCGGATTGCTCCTCGCTCTTGGGCCGGATCGGCAGGTAGTCGAGCACGGCATCGGCGATGTCGGCCTGCTGCTCGCGCAAGGCCGTGACGATGGCGGTGCCGTCGTCCTGCCCCGGCGTGCGCCGGTAGGGCACGAAACGCAGGGTCACGCGCCCGGGCGGCAAGGCCGCGACGACGCGCCGCCCGCGGAAACCACCGCGCCGCAGAACCGGTTCGATGGCCTGCGCCAGGGCGCTGCCGCTCTCGAGTACCGCCTGGCGCGCCACCGGGTAGGCGACCGAGGCCGCGGCCTGCACGCGTGGTTTCGCGCCGCCGCTGAACTGCACGAGGTTGACCCGCTCGGTGCCGAAATCGAGGCCGATCGGCCCCGTGCGCAGCGGTCGCGGTAGCTGGACCGCCGCCGCCAGGTTGCGTTGCAGGCGTGCGTCCATGCTCAGCCCGCGGCCAGGCTGCGCCGGCCCGCCCGCGGCGGACGTGCCTCCTTGGCCTGGTAGAGCCGGGCGTCGGCCGCACGGTAGAGCACATCGATGTCGAGTTCGCCGGCCAGTGGCGTGGTCGCCACGCCGAAGCTCATGCCGACCGCCTCGCCGCCGGTGACCTTGAGCAGCGCGGGATGCTCGCGCACCACGGTGACGGCCGTGGCCAGGCGCTCGGCGCAATCGTCACCGACCTGGAAGACGACGAACTCGTCGCCCCCCGATCGGAACACGAAACCGCTGTCGCCGATGGCGCCGTCGAGGCTGACGGTGACGACCTTGAGCACGAGATCGCCGAAGTCGTGGCCCCAGCCGTCATTCAGTTGCTTGAAGTCGTCGAGGTCGATGACGGCGAGGTTGAAACACGCCCCGGGCTCGTCGCCGTGCTCGGCCTGCAGGCGCGCAGCACCTTCGTGCATGAAGCGCCGGTTCCAGGCCCCGGTCAGGGCGTCGCGATTGGACAGCTCGAACAGGTTCTCGCGGGCGACCTCGAGCGCGTGGTGGGCGCGCAGGTCGTTGCGCCGGATGTGCACGCTGCGCATGACCAGCAACAGGCTGATCGCGGCGGCGCCGATCATGAGGAACTGCAGGGTGTAGAGCGTCTCCGGCGAGAAGCGCTGGTCGACGCCACCGACCGACAGCGACAGCATCAGGTAGATGAGCGCGGTCACGGCGAGCGCCTCGCGGATGCCCCAGGGCATCATCGGTACGGCCATGAACAGCAGCACCACGTTCGACAACAGCAGGGTGCTGAACATGCGCGTCTCATGGGCGATGAACACGAAGGCAGTCGCGCTCACCACCAGCAGGGTGATGCCGAGCATGTGCAGCGCGCGCAGGTCGTCGACCTGGCGCACCGAGAGGTGGACGTGCAGGGCCAGCGCGGCCACCGCGAGGTAGCCGTAGAGATACTCGTTGCGGAAACCGAACTCCAGGCACAGCGGAATGCCGGCCATGACCAGCGACAGCATGACCAGGCTCATTGCCGCAAGACCCGTACGCGTTTCGCCCAGCAGTCGCTCGCGCGCATAGTCGGCGACCTGCGGATCGTCGAAATCGGTTGCCGACCAGGCGTCGGCCAACAAGGCCTTGAGGCGGTTCAGAAACAATTGATGGCCCTCCTTGGGGCTGGTAGCGGCGCGGCGGGATTGATCCTTTAAGGACAGCCGGATACGTCGATCGAAACGCCGTCGATCAGGACTTCGTCGTAGGCGCCCAGGTTGACGGACCCGAGGAACAGCAAGCCCGAGCGACGATTGGCCCAGGCCGAGACGTCGACGGTGAGGGTCTGCGTCGTCGAATCCGTCCCCGGGCCGGCGATACGGGCGACCTCGTTGCCGGTCATGCTCGCGGGATCGCCGACGTAGACGGCGACGTAATCGCCGGTGTCGTCGAGGCCCACGCGGCGGTAGCGCACGGTGAGCCGGGCATGGCTATGGCCGGTGGCATCGAAGACCCGCCCGGCCCCTTCCCCACCGCCATCATTGTCACGCACCCTGAGCCAGTTCGAACCGTTCTGCGCGACGATGGCCTCGTCGCCGAAGACCGGGCCGTCGTTCTCGTTCCACTCCAGCCAGTCGCCGTCCCAGGCCAGGTCGCCGCGCGAACCGCCGTAGCCACCGCTGGTGAAGTCGTCGGCGAAGCTGCCGCTGCAGGCCCCGGCGGGCGCGGCAGCCAGGGCGTCGGCGTAGATGGCGGCGATGGTTTCCTCCGGCAGGGCCCGGCCATACAGGCGCACGTCGTCGAGCGCCCCCGTCCACGCATCGCCTTCGTACTCGCTGGAGCCGAAAAAGAGATCACGCGCATTCGTCGCCGGTGTGCCGGTGAGCCCGGCGTTGGCCACCAGGGTACCGTCTACGTACCCCCTGAGGCGGCCGCCGCTCGCCTCGACGACGACGACGACATGATGCCAGTCGCCCGCCACGAAACCGTTGCCCAGGGTGACTTCACGCAGCGTGCCGGCCTGCAGGGCGAACAGCAGTGCACCGTTGCGCAGTTCGAGGTGGTAGTTGAGAGCCCCGGCATCCTTGCCTTTGGACAACAGCGCGCCATTGGCGCCGTCGTAGCGGAACCACAGCGCCAGGGCGAAATCACCGTCGAGATCGAGACCTGCGGCATCCGCCACCTGCACGTCACGGCCCGTGAACGCGAGCGCATTGCCGTCCTGCCCGGCAATCCAGTGCGGTACTGCCACGCTGCCGTCGTGGCCGCCGACGTTGTCGGCTGCCACGCTGCCGCTGTCCTCGTCGAGGCGCCAGTGGGCGACCAGTTCATGGTCGCTGTCGGTCAACACGGCGTAGGCCTGCGAGCCCCAGGCCGTGACGAGGTGCGCGCAGCTCGTTCCGTCGATGGCGCTCTCGGCGTTGTCACTGAGCGCGAACGCCGCCGTGTCGTAGCTCGACAACAGGTTGCCGTCGAAATCGACGATGAAGTTCCCGGCGTAGCGATCGCTGACCAGCAGCTTGTCGGTTCCCGGCAGGTGGGCGACGCCGTTGGGCCAGGTCGTGAACGCCGCGAGGTCGATGCTGTGACGCAGGCTGCCGTCGACGTCGACCAGGTGCACGGCCGGCGCGACCTGTCCGTTCTTGTTCACCCGGGTGGCGATGGCCAGGGTGCCGTCCCAGGTGCCGGAGGCGCTGCCATCGACGAAGGCCAGGCCTTCCGGCGCGCTGGTATAGGCGCCGGTGTTGAAAGACCCGGTCGAGGCGCCGTCGGCGCCATGGAGATGCACGCGCTTGGCGCTGTAGTAGGACACGGCGAGCTTGCCGGCCTGCGCGCCGCTGGCGATGTAGGCGACGCCGCGCGGCTGGCTGGCAGCGGCCGCGTGCGTGGCCAGGACCGTGCCGTCGGGGGCGGCCAGTACCAATGCCCCGGCGGTCCAGTCCAGCGCCACCACGCCACCCCCCGCGGGCACGTCGACGCCCAGGACCGTGGCCTCCTCGGGTACCGATTCCACGGCCATCAGCCCGCTTACGCCGAGCGTTGCCGCGCTGACCCGCCCGATCTCGAGATCGGGCACGAAATCGGCGCTGCACTGGGGGGCTGCCGTGACCGGCACGCAGTCGACGCCGCAGGCGCAGCGATATGCCAGCACCAGGCGCGGCCGCCGCGTGCTGTCGCTGTCTTCGCTGCTGGCGAACTCGGGGGTCGATCCCGACGCCGGCCCGTCCAGGCGGATACCGTGGTTGGCACGCATTCCGTCCCGCCACTCGCGTACCCACGCGGTGACGTCGAGGCTGACCCAGCTGCCCGCCGCCACGGTCGCCGTCACCGCGCTGCCGTCGTCGACAGTGCCGCCGGCGCTCGACCAGGCGGTGCTGCCATCGCGGCTCGCCCAGGTCGCGCCATCGGCCGGCGAGCAGCTGCCGTCCGTGCAGCTGCCCTCGACCCAGGCCTCGGTCAGCGGGCGTGCCGTCACCGTGCCGCTGCCATTGGTCGCGTAGAGCTCGAGGCTGGCGGTGACGATGGTGGCGTCGTCGGGCAGGTCGTCGAGTGCCGTCGCGACGAGCACGTGGCGCGCGTCGCTCGCCTGCAGGCGGGTCGCCGCGCCGTGGTTCTCGCCCGGCTTGTCCCCGTCGAGCAGGGTGTCGCGGAACACCGTCTCGCCCTGCAGTGTGAGGCCATGTGTATCACCGCCATAGGCGAGCACCCCGCTGACCACGCGCGCACGCGCGCTGCCGTCGGTGCCGGTCACCGTGGCGGTCATGGTCACCGGCGAGCCGTTGTCCGGGCTGAAGGCGACGCTGTAGGTGTAGTCGCCGAAGCTCGTCGCGCCGATACCGTAAGCACTGCAAGTGTCCTGCGCCGTGAGGCTCCAGCGCCCGTGCGCGAGCGCCGCTTCGAGTGCGTAGTCGGCAGCCTGCGCAGCGCGCCCGGCATCGATGCGACGAACTTCGGCGGCCTGTTCGAGATTGAGCAGTACCGCCACCACGGCAACCAGTAGCAGCAGCATCACCACCGGCAGCAGCACGACCCCGCCGGCGCGCGCCGGCCGTGACACGCTCACTGCCCTGCCCCGACCCGCGCCGTGGCGCTGACCTCGAGCGCGTCGAGTTCGGCGCTGGCGACATAGCGCAGGGTCACCGTCACGCTGTCGTAACGTGCACCCGGTACCACCCGGCGCTCGACGGCGAAATACTCGACGTCTTCGGCAATGGCCGTTTCGACGTAGTCGGCGCCGGTCACGCTGCTGTCACCGTCGGTGTCCCAGGGCACCGGCACCCGCTTCATCAAGGTGCTGCCAGCGAGGAAGTAGACCACGGTGTCGAGCCAGTCCTCGTCGACCAGGCCATCCTCGTCGTCGTCGTCGACGCTGCCCTCGTCGGTGGCGCCGTCGCCGTCGTCGTCGATGCCGGCGATACCGGGGGCGCCGTCGCCGTTCATGTCGGCGCCGGGATCCTCGTCGATGCTGCCGTCGCCGTCGTTGTCGAGGCCGTCGAGGGGGTCCTCGTCCTGGTGCGGTGAGCCGTTGCCGCCGCTTTCGTCGTCGTCGGGAACCGCGGGCTTGGGCAGGTCGGCGCTGCCGTTGCCGTTGTCGTCGATGCCGCCGATGCCGTTTACGCCGTCGTCGTTCATGTCCGCCGGCCAGTCCTCGTCGACGCGGCCGTCGTGGTCGTTGTCGGCATCGGCATAGCCGTCGCCGTTGCGATCGACGCTGGCGTCGAGGGCGAAGGCGAGTACCGCCCCGGGATCGCCGGCGCCGACGGTTTCCTGGCGCGGATTCTCGGCCCAGGCGGTGGCCGGATCGTCGGCGAGCGGCAGCACCAGGCGCGAAGATCGGCGCAGCGCCCCGGTCATGTCGGCCAGCGCGAATTGCGCCTGCTCGAGCCGCTCGGCGGTGGCCTGGTGGACCGTGCGACTGCGCGCCAAGGTCGTGCTCACCCCGCTGAGCCCGGCCAGTACGATGGCGGCCAGGGCGGCGGTGACCAGGATCTCGACGAAACTGTAACCGGCCTGGCAGCGCATGGCGGCGGTGCTCAAGGCGCGACCAGCGAGGACGTGGCGAGCGGGGTGGCGTCGATGGCCACGCGCACCGCGAGCAGGTCGGGGTCGGCCCCGGTGCTGCCGTCGCCATCAGCGTCGGCGTCGTCGCCGTCCCAGGCCTGCACGTAGACCAGGCAGCGCGGCGCGGCATCGGGGGCGTCTGACAAGCCGCCGGCCACCCCCGGCGCGGTGACATGGGCCGCGAGCGTGCTGTAGGGCCGGGCCAAGGTCTCTTCCATGCAGGACCCGAGGCGCAGGCGGGCGGCCATTTCGTCCCCCGCCAGCGCGGCCAGGCGCCCCCCCTGCCCCAACGCTTCCAGTGCCGGCGCCAGGCACACGGCCAGCACCACGATGGCGGTGAGCAGTTCGACGTAACCGAAACCCTGCGCCGCCGTGCAGGTCTTCATTGCAGCGTCACCCGCCCGGTCAGCGCATCGACCGCGACCGTGAAGCGGCTCGCGCCGATGACCACGCCGAGGTCGCAGGCGGAAAGGAAATAACGGGTCGCGGTCTGCGGCTTGTACCAGAACGGCAGGCCCTGGGCATCGAACAGGACGGCGTCCTTGCCGCCGGTACTTACGTAGGTGAACGGCTTGCCGGTGGCGACGAGGTCGGCGCGCGCGGCCAGGCCACCCCGCCCCGGGCGCACGATGTAGTCGGCCTTGGTCACGGGGTCGATGGCGGTGGCCGAGAGGTCGAGCGGGCTGGCCGTGATATCCGTGCTGAACACGCGTGCGGTGTTGGCCACGAGATCGATCTCGACCCCGTGCACGGCCCCGCTGCGCAACGCCATTGCCCGCGCGTCGCGCAAGAGGGTGGCGAGGCGATCGGCGGCGGCGTGGGCCTGGACCTCGTCGATCGGCCGGACATCCGGCTGGGCGATGGCGGCGAGGATGACGAGGATGGCGATGGCGAGCACCATCTCCACCAGCAGGTAACCGCGAACCCGATGCTGCATCATGGTCGCGGTTCTCCGGGGTTCCGGGTCGGGGCCGCCGCGATCAGCAACCGCAGCGGCATCCGGTCTGGGCGACGTGCGTCAGCGGTCGTCGTAGTCCGTGTGGTCGGCGATGAACTGGCCGGTCTTGGTGTCGAACTTCCAACCACCGTTGGTCGACGCCGAGGTCATGCCGAGCGCGCCCGCGGTCGACATCGAGAGCGTCGCCACCGCGGTCATGGGGTTGGCCGGCAGTGCCGCCTTCTTGAGATAGGGGCCGTACTTGAAGTTCGCGTCCGACTTGGTGCAGGACTCGCCGGCGGCGTTGGTGTACTTCGACAGCTGGTCGAGGAACGCCTGGGCAGAAGCCGCCGCACCGGTACCCGTGGCCCCGCTCGGGCCGGCCGCGCAGGCCGTGCCGATCGAAGTCGCCGCACCAGGGTAAGCACCGTGCTGTTGATAGTAGAGATCGACGGCGCCACGCATGTTGGCGAGGTTGGCGTCGAGCGAGGACAACTTGGCGTCATCGGTCGTGGCCGAGAACTGGGGCACCACGATCGCGGCCAGGATGGCCAGGATGATGACGACGATGAGCAGTTCGACCAGGGTGAAACCCTTTTCCATGCCCGTGTTGCGTGAATGTTCCATTGCTGCGGTACCCATACTGAGTTGCGCCGAGAGTTCACACCCTGTAGCGGGTGGCTGCGACGGATCTTTAGCAGGCGGAAAAAACGACCGTGGAAGGAAGCGCCGGTGTTGCGTGTCGACTCCCTCGCCACCGCGCTCTCCATCTGCTCCGCCGTTCGCGCGGGTCAGTGCATGCCGTGGGCGAGCTTGAAGATGGGCAGGATCAGTGAGCTCACGATGAGCCCCACCACCCCGCCCATGATCAGCAGCATGGCTGGCTCGACCACCTTGCTCAGGGTGACCAGGGTGCGCTTGAGTTCGCGCTGGTAATGATCGGCGAGCCGCGCGCTGACCAGCGCCAGGTCGCCGGTCTCCTCGCCGGTGACGATCATCTGGCGGGTCAGTTCAGGCAGGAAGGCGGCGCGTTGGAACACCGGCGACATGCCCTGGCCGGCCTGCACGCTGGTGCGGACGTCCTCGATGAAGGCGCGGAAGCGCCGGTTGGGGGTCACCTCCCGGCAGGCCCCGAGCGCATCGAGCAGAGTGACGCCGTTGCCGAGCGAGAGCGACAGCGTACGCAGGGTCTGGACCAGGTAGAAGCGCACCATGATCAGGCGCAGGCCGACGGCTTCGCCGGCCCAGTCGTGCAGGCGGGCGGCGCCGGCCGGGCTGCCCGCCCAGCGCACGACCGCGACCAGGGCGCCCAGGCACACGGGCGCAAGCCACCACGACTGGGCCAGCAGCACGTCGCTCGACCACATCAGCACCCGCGTGGTCATTGGCAGCTCGTCGGCGATACCGGCGAAGAGGTCGCCGAAGCGCGGGAACACCACGGTGAGGACGAAGATCACCACCGCGATCGAGAACACGACCAGGAACAGCGGGTAGGAGAACGCCGACTTGAGCTGGCTGACCAGTTCGTCGTTCTGCTCGTCGACGGCCAGCAAGTGGCCGAGCGCACGCTGCAGGTAGCCGCCCTGCTCTGCGGCCGCGACCAGCGCCACGTAGGTGCCGTCGAACAGCGCCGGGTAACACTCGAGCGCGGCGGCGAAGGTCGCGCCCTCGTTGATCTCGGTGGCCAGGCCATTGAGCACGTCGCGCAGGTCGCCGTCGCCGGTCTGCGCACGCAGGCTCTCCAGCGCCGGTAACAGGGCCATGCCGGTATCCAGCAGCAAGGCGAGCTGCTCGGTAAAGAAGCGTCGCCGCGCGCGGCGGTTGCCGCCGCCGATACGCCGCCCGCCCCGGGCGACCGCCGGCGCCGCGACGGCCGGCGTCGCGTGGGCAACGCCGACGTTGCCGAGTTCGATCGCCATACCGCTCAGCCGACGTGCCCGAGCACGCGGCCGACCTCCTCCAGCGTGGTCTGGCCCTCGCGCACACGCAGCAGGCCATCGTCGAGCAGGGTCGGTACGTGGTGCCGGGCGATGTAGTCACTCAAATCGTCGCGGCTCGGCGCCGTGACCATCAGGGATTGCAGTTCGCCGGTGGCCTCGACGATCTCGTGGATGCCGAGGCGGCCCCTGTAGCCGGAGTCGTAGCACTGGCCGCAGCCGCGCCCACGCGCCAGGCGCAGGCGCGTGCCGGCCTCCGCACCGCAGCGCTCGACCAGTTCCGGCGGGGCGACGAAGGTCGTGCGGCAGTGCTCGCAGACGGTGCGCACCAGGCGCTGGCCGACCACGCCGATCAGCGCGGAGGACAACAGGTAGGGCTCGACCCCCATGTCGACCAGGCGGGTAATGGCGCTGATGGCGTCGTTGGTGTGCAGGGTGGACAGCACCAGGTGACCGGTCAGAGCCGCCTGCACGGCAATCTGGGCAGTCTCGCGGTCGCGGATCTCGCCGACCATGATGACGTCCGGGTCCTGGCGCAGGACGTGGCGCAACAGGCGCGCGAAACTGAGCTGGGTGGCGTCGTTGACCTGGTTCTGGTTGACCGTGTCGAGCTGGTACTCGACCGGGTCCTCGATGGTCACCAGGCTCTTCTCGCTCGAATTGAGATACTCCACCGCCGCGTACAGCGTGGTGGTCTTGCCACTGCCGGTCGGCCCGGTGACCGGCAGCAGGCCGTGACTGCGCGCGAGCAGGCCACGGAACAGGTCGAGGTTGCCGGCTGCCATGCCGAGCTTGTCGAGATGGACGATGCCGCTGTTGCGATCGAGCACGCGCAGCACGACCTTCTCGCCGAAGATCCCCGGCAGCGAGCTGAAACGCAGGTCGACCACGCGCCCGCCGGTGGCGACCTGGATGCGGCCGTCCTGCGGCAGGCGGCGCTCGGTGATGTCGAGGTTGGCCATGACCTTGAGCCGCGAGACCACCGCGGCGTGCACTTCGATCGGCGAGGCCATACCCTCGTAGAGCATGCCGTCGATGCGGAAGCGCACGCGCGAGCGGCTGCGCGAGGGTTCGATGTGGACATCGCTGGCGCCGTCGCGGATGGCGCGCTGGATGACCGCGTTGACCAGGTTGATGACGGGGCTGCCGGCGGCCATCTCGTCGATCACGGCGAGGTTGTCCGGCAGCGCGTTGTCGACGAGTTCGAAATCCTCCTCGAAGTTGCCGAGCAGGTCGTTGACCGCCACCCCGCCCTGCAGGGCGTGGTCGATCACCTCGCGGATCTCGCTCGAGGCCACCAGCACCGGGCGCACGTAGCAACCGCTGCGCTCCTCGACCTCGTCGATGACCGGCACGGCCTGCGGGTCCATCGTCGCCAGGGTCAGGGTGTCGTGGACCTTGAACAGCGGCAATACCGTCAGGCGCAGGCAGGTCGCGCGGTCGAGCGTGGCGACCACTTCCGGGTCGTAGAGACCGGGGCGCAGGCGGGCATAGGGCACGCCGAGCTGCAGGGCCAGCACCCGCAGCAGGTCGGGTTCGCTGACCCAGCCCTTCTCGACCAGGATGCGGCCCATCTTCTTGCCGGTCTCGCCCTGCAGGCGCACCGCTTCGCCGACCCGCGCCTCGTCGAGCAGCCCCTGTTCGACCAGCAGGTCGCCGAGGCGCGCACCGGCCCGCGACGGCCGTCGCGGCGGTTCCTCGAAAGCCGCGCTGATGAACTCGACGTATTCGTCGATGCCGGTCAGGTGCAGGATGTCGGAATTCAGCGCATTGACGTTGAGCAGGCTGAGCGAACCACCGCGCGAGGCCAGCAGGTGGTGGGCGTCGACCAGCGCCTCCAGCGCGGCACTGCCGAGGTGGGTGACCAGTTCGAGATCGACGGCCACCCACAGGTCCTTGGCCGCCACGCACTGGTCGATACCGTGCAGGAACTCGTCGAGCGCGGCGGGCTCGTTGAAGCCCGGGCCGGGCGCCAGCCGCATCGTGGTACCGATGCGGTCACGCAGCAGCTCAGCCGGCACGCGCGAGCTCCGTGGGGTCGGCGGCAAGCCCGGCGATCTTGACCGCCAGCGGCCCTGGCTTGTCGAACAGGTAGCCCTGCAGGTAGTCGACCCGCAGGTCGCGCAGCATCGCCCGCGTCGCCTGGTCTTCGACGAACTCGGCCACCGTCTTCAAGCCCAGCGCGTGGGCGAGACGGTTGATGACGTCGACGAAGGTGCGATCGAAGGTGCTCGAGGTCATGCGCTTGACGAAGCTGCCGTCGATCTTGACCACGTCCACGGGCAGGCTGCGCAGGTAGCCGAAGGAGCTCATGCCGCTGCCGAAATCGTCGAGCGCAATGCGGCAACCGGCCTCGCGCAGGCGTGCCAGCATCTCGAAACCATGGGTCAGGTTGGCGACCGCGGCCGTTTCGGTCACCTCCACGCACAGCGCCGTGGCCGGCACGCCGTAGTGGGCCAGCCAGCCGAGGATGTTGTCGGCGAGCCCGGCCATGCCCATCGACTGGCCGGACACGTTGACCGCCGCGCGCAGCGCTCGCCCACCCCGACCGAAATGAGCACCGAGGGCCGCGATGGTGTGCTCGATGATCCAGCGATCGAGTTCCGGCATCAGGCGGTAGGCTTCGGCCACGGGGATGAAGACTCCGGGCGACACCAAGGTGCCGTCACCGGCACGCAGGCGCACCAGGACTTCCATGTACGGCACCTCGTCGCCCGCGTCGCCCGCCGGCACGATGGCCTGGGCGAACAGCTCCAGGCCCGCGCCCTTGAGCGCGCGGCGCAGCAGGCCGACGACGTCGAGCTGCTCGCGCTGTTCGTTGATCGCAGCGTCGCCGGCGCCATGCACCACCGCGACGCCACCGCCCAGGGACTTGGCTTCGCGCAACGCGATGTCGGCGATGGTGAACACCGCTTCCGAATCCGCGGTCTCGGCATCGATCAGGCTGCCGCCGATGCTGACCCCGATCTCGAGCGCCTGGCCCTGGTGGAAGAAACCGAGCTGGCGCATGGTCTGGCAGATCCGCGCCCCGAACGCCTCCACTGCCGCGCGCGTCGGCAACTCCACGACCAGGGCGAACTCGTCGGCGCCGAGGCGACCGACCCGCGGCGAGGTCTCGGCGTCGAGGCGCGGCAGGATCTGGGCGACGTGGCGCAGGAGATCGTCGGCCGTGCTCATGCCGACCTGGTTGTTGAGCACCTGGAAATTGTCGATGTCGAGGACCAGCAGGGCGCGCACCGCTGCGTCCTCCGCGGCGGTACCGATGCAATCATCGATCAGGGCCTCGATGCCGCGGCGGTTGAGCGCACCGGTCAGGTGATCGCGGCTGTGCTGGAGCAGCTTGGCCACCTCGGTCGCGACGACTTCGCACATGCGACGGTCGCTGTTGGTGAAATGCGGACGCGCCAGCGGCCGCGCGAACAACAGCAGGCCGACGGTGCGCTGCCCTTCGATACGAATGGGGGTGGCACACAGCTTGTAGTCGGCCGCGATGTCGGACTGCAGCCAGTCGATGACGTCATCGCGGTTGAGGACCAGCGTGGTCGGATCGGTGTTCAGGTAATCGAGCATGGCCCGCGCGACCAGGCGGGCTTCGTCCTCGTCGAGTTCGATGAGCGCCGTGCGTGCATCGAGACAGGTGTCCTGGTCCGGCACGTAGAACAGGACGAGGTCGAGATCGAGGTGGGCGCGGGTGGTCTCGGCGAGTTCGTGCAGCGCATCGCGCACGCGCGCCGGGTTGCCGATCTGGCGGTGATCGAGTTCGTAGACGAAATTGAGTTCCTCGTAACGGGTCGCCAGTTCCTGCGACATGCCTTCGAGCACTTCACTCTTGCCGAGGTCGCTCTCGACCAGTGCTGCCACGCGCCGAAACACCTCGGCGAGGTGGTCGTCGGCGGGTCGGGCGGGCGGCAACAGCAGGCTCAGCCACAGCGGCTCGGCGGCCGCGCCATGGCTCACGCACGTGCGCAGGGCGGCGCGATCAGCCCCGTCGGACCAGTGACTGACGCCATCGGCGAGAGCCTCGCCGAGATCGACCAGGGTCGCGTCGACGGGCGTCGCGACCGCCACCGAGCTCGCCAGCAGCTCACCCTCCAGGGTTTCGAAGCGCAGTTCCGCGCCGGCGCCACAGACGCTCCCGAGCAAGTCGGCGTAGGGCAGCAGGTCGAAATCGCGCAGGCTGTCGCGGTTCATTCGTTGACCGCCTCCTGCGGCGCGAAGTGTTCGGCCAGGCGCGCGACCACGCGCCGCGGACTGACCGGTTTCTCGAGGAAATCCGCGTTCTCCACGCTGCACGCCCAGGCGCGCAGCTCGCGATCGGTACGCGAAGTCATGACCAGCACGAGGCGATCCGCGCGCGGGAAGCGGGTCGCCACTTCGCCGACCAGCTCGCGCCCACCCAGCCGCGGCATCTGCACGTCGGTGATGAGGGCGTCGGCGTCGAAGGTCTCGAGCAGGGCCAGGGCCTGGGCGCCGTTACTGGCGGTCTTGACCGTGTACCCGGCGCGCGCCAGGAACTGGTTGAGCACGTGGGTGACGTAGGCCTCGTCGTCGACGATCAGGACACGGGCTCCGCTCATACGGCCTCCTGCAGCAGGTGCGCGGACTTGCGCAGCTCGATGGTGAAGGTACTGCCCTCGCCGGGTTCGGACTCGACCTGCAGGCGGCCGTTGTGCAGGGCGACGATCTCGCGTGCGAGGGCGAGTCCGAGGCCATGGCCGCCGCGCGCCGCGGCCTGCTCGTCCTCGGCGCGGTAGAACTTCTCGAAGATGCGGGCGCGGTCGGCAGCGGCGATGCCGAGCCCGCTGTCGATGACCTGGATGAGCAGGGCGTCGTCGGTCTCCTCCGCGCGCAGGGTGACGTTGCCGCCCGGCTTGTTGTATTTCACCGCGTTGGCCAGCAGGTTGTTCAGCGCAATGCGGAACAGGTCCTTGTCGAGGGCGACGACGCCGAGGCGCGGGCTGACGTCGAGGCTGGTGGTCAGGCCCTGCGCGGCGGCGGCGCGACGCACGGTCTCGAAGGCGTCCTCCAGCATGGCGGTCAGCTTGACGCGCTGGCGGTCGATCTCGAGCGCACCCGACTCCAGGCGGGTCAGGCTGAGCAGGTCGTTGACCAGGTTGGCCAGGCGATCGACCTCGTCCTCGATGACGTTGAGCGAGTTGACCGCCTCGGCGCCGAGCCCGTCCTCGACGTCGGCGATCAGCTCGGTGTGCATGCGGATGACGTTGAGCGGCGATTTCAGCTCGTGGGCGACGTGGCCGACGAAATCGTCGCGCGACTTGCGCGCCAGGGCCTCGCTGCTGACATCGCGCAGCACGACCATGGTCGAACCCGCCGCCCGCTTGGCCTCCAGCGGGCGCGCCCACACCGCGACGCGACGGACATTGTCGCCCTCGAAGGTGAGTTCGAGCTTGTCGCCGCGACGCAGGCGGGTCACGTTGGAATAGTAGCGGCTGAGCAGGGTCACGATTTCCGGGCGCTCGCACCACTCGTGCGGCTTGCGCCCGACGATGGCCTCCGCGGCCACGCCGATGAGGGCCTCGATGCGGCCGTTGGCATAGGTCGCCACGCCGCTCTCGTCCATGATCAGCACGCCGTCGGGGAGCGTCTCCAGGGCGGCCTCGGCGCAGCGCTTCTGGTAGGCCACCAGGCGGTTGTGGGCGAAGCCGTCGAGCTGGGCGTCGGCGAGGTCGCCGACCCGCCGCTCGATCGCGGTGAGGAAGGCGGCGAACGAATCGGTGAGCGCGTCGCCCGCGGCCGGCGGCGCCACCCCGGGCACCAGGTCGTCGCGCGTCCAGGCCTGCTCGAGCAGGCGGCGCATGCGTTGCTGCGTGCGCAGCCCGGCGAGCAGCAGCACCCCGCCGCCGATGGCGAGCACGGCCAGTGGCAGCAGGCACGCCGCGCCGCCGCCCGCCGCTGAGGGCAGCACGTAGGCCAGTCCCGCGGCAACGACGCAAAGGCCGCCGAAGGCCAGGACACGAAGGTAGGAGGAATTGGAGCGCATGCCGCGACGGTTCCGGTCAATCACCGGGTGCAGCGGCCACGCGAGCCCGATCTTTAGCGCCCGCGGCCCGCGCGCGGACGCTCAAGCCGCGGAAATCAGGGTGATTTTTCCCCGTTGCCGGTCAGTCCTCGCTGCCCAGCCAGCCGCCATCGACGGCGAGTACGGCGCCGGTGGCGAAACTCGACGCCGCGCTGGCGAAATAGAGTGCTGCGCCGACGATCTCCTCCGGCTCGCCGCCGCGCCTGAGCGCCATGCGTTCGGCCCGTTTGGCGAAGGCATCCATGTCCCAGGCCTTGGAGATGTCGGTCAGGAAGGGCCCGCACATGATGCAGTTGACCCGCACCTTGGGCCCGTAGGCATGGGCGAAGGCACCGGTGATCATGTTGAGACCGGCCTTGGCCGCACCGTAGGGCTGCGAGCCCGGGCTCGGCGTCATCGCAGCGGTGCTGGAGATGTTGATGACGTTGCCGCCCTCGCCCTCCATCATGCGCTTGCCGACCAGGGCCATGAGGCGGAACGGTGCTTTCAGGTTCAGGGCGACGACCTTGTCGAACAACTCCTCGGTGACCTGGTCGAGCGAGGGATAGAGCGGCGACATGCCGGCGTTGTTGACCAGGATGTCGACCCGGCCGAAATGGTCGTAGACGGCCTCGACCATCGGTTCGAGATCGGCCCAGCGGCCGAGGTGGCAGGCGTAAGGCAGGGCGCGCCGGCCCAGCGCCTCGACTTCGCGTGCCACCTCCTCGCACTTGTCCAGCTTGCGGCTGACGATGGCGACGTCGGCGCCGCGCTCGGCAAAGGCCAGCGCCATCTGTCGTCCCAGGCCGCGGCTGCCGCCCGTGATCAACGCCACCTTGCCGCTCAAATCAAACAGGTCTTTGCTCATGGTCCCCTCTTCTTCGGTGTTGCTCGTCGTCACGCGGGCCGCGCCTGCGCGTTGCCGCCGTGGCCGCCCGCATCGTAACCGATGGTGCCCGCACCACGCTCGCCCACGCCCTGCGCCCTGCCGGGACGCCCGGGCGACGTTCGGCCGGGCAAAGAAAAAGGGGCACTCCGGCCCCTCAAGGTTCCTATGCCATCGTGTTGTCCGCGCCTGGCGAGCGCGGGATGGCAGTGTGGGAGGAAGTCTTTGCGTGCTGCGTCTCAGCGCATGAACGATTGCAGGGCGGCGCCGTAACCGCTGCGGACCTGGGCCGCGCACACGTCCTGCAGCGCCGGTGGCGGCAGCTCGTGGTTGAGCGCGTCCTGCTCGAGCGCGGGGCGCTGGCCGCGGAACACCATGCCGATGGGCAAACGCCCCTCGGCGCGCAGTGCGCTCATGCGCACGAAGGCCTGGGCGCGGTCGCCGGGGTCGTAGCCGTCCTCGGCGTCGAGGTCGTAGACCTGGGTGCGCCAGTCGCGGTAGGTGTCGTTGTAGGTCACGCAGGGCGACAGCACTTCGAGGAAGGCCATGCCCTGGCCGCTCGCCGTGTGTTGCAGGGCCGCGGTGGTCAGGCGCAGCAGTTGTGCCGGCTGGCCGGAATAGGCGCGCGCGAGGAAGGTCGAGCCCGGGATCGCGAGCCCCATCATGATCGGATCGAGGTCCTCCTCGATGTTGTCGCCGTAGCCGGCCGGGCTGGTCGGCGAGGGCTGGCCCTTGGTCAGGCCGTAGGTGCCGTTGTTCATCACGATGTAGGTGACCCCGGGGTTGCGCTTGAGCGCGTGCACCAGGTGACCGCCGCCGATGGCATACCCATCGCCGTCACCGCCGACCCCGATCACGGTCAGCTCCGGGTTGGCGAGCTTGGCGCCGGTGGCGGTGGGCAATACGCGGCCGTGCAGGGTGTGGTAGCCGTAGCACGGCAGGTTGTTCTGCAGCGAGCCCGAGCAGCCGATGCCGGCGACGACCAGGCGCTGGTGTGCCGGCACGCCGAGTTCGTCGAGCGCGTTGGTCAGCGCCTGCAGCACGCCGAAGTCACCGCATCCGGCGCACCAGATGGGACGGGCGGGGGTGAATGTCTTGGTCATGCGACGTCGACCTCCTTGAGCGAAATTCCGAGATCCGACATCACCCGCTGCACCAGTTCATCGGCGCGCATCGGGGTGCCGTCATACTTGAGGAACGGGTGCAGGTGGGCCTCTTCGGCACCCTGCGCGACGAGCAGCTTGGCGAGCTGCGCGGTGGCGCTGTATTCGACCACGTAGACGCGCTTGCAACGGCGCGTGAATGCCGCCGTCTCTTCCAGCAGCGGATAGAGCGTGCGCGGCTGGTGGTACTGGGCGTGGATGCCCTGCCCGGCGAGGATGTCGATGGCCTCGAGGATGACACCGTAGGTCATGCCGACGCCGATGAAGCCGAGGTCGAGGGTGTCGACGCCATGCTCGACCGCGCGCGGCAGGTCGGCCTTCATCGTCTCGAGCTTCTTCTGGCGCTTGTCGACCATCTTCACGCGGTTGACCGGGTCGGTGGAGACGAGACCCCATTCGTCGTGCTCGTTGCCGGTGACCAGTGTCATGCCGTTGGGCGTACCCGGAGCGGCGAACGGCGAGACGCCGTCGTCGCTGAAGGCGTAGCGCTTGTAGACCTCCATGCCGGCCAGCGCCGCGGCGTCGACGCGCTTGCCGCGATCGACCACCACGGCGTCGAGATCGAAGGGATCGACGGTGGCGAGGTTCTGCGCCAGGCCCTGGTCGAGCGCCATGAACACCGGCAGCTGGTACTTCTCGGCCAGGTTGCAGGCGTCGATGGTGAGGTGGAAGCACTCCTCGGGTGTACCGGGCGCGAGGACCACGCGCGGGAAGTCGCCGTGGCCGCCGTAGACCATCAGGTTGACGTCGCTCTGCTCGGGCTTGGTCGGCAGGCCGGTGCTGGGGCCGCCGCGCTGGGCGTCGACGACGACCAACGGGATCTCGGCCATGCCGAGCTGGCCGATGCCTTCCTGCATCAGCGACAGGCCCGGCCCGCAGGTCGCGATCATGGTGCGGGTACCGGTCAGTGCGGCACCGATCGCCATGTTGATCGCTGACAGTTCGTCTTCGGCCTGGCGCACCACGCCACCGTATTTCGGCATCCACTTGACCAGCCATTCCATGATGTCGGTCGAGGGCGTGATGGGATAGCCGGCGAAGAAGCGCCCGCCGCCGACGAGGAAGCCGAACGCGACCGCCTCGTTGCCGGTGATCAGCATGTGCTGGCGGTTTTCGCCCGACTGCTCGACGTCGTACATGCCACTGCCGGCCGGCAGGTCGGCCTCGTCGGCGAGCTGGCAGCCGATGGCGAGTGCATCGAGGTTGTACTTCAGC
>JACKNG010000013.1 GCA_024235015.1 Gammaproteobacteria bacterium
CGGACGACGTTCTCGGGCGGGCGGAACAGGATGCCGCCATGGGCCTCGCCGAGCATCGCCGTGTCATTGTAGGAGTCGCCGGCGGCAACCACCTGGAAGTTCAGTTCCTTGAAGCGCCGTACCGCCTCGCGCTTTTGATCGGGCATGCGCAGGTGGTAATCGACGACCACGCCTTCGGCGTCGGCCTCGAGGCTGTGGCAGAACAGGGTCGGCCAGCCGAGTTGCCGCATCAAGGGCTTGGCGAACTCGTAGAAGGTGTCAGACAGGATCACCACCTGGTAGTGCTCGCGCAGCCCGTCGAGGAAGTCGCGCGCGCCGGGCATCGGCGACAGGCTTCCGATCACCTGCTGGATGTCGGCGAGACCGTGCCGATGCTTGGCCAGGATGTCGAGCCGATAGCGCATCAGCCTGTCGTAGTCGGGTTCGTCGCGGGTGGTCCGGCGCAGCTCGTCGATGCCGGTCTTGTTGGCGAATTCGATCCAGATCTCCGGAACGAGGACCCCTTCGAGGTCGAGGCACACGATTTGCACGGCAGACGTCCTGTAGGCGAGGAAAAACGCGAAATGATAGCCCCAAACGCGCCCCCGCGGCCCGCTTCGGGGCGACAGGTGCCCGGCAGCGAGGGCCGGATGTGCGGCCCGTCACGCCGACGGCCACGTGCCGTCGGCTAGCGGCCGCCGATGCCGTAGCGACGCAGGCGCGCAGCGATCGCCGAGTGCGAAGCGCCGAGTCGCACGGCAAGCTGTCGCGACGACGGGAAGGCAGGATAGAGCCGACGCAGCAGGGCAGACTCGAAGCGCGCGACCGCCGCGCTCAGGGTGTCGACGTCATCGAGCGGGTCGACCTCGTCGACGGCCGGGTCGCCCGCAAGTTCGAGATCCTCGGGGTCGAGCACGCCGCGCTCGCTCATTGTGACGGCGCGGAAGATCACGTTCTGCAGTTGCCGCACGTTGCCGGGCCACGGATTGGCCTGCAACGCCGATCTCGCGGCCGCCGACAGGCGCACCTTGCCGCGGCCGGTCTGGGTGCAGGCGCGCTCCAGGAAATGGTCGGCGAGCGCGGCGATGTCGGCGCGCCGCTCCCGCAGCGGTGGCACGTGCAGGCCGAGCACGTTGAGCCGGAACAGCAGATCCTGGCGGAAGGTGCCGTCGGCCACCATCAGTTCGAGCGCGCGGTGGGTCGCACTGATGACCCGCACGTCCACCCGCTGCTCCCGCTCGCCGCCGACCCGGCGGAAGCTGCCGTCGTTCAGGAAGCGCAGCAGCTTGGCCTGCAGGTAGGGAGACATCTCGCCGACCTCGTCGAGAAACACGGTGCCGCCGTCGGCCATCTCCAGCAGGCCGGGCTTGCCCCCCTTGAGGCCGCCGCTGAAGGCCCCGGGGGCATAGCCGAACAACTCGCTCTCGGCCAGACTCTCGGGCATCGCGGCGCAGTTCAGCGCGAAGAACGGCAGCCCCCGCCGTCGGCTGCCGGTATGGCAGGCATGGGCCAGCAGTTCCTTGCCCGTTCCGGTCTCGCCGGTAATCAAGAGCGGCGCGTCGACCTGCGCCATGCGGGCCGCCCGACGCCGCACCGCCTGAATTTCGGGCGAGCGGCCGAGCACCGCCTCGAAGCCACCCGCATCGAAGTTCTGCAGGGCCGACAGCCGTCGACCGATACGCTGCGGCGCGTGCAGGGTCAGCACGGCCCCGGCCACGGTGCCGGCGCGGTCGGCCAGCGGCAGCGTTTCGACCAGGTAGGGCTCGCCGCG